>NZ_JBBOQR010000002.1:0-39871 GCF_038004145.1 Ureibacillus sp. FSL K6-2830 | reverse complement strand
CACGCAAACTACCTTATTTGGATGGATATCAAACAGGAAGCTAGATATATCAAGGGGTAGGAGAGTGTTGTACAGATTTGTACCCCAAATTTTCCCCCATAACATGTTATTCGCTAACTTTTGAAACGACATTATTTAACAATTGAACTGCTTCAATTTCGACATTTTTATAAGAATGAGTATAAAATTTATTGACTGTATTTATATCATCTCCTAGTAAATAAGCAACTGTTTTGGCAGGCACTCCTTTTGCTATTAACATTGAAGTAAACGTATGACGTAAACCATGAGGCCCTATTCTTTTTAATTGATACTTTTCACAAATATAATCGATGGCATCTTCAATATAAGTTAACCCAATTGGTCTTGCACCCTTTGTAGTGATAAATACATAATCAGACTCAGTTAAACTTTCGCCTTTTGACCACTTTTTCTGAATACACCAAGTTCTGTACCGTTTTATTTGTTTTGCTAATTCCTCATTCATAGGGATAACACGATATCCATTATCTGATTTCGGTGGTCCTAATCCAGAACGTGTCCGTGCTTTAGTAATAGAAATCGTTTTTTTGTTAAAATCAATATCGTTCCATTTCAGTGCCATCAATTCACCTTTTCGCATACCAGTCATAGCAAGTGTAAATAACGTGGTATAACGTGTATAAGGATCATTTTCTTTCGCACATTCTAAAAACTTCGCTAATTCTTCCTCTGTATAATAATTTTCTCTAGTACTAATTGGGGCAGCACTAAAATCTAACTTTTTACATCGATTGCGAGGGAGAATCTCTTCGCTTACTGCAGCATTTATAGCAGACATTAAAGTTCTACAAATTCCCTCGATAGTAACTCTTTTTAACCCTTTTTGTACAAGTACATCAACTAATTCTCTTTGCACTGTCATACTTGTAATTTTTTTTATTTTGTAATGACCAATAAGAGGTTTTAAGTGATTTTCATAAGTTTCTAGATAATGAACATATGTATTCGGCCTCCATATGTTCTTTTTTGATTCCATCCAAATTTCAATCCATTGAGCTACTGTTAAATGGTCGTTCTCTACATAACGATCATTACCATCGAGTATATTTGCTTTAATTTCTATTAAAGCGCGTTCTGCTTCTTTTTCTGAATCGAAATTAGATTTTGTTTTTTCACGTCTTTTATTAAAGCGGTCATAATATTTATAGCGAAAAGCATATTTTTTATTTCCTTTCGAGTCCCTATACCAATAAATACCGTCTTTTTTTGTTTTGTGATACTTTACTCTTGGCAAAGTTTATACCTCCTAAATCGCACGAGAAGTCGTTTTTTAATGGCAGTAGAAGATTCTCCCTTAAAATCGATTATCTATGCCTAGAAAAGGTTTAGGCGGTCTAAATTAAAGCCAATTTGAAATAAATTGTTCATTATAAACCACATGCCGATAAAATAGGTTATTTAAATATCGCTCTAATCTTTTTTTAGCAAAGTTTTCTTCAACGCAAAAAAGTTCTCGAATCATTTTGATTGTTTCATATGTGGCATCACAGATTTTTAGCTGTTTTAGCATAAAAGAGGGGATACAAGCATGATACATGAAAAGATTAGCTTTTTCTTCTTGGTAATAAACAAATTCTCTTGGTAAGTTTCTCTGATTTCCAACATGCAGCAGGATATGTCCAAGTTCATGACAAAAATCTTGCCACTTTTGTTCTTCCGAAAGATAAGTATTTAAAAATATGTAAGATTGATTGTTAAAAAAAAGAGCTTGGCTTGATTCATACCAATGCAAAACTCTAATTCCTAAATTAGTAGAAATGATCTGATAACTCAGTTGATGCGGTTCTAAAATGTCCATTCTTGTATATAATTCGTGGACAAAATCTTCCATATACGTTTGACACATAAAACCAACTCCTACACACAATATATTAGAACGTATGTTCTGTTTTATTATAATAAAAAAATCCACTATTTACTAGCGGATTTTCCAGAAAATGATTTTTATATCTCTTCTTTTTTTGAAAAAAGCAGAGAATTAATTACCACAATTCCATAACCTTTCCGAATTCCTGTACTTCAGGTCTTAGAAATTCTATATCTGCAGCTTTTAAAACTACCTTTGCCATTGGTTCTTGGTCGTTTGGTACAAATTTTGAAGTATAAATTTTGAATTGGGAAACTTTAATATCATTTACTCGCACATAGATTGTGACAGTTTCAGCTCCGGCAATATCTTCTTGTTGTAAAAAGTCATATGCTTGCTTCAGAACATTCAGCGTCCCCATTCCTGGATCTGCATCTGGTGCCAAGTCGATAGCAACTGTAATATGTTGTGTAAATTCTCTTCCATCAGTTACTTCTACATTTGTGGCATATTCAAAAACAGAAGTGTCAATATTGTTTTTCTCCTCAACTTCTTCAACAACGGAATCATCTAAGATATCTTCTGTTTCTGATTCTGAGTTTTCTGGAATTGGCTCTGAAGAAGATTTATCGGTTGTTGCTTCTTCAGCTTTATCACTACAAGCTGCTAACAGAAAAATAGAAAGAATAAATATTAATGTTTTTTTCATATTCATCACCTCGTTAACTAATGAATAAGTAATCCAAATATAGATTATTTTAACAATAGTTTTGTATAAGAAATGACATGTCGGATTTTGACATGTCTTAAAGTGATAGTAAAATTTTTGTCTATTTATCTTTTTTTATCATTTCCCAAATCGCGCGTAGTTTCCGCAATTCTTCTTCATCTGATTTAGGTAATTCTTTATACCAAACTTGAAGTTCTGGATCATTAATAAAAGACTGGAATTCTTTATCAACTTCTTTGTGAGGTGTTGGATCCGGTATGTCGGTGCGTCCAAGGAGATAATCCACACTAACCTCAAAATAATCTGCAATTTTATTTAATATATCGAAATCGGGTTTTCTGTCCCCGGATTCATAACGTGATAATACAGCATTGGAAACGCCTATTTTTTTTGCAAATTCAATTTGTGAAATATTATGCTTTTCCCGTAGTAATTTGATTCTATTACCCAACGTATCCAATCATATCACCTCTCTTTTATACATTATTTTATAATTAAATCTTTATTTACCACAATGGTAAAAAAGTTATTTTGCCAAAAAGGTAAAAATATTGTTGACTTTGACAAATCGGTAATTTATACTTTAATTAAAGTTACCAATTAGGTAATGGAGGTGAGGGTATGGAAAAGCAATTAGTAGTAAACCTTGATTTAATAAAAAGATTAAGAATAAAAAAAAACATCTCAATTGAACAAATGTCAAAGCTTATGGGGTATAAAGGGTATCAAGGTTACTACTACAAAGAAAACGGAAGTAGAAAAATGAGTGCAGATGACATTGCTAAAATCTCTATTTTACTTGGAGTCCCGATAAATGATCTTTTTTTTGAAAAATAAATTGCCGAAACGGTAATTTTTAATAATGAAAATAGCGAAGTCGATTGAGAAATTTAAATAAGAAAGCCGTTGTACCAGCAACGGCATAGGAAATATCATTCGTAAAGCAAACGAGCAACTTGTTTCTTTCGGTTCTTCAATTCCTTTTTGAGTTTTTCTATCTCTTTTTCAAGTTCTTTATAGTGGTTGTACACATCACCAACTTCTGAAGAGTGAAAAGCTTTAGAAATCTCTACAATTTTAGAAATATCACCATCAATTAAATTTGAAGGTATTTCTCCTTCGATGATCCAGATGATGTGTTTGCATAATGTGCCCATTAATCCTGCTGGGCAATTGCATTCAGCTTTAAATGATTTTTCAGTAATTGAAAATTGAAGAGTATAGGGCTCTTCGCTACTTCCTTGTATTGAAAATGTATAAATCATTTAAAACACCTCCTTTCTTGTCAATATTCGACAAGGGTGAGGGAAATCCTACTTAGTTCATATAAAGAGGGTAACGTCATTTTGACGAAACCCTTATGGGAGGTGAAAAATGTGGTTAGAAAACTGCGTAGCGAGACAGAGGTCATGAGTGAGGAGGGTAAGACTCTTTTCTGGGATATTGATGACCTCGTGAGGGAAACAAGATATAGCAAAACATGGCTTGAAGAAAATTTACTTCGCGATCCACGTATTAGACGGTATCAACGTCAACCTTATGAGAGAGGTAAAAGAATTTGGTTACGTGAACCTACAGAAAAGGCCATAAAAGAAATCATCATGAATGAATGGTTATAAAAATTATGCAAGAACTTGTGTTTCTACTTATATTTTACTAGTATTTACAGTTTTTAGCGGTACATTTCGAATTCAATTTAGCAATCAATGTGAATTCGTATTAACAATTTGAAGAGAAAGGTGGACAGATATGAAACATAACAAAGTAGGACAAGCATTGAAAGAGATTAGAGGTGATAAAACCCAGCAACAATTTGCATTCGACATGGGCGTCGTTCGAGAAACCATTTCTAAATATGAAAACGGAAGAGCTCCCATTCCGCAAGATATTAGCAAAAAAATCGTCGCCAAATATGACGATCCAAAGTTCGCTATGACCATTCGAAATGCTTATACAGGGACGGGGCCAGTTTGGCTAGACGGAGAAAATGTAGATTTGCACCGATCTAGTGTTAAAGAAAAAACAATCGAGGAGCTACAAGAAGCATTAGAACACATCTTAAAAACATGTTTAGCAAAGCCTTTGAAAGCAATAAAGCTTTTTGAACACCAAGAAGTTGAAAATATGCTTATCGAAGCCGTCGATGCAATTACTGCACTAGACCACTTTGTAGCAGTCGTTTGCACAGAAGCAAAAATAAGTTATACAGAAATTTGGCAAAAGCATTACAGAAAATTAGCAAGTGCTGGTTATATTTCAAGCCTACAGTAAGGGGGATAGTATATGCGAATTAAGCCTCGTGCTTGGAAACATATGACTTTAAAACAAAGATTGATTGCTTTGTATTTAGTTTCAAATAAAAATACCGTCAATCGCTGGAACGACTAACGGTAAGACAAAGAATGATTCGAATTAATTTTTATTATATCATAAATCTTTTTGAGTAGCGAGATAATACTCGCTCTCATCAAGCAGTCTACAAGTTTGTTGGTTAGCGTCACTTATTTCCCCTTGTACCTTTCTCGTCACAAATTCTATACTTGTAGGCTGCTTGATGGGATTAGCAATCTATCTATAACCGAGCCCAGCTTCGCCAAGACCTCGAAAGAGCGAGCGGCGGCCATCATGGCTCCAGTGGCGACGACGTTGTAGATGGATTGTTAATACACCAAAACTTTGAGGAGGTGAGATAAATGATCAATAGAGTGGTGGATCTTGTTAATGAGCTGCACGAAATAGCAACAAACCAAAAGTTTGTAATCGCAATAGAAAGTTATAGAGGGGCAAAAGAAGTTCATGTTCCATTCACAGATGATTTTTTCAAATTTTTTAAACAATATGACATTCAACATCGTGAAAATGACAAATATCCATTCGAAGCGTTTGTTGAAATAGATGGAGTTAAATTTTTCTCTTTGTTGACTCAAAAAGAATACGAGGAATATGTAGAAAAAACTGCATAAAAAATGCAAGCACAAAAGGCTTGCTAAATACGATTTAAAAAAATTCACACCTTTATTATGGATGATTTTCTTCAAATATTCAAGGGAGGGAAAAACATGACAGCATATATCCAAAAGTTAAAACAATTTCTTTCAGACGAAAAAGAATTACTAACAGATTTAGCAATAGAAGTTGCGAATGCAGACAATGACCATGAATACAGAGAAGCGAAAGCAAAATATAACGAACAACGCATTAGAGTACAGGCAATTCAAGATGCAATTGATCTTGCTTCTAGCATGAAAGCAGTTAGTTAAATAGGGTGATAACAAAATGACGTCACCCTAGAAAGGAGAGAATGGTATGCAACAGCTTCAGGAACGGGAAATTATCGCACACAATGACATTCGGGTGCTGACAACAGCGCAGCTAGCGGAGTCGTTGAACACGAAAAGTAGTATTATCAATCGGAATTTTCAACGCAATAAAAAGAATTTTCTACAAGGCGTACACTACTTTGCGTTGACCGGTGAAGAGTTAAAACGGTTTAAAGCCTCCCGACAAAATGACGTCACCCTCAAATATGTATCGGTTTTGTATTTATGGACGGAACAAGGTGCCTGGATGCATGCAAGACACCTGAAAACTGAAAAAGCACGAACAGCTATGAATGCACTGATTGCCAATTATTTCAGCACATCAAAACAATTTCAACGACAAGAACATTTGCCAATTCCGTATGAAAGATTTATAGAAATCGAGAGGAAGGTGGAGTGGTTGGAACAACAATTACGGGAAGTCACTTTGCATAGCGGGGAGCAAATTCGTGTACGAAAAGCTGTTGCTGCACGTGTATATGAACTTTCAGAAAAACCGGGGTCTAAATCTAAACAACTGCTTTTTCGCGAACTATATGCAGCACTAAAAGAACGATATCAAGTCGGATCATATCGGGATATTAAGCAATATCAGCTACAAGATGCATTACGATTCATAGAAACGTGGGAGGGAAGATTATGAAGCGTGGTCGAAAGCTTACAGTGAACGAAAGCAAGTATATCAAAACGTTTCGACTTAATCCAAACAACTGGCTGATTAGCAAAAAAATGAGCGATCAATGGCTGCTTATTAATCGCTACACTAATCGAACTCGCATCATTCCTGCGCCATAAGGGGGAGCAAATATGAATTTATTGATCAACGAACCACCACTTCAGGTTTTACCATCACTTGCTGTAAAAATCGGATTGAACGAAGCTATAGTACTGCAGCAGGCGCATTACTGGTTAGGAAAGACAACGCACGAATTTGAAGGATATAAGTGGTTTTACAAAACTTACGAGGATTGGCAAACAGAATTTCCTTTTTGGTCGCTGACAACTGTAAGAAGAGTTATTAACAGTTTGGAAAAACAAGGTTATTTAATCAGCACTGACAAGTACAACGCATTGAAAATCGACAAAACGAAATGGTACCGAATCGATTACCAAAAATTAGTGAACAGTCCATCTGCTCAAAATGAGCAGTCGAGTTGTTCAAATTGCACAGACGAGATGCTCAAAATGAGCAATAAGACTGCTCAAATTGAGCACACCAATAACCATAGACTACAACATAGATTACTAACAGAGAATACTACAGAGATAAATAATATTGATGATGATAAAGAAGAGCAGTCAGCAGCAAAAACATCGGCATTCTCATTTTACGAACAAAATGGCTTCGGTACATTGAGTCCATATGTAGCTGAAAAAATTGGAGCTTGGATTGACGATCTAAACGAGGAACTAGTTTTAGAAGCTATGAAACTTTCAACAGAAAATAATGCACGAAACTGGAAATACGTTGAAACCATTCTTAAAAACTGGCATAACAAAAACTTTAAATCACTTGCGGATGTAGAAGCTGACAGAAAACGATTTGAAGCTCAAAAGCAACAAAAAAATAGCAGAAATAGAATCCGTCAAGAAAAAATACCTGATTGGTTCTACAAACGTAATGTTGATGAATCGCACACTGAAAAAACTGATGATGAAACTGTCACCGAAAAAAATATTGATTTTGAAGCTGAAAGAAAAAGAATTTTAGCAAAGCTGGGTGTTGAGAACAATGTCTAGAGAATACATTTTGATTCCCGTTCAAGAATTCTTGAAATTAAAACAAGCCCAAGAAGAAAAAGAATACATGGTAAAACTTATGCTCGAAATAGCAGGAGATATTACAGACTTAACTAGTTCATCACTTCGAAAAATGAGAAACGTAATAAAAAAGCACCAGTAAAACGCAGTATGGTAAGCATTTGTATGAGGGAACAGCATGAGTGAACTATTACATTCAGTTGCTTGGATAATTGTTATCTTAGGAGCATTGACGGCATTCGGTATAGAGATTGAAAAATGGAACCAATTGGTCAAAGGAGTATCAAAATGAATCTACAAAAGTTATTTGAAATACAGGCGGAATTGGATTGTCACATCAACAAAGAACATCCAGTGCAAGAAGGTGAAGATCGTCTTGCAAAAAAGATTCTCGCGCTGCAAGTTGAACTTGGAGAACTATGTAATTGTTGGCGTGGGTTTAAGTTTTGGAGTTATAAACAAGAACCGATAACGGGGTTATGGGATGATAGATTGAGGTTTCATAATCCACTCCTCGAAGAATACGTTGATTGTTTGCATTTTGTTTTGAGTATTGGGTTGGAAATTGGTTTTACAGAAGAACCGACTGGAATCATTCGTGAATATGACGTGATACATCAATTCAACAAAATGTTCTATATGGTTGGAGATTTTTACAACTTCTATATACGTTACGGCAAAGGCTGTGGACTTTACGATATGTTTGATGATTTGTTTGGACATTTTCTCGGAATTGGTGAAATGCTCGGCTTCACTTGGGAACAAATTGAGCGGGCATACCTTGAGAAAAACGCCGAAAATCATCGGAGACACTTACAAAAGAACCATAAAGCGACATTAAAGGGGGATTTTTTATGAAAAATTATAAAAGATTTATTGATGAAGAAATTGCTTATAAGGAACTGAAAGAATCGTTAGAAAAAGCACTTGCTAGACAACTTACAGAATTAGAAGACAGAAAAATGAAGTGGCTTGCTCGTGATGAATACGAAACTATAGGGGTATTTGTAGACATATTTAAAGAGCTTTCAGATAAATAATGTCGCAGTACGAAGAAAATGTGACACTTGAACCAAAGTTCAGAATAAAGGAGAGTATTTATGGATTTAAGAAAAGCGACAGAATTGGTTATTCAAGATGCTTTGAAAAATCATCAAGGTGGAATTATTTTTGAAGAACTTGAAAATATGTCTACAAAGAAGAGAAAAGAACTGGCAGTTAAATTAATTAATTCAGATGAATTTTTAGAAAGATTAACGTTTGCATTAGAAGATGTTATTAATGAATATTTTGAAGATTTTGGAGAAGAATATGATATTTATTAATAACACGAAGAAAAGGTGATAGAGCAAGAAATCAAATATTAGCAGATCACATTAACGAAGAATATCACAATGAAATAGAATTCAAAAACGGTAAATTGGTTTATAAGTGAGTGAATGTCATTTCGATAATTAAGTAGCAAATGAATGAAAATGAGAGATAAGGAGGAAGAAAAAAAATGAAAAGAATTTATCGTACTTATAATGACACAGAAGTAGCAACCATTGTTGTTAATATTAAATGTCCTTATTGTGGTGAAGAATGGCAAGAAGAACCACCAGAGTGTGGAGAAACAGTAGTATTAACTTGCGGTGATGATTTAGATGAAGGTTGTGGAAAACAGTTTGAAATGCACTTTGACGCAAGTTAATAATCATTTCGTAGATTAAGTGACAAATGAATCAGATTGTTCGTTTAGTGAGGGAAAAAAATGAAAAAAGGAGTTTCTATAAATAAAAATGATTTAACCGACTACCAAATCGGAAAATTAAAACATGCCTTTGGTTTAGATTATTCAAACAAACCTTATCGCAACTATTATCATTGTCCAAGAGATAACGAAGAGTGGGAAGATATGGTTTCAAAAGGGTATGCTTCAAAACGTATTTATGGACCAGGTGAAGTTGTTTATTTTGGAACTTTGAATGGATTGCGGAAAGTATTTAGAAAAAACGTTACGCAAGATTATTTTGACAAAATTTAGTCAATGAACACTTCGAAGAAAAGGTAAATCGATGCGATGGATTGGGCAGCACATGGCATTAAGTCATGTATCTATTAAAAACATCAAAGAATCGATTATTGAGAATATGTTGAAAGGGGAATGTAAATGAAATTCTATGAATTTATCGAACCATATTACGCTTTAATCAAAGCTAGAGACGAAGAAGCAGCGACAAAATATTACATCGAAATTGTTGCTGGCGGAGATGAAGAATTTAAAGAAATATTAGAAGAATGTGAATTGGTATCGGATTATTATGCTGTTGCAAAGTTCGCACAATCAAAAGGTGAAAACGGGGAAATGATGAAAATTGATGAAATCCTAGAGGTATTAGAAAGCGACGAACCTGAATTGTTATTGATTGATGGAAGTTTGATATAACACATTATAAGAAAAGTAGGTGACAAATATGAACAAAATTGAAATACGCAAAAAACGTGTTCAACTTAAAGCAGAACGTATTGCAATCCTTCGAAAAATAGATGAATTGCAGTCAGCTCTAGATTCTCAAAAAGATAGAAAGAAAAGACGAGAAATTCGCTTAGAAATCCAAAAACTAGGAAAATTATTAGAAAGTAAAGTTTTGTACAACATTAGTGATCATGAATTTGCTGATTCGAGCAATGATTATCGTGATTATGCAACTGGAAAGAAAAAAGCTTGGTCGATGCCTATTGAAAAATATATCATGTATAAAAAACGTGGATGGTTGGATAAAGACATCAGGAAAGCAGAAGGTATATCCAAGCATCAATTATGGAATTGGAAAAGAAAGAACGGTATTACCCGTGAAATGTGGTTGCAAGAGGCTAATTAAATAAAAGGTGATTCTAATGGTTTACGTACAAACAAATTTATATCAGTTTATTAGTTTATCAGATGATCCGGTATTCAGGAAAATAAATAATTTAAAAATTGGGGATGAAATACAGATTGATTCATTTAAAGTTCGAAAAACAGAGAGGTTTTATGAAGTAGAAAATGAGGATTTGCATGAGTTGTTTAACTCACTAGATAAATGCTATTCATTCATCTCATCCCTGATATAAAAAAGCTACGGTTTTCGAACCGTAGCAAAATACATAATAAAGCTTCCTTAAAAAACGAGGTTAGAAATATTATAGCATAGGAGGAAGCTGTAATGAGAATGAAAGAGTTAAAAATTTCTAATACTATCCTAAATCTTGATATAATGGAATTACCTGAGAGTTGTGTGATAATTTTATCAAATGGCAAAGCAAAATATGCCGAGCTTCCACCTTTTGCTGAGACAAAAATTATCACGCATCAGGGGCATGTAAAACGTGTTAAATGGGATGAGGGTGAAGAATTTTGAATCATACAACAAAATATTCGATTGAATTTAGATTACAAGGAAATGAGTTGGATGAAGAGAGTGGGTATGATTTATACTATTTATCTCAAAACCTACATGCTTTTCAACAATTAATTGACAAAACTTATACTACCTTAAAGAACGATAACAATAATAAAAGAGAAAATTTAAGAGTAAAAGTTCATAACATTAGATCTGGTTCGTTTTTAGCAGATATTTATATTGAAGTCGCAATGGTTATGGGTTCGCTACTCCCAATTGTTACTGAAGTTAACGCTAAAACAATATGGGACACCGCTAAGTTAAGTTTTGAATATTTAAAAGCAATACTAAATGCAAATAGGAGGGGCGAAAGTTTGTCAACCGTTGTCACGGAATCTTCAAATGTTAACATTGTAAATGCTAACGGTGACGTAATAATTAGTGTTCATCCAGATGTTATAAGAGTAGCTAATCAAAACTATCCAACTTTTAAGAAAATTGCTAGTTTAATTAATGAAAAGGGAGAAGAATTTACCAAGGCAACTTTTAAACCTGTCAATTCAGAAATTGAAAACGCAATTGAAATAGGTGTGGAAGAAAAAGTATTACTACAAAATAAATCTATAATAGAAGAAGAACCGATTAGATTTAAAGGAAAAATATTTAAAGCAGATGCAGAAAAATTAAATGGAAAGATGAAAGTGTATGGTAATTCTTCAATAATTGAAGACGGAGAATATAATTTCGAATTTCTAGATAAGAGTAAAATAATAATGAAAGATTATTTTGATGTTGAATGTGAATTTTTAGCCCTAAAGCAGACAGAATTTAAACCAGATACATTAAATAAATATA
This sequence comes from Ureibacillus sp. FSL K6-2830, assembly GCF_038004145.1. Taxonomy (NCBI): domain Bacteria; kingdom Bacillati; phylum Bacillota; class Bacilli; order Caryophanales; family Caryophanaceae; genus Ureibacillus; species Ureibacillus sp. FSL K6-2830. The sequence continues at coordinate 27,991 of NZ_JBBOQR010000002.1, read as the reverse complement.
TTAAACAATTAAAAATAATTAGCGTAGAAAAGTTATAGCTTTAATATAGAAGTTCTACCAGACCTCTGGAGGACAACAATTGATTGCAGTTTTATGCTGCCGTCATTTGTTGTCCTTTTTTTATTTAACAAATGAGAAGGAGTGATACAAATGAGAACATTACAGTCTGAACTAATCGAAAAAGGTTTTTATAAGAACCAAGGGAAAAAGAAAACTACAAACGACAAACCAAGAAAACACAAAGAAAAGTTAAGCAAACGAGAAATTGAGGAGTTAATGGGTGCACGAAGACCAAGGTATAAGCGCAATCGTGGGGCATTTAGACAAATATAAGGAGGCTATCAACATGAAAGAATTACTCAACAATGTAGATCGTGAGGCTACTCAAAAAAATCTTGAAAATGTTTTTAGACAATATCGCACGTATTTGTTGACTACTGACGAAGATTTAATGCCAAAGTTAACCACAAGATTCACCTTGGAAATGCCGAATTTCTCCGAATATAAAGAATCAAAGACTGAAATCGCAGTCATTAAAAAAATCACCTTTGAAGAAAATTATGAAAAGTTTATGAAATGGTTCAACCGAGGATTTAATCGTCTAAACAAAATCGAACGACAAATCATTACGAAAACAAACCTTGTTGAAGAGCCTAAGCATAATTATGAGATTTATAGAGAACTACATCTAACGGAACGTACATTTTATCGCATTAAAAGTAATGCTTTATATAAACTTGCTTTGTTTCTTGGAATTATTGTTTACGAAGAAAAGAAAAAAGCTGTTAAACCAGAGGAAGTGAAGCCATGAATTTTGTTCAACCAATTAGGGACGTTGAGAAGATCCGTGAAGTGAGAGCATTTTTGGCTTCAAAGAGTGAACGAAACGAGCTGTTATTTTGTTTTGGTATATACACTGGTCTTCGTATAAGCGATATATTGAGGATGAAAGTGAAAGATGTAAAAGGAAAAAATTATATTATAGTACGCGAACAAAAAGTACAGAACACAAGGACAAACAATAAAACTAAAAGAATTCCAATCGTTCCAAAACTCAAAAGATTGATAGATAAATACGTAGAAGATAAACACTTGGAAGAATACTTATTTAAATCCCGACAAGGTAAAAACAAACCAATAACAAGGGTTCAAGCTTATAACATACTTAGAGAAGCAGCAAATGAATGCGAACTAGATGAAATTGGTACACACACATTAAGAAAAACGTTTGGATATCATATTTATCAAGAAATAAAAGACGTTGCGTTACTACAAGATATATTTAATCATAGCTCTCCTTATATCACATTGAAATACATCGGAGTCAACCAAGACGCAATCAATGATGCATACACAAAATTGAAATATTGATATACGAAACATCCTTAATAGGGATGTTTTTATTTTGCTTGTTTTCGGAAGTAGAAAACGTATTTTCATTACTTTTTAACGATTTAATAATCTAGTGAACAAAAGACATTTACATAAAAATAGAATGTAAAACTCATTAAATTGAGATATATCAAAGCATTGATTTATCTAGCTTATAACGAAATTAAGATGTTTAACAGAATATAAGATATGTTAAAGTAGTGGATAGTGTCGATAATCCTGTGGATATTCAAGTTTATGATAAATATTTGATAATTGGGATAAAATGGGTGGCAGACTTTTGGCAGGATTTTGGCAGAACATTTTAGAAAAAGCATGTTAATATGGTATTAATGGAAAAGTTAGATACGACAGGCGTTGCAAGCATATTTGCAGCGCCTTTTATTTTTCTAAGAAAATAAAATTACGGGTCCTTCTGGAGCAATACAAAGCCTGCGGGTCTCGCGAGCCCCAAAAACGGTCTAGATATAAGCGTAAAAATTCGGTTCCTTCCATCCTAAGCGATTCGAAATATTATATTCGAAAAATGGTGGTGATTAGGTGTCTGCTAAATCTGATGTGAATGGTCTTGTTGTTAATACAAAAACAATCGCAAAAATGTTTAATATGACAGAGCGCCGAGTTCGTCAATTGGTCGAAGAGGGTGTGATAAGTCGTGTAGCACACGGACGATTCGATTTAATTGATACTGTCAACAAGTACATTAATTTTTTAAAACTTTCATCAGAGGGAATGGATGAAAACGACGTAACAGAATCATTAGAATATGAAAAATGGCTACATGAAAAAGCTAAGCGTGAAAAAGCAGAAATCGAGCTTGCTCATTTAAAAAATGAAATGCACCGTTCTGAAGATGTTGAAAAAGTGCTTAACCATATGATTATGGCATTTCGTTCAAAAATGTTATCTTTACCCACAAAACTAGCTAATATGCTTGTTAACAAAAGTGACCCAAAACTCATTGAGGTGTTGATTGAAAGAGATATTCATGAAGCGCTTCAAGAGTTATCAGAGTATGATCCGTCAATGTTCATTGAAGTAACTGATGATACTGATGAAGTAGAGGAAGTTGACGATGGTTCGCAAACACACACTGAATCTGTTTAAAAAAATTGCAAAAATAACAGCACCACCACCTAAATTAACCGTATCTCAGTGGGCAGATAAATACAGAGTATTATCGAAGGAATCATCAGCGGAACACGGTAAATGGAATACGGACCGAGCGCCATATCAACGGGAAATTATGGATTCCATTAATAATCCTGATTATGAAGAAATTGTTGTGATGTCCTCTGCACAAGTTGGTAAATCAGAAATTATCAATAATATCATTGGTTATCACATCGACTACGACCCTTCACCTATGTTATTAATGCAGCCTACTTTGGAAATGGCTGAAGCGTATTCTAAAGACAGAATTGCACCAATGATTAGAGATACACCTTCACTCGCCAAAAAAGTGAACAGTCCAAAAGCGAAAGATGGTAACAACACTTTGCTTCAAAAAAAGTTTCCAGGAGGACATTTGACACTAGTTGGTGCCAATTCACCTGCAAGCTTAGCATCAAGACCAGTTCGAATTGTATTAGCGGATGAGGTTGACCGTTTTCCGTTGAGCGCAGGAACTGAGGGAGACCCGCTATCATTAGCGCACAAACGGACAAAAACGTTCTGGAATCGAAAAAAAATCTCGGTTTCCACTCCAACTATTAAGGGGGCTTCAAGAATTGAGGCTGAGTATAATGAAAGCACAATGGAACAGTGGTGCGTATCGTGCCCGTCATGCGGTAAATTTCAACCTTATGTTTGGGAACAAATAAGATTTGAACCAGTTGGCATGGAATGTATTTATTGTAAATCACTACACACAGAAGTCGAGTGGAAATCAAGGCCTGGAAAATGGATTGCAAGGAATCCAGAAGCAAGAAAAAGAGGATTTCACTTAAATGCTTTCGCTTCACCATGGGAATCTTGGGAAAATATTATTCATGAATTCAAGGAAGCAAAAAGGAAAGGTCCAGAAACATTAAAAACATGGAAAAACACAACTTTGGGAGAATCCTGGGAAGAAAAGCCACAAGAGCATGATCATACAAAACTGATGCAGCGTAGAGAAGAATACAAACATGACATTCCAGAAGGTGTTTTGGTTCTGACAGCTGGTGTTGACGTACAAGATGACCGGTTAGAAGTTGAAATTGTTGGTTGGGGTCTTGGTGAAACTAGTTGGGGTATTGCTTACAAAATATTTTATGGTGATCCAGGGCAACAAGCTGTATGGGACCAGCTAGACGCATTTTTGTTAAAAGAATGGTTTACACCAGCAGGAGTAAAATTAACAATTTCTGCTACATGTGTGGATAGTGGAGGGCACTTTACATCAGAAGTATATGATTTTTGTAAGCAACGTGAATATCGAAGAGTGTTTGCTATTAAAGGTAAAGGTGGATATGGAATTCCGTTCATTTCTAAACCTAGTAGAGCAGGTATTAAAAAAGACACGTATTTATTTACAATCGGTGTAAATGAAGGTAAAGACACGATTTATAGTAGATTGAAAATTGAAGAGCCTGAAAAGCCTGGTTATTGTCATTTTCCTTTGAATGTGGAAAAAGGGTACGACGAGGCTTATTTTATTGGTCTTACATCAGAATACAAAAAGCCGAAGCGTGTTAATGGTTTATTTCGGTATGAATGGGTTAAACGCTCATCAAATGTTCGGAATGAGCCACTCGACTTGCGCAACTACGCTTTAGCGGCATTAAGAATTTTAAATCCAGATTTAGAATACTTGCACAAGAACAATCTTACTGGTGCGGTTTACAATCAAACCGTAAAACGCAAGAAAAGACGAAGAAAAGTGATTTCGAAAGGACTGTAATAAATGGCTTTTACGGTAAAAGAATGCAAAGAAAGGTTGCGAATGTGGCTTGATGCGGAAGCTGCAATTGCATCCGGACAAAGTTATTCAATTGACAATCGTCGGCTTGAAAGGGCGAATCTATCTCAAGTGCGTGAACAAATTAAGTTTTGGCAAAAAGAATTAGCAAAAGCCGAAGCAAGAGAAAGTGGACGTGGCAGAAGGAGAGTGACACGCGTTGTTCCTAGAGATTTATAGAAAGAGAGGTGAATAATTTGAATGCCATAGATAAAGCAATTGCTATTTTTTCTCCTGAAAAAGCATTGAAAAGAACGCATGCGAGAAAAAAACTAGAGTTATTAAACTCCGGTTATTCTAATGGCGGTGCAAGCAAAAGAAAAAAATCAATGCTCGGTTGGGTATTTAAAGGGGGGAGTACAAAAGAAGATATAGATGATAATCTAGATACTCTACGTCAACGCTCACGTGACTTATTTATGAACACCCCTTTAGCTACTGGAGCATTAAAAACAATTCGAACAAATGTAACCGGTGCTGGCCTCCGTTTAAATGCTCAAATCGATTATGAATATCTAGGTTTAACCGAAGAAGAAGCAGATGAATGGGAAACTACTGCAGAAAGAGAATTTGAATTGTGGTCTGAAAGTTTAATGTGTGACGCCATGCAAATGCATGATTTTTACGAGCTGCAACAATTAGCATTTCTATCATTTTTGATGAGTGGAGAAGTATTCACATTATTACCCTATCGTTCAAATCCACAAAATCCATACGGGTTACGAGTGCAATTAATTGAAGCTGATAGAGTTACTTCGCCCCCAGGCAACAATCCAAACATTATTAATGGCGTTGAACTTGGTAAATATGGCGAAGTTGTAGCTTATCACTTTTCTAAACAACATCCATTGTCGCTTTCTTCAGGTAAAAATGATTGGGTACGTGTAGAAAAATTCGGTAAAAAAACGGGTAGACAAAATGTACTTCATTTAATGGAATCAGAAAGACCTGAACAAAGAAGAGGGGTTCCGATTCTAGCTCCTGTCATAGAAAGTTTAAAACAATTAGATAGATATACAGAAGCAGAATTAATGGCCGCTTTAGTATCATCTTTATTCACTGTGTTTATTGAAACCGAAGATGCTGAAAATGATGGTCCGCCATTCGTAGATTCAATTCCTGAGCAGGAGCAAGTAGATAGCGAAGATGAAACTTCCTACGAAATGGCACCAGGATCAATTATTGCGCTTTCAGAAGGAGAAAAGGCAAATGTAGCAAATCCAGCTCGAAACAATGCATCATTTGATCCGTTTGTTGTATCAATTTGTAGACAAATTGGGTCAGCTTTAGAACTACCTTATGAATTATTGTTAAAACACTTTACAAGCTCTTATTCTGCTTCTCGCGGCGCGTTGTTGGAAGCATGGAAAATGTTCAAAATGCGTCGAGAGTGGATTGCAAAAAGATTTTGCCAACCAATATATGAAGAATTCTTAACAGAAGCTGTTTTGCTAGGCCGTATTCAAGCGCCTGGCTTTTTTAATGACCCGATGATACGTAAAGCTTACTGTAAAGCTGAATGGAACGGCCCAAGCCAAGGACAATTGGACCCACTCAAAGAAGTGAATGCAGCGATTAAACGTGTGGAGAATGGATTTAGCACCCGTACAAAAGAAACGGTCGAATTAACTGGAGGCGACTTCTGGAGAAATCATTTGCTTCGTATTCGCGAAGAAAAGGCACGGAGGGAATCCGGATTAGACGCTAAATATGAAGAACTTCAAAAGGAGGTGAGAGAGGGAGATGAAGATTGAAATCAAAGGACCAATTATTCCAGACAGTCACCAATGGGTATATGACTTATTTCGGATACCAGCTACTAGTCCATCAAAGGTTTCGAGAGTGGTTGAAAATGCTATTCGTAACAATGTCAAAGAATTAAATGTTGTTATCAATAGCGGTGGCGGTTCGGTTTTTAGTGCATCTGAAATCTATACCGAATTAAAAAAATTTGCCGGTAATGTCAAAGTTGAAATCGTTGGGGTTGCAGCAAGCGCTGCCAGTGTGATTGCGATGGCTGGGACCCATATTGCAATGGCTCCAACAGGGCAATTGATGATTCATAATGCAATGAATAGCGCAGAAGGCGATTATCGAGTGATGAATCATAATAGTGATTTCTTGCAAAAAGTGAATCGTTCAATCATGAATGCTTATATCTCTAAAACAGGGAAAACGGTGGATGAATTAAAACAATTAATGGATGCAGAAACATGGATGACTGCACAGGAAGCAAAAGAAGCCGGTTTCATCGATGAAATCATGTTTGAAAGTGAAGTGGGAGCAGTTGCAAGCATGAATATACCCGAATTATCTGGCGGTATGTTGCCAGAAGAAGTTATTAATCGGATGAGAGAATTGTTGGCAAGCCAAGAAGGTATTTCTGTTGTGAACAGTGTTGGAGTCCAACAAAACATCAAAGAAGGAGTGAATGAAATTATGACTTTAGAAGAATTACAAAACCAACATCCTGATTTAGTAGAACAAATTCGAAATGCAGCGAAAGAAGAGGCGATTGCATCTGAACGCAAACGCATTCAGGAAATTGAAAATATCGCTGTACCAGGTGCAGAGGAAATTATCAATAAAGCGAAATTTGAAACAGGTGCTACTGCAGGTGAAGTTGCTGTAGAAATTCTTCAAAATGATGCGCTGAAAAAATCAATGTTGCTAAAAAACATCAAGGAAGATGCAGAAACAATTAATCAAGTAGAAGCAAATGCACTGCCACAATCAAAAGATGAAGAAGTAGATGTATTGATTAATAAAGTGTTAGGAGACTACCGCAATCAAAAGATGAATAAGTGGATGTATTGATTAATAAAGTGTTAGGAGGTAAGTAATATGCGAGTTTTAGAGTTTGACAATCTTTTAGCTGGATTTCAGTCGGATGTGGTAACTGAACCGATTACAGTTGCGCCAGGCCAAGAACTGTCAGTCGGTCAGGTTTTTGCATTAAATGCAGAAGGACAAGCTATTGCTATGACAACTGCAAGCAACGCGACCGATGTTTACGGTATTATGGCAGATGCAATTGCCACAGCTACCGGTGAAACAAAAGAAGCAGTTTGTTATGTGTGCGGAGAATTTAATGCGCGGAAAATTATTTTTCCAGAAGGTGCTAATCAAGTAGAGTACAAAAAAGCATTAAGAAACATTGGAATTATTTTAAGAAATACAGTACCAGCTGATCCACAAGGAAAAGAGGAGGAATAATCAATGGCAGTAGATTTATTCGAAACGAGAACAATGCTTAAATTCGTGGAGCGTATGCCACGAGTTACAACATTTATTCGAGATACTTTATTTAAAAATAAAGAACTTTCCCCTACGAATAAAGTTGATGTAGACGTTAAAAAAGGAAGAGCAAAAGTTGCTCCTTATGTTAGCGAAAAAATAGGTGGGAAAGTTGTAGAAAATAGCGGATTCCGTACTGAAACATTTGAACCACCACTTGTTGCGCCAACAACGGTTACTACAGCTGCAGATTTACAAAAGCGCTTAATGGGAGAAAATATTTATTCTTCTCGCACCCCAGATGAACGCGCTGCAGAAAAACTGATAAAAGACTTACAGGATTTAGATGATATGATTACACGTCGCGAAGAAGTAATGTGCGCGCAAGCAATTTTCGACGGGGAAATTGAAGTAAAAGGCGAAGGTGTAGATTATGTCATTTCATTTGGTCATACAAATCGCGAGGTCTTATCTGGGCAAAATTTATGGAGCGAACCAACTTCTAGCAAGTACGCAGATTTAAAACGTTGGGTGCGTATTGTTCAAAATACTGGCTTTGTGAATCCTGATATTGTCATCGTTTCTCCTGACGTTACGGACGTACTTTTAAAAGACGAGGAGATTCTTAAATTATTAGATGTCCGAAATGTCAATATCGGAGAATTAAGACCTCAAAATTTACCAAACGGAGCGACTTATATTGGAAAAATTGCAGGTGTAGGCGAAATTTATGAATATTCAGCAAGCTATTATGATGACGTTGCTGAAGAAGTAAAACCAATAGTACCAGATGGAACAATTGCTTTAATTGCTACCGAAGCAGACTTTACGATGGCTTATGCAGCCATTACGATTGCTAAAGACAATGATCTAGTAACTTACGAAGCCGATCGTGTTCCTGATTCTTGGACAGAAAAACGACCTGCTCGAAAAATTCTGCAGCTAAGTTCAAAACCGCTTCCAATTCCTAAGGAAATTAACTCATGGTTTGTAGCAAAAGTGCTATAAGGAGGGGTTGAAATTGATTAGAGCAAAGCACACGATTTGTCACAACAATATCACATACAAACGCGGCGCCATTATTGACGGTCTTAATAGAGCAGAAGAAGAACGCCTTGTCCGGTTAAAAGCTGCAGAATATGTACTTTCACCAGAAGAGGAACTTAAGAAGCAACAAGTCAAAGGTGATAAAGTTGAAATTTCGCCAACTGAATTTGAGGAACTTCGAGCGGCGCTTGATGCAGAATACAATGCAGAAGAATTAAAACGCGCGGCAAAAGCAGTCGGTGTTGATTTGACAGGTGCATCTACAAAAGCAGAAGTAATTGCTGCAATTATTAACCAAGGTAAAGCTGATGAATTGCTAGAGGATGATACAGATGAATAATAAGACGTTCAAAGACTTCGTGAATGAAGATTTGAATGTCTTTTTTAATTTAGATGAATTTGGAGAAGAGCATGAGTTGGATGGAGAAGTTCTCACTCTAATAGTTGTTGATTGTAAAAACGACGATAATTTCGCTGGCTATCCGAGAGAACAATTATATGCAAGTCAAGAAGTATATAAACATCAAAAAATTATCTATGTCAAAGCTGCAGATTACTTTGTTCCAAAAGTAGACAGCATAATTAATCTTGACGGCGAGGAATTATACGTAGATGAAGCTGAAGAGAATATGGGGATTATTCGAATCGTTGCATCTTCACATGAAAGCTAGGTGTTTAAAATGATACAGGTTAGAGTAGATCACGCAGAACAATTAAAACGACTTTTTTCTATTGCACCAAAAGAAGCAAAAATTATTTTATGGAGAGCGACAAACCGAGCTGCCACTGCAGCTAGGACAAGAGCAAGCGTTAGTATCCGAGCTCGATATATTATAAAAGCTGCTGATATTAAACAAAGAATTAAAATTCGAAAAGCTACTTCTAGTCATTTATCAGCACAGTTACGAGCAAGCGGACCTGTCACACCACTACTAAAATTTGATGTAACACCTAAATTTCCTGATATTATGCCAGTTCATGCTAGAGTGTTGAAAAGTTCAACAAAAAAACCGATCCAATCAGGTTTTGTTACACGAACAAAGAAAAATTATGTAAATGTGTTTACAAGAGTTGGCCAAAGTCGTTATCCAATTCAAGCGCATTTTGGTCCATCAATAGCCCAAATGATGGGTCACGAAGAACCTTTAAATGATATTATCACTCGAGCACAAGAAATATTAGACAAACGTCTAGAACACGAACTATCTAGGCTACTTTGGGGGTAACAATTAATGCATGATAATACACCTTTAGCAATGGTTTCGGCCATTGCTTCTTTTTTACAAGAAAACTTAAAAGACATGAGATTTCCATCAAAAAATGGTATTGAAAAAACGGTTACTGTTCATGAAGGTTATTTACCTCCAATAAAGAACCTTAAACGTGGTGAAGAACAGGAATCTGATGACTATCCGTTTGTCATTGTTAGGTACCTAGGAGAAGAAGACGATACTGATAAAGAAAAGTGTATCTTAAACTTTCGTATTCTACTTGGTGTGTTCAATGATGATGCACAAAATGGCTGGAAAGACGTTGTGGGTTTATCGACTCGAATAAAATTCTTACTGAAACGTCAGAAATTTATAGGTAGCGGTGAACTAACAGGAAAAATAGAAACTGCAATTTATGAGGAACAAATGAAACCAACATGGCATGGAGTAATGGATGTAAATTTTAAAATGCATTCAGCACAACAAGAAATAGGAGGGATGATAGAGGATGACTTCTTCGCGAAAAACTACCAAAAATAACAAAGAAAAAAACGTTCTTATCTACGTAGGTCCCACTGTAAAAGGACTACCGAGATATAGTTCTTTTATTGGAGGTTATCCAGAAATTCATAACACCCACAAAGAAAACTGTCCTGCATTTACAACATTATTCATTGAACCTGAAAGACTAATTGACTTTGAGAAAAAATTAAAGAATCCTAATTCGGCAGAATCAGCTTTTTATAAGAATGTAGAAAAATATTTTAGCGAGGTGAAATAAATTGTTTTATCACGGTTCACGAACGAAAGAATCACGACCATCAGTAACGGTATCAACAGAAGCAACAGCTGCCTTACCTGTATATTTTGGCACAGCTCCTGTGAATTTAGCAGATGAAAAAAACGTTAACAAAGTTGTGCTTGCATACACATATGATGATGCAGTTAAAGCATTCGGTTACTCTGATGATTGGGAGAAATATACGTTATGTGAAGTTATTGATGCAGCATTTGATAAGTTTAAAGTTGCACCAATATTATTAGTGAATGTACTAGATCCAGAAAAGCATAAAACTAGCAAATCAGAGGACTTAACTGTTAAGGATGGACAAGCAAAAATTGATACAGAAGGTGTTATTTTATCTTCTTTAAATATCACAGCAAATGCTACTCAACTTGAACAAGGCAAAGATTATGTTGCCTCTTTTGATGACGAAGGAAAAGTAATTATTGCTTTAATTACAAACACTGAAGCTACAACATTATCAGCAACTTTCAACGTATTAGATACTTCGTTAGTTACGGAAGCGGATATTATTGGAGGCACAGATGTTGATACAGGTGTGGTAACAGGGTTTGAACTGTTAAATCATGTTTTCCCACAATACAGAATGGTTCCTGGACTAATTGTTGCGCCAGGATTTTCACAAAATCCTACGATTGCAGCTGTTATGCGTTCTAAAGCAACAACAGTAAATACTTACTTTAAAGCGTTTGCAATTACTGATGCCAATACAACAGAGGCACCGAAATATACAGACGTTTCAAACTGGAAATTAGAAAATAGCTATACATCATCATTCGAAGCTATTGCTTGGCCAATGGCGGCTTATAATAATAAGGTTTATCACATTTCTACTTTGGTTGCTTTGAGCATTTCAAAAATCGCTGCCGAAAATGGCGGATATCCTTACGAATCCCCGTCAAACAAAACATTACCTATTAACAAAGCGGTAGTAAAAGCAGGCGCTGGAAAATACCAAGAAGTAATTATTCCTCCCGATGTTGCAAACGAGCTTAACAATCAAGGGATTTTAACGATTTTAAACTTTGTTGGCGGCTGGGTAGCATGGGGGAATATGACTGCAGCTTATCCAGAAGAAGATCATCTTGATGTTCCAAACAGATTTATCCCAACTCGAATTATGCATAACTGGATTTGCAACACTATTGTTTTAACTACATGGTCAGATGTTGATGGCCCAATTCGCCGACGAATAATTGATAATGTATTAGATAAAATGAACATTTGGATTAACTCATTAGTGACAAATGAAGTTATTTTAGGCGGTCGTATTGTTTTCTTGGCAGAAGATAATCCGATTGAACAGTTAGAAAACGGAAAAGTTGTATTCCGATACTACGTAGCTGAATCTTCTCCAGCTCAAGAAATTGAAAATATCATTGAATTTGATGCGACGTATTACAACGCATTATTTGCATCTTAATGAGGTGAGAAAATGAATAAAAATAGAATACCTGAAAAATTAAATGATTTTAGAGTATATATCGACGATAACAATTCATCACCCGGTATTTCTGATATCGAATTGCCCACTTTGAATGCTATATCCGATACAGTATCAGGAGCCGGTATCCTAGGAGAATACGATTCTCCTCTATTAGGGCAATTTGAATCAGCAAAGATTAAATTGAATTGGAAATCTATCGGTGAAGAAAGGGCATTGTTATATCAGGTTGGTAGTCATAAAATTGATTGCCGTCTAGCAAACCAATCTTATGATATTGCTTCCTCTACACATAAAATTAGTGCAGATCGTGTTGTTGTAATTGGACCGGTTATTAGCAACGAATTTGGAAAAGCATCAAAAGGTTCTGCTTATGAGGGCTCAACAGAAATTGAATGTATGTATTATCGATTGGAAAGCAACGGTAAGGTTCTAATCGAATTAGATAAAGTGAACCACATTTTTAAAGTAAATGGTGTAGATCAATTGAGCGAATTAAGAAAAGCGTTAGGAATGTAAGGAGTGGGAAAGAATGACGGGAGTAAAAGAAAAAAACGATTTAACAACAAATTCTGAAGAAAAAAATAAATGTATTATTCCAGTCCCTATCAAGCACCCCATTGAAATCGACGGGGTTCTTATTAATTCTATTACATTAGATTTTTCTACTTTTACTGGAGAAGATATTTTAAAAATTGACGAACAATTGCGCTTAGAAGGCAGTTTCTTTGATCATTTGTATAACCAAAAAGTTTTATTAAAACTTGCATCTTTCGGAGCAAATATGAAAATTGAAGATTTAAAAAGGTTGCATGGAGCTGATTTTTTAGAAGTTACTCTTCAAACTCGAAATTTTTTCATCCAATGGTAGGTTCAGGCGGTGCAAAAGAAATTCGCAAATGGCTCTTAAATTTATCTGCTTATTCAAATACTTCTCTCGAATATTGGGAAAAACAATCTTTAATTTCATTGAAGGCTTGGACGGAAGCGTTGAGTGCAGAGGATGAGAACGATGTCGAAAATACATGAACTAACAGTTGAAATCAGTGGTAATGTAGGTAGTTCGTTTACTAGTGCTTTCAAGAAAGCAACAGCAGGACTAGCAGACTTTCAACAACAAGCTCGGCAAGTACAAAGAGAAATTGATCGATTAGGTGCTGATTTTAGGCAGGGTAGAATTCATGAATCTCAATTTCGAGAAGAGACTGAAAAGCTAACAAGAGAATTAAATAAACTAGAAAATGCACAAAAAAGAGTTAATGCCATTAAATCATTTGGTACTGAGACATGGAATAGAACAAAAGCGGTTGCAGGTATAGCTCTAGCTACTGGTGGGGCAGTAGCTACTGCTGCATTCGCAAAATCTATCAGCACTGCAGCTGATTTTGAAGCGCAAATGGCCAAAGTCGGAGCAAAAGCTGAAGCTACGAATGCAGAAATGCAGGCATTAAGTAAAACTGCACTTAAGTTAGGAGCATCATCTAGCTTATCAGCATCAGAAGTTGCTATCGGAATGGATGAACTAGCAGCAAAAGGGATGAATGCTAGACAAATAATCGAGGCAATGCCAGGACTTATTGCGGCTTCAGAGGCATCTGGCGAAAGTTTAGAAGTTGTATCTAATGTTGTTACTTCAGCTTTAAACTCTTTCGGTATGCAAGCGAAAGAAGCTAGTAAAGTAGCTGATATTATAGCAATGTCTGCGAACAAATCTGCTGCAGATGTACTGGATTTAGGTTATTCGTTTAAGTATGCTGCTCCGATTGCAAACACTTTAGGTATTTCCCTTGAAGAATTAAGCGCAGCTACAGGCCTGTTAGTAGACAAAGGACTAGCTGGTGAGCAAGCGGGTACTGCATTGAGAATGGCTTTAGTGCGTTTATCAAGTCCACCAAAAGATGCACAAAAGGCATTGAATAAGTTAAATATTTCAGCAACTGATTCAAATGGTAAATTTAAAAGTCTAATTAAAATAACAGAAGAATGGAATAAAGCAACAAAAAATTTAACTGATAGTCAAAAAGTCGATTATGCATCTACAATTTTTGGTACTGAAGCTTCTACCGCAATGTTAAGCTTGTTTGAATCCGGAGCAGATAAGATTAGAGAAATGACAAAAGCACTCGAAGAAAGTGGCGGGGTTGCAGAAGTAGCTGCACGTAAAATGAAAGATAATTTTGCGGGTGCAAAAGAACAACTTTCCGGTGCCATTGAATCTGCTCAAATTGCATTTGCAACACCAATATTAGATGTATTAGAAGATACATTCAATGGTTTATCGTATGTAATCGAAAACAATCTCCCTGCAATTGAAAATGCAGGCAAAGCAGTTGCTAATGTTCTTGATAACATCACAAAACCATTCCAAGTTGTCGAAAAGCCAATAAAACCTGAAATCACACCGGAGATGAATCATCGAGAAGTTGAAGAAGCCATGCTTAAATACCAAGAAGATCTTAAAAATTGGGAATTGTATGGTCGTATGGACTTTAGCGAAAAAGTTGAATATGTATTGGATGAAACTGTCGAAACAATTGACAAATGGATGCAAGGCGATGGTGGAAAAGCTTTAGATAGTATTTTTAAAGAATTAGGTACGCTTGCTGGAAAAGCATGGGTAAAATCTTTCACAACTGCAGTAAAAAGTTCTGTTGAAAGTATAGGAGAAGGAAATATTGTTGGGGGCTTAGCAATGGCGGCTGCTGCCAACATGATGACCGGTGGTTTATTAATGAAAGGAGGTCTTAGTGGAGGCAAGTGGCTGTTTGGGAAAGGAAAAGACATTTTTTCAAAAGCTAAATCTAGCGAGAAAACCAATAAGGCTGTTGCTACTATTCCAACAACCGTAAAAGAAACTGCGAAAAAACCAAAAGGCTTTACTGAATTATTGAAGGGTAATAAGAATCTTACCAAACAAAAAGAAATTACGAAGGCTGTTTCAATGGCAGGAAAAGTAGGTAAGGGAGCAGGAAAGATTTTAGCACCTCTCGCTGTTTTAGGTTATGGTGCTGATATATTAACTTCTGATAATAAACCGAAAGCAGTTGGTTCTGCTGTTGGAGGACTAAGCGGAGCAGCAGCAGGAGCGGCTGCTGGTGCTGCAATAGGTTCTGTAATACCTGGAGTTGGAACAGTCATCGGTGGAACAGTTGGAGGTATTATTGGCGGTCTTGGAGGTGACTGGCTAGGAGGAAAAATTGGAAACTTATTCGGTGGACAAAAAGCATCTGCATCACAAACGCCAATATCTGATAAAGCAGTTGCATCCATTGACACTAGTAAATTAAATGCTGAGATTGCAAAGGCAACTAACAATGCTTCACTTCTTACTCAATATCTTGGCCAGGCAAGCGGTATGATTTACGGTTCGTTCTACCCTCTGCAAGAGAAAACGAATCTTGCTTCCAATAATATGTCGATATTAACAATGTACGCAGGTCAAGCAAGTGGCATGATTTATGGTTCGTTCTACCCTCTGCAAGAGAAAACAAAACTCGCCTCACATAACATGGAATTATTAGCCTCATATATTGGTCACGCAAGCGGATGGATCTATTCGCTAATGAATATACAAACAGCTGGCCAACGTGTTGTACAAGCACTGAATAATCTAGAATCACGAATTAATAGTATAGACCTCTCCGGTGTTGAAAGGCGGGTGAGCTACAATAGCTAAAACCTATACTACAATCCAAGGTGATACTTGGGATTTGATTGCTTATAAGCTATGGGGTAGCGAATATTTATTCCCGCTTCTAATCGAAGCCAATCCTAAACATAACGGCACCGTTATTTTTAGTGGCGGTGTCCTTTTAAATGTTCCAGAAATTGATGAGATGACTACATCAACAACTTCACGTCCTCCATGGCTAGGAGAGGAAGATGAACTATGAATCAATCAACTGATATTGGAAGAAGAACATCGCTTTTCATCGAATACAATCACCAAGACATTACTGCAGAACTTAAAAACTTTATTACTGGATGGACTTATACAGACAATTTATCTGGCGAAATAGATAATTTAGAAATAACATTACAGGATCGTGATGCACTTTGGTTAAATGATTGGTTTCCTCGAAAAGGATCAATTATCAAGCCAACGTTATACAAGACAAGATGGAATCGTGAAGAATTAAAAACCAAAATAGGGGAGTTTGAAATTGATGAAATAACGGGTAACGGACCGCCGTCAAGGATTGTTATCAAAGCTCTTTCAATTACAGAAGCAAATAGTTTACGTGGACAACAAAAGTCTAGGGCGTGGGAAAAAGCAACACTAAAAACCGTGGCCAGCGACATTGCAAAAGCAAATGGAATGAAGCTTTATTATCAATCAAGTGAAGTGATTAAAAAAGATCGTTGGGAACAAGAGGGCGAAACAGATTTATCTTATTTATACTCAATTTGTAAAGATGCCGGACTTTGTTTAAAACTAGCAAACAAAACAATAGTGATTTTAGATGAAGCAGATTATGAAGCAAAGCCGCCAGTAGCAACAATTATTAGACATAGTAAGTCGACGGATCCTATTAAAGTTATAAATTACGCTTTCAAAACATCTCTGTTTGATACTTATGCTGCTTGTAAAGTTAAATATCGTAATTCTAGAAAAAATAGAACATATTCTGCAACATTCACACCTCCAAACGTCCCGAACAACATAGGAAGAATTCTATATATAAACGAAGAAGTATCGAGCAATGAGGAAGCTTATAGATTGGCCAAGAAAAGACTGAGAGAAAAGAACAAAAACGCAACAACTATCACTTTAACAGTTACTAGTTTGATTCACATTGACGCTGGAATGACATTTAATTTAATCGGCTTCGGACGAATTAACGGAAAGTATATTGCTACAAAAGTTATACATCGAGAATCAAACATAACCCTACATTTAAGAAGATGCCTGGAGGGATATTGATGAATTTAGCTAAAGTAGGTGAAGTAGTTGCTATCTATCCAGAACGACATAGCGCTAGAGTAAGATTTAGTCAATTAGATGATAAAGTGTCTGCAGAGTTACCTATACTTGCTCATGTAGAGATTCCTAAAATTAATGATCCAGTACTTTGTTTGTACACAAGTAAATCAGAAGGATTTATTTTAGGAACATTTTATAATGAACTACGACCTCCTTTAATATCGGAATAAAGGAGGGAAATAAATGCCCGTTATTGGTAGTTATGCTGGTATTGTCTTTGAAATTAATGATCTAAAAAATGTAACCTATAGCGACTTTAAAAGAGAAACAACTCCTAGGTGGGACACGCATGATATACTACAAAATAAACCTTTACCTGAGTTTAGAGGTCCAGGTGTAGATGAAATTTCTTTACAAATTAAGTTTAGAGCAGACTTTGGAGTAGACCCCGAAAAAGAAATGGCCAAATTAAGGGAGTTTGCAAGAAAAGGGCATACATCATTATTCGTTAGGGGAAATCAACCTATTTCCGTCAATCATTGGGTAATAACTAAAGCCACGGAAGTTCATAAAGTGATAGATAATAAAGGTAATGTAATAAGTATGGATGTTGAATTAACATTAATGGAATACCCAAAAAGTGATATTCAATCAAGTAAAAAAACGATAAAACCACCACAAGTAAAGATAGCTAGCTCAAATAGTTCATTGAAACCAATAGGAAAAATGATAATAACCGTAAAATCTGTTCATATTCGCTCTGGACCAGGAGTGAATTATAAGGTACTGGGTTATGCTTTTAAAGGCGATACATTAACTGTTTATGGAGAGAAAAACGGTTGGTATTCTTTGGGCGGTGGCAAATATATTACAGCAAGTAATAAATATTCAAAGTTTACAAAGGGGTGATTAAGTGACGATTACAGCAGAAGTAAGTGTGCTTAAAAAAATAAATTTTAGTGCGACGGGTGTGGAGGCAATTATCCAGAACGTCGCTTTTATTTTGTCCACTTATGCGATGACTTGCCCCTTAGATCGAGAATTTGGATGGGTACCCGATTTAGATGGACCGGTTCAGAGAGCTCAAGCTGTAAATAAAGCAAGAATTGTTGAAGCTATTCAAAAATTTGAACCACGTGCAGTAGTCGTATCAGTTTATTATGAACAAGATGCAGATGATGCACAGCGCGGCCTACTTAGACCAGTTGTGAAAGTGGTGATAGAAGAAGATGAGTAGATTTGGACTGCCGGAAATTAATTTTTTTGAAAAAGCGCCAGAGAAAATATTGCAAGAGATGTTATTCCACGTAAATGAGGCAACAGGTCAAGAATTTGAAAGAGCGGATCCACGTAGAAAAATTATTGAAGGGTTAGCTGCTTTTGTGGCTATTGAACGAAATCGTGCTGATTATGCATTAAAACAGTCTTTATTATCTTACGCAACTGATGATGCATTAGATCATAAAGGTGCCGAAATGGATACTCCTCGACTAGGTGCAAGTGCTGCAACAACGAAAATTCAATTTGTTCTTGATGAAGGCCGTCCATCAGCATTAACTATTCCTGCAGGTACTCGTTTTTCAATTGGAAATATCTATTTTGCAACGGAAGAAACACAGGTTGTAGACGTAGGAATCAATACTTATGTTGTTGATGCAGTTTGTACTGAAACGGGTACAATCGGCAACGGTTATTTACCAGGTGAGATTACAAACTTGGTTGACCCGTTACCTTATGTAATAGCGGTAATGAATATTACTGAAACCGCAGGCGGAGCAGATATTGAAGATGATTATTCATATGCTGAACGTATACGCTTGGCTCCTGAGCGGTTTAGTGTTGCAGGACCAGAAGGAGCATATAAATATTGGGCATTAACAGCTAGTCAAGACATCATAGACGTTGAAATCACATCCCCAAGTCCTGGAAGAACTCATATTACAATTCTTTTAAGAAATGGACAACTACCAACTACAGAGCATATTGAAAAAGTAATTGAAATTTGCTCTGCAGATGATAAACGACCTTTGACTGATTATTTGACTGCTAGTGAACCAGAAATAATTGAATACTCGCCTGTAGTTAAATACTGGCTAAGCAGAAGTAATGAGACTGTAGCAAATTCATTAATACTTGAAATTGAGAAGGCATTTAACAATTACTTAGTGTGGCAGAAATCAAAATTAGGACGAGACATAAATCCAGCAGTATTAATTGCTAATTTAAGAGATAAGGGAGCCTACAAAATCACTGTTGAAGGGCTTAATTATACAGTATTAGAAAAAACGCAGATTGCAAAAGACGTAAATCCTACTATTACTTTTATGGGGTTAATAGATGAGTAACTTAATTCATTTGTTTCCTCAATCACTTCAACAGGATGATTTTGTAGTGGCGTTAATTGAAGCTTTTGAAATTCAAGTAAGAGAATTATATGACGAGTTTCTTTTCTTTGCTGAAAAACTTGCAAAATACGAATTTGAAGGTTTACCAGAAGAATTAATTGATTATTTGGCATATGAAAAACATGTGGATTTTTACGAGGATTTAACATTTGAAGAAAAATGTAATGTAGTCAGAAATGCAATAGAAATGCATCGTAAAAACGGTACCAAATATGCACTGAATCGTATATTTGACATGTTGAATTTACGAGGAGTTATAAATGAATGGTTCGAGTATAACGGAGATCCATATTATTTTAGAGTTGAAATATTGGAAGTCTCTCAGCGCGGTCTGAACCAAGAAACCATTGAATTGTTAGAAAGACTTGTTAAAACTTATAAAAATAATCGTTCATGGATTGAAGTGATAAAGATATATTTAACAACTCATGTTAAAGAGAATTTCGCTCTAACAATGAGCAGTGGCGAGGAACTTACCGTTTATCCATGGATGATATCTGAAATTGAAACAGCAGCAAAATTTAAATCGGCATCCGGAATGCAGACTATTGAATCACTTGAGGTTTATCCGAAAGGAGAGATATGATGGCTGAAAACTTTTATTCAATTTTAACATCTGCGGGTCTTGCAAAACTCGCAAATGCTCAAGTTACTGGGAAAAAAGTAGACTTGACTGAAATTGCAGTTGGTGATGGCGGCGGCACTTATTACAATCCAACCCAAAATGATATACAACTAAGAAATGAAGTATGGCGTGGTAATATTGGTTCGGTTGAAATTGACTCTGAAAATCCAAATTGGATTGTTATTGAAAGTTATATCCCGGCAACACAAGGTGGATTTACAGTTCGCGAAGTGGGGATATTTGATGATGCTGGCGACTTGATTGCGATTGGTAAATATCCAGAAACATATAAGCCGTCCCTTGATGATGGAGCTACCAAAGATTTGTTGCTACGAATGATTATCGAAGTAACAAATGCAAGTGCTGTCACTATGAAAGTGGATCCCTCGGTTATAATCGCTAGCCGAAAATATGTTGATGAAAAAGTTGGTGTCGTTAGTGATAATTTGACGCAGTTAGATAACAAAGTTATGTCGCACTTGGCAGAAGATGCGACAGATGCGCATAACGCTACAAATATCAGTTTAATAGATACTAGTAATCTTTTTACATCTACAAATGTTGAGGGAGCATTAAAAGAGCTTTTTACAAATGTCAGTAATGGGAAGAACCTTGTCGGTAGGGCTATTACTGATGTTGATGAAAACATTACAATACCTACCGACCCAACGTTTCAGCAGTTGGCTAATGCAATTGGACAGATTAGCACGGGTAATAAGTGGGCGAGTGGGCAAGCTGTTATAAGTCAAGATAAACTTCCATTTATGTATGTGGGTACAGGATCGGCAAATTTAAGATATATAGAAGTATATGGTTTGGATTTTAAAGCATCTAATATAGTGGTTATAGCAAACGGAAATGCACGAGGATTTTCTGTATATACCGAATTAGATGATTACTACAACTACTCACCTACAGTAAAAACGGCCCCGTATATTAATGGAGCAGCAACCAGTGCGGTTGTTTATAACTTCAGAGGAGATGATGGTAATGCATACAGTATTCTTGGAGGATTCAGAATACCTATCCATCTATTATTTGACGAAGTAGGCGTTTGTTCGTGGATAGCATATGAATAGGGGGGATATTATGAAAATTGGTGCGAGAATTTATTATGAAATAGAAACAGGCAACGTCATTGTAAACACGGGCGAACGACAGGGTTCAGTTGTTCCAACCACTGTCGAACAAGATATTCAAACTTACAAAGCATTATCCGAACGTAACCGAGATACATTTGATTATATCGAGTTAGAATACGGTCAATACGCACAAGATTTCGCAGAATCAAACGGTTATCGAGTTAATCCCGAAACAAAAGAATTAGAATTTAGTTTTCCTAATCCAAACGAAGAAGAACCACAAGAACTTGTTTATCAGAAACCATTAAGCGAGAGGTTAGCTGACTCCTTGGTTTATCAAGTCGATTTAGATTTTCGTGTAACCATGTTAGAATTGGGATTATTTTAAAAGGGAGATGAAATAAATGAATACTTATGATGCGTGTAAGAAACTTATTGAAAATGGTCGTTACGGATCGAAAGAAGATATGTTGTTAAAATTGGATATTTTCTTGCTTGGAAACAGAATTACTCAAGCTGAGTATAATCAATTAGTGGATATGCTCAATAATGCCACTTAATATTCAATCGTCTCAAAGTGTGACATAAATTCTAAGTTATAAAAATATCAAAATATTATTAAAGGAAAATGCTTCCTTCTCGTCGAAAAATGTAGGCGGAAAGGAGGGGAAGAAATGGTAAAGTACAAAGTCAGATTCTTTTCGGAAACAGATGCTACCTTAGGAATTCAGTACTTTGAAACTGATGATGTACAGAAGTTAAATGAAGATATTAGAAAATTAATGCTTGATTCAGAATCTACCTTTTTAGAAATTGAACAAAAGGAAACAATTACAGGTATTCTAAAAAGCAAAATTGCTGGATATACAATCACACCAGGTTCCGTAAGAGTTTTAAAATGAAGAATCTTAAGCACTCTCAGCAGAGGGTGCTTTTTATATTTTGTGTAAGTAGGTGATGTCTTTGGAAACGGTATACGTAGCGAGTGAAATTGCAAATTCGCAAGTTGTGTGGTCAATATTATGCATTTTGTTAGCTGCATATGTTTTGTGGCATTCAAACAAACGAGAAACTCGATTACTTGAAAATTTGAGCGAATTAACAAAAGCGCAACAAGAACAAGCAAAAGCAATGCAAAAAATCAGTGAGAATTTAGATACATTAGAAGGGCGTATGGACAGAATGGAAAAATACACGTACAAAAATCATAAGGAGTGTTAATTATGGATTTAACATTTATCTTTGTTATTGCAGTTGTGTTAGTGGCTATTATTACTGCGGTGGTTGAAGTAGTAAAAAAGACATTTAATATTAAAGCTCGTTACTTGCCGATTACATCCGTTGTAGTCGGTATTTTTGTGGCAATTTTAGTGTGGCCATTAACAGAGTACTCTCTTTATGTAATGATTGTGGCTGGAATTATTGGGGGATTAACAGCAAGCGGATCGTTTGATTTAGCTAAAGCTATAAAGGGTGATAAACAATGAAGCCTATAGGAATCGAAATTCATCCCGGACATTGGAAAAATCCAGGGAGCGGAGCGAGCGGTATTTTGAATGAAGTAACAGAAGCACGAAAAGTGGCTAAAAGAGTATACGATATTTTAAGAAGTGGTGGAGTTCCAGTAAGTTACTTTGAGGACAACACTTCAACGAATCAAAAGCAGAATTTAAATACGCTAGTGAAATATCATAATCAAGACGTAAATGATCTAGTTGTATCCATTCACTTCAACTCTGGTGGTAACCCTAACAAGCCGATTGGAACAGAAGTTTTATACTATGACCAAAAAGCATTAGCTGAAAGACTTGCTAAAGCCATTTCAGACGCAACAGGTGGTGGACTATTAAACCGAGGTGCCAAAAAACGAACGGATTTAGCTGTTTTGGCCCAAACTTACGAACCAGCTGTTTTAATCGAGGTCTGCTTTGTCAACTCGAGTGTGGATGCTGCCATTTACAGACGAGATTTTGAAAAGATATGCCAAGCCATTGCAGAATGTTTAGCGGAATACGTTGGGAAACCGTTGAAAAAGAAGGTAACAAACGTGCCAAATGTACAGGAACAAACTAAGGAGGCTGATGAGATTATGCTAACAGAAACAGCACGCAACGAAGCGAGGGAGCTTATCCGGAAGGCTTGTAAGAAGGGGATTTTTAATGCGCAATATCATACTGAGGAACGGATTAAAAATTACACAGATGCACAATTAATCAGCTATGCAATTATTTACTTGAATAGAACTGCTGGATGATTATAATTAAAAGTAAATGAATTATTTATTGAGTATCATAAAACCGCCTTCCACAATGGAGGGCGGTGTTTTTTATAATTTTTCAGTATAAATACGGATAATATCTTCGGCATCTTTATCATTAAAAACTTTTGAATAAACAGCTGCATCTAATCCAGATACAGCATTCACTCTTCGACATTCATTTGTTTCTGGATAAAATTCGTATTTCTTTAGAACGATGGCGTATCTATTCCGTGTCCAAATTGTTAATGTACCAAAAGCATCAACCATATAATACACTCTAAAATACTTATCAAATTCAGATTTATCGTTGCCGTTATCTTCTAATAACATTTTGTAAAATTGTTCAGATGTTATTCCGATTAATTTATCAATATCAAGTAGATTTTTTTCATTTCGTGGAAATTCTTTCAAAAGACCGTCTTCTTTGACCGCTTCAAGATAAAAGTGCGACTTTATCTTTTTCAATTACTTTCACTTTCTTTTTCTAACCCTTTAATAATTAACTCCCGAATAGCTTCATTTCTGTTTTTAAGCGATTTTTTATGCCAATAATCTTCAACTTTCTTTAACAATTCATTTGGAAATGTAACTAAAACTTGAGTATTTTTAGTTTTATCTATAGCCAAAAATAACATCCTTTCTTTATTTTTTAGTTATATAACCATTATAGATTGTATAACTTTCGCTTGACAATACGAATATTAGTTCTTATTATTTAGTTATATAAGTTATATAACTATTAAAAGTAGGGGTGATGGTTATGTCTAGATTGCATTTATTAAACGAGATCTCTACGGTCGTAAAAATGGCTGGGGAAGATGAAGTAAAACTTTATCACTATTTAGATGATTTACTGTTAAACTATAACATTGAACCTAAAACTCCAACAGACCACGAACAAGACACGGAAGACTATCTCAACCTTTTCGTAACTTCGTTAATGTTAGAGAATTATTCGAATGTAACTCTCACAAATTATCAGTATGAGTTACGCAATTTCTTAAACTTTGTACAAAAACCCGTCCCTGCAATTACAACTTCTGATATCCGACAATATCTTGCTGCATGCAATAATCTAAAGACGAGTACAATATCAAGCAAAATCTTCGTAATTAGATCGTTCTTTTCGTGGTTAGTTCGAGAAGAAATTATACTCCGAAACCCAACATTGAAAATACGCACACCAAAAACACCAAAGCGGGTTAGGGAAGGGTTAACTATTGAGGAACTAGAGTTAGTCCGTGAAGCTTGTCAAACGCCACGAGAAAGGGCATTAATCGAAGTATTTTACAGCACTGGTTGCCGATTAAGTGAAATTGTTGGATTAAATATCAGGGATGTTAATCAGCAAGATATGAGCGCATACGTCATTGGGAAGGGGAACAAAGAGCGCAAGGTGTATTTCAGCTTCAGAGCGATGATTTTCTTGAGAAAATACCTTGAAACTCGAACTGATGATTGCCCAGCGCTTTTTGTAACCGAAAGAAGGCCATACAGAAGATTGAACCAAAGAGGTGTACAACATGCGATAAATAAAATAGCGGAACGAGCTAACATCAGTAAAAAGCTCACTCCGCATGTATTACGACACACATTTGCAATGCTATCGATGGAATCTGGTATGGACATCGCAGATCTTCAACATCTTTTGGGTCATGAAAATCCAGCCACAACAACACAAGTATACGCTCCAGTATCAGAAGAAAGAAAACGAGAAGCATTCAAAAAATTCCATGTAATTTAATTAACTCTAGCGCAACTTTTAAACAATAAAAGCGACACTCGAAAAGCTGAAAAAAGGGACATTCGGAGGGAGATATTCTAGATGTCTCTCTTTTTCGTTGATGCGACTGACTTTAAAGAGATTTTACAAGCCATACTAATATCCATCTCATGACTCTCCAATTTTGGTTAAAAATAAATTAATCATCCTCTAAATCCTCTAATATTCTATCCAATCCACGTATAATTCCATTTCTGTATCCCATACGGTAAAATACCGCTAACGAACCCACAAACACCACAGCGGTTAAAAAATCAAACATTCATCCATCCTTTCAAAGTTCAAGAATATTATCTTCATCGTTTTTATTTTCGTTTTGTAAAATCTTCATTTTAATTATTCTGCCACCTGACATTTTATCCAACAATATTAATTGTTTCACATATTTACTAAAATTTTTTGATTCTATATAAGAAAACAGTTCTCTTTCTAAATCATCTGTTAAATCGAAGCTCACTGATTTAATTTTTCGATTATTCCCCATTTCGCGCCACCCCTTAAATTTAATTTCGTGAGGGATGGCAATAAATCCTTCTTACAAGAAGCCTTTCATAGAATCTAAATCCTCGTCATGTTCTTCTTCAACATGTACAGCAGTAGTAATTAGTTTTTTAACTCCCATCAAATCATCATAAATCAATCGCTTTAAATATTTACTTCGATTGCCTTTCTTATTTAAATGTTCAAGCAATCTCAAATCTATTTCATCATTCAAATTAAGTGAAATAGGTATAATTTTTCGTCTTGTCATTTAAATACGCCTCTTGCTAAATTATAGAAGCCTACTGCATTGGCGTAAGTAGGTGGTACTTGAATAGTATCAAATTCACGTTTTAATTTAGGCTGCATTGGTATTGCATCATAAAAATGTTTCTTTAGATATGGAGTAATTATTTCAGCCACACCACCACAAGTAAATACAACATCTGTATTTTTCCATTTCAGTTTAGTGGCTTGTTGATAAATTGCCCTAGCAAGTGCTTCATAATCATTTTTATTTCTAAGTGTTTCTATACCTGTATTCATAGTTCCACTTGATTTGTGTATGTGCTTTTTGTCAATAATTGAAGCTAAATTCACCGTACCACTACCTACATCGATGATTTTCATATCCGTAGCAGGTGTTGACCAAAAAGCAGCACTTCCTTCTGGAGCTACTTTTACATCCTCAATAGCAAATCGTACACGTTGACCATTGACCGAAAAGTCATAGTATCCAATTAACATGTTGATGATCTTCGTTTTTTCTTCATCTTTATGACGATTTATTGGTTGGCCAGTCACTAAATATATTCGTTTTGCATCAGGACAGTATTTTTTGGTATATCTGTAGATTGCAAGTAAAATGCGAATTTTCGTATCCTCGTGAGCTTTGGTGTCCCCATAAGTTGCTCCATCCCCGAATTCATCTTCATACATTGCGATGGTGCCTGCATATCCCTTTCTTCCATTAATTTCAAACTCCATGTCGTCAGGTCCAAACGTTTCATCAACATCACGTTCAAACCAATTACAAATATTTGTTTTGAATGAATCCACACCGTAAACACCAGCAACCTTTCCTTTGTAGTTACCGGCATCCACACCAAGAATTAATTTATCCATCCAAATCCCCTTTCTTGTAATACCTTAGTAATACCAATCTATTGAGAAAGACACTAAAATATTACATCTGTAATACAGAATATTTTGAGTAAGCGCCTCATACCTTGTAATATCCTTAGGAATTCTGGGGAGTGGATAAGGAATCGTTAACCTTAGGAATCATTCCAAATGAAAAAGTTGGGGAAGGAGAAGATAAAAGGTGATAAAAAAAGAGGAGGGGCGCAAAACGCGCTCAGACAAAAAGATTGATGTAAAGCCGACAATCTCAAAAAACTTGAAAAATCAACTATACACTTTTGCTTTTTTGTGTAATGAACCAGTGAAAGATGTTGCAGAAAGGCTTTGTATACGAGGTGCAACTTCAAAAGTAATAATAGAAGAAATTTGTCAGTGGTTTAGGCGAGATTACTTATATAAGAACACTTTGGTAATTGGTGATCCAAACAGAAAAAAGTTAAAAATACACATTCAAGGCGAATCAGCAAAGGTAACAATTCGTTTTAAGCAAAATGACTACGATTTATTATGTAAGCTAGCCCATGCGTTAGATTTAACACCAACGACTACAGCTGCGGTATTAATCAGAATGACATTATATAATGTAGAATTTATGCAAAAGTACGCTTACGACAATTTATCGCAACTTAGTGATGAACGAAAGAAAAAAATTGAGGTGTTGCTTAAAAAAATGTGGAAAGGTGAAAGTGATTGAAGAAAAGAGATATCTTTGATGTTATTATTGATATGTTGGATAGATATTTTAACCGATGGAACGATGAAATGATTGAAAAGGCAACAAAGATAAATAAAATAGGCATTAAAAAGAAGGTAAAGAAAATTGAAAAACCAAATAAAAACGAGTTATTTATGTAAGAAGTCAGGTAGACAAACACCTGACTTCTGTTTAGTATTATTTTCATTAAATATAATTTAGAATGTAGTCATCTGCTCTTTTTGTATATATAACAGTACCCCAAAATGTACCCCAATTAGTTGGGGTAAAGTGGGTTTTATTGTGTTCTAAATGGTAATAACCATAAATTTTATAAGTTTCATTTGATTCGAATTTCTCTTGATATTATTATTCTAATAAACAATTAATTTTTATAGATATTTTATAAAATGCTGTAAAATAAGCATTAGAATTTACTAGAGGTGATACAAATGTTTGTCAGCGAAAAAGAAATAGAAATCCGCTATGCGGACACCGATCAAATGGGGGTTGTCTAC
>NZ_JBBOQR010000001.1:2662500-3142351 GCF_038004145.1 Ureibacillus sp. FSL K6-2830 | reverse complement strand
CACGCAAACTACCTTATTTGGATGGAAATGGGCAGAACCCAACTCATTCGTGATTTAGGGTTTAACTATGTAAAATTAGAAGAAATGGGTTATGTTTCGCCTGTCATCGATTTATCCATCCAATATAAAAAATCAATGAGATATGGACAAATTGCTAAAGTACGTACATGGGTAGAACAACATGACAAATTGCGGACTACATATGGTTATGAAATTTTACACGAAGATGGTTCTGTTGCCGCAAGTGGCACGACTGTAAATATCTTAGTAAAAAAAGACAATTTCAAACCTGTTCCACTTCGAAAAGTTGATCCTGAATGGGATTCAAAATATAACGAAATTGCTCGAACAAAAAAAGAAAAAACTTCTTAATAAAATGAATGACTAGTTTTATGGCTAGTCATTTTCCTTTTTAACGATAATTCTATATTGGATGAATCATTTTTGATATAATGACGATTGTGAGTAAAAAGGAGGGATGTTCATGGTGCAAACTGTAGAATTAACCAAATGTTTTATCGTCTTAACAAACACAGCTCGAGAAGCGATTAAGGAACATTTTACCGATGAACATGCCTTTTTTAGTTTACAATCATCATTTTTTGTTTTTTTAGAAAAACAATCGATAGAAGAAACATCCCTATCCCTTACGATTTATTTTGACAATCGTCGAAATGAAAAATTATCGAAAAAAATGAACGAACGCGTCGTGATTTTAGACTGTGTATTTGATATAAAAAATGGCCTTATAGCGAAAAGTTTCCGAACAAAGGGTAAACATACACCCGTTGATACAAACAGACGAAAGGGCATGCGAATCCATTTCGTCCCTTCTAGAATCAATGGCCATTCTTACTCAGAGCACTTTATAAAAACCATCGCTCAATTACCTGTAGCACAAGAAAAATACGACTATGTAAATAAACGGATTTCAAGCTGGGAAGGTTATTTAAAAGTTTTATATAAAAATGCCAACATCGATGACATCGAGGCAAATATCCAATCCATTTCTTACAGCTCAGACTTTTCAACGGTTTCATTAAAGGTACGTGGTATTCGTGATAAAGAATGGAAATCGTTAAAAGGGATGAACGCTTATGTTCATGGCATAAAAAATGAAATTGGGGAAATTGTCAAAACGAATATTCAACATCAAACCATCGATATTGAATTAGCTCCTCAAATAAGTAAATTAGCAAAAGAAAATGTTTTTGATTTTCATACGGATTCCATCACCTTTAGCAATGCCTCGACAAAATCTCAGTTAAATCGTCTTTTAAAAGGCTTTGATCGACTAAAAGAAGGACTTGCCGCAAATCCTAATCTAGAAAACTTTTTATTTGAAGATGTTCCAAACATAGCAAAACGCAATAACCATCTTGAAATTGAATTCTATAACAATTTAAACAAATATCAAAGAGAAGCGGTAAGGGGTGCACTAGAAGCCGAAGATTTATTTGTCATTCAAGGCCCGCCCGGCACCGGTAAGACGACCGTTATTTCTGAAATTTGTTATCAAAACGTCAAAATGGGGCTAAGAACGCTTATTGCCTCCCAATCAAATTTAGCTGTTGATAATGCCCTTGGAAGACTACTAGCAAATAAAGATATTCGTATTTTACGGTACGGTCGCACAGAAAGCATTGAAGAAGAAGGCAAAAAATTTATTGAGGAAAATGTTGCAGAATATTGGAAAACACAAACCTTTGATGCCATTTCGAAGGAAATTAACCAACATGAGCATAAAGAAGAATTATTACAAAAAGAAATAAATGATTACAAAACGCAAATTGAACAGCTAACAGAAAAAGTAGCTCAACTTGAACGTGATATTTTGCGAAAAAAGGAAGCCGAGAAAGAATTAAAAGGTATATTTGAGTCGATTGCTGAGCTAAAGAAACAAATTATCTCTAATCATAAACAAAAAGATAAAACCGAAAAATCAATCGAAACATTGCAAAACTCTTTAAACGAACGGACAGAAAAGCTCAGAGAAATCGAAGAAACGATAGCAAGCAAAGGTCTTAATCAAATTCAGCAAGAAATTAAAGACGCACAAAAACACATTCGAGAAAGTGAAAACTTAATCAACTATGTTCATGTGGAACAAAAATTGAATGAAGCACAAGCTGAATGGCAACGAGTAGTAGATGAAATCACAATATTGAAAAGAAAACAAGAGCAATTCAGCGATACCTTTAACCAATTGCAATCTTATAAAAAATTAGAAGAAGTAGAAGGATTTATTGACATTCATGGAATCAAAAGAGGATTTGTCATTAATCAGTTGCTGCTTGATATGGACAAAATTTATCAACAAATATTGAAATTAAAACCCGCGAAGCAAATTTCTGAACGGATTGAAAAAGCCATTGAATACAATGAAAAAACATTAAAAATTCAAATAGAGCCCGTTCAGCTGCCGCCAAATCATCAATATTCTTTACATGAAGTGAATGAGTTTCTAGATAAATTAGCGCTTGCTTTTAAACAACAAAAAATCAATCGCCAAAATGGAATTCCTTCTATACGCGGCCTATATATCAGAAGGCTTTATGTCAATGAGCTATTATTGCAATTCAAAGGATTAGCAGAAGAATCGAAAACCGTTTTTGAAAAATTAAAAAAGGAAGTTGCGGAACAATATTCACTACAATTAGGGCTTAGCGAACAACATATTCAATCGTTAAGCCAAAAAGAGATGCAACTGCAACAATTAATTCAACAATATCATCAAGAACTAAAGAATTTCCAAATAGAAAACACAGATTTCATACCATCTATTGACGAGTTACAAGCTATCATCGACGCATTAAATGAAAAGATTTCTTCACTAACTGAACAACAAGCCAATTATCAAACATATGAACATGAAAAAGCTCAAATCAATCAAGAGATTGCCACAATTGAAAAAGAACTTTCCAATGGTGGAGTATTATTATCGACCATACATAAAGAATTAAAAGAATTACATCGACAAGGCATTGTTTTAGAGAAAAAAGCTGAACAGTTGCAACAACTCATAAAACAAAATCCTGAGTTCGAACTGGAACAAACGGAAGAAAAAATTAAAGATTTCCAATTAAAAATTGAAAAATTACATCAACAAATTGAACTGTTGCCAATCACAAAGGAAATTCAAAAAGAATGGTTTTTATTACTAAATAATTCTACTGAACACGATTTAGATGAAATCCGAAAACTATATGTGAAACATGCAAATGTGATTGGTACAACTTGTGTTGCTTCCGCAAATAAAGATTTTATGGACAATTATCCTACTTTTGATGTCGTCATTATTGATGAAGTATCAAAAGCAACACCGCCTGAATTATTGCTTCCAATGTTAAAAGGGAAAAAAATTATTCTTGTCGGTGACCACCATCAGTTGCCACCATTAATCGGTGACGATACATTTGAAGAAACATTGGAAGTAGTTATGAAAGAAAGCGACACTTTTGAAGAAAAAAGGGAACTCGAGAAGCTTTTGGAAGAATCATTATTTGAACGTCTATATAAAAATTTACCTAGCACAAATAAGATAATGCTTGGAATTCAATACAGAATGCATGAAAAGATTATGCAAACCATCACTCCATTTTATAGGACCGGCAACGAGTCCTTACAGTGTGGTTTAGATAATTCTGATGAAGCAAGAGATCATAAATTAAATGGCAATTATGTAAAACGCCATGAACATTTATTATGGTTCGATCTACCAAACGAGCCACTTTACTTTGAAGAAAGAATGAAGGAAGGCGCTAGTTTATTGAACTCTTCCGAACTAGAAACAATAAGGAAGCTATTAATCGATTTAAACGAAGCAACTGCAAAATCAAAAGAACAAGGCTTACTTGAAAATGATGCTTTAAAATCCGTTGGTGTGATTAGTTTCTATCGAGAGCAAGTAAATCGAGTTAATTTGTTAATAGAAGAGTTGAATTTGTCCCATTTACATATTCGGACAGGCTCTGTCGATAAATTCCAGGGTATGGAAATGGACGTTATACTACTAAGTATGGTTCGAAACAATCCACATGGAGAAATCGGTTTTGCAAAAGATTACCGCCGGTTAAACGTTGCATTATCGAGAGCAAGAGAATTACTGATGATTATTGGCAGCTCAGAAATGTTCATGAATCGACCAAAAGCAAAGAACACTAAAGAAATGTATCAATATCTATATGAAGTAGTCGAAAAACAACAAGGTATTCGAAAAATAACAAAGGAGACGTTCTTAACATAAACATGGAACTCCATCAAATACAGCAACAATTAATAAAAAAGCTTGAAAAAGAAAAAGCTGGTTTAATCATTCATACCGATATTTGGTGTATTCCTATGCATACGTATGAAATCACTTATCAGCCAGTTCGAAAGAGGACGATGGATATATTAATGAAAATTTTACTTTTCTCTTGCCAAAAATCAACTTTCGAAAGGGCTGAACAGCTCAGTGAAATTTTACTGGTAGAGCCACTATTTATAGAAGATTTATTACGGAAAATGCAAAAAAATGGGTTGTTGATACGGGAAAATAACTATTATCAACTTACCGAAAAAGGAATGAAACAATTTTCTCTAGGAGTATTTGAAGAGGAATTAGAACCCGTAGCAATAGAGCTACTATATAGCCCTGTACATCATCAAATCGTAGAAGGCGATATTGAGGAAGTACTAGACTTTGATGATTTTCCGGAACAAATCTATCGTTATATACGTAATGAAGAGGGGCCAATCAGTGCACCTTTTATGATGAAAGCAATACAAAACATGCAAGCGACGGAACTGGAAGAAGATCATCAACAAATCAAATCCATACTATCAATGGAAAATACTCAAGTAAATGATGTCCCTTGTATCGAATTCATTATTTGGAACGTTGAAAACAAGGAATTATTTATCCGCGTATGGAATACATTATTTAATAGTTGGGATCAACAATTAGAACAAGAATTGAATGAGAAAGAGAGCTCGGAATGGCTAACAAAAATGCAGAGTAAAATAAAATAACCTAATATTGCAAATCCCTATTAAATGTGTTAGGATTATCTTAATTTTATAAGGATTCAAAACTTTCTTATCAAGAGAAGCGGAGGGACTTGGCCCAATGAAGCTTCAGCAACCTCTAACGGATGTTAGAAAGGTGCTAATTCCAGCAAGGCTATGCCTTGGGAGATAAGAGAGTGTGTGCAAGAAATTGTGTACCCTCTCATTCTCTTTGCTGGAATGAGAGGGTTTTATATTAAGAAAATTTAGAATTGGGGGACTAGAGAAATGCCTATCAATATTCCGAAAAATTTACCTGCTGGAGAAATTTTAAGAAATGAAAAGATTTTCGTGATGGAAGAAGATCGTGCTTTATCGCAAGAAATACGACCATTAAATATTTTAGTTTTTAATTTGATGCCTGAAAAAGAAAAAGCGGAATTGCAATTGTTGCGTTTGCTTGGCAATACGCCTTTACAAACCAATGTAACATTTTTAAATACGGCATCATATGAGCCAAAAAATGTGTCAAAAAGCCATTTGGAATTGTTCTATAAAACCTTTGACGAAATAAAGCATCGCCGATTTGACGGCATGGTCATCACAGGAGCGCCAGTAGAGCGGATGGAATTTGAAGAAGTGAATTATTGGAAAGAATTTACTGAAATTTTAGACTGGGCACAAGAAAATGTGACATCGATAATTTATATATGTTGGGCGGCACAAGCAGCACTATATTATCACTTCGGAATAGGGAAATTTGAGTTGCCGAAAAAATGTTCCGGCATCTATTCACACACGATAACAGACTTAACAAACGATTTAGTTCGTGGTTTCAATGATGAATTTGTGGCACCTCATTCTCGATACACGTCAGTTTCCTTGGAAGAAGTGCAACAACATCCTGATTTACAATTGTTGAGCTATTCTGAAGAAGTAGGGCCTTTTATCATTCAATCAAAAGATAATAAACACATTATGATTACAGGACACTTGGAATATGATGCAACAACTCTTAAGGAAGAATATGAGCGTGATATTAAGAAAGGTTTACCAGTGGAAATACCAGCAAACTATTTCCCTAACAATGATCCAACAAAAGAGCCAAAAAATAGTTGGAGAGCGCATGCCCATCTGTTGTTCTACAACTGGTTGAACTACTACGTTTACCAAGAAACTCCTTATGACTGGCATTTCGTGGACGGCCATGATCCAATTGATTATCATATTTAATGAAAACTGTAAAAATTCTTCTCCCACGGAAGAATTTTTACAGTTTTTTTATTAATAAAACAATTCATACATATGTATGACAATAACGAGTGCAAAATGAAGTTCTTGAACAAATAAAGAATTCATAATTGGAAATACTCAATAATATGTAAAGGGGGTAATGAAATGTCCGAACAGCTACATTATGGTGATGATTATAAATTTATTCCCGTCACTTCTATATTAAGTGGGGTAGGACTAAACATTACAGAGGATTTATATCATTTTACAATCCAAGTAGTCAATGTTTGCTTTATTGGTGATCCAGATAAAGACAATCAATGGGTTTTAGTTGATGCGGGAATGCCGAAATCAGCTAATGCAATCATTGAAGAAGCTGAGCAGCGTTTCGGTCAAAATGCCCGCCCAAAAGCGATTCTTTTAACCCATGGACATTTTGATCATGTTGGCGCAATTGTTGATTTAGTAAAACATTGGAATGTCCCAGTATATGCCCATGAAGAAGAAATCCCATTTTTAATAGGAGAACAAAGCTATCCAAATCCAGATCCTACGGTAGATCGTGGACTCGTTGCGAGAATGTCACCATACTTTCCTAAACAACCAATACAGTTAGATTCTTTTGTTCATGCACTGCCGAAAAATGGAACAATCCCGATGTTACCTGAATGGAAGTGGATTCCAACACCGGGACATTCACCAGGTCATATCTCTCTTTTTCGTGAACGGGACCGTTCGCTAATTGCTGGCGATGCGTTCGTTACGGTGAAACAAGAGTCTCTGTTTAAAGTTTTTGTACAAGAAAAGGAAATCTCTGGCCCACCTAAATATTTTACAACGAATTGGAAATTAGCAAGAGAAAGCGTTACAAAACTCGCTTATCTCCGTCCAAGAGTGGCACTATGTGGACACGGTGTTCCAATGTCGGGTGAAGAATTGGAAAATGGATTAGCCCAATTAGTTCATCACTTCGATGAATTGGCAATTCCGAAAGATGGAAGATACGTTGATGGTTTTGAACATTAACTCACAAAAGCATATAAATAAAAAAGAAAGAAAGAAACCGCAACTTTTGTAATACGGTTTCTTTCTTTATGTGCGCCCGGCATGTACATGAACTATAGGGTGTAAGTCCCGAACCCCGAAGACAGAAGTAGAGGTTAGCCAAGAGCAAGGATGTCCGTGGTGACGCGGAATCTGAAGGAAGCTGGAGGCAAAACACCGGTCCGAGGAACACGAACCTCATATAAGGCTAGGTATGATTGAGTGAGTTTGCAAAACAAAACAAAGCTCTTTCTGTCGAAGGTCATATCGAGTAAATGAGGCGGATAGATGGTGTGAAAGTGCATGTACTTACCCGGGGAGGTCTGGCGGATATGTGAAGTACGCTTCATAACCTACTTAGTGATAAGTAGCTGAACCGTCAGAAGTCAGCAGAGGTCATAGTATTAGTTGGTTTAGAACTACTAAGAAGGACCGAACAATTAAGAGAGAATAGCCCTTGGCATTCAGTGAGTCATGATGAACACAGAAAACGTAGTACCTCACTTGAGGGAGGAAGCGGTGAATCCCGTGGGGGTCCTCTTGGAGGGTGGAGTGACCACTGGCATAAAGAGAACAGCTATTCACGGAAGTTATATAAAGACTTGCGTCAATCATCTTAATTGAACCGCCGTATACGGAACCGTACGTACGGTGGTGTGAGAGGACGGGAGTTAATCGCTCCCTCCTACTCGATTTATTAATTGATTTATATTTTTACAATCTTACAAACTCCTCATTGCAACTACTTTATAAATTTATCGAATAAGTTTCACAAAATCTTAATAAGATGTTATACATACACGCAGCAATATTGCTATGAAAAAAATACCATTTTTACAAATCCGTATTTTTACAATCAAGGTAAGGAGGGGATTATTGGAAAAATGTAATGAATTTTACTTTATCCCTAAAAAGAGGTGAGATGAATAGATGTGGAGTTTAATAACGATTATTTTATCCTTGATATTGCTGATCATTTTAGCGATGAGAGGGTTCACAATCATCATCATAGCACCTGTCGTAAGCTTATTTGTCATGATATTGAACAACATGCCAATCATTGACACCTTTCAAAATGACTACATGAGTGGCTTTACAAACTATGTTAAGAATTATTTCTTAATTTTCTTATTTGCTGCGATGTTTGGAAAATTTATGGAAGAGTCCGGCGCTGCACGAACGATCGCTCAATATTTATTGAAATTATCGGGCAAAAAAAGCAAGTTAAGAGTTTTGGTAACGATCATGTTTATATGCGCCTTTTTAACTTATGGCGGTGTGAGCCTATTTGTTGTTATTTTTGCAATATTGCCGATTGCAAAACCGATTTTCAAAGAATTGAATATACCATGGCATTTATTTATTGCGGCTTTTATGCCGGGTATGGCGACCTTTACGATGACGATGCTTCCAGGAACTCCTGCCATACAGAATATCATTCCGACCGCCTATCTAGGCACAACTGTCACTTCCGGAGCATGGATCGGTATTGTAAGCGCTATATTTGTCATCATCATTAATATCTGGTACATCGATTTCGCATTAAAACGTTCTGAAAAACGTGGAGAAACGTACTTCAATATGAAAAATTTAGAAAGCAAAAATGGAGAAGTGGAAGACAAATATGCTGATAAAAAACTTCCTAACATTGTTCTAAGTTTGATTCCGCCGATTTTATTGCTCGTTTTATTAAACTTAGTCAAATTAGAAATTATTTATACTTTGATGATTACCGTTGTTGTTAGTGCTTTGCTTTTCTGGAAGTATATTTCAGTAAAAAAAGAAACGATCAATATGGGAGCTACGAACGCAGTATTGCCAATCATTAATACTTCTGCAGACGTTGGATATGGTTCTGTAATTGCCGCTACTTCAGGATTCGCAATCTTTCAAGAAATCGCAGCGAATATTCCCGGTAATCCGCTCATTTCACTCTTTATTGCAACCAACTTATTGGCAGGTATCACAGGCTCCAGCTCAGGTGGACTGGCTATTGCCATGGAAACATTGACAGATCTTTATTTAAGTCTTGGTGTAAATCCCGAAGCATTCCACCGAATTGCTGCAATTGCATCGGGCGGTTTAGATGCTTTGCCGCATAACGGTGCAGTGATTACCACATTGGTTGTTGCTGGACTTACTCACAAAGATGCTTACAAACATATTTTTGCAACTGCTGTCATCGCACCATTGATTGCTGCGATTCCTGGATTAATTGTTGCAATCTTGTTCTATTAAACTTTATAGGAGGTATTGTATGAAAAAAGTCGGAGTCACTGGCGCTGGCACAATGGGATTCGGAATATCCTTTTATTTTGCAATAAAAGGCATTCAAACCCATGTGGTGGATGTATCAGAACAGTCGATATCCTTGGCAAAAGAAAAATTTAGCACTTACTATCAACTATTTGAATCGAGTGAATACCCTTTAAAATTTTCTCGAGAAGAAGCAAAATCGTTTATATCTTATTCAACTCAACTGGAAGACTTGGAAGATGCCGATCTGATTATAGAAAGTGCAACAGAAAATTTAGAAATAAAACAGCAAATTTTTAAGTCATTAGATGAAATTGCAAAGACGGATGCGATATTAACCTCAAACACTTCAAGTTTAAAGCTTTCAGAAATTGCTCTACATGTCGAAAAACATAGAAAACATTTATTGCTCACACATTTCTTCAATCCCGCTCAAATTGTTCCATTGGTTGAATTGCTAGCTTTGGAAGAAACTGCCCCAGAAATATTGGACAAAGTGAAAACATTTTTTGAATCAATCGATAAAACCCCGATCATCGTTAAAAAGGAAATTCCAGGTTTAGTTGCAAACAGAATACAAGTGGCTTTAGCAAGAGAAGCATTATCTCTGTTGGAAGATGGAATCGTTTCAAAAGAAGATCTAGAAAAAACATTATATGACGGTCCAGGTTTCCGTTTTTCGGCAAGCGGCCTGCTGAAAATCATTGATTTTGGCGGATTGGATGTATGGCAGATTGTATTAAGAAATCTCCAAAAAGAAATCGAATCAGGCGAAAGAGAGTATTCATCTCTCAATACATTAGTCGAAAACAACCAATTAGGCGTGAAAAACGGCAAAGGATTCTTTGAATATCCTGGCAAAGGTTTTGATGAATACGTTTTACAACGCGACTCCGAACTATTAAAACATTTGATTAATACACGTTTCTGAGGTGATGCATGTGACGAATAAAAGAGTTGTCTTAGTAACCGGTGCAGTCGGCGGTATCGGTTCTGCGATCACGAAAAAGTTTCTTGAAAACGGTGATATTGTTTGTTTATTGGACTTGCACCAAGACAAA
Organism: Ureibacillus sp. FSL K6-2830; assembly: GCF_038004145.1. Lineage (NCBI taxonomy): Bacteria > Bacillati > Bacillota > Bacilli > Caryophanales > Caryophanaceae > Ureibacillus > Ureibacillus sp. FSL K6-2830. Next base: position 3,131,768 of record NZ_JBBOQR010000001.1, on the reverse strand, counting down.
CTTGATCAAGCGGTCAGTCAATTGGGGGAAAATGCCTTTGGCTATCGTTTGGATGTAACAAATGAAACCGAGGTACAATATGTTATTTCAAAAATTATTGATGAACATGGAAGAATTGATGTGCTAGTAAACAATGCAGGACTTCAATATCGAGCGAAGATTGAAGATTTTCCATTGGAAAAATGGCGTTTACTGATTGATGTCTTGTTAACCGGTGTTTTCTTAATGACAAAACATGTTTTTTCGCAAATGAAGAAACAAAGATTTGGAAGAATCATTAACATATCTTCGGTTCATGGAAAAATGGCCACTCCTGAAAAAGTTGCCTATGTGGCTGCAAAGCATGGAGTATTGGGCATTACAAGTGTTGCAGGGCTTGAAGGGGCTCCTTACGGAATCACAGTGAACTCTGTATTGCCGGGACCGGTAAAAACGCCTCTTTTGGAGAAACAATTAAATGATTTATATGAAAGCGAAGGGTTGACAGAACAAGAAGCCCTTTCAAGAATCATGTATCCACGCCAAGCGATGAATCGGTTCATTGAAGCTTCAGAAATTGCGGGAACTGTGTTCTTTTTAGCTTCCGATGAAGCAGCAGGCATTACAATGGAACACGTGAAAGTCGCAGGCGGAATGTAATAGAGAAAATGAGTCTTATTGATGGATGGCGTGCCGCCTTTGGAAGTTCTTATATTACAGCTGGATGATTCAGAAAATCTAGTAAAAACTTATGAGAATGAAAGGGGAGTCCTATGAAACAAAAAATCGTTGATAATCCTTACGAGCTTTCATCCATTTTTCAAGACGGCCAAACCATTTTGGTAGGCGGTTTCGGGATAGTAGGAACCCCATTAACGATTATTGATGTTATATGCGAAACGGATGTAAAACATCTGCATGTTGTCAGCAATAATCTCGGAGATTATGGAATGGGACTGCACCAGTTGTTTATCCAGGGAAAGATTGATAAAGCGACGGGATCTTTTTTTACAATCAACAAGGAAGCCGTTATTGCCTGGTCAAAAGGGGAATTGGAAATTGATTTGCTGCCGCAGGGGACTTTGGCCGAGGCAATTCGATGCGGGGGAGCAGGAATCGGCGGCTTTTATACAAAAACGGCTGTTGGAACGGAATTGGCAAAAGGAAAAGAGGAACGGGTCATTGATGGCGAGCGATATATTTTCGAAAAAGCCATCAAAGGCAACGTAGCAATCATTCGTGCCAATAAAGCAGACCGATTAGGAAATTTAACATATCATGCCACTGCAAGAAACTTTAACCCAATCATGGCAACAGCTGCGGACATCGTGATTGCGGAAGTGGATGAGATTGTTGAAGTTGGAGAAATTGATCCGGAGCATGTTGTAACGCCGCATGTTTACGTAGATTACATTATCCGCACCGAATATAAAAAGGAAGGGGATCGCTTTGTCAGACGTTGATGTGCGTTTAAAAATTGCAAAACGAATCGCCGAAGAACTGGAAGATGGGCAAGTTATAAATTTAGGCATCGGTATTCCAACTTTGGTCGCTTCGTTCTCTGAAGGAAAAGACTTATATTTTCAAGCGGAAAACGGATTATTGGGAATCGGGCCACCGCCGACTGCAGAAGAACTGGATGCGGAGCTGATTAATGCCGGTAAAGAGCCTGTAACGATGATCAAAGGGGCATCTTTCTTCAGCAGTGCAGATTCATTTGCCATGATTCGTGGAGGGCATATTGATGTCGCGGTTTTAGGAATTTTGCAAGTGAATACAAAAGGACAAGTAGCGAATTGGGCAGTTCCAAACAAACCCATTTTAGGTGTTGGCGGGGCAATGGATTTAGTGACTGGAGCTAAAAAGGTAATTGGTGCAGCAACATTGTTTGCAAAAGATGGCTCGCCGAAAATCGTAAAAGAATTGACTTATCCGATTAGCGGAATTCGGACAATCGATCTGCTTGTAACAGATTACGCGGTATTTACATTTGAAAATGGAGAAATCGGCGTCACAGAGCTTATTGGCGACTTGTCCCTAGATGAACTGAGTAAACGCATCGGAATACCATTAAAGTGGAGGGGAAACAATGACTGATCCTGCTGTTGTTCAATCTGCAACACGAAAAAGAATGGTACGCATATTGCCCTTTGTTTTAATTTTATATATCATCGCCTATATCGATCGGGTAAATATGGGATTTGCCGCCCTTGAAATGAATGCAGATCTTGCTTTAACCGCTGAAGTCTTTGGCCTGCTTTCAGGTTTCTTCTTTATTGGGTACTTTTTCTTCGAGATACCAAGCAATATGATTATGCATAAAGTTGGGGCAAGGATTTGGATTGCGCGCATTATGATTTCTTGGGGAATCGTTGGAATATTAACAGGCTTTGCACAAAATGCCGGACATTTATACATTCTCCGATTTTTATTAGGTGTTGCAGAAGCAGGATTTTTCCCAGGCATTATTCTATATCTGACATATTGGTTTAAAGAAAATGAACGTTCGAAAGCAACAGCTGTATTATTATTGGCATTACCGATTGGTGGATTATTTGGTGCTCCGATTTCAACTTGGATACTTGATCACATTGCGTGGGCCGGGCTTGCCAGCTGGCGCTGGATGTTTATTTTGGAAGGCATTCCGGCAGTCATCCTAGGGATTGTTGTATTATTCTATTTAACGAATCGTCCAAGCGATGCAAAATGGCTCACAGAAGAAGAGAAAAATTGGATTGAAGGGGAATTGGAAAAAGAAAGAAGCGAAAATAGCAGAGTAAATAAAGTGTCAAAAAAAGAGATGCTAAAAGATGCAACCGTATGGAAATTATCAGCATTTTACTTTGTAGTGTATACCGGTGTTTATGGTTTATCTTTCTGGATACCCACTATCATCAAATCTTTATCGGAAACAGCAACAACGAACTTGGAGATTGGCTGGCTGGCCATGTTACCTCCGCTAGTGGCCATTCCATCCATGCTGTTTGTAGGATGGAACGCAGACAGAATAGGTAAACATAAGGAACATTTATTTTATTCATTAATTATAGCCTTAATTGGCTTTATCGGATGTGCGCTCGTTGACACGGTTCCACTTATGGTCATCATGTTAATGCTTACTTCTATTGGTTTATATGGATTTACAGGTTGTTTCTTTGCATATATGACATTCTTCTTCACAGAATCCACTGCACCGGTTGGAATAGCATTGGTAAACTCTTTTGCGGCTCTGGGCGGTTTTGTTGGACCGACAATATTGGGGATGTTTACACTATCATCCGGCATGTTCTTATTGGCGGGACTTATCGCATTGGGCATAATCATCTTGCTGACAACAAAGCGCAGAGAATTGCCGATTGAAGAGACAACTTCTTCATAATTCTTTTACTCCAATGAAAGATGTTGGGACAAAATCAACTCTGAAATGAAAAAAGCCTGTGAAATTTTACAACAAAGAAAGGCCAATAGGAGATAATAAATGGAAAAAAGAGAATTTGAGCGAGCTCAAATTCTCTTTTTTCATTTTAGTGAAGCCGTTTTTCCCAGCCTGATTTTCTTTTTATAAAAGAATCATGGCAACAATCGTCGTTGCAACAAGTCCAATGACAACCGGAATCAAGTTCCTTCTGGCCAATTCAAATGGGCTCACATTACAGATTGCTGCTGCTGGAATTAAAGCCCATGGTACTAAAGTTCCACCACCAACATAAATGGCTGCAATTTGACCTAATGCTGTAAGAGTAGCAGTTCCTTCACCAATCACTGTGCCAAATAGATTAGCAATCGAACCTACTAACGAAATGCCAGAAAATCCGGAGCCATCTAACCCTGTAATTGCGCCAACTCCTGCAACTGTCACTGCAGCAATTTCAGCGGTTAAAGGCACAACCCCTGCTAGTGCGACCCCTAAATCATTAATGATGCCTTGAGATCCTTCTGGTAAATGATTGCCGATGATTTGAGTAAATCCCGAATCTCCTAAATAGAAGAATGCGGCAATTGGAATAACAGGACCAAACACTTTAAAACCAAATTGAAAACCTTGAATTAAATAACTTGTCGTTTTTTCTAGTCCAGCATTTTTATGGGCAAACATTGAAAGGAGTAATAGAACTGCTAACGTTGTTCCACCAATTAATGCTGTCGCATCTCCACCAGTTAAATCAAATATAGACATAGCCACTACATTTAATAAGAAGGCAATTGGTATCAATATCGCAAATATTCGTTTTTGTCTCATCGATAAAAGATTTGTGTCAACCTCTTCTTGTTCCTGAGTTTCACCATCAAAATTTCCAATCATGTCAATCGTACCGCGCTTCATATCCCGTTTTAACAATAGAAATGCTACAACTGTCGTAACAATCCCCATCACAATCACTAGAGGAATGCTTGCAGAAATGACTTCGTGAACCGGAAGTCCAGCTGCATCGGCTGTTAATTTCGGTGCTCCTTGAATAACAAAATCACCAGAGAGGGCAATACCGTGGCCAAACAAGTTCATTGCCATCGCAACACCTAGAGCGGGGAGTCCAGCACGAATAGCAACAGGCAACAAAACAGCACCAAGTAATGCAACAGCTGGGGAAGGCCAGAAAAACCAAGAAATTAGCATCATTAAAATTCCGATTGTCCAAAACGCTAAAGTTGGATTCTTTATAATTTTTGCAAATGGGGAAACCATCACTTCATTAATGCCCGTTTTCAGTAAAACGCGGCTCATGGCAACAATGACACAAATGATGATGATGGTCGATAATAACTCGGTGATGGCATAAATGAAGCTTGAAAACACTTTGCTGATGGAAGCAACGAAATCTCCGGTTGCTGTCATAGACAGCAAAAAAATACCCACTATACAAATTAATGTAGTGTCCCGACGTTTCACCATAAAGCCGATGATGAGCACGATGAACACGACGTAAATCCAATGCAGTGCCGTTAACTCAATTCCCATAGTTCACTTCCCTCAATTTATATTTTATCTAGAATATGAGGCAAATGACTAATGGGTGTGTACTTAGAATATTCATTCGATACATTTTGTCTTATATATGTTTTTGTGTAAACAAATTAAATAGAAATGGAATTTATTGATAAGGAATCAATAAATGAGCAGTTAGGATATTGATAACCATTCAGAAAATTTTCATGAATTCTCTTTAGCTTCATTTTTTGTATGACTGTTCTATAATTAAAATATGAGTAAAAAATTGGAACAACAAACATTGAAAATGCCATCAAAATCAACTAATAGAATGTACCATTAAACCTAAAGATGAAAACGGTTACATAACTTAAAAAGGAACTATTAAGGTATTTTTGAATATTATACTGTTTATCATATTACTCCTCTCATAGAAGTTCAGAATCTCCTAGATCATTAAAAATTGAAAGCATATTATTGTTGTTATGCATATCTTTTTTAAAAACTTCTTGTGGTAAGTTAATGCGAAGTCCATAGTTAGATGTTCAGCAATGTTATTTGGAGTCATAACTAAAAACATTTCACTAAGAAGGAAAACGATGATGGTAATTTGTTCTAGCTGCAAAAAAATTTAATTTAGATGAGGGGTCTTTAAAATATCTATTATTTAAGGAAAATAAGAGTAAAATTTTCCGCTGCGAAGAATGTGAGAGAAGATTACGAATGGATGCAATAAAATTTATTTATTATTCATAGTATTAAATTTTGTGAAATCATTGCTCTTGCGGTAAAAAATGAAGGGTGTCTGGAAGTATTCGCCTTTCTAGACACCTCATTCAAAAAATTTCCCAACGTTTTGATTTCTCATCGCTTCTTGCTTTTGTTTATTATTCACGTGCGTATAAATTTGGGTTGTACTCAAGTTTGTATGTCCCATTAATTCTTGTACTGTAACAAGATCAACTCCGCCGCGCACAAGTCTAGTCCCGAAAGTATGCCGCAATTTATGAGATGATAACTTTTTGTTTTGTAAGTAAGTGAAATCAGGCAAACTTTTTAACGAAGCAAAAGTATCTTCTGCAATCATTTGTATTCTTCTTCTTGAAATTCTTTCTCCGCGTTTCGAAACAAAAAAAGCATTTTGATGTTCGGGTTTTGGTAAAGGTCTATACATTCGTTCGTACTCTAAAAGTAAATTAAACAAAGGAGTAGGTAAGGGAATATATCGGGATTTATTTCCTTTTCCTAATACTTTAATCCCTGGCTCATCTTCATCTCGAATAAGATCTGTTGTATTCAGATTATGTATTTCTATGACACGTAATCCAGCTAGACTCATAAGCATTAAAATGCATTTATTGCGTATATAGTATTGATCATGCTTAATACATTTAAAAAGCAGTCGAAGCTCATCATCATTTAAATAGGTAGGAAGTGAATTCTTTTCTGTTTTCGCTAAATCAACTTCTGCTGCTGGGTTTACGGTTAATTCTTCCGCTTTCACAAGAGATTTAAAAAATGTTCGTAAAGACATTAATCTTCGGTTGCGAGTTGTTTTAGCTTTGCCTTTTTGTGTTTTCCTCAAATACGCTTGAATATGCTTCGATCCAACCTCATCGAGTGGAACACATTGATCTTCTTTTTCAGTCAGAAACAATAGAAAAGATTGTACATCAGACAGATAGCATTTTATCGTGTGAGGCGAATAACCTAAATCCTCCATATACGTATAAAAAATATCTACTTCATCTTCATAATAGTCCAATTGATTTTTTGCTTCCTGTGTATTCATCTTAAAACCTCCTTTCATCTAAAAAATGGAATAGGGAAGAGTAATTAACACGAAATCGTATTCGTTTAAGGCGAATGCGATTTTTTTAAAACGTGCGAATGTACCGATTCAATAAAAATACTTTTTCCATGAAAAAAATCTAACTGCATATAATATACATTATATGCAGTTAAAAGTAAAATATAGGAATTATTTTCGCTATTAAATAAGTGCTGTATAAACGATTTACAGCTCATTTTGAAGGGAGTTATTCATTCAATTAGATTTCGATGCGTCTGAGAGCGCATGATTTTAATGAAAAAATGGGTGAAAATCCAGTAGTATCAACGATTTGAAGTGGATTTATTCCGAAAATTTTGGTCGAAGAGGATGATTGCCTTAACTATAGAGATAAATTGAAATAGTGAGTTTGTTAAGCAGCACAATTTTTTCATGCTAAGTTTAGAAACTTGATTTAGTGGCTATACTTAGTTTTTTTCATTTGTCATATCCTTTTATTCATTTGGACATTCTAATTGTACAGTGTATCGATTTGTATGGAGTCCATCACAATTATGTCAATGAAAGGAGTGAAGTGATGCCGATTCATTTATATATCGAACAGTACTTTCAACAACATCCGGAAGCAAGGAAAACGGGGATTAAAGTAAAAAATCCACCTTTAGAAAAACGTCCAAAAGTATTTCAAGTGGAAGATCGGTTTGTTCAAGTAGGGAATTCTGAGATTCCCATTCGCATTTATACACCAAATGAAGCGGAAAAACATCCTATTTTCATTTTTTTCCCCGGAGGAGAATTTATTCCGGGTGGTGTTGAAAGCCATGATGTTAGTTGTCGAATGATTTGTTCTTTAACCGGCTACAAAGTGATTGCAGTCGATTATGATACGAATTCGGATGAAGCATCAATGCTTCAATGTTGTTATAACGTAACAAAATGGATTATAGAACACGCTGAAGAATTAGGAGGCCATTCGGATCATATTGCAATAGGTGGTCCAAGTTTGGGCGCACATTTTGCCATCAGTATTGTTCTTGATTTCACTATTCAGCAAAATTTCCAATTTAAAAAGCAAGTGTTACATTATCCAATTATCCAATTAGACCAACATATAAAGAACAGTCCTCATATTTCAAGAATGCTTTTTAATGGAAAGTACGGAATTGATTTAACATTGCATTCGTTGAATATCTCCAATCTTGAAGATACATCTATTTCCTATTATGCCCCCCTTCACACAAATAATAAGTATTTAGCTCAAATGCCACCCACTTTAATTTTTGTTGCGGAATACGATCCTTTATGTGATGAAGGAGAATATTTTGCAGAGACATTAAAAAATACTGGTGTTGATGTAAAACTTGTTCGATTTGATGGAAACGTTCATGGTTTTATGCAAAGTTTTCCGGGTTCACCAGATTACATGCGGGGATATGAAATAACTGCGGAATTTTTACTACGATGATGAACAAAAGTCTGTGCCTGTTAAGTAATGTTGGCACAGACTTTTAATTATTAACTGAACAAGAGTAGGCTTCATCAGCGCGAACTTGTATGCATCTGCACAAGTTTGTGGTTCAAGTGATGTATTCATCCGTATGAGCGATTCAGTTATCTGCACAAGTGATATATTCATCCGCACGATTATTCATTTATCCGCACAAGTGTTCTGCTTTTTCGCACGAGCGATTTAGTTATCTGCACGAGCAATATCTTCATCCGCACAAGGGATATATTTATCTGCACAAGCGACATATTCATACGAACAAGCGTTTTATCTATCCGCACGAGGAGATATATAAACTGTACGATAAAGCATTTTAATGGATTCACTATTTCCATCACACTTTTTTATTTTCTTCTTGGAAAATTTATGAGATAAATATTGATAAGGATAGGAGAGAGGAGTGGGGGATGTGAGCCAAATACAAACAGTTGTTGAATGGATTCGTTCATCGAAAAAAACAATTGTATTGACTGGTGCGGGTATGTCAACAGAAAGTGGGGTGCCCGATTTTCGTTCTGCATCTGGTTGGTGGACAAAAACTGACCCGCAGCAAGTTGCAACAGTTGATGCTTTAGAATCCAATTATCCGTTGTTTCATGAATTTTATTCTATGAGAATTAATTTACTGGACAAATGTTCTCCCCATGAAGGACATTATATTCTTGCGGATTGGGAGAAAAGAGGAATCCTTCAACACATTGCTACTCAAAATGTCGACGGATTCCATTCAAAAGCAGGCAACACCCAAGTAGAAGAGTTGCACGGATCCATCTATACATTTCGTTGCCATTCGTGTGGAAGAAGCGCTTCAAAAGAAGCTTTTTTAGCCAAGGAACATTGTGCTCATTGTCAAGGAAACTTAAGACCAAATGTTGTGTTATTTGGTGAAATGCTTCCTGAAAAAGCATGGCACAATGCATTATTAAATATTCAAAGTGCAGATTTAGTCATCGTTATTGGAACAAGTTTGGAAGTATATCCGGTAAACCAACTTCCTAAGATGACCAAAGGAAAAAAAGTGTACATCAATAAAGAAATTGCACATCATTCAACCTACTTTGATTGTATATTAGAAGGAAAAGCCAAGGAAGTTTTAATCAATTTACAAGAGCGATTAGAAAAAAATTATTAACTCAGCTTTCGCAGTCCAAAATCTTGTTTAAATGCTTGATGTAAATGGTTTTGGGAAGTACAAAATTATCATTTGACATTTTTTAAAACATAAAGAAAGACACCTATTCTTTTGGTAAAATATTGGTGACGAAACCAAATCCAAAAGAAAGGTGTCACCACTATGATAACGAATAAAGACTACTTTGCGCAATTACCAAAAGAAATTAAACAAGGATTTTCCGAATTAAATATTGGATATCATTTAAGAAAAGCGAATATTACGAAACTTTCCGGGTATTCTTGTCTTACTGTTTTCAAACTGATTTTTCTTTTAGTCTTCCAATATAAGAACTGGTTTCGTGCTTTTATGAGTAAACGATCTCAGGATCTGCCCGGAAAGGATACAGTCTATCGCTTTTTAAATACACCAACCTATCATTGGAGAAAGTTTCTGCTTTCATTAAGCAGTGAAATGATCCGTCTGCTTCAACCATTAACTTCAAAAGATCGTGTCACAGCTTTTGTGATTGATGATTCTGTCTTTTCACGAAACCGTAGTAAGTCGGTTGAACTGTTGGCTAAGGTTTTTGATCACTCTACCCATCAGTACTTGAAAGGGTTTCAAATGCTTACCCTTGGCTGGACCGATAGTTTTACTTTTATTCCCGTTGATTTTGCTCTTCTAAGTTCACCGAAAAAGGAAAATCGCCTGCAAGAAATCAATACCAATATTGATAAACGAACATCTGGCTATAAGCGTCGCCAGGAAGCTCTGAAATCAAAACCGGACGTGGCTTCAGCTTTACTTGATCATGCGCTTGAAAAAGGGATTATAGCTGACTATGTTCTCATGGATTCCTGGTTTACACAAGCGCCTTTAATTGAGAAGATTACGAACAAAGGGTTATTTGTCATTGGCATGGTGAAGCAATTAAAGCAGCGATACGTTTACAATGGTGAACGTTTCACACTGAATCAACTTTACAAATTGGCAAAACCTCACATGGGTAAAAAAGACATTCTCGGATCCGTTTATGCTACTTTAGACAATGGAATTCCAGTAAAAATTCTATTTGTACGAAACCGTAATAAACGGAGCGAATGGCTTGCCATTCTCAGCACAGATACAACATTAGAAAATGAAGAGATCATTCGTATTTACGGCATGCGTTGGGACATTGAAGTCTTCTTCAAATGCAATAAATCCCTTTTAAATTTAGAGAAAGAATTCCAGGGACGTTCCTACGACATGTTAATTAGCCATACAACCATTGTTTTTACACGATATATTCTCATTGCTTGGCAAATGCGAAAAGAGGAGGATCCTAAGACGATTGGCAACCTTTTTTACATCCTTTGCGAAGATGTAAAAGACATAGATTTTATTACTGCCCTTCAATCACTTATTGACCTTTTCCAAACTTTGGCGGAAGCCGAGGTTTCTTTGAACATGGACATCTTTAAAAATCAAATGAATAAATGGTTGGCCACTATACCTAATTATATCAAGCAATGCTTAAATATTTCTGTGTGCGAAAGTTGAGTTATTAATATTGTTTTATGTACTGGACCCTTCTCCATTGGTTTGAGGTGGGTCCATTCTATTTGAGTTATCATTATAGCAAATAACATAAGGTAGAAAATATGGTGAAAATAAAGAAAATTATTGATTGAAAAATCATTGAAATTTTCAATGTATAGAACCTAAAATAGAATGAATTACATTTTGCAAGAGGTGCTTACTTATGTGGGTCGGGGCAGCATTATCTACCATGTTTTGTTTTGGTGCAAATAATATGATTTTTAAATGGAGTACTACTAAAGGGTACTCAAAAATACATATTCAACTTTATTTTTATTTGATTGCTTTTATTTTAACATTGATTTATGGTTTAATTGTTGGATTACATAATCTGAACTTTGCTTCGGTTGTACTTGGAGCGATAATCGGAGTATTAAATACAAACGGCAACATTCAAATGTCTAAAGCCTTTGAAAAAGGACCAGCAAGCATCACCAGTTCATTAATTAGTATGAATGCAATCATTCCTATTTTAAGCGCAGCATTAATTTTTCATGAACATATTACGCTCCTGCAATGGATTGGCATTATCATCATGATTTGTTCAGCCGTTTTGATTCAATACACTCCTTCCAATCATATGCATATAGAATATTTACCTTGGATGATGAGAATTAGCTTTGCCATTCTCTCACTTGGTGTTCTCGGTATCTTGATGAAAGCATCTACATATTTGCACATTCAGCCACTCAGCATGTTAATTTGCATGTACGGCGGAGGTACCGTCTATTTAATGATTAACAGCTTCATTCAAAAAGAGAAATGGCAGACACCGGAAGCAAAAATTGGTTTTGTGGTAGGAATAATTAGTGTAATTGGATATAGTTGTTATTTCTTTGCTTTACAAACGGGAATTGCAAGTATAGTATTTTCCATTGTATCATTAAGCTGCTTAGTCGTAGTTTGTGGAAGTTTTGTCGTATTTCATGAAAAATTAAAATTGTATCAAATCGTCGGAATAATCACAGCTTTGATAGGAATTATTTTTACAAAGATATGATTCAGTGAGGGTCAAATGCGGCCCTCATTTTTCATTTCTATGAACAATTGTTGCTACATTTCAATATATATAAATAGTGGAAACACTAATAGAAAAGAGGTACGGAAGTGGTTACTTATCATTGGGGTGTTGATTCATCACAAAAAGTGACGACAGACCTTTACAATTGTGTTTTAAATAATTATGGGAAACCTGAGTTTTGGGGGAGATATTTAACACGTGTAGAAGGAGCTTCTGACGGTTTAGATCGCGAAGAAATTGAACTGCTCCACAATAGCGGAACAAAGATACTCCCAATATATAACGATTTTAAAAGAGCAGTTGGAGAGAACGAAGGAAGAATGGTTGCAATGTTTGCGTCTTATCATGCAAAACGGCTCGGTATTCGAAAGGGAACTCCGATATTTGCAAATGTTGAACGGTTTTTTGAAGTAGACAGCAATTGGATTCGTGGTTATGTCAATTACTTGTATAACACTGATTTTAAACCGGGCTTTTATCATGATCCGACGGAAGGAAACTTTGCAAATGCTTATTGTCAAGCTGTCAGCGATGATGAACTCGTTGCCAATCAAGCTATATTATGGAGTGCAGAACCAGCACCTGGCGTAACGAAAGCACAATTAGCACCGAAATTCGATCCAACAAAAGTATCATGTAAAGGAAATGTATGGATATGGCAGTATGGTAGAGATTCAAAAGTATGCCCAATCGATACGAATATTGCGGACAGCCGTTTATTCGAAATGTTGTATTAACTTTTATTTATAAAATCGATTGTTAATTTGGTTTACAAAACAATTTATGAACAACATTATTAAAATCATATTCAAATACGTTTGTGTTGTTTTTAAGGAGAAAAATCTGCTCAGTGCGGAATTTTCTCCTTTTTTTAGAAAATTATGTTAGAATAATAGAAAAAATGAACATAAATTACAACCATTAAATTACTATTAAGTTATTTATTTCTAATCGTTTTAGTTATATAATAAATTGAAAAATCTAAAAATTACATTTATTGGGAGAGGGTTCATTTGGGGGAAATTAAAAGTTTACATGCAAAGTATAGCATTAAAAAGAAGTTTATCGGTTGGTTTTTACTGGTTTCAGTGCTTTCCATTAATTCTAGTTTCATTTGTTATTCAAAACATGAATAGTAAAATTACTGTCAAAAAAGAAGAAGAAGCAATGCACAATCTTTTGTTAAGTAAAGCGGAATTTGTCAATCAATGGTTTTCCGCACAGATGGGAGAAATGCAAGTTGCAGCAGAAAGTGATGTTATGAAATCGATGGATTCTGAAAGTATGATTCCATATTTACAAACTCTTGAAGCGCGATCAAAAATATTTGAAACGATGTTTGTGCTTAATACGGATGGAACCGTTATAGCTCATTCAAAACCTGAAAGTATTGGATCTGATTATTCCGATCGTAGTTATTATCCAATTGCTTTAAAAGGAGAAAGTACATATTCTGAAGTATTAATATCTAAAGCTACCGGTAATCGAATCATCGTAGGGGCGACACCCATTAAAGATGACAACGGTAATGTAATAGGAATTATGTGTGGCTCTGCAAATTTTGAAATATTGGTCGACACACTATTAAAAAATGATGAAGATGTTTCTTCTAATTTAGTTTTAATTGACAATTTAGGATATATCCAAGTTGCTAATAATGAAGAAATAATTGGCAAACATATTGATGAGTCTAATCTTGAACAAGAAACAGTCAATATTCTAAAATAGAGCTTGAATAGTTCGGGCATTTCTTCTCTTCGTATAAATGGTGAACAATACATATTTGCACATGCTCCTATTGAATCAGTTGGCTTTGGATTAATTTTAGAAACGCCGGAAAAAATTGTATTAAATGAAGCGAAAACGATTCAGCATACTACATCACATTAATGAAGTATTAAATAGCTCAATGCAAACATCAAGCAGCATTCAAGAAATTGCTTCTGCATCAGAACAGCAACATGGTACAATGCAAGAAATTGTTTCGGCAGCAAATGAATTAGCAAAAATGGCAGAAACCTTAAACGAAACAGCGCAAAAATTTAAATTTTAAATAATTTTTTTCTAGTTTATTTACTTAGGGTTTCTAGAGAAATTTTTGACACCCTTACTTCTTCATAACAATTAACTTATATAAATCTCCCCTCCTCCGACAATCAAAGCAAGTTTCCTTCGCTGCAAAATTAATCCGTACATGACAATTAACCATCCAAAATGATTTTTCAGACTGCTCATTTTTCGTGTACAAATAGGGAAACATAATTATAAAAATATTGATTAGGTTGTGTTGATAGTTGATGAAGAAGTTATTTGTATTTTTCAGTTTATTACTGTTTCTGAACCAGCCTTTTGTGAATGCTTCCACGATTGATTTTCTTTTTTCTAATAATCAATCCATCAACATCGAGATAATTGATCCCGAATCAAAGGAGATAGTCCATTCCTTTCATCCGTATGATTATGACATCGAATTAGACTTAAATATCTTCAAAAGTGAAGTGGAACGATGGATTCATGAAATTGAACCATATTACTACAAAGAAATGTCCCTTGATCGAATTGATGAAGATGGTGAAATTATTAAAGGTTCCCCAAGAATTGAAGTCAATACTACACAGTTGTTAGAAGAAATATTAAGCCGCTCATTTACTGGTGGAAAGATTGAAATCCCATTAAAGATTACCGATAGCAACTATCGACTTACTGATGTTCCTCATTTAAAAGAAGTTGTACTCGCTTCCTTTACTACATTCTTTAATCCAAATAAAGCAGGGAGAAGTAAAAACATCGAGATTTCAGCTGCAGCTATTCATAACATCATTGTTGGCAGCGAAGATACTTTTTCCTTTAATGCAGTCGTTGGACCTAGAGAAATTGCTTACGGTTATCAAATAGCACCTGAAATCGTGAATGGAAAATTGGTAATGGGGATTGGTGGAGGCATATGTCAAACTTCTTCCACATTATTTAATGCTGTTGATCAGCTTCCAATTAAAATCATCGAAAGACATCATCATTCCATGGATGTTGGATACGTTCCAAAAGGAAGAGATGCTACGGTTTCATTTGGAGGCTTAGACTTCCAATTCCAAAATACAACTGGAATCCCTTTTCTCATTCAAGGTTATTACAGACCTGGGGCGATTACGGTTGAAATCAGAACTTCAAAAGAATATGAGGAATTATTGAAAAATGAATTAATGGAATCGGAACCAAATTCTTAAGCAATCCCAGATGCATATTTCATATTATTCGACTCACACTAATACTGAATTTTTTGAAGGAGGAGGAGCATTCAATGGCAAATCGAAAACCGAATCCAGACAATCGTTCAAACAACGTAGAACGATTACAAACAATGGTGAAAAATACAATTAAAAATATTCATGAAGCAGAAGCAAGTATGGAATTTGCAGGTCCTGAAGAAAGAGAAAAAATTAGAGAAAAGAATGAGCGTCGCCGTAAAGCAATTGAAGGTTTCCGTGAAGAAATTAAAGATGAAGCTGCTGCTCGTAAAAGAGGAGAAGTATAAAATAGTGAGAAACTGGCCTTATGTCAGTTTCTTTTTTATTTGAATATGATTGCTTTTTTTGAACTAGATTTTATCCTATTTACATTTAATTTTGATAAAATAATGAAGTGGATAATAGTTAAGTATGTTGGGGAGGGTCATTGCATATGAATATGGTTGAAACGCTCGTAAATCAAAGCCGTAATGTAATGGATCTAATGAAACAATTAAAAAAAATTGCTTCAGTCAAAGGAAAAAAACGTACCGAATTAATTGAAAAATTTACTGCTAACCAGCATTCATTTAATGTTTATACATATGCAAGCGAGGAAGCGAGACAATCGCAACAAGTAGAAACTCTTAAAGTGAAATTAAATGAATTTAGTAGCCAATTTGATGTTGCACGCTATGAGATGGATGGAGAAGTAAATGAAGAACAGGTAAACCTTTTATATAATGAAGTGTTAAATGCATATAACGAAATGGTAATAGCACTTGGATACGAAAAAGAAGTTATCGATATAAAAAAATTTTAAAGTAAAAAAGAAAGTGGATTTTTTGATCCACTTCCTTTTTTTATTTTTTATAGTCGTAAATTAATTCATCCGTTTTTGAATCAATAGAAACATATAAGTCATGATTATTGAAAAACCATTCATCATCTTTTTCAACATAAAAATGGATGCCATCTACAACCGTTTCAACCCCGATATTATGAGGCTTTTCACGGTTCATTCCTAAAGAAAAAGCTTCATGGAAAGGGGAAGAACCACCGTAACGAGCGTAAAACCTTATGTAATCACCTGATTCTACTTCCATTTCTTCTTTGAACCAAGCCAACGCTTCATCCGAAATAATAATTTTCATTTACGCCAAATCCTTTCGAAAAACATTATAACCACTTAACTTTCGGTTCCGTACCTTCTTTGATGCGTTTGATATTGGATTTATGTCGATAAAATATAAAAGTTGCTAAAATCAATACTAAGATAAATAATGCGTAATCACCAGTAAGTAACCAGTAAATAATGCTATAAATCACGGCTATGACAGATACAACCATTGACGATAAACTAACAATTTTCGTCAGTTTTAAACTGATGAAGAAGCCGATGATTAAAATTATAAAAAACGGCCATGAATAACCTAACAATACACCGCCTGATGTTGCCACAGCTTTTCCGCCACGAAAACCTGCAAAGATTGGGAACATATGTCCAACCGCGGCTATTGCTCCTAAAATAAGAGGATGTACTATCGTATCACTGAAAAACGGAAACATTGGTAGTATCGTTGCTACTGTACCTTTTAAAATATCCATGATGGTAACAACCATTCCAGCTTTTTTTCCTAATACGCGGAATGTATTTGTAGCACCTAAGTTACCGCTTCCATATTCTCGAATATCCGTTTTATAAAAGATTTTTCCAATCCATAATCCAGACGGAATCGAACCGATTAAATACGCACAAATGACTGCTATTACATTAATCATACCAAGATTCCTTTCAAAATAAACGTTTTACTATTAGCGATAATCATTTTACACTTTTTCTCTTATAAGAAAAAGGTCATTTTCGCTTTTTTCTATTATTCGCGAAAAAATATAGTACAGAAGAAGGAAATCATATGTGTAATCGTGAATCAAAGAAATGTCTTCATTTATTATATATGTTATCCTTTGTAAAATAAATAAAGCGATTGTGTTGGAAAGTATATTTATTAGGCAATCTTTTATTTTTTAAGATGAAAACAGTACAAAGTACACTTTATGAAAAATTTTCTTTTTTCTTTTCAAAAATTTGTTAAAATGAAAAGGATGCTCGAATGTACTAGTGATTGACAGATGGAACGATTCTCTGTACGATTTGTGATATAGAACGGATGTTTGTATTTGGAGGGATTTAATTTGGCAATCAATCAAACAGGGATCACATATGATGCCGATGCCATTCAAGTATTAGAAGGTTTGGATGCTGTACGGAAACGTCCAGGGATGTATATTGGATCCACTGACAGCCGAGGTCTTCATCACTTAGTTTATGAAATTGTAGATAATGCAGTGGATGAAGCCCTTGCTGGATTTGGTTCACATATCATCGTCAAAATCCATAAAGATCATTCCATTAGCGTTCGAGACTACGGTCGTGGAATGCCAACAGGAATGCATAAATTAGGTAAACCAACACCTGAAATAATATTCACTGTGCTTCATGCTGGTGGAAAATTTGGTCAGGGTGGATATAAAACAAGCGGTGGTCTACACGGTGTGGGATCATCCGTTGTAAATGCTCTATCTAGGTTTCTTGAAGTAACGATTTATCGTGATGGTCAAATTCATCGCCAACGCTTTGAAAATGGTGGAAAACCGGTAACAACCCTTGAATTAATTGGGACGACAAAAGAAACTGGAACACTCGTTCACTTTTTACCGGATGATACGATATTTTCCACAATAAAATTTAATTATGATACATTAGCTGAACGATTACGTGAATCAGCTTTTCTCTTAAAAGGTTTGACAATTGAACTGATTGATGAAAGGGAAGAAGGAAAGCGGGAAGTATTTTGCTATGAAAACGGAATTCAAGCATTTGTTGAATATTTAAATGAAGAAAAAGATGTCATCCATCCAGTAAAATATGTGGAAGGCACTCATGATGATATAGAAGTAGAATTTGCCTTCCAATTTAATGATGGGTATTCCGAAACTATTCTTTCCTTCGTCAATAATGTTCGTACTCGAGATGGCGGTACTCATGAAACTGGTGCCAAGTCTGCATTAACTCGTATCTTTAATGAGTACGCACGAAAAGTCGGTTTATTAAAAGAAAAAGATAAAAACCTTGAAGGTACCGATATAAGAGAGGGACTTTCCGCCATCATTTCCGTTCGAATTCCAGAAAGGTTATTACAATTTGAGGGCCAAACAAAAAGTAAACTTGGAACTCCCGAAGCCCGCACTGCTGTAGAATCTGTTTTATCAGAAAAATTGTTATATATTTTAGAAGAAAATGCAGAATTATCCGCATCTCTTGTTCGGAAAGCAATTCGAGCTGGACAGGCAAGGGAAGCAGCGAGAAAAGCTAGGGAAGAAGCACGAAACGGTAAAAAGGGCAAAAAAGCTAAAACAATTCTTTCTGGGAAGTTAACACCTGCCCAATCTCGCAATCCCGAAAAAAATGAATTATACCTCGTGGAAGGTGATTCTGCAGGGGGATCTGCAAAACAAGGTCGCGATCGCAGGTTCCAAGCGATATTGCCACTCCGCGGTAAAGTTATTAATACAGAAAAAGCAAAACTTACGGACATTATGAAAAATGAGGAGATTGCTACCATTATTCATACAATCGGAGCCGGAGTAGGTCCTGATTTTAATTTAGAGGATGCGGCTTACGATAAAATTATTATAATGACCGATGCAGATACTGACGGTGCCCATATCCAAGTTTTGCTACTCACATTTTTCTATCGCTATATGCGGCCATTAATTGAGGCGGGAAAAGTATATTTAGCATTGCCACCTTTGTATAAAGTGTCAAAAGGAAGCGGCAGAAACGAAATTGTAGAATATGCTTGGACTGAGCGAGAACTGCAAGAAAAAATCAAAAAAGTTGGCAAAGGATATATCATCCAACGTTATAAAGGTCTCGGAGAAATGAATGCTGATCAACTGTGGGAAACGACAATGAATCCTGAAACAAGAACGCTCATTCGAGTAACGATTGAAGATGGCGCCCGTGCAGAACGTCGCGTTACAACTTTAATGGGGGATAAAGTCGAACCTCGCCGTAAATGGATAGAATCAAATGTTGATTTTGGTATGGAAGAAGATACAAATACTTTAGTAACCGATTTCATCCAACATAAGGAGGAAGAATAATGGCGTCAACCGAACGATTTCATGAATTAACTTTAGAAGACGTGATTGGTGATCGTTTTAGTCGCTACAGTAAATACATTATTCAAGACCGAGCGATCCCCGACGCTCGAGATGGATTAAAACCTGTGCAACGTAGAATTCTTTATGCGATGTATAGGGAAGGGAATACCCATGAAAAACCATTCCGAAAATCTGCGAAAACAGTCGGTAATGTTATTGGTAACTACCATCCTCATGGGGATTCATCCGTATATGAAGCAATGGTACGACTTAGCCAAGATTGGAAAGCTCGCTATCCGTTAATTGAAATGCATGGAAATAACGGTTCGGTTGATGGTGACCCCCCAGCAGCAATGCGTTATACGGAAGCGCGCCTTTCCGTTGTAGCTGCAGAAATGCTAAAAGATATTGATAAACAAACAGTCGATTTCGTTCCAAACTTTGATGACCAAGACACTGAACCGACTGTGCTTCCTGCTAAACTTCCTAACTTACTTGTAAACGGTGCTACTGGT
The DNA here is from genome assembly GCF_038004145.1 of Ureibacillus sp. FSL K6-2830. Lineage (NCBI taxonomy): Bacteria > Bacillati > Bacillota > Bacilli > Caryophanales > Caryophanaceae > Ureibacillus > Ureibacillus sp. FSL K6-2830. The sequence goes on along the minus strand of NZ_JBBOQR010000001.1, from coordinate 3,111,938 downwards.
ATTTCTGCAGGTTACGCAACAGATATACCACCTCACAACTTGTCAGAAGTATTAGATGGAATATTGATGCGTCTAGACCATCCAAATTGTACTGTAGATGATTTAATGACAGTCATAAAGGGGCCTGATTTTCCTACTGGTGCAATCATAGAAGGGATTGATGGCATTAAAAAAGCCTATGAAACAGGCAAAGGAAAAATTATTATTCGCTCCAAAGCAACAATAGAACCCATTAAAGGTGGAAAAGAGCAAATTGTCATCACTGAAATCCCTTATGATGTGAATAAAGCACAACTTGTAAAGAAAATTGATGAAATGCGTTTTGATAAGCGTTTAGAGGGGATTGCTGACATTCGAGATGAATCCGACCGAACAGCAGGACTCCGAATTGTCATTGAATTAAAGAAAGATATTGATGGAGAAGCCATTTTAAACTATCTATATAAAAACACAGACTTACAAATCACATATAACTTTAATATGATTGCTATTCATAATCGGCGTCCAACAATGATGACACTTCCATTAATGCTAGATGCATATATCGATCATCAAAAGGATGTTGTAACAAGAAGGACGAAATTTGACCTTCAAAAAGCAAAAGATCGATTACATATCGTTGAAGGTTTGATAAAAGCTTTATCCATTTTAGATGACGTCATTCAAACAATTCGTTCTTCTAAAGATAAACGAGATGCAAAAAACAATTTGCAATCGAAATTCCAATTTACTGAAGCACAAGCAGAAGCAATTGTTAACTTGCAATTATATCGTTTAACAAATACAGATATAACGCAGCTCCAAAAAGAGCATGAAGAATTACAAAAAACAACAGAAAAACTATCGAAAATATTAAGTAGTGAAAAAGAATTAATTAAGGTCATTAAAAAAGAAATCCAAGAATTGCGTAAAAAGTTTGACGAGCCTCGACGTTCCACTATCCAAGCTGAAATTAAAGAAATCAAATTGTCTCTAGACGTTTTAGTGCCAAGCGAAGATGTTGTCGTGACTGTTACAAAAGATGGTTATGTAAAACGGACAAGTCTACGATCTTATGCAGCGTCAAGCCCGGAAGATATTGCAATGAAAGAATCGGATTATTTACTATTTGAAGAGACATTGAATACTCAACATTACCTATTAATTTTCACGAATAAAGGTAACTACATTTATCAACCAGTTCATGAATTGCCGGATATTCGTTGGAAAGACTTAGGTCAACATATTTCAAGTATTGTTCCGATTGAAGAAGGCGAAAAAGTAATAGGTGCTATTGGCGTTGAAAACTTTGATGATGAAAACTTACATGTATTAACGGCATCAAAACAAGGACAAGTGAAGCGTTCGAGTCTAGCTGAATATCAAGTATCTCGATACTCCAAACCAATTAAGTCAATGAACCTAAAAAATGACGATGAAATGATTTATGCAAACCTTGTATCTTCCGATAAGGATGTTATCCTAACATCATATTTAAGCTATACAGTACGATTTAACATGGAAGAAATACCGATTACGGGTGTCAAAACAGGTGGGGTTAAAGGCATCAATTTAAAAGATGATGATCTATTAGCCGCAGTTAATGTAATTGAAAAAGATGCTAAACAAGATGTACTTGTCGTTACCCATCGAGGTGCAATCAAACGGATGAGTATTTCCGAAATCGAACGAACAGGCCGAGCTAAACGTGGTCTTGTCATATTGAAAGAATTAAAAACAAATCCTCACCGTATCTTTAACGTTTTGGTTGTTAATGAAGAAGATTCGGTACTTGTAGCAACGAAAAAACAAGTACAAGAGAAATTTGCAATTTCTGAACTCACTAAAGCAGATCGTTATTCAAATGGTTCATTGAAATTCGATATAAACAACGACGGTGAATTATTATTTGTAAAAATTCTCAAACCTATTCAAGAAGTCATAAAGGATTTATAATTAATAAGAACATAATATTGTGGATGACTCTATTATGGAGTTGTCCACTTTTAAATTGAAAAAAATTCGAAAACGGTTTACTATTGTTATCATCGTTTATTTTGGGGGAATCATTATGGGGAAATTAGTGTTATCCATTGAACATCGTTCGAAAGGAATGGCGTTAGTAATTCTTGCTGCATTGTTTTGGGGAATATCCGGTACTGTTTCCCAATATATGTTTCAACATTTACATATCAACACAGAATGGTTTACAACTGTTCGGTTACTACTTGCTGGATTGTTATTATTAATCATTGCCTATAATAAAGAAGGAAAACATATTTTTGACATATGGAAACAAAAAAATGACGCCATTCCATTAGTCATTTTCGGAATATTTGGTATGATTGGTGTTCAATATACATATTTAGCTGCTATCAAACACGGAAACGCGGCAACAGCAACGGTTTTACAATACTTAGGTCCAGGATTAGTGACAATGTATTATCTTATTATTGCCAAACGTCTACCAACATTAAAAGAACTGATTGCAGTTTTTTCAGCACTTTTTGGAACTTTTTTGCTTGTCACACACGGAAACTTTCAAACATTAACGATTTCAAAAGAAGCTTTTTTATGGGGGATTCTGTCCGCCCTTGGTTTAGCATTTTACACGATTTATCCAATTAAATTATTAAAAAAATGGGGATCCTTTATTACCATTGGCTGGGGAATGTTAATAGGGGGAATCGTTTTTAGCATTATAAGAGCTCCTTGGCAATTTGAAGGACAATGGCATATTGAGGCAAACTTTGCTTTCTTATTTGTCGTTGTTTGCGGAACCGTTCTTTCATTTTATTTTTATTTAGATAGCTTAAAATATTTAAGCGCCTCGGAAACAAGTTTACTAGCTTGTTTCGAACCATTATCCGCAACATTAACATCAGTAGCATTCTTAGGGGTTGCTTTTGGATGGATTGATTGGATTGGATCGTTATGCATTTTACTAACAATAGTTATTTTATCGAGAGAGTAGGGAAGGGAACCATCGAATTGAATAAAATGATAAAAAGAGGAAAGCTCATCTGCCTTCCTCTTTTTGTTTTGAGTAAAATGCATTGTTTATTTTTCTAATGATTTTGTTGTTAAAAGCCTTTTTTATTGGCTTATTTCACCAACATATGTGGCTGGATAAGTTGCTTCATCAAATTTATAAAGATACAATTTTGCGTTGATATTATCGCCTTTTTCATCAAAAGAAACGTCTGTTAAAACGCCTTTATAATCTTTGACGGATCGAACTGCTTCTGCTACCTCTTTTCTAGATGGTAACTCACCGTTATTGGCATGAATGGCTTTTTCTAATCCTTGTAAAAATACTCCCATCGCATCGTAAGCATATGCAGAATACGGCTCGATATCTTTATTAAATTTCGCCTTATAATTTTCAATAAACTGTTTACCTTCTGTTGTAGAGCTCGCATCTCCAGCAATATTTGTAATATACACATTTTTCACTGTTTCACCTGCAATATCGACAAGCGCCGAGGAATAGAGCGCATCTCCACCCATAATTGGAATTGTTATGCCTTTCTCACGTGCCTGTTTTATAAGAATTCCACCTTCGCCAAAAATACCTCCAAAGTAAATTAAATCAGGCTTTTTATTTAACACTAAGTTTAATACGCCATTGAAATCTTTTTCGCCAACAGTAATTCCCTCATACCCTACAATCTCAGCACCTAGATTTTCAGCTTCCTCTACAAAGGCGTCTGCCAATCCTGTTCCATATGTTGTTTTATCTTGAATAACAAAAATCTTTTTTGCTCCCAATCCATTCACCGCATATCTTGCTCCTGCAGGCCCTTGATGATCATCTCTTGCAACGATGCGATTAACTGTTGCCAGCCCCCGATCTGTCACTTCTGTTGCTGTACTTGCAGGGTTGACCATTGTAACATGATACTTTTCATATATTTCGGAAGCCGCAATCGATACGCCAGAGTTATAATGACCGATAACGCCGTAAATAGATTCATCTGCTCCAATCAAATTGGCATTGGATACGCCTTTTTTTGGATCTGCCTGATCATCGTATGGTTCCAATTGTAATGTAAAACCCATTTCCTCAAACTTCGCTAATTCTTCCTCTAATTTCATTTGAGCGCCTAATTTGATGGCTTCACCAATGATAGCATTACTACCAGACATTGGTGCATGAGCAGCAATTTTGATGACTTTAGAATTTGTTGAATAGGAAGTGTTATTAGAAGTATTCGATGTGCTGGTAGAACAGCCTGCTAGTATTCCAAATAAGAAAAGCAAAGTTAAAATAAGAATGGTAGTTTTCTTCAACATTACACCCTCCAAACCCGTCATATTCCAACTGCATACCAATTAAAGTTATTAAAGCTTTATGTGACAGATTTGTGATATATACCATCTAGCAATAAAAAAATAAAAATATTTCTACTATAATAAGAATTAAATAGAGAATAACAATTGGAGAAAAGAGTAGGGGAGTAATGGATAAAAGATGTGCAATTAAAAAATCCTTGAGTTATGAAACTCAAGGATCAAAGGGTTAGAATTAGTGAGAGACTTTATTAACGGAAATACCAGTTTGTGCGCGAACTTCAACTTCGCTATATTTTGCATAATCAGTTTCTTTAGATAAAATAGTTCCAATCCAACCGCAAATGAAACCAACTGGAACAGAAATAATTGCTGGGTTTGTTAAAGATACTAATGGCGTACCTACGAAAATCGCTTTACCTGGTTCTGGATTCCATACGTTTGGTGAAACTGCCACAAGAACTAAAGCAGTAATTAATCCACCAATGATAGCCCATACAGCACCATTAGAATTGAATCGTTTCCAGTAAATTGTGTAAATGATTACTGGTAAATTAGCAGATGCAGCAATACAGAATGCTAATGATACCAAGAACGCAACGTTAAGTGTTTGAGCTCCTAATGCAAGTAAAATAGAAATAACGGAAATGACTAATGAACCAATACGAGCAGCAATAACTTGCTCTTTTTCAGTAATTTTGCCTTTTTTAACAATTTGACCATAAATGTCATGAGATAGGGCAGAAGCACCTGAAAGTACTAGACCTGCAACTACCGCTAAAATTGTTGCAAAGGCAACAGCTGAAACGAATGAGAATAAAATATCTCCACCTAAAGCTTCAGCAAGTAATGGTGCAGCCATGTTACCAGCAGGGTTTGCAGCAACAATAGTTTCTTTACCAACGAATGCAGCTGCTCCAAATCCTAAGAAGATAGTTAATACATAGAAAATACCAACGATCCAAGTAGCCCAAATTACTGAAGAACGTGCAGTTTGAGCATCTTTAACTGTGAAGAATCGCATTAAAATGTGTGGAAGACCAGCAGTACCTAATACTAATGCTAATAATGTAGAAATTGTATTAATACCGCTCTTATAAAGCATACCAGGATTTAAATAAGCTTCACCTGCTTCGGTAGCAGTAGCCATTTCAGAGAACATTCTAATAATACTGAAATCAAATCTCCATAAAACTAAAAGTGAAATAATTGCAGTACCAAACATTAATAGAACAGCTTTAATAATTTGTACCCAAGATGTAGCAGTCATTCCTCCGAACAATACATAGATTGTCATCATGACGCCAACGATTAATACAGAAACCCAATAAGGAATACCGAATAATAATTGAATAAGTGCACCTGCACCAACAAGCTGTGCAATCATGTAGAACAATACGATAACAATTGTACTTAATGCAGCTGCTCCACGAACTTTTGCCATATCGAAACGAGCAGTAATCATGTCTGCTAAAGTGAATTTACCTAGATTTCGTAAAGGCTCAGCAACAATATATAATACAACTAAATAAGCTACTAAATAACCGATGGAGAAGTAGAAACCATCATATCCATATAAAGCAACGGAACCTGCAATCCCTAAGAATGATGCAGCAGATAAATAATCCCCCGAGATCGCTAGTCCATTTTGCCAACCTTTAAGGCCGCCGCCAGCAGTATAGAAATCACTTGCAGTGCTGGTTCTTTTAGAAGCCCAATAAGTAATATACAAAGTAACAGCAACAATAGCTAAGAACATGACTATAGAAGTAAGACTCATTGACCAGCACCTCTTTCGTATTCATCAATAATTTCTCTTGCTTCTTTGTCAAATTTGTTCGCTCTTCCCACATAGAAGTGTGCCAGTCCCCAAACCATTATAAAGAGACCAAATGAATAGAACCATACCCACGTAATTTCTCCAATTGCTTTTTGATGCAAAATTTCTGTGTACGATGTTAAAACTGGAAGAAGCATGTATAAGACAAAGAAAATTACTGCCATCGTCCAGAGAAATGAGTTTTTCTTTCTAGATAACTGTCTGAACGATTCCATTTTGGCGATTCTTTCGTAATCAATTTGCTTTCCGCTATCTTTCGCCATAAACATACCCCCTTATTTTTGATTTTTTTTTCTGTTTTGTGTGCGCAAAATTCTTTTTTAAGAATTTTACAACCTTAATTTTATTTAACAGTTCAAAAAATTGCAACAACTTTTTCTATAAATATTCCAATTTTTTTTAGTAAAAAACAAGATTAAAAGAGAAATTTTTTTCAAAAGTTAAGAAATATACAGTATGATAGATCTAATTGTTTACCAATTATTATACATATTTTTAGGATATTATAACAATGAAGGATAATGAAAAAAACAAAAAACAGAAAAAAGGGAAAAAAAGTTAGGAACAATGACCGAAGAAATGGGTGTGAATAGAAGTTAAAAATTATTGAAGGAATAACAATTATAGGAAAGTACAAGATCAACATATGTGAAATAATGATGATTCTATATATAGTTATGTATAACTGAAACATTTTATTAATTTAACAGTTCATATTATTAAATTTTTATTAATTTAAACTAATAAATCGGTAAAATAAATACAGTTATTTTAATTCTGTCTCACTATTACAAGTATTCTTAAATTTTGAGATATAACTTCTGATAAGATATATTATGTAAACTAAAAACAGAAATAAAAAATTAGTTTATTTTCATTCCATAAAATATGAATTCTTTCCCACCCATTGAATAATCAATAAATGGTTGAGTATCAATTTGTTGGTTTCAAAAGATTAAGACGGATGATTAATTGTTTATCAAAAGTTTTATTTAATTTGACTTTCCACATGTATTTTTGTCAGTATTTTTCTACTTAATTGATTTACACACGAATCACCCTCAATAACACTTTACTTTTGATATTTTAATCCAATTAACCGTAAATATAAGTGATTTCCCAACATCAATCTTTACTTATCAAAACTAAAATTGATATGTTTGGCCACCTATATATTATAATTAGAAAATTTATTATCTCGAGAGAAATGCTACTGAGGTTTTGATCGTTCCAGTGGCAGCAAAATATACTCCATCTCCATATTATATTTCGTTATAAATTGCTCTCGCTTTTTTCAGCAATCACTATTATATACGGTTGTTCCGTATATCATAAACAATTCTAAAATCAGACATTTCATTCATCGGAGATTTGCTTGGACTAAAATAAGTAATAGAGGATGGGTTATCAAATAATATATAATGTAAGATACAGATTTTTTCTATTTAACCTCTCTTCTGGGAATAATTATCTTTTAGAGCCCTACTTAGTAGTGCAATTGAACGGTCGATGTCAGCTTTAATCGTATCTTTGTAGGCTTTTACCTTCTCTTTGTCTCCCAGCCTATAAATATAAATCGTCTGCATTTCTGTCCCTTCTTTTGTTATTGGCTCCCTAACAACATAGCCCTCTTTTAACAACTCATGCAATGACTTATAAATTTCAGATTTTGTTGGTTTATAACCGAGATCTTTAAAATGATTTTGTAATTCTTCTAATATTTGAAGTCCATAAAGTCTTCCCTTCTCTGCTGCATGAAGCATATAAAGTTTTAAGTAAGCTCTTTGTTTAATGACAAATGTACTTTTCCCCATTTTATCCCTCCATAATAGCTGTACGTGTTTTTACTACATTTTAATAAATCGTTCGGAGCGAGTGTTTTCAATAAATAAAGGATTTTTCAGAACCATCCTCTATAAGAATATAATAAACGAGTTTATTGATAAAAGTAATAGGGCCTGACGAACTTTTTGTCAGGCCAAACCACTTATTATATGATTTTAAAATTTCTCTCCAGGTCGAAATTTATTGCTTTATAAGCATCAAATGGCTACTAAAAATTGCTTTTCAAAGGCACTTCAATTGTTCAGTTATCATAATAATGAGAGGATTTTATCTGAGATTGCTTGTTCAACATCGCCGCGCATCGATAAACTTTCCTTCGCAAAAGGTGCTAGTTGTTCGTTTGAACCAATCATCACGTTATGGAATGCATGTTCAAACATGGATATATCATTTGCATCATTCCCGAATGCAATATAAGTATTTTCCTCAATTCCCAATGACTTTAAAGCACTTCCTTTATGAATCCCCTTTGGACTAATATCTATTACATCTTCATTGCGATGTCTATGTACAAAAACTTCAAGTTTTAAGACCTGTTCAGATAATTTATCCATATCATTAGCTGTTAATAATAATACTTTTACAATTTTATCAAGAGAATCTATATTTACTTGTTTAGCTAATTTTCCTGGATCAATATTATGAAAAATTGGGTGTGTTTTCGGTCCAGTATAAGCATAATTCCATTCCCCATCAATCAAATAAGTAGCTTGATACAGATTAATCAGTTCTTTTAATTCTTCCACTACCTTCTTTGGAAATGTGTGACTTTTTATCACTTTTCCCTCTTTCCATATTAAAGAACCATTTCCGCCTATCATTGTCAGATCATGAAATTCTTTATCTATTACAGGCAGCATATCACGAATGGGGCGCGCTGAAGCAAAAATGATTTCATGCCCTTCTTCCCTCAACTTTTTTAACGATTGAAGAATTGTTTTTGATATCGGTTGCCCATTAAACACAATCGTCCCATCTAAATCGAACACATATATCAATGAACTCACCTTTTCTATGGAATAATACCATTTTAATGGTAGACTAAAATAGAGTACTTGTAAATAAACCCCAACAACATCTTTGTTTATGTCATATACACTGCTTTTCGCTCTGTAGTTCAAATCAAAATACGCTAGTTACAGAAACTGTGTAACTAGCGCTCGACAAATTGAGGTCGCCTACATATTGCATTGAGACGCCCTTTATATTTTAATTAGATTATGCTCTAGCAATGGTTAAGTTAGTAGTATCTGTACTTAATAATCTTGTTGCTCCGCTAATGAAAGTTACCCAAACTAAGAAATTATCTTGGAATGCAATGAAGATTCCTTGTTGGTTTGAAAAACCATTGCCTCCTACCAAAATAGTGTCACCGAATTCTAATCCTAAATTGTTAAAGTGTTTATCCATCACTTCATTCACCTCCATTCTTGAAGTTACTATAATAAATGCAAGTTTTAATAATTGATTTGAGTCATATGTACTAGAAATGAAGGAAAAAATTTCACATTTTTATAGAAAACATCTAACGTAAATCTCCTTCTACAAATGCCTATTCCTATTAAATAAAAATAATAACTACAGGCAAAATAACAGTAATTAGACAATCACTAACTTCCTGTATTATCTAAAATTTTTATATAATCCTTCAAATTTAATTGGAGTAACCATATCATTTTTACGTGCTAGTCCTTCCCCTTCCCCACTTCCCTTTTATCAACTCGAAAATATTTTCTTCAGCAATGAAAAGACTATCAATATTATTTAGGATGAATTTCCTCTACCTTAATTTTTTGATCTGCCCACTTGAGTTATATTGCCTCTCTTACAAATTTCGAGGAAAATTATTCTGTTACAAAACTAGCAACCTGGTTTTTCTAATCATTTTTGCTGCTCCATTTAAAAACATTTTTTTAGAAGTTCTATTTTGAATAAAAAATCATCCAAACTTTCGTGGATGATTTTTTTATAAATGATCATTTTTTACTTAATTATTGTTCATGTTCAATCAAACAAAATGAAGAATTTGTTAAAATTAATAAAATTAAATGCAAATTATTCATGATTATGATATAACTTTCATAAACTTTACAAGATAGTCTATTCGTACATATACATGGAGATACTGTTGTTTTTTCCATCAATTTATTCAAACAATTTATTCTACGTTATTATTCCTAAAAGGGTATAATAACAATATGGAGGTCGAGCATGCTTAAAATTAAAAAAATCGAATTTATTAAAGCAATATATGATGAATCTTTATCTCATAATATTTTTTCAATTGCTAACATCTATTTTTCAAATTATCCGCCTATTCTAGGTGCGTTAATATATTGGAAGAAAAATAATTCGCGGTCTGAATTTACTCGTGAAGGCGAATATAAATTTTATTACAATCTTGATGACATTACTTATTTTGCTGCTGTAAAATTTCCAAAAAATACGAAGTTAACGAGAGATCAAAAACAAGAATTATCCTATATTTTATTAGACGAAAGAGGTTCCATCGGGACATATACCATCAAAACTCATTCAAGCCGTCGAAAGCGATTTAATCCGAAAAAAACCCTTGAACAATTAAACATTCCTGATGATTTTGATGTCACGTCCATACCTGTTCATTACGGTCCGATTATTGATGAAACAAGTGCAGAAGAAATCCAAAGAGACAATCCGCATTTATCAAAGAAATTTATAATGGATTATTGCTACTGGAGATATAGTTTAATAAAGTTGCATCCAACGGAATTTGAGCCATATTTAAAATATGTAGATTTTGCTTATGTATGTTATGCATGTGATCAAATCACTGAAAAATATTTAATCGATCATTTAGATTTAGTAGATGTTGCCGCGCTGCAATATAATTATCCAGTACTCGCAAGACTAACTCCTTCATTTAAAAAATATATTGTTGACGAATTAATACGTAAAAAAGAAGAAATCAATCCTCATTTTGCAGATGAAATTGATGAATTTATTGAAGATGACACTTATTTTAGTGAATATGCAACCATTCATTTAATAGATGATGATGAATATGAGGAAGAAGAGGAAAAAATAGATTTCCAATTTTTTGAGTTTGATCGCGGTCCATTTAAATGGCCTGGCAGCGAACACATGGTAAAAGGGATTCCTTCCCTCGCTTGCCAGTTATATGATGACATGGGTTATAAAAAGCCAACAAATGAAGAAATGGATGAGCAATTTAACAAATACAATGCAAAACAAATTTCATTAATTAGTGCGATTTTAGAGCCCCATTGGTTAAATCGATTTAAAGATAAAATTGATTGGAAAATCGTATGTTTATATAATAAACATTTAACGGATGAATTTTTAAATGAGCATATAGAATACGTAGACTTTGAATGCTTAGGAAACAATTTAAGGTGTGTTTTATCGGAAGAATTCATTGAAAAACATATGAACCAATTCAATCACGATAAACCGGTACCATTAATTATTCGCTTTTTAACAGAGCAAATGTATTTAAATCATAAAGATAAAATCAAAGTAAATTCCGACTTACTTTTCCAATACTATGATTGTATTGGTGCTCCCGAATACAATCGTATACTCGATTTATTGGATGAATAGCTTCATTATCTTTTTAATTGAACGCCATTTTTAATGAAAATGGTGTTATTTTTTTACATACTGCAATTTTTTGCAAATAAATACCTCACTTGTTGTTACAAAACAAGTGAGGCTTTTAATCGACTTCAATTTTAAATATATCCAAATTATTAACCTCTTTCCTATAATCTAGCGATTTTATCTGATTATTTAACTTGTTCTTTCATTATTCGTGCATGCTCATTAAATCTGTCTAACTGTTCTTGAGATAAATGTTCGATAAAGTTTGTAAAATTGATTGGTTCAAGACCAAACTGCTCACATTTTGAAACATAATACTCATAGCCTTCTTGATAAATTGTCATACATATCCCCCTTTTATATTGTACTATAACAGTTGTTTTATTTTGATTCTAATATAGTACAGTTTTAATTTTCTGTCAACGGTAAAATGAAAGACTTGTCTAATGATTTAAACAAGTCTTTGCTAACCTTATATGAGGTTTTTCACCATTTTTGCGATTGTTGCTCCATCAGCCTTGCCAGCAAGGAGCGGTTTTGCAATTTTCATCGCCTCGCCCATATTCATTCCTTTTGTAATACCTGCATCCTCTAAAATTTTGACAATTTCTTCTTCTGATAATTGTTTTGGCAAGAAGCTTTGTAATATTTCCAGCTTACGATTTTCTTTTTCAATTAAGTCTTCACGGCTCGCTTGTTTTGCACCCTCTAACGCTTGTTGAATCTGTTTCAATTCACGATGAATAACCGCTACTTCTTCTTCAAATGAAAGTTCAGAGCCTTTTTCTTTTTCTGCTTGATCTAATGCAGATTTTAATAATGTTAGAACTCCTTTCGCCACAACATCTTTTTCTTTCATGGCTTGTTTTAATTGTTCAAAAACTGCTTTTTTCAACATAATTATGCTCCTTTATTGATGTTTTATGTATTTCATTATAATAAAAATATTCAACTATATTAATTAAAAGACATTCATTGCAATGGCTTACACTACATTTTATATAAATATGTGCTCGATTGAGCTTGCAGTATCACTACGACGATTGGAGCAGATGGTCATCTCAATGTTTCATTTCTTTTCATTCCTCCTCCCTACCCTTCCTAAATAAATTTGACGATTATTTCTGAAAATTGTTTAATTTATTGTGAATATTGAAATAGCTGTAGGATAATTTACTTAATTCAAGTAATATGAAACTAATGTAAAGGAGGCATTGAGAATGCAAGTTCGTACGACGAGACTCGAAGAAGAAGAAGCAAAAATTGTCTATCAAGAAACAGCTGGTTTAGCCATTATCACCATTCATCGACCGCAATTAAAAAACGCTTTGACAGCAAAAATGTGGGATCAACTAGCAAAAATCGCTACGCAATCTATAAAAAATCCAAAAAATAAAGTATTAATTCTTCGGGGATCTGGTGAGAATTTTACTGCTGGTTCAGATATAAAAGAATTCAATCGCATGTCATTAGAAGAAGCTGAAGAGGCCTTTGTTCGAATGGAAAATACAATCTCGACTATCGAAAACTTACCACTCCCTACCATTGGTGTCATTAACGGTCCAGCGATGGGAGCAGGTCTTGAGCTTGCATTAGCTTGTGATATACGAATTGGTTCTGAGAAAGCTCGCATGGGAATTCCGGTTGGGAAGCTCGGCATTACATTGAATAATAAGTTTGCAAAACGACTCGTTGATTTAGTTGGCCCATCAACGACAAAAGATTTTGTTTTCACTGGCCGTACATTTAAAGCAGAGGAAGCATATAGAGTCGGTATGTTAAACTACTTAGTACCTGAAAAAGATTTAACCCGTTTCTCTATTCGATTGGGAAAACTAGTGGCGAGCATGTCCCCTGCTTCATTACTGGCGGTCAAAAATTCGGTAAAAGAGTGCGTTAACTCAACTCCAGCTCTATGGCAAGGCTCCACGTCTTTTGTCGATCCTGAGGATTTTCCTGAAGGAGTACGTGCTTTCGTTGAGAAACGAATGCCTCAGTTTAGACGGAAAAACTAAAGCTTTGTGGGCTTTAGAAAAATCATTAGTAAATCCAAATCACGGCTATCGATTCCCTTTCGCCTAAAATCAATAACTGCAAGTAGATGTTTTCATATAATTCACACAAAATGAATAGTAAGACTGTCCGAAAAAGTATTGTAGTTTTTGGACAGTCCTTTACATTATTCCTTTAATAAAAATTTGCATTTGCATTGGTTCAAATTCAAAATGGCGTTGAAATTCAATGGAAATCTGCTTTTGCAATTCTTCGATAGCATTGACCACATCGTAATGTACTGGTGCTTTCATCTGAAGGGATATATAAATGTTGGGCGTCAATTTCTTCATTGTGAATTGTATAGAATCTACTTTCGCGATAACCGGATAATTCGAAACAACATAGTGAATTAAATCAATAAAAACATTCGGTGATATTTCAATTGTTTGACGATGAAAATCAGGTTGAACAATCGTCGTTTCTCCTAATTTCACTCGGTTCTTTGAAAAAATATCAAACCCTTTTTGAATAAAACGTTTAAAAAAATTTTGCTCTACTTGACGATAAGGAATGGGCATTAAATGTTTACCTTGAGTCGAGCGAATAAATTGAGCTAATTTAATCTCATTTTTCGATCGTATGTTATCAATATAATAAAACTGTTGAATTGGACCAATGTTCAATTGTTCAGCAATTTTTTTTGTCATTTTATCGCTCGTTCCAATAATTAAAATCGATTGAATATGATGTTTTTTTATTGCATCCATTACTTCTTTTCTATGTAATTCATCTTGAAAGATCGCTCTTCGAATAGCTTTTATCGTATTTTTTTCAAATTTTGCTGAAATACCTGCAATTTTTTGACCGTTCTTAATTAATAATCCATCATCAATGATTGCTTCAATTCGATGATCATGGGCGAACTGTAAAGCGCTCGTGCTTTTTCCAGAACCACTTGGACCACTTAGGGAATACACTCTCATATTTTCATCTCCAAAACTTTTACTATTTTTCTTGTATCATAAACAAAATTGTTAATTAAATCAAAAAACTTAATATTTACTGTATTGAAGAAAGATTAAAAGTATTGAAAGATATGTTAAAATATTTTTTAAATTCGAATTCGTCAAAATTAAGGAGTGTTATTATTGAATATTGTACCTTCTAAGAAGATGTCATTATTCCAACCAGCAATATTCGGTCAATTAAAGGATCATGCAAAAACATATCAAGAAAAAGGAATGAAAATGATTGATTTGAGCCTTGGAAGTCCAGATCTACCACCTCATGAAATGCTTCGGAATCACATGGCGGAAAAAAGCAAAAATCCTGCTGCCTATGGGTACACATTAACAGGAACAATGGAATTTAATGAGGCAGTTGCACGCTATTATAAGAGAGTCAATAAAGTAGATGTTAATGCCGAGTCAGAAGTTTTACTCACAATGGGTTCTCAAGAAGGACTAGTTCATTTACCAATCGCCTTTTGTGAGCCTGGCGATATCGTTCTCACGACAAATCCTGCTTATGTCGCTTATATTGCCGGCATTCACTTGGCAAGTGCCCGCCCCTACTACATACCATTAAATAAAGAAAGAGGGTTTCTTCCAGAATTAACAGCAATTCCTGAAGAAATTGCCCAGCAAGCGAAATTGCTCATTTTGAATTTACCAGGTAACCCTGTTCCGGCAATGCCTACTATCGAATATTTTACGGAAGTTGTAGAATTTGCAAAAAAATATAACATTATCGTACTACATGATGCGGCCTACTCAGAATTTTACTTTACTGGAGAGAGACCAATCAGCTTCTTAAATGCTCCAGGTGCAAAGGATGTTGGAATAGAAATCAATTCTCTATCAAAAAGTTTCAGCTTAGCTGGCGCCCGAGTAGCTTACATCGTTGGCAATAGAGAAATGATAAATATTATGAAACAATTGAAATCAAATTTAGATTACGGTATTTTTGAACCGATTCAATCCACTGCCGCACTTGCTTTAGACAATTCGGAAGTTATCACTGATCATTTACGTAAGACATTTGCTGAAAGACATCAAGTCATTACAAAAGGGCTAGAAAAAATCGGTTGGGAATATGCCCCATCAAACGGAGGGATGTTTGTTTGGGCGAAATATCCTTATTCCATTGATAGTGTGTCTTTCGCATTTAAAACTATAGAACAATCAGGAGTAATCATGGTCCCAGGAATTACATTCGGATCTGAAGGAGAAGGATATGTACGCATTGCCCTCGTTCAAGAAAAAGAATTGTTAGAGGAAGCGATTGAACGGTTACGCGAATTAAAAATTTAATATTATTCGAATTGATAAGCTATCATTCAATTGAATAGTTGAATGATAGTTTTTTCTTTATTTAGAACTGCGTTTATTACTTTAGTCTTGCAAGTTATTTCTTCTAAAAAATAAAAAACCGGCTAATAAATAGCCGATTTATTCTACATGATATTTATTCGTTTCATCTTCTTCAAATCGATTATAGCGCCTTTTAAATAATTGGAACAT
Source organism: Ureibacillus sp. FSL K6-2830 (assembly GCF_038004145.1). Lineage (NCBI taxonomy): Bacteria > Bacillati > Bacillota > Bacilli > Caryophanales > Caryophanaceae > Ureibacillus > Ureibacillus sp. FSL K6-2830. The sequence continues at coordinate 3,095,861 of NZ_JBBOQR010000001.1, read as the reverse complement.
GTATGTCACTAACACTTTCAGCAAGGCATATCCTGGAATTCCTAATACGACACCAGCCACACCAAATAATGAACCCGCTGTTAATAATACGAAAATAATCGTAATTGGATGAATCTTTAATGAAGAACCCATGATATTCGGTGTAATAAGCTTTCCTTCAATTAATTGTACTATCGTCCATACTATAATTAATTTCAACACCATCAATGGTGAATTTACGATTGCAATGATGATGGCAGGTGTGATGGCGATGGCTGGCCCTAAATAAGGCACAACACTTGTAATCATCGCTAAAAATCCAAGTAAAAACGCATAATCTAACCCAATGATTAAAAATCCGATTGTCATCATGACGCCGATGCAGAAAGAAACTAAAATTTGACCCTGTATGTAATGACTGATTTGATGATCCATTGCTTTCATCACTTTGGATGCATCATTTCGCATGCGAGGAGGAAAAATACTTAAAATGAATTTTGGGAATTTTTCTCCTTCATACAATAGATAGAATAAAATAAACGGTACTGTTACTAAAGATAAAACGATTCCCGTTACCGTTGAAACAAATCCTGTGATACCACTCGCTACAGTAGTTGCTAAATTCGCAAAAGTTTCCCTTACCGTCGTAATTAAATTGTTCGTTACATCCAGTAATACTCGGTCATAATCAATATTGTATTTCGAGAATAGTTCATTCACACCAGAATTATTTAAAAACGTAACAATCCCTTCTACAACTGCCATGAAATAAACAGGAAACTCATGTACTAAATTCGTAAATTGATCCCGCAAAAATGGGAAGACAAGTAATACCAATAATGTAATGGCGCTAATCGCAATAATGAATATTAAAATAATTGACCAAATTCTCGGGATCCACCGTTCCAACAAATATAATAACGGTCTAAATAAATAATATAAAATGACAGCAAGAACTCCTGGGAGTATTACTACTTCAAACAATACTTGAATCGGGTAAAAGATAAACGAAACTTTATTAAAAACGAAAATTACGCAGCCTAATAATAAAAGAACGAATAGTGAGAAAAGTAAATTTTTACCTCCAAGGAATCGAATGTATTTTGTTGTCTGAAACATGGAATATTTATTTTGTTTTACTTCTTGCTCTAATTCTTTGTCTTTTTCCAAAAAATCACCTCATCAAATTTCGACAAAATTATTTTATCATGAATAATTTCTGAAAAAAACTTCTCTACTCCCCTATTTTTAAAAATTCATGCAATTTTTTCTTATTGGCCTCCAAGTCAATTTCAATGACCGATCCTGCATGTTGATAGGAGTTAAATCGATATGTCCCTTCTACAGGAATTGTCATCTTTTCGATGGAAGGTGATCCACCTTTTGCAATTGATAAAGCAGTTTTTAGTTCCTCTACAGAAGACATATCCGTGATGATATAGCCTTGTGCTGCACCGATAAGCTTTGGTAAATTTTTTACATTTTTCGGTTTTAACAATTCGTCTTTTAATGCTTCAATGACTTTTTGTTGACGCTCTACTCTTCCAAAATCACCTTCAGCATCGTGTCGAAATCTCGCATATCCTAATAACTCTTTACCGTCTAAACGTTGCAAACCTTTTGTTAAGGATACGCCAATATAAGCAGACATGTCTTTTTCAACTTCTATTTCAATACCATTTGGTGCCAAAATATCAATCATCGCTTCAAAGCTTTTGAAATCAATCACCATATAATGATGAATCGGGATTTCAAACATATGATTTAATGTATCTTTCAACAGTTGTACCCCACCTAAATAATAAGCGGTATTTAATTTCCAACGATCATATCCTGGTATATCTGCATAAATATCTCGCATGAAAGAAACTAACTTTAAATCGTTGGTTTCTTTATTCCAAGAAAGAACCATCATCGTATCGGATCGGGATTTTTCCTCTCCCCTACTATCCACACCAATGATTAAATAATTCTCGATTTTTTCTTTAGGTTCATCGGGTGTAAATTCTATTTCTTCTTTATTCTCTTCGCCAGCTAGTTCTAACCCCGTACGATATTGGTGAATAGAATATGCAATGATTGCAATCAGCACAATGAAAATTGAAAATAGTATTACTCTACCTTTACGTAAACGTTTTTTCTTATAACGTTTTTCACTTCTACTACGAACTTGATTTTCTTCCATATTCATTCCCCTCAGACATATAACTTTATAAAAATATAACGATAATCAAAACGATAAGTTCGATATCAATTATTATACTATGCTATTTTACGAAAAGCTTTTTTTGCATATGAAAGTTGTAAATTTGATACTATAAAGTTATCTTGTAACATTGTTAAGAATTTTAAGCAATAGGAAGTGAAAAAAATGGAAAAAGCAACATTTGCTGGTGGATGTTTTTGGTGTATGGTAAAACCATTTGTTGAATGGGATGGAATTGAAAAGGTAACATCAGGTTATATGGGAGGTCATGTTGAAAATCCTACATATGAAGAAGTTAAGTCTGGGAAAACTGGACATTTAGAAGTCGTACAAATCGAATTTAATCCAGATGTATTTCCATATGAAAAGCTTCTTGAAATTTATTGGATGCAAATTGACCCAACGGATGATGGAGGTCAGTTTCATGATCGCGGGGAATCTTATAAAACAGCCATTTTTTATCATACAGAAGAGCAACGAATCTTAGCGGAAAAATCGAAGAAACAACTAGAAGCAAGCGGCAAATTCAAAAAGCCAATCGTAACGGAAATTCGACCTGCCACACTCTTCTATGAAGCAGAAGAATATCATCAAGATTATTACAAGAAAAATCCCGAACATTACCTTGAAGACCGAAAAAAATCCGGAAGAGATGAATTCATACAAAAATACTGGAATAAATAAATGTTGAGCGGTTAAAAGTATGTTACTTTTGCCGCTCTTTTGATTTCTTTTAAAAACGCTCATTATGATTTGAAAGTTACTTCCCTGCTTTCCTAACTAAAAAACTTCCTTTTTATTTATCGGTAATTAGTTTACATAATATTTATATATTCATCTTAAATGGTGAAAAGTATTATTCAATAATCGATAGAAACATTCAATGTAACTGGGATTGGATTTAGATCTACTCATTACCTAAAGACTTTTGTAACCTATATCATTTCGTAGAACAAAATTGCTATAGGTGAAAATGATTAGATCACATCCATTTTTTTATAAAACAGTAGTGAAAAAATGAGAAAATTATTGTAAAATTTAATTATTCATTTCAATATTCCTTTTTATACCTTTTTATTACATTTTATTCCATCATGCGGAGGGAATGAGCATTGACTACATATGTTACAAATACTCGTTCAAATGAACCAACAATTTTTAACTTCACTGGAAACAAAATCAAAACAGAAGACAGAGAAATTGATGTATTGGTAAAATTTGAGGAACCTTTAGTCGTTGTACTGGGTTCTGTATTAGATGATGAAGAATGTGACAGATTAATTGAATTATCAAGAAATCGTCTTCAACGTTCCAAAATTGGTGTAGAAAAAATTGTTAGCGATATCCGAACTAGTAGTGGGGCATTTTTGTCGGATGTTCAAGATGACCTTGTATCAACAGTTGAAAAAAGAATTTCTTCTATTGTAGGTATCCCTGTTGAACACGCAGAAGGTTTGCATATTTTAAATTACAAACCTGGACAAGAGTATAAAGAGCATTTTGATTATTTCGCAGCAACAAGTAAAGCAGCAAGCAATAATCGAATTTGTACAGTTGTTTTATATTTAAGTGATGTAGAAGATGGCGGAGAAACCTATTTCCCAAAACTTGGATTAAAAGTGTATCCTAAAAAAGGAATGGCTGTATATTTTGAATACTTTTACAACAACCAAACTTTAAATGAATTAACATTACATGGCGGCGCTCCAGTTAATATAGGTGAAAAATGGATTGCAACGCTTTGGTTTAGGAGAAAGAAACTCGATTAATTTAATATGACAAATTTCCTTCTTTTCTTAAAAGTCATTGCCTATACATTATAATCCTCTTTTGCATTCCCCTTCCTACATAAAAATGCAGAATTGGATTACTCATGATTCCAATTCTGCTTATATTTTGTTAACCAGTCCCCATTTCATTACGTTGTTTTTATTCTATTCTTTCAAACTAATTCATCGTTGAATGCCAAACCTTCTATAGCTTTTCCCTTCACTTCTTGATATAATGGTGCCATTATGTGTAAAAGAGAAAAAGAAGTTAGATTCCATCTTTTTTGCACATTGAAGTAGTATTAAAGGAGGAACTTACATGATTCAAGTAAGTAATGTAGGTCTTCGTTATGGTGATCGCAAACTTTTTGAAGATGTAAATATTAAATTTACACCTGGGAACTGTTATGGTCTCATCGGAGCAAACGGAGCGGGAAAATCTACGTTCCTTAAAATATTATCAGGAGAAATCGAACCACAAGAAGGTCAAGTAATCATAGGGAAAGACCAACGTTTAGCGGTATTAAAACAAAACCATTTCGAATATGACGAATATACGGTATTAGAAACAGTGATTATGGGACATAAGCGCCTGTATGACGTAATGAAAGAAAAAGACGCCATTTATATGAAAGAAGATTTTTCAGATGAAGATGGCATGCGTGCTGCCGAACTAGAAGCGGAGTTTGCAGAATTAAATGGTTGGGAGGCTGAATCAGAAGCGGCCACTCTATTACATGGCTTAGGTATCAGCGAAGATAAACATTATATAAAAATGGCTGATTTAGAAGGTTCAGAAAAAGTTAAAGTATTGCTTGCTCAAGCATTATTCGGCAAACCAGATGTGCTGCTATTAGACGAGCCAACAAACCACTTAGATTTAAAAGCTATTCGTTGGTTGGAAGAGTTTTTAATCAACTTTGAAAATACTGTAATCGTTGTTTCCCACGATCGTCACTTCTTAAACAAAGTATGTACACACATTGCTGATTTAGACTTTGGACGAATTCAAATTTATGTGGGGAACTATGATTTCTGGTATGAATCTTCCCAACTAGCTTTAAAAATGGCACAAGAACAAAATAAGAAAAAAGAAGAAAAAATTAAAGAACTTCAGGAATTTATTGCCCGTTTCTCAGCAAACGCTTCTAAATCAAAACAAGCGACTAGCCGTAAAAAAATGCTCGAAAAAATACAATTGGAGGATATTAAACCATCCAGTCGAAAATATCCGTACATTAATTTCCAAATCAATCGCGAAATTGGAAATGACTGTCTATCTGTAGATGGCTTAACTGCAACACAAGATGGTCAAGTATTATTCAAAGATATTCGTTTCTTGATGAATCGCGATGATAAAATTGTGTTGTTAGGGAATCCTTTAGCAAAATCCGCATTGCTCGATATATTAATGGAAGAACGACAAGCTGATAGCGGTACATTTAAATGGGGCGTAACGACTTCGAGAGCCTACTTCCCTATGGATAACTCAAAATACTTTGAAGGCAATGAGAAAACATTAGTGGATTGGTTGCGCCAATTCTCTCCAGAAGATCAAACAGAAACATTTTTACGTGGTTTCTTAGGACGTATGCTCTTCTCAGGAGAAGAAGTAAAAAAATCACCTTCCGTGTTATCCGGAGGCGAAAAAGTTCGCTGTATGCTAGCAAAAATGATGCTTTCTGGTGCAAATGTGTTACTACTAGATGAACCAACAAACCACTTAGACTTAGAATCCATTCAAGCTCTGAACAACGGTTTAATTGCCTTTAAAGGTGCGATGATTTTCACATCCCATGACCATCAATTTATTCAAACAATAGCAAACCGCGTCATTGAAATTCAAGATGACGGGACTATTCTTGATAAACAATGCACATATGACGAATTCCTTGAATGGAAAGAAGCGCAAGGATTATTGTAATTTAGTGCAAGGCTGTTCGGATATTATTCCGACAGCCTTTTTTTGTGTATACATTAAGATTAGGTGAACAACAACACTTTATAGGATTATAACCAACATTCTTAGCAAGTTGCTTGCTCCAACGATAAACAAAACGATTTAATAGTCAAAATGATGAATATAATAGTCATTCTTTAACAAATATTAGTCAAACTTGCATCGATAATAGCCAACCACTAATTTTCCGCTTCAAAAATTTGTTTTATTAGTCAAAATAATCGATTTAATAGTCATTCTTCCAGTTATAATAGTCAAATTTTCATTAATATTAGCCAATCGCTAATTTTTCGCTTCAAAAATTTGTTTTATTAGTCAAAATAATCGATTTAATAGTCATTCTTCAAGAAATAATAGTCAAATTTCTATAAATAATAGCCATTCAATAAATAAACCCATTTTTGTTTACATAATATTATTATCATTAATTTAGTGTTTGAATTTATATAAAACTATATAATGATAAATACTAACCAATGAAAGGAGTCGATAACACTGAAGGCTTTTTATCTTTCTCTCTGCTTTTTGTTCCTGTTGATTGGCTGCCAACCCCAAGAAAACACAACTAATCAAAACGATGTTTCCCCAACCGATCAAAATGCTTCAGAAAATAATCATGAAGACTTAAGTCAATTTTTTAAACCTGATAAATCCATTGCGAAGTTCTTAGGAGACGGGAATGAATTTGCAACGTATACTGAAAAAACAACTTGGTTGGACAAAGAATATGTAGGCACGATTGTCGATAACGGCGGCGTAACCATGATGAATATTTACAAAATCGGCGATGATAAAATTGAAATCATTTACAAAGAACCGGTTGACCACGATGCAACTTTCCCTGGATTAGAAGAAATCAAATCAATGCAGCCAATTGAGACTTATTTTGCAAAACCAATTCAAGTCGGTACAACGTTCGGCAATTGGAAAATTGTCGACACAGGTATAAGTGTTGAAACCCCATATAAAACATTTGAAGATGTAATTGTAATTGAAGAAAACGGTGATAACTATGTAAACCGTAAATATTTCGCGGAAGGATTTGGAGAGATTAAAACTGAATATAAAATGAATACAGATCAAGGCGAAAAATATATTGTCACTTCCACTTTAGAATCCATTACAATGGATTAAAGTTTATACTTAATACTCAGCAATCACCAGACAAAAGGAATAGAAAAACCGAACGATTTTTTGAAACTCTATATTTAGTTTCAATATCGTTCGGTTTTTATTGTGATTGAAATAACAAAATACATATTAAATTTTATGAAAGTTCATTTTAGTTCTAACCCTACCCTCTTCTCCCATTATTCTGCGCCTTAGCCATCTAGAATATAAATTTCCAGTATTTCTGAGCATCTAGTACAATTTTCTCAAAATATGTTTCCCTAGTTTTTTGATGGAGACAACGGATTTCATGTAAAACTCATTTTCTAAGTGGGCATTTATAATTGTTGTTATATAGGATGATACATGTATAACTTCTACCAAATTCTTCATCAATAGCAATTTAATTTTTAAAATAGAATCTTTATCATGCATAATATGCTAAGCAATCATTCATTAAATTTGAGCTCTTCTTCGCAATCATATGATTAATTTTATATATGTAAATCAATGAAAATCATTTTCTGCTACTTTTGACTTATTTAATATAATGGATCTATTTTTAGAGATTAATTTCTACCCTTTTACATACGTATTAATGAGGAATTTCTGAAAATATGTAAGAAATTTCTTGAGAATTCTAGAATTTTACAAAAGGGAGGTTTTTTATGGTATTAGGATTTATTGCGCTTCTAGGTAGTTTAGCATTAATGATTTATTTGACGATGAGAGGCGTAAACTTGCTGATTGCAGCCCCTTTCGCAGCATTTATAGCGGCAATATTAAGCGGTATTACAATTTTCCCACAATTAGCTACTGAAGGAGATCCTGATTTTATTACAAGTTATATGGGCGGATTTACGGGATTCATTAGTTCTTGGTGGCTCATGTTCTTAGCGGGAGCAATATTCGGAAAGGTGATGGAAGATAGCGGTGCTGCAGATAGCGTTTCAAAATGGATTATCGAAAAAATCGGTGCTAAACATGCCATTTTAGCAGTTGTTTTTGCATGTGCTGTTCTTACTTATGGTGGTGTTAGTTTATTCATTGTTGCCTTCTCCGTATTCCCAATGGCATTAAGCCTATTTAAAGAAGCCAATTTACCAAGAAGATTCATCCCTGCTGCTTTGGCATTGGGATCAGTAACGTTTACGATGACTTCTGCTGGTTCACCGGAGATTCAAAACTGGATTCCTATTCAATATTTGGGGACGACGCCTTATGCTGGGTGGCAAGTTAGCTTAATTGTGGCCATCTTTATGGCTGTCGCAGGGTATTTTTGGCTAAAATGGATGGTCAATCGTGCTGTTGCGAAAGGTGAAAAATTTGTTGCAAAAGAAGCAGATAACCTAGATAAAGGGGAAAATCGTGCACTTCCTAGTCCTTTACTTAGTCTTTTGCCATTAATCGTTGTGCTCGGGTTTTCGTTTATTTTCCATGAAAAGTTAGGAACATCGGCATTAATCATCGCTCTACTAGGTGGAATTATTACAACTTATCTTATTAGCTTCAAGTATATGCAAAATCGTGATAAAGCAATTGCAGAAGGTGCACTGGGAGCCGTGATTGCCATTGCGAATACAGCAGCTGTGGTTGGTTACGGCGGCGTTGTAAAACAAACAGAAGCCTTTTTAACGACGGTTGACTATATGACAAGCATCCCTGGCAGTCCACTTATCGGTGGTGCTATTGCTGTTGCTGTATTAGCAGGTCTGACTGGTTCATCTTCTGGCGGTCAATCTATCGCTTTACCGTTAATTGCACCACATTACTTAGATATGGGGGTCAATCCGGAACAATTGCACCGTGTTGTTGCCATTGCTTCTGGATCGTTAGACACATTGCCACATAGTGGTTACGTTGTTACAACCATCACTGCCATTGCACAAGAATCGCATAAAGATGCTTATCCAGCAATGGGTGCTTTAACAGTCATTATTCCGTTACTCGGAACTATTCTAGCAATCATTCTATTCTCTTTAGGTTTATAAAAATAATGTTGGAGGTCCAAACATGAAAGGAAAAACACTTTTTGTTACAGGAAGTGCACAGGGAATTGGATTTAAAATCGCAAAAAACTTTGCTGAAGCGGGTGCAAATGTCGTCATTTCGGATATTCATCAAGAAAAATTAGATCAAGCATTAAAGGACTTACCTGATAATGTTTCAAGTGTTGTCTGTGATGTAACGAGCGAAGAACAAATTAAACAGGCAATTGATTTCACTGTTGAAAAATACGGTTCGATTGACATTTTAATAAACAATGCAGGCATACAACATGTAGCGTTCATTGAAGATTTCCCTACCGAAAAATTTGAATTAATGATTAAAATTATGTTGACTGCCCCATTTATTACGATGAAATATGCGATTCCACATATGAAAAAGAATCAATTCGGCAGAATCATCAATATCGCTTCGATCAATGGTTTAATTGGATTTGCTGGAAAGTCAGCATACAATTCTGCAAAACACGGTGTAATTGGTCTAACAAAAGTAGCCGCATTAGAAACAGCACCGCATCAAATAACTGTGAACGCGATATGTCCAGGCTATGTAGATACAGCTTTAGTTCGAGGACAATTTGAAGATTTGGCGAAAACTCGCAATATAGCAGTTGAAAATGTGTTAGAAGAAGTCCTTTACCCTTTAGTTCCTCAAAAGCGGCTAATTTCGGTAGATGAGATTGCTTCCTTAGCGCTTTTCTTAGCTAGCGATGCCGCTAAAGGAATTACAGGGCAAGCAGTTGTGTTAGATGGAGGTTATACCGCTCAATAAGCGAATGTTCAACATTTACTTAGATTGAAATAGTAATTAACATAATTTAAAGCAACATCTTCTCTTGGGAGAAAATGTTGCTTTTTGAATTGTTGTTGAAATTTATTATTCATTTACAACTTGTTCTTCTGTATCCTCATCAATTTTTTCATTCGTAGTTGGAGGTAAAATTTCTTTCTTCACAGTTTCGTCAGTGATTTTACTACTTGCATATTTCTTTTTCAATTCGAAGTATACATCCAATACTTCTCGGGCAATTTGATTGTTATGTGAAATATATTGGCTGAAGTTTGTTGTCACCCAAGGAATCACCACAGCATAAGCAACCTCAGGGTTTTCAAATGGAGCAAAGCCAACATGAGATACTGTTTGAGTTAATGTGCCAAATTTTTCTCGAATCGGACCATAGTAAACTACTTCCGCAGTACCTGTTTTCCCTGCTGCTGTAAACGGTGCATTTGCAAATTGAGCGCGGGCAGTACCTTGGCTGCCAATATATACTCTGCGAAGCCCTTGTTTTACATGATTAATTTCTTCTTCAGTATTTGAGATTCTATTCAAAATTTTCGGTTGGACTTCTTCAATTAACGGTCCTAAAGTTTTTCCATCTTTAGATGGTTCACGAATTTCTTTTAATAGTCTTGGCTGCACTCGATATCCACCGTTTGCTACCGTTGAAATATATTGCACCAATTGCATCGGTGTATACGTATCGAATTGTCCGATTGCTAAGTCTAGAATTTTACCAGGAGTATCCATGTTCCCTTGGAATCCTGCAAATTCATTCGGTAAATCAATTCCTGTATTGACACCTAAACCAAATTCAGCATAACCATTTCTCATTTTTTTCAAAACATCTTCTTTTAATTGTAGCCCCATATTATAGCGATAGTTTACTCCACCAATTTTCATAGCAATTTGGAACATATAGGAGTTTGAAGAACGCTCTAACGCTGTTAAATCATTCATTGCAATGCGGCCACCTCTGTTGAAGATGGAACTTTTCGATTTTGTACCTGCAAGCTTAATTGGTTGGTCAATTAAAACTGTACCAGGTTTTATAACGCCCTCTTTATATCCCATTAATATAGTAGCCGCTTTCACCGTTGAACCGGCTTCATAAGCTGTCGTAAATGTTCCGTAAGAATAATCAATCACATATGGTTTTCCCGTTTCTGGATCCTTTTCTATTTTCTTTCCAACCATCGCTAGTATTTCACCAGTATTCGGATTCATCATCACGAAAAAGGCACGATCCAATAAGGAAGATCCACCCATCGATTTTAATTGCAGCAATTTCTCTTCAACAATTTTTTCAGCAGCTGCTTGCAATTCAATATCGATCGTTGTTACTAAATCATTCCCAGGTTTCCCTTCAAAGGTCGTAATCATATCTATGACTTCGCCTTTTTTGTTCGTAATATTTTTCACAACAGATTTATGGCCTTGAAGTAATTCTTCATATTGCGATTCAAAATAACTTTCTCCAACCCGATCATTTCGGGAATAACCACGGGCTAAATAATAATTTAATTCAGACTTTGGAATCCCCTTACTAGGGACTGTTGTTCTACCTAATACCGATAAGGAACTTAACTTCACCCTTTTCCAATCGGTCGTCGTATTGACACCTGGCAATTCATATAATCGTTCAGAAACACGTGCAAACTCTTCATCGGATACATTTTCACTTTTAATAATTTGTGGAGACAAATAATATCCAGAAGACATTTCACGATAAATTGCTAACACTTCCAAATCAAAAGGCGTTAGCTCCGCCAATTCTTCTTCGGTAATTCGATCTCTCACTAATTGGTCGATTTCTGCTTGAGCCTTTTTCTCATCTTCATGTTTTTCCTTTATTTTTTTCTCTTCTGCTTTCGAAACTTTCGCATAGGCTTTTTCTGTATTTTTTAAAATCCAAAAGTCTTGCTTATCACGAAGCGTTACTCGTTTCGTTGGTTGTTCAATTAGCATAGCCAATTTTTCAGCGACTTCTAACATTTCTTCTTGAGACGTTGATTGAAACTTTGTATATGTAATGGCGTTTTGCGGATCGTTATCTACGAGAATTCTTCCATATCGATCATAAATTCTTCCACGAGGAACACTCGTATTGACCGCTACTTCTTCCGTTCTTTCTATTGCCCGAACATATTCTTCTCCTTTTACGATTTGTAAATAACCTAAGCGAAAAATGAGCATGGAGAACAAAACAAAAATCGAAATAAACAGGACGTTCATTCGAAATGAAAGACTGGTACGAGAGTTTCCTTTATTGTTTGTTTTCTTTACATTTCGCATATGTCCCCCCCTTTCAAAAAAACCCATACATGCTCTTTAGTATATCATTTTAAAGTTTGAGAAAAAAGGAGATTCCCTTCTTGATTTGTAACGGTTCTTTTTATTTTTAGGTTTCCTTTTTTAACATAAAGATATTACTTGGATTTTTCAAATTAAACATTCTTCGATGATTAGTTTAATAAAAATTAAAAAACATCAATAAATAAACGTTGATCAACTTTTTCTATAAAATAGAAAACGACTCAAGCTTCCTACATTATGAAGCCTAAGCCGTCAAACATTTTTATGTTGTTAACTTAGTAAATATTATTTTTTCAAATTGATAGGACTATCAGCAATAGTTCTATCAATTAAAATTGAATAATTTTCGGATCGTTTCCTTTCGAATTCATGATGCGAATTTGAGAAGGAACGATTTTTAAAACTACCATATTCGGATCATCTGGACCATCGAACCAAAATCTTAATACTTTGTTCCACACTTTTTCTTTCATTCCTTCATCGGATGAAACTTCCGCTTTTCCTTCTATTTCTAAATAGGCATCGCCAAATCCTTTCCCATCATAACCAATTAAAATATGTGTGTATGGATTTTTCGAAAGTTCTTCAACTTTATGGGTATTTTTGCTCGTAACCGTATACAAAGTGAAATTATCGTTATAAAACGTCATATAGCGAGTGTGAGGTTTATCTCCTTCAATGGTAGCCATTGTTCCAATTAACTGATTATTTAATATTTTTTCAGCAATTTCTTTATCTGTTTTTGGCATTGCAACCACTCCATTTGACCTTTTAAATTTTAGTATTTCATAAATTCTTAAAAATATGTGATTGTTAAATAACGGGTCGCCAATTTTTTAAAAATTCTTCAGTTCTTGCTCTTCCCAATTGAATTAATTGCTCTTTTGCATCATCATCTAAATCAAATTGTGTAGCACTATATTGTTCAACAGGAATGAAGATAATATTTTTTTCGTGTTTTCTTGAGATATATCGATTATCGTGGGCATTCATCATCGACTTAAATAATGCTTCAAATAAATTTAACCCATTATCAATTATCTGTGGTGGAATTTCTCCTTCTGGTCTGCTTAGTTTTAATCCTAGTAATGGCCTTTTTCTTTTACCGTTATCATAAATCCATAATGGAAAATTGCTTAATACACCACCGTCGACGAATACGGAATGTCCTTTTCCATTACTTAACATGACCGGCTCAAAGAAAAAAGGAATACCACAACTCATTCTCAACGCTTTTGCGACAGAAAAATCTCTCCAGTCCTTTCCATATAAATGCAAGTCATCAGGTATAACAATTATGCGACCATTCGTTAAATCGGAAGTGACAACTTTCAACGAATCCTTTGGCAAATCCCCAAATGCATACACATCTTTTTCTGCTAGTTTTTTGTACAACCATCTTTCTAGCGCTTTTCCTTTGTACAATCCTAATCGAAAATATAAATTCAGCCATTTTATAAAAGGAAGAGTTTTTGAAAATTTGGGTGGATCAAGAAGCGATTTTGTATCTAATTCTTCCAATGCCTTTTCAATCTCTTTTACGGTAAACCCTGCCGCGATAAATGCAGCTACAATTGAACCAGCACTCGTTCCTGCTACTCTTTTAAAAGTAAAACCCTTCTCACTCAAAACTTGATAAGCGCCAACAAACGCAAAAGCTTTTATTCCACCACCTGAAAAAACACCATCAATTTCCATTTTCTCTCTCCCTTATTTTTCATTGCTATACTTTAAGAAAAAATAAGGGATTTTAGAACGATTTATCGAAAATAATCGAATCAATAAGAAAAAATTCGCAAGTTCCATCATGATAACAGTGCAGACTGTTTATTCGGAAAGCTTGCGAATTTTTGCTAATATTGATTACTCATTTAAGATAGAAGGATTTTGCTTACTAGAGGGTTTACGTTTATTTTCATTTTGATTTTCTTTTTTAGCTTTTTCATTTTGACCTATCACATCTAAATCATCGGGACTTAAATCATATCCATATCCATACTCTTCCCGATCTAATTGATTTCTTTTCTTCTTTGACAATGTAGTCACCTCCATTGGACTTAATTTGTCACAAACCCATTATTTTATACTGGAATAGGAATCACTAATAATTACATCATTGAAATAGTAAAAAAAAAAACGAACCCAAATGATTCGCCTCTTACTTTAAATTCTCTTCTTATCCAGTTCTCTTCTATCCAATGTATAGTAGAAGCAACCGTTAAAAACGGAGACAATAAATCTTTTAAAAATTTTATAGAAGGTATTCCAAATGTGGAGTTTTGTTACCGTATATTAATAAAAGCATGCTTTATGCTTAAACTACAATTTGAAAGCTTTTCCAAGGTAGAAGAGTTTATCAATGATGTAAGTCCATACGCAACTAACGTCAACCATTTCATTTTTTCCAAGGTTCAAACAACGATGAAATTTAGTGAATGAAATTTAATATCTAGGCGCGGTCAAACTTACCGATAATCTTTTCAAAAATAAAAAAAGGAAAACCTATGTTTAGGCTTTCCTCATTTTTTAAAGTTAATTATTTTGCTGCAGCGTATTTTTCTGCTACAACGTCCCAGTTTACTACATTCCAGAATGCAGCAATGTAGTCAGGACGACGGTTTTGATATTTTAAGTAATAAGCGTGTTCCCAAACGTCTAATCCAAGGATTGGTGTTTGGCCTTCCATGTATGGAGAATCTTGGTTTGGCGTAGAAGTGATTTTTAATTCACCGTTATCTACTACTAACCAAGCCCATCCAGAACCGAAGCGGCCAGCAGCAGCTTTTGCAAACTCTTCTTTAAATGCATCGAAGCTACCGAATTTCGCATCAATTGCAGAAGCTAACTCACCAGTTGGAGTTTTTGAACCTCCAGGTGTTAAAATTTCCCAGAATAATGAGTGGTTTGCATGTCCGCCACCATTATTGCGAACTGCAGTTTGTTTATCAGCTGGAAGAGCATTGATATTTGAAATAAGTTCAATTAAATCTTTATCAGCGTATTCAGTACCTTCTACAGCAGCGTTTAAATTTGTTACATACGTATTGTGGTGTCTTGTATGATGGATCTCCATTGTTTGTGCATCAATGTGTGGTTCTAAAGCATCGTAAGCATAAGGTAATTTTGGTAATTCGAATGCCATTAGAATTTCCTCCTTTGTATAAATCAGTAATTTCCTACCTCTATAAGATTATCAAAATAGAGGTAGTCATTCAATGATTTAGCTCTTTCTAAGTGATTTTCATACTTTTGGCTGAAATCAATCCATTGTTTGTCTTTTACCAGTGACACACTGATATTTCAACCAAACTCACTATTTCCTTTTAGATGATTTTTTATACAAAAAACATATTATGCGATTGCAATTACAAAAACAATAATCATCACTAATTGGATCATCGTTTTTGTTGCAACAGATGTTAAGAAGCCAACAAGCGAGCCAATACCAGCTCGAACCGCTTGGCTAAATTCTTTTTTCGCAACTAGCATTTCCCCAATTACTGCACCTATAAATGGCCCGATAATAATGCCCAGAAATGGTATGATAAATGGTCCTGCTAATAAACCAATCGTGCTGCCCCAAAGTCCAGCCTTCGTTCCGCCAAACTTTTTCACGCCAATCAGATTCGCTAAAGTATCCGCCACAAACAATAAAATAACGAAAAGAATCTCGATGATCCAAAACCACCATAAAAGTTCTGCAAAGGAGAAAAACAAACCATAAACGATAAATCCTAATAGTATAAATAATACCGATGGAATGATTGGATAAACTAATCCTACAAAAGCCACGATAAAACAAATAATAATGAGCAACCAAGCAATGATTTCCAAGTTCTTCCCTCCATGATACAGTTTACGGACAGGTTTGCAAAAAGTTTCAATAAAATGTTTTTGTATGTTTTTTCTTTTCTTCATTTCATGATAAACTCTCAATGGAGGAGAAGAAAATGGTTACTCATTTACAAATATTCATACACAGCCTGTTTCAACCAAACAAGCTAGCTGCTTATCGACTATTAACAATCGGTAAAGTAATTCAATATGTATTTATTCTAATTGCGATTGTTACGATTTTTTCGTTTATACAATTTTTAACAGGGGTATCGAAAACTACTATTCAATTTGAAGGGTTGCAACAATATGTTGCTGATATTCAATGGCTGCTCTATCCTTTTGCACTTCTTTTATTACTCTTAACTTCTACCGTTTTATTATTTGTGAGAATTACCATTTACGCAGCCATCGGAACATTATTATTAAAAATATTCAATCGTCGCGGGGAATATCGACATATGTGGAGAACGACCGCATTAGCGATTACATGGTCAACACTACTATCTATCCTATTTTCATTTATGAATATATCTAGTTGGTTTGGAACAGTTGTTAATGCCATCATTACCATCATTCTATTAACAATTGCATCACTAAAATATCCAAAAATAGAAAAAAAGAAGTTCTGAATCCTTCCTTGCTTCATATAGTGGAGCAAGGAGGGTTTTTATATGAGATTTTTTCTATTAACATCTATCATCATCATAATCGTTACGGTCATTAAAATAGATTTAACTGAAGGAACAGTACCATTAATCGCGTTTTCTGAAAGCGTTGGCCAATGCAATGAACAACTAGCTGTAAAAACAGTACCTGTTATTACAAAAGAAGGGGATACTGTACAAGGGTTACTCGCCCAATATCCAACAGATGAAAGAATTTCAGTACCAGAACGAATGGCGGATTTTTATAAATTTAATCCACATATAAAAAATCAAGTCATAGCACCAGGTGAATTAATCAAAATACCGATTTACTCAAATAACCATGAATGTAAAAAATAAAAAAACGTGTTTCTTCCTTGTCGACACTATTTTACACTGCTAAAATAATGGAAGTGAAGGTACGGAAAAAGTACCTCAAGAAGGAGAGAGTTATTGATGAGTGAAATTATTCATCGTTCGAAAACACGTCCAGTACGTGTCGGCAATTTAACAATCGGCGGTAGTAACGAACTAATCATCCAAAGTATGTGTACAACGAAAACTCACGATGTGGAAGCTACTGTTGCTGAAATTTTACGATTAGAAGAAGCAGGGTGTCAGCTAGTACGTGTTGCTGTTCCAGATGAACGAGCTGCAGCGGCGATTCCTGAAATAAAGAAACGCATCCATATCCCTTTAGTAGCGGATATTCATTTTAACTATAAACTTGCCTTGATGGCTATAGAAAACGGTATCGATAAAGTACGCATTAATCCCGGAAATATTGGTCGTCGCGAGAAGGTTGAAGCCGTAGTGAATGCGGCAAAAGAAAGAGGTGTTCCAATTCGAATTGGTGTTAATGCAGGTTCCTTAGAACGCCATATATTAGAAAAATATGGCTATCCTACTGCAGATGGAATGGTTGAATCTGCTTTACATCATATTAAAATACTGGAAGATTTAGATTTCCATGATATTATCGTGTCGATGAAAGCTTCTGATGTAAATCTTGCTATCGAAGCTTACGAAAAAGCTGCACGTGCATTTGATTATCCATTGCACTTAGGTATTACAGAATCTGGAACGCTCTTTTCCGGTACAATTAAATCCGCTGCTGGTTTAGGTGCTCTTTTATCCAAAGGAATCGGCAATACATTACGTATTTCTCTTTCTGCTGATCCAGTAGAAGAAGTAAAAGTAGCTCGAGAATTATTGAAAGCATTTGGTCTTGCATCAAACATGGCTACTTTAGTTTCATGTCCAACATGTGGTCGAATCGAAATCGATTTAATTTCCATTGCTAACGAAATAGAAGAGTATATTTCAAAACTGAATGTACCATTGAAAGTAGCGGTATTAGGCTGTGCGGTAAACGGGCCGGGAGAAGCGAGAGAAGCAGACATCGGAATCGCAGGTGCTCGAGGAGAAGGATTACTCTTTATGAAGGGTAAAACCGTACGAAAAGTACCAGAAGAAACAATGGTAGAAGAATTGAAAAAAGAAATCGATAAATTAGCTGCAGAAATGTTAGCAGAACGAGAACAAAAAACAAATTGAATCTTAGGGGGTCCATATGAAGCAAAATAAGCCTCGTTTCGGTATTGATATTGATGGAACAGTAACGACTCCTGATACGCTGATTCCACATATAAATAAACAATACAATACAAACATCGTACTTGATGATGTCATCGAATATGATTTTTTAAGCGCATTCCCCCATCCGGTTGATCGAAACGAGTTTGCTCGTTGGTTTAAAGAAAATGAACCTTATTTATATTCAGTAAGCAAAATTGCAAACGATGCTCAACAAATCTTAAACAACTGGCATAAACAATATGAATTGTATTATATTTCCGCTCGAGACTTGCATTTATATGATGTGACGAAAAAATGGTTTGAACAGCATCAAGTACCTTATGATCATATTGAATTAATAGGTAGTCATGATAAATTGGAAGCTGCAAAAAAGTATCGCGTAGATGTTTTTTTTGAAGATAAACATGATAATGCGGTGATACTTGCAGAAGAACTCCAAATTCCCGTACTGTTATTTGACACGCCATACAATCGTAAAGTTATACCTTCCAACGTGATTCGAGTTCATAATTGGAAAGAAGCAAACGAATGGATTGAGCGTCATTTTTAGCCACATTTCAATCGCTAGACTTGTCCAACCTAATTGTGACATCGTCTAGCGATTTTTTTGTGAACGCTATTCGTTTTAAATCTCTAATGTTCCCCTCACCCAACGTTCAACAAATGTTTCAAAAGTAATTCCATATCGATTATAAATATCATGATATACAAAATACACTCCTAATTTTTCCAGCAGTTCATCATTGATTTTCATGAAAACTTCCCTTCTATTAAAGTTGAAAAACAAGAAATGTAAAGGAATTTTCTAAAATCTCCTAATACAACGATGAATTTTTTCGCTATGATGAAAATAGCCAATAGTTTGAACACTAGGAGGTTTTATAATGAGAAACATACATATTTCTGTTGTATTACTACTTGCTATGTTTCTATTAATAGGTTGCAAAAGTTCCGTCAGCGACATAAAGGAGGCAGTTTCTGGCATCCATACACAAGCAGAAAAAGCAAAAAGCGGTCTAACAATCGATGCATATACTTTGCGTGAGTATGAGATTGAATATAAAGACGAATTATTTACAGTTGACGAATTATTTAAAACTATTCTACGTGATGTCCAATGGGAATATGAAAAAAATCATAATAAGCATATTTTGCTAGTAAAAGGTACATGGAAGGAACCATTATTTGAACAATTACAGCTTACGGATGATGTAAAAGAAAAACTCTCAAAGAGCGGTAAAATTTTTATTGAATTAGTATTTATAGATGGACTGCTAAATTCAAATGAAACAACGGTCAGCATGAAATTAAATGAAGAATTGTTAGTGGATGAAAAAGGAGCAGAAAACCTTTATTACTTATACGATATTTATTTACAACAGAAAATGTAATGAAAATTTACTCTAGTAGTACTAACCATCACAAGGTTTGTACTACATTTTTTTAATGACTTATTCAAAATAAAATGCATAAACCCACAATTTTATTAAAAAATAACAATTTTTAGAAAAACCATTTCAACTTTTCAAATACCATTCTCTTCTGCCAAAAATACGACAAATTAAACATAAAACACTATCATTATTTCAAAAAATTATTAATGCATGTCAATAAATACTTTTGTTATAATTACTTTACAGTATTATCAAAATTCGGTGGGAAGTATATGTTTAAACAAGAACTAATCGACCTAACAAATGATGATTTATATTTATATTTATACACGATAGGTGAACAACTTCAACAACCAATTATAATCATTGATTTAAAACGGCAACCACTTTCCATTAAGTATTACAATCAACCATTTGCCCAATTAACTGGTTATGATATGGCTGAATTATTTAACAAGCATATTTCATGTTTATGCGGTCCAAATACCCTTCCCGAAACCGAACAAGATCTGGAGTTTCATATATTAAATAAGCTCACCTATGAAACAACAATGATTCATTACAAAAAAGATGGTACTGCTTTTTGGAACCAGCTTAGTATTCAACCAATTCAAAACTCCAAGAAAGAAACAACCTTTGTGCTTATTCAATGCAAAGATATTACTTCCGAAATGTTGGAAAAAATGCTTCACAAAATTGAACATGAAGTATATGTCGAATTAGGAAAGGATAGTAAACTAGAAGATATACTTCAACGAATTACCGCACAGGTAGAAAAAAATTATATTAGACAAGTTTATTGTGCTATACATGTTCTTCAAAAAGATGGTACTTTAAAGGCTATTGCCAGTCCCACGATACCCTTGAGTTGGATAGAGAACCTCGTCGGAATGGAAGTTAGTCCAACGACGGGTAATAGTGAAAATGCAATTTATATGAAAGATTTATCTTATATACAATCCATTCGCTCACAAGAGGATCATGAAAAATTACGGAAAATTATTTCAACCTATAACATTCAGTATTGCTGGTCAAAGCCAATTGTCGACAACGAAAAAAAGATGATTGGCACATTTACGATCTATATTCAAAAAAATTTATATTTGAAACAATCGGATATTGATTTTTTAAATAAACTGTCCCCTATTATCGCCTTGACAGTCAAACATTTTAAACAAAAAAACCTATTAAAACAATTAGCTTATTATGATATAAATATAGGAATTCCAAATTACCATTATTTTCATAAAAAATTAAACGAGTGGATTCAAAACGGTGTTGAAGGAGTCATTTTATTAATACAGCCAGGAGAATATACTTCCATAGTCGATATGTATGGGCGCAAAGTTGGCGACCGTTTAATTAAACAAATCGTTCATCGCATTGAAATGATTACTCAAAAAAGCCGAACGAATTTCAGTCGTTTTTCAAATTCTACTTTTATTTTAGGGAGCGTCATTCCTGTTAATAAAGTAGATGATTTCATTCATAAGATCATTAAATGCACTTCCCAACCTTTTGATGTAAATGGAAGGGAAATGTTTATATCATTAAAAATTGGCGTTAGTTATTTTCACCAACAACTGTCGATTGATGAAAGTATACGGCAAGCAAATATTGCTATCACAAAATCAAGAAAAAAAATAGGAACTGTCATTTCCCATTTTGAAAAAGAAACCGATCAACAAATACAAAGAGAACTGAACGTATTAAACGAATTAACAACTGGATTAAAAAATGATGAATTTTCCGTTTATTTGCAACCAAAAGTCCATTTATTGACAAAGGAAATTATTGGATTCGAGGCTCTTGCGAGATGGTATTCTCCTGTACTTGGAAATGTTTCGCCGGCTGAATTTATCTCGATAGCCGAACATAGCGGAAAAATTAGGGATATCGATCATGCTATTTTTGAAAAAGTATTACGATGGCAATGGGAAAGAAAGAAGCAAGGCCATCAATTGTATCCTGTATCCATCAATGTATCACCTGTACACTTTTATCATGATTCTTTTGCAGATGATTTATTAACCCTTGTCCGCCAATATCAAATTGACCCAAAATTTATTAAAATCGAAGTTACTGAGAACTTTGAATTATTTGATTTTGAAAAAGCAAAGAACATCTTATTAAAATTAAAGGAACATGGCTATGAGAGTTCGATTGATGATTTTGGAGTCGGATTCTCGTCATTAAGTTATCTACAACGGCTGCCTTTTTCAGAAATTAAAATTGATAAATCGTTTATTAATGAAATACATGATTCAGGTATGTATGCAATCGTAAAATCAATTGTTCAACTTGCAAAAAGTTTAAACATGCATGCGGTAGCGGAAGGGATCGAAACGTTGGAACAATATAAAACCCTTGTACAAATTGGTTGCCATACAGGTCAAGGTTATTATTTCCATAAACCAATGCCGATTGTAGAAGCTGAAAAATTAATCAATTCAAAATGAGGCTGGGACATAAACAAAAAATTAAAGGGGCAGTTGAAAGAGTTTTGATAAAAAATGGATATAACGAAAAATTGATTGTAGTGACGGGGCAAGTTTCTGTCGCGCACGCTTAGTCGCAAAGCGAAGCAAGTTCAAGGAAGTAAATTCAAAGCTTTCCTGCGACGATCCCTCTCGAGACACCGCAGGAGTGAAGGAATGAATCAGAGGAGGCTCGAGCCCAATGTCAGAAACTTATACAACCAATAATTTACAGTTAGTAGGCAACCATCTAGCTGTCTACTTTTAAAAATACTATTCAACCTACAAAGTGTTGATAATTTTCTAAAATCGGCTAAAAAAGGCAATAGGATGCCCGGGGCTTAAATTTTTATTTTTTTAAGCCCCTAATTTATTTACATTTAATAAACAAATAGGTTATATTTATCCTATGTATTGTTTATAGACACCTTTTTTGGTTTAGGGGATACTTTGTTGAGGACAGACCATTCCTTCGTGGGTAGCTTCTCCCAGATCGAATAGGTGTCTTATTTCTTATAATCACTTTCATGATTTTTGTAAACATTCTCTCTCTTTTGATTGGACAATCTTCTAATAATAAGTGAACCATCCTATCTTTTAATTTTCCTATTAAGATATTTGTGTTTACTTGATAATCATGTTTTCGTCTTTTTTTCTTACTCTCCTCATTAATTGTTTCATTGGCATCATTTCTCAATAAACTGACCATATTCGATAAATATATTGATGCATAGAAATCTTGTTCAATTGCGATTTTCGAACTACCCGTGAAATTTTCTATTTCGATTTTATTTTTCACATCATTATATTCTGTTTCAATTCCCCAGCGTTTAAAATAAAGAGATTTAAACTCAGAGATACCAAACTCTTCCTCGGTTAAATTTGTGACAAGTATTTCTTCCGTGCCAGAATCCAGTGGGAATCTAACTACACGAGCAGTAATCACTTGTTTCCTATGTATTATATGAATGTTTTGATCAGCATCTTTCGCTTCGACAATTTCCTTTATCGTATTTTTTTGACATCGCATCACATATTTGATACCAAGGGCATCTAAATAGGCAATAAAATCTCTCGATGGATACCCTCGATCAAATAAAAAAAGATCATTTTTTAATCCAATTTGTACGAGTTCTTCAATCATATCCTTTGCACTATCTCGCTCAGCTACCTTATATGGATTGATTCTAGAAGTAATAATGATTCCATTCTCAAGATCGTAAATACAAGAGGCACTAGCTCTTGCATAACTTGTCTTATGATTTTTTCCATACCCAAAATAATTTCGAAGCTCCTCAGTATCAGGGATTTGGAGCACACTTCCATCGATTGCGCAAAGTCTAAATCCACGATAAGTTTTAAAGGAATTTTCTTCATAATACCAATTCACAATCGCTTTTGTAAGTTTTACAAAAGCGAGAGGAGAAATCTTTTTTCGTGCGGCTGAATAGCCTTGTTTGGAAATACTAATTTCTGATAAATTAAATTTGTCGAAAAAGTCGTCAAGTTCAATTTGGAGGCTCTTTTTAACAAAGTTTAAGCTAAATAGAATAGTATTTTTAAAATTTAACTTCTTTTCTTTTCGTGTAAAATACGTTTCTTTTGTCCGAGATTCAAGCATAAACATCACATCATTCAGCATCTTTCGAGTAATCTCAATTGCGCCTAAAAAAGTACTTTTCGTTTTCAAAAAAACCACCATCCTCGTTTTATTAACCAAAAATTGGTATCTAAAACGATTTTGGTGGTTTTTTATAAAATACAAGAGTCCTTTTACCTATTTTTGTGAATGTTAAATTAAAGATTAATTTTCAAATAAACTTCCATTAAATGTAATCTTAAGTTGATGACATTGGGCTCGAGCCGGGCCCGCGGAAAAGCGTCCCCGGAACGGAAATCAATTTTAATAACATATCAAAAAAACATCATTTTCTCCAAGGAGAAAATGATGTTTTTTTAGATTTGTCCCAACCTCATTTAATTTCTTCCAATATAAAATGAACAAAATCTCTCATATTTTCTGGCGAAACGCCGTGTCCTACAGGATAGGTTTTATAAACAACTTTCGCTCCATGTTGCTCAAAAAATTCTTTACTTTTTTCACTCCACATAATTGGAAAATCGTAATCATACTCCCCGTGAGAAATGAATACTTTCGTTTCATCCATTTTATTTTTGTGATATTGTTCTTTCACAAAATCTGGTAAAAACCCTGACATTGATGCACATGCTTTAATTTGATTTCCCATCACGATGCATAATGTTTGTGCGATGACTGCTCCTTGATTAAATCCTGCAATACATATCTTCGCCGGATCTAATTGATATTCTTTAATTGCTTGTAAAATAAAATCTCTTGTAACAGCAATCACTTTATCAAAAACAGGTTGAATAGGCTTTCCTTCCTCTACAAAAGTATAGAAGGCATAACCTGGATCATGACTGATTGGTCCCCTTAAACTAAAGACATGGCAAACTTCTTTTATTTCACCTATGATTTGTAATAAATCTTCTTCATCGCTTCCTAATCCATGAAATAAAAAAATAGCTGGACTTTGTTTAATATTAATTTTCGGTTCAATATGTTTGAATGTATATAACGATTGCATTCTATTTCCTCCTCAAGTTTCCCTTACCTACAACGATTCATTCCCAAATCTTTTTTCCAAAATATTATTTTATTCTTAATTTCTATTTAAAAATAGTATGTTTCATTTACTAAAAATAACTGAAATTTATCAAAAATTTTGTCGATAACATAAATCTTTCTTATTATTTTTTTAAAATTTGTCTGATTTTTGAAATATGATTTGGAAAAATAGTTTTTAAACGATAAACTATTAGTAGAGTTGGTTAAAAATGTCTTGTTTTGACTGGGTGAATACAAAACAACATTCTTAGCAAAGGGGTGTTTGGAATGTATAGGGAAATTACAGTAGAACGAAGCATACTATATATTGAGCAATATCATGTAGACAAATTTATTGATTTAGCGAAACAAAATAGCCAATTCAATTATCTAGTTAAAGAAGGCGCATTAAATACCATCGATGCTTGGATTATCGCCTTCAATATTTGGCTTTTATTGCTGCCCAATAAATACAATATCATTCACTCAGCTGAGAAAACCTTATACTACTCCTCGAATTTCGTTATACTAAATGCTCTTCAAGACAATGTACATTTTAACCAATTAAAGTTCCGTGAAAATCGCCCAGAACTATTATATTATATCATGTCACTCCAACTAGCTACAGGATTAAACGAATGGATTTTACGCGTGATGATCAAACATGATTTAACATATATGATTGAAAGAAATAAAAAACGTATCTATTTTGATGCTCATTTAGGATCAGAAGATGAAATTCAATCCTTTTTAGAAGATCAATCGAAGTTTGTAAAGGCAGCTGTGAAACAACTGCATTCTACTAATTCATTTGATCGAATGATAAGAAATGCAATTGATGAAGCATACAAAGTATATAATAAACATCGTGAACGGTTAGCAAAAGAAAAATTGAAACGAGGATAGTACAATCTTGTTTCGACTACTTCAGGAGCAAAGGTCTATAAATTAGAAGCGAGGGTGTCCAGAAAGTTTTCGGCTTTCTAGACACCCTCTTTCCTATTTAATCATTAATTGTTTTCTAATGTTGAGACAACTTCAGAAATGACGATTACATTTTCGATTGTAGGGGCTTCTTCGCTATTACCGCTTGGACGTTTATGAGCTTCTTTAAATGCATCACTTGCTCTCCACGCCTCAAATTCTTCCAGTGAATCCCAATACATAACGACGTTCATTTCATCGTAGTCTTCAAATTGTGTACTTACGAGTACTTCTACTTTACGAAATCCTTTAAACGTTAATAATGGACCAGGTTGCGTGAAGAGTGGTGCCATCTTTTTTGCCAAGCCTTTTTTCACTTTTATTCGATTAGTAACTGTATACATATAAACAAAACTCCTTTTTTATTTTTGAAAATCATTGTAATTATTAGAACATGATTTTATTCGAACTGCAATTTATAGCCCTCAATCATCTAGTAAAATATCAAAATGGAACGTTTCATCCGTGATAGGCTCTACTTTTGCTAAGGCATATGTGGAACCCTTTTGAGAAAAGAAATCATATGTGGAACCTTCATTTCGTATTCCATTCATCACAATTGGATGAATTTCTTCTTCAGGAAACATTGTATCGAACCCTAAATTCATTAATGCTTTATTCCCATTATAGCGGATATATGCCTTCACCTCATCTTCCAAACCTGTTCCTCGATAAATTTCATCTGTATAACGCAATTCATTATCATATAAATCTAGCAATAATTCATAGCCCCAATTTTTTAATTCATCTTGTTGTTCTTTAGAAAATTGATTAAAAATGTTTTGTGCGAATATTCCAACAGCCACCCCATGAATGGATTCGTCCCTCAATATTAGCGAGATCACCTCCGCGCTGTTCCTTAAAATGCCTTGTCCCCCTAAATAAAGCGGATAGAAAAAACCAGAATAAAATAAAAAGGATTCGAGCATGACGGAAGCAAACATTGCTTTCCATAGGCTGACTAAATCATTTTCCTTAATAGACGAATATATATTGGCAATTTTTGAAGCCTTATATTGTAATTGTTGATTCTTTTTTACCCATTGAAAAATTTCTTCGATTTCGTCGTTATGACAAAGGGTTGTAAAAATATACGAATAGGATTTCGCATGAATGGCTTCAAAGGCACCAAATACCGTTAATACAGCTTTTTCTTGTAAATTGGGATTGTATTTTGCTATTTCATTCATCCCGATATTTGTTTGAATTGTATCGAGCAGCGTCAGTCCACCAAACACTTTTTTGTATGTTTCTTGATGCTCAAAATTTCTCCATTGTTGAATATCCTTTGAAACTGCAATTTCTTCTGGAAACCACATTTGTTTCCATTGTTGATCCCAAAAAATTTTAGCAAGACTGCTTGCTGACTGATTCCAATTGACTGCTTCGTATGTTAAATTGTACATGCTACACATTCCTCCAGTGATTGTAATCGTTGGCGTACATAATAGACCGTTTTGATTCCTCGCATCCAAGCATAAATATAGGCTTTCGCTAATTGTTCCGTCGTCCACTTGTCTGTTACATATAAAGTCATTGAGATACCTTGATCAACATGCTTTTGTGCAGCGACATATAAATCAATGATTTTATAGACATTCATGTCATATGCTTCTACGTATAAATGTTGATTGTCATTATTTAAAAATGGCATCGGATAAATCGTGCGGCTATCTGCATAATCTCGTATCTCTACTCGCTCAGTAATGGGTGCAATGGATGCCGTGCAAGAACGAACGTAAGAAATCGAGCCGGTTGGTGCGATTGCTAACCGATAAGCATTAAATAATCCGTATTTCATTACATCTTCTTTCAATTTTCTCCACATTTCTTTTGTAATGATTGGAACATTACCTAAAGCTTTTTTCACCAATTCACTAGGTTCCTTTTCCAATTTATTCACGTACTTTTCAAAATAATGACCATTTGCATATTCGCTTATTTCAAATCCGTAAAAAGTTTCACCTTTTTCTTTCGCAAGTAGCATCGATGCTTTTAATGAAAAGAAGTTCAATGCTTCCATAAAGTAATCGATAAATTCAATTGATTCTTTTGAACCATATAATATATTTTGAGTTACAAGATGTCCGTGCAAATTCATAACACCTAATCCGACAGAATGCATCATCTGGTTTGCTTTTTTTACAGATGGAACGTTTTTTATATTGGTCATTAAAGACACTTGTGTTAACAAACGCATGGCTGTATCTACTAACTCTTCAAAATGATGAAACTTTGTCGCATGGTGAATATCTAATGATCCAAGATTGCAAGATACGTCTAATCCATATTCATTTGGTGTATCTTGATCATTAATGATGCTCGTTTGTTGAACTTGTAAAATTTCAGTACAGAGGTTGGACATTTTGACTCTTCCAAGTTTTTTTAGTGGATGTTGTTTATTTACATTATCATCAAATATTTCAAAAGGATATCCGGATTCGAATTGGCTCTTTTTGATTTCCGTATATAGTTTTCTAGCATTGATTTGCTTTAACTTTCGTATATTTGGGTTGTTCAACAACTCCCCGTACATTTCCGTTATGCTTATTTCAGACATTCTTTTTCCGTATTCTCGATAAATATCATAAGGACTAAAAAGAACGATATCTTCATCTTTTTTCATCAGTTCAAAAAATATATCTGGAATAATGACACCAGTCGATAAAGTTTGTAACCGAATTTTTTCGTCGGCATTCGGCTTCTTAGAAGAAATAAATTCTTCAATATCCGCGTGGAAAATATTTAAATAAGCAACACCTGAACCATTCCGTTGTCCTAATTGATTGGAATAAGAAAAGGCATTTTCTAATAATTTTGCAACGGGCATAACACCGCTTGCCCGATTGGCGATACCTTTTATCGGATCACCCAAAGGTCTTAAATCCGTTAAATTTACCCCTACCCCTCCGCCAAGCCTTGAGAGTTCTAAACAATAACCGAGGTTTTCTGCAATGCTATTCATCGAATCATCCATGGATAATTTAAAACAACTTACCAATTCCCCACGCGCTTTTTTACCGCTATTCAGTGTGGTTGGTGTTGCTGGTTGAAAAGCCTCCATCATCGCACGAATTGCTTTTTCTGCCAACAATTCATCACCATTCGCTAAATATAAGGCGATAATGCTCATCCGATCCTCATAAGTTTCTAAAATTTCTTTTCCATCTCGACTTTTCATTGCGTAACTTTCAAAAAATTTGCTCGCGCTCATAAATGTCTGAAATCGAAAACGATAAGAATACGCAATGTCAAAAATTTTATTTATAAATTCGAAAGAATATTTTTGTAAAAATTCTTTCTCATAATATCCTTCTTCAATGAAAAAGCGAATCTTTTCTTCCAAACTAGAAAACTTCCGCATTTTCTGATTAACATGTTCGATAAAATATTGACGAGTAGCCTCTCGATCTTTCTCTAAATCAATTTTTCCTGTTTGGTGGTAGTGATTCAAAATTTCATTATTCAAAGTTAAATAGCTTTTCATCACTAAATCTCCTTTTGAATTACTCTGTTATAATAATCAATTATGGCATCATAATTTTTCTGAAATCCGCGTAATTCTATCTTTTGAACAATGGGAATTCCGTACCTTTCGTTAATCAAATGAGCAGAACGGCAAAAATAAGCATGGCCGAAATTCGAGTTCCCACTTGCAATAACACCCTTACAGAAACGAACATTATGTTGTAAAAACGTTTCCACGTTTCGTGGTACTTCGCCTAATCCATCGGTATAGGTGAACAATAAGAAGGGTTCATTCAAAATAAGATCATCGCGAATTTCAATGTGGGGTAATTCTAATTGATGAACGATAAAACGCACGTTGCCCGTTCGAGAAGCATAAGCAATCATACTGTGATCCTGCTAATGAATTTTTTTATATTTTCTATGTTATCCATTAGCTCTCCATCGATTTCGATTACAGGGACAGAAAGGAATCCAGCATTCAATAATTTTTCTTTCGCTTCTTCATTGTTATCAATCAAAATTTCTTCATATTTCCCTTCATAACCAAGTTGATTTAATTCGTATTTCATCAACAAACATTTTGGGCAAACTTTTTTTGAATATAATTTCATTTCCTTCTCCCTTTCTACCATTCTTTTATGAAAATAAAAAAGCCATACCTTTTTCGGTATGGCTTTGAAATGGAAACAGTCAGGTACTAGGAAATGGACCGTCTTGCTTCCATTTCCTAGCCCCCGAAGAAATGAGCAATTCACGTTTATTAGGCAGGTCTCCTGGCTTATGCTTCATCCTCCAAGTTCCCTTCCCATACAAATTTGTACAGTGGATTTGAACTTTTCGTCAGCAATTACAGTTGCGGGGACAGCGTCAGATTTTCACTGACTTCCCTTTTAATCTACTATATATAGTAGAACCTAATAAACGAAATGCTATATATTGTGTTTTCGTGTTTCATTGTAACATGTAGTATTGTTAATTACAAGCTTATTTGGTAAATGATACAGTATCTACTAAAATCATTCACTCGATACGTAGAACTTAAGAACGGTTGGTTAATTTTCCTCTTTTAATATCTCAGGAATACCATACCAAACGCGAATGACTTTCTCACTTTTCTCAAAAAGTTGTTGATACAATCTACCACAAGTATCTCTCAAATGACGATCCTCTTTTGAAAGCGGCACTATTCCACGTCCGATATCCGTACAAATACAAATTAGGTTTGTCTTATAATCTAAATTCATTAATTTCCCCATTATTTGTGATACGATTTCATCTTCCGATAAATCCGGGACGAGCAAAATCATTTTTTCAAAACTACCTATAATAACGTATTCATCTTTTGTAAAAGGGCCTTCCGGTATTTCGCCTTCATAAAAATAACAGCGATTCGCACCTATTTCTTTTAACATGTTACTTACAAATTTTCGTTTACCATTATAGGCGCCTCCAATAACTGATTGCATTCTCTTCCCCCTTTCAAAGATTCAATATCATCCCAACATAGGGTATAAATCATCCGATGCTGTGCAATAACATCTTGAAAACTTTTCTCTTTTTGAAATTTCGATAGGATAACACGAATGACACCACCGTGGACAACAAACACATATTCTCCACCACAGCTCACGATTTGATGAAAACAATTTAAAATCCGTTCTTTAAACGAAACAAAAGATTCACCATTTGGTGGCGCAGCTTTCTCTGGTGAATCAATCCACTGCCGATACGCTGGATTATCTTTTAATTCATCATAAGTTTTCATTTCAAAATCTCCAAAATGTAATTCCCTTAATTGAAAAAAAGGATGGTATTTTGCCTCGGGGAAATAAAGTTGCGCTGTTTCTATGCAGCGCTTTAAGTCACTGCCAAATACATCCTTAGTATGAATCGGTACTTGACAATTTGCTGTTTGTATGTATATCGATTCATTCGTCCATCCAATATATTTTCGCTCTAAATTCGCTTTCGTTTTTTCATGCCGAATTAAATGAACAGTAACAGCATTCCCCATAATGCCAATTCCATCCCTTCATATAAAGCACCTAGCAAGTCTCCCGTCATTCCGCCAAAATGGCGATATGTCCAATGCCGATAAATCCAAGTCATCACAAACATGCTAAATGTTAAAACAAATAGTTTATATTCATTTAACACAAAACCTGTTATGAGGATAATGAATATATAACACGCAATATAAATCCATAACGATTTTGCCTTCACATGTTTTTTAAAGTAGGCTGCCAATCCAGATTCCTTCACATTTACTGACAGATTGAAATAAATCAATATTGCTAATCGACATAAGACAGGTATGATGATAAAAAATAAATAAAAGTTTGTTGGGCGCTGATGTAAATACTCATAAAATATGCCGATTTTCAGTAGAACAATGAGCACTAGATTAATAGCACCAAAAGCTCCAATACGGGAATCGCTTAATATTTCTAGTCGTTTTTCTTTATCTCTATAAGAAAAATAAGCATCGCTTAAATCGATCCAACCATCGAGATGCAACCCACCCGTCATCATAATATTGATAATGACAATGATAATTGCTAAGAAAAGTGGAGTAAAATTGAAATAAACATCATTCAGTAGAATGACAAGTACAACGATTACCCCCATAAAGAAGCTAATGAAAGGCATTGTGCCAAACATCGCTGTAACAGTTTTATTATTCATTGGAAGTGTCTTCCGAATGGGGAAAGAAGTAAAAAATTGAAGAGATAATAATAACCCTACAATAATATTTTTCACAAAAACACCGCCTATTTTCTGCGTACGCGAATACCATAATCCAACTCATATGCTTCATCACAAATTGAGACAATCCATTGATGAAGAGTTCCGAGGAGTTTTCGATATAGTTGGACTTCTTTGAATGAAGATGGTACTTCATCAAGCACTTCATTTGAAACAATTAAGATGATAACACCATTTTCTTTCCATTGCGTTATTGCCTGTTGAAACTGATGCATCCAATGATAGATTTTATGTAATCGGTCTTCTTTTAAATGTTCGGTCTTGTATAAAATATTGTTCAGCCAAGTTGTTATACAATCCCATAATACAATGTCATTCTCTTGAAACCTTTGTACAGGCAAGTCATCAATTACGTCTATTGTATACCATGGCTTTTTCGAGCGTTCTCGATCCTTTTGATGTCGAACTATTCGACTTTTCATTTCTTCATCGAAGGGGACACCGGAAGCTAAATAATAGAGGCCTTTTTGGTTTTGGTCGAAAAACTTTACAGCCACACTTTCTGCAAAGGAACTTTTACCACTTCGAACCCCGCCTGTAATAAAAATGATTTTTCCCATTCTCTCCCCTCCTCTAATCTATTTTCCCCCAAAAATAGAGCTGTCCAAAATGAGTATATCATTTTATGGACAGCCTGCGAAAAATATATTTTATTTATCATTTCCATTCCATTCCGACACGCAAAATCTTATAATCCATTTTGACTTGAATATCCATCTCTTTATAAATTTCACGCCAAGCATCTTCTGTTTTTACATTTTCTTCCCAATATTTCGGATGATATGCACGCACCCTTGCACCAATTGCAAGTATATCCGATTCATCTTGCTGCAATTTTTTCACTAGACTATTTAAGGCTTTTCCTCCCAACTCAGATGCTGATTTTTCAAGTTCTTGTAATTTTTCTTTACTTAAATCATTCGTATAAAGTTGTTCTTCAACAAAACCTTCTACTTTGACATCGATAAATACTTTCGGTTTTCCGTCTTGAATTTCTACTGAGATTTTTGAAATTCTTTTGAATGGCTTTACAAGATAAACCCCTTTTTTATCACCAGGTACAATTACATTAGAATAACCAGCAGGATTTATTCCCTGCATCGCTAAAATAGCTCCTGTTTCCGTTGGCGTTAACGTACCAACCATTTGATAATCTTTAAAATAAACGAGTCCGTCAACCAAAATATGATCTCCCATCGGCTTTGCAAGAGGAATGATTGCATCCACACCTTCATCAGAAAAATCAATCCACACTTTCCCTAAATGCTCTTTCGGTAACTTTCCGAACTTTACAGCTTCTCTTAACGTATTAGCTAAATATAAAGAAGGGACTGTTTGAATGGGTGGTGTAGCATTTAATATTTCTAGTGCTTCCCCTTCCGTAACCATAATCCACGCAGTTCTTCTTACTTCAAAATCTCTTTTTAAAAAATCCATAATATCTTCAAGACCTTTTTTTGCAATTTTGTCACTGACAACAATCAATTGAATATGTCCTAAATAAATTTTTTCTGCAAGTTCTTGTTGTAAATTGGATAATACATCCTTCATTGAATATCCATATGTTACTAACAGCCAATCAGTCTCTGCGGAATTTGTATCTCCTCCTTCGGGTCCAAGCATAATTTTTCCTGGTACTGCTAATTGGGCTGCCACTTTATAAATGATTTTTTCCTCTGCTGGAAACTCTCCTTTCGAATGGGTGACTTCAGGCATTTCAATGTCTTCACCTTCTTCAGCAATATCAATCGATAAAGCTAAAATATTTGCCCTTTCTTCAAGTTCATAACGATCCCAACAACCACTTAACAAAAAGACAGCAATCAGAACAAAAGCGAATTTTAATTGAAACCTTTTCATTGCACTCCCGTCCTTTTTCGAAAATGGCCAATGATTAATAAACAAACTGGGAGTATAATAAATAGAAATAGACCTACATAAGTAATTTTTGAAGCATATTCATATATTTCATAAACATTATTTGGAATTAACGCAAAAACAAAAATTACCGGAATCATGAGCATTGTAATGAAACTATATTTATCTGTACGAAATAACTCTGCAGTGCCACGTACAATCACGAAGTAATACGAAAGCAATGTCGTAAATACAGCAAAAATCCAAGTAATTAAAATAATGGCGTCGATTCGTGATAAAACTTCTCCGGGTATTTGGATAATTCGACTAAGGGATAAAATAGGCGAATACATTTCTTGTAATTCCTTAGCACCAAATACCCCTAGAGAAACCACAATGCAATAAAGAATGGCTAATGCTCCTAAAAAGAACCCCCAAATTCCATTTTTAACACAATTTTCGTAATCCTTTATATACGGTATTAACATGGCAATAACAAAATAATTCGTTATGACCTGCGTCATGATGATGGCCCCAGACAAAAACTGTTTCACCGATAAATTATGGCCTAAAATCGGCAGTAAATGATATGTTTCAATATCTTCTAGGGCAAACAAAAAGAAAAACATTGGAATTAATAAAAATGGTAAATAAAAAAAGTGAATATAGGTGAAGGTAGAAACATTGCTATAACCGACTAAAGCACAAATTATAATCATGATAAGAATGGAAATTTCAATGGGTGTATTGGGCAAAAGCCCAGTTGCTAATACTTCCGCAAACTGTCTTACTTCAAGACCCATAATGACAATAAACACAATGACAATCATGTAATTAAATAAATTTCCAAAATATTTTCCTAACAATAGTCGATTACATCCAATGATTGTATGTTCTCGAAACTTCCTTGCTAATAGGGTAATAGCAATCACACTAATTAACGAGATGAGTATTCCAACGATACTTGCAAGTATGGCTGCTTCTCCTACTTCAGCAGCAATGAATCGAGGTAATACCAATAAAGATACACCGATGATTGTACTTGCAATTATGACAGCTAATTGAATCGAACTGATGGAATCTGTATGTTTCATATTTTTTCCCTTTCTTCTTCATCAAGGAAATTGTAATTCGTATAATCCTTCACTGTTTCTCCCACACGAACTGTATTCTTCGGATGAATGTTGGATGGACGTCTTTTTAATTTATGGAATGGAGCTCGAATAATGCTATCTTTTAAAGCTTTTATATTTAATGGTGCATATGGATCCATATATGGAACACCAAAGGATCGCAAAGAAAGCATATGATTGACAACGATCATGAGTCCTACGGCAAGTCCCAATAAACCAAGTGTACCAGCTAAAATGATCAGCAAAAAACGCAACATGCGGAAAGTATTGGCTGCATTATAAAATGGAACAGCAAAGGAGCCGATTGTAGACATTCCAATAATTACAACGGAGATTGGGCTGACAAATCCCGCTTGAACAGCAGCCTGACCAACCACAAGTACACCTACAATCGATAAGGCACCACCAACTTGCTGCGGCATTCGAACACTGGCTTCCCTCAACACTTCCATCGCCAATTCCAACAACAATACTTCAACGACGACCGGTAATGGAATGCTTTGCCTTCCACTGGAAGCTGCAACAACATATTTTGCTGGTATCAATTCCGGATGAAAAGAAATGACGGTTACGTATAAAGAAGAAAAGGTCAATGAAAAAACAAGTGCTAGGATTCGGAAAAATCGTACAAATGAAGAGATAATCCAATGCTCATTATAATCATCCGTTGCGTGATAAAACTGATTAAAAGTAGCAGGCGCAATTAATGCAGATGGACTGCCATCCATTAATATAGCAATGCGACCTTCCAGAAGATTCCCAACTATTTTATTCGGTCTTTCAGTATTGATGAGCTGAGGGAAAGGAGATGCCGGATTATCCTCTAGAAACTGTTCAACATAACCTGAATCTAAAACCCCATCAATTTTAATTGCATCAATTCTCTTCTTAACTTCTGTCACTAATGTGGGATTTACAACATCCTCAATATAACAGACAGCGAGTTTTGTTTTTGTACGAGTACCAACTTCCGTTTCTTCTACGCGGAATTCTGGAATGGGAAGGCGATATCGAAGCAATGCAACATTGATAGGCAATTGTTCAATAAACCCATCTCTCGGTCCTCGTACAACCCGCTCCGTATCCGGCTCCTCTATACTTCTTTTTTCTTTTTCAATTGCATCGATTTCCAGTGCTTCTTGAATACCATCAAAAAAGACAATCGCTTTTCCTTGAACAATGGCGCTGATAATTTTCGGTATGTCTTTAATCGCTTTCACATCATTAAAATAGAGTATATTCTCAATAATATATTGGGGTAAAATTATATTTTTTTCTTCATCCATCTCATGATCTTGAAGGGGTTTAATAACATCGTTATTAATGATGTCTTTATTGGCTAATGAATTAAGATAAATAATTGTAGATTGGGTTTCGTGAAATAATTTAAATGTCCGAACAGAGAAATCCATATCTTTTTGAAATATTTCTTTAAAAATTTGTACATTTTCTTCAAGACGATTTGTGATTTGTTTGTCTTTGTATTTATTGACAATATGACTTTCTGGAAATATTGGGGTTCTGTCTACATAATGATTGCTTTTCTTAAAGAACGGTGACAATCTGAATCACCTTCCTATTCTTTCATCATTTGCTGTTATTATGGCTCAAAATAGAAATAACATACATCTTCTTCATCCACTTAGTTATTGTTCAATTCTTTCTTTGCTTGATTTCTTTACCAACATATTTTAAGCTTTTCTTATTACAAAATCCCTTTCATTAAAAGGAGTATTACCGCTTTGGATACTATGAATCATGTTTCATATAATCGTAGTTTAATTGTCAGCATTTTACTTGCAGCATCCTTTGTTTCTTTACTTAATCAAACATTGTTAATTGTTGCTTTACCGTCTATTATGAATGAATTCTCAATCAGCCCAACCGAAGCTCAATGGGTGACAACGGGATTTATGTTAGCAAACGGAATTATGATTCCTATTACTGCATTCTTAATCGAAAAATTTAGTAGTAAATCTTTACTAATTACTGCTATTAGTATTTTTGGAGCAGGTACACTTCTCGGTGCTATTACTCCACACTTTTGGCTATTGATTGTTGCTCGTATCGTGCAAGCGATTGGTGCGGGGATGTTAATGCCATTAATGCAAACAGTCATTTTTTCAATTTTCCCAGTGGAAAGACGAGGTACTGCAATGGGGATGAGCGGTTTAGTGATTGGTTTTGCTCCAGCCATTGGACCAACTCTTGCAGGGTGGATCATTGATCACTTTTCATGGAGATCATTATTTTATACAGTCTTGCCATTTACACTAGTGGTGCTGGTATTAGCAATCTTTTTAATGAAAAATGTGACGGAACAAAAGGAAAGAAAACTCGACATATTGTCCGTCATATTATCTTCCATTGGATGGGGAGGTATACTTTACGCATCGAGTTTAGTAGGTACGTATGGATGGGGTAGTTTAAATGTCATCTCATCTCTTATAATTGGAGCATTTGCTTTAGTATTCTTCATTCGAAGACAGTTTAAGTTAAAGCAACCTATGTTGAATTTTAGCGTGTTTCAGTCAAAAGAATTTACACTCACAACAATCCTATCAATTGTTGTATTTGGGTTGTTAATCGGCATTGAAACAATCTTGCCGATTTATGTGCAAAATGTTCAACAAGGTTCTGCACTTACTTCGGGGGCAATGCTGCTTCCGGGGGCGATTATCACTGGAGCAATGTCGCCAATTTCAGGGAAATTATTTGACAGATTCGGGGCAAAAGGATTATCCATCGTCGGTTTTGGATTTACGGTTCTTTCGGCCATTTTATATACCTTCATCAACCAAGATACATCCGTTATCGTCATTACTGTCATATTTTCCATTCAAATGCTAGGCATGTCATTACTAATGATGCCATTAATGACTGCTGGAATTAATGCATTGCCACAATCATTAATTGCCCATGGAACAGCCATGCATAATACCATTCGAACTGTTGGTGCTTCAATTTTCACTGCACTCTTGGTTTCGGTGATGAGTTTGGGTAAATCGCAACAGATAACAAATAGCGATGAAATCTTTCAAGGAATTAAACTCGCATTTCTAGTGGCACTCATTTTTTCTTTTCTCGGACTTCTTCTATCTTTCTTCTTATCAAAAAAGAAAAAAACTCCGATGGAAAGTGTGAATTAAATTATAAAGGCTATGCCCTAAAAAAGTAAACGAGCGAATTGGAAAGAATTTCTCCATTCGCTCGTTTTTGCACAAATTGGGATAAAGCCCTGCCTTTTAATCTTCAAATAATTCTGGGTAAGTAGCTCGAGCAATTAATTCCCCACCATCAACAACTGTATATAAATAATCGGATTTATGTTGATCTGTTTCCTGTGAAGTTCCATTTTCTTTATTGTTCACAGCCTGCTAGTATCACGATTAATAATACAGTTAAGAACTAAATACGCTTCAATTCTTTTCCCTCGTTTCCATTTGCTTTTCTCTTTATACTTTTTCAACTAAAACTTCCTTCTCAAATCATTTCGGTGAAAAATATTTTTTTCTGGAGTGACAGTATTGCCTTTCAAGTATGAACCTTATCCGTTACATTGTGGACATTTCCCATAGATTTCAAATTTATGGGATTCGATTGTATATCCGGGAAGTATTGCTTCCAACTTTTCAATTGGACATAACGAAACTTCCTTCACATTTCCACATTCCATGCATATAAAATGATGGTGATGATGATCGATTTCGCAATGCATTCGGAAATTTCTCTCTCCATTGAATTCCGTTTCTTCTAATATACCTAATTCAACAAATGTTGCTAGATTACGATAAATGGTATCATAACTCATTCCAGGATAGTCTTTTTTTAATACTTCCAATAAATCACGAGCTGTTAAATACTTATCTGTTTCCTCAAACATTGATAAAATTAGCTCACGTTTATCTGTTTTTTTATATCCATGGGCTTTTAATATTTCCCACGCTCGTGTCCGATTCACAGCTGTGACTCCCTTCTAATCGAATTTAAACCATTTCTTGAATAAGATTACTACCACTAAAATGATGATCGATGTTATGACAATTGTTCCACCTGGTGCAAGATTTAAGTAAAACGCCAATATTAAACCAATAATAACCGCTAATTCGCCAAATAATACAGAATATATTACCGTTGCCTTAAAGCCTTTCGACAATCGCATGGCGCTGGCAACTGGCAACGTAATTAATGATGATACGAGCAATATTCCTACAATTCTCATACTAGCAGCAATCATTAATGCAACAACGAGCATAAATAATAGATGAATCATTTTTGAAGGAAGCCCTGATGCATTCGCATATTCTTCATCAAAGGATAAGACAAATAACTCTTTAAAAAATAAAGCTAAAAATAGGATTACAATAATCGCAATCGTAATCACAACAAATAAATCTTGCCTTGAAACAGCAGAAACAGTACCAAAAAGATACCCCATCACATCGGTACTAAAACCTTTTGCTAAAGAAATAAATATAGCACTTAATCCAATTCCACAAGACATAATGATTGGAATGGCTAATTCCTCATAATGTTTATATATAGCCCTTAACCGTTCAATCAAAATGGAACCAAGTACACTAGCCGCAATTCCAAAATAAATAGGATGAATAAAAAAGAAAACAGCGATATTTTGACTTAAAAATAACCCTCCTGTAATTCCGGCTAATGTTACGTGGGACAGTGCGTCGGCAATTAAAGACATTCTACGAACAACTATAAATACTCCAAGTAATGGAGCTATGAAGCCAATTATAAGTCCAGAGATGAAGGCATTTTGTAAAAATTCATAGTTGAGTAATGCTTCGATCATAGCCCTCTCTCCTTACATCGCCCGTACGGAATGACCGTACCACTTATAAATTTGTTCTTTTGAAATTTGATTGTATTGTTCGATGTCTCCGTAAAATAGAATTCTCCCATTTAAAAAAGCAACATGGCTGATTTGATTGGATGGTGTTTCAATGTCGTGCGTCACTAAAATAATGGTTAAATTATGTTTCTTATTTAATTCACCTAACATATCATAAAATGATTGTACGTTTTTCATATCAATTCCAACAGTTGGTTCATCTAATACGAGTAATTTTGGTTCAGAAATTAATGCTCTAGCAATGAATACTCTTTGTTGTTGGCCACCGGATAATTCTCCGATATTGCGATTGATAAATTTATCCATTCCTACAGCGCTTAACGCATCATTTACTCTTTTATTCGTATCTTTTGGGAGTTTTTTAAATAAACCAACTTTTTTCGTTAATCCGCTTTGCACAACTTCTTTCACCGTTGCAGGAAAGGCAGAATTGAAGGCATTTGATTTTTGCGAAACATATCCAATCCATTCACGGTGTTGGAATGAAGTGAATGGTTCACCAAAAAGTTTTATTTCACCTTTAGGTTTCAATAATCCTAAAATGATTTTCAGTAAAGTAGATTTACCAGAACCATTCGGTCCAACAATCGCTAAAAAATCCCCTTCATTCACATTAAAAGAAATATCATCTAATACAAGGCTCGAATTATATTTAAATGAAACATTCTGTAATTCCACAAAAGTTTTTTTCATCATTTCTCTTCTTTCTAATTCATAATCATTACGATTTACATTTTGTTAGTATAAGGGATTTAATTTTCTTTGTAAAGATTTCTTGCTTGATGAACGGAAAGGATGATGTTATGAATGCGATTGAATTTTGGGAATCCCTAATTTCGAAATCCGATAAAGAAATTCGGAAATTGGCGAAACAATATGGTGTGGATTTAACGATTGAGGAAATCCAACAGCTTCGTTCACTAGCCCAACAAGCAAACATCACCTGGCTTATTACAGGCATTCCTGAGAATGTGTTGAAACAAGCCGAGCAGATTTTAGGTTCTAAGAAGTATAAAAAATATAAAAAAATGCTTGATGATTTAAGAAATTAAATTTCTCTCAAGAAGCACTTAAAAAACGATGCGTTAGTTCAAAAAAGATACTACTGGCAATTGTGAACGAATGAAGGCTGTTTAGAAAGGTTTTCCTTCCAAGACAGCCTATTTTTTTTAAATGTTTGTTTAGTATTGTTCAATAATCGATTCCACAACTTTGTCAATGTCTTTTATTTTGTTAGTTGTTTGATTTTGCGTCATGATTGCAAATGCATACATTTTCCCACTATTAGCTTTTACATATCCTGCTAACGTATATACACCAGTAATGTGGCCAGTTTTGGCAAATACTCGATTTTTCAAATGTTCACCTAAATATCTTTCTCTTAACGATCCCCCGATTTGTCGATTCGTGTCACCTCCCACAGGCAAGCTGCTAAAAAAGATCGGGAAAAAAGGTTCTTCTTGAACTTTTACTAATAAGTTCGTTAACTCATTAGCAGTTGTACGGTTATAATGTGAAATCCCTGAACCATCTTCAAACTTCCACTGTTCCATTTTTAATCCTAAATCTTTGCCATATTGTTGAATGACCTTTAATCCATTTTCAAAATTTCCATTTCCATATACTTTTTGTCCCATTGTCTTTACTAAAATATCCGCAATGCTATTATTGCTTAATTTCAAGAATGTATGGTTGATATATTTCAGAGGGGGGGATTGTTTTCTATAAATCAACGTTGCATTTTTAGGTACAGATTTTCGAACAACAGATGTTTCATAAAATGCAATCCCTTCTTCCTCCAACGTGATTTTGAGAGCCTCGAGCGTGTTGAGCGTTGGGTCATATAATGTCACCCAATCTTTATGAGATGCCCCTAACGGAATATTTCCTGAAATTACCACCTCATTTGAATGATATTTACGAATGATTTCGATAGTATTTTTGTTATTCGAAGGAACCGTCATTGCGTAGTTCAATAAAATCATCCCACTATCATTCGGTTCCGTTTGTATGATTGGTTTATTTCCAATGGAAGTAGGGATTACATGAACAATGAGCGTTCCTGCATCGTAATCTCCATCCGGTGACATCGTTAATGCGCTTATTCTTGATGCGTAATAAAAACTTTCATCTTCTTTTGAAACGCCAGGAGAGAGTGCTTCACCATTAAAATAAAAATCATCGCCATATAAATTGCCTCTTACCGAATAAATGCCTAACAACTTTAAAATATCTGCAATTTGTAAAAAATGTTTCTTTTGAAAAGTAGGATCACCTTTTCCTTTTACATAAAGATTACCTTGAAGTTCCCCGTTGTTTACTTTCCCATCAATATAAACTTCTGTTGCAAACTGATGCTGTTGTCCCAATATATGTAATGCACTAGCTGAAGTAAGCAATTTTAATGTGGACGCGGGTTTCATTCCAATATCCCCATTTTTCGTATATAATAGCTCTCCAGTTTCTAGATCGCGAATGGACACGCTGATATCCTTTGTACCTAAATGGTGTGTTATTTTTTCATGGAGTGACATCGCTTGGCTTGGATGAAGATATTGGAAAAAGAAAAACACGATAACAATACATAATACACACTGTTTTTTCATCATGGCAGCCACCTTGAACCATTCTTTTACATTCTATTATGCTCGTATACGCCTTCTTTTATCGTCACTTTCACTTAAAATTTCCTTCATTAAAAAAAGGGACTTATTTCAGTCCCTAGTTGCGTAATGCTTCAATCCATTCCGGTTGAAATGTACTTGTTTTAAACATTTCAATTTCTTCTTTATATGGTGGCTTTTTATTTTTTGAATCTGTACCTACCCAAGGTGTTTCAAGTATTTTTGGGATTTCTTTAAATGCTTCGTGATGTACTATGTAATTTAATACATCAAAGCCGATATGGCCAAATCCAATATTTTCGTGGCGGTCTTTTCTTGCCCCTCTCTCATTTTTGCTATCATTTATATGAACCACTTTAATGCGGTCTAGACCAATGATTTTATCGAATTGTTCTAGAACACCATCAAAATCTTCTACAATATTATAGCCTGCATCATGAGTATGGCATGTATCAAAACATACGGAGAGTCGCTCATTATTCGTAACCCCGTCGATAATCATCGCAATTTCTTCAAAGTTTTTGCCACATTCTGATCCTTTTCCAGCCATTGTTTCTAATGCAATTTGAACAGGAGAATCGACTGACAACACTTCATTTAATCCTTCAATAATTTTTTTAATCCCCTTTTCTTCCCCTGCTCCTACATGGGAACCCGGATGTAAAACAATTTGTGTTGCACCGATCGCTTCTGTGCGCTCAATTTCTTTTTGCAAAAATTCCACCCCTAAAGCAAACACTTCAGGTTTTACAGTATTTGCAATGTTAATGATGTACGGTGCGTGGACAACAATATTTGAGATACCGTGTTCTTTCATATGCTTTAATCCTGCTTCAATATTTAAATCTTCAATAGCTTTTCTTCTTGTGTTTTGGGGTGCCCCCGTATAAATCATAAAGGTCGTGGATCCATATGATACAGCTTCCTCACTAGCAGCAAGTAACATCTTCTTGCCGCTCATGGATACGTGCGATCCAATTAACATTCTCTTCCCCTCATTTCTAGCGATTTCTTTTTCTTCTTTCTCTCTTCTTAATCTGTTCCATTTTCATTTTCATTGCCTTTTTATAGCCCGGCTTTACTTTTTTCGGTTTGCGCACTAATGCTTTAGCGAGTTGGTCTAACTCGTTTTCCTGTTTCACTCGTTTTTTTCGAGCGTGCCGTTCTTTTAACTCAATCCATTCACCTTTTTTAACATCTTTCTGTTGGAATGGAATACCCATTTTTTCAATTCGGGCTAAATCATTTTCATCGTCCGGTCCATATAAGGTAATCGCTGTACCTTGAAGTCCAGCACGCGCTGTTCTACCTACACGATGGATGAAAAATTCTAAATCCTCAGGTATTTCATAATTAATAACATGAGAAACACCTTGTATATCAATACCTCGAGCAGCTAAATCTGTCGCTACGATATATTGATACTCTAAATCTCGAATTTGCTTCATCATCTTTTTACGCTCTCTAGGCGTTAAATCACCATGTATTTGTCCTGTACGTATGCCATTTTCCGCTAAAAAGTCTGCAACTTCCTCAGCAGTTTTTCGCGTATTGCAGAAGATGACACATAAAAATGGATTAATCGCCTCACAAACTTCTAGTAGTCGAGTCGTACGAGATTTAGAGCGAATCGGTACAAGGAAAAATTCGATTCCTTCCGCCACCGGTTTTCGATCGTTCATTTGAATGTGTACTGGGGATTCCATATATTTTTTGAGGAATGGTTGCAATTTAACAGGGATTGTAGCAGAGAACACATACATTTCTAAATCTTCAGGCATTCGAGCTGCAAATCCATCTATTTCTTCAATGAATCCCATATCGAAGGCTAAATCCGCTTCATCTACTACTAAAATAGATGCTTTGTGAACTAGTAAAACATTTTCCTTTACTAAATCATGAATTCTCCCAGGTGTTCCTACAACGATTTGCGGTTGATTTTTTAATTTTTCAATTGTTCGCTGCTTGTCCGTACCC
The DNA here is from genome assembly GCF_038004145.1 of Ureibacillus sp. FSL K6-2830. Taxonomy (NCBI): domain Bacteria; kingdom Bacillati; phylum Bacillota; class Bacilli; order Caryophanales; family Caryophanaceae; genus Ureibacillus; species Ureibacillus sp. FSL K6-2830. Next base: position 3,051,469 of record NZ_JBBOQR010000001.1, on the reverse strand, counting down.
CCAATTAATAATTTTGCGGAAATTTCAGTGCCTTCTATCAATTGCTTTAGATGTTCAAAAATTTGAGTCGCTAATTCCCTTGTTGGTGAAGTAATTACTGCTTGGACTTCTGTATTCTCTACATCTATTCTTTGAACGATCGGTAATAAAAACGCATGGGTTTTGCCTGTCCCTGTATGGGCTTGTCCAATCGCACTCTTCCCTTGCAATATTAACGGAATCATCTCTTTTTGGATGGGAGTTGGTTCTTTAAAGCCGAGCTTTTGAATAGCATCCATAATAAATGGTTTGAATTGAAAATCTGTAAAGTTCGACATTTTTCGTACCTCCTAACATGAATATTATTGTACCAAATACGCTTTCTAAAGAACAATAAACAACTTTCGTTCATCATGCTTTCAACAGCGATTATTAAATAGGAACAATTAAACTTTTTGTCTAACAAATGGAAGCAAATAATAATACATAATTTTTTCATTGTTGAAATATGTACCGATTGTTTAATTAAAATGGAATATTAATAATAATAAAAAAATATCATAAAGTAATACTTTTGTTCTTGATTGTAAATAGATAGGAGGGGCACCATATGCATCATTTAAATAATGAAGTTGTTTTCATTGAAATCATGGGCGGGAAAATATTTAACGGCTCCTTAATTGATTCAAGTGATGAAATTTTCGTGATCCACGTAAATAATCAATTTGTATATTTGCCAACTGACCATATATATACTTTGGAAAGGGATATTGATAATGAAAATAATATTCAATCCCCTTCAGAAATACCGCAATTTATTACAAAAGTCAATCAAGATTTGACGTTATTCAATATTCTTTCCATGGCAAAAGGACTGCACGTAGAATTAATGGTGACAAGAAATGAAGCACTACATGGCGTCATTACGTCTGTAATGGATGACTATTTTGTATTTCAGTCACCCATTTATAACACTATGTACATTCCAAATAAACATTTAAAATGGATAATACCTCATATTAAAAATGATCTTCCTTACGGCATCAGTGAAACTGAATTCTTATCCTTATCGAAAAATAAGTTTCCAACATTTAAAAAGCAATTTGCTGAACAAATTGCCGAATTAAAAGGTCAACTGGTTATTTTAAATTTAGGCAAAGATTTTTCTCATATCGGAAAAATTAATCATGTAGAGGGACGATTCATTGAAATGAAAGATGGAAAGTCAAATACTATATACTGCAATCTTTCACACATACAAGTTGTCAATCCTGTATAAAAAGTTAAGTAAACTTTCAATTATTCGCACTCATTTCACTTAAATCTTACATAATTCTTAACATTCTACTTAAACGATAATTATTATATGATAGATTATTCATTTTTCCCCTTCGGCTTATAAAACTAGCGATAAAATGAAAAAGGGGTAGTCTGAAAAGTCATTTTGAGACGCCCCCTTTGCGGCTGTCGCTAGAGCTTTCGCCGCAGATAATTTGCGGCTGTCGCACAAGCTTAGCCGCAGATAAATTGCGGCGAGGAGGCGCGTTTGATGCCACCGCAGGAGCAAAGTTTTTAAGAGAAGTTTACTATAAGAAGTAAGGCTGTTCAGAAAGTGTTCGACTTTCTGGACAGCCCCTTTTACTCGTTTGGAAGAATAACGTTAATAGGTTTTGGTTCTTTAATTTTTGGAAGTATTTTATCCAGTGTCACAGTACGCTTTATTTCATGAGTAGATGGATCATTTTTATCAAACTTCTCTAAAAATGATATGACTTCCTTCACAATAGGAGTTGGTGTCGAAGCACCTGCTGTAACAGCAACTTTTTCAATATCCATCAACCACTCGATTTTTAACTCTGATATATCAGCAATGCGGTAGGCTGGGGTACCTGCAATTTCTTCAGAAACTTGAGTTAAACGATTTGAATTGTTGGAACGAGGATCTCCTACTACAATAAGTAAATCCGCTTCTCCTGCTTGATTTGCTACCGCTTCTTGTCGTACTTGAGTAGCCATGCAAATCTCTTTATGCTCTTCCACATGGGGATATTTTTCTTTAATGTAATCCATTAAATCCTTAACATCCCATTGGCTCATAGTTGTTTGATTTGTCACTAGCAATTTATCATTTTGTAAATTTAGATTGTCAATATCTTGTTTATTTTCAACTAAATAAACGTGGTTCGGTGCAACTCCAATTGCTCCTTCAGGCTCTGGGTGATTCTTTTTCCCTATATAAATAATGTCATATCCTTGCTGAGTCTTTTCACGGATTAATTCATGAGTGACTGTTACGTCTGGGCATGTAGCGTCAATTGCTACAAGTCCTTTTCTTTTCGCCATTTCTCTTATTTCAGGTGATACTCCATGAGCAGTGAAAATAACAGTCCCTTTATCTACTTTTTCAATGATTTCTTTTCGATTGCTTCCGTCAAGAGTGATAATCCCCTCTTTTTCAAAAGCATCCGTTACATGTTTATTATGAACAATCATTCCTAAAATGTAGATTGGTCTTGGCAATGATTTATCCAATGAAGCATTTCTTGCAATAACCATTGCATCAACTACACCATAGCAATAGCCTCGAGGATTTATTTTAATGACTTCCATCATGACAACTCCTTTTGTTGGTACATAACTTTATTATAACGGAGCTATGGTGTTATTACAAAGTTTCTATTCAAAATAATCGAACGGCGGTTGATAGATTTTTGGAATTGACGGTCTACTAATTTCCTCTTGTTTTAGATTTTTTTCATTTCTTCTTTCTTGTCTTGAATAATTTGAATGTGATATTTGTCTTTTTCCTTCCTCATTTGATTGTTTCCCTTGAGTTTGAGTTGGAAGCCCTTGAAACCCTTTATATAATTTCCATAGTGCAGGCAAATTCCGAAGCATCGGCGCTGCTTGTTGGATATAAGGTTGAAAACTTTGTGCTGTCGCTAAAAATCGATTAGCTGTTTCTAAAATGGAGTCCAATCTCGCTGTTCCTTTTGGTGGTTGAAAACCAGGTGGCATTGGTGGCGGATATGGTCCTGGTCTAAATCCGTATTGAGGAGGTCTTGGTGCGTAAAAATTAGGTCTTCCTGGAGGCATTTGGTTTGGAAAGTGATGTGGACGCATAGAAATCTCCTTTCTGTTTATTCCAAATGACGTAAGCTTTCTAAAAGCTATCATATGCAAATGCATTTTGAAAGGTACAGCAACAGGTAGTAGGCTATGCTGAAAAGTTGGTAAAATTCATGTCTTAGAATTTGGCAATTAATTTGCAAAATTTGACTATTATCTTTAGTAGTTTGACTAATAACTGTTAAGTTTTGGCTATTATCTTACTTTTCAGAGGTTATTTTTTTTAGATTGACTATTAAAATGACAGGAATGACGATTATTATTTTATGATTGGCTATTATTGTAACGAATTTGACTATTATCTTATTTTTCAAAAGTTCTTTTTATCCATTTGGCAATTATGTTCACAAGTTTGACTATTATCCACTGGAGATTGGCAATTATTGTCACATATTTGACTATTATCGGACCTTTCGTATACGAATTTTTCTCGCCTGTTTTCTGTACTCAAATAAAAATTGAGCGAATGAAAAACAAATTGTTTTCTCATTCGCTCATGTAACTTTAAATTTCCTATATAAAAATAAATGGTTCTGTATTTACTTCTGATTCAATAAATTCTACATCAAGCTTATTCTCCTTACACAGGCTTGTCATTTTTTCTTTAACGCCTTTAATCATCACTTTTTCAACATGATGGCCAGGGTCCACAATATTTAAACCAATCGCTTGTGCATCTTGAGCAACATGGAAATATATGTCTCCCGTTACAAATACATCAGCACCAGCTCTTTTTGCAATATGGATATATTTATTTCCATCTCCACCAAGTACCGCAACTTTTGAAACTGTACTGTTTTCATTCCCTACTATACGAACCATCGGAACTTGTAGTCGTTCTTTTACATATTCAGCAAATTGTCGCAAACTCATAGGTTCCTTCAACATTCCGATGCGTCCAATACCGTATTCATTCGTTTCTTGAGCTAGAGTATAAAGATCATATGCTGGTTCTTCATATGGATGTGCATTTAACATCGCTTTTAATATTCGGTTTTTCATTGATGTTGGAAATACTACTTCTATTTTTTCTTCATCGGTTACTTCGATCTCTCCAACATCACCGATATATGGATTGGCACCTTCTAATGGACGAAAACGCCCTTTCCCATCCGTTGAATAACTGCAAGAATCATAATTCCCAATCTTCCCGGCACCTGCTTTTGCTAGGACATATCGAAGTTCATCCGCATGCTCATCAGGTACAAACACTGCTAACTTCATTAAATGTTCTGAATACGTTTTTTCTAAAATTTCACGATTTTGTAATTGTAAAGCATCAGCCAGCAAATCGTTGACGCCGCCTTCAGCAACATCTAAATTCGTATGAGCTGCATAAACAGCAATATCATTTTTCAATAGCTTTTCATATAGTCTTCCGCTCGGTGTATCTGTTCTTAAATTCGACAATTTCCGGAAAATAGGTGGATGGTGGGCAATAATTAATTGGCACCCTTTCTCTATTGCTTCATCTGCAACTTCTTGATTGACATCAAGAGTAACTAGCACTTTTGTAACTACTTTATTTAAAGTGCCTATTGCGAGTCCAATCGGATCATTTTCCATACAAGCAAGTTTTTTCGGTGACCAGCTCTCAAAAAGTTGAATGATTTCGTTTCCATTAGCTTGTTTCATGAATGGATTACCTCCTCAACTAGTGCTATTTGATGAAGTAATTCTTGACGTTTTTCAACGATTTCAGGAGTCGGCTCCGCATTTTCTAATGATTTAAGTACTTTTTTCCAATGGTTTACTTCATTCGACCATTTTTTTAGAAATACCTCTGATTTTTCTTGAATTAATATGTTCCCCATGAAAATTTCTGCTTCAGTTAATTCCATGTTTCCTCGTTCTAATACGATGATTTCATAAATTTTTTGATCTTCCTCGACTATAGCTTCTTCAATAATCTTCCACTTGTTTTCTAATGCCCATTGTCGAATGACGCGTGCATGAATATTTGGTTGTAAGATGAGGCGATTAACGGTTTCGAGTTTTTCAGGATTTTTTTCTAAAATAGAAACGATTAAGGAACCACCCATTCCTGCAATCGTGATTGTATCAACATGATCGCTGCTCTCAATTGCTTCTAATCCGTCAGCAAGTCGAACAGTAATTTGATTTTCTAACCCTTCTTCTTTTACTTTCTTTAACGCTGACTGATAGGGTCCTTTCACTACTTCTCCTGCAACAGCTTTTTGGATGATTCCTTTATGGACTAAATAACATGGTAAATAGGCATGATCTGAACCAATATCTGCAACAATTGCCCCTTTTGGCACAAAAGAAGCAACTTTTTCTAGTCGTTTGGAAAGATTTTGTGCATTCATGTTGTACCCGCCTTTATTGTAAAATTCTAACTCTCATTATATAAAAAAATAAACCCTTAGTCGCCTTTTGCAACTAAGGATTTATTTTTTTATTCTAATGAACTGATGTACTCAGCAATCGCGCGAGCTTCGTCACCAGTTTTAAGACCTGGAGTCATTGGAGTTCCTTCAATACCGTTTTCTAAAACGTCAACGATATAATCTGCATCAAGTCCAATTAATGAAGGTCCCATACCACCTTTTAAGTCGCCGCCGTGGCAACCAATACAAGATTGAACTAGTGCTTCATCTCCTCCTGCACCTTCTTCAGTTGTTCCATGTTCACCTTCAGCTAATTCAGCTTGTTTTCCAACTCCATCTAATGACATAAAGAAGATAAGTGCGATACCGAATGCCATAATGAGGATATAAGGAACGATCGGATTATTTTTCATGTCTTTACCTCCCTTGTAGAATCATCAATGCTATAAATATAGAATATAGTCAACAACAATTATTGTACTTCATATTTCTTAAAACGAAAAGACCTAAACCATAACTTTTACAAGGAATGTAACAATTTCGACATTTTTTCACAATTTAGCCAAAGAATAAATTTCCGATTGAATAATGATATATTCATCATTTTTTCTATCAATTGTCTTTATTATTTCCTTTCAACAAAAAATTATATTTTAAAAATGAAATGAAAGTAACTTTTCGATGGAATTATAGGAAAAACAATTGATATACAATAATGATGATGAATCCTAGTACACCAGAAATTGTGAAATATAATAGTTTTAATTTAATACCTGTAATCGTCCACATAAAACAATTAGCTACTAATAAAGTATAAAGTACAACATTATTATTTTCGAAATATACTAAACTAACTTTTACTGAAATTCCAAAAATTAATAGCGCCGCAGCTACTTGCAAAATGGGAGCAATCAAATCATGCTTCTTTGCAAATTTGTATGAATATACAAGAAAAAGTATTGCTATTATTCCGACCATGAAAGCAGCGATATAAAAATATGCTGTCATAAGGAAAAGGAGTATTAAGAGTGCTGCTGTTATCGCCATTATTAATAAAGAAATAGTTGTTTTTTTACGTTTTTCTTTCATTTTAATTGATTTTTTAATACTAATATGATTTTGAAGTTGAATGTCTTCACCTTCAGTATAAAGTGTCATTAAAAAGTCGCAGTAATGTTCTGGTAATAACTTGTTTTGCTTCCAAAATAAGATTTCATTGATTATGATTTGTTTTTTCGGATTATCCATAAACATTCACCAAATTTGTTTATTTATGTATTATTGTATAGTATTTTCTATATTTCGACATCCGTACAAAGTATTACCAAAGAAAATTTTTTATACTTTCATAATAAAAAAGGTACCTAAAATTAGGTACCTTTACATTCCTCAGAATGATGTTACTCAAGAAAATCTTTTAGTCGCTTACTACGAGATGGATGACGTAATTTTCTTAGTGCTTTTGCCTCAATTTGGCGAATACGTTCACGAGTCACCCCGAATACTTTCCCTACTTCTTCAAGAGTGCGTGTACGACCGTCATCTAAACCGAAACGAAGACGAAGCACATTTTCTTCTCGATCTGTTAATGTATCTAAAACGTCTTCAAGCTGTTCTTTTAACAGTTCGTATGCTGCATGGTCAGCAGGAGATTGCGCTTCATGGTCTTCGATGAAATCGCCTAAATGCGAATCGTCTTCCTCACCAATTGGTGTTTCTAATGAAACCGGTTCTTGGGCAATTTTTAATATTTCACGAACTTTTTCAGGCGTTAAGTCCATTTCCTCTGCGATTTCTTCTGGCGTTGGTTCACGCCCTAAATCCTGCAATAATTGACGTTGGACGCGGACTAATTTATTAATCGTCTCCACCATGTGAACTGGTATACGAATCGTTCTTGCTTGGTCCGCAATTGCTCGCGTAATAGCTTGACGAATCCACCAAGTGGCATAAGTAGAAAATTTAAATCCTTTTCGATGGTCGAATTTTTCTACTGCTTTAATTAATCCCATATTTCCTTCTTGAATTAAATCTAAGAAAAGCATTCCACGACCTACATAGCGTTTAGCAATCGAAACAACTAATCTTAAGTTTGCTTCCGCAAGTCGTTTACGAGCTTCCTCATCACCTTGCTCAATACGTTCTGCAAGTTCAATTTCTTCTTCAGCAGTTAATAAATCTACACGCCCGATTTCTTTCAAATACATTCTGACAGGGTCATTGATTTTTACACCAGGAGGAACGCTTAAATCATTCAAATCAAATTCTTCTTCACTTGCTTCCTGTTTCGCAAGTGCTTCTTCTTCAAACTCTTCTTTTCCTTCCACACGAATATCATATTGGCTTTCTAATTCTTCAGCAAAATGAAAAATTTCCTCAGGTTCCAATTCAAATGGATCTAATTTTTTTGAAATATCATCCATGGATATACCATCATTTTTTGCTTTTTGTCGAAGAAAATTTTTCGCTTCTTCCAAGTTTTTTTCCAAAATTTCTCTTGAACGTTCTGACATATTGTCTGCCATAAACCTTCCTCCTTATAACAACCAATATCACTCAAATCGCAGATAATGTTTTTTTCAGTTCAATCATTCGTTGGACGAGTTCTAAAGCTTTTTTATATTCATGCATTCTTTCAGCTTCTTGGGAATCGTGCATGAGTTTTTCTATTTCAAGCTTTATGCGATGTTTTTTTAGTTGTTTTAAACAATCTTCAATCTCAGCCTCTTTAAATTCTGGATCACGCTCTATTAACGCAGCTTCCATAACAATTTTTCGAAGTTCTGCATCATCCAAAATTTCTAAAAACCTTTGATAATCCGCCGTGCCATGCTCTTCGTAAAAGCCGATTAACCGAACAAACACTGCCATATACTCATCATGAATAAATGGTTGCGAATCATCACTGTGTAAAATATTTTTCACTAGTTCCATATCAAACAACATATGTGAAAGGAGCAATCTTTCAGCACGTTCAGTCGCATTTAAATTTTTGGAATGAATTTGGCCACTAAATATTGTATTTTTTTGTTCAGCTCGTTTATAATTTTTAGAAAAGTCAGCATCTAATTTTCTGAATTGTGCATAAATAGCTTCTTCCGATATTTTTGTTTCTTTCGATAGTTCTTTAATATAAAGTTCTCGTTCGATAGGCGATGATTTACCAACAAGATGCTCAAGCACTTCTTGAATATATTGCAAAATATCATTTTCAAATTGAAAATTTTTATTGCGCCGTGCATACATCATCATAAAAGCCATGTATGCATGTGGTTTTTCAATCATCTGTACAAAGGACTCTGAACCATACTTCCGAATGTATTCGTCAGGATCTAATTGATCGGGTAGTATGACAACTTCAACATCCATTTGTTCGTTGTAAATCATTTCTGCGGCCCGTTTCGCTGCTTCCCAACCTGCATAATCACCGTCATAACAAACCACTACGTTTCGAACTAAGCGTTTTAGCCTTGTGATATGCTCTTTTGTTAAGGAAGTGCCCATCGTTGCCACAGCGTTGTCTATACCTGCTTTTTGCGCAGCAAGCACGTCCATAAATCCTTCCATCAATATAACTTGACGTTTTTTACGAATTGAAGCTCTAGCCTTGTCCAAATTAAAAAGAACTTCACTTTTTCGAAAAATCGGGGATTCTGGACTATTTAAATATTTCGCTTCTGATTCATTTGCCTCAAGAATTCGACCAGAAAAACCAATCACCTTTCCAAATTCGTTGCGAATTGGAAACATGATACGTCCTCGAAAGCGATCAAAGTAAGTATGGTCATTTTCCTTTTGGATAATGAGTCCACATTCAACCATTTCATCTAACGAAAAACCTTTTCGCTCTAGTAATACAGTCACTGAATCCCATACTGGCAATGAGTATCCTATACCATTGGATTCGATATCTTCCCTTGTAAATCCTCTTTTTAATAAATAATTTAATGCTTTTTCGCCTTCTTCTGTGTTCATCAATAAATGATGATAAAATTCAGCAACAAATTGATGGGCATTCATCATATTTTCTTCTTTTGGTGAATATCGGCGAAAATTTTTGTCCATACTTTGATTTTGGATATCAAGATGTATGCCGATGCGCTCCCCTAATTTAGAAACCGCTTCAGGAAAGGATACATTTTCGATATCCATGACAAAGGTTATAACATTGCCCCCTGCACCACAACCAAAGCAATGGAATATTTGTTTGTCTTCAGAAACAGAAAAAGAAGGTGTATTTTCACCGTGGAAAGGACATAATCCAAACCAATTTCGCCCTCTTTTTGTTAACTGAATATATTCGCTGATCACATCAACGATATCCGATTCTGTTCGGATTTTTTCAATTAATTCTTCAGGAATTTTGCCTATCATTCCATCACCAACTTTGTTGCTAAATAACACAATTCGATAAAAATTTAAAAATTCCTTTAAAATGCGACAAAAAACTTCACTTTTTAAAATATTTATTTATTATAAATATTTTTACCACAATTTTATTATTATAAAACATTCTTTATGATTTTTCTATACTTTTTTGTAAAAAAATGAAAAAACCTCCTCGATAATCTGGAGGTGTAAATAATTACTTATTTTTTAAACGCTCTAGTCGCTCAATGATGTCATTCGCTGTTTCTTCAACAGCTTTATTTGTAACATCGATGACTTGACAACCTAATTTTTCTACCACTTTATAAAAATGCGCAATTTCCCGTTCAATGCGATCTCTTTTTGCATAAATCGCATCATCACTTAGACCCAATGCAATTAACCTTTGTTTACGGATGACGTTTAGTTTTTCAGGAGAAATCACTAAACCAAAACATTTTCTTGAATCTACTTGAAATAATTCTTCAGGCGGTTCGACTTCTGGAACGATTGGAACATTGGCTACCTTATATCTTTTATGAGCCAAATATTGTGATAGTGGAGTTTTTGAAGTTCTGGATACGCCAATTAACACCACATCACTCAATAATATTCCTCTCGGATCTCTTCCATCATCATATTTTACGGCAAACTCGATCGCTTCTACTTTTTGAAAATAGTCATCGTCTAACTTATGAACTATTCCAGGTTCTTCTAACGGAGATTCTTCAAGTCTATGACTAAATAAATGAATAATAGGACCTAATAAATCAATGCAATCAATGTTATTTTGTTGACATAAATTATACATTAACTGACGTTTTTGTTTTTCTACTAATGTATACACTATAATTGCACCTTGCATCGCCGCAATTTCTACAATGTTTTTTATATGGTTATCATTTGAGATATGTGGGAATCTTCGGATAATGATGCCATCAAAATTTGGTCTAAATTGTGTAGCAGCTGCTTTAACCACTTGCTCTCCAGTTTCTCCAACAGAATCAGATACGACAAAGATTTTTAAGTTTTTCAAATTAGCACCTCTTACAAATCATTCGTCTCAGCTAATGAAATAAAAGCTTTTGTAATATTGGTTTTGGTTATACGACCCACAATTTCTAACCCATCTTCTTTCTCTTCTACAACTGGCAATGAGTCAACTTGTCGCTCGATCAATTTTTTAGCAGCATGAATGAGTGAATCATTCTTATGACAATACACAATATTCGGCATTCTCGTCATAATAATATGAACGGGAATCTTAGTTATAGCTTGAGTTCCAATACTTGTGCGAAGTAAATCTTTTCTTGAAAGCACACCTTGCAAACGGGAGCGATCATCTACCACAAACAAGGTTCCAACATCTTCTAAGAACATTTGACAAATAGCATCATAAGCTGTCATATTCTCAGATACAACAACTGGCATAGATTGGAAATCTTTAACTTTTAAATTCATCATTGACTCTGTTACAGAAGCCATCGTTTTTTTGCCAGAATAAAAATACCCGACTCTAGGTCTGGCATCTAGAAACCCTGCCATTGTTAAAATTGCTAAATCTGGTCGAAGGGTTGCTCGAGTCAAGTTTAATTGTTCAGCAATTTTCTCCCCTGTTATTGGACCCTTCTCTTTAACAATTTGCAGAATTTTATCTTGACGTTGATTGAGTTCTATTGGACTCACCGCCTCAATTAGTGTTATACTTTTCTTAAATATTATATACTATTTTCTTTATAATTGCTAAGAAAAGTCCTACATGATAAAATAATGTCACAACTAATTAAAAAATTACTATATTCAAATATTTTGGGCAATGACAGGACTATAAGTATCTTTTCAACAAACAGCGAGTAGGGATGGTGAAAGCCTACACGAAAAGAGAAACGGCATCCTCGAGCCATGATGAAAAAAAGAGGATTGCAATTCTATGAATGAAATGCAATCAATCGGGGTGGAACCGCGGGTGTAATTATGTATTCCAGCACTCGTCCCCGGGCTTATGCCCGGAGACGAGTGCTTTTCTATTATTATTATGAAAAATAAAAACAAATAGGAGGAACAAAAATGGCTGTTCAATCAATGGAAACTATTGTGAATTTATCAAAACAACGTGGATTTGTATTTCCAGGTTCTGAAATATATGGGGGACTTGCTAATACATGGGATTATGGTCCTCTTGGTGTGGAACTGAAAAATAATATTAAAAAAGCATGGTGGCAAAAATTTGTTCAAGAGTCTCCTTACAACGTTGGACTTGATGCAGCAATTTTAATGAATCCACGCACTTGGGAAGCATCAGGACATGTTGGAAACTTCAATGACCCAATGATTGATTGTAAACAATGTAAAGCAAGACATCGAGCTGATAAGTTAATTGAAGAAGCAGCTCTACAAAAAGGTGATGAAATTATCGTTGACGGCTTATCATTTGAAAAAATGGCAGAAATCATGAAGCAATATGATGTTTCCTGCCCTGATTGTGGTGCACAAGATTTCACTGAAATTCGCCAATTTAACTTAATGTTTAAAACATTCCAAGGTGTTACAGAAAGCTCTTCTAACGAAATTTATTTAAGACCGGAAACGGCTCAAGGTATTTTTGTTAACTTTAAAAACGTTCAACGTTCTATGCGCAAAAAACTTCCATTTGGTATTGCACAAATTGGTAAATCTTTCCGAAACGAAATTACGCCTGGTAACTTTACATTCCGTACGCGTGAATTCGAACAAATGGAGTTGGAGTTCTTCTGTAAACCTGGTGAAGATTTAGAATGGCAAAATTACTGGAAAGAATTTTGTAAAAACTGGTTGTTAAGTTTGGGCATGAGCGAAGAAAACATTCGCCTTCGTGATCATTCCGAAGAAGAATTATCCCACTATTCGAAAGCAACAACAGATATCGAATATAAATTCCCATTCGGTTGGGGCGAACTTTGGGGTATTGCAGACCGCACAGATTATGACTTGAAGCAACATATGCAATATTCTAATGAAGATTTCACTTACATTGACCCAGTCACAAATGAGCGTTACGTTCCTTACTGCATCGAACCATCTGTCGGAGCAGACCGTGTAACATTGGCATTCCTATGTGATGCATATGACGAAGAACAACTAGAAGATGGAGACAAACGCACAGTGCTTAGATTCCATCCGGTTATCGCTCCATTTAAAGCGGCAATTCTTCCACTATCGAAAAAACTGTCAGAGGAAGCAACTGAAGTTTGGAACGAATTGCGCAAATATTTCCCAGTAGATTATGATGAATCTCAATCCATCGGTAAACGTTATCGCCGCCAAGACGAAATTGGAACACCATTCTGCATTACTTATGATTTCGATTCAAAAGAAGACGGTCAAGTGACTGTGCGTCATCGAGATTCAATGGAGCAAGTGCGCATGCCAATTGCGGATGTAAAAGCTTATATTGAAAAACACTTACAATTCTAATATTGCTTACATGATGAAGAGGCTGGGACATAACTAATAAAGTGAACGAGCTGCAAAAAGATTTTTTGTAAAAAATTGATTGGAGTGACGGGGCAAGTTTCTGTCACGCACCCTTAGTCGCAAAGCAAAGCTTTCCTTCGACGATCCCTCTCGAGACCCTGCAGGAGCGAAGGATTGAATCAGAGGAGGCTCGAGCCCAATGTCATCAACTTAAGATTACATTTAATGGAAGTTTATTTGAAAATTAATCTTTAATTTAACATTCACAAAAATAGGTAAAAGGACTCTTGTATTTTATAAAAAACCACCAAAATCGTTTTAGATACCAATTTTTGGTTAATAAAACGAGGATGGTGGTTTTTTTGAAAACGAAAAGTACTTTTTTAGGCGCAATTGAGATTACTCGAAAGATGCTGAATGATGTGATGTTTATGCTTGAATCTCGGACAAAAGAAACGTATTTTACACGAAAAGAAAAGAAGTTAAATTTTAAAAATACTATTCTATTTAGCTTAAACTTTGTTAAAAAGAGCCTCCAAATTGAACTTGACGACTTTTTCGACAAATTTAATTTATCAGAAATTAGTATTTCCAAACAAGGCTATTCAGCCGCACGAAAAAAGATTTCTCCTCTCGCTTTTGTAAAACTTACAAAAGCGATTGTGAATTGGTATTATGAAGAAAATTCCTTTAAAACTTATCGTGGATTTAGACTTTGCGCAATCGATGGAAGTGTGCTCCAAATCCCTGATACTGAGGAGCTTCGAAATTATTTTGGGTATGGAAAAAATCATAAGACAAGTTATGCAAGAGCTAGTGCCTCTTGTATTTACGATCTTGAGAATGGAATCATTATTACTTCTAGAATCAATCCATATAAGGTAGCTGAGCGAGATAGTGCAAAGGATATGATTGAAGAACTCGTACAAATTGGATTAAAAAATGATCTTTTTTTATTTGATCGAGGGTATCCATCGAGAGATTTTATTGCCTATTTAGATGCCCTTGGTATCAAATATGTGATGCGATGTCAAAAAAATACGATAAAGGAAATTGTCGAAGCGAAAGATGCTGATCAAAACATTCATATAATACATAGGAAACAAGTGATTACTGCTCGTGTAGTTAGATTCCCACTGGATTCTGGCACGGAAGAAATACTTGTCACAAATTTAACCGAGGAAGAGTTTGGTATCTCTGAGTTTAAATCTCTTTATTTTAAACGCTGGGGAATTGAAACAGAATATAATGATGTGAAAAATAAAATCGAAATAGAAAATTTCACGGGTAGTTCGAAAATCGCAATTGAACAAGATTTCTATGCATCAATATATTTATCGAATATGGTCAGTTTATTGAGAAATGATGCCAATGAAACAATTAATGAGGAGAGTAAGAAAAAAAGACGAAAACATGATTATCAAGTAAACACAAATATCTTAATAGGAAAATTAAAAGATAGGATGGTTCACTTATTATTAGAAGATTGTCCAATCAAAAGAGAGAGAATGTTTACAAAAATCATGAAAGTGATTATAAGAAATAAGACACCTATTCGATCTGGGAGAAGCTACCCACGAAGGAATGGTCTGTCCTCAACAAAGTATCCCCTAAACCAAAAAAGGTGTCTATAAACAATACATAGGATAAATATAACCTATTTGTTTATTAAATGTAAATAAATTAGGGGCTTAAAAAAATAAAAATTTAAGCCCCGGGCATCCTATTGCCTTTTTTAGCCGATTTTAGAAAATTATCAACACTTTGTAGGTTGAATAGTATTTTTAAAAGTAGACAGCCAGATGGTTGCCTACTAACTGTAAATTATTGGTTGTATAAGTTTCTGACATTGGGCTCGAGCCGGGCCCGCGGAAAGCGTCCCCTGAACGGAAATCAATTTTCTTCAATTATCAAAAAAACACTATTTTCTCCCGTGAGAAAATGGTGTTTTTTATCTTTTGTCCCAGCCTCTTCTATTTTTGATATGTTGTTCATTATTTTAAAATCAGAATTATCTGAATTTAATATACATATTCTTCTCCCCTCTAGTATAATTGAGTTAAGGGATTTTGGATTAGGGGGGAGCTATATGCTGTTTAGTTCATTTACAAGTTTTAAGAAACAACAAGAACTTCAAGTTAGCGACGTTTTCAGCCAATTAAAGAATATTGTGACAGCGATATTAAAGCGAGAAGTACATTCCAATAGTTCCAACAGTCAATTAATATTCAATACAAATTTGAAAATTCAACAATATTTTCATGCGGCACAATATCACCGAAAACAGATCGATCTTACTACATCGCTTGGTGTGTTTCATAAAGAAGCTTACGAAAGTACAATAAAAAAATATAACCAACTTAAACTTTTGATGGATAGTTTTATTATTCTAAATATTGAAGAAGAACGAGAGAAAATTAATCATCGAATGAGACTTGTCGATGACAAAATTGAAAAGCTGTATTTGGAATTGAAAAATGTTAAACCCTTCCTAATTCCTGAGCAAGAGGAAAAATTTTGGCAAGCTTTTAAAGAAGATTTAATGCCTATTTTAGCTGAATTAAGATAATGATAGAAATATTAACACATTATAATTATCAATAGAAACAGGCGTCTAAAGTTTGTCGCCTGTTTTGTCTTTATTGTCTTTTTGTAACGAGTACAAAGCTTCTGATTTTTCAAGCTGTTCAATAAATGAACGAGACTTTAAACGCATACCTGTTTGTTCTTCATAAATCGTCGTTACAATTTTCTTGATAAAGTGTTTCGTTTCACGCTTTAACTCCAACTTTCCAATTTTCTCAATTGGAATAGTAGCAAACATGCGAATTAATTTTAATTGTGTTGGACTTAACCGAATAATATAGGGGTCAACATGAAAACAACGGTGGCAAAGAAATCCTCCTTGTGAAAAGGAAAAGGCAAATTCCCCTTCTACCGCACCACAGGATGCACATTGATGCAAAATAGGCCTTACCCCTGCATAAGGAAGAAACTTCCAATCAACGAACAATGCGATTGCTTCTGGATCATGCTCATCTTCAATCGCATATAAAGCTTGTTTCAACACTTCGTAAGGAAATGGTTGCGGATTCCCCTCTTCTATTAATCGATCTACCATTTCCACAATGTAACTAGCATAAGCTGCTCGTAATATATCGGTTTGAATATGTCGCATCGAATTGATAAGCTCACCTTGCTGTAACGTGCCTATACCCGAAGATCGTTGTACAATGAAAATACCATGCATAAAAGTTTGAGATATTGACGCTAACCTGCTCCGCGGTTTCTTAGCACCTCTAGCCATCACTGCAACTTTTCCAGCTTCTTTTGTCAACAGTGTAACAATTTTATTTGATTCCCCATAATCTCTTGTTTTTAAAACAATGCCCTCTAATTTACTTAGCATCTGTTGCACATCCCTTTTCACTGAGGCATTCTAGAATCTTATTTAATAATGATTTCGATAAAAGGACGATGAATAAATATTCATAAAGAGTGCGTCGTAAGGTATTAGACGCACTCTTAAACATTTTAATATTCATCTTCTCGATATCCAAAGTCTCTTAGGTATGTGATTTTATTTCGCCAATCCTTTTGAACCTTTACCCAAAGTTCTAAATAAACTTTTGAACCTAGGAGCATTTCAATATCTTTTCTTGCTTGAGTTCCGACTTCTTTTAGCAAAGAGCCGCCTTTACCAATGATAATCCCTTTCTGCGAATCCCGTTCAACCATAATCGTGGCATTCACGTGAATGAGGTTTTCATTTTTTTCATCCCTGCGAATTTTATCAATGACAACCGCTACAGAATGAGGTATTTCTTCTCTCGTTAAATGTAAGACTTTTTCACGAATCAGTTCTGATATGATAAAGCGCTCTGGATGATCTGTAACTTGATCGCTTGGATAATATTGAGGCCCCTCCGGTAAGTAGTTTTCAATTGTTTCAAGCAATCGTTCTACATTATTCCCTTCCAAGGCAGAGATTGGAATGATTTCTGCAAAATTCATTTTTTCTCTATAAGCATCAATAATTTCTAATAATTCATCTGGATGAATTTTATCTATTTTATTAATCACTAAAAACACCGGAGTATTCGTTTCACTTAACAATTCCATAATGAACTCGTCGCCTTTGCCAATCTTTTCTTCTGCATTAATCATAAACATAATTAAATCTACTTCACGCAGTGTATTTTTAGAGACCTTCACCATAAATTCGCCTAGTTTATGCTTCGGTTTATGAATTCCTGGTGTATCAATAAATACCATTTGGCTTTTTTCTCTCGTCAATACACCTTGTATTTTATTTCGAGTTGTTTGAGGTTTATCCGACATAATAGCAATTTTTTGGCCAATTACACGATTTAAAAATGTCGATTTTCCTACGTTTGGTCTACCAATAATTGAAATGAATCCTGATTTAAAACGATGATTGTCATGCATCTTTCATATCCTCCGAATTAAAAGCACTTGGTAATAATTGTTTTACAGTTGTTTTTTGTATTTTTCCTTGTAAATTTGCTAAATAAACAGGCATCTCTGGTGAACAAAATTCAGCCATTACCTGTCTACATGCACCGCATGGAGAAACGGGATTTTTTGTATCGGCAATGATAGCAATTGCCTCAAATTCTGTTTCCCCTTCTGAAACGGCTTTAAAAATTGCAGTTCGTTCTGCACAATTTGTCATACTGAAGCTAGCATTTTCAATATTACAACCGTGAAAAATTCTCCCGCTCTTCGTCAATAATGCGGCTCCAACAGAAAATTTAGAGTAAGGAGCATAGGCTTTTTCACGGGCGTGTTTCGCTTCATTCATTAACTTTTGTACTTCCATATGTACGGATACGCCTCCTATTACATGAGAAACCATTTAGGCAGAAAAATAATCAATCCAATGAAAATGCTTGCGATTGCGGAGATGAGGACTGCACCAGCCGCTACATCCTTGGCTGCTTTTGCAAGAGCATGATATTCTGGTGAAACAAGATTGACGACTGTTTCTATTGCAGTATTCACCATTTCTAACGCAATCACAAGGGCCATCGTTAAGATTAACACCAGCCATTCCGCTGAACTTAATTGCGAATATAAACCTGCAATCGTAACCAATACAGCACAAGTAACATGGATGCGCATATTTCGTTCTTTCATTGCAAATCGTATTCCTTCAATTGCATAGTGGAAAGAACGAAAAAATTTACGCATGCAAATCACGACCTAAGCCGTATGATGTGAGAATTTCCTCTTGTCTTGAAAACATTACTTTTTCGTCTTCTTCCGTCATATGATCATATCCTAATAAATGCAAAAATCCATGTACGGCAAGAAAACCAAGTTCTCTTTCAAATGTATGCCCGTACTCTTCTGCCTGTTCCCTCGTTCGATCGACAGAAATAATAATATCACCTAGAACACGAGGTAATTCTCCAACTCCAATAATTTCGATTTCTCCTTCGCCCATTTCTTCTAGGGCGAAGGAAATAACATCTGTCGGCTGGTCTTTGTCACGGTATTCACGATTTATTTCATGTATCTTTTCATTAGTTACAAAGGTAACAGAAACTTCTGCATTGTTGATATTTTCTAGTTTCGCAGCATGTTGAAGCAATTTTTCAACAAGTTCGATATGTTCATCGCTTAATTTATTTGTCTCATCTAAAAAATCAATTGTTAAAGTCATAGTCCCTCCTAATTTTTATCCTCTTTTGGATACTCAATTCTAGAGTGGAACGTGCCATTTAGTGTTTCACAAAGCACTTCTTCAATTATTTTTAACTCCTTAATGGAAATATCGCATTCATCAAATTGTTGTTCCTCTAATTTATTTTTAATAATCGATTGCACTAAATTGCGAATTTTGTCAGCATTAGGTTGCTTCATGGAGCGAGCGGCCGCTTCTACACTATCAGCGATGCTAATGACCGCAATTTCTTTCGTTTGAGGTTTTGGCCCCGGATAGTGGAAGATGGACTCATCTTTAACGACGCCTTGTTCTTTTGCTTTATGCAAAAAATATTTTAACGAACTTGTGCCATGATGTTGAAGTGCAATATCAATAATTTCTTGTGGCATTTTATGTTTTTGTAAAATTTCTGCTCCATCATTTGTATGGGCTATAATAATTTCCGCACTTCTTTCTGGTGGCAGCGAGTCATGTGGGTTGATGCCTGACATTTGGTTCTCGACGAAGAATGCAGGGCGTCTCGTCTTCCCAATATCATGATAATAACTTCCTACTCGAGCGAGCAATCCATCTGCTCCAATGGCTTCACAAGCTGCTTCCGCTAAATTTGCAACCATGATGCTATGATGATACGTTCCAGGTGTTTCAGTTAATATTTTTTTCAATAGCGGATGATTTGGATTCGATAATTCGATTAATTTCATTGTCGACAAAATTCCAAAGGCTGATTCAAAGAATGGCAACAATCCCATCGTTAAAGCGCCAGACAACAAACCTGAAACTACTGCTGCCACTCCGTAAAATAATAATTCTAACGGTTCATAATGGGATTGGGACATTAATAAATAGAATGCAATAAATAATATATTAATAATAACTACAATTCCACAACCCTTTAATATATCAGAACGATTTTCAATCGATTTCATAAAGTAAATGCATGCATAGCCACCAAGCAATATATACAATGCAATTTCCATTTGCAATACTGCCGAATACCCTTCTTGGAATATAACACCTGCCGATGCGGCCGTGAGTAATGTAACTAGGCTTGCAACTTTATGAGATGCTAATAAACTTACAAGCATAGTCGTTAAAGCAGAGGGAAATAAAAAGGCTATTTGGACTTCAAAATCATCTAACAAATTAATAAGTTCCATAAATCCGATTGAAAATAGATAAACAATTACCGTTGCAACAACTTGTTTTCGCTTTTTTTGCACATCGATATTAAGTTTGTCAAATAGTAAATAAAGAAAAGTCATTTGCAATATAACTAAAATGGCTAGTCCCAATATTGGTTTAATAGATGCCTTATTATTTGTCATCCCTAATAATTCCAGCTGTCGATATTTTTCTCTGTCGATCAATTCTCCTTCTTGTACGATAATTTGACCTTGTAAAATGCGAGTTGGTTCAACTGCTTCCCGTGCTCGTTGTTTTAATTCTTCAGTTTTTTCTTCATCCAACGTTTCCGTTTCGACAACTGCTACCCTTCCTAAAATAACTAATGGTGGTATAAGGGAATTACTAATACTCTCATGTACACGAATTTTTGATTCTAATTCATTGCGCACGGATGTGACATTTTCCTTGCGTATTGGGACCGATAGAGTATCTTTCACTAGTTGAATCAATGTGGTATGAGCTTTACTTAATTCCTTTTCATCCACAGTGATAAAAGACCATAAATGTTCATCTGTGAATCGCAGGGAAGTTTGACTTTCAGTGATTTCCTTTAATTTATCTTGAAGCAGTTGAATTTGCTCTTCTTTCAATAGTATTCTAGTACCGTTTCCGGAAATTTCTTTTCGGACGTCCAAAATAATTTCATATATTGTTTCAATAAGTGCCACCCGATGATCGACAATTTCTTCATCAAAGACATATACGGGTTCCACAGCATCTTCTGCTGCTTGTCTTTCCTTCTCTGTTTTCTCAGTATCTTCTACGGTTTTCACAGCTCGTATTGTTTCTGGAGCTAATTGAAATGGTTGGACATCATATGTATCTCCTCGAACATTGCCAAACATGATAAAAAACTGTAATAGGCCAGTAATAAATAATATAGAAATCAGTAATAGACGAAAACCGAACATGTCCAGTAATTTTATTAAGTGCTTGTCCATAATGCACCCCCAATATTGTATATTAATAGTTTATCAATTTCTCGTTCGTTTTTCATTGGTATAATTGGATTCTTTAGTAAATAAAAAATGTGTACGAACAGGCGTACACATTGTTATAGTTCTTGATCAAAATAGGCTTGAATAATTTTTGCCACAAGAGGATGCCGTACTACATCTCCTGCTTCCAAATAGGTAAAATGAATATCTTTCACATTTTTCAATACTCGTTCAGCAATCATCAATCCAGATTCTACATTTTTTGGTAAGTCGATTTGAGATTTATCTCCTGTAATAACCATTTTGGAACCAAATCCTAAACGAGTTAAAAACATTTTCATTTGCATATGGGTTGTATTTTGAGCTTCATCCAATATAACAAAAGCATCATCTAACGTACGACCACGCATATAAGCAAGTGGAGCAATTTCAATTGTTCCCCGCTCAATTAATCGTTGAGTATGTTCTGTTCCATAAATATCGTGTAAGGCATCGTATAATGGCCGTAAATATGGGTCAACTTTTTCTTTTAAATCCCCAGGTAAAAATCCGAGCGACTCTCCTGCCTCTACAGCTGGACGTGTTAGAATGAT
The DNA here is from genome assembly GCF_038004145.1 of Ureibacillus sp. FSL K6-2830. Classification (NCBI taxonomy): domain Bacteria; kingdom Bacillati; phylum Bacillota; class Bacilli; order Caryophanales; family Caryophanaceae; genus Ureibacillus; species Ureibacillus sp. FSL K6-2830. Next base: position 3,029,778 of record NZ_JBBOQR010000001.1, on the reverse strand, counting down.
TCGTTTAACATGTCCATTTTTTAATGCTTGTGTTGCCATGACTACTGCTAAATATGTTTTCCCCGTACCTGCAGGCCCGATGGCAAAAACTAAATCATGAGAACGAATAGCCTTTATATATTCACGTTGACCAATCGTTTTGGCACGGATAGGCTTGCCATTATGAGTTCTACCTATTTCAACGTCATATAACTCTGAAAAATATTCAAGTGTTCCTTTATTTAACATTTCAATGGCACTGGAAACGTCTCTTAAATCAATATTAATGCCTTTACGAATAACTTTTAATAATTCTTTTAGCAACAATGTTACTTGCTTCTTTTGTTCTACTTCACCTGTAATTTGAATGATTTCACCGCGAGTAATGATACGACAATTAAATGATTCTTCAATTAACTTTATATTAGCATCGCCCATTCCTAGAAGCATAATTGCTTCATTTGGGTTTTCAACATGTAACTCTGTTAATTCTTCAGCCATATCTAATCTCCTTGACTAATTGGATATTCTTTCGCAATATTTTCGTTTACCAAAAAAAGGACTTTCCCTTTAACTTTATCATCATCGAAGGTAACGTGCAAAATATTTTCTTTCTTGATAATCGTTTTTGGAGGTAGTGATTTTAAAATTTTTTCGTGCAATAGCGGCAAAATAAATGAGTCGATTTGATCTTCTGACAGTTCTTGTACAGTTGTTATATAATTTTGCGTCTTTTTGATTTCGATGTAATTTGAAATCCAATTTGGCAATTTGATTTTTTGAAACGATGGCTCTTTCTCCTTTTCATCGCTATTTTTCAATCCAAATGTCCACTTGCTGTCAGCGGCTGAAATGTATTTGACTTTCCTCGGTATCTCAAAACTCGTTTCTAGCCAGTAATCAGCATATACTTCTCCCTGCGCGCCCACAGCCATATATTCATCTTCACCCACAGTAATGACTCCTGATACAAGAACATCTCCTTTATAAACAGTCATATTTGGCATGACTCGACGTTCACCGCTTGTAATATTAAAATGAGTTATCACGCCACTTTTCGAAGCAACTAAATGATATAGTCCGTCGCTTTTCTTTTCTTTATTTTCTGTTATTGGTGCTAGTTGAGGAACAATCGTCATACTGCTCCCCTTTTTGATAATATGCACCCAAGAAAGATCACGTACTTCTTCCATAATGGTTTGTCGTATTTCAAAATCGGATACAAGTTTTCGTTTTAACACAGGTTTGTCTAATTGTAATTTTTCATCTATTATCATTTCAACTTTCGCCTTCAATTCTGGCGTACTTGCTTCCACTTCAACTTTCCAAATAAATTGTGAACAGATGATGGGGATGAAAATCAACAGTATAATGCCAATAATTGTCCAACTAGTTTTTTGAAATATCCTTGATTGTTGCAAGTAACGAATTTTTACTTTCAAATTTAATTTTTTCCGCAATGAACGTACAATAGTCACATCTTTTCTAGAAATTTCAAATTTGACTTCATCCTCTAAAAACTCTAATTCTCGTAATTTCACCCGATTTTGTTGCAAGCGTCGAATCAATTCATGAACGTTTCCACTACGGGAAACACGAATTTCTACAGGGCGGCTATCGTATAATTTCATTTTCATTCACCTGTCGCTTCATTTCAAAATTTTTTAACTGATCAACATGTACTAAAATTTCTTCTTCTTTTAGTACATTAATATGTACTTTGTCAGCCTCAATCATCACGAGAAAGCCTTCATAATAAAACTTGCAATGATGCTCCGATGCTTCTAAAAATTTATAGTTACCAATCATCCGTAATTGGCGACAATTCATCATTTCAATTATAGGGTCAATCTGGAATAATTTTTTCAAAAAAAACTGCCCTCCCTTTCACCAAGTATATGCTTAGGAATGGGAGGACATGATTTTTTACCGTTTTTTCGATTTTGGTGGTCCTAAAATTTCTTGTGTAATGATAGCATTCCTTAACGCTTCTTTTGAAGATAAGAAAGGAAGTTTGTGATTTACCCTTGGATGAGATGTCGTTTCTTTCATTTTGACAGGTGTTTGATTTGAACGTTCTTTTAATTCGATTTTATTGGGTACAGGTTGTACTTGTTGTTGTATTGGTGATGGTTCTTGCGGTTTCATATCTACCATTACCGGCTCTTTTTTCTGGTTTTCTTCCTTTTCTTCCGTTAATTGTTTCATTACTTCTTTTGCAAATTCATCTAATGTTTTGATTTCAATTTTTGGTCTTTGACGATGCTTTTTTTGAATAGGAGGGGTAGATTGATCATGCCGCTTTTTCGACGAGCTAAAAAATGAACTAACTAGGGCTATGATGATAAATAGAATTAAACTCTCCAACTATAACACTCCTTTCTGGAGGAGTATCTCTTAATCCTCTTGTTGATTCTTTGTCACATTTGCAATAGAATCACGCATTGCAGTGTCCGCTTGAATATTTTTGTAATTCATATAATCCATAATTCCTAAATTACCAGAGCGTAAAGCTTCCGCCATTGCCAACGGTATTTGTGCTTCAGCTTCTACTACTTTTGCTTTCATTTCTTGAGTTCTAGCAACCATTTCTTGTTCTTTCGCTACTGCCATTGCACGACGTTCTTCCGCCTTTGCTTGAGCGATATTTTTATCTGCTTGAGCTTGCTCAATTTGCAATTCTGCCCCAATATTTTTACCAACATCCACATCTGCAATATCGATGGATAAAATCTCAAATGCTGTTCCGGCATCTAACCCTTTTTTCAACACTGTTTGAGAAATCAAATCTGGATTTTCTAAAACTTTAGAATGGGATTCACTCGAACCAATCGTTGAAACAATCCCTTCACCAACACGGGCAATCACCGTATCTTCACCGGCACCGCCGACTAAACGGTCTAAATTTGCACGTACAGTAATTCTTGCCTTAGCCTTTACTTCAATCCCGTTAAGGGCAACACCAGCAATAAACGGTGTTTCAATAACTTTAGGATTTACTGACATTTGAACCGCTTCTAATACGTCACGACCAGCTAAGTCGATTGCAGCAGCACGTTCAAAAGATAATTCGATATTTGCTCTTTGCGCAGCAATTAATGCATTTACAACGCGGTCAACGTTACCACCAGCTAAATAATGGGACTCCAATTGATTGATTGTCACATCTAAACCTGCTTTATGAGCCTTAATTAATGGGTTCACAATACGACCAGGAATTACTCGACGTAATCTCATTCCAATCAACGTTAAAATGCTAACTCGCACGCCGGCAGCTAAAGCGCTAATCCACAGACCTACTGGCACGAATGTAAAGAAAATTCCTAATACAATGATTGCAAAGACAATTCCAACAATGGAAGTGATGAATAAACCATCAATCAACATCATGTTTAATCTCCCTCTTTCTCTTTTATTTCTCTAACAACAATGCGTGATCCCTCTACTTCAATCACTTTAACTTTTTTGTTGGAATCGATGTAACTTCCTTCTGAAACAACATCGATTCTTTCATCATCCACTAAAACCGTTCCTGAAGGACGCAATGGTGTAACCGTTATTCCTTCTTTCCCAATTAAATCAATTCGATTGACGTTGGATACATAACCTTCTTCTGTGGAGGTTGCCTCCTTCAAGACGAGTTTGCTAAAGACATGTAAATTTTTTCCGAAAAATTTCACTAATACCACCATTCCTATTATGGCAATTGCCAATGCTATGATAATTGAATAAGCCATATGAACGATGCTTTCACCAGCAAATAATAGACTGATGATCATAATAGCACCACCAATGAGGCCTAAAATTCCTCCAGGTACAAATAGCTCAGCAATTAGTAAAACAAAACCAATTATAAATAGTATAATCGTTTCAAAACCAGCAAAACCTGCTACTGTGTGGCCGAAGAAAAATAAAATGAATGAAATTATACCAATGATACCCGGTGCCCCAAAACCAGGAGAAAATAGTTCTAGCACTAAACCTAGAGAGGCGATTGTTAACAATAAGGTTACCACAATCGGGTTCGTTAAAAATCTAGCCAGTTTTTCAGCAAATGTTTCATGAATGGAAAAAACTTCGCTATTCTCAAAACCTGTTTTCGCTAACAATTCATTTAAATTTTCAACCGTTCCATTAGAGTATTCTATTCGATAGGCTTCTTCAGCTGTTAGTGTTAACAGTTTCCCTTTCGGACTATTCAATTCTGGCAAATCAAGGCTAGCATCCGCCATCGCTCGAGCATAATCTGGATTTCGATTGGTTGATTCTGCTGCAGCTTGCATATTTTTAATCCATGCGCTATTCGCTTTTTCACTTGCAGCATTTCCATTCATATCGATAATTTGTGCCGCTCCCATCGTCGCATTTGGTGTCATATAGATTTCATCTGCATGAAGAGCGATATAAGCACCTGCTGAAAGAGCTTTTGAGTTAATGAATGCTATAATTTTGGCAGGCGTCTCATCCATTAATTTTCCGATATCGTAAGCGACGTCAACATAGCCACCAGGGGTATGTATTTCAAGTACGATAGCATCTGCTTTATTTTCAATCGCCTCTTTAAAGGAACGTTTTAAAAATTCATATAAACCTCTTTCGACTTCATTTTCTAAAGGAATGTGATACACTTTTTCTTTCGCAAAAGTATTATTCGGAAATAAGAAAAACAATGTAGCTGCTAAAAGTACAATCCATCGGAAAATGTGCGGCTTATTCATTTGTTCCCTCCTTCCTCAATATGGTTTACGTCTCAATTGAATGAAAAGTTTCAAATTTTTCATTTAATACTTAATTATATTGTACATGAAAATCAATTGTTGTTCCTCTGTTAAGTATGTTAATGATTAAATCATTAATGCAAAAAACCCTAGTATTTGCTAAACAAATACTAGGGTATGATTTACTAAGCTAAAGTGTATCTTACGCGTGTTACGAACGAAGGGTATAATTAGATTACCACTTGCGTTTACGTGCAGCTTCAGATTTTTTCTTACGTCTTACGCTTGGTTTTTCATAATATTCGCGTTTTCTAATTTCTTGAATTGTACCACTTTTAGATACAGTTCGTTTGAAGCGACGAAGAGCATCTTCAAGTGTTTCGTTTTTTCTTACGACAGTTTTTGTCATCTCTTTTCCCTCCCTCCGAACACACGTCAATACACAGAAAACATGCGTTAATTGTGTACTCGAAAATTATAGCGTATTGTAAAAATTGAGTCAATAGAAATCCTATAAAGTTTCTTCAATAATTCTGACTCCGCTGCTAGTACCAATACGATTTGCTCCAGCCTCCAACATTTTTTTCATATCAGAAAAACTTCTAATTCCACCTGAAGCTTTCACGCCAACATGTTGGCCAACAGTTTTTCGCATTAATGCGACATCTTCTACAGTGGCACCTTTTTTTGAGAATCCTGTTGAAGTTTTGACAAATGCTGCACCAGCATCAACTGCCAATTGACACGCTCTCACCTTTTCTTCATCGGTTAACAAACATGTTTCAATAATTACTTTTACAATTTTTCCACCCGCAGCATCAATAACGTGTTGAATATCTTCTTTCACTCGTTCATAATCACGCGTCTTAAGCAATCCGATATGAATGACCATATCAATTTCATCTGCACCTTGTTCAATTGCTTGTTTTGTTTCAAATATTTTTGTTTCCGTCGTTGAAGCTCCGAGAGGAAAACCAATGACTGTGCAAACTTTAACGCAAGTGTCCTGCAATAAACTTTTACAATACTTTACCCAATATGGATTCACACAAACAGATGCAAAGCCATATTTTCTTGCTTCTTCGCACAATTTTCCAATTTGTTCTTCCGTTGCATCTGGTGAGAGCAACGTATGGTCAATATATGAAGCATAGTTTGTTGTCATAGTAATAGCTCCTTTAATGTATTATTTATTCTTGTCCAATTGCCATTATGATAACATACGAAAATCATTCATATTAAGGTGAAAATTGTTCAATGAATAAAAAATGCGCATTCCTGTATCTGTACAAGAATGCGCAATGATTACTATTGAACTTGTTCTTCTAATACACGAACAAATTGCCCCTCATTATATGGATATCCCGCTTTTGTAATCTTCACTTTAACTAGTTTTCCAATGAGATCTGGCGTTCCTTCAAATACAACTCGCAAATAATTATCTGTATAACCGGCTAACATGTTTGGTCCAAATTCTTTCACATGTTCTTCAGGAATAACTTCCAATACTTCCCCCTCGAATCGAGAAGCGTATTCTTTCGCCAATTGATCATTTAATGTAATCAAGCGATGTACTCGTTCATTTTTAACTTCTTCGTCAATTTGGTTTTCCATTCTTGCCGCTGGAGTTCCAGTTCTTTTTGAATATGGGAATACGTGTAGCTCTGCAAATTTATGTTCAGCTACAAAGTTGTACGTTTCCATAAACTCTTCTTCCGTCTCACCCGGGAAACCAACGATGATGTCAGAAGTAATTGCCAAATTTGGCAATGCTTCTTTTAATTTATTTATTCTTTCCGCGAAGAAATCCATTGTATATTTTCGGCGCATACGCTTCAATACTGTATCAGAACCAGATTGGAGCGGAATGTGTAAATGATTCACAACGATTTTAGAATTTCTCAATACGTCAATGACTTCATCTGTTATTTGAGAGGCTTCAATCGATGAAATGCGCAAACGTTTAATTCCTTTTACATTCGCTTCAATATCGCGTAACAATTGAGCTAAATTATAATCTTTAAAGTCTTGACCGTATCCACCTGTATGAATACCCGTTAACACGATTTCTAAATAGCCTGCATTTACAAGTGCTTGAGCTTGTTTGATTACTGCTTGTGGATCACGTGAACGCATTAATCCGCGCGCCCATGGAATAATACAGAAAGTGCAGAAGTTGTTGCAACCTTCTTGTATTTTTAACGAAGCACGAGTGCGATCTGTAAAATAAGGAACATCCAATTCTTCATATACTCTATTTTTCATAATATTATGTACTGCATTGATTGGCTGTCTCTCTTTACGGTACTGTTCAATATAATCAAGCATTTTTACTCGATCTTGCGTACCTACCACAATGTCCACACCTGGAATTTCTAAAATTTCAGCAGGTGAAGTTTGTGCGTAACATCCTGTTACACATATCACAGCATCCGGATTTTGACGAATAGCTCTACGAATAACTTGGCGGGACTTTTTATCTCCAGTATTTGTAACAGTACATGTATTTATGACATAAACATCTGCTTGTTCTTCAAAATCAACACGTTCGTAACCCTGTTCTTTAAATAATTGCCAAATGGCCTCAGTTTCGTAATGATTTACCTTACAGCCTAATGTGTGAAACGCCACCGTTTGCAAGGCAACACACCTCTTTCATTCAAATTCATATGATATGGCAGAAAGGACATATAATGGCGCCGTTTCTGCACGTAAAATTCTTGGACCTAAAGCAACACTGAGTGCACCATGTTCTTTTAGAAGTTCAATTTCTTTCCTTGAAATTCCACCTTCTGGGCCAAAAATAAATAAAATGCACTTCGATTCACTATCATACACTTTTTTTAGCTGATCCGCAAATCTTGTGCGCTTACCCTTAGCCTCTTCTTCATCAGCAACAAATACTGCATCATATGAAGGAAATGTTTCCAATAGTTGTTTAAATGAAAGAGGAGGGGAAATAATCGGTACAAATGTTCGATGGGATTGTTCAGCAGCTTCCTGAGCGATTTTGGATAGCCGTTGGATTTTCTTATCACTCTTTTTTTCATCCCATTTGACGATGGATCGTTCTGCTACAAAAGGAATTAATGCATGCATGCCAAGCTCTGTCCCTTTTTGTGCTATAAATTCAAGTTTATCTCCTTTAGGCAAACCGCAAGCAATGTCTACTTGAATGGGCATTTCTGGAGAAGGAATTGTTTCACCCGTTTGCTCTACTAACACATCTTGTCCAACAGAAAGAATCGTACAAAGATAAGCAATTTCCTTTTGCACGACAATAATTTTGTCTCCTTTTTGCATGCGCATTACTTTCGAAATATGCCGAGCACTTTCGCCTGTAATTGTCAATTGTTTTTGTTCATTAAATGGTTCATCAACAAAATACCTTTGCATTATTTCCTCCTAAAAGTAAGGAGTTGCCCTAAAGACAACTCCTAAAATTATTTTTTCGCAATGATGGATACCCAATCCTCCAGCATTAATACTTCTTCAATATTAAAACCTGATTTTTCAAGAGCACTTTTCACAACTTCTTTTTTCGCACCGATGATTCCAGATGTAATAAAGAATCCACCCGGCTTGATAATCGAATATGCATCATCTGTAAATGTCATGATGACTTCAGCTAAAATGTTCGCTACGACAACATCCGCTTCCGTTTGTACCTTTTCTAATAGATTTCCTTGCTCCACTTCCACAATTTTCTCGACATGATTTAGCTGAACATTTTCTTGTGCTGACTTCACAGCTACAGGATCTAAATCGAAAGCATGCACTTTATTTGCACCTAGTAGAGCTGAAGCAATGGATAAAACTCCTGAACCGGTACCAACATCAATGACTACGTCGCCCGCTTTCACCGTTTTTTCAAGAGCCTGTAAACACATGACCGTCGTCGGGTGAGTTCCTGTACCAAAAGCCATGCCAGGATCTAACTCAATTATGATTTCGTCTGAATTTTTTGGATGATAATCTTCCCAAGTAGGTACAATCGTAAATCGCTCTGACACCTTAATTGGATGATAGTATTGTTTCCAAGCAGTCGCCCAGTCTTCTTCGTGAACTTCACAAGTTGTTAATATATTTTCACCGACATTAATATCAAAATTCTTTAAATTTGCGATTGCAAGTTTTATCTCCTCGATAGTTTCCGCTAAGAAGCTGGATGCAGGAAGATAGGCTTTAACGACCACCCCTTGTGCTGGATAATCATCGGGATTTAATTCATAAATTTCTCCATATTGATTTTCACGATTTTTACTAAGTTCTGAAGATTCTTCAATGACAACTCCGCTTGCTCCAGCCTCATGAAAAATATTCGATACCGCTTCCACCGCTTCAGTTGTTGTTAGTACTGATAATTCAGTCCATTTCACTTGCAATCACACTCCACTTTTCTATCATTATTCCTTATTTTGTTTCACCTTTAAAAGTTTTTTTCAATTTATCAAATAATGAACTTCCTTGTTCTTCAGAAATATCACCGCTAATTTCAGCAAATTCCCGCAATAGTTGTTTTTGCCGTTCTGTTAATTTCGTCGGAGTCACAACTTTTACATTCACGTATTGGTGACCTCTTCCATATCCATGAATATTTTTTACACCTTTATCTTTAATTCGGAATTGAGCGCCCGATTGAGTACCTGCTGGAATTTTTAATTTCACTTTTCCATGAATTGTTGGAACTTCAATTTCATCCCCTAAAGCTGCTTGAGGGAACGTAATTTTTAATTCGTAGTAAATATCGTCTCCATCTCGTTCAAAATAAGGATGTTTTCCAACACGAAAGACAATATATAAATCCCCAGGTGGTCCACCATTAATGCCTGGTTCTCCTTGACCAGATACGCGTAATTGTTGACCGTCATCGATTCCTTCTGGGATAGTAATTTTAATTTTTTTCCTTCTTTGTACAGTTCCTTTTCCAGCACAAGTCGAACATTTTTCCACGATTATTTTACCAGTGCCCTGGCAATAGCTACAAGTACGACGGTTGACAATGCGGCCTAATGGAGTATCAATAGCTTGGCTCATTTCCCCAGTACCGTTACACTTATCACATGTTTTTGGTGTTGTACCAGGTTTTGCACCAGAACCGTTGCACGTATCACATTGTTCTTCCCTCGGGATTTCGATTTCTGTTTGTTTACCAAATACTGCATCTTCAAAAGAAATGTTCATACGATATTGTAAATCGTCACCTTTTCGAGGGGCATTCGGATCTCTTCTGCGTCTTGAACCACCAAAGAAAGTATCAAAAATATCTTCGAAACCGCCAAAGCCACCGAAGTCACTAAATCCTCCGCCGCCAAAACCGCCTTGTCCATTGACACCTGCATGGCCAAATTGGTCATATTGTGCTCTTTTTTGATCATCACTTAATACTTCATATGCTTCACTAATTTCTTTAAATTTTTCATCTGCACCAGGTTCTTTATTAAGATCGGGATGATATTTTTTCGATAATTTTCGATATGCCTTTTTTATTTCATCCTTCGTTGCGTTTTTGCTTACGCCAAGGACTTCATAATAGTCGCGTTTCATACCTCACACTCGCTCTCTTTTACATAAGGTCTATTTTATCATATATGCTAAAGATTGAAATGAAGTTTATTTAAACCATGCAAATAAAAGATGAAAAAATTTAACACAGTTTTCTATTTCTATGATGTATCTGCCACAAACGCTACATTAAAAATTGCATTATTTTAATGTAAGCGTGTGCGAAAGATACTTTACCTTATAATGCTATCATTCAGTCTATATCATGGAAAAAGTCAAAGACCAAAAACGGCTTTGACTTTCTTGCTTTCCATTTATTCAATCAACCAATATTGACAATACAAATCGAAAGGCGGTCAACGAAGGAGGGTTTATTTATTAGAACCGCCTTTCGCTTATATCATTGGCAATTTATTATTTATCGTCTTTTACTTCCTCAAAGTCTGCATCTACTACACCGTCATCTTTTTTGTCTTCTCCTTGAGCATTGTTTGCTTGCGCTTGTTGTGCAGCTTGTTGATATACTTTCATCACTAACGGTTGTAAAACACCTTCAAGTTTTTCTTTTGCAGACTTGATATCATCAATTGAACCTTCTTTTAATGCTTTCGTTAACTCTTCTTTTGCATCTGTCACAGATTTCTTTTCATCTTCTGTAATTTGATCGCCTAAATCCGTAATTGTTTTATCAACTTGGAACACTAATTGGTCTGCTTCATTTCGAAGGTCTGCTTCTTCTTTACGCTTTGCATCCGCTTCAGCGTTCTCTTCTGCTTCTTTAATCATGCGTTGAATTTCTTCTTCTGATAAACCAGAGTTCGATTGAATAACAATTTTTTGCTCTTTGCCAGTGCCAAGATCTTTTGCTTTAACAGACACAATACCGTTTTTGTCGATATCAAATGTTACTTCAATTTGTGGTACACCACGTGGAGCTGGTGGAATATCTGTTAATTGGAATCGACCTAATGTTTTGTTATCTGCTGCCATTGGACGTTCTCCTTGTAAAACGTGAATGTCCACAGCTGGTTGGTTATCTGCAGCAGTAGTGAAAATTTGTGATTTTGATGTTGGAATTGTTGTGTTGCGTTCAATTAATTTCGTAAATACTCCACCCATTGTTTCAATACCTAATGAAAGCGGAGTTACGTCCAACAATACGATATCTTTCACGTCACCAGAGATTACGCCACCTTGGATAGCAGCTCCCATCGCTACCACTTCGTCTGGGTTTACCCCTTTATGTGGTTCATGACCTGTTTCACGTTTCACAGCTTCTTGTACAGCAGGAATACGAGTAGAACCACCAACAAGGATTACTTTATCGATATCAGATGCAGAAAGTCCAGCATCAGAAAGTGCTTGACGTACAGGGCCCATTGTGCGTTCTACTAAGTCTTTTGTTAACTCTTCAAATTTCGCACGTGTCAATGACATTTCAAGGTGTAGAGGACCTTCTGGGCCAGCTGTGATGAACGGTAATGAAATTTGTGTAGAAGTAACGCCAGATAAATCTTTTTTCGCTTTTTCAGCAGCATCTTTTAAACGTTGCATCGCCATTTTGTCTTTAGATAAGTCAATGCCATGTTCCTTTTTAAATTCTTCAACTAAATAGTCAATAATTTTTTTGTCAAAATCGTCTCCACCAAGTTTATTATCACCTGCAGTAGCAAGCACTTCGAATACACCATCACCAAGTTCAAGAATAGATACGTCGAATGTACCTCCACCAAGGTCGAATACTAAGATTTTTTGGTCTTCATCTAATTTATCTAAACCATATGCAAGTGCTGCAGCAGTAGGTTCGTTAATGATACGCTCTACTTCAAGACCTGCAATTCGTCCAGCATCTTTTGTCGCCTGACGTTGTGCGTCGTTGAAATAAGCTGGTACTGTAATGACAGCTTTTGTTACTTTTTCTCCTAAATAGTCTTCGGCATAGCTTTTCAAATATTGTAAAATCATTGCAGAGATTTCTTGAGGAGTGTATTCTTTATCCTCAATCTTTACTTTATAATCAGTCCCCATGTGAGACTTAATAGAGAGAATTGTATTTGGGTTTGTTATTGCTTGGCGTTTTGCCACTTCCCCAACTAGACGTTCTCCATTTTTAAAAGCAACAGCAGAAGGTGTTGTACGGTTTCCTTCTGGGTTCGGGATGATTTTAGGTTCTCCACCTTCTAATACAGCCACACAAGAGTTAGTTGTTCCTAAGTCGATACCAATAATTTTACTCATATTGAATTTTGCCTCCTATTTCACACAAATTTCATTCAAATTTCAATTATTCATTTACTGAAACCATGGAAGGTCTTAATACGCGATCTTTCAATTTATAGCCTTTTTGTAATTCCTTCAAGACAATGCCAGATTCTTTTTCTGAATCTGATTCTTGCATTACAGCCTGATGAACATTTGGATCAAATGGTTCACCAACAGCCGGAATCACTTCTAGCCCTTCTTTTTTCGTCGCATCTATGAGGGCATTATAAACCATTTCAATTCCTTTATATAGTGATTGAGCATCTTCTGAAGTAACTTTTACTTGAAGCGCCCTTTCGAAGTTATCAATTATCGGTAATAAATCTGTTAATAAGCTTTGAGCACGATATTTTTCTGCCGCTTGCAGGTCGAGCTGACTACGGCGACGCAAATTTTCAAAATCTGCTCTTAATCTTAAATAACGATTTTCTTCTTCTGCTAATTTTGCTTCTAACTCGGCTACTTTTGTTTTATATTCTTCTACTGAAAGTTCTGCTTGTGAACTTTCATCAGCCGATGTATCTTCCTCTACATTCACGACTTCCTCGCCTATTGTTTCTTCTGAATTCGAGAAAGTTGCTTCTTCTTTGAATGTTTGTTTTGTTTCACCGTTTTCAACTGCTTCTTCTAGTTGGTGTTTGTTTTCTGTTGTTTCGGACACTGATAATCCTCCTTACTGTCCATCATTCAATTTTTCCGAAAAAGTTCTTGATAAACCTCTTCTTACAATGTCAAGTAACGTCACGACCCGCTTATAGTCCATTCGCGTTGGCCCGATAATGGCAATGGCTCCGCTCTGCTCTTCACCAGCAGTATAGGAAGCGGTAATTACACTGCAGTTTTCGACTGCAATATGATTGTTTTCAGAACCGATTCGAATCGTAATGCCCTGTTTCACTGGCTGAAACAGTGAAATTACTTGGTTTTTCTTATCCATTAATTCCATCAACTGGCGGACTTTATTCAAATCATGAAATTCCGGCTGATTTAGCATATTTGTTTTTCCGCCAAAGTAAATTTTACTATCATTTTCCACAGATGCAACTTTTATTAACGAAAGAATGAGGGAATCAGCCATCTGAACATGTTGTTTTAATACTTCATATGTTTCTTTTTCTAATTTACTTTGCAAATGAATTAACGGCACACCAATTAACCTTTCATTAAGAATGTTAACTGTTTTTTCAATATCGGAAGCATCAAAACCTTCAGGTAATGCTATAACTTGGTTTTCTACATGACCCATATCTGTTACGATAATCGCAACAGCTGTTTGTTTTGAAAGAGGTATAATTTGAAAGCGTTTAACCCGATGATCCGTTACATTTGGACCAAGTAGAATCGCTGTATAAGATGTTAATTCGGATAAAATGCTTGCTGATTCACGTATGATTTGTTCAATTTCAACCTTTTGTTTTTCAAAAATGGATTGTATTAAATTTATTTCATGAACAGACATACGTTTCGGTTGCAGTAGGTGATCTACGTAATAACGATATCCTTTTTCTGAAGGAATACGTCCAGAAGAAACATGTGTCTTTTCTAAATACCCAAGCTCCTCTAAATCTGCCATTTCATTTCGAATTGTGGCAGGTGAGTAATTAATTCCTTTTTTCTTGGAAATTTGACGTGATCCAACAGGCTGAGCTGATATCACAAAATCATCAACGATTACTTGCAATATTTGTAATTGACGATCAGTTAACATTGAAACCACCTCTGTTAGCACTCATAAAAAGAGAGTGCTAATACTATAATTAAATTAACAAAACTATGAATTAGTGTCAACGAAATAACCTACTCGTACAATAAAAATTGTTGAAACACTTCATTTCCTAAAAAACGACCTTTTCTTGTTAGTTTTACTCGACCTTCCTCTTCCATCACTAACCCTTCATCCATCAGTTTGCTTATAATCTCACCATATTTTTCATTTAATGAAAATCCTATTTTCTTTTCAAACTGGTGGTACGAAACTCCTTCATTTTTTCGTAATCCGAGAAACATTTCTTCTTCACATTTTTCGTTAATCGAAACTTGATGGCGATGAAGAATTGGCAGCTGTCCCATATGGATGGATTGTAAATATTTTTTGATAGGTCCATAATTGGAGTAGCGAATGCCATTCATATACCCATGGGCACCAGCACCGAAGCCTGCATATTCATCGTTATCCCAATAAATTTTATTGTGAAGCGATTGAAAACCTTCTTTTGCAAAATTACTAATTTCGTATTGAGAAAGGCCGCTATCCTCCATACGCTCCATCAACAAATCATACATTTTCGCTTCCTGTTCTTCAGGTGGCAAATGCAACATTCCTTTTGAAAACTGAATGTAAAAAATAGTCTTTGGTTCCACAATTAATGAATATGCAGAATAATGAGGCAAGTTTAGTAGAAGAGCTTTTTCTAAAGTATCTTCCCACAGTTCAATTGACTGTCCAGGTAGCCCGTACATTAAATCAATGTTAATGTTCTGAAAACCAACAGCAATCGCATTGTCAATTGCTTTATAAACATCATCATTGGTATGTGTTCTCCCCAGTTTTTGAAGAAGTTGTTGGTCAAATGATTGAACCCCTAAACTTAAACGGTTGACCCCACCATTTTTCAATGCTCTTAATTTTTCTATTGTTAATTCATCTGGATTAGCTTCAGCAGTGAATTCTATTACATCGATGTTTAAATGTTTTGCAATTAATTCTAGCAAACGGCTGATTTGATTGGGAGATAATGCTGTTGGTGTACCTCCACCTAAGTAGATTGTTTCTATCTTTTCAAATTGCTCCGGCATATTATTTACAGCCATTGCAATCTCTTTCCCAACTGCTTCAATATATTCATCTACTGGCTGATTGTGAAAAAACACTTTATTAAAATCACAGTAATTGCATATTTGATGACAGAAAGGAATATGGATGTAAACTCCTCGAACCATTCTATCCCTTCTTTCTTTAACACTATTTATCTTACTATTGTACCGTTTCAATCATAAAATTCAATGTAACAAATAAAAAGCCACCCGATTATCGAATGGCTTTTCCAAATTTTTGTTTAACTTAGTTCTTTTCGTCATCCATTTTTAATACTGCCATGAATGCTTCTTGCGGAATCTCAACAGATCCTACTTGCTTCATGCGCTTCTTACCTTCTTTTTGCTTCTCAAGGAGTTTACGTTTTCTGGAAATGTCTCCTCCATAACATTTCGCTAACACATTTTTACGTATTGCTTTAATTGTAGAGCGGGCAATAATTTTTGTTCCAATAGCCGCCTGTACAGGTACTTCGAATTGTTGACGCGGAATAATATCTTTTAATTTTTCAACAATGACTTTTCCTCTTTCGTACGCAAAATCACGATGTACAATGAAGCTTAATGCGTCGACTTGATCACCATTGATTAAAATATCCATTTTCACAAGTTTCGAAGGTTTATAGCCAATTAACTCATAATCGAATGAAGCATAACCTTTTGTATTCGATTTTAAGTGATCGAAGAAATCATAAACGATTTCTGAAAGTGGCATTTCATAAAAGATGCTCACTCGTGTTGAATCAATGTAATCCATGTTGATAAATGTGCCACGCTTTTTTTGGCATAATTCCATTACCGCACCAACATAATCGTTTGGCACCATAATGGTTGCTTTGACATATGGTTCTAACACTTGGTTTATTTTTTGTGGTGCTGGCATCATGGAAGGGTTATCCACACTAACTTTTGAACCATCCGTTAATTCCACTTCATAAATAACAGATGGAGCTGTCGTAATAAGGTCAAGCTGGAACTCTCTTTCTAAGCGTTCTTGCACAATTTCCATATGCAATAAACCTAAGAAACCACAGCGGAACCCAAAACCTAATGCTTGAGATGTCTCAGGTTCAAATTGTAATGCAGAATCATTTAGTGCAAGCTTTTCTAATGCGTCTCGTAAATCGTTGTATTTTGCTGTATCGATTGGATAAAGGCCGCAAAATACCATTGGATTTAGCTTTCGATAACCTGGCAAAGGTTCTTTCGCCGGACGATCCGCATGGGTGATTGTATCCCCCACATTCGTGTCATGAATATTCTTAATTGAAGCAGTAATGTAACCTACATCACCAACCGTCAACTCTTCAACAGGAGTCACTCTCGGCGTATGTACACCTACTTCTACCACTTCATATTCCGCATTTGTTGCCATAAATCGAATTTTATCTCCAGGTTTTACTGTTCCGTTTACGATTCTTACAGAAACAATAACACCTTTATAAGCATCATATAATGAGTCGAAGATTAATGCTTGCAGAGGTGCATCTGGATCTCCTGATGGAGCAGGTACTTTTTCAACAATTTGCTCCAAAAGCTCATCAATACCGATGCCTGCTTTTGCACTCGCTAACACCGCATCTTCCGCATCGAGACCAATCACATCTTCAATTTCATTGCGAACTCTTTCTGGATCAGCTGCAGGTAAATCGATTTTATTTATTACCGGCAATATTTCTAAATCATTATCCAACGCTAAATAAACGTTTGCTAGTGTTTGCGCTTCAATTCCTTGCGCAGCATCCACAACTAAAATAGCTCCTTCACATGCAGCTAAACTTCTTGACACTTCATAAGTAAAATCGACGTGTCCTGGAGTGTCGATTAAATGGAAGATATAAATTTCCCCATCTTTTGCTTGATACTTTAGCTGAACAGCGTTTAATTTAATTGTAATTCCACGTTCTCGTTCTATGTCCATCGAATCTAGTAGCTGTTCTTTCATTTCTCGCTCTGTTAAAGCTTTCGTTTTCTCCAAAATGCGATCCGCTAATGTAGATTTTCCATGGTCAATATGAGCTATTATTGAAAAGTTTCTAATGCGTTCTTGTCGTTTTAAGCGTTCTTCACGATTCATATTTCCACTCCTAACAAATGCCTCCATGCGATTTGAATCTAACCAAAATCATTGTTTCGCAGGAGGCTTCTCACCTTTCACTATATACAGCTATTTTGTGTTGTTTTTCAACATGATTTTACAAAGTTACAATAAACTAAGTTGAATTATACTATGAAGTATGGCGTAAGCACAATAATAAACAAGATAAGCAAATAAAGGGAATCTTTATTCTTATTCTATAAAATAATCATAATTGCCTTATGAAAATAAAAAATAGCGTTTAAAAGCCATTCTCTTAAACGCTACTTGCAAATATAAATTTATTGTTTTGCAATACTATTCGCCACCGCTTGCGCCATTACGGCAACAGTACGATAAACTTCATCTTCTGTATTATCAATGCCACCAATCTCCACTAATATCATTTCTTTTGCCAAATCTTGATTATATACCCCATCCACACCGCTGCCTTTTTTCTCAATAATACCTCTTGAAATATTTGGTATAATTTGATTCATTGAATCACTTAAGGCTTGAGCAAGCGTTTTATTAGATTTATAATTTGGATTTTCTGCACCAATAACAAAAGCTACTTTCGCATAGGAAACATTTTTATGAACAATCGTTGTTTTATTTCGAGAAGTAGAATCTCGATGAATATCCAAAATCAAATCATAATGATTTGATTTTAATTCTTCGGCAATATATGGCCTAGCTGTTTTATAAGCCTCATGAAAAGCTTTGCCATTCTGCTTCATGACATTCATTACATCTACATCAAGAGTTGTCGCAGAAATTCCATTTAACCGAAAATAATCTTCAAACAAACTTTGCATGGAAAATAAATTTGAATGATCATCGTATACAGCGACCATTCCCTTTTCATTCTCCACGAAAGGCTTATACGTTTCATGGGAATGGGTAAACACGAGCAACACTTTAAAAGGATCTATTGGAGGCGCAACATCAGATACTACTAAATCATTCGATGCATAGACTATCTTTTCTTCTGGTGTGGCAGGAACAAATTTCTCGTTGTTTGGAAAAGGTAATAGTCCTGTAATGATCGGTAACAAGAAAAAGAAAAGCAATAACAGTACAAATCCTTGAATTTTTTTCATCAAAGCATCCTCTCCTTCCACTACGTTATGGAAGAAAGAGAATTTTTAGAACTAGTTCAATCTATCTTCTACCCAATTAAATAAACCATTGCTAATCAATACCGAATACTTCGTCATCCAAATGTCGACTTCTTTCGGCGTAACAATAAGTCTTTGCGAACCAGATAACAATACTTCCTCAAATAGTTGCCTTCTTTCAGCCTTTGACCAAGTCGACCATTCTCCAAAAATCGGTCGAACAACATTTAAATCGACATCTGAATTTGAATCCGATGTCCAAGATGTGACAGAAAGTTTGCCAGAAGGCTTGTCTTTCTCTTGAATTTTTGTCGCAATGGAACGAAATACCTTATCTACCGCATCGGCAATAATAACCGTAGCATCAACGACCGTTGGAACACCGATTGCGGTTACAGGAATACCTAACACTTCTTTTGATATTTCTGCCCGCTGATTTCCGACACCTGACCCTGGATGAATTCCGGTATTAGTTATTTGGATTGTTTTACATAATCTAGCTGTTCCTCTCGTTGCTAAAGCATCGATGACGATAACTAAATCGGGTTGAATTTTTTCTGATAATGCAAGTACAAAATCACTCGTTTCAAACCCCGTCTGCCCAGTTACACCCGGAGCATATAAAATAAATTGTTCATTATGTTCTTCTAACTGTCTTGATTGCATTGCATCAATAGTAAACGGACCTATCGCATCAGGTGTGATCGTCTTATTGCCGAGTCCAATTACTAATATTTTACTCTTCTTTGTTAACTTAATATTTTGATGAATTTCATCGATATATTTAACAAATGTTTTTTCCAACTGCTTCATACCATCGTGATCGTCAATATTCAATGTTGGAACAGTTAAGGTAAAATATTGGCCTGCTTTTTTTCCAATCTCTTTAGCTCCTTCTTGATTGACGGTCACCTTTGTCACTTTTACTCGATTTTCGTAAAATTCTTCAAATTTGACGCCTTCTGTCTCATCTAGTTTCTCTTTTTGTTGTTTCGTTTGATGTTGAACAACCTCTTCTGTTTCATCAATTAAATCGGTTCTATTCCAGATATTTTCTTGCATTTTTATCACCTCTTCTCTATCATGTTCAATCTGTCAAGTAAATATTCTTTCCATTTATGTATTGCAAATATAGATTACCTTCTGTATAATGTTTTTTGTTGTATTGACAAATGTTATTTTTGAAAAATTGTCATCTCGTATTTCAACTAGGAGGTGAAAAAATGCCAAATATTAAATCAGCAATTAAACGTGTAAAAACTACGAAAAAAGCAAACGTTGCAAACGCTCAAGCTAAATCAGCAATGCGTACTGCTGTTAAAAAAGCTGAACAAGCAATCGCAAGCGGTGCTGAAAACGCTCAAGAATTAGTGATTCAAGCTACAAGAGCTCTTGATAAAGGAGTAAGCAAAGGAATCATTCATAAAAATGCTGCAAGCCGTAAAAAATCACGCCTTGCTAAAAAATTAGCTCAAGCTAACTAAAATAAAAAGATCAATTGTTATTAAAACAATTGATCTTTTTTCGTCCAAACTTAATTTATGAAAACACTTAGGCTGTATAAAAAGCATAGTTACACAGTCTTTTTTGGATTCTTATTATGAATGCAAATTTATAAACTTTTTAATAAAAACATTTCCAAATATCTTTCCCGGTTTCCTCCAGTTGTTTTTAATAGGATATCAATTTCAGCAAGTTCATTTAGCGCCTTCAATAACCGCTCTTCACTTGGACGATCCCTTTTTTCTAGCATTAATTTTACTCTGTAAGGATGAATCTTCAATTGTTTCGAAATTTGTGTCGGAGGATAACCTTTCTTATGTAAATAGTAAACGTTATTCATCGTCCGTATATTGTTTGCTAATAAACCAACTAATTTTATGGGTTCTTCCTTTTGACGCAACAAGTCATGATAAATTCGAAGCGCTTCTGAAACGTTATGAGCAAGGTAAGCATTTAACATTTTAAACGCATCGTGTTCAAGGGTTTTTGCTACGAGATTTTCCACTAAATCGCTTGTAATCATTTTATCTTCGCCTAGATAGAGAACAAGCTTTTCAATCTCCCTTTGAAGCTGATTCATATTTTCTCCAACCATTTCAACCAGCTTGTCTATCGCTTCGTCTTCAATTTTTTTCTCAAAGCTCGCAACCTCACTTTGAATCCAAACAGCTAAATCTTTTTCCCCTAGCGCTTCTGCATGAAGCATGACGGATAATTCCTTCATCAACTTTGTGATTTTTTTTCGTTCATCCAATTTTTCATATGGCGCTGTAAAGATTGTTACTGCAAAATCGGAAGGATGATGTAGCCAGTTTTCTAGTCGCTTGACGTCATGCTCAACTTTTTCCGAACCTTTTTCGGCAGCTTTTAAAAAGGTTGCATTTTTCGCAATGATTAATTTACGCTCTGATAAAAATGGATATGTATCCGCTTCATCTATGACAAAGTCGACCGGTGACTCTTCCAAGTCAAACATCGTCATCTCCACTTCCTCGTCAACACTCAAGGCTTTTTTTATGCGTTCAATTGTTTCATCTATAAAGTAAGTTTCTTCGCCATAAATACAATATACTGGAGCGATTTTTCCATTTGCTATTTCTTTCCATGCCTTCGTAAACATTTCGTAAACCTCCAAACAATTCGTATTCATTAGTATACACGAATTATGAGAAGAACTGTATTTTTTGTATAAAATGTGTCAAAATAAAATAGAAATCAAAAAGAAATTCAATAATCTCTTATAGCTTTTTACTATCTATTGACTTATAATGGACTTTGAGTAGGAGGTTATCATATGGCAAATCATAATGAAAATTTCGTTACACATAACCCGTTCGAAGGTGATAATGCTTCTTGCAAACGTAATGATGCTATTGATGGTGCGGTTGGTTTCACGGTATCATTCTTATTTTTCACATTAATGTTCATTATTGCCGTAGTTATTGATGTTGTCGCTTAATATTTAATAGAGTGTAGACAAGGTTTCTCCCTTTGTCTACACTCTATTTTTCTTTTCAGTCAATAGTTGTTGTCACGGTTCTTATTTTCATTTCATGCGCTTTTGCGATAATTTCAATCGTCCCAACTTCCCCTGTCGTAAATGTTTTTAAACCCATTCGTTGAAATCGTTCTACAACTTCTTTATGAGGATGTCCAAATCGATTATTTTCTCCTGCACAAAAAATCGTGATTGCAGGCTGTAATTGTCGAATAAATTCTTCACTGCTGGAGGTCTTACTACCATGATGGCCTGCCTTCAATAAATCGATGGATGATAAAGTAGGATATCTTGAAAGCAGCTTTTGTTCTCCCTCCTTTTCTAAATCCCCAGTAAACAATGCATGAAAATGACCATGTTGAACATATAAAACGAGCGAACCATTATTCCCTTCATAATCCGTATCAAAAGGCCAAAGATATTGAAAAATCACTTCTCCATCACGCCATGCATTTCCAGCCATTTGTTCCTTAATAGGAACTTTTTGAATCTTTGCCTCAACCATTAAATCATTCATAACTGGCTTTTTCAAAGAAGAAGGCGTTACATGTATTTCTCGAACGCGAATCTCTTTTAATATTTCTTCAGCTCCTTCCACATGATCACTATCAGCATGTGTTAATATAAGCGTATCAATGCTTGAAATTCCCTTTCCTTTCAAATACGGAACGACTACTTGTCTTCCCACTTCATATCGAGTACCTTCTTTCCACTCTTCCTGTTGAAATCGTAAAACCCCTCCTGTATCAATCATGTACACTTTTTTTCGAAAAGGAAGTTCGATGACGATACAATCGCCTTGTCCAACATCCACAAAGGAAATAATTAAATGAGGGTTTATTTTTCCTTTAAAATGTAGTAGAAATACAGGAATTAGTAATACCAACACGATATATCGGATTTTTGCTCGACAATCGATGAAGTATAATGCCATCAACACACTGACATAAGCCAGTATCATCAAAAATAAGGAAGGTTTGCCTGGCACCCACATTTGGTAAGGCACAGATTGTAGTACGAAAGTAAATTTTGTTATGAGAAGCCGAAAAGGTTCATACACTGTAAAAAATAGATTGGATAAAGGAATTGGAATAAATGAAAGGATTAACAAAACAATATTGATTGGCAAAATAAGAAAGGAAAACAGAGGCACATAAAATAGATTGACGATAAACGAGGAGATACTTAGTTCATAAAAATGATATAGCAATAGAGGATAAACGATTAACTGGCAAACAAAAGTAATGAAAAACGATTTTAACCACCAAGAATTAATCGAATGCAAAAATCTACTAGAATAAATTAAACTAACTGTAGCTAAATAAGATAGTTGAAAGCCAACTTGATAGATAACCCATGGCTCAATCATCACAAAACCGATGAAACTGATGGCAAGAGCATCATCTATTGCAAGGCGACGTTTGTATCGTGAAATGATGATCAGCTCCAGAACAGTTACCGCCCGCCAAACAGAAGGAGCTCCACCTGCAACAATCGCATAAATTGGCAATAGAATTATTAGAAGAATGGTCGCAATCTCTTGCCTTATACGCAAACGAATTAGCCCTTCATAAATAATGAAAGCAAAAATCGCAATGTGCAATCCCGAAATGGCGAACAAATGAGTAATACCTAATTTTTGATAAGCCCTCGTTGTTTCATCATCCACATCATCTTGTAAACCGATTAGTAAAGCTTTTGCTTCAGGAGCAAGAGATGTTGGAAACGTCTTTTCAATATGTTTTTTCAAATGAAAACGCATAACACTAATTTTTTGATGGAAAGATGATTTCGTGTCAATATATTGAAGTCTATGAATTTCAAAGATACCTGTCGCACCTTTACTTTTTAAATACTTTTTCATATTAAAACTATAGGGATGTTGGGGTCTTTTAGGTTCCACCATTTCCCCTTCAACTAAGAATCTCTTTCCTTCTAAAGGCATCGATTCGAAAATATGTTTTTCTTCTTCAGAGCTGAGTTTATATGTCACATAGACTTTCCTACCATTTTCATCTTTCATCAACCCTCTTATCTTATCGCCATTTACTTTATATTCATGCGTCCACGTATAAATTCCCGTCAAGATGATGGGCTTTTCTATTTCTTTTAATTGGGTGGAGAAATAGAGAAAAACACTAATACTACAAAATAAAAGTATAGTAATTTGCACTGGATGAAACTTTATCAAATAAGCATGCAAAACTAGCGGTATAAGTAACAATAAAAGCCATGTGGTCTCATGCGCACTGAGGGAGGCAATGAGCACCGACAAGGCATAGTAAATCCACTTATGTTGAAATATCAAATAACTCCTTCACCTTCTCTTCATATAAGGATAATTCTTCTTTATCGGCGCCACTTTGTCGTAACTTCTCCAACAAATCTAAAACTATTTGATATTTCTCGTCTTTTAAAAAGTCAATTTTTGATTTATTAAACGGCACATGAACAACATTTACTCCGGCTTTATTTAATATTTCGATAGCATATGGATCATTTTTATAATCACTAGCATAGTAAACATTTTTAATGCCAGATTGGATGATTGCTTTAGTGCATTGCAAACAAGGAAAATGAGTGATATATATATCTGCTCCATTTGTTGAAATACCGTATTTTGCACATTGTAATAGAGCGTTAATTTCTGCATGGATTGCGCGCACACAATGGTTATCTCTTATATAACAACCTTCATCAATACAATGTTCATCACCTGATATGGAGCCGTTGTAACCTCCCGCAATGATTCGTTTATCCCGCACAATCGTAGCACCAACGCTCAAACGTGGACATGTGCTTCGTAAAGCCAATAAATGACTTTGAGCCATAAAATACTGATCCCAAGTAATGCGCTCCATATGATTACCTCCAAATGATTTCTATTTACTAGTATAGAAGAAAATAATTAAATATTAGTTATATCGTGATAAAATCCTTCAATTTTTCAAAGGTTTTTTCACCGATGCCAGAAACACTTTTTAAATCCTCGATTTTTTTAAACGGTCCATGTTCTTCACGATACTGGATGATTGCCTGAGCTTTTGAAGGACCGATTCCTGGCAAAGTTATTAATTTGGACTCATCGGCGGTGTTAATGTTTACTAACGACTCTTTCTTGCTTGATGAATGGCTTTGTTGAAGAGCTTGTCCTAACGGTTGGTATTCTTCATCCCGAAGAAGTTCACCTTTTTTTGGTATATAAATAACCATCTCATCTTGCAATTTTTGTGCATGATTAATATAGTTTGAATCAGCTTCTTCTTCATAACCGCCCGCTAATTGAATGGCATCGATAATTCGATCTTCTGTTGTTAATTCATATACGCCGGGAAATTTTACAGCCCCTTTTACATCAACAATGACTTTTGTAGAAGTGGATTCTTCCGATTGAAGGGTTTCCATATCATCGAAAATTTGTGGTTGAGGAATGGTTGAAACGAGTTCAGCGTCATCCGAACTGTCTTGCTGAAGTAAATAGATAGCAATGAATAGGCAAAGGATTCCAGGTGCTACAAGCATTTTTCCATACTTCTTTAAGAAATCGTGGAAAATCATAGAGCACCCCTTCTAGAAGGTAAATCATATGGAGTCACCTTTATCATACTCGATTTACCTTCTAAAGAAAAGATGTCATTTCACTGCACGAATAAAAATACGTTCACTTGTGTTGGTAGGTGATTGGTCTTCCCAATCAGCAGTTATAAATATTTGTGAAAAACCAACTTCCTTTAACCAATTTTCATAAGTTTCAATTGAAAAGGTTCTCTGATAATGTTGTTCATCAAAACGCTCATAAAGATTCGTTAAATCTTCCATTACAAAAAATGTGATGTCATGAACAACAGAATGCTCTTCTTCCCCTTTTTCTGTATACCAGATATAGAAAATATCGCCGTCATCATACGTAAAAGGGCTTTGTAAAAAGATTTCATCCATTTTATAAATGGAATGGACATCAAAAAATAGTTGACCTCCCACACGTAAAGTTGAATATACTCTTTTGAACGTTTCTTTCACTTGTTTTTCACTTTGTAAGTAATTGATTGAATCAATGGGAATGACAACAACATCTATATTTGAAAAGCCCTCTAAATCATCCATTGACATTTGGTAAAACGGTATCGTCAAATCCTCTTTTTGGGACCGTTCTTGAGCAATTGTAAGCATTGATTCAGATAAATCAATGCCACTAACTTGATAACCCGCTTTACTAAACAGTATCGATAATGTACCAGTCCCGCATCCGACATCTAATAATGTGGGATAATTGGAACTTGGTGCAAAGGCAGTAACCCACTTAACATACTGATCATATGGGATGTCTTCCATGAGAACATCGTACACTTCGGCAAAACGTTCGTAACTATTCACTGACACTCGGCACTTCGATTTGTGGTGCATCTCCCCATAATCGTTCTAAATTATAGAATTGTCGTTCTTCCTTATTGAATACATGAACGACCATATCACCTAAATCGATTAAAATCCAACGAGCAGAATCGTATCCTTCCATTCTTCTAACATCAAAGCCATTTTCTTCAGCTTTTTCCTTCACTTCTCTAGCAATCGCTTGAATTTGACGGTCTGAATTTCCATGACAAATAATAAAATAATCTGCCAGTAATGAAATGTTTTTCATATTTAAAATGACGATATCTTCTGCACGCTTATCGTCTAATGCTTTATAAACTACTTGCAACAAATCTACCATTGAGTCACAATTCCTCTCCTTTTTGTATTTACTATCTATTTTTTCGAATTGTCAAAAAAGCTAAACAAATTATTTATAATAATGATTATAACATTCGATGGAATCAGGGAAAATCGGCTGCTTTGTATGAACTAAAAAGGCAATGGAATGACGAATACATGCACACATCGCTTGATTTAAATCTTGTTGTGCTTTATTTCTTAACTTTTCTACTCCATCAAATGATCGATTCGGTTCAATCATATCGGCAATATAAATAATTTTCTCCAATTTCGACATGCCTGCTCTACCTGTCGTATGGAAACGAATGGCATTTAAAATATCTTCATTGGATATATGAAATTCATGTTCGGCAATCCAAGCACCTACAGGACCATGTAAAATTTCTGGCCCCCAATCCAACAATCTTGTATCCAGACCGTGTTCCTTTACGATATTTTTCATCCAATCTTCATCCGCATATTTCGCAACATCATGCAAAATGGCAGCTGTTTCTGCTGCTTTCACATCTGCTCCATATAGTTCAGCTAATTGAATTGCCGTTTCCATTACTCCTATTGTATGAATATAGCGCTTTTCTGGCATTCGAGATTTAATTCGATTCAATAATTCACTTCGCTCCATAAAGTCCTTCCTTTCGAATATAAGCTTCCACTTCCGGTGGTAATAGAAATCTTAATGTTCCACCTGTGGCAAACCGTTCACGTATTAATGTGGAAGATAAAGCTATATCTGGAGCTTCTACCATAATAATGTTATAAGGTGACTCCGACTTGGCACCAGGGCGCTTAATACCAACAAACTGAACAATTTTTACGAGTTCATCGATATGATGCCAAGTGTGGAGGGTATCAATCATATCTCCACCAATAATAAAATAAAACTCGACATCCGGCTCTCTTTCTCTTAATGCCACCATCGTGTCATAAGTATAAGACACTCCACCACGTTCCAGTTCAATCGTTTCCACCGTAAATTCTTTATAAGGTTTTATTAGTAATTGCACCATTTGCAGGCGATTTTCATCGGTTGATTCGTCTTCCTTTTTTTTATGTGGAGCAATTGCGTTTGGCATAAAGCGGACTTCATCAAGTTGTAAGGCATGATACACTTCATTTGCCATGATTAAATGTCCGATATGTGGAGGATTAAAAGTTCCCCCTAATATGCCGACTTTTTTCATTAAAGAACACCTGACTTTAAATTTTATTTAGGTAATTGAATTCTTTTATTTTTCTTTGAAGGTTTATATAACACAACTGTAAGGCCAATTAATTGTACAAGTTCAGAATTTGTTCCCGAAGCCAATGCTTCTGCTACATCGTGTTTATCTTCTTCACAATTATCTAGAATGCGAACTTTAATAAGCTCTCTGGCTTCAAGAGCATCTTCTATTTGGCGAAGCATTTGTTCATTCACTCCGCCCTTCCCTACTTGAAAGATCGGATTTAAATGATGGGCTTCTGCCCGCAAAAATCTTTTTTGTTTACCTGTAAGCATAGGTTCCTCCTAGTAATCTATTTTAATTGCTCTATTAATTTCTCCATCATTTTTTCGGTGTTTGGATATTGACCTAGCCAATGGTTAAATGCGATTGCTCCCTGATGAATAAACATTCCTAGCCCAGTTACAATCTTTGCTTGTCGTTTTTCAGCTTCTAACAGGAAAGGCGTCATTAACGGATTATACACGATATCGGCAACAATTGTTCCCTCTTGTAATAGATCCAATGAAATTGGGAGCTTGTTTTCTCCAGTTGAAAGCCCTAGAGAAGTTGCTTGAATAATAATACCATATTGATCTAATTGTTTTTCTGCTTGTTCAAGAGAAAGAGCAATCCCTTCACCGAGTTCTTGGATGATTGCTTCTGCTTTTGAAACAGTGCGATTGGCAATATGGATTTGTTCATAACCATATTGCTGCAACGCAAAAGCAATTCCCCTGCTTGCTCCTCCAGCTCCAATCATAAGCACTTTCTTCTCTTTGTTCTTTCCGACCGCCTCTTCTAAAGCATGTACAAAACCAGCACCATCGGTATTATAACCTTTTAATGAGCCATCATTTAGTCTAACAACTGTGTTGACTGCCCCCATCTTTTGAGCAATCGGATCGATGTCATCTAATAAAGGTATAATGGATTCCTTATGGGGAATTGTCACGTTCCATCCACTAGCACCTAGCAATTTTAAAGCAGCAACGGCTTCCTCCAATTGTTCGCTTTTCACGTGGATTGGAATGTAAGTCGCATCAATTCCCATTTCATGGAACCACGTATTATGCATGAACGGCGATTTTGAATGAGCGATCGGATCACCAATAACAGCAAACCATTTCTTCATTACCTAACCCTCTTCCAATACTTAAATTAAAGAAGAACGTATAAATACTTCTACA
Organism: Ureibacillus sp. FSL K6-2830; assembly: GCF_038004145.1. Classification (NCBI taxonomy): domain Bacteria; kingdom Bacillati; phylum Bacillota; class Bacilli; order Caryophanales; family Caryophanaceae; genus Ureibacillus; species Ureibacillus sp. FSL K6-2830. Next base: position 3,001,193 of record NZ_JBBOQR010000001.1, on the reverse strand, counting down.
CCTTTAGGCGCATGACAAGCAACGACAACATTTGGTTGTTGCACTGTAATCCACCCTAGCCCGGAAATGACGATATCTGTTTTACCTTCTTTTATCGAAAACTCGTGACGAACCATTGGAGGTAATTGGTTGATATACTCTTCCGAAGGCGGAGATAATAACTTGCCTCGGTGTTCATCATATAATGCGTCGGCTTTTTCCAATTTCGTACGATGGATTGGAAGTTCGTTTGATACATACACAGTAAACGAGTTGCGATTACCTTTAATAAAATCAAATCGAGCTAGTCCACCGATAAATAATGTCTGTTCAGCATTTAATTGATACACTTTTGGCTTAATTTCCTTCTTCGGTGTAATATACTTTAACTCACTTTCATGAATATGATGAGCCATTTGGTGATGATTGATAATACCGGGCGTATCGTAAATTGCTTTTCCATCTTCCATTGGAATTTCAATCATATCTAGCGTTGTTCCAGGGAAATGAGATGTTGTAATTAAATTCCCTTCTCCAGTAGCGCGTTTGATAATGCGGTTAATAAATGTAGACTTTCCTACATTGGTACAACCGACTACGAATACATCTTTTCCTTCACGATATTGATCAATTGTTTCAATGACTTCATCCATTCCGTGTCCTTTATGGGCACTTACTAGTTTTACCTCGACAGGATGTAATCCAAATTCTCGTGAAGCTCTCTTTAGCCAACGTACCACTTTTTCTCGTTTCACAGATTTCGGTAACAAATCCGATTTATTTGCTACTAGTAATACTGGATTATTTCCAACAAATCGATGAATACCTGGAATGAAACTTCCATTAAAATCAAAGATATCTACAATTTTTACAATCAGTCCATCATGATTACCTAAGCCATTTAATATTCTTAAAAAATCATCATCAGTTAATCGTACCGGTTGAATCTCGTTATAGTTTTTTAATCGAAAACATCTTTGGCAAATGACTGTTTCTTTTTCTAACGTTTTTGGCGGCGCATAGCCTGTTTCTTCTGGATTTTCAGTTTGAATTTTTACACCGCAGCCAATACAAGTTGGCATTTCTGTCATTATTGTTCCTCCCACATCGTAATTCCTTTTCTTTTTAATACTTTGAATAAGCGTCTTTCAACAAAACGGTTAAAGCGCGTAACAAAGCCATCCGACTCCGCTACAGGTCGAACTAAAAAAGTATAAAGTTGCAATCGTTTTGCACCTAAAATATCGGTAAGCAACTGATCGCCTACCATTGCCACTTCATTTCTATTTAATTGCAATTTATGAAGAGCAGCTTTATAAGCTTGTCCAAGCGGTTTTTTTGCACGATAAATATACGGTATTTTCAATGGTTCTGCAAACCGTTTTACTCTTTCTTCGTTGTTATTGGAAGCAATGATGATTTGGATACCTGCTTCTTGCATCAATCTCATCCATTCTGCAATTTCTTTCGTCGCGTCCTTTCGATTCCATTCGATTAATGTATTGTCCAAATCGGTTATTATACCTCGAATTCCAAGTGATTTTAATTTTTCTGGAGTAATTTCAAACACTGATGCAACAAATTCATTTGGTAAAAATAACTTATACAAAATCTTTTCCCCTCTTACAAAAATTTATTTCCCATTATAGCATATCCTTCAATTTGAAACCTATGTAGCACGAACATAACGATGGAACTCAATGCTACTCACATAATACTACAACAATTGAAACATTTACTAAACTATCAAATGTTAAACAGTTCTTTCAAGCCTTTTCTTATGAATTTTACTTTTTTCTACAGAATAAGCGTCGTTACGCATTTTTCCATACTTCAATTCATATAATGTCGAAAAAAGCGGAAAGGATGACCTCCTTGAGCGGAATATTGGCATCACTGATTCAGCTTTGGTTAGATATTCCCGCATTTCTAGGATACCTTAAAGGTCAGGCATTTCATAAACCATTCACATCAGAAGAAGAAGCAAAAGCGATTGAACGATTTTTAGCGGGCGATGAGCAAGCGCGACTTGATTTAATTGAACGAAATATGCGGCTTGTTGCCCATGTGGTAAAAAAGTTCCATCCCCCACACGAACAATTAGACGATTATATTTCAATCGGAACGATCGGGTTAATGAAAGCTGTGAGCAGTTTTACACCAGATAAAAAAACTCGCCTCGCAACATATGCAGCCCGTTGCATTGAAAATGAAATACTCATGCACCTTCGAGCACAAAAAAAAGTGCAAAAAGATGTATCTTTGTTTGAACCTATTGGGGTGGATAAAGAGGGACAATCTTTGCAAATACGAGACATCTTACAACTAGATGAAAAACCTGCAATCGAAAAAATCGAACAAAAAGAAAGTTTCGAACAATTGTATACGTATCTCAATACATTGGATACGAGAGAATTGGAAATTATTATTTACCGTTACGGATTAAATAATGAAGAACCTTTAACTCAAAAAGAAATTGCAAAAAAATTAAACATATCCCGAAGTTATGTATCTCGAATTGAAAAAAGAGCTCTTGTGAAATTGTACCAACAATTTAAACATAATCAAAATGAAAGAGAAAGAGAACGGGAAAAAAAGTAAAACAATGAGGGGCTGTCCAGAAAGTCGAACACTTTCTGAACAGCCTTACTTCTTATAGTAATATTCTCTTAAAAACTTTGCTCCTGCGGTGGTCACAAAACGCGCCTCCTCGTCGCAATTCATCTGCGGCGAAAGCATGTGCGGCAGCCGCAATTTATCTGCGGCGAAAGCTTGTGCGACAGCCGCAATTTATCTGCGGCGAAAGCGATAGCGACAGCCGCAAAGGGGGCGTCTCATAATGACTTTGCAGACGCCCCCTCAATTTTTATAATAAATAGAAAAAGCTCATTTAAATATTAATTTAAACGAGCTAATTGTTTATTATTTTGATTTTACAGAACCGTCATTTGCACCGTACCAAGCAATCAATCCAACAAGTGCAGTAATTGTTACAGAAACTAACATTAATGTTAACATCATACCTTTACCTCCTCCAAAAATGCATAACGAGCTTACATATATATTACTTTTTACCAAATGATGCAGTCAAGACCTTCTAGAATCCTTATAATTTCTCTATCGTTTTCAGAACAATTGCCGTTGAATGTTTCGCCGCCAATGGTAAAAACTCATCAAATGAAATGTCGGATTCTTTCCCTGCAATATCCGATAAGGCGCGAATGACTACAAATGGCGTTTGAAATTGATAACATACTTGGGCAACCGCAGCAGCTTCCATTTCACATGCTTTCATTTGCGGAAAATGTTTTCGAACCGCTTCAACTCGTTCAGGGTCATACATAAATGAATCACCGGAACAAATGAGCCCTACTCCATATTGATGTTCCCCTACTTCTTTTACCGACTCAACAGCCAGTTTCATTAACTTTTCATCTGCTTTGTAAGCAGGTGGCATTTGCGGTACTTGCCCCATTTCATATTTAAAAACAGTACAATCCACATCATGGTGTCTAACTTCATCTGATATTACAACGGAACCTACTTCTAAATCAGGGTCATAGCCGCCAGCAGAACCTGTATTGATAACAACATCTGGTTGAAAATGATGAAGTAAAATCGTTGTGGACATGGCAGCATTCACTTTTCCAATTCCGCTTTTCAATAAAACGACATCTTTTCCTTTATATGTACCAGTAGTATATTCACAATTTGCAATGGTCGTAACGGTTTTATTTTCTAATGCTTTTCGCAATAATTCAACCTCTTCTTCCATTGCACCGATAACTGCAATTTTCATATTTTAATTCCTCCTTGAAATCCACATCTATTCCAACTTAACGGAAATATCCATTGCAGTCAATTCATTACTTCATACGTGCCATCAATTTTTTTTAGTATTTCTACTTTAATTGGAATCCATCCTGCATTTTCAATCCATTTTATGTGAACTCGATATTTTTCTGTTTGATCTTTTGATGATACAACGGCAACTGCCCCTTTTCCTGTGCCATCATTTCTTACAGACCAATAAATAATATTATCTTCTTGTAATTCCACAGCATTTCGAATCGTCAATAATTTTTCTTCATAATCTACATGGCCCTCTTCAAAAGCAGAAACGTGCTCACCAGTTTGTCTCGTAGGCGTCACTTGCCAGTTGTTATTAACAATGACTTTTTCCACATTGGCATCTGAGGAAGTAGACACGATAATTTCATCATTGTTTTCATCATGAATGGACGAATTGTCTTCTTGCAGATTATTTGGCTCTTCATTTTTATTTGAAGCGTCTAAAGATTCTTCTTCATCCTTTTTACTATCCTGCTCCTCCAATTCTTCACTATCTTCATGTTCTTTTAATTCTTCCACTTTCGTATCTTCTCTAGCCACTTCATCTTCTTCATCATCTTTTACGATGAAATAAATATTGATCACAATTAACGTAAATACAATGGCTATCAATACATTGAGTATACGATTCATTTTTCGTTTATTATCTGAATAACGTTTCATTCTACGGCTATTTAATTCTTGTTTTTCCTTCGCCATATGATTCCTCCTTATATTTCTTTTTCCATATTACCAAGAAATTGAGATAAACAAATACTTCAACTAAATTTTTAATATTGTTGTCATATGAATATTACAAATGAAAAAGTCGACAAATTTTTATAAAATTTGTCGACTTTATTATCCATTAGTCGTTTGAAGAACGAATTGCTACGATTTTAACTTCCATTTCGCCGCCAGGAGTTGTTATTTTCACTACATCTCCAACTTTATGACCTAATAATGCTTTCGCGATTGGAGAATCGTTCGAAATTTTTCCTTCAAAAGGATCTGCTTCTGCAGAACCAACGATTACATACTCTTCTTCTTCGCCATCCGGCAATTCAATAAATGTTACCGCTTTACCAAGGGTAACGATATCTGCATCTTCTTCGCTTTCTTCAATAATCACTGCGTTACGCAACATATTTTCAATTGCAGAAATACGCCCTTCTACAAATGCTTGTTCTTCTTTTGCAGAATCATACTCGGAGTTTTCAGATAAATCTCCAAAACCACGAGCAACTTTAATACGTTCTACAACTTCTTTTCTTTTTTCTGTTTTCAAATATTCAAGTTCTTTTTCTAATTTTTCTTTACCCGCTAAAGTCATTGGGTATTGTTTTTCGTTTGACAAGACACTCACTCCTTAAGAAACATCACTTTTTCATCCAATCACATTACCATATTTTGTAATGCAATCGTTTTCTTTTTCTGAAGAAAAATTTCTTATATATGATAAAACCCGGTTATTAGAAAAGCATATGTTGCCTTTGGACAATTTAGAAGAATCCAACGGACGCTTTCTAATAACCGAATTTTATTTCAACAATATATCAAATTGTCATTTAATAGTGAATAATGTAAAAATCATGCAAAAGAATCAATACCATACTCATCATATTATACTATGAGTTTTGTTTCAAGAGCAGTTCTTATTTATTTTTTCTTCTCATCATATTGTATCGGTGAAGTGGTTTTTCGACTTTAAATTTCACGATTTGAAGTGGGTGGTTCGCCACCTCAATCGGTTCATTCTCTTCATTCCACATTTGACCGACTGTCATCGTAAATGTATCGATTTCTGGACCGAAGAATTCTACCGTATCTCCTGTTTTGAAGTAATTGCGCTGCTGCAATGTAACCATTTGTGTTTCCTCATCATAATCAAATACAAATCCAGCAAAATCCCATTCCGGCTTCTTCGCATGGAAACCAAACATTTGTTGTTTATAGCTTGGTTCCCCTTCAAAGAAAGCTGAAGCTGTGGCGCGGTTAGCACAACGATCCAACTCTTCCAGCCATTCCCGTTTAATTTTGAAGTTATCCGGATCGGCACAATAGCTGTCAATCACTTTACGGTAAACGGAAATTACTGTCGCCACATAGTGGATGGATTTCATGCGCCCTTCTACTTTTAATGAATCAATTCCTAATTCTATCATATGAGGAATGGATTCAATTAATTTTAAATCTTTCGGGCTCATTGCAAAAGGTGCGTCTCCTTCATTAAATAAAGGCTTTTCTTCCCCATTTACATTTTCATATAGATCATAATCCCAACGGCAGCTTTGACAACAACCGCCACGGTTTGAGTCACGAGCTGTCATGTGATTTGATAACACACAACGCCCAGAATACGCAATACACATAGCACCGTGAACGAATGTTTCAATCTCAATATCCACTTTTTCTTTGATTAGACGAATCTCTTCCGCACCTACTTCACGGGCTAAAACAACCCGATCCAAACCTTCAGATTTCCAGTATTTTACCGCTTTCCAGTTCGATAAAGATTGCTGAGTTGAAAGATGGATTTCCAACTCTGGCGCTACTCTTTTACATGTTTCAATAATTAATGGATCTGCTACAATGATTCCTTTTACACCTACGTCAGCAATTGCACGCAAATATTCTTCTAGGCCTGCCATATTTTCATTGTGGGCAAAAATATTTGTTGTTACATAAATTACTGCACCATATTTTTTGGCAAACTCAACACCTTCACGCATTTCTTCAATGGTGAAATTATCTGCATTGGAACGCAATCCAAATTCTTGACCACCGATAAATACTGCATCAGCACCGTAATGCACAGCTACTTTTAATTTTTCTAAACTACCCGCAGGAGCAAGTAATTCCGGCTTTTTCGTAATAATGCGTTTGCCATTTATTGTTTCACGAATGCTTTCATTTTCAATTAATTGTAACAATGGAGATCCCCCTTTCTTAATAAACTGTTTCCTTATAAATAAATCCAGTATCTAATGGACGTAATGGTGGTTGAATCGCTTTAATTTTTTCGAATAATTCATCTTTTATTTCATCATAAGCATCTTCCCCTTCATCGAAATAAGCATCAATTGCTTGTCGATAAAGGCTTGTTACTGTCGTAATATATTCTTCAGTTTGCAAAATTCCATCAATCTTCAACGAATCGATTCCCGCTTCGAAAAACTCTGTTAATTCATCAATTAAACAAATATCATTTGGCGAAAAAATATGCGTTCCATTCAAGTCTTCATATATCGGATATTTGTTGTTACGTTCTTTATCGTGTAAGAACATGTTTTTATTTTCTTTTCGATTTTCAATTTCCATTACTTCTCCTCGGTAAAGGAAATAATTTCCCAATAATTTCCGTTTTGATTGGAACATGCAAGTCATCCCATGTACTTGTACTTCAATTTCGTATTTGGAGTTTTCTTTTATTTCTAAAATCTCATCAAGGGATAACTCACGGGCTAATACTGCACGCTTCGCTCCTCGTTCTCCCCAATAATTTACTTGGAACCAGTTTGTTGCTGTTGTTTCTGGATTCCAATGTAGGGGAATTGTAATACCAAATTCTCGAACTGACATGAGAACTGCAGGGTCACCGAATAAAATCGCATCAGGTCCAATTTGTTGTAATTGTTTTAAATATTCATCCAACGCATCAATGCGATCATTATGGAATAAAGCATTGCAAGAAACATAAACTTTCTTACCTGCTTCATGGATGATTTGCGTGGCTTCTTTTACTTCGTCAATGGAAAATTCTCCGGCAAGTCTCAATCCAAATTTTTGTTCACCGATAACAAATGCATCGGCACCAGCCTCGATTAATTCTTTAATATGGGGTATTGATTTAGGCGTCACGAGTAATTCTGGTTTTTTCAAATGTCTTCACCTCTTTAAACAAATTAGTAAACCATCGCCAACGGGGACAAAGGTCGTAGAATAATCTGAATGGTTTTTAATCCACTCGGTAAACTCTTTTAAATTGCGAATCATCGAGCGTTTTCGTTTTGGTACTTCTTCCAATGGAATGTCCGATAATCCGTGCATGTAAATATTGTCAATATAAATGACTCCACCTGACGGAACTAGGGGAGAATATTTTTCAAAAAAGCGCATATTTTGCCCTTTCGCTGCATCAATAAAAACAGCATCAAAAGTAGATTGAAACTTCGTTACATCTACTTCTAACGCATCTCCTTCAATCACCGTAATTCGGTTTCCAACGTGACTTTCCTCAATAAACTGCTTAGCAAGTTGGACGCGTTGTTCATCTCTTTCGATTGTAACGATACGGCTATCAGGCACCGCTTCAGCAATGCGAATAGCCGAATAGCCAATTGCTGTACCAATTTCTAAAACTGTCTTCGGTCGTTGAATACGCAATATTTGAGTTAATACTTCGATTGCCGAAGCTTTCATAATCGGAACATGGTGATTTTGTGCATATTGTTCCATTTTTTGCAGCAATTCATTCCGAGGATGAATGAAGGACTCTATGAACTGATCTGAAAACTCCATGTTTTCTCTCCTTCAGATTATATATAAAAAGAAAAAAACCAAACGAGTTGGCTTTAATCAACTACACTATGGAAAAATCACATCTAATCATAACATGAAAATCAATGGAAAGCGAACATTCTTTACGATTTTCATATTGAAAAGTTTAGAATTCAGACTATTGACCGAATGATAAACAATATCGGAATGGAATGAATAAAAAATAGCAGTTAACCAACATGGTTAATTCTGCTATTTATCCTATCTTATTTATTATTTAAATAAAGACTTTTGTTTTGTAGATGTTCATCGTATGATTTCGCGAAGTGATTGTTCCCTTCTTTATCCGCTAAGAAATAGAGATAATCCGTATCTGTAGGATTTAAAGTTGCTTCAATTGAAACGACACCTGCATTGGCAATTGGACCTGGTGGTAATCCTGGGTTCACATAAGTATTGTATGGACTTTGAACTTCTAAATCTTCATATAATACTCTTTCTTTATGTCCGCCTAATGCATATAATACAGTTGGGTCCGTTTGAAGCGGCATGCCGATTTCTAATCGATTATAAAATACGCTTGCAATCGTCTCACGATCCGTCTTTTCAGTTGCTTCCTCTTCCAATAATGAAGCAAATGTTAATAGCTCATGAACTGTCATCTCTTTTTCTGCAATTAAAGCTTGATACTCATTGATGACATCGTTTGTTTTTTTAATCATCGGAATAATGATATCATCTAAAGTAACATCTTCTTCATAGAATGCGTAAGTCGCAGGAAATAAATATCCTTCTAACGGATAACGGATGTTGGAATCCAATACCTCTTCCGTAATAAGTTCAGGATAAGAAGCCATCATGCTATGAATGAATTCCTCGCTGTTTACCTTCTCCATAAACTGTTCTTTTGAGTATTTCGTCTTTTTTTCAATAATGTTAGCAATCTGCTCTAATGTTAATCCTTCTGGAATCGTTATCGCTAATACAGGTTCTTTATATACTTTTCCTGTTTTCAAGCTTTCTAAAATTTCATCTAAAGTCATGCTTGGCGACATCGTATAATTGCCTGCTTGGAAATTCGATTGATTATTAAATTTTGCGTAATATTTAAAGATAGTCGCATTTTTTATAATGCCATGTTCTTCTAATATTTTTGAAATGGTAGATAACCCAGAGCCCATAGGAATTTCTACTTGAATTTGTTCTTCCGATTGTGAATCAACAGGCTGTAATGCACTTTTTACAAATAACGTGCCAGACAACCCCACAATTACAATTAACGTCAAAATAATTAGCGTTACTGTTGTTACAATTCGACGAACTACTTTTCCTTCTTGTTTACGCAATTTTACTTTATCCATTATTTCATTTTTCTTTTGTTCTTGCTCCACTGGTTTCCCCCCTTGCGACTCTTAACATATGATATAAAATTATAAAAGAATTCACAATATTGAAATGCGCTTTCGGTTTCGCTTTGTATATGTATTTGTACGTTATTTCATAAGAAAAAGTTCTATCAATCTATAACTTTTTAATACATATGAATTTTCAAACAACAATTTATAACCATGATCATTCAATAAATGCTTTTATCATGTTTCCCTGCGGCATGAAAAATCAAACCGCAGGAAGTCTTCAGCCAAAACGAATGATTTGATTTTATTGATTCAAAAACTCAACTGTTTCTTCAATTTTTTTCCATTCCTCATCTGACTCGACTGGGAAAATTTCTTGTATTTCACCATCTTCAGAGTCGACGTAGCTTGCAACATAAAGGTTTTCAATTGGTTCCGTTTCATCGGTTGTATACACGACATATTTTTTTCCGAATTCATCTAATGTAAATCGATAAATAACTTTGCATTCTATTTCATTTCCTTCTTCATCCGTTGCAATAAATGCGTCTCTTTCTTCTTCAGAAAATGTATCAACTAGTGTATTGTATACTTCTTCAACCATGTCCCACTCTTCTTCTGTTTCCAATTCCTGAAAATTCGTCATTTCTAAATTTTCATCAAGTTCATATCGTACTGCTGAAATTTCTTCGCTTTCATTACCATCTTCATCGATTATCGTATAAATGCAATAAGAATAGTCGTCTGTATCAAAGGTAAATAATACTTTGCATTTCATCTCTACACCATCTTCTGTTGTTAAATAAAAATATTGTTGATCCATGTTTTCCTCCTAATATTTATAACCTTTTCAACTTTAGTGTGGAACGTTCCATGAAAAATAATCAAATCGATATTATTCACAAGTAGATCGATCTTAAGCATGAAAAAAGTAGGCAAAATTTTGCCTACTTTATATGATTATTCTTCATCGTCTTCTAGTTCAAATTCTTCTTCCAAAGAATTTAATACTTCTTCAATCATATCCCATTCTTCTTCCGTTTCAATCGGCTGAAGTTCTCCATCTTCTCCATTTTCAGCAGGAGTAAATGAAGAAGCGAAAATTTCGATTTGACCATCTTCATCTTCTTCCGCACCGACGATTGTATATAATACATAGGACTTTCCGAATTTCTCAGAATCAAAAGTGTGTATTACTTCGCATAATTGCTCATTTCCGTCTTCATCAATTACAGTAATATGTCTTTCTTCATAATCATGTTCATGTACCATGTTGGTCACCTCTTTTTAAGAATATAAATAAAATATATAATTATCCCTCGACATAACTGTCTTTAGGAAAGTATAAAACATGATGAAATCACTTTATTCACCCAACATGGGATCTTATTTAAATGATTTACTATCCAAATATCCTTGTAAAATCATGACCGCTGCCATTTTATCGATTACTTTTTTTCTCTTTTTTCGACTGACATCGGCTTCAATGAGCATTCGTTCAGCAGCCATTGTTGTTAAACGTTCATCCCAAAGTGTTACTGGCAAATTAAACGCATTTTCTAAAAGCTTCTTATAATTCTCGGAAGCTTCTCCTCGTGGACCGACAGTGTTGTTCATATTTTTAGGATATCCAACAACAAATTCGGTAACCCCATACTCTTTTACAAGCTCTTTAATTCGCTTAATCCCAAATTCGCCAGTTTCTTCGTCTATATGAATCGTCTCAATTCCTTGAGCTGTTAAACCCAATGGATCGCTGATTGCAATGCCAACTGTCTTCGTACCGACATCTAATCCCATTACTCTCATTGATTATTCCTCATTTGTTATTTCTAATATAGAATTTCACAAGCTCTTCTAAAATTTCATCACGTTCAAGTTTACGAATTAAATTTCGTGCATCTTGATGGCGAGGAATATATGCCGGATCACCAGATAACAAGTACCCTACGATTTGATTTGTCGGGTTATACCCTTTCTCCTCAAGTGCAGAGTACACTTTTAGCATTACTTGCTTGACTTCATCTTCCATTGATTCTTCTGGAAAGCTAAATTTCATTGTTTGATCAAACGAACTCAAGACCAGCACCTCGCTTTCGGAAATAAGGAGTTGGAAATTCTAGCTCCATTTTCTATATTATAACTGATTCAATTAGTCAGTGAAATAGATTTCTTTTTAATTATGATATAGATTTAACGTAATCATACACAGATTGAAGGGCTTCATCAAGTTTTGAAACTTCTTTCGCACCAGCCATTGCCATGTCAGGACGACCGCCACCTTTTCCTCCGCATTTCTCAGCTACTGTTTTGACGATGTTACCTGCATGATATTCATTACCAGCAATATCTTTTGTTACACCTGCACAAAGCATGACTTTATCTCCTTCAACAGCTCCAAGAACAATAACTGCTTTTTCAAGCTTCACTTTTAAATCATCCATCATTTGACGAAGTTGATGATTATCTTTTGCCTCTACTCGTGTAGATAAAACAGTTATATCGCCGATTTTTTGTGCTGAATCAAGAACGTTTGCCGCTTCAAGGTTTGCCAATTTTTGTGATAATGATTCATTTTCTCGTTGTAATTCTTTATATTCACTTTGCAAGCCTTGAATTCTCATTACTAAGTCTTTTGGATTTGCTTTAAATTGTGCAGCTGCTTCTTGCAAGATTTTTTCTTCTTCTTTTACGGCAAGATATGCCCCCTTACCAGTAACAGCTTCAATACGTCTTACCCCGGCACCAATTCCACCTTCTGAAACGATTTTGAACAATCCAATTTCAGATGTGCGGTTTACGTGTAAACCACCGCAAAGCTCAATTGAATAATCGCTTACTTGTACAACGCGAACGATATCTCCATATTTTTCGCCGAAGAGGGCCATAGCACCAAGAGCTTTTGCTTCGTCAATCGGCATTTCTTCAATAACTACTTCGATGTCGTCCCAAATTTTTTCATTGATGATTTGTTCAATTTTTTCTAACTCTTCTTTTGTTGCTTGTCCGAAGTGTGTAAAGTCAAAGCGTAAACGATCTGGACCTACATATGAACCAGCTTGATTTACATGTTCACCTAATACGTCTTTCAAAGCACGGTGCAATAAGTGCGTTGCCGTATGGTTTTTCACAATCAGTTTTCTTTCTTCTGCATTCACTTGCGCCTTTACATGATCGTTAAGATGCATTTCACCTGATTCAACAATTACTGTATGAAGATGCTGCCCGTTCGGTGCAAGTTGAACATCTTTTACAACAGCTTTGAATGTATCGCTCTCAAGAGTACCTTTATCAGCGATTTGACCACCCATTTCAGCATAGAATGGTGTTTCCGCTAAAATGACTAATACCTCTTCTCCTTCAGAAGCTACATTTACTTCCTGACCGTTTCCTACCATAGCAACAATGGTTGTGTCACATTCTGCCACTTCATATCCAACGAATACGGAAGGTTGTTTTAAGTTCGTTAATACTTCATTTTGCACTTGCATAGAATCAACATCAACACGTGCACTTCTTGCTCGTTCACGCTGTTTTTCCATCTCCGCTTCAAAACCTTCGTAATCGATTGTCATTCCTTGTTCTTCAGCATATTCCTCTGTTAATTCAATTGGGAATCCATACGTATCATATAAGCGGAACGCGTCTTCACCTGGTATTTCATTACGCCCTAATTTCTTTTCACGTTCAATTACTTCATTTAAAATTTCAAGGCCACCATCTAATGTTTCTAGGAAACGAATCTCTTCATTTTTCACAACTCGTTGAATAAATTCACTTTTCTCACTTACTTCTGGATAGAAGTCTTTCATAATTTCTCCAACTGTTGGAACGAGTTCAAACATAAATGGTTTTTCAATACCGATTTGTTTTGCATATCTTACAGCACGACGTAATAAACGGCGAATTACGTAACCGCGTCCTTCATTTGATGGAAGCGCTCCATCACCGATAGCAAATGCCACTGTTCGAATATGGTCAGCAATTACTTTAAACGGTGTGTTGATATCTTCTTTATTGTTGAAAATTTCTTTCAAATCAATTTCACCAGGTCGTTTGTAACGACGGTTTGCAAACTCTTCAATTTTTTCAATGATTGGCATAAATAAATCTGTATCAAAGTTTGTTGGTACATTTTGCACAACGGAAGCCATCCGCTCAAGACCCATACCTGTGTCGATGTTTTGTTTTGGTAGCGGCGTATATGTGCCATCTGGATTGTGGTTAAATTGAGAGAACACTAAGTTCCAAACTTCTAAGTAACGTTCATTTTCGCCACCTGGGAATAATTCTGGATCGTTTGGATCATTTCCATATTCTGGGCCGCGATCATAGAAAATTTCTGAGTTTGGACCGGATGGACCTTCCCCAATATCCCAGAAGTTTCCTTCAATGCGAACGATACGTTCTTCTGGTAAGCCAATTTCATTTTTCCAAATGTTATAAGCTTCTTCATCTTCTGGATGGATTGTTACTGAAAGGAGTTCTGGGTCAAATCCCATCCATTTTGGATCTGTTAAAAACTCCCAAGCATAATGAATTGCTTCTCGCTTAAAGTAGTCACCAATAGAGAAGTTACCTAACATTTCGAAAAATGTATGGTGGCGAGCCGTTTTCCCTACGTTTTCTATATCATTTGTACGAATGGATTTCTGAGCATTTGTAATACGTGGATTTTCAGGAATTTCACGGCCATCAAAATATCTTTTTAAAGTCGCTACCCCAGAGTTAATCCAAAGTAAAGATGGGTCATTCACTGGAATTAATGAAGCTGATGGTTCAACTGCATGGCCTTTTTCAACAAAAAAATCTAAAAATTTGCGACGAATGTCTGCTGCTTTCATTCAATATTACCTCCTACTAATATTTTTGAAATTAAAAAAAGCCTTCATCCCAATAAGGGACGAAGACATTAAATTTCGCGGTACCACCCTCGTTACAGTTTCATTTCATCACCTAAATACACGTTTAACCGTTTCATTTTGAAACTGTCACTCTAGCCACTGTAACGTAAGTGAACGGCAGGTTTTAACTGCACTCTGGAGTAGCTTTCCGCAATTGTCTCTAGTGAAGATTCTTTCAGCCTACGGAATCTCTCTCTTTCCACTGGACAAAAACGTACTCTCTCCATCATTGTGTTGAAAATATAGGTGTTCATAAATAAGTATGACGAATGGAAATTCTCTCTAAATTATATGAAAACGGTCATATCATGTCAATCAACTTCTTTGTTATTTACTTCTTAACATGGATGGTAGGACATATACTTTCCAAAAAAGTATAGATGGGAGAGCAGATATGGAAACGATTTCGATGGAATTTTACACTGCACTGATGTCCATTATTTTAATCGATCTTGTTCTTGCTGGTGATAATGCATTATTGATTGGAATGGTCGCAAAAAATCTGCCTTCGAAACAGCAAAAAAAGGTTATTATCATTGGAACGCTAGCTGCCATTTTTATGCGCATTCTCTTTACACTGCTTGCAGTGAAATTGTTAGAAATTGATGGATTACTATTTATTGGCGGCGTATTGTTAATATATATAGCGATAAAACTGCTAGTGACTGAAGAAAATACCGATATACGCGTATCAAAGAAATCCTTTTGGGGGGCTGTTTGGACAATCATGTTAGCAGATTTTTTAATGGGTATTGATAATATCATTGCAGTTGCAGGAGCAGCTTATGGAAATATGCTATTAGTCATCTTTGGTCTCCTTATCTCTATTCCCATAATTGTTTGGGGAAGTACAATTGTCATTCGCATTATCGATAGATTTCCGATTTTCATTTATATAGGTGCTAGCGTTCTTGCATGGACTTCTTCGAAAATGATTGTCCAAGATGCATATGTGCAACCGTATTTAACGAATCCTCTACCAATCATAATTTTCCAATTATTACTTATTTTCATTGTCATTGCCATTGGATTTTTCTTGCGTATTCGAAGTAAAAACAGTTTATTAAACAAATTGAATAATCATTAGCTTCTTGAAATAGAATGGGAGTACATGATTTCTGGGAGGGGTCAAATGCATCTAATTTATGAAGATGGTTTATTGCTATCAACAATTGAAATTTGCTATAAAGGGAAAAGTAAATTGTTAAGCCGAGTTGCAATCGATTCAGGTGCCTCCCATTCCTTTATCAATATTGATTCAGTACAAGAGATAGGTATCTATTTTGAAAACGGAGATTCGCTAGTTCGTCATTATGGAATCGGTGGCGTAGAATATAGTTTTATGAAAAAATTGGATTATGTAAAAATTGGCGAAAAGACGTTTCCTAATGTTCATATTGATTTTGGC
Source organism: Ureibacillus sp. FSL K6-2830 (assembly GCF_038004145.1). NCBI lineage: Bacteria > Bacillati > Bacillota > Bacilli > Caryophanales > Caryophanaceae > Ureibacillus > Ureibacillus sp. FSL K6-2830. Next base: position 2,985,216 of record NZ_JBBOQR010000001.1, on the reverse strand, counting down.
ACATTGCAAGGATTTAATATTCAAGGTTTGATTGGACTTGATATATTAAAATCCGGTGAATTTGTTTTAGATTTGAAACACTTAAAATTACTAACTCACTGAAAATGTAGGAAAAAATAGCCTGTTATACGAGCGAACTAGGATCCTAACTTCACTAGTCCGCTCATTCTGTTGGCAATCTCTGTTTTATATAAAAGATAATAGATTTTTACATTATGAATATCTCGAAATAATTTGTTGAAGCTTAGATTCAATATGGTACATATCCGCTTCTGTAAATGTAACGCGCACGTGGCTTTCATCCACATCCAACATTTCAGCAAACAATCCACCAAGTCCCCTTGCTCTTCTGTCCACTTCCAATAATAATTCCACGTAGCCTTCCTCTTGGGAAAGAAAAGCAATCTCTAGTTCATCTAATCGACCTCGAAACGGCCCTGTTACTGGAACAAATTCAAATTCTTGAATAAAAGGATAGTTTTTTCGGTATCGGAATGATACTTGTTCATTTTCCGCTTTTCGTAAACGAAAACCTAAATGTTGTACAGCATTTAACACATGAGAAGCCAATCTTGATGGACGAACTTCTATAAAGTCTTTATCTGTTGAATCCACACCGCTTTGAATGTCTAATTCCGTTTTCACCCATACTCGAGAATTTCCTATCGTTACAGGTGTGTCTACTGGCAGCACGAAAGAAAACGGGATGATTTTTGTTTCATTTGCTTGAATCATAAAAGGATTACTAATTTTGAATTTATGGAATGCAAATGGAACCGAAACTTTTCGATCATCGACTTCTTTTATATAAGTCGTATATAAAGTGAAATAAATCGTATTGATTTGTTGAGCAACATTTCCTCCATATACTTCTACTTCACCGCGCACCGTTTCACCAGCACTGTAGGAAGACTTCTCCAACTGAGTATCCACTTTTGCTGAACCAATACCAAAAGATGCTAGCATTTTGTTAAAAAATGACATAGTCCACTCTCCTTTATTTTACAGAAATCTCTCCTATATTACGAGTCTATTTTCAATAAAGTTTCAGTGAGGAGAATCATTTAGAAGAATTTTTTTATTTTTATAAGTTGTCCTCCAAAATCTAGTCATGATTTGTATAAATATTATTTACTTTTCCTCCACCTGCAGCTTTAACATCGTATGTTCCATGATAAATATGGTTTAAATATTCTCTAACTTAGATTTACAACATATAATCAATTCCACTTCTTACGATTCAGCGAATTTAATGATAATAAGAAAACTACATAACATGTAAATTTACTTGCAAAGTGAAATAATATGTGGTAAATTACTCTACGTGAAATAGATGACTAATTTTCTCATTTGGTCATATTTTATTAAAGCGAGGTGAATGTATTGAGTGTTGATAGAAAACAATTAATACTCGAAGCTGCAAAAAAATCCTTTTCTTTATTTGGATACAAAGCAACCACGATGGATCAAATCGCAAAACTTGCCAATGTGGGAAAAGGTACAATTTATACATTCTTTAAAAATAAGGAAGAACTATTTGATGAAATTATTACATCTCTTATTAAAGATATGAAAACTGAAGCAGAAAAAGCCATTAATCCTAATAGTAGCTTCGATGAAAACATTCATCGTGTATTATTAAGACTTCTAGAATTTCGACAGTCTCATCAGCTCACAATCAAACTTTTTCAAGAAGAAAGAGAACTGGGAACACAAGCTGTAGCAGAAGTAATACAGCGTGTTGAACAAGCAATCATTCACTACATGAAAGGAATTATACAAGAAGCAATTGACCGTGGTGAAATTAAAGAGTGCAATCCTGAAATCACAGCATTTGTTATGTTAAAAATGTATGTTGCTTTAATATTTGATTGGGAAAAGCAACATCCAGCTATTGATAAAGAAGAAATATCTAATTTATTTAAATTATATTTCATTGATGGATTGGCTAAGTAACTTTAAGGTTAAGGGTCTCAATATATTAGAGTACCCTATTATATTACGCAAAATTGACCAAATGAACAAAATAGTCATTACTTCCAGGAGGTAACAAAATGAAAAAATCGTCATTTATGGCGGAACTAAAATTTCTTCTTTCTAACCGAAAAATTCTCATATCGGTTATAGCAGTTGCGCTTGTTCCTGTACTGTATACAGGAATGTTTATTTGGGCATTCTGGGACCCATATGCGCACTTAGAAGACTTGCCAGTTGCCATTGTCAATGAAGATTCCGGTGCTGAATTTGAAGGAAAAACGTTGGAAATTGGGAAAGAACTTGCTGAAAAACTCAATGACAGTGAACAGTTTAATTTCAAAGTAGTTTCAAAGGAAGAAGGTTATAAAGGTTTAGAGAATCGAGATTTTTATTTGCTAGTGGAAATACCAGAAAATTTTTCTAAAAATGCAACAACGATTCTAGATGATGAACCGAAAAAATTGGAACTAAAATATGTTCCGAATGAAAGTACAAACTTCCTTTCAGCTCAAATTGGAGAAACTGCCATGAGAGAAATCAAAGCGGAAATCTCCAAAAATATCATTTCAACTTATTCCGAAACAATGTTTGATTCCATTTCAAAGTTAGCAGATGGAATTAGCCAAGCAAGCGATGGAGCAAGCCAATTAAAAGATGGTGTAGCTGATTTAAATGATGGTTCAAAAACATTGAGTGACAATCTTGCAACATTGGCTTCAAAAATGATTGAATTCAAAGAAGGCGTAAACCGTGCAAGTGATGGTTCAAGCTCGATTGCTGCTGGCTCTAGTCAATTGAAAGACGGTCTTCGTCAAGTGAACGAAAATCTTCCATCCCTTGTCGAAGGAACATCTCAAGTAGAAAATGGCCTTAAACAAATGAAAGATCAACTTCCAGCTCAAGTTGCTACAGGAATTTCTGAAAATCTTAAAAATAGTGTTGAGAATATTCGTAATGGAATCGATCAATTAGAAACTCAATTATCTGCAGAACTTTCAACACAACTGACAGCTGGAATTGTCAATCAACTATCAAGCCAACTTGCAGTACAATCCATATCAACCCAAACTCAACACTTAGAACAAATTCAGTCTGCTCTCGTTGCCAACAACATTATGAGTGAAGAACAAGCTGTTGCCTTTATCGCGCAGCTAGCAAGCAACGTTCCTACGAAGGAACAAATTGAAGAGCAATATAAAACCCAATTACAAGCCCAATTAGAACCTCAAATTTCTACGGGTATCAGCAAAGGACTTAAAGAAGGGTTAACACAATTTGAAACTTCACTAACAAATCAATTACTTGCTTCAGCTGATGGTATTGAAGATCAATTAAAATCTCAAACTGCCCCTGCCTTTGATCAATTAATTGCAGGTCTTGACCAAATTAATGCTGGACAACAAACATTGCAAAATGGTGTAAATAAGCTTTATACTGGTTCAGTTGATTTAACAAATGGCGCTGGGGAATTAAGCTCAGGCATGAAACAGTTAACTTCTGGTGCAGGTCAACTTCAAGACGGTGCAAATCAACTAGCAAATGGTTCAAATCAATTAAAATCCGGCACAGATAAATTGTTAGATGGTACAACGGAATTAGCTGACAAACTTGCTGATGGAGCTGAAGAAGCTGGTTCAGTTAAGGCAAATGAAGATACGTATGACATGATGGGTGAACCGGTTGTTATTCAAAAAGAGGCAGTAAATGAAGTGCCAAATTACGGAACAGGCTTCTCACCATATTTTATGTCACTAGGCTTATTCGTAGGAGCACTAATGTTATCCATTGTATTTGAATTAAAACGACCAGTCATCCGACCGAAAAATGCTTTCACTTGGTTTGGTAGTAAATTTGGTGTGATTGCCATTGTCGGTATCATTCAAGCACTATTAGTAGATTGCATTTTATTATTGGCATTAAAACTAGAAGTTGTAAATCTTCCGTTGTTCATCCTAACTTCCATAATTGTAAGCATTGTGTTTATGACACTTATTCAAATGCTTGTCACATTATTAGGAGACACTGGACGATTTATAGCGATTATTATATTAATTTTACAATTAACAACAAGTGCAGGTACATTCCCAATGGAGTTATTACCAAACACACTTCAACCAATCAATGCACTATTGCCAATGACTTATTCAATCCAATCCTTTAAAGCGGCCATCTCAAGTGGGGATATTTCATTCTTATGGCAGAACAACTTGATTCTATTAAGCTATATGTTTGCCTTTATCCTCATTACGATTGGATATTTTGCACTTTCAACAAAAAAATCAAAAGATGTTGAAATGACTGTAATAATGGATGAGTAAATAGTATGAAGGAAAATCTATTAAATTATTTAATGGATTCACATTGAACATTTCATTTAAAAAGGATAGATGAACAGGTTTCCTGCTTCATCTATCCTTTTCATATAATCATAATTGATTAAAATTCGTTAAACAATTTTGAATTACTGTCTACTTGACAGTTAGCAGTTCAAAGTTTTCGACTTTTTAGAAACCCACATTTTACGCATCCATTACACTAAGTGTTTCACAATATTTTTAGCATGTCTGTATGAAACCAGGCATTCATGCCCATTTTCCATTATTAATATTTTATTTTTTACATCATATTCGTGCAAATAATCAATATTTATTAGATAGCTGTTATGTGATCTACAAAATCTTGGATCCAATTTCTCTAAATCTTTTAATTTTCCATAAAACTCATAGATGCCATTTTTTGAATGCACTCTTATTTTATGAGGTATTGAAGAGGTTTCAAAATAATAAATATCTTCATAACGAATATTTTTTATATTCTCTCCTACTTTTATTTGAAGTACTTTTGTAGAACTATTATGGCCAAGTGTCAAATAATGTTGATATGCAGTTGTCAATGCTTCGATGATATTGTTAGCAAGTAATTGTTGATTCGACGTTTTAATAATGAAATCAAGAGCTGCTACTTTGTATTTAAAGGTTAATTTTAGTTTATTGGCAAAGGTCGTTACAAAAATAATAGTTGCTAATGGATCTTGTTTTCGTATAATTCTAGCTAATTCTAAACCGTTGATACTGCTATTCAATTCAATATCTAATATGTAACATTCAGCTGAATGATTTTCGATATAAGATATGACTTCTTCTGGTGTTGAAGCACATAATGCAATTTCAATACTTGGCAAATGAAAACTTGAATATCTTCTTATGACATTCTGCAGAAATTGTCTTTGTTCTAAATCATCTTCGCAAATTATGACCTTCAAGAAACATCACCTTTATCTTATTTCAATTTCTTGGATAAAGATATTTTCCTCAATGCTCGTATTCATTAGTACATTTGGGTAGTTATTTAAAATATCCTTAACATTGTTTAGGCCGTAGCCACGGTTTCCTTTTTTTGTTGAATAATGATTTTTATAAAGTTGATGAATATCTAATGTATTGGTGAAATTATTTTCAATAATCATTAATACTGAATTATCATTTGTTTTCATAATAGCAAGATTGATAAAGGGATTCTCACATTCAATACTTGCTTCTATAGCGTTGTCAATTAAAATCCCTATCATTCTTGATAAATCAATAATATCCATATAAATAGAATCGATTTTTTCTGGAATTTCGATTTGTATATCAATTTTCTTCTCTACAGCTGTTAATAGTTTTGTTAGTAATAATCCTTTTAGTTCCATCAGTTCTAAATTCCCTAAATCATGAATTAAGGCATTTTTTAATAGTGTATTTTTTTCAGTATTTATGATTTTTTCTTTAAAATATTTTTTTAAACCATCTAAATCTTTATTATCTATGTATCTCTCCATTGTAATTAAAATATTTTTATAATCATGACGAAATTTTTGCATTTCAATATTAATTTCATTTAATGAACTCATATATTGAGAAAACAATGCTTTTTGTATCTTCTCATGCTTTAATTTATTCGTTTCGTTGATACTATAAATAAGTAAGATGAACAAAAATGACATAACAATTAAGTAACATATTTGAATGATTAGATTAATTCTTGTTAGCTGCAATTCTTCGTATGATGTTGGAATAAAAATGTTCAAATATAAGACGATGACAGTTACACAACATAAAATACTGATGAGAAACTTGGTAATAAAATTAATGGGCAAATAATCTCGTTTATATAAATTTATGAGTAAATTAATGATTATAAATAATATTGCATAACAAAGTGCAAAGATTAGAGAGTGGAAAAAGACATTATTGTTTTTATTTAAAACCAGTTGGGCAATGTGGTCTGAAATCATTCCGATGAAAATAATTAAACATAAATCAATACATATTTTAAATAAATTAGAGTGAAAAATCAGAGCTAACACGATACTACCAAATAGTATAATGATGGCAATCCATGATTCCAGAAAATAAAATGAAACTAATGATATAACAGCTATTGATAGACTAATGGAAACAGAAAATAGATTTAATTTTATTTTTTGCAAATAAAAAATCGATAGGCAGATTACAGTAAATTCAATAATACTAACAATAAGTAAATCTGAAATTGCAACTCTCCCCTTTAAGCCTTGAATATATGATAGGGTTATCAAAAAATAATTCGTTTGATTGATTTGAGCATTATTTTAATCAAGGATAAGTTGGAAAATCACTATTTTTCATGATTGAGAAAAATAGTGATTTTTATATGTTAGTAATTTTGGGATGGCATATCCAAAACATTTATTTATCGTAACTTACATTCACTAATTAAGATAAATGAAATAGGATTATGGAAATATTTATACGAAAAAATAGCACACATTTCACATTATACACCATAATCCTATAATAAAAAATTTAGATGAAAGAAAATAATGAAGATGCTTGTAAATATATTAAGTTCAATAAATATTTTACTGTAAAACTCGCAATATACTTGTTAAGTTTAATAGTTTTTGTTACATCTAGGAGTAAAATTTAAACACTTATGACATAAAAATCCATTTAATCAAAATTTACATTAAGATAATGATGTGGTGGTGTTTATGAATTTTCTATCGAATATTGAAAATCGAATAGTCAATATGCTTACTCTAGAACATTACAATAATTTAGAGAGAGAAAAAATAAAATTTGGCGTGAGATTAATATTGAATGATATTTGGAAAATTATCATTATCTATCTGATTGCCATATTATTAGATTGTTTTTTTATCACTTTTTTCACTCACATTGTATTTTTTATTTTGAGACAAGTTTGCTTGGGGTTTCATTTTCAAAATAATTTTGTTTGTTTACTGATGAGTATACTTGCATTTCCAATTGGTGTAATCATCATAAAAGATATTCATCTAAGTATAGAATGGTTGATTTTATTCACTGGTGCAATGTCTTTATTTTTATTTATTTTTTCACCAATTGGTACGAGTAAACGTCCTGTTTTTAATTATAAACATAGACAGTATTTAAAAAAGAAAATAGCTTTTAGATTGTTTGTTTTATGGCTTTGTTTCATATTTATACCTTCCAGCAGAATTTTCATTTTTTACGGAATAACATTACAACTTATTTCTGTATTAACACAAAAATTTGTAGGAGGTAAAGAGAATGTTTAGAAAATTACTTGTCAGCAAAATTTCAGGTTTGGTTATTTTATTAGCTAATACAGCAACTACTATGGGATGTACATTAGTTTTTCATGAACCAGAACTTCCTGAAAGCTTAAAGAAAGAAAATCCTTTTAATTAATGGTATTATTTTAAGAAAAGAATTAGTGTTTTCTAAGTTGATAGAAAATTCTGTTTGGAAGTGTAGCATAAAAAGGGGATCGTTTTAAATTTTTAGACGATTCCCTTTTTTCTTATTCTTTCATTAAATTGAAGATATGGAATAATACATATTTGATAATTTGACTAAAAAATAGATAATTGCTAATCAAGAAAAGAGTCTGAGACAAAAGGTTTGCAGCCAATAGAAAAACCGAACGATTATTGAACTCTATTTCTGAGCTTCAATATCATTCGGTTTAATTAAATATCGAAAGGCTAATGATAATTCGATTTTAAGAAGACCAATTTTAATTCTGTACCAGCTTCTCCATTAACTCCAATAATCTTTTAGATAGAGATCAATTCCTCCTCATTTTTTTGAAACTGGATATGATGCAATTTTGCAAATACGCCATTTAAAGCAATTAGTTCCTCATAAGTGCCTTGTTCTTCAATTCCATTTTTCGTTACAACAATTATACGATCGGCGTTGCGAATCGTTGCAAGTCGATGCGCAATGACTAATGTTGTACGATTTTTGGACAACTCGTTCAAAGATTTTTGAATCATCATTTCTGTTTCAGTATCCAGTGCAGAAGTGGCTTCATCTAATATTAAAATTGGCGGATTTTTTAGGAACATACGTGCAATGGCTATACGCTGTTTTTGACCTCCTGATAATTTTAAGCCGCGCTCCCCAATCTGCGTTTCATAACCATCTGGAAGAGATTCGATAAATTCTTTCAAATGAGCCTTCTCAGCAGCCGCTTGTATTTCCTCAAAGCTTGCACCTAGTCTTCCGTATTCTATATTTTCACGAATTGTACCAGTAAATAAGAATACATCTTGCTGTACAATGCCAATCTGTTCACGCAACGATTTTTGTGTGATATCTCGTACGTCGATTCCATCAATAGTAATCGCCCCTGCGTTTACATCATAGAAGCGGGGAATTAATGAACAGATTGTTGTCTTCCCTGCTCCAGATGGACCGACAAATGCGATTGTTTGGCCAGCTTGGATATTAAATGAAATATTCCGTAATACCGGCTTTGATTCATCGTACTGGAACGATACATTGTTGAAAGAGATATTTCCTTGTAAATGAGGAACTGCTACAGCATTGGGACGATCCTGAATTTCCGGATCTTGCATCAGTAATTCCCGGAAACGTTTAAATCCTGCCATTCCTTTTGGATACAGTTCAAGTAATGCACTAATTTTATCAATAGGTTTAATTAATACATTTGTATATAATACGAAACTTACTAATTCACCATATGTCAATTTGCCATTATAACTCAACCAAGCACCTACCACTAAAATGACTAAAGTCAATAGTCGTGTCATAAAATAGATGCTCGAGTGTGTCCCTGCCATCACTTTATAAGCAAATAGTTTGGCAGCGCGGAAATATCCGTTTTGTTGTTTAAAGCGCTTCATTTCAAATTCTTCGTTTGTAAATGATTTAACAACCCGGATTCCTGAAACACTATCTTCTACTCTTCCATTAACATCCGCAATTTTACTATACATTTCTTTCCAAGCATTGTTCATTTTATTGTTGCAGTAAGTCACTAACCAAATTAAAAACGGTGTGAAAACAAGGGCAATAAACGTCAATGTCGGATTTACTTGGAACATAATAATGAACGCACCAATAAATGTCATCATTGCAATAAAGAAATCTTCTGGACCATGGTGCGCAAATTCACCAATATCAAAAAGATCATTTGTAATGCGGCTCATAATATGGCCCGTTTTTGTATTATCAAAAAATTTAAAGCTTTGTTTTTGGATGTGATTAAATAAATCGCGACGCATGTCGGTTTCAATATTAATTCCTAGTTTATGACCCAAGTAGTTGACAACGAAGTTCATGATGGTGCTTAAAATGTAAACAAGTAATAATAAAATGCTGACTTGTACAATTTTTCCCCAATCGCCTTCAGGTAATAAGACATCAATAAACCATTGCACCGCAATTGGGAAAAACAAATCTAAAATAGCCACAAAGACAGCACATGAAAAGTCGATGATAAATAATCGTTTATGCGGTTTGTAGTACGAAAAAAAGTGCTTTAACATTTTCTTTTCCTTTCTTTTGATAGTCATATCTTGAATTATACAAAAATTTTTTGCAAATGGATAACATTTGTAATTAGACTAATACTTTTTAAAAAGAAAAATAGGCAGAAGATTAAACTCTCCTGCCTAATTTACATCGTCATCCAAAATATTTAGTCACTCAAAACAGTTTGTACTGATGGATGAATCGAAAAGAACCCTTTTCTCATTACGCCATCAAGATGTAATATTGAAGTTGCTTCATCAATGATATTTCATATTAGATGTGACAGATTTCAATTCTTCTGCCATTGATGCAAGGGACTGGGCCGAAGCGGAAATTTCCTGCATCGCAGCCAACTGTTCTTCCACTGTTGCGACAACTTCTTCAGATGCCGCATTATAACCTTGAGCCACTTCCACAAGACCATCCAATTCTTCATTGACATGTTGAAGAGCTTTGGACATTTCTTTCACTGCTTCAGAAACTTCTTCCATTTGCGGCGAAATTTCTTTCGTTGTTTGGAGAATGTGGTTGAATTGTTCAATGGCTTCGCTTGTAATCTCTACCCCATCATCTACATTTACAGAAATCTGTTTCATCATCTTTACTGTATTTTCCGTATCATCTTGAATTTTCTTAATAATCGCCTGAATTTCTTTAGCTGATGATTGGGTTTGTTCGGCAAGGCTTCTTACTTCATCAGCGACTACAGCAAATCCTTTGCCATGTTCACCTGCACGGGCAGCTTCAATAGCCGCATTTAAAGCAAGCAAATTCGTTTGATCGGCAATTCCAGTAATTACATTTAAAATTTCATTGATTTGTTTTGAACTATCATATAAAGAATGAATAATGGACTGTGATTGGCTAACAGATGTATGAATGGATTTCATTTGTTCAACCGTTTTGGAAACAGCTTGGCCGCCTATGTCTGCCACCTGAATAGCTTTGCGTGAAAGTTCCGTCACGTTGGATGAACGTTCGGCGATGTCCTCCACTCCTTGCGAAACTTTTTTAAAGATATGGGATACATTCTCAACCATACTTGTCTGCGCTTCTGCATTTTTCGATACTTCTTGAATCGAATTGGACACTTGTTCAGTTGCTGCAGTCGTTTCTTCGGAGCTGGCAGACAATTGTTCCGATGTAGCCGCGACTTTTTCGGCTGTTTCGTCTATTTGAAGAGTCAAAGTACGCAACCCATCAATCATTTCATTAAAAGCCATTCCTAACTTTCCAATCACGTCATTTGTCGATATTTTTGCGTATTGGGTCAAGTCCCCTCCACTGACTTTTACGGCTAAATCACCCAATTGTTTAATCGGTCTGCTTAAAGATTTAATGATGAAAACAGCAGCAAAGATACCAAAGATAATCGCAATAGTTCCTACAATCCATGATAAATGTAAGATTGCTTCATTTGCTTCATCAATTTCTTTCTCATAAATCAGTCCGCCGATTTTCCACCCAGTCAATTCATCCGTAATGAAATGTAAAATTACGGATTCTCCATTTAATAGTCCATTAACCTGTCCTTTATCTTTCTCATACAATTTGTCGTAAATCGAATCTACGGCTTCGCTTCCCAATTCAGCAGATGGATGAGCAATATATTTATTGTTTTTGTCTAAAACGAGTCCATATCCCGCCTTGCCAATTTGAATGTTTTTCACTAATTCTTCCAACTTATCAAGATTGATGTCAATTCCTGCAACTCCAGTGCCATCATCGAGAGCTTTGGAGATGGTAATCACCATTTTTCCTGTACTTGCAGCAACATAAGGTTCTGAAATAAAGGTTTCTCCTTTATTCTCCATGGCTTGAATATACCAATCTCTTTCTCTAGGATCGTATCCAGCTTTAACCGCTAAATGTGCTGGTTCCTTCACAAATATTCCGTCTTCATTTCCTACATAGACGCCAGCAATTTCGGGATGGGATTCTTGATAAAATTTCAGCCATTTACGTATTTCAGAATGATTGGATTCTTGAAATTGGGATCCTCTTATACGATTTGACAATATTTGAATATCCGTCATTTTCGGTTGAATTAGATCCTTGATAACATCATCGATTCTAGATACATTAGCCGAAACATTATCCAATATTTGGTTTCTTAATTCTTCCTTGGATGTTTGATAAGATAATGTGCCAATTAGCAAAGAAGAAAGGATTACAATAATTGTAATGGAAATAAATAATTTTATATGAAAATTACGAAAGCTAAACTTGCTGATTTTTTTTGAAACTTTTTTCACTGATAGTCCTCCCCTAGTTGAAAAGTGGCATCTCCTTTGCCTAAAACTGATTTTGAAATTTTTGTTTTCTATTTGTTTAATTTATTTAGCTTAACTGGTTTGGAATAATGTTGATAATTAATGTTAAAAGTAAATCTTGGGAAAATAATTAAGATCTTCTCATACTTCATTTAACCTCCAGTATTTAAAATATAAAATTCATGCATTGATCCTAAAAAGAAATATCTTCTTTTCTAAATCAACACTTGCTGAAAAAAACCCATTATTATATCGATATAAATTTCTAACTTTTTGATATATTCTTTTAAAATCTTTATTTTGTAAAACTTTAGAATTATCGATTTATTTTTCATTTAGTGTAATCAGTCTAATTTTCCATCTTACCAAAATATGATTTTATCTCTTATAAAACAAAATTAAATAGTTTTAAAGTCACATTATCAGACTTTTACAATTTATAAAAAAAGCAGCGATTCATACTTATGAATGTCGCCTACTGGTTTTAGGGAATCATCAAACCTATTTAAGAGCATCAGCTACTTCTGTAACTGTCATGCCTGTATAATGCAACAAATGCTCCGCTCTTTTTATTCGAGTTTCAACAACATAGGATTGAATTGTTTGCCCCATAATTTCTTTGAATTTTTTTGAAAAATAACGTGGCGAAAAATTAGCGCGAGCAGCTAAACTTTCTACTGTATGATTTTTTTCGGGATGTTGTTGAACATAATTTGCCACTTCCCTGATTACCGCACAAGCGATCTTTTTATACACACAAGTGAGATCTCTATCCGCACGAGTGACCTTTTTATGTACACGAGTGGAATCTTTATCCGCACGAGTGACCTTTTTATATACACAAGTGAGATCTCTATCCGCACGAGTGAATTTTTTATATACACAAGTGAGATCTCTATCCGCACGAGTGACCTTTTTATGTACACGAGTGGAATCTTTATCTGCACAAGCGATCTTTTTATATACACAAGTGAGATCTCTATCCGCACGAGTGACCTTTTTATGTACACGAGTGAAATCTCTATCCGCACGAGTGAATTTTTTATATACACAAGTGAGATCTCTATCCGCACGAGTGACCTTTTTATATACACAAGTGAGATCTCTATCCGCACGAGTGACCTTTTTATATACACAAGTGAGATCTCTATCCGCACGAGTTATATCAAATCGAGTAGGAGGGAGCGATTAACTCCCGTCCTCTCACACCACCGTACGTACGGTTCCGTATACGGCAGTTCAATTAAGATCATTGACGCAAGTTTTCATAACGAGCTTCAAGACACTAATACGATGACCTCTGCTGACTTCTGACGGTTCAGCTACTTATCACTAAGTAGGTTATGAAGCGTACTTCACATATCCGCCAGACCTCCCCGGGTAAGTACATGCACTTTCACACCATCTATCCGCCTCATTTACTCGATATGACCTTCGACAGAAAGAGCTTTGTTTTGTTTTGCAAACTCACTCAATCATACCTAGCCTTATATGAGGTTCGTGTTCCTCGGACCGATGTTTTGCCTCCAGCTTCCTTCAGATTCCGCATCACCACGGACACCCTTGCGTTGAGCTAACCTCTACTTCTGTCTTCGGGGTTCGGGACTTACACCCTATAGTTCATGTACATGCCGGGCGCACGAAAAAGAGCGAATTTCCCTCATTCGCTCTTACATGTTTATTCATCTAAAAAATCATAAGGGGTGATACCATCCATCCCTATCATCGGATGGATTTTAGGTGCCGTTTCCGCATTCAAAACTGGTGGGAGTGGAGTTACTTCCAATGTTTCTTGCTGTTCAACATAGTTAATTAGAGAAGGATTTTTCTCTTGTTCATTGTCATTTATAACTTCCTGATGAGTATCACCCTCATCCATTCCCACTGGATTTAATCTTGAACATAAGGTCGTAAACCGTTCCAAATCGTCCGTGCGTTGAATTCCCTTCATGAATTCTTCTGGCTCTCCGCATAATATTAAATAATTTTTCGCACGAGTAATTCCTGTATAAATCAAATTTCTACGAAGCATTTTCGAATAGCTTCGAACAATAGGCATAATCACCGTTTGGAATTCACTGCCTTGCGCTTTATGAATGGAGCAGCAATAAGCCAAGGTAATTTGATTTAAGTCAGATCGTTCATACGTCACTTCATTGCCATCATAAGAAACGACAACGATATCTTGTTTTTCAACCGTTTCTTTCGCTTTTAAGATTGCTACAATTTCTCCAATATCACCGTTAAAAACATTACTTTCCGGCTGGTTGACCAGCTGTAAAACTTTATCACCAATGCGGAAAATCGTATCGCCATACTTTACTTCTTTTCGCGTGCCATCCTCGTTTGAATTCACAAGCTCTTGAATTTCTTTATTTAAATTATCAATACCAGCTGGACCCTTGTACATAGGTGCCAACACTTGAATATCGCGTATAGATTGACCTTTTGCCATTGCACTTTTTACAACTTGTGTGACGACGCTGGCAATTTGATCTTTTGAAGCTTTAATAAAAGAACGATCGGTCGTTTTTTCAGTAAAGTTAGTTGGAATTTGCCCTTTTTTAATTTGATGGGCCAGTTCGATAATCGTAGAACCATCTGCCTGGCGATATACTTCTGTTAGTTCTATGGTTGGCACGACTTTAGAAGCTAATAAGTCCTTTAATACTTGTCCAGGTCCAACCGGAGGCAATTGATCTTGATCTCCTACAAGAACCACTTGAGCATTGAGAGGAATACTTTTTAACAATTGGTGACTTAACCACGTATCTACCATGGACATTTCATCGATTATTACAAGACGGCCTTCGATTTCACGATCTGATACTTCCTCTTTTTCTTGACCATTAAAACCTAATAATCGGTGAATTGTCATCGCTGGTAAACCCGTAGATTCCGAAAGTCTTTTTGCAGCTCTACCAGTTGGTGCTGCGAGAATAATTGGAAACGGCTCTTCCCTCTTCGCATATTCTTTAGGATCTAAGGAAATTCCGTGAAGTTCTGCATACACTTCAACTAATCCTCGAATAACGGTCGTTTTCCCTGTTCCTGGCCCACCTGTTAAGATCATAACGGACGAGTTTAGAGCTTGTTCAATGGCTCTTGCTTGCGTTTCTGCATAAGTCACTTCCAAACGTTCTTCGACTTCTCCGATTGCTTTTCGTATCTCGTCTTTTGAAAAAATTTGACTTTGTTCATTTTGCTTTAAAAGTTGCAAAATTTTAGTGGCGATGCCAACTTCACTAAAATATAAGGATGGCAAGTAAATTCTCGTCTCTTCGCCGCAAATTTTCCCTTCCTCTTCCAATTCAATAACCGCTTTTGAAATAGACTCAAAAGGAATTTCTACAGGTTGGCTCTGTTCCAGCATACCTTTAACCTCAGGCAATACATGTTCCGCTTCTAAATATACATGCCCTTCAGATAAAGCAGCTTGATTCAACACATGTAAGACTGCTGCTTTAATTCGGTCGGGATGGTTTCCTGTTATGCCGATTTTGCTGCCCAATTCATCGGCTTTTGTAAATCCAACCCCTTCTACTTCTTCAATTAAACGATAAGGATTTTCGGTTAACAAATGAATTGTTTCTTCTCGATACGTTTGATATATTTTCATTCCTAATTGCGGTCCAAATCCCCATTCGTTCAATTGAATCATAATTTTATCCAAACCTAAATTTTGTTCTAAAGTGCTGCGAATAGTCATTTTTTTCTCTTCAGATAGCCTTGGAACTTCATCGAGAATTTGTGGATTTTCCATCATTTTTTTCAGCGCATCAGTCCCTAGCGTTTTGACAATCAACTCAGCAGTTTTTGGACCAATACCCGGAAATAAGTCACTCGATAAATAGTGAATGACACCTTGTTCAGTTGCAGGAACTTCCCTTTCAAACATTTCTACTTGGAATTGAATTCCGTATTTCGGATGATGCTTCAAACTTCCAAAAAAACGATAGTCATGTTCTTCATCAAGGGTTGGAAAATATCCTACAACTGTGATTTCTTTTTCTGTATATTGCAAATTGGTTTCCTTAATTTTTACTTTTACAATAGAATACATGTTGGATGCGTTATGAAAAATGGAAACAATTGGCCGGCCTAAAACAAAGGTTTTTGTCGTTTTGAGTATGGTGAAGTTTTCCTCCACTTTCATACGCTCCTCTCCGAAAAAATCTCTTTAATATGATACCATTATTACGGAGTGTAACAAAATAGGAACTTCCACTTCTCGATTAAATAATAGACCAATGATATGATATAAAAAATACTTATTGAAGGGATTCGAGTGCATTATGGAATTTAGACCTTGTATTGATTTGCATGATGGAAAAGTCAAACAAATTGTTGGCAGTACTTTAGGACAAGAAACTGTTGTAGAAAATTTTATTTCTGAAAAAGATGCTTCCTATTATGCCGAACTATTTAAAAAGGATGGTTTAACAGGTGGGCATGTTATCATGTTAGGCCCTGGAAATGAAGAACAAGCCCAATTTGCTTTAACTGCATATCCGAGAGGACTTCAAATCGGTGGAGGAATCACTGCGGACAATGCAAAAAAATGGATTGATACGGGTGCCAGCCATGTCATTGTTACATCATACATATTTCACGATGGACAATTAGATATGGAAAGATTAGAACGTCTAGTCCAAGAGATTGGAAAAGAACACATTGTCCTTGATTTAAGCTGCCGAAAACGAGACGGGAAATGGTATGTGGTAACAGATAAATGGACGAAATTCAGCGATTTTGAAGTCAATCAGGAAAATATTTCCTTTCTCGAACAATATTGTGACGAGTTTTTAATCCATGCCGTGGATGTGGAAGGGAAAAAAAACGGAATGCAGGAAGAATTAGTTCAGGATTTAGCGAAATGGACAAAGATTCCAACAACTTATGCAGGTGGAGTTCGATCATTACAAGATCTTGAAAGGTTTAAAAAATTATCAGGAGGAAAATTGCACGTAACGATCGGCAGTGCATTAGATATTTTTGGAGGCGATTTGCCATATCGAGATGTGGTGAATTATTGTAAATCATAGTTTTGATGAGCGATAGTGAATTATCCGATAGAATTTCTGTCACAACGACTTGACATCTATTATCGTGATAAGATAAATTTCGTTTCTGAAACAAATAATAATATGAAGCTTGAGGTTAACATCAATGTTGGGTATCTACGGGCTAGCATAGAAATTTCCAATTCAAAAGGCTATCTAGAAATCTTAACTTCTAGATAGCCTTTCTACATTCTAATTTTTATTCTTCAAGCGCTCCATTACCATATCATAAATATATTTTGCATGTTCATGTTCTGGTAGAATTGTAAAGGCTTGTTCTAAGTGATATAACGCTTCTTTTGCATCCTCTGTCGAGAGGGCGTAGAGCACACCTAAATTATAATGAGCATCGGCATTTTGTTCATCATGATGTAAGACATACTCCAATTCCTTTTTCGCTAAATCAAACATCTCTAACTTACATAATAAAATGCCGTAACTTAAACGAATTTGCATATCATCCGGCGCAAGTTCAGCAGCTCGTTGCATATAGGGAAGTGCCAGTTTTACTTTATTTTCCTTTTCTAATGCTTTCCCTAACATGTAATAAGCATCGGCACCTTCAATTCCATATTCAATCGACTTTTGATAAAGTTTTGCCGCCTCTACAAATCGCTCCGAATTATAATATAAGTTTGCTAAACCATAATAGGCCGTTGCTGCTTTTTCATCAAGAGTAATCGCTTTTTGAAAAAATCTCTCTGCACGCTCTATCTCGTTCATTGCGGCAAGGACATTCCCAAAATTAATATAACCTACTGGATCATCCGGATTTTGTTCAATTGCTTCCGTGAAAGCTTTCGCTGCATCTTCATAACGCTCTTCCTGCAATGCTTTGATGCCTTCTTCATTATAGTTCATGTTTTCACCTCTCATCAAAAATTGGCGACCAACTTAGCCGCCAATTATCCTACATAAGTTAATTTTTCACCATTTTTTAATACTTCATCAATTGTTCCTCCGCCTAAACATACTTCCCCATCATATAAAACAACAGCTTGTCCAGGCGTAATCGCTCGCTGTGGCACTTGGAACGTAATATGTGCCTTTTGATCATCTAAAAGCTCCACTTCTACTGGAGTATCTTCTTGTCGGTAGCGGAATTTAGCTGTACAAGTAAATTTCTTTGGTTTCGGTTGATTGGATGTGAAGCCCATATTTGTTGCGATTAATGATGTAGAATACAATGCTTCATTATGGAATCCTTGTCCCACATATAACACATTGCGTTTTAAATCTTTCCCCACAACAAACCAAGGTTCACCTTCACCGCCAATGCCAAGGCCGTGTCTTTGTCCAATTGTATAATACATTAGCCCATCATGTTTCCCCATAACTTTGCCATCAAGGGTTTCCATGTTACCAGGTTGCGCGGGCAAGTAGTGACTTAAAAATTCTTTAAAATTGCGCTCACCAATAAAACAGATGCCTGTCGAGTCTTTTTTCTTCGCCGTTGCAAGACCAGCCTCTTCAGCAATTTGTCTTACTTTCGGCTTTTCAATATGCCCGATTGGGAACATGACCTTTTGCAGCTGTTGCTGATTCAATTGATTTAAAAAATATGTTTGGTCTTTATTCCGATCGACGCCGCGCAATAACACGACTTCTCCTTCTCGCTCTTCCACTCGAGCATAATGCCCTGTTGCTAAATAATCAGCACCCAGCTTTAATGCATGCTCAAGGAAAGCTTTGAATTTGATTTCCTTGTTGCACATGACATCGGGATTTGGAGTTCTTCCAGCTTTGTATTCCTCTAAAAAATAGGTAAATACTTTATCCCAATATTCTTTCTCAAAATTTACCGCGTAGTAAGGGATGCCGATTTGATTGCAGACTTTGATGACATCTTCATAATCTTCCGTTGCGGTACATACACCGTTTTCATCGGTATCATCCCAGTTTTTCATGAAGATGCCAATTACATCATAGCCTTGCTGCTTCAACAAATAAGCAGCTACAGATGAATCTACCCCACCGCTCATTCCAACGACTACACGAATTTGTGATGGATCACGAGTTTCTACCATATATTTCACCTTTTCTATTTCTATGAATTTGTCATTCTTTTCACGATTTTGGCAGTACGTTCTGCTGCAATTTCAACATCTTTCTCTGTTAATCCTAAACCGAAACTAAAACGAATGGAATTACGAAGCTCTGGAGCACCTTTTCCAAACATTGCAACGAGCACGTGAGATGGGTCAATGGAACCTGCTGTACAAGCCGAACCACTTGATGCATAAACACCGTCCATATCCAAATTCACGAGGAACGATTCAACGTCCATTCCTGGAAAACTAATATTTAATATATGTTTAAGGAAATATTCATGATCACCATTTACCTTGTAAGTAATTTGTTCCCGATTTAATACATTTAAGAAGATCATTCTAAATTGAAGATATGTTTCCTGTCTTTTTTCCATTTCCTGCTGCGAGATTTCAACAGCTTTTGCAAAACCTACAGCAGCATGTACATTTTCCGTCCCTGCTCTCCGTTTTCTTTCCTGTGAGCCACCATAAAATGTAGCGATGAAAGGCGTTTTTTCCCGTTGATATAAAAAGCCAATTCCTTTTGGTCCATTAATTTTATGGCTTGAGACACTTAATAGATCAACGTGTAATTCATTAACATCGATTTTTTCTAATCCATAAGCTTGAACAGCATCGGTATGAAAAATCGCTTGATGGTCTTTTAGTAGTTCACCAATTTCTTTAATTGGTTGAATCGTACCTACTTCGTTATTTCCATACATAATCGTTACTAAAATCGTGTCATCTCGCAATGCATTTTTTACAGATTCAACAGAAATGCGACCGTTTTCATTTACTGGTAAATATGTTACTTCAAAACCAGCTTTTTCTAGCTGTTCACATGCATGTAGAACAGCATGATGCTCTACTGATGTTGTGATAATATGTTTACCTTTCGATTTTAAAGCTTGAGCTACTCCAAATATTGCTGTATTATCAGCTTCTGTTCCACCACTGGTTAAAATGATTTCTGTATCTTTCGCGCCAATGGATTGAGCTAAAATACTTCTCGCTTCGTCCAATACCTTTCTTGCAGATCGTCCTGCTGTATGGATGCTGGAAGGATTTCCATACACACGAGCCATTACTTCCGCCATAGAATTGATGACTTCTGGATGAACTGGTGAAGTTGCTGCATGATCTAAGTAAAACGTTTGCATAATGTGCCGATAAACTCCTTTATTCTTATGTGCAATTAAATATAGAACATATAACCGTCATATTCTGTCTCGTCAGTATAATTTGCTAAATCTTCAATCGTTGTCGTATCAAGTACCTGTTTTACTGCATCGCGAATGCGAATCCAAAGCTGTTGTTGTGGTGGTTCTTCTTCTTCAATTCCCTCCACTGGTTGGATTGGACCTTCTAATACACGAATCACATCGGCTGCTGAAATTTTACTTGGTGGAATGGCAAGCAAATAACCGCCGTATGCACCGCGCACACTTTTTACTAAACCAGCAATACGTAATGGAGATACTAATTGTTCTAAGTATGCCTCCGATAGATTTTTTTCTTCCGCAATTTTACGTAATGGGAGTGGACCATCCCCATAATGTTTTGCTAATTCAATCATAATTGTTAAACCGTATCTACCTTTTGTTGAAATTTTCATCTTACTACACCTCAAATTTCTATTCCCATATTCTTCGTCTAGTATAACATAACACCTTTTATTCCACTTGGAAAAGGTCTATTATAATTTATAAATGAAAAGTTTTTAAATTCATCGGAGGAAGTACTATGCAAAATGAACCATTGGCATTTCGAATGCGCCCAAGAAATATAGATGAAGTAGTTGGACAACAACATATTATTGGTAAAGATACCGCTTTATATAAAATGATTCAAAACGGACATGTTCCGTCAATGTTATTATACGGCGAACCAGGAATTGGGAAAACCTCTATTGCCTATGCGATTGCAGGAAGCACAAATTTACCTTTCTTTCCTCTAAACGCAACGATTGCTGGAAAAAAAGATGTTGAACAAATTGTATCAGAAGCAAGGCTCACAGGAAAAGTCATACTGTTTTTAGATGAGATTCATAGATTTAATAAACTTCAACAAGATACATTATTACCCCATGTGGAAGATGGGTCAATTATTTTAATCGGTGCTACGACAGAAAATCCATTTCACGATGTCAATCCAGCAATTCGTTCCCGATGCGGGGAGATTTTTCAACTAAAACGTTTGACTCTTGAGGAACTTGTCCAACTGTTAAAAAACGCATTGCATGATGAAGAACGAGGATTAGGTAAATATTCAATTGATATTCATGATGAACAAATAAAAAAAATTGCGATTGCTTCCAATGGTGATGCTAGGAAAGCTTTAACTTTGTTAGAATCAGTCTTTCATGCTTCAGAAGAAATAGATGACATTGTGCGTGTGGAAGATTCTACTATCGAACACTTGGCGAAACGCATCGGCGTATATGGAGATAAAGGTGGCACGCATTTTTATAATTTATTGTCCGCTTTGCAAAAATCTGTGAGAGGAAGCGATGTCAACGCAAGTTTATATTATTTAGCCCATTTGCTTGAAAATGGAGATTTAATTGCAGTTTGTAGAAGACTTTTGGTGATGGCTTATGAGGATATTGGCCTTGCGAATCCCCATGTAGGTGCCCATGTATATGCAGCAACAGAAGCAGCAAAAGTACTCGGCTTACCTGAAGCGAGAATTCCCCTTGCCAATGCAGTCATTGAAATGTGCTTATCTGAAAAATCCAATTCCGCATATCAGGCATTAGACGCTGCAATTAAAGCCATTCATGAAGGAAAAACTGGGGATATTCCTATGCATTTGAGGGATGCTCATTATGCGGGAGCCAAAACATTAGGCCACGTTGGTTACCAGTACCCTCACGACTATCCAATAGGCACTTTTGGTGGTTGGGTAAATCAACAATATTTACCAGATACACTTCAAGATATGGAATTTTATCGCCCTGTCATTGCAGGGGAAGAAAAAAGGATGGCAACAATCTATGAAAAGTTAAAATCCTTAAAAAATCATAACAGTCGAATCAATTTCATAAATCATAGTATTTCTGAAGTATAGAGTACCCCTATACTAAAAACTTTGTTTTTTTTTTAAAATTATGCAACTTGGTTTTGTTGCTGTAATAAAGCATTGATTCGATCAACTGCTAGTTTGCAGGTATTATAAATTAACGTCACCAGATTGAAATGCATTTTTGCTTTCTTTCCTGTACGATGACGGACATTGTTTAATTGAAAGTATTCCTTTAAATAAGCGTTAACGCGTTCGACTGCTGTACGTTCTTGATAAAGCTGTTTCCATCGTTCTGTCCCACGTGCTGGATAGGTAAATTTACGGATATCTATATCACATTTGATTTTGAAAACTTTTTGGCAAAGGGTGTCTTCTCGTAATGGGCAAGTTGCACATTCCTTTGGACGTGTGAATTTTAATGTATTGTACTTAGCGTCAAAGCTGTCATATTGGTAACTATGTTCACGCACACAGGTTGGACGAAAATGTTCATCGAATCCTATATATTCTCCTTCTCGGCGAACGTTGTAAGGAATCACGACTCGCATGGACTGTGATACGGCTTGACGGTAAATAGGTTCAACATCATAACCAGCATCAAATATAGCTATTGTAAAATGACCGTTTCCTAAGTGATGAAGTTTTTTCAATAATGGAATCGCAGCTTTACAATCACTTAAATTACCTGAGGACATCAAACGAGTGATGATATATTGACTTTTCGTCGAAACAGCTAAATGGGCTTTATAACCAAACCAGAATGTATTTTTTCCTTTACTATTCTTTTTCACACCCCATTTTGGCTCAATCGGTACATCCTTCCAAAGGGTTTCTAATGGGATATCCAGCTGTTCTTTCAGTTCTTTTTCATAGGTTGATTGATTTCCTTTTTTCTCTACTTGTTCGGCTAACCAAACAGCTCGTTCAGCTTTAGTTTTACGACCACGTTTTTTAGGAGTTTTAGGTGCTTTCTTTTCTGATGGTGTGAAAGCATCACGAGCTTCAAAGTGACTCGCATCGATGGCGACATGTTCATCATTTAGAAAGCCTTCCAACATCGCTGTTTTGATGAGTGTATCGTTCATTTTATCTAGCACATCTGATTCACTAATGACTTGAATCATGCGTGAATAAGAGCTTTCAGATGGTACGACATCAGACACAAGGAATCCACAGTCGAAACGAAATAAAGGATCATGGACCAAACGTTTGACTAAATCCTTCATTGTTGGAATTCGTTCGACAATACGAATAATCAGCGATTGAATCATTGCACCATAATTCAATTCACGTGGCGCACCTTTCAATGTCTTTTTAGAAAACAATTGAAAAATAGGTTGAATGTCAATCACACTAAAAATGGCATCATAACGATGGGAACTTTCCATTTCTAATAATTGATGGATGTCAAAAAGAGAAATTTGTTTTACAATAGTCATAGGGTACTCACCTCTTTCGTATGGTTTGTTTGGTTACTTACCATTATAACGAAATTTGGGGAGGTACCCATTTTTTATTGTCTTGAATCCCTTGAAAATCAAGGGGTGAGAATTATGAAATTAACTCAGTCAGTAAATCCTTAATTGAGATAAACCGAATTTGTTTTCAGATTTTATCGTAAAAAGGGCTTGTTTAAAAAGTCCATAAAAACAGAGCGAATGGAGAAAACAATGAGTTTTTCCATTCGCTCTGTTTCATATTTCCTGGTTTTCAACGTAAAGTTGTTCGATTTTTACTGTTTCCCCAACTTTCCAAAAAAAGCATCAAGTGGTAGCCATGTTTATTAATTTAGGATATTGTTTCCATATTGATTGCAAAATTCATTGAAAAAACGAATGCAGTCTTTTAAACCATTATTTTTATCAAGGTAATAGCGTTCAAATTCATCTTCTTCATGAAATAATTGATTAAATGTTTCGCTCATCTCTTGTAAAAATTCTAAATTGCGTCCTTGAACATCCGGTAAACAATTGGCTGCATCATGAAAAGATTTTTTTATTTGCTCTTTTTGTTCTTCAGTCATTTCCTTTACAAGGTTCATATATACAATTGTATTGAAGTATATAATTTTGCTTACGATATCAATAAATAAAGACCAATACATATCGCTTTCCGGCAATCTTCCATCTTTTCTTCGCACATAATTTTTGAAGTAAGTAACCAATTCATCCAATAACTGTTTTAACTCTTCAAAAGCCAAATCCCATTTTTTCGAAGTATCAATATAATCGAAGAGAATCCCATCCAATTCTTCTTGAAGCTGGACTAAATTCAATATGTCATTTCTTATTTGAATTTTTGGCATAAAATACCCCCTTGTATGCTCGTATTAAGTTTTACTATATCAATAAAATCCTTATTATTTTGAATGAAATAATAAAACGTGAAAAAAATGTATTAAATCTGTTTTTTTAGCTTCATTAATAGCAATTTCCGAATATGGGGGTATTTATAAAAAAGTACGATTCGATAGACCTTAAAAGCTACCATTTTCTATTGTCTCTTCATTATGATTACACACACTCATTATTTTATTAGAAAAATTATTTCTTTATTCATTCTAATTAGATAATTATTGTTTTACACGCTTAATTGGTATGTCTTTTAATACAGAGTTGATTACCCAGCTTGCACAAATAAGCCCACAAACGGATGGACAA
The DNA here is from genome assembly GCF_038004145.1 of Ureibacillus sp. FSL K6-2830. Classification (NCBI taxonomy): domain Bacteria; kingdom Bacillati; phylum Bacillota; class Bacilli; order Caryophanales; family Caryophanaceae; genus Ureibacillus; species Ureibacillus sp. FSL K6-2830. The sequence continues at coordinate 2,960,375 of NZ_JBBOQR010000001.1, read as the reverse complement.
AAAGCGTTTGATGATGGGGGCATTTTAGCTTTACGGATGGACGCATCGGGATTCCCTACTTCTTCGACAACATCCGGTCTTACGACAATTGGTGATTCATCGGAAAAGACTACCGTTATGCCTTTTTTTATACCTTCTTTTCTTAATTTCGTACGAATAACTTTTGCCATTGGATCTGTATGAGTTTTTGAAATATCTGCAATGCGGAATCTTGTTGGATCCATTTTATTTGCAGCACCCATACTGGAAATAATCTGGATATTTCGCTTTAAACATTCTTTCATTAAATGAATTTTATACATGATTGTATCTGAGGCATCAATGACATAATCAATATCATATTCAAATAGTTTTTCATACGTTTCTTCGTTATAAAACATGTGTAAATGAATAACTTCACATTCTGGATTAATATCTGCAATTCGTTCTTTCATAACTTCTGCTTTTGGTCTACCAATCGTTGATAAATACGCAACCAATTGGCGATTAACATTTGTGATATCTACCACATCTTTGTCTATTAAAATAATTCGCCCTATACCGCTTCGTGCACATGCTTCCGCAGCAAAAGAGCCAACTCCTCCAATCCCTAAAATTGCAACCGTTGTATTTTTTAATCTATCTAATCCTTCTTTTCCTATCGCAAGTTCGTTTCTAGAAAATTGATGTAACATACCTTTCTGCCTTTCATTCGAATTTTTCACATCGGAATTATATCATAAGTGTTGGTTAGAAGTGTATACGTTTATATTTCCAAAGTATTAATAAAATACAAAAACTCCTCCATCAAAAATGGAGGAGTTTAAAGCATGACGAATCCCGAAGATGCCGTAGTGCGTCATTAACACCGTTTTGAACCCGCTATCTCGCAGGTGGGTGCCCTCACTGACTTTTTAAACGTCCCCTATACTTTTGGCGTTCTGATGGGGCATGTTTGCCAAGTCAAAATATTGAGCTCCCTTTTTATTGTTGTTCGGTCAAAACTGTTAATATAGCATTCACAAACACTTCAGGATTCGTGTTGGTATTATCATAACATTAGTGGAAGTAAATTTCAATGAATATAGATTAAATTGTGTTAATTTTTTGTTTATTTTAATTAGAATTTGATTTTTTGCGTGCAAAAAACAAAAGAAAAATCAAATCCATTAATATTTTTAATATGAAAGGGGCTAGAAAGCTAAATCTTTCCAGACCCCCTCACTCTTCATAATCATGGTTTTTTATAAATCTTTGCTCCTGCGATAGTCGAAACAAGTTTCACTATTCTCATCATAATTTATCTAAACTTAGCGTGGAAGATAGTAACAAAGAAGGGGGCGTCTGAAAAGTCATTTTGAGACGCACCCTTTGCGGCTGTCGCTAATGCTTTCGCCGCAGATAAATTGCGGCTGTCACACATGCTTAGCCGCAGATAAATTGCGGCTGTCACACATGCTTAGCCGCAGATAAATTGCGGCTGTCGCACATGCTTAGCCGCAGATAAAATGCGACGAGGAGGCGCGTTTGATGTGACCACCAGAGGAGCAAAGTTTTTAAGAGAAGTTTACTATAAGAAGTAAGGCTGTTCAGAAAGTGTTCGACTTTCTGGACAGCCCCCCTTTTCTATACTTATTTATTAAATACATTCACTTTTAAATGTAATTCTTCTAGTTGTTTTGGTGAAACTTCGCTTGGCGCATCAGTCAGCAAGCAACTTGCAGTAGCAGTTTTAGGGAATGCAATCGTATCTCTCAAGTTGTTGCGACCTGCTAAAATCATCACTAAACGGTCTAATCCCATCGCAATTCCACCATGAGGCGGCACACCGTATTCGAACGCTTCAAGTAAGAAACCGAATTGTTCTTTTGCTTGTTCCTCTGTAAATCCAAGAAGTTTGAACATTTTTTCTTGTAAATCTCTCTCATAAATCCGTAATGAACCGCCGCCTAATTCATAACCGTTTAACACGATATCATAAGCTTGTGCTCGAACTTGATCTGGATTTGTATCCATTAATTCAATATCCTCATCAAATGGACGAGTGAACGGATGGTGAGCAGCAGTATAGCGTTTTTCATCTTCGTCCCACTCAAGTAATGGCCAATCTGTTACCCAAAGGAAAGCAAATTGTGATTCATCGATTAAGCCTAACTCTTTTCCTAGTTTATTTCGCAATGCACCAAGAGAAGCGGCAACAATAGAAGCATCATCTGCTCCGAACAATAATAAGTCTCCAGGTTCAGCACCAGTCGCATTTTTGATATCTTCTACAATTTGACCTTCAAAGAATTTCGCGATCGGACCAGTGAAACCTTCTTCCGTCACTTTAATCCAAGCTAATCCTTTCGCACCGTAAATCGCCACAAATTCTGTCAATGCATCAATATCTTTACGAGTAAACTTGTCGTTTGCCCCTTTAACATTGATTGCTTTTACAACGCCGCCTTTTTCAACCGCGCTCGTAAATACTTTGAAGTTGCTATCTTTTACAATGTCCGTAAGGTTGATTAATTCTAAGCCAAAGCGAACATCTGGTTTATCGGAACCAAAACGATCCATCGCTTCTTGGTAAGAGATGCGTGGGAATGGAGTTTGCACTTCAATTCCTTTTACTTCTTTCATGACAGCAGCTAACATGCGTTCTGTCATATCGATAATTTCATCCATGGACATGAAAGATGTTTCAATATCCACTTGAGTAAATTCTGGTTGACGGTCAGCACGCAAATCTTCGTCACGGAAGCAGCGAGCGATTTGGAAGTATTTTTCGAATCCTGCCACCATCAATAATTGTTTGAATAATTGTGGTGATTGCGGCAATGCATAGAATTCTCCTTCATGCACGCGAGATGGGACTAAATAGTCTCGTGCACCTTCTGGAGTAGATTTTGTTAAAATTGGCGTTTCCACTTCCAAGAAACCGTCATTTTGCAAGAAGTTACGGATTGTACGCGTTACATCAGAGCGTAATTTAAATGTGTTATACATAACAGGACGTCTTAAATCTAAGTAACGGTATTTTAAACGTACATCTTCATTGATGTCGACATAATCCTCAATGGCAAAAGGAGGTGTTTTAGATGTATTAATAATTTTAATATCCGTTGCGACAACTTCTATTTTACCAGTTTCGATGTTTGGATTTACTTGGCTTGGATCACGAAGTACAACTTTTCCTTCTACTTCGACTACAAATTCGCTTCGAATTTTATCTGCAATTTCGCGGGCTTGTGGCGCTTCATCACCAAATACAACTTGTACAATACCAGTGCGGTCACGAACATCTACGAAAATTAAACTTCCTAAATCTCTACGACGTTGTACCCAACCTTTTAAAACGACTTGTTGTCCATGATGTTCTTCTCTTAATTCTCCACAATGATGTGTTCTTTGAGCCATTTTCTATTCCTCCAATTTTTTAATCTATAGAAAGATGTTGTTTCAGATAATTTACGATTTCATTGATTTCTACTTTTTCTTGGTTTCCTGTTTCCATTTGTTTCACAACTACAACTCCCTCTTCAAGCTCCGTTTCACCGATAATCACGACAAATTTCGCTTGAAGACGGTCAGCAGATTTCATCTGGGCCTTCATTTTACGCATCAAATAATCCATATCTGCAGAAATGCCTTTTAAACGGAAAGAGCTAATTAATTCCACAGCTTTTAATTTAGCCTCATCACCAAGGGCAATGACATAAACATCAAGCGCGTCATCTAACTCTAATTCAACCCCTTCTGCTTCTAAAGCAAGGAGCAATCTTTCAATCGATAAGGCAAATCCAATACCTGGAACATCTGGGCCGCCAATTTCTTCTACTAGCCCATTATATCTTCCACCACCGCAAAGAGTTGTAATTGCTCCAAAGCCTTCTGCAGTGCTCATTATTTCAAAGGCTGTGTGAGTATAATAATCTAAACCACGAACAAGATTTGGATCTACTTCATATTCGATTCCTAGAACTTCTAAATATTTCTTCACTTGTTCAAAATATTCTCTTGATGTCGGTGTTAAGTAATCCGTTAATTTAGGAGCTGTTTGCATAAGCGAGTGTTCGCGGTCTACTTTACAGTCTAAAATGCGTAGTGGATTTTTTTCCAAACGATTTTTACAATCATCACAAAACTCATGAATGTGCGGTTTGAAATGATTGATTAGTGCTGTTCTATGAGTATCTCTCGTTTCTTTATCCCCTAAAGAATTAATCACTAATTTTAAATCTTTTAAACCTACTGTTTGGTAAATGTCCATTGCAAAAGCAATGACTTCTGCATCGATAGCAGGGTCAGCACTACCAATCGCTTCAACACCAAACTGAACGAATTGACGGTATCTTCCAGCTTGTTGACGCTCATAGCGGAACATTGGACCCATGTAGGAAAGTTTAATTGGTTGATCAGGTGCTCCATACATCTTATGTTCGACATAGGCACGAACCGTAGAAGCAGTTCCTTCTGGACGCAACGTTAATGAACGGCCACCACGGTCTTCAAATGTGTACATTTCCTTCTGAACAATATCCGTTGTGTCCCCTACACTTCGTTGAAATAACTCCGTATGTTCAAAAATAGGTGTGCGAATTTCTTTATATCGATAAACGCGAGCTAATTCTCGTAAAATGGATTCAATTTTTTGCCATTTAGGTGTGTTTTCAGGCAAAATATCTTGTGTGCCTCTAGGTACTTTAAAAGCCATTTCCTATCTCCTTTCTATAAACAAATTTTGGAACAAAAAAATGCTCTCATCCCTTATAACAAGGGACGAAAGCATATCACTTCCGCGGTTCCACCCTAGTTGATGTGTATGAACACACCCACCTCATAACGGATAACGGCCGTTTCCGTTTTTCCCTACTTAAATTTCAGGAAAAAGCCTCCCAAGTGTTCTTCGCAAATACCTTCTGTAGGAAAGATTGCAGCCAAGTCTTTCCCTCTCTGAACATACAGTAAATGCTACTCTCTTGTTCAAAGGCTATCGACACATTTTCACATTAATTTTAATCATAATTGTGCAACGAAAAGTTGTCAACTATTTTCAAAAAAGTATAGATTTATACATGGATAACATTTTACAATAAATAAAGAGATTTTCACATTATTTGTTATTTGAAAGTTGGATGTTTATGAAGCGCAATATACTTTTTCTTTGTATAGTAATGCTCATTTCTTGTATAACTACATATTTTTCAGGCTTCGTATTAGCCAACAATGAAGAATCTCGCATTGTTTTTGCGGAAAAATTGCATTTGAGAGAAGGTCCTGGTTTGTCGTTCGATATTATCGATACCCTTGAAAAAAACAAAAGATTGAAGGTATTGGATCGTCAAGGGGATTGGCTATATGTAGAGGTTAATGAGAAAAAAGGATGGGTCGCATCCTGGCTAACTCAATCAGAACAAATAAATAACGTCGAAAAATATGCTATCGCCCAAGTTAATCAATTAAATATTCGTTTGGAGCCGTCACTTTCTGCTCCTGTACTAGGTCAGTTACATACTGGAGAGCAAGTGGTGGTATTAAATGAAAGGAATGAGTGGGTTCAAATCCAGCATCAACAATTGACGGGATGGGTTTCATCCGAATTTATCACGATGAATGAAGGTACTATCGATGAATTAAATAACACGGTGAACGAAAAAACCGAATCGGCTGAAATAAAGGAATCAAATCATTTTACAATCATTGTCGATGCTGTAATCGTAAGACAAAAACCAAACTTAAAATCGAAAAAATTGGGCATTGCGAAAAAAGGAGAACAATTCGCAATTCTAGCTCGAGACCACCATTGGATTCAAATCGATTTTAATGGAAAGAAAGGTTGGATTTATAGCTTTTACGGCACATTCGACAATTCTTCGATAGAGGAACAAAAAGAAGAACAAACCATTACAATTATCTACAATGGGACAAATATTCGAAAAGAACCCACAACTTCATCGGACGTAATCATGAACGTTCAAGCTGGAGAACAATTTAATATCATTAATAAGGAACATGATTGGTATAAAATTCAACTTTCTGAAGATGCAACAGGTTATGTAGCAAGTTGGGTAGTTTCGACAAACGAACAATCCGTAAAACAAGATAAGAAAGATAATCGAAAGAAAGGCACTCTTAATGGCGTAACCATTGTGCTTGACCCCGGTCATGGAGGAAATGACCAGGGAACTGCTGGTCTAAGGAACACAATTGAAAAAGAAATTACATTAAAAACGGCAGAACTGTTAAAAACTAAATTGCAGCAAGCAGGAGCAGAAGTTTACTTAACAAGGGAATCTGATGTGTATGTGGGTCTACATAAGCGTGTATCACTCGCCCACCAACTTGCCGCGGATGCGTTTATAAGCATCCACTATGACGCAACTGAAGATCGGACAATCTCAGGTTTTACAACATATTATTTCCACTCTTATCAAGAGTCTCTTGCACAATTTGTTCATGATGGATTATCAGATCAGATCAAATTGCGGGATCGTGGCGTGCAACAAGGGAACTATTTAGTATTACGAGAAAATAAACAAAATGCGATATTAGTAGAATTAGGTTATTTAAGTAATCCAAGTGAGGAAAAACTGATTAATACTGACCTTTTCCGTGAACAAGCAACAATGGGCATTTATGAAGGGGTACTCCAATATTTTGATGCACAGCTAAAATAAAAAATTGGCTTTCTAGAAAGTTCAATCTTTCTAGAAAGCCAATTTATTTTATTTCGATTCCAAAATAATTGTAACTGGACCATCATTCACAAGGGATACATCCATCATGGCTCCAAAAATGCCTGTTTCAACTTTTAAACCTTGTTCACGTAAGGCATCATTAAAGGCATTCCATAAAGGCTCTGCTTGCTCAGGTCGAGCTGCTTCTACAAAGCTTGGTCTTCTCCCTTTCTTCGTATCTGCATATAACGTAAATTGAGAAACAGATAAAATATCTCCGCCATGCTCTTTAATTGAGTGATTCATTTTCCCCTCTTCATCTTCAAAGAGGCGAATCTCTGCTACTTTTTTTGCTAAATATCTCACATCTTCTATCGTGTCTGTATGCGTTATACCAACTAATAAAACATATCCTTTGTCAATTTTTCCCGTTACTTTTCCATCAACTGTTACTTTTGCTTCTTTACTACGTTGCAAGACCACTCTCATCGACAAACACACCTCAAACCAACTAATTAATAACCCGCTGTACGGAATAAATATCTGGCATTTGTTTAATTTTCTCTACAACTTTGTGTAATACAGAAATATTTGTAATAGCTATTGTTAAATGAAGCGTTGCAATTTTATCATGAGCAGCACGACCAGAAACAGCTAAAATATTCACTTTCGTCTCTGTAACCGCATGCATAACATCGTTTAATATTCCTGGGCGATCAAATGCAGATATTTCGATATCAACAGGATATTCTTTCTTCCCTTGTGCTTCACTATGTTCCCATTCCACTTCAATTAGGCGATCTTCTCCACCTGTTTGAACATTAGGACAGTCTATACGATGAACAGATACACCTCTACCCTTTGTAATAAATCCAACAATCTCATCTCCAGGAACTGGCGTACAGCAACGAGAAAGTCGAATTAACAAATTATCGATGCCTTTTACAATAACACCTAATTCACCATTCTGTTTCTTTTGTTTCGGGTTTTGCATTTCTTTTTGAATTTTTTCAAGAGCTTCTTCTTGCTCTCTCTCTCTCCGCTTTTTCTCAGCAAGGCGGTTCACCACTTGTTGAGGTGTAATTCCTCCTACACCTACTGCTGCATATAAATCTTCTTCATTTGTGAAATTTAATTTGTTCAAAACCCGTTGAATATTTTCTTCTGAAAGCACTTCTTTTACATCAAATTCTTGTGCTTTAATTTCTTTTTCAATTAAATCTTTTCCTTTGAGAACATTTTCTTCACGCAAGTGCTTTTTGAAGAATTGTTTAATTTTATTTCTCGCTTGAGAACTTTGAGCAATTTTTAACCAGTCTCTACTTGGCCCAAAAGATTGTTTAGAAGTTAAAATTTCAACAATATCCCCTGTTTTTAGTGGTGTATCAAGCGGTACCATTTTCCCATTCACTTTGGCACCAATTGTTCGATTTCCGACCTCAGTGTGCACTCGATAAGCAAAATCAATTGGAACACTTCCTGCAGGTAATTCAATAACGTCTCCGTTTGGTGTAAACACATAAACCATATCGGAGAATAAATCTAGCTTCAGCGATTCCATAAACTCTTCTGCGTTGGAAGATTCGTTTTGGAATTCTAAAATTTCGCGGAACCAAGTTAATTTTTGATCGATGCTTTCCTTACTTGGATTCAGTGATTTGCCTTCTTTATATGCCCAGTGTGCAGCAATCCCATATTCTGCAATTTTGTGCATTTCCTTCGTACGAATTTGCACTTCCAATGGGTCGCCATAAGGGCCGATGACTGTTGTATGAAGGGATTGATACAAGTTTTGTTTCGGCATAGCGATATAATCTTTAAAGCGACCAGGCATTGGTTTCCAAAGTGTATGTACGATTCCTAGTACCGCATAACAATCTTTGATGCTATCTACAATGATGCGTACAGCCAATAAATCATAAATCTCATTAAACTGTTTATTTTGTAAAACCATTTTCCGATAAATACTATATATATGCTTTGGACGACCATAGATTTCTGCATCAATTTCAACTTGATTTAATTGAGAGCGAATTTCGCCCATTACATTTTCTAAATACGCTTCCCGTTCCGTACGCTTTCTTTTCATTAAACTTACAATTCGATAGTATTGTTGAGGATTTAAGTAGCGAAGAGCCGTATCTTCCAATTCCCATTTCACCTTAGAAATTCCTAGGCGATGGGCAAGGGGAGCGAAAATTTCTAACGTTTCTTTCGCAATTCGACGTTGCTTTTCTGTAGATAAGTGTTTTAACGTACGCATATTGTGAAGGCGGTCGGCAAGTTTAATTAAAATCACACGAATGTCCTGTGCCATCGCAACAAACATTTTTCGATGATTTTCCGCTTGTTGCTCTTCCTTCGATAAATACTTAATTTTTCCTAGTTTTGTAACACCGTCTACAAGCAAAGCTACTTCTTCACCAAACTCGGCTACTAAATCTTCCCGAGTAACAGAGGTATCTTCCACTACATCGTGAAGAAATCCTGCAGCTACTGTTTGTGGATCCATTTGAAGGTCCGCTAAAATTCCAGCAACTTGAATTGGGTGAATAATATATGGTTCCCCTGACTTTCGGGTTTGTTCTTTATGTGCTTCTTTTGCCACTTCATAAGCTTTTTTCACAAATTCGACGTGCTCATCATTCATATAAGTTTTTACTTTCGAAAATACATCTTCGGGCGTCAAAATTTGCTCCTTCGCCATGATTTGTCCACCTTCAAAAATTTTTCTGTTTTATATATAAAATTAATTGTAAAAAAGTATAAATAAAATGTAAAGCCAAGTCTTATCATATTGCGTTTATCTAACAAAATAATATACCATTGTCAGATGAAAAAATATTTTTTTAAAAAAATTTTTGCTTATTAAAGTAAAAGAATCCGCACAGTTATTCAAAGTGCGAATTCTTTTTGGGAAATCAATATTGAAGCAATGTTTTGATCGGGTAATTTCCAATTTTTTCGCGGCCATTTAATTCTGTTAGTTCAATAATGAATGCACAACCAGCAACGGTACCACCAAGTTTTTCAACTAATTGAATTGTAGCATCCACCGTACCACCTGTTGCTAGTAAGTCGTCAATAATTAACACTTTTTGTCCTGGGGAAATTGCATCTTTATGCATAGCAAGTACATTCGTACCATATTCTAATGCATATTCAACACTAACTACTTCTCTCGGCAATTTTCCTGGTTTACGCACAGGTGCAAAACCAATACCTAATGCATACGCAACAGGACATCCGATAATAAATCCACGTGCTTCTGGCCCAACGATAATATCTGCTCCCACTTCTTTTGCAAATTCAACAATTTGATCAACCGCATATTTAAATGCTTCACCGTTATCCATTAACGGCGTAATATCTTTAAAACTAATTCCTTCTTTTGGAAAGTTTTGTACAATTGCTATATGTTCCCTTAAATCCATTCCATTTTCCTCCTTAGGAATAAGATAATTCCTTCATTCGATTATCAAACCATTGTTTTAACTCGGAATAAGTTGAGTATAAAAATATTTGTTCCAATTCGATTTGCTGTTGTCGCAATTGATATGTGGCAGCTTCAGTTAAAGAACGTTTACTTGCAAATTCATTGACGGAAAGCAAACCATTTTCTATTGTAACAAAACCGAGCTCAAAAAACACCTTTGTCATAAACTTTATTGTATCCACATTTAAACCAAAATGTTTGGATAGTTGATGAATATGTTCGTTTAAGTTAAAGAATGGGCGATTTTTTAGAAATGTATAGTATTGAGCAAAATGCTTTCGTGTTGGCATGCCATTAAAATATTGGGAATTCGGTGTGTAAAATACCGCATAAATACGTTGCGGTTTTGCAATTTCAATTAGCTTTTCCATTGTATGAATACGTTTTGGTAAATCCAATAATACAATATACGGTGAAAGAGAATTGTCAATTTCATCTTCAACTAATTGAATGGATGGTAGGACTGCTTGAAAATATTGAATTGTTTCCTCACGAAAAGCAATAAAGGATGATTCTTCAATAGGAATGCTTCCCACCCAATGATTGGCATTTACTTTTCCCCGATAATCAAATAACTGCCACTCAAGTGTCTGAACATCCGAAACTAAAAATTGCGGTTTTTTTCTACCTTGCCATTCATTGATTTGCAAATCACCAACTATGGATAATTTCACGCCATAGGAAATTTCATTGAATAAATAACCTTTATTAAAACCAACTGCATCAAGAATTCCATATGGATCTTCCAATTCCATTTTTATATGGTTCTCATTTGCACCGATTTTGCGCATTGAACGAATCGAAACTTGTTGTATAGTAAAAATCGGCTTTTCAAATCCAACACCAAATGGTTTCAACTTCTGAAATTCTTCAATTGCTTCAACCGTTACTTCACTTAAATCGATAGGAACATCAATGTATAATGTCGGCGTTAACATTTCATCGGATAAACATGTTGATGCTTGTTGATGAAGTCGTACTCTCAATTCATCGATATGTTCAGCTGAAAGCGTCATACCTGCAGCCATTGGATGCCCGCCAAAATGCGGAAGAATATCCCGATTTTTTGCTAGTTCATTGTATAAATGAAATCCTTCGATGCTGCGTCCTGAACCTTTTGCTAATCCCAATTCTGAATCGATCGATAACACGATTGTCGGTTTATAATATTTCTCTACTAAACGGGAAGCAACAATTCCAATTACCCCCGGATTCCATCCTTCTTTTGCCACGACAAGCACTAAAGAATTGCTAATATCCGGATTATTTTCAATCATTTCTATTGCTTCTTCAGTAATCGAATTGACATACTCTTTTCTCTCATTATTTTTTTCATTTAGCAATTTTGCTCCCATTGTGGCACTTGCTAAATCTTCACTCATTAAAAACTCTACACCGGGTTTTGCATCACCTAGGCGTCCTATAGCATTTAATCGAGGACCAAAATAAAAACCGATAATTTCTTCATCGATTTCATGCTGCTTTACTCCTGATGCTTCACATAAAGCTTGAACCCATGGGTGATTTGACTTTCGCAATTTCTCTAACCCTTTACGAACAATGTATCGATTCTCTCCAGTTAAGGGGACAAGATCTGCGATTGTGCCAAGTGCAACGTATTCAAACAAATGCTCAGGCACCTCTCCATATAATGCGTGGGCAAGCTTAAAAGCTACGCCTACCCCTGCCAATTCACCAAAAGGATATTTCCCTTCTGGTACCCTCGGATGAATAATGACGTCTGCTGGCGGCATTTCTTCCCCCGATTCATGGTGATCTGTAACAATCACATCCATACCAAGCTCTTTTGCTAAGCGTATCGGTTCGATGCCGCTAATTCCATTATCGACAGTAATAATCAGTTGGATTCCTTTCTCATGTGCCAATCTGAACAATTCTTCGTTTGGCCCATATCCATGTGTGAAGCGATTCGGAATCTCAAAATCTACATCTGCTCCTAAATCAAGCAATGTATGCAATATGACGGACGTACTCGTAATACCATCTGCATCATAATCTCCATAGATTAATATCTTTTCCCCTCGATGTAATGCTAATTCAATTCGTTCTACCGCTTCTTTCATCCCCGTTAACAAATAAGGATTATGTAGTTGGTCATCTTTCATATGTATAATATTTCTAGCTTCATCTAGTGTCTTCACTCTTGATGCTAATATTTTTGCAGTCAAACTAGAAAAATGTAAATTGTTTTGTAATTGTTGAACAAACATTTCATCGGGATTTTGGATCTTCCATTTTTTTGATGATTGTATCATTACCTCACATCCTCACGAAGTCCATTATACCTAAATTTCATAAGTATTGGATAAAAAACTTATATTAATCTAGTAAAGTTTATCTTCCAATAATAAATAAAAGATACTCCCTAAACTAGAGAGTATCTGAAATAGATTATTAAACTACTGGCTCGTCTGAACCCCATTGCTTCTTCTCTTTTTTCTTCACTGTCGTACCTTTTTTGCTCATTTCGCGCACTTTTAGTGTATACCATAGTTGTACTGCAATACAAATGGAGGAATACATTCCCGTTACTAATCCAATGAGTAAAGCGATTGAGAAATTTCGAATTGCTGGCGCACCAAAAATTAAGAGTGCAACAACAACTATGATTACCGTCAATACTGTATTTACGGAACGTCCCATCGTTTGACGGAGGGATTTATTGATGATTTCGGCAAGTTCTTCTTTCGATTTGATTTCGCCTTTATGGTCGATATTTTCACGAATACGGTCGAAGGTAACAATCGTATCGTTGATGGAATAACCGACAATGGTTAAAATTGCTGCAATGAAAGTTATGTCCACTTCTAAGCGCAATACGCTGAAAATTGCCACCATGAAGAATACATCGTGTAATAGTGAAACAATTGCACCTACACCCATTCTCCATTCGAAACGGAATGCCACATAAATGACAATACCAAGAGCGGCAAAACTTAGAGCGTAAATCGCATTTTTAACGAGTTCACGACCAACTGTTGGAGAAACTGTACTTACATTTGGTTCATGACCGTAGTCTTCCATCACTGCTGATTTTAAATCTAACGTTTCTTGTTGCGTGAAATCTTTTTTATAAGTGGCAACAGCAGTATCTTTATTTTCACCACTTATGACTAATTCATCTGCTGGGAATCCGATTTTCTCTAAATAATCGGCCATTTCTTCTTGGGTAGTCGGCTCATTTGAAAGTATTTCAACTCGCGTACCACTTGAGAAGTCAATGCCTAAGTTTAATTTAAAGATACCAAGCATTACAACCCCAATCAACAAAATAATCATTGAAATAGCATAAAACTTTTTGCGGTTATGAACGAAATCAATGCGATCGAAGTTTGTTGTTAAATCTAATGTTTCTACACCTTCTGAAGCGTCATGAATTTTTGATTTTCGAACGCCATAGAAGAATGGATTATCGAATTTGCCACTCTTAATGAGTAATCCAAGTAATGCACGTGATAACCATACAGAAGTTAAGAAACTTAATAAGATGGAAATGATTAACGTTGTCGCAAAACCTTTAACTGAGCTTGTACCAAAGTAGAAAAGTACAACCGCAGCTAGTAATGTTGTTAATTGTGCATCTATAATCGCGCTTAGTGATAGTTTAGATCCCATTTGGAATGCTTCTTTTGGTGATTTACCAACACGTATTTCTTCTCGAATACGCTCTGCTGTTAAAATATTCGCATCCACAGCCATACCAATACCAAGTACAAGAGCTGCAATACCTGGCAACGTTAATACTGCACCAATTAAATTTTGAATAAGCAGTACTAAATAGGCAAATACCGTTAACGTGATAATCGAAATAAAACCAGGTAATCGATAGTAAAGCAACATAAAGATGAAAATTAATAGAACACCAACAATACTAGCGAATACAGTGCTATTTAAAGCTTGTTCCCCAAACTGAGCGCCCACGGATGTTGCATAAATTTCTGTTAATTTTACAGGAAGTGCCCCCGCATTTAACATACTTGCCAAATTTTTCGTTTCCTCAACAGTAAAATTCCCTGAAATCATAACGTCTGTTGTATTTAAAGTTTCTTTTACAGACGCTGCTGAAATAAATTTCGGATCAGGCTTTGTTGCTTCTTCTTTATATGAGTCTTCTCCTTCAACAAAATCCATCCAAATAACAAGTAAGTTCTGACCTGGTGGCATTTGAGAAATTTTCGAAGTAATGTCTGCAAATTTTTGTGCATCTTTTAACGTCAATGTAACGATTGGTCGATTTTGTTGGTCGAAGGAAGCCGCAGCACCGCCTTCTTTCAAATCAGAACCGTCTAACAGTAAATTATCGTTTACATCACGAAATGTTAAATTCGCCGTACTTGATAACATTTCCCGAGCAGATGATTGATCGTCTATTCCAGCAAGCTGAACACGAATCCGATTCTCACCTTCAACCTGAATACTCGGCTCGCTGACACCGAAAGCATCGATACGCTTTGATAAAGCGGTCGTCGTATCTGCTACGATACTTTGAGTAATTTTTTGCCCTTCTTTTAAGGGTTCAACTTCATACAAAACTTCAAATCCGCCTTGTAAATCAAGTCCAAGTTTTACATCTTTTAATACTCCTTTTACTGTGAAGCCCATCGCACCAAAAAGTACGATTACAGCCAGTACAAAGGAAACGATCCGGCTTTTTGAATTCATTGATAAATCCTCCTTGATGCAATGTACAATAGCTTGTACATACATAAACACGTGCAAGCATATCTTTACAATAATCTCTTGAATTAGTACTCCGAAAATTTTTTCGTGATATTTCCACCAAATGAAGAATAAACTTGGAGTGGATAAGCTCAATCGAAATTATTGCAAAAATATACCTTTCCTTTTCTTATGTAACAAACTAATTATGAAACACGAAAGTCAACCTGTCAAACCGAATCTATACATTTTCTTTGTCAGAATTGTTATTATTTGTAGGATTTAATAATTCTCTCAATTCTTCTTGATTTACTTCAGAAAACCAATTCGTGCTTTGGAATTGTTGGATTTGCAAATAATTCACGATTTCTGAAGCTTTTAATGAAAAAATTGTTGATACGGCTTCATGAATTCGAATTTCATCCAAATTTTTCTTTCGCCACTTTTTTTGAAGACAATAATTCCAAATTTCTTCAATCGTAATACCTTCATACCCGTTTAAGTTCATTTCTTCTAATTTGCTCTTAAGCACAGGTAAAACTTTTGAAAATAAGCGCTCATGTTCGACCATAGGCAAATCACTCCATCGTTCTGTATTAACTGTTTTTAGGAAAGCATACAAATATTGTAACGAATAATAGAATAATTGAGAAGGGATTGTATGGATGGCATCATTTGTTAGAGGAACTATTTTTCTCACAGTTGTCATTTTTTTGTCAAAACTATTCGGATTTATTTATAGAATGCAATTTATGAGGGTAGCTGGCGAAGAAGCTGTTGGAGTTTATATGACTGCATATCCAGCGTATATTTTCTTCGTTTCAGTATTACAGCTAGGCATCCCTATTGCTGTAGCGAAAGTAATTGCAGAACTATATGCAAAACGCCAAATTGGACAACTTCATTCCGTCATGAAAACAGCATTTAGATGGTCAATTTTATCCATTATCTTATTTACACCGATTCTTATATTATTTATTCCATATTTGGCAGAAACGCTATTACATAATAAAGGAACAAAAATTACGCTATATATTGCGTTAGGGGCTGTACCTATTATTGTATTTTCCGGTTTAATTCGAGGATACTTACAAGGCATTGCCATCATTTCAGCAACAGCCTGGTCCCAAATGATCGAACAGCTGGTACGCATCGTTTTAATCTCTTTAGCATTGCCATTTTTCGTTGTGCCGGACAACCCTGAATTAACGGCTGCATATTCAATGGCGATTACTGCAGTTGGTGAATTTATTTCGTTTATTTATTTATACATTCATTATTTCATGAAAAAGAAAAAACTAAAAAAACCCTCCTCACAAAAACCATATCCGGCAATGCCTTTACTGCGTATTGCCGTTCCAAGTGCAGGAAGCAGATTGTTTGGCACATTCACATGGTTTTTGGAACCAATCGTCTTTTTGAAGGCTTTAACCATTGCAGGACTGACAGCTGCAGGAGCAACGACTTTGTACGGAATTATTTCTGGTGTACATGTACCGTTATTATTATTCCCTTCTTTTATTCCTAATGCTTTAGCGATCGTTTTAATTCCAGCAGTGAGCGATGCTGTAGCAAGGAGTAATACAAGGTTACTGAATAATCGCATCGGAATAAGTTTACGCCTTTCATCCATCATTGGTGCCTACGCTGCGACATATTTCTTTTTGCACGGTGATGAACTTGCTATGCGGCTCTTTCACTTAGAGGAGAATCGCGGATTTATGAAAATTTTAGCTCCAATTTTCTATTTTTATTATATCCAAAGCCCTCTACACTCCATTTTGCAAGCAATGGATGAAGCAAAACCTGCCATGATGAACTCCATTTATGGCGGAATCGGGAAATTATTCGTCATGTTTGTACTAGCATCTCAACCATTTATTCAAGAATATGGTGCAATTATCGCAATTGGATTTGGTGTATTAGTAACATCTTTTTTACATATGGCAACACTACGGGCGCATAAAATGATTAGTTCCGGTTTCCGATTCTTTGCAATTCCTTATGTGATTTTTATTCTTACTTGTTTTATTCAAAGTTATATTTTCAGTAAAATTTCCTTTAATTTTTGGACAAATAGTGCATTAACCATCATTGTTTTAACATTCTTTCTACTAGTAACAAATCAATTAAAATGGAGCGATTTTCGATTCTTACGTTCCATTCTTATTCGTCGACTTTAATTGAACATGCAGATCATAATTTTCATAACAACAATAAAAAATGTCTTCCGGCTTTTCATAGCCCTTCTTTTTTAAGTTTTCCAACAGCCATTCTCTATCTTTTTCAAGGAATTTTAGGTGCCGATCTATTATATATCCATCAACAATCAGTGGAAAGATGAGCGGGTCATCATCTTTTAAGAAAATCGATAGTCTACCAGACGGTTCAAGAAATGCATATTTAATTTGCTGTACGGAAGGAATGCGTTCTTCACGCATTTGTTGAAATAAATCGTCTAAATTATATCGTTGCTTTCTCATTTCTTCTTGGTTAATAACACCATCTTCCACAATCATCGATGGATCTCCGTCAATTAAATCACGGATTTTCTTACTTTTTAATGCAATCAACGAATTTAAATGCTGGATGGCGAGCAAAATAAGAATTGGAAAAACATTTTCAAATAACGGTTTATCTAAATCATCTAAAGCAAAAGCAACACATTCAGCAATGAGCACAAATACCACTAAATCCATAATGCTTAGTTCGCCTACTTCCCTTTTACCCATGAGGCGAAATACGAAAAGCACAAGCAAATATAAAAAGACCGTTCTGAAAAGGATTTGTAAATACAGTTCCATACATCCCACATCCTTTCTTTCCTATTGTTGGCCAAGCGTTCGTCAACTATACAAAAAAAGGGCTGTCCAGAAAGTCAATCACTTTCCGAACAGCCTTACTCCTTACTAGTAATACTCTCTTAAAAAACTTTGCTCCTCTGGTGGTCACAAAACGCGCCTCCTCGTCGCAATTTATCTGCGGCGAAAGCACTAGCGACAGCCGCAATTTATCTGCGGCTAAGCATGTGCGACAGCCGCAATTGATCTGCGGCGAAAGCGCTAGCGACAGCCGCAATTTATCTGCGGCGAAAGCACTGTGCGACAGCCGCAAAGGGGGCGTCTTGAAATGACTTTTCAGACGCCCCCTTTTATTCGTTGTCTATGGATTAATCGTTGATAACTCGTCCAATTGCTTGACGCTCAAATTTTAAGCGAGTTTTGCCATCAACTAGAAGATATACAGCAGAATCTTCTAAAGCATCTACTTCACCGTGAAGTCCACCGATTGTTACGACTTTATCTCCACGCTTTAAATTATTTTGCATTTCTTGTGTCGCTTTTTGTCGTTTTTGAGCCGGACGAACTAAAATAAACCACATTGCAACAAACATGATAATGATTGGTAATAAATTATATAATGTTTGCATCCAGTATATCCCCCTTTCTTTCTCTCACCTCATAAGTATAGTATAAAACGAAGGTAAAAATCGATTTTATTTTCTATTTTATTAGAAAAATTTCTTAAATTATTCAAAGTTTGCTTCTTTGCTTAAAAGTTTTTCGCATTTGGTTTATTAAATCCATATTGCTCAAAAAATTCATTGCGGAAATCAAGCAATCGATCTTCTCTAATTGCTTGTCTTACTTGTTCCATCAATCTCAATAAGAAATAAAGGTTGTGGTACGTTGTCAGCCTCAATCCAAAAATTTCTCCAGTTCGAATTAAATGACGAATATAAGCTCTTGAGTAATTTTTACATGTATAACAGTCACAGTTTGGATCAAGTGGTCCAAAATCTTTCGCATATTGAGCGTTTTTAATAACAAGACGGCCTTGGGAAGTCATTAGCGTTCCATTTCGAGCAATTCTCGTTGGCAATACGCAATCAAACATATCAATGCCTCGTATTGCTCCTTCAATTAAAGCATCCGGAGAACCTACCCCCATTAAATAGCGTGGTTTATTTTCAGGAAGTAGCGGTGTTGTAAATTCTAACACTCGGTACATCACATCTTTTGGTTCACCTACGGATAATCCACCTACAGCATATCCAGGGAAATCCAATTCTACAAGAGCTTCCGCAGATCGTTTCCTTAAGTCTTCAAATTCTCCACCTTGTACAATACCAAATAACCCTTGTTCTTTTGGACGTTGGTGCGCTTCTTTGCATCGTTTCGCCCAACGTGTTGTTCGATCCACGCTCTGTAACATATATTCATAAGTTGCTGGATATGGTGGACATTCATCGAACGCCATGATGATGTCCGCCCCTAAATCGTTTTGAATTTGAATGGATTTTTCAGGGCTTAAAAATAGCTTATCTCCGTTTAAATGGTTCCTGAAATAAACCCCTTCTTCTTCAATTTTTCGAAGGTCGCTCAACGAAAATACTTGGAATCCACCTGAATCGGTTAATATAGGACGATCCCAATTCATGAATTGGTGCAAGCCGCCTGCTTCTTTTACGATTTCGTTACCAGGTCTGAGCCATAAATGATACGTGTTGGATAAAATAATGCCCGCGCCCATCTCTTTTAACTCTTCAGGTGACATCGTTTTCACCGTAGCTTGGGTTCCAACGGGCATGAATGCTGGCGTTTCAAAGGAACCGTGTGGCGTATGGACAATTCCTAGCCTTGCTCCTGATTGTTTACATGTTTTGATATGTTCATATCGAATTGCAGGTTGTGTCATTTGTAAATTCCTCTCTTCATCTAAAGTATAAACAGTACTTCGATTGTTGAGTGTTATGCTTTTGGCCGAATAAACATCGCATCACCAAAACTGAAGAATCGATATCGTTCTTTAATCGCTTCACTATAGGCATGGAAAATCGTCTCTTTTCCAGCCAATGCACTCACAAGCATTACTAAAGTTGATTTAGGTAAATGGAAATTCGTAATTAAACCATCAATACATTTAAATTCATAGCCTGGATAAATAAATATATCTGTCCATCCTTGTTCCGCTTTGATTTTGCCATCATATTTGGAAGCGACAGTCTCAAGGGTTCTTGTAGATGTAGTACCGACTGCTATGACATTGCCACCTTGTTCTTTCACTCGATTAATCGTTTCAGCAGCACTTTCACTTATGCTATAAAATTCTGAATGCATTTCATGTTCTTCGACTGTTTCACTGCTTACAGGTCTGAATGTTCCAAGACCAACATGAAGGGTAATAAAGACAATTTCAACCCCTTTATTGCGAATTTTTTCAAGAATTTCTTCAGTGAAATGAAGTCCTGCTGTTGGAGCTGCTGCAGAGCCAATTTCTTTTGCATAAACTGTTTGATAACGCTCTCGATCTTCCAATTTTTCATGAATATATGGTGGTAATGGCATTTCACCTAATTTTTCTAACACTTCATAAAAAATGCCCTCGTAACTAAACTCAAATATTCGTCCACCATGATCAAGAACGTCCGTACAAGTCGCACGCAACAATCCATCACCAAAAGAAATTGTCGTGCCTATTTTTACCCTCTTTGCAGGTTTGACTAATGTCTCCCATCTATTCTTTTCCAATTGTTTTAACAATAAAACTTCGATATGAGCTCCCGTTTCTTCTTTTATGCCAAAAAGTCGAGCCGGCATTACACGGGTATCATTCAATACAAGACAATCACCCGCATTAAGCTCATCTACAATATGAGGAAATTGATGATGTTCAATTTCTTTTGAAAAAGGATTTACGATCAGCAATCTACTTGCTGCACGATCTTTTAGTGGTGTTTGAGCAATCAATTCTTCTGGTAAGTTGAAATCAAATTCTTCAATTTTCATACATAACTTCCTTTTACTTTGTTTCATCGTAATAAGTATAACCAAGATGTTCAAAAGCTAATTTTGTCGCCACACGTCCTCGTGGCGTACGTTGAATAAATCCAATTTGCATTAAATATGGCTCGTACACATCTTCTATCGTGATGCGTTCTTCTCCGATGGAAGCCGCTAATGTATCTAATCCAACGGGTCCACCATTAAATTGTACAATCATACTTCTTAGCAATTTATGGTCGATTTGATCTAAACCGTATCGATCCACTTGAAGTAATTCAAGAGCTTGTTTCGCAAGATCAAGGGTTATCGTTCCATCCCCTATCACTTGTGCATAGTCTCTTACCCGCTTCAACAAGCGATTAGCAATACGAGGAGTTCCGCGGGAACGCCTTGCAATTTCCTCTGCAGCTCTGTCATCAATCTCAACTTCAAACAGTTTACTACTTCTTTTTACAATTTCAATTAATGAATGTTCATCATAATAATCAAGTCTTAATAATACACCAAAACGATCTCGTAAAGGAGCTGATAAAGAACCTACCCTTGTTGTAGCTCCTACTAATGTAAAAGGCGGCAAGTCCAATCGGATAGAGCGGGCGTCATGCCCTTTCCCAACGACGATATCTAGGCAAAAATCTTCCATCGCTGGATACAGCACTTCTTCAATTGCTCGGGAAAGGCGATGAATCTCATCTATAAAGAGGACATCCCCAGGCTCTAGTGAACTAACAATAGCCGCTAAATCTCCTGGTCGTTCAATTGCAGGCCCACTTGTAAGCCGAATGTTTACATCCAGTTCATTTGCGATCACATTAGCTAGAGTCGTTTTTCCCAATCCAGGCGGGCCGTATAGCAACACATGGTCTAACGATTCTTGTCGGAATTTTGCCGCTTCAATAAAGATCTTTAAGTTATCTTTCACTTGATGCTGCCCGATATATTGAGAAAGCCTTTGAGGTCTCAAAGATAATTCAATTTGGTTATCCAATTCATTTGCTTCACTTGAAACGATTCGATTCACTTGCCGCCCTCCTTGTTACTTTGTCGTTAACAAAAGTTTTAATGCATATTTCATATAATTTTCCGTCGTTTGTAAATCTTCCTTTTCACTTAATAAAGGCTTAATTTTCTCTAATTCTTTTCCGGAATATCCGAGTGCATGAAGAGCCAACATTGCTTCTTCTAATTCATGTTGATATGGATTCACACCAAATAGCGGCAGTTCATCTTCAGCACTTGGAAGTTCCACTTGCTCAAGGAGCGAACCAAGTTTCCCTTTTAAATCTAGAATCATTTGTCTAGCAGTCTTCTTCCCGACACCAGGAAATTTCACTAAATACTTTTCATCTTCCATTTCAATGGCTGTAATAACATGCGAAGGATTGCCACTTGCTAGAATTGATAACGCACTCTTTGGACCGATACCGGAAACTTGTATAAGTTTTTTGAATAATTCTCGTTCTTCTAACGTTTTAAAACCATACAATTGCTGAGCATCTTCTCTTACATGCATATGTACAAATACTCTTTGTTTTTCCTCATTCACACGAAAAGCAAACGGATTCGGAGTGATGATTGCGTATCCAATCCCGCTCTGTTCTAAGACGACATATTCAGGTGTAATGCGCGTCACTTGTCCAATGATATAATCGTACATTTTCATTCCTCACATTCGGAGTGTTGGTATAAACACAATATTGAAACAAAAGAAAGACCGTCTTTTATGACGGTCAACTATTTACTATTCTATTTTATATTAACATAATCTCGTATTTTATCCTACTTCAAACATTTCTTGAATTTTATCAGTTGTTGCCATCAGTTCAGGCCAATGCCTTAACGCCTTTTCTGTAAATGGCATTATATATTCTAAGAAAGCATCTTTCTCATAATCACCTAGATGCAAGACATATTGCCATTCTCTTAACAGTTCATTAGGGTATTGCAAGTAATGTAATTTTGAAAGACAAATTTCCCTTAAATATTTATTTTCATTTAATAATGTTTCAATATCATAATCTACATTTGGTAGTGCCCGGTGCATCCATAAAATCATCTCTTCCGCCGCATCGCCAACAACCGCTAAATCAAAATCAATTAATTTCATTCCATCTCTTGTCATTAAAAAATTGTGGTGCACAACATCGCCATGTAGCAATGTCATCTTTGTTGGAAAAGAACCTGGGTTTTGACGTATCTTTTTTAACGCTTTATTCGCATAGAGAACAATATCGTAATATTGATGACGCAAATATTTTACCAGCTCATTTTCTTGCAATAAAAACCGTTCAAGTCTAGCATTCCATTTTTGAATGAGTTTCTGTTTTGGAATGACAGAATAATGGCTCCATTCAATCTGTTCATTCGTTTCGTGTAATGCCTTTAGTATCTTCACTGCTTTCTTTCTATGTTTTGTCTTGGAAAAATCCGCGCTATAACTATTCTTTTGCCAACTTTGAACAAGCAAATAAGGCTCTTCTGATTTTTTTAATGGAATGATATAAGGAAACTGAATTTTTTCTAATTCTTCATGAATTAGTGCTACTTTTTCAAATACATGAAATTGATCATATTTTTTTATGAATAGTGTTTCGTTACCTGCATGTTGCTTCCAAATATTATTTTTAATTTGCATTTAGTATGACCACGGTTTAAAATGTGGTGCACAAGGATTCATTCTCGGTGGATAATATTGCTGCATACTTGGGTCGAATCCTTGATTTATTTGTGGATACATTGCTTGTGGCATAGATTGAAACATCGGTGGATACATCCCTTGATTCATAGGATGATATCCTTGTGGCATTTGATAATAGTCGTATGATGGCATTGTTGCTTGTTCAAAAACATTGTAGTCCTGATGTCCTTCTTGCATTTGACTACTATAATCCTGACTCAATGTTTTTTCCCCTTCTTTTTGCTCATCTTGTGAAGTAGATTCAAAGAGCCAATCTGTATCATCATTCTGAGTTGTCTGATATTCTGTTGCCATTTGTGTCATCATAGGATTTTCTGCTTCACTTCCGTCATACATTCCTGCTTCGTACGGGAAGCTGTATTGCATATCCGGAGCTGGTTGGCCGGAGTATGGCATACCTTGTGAATAATCCATTCCATATGGCATCATTTGTTGATAATCCATTCCATATGGCATTGGATATTCAGGGCATGGCGGCAACATATGTTGGTTTGTGAAATACGGTTGAGCATGATGTTGCATATGGTCTTGCGCTTCTCTACAACCGCAACGCTCTACTTTGTGCGGTTTACAGTTGCAAGGATGTTGCGGCATGCATGGAATAAAAATAGGTTGTGGCACCGGAACATATTCAATGTGAGTTTGAGGAACCGGTACATATTCTTTCTCTACTACTTTTTCCTTCTCTTTTTCCGTTTCTTCTTTCATTCCTTCTGGTTGTGGAATTTTGATGAAAATCGGCTGTGGCATAACTGGTTGTGGGATTGGCATTATTTGTGGATGTTGCATGTGTCGTTGAATATTCAGATGTGGTGCAAAATCAAAGTGGAATTCTGTCTTTTCGTGTGGATGCATTTGTTGAATCGTCATCGGAACAATTTGTGGTACTGGTGGTGTTGGAGGAATTTCCGGCAATTTCATTTCTTTTTCTACTGGTTGTTTTTTCGGTGGTGTTTCGATTGGTTTGGCTTTCGGTGGAATCTCTACTTTTTTATCTTTTGGCGGTGTTTCAATCGTTTTTGCTTTATCTGGCATTTCTTTATGTCCATACGAGTGTTTCTGAGTTAAATGATCATCTGGTAAAATAATTTCCATACCAGGCACAATATAATCTGGATTTGCTAAATGTGAATTTAATCTTTTTAACTCCTCAAAATCGATACCATATTGCTTGGCAATTTTCCAAAGAGTATCTCCTTTTTGAACAATGTGAGTTCGCACAAACATCCTCCTTTTCTCGTTTTATAATATGACAATGAATCAAAAAAGACACAAAAATAATTCCCTTTACTACTCCTCGTGTTAAACTATGTTTAACAGGCTTATCCGTATACACATTATTTTATTAGAAGGTGTGATTGTATGAAAAAAATGCTTGGTGAAGAACGGAGAAATGAATTGCTAAATATCCTAAAGAATTCAAAAGAGCCCATTACAGGTACACAATTGGCAAAATATGCAAATGTTAGTCGACAAGTGATTGTTAACGACATGAATTTATTAAAAGCGCGAAATGAACCGATTATTGCAACAAGCCAAGGATATTTATATATGAATCAAGACGATACAACGGCTTTATTTGAAAAGAAAATTGTTTGTATACATAATGCTGAAGAAACAGAAGATGAATTGTTGACGATTGTAGATTGTGGGGTAACAGTAAAAAATGTAATTGTTGAACATCCGGTGTATGGAGAAATTACGGCTTCGATGATGTTATCATCCCGCATTGACGTAGAAAAGTTTCTTCAAAAAGTGAAGGAAACAAATGCAACTTACCTTTCTGTCTTAACGCAAGGAACCCATTTACATGTCATTTCAGCGCCGACAAAAGAACAAATTGAAGAAGCCGAAAAAAGGCTACGTGAAAAGGGGTATTTGATAGAAGAATAGTTCTTTAAAAAATTGTTGAAGGAAAAGTAATAAGCAGAACAATTATTAAGAATTAAGGCTGGTTAGAAAACAATATTACTTTCTACCAGCCTGTTTATGTTTATAAGAATCTTTCCATATCTTCTTTATTTGGTATTTTACAAGATTGCTTTTTTCCAAAAATATAACGATGTTTTGCAATAAAATCGTAAACTGTATCCCGAAGAATAGGTGGACATATCATCAATATAGAAAAAACTTTCCAAAACCCTTCTAGCCCTAGAGAAATGCGCAATACGGCCGATGATTTCGCATAATAACGTTGATTATCAATTAAAATCATGCTATTTAAATCTTTTGGAACTTGATACTGATTACATAACAATTTTCCTACTTCACTTTGTAGAGATGCAAACTGAAATTTTTTTTGAGAATCTCGTTTCATGATAAAATGGACACTTCGACTGCAAAAGTTACACTCACCGTCAAATAAGATGATTGACTTCAACATGATCACTCCGATGCATTATATGTATAATAAGTTCCGAGTGATTTCACTTTACAGCCAAGAGCATATAACTCCTCAAAGGCTCCTCTCATCATCGGTTCACTTTCATCTGCAAGCACATCAATAATAAAGAAATAGTTTCCTAATCCCGTTTTTAGTGGTCGTGATTCAATTTTGCTCAAGTTCAATTTTCTCCAGGCAAAAACCGAAAGCACTTGATGCAACGCTCCCGAAACAACATCTTGAGGCAACGTCAACATTAGCGTCGTTTTCGGTTGACCATCTGATTTTTCGATTGGTAAACGAGTATTGTGCTTTGATAATACAACAAATCGAGTATGGTTAAAATGGAAGTCATGAATATTGTGTTCCACAATTTCCAATCCATACTTTTCAGCAGAAGACGCATTGCCAATTGCTGCAATACATTTATCTGGATTCTCAGCGACCATTTTTGCCGCCTGCGCAGTGGAGGTGGTTTGATGCAACGGAACATGGCTAAAACGATAAAATAAATATTTATGGCACTGAGCTAAAGCATGTGAATGGGAATAAATACCCTCTAGTTTTTCCCAATTATCTTTTTGCGCTTTATTGACCATTAAATGCTGTTGAATTTTTAATTTAATTTCCCCGATGATATATAAATTTGCTTCATGAAATAAATAATCAATTGTTAGTGGTACACTGCCTTCTAAAGCATTTTCCAAGGGTACAACCGCATAATCCACTAAATCATTTGTTACTGCGTCAATGCATTCTGGAATCGTTCGATAAGCAATGTTCCATTCATTCGGGAAAAGTGAATTTGTTGCTAAGTACGTAAATGAAGCTTCCGGTCCTAAATAAGCAATCCGGTACTTCCATTCATTGTTTGTCACCATTTAGCCTCCCATCAATCAATAAATGGCTTATTATAAAGAATGAGTTATAATGCCCCCGAGCTTATCACTTCAGCAGCCTCGACAAATTCTAACTCATTCATTTTTTTGATTAATTCATTTAAGTCCATCATCATACTTGTAACGTCTAGTGATAGGGTAACATTGGCACGACCTTGAATCGGAATGGTTTGATGAATGGTTAATATATTGCAATGAGCTTCAGTAATAATTTCCAATACTTTTGCTAATGTTCCTTTTTGGTCTTGCAACTGAATAATCATCGTTAAAATTCTTTCTTTTACGATGGAGTGAAAGGGAAAGACAGCATCCCGATATTTATAGAAGGCACTTCTAGAAAGATCCACTTGCCTTACCGCATCCCATATGGAATTGACCTTTCCCGTCTCCAACAATCGCTTTGCCTCTAATGTTTTTTGCATGGCATCGGTGAGCACGTCTTCCCGCACTAAATAATAGCGTTGTTCAGCAACATTTTTCATCTCCATCCCCCCTACTATTCCACAAATTCAAATTCATAATCTAAAATGCGTACTGTATCTCCGTCCTTTGCACCTCGTTCTCTTAATGCATCATCCACACCTAAATGGCGAAGCTGCCTTGCAAATCGACGAATCGATTCATCGCGGCTGAAGTCAGTCATTTTAAATAATCTTTCAATTGTATATCCACTAAGCACATATGCTCCATCATCATCTCGAGTAATTTCAAATTCTTGCTCTTTCGCCTCGTGTTTATATAAAACAGTTGCATCACTTTCTTCAACTATATCATGCAGTTCAAAGTGAGGAGTTACTTCTAATAGGTCTGCAATTTCATGTAATAATGGTTTAAGCCCTTTTCGCGAAATCGCTGAAATTGGAAACACTTTTATGTCGTCGCCAATTTTCTTCTTAAATTCAACTAAATTTTCTTCTGCACCAGGCATGTCCATTTTGTTCGCTACGACAATTTGAGGTCGTTCTGTAAGGCGTAAATTGTATTGTTTTAACTCCTCATTTATCGTCACATAATCCTCGAATGGATCGCGTCCTTCCATTCCAGACATATCGATAACATGCACAATTACTCTAGTTCGCTCAATATGGCGCAAGAATTGCATCCCTAACCCCACACCTTGATGGGCTCCTTCAATTAAGCCCGGTAAATCTGCCATGACAAAGCTGCGACCATCATCTGTTTCAACTACTCCTAGATTTGGAACAATCGTTGTAAAATGATAGGCACCGATTTTTGGCTTTGCTGCGGAAACAACGGAAAGCAGTGTCGATTTCCCAACGCTAGGGAATCCTACAAGTCCAACATCTGCTAATACTTTCAATTCCAATATAACATTTAATTCTTGCCCAGGTTCTCCTTTTTCTGAAAGTTCAGGTGCAGGATTTGCTGGTGTGGCAAAGCGCATATTTCCTCGGCCACCTCTGCCCCCTTTTGCAATAATAGCGCGTTGTCCATGTTCAACTAAATCCGCAATGACGTTTCCAGTTTCTTCATTGATCACTACCGTTCCAGGTGGAACTTTTACAATTAAATCTTTTGCATTTTTTCCATGCATCCCTTTACTCATACCATTTTCACCTCGGGGTGCTTTAAAATGGCGGTTATAGCGGAAATCCATTAATGTACGTAATCCTTCATCCACTTCAAAGACGACATTGCCACCATTTCCGCCGTCTCCACCAGCTGGACCACCATACGGTACATATTTTTCACGGCGAAAGGCAACCATTCCATCTCCGCCATCTCCGCCCTTAACATATATTTTTACGTGATCTACAAACATAATTTCACTCCTTAAAGGTTAAAACATATTTCCAATCATTTATGGATTCTTTTTCAGTGGTAATGTCCAAATTGTTACTATATTTCTCCGAGCTAAAAGGTTTACTATTCCATTTTCCATGTAAATCAAAGGTGATTCGTAAGATTTCCTCTTTGGATTCAATCGTAAGCAACAACTCTTGTTCACTGTATGGATCTAAATAAGGATAAACATGTTGAATCGTCTTTTCTAAGTATTCTACAGTTTCTTCATCTTTTTTCACCTTTGGAGCAGTCGTTACATCTATTTTTAACTTTAATTCAATAGAGGGAAATCGATAATGAAAAGTTTGAATCCATTCAACGGTTTTAGGACAATTTAATCTATTTAAAATTGATAATGATTTATAATGATTACAGTAATTTTCTATAATCTTTTTTGCGTCATCAATTCGATTTAAATCTAAGTTCATTTTAATCAATTGCAACTGATTAATAAAATCATGATTAGCTGCTCTTAATATTTCATTGACAGTTAGCTTAGTCAATTTCCCCACTCCCATCCAATAATGCTCGGCAATACCTATTTAAGTATAGCAATTTTTTCTTTATATTTCTTCTATTGGAAGGAGTTTTTTTAGATAGAAAAAAGGACTGCATTTGCAGTCCTTTCATAATCAATCAAATTATGCTTCTTGTGCAACAGGGTATACACTTACTTTTTTCTTATCGCGCCCCATACGTTCGAAGCGTACAATTCCGTCAATTTTAGCGTAAAGTGTGTCGTCTCCACCGCGGCCTACGTTAGCACCTGGGTAAATTCTTGTACCGCGTTGACGGTAAAGAATTGAACCACCAGTTACAAATTGACCATCCGCACGTTTTGCACCAAGGCGTTTTGCTTCAGAGTCACGACCGTTCTTAGTAGAACCTACCCCTTTTTTAGAAGCGAAAAATTGAAGGTCTAATGATAACAAGTATTTCATTGTGTTCCACCTCCTACTTGCCTGTAGTTGATTTGGATATATTGACCGTAATTTTGTACCATTGAATAAACTTGCGCAGTCATTACTTGCACAATCAATTGTAATTTTTCATCTACTTCTGAATCTATATCCGTTGGCAAGTCTACTTTTAAGTAGCCTCCACCTTCATTTGCCTGCTCGATTTTCGGTTCAATATTTAATAGTGCATAAATAGCATTGACCGTACCAATCGCAATGGTCGATGCACCTGCACATACTAAATCTTTCCCTGATTCATCGTATTCAGCATGTCCAGAAAATTCAAAGGCAGATACACGGCGATTTTCGTCGTGATGTAGGGTTACCGTAATCATCCGGTCACCTCTTATGCGTTGATTGATTCAATTACTAATTTAGTATAAGGTTGACGGTGACCTTGTTTACGACGATAGTTTTTCTTAGGTTTGTATTTGAAAACAGTGATTTTTTTACCACGGCCTTCTTTCACAACTTTCGCTGTTACAGTTGCGCCTTCAACAGTTGGAGTACCAACTTTCACTGTTTCGCCACCAACGAAAAGAACTTTATCGAAAGTTACTACCTCGTTTGGCTCAACACCTAATTTTTCTACGTAAATTTCTTGTCCAGCTTCAACTTTATACTGTTTTCCACCAGTTTCGATAATAGCGTACATTACTTGCACCTCCTCTAGTCTAAGACTCGCCTGTAAGAAAGGTGATCATCATGACACTTTATAACCTTTCCAGAGCGGTTGTAGCACAGGTGCTACAAACAATAACATATGAAATGTTATCATACTGAATGTGTTAAGTCAATCGATTCAATACATATTTTTCAAAGGCGATTCGGTATTTTCGATAACGCCATTCTTGTATGATATGAAACCATAAGAAAATACTAAGAACAAATAAAAATAGTGTTTTTGGCAACAGAATAAATGTAATGATTACCGTCAACGTAATTAGTATGAAAGAGATTGCTAAAAACAATTCATATACTTTCGCTTTTTTACAAAAAAGTAAAATAAGCGCGAAAACAATTCTTCCTCCATCGAGAGGCCATACAGGTATTAAATTGATGCACAATAAAACGATTTGAATTTTAATAAAAGGCTTGGCCAATAAAGGATCTAGAAAAGGAGCCATCAACATACAACAAAATGTAGCGACAGGTCCTCCTAAGCTAATAAGGAGTTGCTTGTGAGGCGACAACGAGTAGCCACCTTCAAGTTCAATTTCCCCACCATACGGCATGATTACACATCGCTTGACTTTTACCCCTAACAGCCAAGCCATTAGAATATGTCCAAATTCGTGAATTAATAATGAAGTTAGAATAAGTGCATAATAGGAAACATTTCCATAAAGTATCATGCCAAATAAAAGGGGTAAAAATAATGGATGAATCGTCATACGCATCATGGTCGCATATGCTCTTTCATCCATAGTAATGTTTCTTCTAAATTAAGAATGTTCCCATCCTTCTCTACTTGAATGTACAAATCCCCTGGCTCTTTTTTCCCGATTGTGCCTCCCCTTTCAATAGATGTGTAAGGCAACAATGAAAAAGAATCCACATTTCCATAAGTCACAGTCGTATCATCCTCATAATATACTGAAATCGTTTTCCCCGTATCTTTTGAATATCCCGTATATACGACTAGACCATGATCAATCGCAATTAAGGGTACCGATTCTTCGTAGGTAAATAAGTACCCTTTGAAGTATGGCTTAACTTGTACAAATGTTAATAATTCTTGATTAATAGGCTCTGAGGAAACAGCAATCGTGTCATGTGCTTTCTTATCAAATATCTCCCTTAAAACATTTCTCATGAACGTTAAATCTTCAGAACTATATACAATTTTTTTCACATCAATGGAGATTCTTCCCGTTTCATGTAAGAAGTTACCAATCAGCACACCGGTACAAAGCAAAAATGAAGCGATCCATTTCCATTTTTTGTTCATACCCTCATCCATTCTCATTTTTCCTTAGTATATGAAAAATATGAAAATACGATTCTATATGTTGAAAAATGAGAATAAAGGGATGAATAATAAGACTGCTCAAAAAGTTAACATACGTTGTTGATTCTTTCTCGACTTTGCGGAAATCAATTTAAATTGCTATCAACAAAGCTTCAGAACCCTTTTTGTACAGTCTTTTTTCTCCTCTGTATTATTTTGAAAAGATTGAAATTAATTTTCTAAATACTCCTTTATGCTGTTCTTCAAGCGTCATCAATGGAACCGATTCTCCTAAAATTCTTCTAGCGATGTTACGATATCCCAATGAAGCTTTATTATTTGGATCCATCACGATTGGTTCACCTTTATTTGAAGAAGCAATAACGTCCTCACAATCGATTATAATTCCTAATAAATCAATGGATAAATGCGTTGTAATTTCATTGATATCCATTGCATCACCTTGGTTCATTAAATCTTTTCGAACTCGGTTAATGATAAGCTTCGGAGGATCAATTTGCTCTTGTTCGAGTAAACCGATAATTCGATCTGCATCACGCACTGCCGAAATTTCTGGAGTTGTAACAACAATAGCGCTATCCGCACCAGCTACAGCATTGCGATAACCTTGCTCTATCCCTGCAGGACAATCAATTAAAACATATTCAAATTCTCGTTTTAATTCTTCAATTAAACTTTTCATTTGCTCAGGTGTCACGGCATTCTTATCAGTTGTTTGGGCAGCTGGCAGTAAAAATAATTTATCGTCTACACGTTTGTCTTTTACTAAAGCTTGATGAATTTTGCAGCGCCCTTCAACCACATCTACTAAATCGTAGATGATGCGATTGTCTAAACCAAGAACAAGGTCTAAATTTCTGAGGCCAATATCCGTATCCACTAAGCATACTTTTTTCCCTTGAAGTGCTAGAGCAGTACCTAGGTTAGCTGTTGTTGTCGTTTTGCCAACTCCGCCTTTACCTGAAGTTATTACAATAGCTTCCCCCACATTAGCTACCTCCTTTTGTGTTTAGTAATGGTCGTATATTTCGCACTTCTTGTAATCGATCATATGAAATATTTCCATTTTTATTTATATATGCAAATAATTGCTCTGCATGTTCTTTTATAATTGGTTTTTCATTCGACATCACTTCAATCACATCTGCTATGTAAACATGAGTTGGTTCGAACCATGAAGCAGCTACAATGGCCTCACGATTTCCGTCAATCCCTGCATGAGCGATGCCTTTTAATTTTCCCAATACGAATATATTACCACCAGCTTCAATTTTTCCATTTGGATTGACATCGCCAACAATAATAATATCACCTGGCGCTTGAATGACTTGTCCTGAACGAACAATGCCTACATATGTATCACATTGATTTTCTTTAATTTTTGCATTGTTTTCATCCACTGTAATGACATTGCTAAACACTTTCGATACGACCATTTTACCAGGTTGCTCAATAATTTTAATTATTTCTTGTTTTTGATGTTCAAGAAGGTAGCGATAGCCTAAATCGAGAGAGACATTCACTCTACCATCAATTCCACCTTCTGATACTTTTTTCTCAAGTTCTTCAACCAGTTCTGCGTAGGCGCACTGATCATCAAGCCGAAGCACTAAACCGTCTTTTGTCCCTTTCATATGGACAAGCTGTTTTTTCATAAGAGTGACACCTCTCGCTTGATTAAAATTAAGATAGTTCGCGAGCTTTTTGCAATACTCGCGCATCTATTAAATATTTAAATGCCCAACCAAGCATAATTAAGTAGAGTAAATTAGCTAGAATTGAAGGGATTAATCGAATCAATAAAAACTCTTTAAAAGGCAAAGTGGTAAATTGAATAAAATGGAAGAAATAGTATAAAATAAGTTCCATCAATGCAACTAAAACTACTGACAGAATTGTCGTAATACTTAAATGTTGGTGGATATATTTTACAGACCAACCAGCTGTATAGCATACCAGTGGGTACAACACAGTGTATAAACCAATGATATCAATGTAAAACACATCGTACAAGAGTCCAAAAAACAAACCGTACGTTACCGCACGTTTGCGACTGTAATAAATAGAAATAAAAATTAAATAAAGTATAAGAAAACGAGGAACTAAATAAATTATCTCCCCGTTCCATTCAATCGGTGAGAACAATGCGAATTCAGGTTCTAATAAAAATAATACAATTGCAATAAAGGGAATCGTTAAGCGGATCCACATTATTCTTCACCCTCACCCGGTATGCCCGTATTATTTGTTAAGTCTGCATTTGTTCCATCACCATCAGAACCGTCGATGACCGTTGCACTACGCTTTGCAATAATGACTTCTTCTAACATTGAAAAATCAGCAGATGGACGTATATATGCCATTTTCGTTAAACCAAAGTCTTCCGTTGTCACTTCTGTAATTTCTCCAATGAGTATTCCTTTTGGGAAAATACCTCCTAAACCTGAAGTAACAACTTTTTCACCTACACTAATTTCTATACTGGAATCAATTCTTTTTAATATTAATTCATTACGCTCTTCGTCATATCCTTCAATTAAGCCAAAAGCGACCACTTTTTCACCTTGAACCATTGCTGAAACTCGGAAATTTGGATTGTTTGTATACAATAATTCCACTTCAGAAGTAAAAGGAGTAACTAAGCTTATTTTACCAATTAATCCTTTAGTCGTCATAACCGCCATGTTTTGCTTTACACCATGGGAAGAGCCTTTATTGATAATAATTTTTTCTTCCCACTGATCAGGATTTCTTGCAATGACTGTTGCACGAAGGGGATCGTAATCTCGTAAGCTCTCTTTTTTTTCCAATAGTTCCCGCAATTGTTCGTTTTCCGACTTTAAAGTATTTACTTCTGCCTGTAAAACTGCAAAATCTTCCAACCTCATTTTCAAGCGCTGGTTTTCTTCATAAGTATTTAATAATGATTGAATATTATAAAAGATACCTGTTATGTAATTAGCTGGCTTAGCAACAACACTTTGTGCTAAGCCAACTGAATCTTTAATGAATTGTTCGGGGAGAGTCGCATTTTGACGATCGCGTAATGAAAAGCTGATCAATGCCACAAGTAAAATCATACCAACTAAAAGTATAATGAGTTTTTTGTTCGAAAAATGTGGCATTGCTATCCCCCCTTATTTTTTCAACTGCTGAGATCGAATTAAATCAATATGTTCTAACGCTTTTCCTGTACCTAACGCAACACAATCTAACGGATTTTCAGCAATAAATACAGGCATTTTTGTCTCGTCACTTATTACTTTATCAAGATTTTTTAAGAGCGCTCCACCACCTGTAAGAACGATTCCTCGTTCCATGACGTCTGCAGAAAGTTCTGGTGGGGTTTTTTCTAATGTTTTCTTCACACCATCAATTATAGCTGCAATGGCTTCTTTTAATGATTCAGAAATTTCACTAGCTGAAATTTCAATTGTTTTCGGTAACCCTGTCAATAAATCTCGGCCACGAATTTCCATCTTTTCATCCATTTCATCAACACGTGCTGTACCAATTTCCATCTTAATCTGTTCTGCTGTTCTTTCTCCAATCGTTAAGTTATATGTTTTACGGATATAGCTTATGATTGCTTGATCCATTGCATCCCCAGCAATTCGAACAGATTCGCTTGTCACGATGCCACCTAAGGAAATAACGGCAACCTCCGTCGTTCCTCCTCCTATATCAACTACCATAGAACCAGTTGGATCCCAAACTGGAAGTTCTGCACCGATGGCAGCTGCAAAAGGCTCTTCAATTGTAAAGGCTTCTTTTGCTCCTGCTTGGCGAGCTGCATCAATAACTGCTCGCTGTTCAACAGAAGTAATACCATATGGTACACAAATCATCACATTTGGTTTTTTCCAATTTGAACTAGAATTTTTCAACGCCTGCTTTAAATAATATTGAATCATCGCAGTCGTAATATCGAAATCTGCAATAACACCATCTTTCATTGGTCGAATAGCTACTATGGAGCCAGGTGTACGACCAATCATATTTTTCGCATCATTTCCGACTGCAACAATATCACCTGTTTTTGTATTTTTCGCCACAACAGATGGTTCACGTAACACAATTCCTTTTCCTTTAACAAAAACTAAAGTATTCGCTGTACCAAGGTCTATACCTACATCTTTTTGTCCTAATCCAAACAAGTTTTGTACTTCCTTTCTATTTACGCCTTTCTTTCTCTAAGACTGTCCAAAATCATAAGTTTTATTATAGCGGATAATGTCGAAAAATTATAGTGTTACAAATAGTTTTTACCCGCTTTGCATGCAACACATATAATTTTCGCATTTATCATTGTATTGTGAAATAGCGATTGAAACAATGAAAAAAACATTATTTGAAATTACAATCTCATTACAAATCCACCTTTTATTAGACGAACTTTACGAAAACAGGTTCGTTGAAATAAAATCGTCACGAAAAAAAGCCGAAAATCCAAAAAATGGGGACTTTCGACTTTTTTGGAATCAACCTGTCATATTTGACTTATGAATTAAATATAACCTTGCTCTTTTAAACTAACGTATTGATGATCACCAATAATGATATGATCAATTAGTTCTATTCCAATAATAAATCCCGCTTCTTGAAGCCTCTTTGTCACTTCAATATCTTCGGGACTTGGTGTTGCATTTCCACTCGGATGGTTGTGGGCACAAATAATTGAAGCAGCTGAACGTTTCACAGCTTCTTTAAATATTTCACGGGGATGGACGATGGACGAATTCAAGCTTCCAATGAAAATCGTTTGCTTATGAATCACCTGATTTTTCACATTCAAATACAATGCTACAAAATGCTCTTGTTGTAAAGAGCCTATTTCAGGCATCAAAAAAGATGCAGCATCTTTTGGAGAGCGAATCGTAAAGCGTGAATCCATTTGCTTTTGAGATAGTCTTCTACCTAGCTCAATTGCTGCCAATAATTGCACTGCTTTCGCTTGACCGATTCCTTTAATTGATATAATTTCTTCCAACGTAGCATGTTTTAATTCATGTAATTTTTCAAAATAATTGAGCACACGATTTGCTAATGATAAAACCGATTCTTGCTTCGTTCCCGTTCTTAATAAAATAGCAATTAGTTCTTGGTTTGATAAGCTCTGCGGCCCCTGTTTTATTAGCCTTTCCCTCGGACGATCATCGATATGTAAATCGCGTATCATCAAATCAGGAAAAGTGCCGATGGACATATCATTACATACCCCCTATAGTTCGATAATTTTTAATTTCACCATTTTTTCAAATAGGGATGCAATCGGAAGTCCAACTACCGTATTATAATCACCTTCTATTCGGTCGATAAATAATGCACCAGCTGTTTGAATCCCATAACCACCAGCTTTATCAAAAGGGTCTTTTGTTTGAACATACATTTCAATCATCGGTTTCGGTAGGTTTTTAAAATATACGTCGGTTACTTCTACAAAGGATTCCGCTTGCCGATCTTTTGTTATGATAGCCACAGCAGTCATCACTTGATGGCGATTCGATGAGAGTTTTTCTAAATGGCGAATCGCTTCTTCCTTTGTTTTTGGCTTGTGAAGAAGCTCATCATTGAACACAACGATAGTATCTGCACCAATGATTGTTTTTCCAGGGCAATGACTTGCCACATCTTGCGTTTTTAATAGTGCTACTTTTTGAACATAATCTTTGAAGTCCCTCGCTTGCACTGAAGTCTCTTCCACACTGCTCGCCATTATTTCAAAAGGGACTCCTAGCTTTGCAAATAATTCTTTTCTTCTTGGTGAGGCTGACGCTAAAACGAGTTGATGACTTGTTCTAAATTTCATTTCCATTCCTCCTATACATAATATAGCCTAGGAATGGGATTTTGAAAAATTCATCGTACTTTAGGAAATAACAAATTTGACTGCCGTTTGTACCTTTAAAATTTAATTTTCAAACAGTCATTTTCTGTAAAATAGTGGGCTAACAGATGCATTCGAACAATTGATAAATCACTTGATATACTTGACAATGCAAAGGATATTGTCTGCCAATCGGGAGGAAAATCTTCTTTATTTTTGACACCTTCAAAATTAAATTTTGCAGGGTCATTACTTTTCAGTAAAGAAGGAAGATTTTTTAAAGCTGGTTCAGAACAACCTGCAGCGGATAATGTAAAAGGCTTGGCAAAGGAAGGAGGATCATCAGATTTCACGACCCCTTCTTTCGTAGTCGAAACACTGGACCAAACATAATAATCCCCATCAATTTCAACGACAGCGCTTGTGTTTAAACTAGCATAGCCATATACAAAATCTGTTGCAGCTTCAAAGCTTGAAAAAACTCCATGCTGATTGGCATAAAATTGCTCACTGTAGCCATCCTTCACATCTTCTTCATTCTCTTCTGTTTGTTGCGAGCTAACGGGAATTAATTCATTTTGATGTTTCTGCTCGGTATAAGTTGAATTCATGGAATTTAGTATAAGAATGAATAATAGAACACCTACAATCCCTGTAATAGAACCTAATAGAGCAGCCCTTACGATTTCTCGTCGCCCAATGATATGTGGAAATTTCATCGAATCACCCTTTTCAATTCAACAATCACCATTTCAAATCTGTAGTCGAACAATGTCTATATTATTTCATATGTTTATTTTTAATTGAAAATGATAATGGAACAAATCTAAAAGATAATTATTTGTAAGAAACCATTAGAAAAGGGTTTATCAATATAATAGAATTTCTAAGGTCTTGAGACATTAAATCATATTCTTAATTGATTGCGTATTTCTGCTAATAAATAAAGGGAACCGGTCACGAATGTAATCCCTTCAAAATTTACACTTGATTGAATAAATGGGATATAGTCTTTTAATATTACTTTTTTCTTCGCCTTTGAAAGATGCAGTAAATCTTTTGCTTTCGCTGCTCGATTATTTTGAAAATCGACAAAATAAAATTCATCGCTAATAGTTTCTAAGGAGCGCAACACTTTTTCAATATCTTTATCTGCAACCATTCCTAGAACGAAGCGAATCCTTTTATTTGGTAACTGTTGTTTAATCGTTTCGATAAGTTTCTCAATGCTAGCTGGATTATGGGCTCCATCAAAATAGACATTCGGAAACACTTGTTCAAAACGAGAAGGTAAACTTGTGCAACTCACTGCTTGTCGAACCAAATCGATCTGAACTTCAATTTGTAAGATTTTCGCCACCTCTATAAAAGCAGTAATTGCAAGTGCCATATTTTCTCCTTGGTGGGCACCTAACAACTTTCTCTTGAGTTTTTCAATTATTATTTTTTCCTTGAAATTTATATACTTTTCCCCTTGTTCATCTGCCTCAACAGTAAACGTCTCGTCATAAGCATACAAAGGTGATTGTTGAATATGGGCTTTTTGTTTCACAACAGTTAAAGCTTCTTCTGGTAATTTTCCGATCACCACAGGTTTCCCATATTTCACAATTCCTGCTTTATGCTGTGCAATTTGCTTAATCGTATGACCTAGAATTTGAGTATGCTCTAGGGCGATGCTAGTGATAATTGAAACTAATGGATTGACTACATTTGTGCTGTCTTCTAATCCGCCTAAGCCCGTTTCAAGAAGCACTAAATCTACTTGCTCATTAGCAAAATGAAGAAACGCTGCACATGTAAGGAGCTCAAAATCCGTTAATAATCCGCTGATTCCTGCGTGTTTCATTTGTTGAAAAACAACGTCCATTTGCTTTTGTGTAATCGGTTTACCGTTTATTTGAATTTGATCGTGTACATCCACCACACATGGTGACATAAATTTTCCAACGGATAGTCCATGATTTAGCGCCATTTGTTCTAAAAAGGCGATGGTTGAACCTTTTCCATTCGTACCTGCAACATGTACTACTTTAAGCTTTTCTTGTGGATTATGAAGCAATGTCAACGCTCTTTTTATCGACTCTAATCCCGGTTTTATCATACTGTCACTATGAACATTCCATCTTTCTTTATATTGTTCAAAATTGAGAATCATACGCTTCTTCCTTCATCTTTAAATATTTCCGAACTTCCGCAATGAATAAAATAGAACCTGTTATGATGAGTAATTCATCTTTCTCCAGATTCTTCAACTGCTGTTCTATAAGCATCTTCCAGTTTTCATTTACAACCTTAAAAGGATGCCCTGAACAACTTGCCAAATTCTTTGCTTTCGCAGCGCGCGGTATAGGTATCTCTGTGAAATAAATCGCTTCTGCAACTTTGTCTAACATGGAAATGCTCTCTTTATAATCTTTATCGTTCATCACAGAATAAATAAACTTATACTTATAGTCTGGAAATTGATTTATAAGAGTACCAATGAGCGCCCTAGTTCCTTCCGGATTATGAGAGCCATCTAATATAACTTGTTTACCAAACCGTTCGAAGCGCCCAGGCCAAAACGCTTTTTCTAATGCTGATTGAATGTGATGATCTGTCATATTAGAAAAACCGATGCTTCTAAGTATAGTTATTGCAGTTAATGCACAACTGGCATTTACGATTTGATGGGCACCCATCATCTTTAATGATATATCTAACTTCACATTGCCTAAATGGTACGTAAAATGCTGATTTGATGTATTCAACGTAATATTCGACACGAAAAAGTCTTCCCCATAAACAAATATAGGAGCTAGTTTTTGTTCTGCTTCGTGACGAATAATATTCATTGCTTCTTCATCCTGAACGGCGGTAACCACAGGTATATTTTTTTTAATAATCCCCGCTTTTTGATAGGCAATTTCTGTTAAAGTATCCCCAAGTATTTCAGTATGATCTAGAGATACTGTTGTAATAATAGAACATAATGGTGTGATGATATTTGTACAATCGAAACGGCCACCTATTCCAGCTTCAATAAGTGCAATATCAACTTCTTCTTCTGCAAAATACATAAACGCGATAAGTGTCATTAGTTCAAAAAAGCTAGGATAATACTCTCCCAGTTCATCAATAATTTTAAATAGCTGATTCGCAAGGGATAAAAATCGTTCATCTGGAATATCTATACCATTAATGGTGATTCGTTCATTCACCCGTTCTAAATGCGGTGATGTAAAGGTTCCTACTTTATATTGAGCATGTTGTAAAATTTCCT
The DNA here is from genome assembly GCF_038004145.1 of Ureibacillus sp. FSL K6-2830. Classification (NCBI taxonomy): domain Bacteria; kingdom Bacillati; phylum Bacillota; class Bacilli; order Caryophanales; family Caryophanaceae; genus Ureibacillus; species Ureibacillus sp. FSL K6-2830. The sequence goes on along the minus strand of NZ_JBBOQR010000001.1, from coordinate 2,919,963 downwards.
TTAAATAATTTAAAGTAGAACCTTTCCCATTCGAACCAGCAATATGTATAAACTTGACTTTTTCATGGGGATTGTTAATAAGTGGCAAAATTTTGTTCATTACCTGAAAAGGTTCCCCTTTATGCTTTTCAGCCTTTAAACCAAACATAAAATTCGTACATTCTTCCATTGATGTAAACAAATAACCCCGCCTCCTAACCATCATAATTTTACTCCAAAAGGAATGGCGTATCATCAAAGAAATGATTTTTGATAATAAATAAACTGCCTATGTAGATAACTCACTAGCTTGTGAGGATACATCTTTTGTTTGCGCAGATAGAATCCCTAGTCCTGTAAATATCAATCTACTTGTGCAGATAACATCCTTGCTCGTGGCTCGTGCGAGTGAATTTTTCACTTGTGCAGATAACACACTAGCTTGTGCAGTTAGATTCCACACTCGTGTAGATAACACCCCTGCTCGTGCGGTTGAATCCTCCACTTGTGCAGATAACACACTAGCTTGTGCAGTTGGATTCCACACTCGTGTAGATAACACCCCTGCTCGTGCGAGTGGATTTTCCGCTTGCGCAGATAACACACTAGCTTGTGCAGTTGGATTCCATACTCGTGTAGATAACACCCCTGCTCGTGCGGTTGAATCCTCCACTTGTGCAGATCCACTCTTGTTCGTTCACATTACACCAACTAGCTCAGATACAATTCCCTCTCGTTTGAATATATCCTTAGCTTGTACAGATTACTCCACCGGCACATGAAAAAATTCGCCAAGCCGAAAAAATACTTCAGCTTGAGCGAATTTCAAAATCAAAAAATGATTACATTTGCTTCAATTCATCCAAACGTTTTTTCACTGTATCATATTTTTCTTGATAGTCAGCAAGTTTTTCACGTTCTTTAGCAACTAGTGCTTCCGGAGCTTTTTTCACGAAGTTCTCGTTGGAAAGCTTGCCAGATACTAATTTTACTTCCTTCGCCCATTTATCTAACTCTTTTTCAAGACGTGCAATTTCTTCTTCTAAGTTAATGAGCCCTGCTAACGGCAAGAATAGCTCTGCACCTGTCACAACTGCTGTCATCGATTTTTCAGGTGTTGCAACCTGTTCCCCAATCACTAATTGTTCTGGATTACAGAACTTCTCAATATAAGCTTTATTGTCCTCTAGAATTTTTACTGTTTCCGCATCTTTCGCTTTAATAAATAAAGGAACTTTTTTGCTGATTGGCGTATTCACTTCTGCACGGATATTTCGAACTGAACGTATAATGTCCATAAGAAGTTTCATATGATTAGATTCTTCTTTGAAATTAAATTCTGGTCTTACTTTTGGCCACTCAGCAACAGTGATGGATTCTCCTTCATGTGGAAGGTGTTGCCAAATTTCTTCTGTAATGAATGGCATCATTGGATGAAGTAGGCGCATTGTATTGTCAAGCACATACGCAAGTACGGAGCGAGTTGTAAGTTTTGCCGCTTCATCGTCTCCATATAGTGGAAGCTTCGCCATTTCAATATACCATGAACAGAAGTCATCCCAAATGAAGTTGTACAATTCACGCCCAACTTCACCGAACTCATAACGTTCAGCTAAGTCTGTTACTTTTTCAATCGTTTCATTTAATCGTGTCAAAATCCATTTATCGCTAACACTCAATTCACCGGATAAATCAATTTCTTCGTATTTTAAACCGTTCATATTCATGAGTGCAAAGCGAGATGCATTCCAAATTTTATTTGCAAAATTCCAAATCGCTTCGACTTTTTCATTCGTATAACGTAAGTCTTGACCTGGTGTAGAGCCGGTTGCTAAGAAGTAGCGTAGAGAGTCTGCACCGTACTGGTCAATCACATCCATTGGGTCTACACCGTTTCCAAGGGACTTACTCATTTTACGTCCTTCCCCGTCACGAACTAAGCCATGAATGAGCACGTCTTTAAATGGGCGGTTTCCTGTAAATTCGAGCCCTTGGAAAATCATGCGGGATACCCAGAAGAAGATGATGTCATAACCTGTAACGAGCGTATTTGTTGGATAATAGCGTTGATATAATTCATGATGTGTATCCGGCCAACCCATTGTTGAGAATGGCCATAATGCACTAGAGAACCACGTATCTAATACGTCCGGATCTTGCGTCCAATTTTCCGCATCTTTAGGTGGTTCTTTTCCAACATAAATTTCACCCGTTTCATTATGATACCAAGCAGGAATTTGATGGCCCCACCAAAGCTGACGAGAAATACACCAGTCTTTAATATTTTCCATCCAATGAATATACGTATTTTCAAAGCGTGGTGGAACAAAATTCACTTTATTTTCTTCATCTTGTTGAAGTTTTAATGCCGCTTCTGCAAGAGGCTTCATTTTTACGAACCATTGTTTAGATAAATAAGGCTCGACTATTGCCCCAGAACGCTCAGAGTGTCCAACGGAATGCGTATGTTCCTCAATTTTTATTAAGTAGCCTTGTTGTTTTAAGTCTTCCACAATTTGCTTGCGGCATTCAAATCGGTCTAAACCTTGATATTTGCCAGCATTTTCGTTCATTGTACCGTCTTCATTCATTACTAAAATTCGTTCTAAATTGTGACGGTTTCCTACTTCAAAGTCATTTGGATCATGGGCTGGTGTAATTTTCACAACACCTGTACCAAATTCCATATCCACATATTCATCTGCTACGATTGGAATTTCACGATTGACAAGCGGTAAGATTACTGTTTTGCCGATGTACGGTTTATAACGTTCATCTTCAGGATGAACAGCTACAGCAGTATCCCCAAGCATTGTTTCAGGTCGTGTAGTAGCAACTTCCAAATAACCTGAGCCGTCCGCAAGCGGATATTTCATATGATAGAAGGCACCAGGGATTTCTTTATAAATTACTTCGATATCTGATAAAGCAGTTTTTGCTTCCGGGTCCCAGTTGATGATGCGTTCGCCGCGATAAATGTATCCTTTTTCATAAAGACGTACGAACACTTCTTTTACAGCATCAGATAAACCTTCATCCAATGTGAAACGCTCTTTTGTATAGTCCAATGACAATCCTAATTTTGCCCATTGTTCACGAATATGGCTAGCATATTCTTCCTTCCATTCCCACGTTTTTTCAAGGAATTTTTCACGACCCAAATCGTAGCGACTTTTTCCTTCTTCACGCAACTTCGCTTCTACTTTTGCTTGTGTTGCAATTCCAGCATGGTCCATACCTGGAAGCCATAATGCATCATATCCTTGCATCCGTTTCATGCGAATAATAATATCTTGCAATGTTGTATCCCAAGCGTGACCAAGATGCAGTTTTCCTGTTACGTTTGGTGGTGGAATAACAATGGAATATGGTTTTTTGTCACTATTTGGATCTGCTTCGAAAAATTTCCCTTCTAGCCACCATTTATAACGACCTTGTTCAACTGAATTTGGATCGTACTTAGTTGGCATTGTCACGTTTTCTGACATGAATGTTCCTCCTTTAGTTGATTGAATTTTGGCAAAATAAAAAACTCCTTATCCCAAAAAGGACGAAGGAGTTTCGCGGTACCACCTTTTTTCCATTTAGACAATAAATGTCTAAATAGCGCTCATCTCGATAACGGTGTTCAACCGACTTTTACTACTTCAATTTCATAAAAGTTGCTCCATGGCTACCTTCAAATGCGTGCATGCGGAAACTTTTCAGCTACCGTTTCCTCTCTTTAGCATGCAACATCATTTTACTCTTCCAATTCATCGCATCAATGTGTATTCAACTGCTTAAATCATTGTATAAAATTTAGCAGCAGTTTTCAAGTTTGAAGGAAATGAAAGGAGTGATTTCCATGTCATTATTCCACAAAAGACGAAAAAGTTATAATCCTTGGTTATTACCACCTTGGCTTCGAAAAATACGTTTTTTTGCAAAAAGCATTTGTATCCCAATTACAATTTTTCAAGCTATTCGCGTCGTTTTTATTCCTACGACAGGTGATGTATTACTGCTATTTCTACTTGCCCTCATTTCATGGTTGTTATGGACGGATATGATCTAAATTTCAATACGCTATAATTTTCAGAAAGCTCATTATAGAAGTCATCTGAATCAGAAGGAAGCTTAAACTTTTCATCAATGAATAGTTTACTAGATGATTCATTAACTAATTTTACTTCTTCCGTTTCTTTTCGAATTTTTTTTGCTTCTTCCACAAAGTTATATTCTTCAGGTGGTTCTACGGAAATGGACGGATTTTCATGTAGAGTAAATTCATCAGAATCCTGTAATCGTTGATTTTCATTCATTTTCGACGAATGGTCAGTAGTTTCAATCGTTCTTTGGGTTGTTTGTTGCAATGGTTCATTTACTAGTGGATGTTCTAATGTAGATGGCGGCTGGTCAGTTTTGGCTCTTTCTAATACTTCTCCTGTATTAGCCGCCACAACGGCTACTCGTTCAGCTACCTTCTCTTCAGATTCTACTTGGAATAATGCACCTACTACCGGTTCATCAAATGTGCATTTTACTTCCCATTTAAACGTACAGCTTGAGCCATCATATACAAAAAAGGATATATCATCAACAAGCAATTCTGGTCGACAATCTTTTGCAACTTTCTCACGAGGTAAATCAACTTCTAAAGGCAATGCGTATTCAAAGTAACCTTCATCACCTTTTAAATCTAAATGTTCAATTAACGTACCTTCGCTATAATCTGGCTTTATTTTTGGATTAAACTTCACTGTTGCTTTAATATGATAAATGCCTGTTAAACGAAGAGATTCTTCTAATTCTGTTTGTTGCCAACGCGGGATGACTTGGACCGAAACAACTTCTTCTACAATCCCATAAGCTTCTGGAAAAATAAATTGCGTCATCATTTCCCAATTGATTTTTGCCATATGTTTCCCTCCCGTAATACTCTATGCCCGAGAATCGGAAGTATGATTAAAGAATTAAAAATCCCTCATTACTTTATAAAATAAAAAAGAGTGTCTCTTCCTTATCAACGGAAAAGACACTCTAATTATTATCGAGCTAATTTTGCAAATACTTTGTGGAATGCATCTACCGTTTTTGCGATATGTTCTTCCGTATGTGCAGTTGAAATAAACAATCCTTCAAATTGGGAAGGTGGTAAGTATATTCCTTCTTCGAGCATGAGTCGATAGAACTCAGCAAATAATGTTAAATCGGAAGTTTGGGCAGATTTAAAATCAACTACATCTTCATTTGTTAAGAATAATCCAATCATACTTCCCGCGCGATTTATTGTATGCGGAATGTTATATTTTGTTGCCGCTTCACGAATTCCAGCTTCTAATTGGTCACCTAATTTTTTAAAGTAGTCATAAGATTCAGGTGTTAAACGGGATAATGTTTCAATTCCAGCAGTCATCGCGAGAGGGTTACCTGATAATGTTCCTGCTTGATACACTGGTCCACTTGGCGCAACCTTTTCCATGATTTCCCGCTTACCAGCATAAGCACCTACAGGAAGTCCGCCTCCCACAACTTTTCCAAGGCATGTTAAATCTGGATCAATGCCATAGTAACCTTGAGCGCAGTGATAATCGACGCGGAATCCTGTCATCACTTCATCAAAAATAAGCAAAGCACCATATTGTTTCGTAATTTCACGTAAACCTTCTAAAAATCCTCGTTTCGGTGGAACAACCCCCATGTTCCCTGCAACAGGTTCTACAATAACCGCGGCAATGTTGTCACCTAATTTTTCAAATGTTGCTTTTACTGCTTCTAAATCATTATAAGGAACCGTTGTTGTATTTTTTGCAACGTCTGCAGGTACGCCAGGGCTGTCAGGTAAACCAAGTGTTGCAACACCTGATCCCGCTTTAATTAATAATGAATCTCCATGGCCATGGTAAGAACCTTCAAATTTCATTATAATGTTACGGCCTGTGTATCCTCGAGCTAGTCGAAGAGCAGCCATCGTCGCTTCTGTTCCAGATGAAACAAAACGAACCATTTCAACTGAAGGTACTCTTTCAATAACGATTTGTGCTAATTTGTTTTCTAATACTGTCGGTGCACCAAAAGAAGTTCCTTTTGCTGCTTGTTCTTGAATTGCTTTCACAACTTCTGGATGAGAGTGCCCTAAAATTAACGGCCCCCAGCTAAGCACATAATCGATATATTCGTTGCCGTCAATGTCACGAATAATGGCACCTTCCCCAGATTCAATAAATATCGGTTCTGCATTAACAGATTTGAATGCACGAACAGGGCTGTTCACCCCTCCAGGCATTAAATTTACTGCTTCTTTAAATGCTTTCACTGAATTTTCATAGGTACGCATTTTACTTCTCCTCCAACCAACGAGCTACATCTTTAGCATGATAAGTAATGATTAAGTCAGCACCCGCACGCTTCATTCCAAGTAAAGTTTCTAACACAACAGACTTTTCATCAATCCAGCCGTTTTGTGCTGCTGCTTTCACCATCGCATATTCTCCAGATACGTTGTATGCAACTACTGGAACTGGGAAATTGTTTTTCACATCTCGAATAATATCCATGTAAGCTAGAGCTGGTTTAACGATTAAGAAATCAGCTCCTTCTTCAATGTCGGATTCAGCTTCACGGAACGCTTCTAAACGATTGGCTGGATCCATTTGATATGTTTTGCGGTCGCCAAATTTCGGTGCTCCTTCCGCTGCTTCACGGAATGGTCCGTAATAGCTTGAAGCATATTTTACAGCATAGGACATGATTGGAACATCTTGGAATCCAGCTTCATCTAAAGCATGGCGAATGGCCACTACAAACCCATCCATCATATTGGAAGGTGCAATGATATCAGCTCCTGCTTTCGCTTGAGAAACAGCTGTGCGAGCTAATATATCAAGGGATGGGTCATTCAAAATTTTGTCCCCTTCCACTAAACCACAGTGACCATGATCAGTAAATTCACATAAACATGTATCTGCAATGACCATCAATTGAGGATATCTCTCTTTAATTTGTTGAGTCGCTTTTTGCACAATTCCATGGTCATGAAAAGCACCTGTTCCTTGTGCATCTTTATCAGCAGGAATTCCGAATAAAATCACTGATGGGATTCCAAGTGATACCACTTCATCAATCTCAGCATCTAAATTATCCAAAGAAAGTTGGTAGACACCTGGCATAGATTTTACTGGATTTTTAATGTTTTCGCCCTCAATCACGAAAATAGGGTAAATTAAATCTTCTTTGTGTAAATGGTTTTCTCTTACCATAGAACGAATTGTAGCGTTTGCACGTAATCTACGATGTCTTCTGAATTCAAATTGTGACATTATGATTCCTCTCCTTTTATAATCGCTTCAATAACTGATTGCATCGTATATTTCTTCGGAAAATATGTAACAACGGCACCATATTTTTCAACGGCACCTTTAGTTATGTGACCAATGCAAGCGATTTTCATTTGGTTCCATCCTACTTGTGAAACTGCAAATTTATTGAAACAATCTACCGCTGACGGACTGGCAAAAATAACAATTGGATCATTATTCGTTTGAATCGTCTTTACTAGCGTTTCAATGGATTTTCTATTTTCAATCGTTTTATATACCGTCCATTCGTCGATATGAAATGGCAGCCCTTTCTTTATGGTGCCCTTTGCTAATTCCCCTCTAATAAATAAACATTTTGGTGACGTACCACTTACAAAAGGGAATTCTTTTACAAATGTATCAGCGCTGAAAATAGTAGGCATGAAATGAACCGTAAAGCCATATTGTTCTAACAGTTTGGCCGTCTTTTCTCCTACAGCAGCAATTTTACTAGAAAAATGTGCCAAGTTAAAATGATGACGTTCTATTTTTTTATAAAAAAACTCAACACCATTTTGACTCGTAAAAATAAGCCAGTCATAGTTTAGGCAAGAAAATAGTCGCTCTTTGTCCTCTATACTAATTACTTCTTCAGTTTGTATGAGCGGACAAACTACCGCTTCTCCCCCAAGCTGATCGATTTCGTCTATAATAGACAACGTTTTTTTTGAACCAGTTAGGATTATCGTTTTTCCTTCCAAAGGTTTATGCATTGTTCTCCGCCTTCACCTTAGCGATTAAATCATAAGCACCTTGATCAGTTAAAAGTTGAGCAAGTTTATTTCCAATTTCTACCGGGTCATTTCCTTGAATTGTTTCTTTGTAACAAATCGCTCCATCAGGTGATGCCACAAGTCCCGTCATTGTGATGACATCTCCATCAACCGTTGCATATCCTGCAATCGGTACTTGACAACCTCCATCCATCGCAGCTAAAAACGTCCGCTCAGCAGTTACCGCTTTCTTAGTGTTATTATCTGTTAATTTCGCTAGTTCTGTTAAAAGTTCTTCATCATCTTCACGACATTCAATTCCTAATGCTCCTTGAGCAACAGCCGGTAAGCAAATGTCAACATCCAAATATTCTGTTACAACTTCGCTTGACCATCCCATACGTTTTAACCCTGCTGCAGCAAGAATAATCGCATCATAACCTTCCGTCTCAAGTTTTTTCAATCGAGTATCGATATTTCCTCGAATCCATTTGATTTCAAGGTCTGGTCTCACTTGTAATAGTTGAGCACTGCGTCGTAAAGAACTTGTCCCTACAACTGCCCCTTCTGGTAAATCATTGAACTTAATATGATTTTTTGAAATAAGGGCATCACGAGGGTCTTCGCGGAACGGAATACAGCCGACTGTTAAACCATCCGGTAATACTGCTGGCATATCTTTCATCGAATGCACCGCAAAATCAATTTCTTTATCTAACAATGCTTTTTCAATCTCTTTTACGAATAATCCTTTTCCTCCTACCTTTGATAATTGAACGTCTAATATTTTATCACCTTTAGTGACAATTTCTTTAATTTCGAATTCAAAAGGAAAACCAGCTTTTTTACATTCGTTAATAAACCAATTTGTTTGGGTTAATGCTAATTTACTTTTTCGAGAACCTACAATAATTTTTCTCATGATGAACCTACCTTTCTGCTAATACCATAAATGAAATTGGGATAGCTTACTTCCCAAAAAGAAATTAATGAGTACAACGAAATAAGCATAAACTTGAGTCCAAGCAAATGACAGTCCCGTAATTATTCCTCGCTGCTTTAACATGATGATAGCTACATATATGACAAGCACTATGAAAGAACCGATGATTTTTGCATCAAAAAACGAAATTGCTCCCTCCACTTTCATAAATGCCGATTCTAGTCCTAATAGCAAACTAATCACCATGATTGGAAGGCCAATAATGATTGAATAATTCATCCAAGTCGCCATTTGAGATAAGGAGGGTAAACGAGACCAAAGTTTTGTATATTTTTTCTTTTTTAATAGGTGGTATAAAATTAAGTATAGCACTGAAAAGACAAATGAAAGGGAAAATGCTGCATACGATAAAATGGCAAAACCAATATGTATAAACAGCATTTCAGATTCCATGGTTTTTAATACTGGATTCAAATTATTTGGTGCAAACAGTCGAATTGTCATAAAAATAAATCCGAGTATATTAATAAAAAACACCGGTAAATCTGTTCTTGCTATGCAATGCAAGAAGATTGACAACGTTACAAGTAACCAAGCATAAAAATAAATCCCTTCAGAAAGCGATAATATAGGGAATCGTTTAGTCTCCAACACGCTTAATACGATAAAAGCTGTTTGCAATATCCAAACAATGGATACTAACCAAAATGCAGTTCTACGAATGATTTCTTTTTTATAAAAATAATCGACAAAATAAAACATTATACTTATCGCATATAGTATAACCATTATTTGGTAAAGGTTACTCATCACTTCAGTCATACGAAACCCTTCTCCATCTTATACGTCATTATGATTAAAATATAAAACAAAAGCGCTTCCGTATCATTAGTTTACCACATCGATACGAAAACGCCTCAAAATTCTTACTTAAAATGATAATTTTGGTTGATGTTCAATTCCGTCTTGAATTCGTTCTTCTTCAGCTTCTAACTTCAATTGTTGATTCTGAATTTCTTCTTGAACTAATTCTTCAATTCCAAAAATTTGTTGATACAAATGAAGTTTTTGATTGGCTTTTGGAGAGTTAGCAATTTCCTTCGCTTGAAGAATTGGTTCTTTTAACAATTGATTGATGATGGATTTCGTATGTTTATTTAAAATTTTACGTTCCCGTTCAGTTAGATTTGGCATTTTATTTTCAATACTTTTCATCGTTTCTTGTTGAATCATATTTGCTTTTTTGCGCAATGCCGCAATAACCGGTACTACTCCAAGCGTTGCAACCCAATCTTTAAATTCAACAATTTCTTGTTCAATCATTTTTTCAATTTGTTGAGCGGCCTGTTTTCGTTCTGCTAAATTCGCTTCTACAATTCCCTGTAAGTCATCAATATCATATAAGAATATGTTAGGTAATTCGCCTACTTTAGGATCGATATCTCGTGGAACTGCGATATCAACTAAAAACAAAGGTTTTCCTTTGCGTAAACGCTCTACAAACTGCATTAGTTCATAATCAATTACATACGTTGTTGAACCTGTTGATGTAATTAAAATATCTGTATCAAGCAAAGTACATTGCAATTCCTTAATCGATTTAGCATGTCCTTCAAATTTTTCAGCTAAAGACACCGCTTTTTCAAAAGTACGATTTAATACCGTTACTTTTCCAACGCCGCTTCCATACAGATTTTCCATAGCAAGCTCGCCCATTTTACCAGCGCCTAAAATCGATACATGTTTATTTTTTAGGGAACCAAATATTTTCTTTGCCAGTTCAACCGCAGCATAAGATACTGAAACGGCATTTTCGTTAATCGTCGTTTCTTTATGAGCTTTTTTCGCAAAAGTAATTGCTTGTTTAAACAAGCGGTTAAAAATCGTACCCGTCGAACCAATTTCTTGTGCCTCTAAAAAGCTTTTCTTGACTTGTCCAAGAATTTGAGTTTCTCCCAATACCATCGAATCGATTCCTGCAGTTACTCGGAATAAGTGTACTAACGATTGATCATTTTCACGAATAAATAAATAGCTCTCAAATTCCTCAATCGGAATGTTAAACCAGTTGGATAAAAAACGTTTTATATAATAACGTCCTGTATGCAGCTGATCAACTACCGCATAGATTTCCGTTCTATTGCAAGTAGACACGATTACATCTTCTAATATGCTTTTTTCTTTTTTTAACGCAGCCATCGCTTGTGGTAATTCACTTTCAATGAACGACAACTTTTCACGAATTTCGACTGGCGCAGTTCTATAATTCAAGCCTACAACTAGTGTGTGCATGAACTTAACACCTCTCACGAACTATTTCATAACCTCTATTCTAACATAAAGAAAGCGCTATCTAAACGCTAATTATGAAAAAGTTATGAAATAAGATTTTTTACTTTAAAATAATTCTAATATAAGAATAACAAAATTTGATTCCTGTTTCAATATAATAACCTTTATACATAGTATTCAACAAATTCCGACAATTTACTCTTCTTGAACATATATAAAAGGTTGACCTATAGGATGCTAGGTCAACCTTTATAAAATTGGAAGTTCTTACTGTTTCATAAGCTTCATAAACATTTTCAATTATGTATGGAATCACATGAACTTTTGTATTTCAGTCCATGTTTCTTCCACTCCTACTCCCGTTTCCGCAGAAAACAGGATGATTGGATCTCCTTTTTCCATTTCTAATGTTTCTCTTACCACTTTTTTATGTTTATCCCACTTGCCTCTTGGAATTTTATCTGCTTTCGTTGCAACTACAATCGCAGGAATATTGTAATGTTTTAAAAAATCATACATCATTTGATCGTCTGCAGTAGGAGGATGGCGCAAATCAACAATTAAAATAACAGCCTGTAATACGCTTCGACCAGTAAGGTATTTTTCAATCATTTTCCCCCAAGCTTCCCGCTCTTTCTTAGACACTTTGGCGTAACCATAGCCTGGAACGTCCACAAAAAACAATTGATTTTCGATTTTATAAAAATTTAACGTTTGTGTTTTACCAGGCTTTGATGACGTACGAGCAAGGGATTTTCGATTAATCATCTTATTGATGAATGAAGATTTTCCAACATTTGAACGGCCCGCCAAAGCAAATTCAGGTAGACCGTCGTCTGGATATTGTTCCGGTCTGACAGCACTAATTACCATTTCCGCATGACGAACTTTCATTTAAAAACCTCCAACAAGGGCGATATTCAACACTTCTTCTGCCGATCTAACCGGTTTAAATACTAATTCTTCTCGAACTGCTTCAGGAATATCGTCAATATCTCGCTCGTTGTCTTGAGGAATGATGATAATTTTTAATCCTGCACGATGAGCTCCTAACGATTTTTCTTTCAGTCCTCCGATTGGAAGCACTCGCCCTCGCAATGTAATTTCTCCAGTCATTCCGACTTCTTTTTTGATAGGTTTATTGGAAATGGCTGATACAAGTGCTGTTGCAATAGTAATTCCCGCTGACGGACCGTCTTTTGGTACTGCTCCTTCAGGTACGTGTATATGAATATCATGTTGTTCAAAATAATCCGCATCCAAATTGAGGCGTTTGGATAAAGAACGAACGTAAGAAAGAGCAGTTTGAGCAGATTCCTTCATCACATCTCCAAGCTTACCTGTTAAAATCAGTTTTCCTTTACCAGGTGTTAAAGATACTTCAATTTGAAGTGTATCACCACCAACGGATGTGTAAGCCAATCCTGTCGCTACACCAACTTGGTTTTCCGTTTCCGCTTGACCGTAATGGAATCGATGTTTACCAAGCATTTCAATCAATGTTTTCGAATTGACAGTAACCCGTTTTCTTTCGCCAGAAACAATGACTTTTGCCACTTTTCGGCAAACTGCAGCAATCTGACGTTGAAGACCACGAACGCCAGCTTCTCTCGTATAGTATCGAATTAAATCAACAATCGCTTCATCTTTAAAGATAAGTTGTGATTTTTTCAAACCGTTTTCATCAAGTTGTTTTGGAATAAGATGATTCTTAGCGATTTTGATTTTTTCAATCTCTGTATATCCAGCAATCGATATTACTTCCATACGATCTAATAGTGGTCCTGGAATTGTGCTTAAATCATTCGCTGTAGCAATAAACATTACTTGCGATAAATCATAAGGTTCTTCGATGTAATGATCGCTAAAAGTATGATTTTGCTCAGGATCCAATACTTCAAGCATAGCTGCTGAAGGATCACCTTTGAAATCATTGGACATTTTATCAATTTCATCCAATAAGAACACAGGGTTAATTGTACCAGCTTTTTTCATTCCTTGTATGATACGACCAGGCATCGCTCCAACGTAAGTGCGTCTATGTCCGCGAATCTCAGACTCATCACGTACACCACCAAGAGAAATGCGAACAAATTTACGATTTAAACTCTCCGCTATCGATTTTGCTAGAGAGGTTTTCCCTACCCCAGGTGGTCCCACTAAACATAAAATTGGTCCACGAATGGAATTTTTTAATTGGCGTACAGATAAATACTCTAAAATGCGCTCTTTTACTTTCTCCAGTCCATCATGATCGCGATTTAGAATTTCTTCTGCCAAATTAACATCAAGTCGATCTTCTGTTTTTTCTTTCCACGGAATTGTGACTAACCATTCGATATAGTTTCGAATGACGCCGCTTTCTGCGCTGGCAGCCGGTAATTTTTCATAGCGTTCAAGCTCTTTTAGTGCCACTTTTTGTGTGGATTCAGGCATTCCGGATTCTTCAACACGTTTACGAAGATCAGCAACTTCTCCTGTTTTCCCTTCTCGATCTCCAAGCTCGGCTTGAATCGCTTTCATTTGTTCGCGTAAATAATATTCTTTTTGAGTACGTTCCATCGCTTGCTTTACTTTTGTATTGATTTTCTTCTCTAAATTTAATACTTCTTGTTCATCATGCAAGCGAATCATTAAGTGGTCTAATCTTTTCTTAATATTGAAAATGCTTAATACTTCTTGTTTCTCAGAAATTTTAAATGGTAAGTGGGAAGCGATAATATCTGCTAGTCTTCCTGGTTCCTCGATGTCTAAAACAGATTCAATTGTTTCAGCAGTAATTTTATTTGAAGATTTCGCATACTTTTCAAAATAATTAACTACTGTGCGCATTAACGCTTCCATTTCCACGTCTTTTTCTTTCGAATCTTCATGCAATTCAATATCTACAGTTGTAAAATCATCGTTTTCTTGGTAATGAACAATTTTCCCTCGACAAATGCCTTCCACTAAAATGCGATACGTGCCGTTCGGTAATTTCAACATTTGTTTTACAGAGACATAAGTCCCAATCATATACAAATCTTCTTTTTCAGGTTTTTCTACCCGCAAATCCTTTTGCGTCGTTAGGAAGATTTTATTATCATTCATCATGGCATGTTCTAATGCAGCGACCGAACGTTTCCTACCAACATCGATATGTAATACCATTGAAGGAAATACGAGCAGTCCACGCAAAGGAAGTAGTGGTACATTTTTCTTTAATTCAGTCATGCGGGTTATTCACCTCCATTTGATACTAAAGAATGCACCCGCTTCTAGGCAAATTTAGTATGTGAAAAATTAAAAACATTTCACTTGGTTTTACATAGCAATTTCGATAAATTTAATCTTTCATAACAGCATTTACTATTCTCTGTTACATCAATTATTATTCCCGGTAAAATGTTATTTTGAACAATTTGACGCTCAATAAAATGATTTGTAAGTATTTGTAAAAATATGTAATTCTGATATTTGTTACAAAGAGCTGACTAACGAGATATGCATAAGCAAATTCGCAGTCAGCTCTTTATTTTAATGGTCATTATTACTGTTACTTGTAACTACTTTATGCGGAAGTTTTTTTATTGTCCTTCAAATCTTTTAATTCTGTACCGTCTTTTAAAATTAATTTTGGTTGCGCTTTGTCCGTAATCGTTTCTTTTGTAATAATACATTTCACGATATCATCGCGTGATGGCAATTCATACATCATATCAAGCATCGTATTTTCAATGATGGAACGAAGTCCACGGGCACCTGTTTTTCTTTCAATCGCTTCCTTCGCAATCGCTCGAAGTGCTTCCTCTTCAAATTCTAATTCCACATTATCAAATTCGAGCATTTTTTGATATTGTTTCACTAATGCATTTTTTGGCTCTGTCAAAATTCTTACGAGCGCTTCTTCATTTAACTGTTCAAGTGAAGCAATGACTGGTAAGCGACCAATAAATTCCGGAATTAAACCAAATTTCAATAAGTCTTCTGGAATTAATTGGGAAAGTAAAGATTCGCTTTCCACATTTTTATTTTTCATGTCGGAACCAAAGCCAATCACTTTTTGACCTAATCGACGTTTAATAATGCTTTCGATACCATCGAAGGCTCCACCAACGATAAATAAAATATTTGTTGTATCAATCTGTAAAAACTCTTGATGTGGATGTTTACGACCACCTTGAGGAGGAACGCTAGCTACTGTACCTTCTAAAATTTTTAATAATGCCTGTTGCACCCCTTCTCCAGATACGTCTCGTGTGATGGAAGGGTTCTCCGATTTTCGTGCAATTTTATCGATTTCATCTATATAAATAATCCCTTTTTCTGCTCGCTCAATGTCATAGTCAGCAGCTTGGATTAGTTTTAACAGGATGTTTTCTACGTCTTCACCAACATAACCAGCCTCGGTTAATGAAGTGGCATCGGCAATCGCAAATGGCACATTTAAAATTCTTGCTAAAGTTTGAGCAAGTAAAGTTTTCCCACTACCAGTTGGTCCAATTAAAATAATATTGGATTTTGATAGTTCCACATCATCTAATTTACTATTTGAATTGATTCGCTTGTAGTGGTTATATACTGCAACAGCAAGAGCTTTTTTAGCTCGCTCTTGTCCAATAACGTATTCATCTAAGATGCTTAAAATTTCCTTTGGCTTTGGAACATCTTGAAAATCGATTTCCTCTTCTGTACCTAATTCCTCAACAACGATTTCGGAACATAGCTCGATACATTCATCACAAATATAAACACCAGGTCCAGCTACTAATTTTCGCACTTGTTCTTGTGGCTTACCACAGAAAGAACACTTTAAATTACCTTTTTCATCATTAAATTTAAACAATTTGCTTCACCCCTATTCAAGCAACAATCTTACAGGATATTGAGCACATTAGCAAATAAGAAGTTTCCAAAGCTAATGGAATATTTTGTATAGCTTATGTATGCAAAAATTATTTAGTCATTGGTATAAAACAAGGCACGGTGGTATATGCCGTACCTTGTTATTGGAACTATTCAATTAATTACAATCCTTATGAGGAAAGAATAAATTATTCAGTAATTTTCGCATTCTCAACTAAGAATTCTACAGTTTTTTGATTGCGAATATCATTTTCTAACATTTCAGTAGTTCCGCCTAAAGCAGTAATAATTTTTTCTTTGTCCATTTTGAATTGTTCAGCCATTTTTTCAAGTTCTTGATCGATATCTTCTTGTGTTACTTCGATGTTTTCAGCTTTAGCGATTGCTTCTAGTGTTAATGAAATGCGCACGCGAGTTTCAGCATCTTCTCTGAATTGTTCATGCAAGTCTTCCTCTGTTTGACCAGAGAATTGATAATAAAGGTCTAAAGATATTCCTTGCATTTGTAGGCGTTGAGCAAATTCATCAATCATACGGTGAATTTCGTTGTGGATCATTGCTTCTGGAATTTCCATTTCAGCATTCTCAGCCGCTTTTTCCACTAATTCATCGCGAAGTGTGCTTTCTGCTTCATTTTTCTTTTGTTCAGCTAATTGTTCTTTTATTTTGTTGCGCAATTCTTCAACAGATTCAACTTCTGGATCTGCTTCTTTTGCAAATTCATCGTTTAATTCTGGCAATACTTTTGTTTTTACTTCTTTTACAGTTACTTTGAAAGTTGCATCTTTGCCAGCAAGTTCTTCCGCATGATATTCTTCAGGGAATGTTACTTGGATGTCTTTAGATTCGCCAGCTTTTAAGCCAACTAATTGTTCTTCAAAGCCAGGGATGAATTGGCCAGAACCGATTTCTAAAGGATAGTCTTCCCCTTCTCCGCCTTCAAATGCTTCATCGCCAAGGAAACCTTCGAAGTCGATTACAGCAATATCGCCTTCAACGATTGGTTCATCTTCTTTAATTTCATATTCTGCTTTGCGGTTTAATAAGTTTTGGATTTGTTCTTCCACTTCTTCATCTGTAACTTCAGTGCTTAATTTTTTCACTTCTAAACCTTTATATTCACCTAGTTTTGGTTCAGGTTTAACAGTTACAGTTGCAGTAAATGTAAAATCTTTACCTTTTTCAAAACTATCAAAATCGCCAATTTCAGGATAATCTACTGGGAAGATACCTGTTTCATCAACAGCTTTTGAATATGCTTCTGGTATAATTATTTCTAAAGCATCTTGATATAATGCTTCTACACCAAAACGTTTTTCAAAAATTTGACGTGGTACTTTTCCTTTACGGAACCCTGGCACTGTAATTTGGTTTACAACTTTTTTGAACGCTTGATCCAATGCTTTATTTACTTCCTCAGCAGGAACTTCAATTGTTAATACTCCAGTATTCCCATCTTTTTTTTCCCATTTTGCTGACATATAGTAATACCTCCAAAAATAAATTACAAATTTTAAGCATTTGTTTATACGATTTTGACAACCATTTTAGTATATCATAAGTAGCTCTAGTTTCAACATTTTTCATGCTTATTGTAGTTCTGATAGCTTTTCCAATTCTTGAATGAACTGATAGATTTCTTGATTAAATTCACTATCTTGTCCAAACAACTGATATACAAAATCGATATAACATTCTGCTACTTCATTTGATTGAAAATCCAACCACTCAAAAGGATACGTTACAATTGCATGTTTTGCAATTAAATATTCAACCATTTCTAAAACGGATGGTTCTTGTTGCAGTTTTTCACTAACTATATTTGAAATCATTTTATATTGTGATAACTCTGTTGGCAACCCAATTTTTGATGGGTTTACCACAATCATCCGGTCAAATTTACGTATCTTTAATTCAATATCAATATTTTGCTCATTCATTAATATAAGAATAAGACTTTTAACAAAAGGATGTGTACGGTGACTTTCAACAATATTTTTTAAGTGAACGATGATTGGTCTAATGTTTGCAAGGGATAATTCATGCAACTTATTCACCTGCTCAGCATGAGAAAAAGATAAAAAAGCATCTAATTCATAGAGTTCAGGTTCTAGCTGTTTGACAATCATCGTGAAATCATCTTGCTTATTCATTTTTTCAATAATATTCGCATTTAATTCTTTCAACCTATTAAATTGGTCGATTTTATCAGTTGGAATCGCTTCTTCTTCCAATAGTGAAGTAATAATTTTTTCAACTTTTTTATATTCCTTTAATTGCATACAAACGGTTAAATATAATTCCATTACTTCAAAATACATCGTTGGTCCGATATTGAGTAACTTTTCACATACTTCTTTAGCTTTTAGATAAGATTTTGCTTCATATAAAGAATAAGCATATAAACTCAATACGTACTCATCGCCATCAGTATATTTCAAAGCTTCTTCAAAATATTGATTCGCAGTTTCAAATTGATTTTTTTTAATATATTTTTGTGCTTCTAAAATGAGACGTTCTACTGTTCCTGGAAATACGACAACATTTTCATAAGCCGTATATGAAGTTTTTTTATTTTTCACTTTTTTCACTCCATGATGCAATACAAAATAATTCGTAACTTACTACTTACTTGCTTTTTACTAACATCATTCCCATTATTGTAAGTTATAACAATTCAATTCTTATTATAGTAAAAAATTATAACGGCCATCACTATTAATACGTTTTTTTTGGAAATTCCCTATAAATATTATTCATTACCAACTCAATTGTGATTATTATAGCAGTATTTTTAGAATCTAATTGCACAATCTGCTTTGTATAGATTTTTTCCATTTATTCACACTAATACGGAAAATCAATTGAAGTTGCATTATAGTGGAATTTTAGGGAAAAATCCAAAAGATGAACCATTACACTATGGCGAAATATTTGCTATTTGGACAATTGTTTGGGGAATAATGGTATGATTGCTTATTATCAAACATTGTCCAATCATACAGGAGAGCGAAAGCATGTGCGACAGCCGCAATTTATCTGCGGCGAAAGCACTAGCGACAGCCGCAATTTATCTGCGGCGAAAGCTCTAGCGACAGCCGCAATTTATCTGCGGCGAAAGCTCTAGCGACAGCCGCAATTTATCTGAGGCTAAGCGCTAGCGACAGCCGCAAAGGAGGCGTCTTGAAATGACTTTTCAGACGCCCCCTTCACCAATTCGACTTTCAAAGGAAATTATCGCACAATTCGATCTCCCTCTTCTAAATAGACGACTTTCTTTTCCAACTCTCTGACCCTTTTTTGTAATCTATTAATCATGATATTTTGTTGGAGTATAAAGTTTTTAATTTCTTCATAAGGAGCCTTGGGATTGTAATTCATTTTTCGTTCATTAGCATCTTTGTTCACAATTTGTATTTGAACTTTCTCCCCTGTCATTTCTTCCACTGTAAGCGCTATAAATTTTTTATAGCGATTGTTTAACCAATCTTTACAAACTTGGTTTTCTGTTAGGATGTATAACACGTCCCCATTCTATTCTGCTTCCGTTCTTGCAAACCACATATCATAGCTTGCTTTAGGAATTTTCCAACGAATACGTTCCAACACTTCCGACCAAAATTCCATCGAGTCCATCCCTTTCTGCGAATAAATTACGTATGTCCACATTGTTACAATTTTTCGCAAAAATTAATCAGGACACCTATAATTTATAGAAATATTTTTACATGACATAAAGTTTGCAGAAAATAAAACAAGGACGTCTAAAACGACTTTTCAGACGCCTCTTCAGTATTGATAAGAAATTTGTATTCAGCAGCAATCACCGTTGCACCTGTCTGTTTTTTTATTTTTTGTTGAAACGTGACCACGCCAGTACCATTACCTTTATCAGCTAAATCGGTTACCCTTAATTCTAAATGGATTGTATCCCCAATGAATGTCGGTTGTAAAAATCTCAGTTTTTCAATTCCGTAAAAAGCAGCTACTGTCTTAGGGCTCATATCTAATAAGCCTGTCCCTATGGATAATACAAGCATACCATGGGCAATCCGTTGTTTGAATCTCGTATTCTTTGCATATTCTGAGTCCATATGCAGCGGAAAAAAATCTCCGCTTACTCCTGCAAAATTGACAAGGTCGCTTTCCGTAATGGTCCGCCCGTTAGATGTCCATGTTTCGCCTATTTCAAACTGTTCGAATGGCTTGTTTAACATTATTTCTCTCCTTTATGAAGAAGATAATCGTATAATATTTAAATTTATGCATGAACAATTTAAAACATGAACATTCAACAAATCGTTTTAACATGAATTAACGGACTATTAATACATCACATTTTGAATAACGAACAATGCGTTCTGCCACAGAACCAAGCAACCATTTTTCAATTTTATTTAATCCTGTAGCACCGCAAACCATTAAATCGACTTCAACATTAGTTAAAATCGTTTTTGCAGCCCCTTCTTCTACCAATATTTCCACGTTGGCTACACCATCTTGTTCAGCATTTAATTTCATTTTGTTTAATTCTTCCCTAGCCTTTTCTTTCAATTCTTCGGCGTATTTTAAATCATAGGATGCAACAGAGCCAAAGGATTTAGTATCTACTACATTTATAATTAGCAAAGTAGATTGAAAACTTTTTGCCATTTCAATTGCTTGTTTTAACGCTCTTTTTGAACCTTCTGAAAAATCTACTGCAACAGCTATTTTTTGATAAATTGCCGCCATTCTTTTCACTCCTTTATGTAAATATAGCAAATCGTTGTAAAAAACTATATGAATATTTCATGACTATTTCCTAAAGTAGTTGGATAATCAAAAAATACTATAATAAAAAGTAGAAAAATAACTAATGAAATTAATACACCATCTCCCTAATATATAAGCAAGGTGCACCGTGGTTTAAGTATAATCTCTCTTTCCTATTGCGTTATAAGAATTATTCAGAGTAGTCTATATGAAATTTGTCTTTGTCGATTTCTGTTGCTAGTCCAGTATAATTGATTTTATTGTATTGTTCATATAATTCTGTCACTTCGTCTAACATATTGGGATCCAACCAAATGCTTCTTTTCCCCTTTTTATATAAAACGAGAGGATGCTGATTAAACAATTTTGCGTCAAGTATTTCACTTACATGTTGTATGTCAAAAGGTTCCGTTATCGGGCGAAACATTTCGATGCGATGTTCAGAAAGAAAATGTAGAATTTCAGACACTGTCCAATCATCTTTAAAAAAAATAAACGAAATCATTTCATAAGATGGTCCAGATTTTATAACTTGGACAAAACATCGATCCATTTGTATGCACTCAGTACGCTGAAAATTGAATGCATTTTCATAATTTTTGATGATGATGTATTCAAAGCAATCTGGATATTCACGTAGTTCGCCAATTAATTTATTGTATTTATATTGTAAAAAATTCACAACCTTACCCTCTTGCAATGAGTTCACCTGCCTATAATCCTTTTCAACACACTGAAAAGTAAGCGTTTACACAAGTATAAAAATAAATGAACATTTTTTTAATTTTATTTTATGATAATCATGCTCACAATTGAACTGTTATTGAAAAATAATCAATTTAATCATGCTAATAACAATAAAAATTCCAATGAGGATAATTGAATAATGAAAAAAGTCACTATTTTCATTATTTCTTTCAAACTCAATTATTCTTTTTTTATCATCTTTCGCCCGTCGATTCATCATCATCTTCCTTCCGTTACAAAGCCACATTTGTATATAGTTTTTTCGAACAATCAACCCTTCATTCTTCAAGCAATATACAATTGAAATAAAAAAATGTGTCACTGATGATGGCAATTAGATAAGCCGTTCAAATTTTTATCACTTACAATAATTCCGCATTTGTACCACACGGCAATGAAATTTTGCCATACATTAAGTACGAATAAAGGGGGTGAAAATATATGTCTTCAAACTACAGCTCAGTAGGAGGATTCTTCGGAAACAAGTGTGATTTCGTTTTACTTGTAGTATTATTCATCCTTCTTATCATTGTAGGATCTTGCTATAATCATGGATATTAATAAGTTCAGTAAATCCTCTTTACTTTCACTGTCCGCCATAAATTCCCCTTACTAACATCTTTCTTTTTTACGACCTAAAGCCATATCTTTAGGTCGTTTTTTTGTATAGAAAAATTCCATTTTGAACAACGAGTGGTTCAAAATGGAATTTCATTAATTTAACATTTTATGAGGCAGATTTTCATACATATCAAAGATCTCAGTTGCCGTTTCTTTTATCAGTTCTTCATCTCCATAATGAATAGCACTATCTAATTTTGCATAAATCAATAATAAAATACTTTTTGCTTCAGCCTCATCCAAATATTGAATCTTCTGTTTTACAATTTGAATTCGATTCAACTACGCCACCTCTCTTTCTCTCTACGTAGCTATTATACTTTAATAATTTATAAGCTTGTTAATCATGAAAGCAATTTATTAAAAAAAAAGACATTTCTAATAAAATATGACCACAAGTTTAGGCAAATTTCAACAAATATAGGCTGCCTTAAAAATTCAAATTTAAGACAGCCTATATTTTAGTGTTTATGAATTTATATTTACTAAAATTCTTCCTTTTGCTTGTCCTTTTAGTAAAATTGGGAAAGCATCAGGTAACTCTTCTAACGTCACTTCTTTATATAGAAAATCTTGTAAATTTTTTGGTTTATAATCTGTCGCTAAACGATTCCAAACTTCTTTTCTCGTACTATAGTCGCAATAGGCAGAATCAATGCCAAGAAGATCGACACCTCTTAATATAAATGGAAATACAGTCGTTGGTAAACTAGCTCCACCTGTTAATCCGCTTACCGCCACTTGACCACCGAGTTTAATTTGGCTCAAAATTGATGCAAGTGACTCCCCGCCAACTGGATCGATTGCTGCAATCCATCTTTGTTTTGCTAAAGATTTTGGTCTTCCGTTGCTTACTACTTCTTCTCTAGAGAGTACAGATGCGGCTCCTAGGCTTTTTAAAAATTCATGTTCTGTTTTCTTACCAGTACTTGCTTCGACTTCATATCCTAGTTTTGATAAAATCGCTACAGCAAAACTACCAACGCCACCTGTCGCACCAGTCACAAGCACTTTTCCTTGATTAGGTGTTAGCCCGTTTTTCTCAAGTCGATAAATGGACAAGGCAGCAGTAAAACCTGCAGTTCCAATAATCATCGCTTCTTTTAAAGAAAGACCTTTCGGAAGCGGTACAACCCAATCAGCAGGAATACGGGCATACTCACTATATCCTCCATAATGGGAAACGCCAATTTCATAACTTGTTGCGATTACTTCATCCCCTTCTTTAAAACGAGAATCCTCTGAAGCGACAACAACTCCTGATAAATCGATTCCAGGTACGAAAGGATAATTTTTCACTATATTTCCATTCGGGATGCTCGCAAGGCTATCTTTATAATTTACACCTGAATAATGAACTCGAATTAATACTTCTCCTTTTGGCAAATCATCAATGGACAATTGTTGAATATTTAAAGTTACATCTTCACCTTGCTTATCAACAACTAATGCTTTAAATTGCGACATTTCTATTTCTCCTTTCTTCAATTCTATTTTATATTTATTAACAATTTTCATAATATGTTAGATTTTATAAGGATATGTCCGATTCCTTTATATTAGAAAGATGACTAAAATTTTTTTATGATTTATTTATTAAATAAATAAAGCGAAAAAATTAATAACAAAATTGCTATAATTTTTTTACCAGTGATTGGATATGTCTCTCCTCCAAAAAATCCAAAATGATCGATCATGGCACCAATAATAATTTGTCCTAACACAACAGCCATTAATGTGGAGGTAACACCAATTTTATTGACTGAAAAAATAAGAATCGATACGTAAATTGCGCCTAAAATTCCGCCGATTAATTGCCATTTCGGTACTTCTGTAATAGCAAATATATTTCCTTTTCCGAAAAAGATAGTAAAGAAAAATAAAACAAGCGTACCAATCAAAAAAGAAATAAAAGAACCTTCAATTAATCCTACTTGCTTACCTAACCCTCCATTAACTTTACTTTGCACTGCGACTGCCGCTCCACCTATAGTTGCAAGCAATGCAACAACCAATTTAATCATATTGAATTCCCCTTTACTATAACCCTACTAAATTATATTTATGAAAAAAATATAAATTTATAAGTAACGTTATATGTTCTTCATAAATCTTTCTCGATAATACTTTAGAAGAATTTTCACCTATAAGTAGGTTATACTAGAAAAAGAATAAAGGAGGTAACAGAAAATGACTATTGATTTAAGCCTAGTATATATTGAACGCTGTGATAAAGAAACGGAAGAAATCCTTAAAAAAGAATCGGCATCTTTTTTAAATACATCGATTTCTTATTTCAAAAATCATTTAAATGAATTTCTTTATATTCAGTCCCCTGTATTTGATGAAATAAAAGTAGATGCTATTTCCATGGAAGTGGATGATGTATTTGGCACTTATATGGCCTTATTTGGATTAAAAGTTCAAAAGAAACATACGAAAACAATAAAAAATTTTTTAGAACAACACTTACATACCAATTCGATAAAAAACTATAGCGCTTTATTTGCTGGTGATGAAGGATTATGGGAAATCAACTTACCGCTGAATTTTATTGAAGGGTTTCAAGAAGATATGACCATTGAACAAGCCCTATTCTTGACATGCGACTTTATTCAAAAATTAGTGCAGCAAATTGAAATAAGCGAATAAACCTCCCTATTTTGAGGGAGGTTTTTCTATTTATGTAGTAATTGTTAACTTACTTAATTGCTCCACAATTTCTTTAGGCGTATGGACTACATAAGTTGGATTCTCCTTCATGATAAGCTCAAAACTATCCAATCCCCAACTAACCCACATAAAAGGCACTCCCACTTTGTTGCACGCTTCAATATCTCGCAATTCATCTCCAACATAAAGTATACTTTGAGGTGTAATTTGATGATGCTTCATAAACTTTTTCATCGCACGATCTTTTCCAAACAGCTTTTTTGCAGAAATCACTTCAGAAACGGTTGAAATTTGTTCTCGTTTTAAAATAGCTTCAATATTTTCCTTTTTATTTGAAGATAAAATAGCAATTGTATATCCCATAGAAGATATGGATTCAAGCATTTCTTTTACCCCATCAAACAACTTCACTTCATGAATATGCTCATGAAAATATTGATAAATTTTTGGTAAGATGAATGTTAGTTTATGCATTGGAAATTGATATTTTTTTGCTTTATTGGCATGGTCAAGATGTCGAATTTGTTGTAAATCCTCCAATTTTAACGGCAAATAGTTGTATTTCTCTGCATAAGCATTCCAAGCATCCACATACACTTCCGCAGAGTTGGCAAGAGTCCCATCAAAATCGAAAATAATGTATCTCACATTTCTATCCCCTTTTCTAATATGCTTCTTTTTATTTAAATTTTGCCGATAGTCAATTCATTCTTATATGGACAACAATACCAAATTCAAAATGAAGAAACAAAAAAACACACCATTTTCAATGAATGGTGTGGGTTATAAATGTGGAGAAACTCGCTTATTAGAGCTGAAAAAATTTTTTACGACTAGTGTGGAATAGGAAAATGATTCAACCTTCTTTAGAATGCCGAAGTCCAACCGCCATCCACAACTACTACTGTTCCATTCATGAAACTTGAATCTTTAGATGCTAAGAAAAGGGCAACTTGAGCAATTTCTTCTGGTTTTCCTGAACGTGGGGATAGTTTATGAGTTAATCCTGATCGTTCCATCCCCAATTGACTAACGTTCGTAATGCTTGCACCGATATTTGTTTCAACAGCTCCCGGTGCTATTCCGTTTACACGTATTCCTTTATGTGCATACATAAAACCAGCATTTTTCGTTAATCCAACAACTGCATGTTTTGATGCTACATAGGCAGCACCGGCATGAGCACCATTTAACCCCCCAGTTGAAATCGTATTGATAATCACACCTTCTTTGTTTTGTTCCAACCAATAATTAACAGCTTTACGCATAGCACGCATTACACCTTTTAAATTAATATCAAAAATGCGATCCCATTTTTCATCTGTAATTTCTCCTACAGGTTCAAATCCATCCATTATCCCTGCATTATTAACTAAAATATCTAAAGTGCCATATTCATCAATTGCCGTTTGGACCATGTTTTCAACATCTTCTAATTGAGATACATCTGCTTTTACAGCGATACAAGTGCCACCATTTTCTGCAATACTTTCCTCAACCGCCTTTGCTCCTTCTAAATTGTAATCCGCTAAGATGACTTTCGCTCCTTCTTTTGCATATAACTCTGCAATCGCTTTTCCCATTCCTGAAGCTGCACCTGTCACAATGGCTACTTTATCTTGTAATTTCAATTTCATCCCTCCGATTTTGCATTTTTTGAACACCCATCTTAATTTTCATTTTATTTTTACAAAAAAGTTATTCAAGCTCCGCCGATTAATAAATTTGTAAATTTTATGAAACTATTTACATTTTCCATTAATTCTCCTTTTGATACTTGTTTACTTATTCATTGAGCACTAGAAAATAATTAAAAATAATAAGATAAAAATCTCTCTTTATCTACACAAATGTACTTACCCTCTTTCAAAGCCATTCATACATTAGATTTAGAAGGGGGTGAGTTGAATGGGTTACAAATACGATAACTACGGCTATGGCGGTGGATATTGCAATGGCTTCGCTTTACTCGTAGTGTTATTTGTTTTACTAATTATCGTTGGAGCAGGATTCAAAGGATTCTATTAATTCTTCCGATTATACCACCACCTGTCCCAAATCGACACTACGATGAAAGTTAATAAGTCCCAACGAAATTTTTGTTGGGGCTTTTAAATTGAAATAAGAGGCCATACATGAACACTCAATTGTTTTGAATAATGAGGAATTGGATTAATAGCTTTAGAACTGTTATTCAATACTGTTGATAAATTATTATGTTCTACTTCCATTAACTCTACTTCATGAACGATCCACGGTTCATGATAAATATCACAACGAAGTAATTTTCCTTGTGGATTTGTTGTATAAAAGCAATATCTTTCCAATAACCATTCGCCTAACGTTCCATGCTTCATACGGGATGCTTGAGAATGAACATTATATTGACATTTGAATGGTAAAGAATAGATTCTACTGCTTTCAGAATGGAATTGCTTTTCTGATTTTAATAGCGACATTTCCAAGTATATATACGGTAAATGAAACAACACCTTTGCCAATTTGGCAGTTACCCTATGACGAATCGCCAACTGAAAAAAATAGATACCTGGTTTATTTCCAGCTTTTACATACGTTCGCACATTCAACCCTGGAATTCCTCTACCCATTGGAACAGATGGTATGCCACGAATGCCAATCGCCTTCGTCAAGTATGATACAATCGTAACCCAACCTTGTCCTTCAAATGTATCAAGCATAAGATTTGGAGGAAGGTGTGCTTCTAATACATCTTTTTTTACTGGGTAGTGAAGAAATAAAATATCAGTCCAAGTTTGTTTCATCAACCAAGGGATTTTTTTGGCAATACATCTTTATTCGCATTATAAATTTCTCCCATATCCATCCTCAATCATCGATAGATTTTTCTATAATATTTTCAATTTTTATTGAAATTATGACTAGTAAGCGAAAAGTATGAAATTTTTCAACTTGTCAATAATGATATTAGAATAGAGAAATCGGGAGGCTATTTCATGAATTTACAACGCGCAAAAGAAATCGCCGAATCAGGTGCAATCGCAAATGTTTTATATAACGGACAGCGCATCTACATTCAGCATGTTGATGAAACGAAAGGAACAGCCCGTATTTATCCTTTAGATGACCCGGAAAATGAAAAGGAAGTACCCGTTGAACAATTATTAGAAAATTGATATCCCTCTTTCATTATTGTAAAAGTGCGCAAAACCGTTGCGCACTTTTATGATTGGCGCAAATGCAAACAACTTACTTTTACGTTTTAAAAAAATATATGATATATTTAATGAATGTCAAACAAGACGGTCGAAATGGACTGTCTCTTTTTATTATCATATTTTCAAAAGGAAGATGAAATTGATTAAGCAACCGAAATATATTTATACTTTTGTTTACCATCCTGACGAATTTGAGCTTTGTCGAATGGAAAGGCGCTCTTTATTTGGAATTGATACTGAACAAAATTTTATTATCACCGATCGTAAAATCAATCCTAGCCGCAGCCCTTTTATAGAAGATTGCTTAGAAGTGTATGTTAAGGCACATAGTTTTGAGGAACTAAAACAGATCATTAATGGTATAAAATTTACGGATTCTACTTACAAAGTGGTATGTCTTAACAAAATGGATATCGGAAATACAAAGAAAATCCATCATCCTGAAAGACGAAAAATTGAAAGGCAAATTGGACAGGCTATTGATGGAGAACCAGATTTAAACCAACCTGATGTTATTTTTGGTTTGCTTTACATAAATGAATGTTGGTATTTTGGAAAAGCGACAAAAGCTGAATCAATTTGGCGTAAACATTTACATAAGCCGAACAGTTATTCAACGGCTCTTAGCACGAGAGTGGCTCGAGCGATTGTTAACATCGCAATTCCCGAACCAGAAGGCATTCGAGCTATTGACCCTTGTTGCGGTATTGGAACAGTATTAATCGAAGCGTTATCTATGAATATTGATATTGTCGGAAGAGATATTAGTCCGCTCGTTTGTGTTGGAGCAAGGGAAAATATCGCCTATTTTGGATACGAAACGACTGTGACAAAAGGCTCCATTGCAGATGTAAAAGATTATTACGATGTAGCAATTGTGGATTTACCATATAATATTTATTCTCATCTTTCACCAGAACAAGAATACGATATCATTCAACACGCACGGCGCATTGCTGACCGGGTTTTATTTGTCTCCATCAAACCGATTGATGATTTAGTGCAAAAAGCTGGATTTACTATAATAGATCGCTCAGTTGCAAAAAAATCAACTTTTGTTCGATTTATTTTATTGTGTGAATAAATTCTTTACATTTGGGATTCATCCTTAATGAAAATGTTTATTTATGATGATTATCTTTCTTATATTGGCAAAATATGATTAAGAAATACTAGATTTATGATTTAATTGGCTTGCTCATTAATGTAAATGAAAAATCATCCGCTCTTGATTGTCGGATGATTTTTTATTTTAAATTTATATCAACTAATTTTTTTGAAACTATTCTCCTTTTAAAATCATCCTCCAAAGAATAGATCAAGTATGTTCGATGCCGTTGATGATTGTTTATTATAAAATTCTGAATATCCACAGCTTTTACAGTAAACAACAATGAAATGATTATGTTGAATATCAAACATTTTTGATAAACCAGTACCCGACATGGCTACTTCCTTTGTTGCTGCATTGCGACTTCCACATTTAATACACCCATTTTTTTGCAAAATTATCCCTACTTTCCTTTCCATTCTTTTCTATTCTATACGATTTCAATGTCCCTATAGTTTCAACAATTTGAAAGCTTAATAGAAAAAGGAAAACATCACCTTTGTCTTAAGTGGAAAAGGTGATGTTTTATCTATTTCCTCATTTATTGACTTGCAGCTACCATTTCATTAATTTGTTTTGATATGGCATCCTTTGTCGTTGAAAGTGTAATAGCTAGTTCGTTATACAAAAGATTGCTTGCCTCTTCCAATAATTTTGTTTCTTGTATTGGTAACTTTTTTCCTTCATTTTCGAATTGTAATTTTCTTCTTAACAACGTATTCAATAATTCTGCTAGCTCTTTACGATTTTCACTGCTAATGACGGAATTGAAAAACTGATTGAGATCTGTATTTTTTTCAATCCATACTTTTGCAGGTTGTTTAAAAATATTCATTAAATTTTTTGCTTCTTCTGCTGACAACATTTTTTTTAATTTCGATTGGTCACCATCTACAGGATAATATAATTTTAAATCTGGATAACTAATAGGATGCAAGACATAATATAATTTTTCTTTACCAGAAAAAAGTTTCTCTGCAACATCATCAATTACACAAACACCGTGACCGCCATATAATAAATATTCACCTACTTGGTACATGAAAAATCCTCCCTGCAAATGTATACCTATCAACTTCGTTAAGGTTTGTAATCATCATTCAGCCGACTATTTAAACCTATTACACTCTATCTCTACATGAAAGATATTGATTGAATGGCGAGTAAAAGTAAAAAAGGAGTTTAATATAACTGCTTATAAGAAGAAGCAATACAATTAACGAGGAAAGCAATGTACCGATATGATTTCAAATTGGCATATTTTATAACATTAATACGTCTATCTATACAGTGTGATTAACAAATAATCAGCACATCAATAATTAAATAGAAACTTCTACATAAAAATCCTATGAGTTTTATACAAAATATGGGAAAAGTTTCCATTTAGATATTATTCATTTAAAGAACGCGGAGTTTTTATATTCAGGAAATTTTCCATTGCTAAAAGAATTGCTGAAATAAAGTTAAGAGGGTATTAGTGAGGAATATGGAATCGAACAGCTTTAATGAAAAGATTATTACGGAAACAGCACACCATATATTATATGCATGAAATAAAAAAATGATACCATCATGAAATTAACCCAAGAAATGTTGAAATCACCGCATTTCTTGGGTTCTTGCTCTTTCCTATTAAATTACCAATTTACGATTCTACTCCGATAAAATCGAAGTAATCATATGTTTTGAATCCCACTCGCCTCTAGAGATTGTAGAAAGTTGATATTTTCGAGGGAACAATTGTTGATGAATTTCATCAATAGAATAGCCTTTCTTTGATAAACTTTTCACCTGATCCGTTAACATATATAAATAATCGAGCTTTTGCCGAAATGCTTTTTTACCATCTTTTATATACCCTGCATGACAACAAAACATTTCTCCGAAATCAAGTTGTAATACTTTTTCGATTGATCGAATGATTTGCGGTATACTTTCTTCACGTAATATAAGCTTTGTACGTGGAGTGACAAATAAATCACCAGCAAATAGTTGGCCAGTTGATTCGTTTAAAAATGACACATGATCTGCTGCATGACCTGGTGTTTCAATGACACGCCATCTATATTTTCGTGATTCGAAACTTTCCTCATGGGGATTTGCACGATATGGAGGCCGAATCCCCCAAAAAAACTTTCGATATAACATATAATTTGCTTTTTTCTTACTTTTTTCAATTGACATAGGATGCAAATATATTGGTATACCTTTATCACTCAAATATTTCGCACAACCTTCATGATCTTCATGGGCATGGGTAATCACAACGCGGTCAATGGAGAGGGGTTCATAAAATCCTATAAACTGTTTTCTCATGACATGTGCTCCGCAGTCAATGACTACACCATCTTGGTAAAATGAATAAACGTTTAACTTGACTTGTGAAAATGCATTCTTCCCTTCAAAAAGTTTAACATCCCCTTGTATGCTTTCGAAAAAACTTTGTTTTAGCAGCAACTAAACCACTCCAATTTGCACATTTATCGAACGTTGTATATTACTTCAGTAGCGTATTATGTAAACATCAGATTTCTTGAATGAATTGCACTTCGTCATAACCACACTCTTGACATACCATTAAATGTGGACAAACTTGGTCCCGTGCCGTATTCGGATAACCGTCTCCCATTTTCACCGTCTCTTCATCATTATAATGTCCATAAGGATCGAAATAATCGGAAACCTTCCCTGAATCCTCCAACCTATTCTTGCAATTTGGACAAAATACTTCTAATTCCTGCAAAGAATTGCAAAGTGGGCATTGTGCCATCCTTCATTCACCTCAATCATCATTATTCACATGTAAAATCGAGTAGGAGGGAGCGATTAACTCCCGTCCTCTCACACCACCGTACGTACGGTTCCGTATACGGCGGTTCAATTAAGATGATTGACGCAAGTCTTTATAACTTCCGTGAATAGCTGTTCTCTTTATGCCAGTGGTCACTCCACCCTCCAAGAGGTCTCCCACGGGATTCACCGCTTCCTTCCTCAAGTGAGGTACTACGTTTTCTGTGTTCATCATGACTCACTGAATGCCAAGGGCTATTCTCTCTTAATTGTTCGGTCCTTCTTAGTTGTTCTAGACCAACTAATACTATGACCTCTGCTGACTTCTGACGGTTCAGCTACTTATCACTAAGTAGGTTATGAAGCGTACTTCACCTATCCGCCAGACCTCCCCGGGTAAGTACATGCACTTTCACACCATCTATCCGCCTCATTTACTCGATATGACCTTCGACAGAAAGAGCTTTGTTTTGTTTCGCAAACTCACTCAATCATACCTAGCCTTATATGAGGTTCGTGTTCCTCGGACCGGTGTTTTGCCTCCAGCTTCCTTCAGATTCCGCGTCACCACGGACACCCTTGCTCTTGGCTAACCTCTACTTCTGTCTTCGGGGTTCGGGACTTACACCCTATAGTTCATGTACATGCCGGGCGCACGAAAAAAGCATTCCTTCAAGGGAAAGAATGCTTAATATCTTATCTATAAGCTACATTAGATGTACACAATGTAAGCAAATTAAAATCTATTAAAACAAACAGCATTCTCATACATTTTTTAAATAAGCCAAATAGTAAAACAAACTTACAAAAATAGCTCCTCCAACTGCATTTCCCAAAAAGACAGGAACAAAATTTGTTATATACTGCCCCCAAGTCATTTCACCTGCAAAAATAGCTGCAGGAATAATAAACATATTTGCTACAACATGTTGAAAACCGATTAATACGAAGATCATGATAGGAAACCAAATGGATAAAATTTTCCCAGAAAATGATGTCGTGCCGTAACACAACCAAACAGCTAGCGCTACAAGCCAATTACAACCGATTGCAGAAACGAAAGCTTCAATAAAACTTGCATTTACTTTCGCCAATGCTGTACTTACCGTTTTGTTTAAAAAATCTCCTTCCGTTAGTCCAACGACATGTCCAAAAAAATAAGCTACAAATAATGCACCAATCAAATTAAAAACGGTAACCCAAAACCAATTTCTTAAAAGCTTTGTAAAAGTAATCCTTTTGGCAAAATAGGACATTGCAACTGCCATCATATTTCCAGTAACTAATTCGCCACCAGCTAACAAAATTAATATTAATCCAATTGGGAACACAGTTGCTCCCATGAAGGTTACAAAACTCCCCCATTCATCAGGCATTGTTCCCGTTATCCGAATAAATGCCAGATACCCTAATGAGATAAATGCCCCTCCTAAAAATCCTAAAATCAGCATTTGAAAAAGGGACATATTCGCCTTTTCTTCTCCTTTTTGAACGGCGATTTGGGCTATTTCCTTAGGACTGTAATCCATGTTAGACCTCCCAAGTCCTTTATTTTATAGAATAAGAGCTACATAGCCCGCGTTAATTTTTATAAATTTAGGAAATTAGTTGTTCAGAATATTTTTAATTCTTTTTATAGATTAATTATTATTAGGAGACAATATGTTATTCAAAATATTTTACCATTAAATAATGAGGGATACCTTCCTCCAAAAATTCATCCGAATTAATGATATAACCTAGCTTTTCGTAAAAAACTTTCGCATGAGATTGTGCATGTAACTTTACTTTTTGGCAGTCTTTTTCTTTTGCAATCTTCTCTAATTCTTGCACGATTAATTTTCCAATGCCAAATTTACGATATGGTTGCAATACACAAATTCTTTCCAATTTACCAAAACCATCTACGAAGCGTATTCTTCCAGCCCCAACAGGCTTGTCATCGACAACAATCAATAGATGTTCGCAAGGAGAAAGAAGGTTATCATACTCATCGATTTCGCTTTCCATTGGAACACCCTGTTCTTCAACAAATACTTCTTTTCGAATTGAAAAAGCTTTTTCTAATTGTTCCTCTGTCGACACACGAATTACTTCAATCTTCATGTTATCCCCTTCCCATTTTCAATAAAATCTGTATATTAATTTACCATTATTAATATAAAAATACATGTATTTTCAATTGCTATATAAAAAAATCCACTATACTAAATAATATCTGAATTATAGTACTTGGTAATAAACAGATGGAGTGATATTTATTAGAGTTCATCAAAATAAACATTACTATGTTATAAGATTGTTAAATTTTTAACTAGACATCACCCTCAATGGCGGTTACTATAGTATACGAAGGTATTCTGTAAATCTAAATGTATTAGATTTTGTTTTTAAAAACACGAATCATTAATTTCGT
The DNA here is from genome assembly GCF_038004145.1 of Ureibacillus sp. FSL K6-2830. Lineage (NCBI taxonomy): Bacteria > Bacillati > Bacillota > Bacilli > Caryophanales > Caryophanaceae > Ureibacillus > Ureibacillus sp. FSL K6-2830. The sequence continues at coordinate 2,885,538 of NZ_JBBOQR010000001.1, read as the reverse complement.
GTTACATTTTTTGCTAATACACTTTAGTTTACTAAACAACTAAATAATTAGATTACTAATATAAGGAGCGTATACTACATGAAACGTAAAATAGCTTTATTTTTCTTCATGACGTTGATCATCTTAGTATTAGCTGCGTGTGGTTCATCATCTAAAGAAGAATCAAATGGCACAAAAGATGAAGCAAAAGATAAAGAAACTTTAATAATTGGTATCGATGATAAGTTTGCACCAATGGGATTCCGTGACGATCAAAACGAAATCGTTGGTTTTGATATCGACATGGCTCGTGCTGCTGCAGAAAAAATGGGTGTTGAAGTGGAGTTCCAACCAATCGATTGGACTACAAAAGAAACTGAATTATCCAGTGGCCGTATCGATTTAATTTGGAACGGTTACACTATAACAGATGAACGTAAACAGAAAGTATTATTTACAAAACCTTACTTAGAAAACGCACAAGTTGTTGTAACATTAGTAGATTCTCCTATTACAAAAATCAATGAACTTGCTGGAAAACAAGTGGGAGTTCAAGCATTGTCTTCTGCATTGGATGCGTTAAATGAACATCCTATTAGCAATGAAGTAAATTTAAATGAATACAAAGATAATGTACTTGCATTAACAGACTTAAAAAATGGTCGCCTTGATGCAGTTGTAATCGACAAAGTTGTCGTTGAATATTACATGACACAAGAACCAGATACATTTACAATTCTTGAAGAAGAACTTGCTCCAGAACAATATGGAGTTGGTGTGAAAAAAGGAAATGAAGAATTACTTGAAAAACTGCAGGCAGCATTAGATGAAATGAATGAAGACGGTACTGCAGCTGAAATATCTGAGAAATGGTTCGGTGAAGATCGAGTATTAAAATAATATATATGCTAAAATAGAATGTCATTATTTTCGATAAGAGTTTCCATGTGACAATGGAACTCTTATTTTTTGGGAGGAAACATCATGGTTGATTACTGGAATCGGATTGTTTGGCCGATGCTTGAAGGAGCTCAAATGACCATTTTGCTCTTTTTCATTGCCATTCTTGTATCAATTCCATTAGGATTTATTCTAACACTTGCCGTACAAAGCCGTTTTAAGCCCCTTGCATGGCTTTCACAAATATATATTACCGTCATGCGAGGCACTCCCCTATTATTGCAGCTCTTGTTAATCTGCTTTGGATTGCCGATGCTGCCTGTGGTAGGAGAATATTTAGTATTTGATCGTTTCGTTGCGGCTTGTTTTGGATTCGTATTAAACTATGCAGCCTATTTTGCTGAAATCTTTAGAGGCGGGCTCATTTCCATCGACAAAGGGCAATATGAAGCAGCAAAAGTACTTGGCTTAACAAAATGGCAAACGACAACACGCATCATATTACCCCAAATGTTTCGAGTAGCCTTGCCTGCTGTTGCCAACGAATCCATTACGCTCATCAAAGATACCGCGCTACTTTATGCAGTTGCAGTGCCAGAATTATTACACTTTGCACAAACAGCTGTAAACAGAGAGTTTACAATTGTCCCTTACTTTATTGCGGGAGTAATTTACTTAGCGATGACACTCATATTGACGGTATTCTTTAAATGGTTAGAGCGTCGATATAAATACGAATAGAGGTGAAAAAATTGGCGCTAATAGAAGTTGCAAATTTGAAGAAATCATTTGGGAACCAGGAAGTATTAAAATCCATTTCATTTTCGGTAGATAAAAAAGAAGTTATTGCAATGATCGGCCCTTCAGGTTCAGGAAAGAGTACATTGTTACGCAGTTTAATTCATTTAGAAGAAATTGATAAAGGTAGTATTTGTATCGACGGCGATTTTTTAGTAAAAGATGGGCAATATGCTAACCAAGCAGATATACGAAAAATTACAGGAAAAATGGGAATGGTGTTTCAACACTTTAACTTATTCCCTCACTTAACTGTTAAAGAAAATCTGATTTTAGCCCCGAAACTTAGAAAATCCGAATCGATGGAAGAAATAGAAAAACGCTGTATGGATTTATTGCGAAAAGTGGGATTGTCCGATAAAGCGAATGCTTATCCTAGCAATCTGTCAGGCGGTCAAAAACAGCGTGTTGCTATTGCACGAGCCCTTATGTTAAATCCACAAATCCTGCTGTTTGATGAACCTACTTCTGCCCTTGACCCGGAATTAACGGGAGAAGTGTTGAAAGTCATGAAGGATTTAGCAGAAGAACATATGACGATGATTGTCGTAACGCATGAAATGGGCTTTGCAAGAGAAGTGGCAAATCGTGTGATCTTTATGGATGGCGGAGAAATAATTGAATCGAATGAGCCGGAACAATTCTTCCAACATCCTCAACATGAACGTACGAAAGCATTTTTACATAAAAATTGGAAATAAATAGATCCTGAAATTCATTTTGAGGCGACCTTCTGCGACGGGGATGATGACATTTTGATATGCCTCCGCGGAGCAAAAATTATAAAAATACTTAGCCTGACCAAAATTTTAGCACTTTTTGGTCAGGCCCTTTTTAATCTAAGTTGATTGTTTCGTTGAATAAAATACCAAAATAACGATATTTTATATGGATATTATGGATTTCTTCATGATGATTCACAGTGAGCCCATAAATTGTATCGTCTACTGTTGCTTTTCTTTCCCCTTGTTTTCTTAATACATTCTCCGGAACTGTTCCTTTTGGAATTGAAACATCCTGTATATTTTTAAACTCAATATTTTCCCTAGCTTCTGATTTTTCATCAATCGTTCCTTTAAAGCCCTCTAAAGCATTGCTAACTTGCATTTTTAAAACATTTGGATCTGCATTATTATTGACTTTTACCCCTGTTACTTTCAATTCTCCGAAACCTTTATTCCCTAAAGCAACCACAACCGTTTTATTATCTTCACTATTGAAAACTGTCCTTGTTGCTAATGGTGGGGTCGCTTTTATATAAATAAATATTCCACCGATTAAAATAACGAATATAAGTGCAAAAAGTAAAATTTTTTTCAAAGCCCTCATCCTTTAAAATGAAATTCCAAATCGGCAATACCAATTTTAGTTTATACTACTTCAATGCTGTGTTGAAGGATGTAAAAGGTAAAACTATGTGAAAATTCATTACAGAACCCACGCTTATTCTGAAATTTTGCCTTTATGTTTACAAGCAATATTGGTATATTGTAGTAAAGATGGTCTAAGGGGGATTGTAAATGGGAGAATATGTAATAAAACAATTTGTACGAACAAGAATCGTATTAAAACAAACTTTGGAAAACATTAAGCCCGAGATTTGTTTAACAGTTCCTTGGGGATTTAATAACAATATTTTGTGGCAAGCGGGACATATTTTAACAACTGCAGAATTTTTCTTATTTAAAGGGAAAGAGTCGATTCCGGAAAGTTATCAAAAACTCTTCGGTCCTGGTACGAAACCGGCTGATTGGCCAACGGATGTACCTTATATTGAAACTTTGCTACGCCAGCTGGATGAACAATTAGAACGCATTCAAGCAATTGATGTAAATACCTTTAATGAACAGTTGCCAAAAAGATTGATCGGAAATGAAACAAAGGGGGAATTAGCTGCTTTTGCTGCCTTCCATGAGGCTATGCATGTTGGACAAATTCAGGCAATGAGACGATTGATAGAATACAAAAAATAAAACTATTGGATTGGGGTTTCTGGGCTATCGATTTCGCCAAAGATCATTGCAGCAAATTAGTTTGGCAACATGTAATTATAGTTTGGACTCTGAACCTGAGGATGTCCAAAAAGTTTTTTTGAGACATCCTCGTATAATCATTGAACAAACTTAACGCTTTCGCCAATATTATATTCTTTTTGCTTTTCCTCTCCATCTTCCATCCACTTGACGGTCAACACCCCTTCGTTTAACCGCTCGATGATTTCTTCTTCCGAAATTTCACCCATATAAAGGACGATTTCTTCTTGTACAATATACTCCTTTTTAGCTGTATTATCATATTCAAAACCGCTTCCTGTCCAATATACATCTGATGTCAACAAATTCTTAAGAGATTCGGACATTTCCGTTTCGATATCTTCTATTTGATCCGAATACTTAAATTTAAATGAAAAATTCAACTTTCGAAAATATTTTTGGTCCGGATGTTCCACATATTCCAATGCTCCTAGGGTTTGATAAGTTTCATCATCGATGGCCGTGATTTCGGTCCGTATTTGCATATACGGTCTATTTAAAGAATACAAGTAACCAGCTGTAAAAAGAATGATAAATAAAATCGATGTAGCGAGTAGTGCAATTACTTTTCTTTTCAACTTGTAACACCCTTTTTCTCTTATTTCATCTATCGAGGATAGTGGTAATTTGAATTGGTATACATGAATAAATAATTCTTGATAAAATTATATTTTCCTGTTAATTGGAGAAAAATTCTATTGGTTAAGCTTCATCATATATTGTTTCGTATCAAAATAGTTATTTTATGCATTTCATGACGATAGGATTGATGAATAAACTCTTTAAAAAATGGTTCTAAATTTTTCTTTCCCATCGATAACGATTCATGCCAATTTGACACTTTCATCAGGACTCTTTATTATCATCATAGAGTATTAGGAAAGGTGACGTGCTTAAGATGAGACCACCATTAACAAATGGAGAGAGGGAGTCCCTTTTTCCATACGCTACAAAAGAACAACTCGATTTCATCATGAATAATATCAAACAAAGGTTTCGATCAAAATTCTTCAATAAGATGGCAGAGAAAAAAGTGACGCTCGTCCGTTCACAAGATATCACTTTGGAAGATATTGAAATCGATGCTAAGTACTGGGTTCTTGAAAATTATATTGACTACGGAAAAGGCAACTACTTGGGGCGATGTGCCTGCAATAGAAAATTAAGACGTGTGTTTACTGTAAAACATGAAGTGACTGGCAAAAGGATCGACTATGGCGAAGACCATTTTATGCAATTTCTCGGAATCGACAAAAAGATTTTATATGATATCATAAAAGACTTTTCCATTATTAATTTTGAACTTGATGAATTGCTTATAAAAATCAAAGAAAAACAATATGGCTACGATTTATTGGAAAGGGATTTTCACGGAATGGAATTGCCGGAAGATATACAAGCACATATCAACGCAAATGTTCCCTTATTGGACCGGCAAATTGATCGTTTGTCACGAAAATTGCGCGAATTGCAAAGAGAAACAAAGAAAAAAGAAGCAGAAGCCTTGACGAAAATGCTGGAAGAAGAAAATAAACGAATAATCGAACAAATGGAGCGGGAAAAAAGAAAATTGGAATCAATTGTTGAAAGAGTTCGTCAAAATCTCCCTCCAAAACCCGCAAAAGAAATGATTGCATATCAACTTATATTAAATGGCATTTCCAGTACCGTAGAAGTTTGCCACATATTAATTGATTATTTCAACCAAGATGGTACATTATCTGCCGGAATCCATAAAAGGCCAAGAATTCTGCCCTCGATTCTTCAATATCTCCTTAGCCAAGCTGAAAAAGGAAATTTAATACTAGTGGAAAAATTGGGAGTAGAGGATTGTATTTTTAAACCAAACGATTTCTCTATCCAATTTGAATTGGAAGAATTGGATGATGAAGATCACAAAGATCAAGGAGAAGAGCAACTTTCGTTATTTCTGTAACGTTCAACGAAGCTGAATCAAGCTAAAAATTAGAAAGGAACAGGTAAAGAATATTTATTTCAGCAAATTTATTCTATTGGGGGAGAATCATTTCTAATTACAATTTGGCAGTCAATTCGATGTCCAGAATCCATATCTATCTAAAAATAATTGGCGAATACGAATAGAGAAAGCAAATTCTAGAATAATTAAAATATTTGGATTAATAAACTTTCCAATAATTTCAATATTTTTATATTAGAAAACATTGTCATCATTCTTTATTGGTCATCAAATGATTGAATCCATATCCAATTTGTAACATTTGCTGAAAAATATTCTTTACACTATTAACCTAATTATCCATTAAATTTGTAATAATTGAAATACTGATATCATAATTGATGATTTTTATGTCATAAATGCCAAAATGATATACTACATTTATATATAGAATTTTATTAAAATTCCCTTTAATATTCATCATCAATATTCCATACACTATATCCAATCAGGAAAAATAATGACTATTTTTGTTTCTCAAACGAACTTTAACCAAGACATAAGAAAATCCCAATTAGGAATATTGTACCTAATTGGGAGCATATCAATTGCTATATTTCCGTTCTCTTTACGATTTATCGTTTGTCTTACGGTTCCTTTTATTTGCTACGTTGTGGTCAAATTCTCTTGCAATCTCTTCTGCCCTTTTTCTTCTATTATCCTTTTGGTTTCCTGTGTTTAAATTCATTTTTCGCTTCTTTTTCATTCTACTCACCTCCGTTGTCTTATTTTGTACAACTTTAGGGAAAATGCTTATGCCACAATCTAGAAAAGGGTGAAAATAATAGAAGGATGAAGTGCCAAATTACATATGGAATTTTAATAATCTTTTTATCGATACGATTTAGAAAAGAAAAATTAAATCCTAACTCTTTTATATGCTCTTTTCTTATTTTTTCAGCATACATCATTTTATCTGCGTTTTTGAAGATTTTTTACATAAGTCCAATCGAATGGGGTGAAAATGCCCATCCTAATTGATAATTCAATCGGCAAAATAGGATTGCTTTGGTTATACTTATCAATTGCGCGCCGTATTTTTGAAAAAATGGTTTTGACATCCTTTTCAGTTGTATTTTCTATTAGAACGACAAATTCATCCCCGCCATATCTTGCTATGGTCTCTGAATACAGTTGATTTTTCAATAAATTCCCCATCTGTATTAATAATTTGTCACCATATGTATGACCAAGGGAATCATTCATATGTTTCAAATTATCCAAATCACATATAATGATGCCAATGATCTGTTATCAAATGAATTTAGTTTTGCCTCTTGTTTCTCATAATAATTTCGATTAAAAAGTCCTGTTAGGCTATCATAATAACTAAGCTCTTCCAGTTTTTCTTCGAGAGCTTTTTGTACAGTAGTATCCCGGCTAAATACAACAATTTTTTCCAGCTCAACATTCTCGTTATAAAACGGAATGACCCGATCTTCGCAAACAAATGTATTGGCCATCTTTTGTTCTAAATCGTGATTGCAATGACTGGTTAAAATTGGTATTATTGGATATTTTGGAGTATTGCACATGTAAATCTTCTGGCCAATTTAATGAAATGATATGGAAGGAAATAATATTGAAAACAAATTAATTGATGTTACGTTTTTAGGAAATATATTTATTTTCAATAATAATCTATACGATTCAAGTAAGAAATTTTTTATTAAACATCCAATCTTTAATTCACGAAAAAAATCCCTACAGCCAATATTGACTGTAAGGTTTTAAAAACGTCTCAAGAGGTGCTTGATCAAATCATATGTGTACAAACGATCAATTGAAGGTGTAAATTAAGACGTCACCACGACGCCCTTCCTTTCATAACTTTGCCGGTGATTGTGACAACATTGTCTTTTTCCATAATGTTCAATTCTACCTGTTCCCCAACATAGACAGGCGATTGGAATTGCAAATGGAATTCAGCTGGAAATTGCATGATTTCTAATTCATTGGCTAAAATGCCCCATACTTTCGCCAAAGATAGCATCCCATGGGCCATTTTTCCCGAAAAGCCGTGAGCCTTGGCATATTCATTGTCAAGATGAATCGGATTATAATCTTCTGACAACTCTGCATAACCTTCGATATCCTTTTCTGTCACTTCAAACTGTATTTTTTTCAATTACACCACCTGCTATCAAATGAGAGATTCCGTTAAAACAGAGATGATTCTGCTGATCAAATATTTCCAATTCCTGAAGAATAAATAGTTTATTATGACGGAATGAATGCTTTGATATTTTAACGGTACCGGTATAAATTTCATCCGCATACATGATTCTGTACAGCCGGCATTCCTGTTTCCTGAGAATGACCGGTTCGGAAAGCTTCCAAGGTAATTTAATGTGACGGTAGGCAATCATCGCCATCGCCGGTGGCACAGGTATCCCTTTATACCCCTGCTCCAATGCCGCTTCCATATTGCGAAAGATCGGATTTTTCACTCCGGCTAATTCGGTATAACGAAGAACTTCTTCTTTTGTAAAACAAACTGCATAACTCTCCGATTTCAATTCATCACCTCATTTATTTAAGAGGTACTTTGATATAATATGTCCCTGTTCTTCTATGCCAACCATTTGGCCGCTCGGTGGACATAGTTCATTCCTGTTCTCCAATTGCTTCAAACAACATTGCCACCCCTACGCCTCCGCCACTGCCGATAGCAGCAAGGACATATCTAGTCCTTGGATGCCGTTGAACTTCATAAAATAATCTTGTTACTAAAACCGCACCCGATGCACCGTATGGGTGGCCAATCACAAGTGCACCACCATGAACATTTATTTTTTCCAATGGAATCGACAGCTCCTGAGTACAAGCAACAATTTTGGACGCAAACGCTTCATTTATTTCAATAAGATCAATATCATCAATCGTCAAAGCATTTCGTTCAAGCAATTCTTTGATCGCAGGCACCGGAGCAAATCCAGGGTAAAAAGGATGCACACCCGACACTTGGCTGTCGACATAACGAAGCAGCGGTTTATATCCAAGTTTTTCCGCCAGACCAGCTTCCGTGACAAGAACTGCACTTGCACCATCATGAATTCCGCAGCTATTTGCCGCTGTTACCGTTCCATTTTTCACAAAAACGGGATTCGCCCGTTTCACTATCTTCTCCATATTCCGTTTACGCTGCCATATTTCATCGCATTCCAAGCCGTCTACAGGAAAGATTTCCTCATCATAGATTCCATTGCTGTAAGCATTCCGGCTTCGCGTCCAGCTTAACAAAACATACTCATCCTGCATTTTTCTTGTAATGCCAAACTTCTCAGCTACATATTCCGCAGCCACTCCCATATCCGGATCCCCGATTCTCTCTGGTGAAAACCGGGCACGCTTCGGGAAGGGAGAGGTGCTGACGCTTTCAACTCCTCCTGCCATATAGCACGATCCGGCACCTGCACGAACAAAAAGACAAGCCATGCGAATAGCCTCAAGTCCTGCAGAACACTGACGGTCAATAGTGATTCCGGGCACGGAGAAGGGAAGACCTGCCTCTAAAGCTGATAAACGTGCGATATTGCCTCCAGGACCAACAACATTGCCAAGTATGACGTCATTAATCTTCTCCTCGATTCCCTTGGCTAAAAAAGAAAGAAGCGGCGCCGCTAATTGATGTGCCTGCAGATGACATAAAGCCCCGTTTTCACGGGCAATCGGAGTTCTTTTCGCTGCAACAATTACCGCATCTCTCATGTCATCATTCTCCTTTCGCACCTACTTCTCTTTACCGCGGCAGCTCATCCCTTTCTATCATGGGGTGTTTACAATCATTAATCGAAGTGGCATTCACCAGTCTTTTCTCCAGCAACCTCAGAAGCTCTCCACGGGCGATTTTCCCGCTGGTAGTCATAGGCATTTCTTCTGTAAAATACCATTTGCGCGGCACTTTATATGAAGCCAAATGCGTTTTGCAATACCGCTTTAATTCCCGTTCAGATACATCTCCCTGTATAATACCTACCGCAATTTGCCCCCAATACGGATCGCTTAATCCAACCACAGCCGCTTTTTCCACTTTCGGATGCTTCGTCAAAACAGCTTCGATTTCCTCAGGGAAAAGATTTATACCACCATACAAAATCATATTATTCTCCCTGCCCGCGACATAGAGATAACCTTCCTCGTCGATCCATCCCATATCATTGACCGTCACCCAACCTTGTTCATCTGCAATTGATTTCGCGTATCCACCCGGTTCTGTGATATAACCAATAAATGTCATAGGGCTTTTTACATAGATTTTCCCAATTTCTCCGACACCGGCAATTTCTCCATTATGGCGGCGAATCTGAACCTTCACATTATGAAACGGCCTGCCAACAGAATCTGGCTTTCTTTCATTATTAGAAAATGAAACAAAACTAAGCTCACCTGCACCATAAAACTCAAACAATGTCAGGTTTGGAAACATTGAGCGGATTCTATTTCTCGTATGTACCTCTAATTTCGCCCCAGAAGAAATTAATTTCAACGGTTGCTTCACCGATGTGTTTTTTTTAAGAAGCGCCTCAGCCATCGTCGGAACAATATACACTACTGAAACCGGATGATCCCTGATAACTGAAAACATTTTTTCAGGGGAAAATTTGTCCAATACATACACGGTTCCACCGATAAACAAAGTACTCATCGCTCCAAATAACGAATGGGAATGAAAAAGCGGACCGGGAATCAGCACGTGGTCGTTTTCCTTGATGCCAAATTCACGGCGAGTGCACACAAAACTTTCTATCCAAGACAAGTGCGAACGGATAAAAGCCTTTGGCGAACCGGTTGAGCCTGATGTAAATCCAAGATAAAACGGAAGCGAATCGTCTAAATCCGGAAAGTTTTTCTTTGGTGGCATTTCCGCAATTTTTTCTTTGCATTCTTCCCAAATCCATACATTCTGATTAAACCCTATTTCTTTTGAAAAAAGATTTGTTGTAGTAATGATGACATCAGGTTGGGCAAGTTCAATACGTTTTTGCAGTTCTTCTTTCTTCCATTTTAAATCAAGGGGAACTGCCTTCCATCCGGCAGCAGCTGCCCCTGCAAAAACCTGCAAAAACGGAATTCCATTCGGCAAATGGATGCCAACTGTTTTATGATGGGAATCCATTGCCTGAAACCATGTGGCCGTTTTCCGTACCGCTTTATCCCATTCACGGTATGTTAAAACTCCATCTTTCGTTATTAGTGCAGCTTTATTGGGAAAAAGCTTTGCATGCTTTGAATAGGGAGAAGTAATCACACCTTATCCCTCCCTTACTTGTGCTGTAGACGATTTAACAAAGTTTTGGGCAATAATCGGGTATTTCTGTAATTTGTAAACAAGGATTGAAGCAATAATTGCTTTCATGAAATCTCCTGGAATATAAACAAGACTCAATTTAATCGTTTCAAGTATTGGAAGGTTCATTACAAAAGCCTGCACAGGAATACCTGTTAAATAGACAGAAAAAATGCCAATCGTTAAATTTGTTGCGATAATATGTTTAAATTTCAACGTTTGAATTTTAGAAAAAATAAGGCCGATGTTAAAAGCAGCAATTACATATCCTATTAAATAGCCGCCACTCGGACCGAAAAAGACTCCAATTCCACCGCGTCCACCGGGTAAAAGCGGCATTCCTGCAGCTACAATCAATAAAAAGACAATGATGCTCAACGAACCAAGCCGAGCACCGAGTATACCTCCTGCCAAGATCACACCTAACGTTTGTAAAGTAATTGGTACAGGAGTGAACCCCAATGTAATAGGTGGAACCAATCCCAAAATTCCCATGATTCCCGCAAACAATGCAACATAAGTAATCTCTTTAATTTTCATTCTTACATCCCCTTTAGTAAACCAAAATATAAAATAGGTTGACATAAATTTACCTCGTAATCTACATTTATGTCAACCTATTTTCGGATTAAGTTTACTATTTTAGAGCAAAAATTTTTTTGATGGAATTTAAGGATTCCTCATCACGTAAAGAGAGCTGAATATTTACTTTCAAATATATAATCCGTAGTAACTTTAGTATTATTGCGACTTACATTTGTATAAATTTTGGAATTATCCATTGAAAATAATTTTTTCTTAACTATTTCATATACTGTTTTTGGCAATTAAAAAAATGCATGAAATGGCAATTGAATTTATTCGATATCTTGAATAATTATTCGTATCTATAATCCCTTGACACGGAGCCTCTGCGGGCATGATTTCTTGCAAAGGGGGCAAGCCATAATTATATTTGGACTTTGCAAGGCAAAGTAGCCTATCATGCCCGCCACTCCATGTAAAGCGTCAAATATGCAAAAATTTATGCATAACCTTAATTGCCAAACACTACAAAAATTAATTACCATCAACATCATATACATCTTCATAAGTCATACCTAATTTAATTTTACTATCATCTATTTCTGAGTTAAAAGGTATTGAATAACCTTGTTCCTCTAAGTATTTAACAGTACGATACATAAAAAGAATAACATGTTTATTATTGGAATGACCCAATTCATAACTCACAATAGAACCATCATGCAAATCAATAATGGCACTTAAATAGGCTTTTTTTCCGTTCCCATATTTCAGCTCCGTTACATCTGTACACCATTTCATATTGGGCTTTTCTGCAGTAAACTCGCGATTTAATCGATTTTCAGCTACGTGTTGAACAGGTGATTTCAAAAGCAATCCAAACCCTGAAACCTTATGAACATCCACTCGTACATAGCGATCGAGGATTCCAATATACGTCCAAAAAATATAAGGAGATCATAGACGAAGCACAATGAACACAAAGTATGTCTTGTGTGGGTCAATGCATCGATAACGCTCCAATTGAATCCTTTTGGAGTAAATTCAAATGTGAAAAATATCATTTGAATACCTATGATTCATATCAAGCACGGAAACAATCGATTGATGAATATATTTATTTTTATAACAATTTCCGTTATCAGAAAAAATTAAACGGCTTAAGTCCCTTAGAATACAGGGCTCAAGCCGCTTAGTAACATTTTTATTTTTTACACTGTCTACTTGACAGGAAGCAGTTCATTTTAGACAGCCTATATCTCTTTTTTTATTCTTTTGGCTCTAAATCTTCAATAGAATCTATATCCATATAGCTTGGTACCACTAATCCAACTTTTGCGCCAACCAAATTTTCGCCTAAATCGATTATATCGCCTTTGTATTGTTCATAGAACGATCCGTGCGTTACAGGCAACCAAGGAGCAACTGAAGCATCCCCTTCCCCGTTAGCAATTGCTTGGAACATGATAATTGGATCTACTGGTGTAATCGTTACATCATAGCCAAGTTGCTCTAATACAAATTTCACAACATGACTTGATGCTTCTTCCGTTTCCCATGGAGTCGACACCAATTCAAATTTCTCACCGTTAACGGATTGTAAACCTTCCATCCACTCGTTTACTTTCTCTTGGTTTTGTTCTGCCCATTTTTTTGCAGCTTCTTCAAATGTAACTGTTTGGGCATCTAGCATCACTTGCTCCATATCTTCTGGTTCCCAGTAAAAGCGATCCAACATTTCATAAGCAGTTGGGTGTTCTTCTTTTAAGTCTTTTCTAACAATCGTATTAATATTTTCCACTTCACCGAATGTGCCTTTTGGATCTTCTAAATATTTCAAATCATAAGTTGCAAATTTCCAATGAGGATTCCAACCTGTCACAATAATGGGCTCCTCACTTTGAATGGCTTTATCTAACATCGTCAACATGCCAGCAGTTGAACTTTCTGAAACTTTCCATCCTTTTAGATTTTCATATTCATTTAACGCCATTTCTGTTAATTGCATCATTCCAGCGCCCGGTTCTATACCCGTTATTGTATAATCGAGGGCTTGGCTGATACTTACTTGCTCTTCATTGCTTTGAGTTCCCAGAGATGTGTTGTCGCCACAACCTGCTAATACTAAAGATGCGGCGACTCCAAATGTTGCACCAATCGTTTTCACATATTTCATCTTATCTACCCCTCCAAAATGAATATCATTTCGGTAGGTTGTTCAAATCAATCCTATACGAAAAGTTTTATAATGCATTGCAACTGAATAAGCACACCCAACTTCAATTTACCGAATATTCAGACATAAAACTTTGTGATGTACGTTGTAATGCCTGGTAAAACTTCTCATCAACTTATTTTTGCCCAACCGACCGATAATGTAAGGTTAACATGATTTATATCTCATTACTAGGCATAGGGTTCCAATCGATTGGATTTCGTACTAATTTACTAAATTTAATTGATTTATTTTATATTTTTTTCAAATATACCCATTTATTTAATATTCAACCATGCAAAATGAAATGGTGATTTATAATCAAAAATCTCCCAATTAGGAATCAGTTCATTCATTACTTACCTAATTGGGAGCATGACAAAACGGTTTTGGTTACTGTTTATTACGATTTATCATTCGTCTTGCGGTTTCGTTTATTGGCAACATTGTGGTCAAATTCTCTTGCTATCTCTTCTGCTCTTTTTCTTCTGTTATATTTTTGACTGCCCGAATTAAGATTCATTTTATTTTTTTCATCCTTTTCAACTCCGTTGTCTTATTTTGTACAACTTTAGGTGAAATTGCGTACACAATTTAGCAACATCATTATTTTGTAATTGTTACTTCAAAAGAATCAAAGATGATTTCTTCATTATCATTATAAAGTTTCGGTGTAATGATAAGTTCTTTTGTTCCGCTTTGAATGTTTGCAAACGTAAAAGACCCTTTCGCAGCGTGTTTCGTCGTACTGCCTGTCAAATTCGTAATCATTTCGTAAGTATTACCGAACTCGTCTTTCACATCAAAACCAGTCACATACGGCAAATTGTATAGCGCGTAATTAGACGGCATCTGAATATTGTAATGAAGATTGATTGTATAGCCAGTTATATCAAGTGAAGGAACAAAGATTGTAAAACCATTTTTCGAATCTCGATAATTGGCTTTTATTCCTTTCACATCAATCTTTTTTAAGTGAAATTCATATGCCCAATCACCTTCAAAGTTTTCATTTGTATCATGATTCCAAACACTTCTAGGATTCCAAGTTAGTTTTACAGTGCTTGGCGATCGTCCATTTAATTCAGGTGTCAGCGTAATAACCCCAACATAAGATGTATCTGACCGTTTTTTCGTCCAAGTAACGGAAGAGCCTTCGATTTCTCCATTGATTTTAATAGGCTTATCAAAACTTGGATGTTCACCTAAATCTTTTTCCGTTTCAATGGCAAAGGTAAGCGTTACTGTCGTTCCGTCGTAAATTGCATCAACAATTTCAATTGTAATTCCATTGCTTTCTTGAATGGCACCAATTCCCGTCGCATAGTCTTCAAAATACTGAAATTGCGATGTCTCGCCTTTAAAATATTCGACAATTTGGTTCACTAATGGGATATGGGAAGCGATTGTTGGCGAGTAAAAGACTAAAGTTGAACCAATTCCTCCAGCAAGTAAACAAGATGCAGCGATATATTTCATTGAATGGTTCTTTTTTTTCTGTAAAACAAATTGTAATACTCGTTTTTTCTCAAAACGGCTGACTTTTTCAGGCTCAATTTCATCCACATTTAATTGAAGCATTTTCTTTAATTCATCCATTCTTTTCACTCCCATCAGAAAGGATTTTTCCTAACTTTTTCTTCCCTCGATATAATCGATTTTCAACGGCAGATTTGGTAATTCCTAATGCATCTGCAATTTCTCCATTCGTAAGATCTAAGTAATATTTCATTAAAAATAGTTCACGTTCTGACTCAGGCAATAATTGCATTTTTAATAAAATCCTTTCTTTTTGTTCTTTGTTCAAATAAAGCAATTCCCCCGTTTCGAAATTTATTTGTTCATTGGAATGCTCCAATGAAACCACTTCCATTTTTTTCTGTTTTCGATATATGTCGATCGCTTTATATTTTGCAATTGTGCCAATCCATTTTTTTAATTCTTCTTCACTTCCGCTAAACTTTTCACTATTTTGCCAAACAGCTAAAAAAACATCATTTATACATTCATCAACCGCCCCGTTTCCACATGGTTGTTCTAAAATTTGTTTAGCGATGGCCTTTACATAAGGCATATATGTATCAATAACATAAGCAAGTGCTTTTTCATGTCTTAGCTTCAATTTCGAAATCACATCTTTCACTTGCTTCACTCCTTTCACTTATACCAACGAAAAAAACTGAAAACACTCTCGTAAAAACAAAAAAACATATCCTCTTTCATGAGAGATATGTTTCATTATATAGAAAATGTTTTAACTTGAAGGAGGCTTTGTAATAAAATTCCGAACTGACCTAAAACTTTTGTAATTCTTCAATCCAAGTAATGATTCTCCGCGTACGTTGGATATTGAATGGAGGGTTTTTACTTTTAAAAAATTCCAATACTTCTTCTAATAAAGAAACATAATAAGATTTCTTCATTTTCCAAAACTCAAGCATTTTTGGAGGCAATCCTTTGCAATGGACAACTCCGCCAAACTGATCATGCCATTCATAATCCCCACGAAAAATTGCACGTCTGCCGTCCTGAAATAAAAATTCAACAATTTCATAACGTTCATATCGTTTTCTTTCAAGTTGTCGAACATCACAATCAAATAAAGCATCCATCCATTCTAGACTATGAATGCCGTACCAATAATATCCTGGCATCTTCTCTTGTAGTGGTAAAGGACCAAACCCATAGAGAAATTCAACGTCATCCTTATGAATGCCTTTTAATAGTTCGCTAAATCTGAGACTTGAAGATGAAAATATAGGCGTTTCATATCGTGTAGCCAACTCAACCATCCGATCAAAATTCTCTAACCCAATGGTAATGGGTTTATCAATGAATATGGGTTTCTGAAAGGAGACGATTTTTTCAAACCATTGCAAATGATTTCTTCCGTCAACCGTTATAATCCACCAAGCATCTACTTCTTCATTCAATGTCTGAACATCATCAAATTCTGGTATATGATAGGATAGTAATACATCTTTATATTTTTTGGCTCGGTCCCGACTAATCGGCAAATCTTCAGAATAGCTTTCAATAAAACCACTAAACTCCACATCGTTTATATAAAAAGGATGATTTTCATCATGTAACATACTCGAAAATATTTCAACATGGGAAGTATCATTACCGATTAATCCGATTTTCATAACTTGCCTCCTTAAAGACATAACATTGTCTAGGTCTACCTCTGCCATTTACTTTTTCCAAACCGAAAAACTCAATTAAATTGGAATCTAGCCAATTTGAAATAATGCGATTGGCAGTCCGTTTTGTAACGTTTAAATTAATGGCTACCTCATCAGATGTAAAATAATTTAAATTGTTTTTCAATAAATATTTCTTAATTGTTTCAATTTGCCTCGTTTGAAATTCTTTCTCATGATCTGTTAATTGATAAACGGTCGGTATATTAATAATAATTGGCCCGATGACATTACGTTCTTCATTGACGATAAACGCAATATTCGTTGAATGTTGCTGACATTGCTTTAATGCCACATCTGCATGGAAAACTGAAACAGGGATGGACATACCAAATCCTACCCCTAACATCACCTTTAACTCTTTATATTGATTGATTTCTTTAAAGATATTTAGAACTTTATAGCCTTCCGTTATTCGTTCAAAATCGCCTCGATAAGCAATGAAATGATATTCAGTTTCACTCACGGGAATAATATAGCCATACATATCATCAACAAATCGATAAAGGGCTTTTTCTAACTTATTTTTCACTCGTGCTTTTTTATTTAGCGATTGTACATTTTGATCTTTAAATTCTATTAGGAATTTTCCGTATATCACTTGGTTCTCTCTTTTTCTTCTTTGAGTCGAAGAAAGTAAAATTCGTTCAATGCAAACGATAATATCTTGTTGCGTCGGTTTCAGCCAAACGACTGGAAGATGATATTGTTTAAGCGCATCTTGCACTTTCTTAATTGAAGTAATAATTCCTACATTGGATTTCCCTTCAATTGCTTCAAGATGACGTTGTACTATTTTTTCATATCCCTCTACTATTCCTAAATGTTCAACAATTGTATAATCAATTCCTTCAATTTCACAGATCACGCTTTGTATATATTCTTTAGCTAATCCATCGATGCTAATAAATTGAATTGGATGATCTTTAATTAAGTAAAAAAGAGCTTCAAAAAAACCAGAACCTTTTAAAGGGATGTAATAGGATTCAATGGAATCATTTATATGATCTTTTACTAATAAGTAGGTTGTCCTACTGGAATACAATATGCAATCGACTTTATTCATTAGCTCTTTTGTAAAAGTAATCGCATCGTAAATTTCATCGGAAAATCGATAGACTACTTCAATATTCGGAAACATTGAAAAACTTTTTTTGATTAGTTTTTCAATCCATGTTGGCCCAATAAAGCCTATTTTGATCATCCCATTCAACCTCCAAATAAAGAATAATCGAATGATTTAATCATAAACCATTCGATTACTATTTTCTTATACTGACTGCTTATTTAGAAAATTTTTTACAAATTCATCATCGTGAAGATGAGGGTACAATTTATAAACTTCATCAATTAATTCCAACTGTCCTTTGCTCAGCACTTCCCGTTCGCTTAAACATTTATTCGAGCGAATTAATCCTTGTCGACGCAATACTTCATTGATACCTGCAATACTTCCTTTAAAATGATTATGCGAATCGAAAAACGCTGCATTTGCATGGGTTACTTCTTGAGCAATCTTCATCCATTTGGAATGAATAACATCTTTTTCCCGTTCTTCTTTAATGCTACGGAATAGTTCCACAGCTTTTGAAGTCCAGACTGCCCAATGACCTAACAATCCACCGGCAAATCGTTTCTTCCTAATTTCACCATCGACTTCCTCTTCAAATACTGTGAATAAATCATGAATTATTGAATCGTCATTGCCTGTATAAAGGGCAATCTCATTCCAGCGGCTTGAGTGTAAGACCGCCCGTGCCACATCTATTGTTAAATACCTGTCGAAAGGAGCGACTTTAATTGCATAGACATTCGGAATTTCACAAAACTGTTTCCAAAAATCAGTGGTAAAAACACGGCCTCCAACTGCTGGCTGTAAATAAAATCCTATAATTGGAATAATAGATGCAATTTCCCTTGCTCGTTGCAACAATTCTTCTTCAGTATAATGAAATAGCCCATTATTGCTTAATAATACAAGATCATATCCAATTTCTTTTGCAAATTGTGCTTCTTTTATCGCTTGCTCTATTTCCCCACTGACCCCTGCAATTTTAATAAAATCCGATTTTGCATGAGCAGAAATTTCTTCTATAGCTGTTTTTAATACTTGTTGATAAAACTCGAAAACTTGGTGAATCTCAAACTGTGTCGTATGAACTCCAACCGCTACACCATCTACCCCCGACTCGATATAATATCGTGTCAATAGACGTTGCGATTCTTCATCAAAAGATTTATCTTCAAATAATGCTAACGGGTGAGCAGGTATAAATGCGCCATCCATTAATTTTTCTTTTACCACATCTCTTAACATTAAAACTGCCCCTTTCGCTCTTGGAAATGGCTCGGTTTATTGAGAAGCTCACCATTATGTTGAATCCAATCGGCAATTAATTGAATCATTTCTTTTACAGAAACGGATGGATAACCAAAAGTTTGATGTGCTTTCGACGCATTGCTTAATAATGCTGTATCCGCTTCTTCACCAACGATGTTAGCTTCTTTCCCAAAGATTTTGGCAAATTCATTTGCTAACCAACGTACCGATAACAATTCAGGTCCCGTCACATTAAAAATTGTCGGAGGTGTAGAAGCATGTATTAATGACCGAATCGCAAACTCATTGGCATCTCCTTGCCAAATGACATTTACATGCCCCATCGTTACATCTATCGGTTGATTATGATAAACCGCTTTTGCAATTTCCACTAACACGCCATAACGAAGATCAATTGCGTAATTTAGCCGAAAAATGGACATCTTCGTTTGATTTTTATGAGAAAAATACGTAAATACTCTTTCTCTTCCTAAAGTCGACTGACCATACTCTCCCACCGGATTAGGTGTAACCGACTCATCACAGCCACCCATTTTTACTTCTGTTAGCGGATAGACATTCCCTGTAGAAAATACGACGATTCTTGAATCTTTATAATGCTCGGCAACACGACCTGGCAAGTAACTGTTCATCGCCCAAGTAAAATGTTCGTTTCCAACGGTTCCAAATTTATTTCCCGCCATAAAAATGACATTTTTGACCTTAGGTAGTTGCTGAAGCTCTGAATCATTTAACAAATCACAAGAAATTGTTTCAATGCCTTTCGAATTTAGTTTTGTTTCTAAATCTTGATTAGAAAATCTTGAAACACCGATTACTCGCTGATTTGTCCCCGCTTCATTAATCGCATTTTTTAATAGATAGGCTAGAGTTGGCCCCATTTTCCCTCCAACCCCAAGGATGATAAAATCACCCTTTAACTTTTTCACATCCTCAATTAATGCTTTTGTTGGAGTAGACATAAATTCTTCAAGTTGTTCAACTGTTGCAATCATTGCTTTTCCTCCTAAGATAAGAATATATTTTTGAAGTTATTAAATGCTAAATAAATGAGTAGCAATAACCCAATAATACCGAGTACATTACTAAACAATTTATTTTTCAAGTCCCCCATAATTTCTTTTGAGTTGGCGATTACTAAAATGGCAATTGCGATAAACGGAACTACAAAAATCGTCACACCTTGAGCAAAGGTAATTAAGTTCACAGGGTTTCCGTCAAAAATTAATGCAATAAACGAACCAAACAGCATTACAATAATGATGGCGATTTTCACTTTCATCGATGATAATTGATGCCCTAACCCCAGACCATCAGCCAGTAGCCCGCCTCCAATTGTGGCATTTCCTATTAATGATGAATAGGAAGCACCGAATAAACCGAGTACAAAAATAAACACTGCAAAACTACCAAATGATGGTTTTAAAATACCCGCCATTTCAATAGCATTGTTCACCAAAATTCCTTCAGTCTTTAATACAGTTGCAGCAGTAATCATAATTAAGAACGAAATAAATCCTAATAAGAAAATCCCGAAAATTGCTTCAAATTTGCTCTCTTGAACCTCTTTTCGAGCAACTCCTTTTTCACGAACTAAATACGATTGATAGAGAGCCCCTACGACTGAGAATGAAGTTGCAATTAAACCAATCACTAGCGCCATACTACCTTCAGGGAATCTAGGTACAAATCCGCTAAAAATGTCCACAATAGAAGGTTTTACGATGATTAACGTAATTAAGAAGGCGAATAACATCAAAATGACTAAAGCCAACATCAATTTTTCCAGCACTTTATAAAATTGAGATAAAAATAATAAAGCTACGCCAAGTAAAGTACCTACAATAATCCCAATTTTTGAGCTGATGCCAGTAATCGCTTCAACCGCAATCCCCGTTCCAATTGCATTTCCTGCTTGGAATGAAGAACAAACTAAAAACGAACCAATTCCAATAATGCCCCCTGCCCATTTCCCCCATTTTTCTTTCACTAGATTAATAAACGTATCTTTTCCGGCAATCCCAATTCTTGCTGCCATTTCTGTATAACAGGCCATTAAGATGACAGCGACAATGATAGACCACACTAATTCGGTTCCATAAATTGCGCCAATTTTTGAGTTTAATGTGATGGAACCTGGCCCTAATACAAGTGCCGAAGTAATAAGACCAGGACCTAAAATTTTCAAAAATTTCAAAAACCCATTTCCTCCATTTTGATGATTCCCAGAGATTGAAGCATTTACCTCTTTGTCCTTCATCACCATTTCTTCCATCCCCCCTTTTATTCAGAATTTTCTTTAATTTAATTTTATTGAAAATCTTAGTCCTCGAACATGACCTAAAATTGTCCTTAAATCAATAGTAGAATTTCTTTGATTTTATAAGCACTTTAATGAATTCAGAAGAACAGGCTCGGAGACTTTTGCGGATACCATCAATCGAGTAGGAGGGAGCGATTAACTCCCGTCCTCTCACACCACCGTACGTACGGTTCCGTATACGGCGGTTCAATTAAGATCATTGACGCAAGTTTTCATAACGAGCTTCAAGACTTTTCAGCCCTTGGTTTCTCCAATAGGAGTTACCAAGGGTTCTGTGTAATATTGGACTATTTGAAATACGCCAATAACTCTTCCGAGTATTTCCCCATTCATACGCTTGCCCTTGTGGTACGCCAAGTTGAATAAGGTTGCGTATCTTTGTTTTCGGTTTCTTCCAGTTCTTCCATAGACACATTCGAAGTCTTCTACGAATCCATTTATCTAATCCAAGGAATATAGATTTGGTGTCTGCTAACGCAAAATATCCACACCATCCCATTAGATATTGATTCAGTTTCTGAATGCGGTATTCCATCGGGTAGGGCATCTTGCGTGATGTGATTTCACGAACTTTATTCTTCACTCGTTTAAGGCTTTCTTTTGCGATACGAACCTTTGGCTCTTTATGATAGGTAAAGCTAAATCCTAGAAACTTACGTTTCCATGGACGTTCGACCGCTGATTTCTTTTCATTTACTTTCAGTCGTAGTTTTCCTTCAATAAATCGCTGGATACTTGCCATTGTGCGAAGTCCTGCTCGTTTACTTTTCACGTAAATGTTACAGTCATCCGCATATCGAACGAATTTGTGTCCTCTTCTTTCCAATTCTTTATCTAGTTCATCTAGTACAATGTTAGATAGTAGCGGACTTAATGGTCCTCCTTGTGGAGTTCCCTCAAATGTGCTTGACACCACACCATTAATCATGACGCCCGATTGTAAATACTTACGAATCAATTTCAGTAATGGTTTATCTTGGATTCTCTTCGCGAGTGTACCCATTAATCTGTCATGGTTGACCTTATCAAAGAATTTCTCCAAGTCCATATCTACGACCCATCGATGTCCATCTCTTATATATTCTTTCGCTTTCCTCACCGCATCATGAGCACTTCGGTTTGGTCGAAATCCGTAGCTGTTTTCAGAGAATGTAGGGTCATACACTTTTGAAAGTACTTGGGCGATTGCTTGTTGAATCAAACGGTCTGTTACGGTAGGGATTCCTAGTAAACGAACACCGCCGTCTGGTTTCGGGATTTCGACTCTGCGGACTGGCATTGGTTCATAAGTTCCCTTGAGAATTGCCTCCTTAATAGATAGCCAGTTTTCGACTATGTGCTGTCGTAAGTTTTGTACGGGCATCATATCTACTCCATGGCTTCCTTTATTCTGTTCTACACGTTTTAATGCTTGAAGCATGTTCTCCCGTGACAGGATTTGATTCAAAAGCATCGTTATTCTCCTTCCGTGAATAGCTGTTCTCTTTATGCCAGTGGTCACTCCACCCTCCAAGAGGTCCCCCACGGGATTCACCGCTTCCTTCCTCAAGTGAGGTACTACGTTTTCTGTGTTCATCATGACTCACTGAATGCCAAGGGCTATTCTCTCTTAATTGTTCGGTCCTTCTTAGTTGTTCTAGACCAACTAATACTATGACCTCTGCTGACTTCTGACGGTTCAGCTACTTATCACTAAGTAGGTTATGAAGCGTACTTCACCTATCCGCCAGACCTCCCCGGGTAAGTACATGCACTTTCACACCATCTATCCGCCTCATTTACTCGATATGACCTTCGACAGAAAGAGCTTTGTTTTGTTTCGCAAACTCACTCAATCATACCTAGCCTTATATGAGGTTCGTGTTCCTCGGACCGGTGTTTTGCCTCCAGCTTCCTTCAGATTCCGCGTCACCACGGACACCCTTGCTCTTGGCTAACCTCTACTTCTGTCTTCGGGGTTCGGGACTTACACCCTATAGTTCATGTACATGCCGGGCGCACGAAAAAAATGCACAACGAGCAAGATACTCATTGTGCATTTACGAAAAACAATTGCATCCATTCAAATCATATAATGTTGTAAGTTAATCATCCATCTTCATTTGTATCATTTCACCTGTTGTCCCATCGATTTTAATATCGATGTCTTGTGTTTGATTTTTATACTCAATAGTATATATTGGTTTTCCTCTTTCTACTTCAAGTGACCAACCAATTGGAGAAAGGTCTTTTACTTCATCATTAGTAGCTGCCTTTTCAATAGCTTCATTTGGTTCTATGATATTTGAAAAATCTAAAGCTTCATCACGATTGACTTTTGATTCAACTTCATTGACTTTTATTTCTTTCGTCGTTGCATCAATTTCTACTTCATACTCTTTTGTAGAATCATAACCATCAATATCATAATACAATTGACCAAAATCTGATTCTAAGTCAATCGACTCGATCTTTGCATCTGGATAAGCTTCTTTAAAGATATCGATTGCCTCTCTCATCGTTACAACAGGATTTGTAATATTGGATTCATTTTGTGCAATAGTCGATTCATTCGAGTTGTTTGTCGTATTGACTTCAGTTGTAATATTTTTTGCATTCGTGCTACATGCAGCTAGTAAAGATAGCGTGAATCCAGCAATGATTAGTTTTTTAATCATTTCTATACTCTCCTTAATGGCATATTTCGTATTTATATTTTGAACAATTCTGTGATAAACATACTGTTTTGTAATTCTGTTGTTAAATTGTGAAGGCCTTCCTTGAATTCACTATTGCGACTTTTGCTATTTTCTAGGAAATAAACTTTTTTAATAAAATTAAATAGTTTTCAGCTTTCTCCCTCTCAAACAATTGCATGATAGCGTTAGTATTGTGTAAAAAACAGAAAAAAGCACCGCCAACAACATTAGCGGTGCCTGTAAGGAAAATCTACATCTTGCTTAATGTTTCCATTATCAATAATTGTTCCCATTTTCCTGAAGAGTATGTAATAAAGGGAGAAACAGATGGTCCACTTACTCGGTTAATCTATATTGACTACTTTGATTAACCGAAAGCCAAAAATTAAGGAAATAATGTATCCAATAAAGGCTAACAATAAAGTGAAATTGTTAAAGCTAAAATTGATTGATACAAGTGTTAAAATAATTATTCCTATAAGTAGATACAACATTTTATTCATATTTCTAATTATAACTTTAACTTTTGGTTCGATTATTTTTTTAAAAGCTTTAATAGAGAGCTATAAAACCTATCAGTAACATTGCAAAAATTGGATAAATTATAGAAGAATATGAATTTTTGAATGTTATATTTTGAAGTTTATACAAAACATCTACTAACAATAATAGTCCTGTTACATAAAAAACGATACCTATACCATAAACATATTTCCTATACATTAAATTCCCTCCAATTGCATTACACTTATAATCTATTTTGATTATTATGTCTATTAATTTTGAACATTTTTTACTATTTATTCCATTTATGGTATATAATACACTATACTAAAAAAGGAAGTAATTACAATATGAGTAACAAGATACGAATAAAACAGTTCAAAAGATTGATTCTTCAGCAGCGGATGCAATAGCAGACGCTAATTATAAATATATTAAACTCGTAGGAAACGAGGCAGGTCATATTGAATTGCGATTTACCGCAACAGGAAATTATTATATGCATGATACTTATATAGGTACTTCTCGTTATTGACTAATAAGTTTCATCGGATAAACCGCTATTCTAACAGCTCATGGAATTTTGTAGTGAACAAGATTTCATGAGCTTAAATGCTGGATTCTATACTACTAAATATGGTGATGTTATCAGAACATACAAGAGTTCAACAAATCTTTAAAAAGTAACCGCCTAATTAAAACTTTTAGATGTTTTGTAATCATTAAATCAACATCAAAAGGTACTTTTTCAACGAGTGGTTCAAGTGCTAAAACACATGTTAAGTAAAACCCAAAAAATGATTTTTTCTAATCTATTTCCATGAAAAAGAAAAAAGCCCGAAACCTCTTTAAATATCAAGGATTTCGAGCATCTGATTAGTTGATTAAACTTATTCGTTATTGTACAAGTAGCGTCCTAGAAGGGATTTATACCTAGAAAAAACATTGTGAGATAAAGAAAGCCATACCCGCTAGAAACGATTCCAAGATAGCTTCTCAAACAATTCCGAAATTAATCGAATTGATCGCATTTATAAATACTCTTATTTCAATACGTACTCCGCAAGCACACGCTGCACATTGTATATATTCGTCGATCTATTGAACGTCTTTTGAATCGGTAACTCACTACCGGACACCCAAATTTTTAACTCCGCATCTAAATCGAATGTGCCAGCGTTTTCCACTGAAAAATGCAATATGCTTCTGTACGGAATAGAATGATATTCAACTTTCTTCCCTATCATCCCCTGCTTATCTATCAGTATCAATCGTTTATTAGTAAAGACAAACATATCTCTTATGACTTTATAAGCGTGCTCTACACTTTCCGAAGGTATTAAGATTTCTTTCAATTCTTCATTTATTTTTTCAACACTGACTTCGCTAGCATTTCCCATTAAACCGTCGAATACCCCCATTACATAACACCCCTTTGGTATTGTTATTAAATTTTAATATACCATAATTTGTATAAACTTGAAAACAATTCAATAATATTGTCCTAAGGCTTGAAAAATATTTGCAAATTTTTACCCCTAAATATAAAAAAGTTGCTAGCAAGCTCTGACTGTCAGATGAGCCCGTTTGAGCAGGTCGGTTTGGGGGTTTTAAACGCAAAAAATAGCAACCAACTTTATTCGTTGATTGCTTTTCTTTTTATGCTTTCTATTAATTTTATTGCTACATCAAATGGCCTGTTTCCACTAAGCCAATTTCTGACGATTCAACATCGTTAAGTATATGCTTCTATGATGAACACAATGAACACTTATAGTAACTTAATATCTAGAGCGGTTCAAGAGCTGCATCTCAATTTGATAAATTTTTAAAGAGAAAGTTTGAAAATGGAACATTTTGGAACATTTTTATTTCATGCAAATTAATGAATAAAAATAAAAAGCCTTACAACCATTGAGGAAGTAAGGCTTTTGTGTAGCGTCCCAGGAGGGATTCGAACCCCCGACCGACGGCTTAGAAGGCCGTTGCTCTATCCAGCTGAGCTACTGAGACATTTTGTTTTCCCAAAGGACAATATTTATTATATTAGCGTAGTGTGAAAATGTCAACGGGTTTTTAAAAATTTTTTCAACTCATTTTCACACTACGAACCATTTTACAATTCTTCCAATGGATACTCTTTTTGAAATATTTCTTCCCCTTGATCCGTATACGCAGTAACTTTCCAAATTGAATCATTATACTCTAACACTGCGTAACTCTTTTCATCAATGCCCCGAGGCTTTAACAAGCTCCCGGGATTTACAAACAGAATATTGTCTATCAATTCTGCACCAAGTAAATGGGAATGTCCAAACAACACTGCATCTGCTTCTACTTCCTTTGCACGATAAAACAGATTCATGGTTGTCGACTTTACATTGAATAAATGTCCATGTGTTACATACACTTTTTTATTCTCAATTTCAAACTGCAATTCTTCAGGAAACCGGCTATCCCGGTCACAATTGCCGCGAACTCGCTTTACTCCTTCTAGATATGGGTGTTGATAATCCAGTTCACTATCCCCACAGTGAATGACCACATCCACTCCTGGATGTCGCTCCTTAACTACTTGTATGATTTCTGCATCCCCATGGGTATCACTCATCACTAATAATTTCATTGTCTCCACCCTTATTTTTTACTTTGCATCCAAGTATTGAAAAATATGCCTAGTAAAAATTTTAATAAAATCTGCTTGAAATGTAAAAGGTTAATTGCTGACAAAATACGACTTGCTGTTTTACTTAATGTACACAAGTAAATCTTTGTTTCGCATATCATTAAATAATTGCAACATTTGCTTAAATACTTGTGACTAAAATACTCGCAACTTTATCCTAAATAAAAAAGAGGCTGCTTGAGCCCCTTTACTTTAAGCTTTTTTCACAAATTCAGATTTTAACTTCATTGCACCAAAACCATCAATTTTACAATCGATGTTGTGATCTCCCTCTACCAACTTAATGTTTTTTACTTTAGTGCCAATTTTTAATGTGGAAGAACTTCCTTTTACTTTTAAATCTTTAATGATTGTCACTGTATCGCCATCTTGTAAAAGATTGCCGTAAGCATCTTTTACTACCAAGCCTTCCTCTTCAGTATGGTCGCTTTCAGTCCATTCATGAGCGCATTCTGGACAAATAAATACGTTTCCATCTTCATACGTATATTCTGAATTACATTTTGGACAGTTTGGTATCATTTCTTTTTCCTCCATATTTACATCATTACCTACTACTATAATGAAGTCTTAACGAGATTTCAAATGTTTATGGAAATTTTCAAACTGTCCACTTTATTTTAATACATTCGGCAACTCTTCTGTTAACTTCCGAATCGCATTTCCTCGGTGGGAAATTGCACCTTTCTCTTCTGGTGTAAGTTCTGCCATAGTACGACCTAATTCTGGTACGTAAAAGATTGGATCGTAACCAAAACCATTAGTACCTCTTTTTTTGTGCAAAATTCTGCCTTCACATGCGCCTAAGAATGTTCTCGTTTCGATGTTTGGACCGCTAATAGCGATGGCACAAACGAAGCGTGCTGTGCGCTCTTCATCCGGAATCCCTTGCATTTTTTCAAGCACTTTTTGAATATTTGCTTCATCATCATGATCTCCCGCATAACGGGCGGAAAATACCCCTGGTTCACCGCCTAAAGCATCGATTGCCAAACCGCTATCATCCGCAATAACGAGTTTACCAAGGGCTTGTGAGAGGGCTTCTGCTTTTAATATTGCGTTTTCTTCAAAGGTTGTACCTGTTTCTTCAATTTCCATATCGCTCGCTATATCTAGCATTGTTACAACCTCATAATGAAGTGGCTTGAAAATCGCTTCAAAATCTTTTGCTTTTCCTTTATTTTTCGTTGCAATTACAACTTGTTTCATCATTCTTTTGACTCCCCAACTTCTAGAATGAATTTTACATCTTCACCAAGTACGGACTTTTGTATTTCAATTAATTCTCGAATTCCTTTTTCACCGAGAGCAAGCAACGTATTTAATTCTTCTCGAGAGAATGTCGCTTCCTCCCCAGTACCTTGTATTTCAACGAATCTGCCGCTTCCAGTCATTACTAGATTCATATCTACCTTTGCTTGAAAATCCTCTGAATAATTTAAATCTAAAACCGCTCCAATCGGTTCTACAAATCCGACGCTTGTTGCTGCTAAAAAATCAGTAACTGGAAACTTTTCAAATGGAGATTCTTTATGGCGCTTTGCAAGAGCTTGTGTTAATGCAACGAACGCCCCAGTAATAGAAGCTGTTCTTGTTCCTCCATCTGCTTGTATAACGTCGCAATCAATCCAGATAGTCCGCTCTCCAAACGCTTCTAAATCAACAACTGCCCGCAATGCTCGTCCAATTAAACGTTGAATCTCCATCGTACGTCCACCGATTTTACCTCGTGAAGATTCACGGATAGTACGTTCTTGCGTTGCTCTTGGCAACATGGAATATTCTGCAGTAATCCAACCTTTTCCTTGCCCACGCAGAAAGCTAGGAACTTTATCTTCTATCGTAGCTGTACAAATTACTTTTGTATTACCTACTTGAATTAAAACAGATCCTTCTGGATGAATTAAATAATCTGTTTCGATTGTTACAGGTCTTAATTGATTTACTTCTCTTCCATCTACTCGCATGTACTTTCCTCCTACAAATAATCGCACAATATATTAACATACATTTTCTCCAGAAAAAAGTCATTGCACATTTTTGAAACTTTTTTGGCATACAATCTTTATAGCTTGTAGCTCTGTACTACAAGTAAAAAAGCTCGAAAAGTGCCTTTCGAGCTTTCTTCATGTCTCATGCAATTCGGTATAACCGAATGATTTTGCTGCTTGATGTACCGAATCGCATGAGACTCAAAATGATTTGAGCATCATGGATTTTTTGAGTTGTTAAAATTGAATTTTTCTTACATCTAAGTGTTTCATTTCTAACCAATTTTCAGCAATTGTACGGAAAATGGGCACCGAGCCGGTCACATAGAAAATATGATGTGGTTTATGATTTTCATTTCGGAGTAAGTGATGTTTTGTTAATAGCTCTTTTACTTCTTTTGCAGTTTCTTCTGCTGATGATAAAACAGTTACATTAGGTCCAACTACCTTTTCGATATGATGTTGAATCATCGGATAGTGAGTACAACCTAAAATGACTGTGTCAAAACTTTTATTTTCAAGCGGCTTTAATCCATTCGCTACAAGGTCGAATGCAAATTGTCCTTCATATTCTCCACTTTCAACTAGCGGTACAAATGTCGGACACGCAAGAGGAATAATTTTCGCCTCCGTATTTAAAGCAAGCAGTGCACGTTCATATGCGCCACTTTTAATTGTTCCTTCTGTTGCAAGAACCACAATTCGATTGTGCTTCGTTTTTTTTACAGCTGCTCGGGCTCCCGCATTAATGACGCCCACTACCGGAATTGAGAGCTGTTCTCTTAAAACATCTAATGCTACTGCCGTTGCCGTATTACATGCGATAACAAGCAGTTTTATATTCTGTTTTTCCAACGCTTTTGCTAACTGTATAGTAAAGGCGAGAACCTCTCCACTTTTTCGTGGGCCATAGGGGCACCTTGCAGTATCGCCAATGTAATAAATCGTTTCCTTTGGCAAAACTTTGATGATTTGTTTTGCAACAGTTAAGCCGCCTACTCCTGAATCGATAACGCCTATTGGGGCATTCACTTATACCGCCTCTATCCTATTTCATTTGTATGATATATTATTATCTATTCTATTTTGACCTAATTCTTTACTAAGTTCAATGATTCTTTTATTCATACAATTGAACAGGAAAAGACAGTTTTTTATTTGAATCCCCTCATGTTAAACATCGCGCCATTGATCCATGCAACTGCCCGATTGTTGTAATTGTAAATCAGATAATCATTGACATTTTTTGAATAAGTATTTTTCATCAATAATACGATTGTAGCCTTTTAAAATTCATTTTAGGATTTAAAGCCACTATCTTTAATCGATTAATGCAATGAAAGCTCGTCAAGTCTTAACAATTCAATCAGTGCCTGTGACCTACTAGAAACGCCCAGTTTTTGAATTGTGTTTGAAATATGGTTACGCACCGTTTTTTCGCTTATGCCCAACTTTTGTGAAATTTCTTTTGTGGAATAATCTAAAATTAATAATTGAAATATTTCCCGCTCTCTTTTCGTTAAAAGCGAACGATGCTGCGGGCTACTCATAAGGCAACACCCTCCTATCTCCTCTCTATGTAAAGTATGTCATGAGGGTGGAGGCTGTGAGGGCATTTTAACTATTTCCCATATAATATTACTTTTTGTTCTTCAGTCCAGCGATGAGGTTTACCAGTTTCTTTATTGATTTGCACTAAAGCCCCTCTGCCAGTTAAAACGATTTCATCTTTTTCATTTTTTACCATGTAGTGAAGATCTAGAGAGGAGTTTCCAACCCGTGCTGTTTTTACATAAATTCGCAGTTTTTCTCCGTAATAAACTTGTTTTAAATAGTCGCATTGCAAATCTGCCGCAACTGGAATACATTGCTCATCTTGTGAACCCCAATTGTTCTTCACATTCAACCATTTAAAATATTCAATGCGTGCATGTTCAAAATATGAAAATGGTACTACATTATTTAAATGGCCATACATATCAACATCTGAAAAACGAACAATCTCTTCCGTGTAAAATGTAAATTCCTTCTCCCATTGTTCAAAATCTTCAATATACATTTCTTTCATTTTCCCATCCCCTTTAACCAAAGTTTTATTTATATAATAAATATTATACAATAGTAGATTCATCGAGGAAATGAATGAAAATGTCGAATATTGGAAGGGGATGACGGTGGATTTTTTTATTGAAAGAGGATTCGCAATGCAACTGTACAGAAATAAACTGCTTACTATACTATGCAGCATCATGAAAATTGGATAATTGTTCTATAAAAAAATTAAAAACAGCCAAAATCGATAAACGATTTTGACTGCTTCTAAAACATATTAGTCTACCATATGGTCAGAACCGAAGAATTTGCGGAACATGTGTACAGTCGTTGCTCTGTTTAATGATGCAATAGAAGTTGTTAAAGGAATTCCTTTTGGACAAGCAGCTACACAGTTTTGAGAGTTACCGCAGTTTGCAAGTCCGCCTTCACCCATAATTGCATCTAAACGTTCGTCTTTGTTCATTGCACCTGTTGGATGTGTATTGAATAAACGTACTTGAGAAAGTGGTGCTGGACCGATGAAGCTAGATTTCTCAGAAACGTTTGGACAAGCTTCGAAACAAACACCACAAGTCATACATTTTGACAATTCGTATGCCCATTGACGTTTGCGTTCAGGCATGCGTGGACCTTCTCCTAAATCGTAACTTCCGTCAATCGGAATCCACGCTTTTACTTTTTTCAATGCGTTGAACATACGGCTTCGGTCAACTTGTAGGTCACGAACAACTGGGAAAGTTTTCATTGGTTCTAAGCGAATTGGATGTTCAAGTTGATCAACCAACGCAGAACATGATTGGCGTGGACGGCCATTAATTACCATCGAACAAGCACCACAAACTTCCTCTAGACAGTTCATGTCCCAAGTAACTGGTGTTGTTGGTTTTCCATCAGCAGTCACTGGATGTTGACGAATGTACATCAATGCAGAGATTACGTTCATACCTGGACGGTAAGGTACTTCGAATTCTTCCCAACGGCTTGCACCATTTGGATTATCTTGACGTAAAATTCTAAATCTTACTGTTTTTCCAGTTTCCACTTGTTGTGTAGTCACGATTAATTACCTCCTTTCGAAGAGTAGTCACGTTTACGAGGCGGAATTAATGAAACGTCTACTTCTTGGTAAGTAATAATTGGCTCACCTGTAGATGGATCAAATTTCGCCATAGTTGTTTTTAAGAAGTTTTCGTCGTCACGTTCTGGGAATTCTGGTTTATAGTGTGCACCACGTGACTCGTTACGTAATAACGCACCTTTTGTAATTACTCGTGCAAGATATAGCATGTTTTTCAATTGACGAGTAAAGTGTGCACCTTGGTTGCTCCATTTTTGAGTATCGTGGATGTTAATGTTTTCCCAACGCTCTAACATGTCACCAAGTGTGTCATATGTTTTTTGTAGGCGATCGTTGTAACGTACAACTGTTACGTTGTCAGTCATCATTTCGCCTAGTTCTTTGTGAAGTAAATATGCGTTTTCATTACCTTTGTCCATTTTTAGGATGTTATCCCATTTTTGTTGCTCTTGTTTTACATAAGAATCATATAAAGATTGTGGTAAATCTTCCGCATGTTTTGTTAAGCCTTGCATATATTTAACTGCGTTAGGTCCTGCAACCATACCACCATAAATCGCAGAAAGTAATGAGTTAGCACCTAAGCGGTTTGCACCGTGTTGTGAATAGTCACATTCACCAGCAGCAAACAGACCAGGAATTTCAGTCATTTGATCGTAGTCAACCCATAATCCACCCATTGAGTAGTGAACCGCTGGGAAGATCTTCATTGGTACTTTACGTGGATCGTCACCAACGAATTTTTCGTAGATTTCGATGATACCACCAAGTTTGATGTCTAATTCATGTGGATCTTTATGAGATAAGTCTAAATATACGATGTTTTCACCATTGATACCTAATTTTTGGTTTACGCATACGTCGAAGATTTCACGTGTCGCAATGTCACGTGGTACTAAGTTACCGTATGCAGGATATTTTTCTTCTAAGAAGTACCATGGTTTACCATCTTTATATGTCCAAATACGTCCACCCTCACCGCGAGCAGATTCACTCATTAAACGGTTTTTGTCATCGCCAGGAATTGCTGTTGGGTGAATTTGGATGAACTCACCATTTGCATATGAAGCACCTTGTTGATAAACAATTGATGCTGCAGAACCAGTATTGATTACAGAGTTTGTTGATTTACCGAAGATGATACCAGGACCACCTGTTGCCATAACTACAGCATCAGAGCGGAATGCTTTAATTTCTGATGTGCTTAAATCTTGTGCTACGATACCACGGCAAACTCCTTCGTCATCAAGAACGATTCCAAGGAATTCCCAGTGTTCGTATTTTGTAACTAAACCTTCTACTTCGTAACGACGAACTTGTTCGTCAAGCGCATATAATAATTGTTGACCTGTTGTCGCACCTGCAAATGCAGTACGGTGATGCAATGTACCACCGAAACGACGGAAGTCAAGTAGACCTTCTGGAGTACGGTTGAACATAACTCCCATACGGTCGAACATGTGAATGATACCAGGTGCTGCTTCACACATGGCTTTTACTGGTGGTTGGTTCGCTAAGAAGTCTCCACCATAAATTGTATCGTCAAAGTGGATCCACGGAGAATCCCCTTCACCTTTTGTATTTACTGCACCATTAATTCCACCTTGTGCACAAACTGAGTGTGAACGTTTAACAGGAACTAATGAGAATAGTTCTACTTCAGTACCCATTTCGGCTGCTTTCATCGTTGCCATTAGACCAGCTAAGCCGCCACCAACAACGATTAATTTCTTTTTGGCCATGATTATTTCTCACTCCTCTTTTCTAATTGGACGTTCTATCTATGCTTGTATCATACGAATGCTAGAATTGCAGATACACCGATAATGCTTAAGATGACGAAAAATGCCATTGTTATCCATGTAACTACTTTTTGAGAATGTGTTGATTGTGTGATACCCCAGCTTACGCAGAATGACCATAAACCGTTAGATAAATGCAATGTAGCGGAAAGGATACCCACAATGTAGAATCCTAACATCCATGGATTTGCAACGATTTTTTCCATCATTTCAAAATTTACTTCCGCACCAAATGCTTTTTGGATGCGAGTTTGGAACATGTGCCAAGCAATGAAGATTACTAGGAACACACCAGTAAGTCGTTGCAATAAGAACATCCAGTTACGGAATGTACTGAAGCGCTTATTGTTTGGTGTTGCTGTAAAGGCAATATAAATTCCATATAAACCGTGGAACAGAATAGGAATGTAGATAACAATCCACTCAATAAGTAATAATAGTGGACCTGGAATATAATCCATTACTCCTGTTGCACTGTTATATGTCTCTTCTCCCCCTGTTGCAGTAAAGTTTAGAGACAAGTGGAACACTAAAAATAGCCCTACAGGAATAACACCAAGTAAAGAATGTAGTCGGCGCCAGTAAAACTCATTTTTTGCCAAGACTGATACCCCCTTAAAATAAGTAGTCAATAAGTCGTCACAAATTGTAAACGCTTTATGCATTGACTGTTTTATTCATAATGGTACAATATTATGACAAGTTCATTGTACCCCCACGAACTATTACCGTCAAGGTTAGTTGTGCATATTTATTTTCCGAAATTTGTCTAATATTCGCTACAAAACCTTCTATTTTTTCTCTATTATGTTATTTTTCTCTATTTTAACTTTTTTCAAATTCTCTGTTGTTAAAAAAGAAAAATTCTAGAAAGAGGTTCTTATTATATGTCATTGTCGAAAGATTCGTTTCCTTTATTTGGATACGAACTGCTAAGAGATTATTTAGTGCCATCCATTTTAGGAAAGCATGAAAAAGATATTCTATATTGGGCAGGAAAAGATTTAGCTCGCAAATTTCCATGCACCGATATTCCTTTAATCATTTCCTTTTTTAAAGATGCCGGATGGGGTGATCTTACCCTTGAAAAAGAAATGAAAGACGGATTTGTGTTTAGTTTGACGAATGAACCGGAGTTGCTAAAGATTAATGAAAGAAATTTTCGCTTAGAAGCTGGCTTCATTGCCGAACAAATCCAAAACTTTAAAGGTGTTTTGACGGAATGCTATGAAGAGAAAAAAGAAAAACAACTAGAAGTAATTTTTACAGTAAAGATGGATTTAAAAGAAAAAATTGAACGCTAAGGGGCTTTATTCGCCCCTTTTTATACCCATTCCTCAGCAAGATTAAATTCATCATGCAGTGCATTTGCTGCACGAATCATATCATCTTGTGGCACAACGACAGATACTTTAATTTCAGATGTAGAAACCATTTTAACAGGGATATTTTCTTGACATAAGCGTGCGAACATGCGGCCTGCTACCCCTGGATTGGAAACCATGCCCGAACCCACGATTGACACTTTCGCTAAACCAACTTCAAAATCAGCAAATTGAAAACCTAACTCCTCTTTATGTTCTTCAAGCACTTTTACCGCATTTGTTAAATCCTCTTTTACAATTGAAAACGATATTGTCGGTTTTACTTCACTCATCACAGATTGTACAATAATATCTACGTTGACATGATGCTTTGCTAGGGTATTAAACAAGTTGGCAAGGGAAGATTTTTCTAGTATTTCATATCCAACAGTAAAGCGGATAATATCTGTTTCATAGGCGACACCACGAACAATTAAATTTCTCTCCATTTCAATCTCTCCCTTAATCAATGTACCTCGAAGATTTTTCGTACTCGAACGAACAACAATTGGTATATCAAATTTTTTTGCTAATTCGACTGCTCTCGGATGAACAATTTTCGAACCTAAATAAGATAATTCTAACATCTCATCATATGTAATATCTTTCAATTTACGAGCCTGTTGAACTACATTAGGATCTCCTGTATATACCCCGTCAAGATCCGTATAGATTTCCACGCGTTCTGCATCAATGCTTTTTGCAATCGCTACCGCTGTTGTATCAGTCCCTCCAGCACCGAGAAGGGTGATGTTGCCCTCATCATCAACACCTTGTCCGCCTGCGACTATGACTATTTCACCTTTTTTAAAATGCTCAATAATGACATTACCATCGATTTGATGTATGCGAGCATTTCCTACTGATTTTCTTGTTGTTTTCATGCCAAGTTGCCAGCCTGTAAGGGAAACAGCTCTAAAGCCTCTTTTTTGAATAGCAATGGAAAGCAAACTGCTTGCAATTTGATTATTGGTAGAATGGATTGCGTCTAACTCTCTTTCGGATGGTGCATCCGATAAAGAGTAAATAATTTTTTCCAAACCCTCATTTACAGGTGGAGAGGATGGAACGACTGCTACTACATTGCGTCCAAACTTCTTCTCTTCGATGAGTCTTTTTGCTATTTCTCCAATGTTTTCAGATGATGATAGATTCCATTCATCCAACTTCACTACAATATTAATCATCGCTACACTCCCCTTATTTTCATAAGCCATGAAATGAAGTTTCCGAATCTTATATAATTAAAGAAAAAAGCAACTCTTCACAAAGGATGGTGAAAAGCTGCCTCAATTTTCAGAAAACACTTTATGAGATAGCTCTCCAGAACCATTTAGATTCTGACAATCTTGCATTTCTTCAATGCAAAACCAGCCAGTAAACTGGAACAAGCAAATTTACCGCTTCGGCAATCTCCCCTTTCCCTAACCTTCTTCAGACTTGTTCCTCTCCTCCAGTTAGGTACTCATGAATCTCGCACCTCTATCTATATCTAAACTTATTTACTTTTAAAATACATTATCATACAGTTATTCCTTTGGCAATGTGTCATTATGGAAATACTGATAGATTGTTTCTGCAACCACTTTTGGCATTTTCGCTTCCATTAATTCTTCCACAGAAGCCTGTTTGATTTTTTTCACTGAACCAAAATGACTCAGTAATTGTTTCTTACGTTTTGGACCGATTCCTTCAATTTCATCAAGGACAGAGCGTAAAGCGTTCGTTTGATGTTGTTGCCGCAAAAATGTAATAGCGAAGCGATGGACTTCATCTTGTATTCGCTGAAGCAAGTAAAAAGCATCACTTGTTTTTTTCAGCGGGATCGACACAGGTGGTTCCCCGTATAATAGTTCAGATGTTCGATGCTTCTCATCTTTTGCTAGTCCTGCAATGGGAATTGATAATCCAAGCTCATCTTCCAACACTTCTCGTGCAACTTCAATTTGCCCTTTACCACCGTCAACAATAATTAGATCAGGAAGCGGCAATTGTTCTTTTAATACACGGGTATAGCGCCTGCGAATCACCTCTTGCATCGCTCCATAGTCGTCATGTTTCGCCGTATTTTTTAATTTATATTTGCGATATTCTTTTTTTGCCGGCTTTCCATTAATAAATACGACCATTGCGCTAACAGGATCTGCTCCATGCATGTGGCTGTTATCAAAGGCTTCAATTCTATAAGGCGTTTCAATATTTAGAGCCTCACCTAATTGTTGACAAGCGCCAATTGTCCTCTCTTCCTGGCGTTCAATTAATTGGAATTTCTCTTCGATTGCAAGCATTGCATTTTTCTTTGCTAAATCCACCAGTTCTTTTTTTGTGCCACGTTTTGGCACTAATACTCTTATATTTAATAATTTTTCTAAAATGCTTTTATCAATTGTTTCTGGGACCAATATTTCTTTTGGCTTTAAATGTTCTGTATCATAGAAACGCCCTACAAAAGTTAAAAATTCCTCTTCCGGATCACGGTAAATAGGGAATACAGAAACATCTCTTTCAATTAATTTTCCTTGTCGAACGAAAAAGACTTGAACACACATCCACCCTTTTTCAACTGCATATCCAAATACGTCCCGATTCGTTTGGTCTCCTGAAACGATTTTTTGCTTTTCCATAACCGTTTCGATATATTGAATTTGATCTCGATATTCTTTTGCTCTTTCAAATTCAAGCTTTTCCGCAGCCTCCATCATTTTTTTCTCTAATTCTTTTTTTACTTGTTCATGGCCGCCATTTAAGAATTTTATGATTTCATTTGTCATTTCTTCAAAAATTTTCGGATCTATATCTTTAACACATGGAGCTAAACATTGCCCCAAATGATAATACAAACAAACTCGATCTGGCAGTCGGTTGCATTTTCTTAATGGATAGATGCGGTTGAGGAGCTTCTTTGTTTCATTCGCGGCAGATACATTCGGATAAGGTCCAAAATATTTAGCTTTGTCTTTTTTCACTTTTCTTGTCGTAATAATTCTTGGATAAATTTCATTGGTAATTTTAATATAAGGATAACTCTTGTCATCCTTTAACATTACGTTATATTTTGGATCATATTGTTTGATTAAATTGAGCTCCAAAATTAAAGCCTCTAAATCACTTGAAGTAACAATATATTCAAAATCTTCTATTTCACTAACTAGCAGTTGAGTTTTACCATCATGGGAACCAGTAAAATAGGATCGAACTCTATTTTTTAAGACTTTTGCCTTTCCGACGTAAATGACTGTTCCTTGTCGGTCCTTCATTAAGTAGCATCCAGGCAAATCTGGTAACAGCGCCAATTTATTTTGAATTGTTTCATTCATGGAGTATCACCTTACATTTAATTAACCTACTTAACCCTATTATACGAATATCTTAAAGCAAAAATCGAGAAGTTTTCTTTTATCCCAATCAAATCAATAATCATATCCAAAATAAAAAATCGAGCACAAACAAAATCTTTGTGCTCGGTTGAATTTTATTTATTGTTGTTGATGAATTCAACTAATGCTTCTTTTGGTTGGAAGCCAACAGTTTTTGCAATTAATTGGCCATCTTTAAATAAAAGCAAAGATGGAATCGACATAATTTGATATTCAGCAGCTGTTGCTGGATTGTTATCAACATCAACTTTTACAATTTTCACTTCTGAACCCATTTCGGCATCGAGTTCTTCTAATACAGGTGCAATCATTTTACAAGGTCCACACCAAGCTGCCCAGAAATCTACTAATACTAAACCAGAAGAGATTTCTTGTGAAAAGTTTTGATCAGTAGCATGTACAATTGCCATTTATAAAATGCCTCCTTAATGTAACATCTTTTAGTAGTATAGCACGTTAAAAATTCAAAGGGTAGTAAAGTGTTTTAAGAAATTGAAATCCGTTCATCTAACAAACAAATTCCTTTAATGATTTACTTTTTCACAATAAATAACCACATCTCTGAGATTTGAGATGTGGTGAGGAGATTACCAGTTTTAGATTTTAAGAATTTACTTTTAATGCTTTAATTTCTTCAATTAATAACGGAACGACTTCAAATAAGTCGCCGACAATTCCATAATCAGCAACTTTGAAAATGTTTGCTTCAGGGTCTTTGTTAATTGCAACAATTACTTTTGAGTTAGACATACCTGCTAAGTGCTGAATTGCGCCAGAAATACCACACGCGATATATAAATCTGGTGTTACCACTTTACCTGTTTGACCAATTTGCATTGCATAATCGCAATAACCCGCATCACAAGCACCACGGGAAGCACCTACTGCACCGCCCAGTAAGTTAGCAAGCTCTCTTAATGGTTCAAATCCTTCGGCTGATTTTACACCGCGACCGCCAGACACGATTACTTTCGCTTCAGATAAATCAACACCTGTTGTTGCATTGCGAACAACTTCTTTTACAATCGTACGCAAGTTTTTAATATCTACAGATACAGATTGAACGTCTCCTGTGCGGCTTTCATCTCGATCAAGTGGCGCAATATTGTTAGGACGAACTGTCACGAACACGAATCCTTCTTTAATTTTTACTTTTTCAAAAGCTTTACCTGAGTAAATTGGACGAATAAATAGTGCATCATCACCTGTTCCTTCAATCTCTGTTACATCTGAAATCAATCCAGCTTGCAGGCGAGATGCCACTTTAGGTGATAAATCTTTACCTAAAGATGTATGCCCAATAACGATTCCTTCAGGTTTTTCTTGTTCCACAAGAGCTAATAAAGCTTGGCTGAAGCCATCTGAAGTATATGTTTTTAAATGTGGATGTTCCACAACGAGCGCTCGGTCAGCTCCATATGCAATTAATTCCTTTGCAAGATCTGCTACTTGATCGCCCAATAACGCGCCTACAACTTCTCCACCATCTGCGATTTGCTTTGCTGCAGCAATTGCTTCAAATGAAACATTACGTAAAGCACCGTCACGTACTTCTCCTAATACCAATATTTTTTTTGCCATTGTTTTCCCTCCATTACCGTACGAATCTAACGAAATCTAATACTATTCAATCCATTCTAATTGTTCGGAAAATTTAAATTACTTTCGCTTCCGTATGAAGTAAATTTACTAATTCTTTCACTTGGTCTTTTAGTTCACCTTCTAAGATGCGACCCGCAGATTTTTGTGGTGGTAAAAATACTTCCACTGTTTCAATTTTTGTTTCAACATCATCTTCATCGATATCTAAATCATCTAATTCTAACTCTTCAAGCGGTTTTTTCTTCGCTTTCATAATACCTGGTAAAGAAGGATATCTCGGTTCATTCAATCCTTGTTGAGCTGTAACTAATAAAGGCAAGCTCGTTTCTATAATTTCAGAATCTCCTTCAACGTCACGAACAACTTTCACGTTATTTCCATTAATTTCTAATTTCGTAATCGTTGTTACATAATTAATACCTAATAAATCAGCAACTCTTGGTCCAGTTTGACCAGAACCACCATCAATTGCAACATTTCCTGCCAAGATTAAATCTGGCTCTTTGTCTTTTAAATATTCAGCGAGAATATAAGCTGCACCGCTGTGATCCAGCTCGTCCAAATCATCTTCTGTATTGATTAAAACCGCCTCATCAGCACCCATTGCAAGAGCTGTGCGCAGTTGTTTTTCCGCTTCTTCATTGCCGATGGAGATTACGGTTACTTTTCCACCATGTTGCTCTCTTACTTGAATTGCCTCTTCAATGGCATATTCATCATATGGATTGATAATGAATTCGGCGCCGTCTTCTTGAATTTTTCCATCTTGAATGACGATTTTTTCTTCTGTATCAAAAGTGCGTTTCATTAATACGAAAATGTTCATGTAAATTACCTCCTAAAAATTATTTGCCACTAAAAGTAGGTTGGCGTTTTTCAATAAATGCTTGAATTCCTTCTTTTGCATCTTCTGAATTAAATACAATGCCGAATTGCTCTGCTTCCGCTTTGATTCCTTCTTCGAATGATTTCTTACTGTATTGTAATGCATGAATAGCAGCTTTTAATGAAACCGGGCTCTTTTTGGCAATTTTTTTCGCCAATTCTAATGCTTGCGGTAAAAGTTCTTCTTGTGGTACAGCCTTATTTGCTAGCCCCCATTGTACGGCCTCTGCCCCTGAAATCGGCTCTCCTGTAAAAATCATTTCAGCAGCCTTTGCTAATCCGACATATCGCGGTAATCTTTGTGTTCCACCAAATCCAGGAATAATTCCAAGATTTAATTCAGGAAGACCCAACTTCGCGTCTTCAGCGACATATCGAATATGGCAACTCATCGCAAGTTCCAATCCACCGCCAAGTGCGGCACCATGAATTGCTGCGATGACAGGTTTTGGGAAAGATTCCAAGCGATCAAAAACAGCTTGTCCATTTTCTGCGAGATTTACTGCCTGTTGTTCAGATGAAACATCTGTGAACTCTTTAATATCAGCTCCTGCTGAAAAGAAACGTCCTTCACCGTGAAGTAAAACAACTCGAACATCATTATTATGTTCAACTTCAGTCATCAATTCGTCTAATTCACGGATTAGCTGTTGTGCTAGTGCATTTGCTGGCGGACGATTGATTGTTACAATCGCAACACCGTCTTCTGCTCTCCATTTTAGAAATTCCATGAAGACACTCCTTTTAATTATTTTTTAGACCATTCAATAGTAGATGCTTTACTTTAGGTGCATTATCTAAGAGGCTGTATCTGAAATCATTCATCACCCAAGACGTAATTGTCTCATCGATTGTTCCAAATACCATTTGTCTTGCAACTCTCACATCCATTGTTGGATTAAATTCGCCATTCATCATGCCTTCTACCAATATATTATCAAGAAGATTCAAATATTCTTTTAAAATTGCATTAATCTTTAACCTAAGCTCCTTATTTGATTGGCGCAATTCTAATTGGGTGACTGTCGCAAGGTGTTTATTATTGGCCAACACACTAAAATGGTTGTCTATCATTTTTGATAGTTTGTCAGAAGCGTTAGCACCAGTTTGAATGATTTCT
This sequence comes from Ureibacillus sp. FSL K6-2830, assembly GCF_038004145.1. NCBI lineage: Bacteria > Bacillati > Bacillota > Bacilli > Caryophanales > Caryophanaceae > Ureibacillus > Ureibacillus sp. FSL K6-2830. The sequence goes on along the minus strand of NZ_JBBOQR010000001.1, from coordinate 2,842,808 downwards.
TCTAAATTTTCAATAAAAACTCTCATTTTTTCTTTAAACAAGGAAATTAAAATATCCTCTTTATTTTTAAAATACAGGTAAATGGTCCCGTCTGCAACACCTGCTTGTTTAGCAATTTTTGAAATTTGTGTTTGATGATAGCCATTTTCGGCAATCGCAATAACTGCTGCTTCAATTATTTGCATGTATTTCGGTTTATCTCGATTCATGATGTTCACCACCAAAAAAATAAGAAAATATGAATGATTATTCATTCATATTTTCATATTATAATTTCATGAACTTTCTGTCAATAACTAATGCTATTTCGCTTGAAGCTCCTTAGCTTTCTGTTTTTCCTCATCAATTAATGTTCTTCTTAAAATTTTTCCTACTGCTGTTTTCGGTAGTGAATCTCTAAATTCATAAATGCGAGGTACTTTGTAAGCAGCTAAATTATTGCGGCAATATTTATTTAATTCATCTTCCGTCACTGTTTTACCCTCTTTTAATACAATGAAAGCTTTCACCGTTTCTCCCCGATATGGATCTGGAACTCCAACTACAACACATTCTTGAACCGCTTCATGTTCGTACAATACTTCCTCTACTTCTTGCGGATAAATATTAAATCCGCCAGCGATAATGACATCTTTTTTACGATCTACAACATAGAAATATCCTTCTTCATCCATATATCCTAAATCTCCAGTTAAGAACCATCCATCTGCAAACACTTTTGCAGTTTCCTCAGGGCGTTTCCAATATCCCTTCATCACTTGAGGTCCACGAATCGCGATTTCTCCTACTTCTCCAGGTGGTAAAATTTCATTTTCTCCTGGTTTCATAATCACCGCTTCTGTATCAGGCCAAGGAACTCCAATCGAGCCAACTACTCGTTTTCCCCAAATAAAGTTTGCATGGGTTACTGGTGAAGTTTCCGTTAAGCCGTAGCCTTCTACAAGTTTCCCACCAGTGATTTCTTCAAATTTTTCTTGTACTTCCACAGGTAGTGGAGCAGAACCACTTATACATGCATTGATGGAAGACAAATCATATTTAGATAAATCCGGATGGTTTAATAGACCAATATACATTGTTGGTGCACCAGGGAATAAAGTAGGTTTTTGTTTATCAATGGTTTTTAACACTTGTTCCACTTCAAATTTAGGAAGCAATACCATTTTGTTTGATTTCATGACGGATAAAATCAGCACTGTAGTCATGCCGTATACATGGAAGAAAGGAAGCAATCCTAATATAATTTCTTTTCCTTCCTCACATTTATATAACCATGCATCACACATCATTGTATTGGCAATTAAATTTTTGTGAGTCAACATTACCCCTTTAGGAACGCCAGTCGTACCACCAGTATATTGAAGAAGGGCTAAATCTTCTTCAAAATTAAAAGGCACATCAATTGGTTTCGGTTTTTCAACCTTCATGATTTCCGTGAATAAATGTGTGGAACCTCGATGTTCTACTTTGACACTAAAGCCATATTGTTTCTTCTGAATAAAAGGATATACGAGATTTTTCGGAAATGGAAGATAATCTTTAATACCCGTGATGATAACGTTTTCAATTTGTGTTCGATGAATGACTTTCATGATTCTTGGGTATAAAATATCCAATGCCAAAATTACTTTTGCTTCAGAGTCCTGCATTTGATACTCTAATTCCCTCTCTGTGTAAAGCGGATTTGTTTGAACGACAATTCCTCCTGCATATAAAATACCGTAATAAGCTATAACTGCCTGTGGACAGTTTGGTAACATGATTGCTACCCGATCTCCTTTTTCAACCCCTAAAAAACGAAGATAGTTGGCAAATTTTAATGCTGATTCATACAGCTCTTGATAATCCAATTCCCTTCCCATAAAATGTATTGCACATTTTTTTGGATTTTTTTCGTATGCTCTTGTCAAAAATGTTTGGACGGGAATTTCTTCATACTCCAGCGTATGCGGTATCTCAGCAGGATAATGTTTAAGCCAAATTTTACTAGACATCAACACATCCCCCTTGCGCAAATGTTCAAATTTTCTTGCAATTGTTACATTTATTATAATTGAAAAGAAATGGTCTTTCAAACTATTTTTTTAGAATTATAATTTTTTTCTACTTTAATTCTTAATTTTTCTTATTCATTCAATAATTTTAATACTATTTTCTATGACGAAAAATGTCGAATAATAGGGTTATTTACTATTTTGATATAACTATTAATAACTTTGTAACAATAAAAAAACTAGTAGAAACGCATGTTAACGTTTCTACTAGTATTAAAATTTTAATAATAACCATTATAGTGAAAGTAAATAATAAAATCCTATAATAAAAAATAAGACAGCTACAACGATAAGCACTTTTGCTAATTTGTCCATTGGAACCTCCTAAATGATGCTGGCACCGATGACGAAGGAAAGTCCAAGTGAAATGGTGAATGAAATCAATCCAACTGAACGATTATCCGCTGCAATCTCCTGATCGACATTGAAATGGGGGGTTAAAAATTCATATAAAAAATATGCGATGATAAGCAAAATAAACCCGTACAACCCCCAACCAATCATTTCAAAAAAAGTATTATGCCTTTCAATGGAATAGCGGAATATATTGCAAACACCTAGTATTTTTCCTCCAGTAGCAAGGGCGACGGCAACATTTCCTTTTTTAATTTCTTCCCAATTTTTATATTTTGTCACCATTTCAAATAAGACCATTGAAACTATTAAACATAATACAACAACACTAAAATAGCCTGCTGTTTCTATTAAAGGATGTTGCCAAAAAGTTGTACCCACATTCACCATCCCCTTTATTTTAATTCAACGACAGTTACTCCTAAGCCACCTTCACCAGCTTCACCATATCGGAAAGAACGAACTCGTTTATGTTTTTTCAAATATTCTTGAATTCCTTGGCGTAAAGCCCCTGTACCTTTTCCATGAATAATTGTTACACGGCTATAGTTGGCAAGTAGGGCATCATCAAGATATTTTTCTGTTTTCATGATGGCATCTTCTAACCGTTCTCCTCGCAAGTCTAATTCTAATTTAACATGACTATTGCGATTTTTCACCGTTGTCAATGTAATTCTTTGTTTTTCTTTTTCTGGCTTCACATATTCTAAGTCTGACTCATCCATTTTCATTTTTAATATACCGATTTGCACAACCCACTCATTATCGGAAACTTTTTCAATTAGCGTTCCTTTTTGACCGTAGCTTAATACTTTTACTTCATCACCAGGTTGTAAGTTTTGTGCTCGTTCACGAATTTTCGCTTGTTTTTTCAAAATTGGATTTTCTGCTGGTAATGCGTCTTCTAAACGCTTTTTCGCTTCGATGATTTCATGGTCTTTAATAACTTGATTAGCATTTTGCTGCATTTCACGTAATTCTTTAATGATATGTTCTGCTTCTTTTTTCGCATCCTCAATAATTTTCCGCGCTTCTTCCTTCGCTTTTTGTTCAAGGCTTTCTTTCTTTTCGTTAAATGCACTCAATTTTTCTTCTAACTGCGCATGCAATTGTTGTGCTTCTTCTAAAATTTCATGCGCTTCCTCTACTTCCTGTTCAGCGCGGCGTCTGCTTTCTTCTAATGAAGCAATCATCGACTCTACTTCTCGACGGTCAGTACCTGTATAAGATTTCGCTTGATTAATGATGGAATCTTTTAAGCCGAGACGCTTCGAAATTTCAAATGCATTGGATCGTCCCGGAACGCCTATTAATAATCGATAAGTAGGACTAAGGGTTTCAATATCAAATTCAACACTTGCATTGATAACTCCTTTTCGGTTATACGCATATGCTTTTAATTCAGGATAATGGGTTGTAGCCATAACGCGCGCCCCTTTATCCACAACTTCATCTAAAATTGATATCGCAAGTGCCGCCCCCTCTTGCGGATCGGTACCTGCCCCAAGTTCATCAAACAAAATTAACGAGTTTTCATCAAAGTGTTTTAATATATCGACAATGTTCACCATATGGGATGAGAAAGTGGATAGCGATTGTTCGATGGATTGCTCATCACCAATATCCGCAAATACTTGACTGAAAACGGAAAGCTCTGAGCCATCTAATGCAGGTATTGGTATTCCCGCTTGTGCCATTAAGGTGCACAATCCAACCGTTTTTAATGTGACGGTTTTCCCCCCTGTGTTTGGCCCAGTAATCACAATTGCTGTATATTCTCGACCAAATTCAATTGTATTCGGCACCGCTACATACATTGGGATTAGGGGATGTCTTGCTTGTATTAGACGAATATATCCTTCATTGTTCACGCTTGGCTTTGAGCATTTTTGTGCCACACCGTATTTCGCCTTCGCTAATATGACATCGATATCCGCTAGTATTTTAACTAGTTCAAATAAATCGTTCGCTACTTCTTGGACTTTTTCCGTAAGGGCAAGTAAAATCTTCTCTATTTCAGCCTTTTCACGAACCTTTAAACGTTGAATTTCATTATTGATTTGCACAACTGATTCCGGCTCAATAAATAAAGTTTGCCCTGAAGAAGATTGATCATGAACAATCCCGCCGTAGTAGCTTCGATATTCCTGTTTTACCGGGATAACATAACGGTCATTTCGAATTGTTACGATAGTATCCGAAAGCATTTTTGCTGCGTTAGGGCCTCTCGTTAAACTATCAAGTTTTTGTCTCACTTTCGCTTCTTCTGAGCGCAATTGTTGTCTTATTGACCGTAATTCCACGCTAGCGGAATCCAACACCGTTCCATTTTCATCAATGCAATGATCAATTTCATGCTGTACCGCTGTTAAAATCGGCATATTATTTTTTCTTTCAATAAAATGTGGTATTTGAATTTCTTCATCATTTTCGATATCTTCAATAAAATTTCTTAAAATTCGACTTGCTCTAATAGTACTTGAAATTTCCATCAATTCCATTGCACTTAGCATACCGCCTATTTGTGCCCGCTTTGTATGTGGACGAATATCAAAAATACCTCCCATTGGCACATGTCCTTTTACCCGTAGGATGGCTAGTCCCTCATCCATTTCTTCTAAAAGTTCAACAACCTTTTCAAAGTTTGGCTCTGGCACAAGCTGCTCTATTTGTTGCTTCCCTAAGGAAGATGTACAAAAGTCTGACACTTGCTCACGCACTTTATCGAATTCAAGGGTTTTTAATGCTCGTTCAGCAATCACTCTGAACACTCCTGTCTGTACATATGTTTACTTATTTTTCCGAATAAAATTTTTGAACTGTTCAACGCTCCATGTATTGACAACTAGTTCTTTTTTCAACCACGCTTTTTGCGCATATTTTGTACCGATTTCCATATAATCAAGTTGTTCAATCGCATGGGCATCTGTATTGATTGCAATAGGAACACCAAGTTCCATCGCTAGTTTCAAATGTTCTATACATAGATCTAATCGGTATGGGCTAGCATTCAATTCCAAAATTTTCCCATACTCTTTCGCCCAATGAATTAATTGTTCAACGTTAGGATTATATCCTTCACGTTCACCAATAATTCGACCAGTTGGATGTGCAATCATATGAACGTAGGGATGTTGAATCGCCGCAAATAATCGTTCCATAATTTTTTCTTGAGGTTGAGAAAAACTTGAATGAATGGAGGCGATCACAAAATCCAGATTTTTTAATACGTCATCATCATAATCGAGGGAACCATCAGGCAAAATATCCATTTCTGTTCCCGAAAATAAAGTAAAATCAGGGTGAGCTTCATTAAAAGCTTCAATTTCTTCACGCTGTTTTTTTAACCTTTCCGGTGTTAAACCATTTGCTACTTTCAAATATTGAGAATGGTCTGTTATCACTCCAAAATGATAGCCTTTTGAAATAAGCGCTTCTCCCATTTCTGCTACGGAATGAGCACCGTCAGAATAAGTGGTGTGCATGTGTAAATCAGCCTTAATATCTTCTATTGTAACCAATTCTTTAATTTCATTTAAACGATCCAATTCTTGTCCCGTTTCGCGAACAGTGGGCGGAATGTAAGGAAGTCCAAAATGAGCGAAAAACTCTTTTTCCGAATGGAATGTAAGGATTTGTCCATCTGGTTGTTCCACACCATATTCGCTAATTTTCTTCCCTTGTTCTTTTGCTAATTGACGCATGCGAACATTATGATCTTTTGAACCGGTAAAGTGATGAAGTGTTGTGATAAATTCTTCATTTGCCACTAATCGAAAATCAACGTTGACAAGCTCGTCCAAATCCAATACGACAGACACTTTTGTGTCTCCACTGCTAACGATTTCTTTTATTGTTAATTCAAATAAAAGCTGTTCCCTAACTTTTTCAGGACTTTTTGTGGCAATGACAAAATCCAAATCTTTGCTCGTTTCATTCACCCGACGGAAACTCCCGGCAACAGAATATCGTTCAATTTCTTCAATGGATGCAAGTAGTTGATTTATTTCTCTCACAACCGATTCAAGATACCAAATAGGAAGTCTTCCTGTTCGTTCTCCAAATTGTTCAAGTTCCTTCAAAATTTTCTCTTCCGTTTTCGGTCCAAACCCAGGCAACGATCGTACCTTTTTGGATTCACAAGCTTCCTTCAACGCTTCACGACTACTCACTCCAAGTTCCTGGTATAGCTTTGCAAGTTTTTTACCGCCAAGGCCAGGTATTTTTAATAGAGGGATTAAGCCTTTCGGTATTTGTTTTTCTAATTCGATTAATTGTTGGGACTCTCCCGTTTGAATCAGCTCTTCAATGACTGCTCCCGTGCCTTTTCCAATCCCTTTAATTTTCGTAAAATCATCAATTTCTTCAAGACTTCGTTCATCCAACTCTAATGCATTCGCCGCTTTTCGAAAGGCGGATACTTTAAACGGATTTTCTCCTTTAAGCTCCAAATACAACGCAATTTTTTCCAATGTACGAATGACAATTTTTTTATTCAACTGTCCCACCCTTTTTCTATTTTAAACCGCAAAAAAGTATCTCCGCTGTGTTGATGGAAGATACTTTTGACAATCATTTCGTTGTTTATTAATTTTCCAAATAAATATACCATAGTTTTTGGAATAATTGAGTTACGATTGGGGTATGTTCAAGCATGAAATTGGCAATAAACGAACTTCCCATGAGTTTTTGAATAGCATCAATTGGTAATAATGCGAAAACATATAATAAAATAAAAAGTATAAAATAAAATTCCACGAAGCATAGTAATGCCCCTAAAATGCGATTAAAAGATTTTAATACTGGTAAAAATGTTAAAAAATCAAATACCGAAGCAACAATTTGCATGGCAAGTTTAACAACAAAGAAGATTACCGCAAAAGCAATAATACGATAAAATGTTTTATCTACATCCAATGCATCCAACACTAATGTAAGAGAAGAGTCCGGCTGCAACCCCGGATATGGAATCCATAACACAAATTTTTCTGCTAGCGGTTTATAGTAAATGTAAGCCACGATTAACGCAACAAGAAAACCAACAAGATTAATTGCTTGCATGATAAAACCGCGCTTCATTCCTATTAATAAACTAGCAGCAAAAACAAAAAGCAATATGATATCTAACATGCAGTTCAACCCTTCAGTTTTTTCAATTCTTCTTCTAATCTCTCAACTTCTTCTTTGAGCTTTAAAAACTCATGAACACTGTTCACTGCGGTTAACACAGCTAGTTGAGTCGTATCGAGAGATTGATTATGTAATTTAATTTCCCTCATTTTATCATCTACGATAGAAGCGACTAATCGTAAATGACCAATGGATTCATTACCTACTAATTTATAAGTATGGCCATATATTTCGACTTCTATTTTATTTTTCTCTTGCTCAGCCAAGTGGGCACCTCCTAGAAGCTCGATATTTTTTCATAGGAGCTGTTAATTACATATATTTATGTTTTATTAGAATCAATAAGTTTATCATATCATCTTTATTCGTTGTCATACAACCTAGAGTTAAAAGGGATATTGTAGAATTTCATTCTCAATCTCCTTTTGGTAAAATCAATTTAAATCTTTCTTGGGAGAAAGGGTCGTATCATGAACAATATCGTCTTAAAATTATTACCACAACAACTCAATGAAATAGAAACGTATTACTTAAAACATAAGGTAGAACGTAATGCACCTGGTGTCGTATTTGCAGCAAAACTCCCCGATGTAGCCATCACCGTATACAGTTCTGGAAAAGTAATGTTTCAGGGTTTAGGAGCTCAACGGGAAGCTAGCCGATTTAACGAATTCGCTCTAACTGATGAAAACAATCAACAAAACATAAACTCAATAGGAGATACACTTCCAGAAAACTTTTCAAAATTGTCTGTTATTGGATCTGATGAAACAGGAACTGGAGACTATTTTGGTCCAATTACAGTCGCTGCTGTCTACGTACCAAATGACAAAATTGAACTAGTAACAGAACTGGGAGTAAAAGATTCTAAACAACTAAACGATCAAGCAATCCGAGAAATTGCACCTCATTTAATTGCAACTTGTGTTCATAGCCTTTTAACATTACGCAATGACAAGTATAATGATTTGCAAAGCCGCGGCTTTACTCAAGGAAAAATGAAAGCCATGCTGCACAATCAAGCTTTAAAACATGTGCTCCATAAAATTTCACCGGAAAAACCGGATTATATATTAATTGATCAATTCGCAGAAAGAGACACGTACTATCAATATATTCAAAATGAAAAAGAAATCATTCGCGAAAACGTTCTTTTTTCGACAAAAGCTGAACAGCAACATATCGCTGTTGCAGCCGCCTCCATCATAGCGCGTTATGCTTTTTTAATCGAAATGGATCGCCTATCTGACATTGTTGGGTTTCCCCTTCAAAAAGGCGCTAGTCATTTAGTCGATGAAATGGCAGCAAAAATTTTGTTGCAGCAAGGTGAAAATGTTCTCCGTTCTATCGCAAAATGGCATTTTGCGAACACTAAAAAAGCCAAAAGGATTTATGAAAACTTCGCAAGTAGATGACTAACATTCAAAATGGTCGATTGTGGAATCGACCATTTTATATTGCTATTCATTCCAATCATCTAAGTACAAATTGGTAAGAAATAGGGTGATATTAACCATTTAAAATCTTTAAAATTTTATCCATTACAATTAAGTTATTGACAACAACTACATGCAATTTTTTCCTCGCTCTGCTAATGTTTTGATAAAGCATTTTCGTCGGTTGATAATACGGCTTCTTGAAATTCATTTTGGCTGCTAATTTATGATTCGGTTTATAGTAAAAGGAATCATCAATTACTGCTACAACATGATCGAATTCTTGCCCGATTACGTCAGCGGTTGTTACTGCTAATGGATTGCTTTGATTGTTGGAGCGATCAATAAACCTTGAAGGGGTGAAATCAATCACTTTCCAACCAGCTTGCTGTAAAAAACACAGGTAACTCTTTGTCGCTTGAATGGATGAGAAATATTGAATGCTCACATTGGAATATTGTTGTACAGGCACTTCCGTCGATAGATCAAACAACTTCTTAATAAATGAATGGATTTCTTTATTATAACGAACAACTTCTGTTAACTCATACTTCACAGGTTTCAATGTCGTCTCGATGATTTTTGGTACTTTATTTCTCATTTCAACAGTCGTTAATACTTGATTAGGGTCGTACGAGAATATACATTTCGTTTTTGATTTTTCTAAGAGATGAATGAAGCTCTGTAATTTATGAATATATAAACGCTGTACTTCATCGAAAATAATTAAGTCATATTTTGATAAATCCGTTTCTTTATGTATGACCTTTTGAAACTTACTAATTGGCACAATTGGCCATTTGTATTCTTCAATTAGCTTCAAATGTCCTCCATTTAATCGTCCGCAGTTAAAAATGATGACATTTTTCGATTGTCGAATATACTCTTTCGCAATGTCATAAGTGAGTAAGGATTTTCCTGTACCAGGGCCACCTTCAATCGCAAATATTTTTGATTGATTCGTCGGCTTGGCATGAATGATTTCTCGTTTATATGTACTTTGTTGGGCACTTAAAAAATATTTATCTTCCATAAATGCTTCTGTAGAATTGAATGGGGATACTAAGTAATTCGACGGATCAAACAAATCATCTAAATTTTCTATGACTTGTATTTGTTGTTGTATTAATTTATCAATTAAAAAGTGAAAATCAACTTCTTCAATTTGATGGTTTTCGTTTAACTTATATAATCTATTGATTGATGAAACATAGGTAAAATTGTATACATCCACATCTAGAAATTTTAAATAATGACGGTTTTGTACAAGCTGTTTCGTTATCTTTTCTACATTTCCTTCCCGCTTCAATTCAATATTGATGACACAGTCTTTCCCAATTCTTAATAAATCAAATTCCTTTCCGATTTGCTTAATCATATAGCCGACGTAATAACCATTGTAAATATGTATAACTTTAGATTTCTTTCTCAACTCTTCAACGAAAGCATGTAAATCATAAAATTCACTCGTTCGGATTCTTGGGTTGATTCCGAACTGCTCCAGATATTGTATAAAATTCGTTTCATATAAATCTTCTTTTGCATTCAGCAAAGAAAATAAATTGATCGGCTTCACCATAATATCCCCTTTATGAAAAAGCTACTTTAAAGTGAATTATATAAAATTACTACTTTGAAAGCAAAATATGGTATTGATGATAAAAAGCCCGACTAATAAGTTTGCACATTCTAGTAAGGCTCTAGTATTATATTTCTCTGCGACGGTCATATGAAACGCACCTCTATCTGCGATGAAGCGTAAGCGGCAAACGTAAAGAAAAGCGCCTAAAAATGACTTTTTAGGCGCCTCTTTTATCATTATTTTTGAATAAACATTTGTGTCCAGTAATGGCCATCCTTCACGTAACCAACACCGATGTGAGTGAAGTTTTTGTTTAAGATGTTTGCACGATGGCCAGATGAGTTCATCCAAGCTTTCACCACTTGTTCTGGTGTGCTTTGACCCATCGCAATATTTTCACCCGCAGATTTATATTGGATTCCGTAGTTTTTCATCATGGTAAAAGGTGAACCATACGTTGGACTTGTATGATCAAAATATTTTTTATCGTGCATATCTTGAGATTTATGTTTTGCAACTCTAGCAAGTTCCCAATCAGATTTTAATGCTGGTAGACCTGCTTTTGCACGCTCAACATTCACAAGTCGTACTACTTCTTCTTCGTAAGCCAACCCTTCTTTTTCAGGGATATTAATTTTTTGACCAGGGTATATTAAATTAGGGTTTTTTAACTGTGGATTCGCATTAATTAATTCTTGTACACCTGTTTGTGTTTTTACAGCAATTTTCCAAAGCGAATCTCCTGAAACAACCGTATACGTTCCTGCAGCTAAAGCCGTTGCAGGTACTAATAATCCAATTGATAGTACAAGTGCTCCTGCACCTCTTTTTAATTTTTTGTACATTTCCTTCAATCCTTCCTTCTTGATGTAAATTCATCATAAAAGGAATGATTGATGAATTCATCACAAAATTTTTGGAAGGATTTTTACAGTTTTGTTACGTTGAAATATTAATCTACCAACCCTTTGATAGAATAAGTTTCTTCTTTTTTATCTCGTAAAATTATTGAAATATTTTTGAAATAGGAATAAATTACTAGATATTTTTATATTAGAAACAACCAATCTCTTTATGAATTGGTAATTATTTTATTATAAATAGGAGGCTATTTTATTTCGAGTCTAAATGATACTCCATAAAAGCATCGATCCAGTACGTTTCTATTTGTTTATTTTGCTCATTGATGAATGAGTAATCTTCAACTTCTATTTCATATTGTACAAATCTACTTTTCGTTAAATCTTTTAAATAGTAGTACGTTGTAATATGTGCTGACTTTGGTAAATTTTCTATTAACTCAATCAATTGCCCTTTATTAATTGACAATGTTCCTTCCTCCTAAACTTCACATATTAATCTATCCACACTTTAAAATATATTGTTACTCACTATAAGTTATTCATTAATAATATGAAATTATTTTATTAAAAATAATTATGGATATATATTAGTTAAGTTAATACAGTTTGTGAGATTGCCAGCTTAACTCGTGAAACTGGTGTGGTTAATACACAATCTTGTACATTTAGCATTCACACACGTGCACCTAAAACTCCGCTTGTGAGGAATTTATGACAAACTTTGAGATGCATAACATCGTTGAAAATGCTCATATTAAAAACGAAAGGAGAGTTCTACAATGGATTATCGAATGGATTTAGAAAACAATAGACGCCATTTTGATTTTGTACGCGGCAAACAATCTGTGGGAAGTAATGGAGCAAGTCTCGAAGAATTTGGAATGGAAGAAGAATTTCATATTCCAAAAAAGAAAGAAAATCCATCAATCCGTGAACGACATGATCAATTTTTGGATAACGAATAACAAATGAAACAAACAACCTCCTGCATTCAATAATATGACTATAAATAAAGACAATACGGTATACCTCAAAATAAAAAATTATCATCCAAATCGGATGATAATTTTTTATTTTCAACCACTCAATCATCATTTAATAATCTTACTAATAGCTTTAAATTCATCTCCACGAGCAATTTGTTGCATTTCGAACAATGCCATTTCAACACTCGTTATTTTTGCTCCACATTGTTTCATTTTTTCTAAACCTATTTGTGTATTTAAAGCTGTACGAGAAGAAACGCAATCCGCTAAAACTTCGACTTCATAACCATTTTGGAGCAAGTGAGCTGTCGTTTGGTACACACAAATATGCGTCTCAATACCGGCAATTAACACTTTTTTACGACCTGTTGCTTCAAGTGCAGCGACAAATTCCGGTGTATCATATGCGCTGAACGTAATCTTTTCAATTGGTTTCTCATCTGCTAAATGCTGTGAAATTTCTTCTACAGTTGGCCCTAAACCTTTCGGATACTGCTCAAGCCATAAAATAGGCAAACCTAACACTTTAGCACCTTGTACCATATTGGCGATATTTTGAATCACAAATTCACTGTTGTCCACGATGCGTGCAAGTTTTCCTTGAATATCAATCAATACAAGTACAGTATCTTGTTTCGTCAACAAACTCCTCATCCCCCTTCAATCTTCCTTTTATTTAATTCTACAAAATATTGGTATTTCCTTGTATATAAATTTTCTTTCAATAAGAACTTGATTATAAGATAGGTTATAATACAAGTAGCCTTAAAATAATGCAAAAGAAATGGATGATGTATGTGATTCGTTTAAGCTGGCTTATAAGTATCGCCATTTCCTTTTTCGGTTTTGTACTCGTTAGTCAATTGTATGAGGTGCAACCGAAAGGAGCAACTGGTAATTTAGGATTCATTGGCATCATTTTCTTATTCCCTTTTATTATATTGAGTTTAATTACCACTTTTCGTTATTTCTTAACTGTAACAGGCTCTGCAAAAAGAATTGAAAAATTTATAGGCATTGCCGGTGGAATATTGCTTCTTGGATTATTTGTGAATTTTTCATCTACGCAATCAATAGAAGGAGACTTCTCTGAATTTAACAATTCGAAAAATCTAGTCTTTTTTAATATCTATACATTCGGATTAATCCATACAATTAGTGGTATACTTGGAGCTTTATATGGTGTTATGAAACCAAAACCAATTGAAAATATAGAAGAATCCAATGTAGAATAATATTTTTCATTTTAATGGTTCATTTTTTAACAGTTCAAGCATTTTCTTTTTATACGCTTCCACTCCAGGTTGGTCAAAAGGATTTACTTCCAGTAACTTCGCACTCATGGCACATGCTTTCATAAAGAAATAGATTAAATAGCCTAGATGATAGGCATCAAGCTTTTGCATTTCTAGTTGAATAACTGGCACTCCACCTTCTGCATGGGCGAGGGCTGTGCCTTGTTTTGAGGTTGCATTGATTTCGTTAAAGGAGCGGCCTGCTAAATAATTTAATCCATCTTCATTTCGACTATCATATGGTACGGCATAATCCCCGTCGATTTCATGAAAGTGGAGAAGCGTTTCAAACAAAATGGGGCTTCCTTCTTGAATAAATTGTCCGATTGCATGCAAATCAGTGGAGAACGTAACACATGTAGGAAATAGGCCTTTTCTTTCTTTGCCTTCACTTTCACCAAATAACTGCATCCACCATTCGTGAAACTTCTTTAATGAAGGTTCAAAGGATGCTAGCATTTCCACACTGTAACCTTCGTTATATAAGATATTTCTTATAACTGCGTATTGGTATGCATGATTACGTGTTAAATCTACCGCTTTTAATTCCAAAGCTGCATTTTTTGCACCATCCATGAAAGATCGAATATCTATTCCAGATACAGCGACTGGCAACAGCCCCACTGGCGTTAATACTGAATACCTGCCCCCGATATTTGAAGGGATAGCGAACTGTTTATACCCTTCCTTCTCTGCTATATTTTTCAAAATTCCTCTTTCAGGGTCTGTTGTTACTATAATCCGATTAACTGCATTTTCACCATAGCGTTTTTCCATATACTGCCTTAGCACGCGGAATGCTAAAGCTGTCTCCATCGTGCTTCCAGATTTTGAAATGACGTTGATATAAATTTCTTTATCATCTAAATAATGAATTAATTGCTCTAAATAAGCCCCGCTCATATGATGACCAACGTATATAACCTCAATGCCCTCTTTGAGAACACCAAAATAAGGAGATAATGCTTCTTGAACGGCACGGGCTCCTAAAAATGAACCACCAATACCAATTACAACAAACACATCCGCATTTATGCATATTTCACTTTTCAAATCCTCAATTTCATTAAATAACGCCTTATGGTCCATTAATGGATAATTAATCCAACCAGTCATATCCTTTGAATTTTCTAATTCAAAGTGAATTTGTTTAACTCGATCTTTATATGCTTCCATATCTTGATAATCGAATAAACAATTCAATAATGTTGTTTGAACAGAATGAGTTGTCAATGGAATTGCCTCATTTCTTATTTTTTTACTTTGAGCATTTTGCAAAATTAGATTTTTTGGATAAAAGTATAAAAAATAAAGCACTCGACAAATAGCTACCAGCATGTTATTTTACAAAATATTACAATAATCCTGTTTTTGGGCATACCTACAGAATTTTTCATATTGAATTTTTTTAAGCGGCTTTCTTCCCTTTATTTTCCTTTGCCATCGCTAGCGCTGAAACAAGTAATACAATAGCGTTCAGGTAAATATGGGTCTTTACTTTTTCAATTCCCCATACATGTAGGGAGTTCGCCGTAAGGTAGCTTTTCATTCTTGAATTACAGCGTTCTACACTTGTCCTCTCGTTGTAAAGCTCTTTCCAACGTTTTGTATCACGGTGCGGATTGGAATATCGGCGCACATCCTTTTTGATGTCGACTTTTACCACCATTCCATAGTTGGAAGATGAACAGGCTGCCATTCCTAATGGGCAATCCACTTTGCCGGTTGCGTGAGGACATCTGAACTTGAGCTGGTCCTTATCAGCTCCCCAATAAGTCATTTCATAACCCATGGAACAACGCGGAGTTCCATTGGAAGAAATCCCTTCAGGAGGCTCTTTTTCGTTGCGCAAATTGAGCGGGATAATGGCTTGCGCTCCAATGTTTTTGGCTGATTCATAGTTTTTTAGTTGGTCATATCCGCCATCCATGATCAGAAATTCAATTTTGGATTTGGTACGCTCTGCCACTTGCTCGATTAATTCTGGTGCGACTTCTCCATCGTTCACATGGGCAGGGGTTACTTTTATGGCCATTGGCAGTTCGCTTGCGGTATCGACTGAAAGATGCATCTTATAGCCAAACCAGGTAATTTTATTGCCGAAGGAATCATATTTTGCGCCCCAATTGGCATTACCCGTTTGTTCACTACGCTTTTTGGGCTGTTTCTTTTCATAGGCATCAATGGCGGCACTGTCGATGGCCTGGTGGCTGCCGTCAATTATTCCTTCCTCCTGAGCTAACTGTACCAAGTCAAGGAAGATCTTTTCAGCCAGCTTTTTTTTGGTAAGTGCTGCAAAAACCCGGCTGAGAGTGGAGATAGACGGTGCGGGGCGATCAATCGATAAACCGCATTGATAACGGAAACGAAGGTCTTTATCCAATCGATGATGAAGGGCGGTAAAGGTGTCGATGCCTTCGAGTGGGGCAGCGATGAGAGCCCTTAGAATCCCTTCTCTGGAATGACCGTCAGCCCCTCGGGGTGAAGAACTTCTCAACTGTTTAGCATAAGGGCGTAAATCAAGCGAGCTAAAAAAGATAGGTAATTTCTCTTTTGACTCTAATTTTTGCAGTTCTTCAAAGGAAAATAGGCTTTCTTGTAGAATATACAAAGTGACTTCCTCCTTTTGAATTTTTTGTTGTTTCGTCACTTCAAAAATTCTACATTTTAGGGGTGAAGTCCTTTTTTATGTCTTTGAAATCCTTATGGCTCTTGGGTCAAAAAATATGCAAAATGCTCACTTTAAATATTCTTATAGAATCTTGAAATTTTTTCATCGTGATTTACAAAACTCTATTATCAATTAAACATAATCACTACTTATAATTTATTATTTCATTTAGCATTTCATTAATGGGAACGTGTTTGTATTGATAATTGTTGCGCTTTATCGATAATGAAACGTTTTACTTCTTCTCGCAAATCTTCACGCTGCAACGCAAAATCAATTATCGTTTCAATGAATCCCATTTGATTGCCGACATCATATCGTTTTCCTTCAAAGCGATATGCAAACACACGTTGAATCGTATTCAATTCCTCAATAGCATCCGTTAATTGAATTTCTCCGCCTTTTCCCATTTTCTTTTGTTCTAAGTAGCGGAAAATTTCGGGTGTTAAAATGTAACGTCCTATAATCGCAAAGTTGGAAGGTGCTTCTTCTTTTGTTGGTTTTTCTACAAACATTTTCACTTGCATTAACGGTGAATCGGTGGAAATTGGATCAATCACACCATAACGATGGATTTCGCTATCAGGTACTTCCATAACGCCAATTACACTAGAAAAAGTTTTTTCATATTGATTGATTAATTGTTTTAAACAAGGAACATCACTTTGAACAATGTCATCTCCGAGCAACACAGCAAAAGGTTCATTACCAATAAATTTACGGGCACACCAAATGGCATGTCCAAGGCCTAGAGGTTGTTTTTGGCGGATATAATGAATATCAATATCCGATGATACACGTACTTTTTCTAACAAATCGTACTTCTTTTTTTCAATTAAATTTGCCTCCAGTTCAAAGGCGTGATCAAAATGGTCTTCAATCGCCCGTTTTCCTTTTCCGGTAACGATGATAATATCTTCAATTCCCGAAGCAATCGCTTCTTCAACAATATATTGAATGGTTGGTTTATCTACAATCGGTAACATTTCTTTCGGCATGGCTTTCGTTACAGGTAAAAATCGTGTTCCTAAACCTGCAGCTGGGATGATGGCTTTTCTAATTTTTTTCAAGCAATTTCACTCCTCATCCATTAGTTTACATCAAGAAAATTATACAATATTTTCCCATTCCACTCATACTAAACACAAAGAGCAATGATGAGATAAAAATAGGCTGGAATCTAAATCCAGCCTTACTTTAAATATATAAATTTTAAAACCTTTAACGAATTATAGCACCAGCTTCTTTTAATGCTTTCAATACTTTTTCATGTGCATTTGTTACTTCTTCATCTGTTAATGTTCTTTCAGGATCAAAGTATGTTAATGTGAAGGCTACTGATTTTTTATTGGCATCGATATTTTCTCCTTCATATACATCAAATACTTTTACAGCTTTTAATAATTTCGTACCTGATGTACGAATGATAGATTCAAGTTCTCCAGCAGGTACAGAGCGATCTACTTCAATGGCAATATCTCGTGTAACAAGTGGGAAGCGTGGAACCGGTTCGTATTCTACTCCTTTTGCATCAGTGCGCAACAGAGCAAGTAAATTTAATTCCGCTACATACGTATCTTTTAAATCCCACTCTTTTCGTTCTGATGGATGAAGACCACCAATTACTCCAATACGTTCTCCATCAAGTAATATATTTGCTGTTTGGCCAGGATGTAATCCGTCCATTGCTGCTTTCTCAAAAGTAACTCGTTCAGTTAATCCTAGTTTTTCAAGCAATCCCTCTACAATGCCTTTTGCTGCGAAGAAATCTACATTGCGTTTATCCCCTAACCAAGCATCGTCTACCCATTTGCCAGTTATGACAAAGGCAACATGCTCTTCTTCAAATGGTAAACCTTCCTCCGTCTTCCCGAGGAATACAGACCCAATCTCATACAAACTAGCAGAATCCGCTTGACGCGCCAAGTTATAACTTGCAGCTTGCAATAAGTGAGGGATTAAACTTTGACGTAAAGTTGAACGGTCTTCACTCATCGGCATTAACAATTTCGTTGTTTCTTCTTTTTTCAGTGCAAATTTTTGAGACAATTCAGCAGAAGTTAATGAGTAGGTGATTGCTTGATACAATCCAGCTCCTTCTAAGAAATTGCGCACAATGCGGCGCTTTTCTTGATACGGAGTTAAGCCACCAATATGCATTTTACCTTCTGGCAATGTCATTGGAATTTCATCGTAACCGTAAAGTCTTGCGATTTCTTCAATGATGTCTTCCTCTATTTTAATGTCTTGTCGACGAGTTGGCACATTAATGATTAATAAACCTCGTGCTGCTTCCACCTCAAATTTTAAGCGTTGTAAGATGGAAATCATATCTTCAAGGGAGATTTTCATTCCTAATTTTGCATTAATTTCATCTGGTGAAATTACAATTCGCGCTGGTGTTTTATCGAGCTCATCAACTAATACGGTACCTTCTAATACTTCTCCACCAGCTAATTCACTAAGAAGTTGTGCAGCTCGTTCTTGAGCTTCTAAAACTCGATTTGGATCGACACCTTTTTCAAAACGAACTGATGAGTCGGAACGCAATCCTAAATCTTTTGAAGTTTGACGAATGGAATGACCAACAAAATAAGCTGATTCAAGTATAACCGTTGTTGTGTTTTCTGTTACTTCCGAATTGGCACCACCCATTACCCCTGCGACAGCAACAGGTTCTTTTCCATTTGTAATGACTAAATGATGACTCTGTAACGTGCGCTCTTGATCGTCTAAAGTAACAATTTTTTCGCCTTCATTCGCTAATCGAACAACGATTTCACCTGTGCCTAGTGAATCGTAATCAAAGGCATGAAGCGGTTGACCATATTCTAACAATACATAGTTCGTAATATCGACTACGTTATTGTGTGGACGAATGCCCGCCGCCATTAAATAATGCTGTAACCATAATGGCGATTCTGCCACTTTTACATTTTTAATGACTTTTGCAGCGTATAATGGATTTTCTTTAGTAGCTTCTACTTTAACTTTAATGTAATCTTCCGCTTTTTCGTTTGAAGTTTCATATTGAATTTCTGGTAATTTGACATCTTGCGATAAAATTGCTCCCACTTCATAGGCTACACCTAACATTGAAAGTGCATCGGAACGGTTAGGAGTTAAATCAAGCTCCAATACAGAATCTCGTAAACCGATTAATTCTAAAGCATCGCTGCCAGGAACTGCATCTTCCGGTAATACGTATATTCCTTCCGAATATGCTTTTGGTACAACGCGCCCTTCAATTCCAAGTTCTTGCAATGAACAAATCATTCCATTCGATTCTTGACCGCGCATTTTCGCTTTTTTAATTTTGATTCCACCCGGAAGTTTTGCACCAGGTAATGCAACGATTACTTTTTGGCCGGCTTCCACATTCGGTGCACCACAAATAATTTGTCTTACATCCGTACCTACATCTACTTGGCAAACGCTTAATTTATCTGCATCTGGATGCTTCTCCTTTGATACGACATGACCAACAACGATATTCGTCATTCCTTGAGATCGATCGATGACGGAATCGACTTCAATTCCAGCACGAGTAATTTTTTCTGCTAAATCTTCAGGTGACAGCCCTTGTGTATCTACATATTCTTGCAACCAATTTAATGAAACTAACATATTAATACCCCCTTACCCTTCTGTACGTCGGAATTGTGATAAGAATCGAAGGTCATCGATATAGAAGTTTCGAATATCTTCCACACCATATTTCAACATCGCAATACGTTCTACACCGATACCAAAGGCAAAACCAGAGAATTTCTTCGGATCATATCCACCCATTTTCAGTACGTTAGGATGCACCATGCCGGCACCTAGTATTTCAATCCATCCTGTATGTTTACATACGTTACAGCCATTTCCTCCACAGCGGAAACAAGAAATATCCATTTCAACAGATGGTTCTGTGAACGGGAAGAAACTTGGGCGCAGACGAATTTCTCGATCTTCACCAAACATTTTTTTCGCGAGTCTATCTAACGTACCTTTTAGGTCGCTCATACGAATGTTTTCTCCTACCACAAGCCCTTCAATTTGCATAAATTGGTGTGAGTGAGTAGCATCGTCTGTGTCACGACGATACACTTTTCCCGGGCAAATAATACGGAACGGTTTGCCTTTTTTCGCAAGCATTGTTCTAGCTTGCACCGGCGATGTATGCGTACGTAATAACGTTTCTTCCGTAATGTAGAAAGTATCTTGCATGTCCCGAGCAGGATGCCCTTTTGGCAAATTCAATGCTTCAAAGTTATAGTAATCCATTTCCACTTCTGGACCTTCTGCAATTTCATATCCCATGGAGATGAATAAATCTTCCAATTCTTCAACAACACGCGTTAAAGGATGTCTGTTGCCAAGGCGCACTTTACGTCCAGGAAGTGTTACATCGACGGATTCCTTTTCTAGTTGTTCTTGAATTTGTTGTTCTTCTAATACTTTGACACGTTGCTCCAACACTTCAGTTACTTTTTCACGAACTGTATTAGCTAGAGCCCCCATTTTAGGACGCTCTTCAGGAGAAAGTTTCCCCATTCCTTTTAATACTTCCGTAATGGACCCTTTTTTCCCTAAATATTGAACACGAACATCATTCAGTTCTTTTAAGTTCGTGCATGCAGCAATTTTCTCAATGGCTTCTTGCTCAATTTGTTTTAGTTGCTGTTCCATCATGTAACCTCCTTAAATGAAAAATATTTTTCGTTTGAATAATTACCAGTTTTTGTTATAAAATTAACAATTTTTGTTACACACTCACATGTTACAAATCAAATAAAAAACCTCGCCCCAAATCAAGGGACGAGGAACATTCGCGGTACCACCCTAGTTATTGCAAAATGCAATCACTTCATTGACATAACGGCATTCGCCGGCAATCCTTTACAGAACTTTACTCTGGTCCTGGATGCTGCTCGCGGGGTGAACTTCAATATTCGCTGCATACATAAGCTTCCAGTCATGGCTTATGCTCCCTGAAATGCAGTGTTTGAATATTTACTCTTCCCGCTCCAACGCATTTCCACTTTATTCACATATGATTGGAAAAATCTTAGACTATTCTACGATAAATTGGATTATGTTTCAAGTATCTACCTTAGTACAATTATTCAATCCCACTACCGTCGCATAAATGATGTCTGAATTTTCAGTTTTATTTTTTTTCTGGACTTTAGAGAAAAAACGAAAACACCTAAGCGAGGGTAGTAAACATCCATTTTTTTACTATAACCTATGACTTGTGCAACAACGACTGGCAAACCTTTATGGGACGCCGTTTCCTTCGATTTTTCGTAACCAAATGTGAGCGGATTTCCACAAAGAAGCCTTCAAATAGCGACTAATTTGTAAGTAACTGCGTTCGCTATTCGTGTTCAGCTGAGCTAAAACATTCAGACAGTACACTATCATGGCTACGTACACTTGATGATGTACAGCTTGTTCACTGTGACCAAAAAACTTTTTAATGTTCAGATGTTGTTTCATCCATTTGAAAAAAAGTTCGATTGCCCAACGTGATTGGTAGATTTCTGCAATTTCATCTGCGTCAATGTCAAACCGATTTGTCAGTAAATGAAGCTCATTTCCTTTTGTATCATGCAATTTGAGTAAGCGAAACACGTTTTCAGAACGATTTTGTGGTGTTCCAATGACAACCATTTCATCAGAGAATACGGGTGAATCTTCTGGTAACGAAAAGGATTCTAACACTCGGACAACAGCGTTTTTACGCAAACGGGTCACAAAGAAATAGCCATCTTCCGTCATTTGATCAAAGCGCCCATAATCCAAGTAACCACGATCAAACACGTACATGCATTCTTTGTCATCCACGAATACTTCTAGTTGACCACGATCATGTTCGTTGGCATTCGTGAGTACGGCTTTATCTGGATAGGAGAGTCCTTTTTCCATAAAAACAAGTCGTAAGTGAAGCTTTACTCCTGATTTTGTTTTTCGAAACTCTGCCCACTGATGATTGGTCAAATTAAGCGGTAATGTACTCGAATCAATGATTTTCAAAGGCGTTGTCACTTTTCTTCTTGTTTGGAAATTGGTTTTCCGATGAATTTGTGCCACTAAATCGAGAAAAATCGTTTGAAAGAACTCAGTTGGGATGGTATTGATTCGTCTCCCTAACTGTGAAAAACTAATCGATTCCAATCCCGTTGCTCGTTGTAATTCTTCTAAAAAGACAGCGTCACTCAACGCCCGTAAACTCTCGGTTTCATGGAGTTGGGCATACAAAAGCAGTTTCATAAATGAAGCCATATAAAGCTTCTTGGTATAGTGATTTAATTGATGTGTTTTCACTAGGTCGTCAAATAATGGACGATTAATCGGTGAAAACCATTGTTCAAATGATGTTTTTCGTGTAAACTTATCCATGCTTTTGTCCTTTGTATTGGATTTGGATGGTTTACTACCACCCAACCATTATAAAGGATTTTTTTGTGTTTGGATTATATTTCAGAAAATTCGGTTTATTTGAAGGTGTTAAATTATTTTAATGCGACGCTAGTGATTATTTTTATATGTTATATTGGTATAGTCGTTAACAATTTTATAGGAAGGTTGCTGAATATTCATGTTAGATATGGAATTATCATTAATTATTACATTATTTCTTTTTGGTTTTTTAGCGGCCTTCATCGATTCGGTAGTTGGGGGCGGTGGACTGATTTCATTACCTGCTTTAATGTTTACTGGCTTAAGTCCATCAGCAGCGGTCGCCACAAATAAATTGGCAGGAACTCTCGGTTCCCTTACGAGCACAATCTCTTTTTATCGATCTGGAAAGATGGATTTACATACAGTAAAACACCTTTTTCCTTTTGTCTTTATAGCAGCAATGATTGGTGCATGGACCGTTCACTTAATGGATCCTAATATTTTAAAACCATTAATGCTAGTCATGTTAGCTGCTGTCGCTATCTATACTATTTTCAAAAAAGATTGGGGCAGTATTTCAACTTATCAGAAGTTATCTACAAAAAAGTATATTGGTTTCTTCTTGTTAGTTTTTGCTATCGGATTTTATGATGGATTCCTTGGCCCTGGGACCGGTTCCTTTTTAATTTTTGCCTTTTTATTAATTGGTTTTGATTTTTTAAAAGCGGCTGGAAATGCAAAATTTTTAAATTTCGCAAGCAATATCGGTGCTTTGATCATGTTCATTTTTCTAGATCAAATCAATTATAGTTATGGGATTATTATGGGGTTTGGTCAAATTATCGGTGCTATTATTGGTTCAAGTTTTGCAATCAAACGAGGTTCTGGTTATGTACGAGTTTTATTTATCGTTGTTACAGTTGCGTTACTTGCAAAAAATACATACGACTATTTTATAGGATAGAAAAAAAGAAGGAATTTCCTATTTCCTTCTTTTTATACTTTATCTAGCTCATATTCATCTACTAAATAAATGCTTCCTTTAACTTTTTTACAGTTTCGTTTAATTTCGGCAACTGTGTTTGAAAGTTCATCAACATCATTAAAATTTCTCTCTTTATTTGTAAGAACTGCAATTGATAACGACATAATACTAAAACTCTCTAATTTTCCAGAACGATCTTTTATTTTTAAGTTCAAATCTGCTAAATGTTTTTCGTCATAAAATGATGGAATCGTTTGATCAAAATCATCAATAATAGCTTCACAAATTGATTCCACATTATAGTGAGGAACAATCGCCATAAAGTCATCACCACCGATATGGCCAAGAAAGTATCCAAATTGCATCAAATGTTCTTTCAATATATCAGTTAGATGTAAAATAACTTTATCTCCTTGATTAAAACCGTACAAATCATTATAGGCTTTAAAAGAATCTAAATCGAAATAAATAATACTGTATCTTTCTAATGATAAAGTATCTAATAATTTTTGATTAATTATATGATTACCTGGTAAGTTACTTAATGGATTTAAAAAGCTAGCTAACTCCACCTGGATTTCAACAAAATTATTTAATAGAGCACGTATACTTACAACTCCAACATATTCCCCATTTTTCGTTACAATAACATCATCATATAGATCTTCTTCCCGTTCCATCGCCATTCGGCTCACTTCTACAATTGGATGGTCATAGTCAACAATTAAAGGATTTGTTTTTGCAACAAGTTTACTTTCCCTTCCCATGTAAAGATTATAACCGTACAGTGTTCCGATTTTTTGATAGAAATGTGTTCTTGTAATATGTCCAATTGGCTTTTCATCTTCAACAACAACAATTCCCCTTAAATTTGGGTTCTCCGAAAATAATCGATCTACTTCTTTACTTTTTACTTTCGGGCCAACAGAAGGTACCTTTTTGGCAATCCTGCCAATCTTCATTGCAGATACGTTTGTATACGTTAACATTTTATCCCTCACCTATTTACATACGTGATCTTTATTTTGGAAGTGTTCCTAATTTCACATCAATATCTGGTCGTCCAATGGCATAGCCTTGTCCATAATGGATTCCGATTTTTTGAAGAAATTGAATCTCCTCCATTCGTTCAATCCCCTCAGCTATAATTTTTGTTCCAGATTGTTCTGCAAAGTTGTAAATAAGCGATACAATTTGTTGACTCGGTTCTACCGTATCAATATGTTGTATAAGTGTTCTGTCGATTTTTACAAATTCCGGTTTTAAATATACGAGGGATTTTAAACTATTGTAACCTGAACCTACATCATCAATTGCAATTCGGTATCCTTGGTTTCGATAATGGTCAAGAACCCGTTCGAACTCTTGATAATCCGTCACTGCACTTTTTTCTGTCAATTCAAAAACAACATTCTCTGGAGATATGTTTAGTTCATTTAATAGTTGACGTGTTTCCCCAAAATTATAATTTTTATCTAATAAAACATATGGATGAATATTTATAAATAAAACAAATTGATGATTGTTAAATTTATTATCTATTCTTTCTAAAAATCGATTGAAAGAAAGATTACGGCAAAACCTTTCGAATTTAAACACTAAATCTGTTTTTCCTACAAAATCATAAAATTGGTCAGTAGTGGGGAATAAGTCTGAGCTGTTTGGACGATTTAATGCCTCGAAGCCAAATGTTTCATTCGTTTGAATATTAACGATCGGTTGGAACACGGTAGTCATATCACCATGGCGAATAATTTTTTCAAGTTCATGAATGCGTTTTACATACATTAAATCTTCTTGGTAATGGTTAAATATTCGCTTTAAATATGAAATCAAATTACTATTTTTCTCTTTCGTAAATAAGGCTGATATCATAGTTACTCCTTGTTGATTTAAGGGATTATTACCTATTTTAATACAGTAATGTTAATTTTGTGTTAACGCTCTATATGCTAATTGTAAAGGTAAAAAATAAAAATAAGCCCTTCAGAGCGTAATAATCTTCCAGGCTTATTCTTCTTACAAATTCCTCTTAATTTCGTTGATTTTCTTTGTTAATTCATTAAATTGAGTATCTAGTTGTTGATACTTTTCATCTGTTGGTGTTAAAAAACTTAGCTTCCCTAACACTTCTTGCCGCTCCGTCTCTAACATTAATAGCAATTCTTTTTGATCATTGCTTTCAATTGGTTCCTTGTCGTATTGTTTAACAATTCTTTGATTTTTAATGGATAACTGTACATTTGTCGTTTTTTCAATAAAATAACGGTCGTGAGATACGACAATGACAGTTCCGTTATAGCTTTCTAATGTTTCTTCTAACTGTTCACGAGATGCAATATCTAAATGGTTGGTCGGTTCATCTAGTATTAGCACATCCTTTTCTTCAAGGATATAAAACATCAATTTACACTTAACACGCTCACCCATACTCATATTGCCAATTGGTTCTTCCCAAGCTGTGGCAGAAAAACCAAGATGCTTCATTAAATTTTGTACTTTTCCTCTTTCTTCAAATGTTTCTCTGAAAAATAGCTCAGCCGGCGTTTTCTCATTGGGTAAATCAAATACTTCCTGCGTTAAATACCCAATGGATGCTGATTTTGACACCCATATCTCACCTTCTGCAAGTTCACGTCCCATAAATATATTTAATAATGTAGTTTTACCACTGCCGTTCGGACCTGTTATGGCTACTTTTTCACCGTATTGAATGGTGAAGTTGGCATTTTCAAATAACAATCTATTACCGTACATCTTAGTTAAATTTTTTACTTCTATAAATCGTTTACCTCGTTTAGCTCCACTTTGAAGTGTAAAGTTCACTTCATATTCAGGATTAACTCGCTCAACCTTAGCTTTTTCCAATTCTTTTTCGAGCCTTTTTTTCTTTGACTTAATTTGCGTATCCATTCTTTTTGCTTTTTTACGATAATATTCTTTATAGCCTTCTTGTTTTGTTGATTGAGCATGAGCTTTTCGGGACCAGGAAGATAATTCTTGGATTTGTATTTCAACTTTTTCAATCTTCTTCTGTTGTTTTTCATATTCCCTTTTTTGGGATTCCCTTCTTTTCTTTCGTTCTTTCACGTAACTCGTATAGTTTCCTTTATGTTCATAAAGTTTTTTATCTTCAATTGCCCAAATCTTAGTAGCTACTTGATCTAAAAAATAACGGTCATGGGAAACGATTATTACAGTCCCATTGTATTGTTTTATTTCTTCTATTAGAAGATCTGTACTTTCTTCATCTAGATGATTTGTCGGTTCATCTAGCAATAATAATTTTGCATTTTTTGATATCCCTTCTGCTAAGCGCGCCTTTAACTTTTCTCCACCACTTAATGTTGAAAAAGAATTAGGTGGTACAGACCATTTCGAAAAACGCATTGCAGCTTCTTGATTTAATGAGTTTATAGAAAAGTCTTGCATTTCCTGTTCTACCATGGCAATTGTCGCATTAGAAAACCATGTTAACTGACCTTTTGACGGTTGAATTTTTTTGCTTATAAGCTGTAAAAGTGTAGACTTACCAGCTCCGTTTTTTCCTATAATACCTATACGATCCCCTTCTTGTACCGAACCGGTAATATTATCAAAAATTAAGTGATCCTTAATTTCATAACTAATTTGAAACTTTAATAATTCTTGCATACATATCCCTCACTTTTGGGAAGAAAAAAATCCTCCCATAATTTTGGAAGGATTAGTCAGCAAAATGAATACAACATGTAAAATGAATGATTAATAAAGCTAACTTTTATAAAAGTAGCCTAATACATTCATATTGCACTGTTATTCATTTTATTTATATAAAAATGGGCAGACTAATCCTATTTTTTATTGAATAAATTCAATTTACATAAAAAATAAGATTAGTTATCCATTGTCCACCCATCTTCCTTTCAGTCATTTTTCAAAGCCATTATATCATATATACGAGTGAGTGAAAATAATGTACTTATTTGCTTCCTAATGCAACTTTTATGTGGACTAAATAAAAAGGCTTTATAGAAGATTGAATTAAAAATTTCACTCAATTAATGAATATTTTCACGGGTACATCGAACGTTTTTAAGTACTACTTTACTTTTTGGAATGCTCGGTATTTTATCCTTTGTTATATATAGTTCCTTCATAATCCATTTTATTCAGTAAATACTCTAGACTTAATTTCATCATTTCAATTGTTAATTGTTCTCCAGGGCAACGATGGGTTGTTTCATATTCTCCTCCTCCTTGAGGAATAAAACTAAAAAGATCTCCTTGCCACTTTGCAAAACGTTCAGGATAAAACTCATCGAGGTTTTCCCACATTTTCGGATCGTGATTTGTTCCGTAAATATCTAACAACACTAATGTACCTTCTTCAAACAGATAATCATTCCAAGTAAAATCCGCTTTCACCTTTGCAGCAACAAATGGGAAAAAGGGATAATATCGTCTTACTTCTTGAATAAAAAAGTGAGCATAGTCTGGGGTTGTTTTCAGCTTAGTTCTTTCATGAGGAAATTGGTTTAATGCCATTACACACTACCGTCGCATAAATGATGTCTGAATTTTCAGTTTTATTTTTTTTCTGGACTTTAGAGAAAAAACGAAAACACCTAAGCGAGGGTAGTAAACATCCATTTTTTTACTATAACCTATGACTTGTGCAACAACGACTGGCAAACCTTTATGGGACGCCGTTTCCTTCGATTTTTCGTAACCAAATGTGAGCGGATTTCCATAAAGCTGCTTTCAAATATCGACTTATTTGTAACGTACTTCGGTCACTATTCGTGTTCAACTGAGCTAAAACATTCAGACAGTACACTATCATGGCTACGTACACTTGATGATGTACAGCTTGTTCACTGTGACCAAAAAACTTTTTAATGTTCAGATGTTGTTTCATCCATTTGAAAAAAAGTTCGATTGCCCAACGTGATTGGTAGATTTCTGCAATTTCATCTGCGTCAATGTCAAACCGATTTGTCAGTAAATGAAGCTCATTTCCTTTTGTATCATGCAATTTGAGTAAGCGAAACACGTTTTCAGAACGATTTTGTGGTGTTCCAATGACAACCATTTCATCAGAGAATACGGGTGAATCTTCTGGTAACGAAAAGGATTCTAACACTCGGACAACAGCGTTTTTACGCAAACGGGTCACAAAGAAATAGCCATCTTCCGTCATTTGATCAAAGCGCCCATAATCCAAGTAACCACGATCAAACACGTACATGCATTCTTTGTCATCCACGAATACTTCTAGTTGACCACGATCATGTTCGTTGGCATTCGTGAGTACGGCTTTATCTGGATAGGAGAGTCCTTTTTCCATAAAAACAAGTCGTAAGTGAAGCTTTACTCCTGATTTTGTTTTTCGAAACTCTGCCCACTTATGATTGGTCAAATTAAGCGGTAATGTACTCGAATCAATGATTTTCAAAGGCGTTGTCACTTTTCTTCTTGTTTGGAAATTGGTTTTCCGATGAATTTGTGCCACTAAATCGAGAAAAATCGTTTGAAAGAACTCAGTTGGGATGGTATTGATTCGTCTCCCTAACTGTGAAAAACTAATCGATTCCAATCCCGTTGCTCGTTGTAATTCTTCTAAAAAGACAGCGTCACTCAACGCCCGTAAACTCTCGGTTTCATGGAGTTGGGCATCCAAAAGCAGTTTCATAAATGAAGCTAATTGATGTGTTTTCACTAGGTCGTCAAATAATGGACGATGAATCGGTGAAAACCATTGTTCAAATGATGTTTTTCGTGTAAACTTATCCATGGTTTTGTCCTTTGTATTGGATTTGGATGGTTTACTACCACCCAATCATTATAAAGGATTTTTTTGTATTTAGATTATATTTCAGAAAATTCGGTTTATTTAAAGGTGTTAAATTATTTTAATGCGACGCTAGTGATTCAATCCGTTTAATGAAAAACTCTTACTTTTACTTCACTCGAGAAGCAAAAGTAAGAGTTCGTTAATCGATGAAATGATATAATAAGATCCCTGTAGCAACTGCCACATTCAACGATTCTGCTTGTCCTAAAATCGGAATCATCACATTTTGAGTCGTTTGCTCGAGCAATTCCTTTTGAACACCGCTACCTTCATTTCCTACAATTAAGGCGAAACTTCCTGACTTATGTAATTTCCTATAATCAACTGCATTTTCAAGAGCAGTTCCATACAAAGGAATGTTTCTTTCTTTTAATTTTTCAACCCAAGCCATTAAATTTCCGCGAATTACCGGAATATGGAAGTGAGATCCTTGCGCCGAACGCAATGTCTTTGGATTATATATATCTGCACAGCCTTTTCCTAAAACAACCGCATCGATTCCAGCAGCATCCGCTGTACGAATCATCGTTCCGATATTTCCTGGGTCTTGCACTGCATCAATAAGCAATAATTTTTTCCATGATGCCTGTTCAGTTTCCGAAATCATGGCTTGTTTGCAATGTGCAAATATACCTTGTGAAGTTTCTGTTTCTGCAATGTCCTTCGCAATGGAGTTCGTTACTTCCACTATCTTTACATCATTCAATGACCATTCACGGGGAATTTCAACCCCTTCGCGTACAATGACTTGAATGACTTGCCCCTTATTTTTTAGCGCTTCCTCTACTAAATGAAATCCTTCGACAATAAATTCTCCTGTTTTTTCTCGCTCTTTCCTATTGGTAACTAGCTTTTTCCAATGTTTCACATAAGCGTTTTGAGCCGATTCTATGCGTTTCATTATTGATAAACCGCCTTTATTCATTTTTTACATCTTGATCTAAATTTACTAATGCTTTACTAAGTCGATGAATATGTTCTTCTGTTGTATCCATTCCAAAAGAGATTCGGAAAAATGTACGTGCTTCCGATAAGCTATGCGCCATTGCAAGAATCGCCTTTGTTCCTGATGCACTGTTGATATCGCAAGCACTTCCGGTTGAAATGCAAATTCCTTCTTCATTTAATCGCAACATCACGTATTGCCCTTCCGCCCCCTTCATACATAAGCCACATATGCTTGGGAGTTGATGAGCTTCGTCTGCTTCAATAAAATAGCAGTTTGTATCTTTTATTGATTCTTTTAATTGGTTTCGCAAACTCCAAAATTTATTGAGGTCATACTGGTAATGCTCTACGCTTTTGGCAAAAGCAAAAACCGCTGGGGTATCGACCGTACCGCCTCTTAAGCCCCTTTCATGAGTCACACCTGGAAAAAGTGGCAATATTCTTCTGCGCGGATTTAAATATACCGCACCACAGCCTTTTGGTCCACCAATTTTATGGGCGGATACTGTGATGCCATCAACAAATTTTGAAAATTCCGTTACATCTAATTTGCAGAAGGACTGAACACAATCTACATGATATGAAATATTGTATTTTTGTGCAACTTCGGCAATTTCTTTCACCGGTTGAATAGAACCAATTTCTGAGTTGACATGTTGTATTGTAATGAGAACTGTATCTGGGCGAATCGATTGTTCTAACAAGCTTACATCAACTATACCTCGTTTTGTTAACGGTAGTTTTGTAATTTCATAACCTTCTTTTTCTAGAGTATTTATAGCAGCATGTACACTCGTGTGTTCTGCGCTTGACGTGATGATATGTTTCCCTTTTCCTGCACGGGCTAAAGATATTATTGCAAGGATATTCCCTTCTGTACCACTTCCAGTAAATATGATGCCGTCCCGATTAACGCCTAATTTTTTTGCCACAACCTCTCTTGCGTTTTCTAACAAAAAGGCTGCTTGTCCACCTGCATCATGCAAACTGGATGTATTACCATATACGCTTTTTGCAGCAAGACTGTAAGCCTCAATACTTACATCCATCATCGGGGTTGTCGCAGCATAATCTAGATAAATCATTGATATTCCCCATTTCTACAAAAATTATGGACTCTTAGCATACTTTACAAAACGGAAATTATGAATGAAAATACTTGTTTTATCATTTATTTTATGTAAATATATGTGTCAAGACAACTGTAAAGGGGAAGAATCTCGTGGCTCCCATATTCGTAATGACTTTCCATCAATTAATGAGGATTGGCAAAATAAGTGGATTATCTTCAAACAAGGAAAATTACATGTGAGGGACGGACTTTATGAACAAAATCAAATTACAAGAAATGTTGAAACAGTTTTTTAATGAAGATATCGGAGACGGTGACTTATCAAGCGAAACCATCTTTTCCCGTATAGATCAAGGATCTTTTACTTTTTATGCAAAGGAGGACGGGATCTTTTGTGGAGCTACGATAATCGAAACCGGATTTAAGTTGCTCGACCCTTTCCTTAACATCACCTTGCTGAAAGAAGATGGGGATGAACTTCATAAGGGGGATCAAATCGCTATCATAGAGGGTTCTTTACAAAGTTTGCTTAGCGGAGAACGGGTCATTTTAAATTTAATTCAACGGATGAGCGGCATCGCAACGAACGCAAGAAAAGCTGTTGAATTAACTAAAGGAACAAATGCAAAAATATGTGATACCAGAAAAACGATGCCAGGTCTAAGAATGCTCGATAAATACGCTGTGCGGACAGGCGGTGCCTATAACCACCGAAGCGGCTTATACGATTGCATTATGTTAAAAGACAATCACATTGCTTTCGCTGGAAGCATTTCAAAGGCCGTACAATTAGCTAAATCAAAAATTGGTCATACGGTAAAAATCGAAGTGGAAATTGAAACGAAAGAACAATTGTTAGAAGCAATTGAAGCTGGTGCGGATATTATCATGTTTGATAATCGAACTCCTGAAGAAATTAAACAATGGTTGCCGTTTGTTCCAGAACATATAACAACGGAAGCTTCTGGGGGCATTACGTTAGACAATTTGCGAAAGTACGCAGAATCTGGCGTAGAATGGATTTCCCTTGGCTCCCTTACCCATTCGGTTAACGCTTTAGATATTAGTGCATTAGTAAAAAGAAAGGATGTTGAATAATGTCAACAATTTGCACACTTCCAACTCAAGGTATGATGCCTGAAAAATATCGTCGCTTGTCTCGTGATGAAATGGAAAAGAGAGTTCGTGAAATAAAGGAAAAATTAGGTGATCAATTATTTATCCCTGCACATCATTATCAAAAAGATGAAGTAATCCAATTTGCTGATGCAATAGGCGACTCTTTGCAACTGGCGCAAGTAGCTGCTAAAAATAAACAAGCTAAACATATTGTATTTTGCGGTGTGCACTTCATGGCTGAAACAGCTGATATGTTAACAACCGATGAGCAAATTGTTTACTTACCCGATATGCGAGCAGGCTGTTCAATGGCGGATATGGCAAATATTTATCAAACGGAAGAAGCATGGGAGAAGTTAACAGCCCTTTTCGGCGATACAATTATCCCATTAACATATGTCAACTCAACTGCTGCGATAAAAGCATTCACCGGGCGGAATGGCGGTGCTTGTGTCACTTCATCCAACGCCAAAAAAATGGTGGAATGGGCGTTTACGCAAAAAGAGCGAATCTTTTTCTTACCAGACCAACATTTAGGAAGAAATACAGCCTACGAAGTAGGAATCTCTTTAGAACAAATGGCTGTATGGAATCCGATTTCTGGAGAATTCAAGTATGAAGGCAATGTCCAAGACATAAAAGTGATTTTATGGGATGGTTATTGTTCTGTTCATCAAGGATTTACAGTGGAGAATGTTCAAGAAGTTCGAGAAAACTATCCTGAAATGACAGTCATTGTTCATCCAGAATGTTCTTTTGAAGTAGTACAAGCAGCAGACCTTTCAGGTTCTACTAAATATATCGTAGAAACCATCAAAAATGCTCCTGCTGGATCGAGTTGGGCAATCGGAACAGAAATGAACTTAGTGAAACGAATTATTGCTGAGCATCCCGACAAGCACATCATCTCACTCAATGAAAATATGTGCCCTTGCCTAACAATGAACCGTATCGATTTGCCACATTTCCTTTGGGCGCTTGAAATGATTGAAAATGGTGAACAAGGAAATGTCATTAAAGTGGACCGAGAAACAACGGAAGAAGCATTGTTGTCATTAAACCGTATGCTTCAATTAGCATAAAATCACATACACATTACGCAAGTTGCGCTAAGAAGAACTTTACTCCAAAAAAGTTTCTCCAAGGAGTTATTGAAAATGACGCATAATTTCATCGAGTGGTAACAAACTACTACTCGAGGAGGCGAATGGTATGAACTTTCAAATAAGAGAAGCCATTACAGCAAATGTTAAAGGAGACAACCCACAAGATTTTCAGGAAACAATTCAAGATGCAATCGCTCGGGGAGATGAGCACCTACTTCCAGGACTCGGCGTCTTTTTAGAAAAGTGGTGGCAAACTTCTACTGAAGAAGAGCATGCAAAGTTTACCGAAACATTGTCAAAAGCATTTCAAAATTAGAGGGCTGGAGAATGGATTCTCCATGCCCTTATTTAATATAACCCCCATTCCATTTTTAAAATTTCCTTCAAGCTTTTTAGTTGTTCTTCCCCTATATGTTCTGCAATGATATTCTCCAATTCTTTTTTTAAAGCGATATATTTTTCATAGCAAGCTTCTCCCGAAGGTGTCAGTTCAATATATTTATCTCTCAAATTCGCTTTATTCGTTTCCACCAAACCTTTTTGCTCTAATTGTTTGATAAATTTATGGGTTGCTTGCCTTGTAAAATGAACTTGTTTCGCTACATGAGAAATCAATGGCTTATCCTTATAAACTATTGATAAAATAGCAAATTCTGAATTTGTTATGTAAATATCACTAATATCTTGCCATTTTCCTTTCTTTATTTTTTTCAATACCATCCATTTCCCTTTAATTAAATCAAACAACAATTCTCCCTTATGATCATTCAATCATCTCACCCCTTTGTAGACTAGCAACTATATCAATAATGAATTTATTATTCAACTGTTAATATTACTATCATACCTGAATAGGTCTAATTCGTCATTTACCACAAAAAAGAGAGCGTTTATACTAGTATGAGAATTAGTAAAAATATCATTATTTCATAAGTTTATCCAAACTAGTATTGAAGGAGGGAAAGAAGTGGGAGTACATTACAATTGGAAACAATGGCTATGGAGTAGTTTTATCATTTGTATGTTAATTTTTTGCGTAAAAGTAAATCATGGAGATGCTGCTACTTTTAAAGATGTTCCTGAAAGTCATCCGTCAATATTCGAGATTGAATTTCTTGCGGATTCAGGAATTATTAAAGGTTATCAAGATCAAACCTTTAAACCTTCTAACAATGTTACAAAATCCCAAGTCGCATTAATGATTACAAGAGCATTAAATCTTAATGTAGAGAATCGACCAGCTCCAGGATTTCAAGATTTAGGAAAAATCGATGAAGTTACTTATAAGGCCATCGCAGCAGTTGTGGATGAAGGGATTTTTCCAAAAGGAGATACTTTTAGGCCCTTTGAACCCATTACGCGCGGTGAAATGGCTCAAGTATTAGTTAATGCATTTCATTTAAAAGGTACAACAAACCAAGAGTTTAAAGATGTTTCCAAAAACCATACATTCTATCAAGCAATAAAAGTATTAGCTGCAAATAACATTACAACCGGATTCGAAGATGGCACTTTTAAGCCTTCTCAACCTCTTACTCGCGCTCACTTTTCCACTTTTATGTCTCGGATTATTGAACCTGATTTTATTCCTGTTTCAAGTGGATTTGGGTACAATAAACAGTACCAGTACATATATGAATTAAATGAGGGCTATACCGCTCGAGAATATTTTTCGTATCTTTCATCTGACGAACTAGGGGATTGGTGGCAAGTTTCCGACGAAAACAATCAATACATCCATTATGTAAATCGCATCGATAAAAAAGGCTTCACTTTTACTGGTTACTTAGAAAATGAAGAAATTATCACAGATTTTCATATTCCGTATCCAGTAAAACTTGGAACGAGTTGGTCTTATTCATTTAAGGATGAGTATCAACCAGTAACCTATGTCGTAACCAGCATGTCGGAAAAAATCACAACACCTGCTGGAACCTTTCATCCTGTAATGGAAATTGTTAGTTCCGATGGTTACCAATATTATTATTCGAAAGAATTAGGCCACATTTGTACGAAAGATTTGCAAACAAATGCGATTGTTTATCAATTAATTGATTTAAAGAAACGGTCTTCTAAATAAAATATTCCTTCATGTAAAAAGGCAATCCAGCGCCTCCTGGATTGCCTTGTATCTTTTATTTATACCGATGCTTCATTCCACCTAGAAATCCACATCGAGTGAAAACATGTTAATCTGCATAGTAGTAGAGATAAAAGTTTCCCCTGCCGCTTGCGCTTTCGGGGCAGAGCTACAACATATTTTCTTCCGTTCTTTTTATGCTAATAGAGATAATAGCACTGCTTTTTGGGCATGGAGTCGGTTTTCTGCTTGCCCCTGCCGCTTGCGCTTTCGGGGCAGAGCTACAACATATTTTCTTCTGTTCTTATTATGCTAATAGAGATAATAGCACTGCTTTTTGTGCGTGTAATCGGTTTTCTGCTTGCTCGAAGACGTATGAATTTGGTCCATCGATTACTGATGTTGCCACTTCTTCTTCGCGATGAGCTGGCAAACAATGTAAGAACATAAAGTCAGGTTTTGCATGAGCAACAAGTTCCTCATTGATTTGATAACCTTTAAAGTCTATTAATCGCTGAACCGCTTCCTCTTCCTGCCCCATACTAGTCCATACATCTGTATAGATTACATCTGCATCTTTCACAGCTTCAATTGGATCATTTGTTACGACAACCGTGCTGCCATTTTTCTCTGCAATCGCTTGAGCCTTCTTCATGATGATTTCATCTGGCTCATACCCTATTGGAGTTGCAACCACAATATCCATTCCAACATGGGCAGCTGCAACTACCAGCGAATGGGCAACATTATTTCCATCGCCAACATAAGCTGTTTTTAAACCTTTTAATTTTCCTTTATTTTCAACGATTGTTTCAATATCGGCCAATGCTTGACATGGATGATAAAGATCCGTTAATCCATTAATCACAGGAATTGTAGAGTATTCAGCTAACTCCTCTACCATCTTATGGGAATTTGCGCGTATCATAATGCCATCTAAATATCCTGAAAGCACAAGGCCAGTATCAGAAATTGGTTCACCACGACCAAGTTGCATATCTCTTGCATTTAAGAAAATCGCTTTTCCACCCAATTGATGCATTCCTACTTCAAAGGAAATACGAGTACGAGTTGAATTCTTCTCAAAAATCATTCCGATTATTTTTCCATCTAATAGTTTTGGACATCTTCCGTTTTTCGTTACCTTTTTCATTTTTATTGCAAGACTAATTAGTTCTTGCACTTCTTCACTTGTATAATCAAGCAGCGTTAATAAATCTTTGCCCTTTAAACTAGAAACGGGCTTTAGCTGCACTTCTTCCAACAGTTTCATTGATTCTTACCGCTCCTTTAACGTTTGGTTGTATTCATTATACAATTGCATATTTATTAAATCAAGTGTATTTTTATTATATTTTAATCTTTTTGCCAATAGAAGGGATATTCAATCAAAACGAATAAAAATTCAACAGAACTGGTTTATTTTTGATTTTAATTAATATTTATGCGCACAAATTAAAAAGATGTCCATTCCATTCTATTCATAATAGTACATGTTATGCATAAAGATAACTTCAAGTGTTCTAAATGCCAATAAAAAAGAGAGGATGTTTAATCCTCTCAATCAAATTTAATTTTATTCACCGCATCCCAATCAAGCCGCTTTACAATTTCGACCATTAATTTTACTGCATTTTCAAAATCATCACGATGCAAAATGGATGCATGGGAATGAATATAACGAGTAGCAACGCCAATGGAAAGGGTTGGTACACCACTTCCAGTTAAATGAATAGAACCGCCATCCGTTCCACCACCAGGCATCGTTTCAAATTGATATGGAATCTTGTTTTCTTCTGCAACATCTATTACAAAATCCCGTAATCCTTTATGCGATACCATTGAAGCATCGTAAATAACGATTTGCGGCCCTGCTCCTAGCTTCGATGTCGATTCTTTTGCAGTAATTCCCGGCGTATCACCAGCAATTCCAACATCTACTGCAAAGCCAATATCCGGTTGGATTTTAAACGTGGACGTTTTCGCACCTCTTAAACCTACTTCTTCTTGTACATTGCCGACACCATACACGATATTTGGATGTTTTTCATTTTGTAATCGTTTCAACACTTCGATGGCAATGGCACAACCAATTCGGTTATCCCAAGCTTTTGCGAGTAACAATTTGTCGTTTTTCATCACATTGAATTCAAAATAAGGAGTAATCATGTCACCAGGTCGTATTCCCCAGCTTTCCGCTTCCTCTTTTGAAGATGCACCAACATCGATAAACATGTCCTTTATATCTACAGTTTTCTTTCTTTGTTCTTGAGGCAGGATATGTGGCGGTTTTGAACCGATTACGCCAATGATTTCTTCTCCTGAACGAGTTGTAATCGTTACCCGCTGAGAAAGCATAACATGAGCCCACCAGCCGCCTACCGTTTGAAATTTAATAAACCCCTTTTCATCAATTTGTGACACCATGAAGCCGACTTCATCTAGGTGACCGGCAATCATAATTTTTGGGCCTTTTTCATCGCCACATTTTTCAGCAATTAAGCTTCCTAAATTGTCATACTCAATCTTATCAGCAAACGGTTCGATATATTTTTTCATTACTGCTCTCGGCGCTTTTTCATTTCCTGGGATGCCGTTTGCATCAGTCAAATCTTTCAACATTTGCAGAGTTTGATCCAAATTCATTATGAATATCCTCCTTAATATCCATTGCGTTGCCGCTCGTAATTTTTCTCGTTTTTAGCAATGTATGCTTGGATAATATCATCCAATGTGAAACCTAAATTATAGGCAAGCACTCCATAATATTTCCACACTTGCAAGTAATTATCCTCTGTCGGATTATGAATAAATGATAATATTACATCTTGTGTTTGTAAAAACCACGTCGTTAAGTTTTCCTTTTTCTTAATTTCCGGCCAAGCATCTAATCGATAGCC
Organism: Ureibacillus sp. FSL K6-2830; assembly: GCF_038004145.1. NCBI lineage: Bacteria > Bacillati > Bacillota > Bacilli > Caryophanales > Caryophanaceae > Ureibacillus > Ureibacillus sp. FSL K6-2830. The sequence continues at coordinate 2,803,995 of NZ_JBBOQR010000001.1, read as the reverse complement.
TTTCTCATTTCCTAATGAGAGCAGAAAATGAATAGAATCTACAAATTCCTCTAAAATCACTTCTCGTTCAGAAGGTCCTTTCGTGCTCCAAAATTTAAAACAGCGAGTTTCATTTGCTAACTCTGCTAGTTCAATTGTTAGCGCCAATCCTTTTTCTAAAAACACATCACGGTTGATTTGCTGATTTTTTTGAATAAATGAATCCAGTTGTGCTTGCATATTAAACAGTTCTTTAAATTCCATTAATTTTATCCCTCATTTTCTATAAAAAATGAAACTATATATCTATCCTAATCGTATAGGATATGATACCTTTTATACAAGGGGGAACTTTTATGGGTTTTCTTTTGCGCATTATAGTTATTGTCCTCATTATCTATTTATTTTATAAAGCTGTTCGCTACTTAACAGATCCAAAAAGGAAATTAGATGAAGCCTATGAAAAGGGGCAATATTATTTTTATGACGATGTAAAAAATGTACGAAAAAACTTCTTTATTTCTTATAAAGGGGCATTATTTGAAGGTGAAAAATATTTAGGGACAACCGAAGATGCCTTTGAAGTTGTTTCGATTTTCGTCTGGGTGCATGATCCAATGAAACTTCACGGTATGACGAAAGATGATTTCAAATTTTTAGAGAAGGAAATTTTAATGAATTATCCTAAAGCGAAAATCAATTGGAAAAATCCTATTGAAAAATTGATGAAAGAAGAAGAATAATCATCCTCTAAATAATGTTTTAATTGTTCGTTGATGGACAGGGGGCTTGTCCAAATAATATTAGTAAACTCTCTGTTGAGTGAATCATTTGAAAAATAAGCGGCTTGAGCCCTAAATCTTTATAGGCTTAAGCCGTTTAATTCTTTAAAGAGCGAAGTGAATCATCACAACATACTCCATCAAATTAGAATGAACGATTTATATACATGATGAGCATTTTGCAAAATTAGATTTTTTGGATAAAAGTCATTAGCATTGCATAAATATAGTTAGAATTTTCTGTTAATTAATTTTTGTGAATTTGTGCCAAAAAGACAAAACCTAAAGAAAGGTGGCACTGCCCATTTGGTAAATATATACAGTTAAACCAGAGCGACAACGACAAAAGGGAGATTATGGACTGGCTCGCCCATCAAATTTTCGCAACCAAACATAAGCTGGTTTCCACAGAGCTCTCTTTAACCAACGAGTAATTCGAAGTAGAGATTTCTTACTTTTCATCTCCAATTGAATGAGAACATGTAAGCAATACGTGATAAGGGCTAAGAAAATTTGATTTTGAATAGCTGTTTCACTCATTCCATAAAAGTGCTTAATTTCTACGTGTTGCTTGAGCCATTTGAAAAAGAGTTCAATAGCCCAGCGAGATCGGTAAATATCACTTATCTCTTCTGGTTTTAAATCAAATCGGTTGGTGATGAAACGAAGTAAGTTCCCTTTTGTGTCCATAACTTCTAGTAGACGAAAGACATTTTCAGTACGATTTTGTGTGGTACCAATGTAGACCATTTTATCGGATAGAACGTGACAATCATCAGGAAGTGAAAATGTATAGACTTCACGAATGACTGCGTTTTTCTTCAGTCTTGAAACGAAGAAATAGCCATCATCTGTCATCCGATCAAAACGTTCATAGTCCACATAACCGCGGTCAAACACATACATGGCTTCTTTATCATCCACTAGGACTTCGAGTTGATTTCGGTCATGTTCTTTTGCTGTCGTAATCACTGCTTTTTCAGGATAGACGGTGTCTTTATCCATGAAAACGAGCCGTAAGTGTAGCTTTACACCAGCTTTTGTTTTACGGAATTTTGCCCATTTATAATTGGTCAAATTCAACGGGAGTGTACTTGAATCAATGATTTTCAGTGGCATATTCTTTCCGGTTTTATAATGGTACCGTTGAATTTTCCAAACAAGATCCAAGAACAAATTTGCAAGAATTAGTGGGTTGATCTGATTGTTTTTTCGGGATAGCTGAGAGGCACTTATCGATTCAAATCCGAGTGCTTTTTGAAGATCTTCGTCTACAAGTGCATCACTCATTTCCTCTAAGCTCTTAAATTCGAGCAGCTGGGCTACCAATAAAAGTTTAATATAGGCTTCTGTTGTCAGCTTTTTTGTGTAATAGTCCTGTTTCAATTCTTTGACTTGTTCGCTAAGTTTTTGAATATTTATGGGTGAAACCCATTTACCAAATGATGAAATTAGTGTATTCTTGTCCATAACGTTTATCCTTTACGATTGGATTTGGACAGGAACCACCTGTACTTCCATTGTAAAGGATTTTTTTGTTTCGAAAGCAATAAAAAATTGAACATTCTTAGTATTTTGAATCATCAGATTTAATTAGTGCAATGCTAGTGGATAAAAGTATAAAAAATAAAGCACTCGACAAATAGCTACCAGCATGTTATTTTACAAAATATTACAATAATCCTGTTTTTGGGCATACCTGCAGAATTTTTCACATTGAATTTTTTTAAGCGGCTTTCTTCCCTTTATTTTCCTTTGCCATCGCTAGCGCTGAAACAAGTAATACAATAGCGTTCAGGTAAATATGGCTCTTTACTTTCTCAATTCCCCATACATGTAGGGAGTTCGCCGTAAGGTAGCTTTTCATTCTTGAATTACAGCGTTCTACACTTGTCCTCTCGTTGTAAAGCTCTTTCCAACGTTTTGTATCACGGTGCGGATTGGAATATCGGCGCACATCCTTTTTGATGTCGACTTTTACCACCATTCCATAGTTGGAAGATGAACAGGCTGCCATTCCTAATGGGCAATCCACTTTGCCGGTTGCGTGAGGACATCTGAACTTGAGCTGGTCCTTATCAGCTCCCCAATAAGTCATTTCATAACCCATGGAACAACGCGGAGTTCCATTGGAAGAAATCCCTTCAGGAGGCTCTTTTTCGTTGCGCAAATTGAGCGGGATAATGGCTTGCGCTCCAATGTTTTTGGCTGATTCATAGTTTTTTAGTTGGTCATATCCGCCATCCATGATCAGAAATTCAATTTTGGATTTGGTACGCTCTGCCACTTGCTCGATTAATTCTGGTGCGACTTCTCCATCGTTCACATGGGCAGGGGTTACTTTTATGGCCATTGGCAGTTCGCTTGCGGTATCGACTGAAAGATGCATCTTATAGCCAAACCAGGTAATTTTATTGCCGAAGGAATCATATTTTGCGCCCCAATTGGCATTACCCGTTTGTTCACTACGCTTTTTGGGCTGTTTCTTTTCATAGGCATCAATGGCGGCACTGTCGATGGCCTGGTGGCTGCCGTCAATTATTCCTTCCTCCTGAGCTAACTGTACCAAGTCAAGGAAGATCTTTTCAGCCAGCTTTTTTTTGGTAAGTGCTGCAAAAACCCGGCTGAGAGTGGAGATAGACGGTGCGGGGCGATCAATCGATAAACCGCATTGATAACGGAAACGAAGGTCTTTATCCAATCGATGATGAAGGGCGGTAAAGGTGTCGATGCCTTCGAGTGGGGCAGCGATGAGAGCCCTTAGAATCCCTTCTCTGGAATGACCGTCAGCCCCTCGGGGTGAAGAACTTCTCAACTGTTTAGCATAAGGGCGTAAATCAAGCGAGCTAAAAAAGATAGGTAATTTCTCTTTTGACTCTAATTTTTGCAGTTCTTCAAAGGAAAATAGGCTTTCTTGTAGAATATACAAAGTGACTTCCTCCTTTTGAATTTTTTGTTGTTTCGTCACTTCAAAAATTCTACATTTTAGGGGTGAAGTCCTTTTTTATGTCTTTGAAATCCTTATGGCTCTTGGGTCAAAAAATATGCAAAATGCTCATGATTAATATAATCTGTATTGCAGACAAAAATGGCAATCCAAATGCAAATACTGAGTGTTTCGTTTTATGGTGGAATAGATACATCCCGATTAGCCCACCACAGGCACCTCCGATGATTGCAACGAACAATAATGTTCTTTCTGAAATACGCCACTTCTTTTTTCTCGCTTTTGATTTATCAATCCCCATCAATGTAAAACAAATCGCTGATAGAATCATCATGTAAACAATAAGAATTTCATTCATATGCGCTTCTCCTAAAAGAAAAAGACTGATAGGATGTCCTACCAGCCTTTAAAGTTGTTGTTTAAATTCGTGAAAAAATGAGTCAATTTCTTATTTCGCAATTGCTTTTTTCGCTTCTTCAGCAAGTTGAGCAAACGCTTGTGCATCGTTTACTGCTAAGTCAGCTAACATTTTGCGGTTTACTTCGATACCAGCTTGTTTTAAACCGTACATTAAACGGCTGTAAGAAAGGCCGTTTTGACGAGCAGCTGCGTTGATACGAGTAATCCATAATTTGCGGAAATCGCGTTTTTTCTGACGGCGGTCACGGTATGCGTATAAACCAGATTTCATTACCGCTTGATTTGCTGTTCTATATAAAGTGTGTTTTGAACCGAAATAACCTTTAGCTAATTTTAATACTTTTTTACGACGTTTGCGCGTTACTGTTCCACCTTTTACGCGTGGCATATTAATTACCTCCTGCTATTCTCTCGAAAATTAAATTTTTATATAACGTTCAATTATTTTTTGTACGCAAGTAAAGTTTTAATGCGTTGGTAGTCACCTGCAGTCATCACTTTAGCTTTACGCAGTTGACGTTTTTGTTTTGTCGTTTTGTTTGCAGCTAAGTGGCTACCGTAAGCACGGTCAAATTTAAATTTACCTGTACCCGTTCTTTTGAAACGCTTAGCAGCGCCACGATGAGTTTTCATTTTTGGCATAGTATTTCCTCCTAAACCTTATTTCGTAATCATTATTTTTCATTTTTTGGTGCAAGTACTAAAAACATGCTTCGGCCTTCTAATTTTGGCTTTTGTTCTACTGTTGCATATTCTGCACATTCTTCAGCAAAACGATCTAATACCCGCTGACCAATATCTGTATGCGTAATTGCGCGACCTTTGAAACGCAACGTACATTTTACTTTATCTCCTTTTTGAAGGAACTTGATTGCGTTTCGAAGTTTTGTTTGGAAGTCATGCTCATCAATTGTTGGGCTTAAACGTACCTCTTTCATGTGGATGACTTTTTGATTTTTGCGAATCTCGCGCTCTTTCTTTTGCTGCTCAAATTTAAACTTGCCATAGTCCATAATACGAGCGACAGGTGGCTTCGCTTGTGGTGCTACTAGGACAAGATCCAAGTTTACACGAGCAGCCATTTCTAACGCTTCATTACGGGATTTAATTCCTAATTGTTCACCGTTTTGATCAATTACACGAAGTTCACGTGCACGTATCCCTTCGTTGACGTATATGTCTTTGCTAATAAAAATCCACCTCCAAGGTTGTGTCGCGAATACACGGTTTGGAAACATCCCTGGTTGAACGTCGCTGTTGATTCTGTTATGTCCATAAAAAAAGACGGACATTTCAGAAGATGTCCGCCCGCCGAAAAATACGCAAAAAGAGCGTATTCATTTTTCATTTATTCCAAACCTGCCAACTGCTTGAAGCGTCGAAACAGGTGAGAAGCGGGCAGCCTCTACTTTCAACCACAAACTTGTATTCTTAACCTTTGTTATCGTAACATTCATATTTTAGAATGTCAAGTTTTTATCAATACATTCCTTTGAAAGAAAAAATAGAAAACTTTAAAATCCAAAATTCTTTAACGAATACTAGCTATCGTGCAATGATTAAAATTATAAACTAAAGCATTTTAAAAAATCAAGATGCCCTTTGCTAAGCTCCGGGCATCTTCCACACTAATCAAAAATACAAATCATCTTTGTATCCCGTTTACACTCTTGCGTCCTTTTTGATATCTTCAAGGAATTGTTCGAATGGAACTGTTTCGGAATCTTTAGATCCATATCTGCGAATATTTACCGCATTCGCTTCCACTTCTTTATCTCCTAATACCAACATGTATGGGATTTTCTTCATTTGTGCTTCACGGATTTTATATCCTAACTTTTCTTCACGAACATCCAATTCTACGCGAATACCAGCTTTACGAAGTGTTTCTTCCACTTGTTTTGCATAATCAAAATGCACTTCGTTTGATACAGGTATCACTACTGCTTGAACTGGTGCCAACCAAGTTGGGAACGCACCTTTATACTCTTCAATTAGGAATGCAACAAAGCGTTCCATTGTCGATACAATACCACGATGAATTACAACTGGACGATGTTTTTCTCCATCTTCTCCGATATATGTTAAATCAAAGCGCTCTGGTTGCAAGAAGTCAAGTTGCACAGTTGATAATGTTTCTTCTTTACCAATAGCAGTTTTTACTTGTACATCCAATTTAGGACCATAGAATGCCGCTTCGCCTTCCGCTTCAAAATATTCAAGGCCTAGGTCATCCATTGCTTCTTTTAACATGCTTTGAGCACGTTCCCACATTTCATCGTCGTCATAATACTTTTCTGTATCTTCTGGATCACGGTAAGATAAGCGGAAACGATAATCTTTAATATCGAAATCTTTATAAACATCTAAAATTAAGTTAACTACTCGTTTAAACTCATCTTTAATTTGGTCTGGACGAACGAAGATATGGGCATCATTCAACGTCATTCCGCGCACACGTTGTAATCCAGATAAACCACCAGATGCTTCATAACGGTGCATCATACCAAGTTCGGCAATTCGAATCGGCAACTCGCGGTAAGAGTGCATGCTGTTCTTGTACACCATCATATGGTGTGGACAGTTCATTGGACGAAGCACAAGTGTTTCGTTATCCATTTCCATTGGAGGGAACATATCTTCAGAATAGTGATGCCAATGTCCAGATGTTTCATATAAACTTTTAGAACCTAGCACTGGAGTATATACATGCTGATAACCAAGACTGATTTCTTTATCAACAATATAGCGTTCGATGATGCGACGAATTGTTGCACCATTTGGCAACCAAATTGGTAACCCTTGCCCTACAGTTTGAGATAAAGTAAATAGCTCAAGTTCCTTACCAATTTTACGGTGATCTCGTTCTCTTGCCTCTTCAAGCATTTGTAAGTGTTGTTTTAAATCTTCTTTATTGAAGAATGCTGTGCCGTAAATACGTTGAAGCATTTTGTTGTTAGAATCACCACGCCAATATGCTCCAGCTAAAGAAAGCAATTTAAACTCTTTTAATTTGCCTGTAGATGGAACGTGCACTCCACGGCAAAGATCGAAAAATTCCCCTTGATAGTATATAGAGACTTGTTCCCCTTCTGGAATCGCATCAAGTAATTCCAATTTATATTCATCGCCGATTTCTTCATAAATTTTGCGCGCTTCTTCGCGAGTAACGTTTTTACGTACGATCTCAAGGTTTTCAGAAATGATTTTTTTCATTTCTTTTTCTATTTTTGGAAAATCATCTGCAGATATTGGTGTTGGTGAGTCGATATCGTAGTAAAACCCACCTTCAATTACAGGACCAATCCCAAGTTTCACACCAGGGAATAAACGTTTTACTGCTTGAGCTGTTAAATGAGCAGTAGAGTGGCGCAATATTTCTAATGCATCTTCATGTTCTGGTGTAATGATTTCAATAGCACCATCTTCCTCAATTGGTGTTTTTAAATCTAATAACTTACCATTGATTTTACCTGCTAACGCTTTTTTACGTAATCCTGGGCTGATGGAAGCTGCCACATCATCAGTAGAAGTTCCTTTAGGAAACTCCTTTACAGCACCGTCTGGAAATGTTAATTGAATCACTTCAGACATACTCAAATTCTCCTTTACTATATTTTTTGATGCAAAATTTTTAGCTATTCTGTATTCATAGAAATCAAAAATTAATAAAGCTAAACAGTTGAAACCTAAAATAAAAAAACGCCATCCCAATAAAGGGACGACGCGATCGCTCGTGGTTCCACCCTTCTTCCTTCCGAAATAAAATTTCAGACGAAGCTCTAGGTCGGTGTAACGTACCGAAAACGTTAGCGGATTGTTCCCCGCTAATGCTCCGAGGTAGTAAAGTGTTGCGTCGTACTAGGAAACTTCCAGCCTAGGTTTCCCTCTCTATAAGCCGTTTCACAAACTTCGTGTCCTCTTCACCGCAAAATATTTTTCATCATCATAATGAAAGTATACGCTGAGTTTTTTAGAAATGCAACTATCGAAATAGACAAAGCTTTTTAAAGTCTCCTATTTCTTCCTGTCATTCGAATAGGAAACGTCACGGCTTTAATTCGCTCCATAATTCTTGCCGCTTTCACTACATCCATCTCACCACGAGAAGTTTCTGCTAGATGAATTTCCAATTGTTTATAATCTAAATTCGATGTAATAAAGGTTGGTAGCTGCTCACTCATTCGATAATGTAAAATGGATCCTAAGATTTCATCCCTCGCCCAGCTTGTTAATGATTCCGCACCAATATCATCGAGCATCAATACTGGAGCTTGTTTCACATAATCGACTTTCTCCTGAAGTGTTTGATCGTGGATGGAATTTTTTAATTCCCTTAAAAATTCAGGTACAAATACAAGAACTGACGGGACTTTTAAACTGGCGAGTTCGTTGGCAATCGCACCTAGTACAAAGGATTTCCCAACACCAAACTCTCCATACAAGTAAAACCCTTTTTTCGGTAATTCCCCTGAATTTTTGATATGAGCAACAAAATCAGCTGCATAATTAAGTATTTCAACCCGCGATTCATCATCAATCTCTAAATCTTTCAATGTTGCAGATAATACATCTTTTGGCATGTACATGCTTGAAATCATCGATTCAATTTCTCTGCGTTCATCCTCAATGATTTTTTGTTTGCATCGTTCATATTCAACATCTATGGAATTTTGAGCGATATACAGTTTTGGAACAAACCCTTTTAAATAATTAGTGCATTTTTCTGTCGAACCGCAGTTGCAACATTCGCTCGTTTGGCTAATATATTCATATAGCTTTGCTAAACTGCGTTCAACCATCTCTTTATTAACCACATCATCATGTTCTTTTAAAAATTTTTGAACGTTCGGATGTTCTAAAATTTGATTTCGGATGGCATTGTATCTTTCTTGAAAGGATGGAATTTGCACTTTATTTAAAGATTTTTTGATCGATTCGATGGTTGGTCACCTACCCGTCTACAACTCCAAGTTTTTGCAATATTTTTTTACGTTCTTCTTCAAAGTTAATTTTTTGTTTTGTGGACTGTTCTTCCTCTTTCCGAGGTTCGTTTCGTTTATAGAACCATTCTGGTATCTTTTCTTCCCTTATATTTCTGTATGGCTGTTTTCTATAGTTTAAATTAGAAGACTTTTTCTCTTCGTTTTCTTGTTTCCACTTATTATATTGATCCCGTTCTGTGCGAGCAAGTTCCATTGCTTCCTTCGCCGTTCGAACATTTTTCCTCATCCAATGGTCCGCAATTCGTTCAACATATTTGCGTGGCAATTTCATGTCTGTAGTTAGCATAACATATTCAAGCAATACATTGACAACTCCGACGGGCATGCCATGTTTCAATATTAAATCTTCTGCTATTTCGACAGAAGATGGCACTGGCTCTTTTCCGTTATTAATGTCTCTTAACACTTGAACGGGTGGGGTTGTTTCAAGGTAATCAATTAACTCTTGTTCTTTCGTTAAAGGCTGATTTTGTATTTCTTGCGGTTTCATTTCAAAAGTTTTTTCAAGTTTCGGCACTTCTTTAGAAATCGTTAATTTATAATAATCTGATGCAGCTTTTTTCAATCTATCTAACGAAATTCGCATTTCATCATCAATCGCTAAAATAACAACCTTCTGCATATCAAGTGGAGAGAATTGATAGAGGAAGGCTATCTTTGCAATCCATTCTTTTACTTCAATTGTAAATACACTGGTAGGAATCAATTGTTCCGATAACCCAGCTTGCAATAAAGCAAAATCAAATTGTTCATAATAGAATGGATAATTGCGATTTTTTGTTTCTAGGTTGGGTTCGATGAATTCTTGGGGAACATTCGTATGAATGGGTTTGTACACATCCATAAATGTTCTTGATACTTCTTTAAAAGAATCCATGTTCATTCGCTTGATGAATCGTTTCCGAAGTTTACGGTATGCTTGTTCTCCAATTTTACTGAAAAGAAACATCGATAATAACGGATCTTGAAAAAATGTCTCTGCATCAAGAGGACGCACTAATTCATATAAAAAGAAACGATTTTCTCCTTCTTCTTTTCGATATGTTCTTAATAAACCGATTGCTTCTAATGAAATACGGGCTTGAAACACTTTACCAATCGGCATATCTAACACATTCATTAAATAATAATGATTTAAAGTTTCCCTATGAGCATCTTCACCTTCTGCCCATAAAGTTAAATATAGGCTAATAGGTTCCGGACCAGTAAGTGGCTGATAGAAAAGCGTTAATAGTTGTCGTTCATGGGAAGATAGAGAATGAGGGAGAATAATGTCAAAATGATCCTTCGGTTGAAGCTCTTTATACAAATGAACCAATTTTGCTTTCCCCCTATAACTACTTTTTTGGCTGTCGATTCAATAATTCTGTTAACTCTTGCATAAACACATTAATATCTTTGAATTGTCTGTAAACAGATGCAAAACGAACATAAGCCACTTCATCCACCTTTGCAAGCTCATCCATTACCATTTCTCCAACATCTACAGAACTTACTTCCGAATTTCCTAGTCTTCTTAATTCTTTTTCAATAGAAAAGACGATTTGTTCAAGTTGTTCTAATGATACTGGACGTTTTTCGCAAGCGCGAATTAGCCCTCTTAACACTTTTTCTCGGCTAAATTCTTCCCTGGACCCATCTTTTTTCACTACAATTAATGGCGTTTCTTCTATTTTTTCAAAAGTAGTGAATCGGAAACCGCAAGATTCGCATTCACGACGTCTACGTATCTCTTTATTATCATCAACGGGTCTGGAATCTATGACACGCGTTCCATTGTAATAACAACTTGGACATCTCATAAAAATTTCTCCCTGTCTAGTATATTTAACATTATTATATCAAATAACATAGGAAGTAACACTTTTCCTAGTACATAATCTCTAATGGAAGATGATAGGTTTTCATTTTAATATACTTCCAACCAAAAATCGAGGTTATTTATATTGAATTTCATTAGAATGATTGGTAGCACTTTCAATGCATATTTTTCGGGAGTTTTGTATATAAATAGTAATGAAAGATTATTTTATCAAGTGATATTACATAACTACAGATTATATAAAAAAGTGTAGACAAAGTCGTTGTCAGACGATGTCTACACTTTATCAACTATTTATTATGCAGTTACCGCTTCAAGTGCTTTTACAACTTTTTTCGTTAAATCAATTACGCGTGCAGAGTAACCCCATTCATTATCGTACCAAGCCATTACTTTAACTTTTCTTGTACCCATTACCATTGTTAATTGTGCATCAATTGTAGATGAATATGTTGTTGTATTGTAATCAACAGATACAAGTGGTTCTTCGCTATAGTTTAGGATACCTTTTAATGAACCTTCACTTGCTTTTCTGAAAGCTTCGTTCACTTGTTCAGCTGTTACATCTTGTTTTAAGTCGACTACTAAGTCTACTAATGAAACATTTGGAGTTGGTACACGAAGAGCTAAACCATGGATTTTTCCTTCCATTTCAGGAATTACTTTACTTAATGCTTTTGCTGCACCAGTCGTAGTTGGAATAATGCTTTGACCACATGCACGAGCACGGCGTAAATCTTTATGCATGTTGTCTAGATTTTTTTGGTCATTTGTATATGCGTGAACTGTTGTCATTAAACCGTTTTCAATACCAAATTGTTCATGCAACACTTTTACAACCGGAGCTAAGCAGTTTGTTGTACAAGATGCATTTGAAATGATGTGGTGTTTTGACACGTCTAATACATCATCATTAACACCCATTACAATTGTTACGTCTTCGTTTTTACCTGGCGCTGTTAAAATTACTTTTTTTGCACCTGCTTCTAAATGAAGAGCTGCTTTTTCGCGATCATTGAATTTACCTGTTGCTTCGATAACTAAGTCTACTCCAAGTTCTTTCCACGGTAATTTTGCAGGATCGCGTTCAGCAATTAATTGAACACGTTTACCGTTGACGATTAAAGCATCTTCCTCATACTCTACAGTTCCATCAAAATGTCCATGAATTGTGTCATACTTAACCATATGTGCTAATGTTTTTGCAGGATAGCTAGCATTAACTGCCACTATATTTAAATCTTCTTGAACAATCGCTTGTCGGAACACCATGCGGCCAATTCGTCCAAAGCCGTTAATTGCAATAGAAACTGTCATTAATATAAGCCTCCCGTTTTACTTCAATTATGTTTACTATTTCTCAATTAGTATAGCACATTATTATAAAAGGTGTACCAATAATTCTAATAATAAAAAAGTTATTATTTTCAGAAAAATAAATGATTAAAGGGAAAAAGGTATTACTATGAGAAAATTATTTAAAATTACTGCTTAAAGTCTAACATTTCCATCGATTGCTGTTTTCATTACGTGAATGAAATGGAAAAAATTCACTTCACACAATGTTTAGAAATCAATAATTTGATCATCAATCGATGTAAAGCTTATGAAAGAACTCCCCATTCTTTCAAAATATGCTCTAATTGTTTTCGCGTCTCTTCAATTGTTCCATTATTATTTATAACCGCATCGGCTCCTTGTTCCTTTACTGCTAATGGCAGCTGAGAACGAATGCGGGCTTTTGCATCTTCCGCAGTTAATTGATTTCTTTTCATTAATCTTTCCAATTGTACATCTTCCGATACCGTCACGACTAAAATTTTATCAACAAAATGTTGAAGTTTACTTTCAAATAATAATGGAATGTCCATAATGACGGTTTTTTCACCATTAGCGATATATTCATCTCGCTGTCGCAACATTTCTTTCCGAATAGCTGGATGAATAATGCCATTTAACGTTTGACGTTTTTCTTCATCATTGAAGATAATGAATCCTAGCTTTTGCCTATTTAATTCTCCCGTCTCTGTTAGTACCTCTTCTCCAAATGCTTCAACAATTCTCTTTAACGTTTCGCTGCCAGGCTCCACTACGAGACGAGCCACCACATCTGCATCAACTATTGGCAATCCATATTCTTTTAACATGTTACTTACGGTACTTTTTCCACTTGCGATACTTCCAGTTAAACCAATAATCATATATAACACCCTTTTAACGTTGACATTTTGGACAATAAATGCTTGTTCTTCCTCCGATAATCATCGATTTCGTACTTGCATTACATGCTGGACAAACCTTTTTACCATACATTTTCAATCGATGTTGCATCCCGCCTGCTTCGCCATTGATATTGCGATAATCAGAGATTGTTGAGCCTCCCCTTTCAATACTTTCAAGTAAAACTTTCTGAATCTCTTCAAATAATGCGATTTTCCGCATTACACTGATTCGCCCAGCCTTTCTCGCAGGATGTATGCCTACTCGAAAAAGCGCTTCCGTTGCATAAATATTGCCGCAGCCGGAAATCACTTGTCCATCCATAATGACTTCCTTTATCGGTTTGTTTTTATATTTAGTAAGCTCACATTTTTCTAAAAAGTAGTTTAATGCAATTTCATCAAAAGGTTCAGGAGCCATTTGTAAAAGAGGTGGGTGCTCATCAATTGTATTTAGCAATCTCAATTCGCCAAATCTACGAATATCTGAAAATACGAGCAACTCACCAGTAGATAGTTGAAATGTGGCATGAATATGATTTCGAAACTTTTCTTCTAAAATTTCATTTTCGTTCTGAACAATAAACCAAGCACCAGTCATTCCTAAATGATTAACGAAAAGATATGGTGTATTATTTTTTTCTAAATCAATAAAAATATATTTGGCGCGGCGAAGCACCTTTTTGATTGTCATGCCGCGCATCTGTTCTTCAAATTCCCTTGGTTCCATATTTTTCACTATGCATTGTTTTCCTTGTTGATGAGCATCACAAACCGTTTTAGATAGGGCAACTTCTAAAATTGTCTTACCTTCTATTTTCGGGGATAGCGCCCGAACAACCCCTTCCACTTCTGGTAATTCAGGCATAATTTCACTTCCTTATTTCGCATCATACCAAGTATTTCCATAAGAGATGTCCACTTTTAATGGCACATCAAGTAAAATGGCACTTTCCATCACTTCTGGTACAATTTTTTCTAACTTTTCAATTTCTTCTTTCGGCGCTTCAAAAATCAATTCGTCATGTACTTGCAAAAGCAGTTTCGCTTGTAACCCTTCTGATTTCAATCTTGCGTCAATATCTAGCATCGCCTTTTTAATGATATCTGCCGCACTTCCTTGAATTGGCGTATTCATTGCTGTGCGCTCTGCAAAACTTCTTAAATTAAAGTTTTTGCTCGTAATATCAGGTAAATAACGTCGGCGGTTTAAGATCGTTGTTACATAACCTTTCAATTTTGCTTCTTGCACGATGTTATCCATATATTCTTTTACCCCTGGAAAACTTTCAAAATACTTTTCGATAAATTCTCCAGCTTCTTTTCTTGAGATATCGAGGTTTTGGGATAGTCCATAATCGCTGATTCCATAAATAATTCCGAAATTAACCGCTTTTGCCGCTCTTCGCATATTAGAAGTAACGTCCTCTTGGGATACATGAAATACTTCCATTGCTGTTCGTGTGTGAATATCCATCCCTTGATTGAAAGCTTCCACTAAATTTTTATCCTTCGACATATGTGCAAGCACGCGCAATTCAATTTGTGAGTAATCGGCGCTAAATAACAGCCAGCCTTCATGGGAAGGTACGAAAGCTTTCCGTATTTTTCTTCCCTCTTCTAAACGAATCGGTATGTTTTGCAAGTTCGGATCTGTAGAAGAAAGCCGTCCTGTTGATGTCAAGGCTTGCATAAAACGAGTGTGAACTTTGCCGTCTTTTGGATGAACTTCTTTGATTAATCCTTCAATATAAGTGGATTGTAATTTCGCAAGAGTTCTATATTCTAAAATCAACTGAACAATTTGATGTTCCGACTTTAGTTTTTCAAGTACATCCGCTGCCGTGGAGTAACCTGTTTTCGTTTTCTTTATGACCGGCAATCCTAATTTTTCGAATAAAATTACTCCCAACTGCTTTGGTGAATTAATATTAAATGTTTCGCCAGCCAACTCATAAATTTCTTTTTCAAGCTTCGCGATTTTATCTTCTAATTCTTGTCCCATAGTTTCAAGGGTAGAAATATTAACTTTAATCCCTTCGCTTTCCATCTTTCCTAAAATAACAGCCAAAGGCAATTCTAAATCATGGTACAAATCAAACTGTTCATTTTCTTTTAACTTATTTGTTACCCGTTCCTTACAGCTCCAAATCGCAAATGCTTTTCTGCAAACATGTTCAGCTAAAACTTCTTCACTTGGCAATGCCCATTTTGCCCCTTTTCCGTAAACAGCATCGTTGGAACGCACATCTGTATAGCCAAATTCCTTTGCCAATGTAGCTACATCATCACCTGAAATGGCAGGATTGACAATATAAGATGCAAGTAGCAAGTCGAATTCCACGCCTCGCAAATTGATGCCATGACGTTTTAATATACATTGCGCAGCTTTTAAATCCGACATATATTTTTTCTTCGTTTCATCTTCAAAGTAAGATTTTAGTCTTTCGCTCTTTTGCAAAACTTCTATTGGAACGAAAAAGGTATTTGAACCATCTGTAAAGCCAAAGCCTAATATATTACATGTATGATAATGCTCATTTTGCAACTCAACATGAACAGCCATCGTATCAGTAAAAAGTTCTTCCGTAATTTCACGAACGATTTTAAATGAAAGGGCAGCTGTTTCTTTTTCTTCAATTTCAAAATCTGATTTTTCAATTAGCGATTTAAATTGTAACTCTTTCCATACTTCAAGAACCGCTTCCTGATCAGGACCTGGATAATTTAAATCATTAAGAGAGATTTCAATTGGTGCATTTGTATTAATTGTCGCCAATTGTTTGCTCATTTTCGCCTGCTCTTCATTTGCGATAAGCTTTTCTTTCATTTTTGATTGTTTCATTTCATCGATTTGTTCATATAAATTTTCGATTGTTCCATATTCCTTTAACAATTTAATAGCCGTCTTTTCTCCAATGCCAGGAACTCCCGGAATATTATCAGATGCATCTCCCATAAGACCTTTCATATCGATAATTTGTATTGGAGATAGTCCATATTTTTCCTGAATATGTTCGGGTGTATATTGTTCAATATCTGTCATTCCTTTTCGAGTAACATAAACCTTTACTTTCTCTGTAGCGAGTTGCGTTAAGTCTTTATCACCCGAAACAATGACAACATCGATGTTTTCCTTTTCCGCTTGTCGAGCTAGCGTACCAATGATGTCATCGGCTTCATACATTTCTAGTTCGTATCTTTTGATGCGATAAGCGTCAATTAACTTTTGTAAATACGGAAATTGTTCTGATAATTCCGGCGGCGTTTTTTGACGTCCGCCTTTATATTCTTCAAAAGTTTGATGGCGGAACGTCGTTTTTCCAGCATCAAATGCAACGAGCATCTTCGTCGGTTGTTCTTCTTCTAAAATTTTTTGAAGCATCGTTGTAAAGCCATAAACCGCATTTGTATGAATCCCATTATCATTCGATAATAGGGGTAATGCAAAAAATGCTCGGTAGGCTAAACTATTTCCATCTAGTAATAATAATTTCTCTTTCCCCACTCATTTGCACTCCTTCAACGTATAAATCATCTTCCATTACTTTTACACAGTTAATCCCATTATAAAACACGTATTTGCCGAAATACGACAAATACGTGTTTTTTTCTTAACTTTTTATTTAGTTTGCGATCATTCTAATTCGTTTGATTCATTTCTTCGAAATAAAATATTTCTTCATAAATAACTGTCATGATAAAGGCATTCAAGAAGGCAATCACAAGATAAAGGGGCATGCCACCTAATTCAGGCTCCATCCAAGAACGGAAAAATACTTCCACAATCCCTACTTGAGTAAAGTAAAAGATCATACCAACTCCCACTTGCCAGATGGAGCGTTTATTATCACGATTGTTAAAACGGAACACTTTCTTAAAACTATTTCGAACATCTTCGGCAATAATGATAGAGAAGATGAAGATAATGATAAATAAAACGGGGATATGAAATAATTTAATTTTTAAAAAAGCGTAAGGTGTTGAAAAATATAATGCTGTCATACTGCATGCCATTATTACAGCAAGCAATGTGTTTTGAATCCATTTATTTAAACGGTACATCCTTTCGCCTCAATTCTATTATTACTATATAGTATTATATACTGAGGTTAATAGGATGATAAAGTTGTAATTATTGCTAATACCACAAAGGAATAAAATATTCCTACTCCATTATTCATCTAATCCTTCTACTAACTCATTGTTTTCAATGTAGCCCGATAATATTTTGGCGTAAGGTGAATTTGAAGGAATAATAATAACCGTATCATCACCAATCGTTTTCTTATAAGTTTCTAATGTCCGATACAATTGATAAAATTCCGGATCTTTTGAGAAAGCTTCGTTATAGATTCTTGCAGCTTCTGCTTCCCCTTCAGCGATAATCAAAGCAGCTTCTTTTTTGGCTGTCGAAATCATTTCTTGCACTTGTCGATCGGTATTTGCCACTATACGATTTTTTTCTGCATCCCCTTCAGATAAATACTTTTGAGCGATTGATTCTCGATCAGAAATCATTCGTTTATAAACAGATTCTTCGTTTTCCTCTGGTAAGTCAGTACGGCGAATGCGAACGTCTACAACTTCTATTCCATAATTGTCCGTTTGCAATAATTCATTTACTTTCGTTGTAATTTTTTCTGAGAGGCTGCCCCGATCAGAATTTTCATCATTAATAATATCATCGTAATTGATTTGTCCAAGTTCCGTGCGCAACACCGAATAAATGAACTCTTCCATACGCGCTTCTGCATTGACTAAGGATCTCGCATTCGTAATTAAAGATTTTGGATCTGTCACACGCCAAACCGCATAGTTGTCAATAATGATTCGTTTTTTATCCAACGTATTGATTTCTTCTTCAGACATGTTATGGATCATTAAGTTTTTCGGTAATGTAGTGACACTTTGGATAAATGGAATTTTCATATAAAGTCCCGGCTGATCTTGATATTTAATGACTTCACCAAATTGGCGAACGACTTTATATTCATTCTCTTTCACAATATATAAATTTGCTAATAAAATTGCAATGACTGCTACTATTATGGTAAGTATGATTGCTAGCTTTCCATATTTTTTCGGATTAAATGATGGCTTTTTATTAATGATTTCAACATTTGGAATATGGTTCGCTTCTTTATTTTTCTTTTCCTTATTTTTCTTTCCAAAAAGGTTGCGGATGAACTTTTCTAAATCCCCGTCATAGTAATTGTTGCTCATTGACTACCGCCTCCTTCTTTACGCTCTTTTTCTGTATTTTGTTGTACAGTTTGAGGTTGTAGCGGCAAATATTTTAATGTTTCTCCGTTATCGTTCATAATGTAAATTTGCGCACCCGGTAATACTTCCTCTAATGTTTCTAACACAAGTCGTTGGCGTGTAATTTCTCGGTTTCCAACATATGCATTATAAAGTTTATTGAAAAGGGCTACGTCCCCTTCCGCCTGTTGAATACGTGCTATTTTTTCCCCTTCGGCACGGGAAATGATTGCATCTTTTTCCCCTTGAGCTTCGCTAATTTTTTGGTTTTCATATTTTTTTGCTTCGTTAATTTTAGTATTTTTCGTTTCGCGGGCATCTGTTACAGCTGTGAAGGCAGCACGAACCTCCTCATTTGGCAATTCGATGTCTTGTAGTTTCACTGCCAAGATCGTCACGCCAATATCGTAATCTTCCATGACAGATACTAGTAAGTCCCTTGTTTTTTGCTCGATATCTGCTCGTCCATCCGTCAATGCTTCATCAATTGTTGAACTTCCAATAATGGAACGAATCGCACTTGAAGTAGCATGATGTAGAAGCTGTTTAGGGTCTTCGGATTGGAATAAATACTTCACTGGATCAGAAATCTTATATTGTACAACTAAATCGGTGAGTACAATATTTTCATCCCCAGTAATCATTTTCGTTTCGCTATCTTTCGTTACTATTTCTCCATCTTTTGTCGTCTTATAACCGAACTGTAAACTATATGTTTCTTTCGAAAGAATTTCTACTTTTTGTACTGGCCATGGCAATTTAAAATGCAAACCGGAATCTGTAATGGTTTCTGTTGCTTGTCCAAACGTGATAACAACGGCTTGCTCCGATTCATCGACTGTATACCAAGTAGTAAATATCGCAATAATACCTATAATTGAAATAATTGCTAACCCTGTTGTAAGCAACGCTCTTTTTACACTCATAACCTCTCCCTCTCTTTCTTTTCTAAAATTACATTAGCTAATTTACGTAACATTTACAAATAAAGTTTCACAGAAATGAAAAAAATTAATAAAATTATAGTCTTTTTATTAATATAAGTTATAAAATAAAAAGCCGCCTACAACGGACGGCTCTTTTATTTAGGCAAATTACTAAATTTAAAAAGGGGGTTTCATTTAGAACAATAAACGTAGAGTATGAAGCTTTCATAACAAAATTGTAAAGAGAATGTTAAATTTCTCGATAAATGGGAATCATCACCCGCATACAAGTTCCTTTGCCAACAGTGCTTTCTACTTCTATTTTCCCTCGATGGGCTTCTACTAAATGTTTTACAATTGCAAGCCCTAACCCAGTGCCCCCTGAATTTCTGCTTCGTGCTTTATCAACGCGATAAAAACGCTCAAAAATGCGTGGAATTTCACTTTTCTCAATTCCAATTCCTTGATCTTCCACTTCCACAATTCCATAATGTTCATTTTCTTTCATGCGCAATGTTATGACCGTATGATTTGGGGAATAGGTAATACTGTTTGCAATGAGGTTTGTAAAGATTTGAATTAAGCGGTTTTTGTCCCCCAGCACCATCACATCTCGTTTAATATCAACATCAAACTCCATATTTTTATGATCCATTTTCGGGCTTGTTACTTCGACGGCACGTATTAACACATCTTTTAAACTTGTTGGGACTAATTTTACTGTATAGCCATGTTGTTCAATTTTCGATAAATCTAATAAGTCTTGTATTAGCATTTGAAGTCGATTACTTTCTTGATAAATAATTTCTAAAAAGGATAGCAGCATTTTTTCATCTTTAAAAGCACCATCCAACAAAGTTTCAGAAAAACCTTTAATCGATGTAATCGGCGTTCTAAGTTCATGAGAAACATTCGCCACAAAGTCTTTTCGAATCTGTTCTAAACGAATCAGCTCAGTAATATCATGCATAACGATGACAATCCCTAACCAGCGACCGTGATCTCCTACAACAGGTGCCCCATAAACTTGTTCATAAATTTTTTCGTTATTCATTTCTATTTCGATTTGTTGTCGAAAAGGAAGCTCTGTTAAAAATACATGGTCTATAAATTTCTCCAATTCCCTAGGAAGACCTAGAGTTAAAAAGTTTTTTCCCTTTACTTCATTTAATGATAAATTAAATTCTTCCAAAAACTGACCATTAACAATGGATACTGTCCCTTCCCTATCAATCATGATAAGGGCGCTACCCATGTTTTCAATTAACGTCTTCAAGCGCTCATCTTCTATTTCTCTCATTTTTTCAATTTCTTGAAGATTTCGCGCTAAAATATTAATGGAATTTCGCAATTCAATGATTGTCGCTGGTCCACTGGCATAAGTTCTTGCGCGATAATTCCCTTTAATCAATTCTCGTGCTGTTTCAGTCACATTTTCTATGGGAATGAGCAATTCTTTAATTAATCGATTTGCGATGTAGGCGATTAATAAAAATGCAAACGTTAATAAAATCGCTAAAATAAAAGCTAGCTGATACTTAATCTGTTCAATTTGTTCCTCTGTAAAGGGAATATCGTTTTTCATAAAATAACTTTCCATATAGAAAGGAAATAGCTGACCTAGTACAATACCAAGGACAGCTATAATTGAACCCGTTAGCATAATAAAGATGAAAAACAATCGATTGCTTTGAGATTTCATTGTTTAGGCTCCTCAAATTTATAACCGATACCTCGCACCGTTTTGATAAACTTCGGTTTCCGGCTGTTTTCTTCTATTTTATCCCGCAAATGACTTATATGAACATCGACAATACGTGTATCACCCGCAAAATCATAGTTCCAAACGGCACTCAACAATTGATCTCTAGTCAATACACGATTTTTATTTTCCACTAAGTATACAAGCAACTCAAATTCTTTAGGTGTAAATTCAAGTGGTTGATTGTCTAGAAAAGCTTCATAACGTTCTGGATAAACTTCTAATTTTCCAAAATGATAATATTTTTTTTCTTTCTTTTCTTCTTGAAAACTTGAATTGAAACGGCGCAACACAGCTTTGACCCTAGCAATTACTTCTCTAGGACTAAAAGGTTTTGTCATATAGTCGTCAGCACCTAATTCAAGTCCCAATACTTTATCAAATTCATCATCACGAGCCGTTAACATGATGATGGGGATATTTTTCTTTTGACTCCTTAATTCTTTACAAACTTCCATCCCGTCCATCGTCGGCAACATTAAATCTAATAGAATTAAATCCGGCAAGTGCTCAAGGGCCATATCAAGCCCTTCTTTGCCATCGTGAGCGAGCAACACTTCATACCCGACGCGTTCTAAATTATACTTTAGCAATGTAGCAATCGATACTTCATCTTCTACAACTAAAATTGTTTGATTTGTGGACATGATTAATCCTCCATATTGCCTGTGATTTGAAACCCCCATTTCAAATCAGTAATTTGTTTATATTGGAGGTAAAACTTTTAATATGCCATGTAAGACTTGTTGGTGACTTTTATTCATTGCATCTACTTGAATACTTACAATATTATTTTCGTAGTCAATGTGCTGGACTTCTAGCAGAAATTCGATTGTTTCATAATGATATACCGGTTCTAAGTATATAATATTTTGCTCGCGAATATGCGAACCTGGACCGGGTAAATGCTTAGAAATGGCACTTGTCACGATTCCATTCAACATAATCGTTGGGACAATTGGCTTTTTAAAAAATGTATCTTTTGCATATTCATGCTGAATATATAATGGATTATTATCATTTGTTAACCCTAAATATATAAGCAAGTCTTTATCTTCAATTGTTTCAACTAAGTGAATCCTTTCACCAACAGTAATTTCATCAATTTTCTTGCCAATCTTGGTTCTTGCCCCGTTTAGCAAATCGAAAAATTCCCCCTAATTGGTTACTTTAGTAACATAGTATCAGTTTTTTCAGAAAATAGCCACAATAAAAGGACACAAATTAAGATAAGGCTTTCATAACATTTCTTACAGATTCAGCGGATTTTTGTAATGCTTCTTTCTCTTCTTCCGTTAATTCTAACTCGAAAATTTTCTCCACACCATTAGCTCCAATCAAAGTTGGTACGCCTAAATATATATCTTCAAAACCATATTCCCCTTCTAAATAAGCAATTGTTGGCAATATACGACGCTGATCTTTTATAATCGCTTCTGCCATTTCCACTAATGCAGCTGAAGGAGCATAATATGCCGAACCATTTCCTAATAAGTTGACAATTTCTCCTCCACCCACTCGAGTTCGTTGAACAATTTCTTCAAGTCGTTGTTTTGAAATCAACGTTTCAATAGGGATTCCACCTACGTAAGAATAACGAGTGAGCGGCACCATTGTATCTCCATGTCCTCCTAAAACAAAACCAGTGACATCTTTTACAGATACATTTAATTCCTCTGCCACAAAAGCACGGAATCGTGCTGTATCTAATATGCCAGATTGTCCCATCACTTTATTTTTCGGAAGACCGGATTCTTTATATGCTACATACGTCATAGCGTCAACTGGGTTCGTTAATACAATAATTGTTGGATCTGAAGAATACTTCATGATTTCTTTTGTTACCGATTTTACGACTTTTTGATTGATTTGTACTAAATCATCACGGCTCATTCCAGGTTTTCGTGCTACGCCTGCAGTGATGATGACTAAATCTGAATTAGCTGTTTTCTCGTAATTTGATGTCCCGATAACATAAGAGTCAAAACCTTGAATCGGTGCTGCTTCCCACATATCCAACGCTTTTCCTTTTGTTGGATTTTCTGCTTCGGGAATATCGACTAATACAACATCTCCCAATTCTTTTTGTGCCAATAAAAAAGCTGTCGTAGCACCAGTAAATCCTGCTCCAATCACAGAAATCTTTTTTCTTTTTAAAGTCATGGATTACACCTCTTTCACAAAAATAATAAATAAAAAGGGTCGTCTCAATCTGTTAATTGAGACGGCCCAATTCAATCCGATTACTCGGTAAGCCTAAATATACAATTCTACAAAAGATATATTATTCCTTCTAGAAACTGATCAAATTAAAGGTTTTTAATTAATTCATCTGCGAATTCAGAGCATTTAACTTCTGTCGCACCATCCATTAGACGTGCAAAGTCATAAGTAACAACTTTTGAAGCAATTGTTTTTTCAATTGATTTGATAATTAAATCTGCTGCTTCTTTCCAACCAAGGTGTTCAAACATTAACACACCAGAAAGAATTACAGATGAAGGGTTCACTTTGTCTAATCCAGCGTATTTTGGAGCAGTTCCGTGAGTAGCTTCAAAGATTGCGTGACCAGTTACATAGTTGATGTTTGCACCTGGAGCGATACCGATACCACCAACTTGTGCAGCTAATGCGTCAGAAATGTAGTCACCATTTAAGTTCATTGTAGCTACTACATCAAACTCTTTCGGACGAGTTAATACTTGTTGTAAGAAGATGTCAGCAATTGTATCTTTTACGATAATTTTACCAGCTGCTTCTGCTTCAGCTTGAGCTTCGTTTGCAGCTTCAACGCCTTTTTCAGCTTTAATGCGATCGTATTGATCCCAAGTGAATACTTTATCACCGAATTCACGTTCAGCTAATTCATAACCCCATTTTTTGAAGCCGCCTTCAGTGAATTTCATGATGTTACCTTTATGAACTAAAGTTACTGATTTGCGTCCTTCGCGAATAGCGTATTCAATAGCAGCACGAACTAGGCGCTCAGTACCTTCGATAGAGATTGGCTTAATACCAATTGCAGAACTTTCAGGGAAGCGGATTTTATTTACGCCAAATTCTTCTTGTAAGATGCTAATTAATTTTTTTGCATTCTCTGATTGAGCTTCGTATTCAATACCAGCATAAATATCTTCTGTGTTTTCACGGAAGATTACCATATCAACATGTTCAGGATGTTTTACAGGAGATGGAACACCTTCG
Organism: Ureibacillus sp. FSL K6-2830; assembly: GCF_038004145.1. NCBI lineage: Bacteria > Bacillati > Bacillota > Bacilli > Caryophanales > Caryophanaceae > Ureibacillus > Ureibacillus sp. FSL K6-2830. Next base: position 2,779,663 of record NZ_JBBOQR010000001.1, on the reverse strand, counting down.
AAGTAACGAACAGGACGTAAGCACACATATAAGTCAAGTTGTTGACGTAATGCTACGTTTAATGAACGAATTCCTCCGCCTACAGGAGTTGTAAGAGGACCTTTGATTGCAATTAAGTATTCGCTAATTTTATCTAAAGTTTCTTGTGGTAACCACTCACCAGTTTGATTGAATGCTTTCTCACCAGCAAGAACTTCCAACCATTGGATTTTTCTTTCGCCATTGTATGCTTTTTCAACAGCTGCATCAAATACACGTTGAGCTGCTGCCCAAATATCTGGTCCAGTACCATCTCCTTCAATGAAAGGAATAACAGGGTTGTTAGGTACTACTAATTTACCGTTTTCTACTGTAATTTTACCGTTAGTCATGTATGTTGCCTCCTATATTCATGAGTCTAGGACTGTGTCGTTTAACACAGTCCTAGTGTATTTTAGCATATTTTCTAAAAATTTTCTTATTAGATTAGAATAAAAAATTATCTTTCATCAATTGGAACGTATTGTTGACGTTGTGGTCCAACATATTCAGCACGAGGACGAATTAAGCGGTTATTTGCATATTGTTCAAGAATGTGAGCAAGCCATCCAGATGTACGAGATACTGCAAAGATTGGTGTGAATAGGTCATGCTCAATGTCTAGTGAGTCATACACTGATGCAGAGAAGAAGTCAACATTTGCTGGAAGACCTTTTTGTCCAACTACGATGTCATGAATTTTCACAGACATTTCGTATAATTCTGTTTTTCCTCTTAATGCTGTTAATTTTTCACTCATTACACGTAAATGTTTAGCACGTGGGTCTCCTTTGCGATATACGCGGTGACCAAATCCCATGATTTTTTCTTTGTTATTTAATTTATTCATAATGTAAGGTTCTACGTTTTCAATTGAACCAATTTCAGTTAACATTTTCATTACTTGTTCGTTAGCTCCACCGTGAAGCGGCCCTTTTAATGCTCCAATTGCAGCTGTAATACCAGAGTAAACGTCAGAAAGTGTAGCGACACATACGCGCGCAGTAAATGTTGAAGCATTTAATTCGTGGTCCGCATGCAGAATTAATGCTTTATCAAATGCTTCTACTTCAATTGGCTCAGGATCTTTACCATGTAACATATATAAGAAGTTTGCTGCATATCCTAATTCAGGTTTTGGAGAAACAGGTTCTAAACCTTTACGTACACGAGCAAATGCTGTTACAATTGTCGAAATTTTTGCTTGAAGACGAATTGCTTTGCGATAGTTCGCTTCATCACTCATTACGTCAGCTTCTTCATCATACGCACTTAATAAAGAAACCGCTGTACGTAATGCAGCCATTGGATGAACTTTATCTAGAGGCATTGATTTAAATACATCGATAATTTGTTGAGGAATTTCAGCATTTTCAGCTAATTGTTTTTTAAGTTCTGCTAATTCTTCTTTATTTGGAAGACGTTGGTGCCATAATAGATAGATTACTTCTTCGAAAGTAGCATTTTCAGCCAAATCATCGATACTATAACCTACATATGTAAGTGTATCGTCGATTATTGAACTGATTTTTGATTCAGCTGCAATAATACCCTCTAAACCGCGTGTTGCTGTCATATAAAATCGCTCCCTCTCTTTAAATTTTAAAAAAATGTAAGTGCTTATTGTAAATGCTTTCTTTTTCTTCTATGACACTTACAATTCTTTCGCTCATAATGAACCTATTATTAAATCGCTTACATGGTTAATTATAATAAATTTTGACGGCTTTGTGAATAATTTTTCAAAAATAAAGAAAAAATCGTATTTTTAATAAAATCACCACTTAAACGAGAATAATTCCACGTTAACGAGATTATAATTACTTGGACTAGGGGTGTTAAATTTGCAATTGAATAAATTTTCAACCTATTTGAATAAAAATGTAATTCAGTTGCTCGTGCTGATTTTATATTTTATTTTCCTTTGGCTCTTATTACCCATTTCATTCGCAATATTTTTTGCATATATGTTATATCCAATTATTCACTTTTTCCATCAGCGACTGAAACTACCATATATCATAAGTGCCATCATTATATCTTTATTAATCTTCCTATCAATTTATTCCTTCTTTTATATCACCATTCAAAGTATTATTGCCATTTATCCAGAAATAAAAATACAAGTAGATAATCTTCAATTATTTGATTCCGAATATTTAATGGTATTAGAAAACATATTTAATGAGTCTTTATCGTATATCGATACTGCTATTATGAGTTTGGCTAGTTATTTGCAAGACTTTTTTCAATACATTTTTGAGCTCTTTATTTTTCTAGTGGCTTTCTTCTTTGCCTTGTTTGAATCGAGAAGAAATCGATACTGGTTTTTTATCTATGTGCCTAAACCATATCGTAAAGAATGGAAACAATATTTCTCCAAGGCGATGAACTTATTTAGCTATTTCTTATATGTAGAATTTCAGTTGTTCATTATTACCTTTTTCCTTCTTAGTATTGGACTGGCATTACTAAAATTTGAAAATCCAATAAACAAAGCCTTTCTAATCTCTTTTGCAGATGTATTGCCATTTTTCGGAATTGGGTTATTTCTCATTCCTATCGCCATATACTTTTTTGCAATTGGAGATAAGTTCGTAAGTTTAGCATTGGTTTTGCTTTATGTATTTATACAAATAACAAGGCAGCTAACTGAGTCATTATTATGGGCATCCACTTTCCAATTGCGAACAGTCCACACATTTTTAATCAGCGCTGCCTCTATATTGTTGTTTGGGGTTTATGGTATATTGCTGAGTCCATTTATATTATTAATAGCTGTGAAAGTCAAACAAAAATCTATCGCTGGATAATAATCATTTCACTGTTTTTCATTTTTTTACGAATCCATTCTAAGATTATCGGTTTATAGAGACGTCTTGTCCATGGAAGAACCAAAGTAAAAGCAATTATATCCGTGAGAAATCCTGGTAATAAAAATAATACTCCTCCTAAAAATACGAGAAATGCATCGATCATCGCTTGTCCTGGTGGTTCTCCCCGTCGAATGCTATTCTGAATAGTTTGTACGGATTCCAATCCTTGCTTTTTTGTTAACATCGCTCCAAATAAACTTGCTAATACAATTAATAACAATGTACTTAAGATGCCTAACCAATTACCGACGACAATGAAAATTGCAATCTCTATAAGAACAAACGCAATACATATGGAAAATAACTTTTTCAAATAATACCCTCCATTAGAGTAATTTTTTGACTATCATATATACGAAATTGCTAGGCTAAAAGTTTCAATTACAATAATATCGTAATAATAAATTGGGCTGTTAAAAAGTTTTCTACTTTTTAGACAGCCCAATTATGCTAATGCTTACAATACGCTTGCGTGACCTTTATAGATAACACCAGTTTCAGCATCCATTGTAATCTCTTGTCCATGTCGAATGATTGATGTTGCTTCTTTCACACCAACAATGACAGGGATGCCTAAGCTTAGACCAACGACAGCGGCATGGCTTGTTAAGCCACCTTCTTCAGTAATAATGCCCGCACATTTTTCAATTACCGACATCATTTCCCGATCGGTTCCAACCGTTACAAGGATACAACCTTCCGTATCATAAGCTTGTGCTTCTTCAGCATTTTTCACAACGATCGCTTTTCCAACGACAGATTGTTTTCCAATTCCTTGTCCACGAGCTAATAAATCACCTATCACATGGACTTTCATTAAGTTCGTTGTTCCTGATTCTCCTACCGGCACTCCCGCAGTAATCACAACAATATCACCGTGATTTACATAACCATATTTCAACGCTTCATCCACAACTAATTCTAAAATTTCATCCGTTGTCGTTACTTTATGTGTGACAATCGGATTAACGCCCCACACAAGCGTCAATTTTTGAGCAGTTGAAGGAGAATCTGTAATGGCGATAATCGGCACACCTGGACGGTATTTAGCAATCAATTTTGCTGTAACTCCGCTCGCAGTTGGTGCAAGCACCGCTTTAACACCTAAGTTAATTGAAGTGTATGAAACTGCTTGGGAAATGGCTTCGGTCATCGTTGTCTCTTTTTCACGACTTCTTGTTTGTACTATCGAACGATAATCCAGCGAGTTTTCTGTAAATACTGCAATTCTGTTCATCGTTTTCACAGATTCAACTGGATACTGACCAGCGGCTGTTTCTCCTGAAAGCATAATGGCATCTGTTCCATCAATGATTGCATTTGCCACGTCGCTTGCTTCCGCACGAGTAGGTCGCGGATTTCGCTGCATAGAGTCTAACATTTGTGTAGCCGTGATGACAGGTTTTCCTACTTGATTGCACTTTTTAATTAATGCTTTTTGAACGAGCGGCACTTCTTCAGCAGGAATTTCCACTCCTAAATCTCCGCGAGCAACCATTAATCCATCAGAAACTTCAATAATTTCATCAATGTTATCTACGCCTTCTCGGTTTTCAATTTTAGGAATGATTTGAATGTGTCCGCCACCATTTTGTTCGAGCAATTCTCGTATTTCCAGCACATCTTTTGCTGTTCGCACGAAGGAAGCAGCGATAAAATCGACTCCTTGTTCAATTCCAAATAATATATCTTTCGCATCTTTCTCTGTAATTCCAGGTAGTTTTATTGAAACTCCAGGGACGTTCACACCTTTTTTATCTTTCAGCACTCCGGCATTTTCAACAATCGTATGAATTAATCCTTTATCGTAATCTTTCGCTAATACGCGCAATGCAATTAATCCGTCATCCAACAATATTGTATCGTTTTGATTAACATCATAAATTAATTTGTCATACGTAACGGAAAAACATGTTTCGTCTCCAAGAACTTCTGTCATTGAAATATCGATGACTTGTCCTGTTTTTAAGTGAACTTCCCCGTTTTTCATTGAATGTGTTCGAATTTCTGGACCTTTTGTATCAAGCAAAATTCCGACAATTTTATTTAATCGATTCGCTACATCTCGGATTGTTGCGATACGCATAGCATGTTCTTCATGTGTACCATGCGAAAAGTTAAGTCTCGCAACATTCATTCCGGCTTTAATAAGTTCTTCGAGAACTTCTGGAGATTCGCTTGCGGGTCCTATAGTACATACAATTTTTGTTTTTCTCATATACATTCTCTCCATTTTCTAGATTAAATTGAAAGTTCTTTTGATAAAGTATATAGACTAGTATCTGCTTTATGTTTTGCTGTAAAAATCTCCCGTAAATCATAATCGTAAACTTGATGATTTTTTATACCAACTGCACGACTCGTTTTCCCTTCCAACAATAATTCGACTGCTCGAGCACCTAGACGACTAGCCAATACCCGGTCAAATGCTGACGGTGATCCTCCCCGTTGAATATGCCCTAACACGGTAATCCTCGTTTCGATTCCTGCTTTTTCTTTTAGCATGTTTGCAAGTTTTGAGGCTGGCATAACTCCTTCTGCAACGATAATGATGCTATGTTTTTTATTTCGCGCTTCTCCACGCTTCATGCGCGTAATAATATCATCTAAATCATACGGCTCCTCTGGTATAATAACAGATTCTGCACCGGCTGCAAGTCCCGACCATAAAGCAATGTCACCTGCATCTCTACCCATCACTTCTATAATAAAGGTATTTTCATGACTTGTTGCAGTATCACGAATTTTATCAATTGCACTGACAACTGTATTGAGTGCCGTATCAAAACCAATCGTAAATTCTGTACCAGCAATATCATTATCAATCGTTGCAGGAACACCAATACATGCTAATCCTAATTTCGTTAGCTCATAAGCTCCACGGAAAGAACCGTCGCCTCCAATTACTACTAAGCCTTCAATTCCAGCTTCTTTCATTTTTTCAATACCTTGTAGTTGATATTTCTTTTCTTTAAATTCTGGGCAACGGGATGAAAACAGCTTCGTTCCTCCTCGTTGAATAATCCCACCTACAGATCCTAAATCTAATAACTCTATTTTACCTTTTATAAAGCCTTCGTATCCATGGTATATTCCAAAGACTTCAACCCCATGATAATTGGCTTTTCGAACAACTGCACGAATTGCTGCATTCATGCCAGGTGAGTCACCGCCGCTCGTTAAAACACCTATTCTTTTCACCCTACTCCCTCCATTCAAATGCTCATAATGTTAACAATAACATAAAAAATTTCTATTGAAACTAGAAACTTTCATGTATTCCATTACTTATCATCGATAATAAACTGTTCATGTAAATGGAAAATGACAAAATCCTCACCATTGGATTTTGTCATTAGAAGGGTGGAAAGTCTAGTAATTTTATTGAACAATTTCTTCAATAAAATCTCCCATTTTACGGAATTTATCGTAGCGGTCTTGAATAATTTCCTCTTCCGACAATGCAGTTAATTGATCAAGCCCTTTTTTCAAATATTCCTTTAAGATTTTCGCTTGTGATACTGGGTCACGATGTGCTCCTCCTGGAACTTCAGGAATGATATCATCAATAATTCCCATTTCTTTTAAATCTTGAGCTGTAATTTTCATTGCCTCTGCTGCTTGTTTTGCAAGGCTAGCATCCTTCCATAAAATTGAAGCAGCACCTTCTGGAGAAATAACGGAGTATGTGGAATTTTCCAACATATAGATGCGGTTCGTTACTCCTAATGCCAATGCACCGCCGCTACCACCTTCTCCAATTACTACACTAATGACAGGCACTTTTAAACCAGCCATTTCAAACAGATTTTTGGCGATTGCCTCACTTTGTCCGCGCTCTTCTGCCGCTTTTCCTGGATAAGCGCCCTTTGTATCAATAAAACAAATAATAGGGCGTCTGAATTTCTCCGCCTGCTTCATTAAACGCAACGCTTTTCGATAACCTTCCGGATGGGGCATCCCGAAATTTCGTCGAATATTTTCCTTTGTTGCTTTACCACGTTGATGACCGATTACAGTAATCGGCTGTCCATCAAAAAAGGCAATTCCTCCAACAATCGCTTCATCATCAGCATAATAGCGATCACCATGGAGTTCAATAAAATCTGTAAAAATTTCTTTTATATAATCGAGAGTTGTTGGACGTTCAGGGTTTCGCGCTACTTGTACACGATTCCACGGTTCCATGTTCGAATAAATTTTAATTTCCAATTGGCGCAATCGTTCTTCCAATGTTTTAATTTCATCGGACATATCTACATCCGCATTCTTTGCCAGTTCCCTTAACTCATCAATTTTTTCTTTCAGTTTAATAATAGGTTCTTCAAATGACATCGGTTTAGACATGAGTTACTCCTCCTTTGCGGTGCAATTTCACGATTGTTGCCACCTTATCACGCATCTCTTTTCGATGGAAAATAGCATCTAATTGACCATGTGCAAGTAAGAACTCTGCTGTTTGGAAGTCATCAGGCAACTTCTCACGCACCGTTTGCTCGATTACCCTTCTCCCAGCAAACCCAATAAGCGCTTTTGGCTCAGCAATATTGAGATCTCCTAATGAGGCGAAGCTTGCCGATACTCCACCAGTAGTTGGATCAGTCATGATGGATAAGAAAAGTAAACCTTCGTCACTGTGACGTTTTAAAGCAACGCTCGTTTTGGCCATTTGCATTAAGGAAATAACTCCCTCTTGCATTCGTGCACCGCCGCTCGCAGTAAAGATAATGAATGGCACTTGCATTTCCGTAGCTTTTTCGATTGCACGGGTAATTTTTTCGCCAACAACAGATCCCATTGATCCCATGCGGAAATGAGAGTCCATCACAGCAACAACGACCTCTTCCCCTTTTAACGTCCCGCTTCCTGTTAAAACCGCTTCGGATAATCCTGTTTTCTTCATATCCGCTTCTACTTTTTCTATATATGATGGGAAGTTAAGAGGGTTTGTCGTGCGTAAGTGTTCATCAAACGGCGTAAATGATTCAACATCTAAAAAGGAGTCGATCCGTTCCCAAGCAGTCATTTTAAAATGATGGTCGCAATTTGGACAAACTTTTAAATTCGTTTCAATTTCTTTTGTTAAAAAGATTTTTCGACATGATGGGCATTTCGTCATTAAATCTGCTGGAAATGAGCTTTCATTTTTAGAATTTACAATAACCCCTTTTGTTTTTTTCCGATTTAAATTTAGCAAACTTTTTATTGCCACGATTTTTCCCCCTACTATATTTATTCTTCATGCGATTTTAAAAAATCTAACCATTCAGTATATGCCTCAATAGCTTCTTTTTCATAACCAAGCTGCAAAGATTTTAATAGCCTTTGTAATATTGGCTTTTCTTCTTCCGTCGTCATTTTTTTAACGCATTGGCACTATAAGCCACAAGTTGAATCCATATTCTAAGAGCTAAACGATTTTCTGATGCAATGAGAAGTTCACGTAAAATATGATCTCGAATTACTTCTGTTTCCAATTCAATTTTTAAAAATAAACTTTCCCAAACAGGAAGTTGTCTTAATCGTTTATCGGAGCAAATAATTCGTATCGCTTCTCTTTCATGAATTTCCCGTGTTTTATGAACATCGCGTATTGATTGATTTTCTTGCAATATAAAAGTAGCTAGTAATTCAACTAATCGATATTGTTGAGAGGAAGCTAAAAAAGTACCACCGCCTTGGCGGGTCTCAATAATTCCTAGCAATTCTAAACTTCGTAACGCTTCTCTTACCGAAGATCTACCAACGCCTAACTTTTCTGATAAAACTCTTTCCGAGGGGAGCTTATCACCAGGTTGAAGTTTTTCAGCGATAATAATGTCTTTTAATTTACTAACAATTTCTAAAAAGACTTTTTTATTTTCTTGTTTCGTGTCCATGTTCACCTCAAAACGTTTTAACAACCCCTTATACCGATCGTTTATTAAAATACAGTAATCCCCAACATTATCATTTAAATCCTCACATAAAGTGGTCAGACCACTTTTGTACAGTTTACAAAATGTTTTCTGCTTTGTAAAGAAAAAACTGTGCAAAATCGCACAGTTTTTGTAAATTCAAACAAAAATATCTCGCTATTGAACATTTCTTATCATTTTCACTTTTATTTGAGGTTGGTTGTAGCGATATTCTACATTACCTTCTAAATAGATTAGCACCTCTTCTTTTATCCATCCTAGGCATTCATTATATTGTTTCGGAAACAGAGTTGCTGAAACCGATCCATATTCATCTTGAATTTGAACAAACGCCATCAGTTCACCTTTTTTTGTGCGTATTTGACGAATAGACTCTACTATTCCTACAAGTTTTACTAAGGCGTTTTGCGGAAGGCCATTCAACAGAAAACTATTTGTATTCACATGTAGTTTGTTGCGGATGTTTGTAACCGGATGTTCCGATAAATAAAATCCTATGACTTCCTTCTCGAATTCCAGTTTCATTTTATTTGGAATCGGCGCTGCTTCCATATATTTCGGTTTTCCAAATAGCGAGGTTTGTGAAGTAAATAAATCTTCTTCCTCTGTCGGCCGAACTATTTTTGCATGTTTTTCTGCTGCTTCAATCGTTGCAAGAAGCGTCGCTCGATTCTTTCCAAAATCGTCTAACGCACCTGCTTTAATCAATGGCTCTATCCATTTACGGGCGAAATAGTTACCGCTTAAGGAAACAGCCAAATCGAATATATCATGAAATTTACCTTGTTCTTTTCGAGCAGAAATTAATTTTTGTAAAAACGTTTGAGAAACGCCCTTGATTGCTGATAAGCTGTAGCGAATATTTCCATTTTCAACTGAAAATACCCGATTGCTTTTATGAAGGGAAGGCCGTAGTATCGATATACCTTTGCTTCTCGCTTCCATTATTAACGAGAATAATTTTTCTTGATTTCCTGTGGCAAAGGTCATCATGACAGCATAAAATTCCGCTGGATAATTTGCTTTCAAATAGGCCATCTGATAAGAAATCATGCTATATGCAACCGCGTGGCTTTTCGCGAAACCGTAATCTGCAAATCGCACAATTTGTTGATATACCGATTCTGCCACCTCTTTGCTATATCCTTTATGGATTGCGCCGTTGACAAAGGCTATTCTTTGCTCTTCCAATACCTCACGTTTTTTCTTGCTTACCGCTCTTCTCAATAAATCAGCCTGTCCTAGTGAGAATCCTGCTAGAATGTTGGCAATTTGCATAATCTGTTCTTGATATACTATGATGCCATACGTTTCTTTTAAAATTGGCTCTAAATCAGGGTGTGGCATCTCAACGGACTGCCCCCCTTTTTTCCTAGCTGCATAAATCGGAATAAACTGCATTGGTCCAGGTCTATACAAAGCATTTACTGCAACAATATCGGAAAATTGTGTAGGTACAATTTCCCTCAAAGCATTCTTCATTCCCTCCGACTCCAGCTGGAATATGCCTGCTGTATCCCCTTTTTGCAACAATTCAAAGGTTTTATGATCATCCAATGGGATTTCATTTAAATCAATTTTCTCATTTCGAGCATAGTAAATCATTTTTTGAATTTGCTCAATCATTGTTAAGTTTCGTAAACCTAAAAAGTCCATTTTTAATAGACCTACTTGCTCCACTTCTTGCATAGGCCATTGTGTAATAAAAATCCCATCATGTCCCTTTTCAATCGGAACGACCTCAACTAAAGGAACTGGACTTAACACGACACCGGCTGCGTGAGTGGAAGCATTTCTAGGTAATCCCTCTAATTTTAACGCCGTTTCAAACCAACGTTTTCGAATAGACTCCTCTTCAATCCATCTTCTTAAAGGTTCACTTGTATGGTATGCTTCTTTTAATGTAATCCCTAATTTATTTGGAATGAGACGAGAAATCATTTCAAGGGTGTCAGATTCAAAGTTGAACATTCTCGCTACATCCCTAGCGACAGCCTTTGCCGATAGACTGCCAAAGGTGATAATTTGCGCTACATGTTTCTCCCCATATTTTTTTGCCACATACTGAATTACTTCCTGTCTTCTCGTATCGACAAAGTCAATATCGATATCAGGCATCGTTACTCGCTCAGGATTTAAAAATCGCTCAAATAATAATCCGTAACGAATCGGGTCGACTTGAGTAATGTATAAGCAATAAGCCACAAGTGAACCAGCTGAGGAGCCTCTCCCTGGTCCAGTTAAAATTTGCTGCCCGCGAGCAAAATTCATAAAATCTGCAACGATTAAGAAATAATCAGCAAAACCCATGGAACAAATAATTTCTAACTCATGATTTAATCGATGGATATAGATTTCATTTGGTGCATTCGTTTTTAACCGCTCTTTTAATCCCTTCAACGCTAACATTCTCAATACTTGTTCCGCACTTTGTCCTTGTTGTAAAGGAAATTTTGGCAGTATATGGCCTTTTTGAGCGATGTCTACTTGGCAACTCAAAAGCATATTTCTGCTCTCTTGCAGCCACTCTTCACGATCATTAAACCAGTGAAGCCAATCATGTTTAGTAGGAGTATAATATCGTTTGTAATTTTCATTGATTTGTACTTGTTCGCTTAATTTAACGCCCATTTCAATACTTCTTGCAACTCTATAACTAAAGGCATCTTCTCGATTTAAATATAGACATTCATGAATCGCCATGATAGGAATTTGCAATTTTTCACTCAGGTGAATGACTTCATTTTCAAAAGGAGACTTTTCTCCTTCAAGCCTTGAAATACCTAACCATATTCGCCCTTTGAATAACTTTTGCAACAGTTCGATGGAAGAGGGATGCTCTACCCATTTGGCATCATCACTTATAGTTGGAATTACGACGGCAATTCCGTTAGAGTATCCTTTTAGCCACTGAATAGGCAATAACTCATCATCTCTAATGGCAATGCTGCTAGATATCTTCAGCAGGTTTTTATATCCATCGTTGTTTTGTGCGTATATTAGAAGGGGGAGAACGATGTGATCAAACTGCACTCGAGCAGTAAGACCTATAACCGGATGAATACCTGCATTTTTTAATTCATGGTAAAAAGGCAAAAGCCCGTACAATTTTGTATTGACAATTGCACAAGCTTCTGCCTTTTGTTCAATTAAAAAAGGGATGAGTTCTTCCAAACGAATCGTACTCTTTAATAAATCTGCACTTGTTCGTACTTGTGGATAAATGGACAATCTGCATCCCTCCTGTATTTATTAATATTCTTTACAAAGTTGTTTTAAATCTGCAATTACTTGGTCTACTTCTTCCCATGAATAAGCAGTTGCACCAGAAGCTAGAGGATGTCCACCTCCATGGTATTTTTTGGCGAGCTCATTGACAATTGGACCTTTTGAACGCAGTCGCACTCGAATCTCATGAGGTTCTTCGACAAAGAACGCCCATGCCCGAACACCTTTAATATTACTTAGTGACCCTACTAAAGAAGAAGTTTCGGAAGTAGTGACATTGTATTCCTCAAGCAGTTCTTTTGGTAGTTTAATATATGCAGCGCCATTTTCGTCCATTGTAAAGTTTTGATATACATATCCTTGCAATTTCAATAGGTTTGGATCCATTTCATACATGCCATTATAGATTTCGTTGCGATTGAACTGATAATTAACTAATTGCCCTGCAACTTCAAAGGTTTTAGTAGTTGTGCTAGGATATAAAAATCTCCCTGTATCTCCCACAATGCCTGCAAAAAGAAATTTCGCACATTCTTCAGACATTTTCCATCCTTTGTATTCTCGACCTTCTTCATACAATTCGTAGATTAATTCGCTACAGGAACTGGATTCCGTATCAACCCATACTAAATCTCCGTATGCATCATCGTTAGGATGGTGATCGATTTTTACGAGAAAATTTCCATTAGAATATCGGTCATCATCAATTCTCTCAGTATTTGCAGTATCCGTTACGATGACAAGAGCCCCTTTATATTCTTCATCGGAAACTTCATCAGGATGAGCCAAGTAGGATAATAATTCATCATGCGTACCAACTGCATACACTTTTTTATTGGGATAATTATCTTTAATTAATGTTTTTAAACCGAATTGTGAACCGTATGCATCAGGATCCGGACGGATATGTCGATGAATAATAACTGTATCATATTGTTCAATAGTATCAATGATTCGTCGCTTCAAATTGGTACCCTCCAAAGTTATTGAAAATTTTTTAATATATTAGCATTTTTATAAAAAAATCGTTACAATAATTTTAGTTTGTTTAGGAGGTTCTGAAAATGTTAAATGCGTTATTTGTAACTTTCATCATCATTTCATTTGCCGCCTATTTTTACTATAAAACGAAACAATTTCGCACTTCATTGCCGATACAAAAAAAATGGTATAAAGCGAAAGCCGGTGTTGCTTTAGGTCTTTTCGTTGTATTTTTTGGTTTAAATACCTTCATTATTCAAGATACATTATTAGGTAATATAGTTGGTGTTGTTTTCGTTGTTGTCGGACTAATGGAATCTTATCACAGTTATAAACGTGCAAAACATGAAGGAAAATTTGTTCAACAAGAATATGAATTAAATAAGCAATAATCGATTTATGAAAAAGTTGTCCAATTTCTTTTGGACAACCTTTTTCATTTACTAACGATCTAACAGCTGGAAAGTAGCCATCGCTTTTCCAACAAGCGCTTCTTCGTGATAAACATCAAAATCCATTTTTACGAATTTTCTACTCATATCTAATATATGTGGAACAACTTTTAACACATTATCCATTTGAATTGGTTTAATATAATAGGTTGCAATGTTTTCTACTACCGCATCTCCACGTTTTCGTCTTTTTAGTGCAATTAATCCAACTTCCGTCAACAATGTTGTAAAGGCACCATAAGATATCGCACCATACTGGTTTGTCATTTGAGGCGTTACTGTAAATTCAACTATTACTTCTTCCTCACCAAGTACTTTCATTTCACTTTTTACGATGTCATCAATCGTTTCACCATGTTGCGGTTGATGTTGGGACGTTTGCAATGCCTTTAATACATCTTGACGGCTGATTACACCTTGTAAATATCCATCATCATCCACGACAGGAAGTAAATCAATCCCTTCCCAAACCATTCGGTGGCCTGCAGAAGCGACGCTTGTTTTCATTGACACGGAAATCGGTTGTTTTGTCATTACCTTATCAATTAATTCATTTTCATCTTTCCCAATCACGTCTTTAGCAGTGACAATCCCCACTAATTTATTATTTTTTGAAACAACCGGGAATGCTCCGTGCGTTGTGTGGGCATTTAATGCATGAAAATCAGCAACCGATTGTCCGACATTTAATTTTGCTGTATCTTCCAAACGTACATAAATATCTTCTATTAGCAAAATATCTTTTTTAATGAGTTGGTCATAAATGGCACGGTTAATCATCGTTGCTACTGTAAATGTATCATAACTAGATGAGATGATTGGCAACTCCAGTTCATCCGCGAGTCTTTTATTTTCTTCTGTCGTATCAAATCCACCTGTAATTAATACTGCTGCACCAGTTTTTAAAGCGTTGTGATGAGCTTTAAAACGGTTACCAACAATTAAAAGACTTCCAGGGTCGGTATAGCGCATCATATCTTCTAATTGCATTGCACCGATGACAAATTTATTCAACGTTTTATGCAACCCAGCTTTTCCACCGAGCACTTGTCCATCTACGATATTGACGATTTCCGCGAAAGTTAGACGTTCAATATTCTCCTTCTTTTTCTTTTCAATTCGAATCGTTCCTACGCGTTCAATGGAACTCACCAAACTTCGATTTTCTGCCTCTTTAATTGCTCGATATGCCGTACCTTCGCTTACTTGCATTTCTTTTGCAATTTGTCGGACTGATATTTTTTCGCCAATAGGAAGTGACTCGATATATTGCAATATTTTTTCATGTTTTGTGGACATCGATATCACCTATTTTCATCGTACTTTCTCCTCCCATAGTGTAACATATTTTCAATTATGTATAGAAAAAAATCGAGAAAGTAGTCATGGATATTTTACAATAATCGACAAAATCTCCATAACTCACTTTCTCTATTGCTATTCATTTAAAAAACTTTTTGATTTTATGTTTTATAAGTTTAAGGCAATTCTACTTTTTGCCCTGCTTCTAAAATTTGAACTTTACTATTTTTCACCAACTTCGCAAAGTCATTCGGATCTTGTTTGATGAGTGGGAACGTATTGTAATGAATTGGTACAACCGTTTTAGGTCTTAATAATTCCACAGCATATGCCGCATCTTCAGGGCCCATTGTAAAGTTATCACCAATCGGTAAAAAGGCAACATCAATTTCATTTCGGTCACCAATTAATTTCATATCACCAAATAACGCTGTATCGCCTGCATGATAAATTGTTAAACCTTCCGCGTAGAACAAGATTCCACCAGGGTTTCCTGCATTAACAACTTCTGTTTCAGTTTCATAAGTAGAACCGTGGAAAGCAAGCGTATATTTTACTTTACCAAATGGAAATTCATAAGCTCCTCCAACTCCCATTGGATGGGCATTGACACCTTGTTTTTGTAAATATACTGCCAACTCATTTAGCGCCACTACTTGCGAATTGTTCGCTTTCGCCAGCGCTATCGTATCTCCAACATGGTCATTATGACCGTGTGTCAATAAAATCACATCTGGCTTTTCTTCCTCAACTTTTAAATCAGTTAAAGGGTTTCCTGTAATAAACGGGTCAATTAAAATCGTTGTGCCATTTGTTTTAATTTTTACGACGGAATGACCATGGTAAGAAATTTCCATTATGTTTCCCCCTTTAAATAAATAAAATTTCATCATTTATATTTCTACAAAACCTTCTTTTTTCCTTCTTTTTGCTATACTAATACTGTTATATTTCCTTTTATGTAATATATAAACCAAACTTGGAGGAACGTCTAATGAGCAAAATGATAAATATCCAATCTTACTTAAAGGAGCAGGAAATTGATATAGCCTTCGTTACAAATCCAGATAATGTATTTTATTTTTCAGGGTTTAAAAGTAATCCCCACGAAAGATTACTAGGTATTTCGATTTTTCAAAATGCAGACCCATTCATCATATGTCCGAAAATGGAAATCTCTGATGTGAAATCTTCGGGTTGGTCATTTGATATTGTTGGTCATAGTGATACCGATCAACCATGGAATATATTAGCTAACGAAATACATTCTCGTACGAACAATATTTCAACAATTGCTATTGAAAAAGGGCATTTAACAGTTGAACGATTTGAAGCTCTACAAGCCTTCTTCCCTAATGCTCGTTTTGTTCCAATTGATAATCAAATAAACGAGCTTCGGGTAATGAAAGATAAAGAAGAACTGGATAAATTAAGAAAAGCCGCTGAATTAGCCGATTATGCAATTGATGTCGGTGTAAAGGCCATCAAGGAAGGTATTACTGAACTAGAAATTGTTCACATTATTGAAAGTGCTATTAAGGAAAAAGGTTATTCCATGTCCTTCGAAACGACTGTATTATCTGGTCCAAAAGCTGCATCTCCACACGGTACTCCAGGAAATCGCACTATTCAAAAAGGCGACTTTGTGTTGTTTGATTTAGGGGTAATTTACGAAGGATACTGTTCCGATATCACTCGCACCGTTGCATTCGGGGAAATTAACGAAGAACAAAGAAAGATTTATGAAACAGTAAAAAAATCAAACGAAGAATCCATAAAATCAGTGAAACCTGGAATTCGCTGCATGGATTTAGATAAAATTTCCCGGGATATAATTTCTGATGCAGGATATGGTGAATATTATACTCACCGATTAGGCCATGGTCTTGGTATTTCAGTACACGAATTCCCATCAATTACTGGAACAAATGAAATGAAATTAAAACCAGGAATGGTATTTACAATTGAACCTGGCATTTACAAATCCGATGTGGCTGGAGTTCGTATAGAAGATGATGTTGTCGTAACGGAAAATGGTGTTGAAGTCCTAACAAAATATCCAAAAGAATTAATCATTATCCAATAATTGAAAGAGCTTCCCAACGTCTATTAGATATTGGGAAGCTCTTTTATTTTAGACGGTCGTTTTTTTCTTTCCTAAATATGCTTCGACAATTCGCTCATCCTTGAGTAAATCATCCGCAGGTCCTTCAATAATTATTTTTCCCGTCTCCATTACATATCCATAATCAGCAATTTTCAATGCTTGTTTTGCGTTTTGTTCCACAAGCAGCACCGTCGTTCCATCTTCTTTGATTTCTTTAATTATATTAAATATTTCCGCAACAATTAGAGGAGCTAACCCCATAGAAGGCTCGTCTAATAATAATAGCTTCGGTTTTGCAAGTAATGCACGTGCAATTGCAAGCATTTGTTGTTGGCCGCCAGATAACGTACCAGCCAGCTGTGATTGGCGCTCCTCCAAAATCGGGAATCGTTTCATTACATTTTGTATATCTCTTTTCACATCATGATCTTTACGATGATAAGCGCCCATTTCAAGATTTTCTAAAACGGTCATGGTAGATAGAATTGCACGACCTTCTGGAACGAGGGAGATACCTTTCCTCAAAAGTTGGTGTGGACGCATTCCCGTTACATTTTGTCCCAAAAATTCTACCGTTCCCCTTTTTGGTTTTATAAGGCCAGCAATTGTTCGCATCGTCGTTGATTTACCAGCGCCATTAGCTCCAAGAAGTGTTACAATTTTTCCTTCTTCCACTTCTAAATGTATTCCTTTTAATGCTTGAATTTGTCCATAATACGTTTCAATGTTTGTTAACTTAAGCAATTGTCTCTTCCTCCTCTTTACCGAGGTAGGCTTCAATCACCGCTTCATTATTTTGAATTTCATCCGGTGTCCCTTCTGCCAATTTCTCACCAAAATTCAGAACGGTAATTCGATCACACAACCTCATGACAAGCGACATATCATGCTCAATAATGAGTACTGTAATTCCCATAGATTGTATTTTTTTTATTAAATCAAATAAATTATCCGTTTCCGTTTCGTTCATGCCTGCTGCCGGTTCATCAAGCAACAATAAAGTCGGATTGCTTGCTAATGCTCTAGCAATCTCCAATCTTCTTTGTTGACCATATGCTAAATTCTCTGCAAATTGGTCTTTCAATTGACCAAGTCCAACTAATTCTAATAATTCTTCACTTTTTTCTTTTAATAATTTCTCTTCTTGCTTTTGAGATTTCGTTCGAATTACGCTTCTGAAGACTCCCGCTGAAATTCTTGAATGCCCACCGACCATTACATTTTGTAACGCTGTCATTTGCGGAAACAGTCGAATATTTTGATAAGTTCTACAAATGCCTTTTTCGGTTATTTTATATGGCTTTAGTTTTGTAATTTTTTCTCCATTAAAAAAAATTTCACCTTCTGTCGGTTCAACAATATTTGTAATGCAATTAAACATCGTCGTTTTACCAGCACCATTTGGACCAATTAATCCATAAATTTCCCCTTGTTGAATTGTAAAAGAGATATTTTTTAATGCGGTAATCCCGCCAAAACGTTTTGTAATGTTTTTCACTTCAAGGACCATTAGCTAGTCCCCCTTTTAATACGTTTTCCTTTTAATCGATAAAACAAATGAAGATCTAATATTCCTTGAGGGCGAACAGCCATTAAAATCACGAGCATAATCCCATAAAATATATATCGATAGTCACTTACAAAACGTAGTACTTCAGGCAATAATGTTAAAATGGTTGCTCCAAAAACGGAACCAATTATTACTTCGCTGCCGCCAAAGACTGTAAATATCAAAATTTCTACTGCGCGATGATATGAAAAATCAGATGGAGAAATATAGCCAATTGTATGTGCAAATAGTGCACCAGCAAGTCCTGCGATAAAAGCTCCTTGTGCAAATGCTAATACTTTATAGTACGTGATATTGATTCCCATTGACTCCGCCGCTTTTTCGTCCATTTGTATGGAAGAATAAGCTCGTCCAATTCTTGAATTTTGTTGACGAATGACAAACCATAAAATGAATAAAACGATTATTAATAAAACAATGACAAGGGATAAATAAACAAATTGATTATTTTTCAAACCTAGAGCACTAGGTTCTATTCCGATACTTTTTGCAAACTTTAGCAATTCCCTCCCCAACTGAGGAATACCAGTTAAACCAACTGAGCCTTTCGTCAAGCTTTCCCAATTGACAAAGAGAACACGAATAACCTCTCCAAATCCTAATGTTGCAATTGCCAAATATACACCCGTTAATCTTAATGATGGGATTCCAACGATAATACCAATTACACCTGCTAAGAGGGCACCCACTAAGATTGTTACATAAAGTGGAAGTTCATAATGAATCGTTAGAAGGGCGGATGTGTATGCACCAATTCCCATAAATCCTGCACTTCCTAAAGATAACTGCCCACTTGATAACGGAACATATATACTAAGGGCTAACATTATGTTAATTAATATGAAACATAAAACTTGTAAATAATATGGATTTAATAGTTCTCCTAACATTCTTATCACCTGCCCTCTGCCGTCTTGGATCCAAATATACCTTGTGGTCGAATTAATAAAATAAGAATTATCATGATAAATGCGATAGCGTCTCGATATCCCGAATCGCCATAAGCAACAAGCAACGTTTCAGATAAACCGAGGATTAGCCCCCCAACCATTGCTCCTTTCACATTGCCCATACCACCTAAAATAATGATGGCAAGACCCTTTAACCCCATAGATAAACCCATTTGTGGACTTACCGAGTTAAAGGCCATACCTACTAAAATACCTGCTATGCCTCCCATGCCGGAAGCGATAATCACCGTTAATGTGATGATTTTTTTCGTATCCACTCCAAGAATACTTGCTGTTTCTAAATTTTCTGCCGTAGCTCTCAGGGCTTTACCAGCTTTTGTTTTTGAAAGCCAAACGGATAATCCGACCATTAATATGACGGAAATAACAAAAATCGTAATTTGTACTAAATAAATTGTTATTGAACCAATTTCAAAACGAATTTCTGCAAAAGCAGTTCGAAATGGCTTATTTCCAGCTCCGAACATATGATGAGATAAATTTTCAAGAAAGATTGATACACCAATCGTACTAATTAGTGGAGCCAAATGGGATACTCCCTTTTTCCCTCTAAGAGGGCGTAAACTGAAGATTTCTAACAGATAACCTAATAAGGAAGTAACGACTATCGACGCAAGAAAAGCAAGCCACAACGGCCAACCTAATACACTCGTCGTCAATACACCAATAAAAGCTCCTACCATAAAAATTTCGCCATGGGCCATGTTGATGATGCCTAATACGCCAAAAACTAGAGTAAACCCAAGGGCGACAATCGCATAAATACTTCCTAATGTAATCCCATTAATCAACTGTTCAATTAGCAATAACCATCACCCTTTTCATATAAGGAAAAGTAGAATTCGAGGTTATTCCTCGAATTCTACAAACTTCCCATCTTTTATTTCTACAACTGTAACATCCATCACGACATCACCAACTTCATTGAATGAAAATAGTCCTAATATCCCTTCAAAATCTTTCGTCTCAGCTAGTGCATCTCGGAATGCATCTCGATCATCACCTGTTCCCGCTCTCTTTAATGCATCTGCATAAATATAAAGAGCATCATATGCTTGCGCAGCAAATTGGTCAGGCTTTTTCCCATATTCCTCTTCGTATTTTTTGTTAAATTCAACAATTTTTGGATCTGCAGAATCCCCGAAATACGGTGTTCCTACAATTAAACCGTTTGCAGCATCGCCTGCAATTTCTAAAACTTGAGGGGAGTTAAATCCATTTCCTCCAACGAACGGAACAGTAATGCCCATCTTCCGCGCTTGATCGATAATAACGGCTCCTTCGTTATATAAAGCAGAAGCTAAAACTAAATCTGGATTCGTATTTTTGATTTTCGTTAGCTGTGCTTTATAGTCGCTTTGACCTTTTTGATATGTTTCAATTGTTGTAATTTCTAAGCCCATTTCTTCCGCAGTTCTTTTCATCACTTCAAATCCCGCTTTTGTAAAAGCATCATCATTCCCATAAATAATGGCAACCTTTTTTGCTCCTGTTCTTTTTACTGTTTTTTCCATTGCAGCAGGAATTGCTAACGCTTCCGGAATTGAATTTCGGAATACATAATCTCCAATTTCAGGAATTCCGTCCGCTGTTGTAGATGTACCCATAATTGTAATACCGTTTAAATCAGCTTCAGGTGCAACCGCGAAAAATTCCGTACTAAGCGTTGGTCCAATAATTGCAAGAATAGAATCATCGGCCATTAATTTTTGACCGGCATTTACCGCTTGTTCCGCTTCACCAGCAGAATCTTCAATTACTAATTCAATATTCACTTCACCTTTTTCATTAATTTCCTTTTGAGCTAATTTCAACCCTTGTGTAATCGCCTCTCCATAGGCAGCCCCTGCACCAGATAGGTATGAAATTACCCCGATTTTTGCTTGAATTACCTCTCCAGATGTTTCGTCTTCAATACTTGTTTTACTTTGTCCTCCGCTGTTTGTTGATGTTGATGAACTACCACAAGCTGTTAATAGAATTAACATGAATGTTGCTAAAATAATTAGAAACTTTTGCATTTTGAATCCCCCTAAAAATTCAATTCTATTAATTTACACTATTGGAGTAATGTAAATCTCTATTTATTATTCTATTAATCGAATTTTAAAAATATTACAAACTCTATTTATAAAAATTTCTAATAAAATAAAAAAATACTTGGAAATACATAAGTATTCCCAAGTATTTGAAATAGTTATAATTAGTCTTGCAACAGTGTATCAGCAGATACATATTCGCGTTGCTGCTCATCTGCAACCGCTTTATACACAACATATCCATTTAACGTGTTTAGACCTTTTTTCAGTGCTTCATTTTCTAAACAAGCTTGTTTATATCCTTTATTGGCAATTTGTAACGCATAAGGAACCGTTACATTTGTCAACGCAATTGTTGATGTTCTTGGAACTGCTCCTGGAATGTTCGGAACTGCATAATGTAAAACACCGTATTTTTCAAATGTTGGCTTATCGTGAGAAGTAGGGTTGTTCGCTGTAATTTCCGTACTTCCACCCTGGTCGATCGCAATATCAACGATAACAGAACCAGGCTTCATTTGTTTTACCATTTCTTCCGTTACTAATTTAGGAGCTCTTGCACCAGGAATTAGAACCGAACTGATTACAAGATTTGATTGTTTCACAGACTCTGCGATATTATACGGATTAGAAATTAATGTTTTAACAGAAGATCCAAAGATATCTTCTAATTGACGTAAACGATCCGGATTCAGTTCAATAATTGTTACATCTGCACCCATGCCGATAGCAACGCGTGCAGCATTTGTTCCAGCTACTCCCCCACCGATAATTGTAACTTTTCCTCGGGGTACACCAGGTACACCGCCTAATAAAATTCCATTACCACCATTTAATTTTTCTAAATGATGCGCCCCAATTTGGACACTCATTTTTCCAGCAACTTCACTCATTGGTGTTAATAATGGTAATGCTCGATTTGGTAATTGCACTGTTTCATATGCAATTCCAATTACTTTTTTATCTAATAACGCTTGTGTTAATTCGTATTCAGGTGCTAAATGCAAGTAAGTGAAGAGGATTTGTCCTTCATAAAAATATTTGTATTCGCTTTCAATTGGTTCTTTTACTTTTAAAACTAATTCCTGTGACCAAGCTTCTTCAGCAGTGTCAACAATTTTTGCTCCCGCAGCAATATAGTCTTCATCAGTGAATGAAGAGCCTAGTCCAGCACCTTTTTGAATATATACTTCATGACCAGCATTCGTTAACGTTACAACCCCTGCAGGTGTCATTGCTACACGATTTTCATTATTTTTTATTTCTTTAGGTATTCCAATTTTCACGAAAACTCCCATCCTTTGCTTGAATATTCGTAATAAAAAATCAATCACCACTATTCTATCAATTGTTAAAAAAAAATTAAATTATTTTTTGAAAAATTTTTCTTCCAAATTTCTTCACATTATTCATAATTGTAAATATAAAAAATTACAGTATTGTAGAAAATCATTTACAATAATTAGAAGATTTTGTGAATGTTTTTCATTTTTAACTAAAATAGCATTCTCATTGTCTGAAAATTTGATATAATAGAAACATAGTTAAAGGAGGTAAACAATATGACAAAGTATAAGAGTATTGTGGTGGCTGTGGATGGTTCTAAAGAAGCAGAATACGCTTTTAAAAAAGCAACTGAAATCGCTAAACAAAACGAAGATGCAAAATTAAACTTAGTGAATGTAATTGATACTCGCTCTTTTGCAGCAATTGAAGCATATGATCGCTCAATCGCTGAAAAAGCACAGGCGTTCTCTGAAGAATTACTTGAAGGATATAAAAAGAAAGCTGAAGAAGCTGGCGTAAAAAATGTGAACGTAATCATTGAATACGGATCTCCAAAAACAATCATTACAAAAGAATTATCCAAATTAGTAGATGCTGATTTAATTGTCTGCGGTGCTACTGGTCTAAATGCCGTTGAACGTTTCTTAATCGGTTCAGTATCAGAAGCAATTGTTCGCTCTGCAAAATGTGATGTTCTTGTAGTTCGCACGCCTGAAAATTAATCTAGTATAGATTTTAACCCTTTATGATTTCGAAATCATAAAGGGTTTTTTTGATTAACATAAAATATTAAAGTTTTTGTTATCTTTTTGCAATAGAAGTTTTTGTCGAATTATGATACAACTATATCTGTTCTCAATTAACCGCCGCTAAAACGCTCATTTTGCTTTTTTAGTTGGCTTCTACTCCTTTGAGTTCACAATAAATATAGAAAGAATGATTCTATTGAAACGAAATTCATATTTTGATAATGCAAGAGCAATATTGATTTTCCTCGTTGTGTTTGGTCATATGATTAGTGAGTATATAGAAAATGAAAGGATTCTAGCAAATATTTATCTTTTCATCTATACATTTCATATGCCAGCATTCATTTTAATTTCTGGTTATTTTGCAAAAAAAGTTTATAAACAAGGCTATTTTAAAAAACTCATCAAAAAACTCCTCATCCCTTATATTATTTTTCAAGTGTTGTACACTTTTTACTATGATTTAATATTTGGAGACTCGATAGGTTATAGTTTATTTATCCCAAGATGGGGACTTTGGTTTTTGATGAGTTTGTTATTTTGGAATATTCTCTTATATTTCTTTGGAAAATTAAAATATGGACTTCCAATCGCAATTCTTATTTCTCTATTAATTGGCTATGATACTGAAGTGGATGAATTTTTAAGTTTGTCCCGCACCTTTTTCTTCTTTCCGTTTTTCTTAGCTGGATTTCATTTAAAAGAACAGCATTTTGTCAAAATAAAATCCAAAATCAACGTATTTATTGGCACAGTACTTGCCATCGTAGGTTTTATCATCATAGTTCTCTATGTACCAATCGACTTCAGATTTTGGTTATTTGGAAAAAGACCATATGAAGAAATAACGAATCTCTTAGAATATTCAGCACTCATAAGATTAAGTACATACGGTATTCAGCTGTTAGCGTTGTATACCTTTTTTTCCCTCGTTCCTAAAAAACAATGCTATCTTACATCCATCGGCCAATCTACAATGGTGATTTATTTGCTTCATATGGCTATTGTTCGAGTTTTCCGTGAGTCTTCAATAAAGTCGTATATCATTGAATCAAGCCAATATTGGTTATTGTTTGTATTCAGCTTATTAATTGTATACTGTTTGTCAAGAAAACCGGTCGTCCACTTCGTTGATACGTTATTGTACAAAAAATTTTAATAGGTGTTTAAAGGGGTGTGTCTATAAAATTAGACATCTCCTCTTTTTTTATAAATTTCCTATTTTCTCGCATTTTGTTCTTTCCAAATTTTCACTTTTTCAAAGAAGTATAATAATGCTTGCTTATTGGATAAATTCGGCACCTTCGCTAATAATACTTCTTTTGGCGGCCTCATCGTATCACTTTTCTTTTGCAATATTAAAATGCTTTTTTCATGCAATTTCGATTTAAAAATATTTTCTGGAAGCTGCATCACAGCTTGAATCCACGCATACTTCTTCAAAAATTTATGCAACATTTCAGCTTGTTCCGATTCAAATAAAGTTGCAGGGATTAAAAAAATCAAATAACCGCCATCTTTCGTATAATTTAATGCTTGCTCAATATATAAGTGATGAGCGTAACTCATCCCTTCTTTAGAACACAATTCATAGTTTTTTGCAATATCATCATTCGGATAAAATCCTACTGGTAAATCACAAACTACCACATCTACAGGGTCAACTAGCAATGGCCTTAACGCATCTTGGTGGTATAACTGAATTGGTTGTTCAATAAGCTCTGCAATTTCCCCAGCTAATTGAATTAACAATTCATCCACTTCCACACCCGTTGCGAACACTTTTCCATCCAATTTGTTCATAATCGTAAACAATAAATTACCTGTTCCTAAAGCCGGGTCTAAAATTGAAATTGTTCCATCTTTTAATGTTTCCTCAAAAAATTGTTCAACGAAATACGTTATTAATAAGCCTAAAGAATCTGGTGTCATTTGGTGATTTGGTTGAGAAGATTCGCGCATTCCTTTTAATATAGAAAGCTGAATTGCTTTACGCATTTCTTCCTTCGTTGCTGCTTCAAAGGGTAATTCATATTTTCCATCAAGTATCCCCTTAAGAGTTGTTAAGACACTCTCTAAATATGTAGAGGACTCTGTTTTTTCAAGTTCCTCTGTTTTTTTATTGATAAAGGTAAATATTTGCTCTATCTTTTCCATCAAATTCTTCCTTTCATTAATTTCCATTTTTTTATGGAGTTACGATTAGAACGACAGGAACATAGTAGAAAATAAGTGTAGACAAAGCCATCTTTGACTTTGTCTACATAAAAAGTTGTTATCATAAAACTATCATATACGATAAAAGAACTTCTTGCACCATCGTATGTTAAATCAATTCTTTAACAGCGTTAATTGCCGCTTCATAATTTGGATGGTTTGTTGTTTCAGGAACATATTCTACATATCGAACTATACCTTCACGATCGACAACAAACACCGCACGAGCTAATAAGCGTAACTCTTCAATTACAACTCCATAAGCTTTTCCAAATGAAAGGTCTTTATGGTCTGATACTGTCACTACTCGATCAATACCAGCTGCTCCACACCAGCGTTTTTGAGCAAAAGGTAAGTCAACAGAAACAGTATAAACAACCACATCTTCCCCTAATTTTGCTGCTTCTTCATTAAAACGGCGAGTTTCTGCATCACAAACACCTGTATCAAGAGACGGTACAGTAGCGAATAAGCGAATTTTACCTTCAGAATCTTTTAATGTTACAGGTGTTAAATCATTCGCAAGCACCGTAAAGTCTGGTGCAATGTCACCAACTTTCACTTCATTTCCTAACAATGTTACTGGATTATTTTTAAATGTCACTTCAGCCATTTGAATATTCCTCCTTCTTTTCTACTTATTTCATCTTACTAAACCCCTTCACGTATAAGCAAATAACTTAACTTGAAAATTAAAAAACCATTCAGCTTCTAAAATTTTCATGACACTGAATGGTTTTAGTAACTCTATACTGTTTGATGATTTGATTCAATCATTTTTTCTTTTATAACTTTTTTTTCATTTTTCACATACACTTTTTCATGCACCACAATGGTTTCTGCTATATAATCTTGTAGTCCTTGATTTTTGGGAGTAAATGCAACAGCAATATAAGGAAGCCAAATTGTATTGTTAATAAAACGAGAGACTAACTCTCTAAACAATACTGTACTCCAAGATAGTTTTTGTTCTTTCAGTGACTTTACTTTTAAACCGAAAATCATTTTGCCAATAGTTTGCTGCCAAAACTTTGTCATAAGTACAAAATATCCATAATAGAAAAATCCTGAAATAATCGTAATAGGAGCATACCAAACCGAATTAGATAAATTCCAACCCATCATATAGAAAATGGGTTTAAATAAAATACTGACGATTGCAGTAACAATAAGACCATCTGTAATAAATGCCCAAAAACGAATCCAAAAACCAGCTGTTTTTTCTTCATATTCTGTAATGATTTCCGTTTCTGAAAATGTTTTTGGAAATTTTTCCTTTTGCTCTAGTTCTTTCTCTACACCAGCTTGCTGATCAGGCTTAATTTCTTTATCTGTCTCCACTTTGATTTCTTCTTCATTTGCAACGAACTTTTGAGCAATTTCCGAAGTGTGTGCATTTTCAATTTTAAGCTCCTCTTGGTCTCGATCGTTTGCTGAGTTTTGTTCCATTTGTTTGTTTTGTAAAATGTCATTATTCGACTCATGGGCAGAAGTTTTCCGGTTATTATCTTGATTATAACTCGTCATATTCCAGCCCTCCTTAATATTGGCCATATAAATACATTAATCGTGGTGCATCATAAGAATTCATCAATTTTATTAGCATTCTCTCTTCTGGTGAAGGGCCAAAGAGTGTTCCCAGTTTCATTGTAAATAAAGAAGCGAAACTACCTA
The DNA here is from genome assembly GCF_038004145.1 of Ureibacillus sp. FSL K6-2830. Lineage (NCBI taxonomy): Bacteria > Bacillati > Bacillota > Bacilli > Caryophanales > Caryophanaceae > Ureibacillus > Ureibacillus sp. FSL K6-2830. The sequence continues at coordinate 2,752,274 of NZ_JBBOQR010000001.1, read as the reverse complement.
AATTTGACTCATATTCGAACAATTCAGCGTCTTCCAATCCATAATCTTCTCTTAGTGACTGAATTGCATCCTCTAAACTTCCAAGCTCATCGACTAAACCAGCTCTTAACGCTTGACTACCACCTAAGATTCGTCCGTCCGCAACTTTTTTCACTTCCGCTTCAGTCATTCCTCTTCCTTGCTCTACTATATCTACAAATACTTCGTAAGATTCATTAATCATCTCTTGAATCATCGCTTTTTCTTCTTCTGTCGTAGGTCGAGTACCACCGAACATATCTTTATGTGGACCGGATTTGATTGTTTCAAATTCAACACCCAATTTTTTCGCTAGCTCTGCATAATTATAACTTTGTATGATAACACCAATGGAACCCGTAATTGTTTCACGATGGGCAAAGATTTTGTCTGCTGGAGCGGAAATATAATAACCACCTGATGCAGCCATGGATCCCATTGAAACGTATATTGGAATACCTTTTTCTTTTATTTTTAGCAATCTTTCATGAATTTCAGCAGATTCAATAACTCCACCACCTGGTGAATTGACAGATAATACAACCCCTTGGACTGTATCATCTTCCAAAATTTGGTCCAATGAAGCAAGAACCATTTGGTGATCATATTCCAGCGGTACCCAAGGTGAACTTGAACCAACATCTTGAATTACTCCATCTATAGATAGTAAAGCAATTCGTTCATTAAAAGCCCCTGGTTCGAGGACCGTCTCTGCAAGTTCTACATCCGTAAGCGTCTCAAATCCACTTAAAAGGTCACTCTTGAGAAATGACATTAACGCATTGATTGCGATTGATGCAATCAGCAAAAAAACTGCTGCGCCTAACGCTATCCATCTTTTTAAATTCATCTAATTTACCTCCTTCACTTTACATACGTTTTTCAACAACAATTGTTTCAAAAAAATGATAAATTTTTCTATGCTAGTATAAGATTACATAAAAGAAATGGGCTGTCCAGAAAGTCGAACACTTTCTGAACAGCCTTACTTCTTATAGTAATATTCTCTTAAAAACTTTGCCCCTGCGGTGGTCACATCAAACGCGCCTCCTCGTCGCAATTTATCTGCGACGAAAACTCTAGCGACAGCCGCAATGTATCTGCGGCGAAAGCATGTGCGACAGCCGCAATTTATCTGCGGCGAAAGCATGTGCGGCAGCCGCAATTTATCTGCGGCGAAAGCATGTGCGACAGCCGCAATTTATCTGCGGCGAAAGCATGTGCGACAGCCGCAAAGGCGGCGTCTTGACATGACTTTTCAGACGCCCCCTTGACTTTGATATCACTTCATGCAATAGATAAGTATTTAATTAATTATTTTAGAACTTGCTTTTGCATTTCTCTTTGACGCAATTCTACGCGTCGAATTTTACCGGAAGCCGTTTTTGGTAGCTCGTCGATAAATTCGATTGCTCTTGGATATTTATATGGTGCAGTAATACTTTTTACATGCTCTTGTAATTCTTGAACAAGGGTAGGGCTATCCTTTAATGATGGATCTTTTAAAACAACGAATGCTTTTACGATGCTTCCTCGAATCTCGTCAGGACTTGCAACAACCGCACATTCTTTTACCGCAGGATGTTTAACAAGGGCATCTTCCACTTCGAAAGGCCCAATTGTATAACCGGAAGATATGATAATATCATCTCCACGGCCCTCAAACCAGAAGTATCCTTCTTCATCCTTGTATGCACGGTCACCTGTTAAATACCAATCTCCACGGAATTGTCTTTGCGTACGCTCAGGATCATTTAAATAACCTTTAAACAATGCAGGTGTAGAAGAATGAACTGCAATATCTCCAACTTCTCCTGGTTTTGTTGGTTCTCCATCTTCATTGATAACATCCACAATATTTCCTGGAGTTGGTTTACCCATAGATCCTGGTTTTGATTTCATGCCGAGGAGTGTTCCAACAAGCAATGTATTTTCAGTTTGTCCATAACCATCTCGAACTTGTAAGTTAAATACATTTAAGAATTTATTGATTACTTCACTGTTTAACGGTTCCCCAGCAGAAACAGCGCTTCTTAAATTGGATAAATCATAAGATTCTAAATCATCCACTTTCGCCATCAAGCGATATTCTGTTGGTGTACAGCATAATACATTAATCTTGTAATCTTGCAACATTTGCAAGGAGTTTTTCGGATCGAATCGTCCTGTATGAACAAATGCTGTCGCCCCGCTTCCTAAAATAGCTAAGAATGGGCTCCAAATCCATTTTTGCCAACCTGGTGCTGCTGTCGCCCAAGCTAAATCATTTTCTTTTACACCGAGCCAGTGCTCAGCTGCTGTCCGTAAATGTGCGTATCCCCAACTATGAGTATGAATAACCCCTTTTGGATTTCCTGTCGTTCCACTTGTATAAGATAAGAAAGCAACATCTGAACTTTTCGTCTGCACTTCATTAAATTCATCGGATAAATTTTCAAGCTCTTTTTCTATTTGAATCCACGGTTCATTCGCTTCACCGTAAACGAATAGATTTAATCCATTTAACGATTTTACATCATCAAATTGAGAAATTTCATTTGAGAAGGCAACAATTCCTTTTGCACCTGAGTGTTCGATGCGGTAGTCAATATCTTTTGCTCTTAACATTTCAGAGCTTGGAATGATCGTAATCCCTGCTTTTAATGCACCAATGTATGTAGCATATGCTTCAGTAGAACGCGGAACCATGACAAGGAGAACGTCGCCTTTTGTCAGTCCATGTTTTTTAAATAAATTTGCTACTTTATTTGCTCTTTTTAATAACTCTACAAACGTGATTTTTTCTGTCGTACCGTCTTCACGGTGTACCAGTAACGCCACTTTGTTTTCATCTTTTGCCCATTTTTCGAATTCATCTGCAATATTATATTTCTCTGGAGCTAGTAAATCCTCTCTTTTCAAGCAAATTCCCCCTCAACTTTCAAAAATAAAAATATTATTCCAATGATAATATATTCAATAATATCATCAAAATATTCTAAATAGTATATATATTTTTGTTTAAAAAGTAATTTTTTTGAGAATGAATGAAAAAAATTATAGAAAAAAAAGCTAGTAGCATACGCTACTAGCCTTGTATTACTTATTGTTGAGTTCCACGTAATTGTGACTCAGCCATTTGCACTAGACGTTTAGTGATTTCTCCTCCGACTGACCCGTTTGCACGAGCAGAAGCTTCCGGTCCGAGTTGAACACCAAACTCTTGTGCAATTTCATATTTCATTTGATCTAATGCTGCATTTGCACCTGGAACTAAAAGTTTATTTCTGCTGCTGTTGTTGTTTGTAGCCATCTCTCTCACCTCCTTGTGCATTTAGAATGTGCTGTAATTATTAATTAATACATAAAAGGTGAGAGGTAAATTGTTCATATATTACCGATTCGATGGTACAAAATTATTCAAATTATAATAAATGCTTAAATTTCTCTACTTTCATACGTTTTTCAGGCAACGTATAAATTTCGCGATTTTTCACTGCTCGTTCAATATACTCATCAAAATCTACTTGAGATTCGAAATAAGTTACTCGATCTATCTTTGGTCTTGTTTTCGGATTTGCTGGTGTAAATATTGTACAGCAATCTTCGTACGGTTTAATGGAGATTTCGTACGTGCCAATCTTTTGAGCAATATCAATAATGTCCAGCTTATCGAATGAAATCAAAGGTCTAAGAATCGGTGTATTCGTTACTTCATTGATAGCCGTTAAACTTTCTAATGTTTGGCTTGCTACTTGTCCTAAACTTTCACCTGTAACAAGCCCCAAAGCGCCAATTTCTTCACGAACACGATCTGCAACTTTCATCATCACTCTGCGTGTTGTTGTCATTAACATTTCTTTTGGTACTGAATCTTTAATTAAAACTTGTAATTCAGTGAATGGTATAACATGTAAATGAATAGAAGAACCAAATTTTGTTAATTCATTTGCTAAATCTTTTACTTTTTGCAATGATTGTTCACTCGTATAAGGTGGGCTATAAAAATGAATGGCATCAATTCTTACGCCCCTTTTCATCATTAAATATCCTGCTACTGGGCTATCAATTCCACCAGAAAGCAATAATAAAGATTTTCCGTTCGAACCTACAGGCATACCACCTGCACCATAAATGATTTCAGACATTAAATAAGCTGCTTCTTTTCGAATTTCAATTCGAAGTTCCACATCAGGATTTTTTACATTTACTGATAAATTTGGATTATGTTTTAATAAAAATCCTCCAACTGCTAATTGTATATCATATGTTTTGAGTGGGTAAGTTTTATCTGATCGATGCACTTCCACTTTAAACGTGATTTGCTGATCTTTATAACGATCCATTATTTTTTGGGCTAGCTGTTGGATGTTTTCAATTTCCCTATCGCATATAGCAACAGGACTAAACGATTGAATACCAAACACACTAGGCAATTTTTCCATCAATACATCAAATTGTTTTTCATTATCAAGCTTAATATACATTCGATCCCGCTCTGCTTGAACTGTCAGAGGGGCAATATCAGAAAAAGTATATTTGATATTATTTTTTAATCGGTGAATAAAATCTTTGCGATTTCGACCTTTTGTAGTGAGTTCACCATATCGTATTAATATTTCATTCCAAAGCATCATTTTTATACTCCTTTTAATTCTTTCATAACTTCTTTAAAAATTTCTTTAAATTGTTCTATTTCTTCCTCGGTATTTTTTGCGCCAAAACTTATTCGAATAACCCCTTCTTTAAAGTGAGAATCTACATTTAAAGCTTCGACAACATGGCTTGTTTTCTTTTGTTTTGAAGAACATGCGCTAGATGTAGATACAATGACACCTCTTTTTTGCAATGCATTAATTATCACTTCGCCTTTTAAATCTCGCACGCTAAAAGACAAAATATGTGGCGCCCCTTCTTTAGTTGAGAGTAAATAAATATGATCACCGAAAGTATTGAAAAAATCCATCAGATGATCTCGCCACTTTTTAAATTTTGCATAATTTTCTTGTAGATGTTCAGTTTCAATTCGACAAGCTTTTGCTAGTGCAACTACTTGTGGAACAGGAACAGTTCCGCTTCTTAATCCAAATTCTTGACCGCCACCTACAATTAGTGGTGCAATGTTTAATTTTCTTTGAAATGCGATGATTCCTGTTCCTTTTATTCCATGGATTTTATGACCCGAAATTGTTATTATATCCGGTCCGACATCACCGTTAAATTGAACTTTCAATTTTCCAAAACTTTGTACTGCATCCACATGAAAAATGGCACGAGAATGTTGGTGAATGATTTTGGCTGCTTCCTCAATCGGTTGAATTGCTCCCATCTCATTATTGACATGCATCATGCTAACAAGAATCGTATCTTTACGAAGTTTGCTGCACAATTCATCTATGGATATTACACCCTTATTATTCACCGATAAATACTCGACTTCATATCCATCTTTTTCTAAAGTTTTATATGCTTCCAACACTGATGCGTGTTCAATTTCAGTTGTAATTATATGTTTCCCAATATGCTTATTTTTTTTTGCAACGCCAAAAATTGCAAAGTTATTTGATTCTGTTCCTCCTGAAGTAAACAAAACGTGTTCCGGTTTTGTTTTGATTATGTGAGCAATTTGATTTCTTGCTGCTTCTAATAATTCATTTACTTCCACACCAAAGGCATGAATTGAAGCAGGATTCGCAAAATAGTTATTATTTACTTCAAGAAATGTATGTAATACTTCATCATGTGGTTTCGTTGTAGCACTATTGTCAAAATAGATCATGAATACCAACCTTCTATTTATAATTTTTATGACAATTTCAAAAGAAAAGGGTTGTTCAGAAAGTGAACACTTTCCGGACAACCAACCTTCTCATTGTGACTATTAGCATCAAAAAATCATCCAAAATCTATCAAATGAATGGATAACAGCAAATTGCAATATCAATTTCCGATAATGCAATTTGTTATTAATATTATATCGTGAATAACCTTATCGTGCATAAACTAATGTTTCGTTTTTTCGAACATTTCTTCTTGAACGAGTTCTTGAATGCGTTGAATTGCTCCTTGTTCCGCCAGTTCCACAGCTTCTGCTGCTTCTTCCAAAGCTTTTACATAGCGGAAATTGTGGAACGATTCTTCCGCTTGAAGTAACAATTCATGGACCCTTGGATTTGAACGATATCGGTTTCCATATTGAATGATACGCTCTATTAACATCACATTTTCGATCATCTCTTTAGCATGTTTTTGCACATCTTGAATACATTTTTCCGCTTGATCTAAATTGCTATTTACCAAATTCATGTTCAACGGAACTTCTTGGAGGCTTTGCATAACAATAAATAATTGCTCTTCTGCTTCTTCTAAGCGAGCATCCATTTCTTCTGGTATACCCGGAATGTTTGCTCTATGTAACATCCGGTCTGTTTCTTGCAGGATTTTCTTTAAAGACTGAAGTTTTGCTCGAGCTTTATTTTCATCAATTCGCAAATTCTTTAACCGGTTTGAAAACTGATCTTGTACCTCTTGAATTTGCTCAATTTCATTACGAATTTCGATTAATTCTTCTTGCAAACTTGAGTATGCGGATTTTTCATCTCTTACACGGGATAACAATACTTCAAATCTTTTTTGTATCACTTCCAATTGTTTTAATCCGAGTTTTGGAATTTCAGCCTCTTCTTCCGGCAAACGATAGCTATTTTGCACATATTCTGCTTCTGTACTTACTTCTTTTGTAGCTTTCAAAACTTCATTTAAAGTTTTGTATGTACTATCGCAATTTTTATCGACATAGTTTTTTGCATAAACTTCTTTTTCAAGTAAATCGTAAAAATTGTCGATTTCATCATTGATTTCTTGGATTCTTGTCGACACATAAGAAATATTTAAATTCGCTAATTCCTCTTCTAATTTCTTTAATTCTTGTTCAATACGGTCAAGGTTATCTGTTAATTCAAGATGCTGCAAGTAATAGGATTGTTCTTCCATTTCCCGGTGACCATTTCTTAATTCATGAATTGAGGACGGTATTTTTGTTTGAATGTCTGTTAATAAAGCAGGAATTTCATTAATTAACCCATTTATTTCTTTCGATTTTTCATTGAGCAAAAGAACAATCTCTCTGGCATTCAAATAATTTCCTTCTTCAGTTAACTTATCATATTCTTCAAATTTCTTCGGAAATTCTTCTAGCATTTTTTCCAAATTCTCAATCGCAGGACCAAAGGAATATTGATGAGCTAGAAGAGTTTTGCGAGCTGAACGATAAAGTTCCTTCAATTGTTCTATTTCAATGCGATTCTTTTCTTCACTGCCAATTAATTCTTCTAATTCAGATAAGATCTCATTTTTGATTTGATCACATTTATCAATATAATCTTCTATATCTTTTTCAATCATCGAAGCTTTTTTAAATTTAAACCGGTCAATATATTCTTCAGCATCGAACAACATGGAATCAATTTTGATGATGTCAACATCTACCACTTCAGTCCATTTATTTCGCCAACGTTCGAATAATTCTTCCGTCTGACCGTTCATATTCAAATTTTTTACCTTTGTTAATTCTTCAAATATAGGATAATGTTGAATTTGTAATTTCTTTTTTTCCAGTCGCTCTATTACAGCATTATGTTTTTTCCGGATGATTAGCCCGAACGTTAATAATGCTAATAGTACGATGATGACAATGATGATATACTTCATCGTAAGCCTCCTATTCCACACTCACGCAAATTGGCTATATGTTATATAATATACCATGTTTTTAAACTTTTGTTTTAAAAAATGAAGTATTTCATGAAAGTAATATAATTCTATTTAAAAGTAAAAGGAGTTGAAAAAAATTGAAAAAAGACGGGCACATTCATACTCCCTTTTGTCCCCATGGAACAGCTGATTCGCTGGAAGGATATATAGAAAAAGCAATTCAACATCAATTTACAGATATTACGTTTACTGAACATGCACCTCTACCAGCAAATTTTGTTGATCCCACACCCGAAAAGGATAGCGGAATGAAACCGGATTTATTGCCAACTTATATAGATACATTGCACAAATTAAAACAACAATATGAAAAAGATATCACCATTCATATAGGTTTAGAAGTGGATTATATTGTTGGTTACGAAAACGAAACGAAAAACTTATTAAATAGTGTTGGTCCTTTTCTTGATGATGCCATCCTGTCCGTTCATTTTTTAAAATGGAAAGATGAATATGTTTGCATCGATTATTCAGAACAAGAATTTATGAAATTTGTAGAAAAAGTTGGAAGTGTTGAAGCGATTTATGAATTGTATTATGATACTGTTATTCAATCAATTGAAGTGGACCTTGGTGTATATAAACCTCGTCGCATCGGCCATCCTACACTAGTCCATAAATTTCAACATGCCCATAAAGTTCATGTAGATGATGAACAGCGCATTAAAGAAATATTAAATAAAATGAAGGCATTTGGAAACGAACTGGATGTAAATAGCGCAGGGTTAAGCAAAAAATATTGTTTAGAGCCTTACCCTCCATTCCCAATGATTGAGTATGCTAAATCGATACATCTGCCACTTGTGTTTGGATCTGATGCTCACTCAATCAATGATTTGCATCAACATTATGAAAAAATTTTCCGCAAATAGGAGGTACTATGTTTACGAAAACTGAATATAAAGGTAATCTCAAAGAGCAATATGACATGTTATCCAAGCAACTCTCCGCTTTACTCGAAGGAGAAGATGATATCATTGCGAATTTAAGCAACGCTAGTGCATTGTTAAATCAATTTTTAACAGACATCAACTGGGTTGGATTTTACTTAATGAAAAATGGTGAACTTGTCCTCGGACCATTTCAAGGATTGCCTGCTTGTGTACGAATCCCAGTAGGACGTGGCGTATGTGGTACCGCTGTACAGAAAAGAGAAACGATCGTCGTAGAAGACGTTCACCAATTCCCTGGTCATATTGCATGCGATGCTCGAAGTAATTCAGAGATTGTCATTCCACTAATAAAAAACGATGAAATCATCGGCGTCCTTGATATTGATAGTCCACTGAAAAATCGCTTTACAAACGATGACAAGCTGGGATTAGAAAAATTTGTCCAAACATTAATCCAATATTTATAAAAAAATTACTACGTTTTCGTAACTTTTACGAACGTAGTAATTTTTTATGGCCTCAAAGCCCTTACATCCTCATAAATACAAACCTTATTTTTTCCGCTATTTTTTGCAACATATAAAGCTTTATCTGCCTGCAAAAATAATTGCTGATATTCCGGTCGATTTTGTTTATGCCAAGTAATTAATCCAGCTGAAACGGTCACTTTAGGAACAGTTATTTTTGGAATTTGCGACACGATTTTTTTAGCTAGATGATATGCTTCCGATTCAGATATATTTGGCACATAAATGCTTAATTCTTCACCGCCCCATCGAGCACAAATCCCTTTTTTTCCAACTTCCTCAATTAACTTTTCTCCAATTTGAATTAATACTTGATCGCCAACTTGATGACCGAATGAGTCATTAATTTGTTTAAAGTCATCAATATCAAGCAATAAAAACATACCGCTTTCATCGTTTGTTAATGATTGATTCACAAATTTATCAAGATAACTTCTAGCATAAAGCTTCGTTAAATGATCATGATCGACCATTTCTTGCAATTTATGTCTCAGAATATTATTCGATATCGCTAATGATGAGTGATGGATTAACGATTGCATTAATTTAAAGCTATCAAAAGAGAAAAAGTAAGCGTCTTCATGTAAAACAATGCTAAAGCCGATAATTTTTTGTCCAGCAATCATCGGTATGGCCATCATCGACTTGAATTTCAGATCGCTTGAAATGAGTCGGCTAAAATCTGCGATGAATAAAGAGTCCTTCGATTTTTCAAAATGCTTTGCGACAAAATCAATGTAAAAAATGCCCTCAGCCGATTTAAATAAACTGGTAGAAGCATTTGCTAATTGAAAACATTCCTTCTCCGCAAACACAAAACATAACTCGTTAGGTTGGAAAGATTTCATTAACTGCTTCTTTAAAAACGTAAGCATTTCAACTATATCTAGCTCTGAATTCAATCGATGACTCGTTTCATTAATTAGTTGCAAATCATCGATTAAACGATGAGATTGATGATATAATTTTGCGTTTTCTAATGCATTGCCCGCCGTATGTGTAAGCATTGCAATGTATTCCTTTTCCTTTCTGGAGAATACATATTGGATTGGTGCTTTCACTTGGAAAATACCGTAAATTGCTTGTCTCCCTTTTATCGGTGCGTTTAAAATGCAACTGTTTAATTCCTCTGATTTTTCAATCGTAATTTTACCCGATACAAATGCTTCAACTGTTGCAGCGCGCTCTTTTAAATAGTCAAACTGTTTAATTTTAAGGGAAGTCTTCTGTTCTTGATCATTCGACAATATTAATTCTACTTCAAATTCTGAATAGTTTTCTTGGATTGTGGTAATCACGTTTTCTAATATGATGTCGATATCCATCGTAGAGTGAAATAAATCCGTCATACTATATAATTTTTTAAATTTCTTTTCGTTCGTGCGTACTTCTAAATTATGAATGAATGCTCGAAGAAATTTTGAGATGTTATCGACGAATTCACAAAAAACTTCTGATTCAGAAAACTTTTTCCAAGTAGGACTCGATTGACATAATAATAATCCGAATACTCTTTCTTCTTCCCTGAGTAACACCATATCAGTGAAATCACGATAGTCAAAAAGCTCCTTTAAAGATGGTGGTATGGAAGCCCTAGCTTCGACCATTTGCGGTATCTCTCTCTGTTCTAATATGGAAATTGCGCTTTTATACTGCTTTAACGTATCATTTTCAACGAAGAGAATATCGCATTTCTTTATATTAAAATGTTGCACCAAACACTTTTTAAGCATATTGATAAATTCTTTCAAATCACGCTCATCATCGATGGAGCTAAATGAAAGGTTCAATAATTCCGACTTAAATTCCATTAATTTCAGCCGATCTTCTGACATGAAATCACCTTTTCTTGACTAACAAGATAACAACATACTATATAATTATACCATTTTTTAAAACTAATTTCCTACTCATATTTTAGCTTTAAAGACATATTGTAAAATAAAATTTTCTTTTCTGTATCATTGATTAATGTTATGAAAAAAACAGTTGAAATATCTCTAAACATTAGCAATTCAATTATTTTCCCTTGACTGAAGTTCTAAAAAATTATAAAATTACCTTCGTGTAAAATAAATGCAGCAGTTGTATAAACTTGTGAATGTATTTTATTCCTCTAATAGTCACTGATTATTAGAAGGTGTATTGAGTAACCCTAACGGCTGCTAGGGCGAAAATACATGAAAATAAAATACACATAAGTTCGGATACAACTGGTTTTGTTTTACAACAAAAAAACCAAAAGGAGGAGACAAGATGTCTCGTTATACAGGACCATCATGGAAAATCTCTCGTCGCCTTGGTATTTCACTAAGCGGCACTGGTAAGGAATTAGAAAGACGTCCTTACGCACCAGGTCAACACGGACCTACTCAACGTAAAAAATTAACAGAATATGGTTTACAGCTTCAAGAAAAACAAAAACTTCGTCATATGTATGGTATGAACGAACGTCAATTCAAAAACCTATTCGTTAAAGCGGGTAAAATGAAAGGTGTTCATGGTGAAAACTTCATGATCCTTCTTGAATCTCGCTTAGATAACTTAGTATATCGTTTAGGTCTTGCTCGCACTCGTCGTGCAGCTCGTCAATTAGTAAACCATGGCCACGTTACTGTTGATGGACAACGTGTTGATATTCCTTCATACAGCGTAAAACCTGGTCAAGTAATTTCTTTACGTGAAAAATCTAAAAACTTACAAGTTGTAAACGAAGCAATTGAAGCAAACAACTTTGTTCCAGAATACTTAACTTTCGATGCAGAGAAAAAAGAAGGTACTTACGTTCGTTATCCTGAACGTTCTGAATTACCATCTGAAATTAACGAATCTCTAATCGTTGAGTTCTATTCTCGCTGATTTATCGCTTTATTACAAAAAGCCCCGGAAACTTTGTTATCAAGTTTCAGGGCTTTTTTCATATGGAAAACTTTATTTCAATTAATAGTGAAACAAACAAATCTGTTAATACCAAGGCATTAAGTATATTCAATCGTTTTGCTATTATGTTTCTTTCGGGTAATTTTCCCCCATTGGCAACGTTTTTTTCGATATCAGATAAACACCGAAACTCTAATCAGCGATAAAAAATAACGGAATATAGCAATTTCAATCATGACCATTAGTAATGCAATCATCACATCTGACCCATGCAGTTTTAATCCTTGAGTATATACTCGCTGGAAAAATGCTGTAAGAGACAATAAGATTCCATAACATGTATAAATTAAAAATAAATTAATCATAAATGGAACATTCAATAAATCGAATGATTCCAATTACCATCATTATTAAAGTGAATATTGTTAAATAACAAAATTATATTTATTTACATTTTTTAATCTTTTTGGTTTAATTGTTTCGTAACATGTCAATAAAATATTATGCAGAATTAAGTGCATTATTACTATTTTGGTATTAATAAGTAAGTCTTAATGAAAGAAAATTTCAAAACCCCATTATATCTACTATCTAATGGGGTGGAATTTTTTTCAAAAGGACAAAAATTAAGGCTTGATTGACATCATTTGTCAATCAAGCCTACTCGTTTATTTCTATCAAGTATTAAACGTATTTAACCATATGATATTTCTTTTTACCACGTCGGATAATTGTAAATTCATCGTCTAAACGATCTTTGCTACCAACAATGTAATTTACATCAGTTACTTTGTCTCCATTAATAGAAATGGCTCCATTCGCTACGTCTTCTCTTGCTTGACGTTTTGATGGCGAAATATTTGCTTCTACTAGTAAATCTACAATATTTTTGTCTTCTTTCGCGATTTCTGCAGTAGGTACATCTTTAAATGCATCTCTCATTTCACTGGCAGATAGTGATTTTAAATTCCCTGAGAATAGTGCATCTGTAATGCGTTTTGCTGTTTCGAGCGCTTCTTCGCCGTGAATTAGTTTTGTCATTTCTTCTGCTAATACCTTTTGCGCTTTGCGTAAATGTGGTTCTTCTTCCACAGATACAGCAAGAGCTTCAATTTCCTCTTTTCTTAAGAACGTAAAGATTTTTAAATATTTAACAACATCCGCATCAGCTGTATTAATCCAGAATTGATAAAATTCATATGGACTAGTTTTCTCAGGATCTAACCAAACTGCACCGCTTGCCGTTTTACCAAATTTTGTGCCATCCGCTTTTGTAACAAGCGGCATTGTAATACCGTAAGCCTTAGCCTCTTCATTATGGGTTTTGCGGATGATTTCAAGACCTGTTGTAATGTTGCCCCATTGGTCTGAACCCCCAACTTGTAATCGCACATTGTAATGATCGTATAAATAATTAAAATCAATACCTTGCAATAAAGTGTAAGAGAATTCAGTAAATGAAATACCTGATTCAAGACGAGAGGCAATGGTATCTTTTGCAAGCATGTAATTAACATTAATAAGCTTTCCGTAATCACGCAAGAAATCGATGACATTCATTTGGCTAATCCATTCATAGTTATTCACTAAAATAGCACTGTTTTCACTATCACCGAATTCAAAAATGCGCTCCATTTGTTTTTTTAGTCCATTAACATTTTTTTCTATTTGTTCTTTTGTAAGAAGTTGGCGTTCTGTAGATCTTCCAGATGGATCACCAATCATTCCTGTTGCCCCACCAACAAGTAATACAGGTTTGTGACCTGCTTGTTGGAAACGACGCAGTGTCAGTAGTGGCACAATATGACCAATGTGCATGGAATCAGCTGTTGGGTCCACCCCTACATATAATGATATTTTTTCTCCACTTAATAGTTTTTCTAATCCTTCTTCATCAGTTTGCTGATATATTAAACCACGCCATTTTAAATCTTCTAATAACGCATTTGTCATACTTGATTCCTCCTATTTTGTATTTATTAATGAAAAGGGATAGTGTGTTCAATACATATTTTACCAAATTTAGGTCGAAGAAATTTTGCAATAAAAAAAACTGCATGCAATCATGCATGCAGGGACGCTATTCACGTGGTACCACCCAGCTTGGAGAAACTATCTCCCACTCATTCATCCTTATCGCGGAAAACGTTCAAGCTCCAAGAACGTAATTCATGTCTTCATTATGACTAGCTTGCACCAACCGCTAGCTCTCTAATACACAGTGAATGAAAACACTACTTCAATCTCTTCAACGCTTGAAAATATATGTAAATCATAAAAAACTATAAGTCATATTGTACTCGTAAAATTTTCATTGTCAACAACTATACTCCGATTATATAGAATTGTGCTATAATATACAAGATTTTAGGAGGGGATTGAGTGAGAGAGTGGCTTCAACAATTTATCAATAAACTAATACGAATAAACGAAAAAATTGAAACGATCGTTACATCTAAAGATACAAGTAAGTTGCGCATTACATTAAGTGTGCTTTGGAATCTAGGACTCGTCTTTTTGATACTTTTTCTAACCAGCTTTGTATTTGTATTTTCCATTGGGGTAGGCTATTTTGCTTCATTAGTAAAAGACGAGCCTCTGCATACGAAGGAAGAAATGCGTAAACAAATTTATAACTATGAAGAAACTAGTGAAATGTATTTTGCTGGAAATATTTACATAGGCAAAGTTCGTACAGATTTAGATCGACAAGAAACAACGCTTGATCAAGTTTCACCCCTTTTAGTGCAGGCAGTCCTTGCAACGGAAGACGAATACTTTTATGAGCACAATGGGATTGTGCCAAAAGCGGTACTTCGAGGATTAATTCAAGACTTTACAAATGCTTCAACCCAAACTGGTGGTTCTACTTTAACGCAGCAACTTATTAAGAACCAAATATTAACGAATGAAGTGTCATACGAACGAAAAGCGAGAGAATTGTTGCTTGCATTCCGTCTTGAGCATTTTATGACAAAAGATGAAATTTTAGAGGCGTATTTAAACATTATTCCATATGGCAGAAATGCTTCTGGCCGGAATATTGCAGGAGTGGAAACAGCGGCGAAAGGAATTTTTGGTGTAAGTGCAAAGGATTTAAATTTACCGCAAGCTGCATACATTGCCGGAATTCCACAAGCACCTTTTGCTCATACTCCTTATACGCAAAAAGGACAACTAAAAAGTCCAGAAGGTTTACAACCTGGAATCGAACGAATGAAAACCGTCTTATATCGAATGAAAGAAGTTGGCTATATTTCAGAAGAGGAATATCAAGAAGCTCTCAACTATGACATTACAAAAGATTTCAAAGAACCAGAATCACAAACGTTAAATTACCCATATCTAACTTTTGAAATCGAACGCCGAGCAAAAGAAATTATGGCAAGAGTATTAGCTGAAAAAGACGGCATCGATCCTAAACGTCTTGATGAAGAGGAAAATCTTTACGAAAAATATATAATACTTGCGGACAGAGATATACGTTCAGGCGGCTACCGCATATATACGACAATCGATAAAGACTTATATGATGCAATGAACAATGCAGCAAAGGAATTCCAATATTATGGTCATACTTTTACGAAAACAGAAATTGATCCAGAAACAAAACAAGAAGTTGAAGTCCCTCTTCCTGTGCAAGTAGGCAGTATACTAATCGAAAATAAGACAGGAAAAATATTGAGCTTTGTTGGAGGAAGAGACTTTGAAATTACCGAGTTAAACCATGCAACTCAAGCATATCGTCCGAATGGTTCAACGATGAAACCGCTACTTGTTTATGGTCCAGCGATCGAATATGGTGTGATTGGCGCAGGAAGTCCTGTTGTTGACGTCAAATTCAAGTATAAAGGCTGGGCTCCAACTAACTATATCCAAAACGAAGAGCGGGGAATCATACCGGCTAGGGTAGCATTAGCTCACTCTCAAAACTTAACAGCAATCCGTTTATACGACCAAATTATCGACAGAAGACCTGCTGAGCTATTAAAGAAAATGGGATTCTCAAAATTAACTGAAGGGGATTTTGTTAATCTAGCTACTTCTATCGGAGCATTAGAATACGGAACAACAGTGGAAGAAAATACAAACGCTTTTGCCACATTTGCAAATGGCGGGAAATTTATTGACGCTTATATGATTGATCGGATAGAAGATGTAGACGGCAATATTATTTACAATCACACTCCAGAGCCAGTTCAAGTGTTTTCCCCTGAAGCATCATACATCATTACTGATATGATGAGAGATGTATTGGAATATGGTACTGGTACTAGAGCACGCAGTACATTAAAATTCTCATCTGACTTTGCAGCAAAAACAGGTACAACTCAAGAATACAAAGACGTATGGTTCGTTGGATACAATCCAAATGTTTCTTTAGGGGTTTGGTTAGGTTATGACCAACCGAGAACTTTATATCAATTTAACAATGTATACTTCCAACCAAGTACTCGTGTAAATTTATTATGGGCAACTTTAATGAATGCGGCTTATAATGCAAAACCAGAATTCATTGGTACGAAAGAGCGATTCCAACAACCGAAAGATGTCGTACATGCATCCTTCTGTGGCATCTCAGGAATGGCGCCATCAAACACATGTAGTAATGCTGGTTTAGTACAAAATGACTTGTTTATTCGTAAATTTGTTCCATCCAAAGTAGATAATAGCTTCATCTCATCTGAAACGAGAACGGTTAACATCAACGGTGAATCTTATCTTGCTTTGGATTCAACACCACCTGAATTTACTTATACTTCTAGCGGAATTTCATTAAATAAAGAATTTGTTGATAAATTACTAGGCCGTCTCGGCGGAAATCCTGATAAACTCTTAGGAAAACAATCAATCCGAGTTGCATCTGCAAAGAGCTTTGACGCAGACCAAGTTGCACCTCAACCAGTAAATGCAACAATTAAAGGAAATGTTTTATCATGGTCATCTTCCGCTTCCAATGACGTTGTCGGTTATCGTGTTTACGACCTTTCCGACGGCGGTAAAAAATTAATCGCTTCCGTTAAAAGTGATACTCGCAGCATTACTGTTGGAAAAGGAAAATACGGAGTCGTCGCAGTTGATATTACGGGACTAGAATCCGCCATTTCCAACGTGCAAGCAGGAGAACCGTTACAAGAAAATCCTAAGGACGATCATAACGAAAACGAACAACCAAACGACAACGAACAAAATGAAACTAAAAAAGAAGAAAATGACCAGAACCATCAATAAAAACTGTTATTCCACAACAATGGCAACCCACATCATCATTTATAAACACGTCGTCTGAAATGATTTCAAGACGCCAATTGTAACACTATCGCAGGAACAAGTGTTATAAAAAAATAAGTGAGGGCGTCTGAAAAAAAGTGATATGCTCCCTATTAGGTAGACAGATGAAAAAATAAAAATTCATCTAACCTAATAGGGGGCTTTCATTATGACCTTTTACAAGTATCCTAAAGAGTTCATGTTAAAACTGATTCATTTTTAAGTGCCATTATTGATTTGTATGATGGTTCTATTGTGAGTTATGAATTGGGTCATTCCAATAATAATCAATTAGTTTTTAAAACCATACGAAAAGCAATCCAAACCCTGAAACCTGATGAACATCCACTCGATCGAGGATTCCAATATACGTCCAAAAAATATAAGGATATCATAGACGAGGCACAATGAACACAAAGTATGTCTCGTGTGGGTCAATGCATCGATAACGCTCCAATTGAATCCTTTTGGAGTAAATTCAAATGTGAAAAATATCATTTGAATACCTATGATTCATATCAAGCACTGAAACAATCGATTGATGAATATATTTATTTTTATAACAATTTCCGTTATCAGAAAAAATTAAACGGCTTAAGTCCCTTAGAATACAGGGCTCAAGCCGCTTAGTAACATTTTTATTTTTTACACTGTCTACTTGACAGGAAGCAGTTCACCCTTTCTTTTTATGCGAATACCTTTTTTAAAATGTCGATGGCTTGATCGATTTCTTCATAGCTTACCGTTAGAGGAGGCAATAATCGAATTACTTTTGTACCAGCCGAACAAACTAATAAACCAGCTTCTTCTAGTTTACTAATAGCTGGCGCCACTTCATTTTCCCCTTCTAAACCAATCAATAACCCTCTACCTTTAACTTTAAATTCTCCATTATGGAAAGTTGCTTTTAACTTTTCACCAAAATAATCTGATTTCTTTTTTACCTCATCTAAAAATTCTTGTTGGAATACAATGTCAATAACTTTTTGAGCAACAGCAACAGCTAACGGATTTCCTCCAAAAGTTGTACCATGTGTACCTGGACTAAAAGTATCAAACAATTCTTTTGTTCCTAATATACCACCGATTGGAAATCCTCCTCCGAGTCCTTTAGCTATTGACACAATATCCGGTTTTAAAGGGGTTTGTTCGAAGGCGAAACGGGTACCTGTTCTACCGATTCCTGTTTGAACTTCATCAATGATTAATAAAATTCCATTCTCTGAACAAATCTCTTGAATAGCTTCAGCAAACTCATCGGTAACCGCATTGACCCCGCCTTCACCTTGAATGACTTCAAGCATGATGGCAGCAACTGTATCATCAATTACACTCTTTAATGCATCCACATCATTAAATGGTAGATACGTAAATTTGTCCACTAACGGACCAAAACCGTTATGAATTTTTCCTTGTCCTGTTGCACTCATTGAACCAAATGTACGGCCATGGAATGATTGTTGAAAGGTAATAATATGGTGTTTTCCAGTATGTTTACGTGCGAGCTTAATAGCCGCTTCATTTGCTTCTGCTCCGCTATTACAGAAAAATGCGTATGAAAAGTGTGTATCCTTTACGAGTGATTGCGCTAGTTTTTCCTGACCCGGTATTTGATATAAATTGCTAGTATGCCAAATTTTCTCGCTTTGTTCCTGAATTGTTTTGACAAGTTCCGGATGAGCATGACCCAATGATAATACAGCAATTCCGCTTGTAAAATCCAAATATTCTTTGCCATTTTGATCTTTGACGATGGTCCCTTTCCCTTCAACAAGAGCAATGGGTCTTCTTGCGTAAGTATTAAAAAGTGCACTCATTTTACTAACTCCTTACTGATTATTGTTGTCCCTGTTAACGTATCATCAACGATTTCTACTTTCGGGATGCCTGCTTTTAATACTTGAATCGCTCCCTCTACTTTTGGTATCATCCCCCCTGTAATTTCGCCTTCTTCAATCCACCGATGAATGAGTTCAGGTGTAACTTCTTTTTGATATTTTCCACCAATGCGAATTCCAGCTACATCGGTAACAAGCAGTAAACGTTCAGCACCTACTGCCAACGCAATTTCACTAGCTACTGTATCACCGTTAATATTCAATCCTTGTCCTTCTTTGGAAACGCCGATGCAACTAATGACCGGCACCACTTTCTTTGTGGTAAGGATATCGATAATATCAGTATTTATATGCTTTATTTCTCCCACATATCCATAAGTTTCATAGTCTAGTAATTCACACTGAAGAAGATTCATATCAAATCCGTTTATACCGATTGCTTGAATGCCTGCTCGATTTAAATCGTAAACGAGTTTCGGATTCACTTGGCCAATTAAAATCGACTGAACAACTCCCATTGCCTCTCTATTTGTTACTCGAATACCATTTATTTTATGCGATGAAACTTTCCTTTTTTCCAATTCTCGGTTTATGGCCGGACCTCCGCCGTGGGTAATGATGATATCATACCCTTCTTCTTGTAATGTTTTAAAATTGGAAAAGAAGGCCTCATTTAAGCCTTCTAATGTACTTCCACCTAATTTAATGACAATTCGTTTACGAACGGTAGCTTGCATTGATTTGTACATAGTCATAAGATAAATCGCACCCCCATGCAAACCCGTGTCCTTCTCCTTGACTTAATGAAACATAAATTTTTATTTCATTTGCCTTTAAAATTTTTATTAGTTCTTCTTCATTAAATGGAACGGGTTCACCATTTTCCACCATTTTTTTATCACCAATTTTTATCATAATTTTGTCTGGGTCAACTGTTGCTCCACTATAACCAACAGCCGCAATAATGCGTCCCCAGTTAGCGTCACAACCAAATACCGCCGTCTTCACTAATGGAGAGCCTACAACCGCTTTTGCAATTTTTCGTGCTTCTTCATCTGAAACAGCCCCATCTACTTCTACCTCAATTAGTTTTGTTGCGCCTTCTCCATCTCGTGCAATTGCTTTTGCCAAATCTTCTGCAACCATTTGTAAAGTTTTATAAAAATTGTTCCAGTCTGGGTGTTCCGGTGTTAATGGGTTATTCCCTGCTAAACCATTCGCCAACACCAATACCATATCGTTAGTTGAAGTATCTCCATCAACTGTAATACAGTTAAAAGTTAAGTCTGTAATTTCTGATAACGCTTTTTGTAATACATCGGATTCGATATTCGCATCTGTTGTAATAAATCCAAGCATCGTCGCCATATTTGGTTCAATCATTCCAGAACCTTTTGCTGTACCTGAAATTACGACTTCTTTTCCATCGATAGTTGTGGAATAAGTTGTGTTTTTCATGACCGTATCTGTCGTTAAAATTGCTTGTGCAAAATCGATGCCATTTTCCAATGTATTTCCTATCTCAATTTTTTTCACACCTTCACGGATGTAATCCATCTTTAGCATCTCACCGATAACTCCAGTAGAAGAAACTCCCACTAATTCAGGATCGATACCTAATTTTTCTGCAGCTAATTTTTGCATTTCATAAGCATCAAGCAACCCTTGTTTTCCTGTGCAAGCATTGGCATTACCAGAGTTGACAATTACCGCCTGCATTTTTTTCGTTTCATAAACAACTTCTTTCGTTACTTTAATCGGTGCAGCTTGCACTTTGTTTGTTGTAAATACGCCTGCAACACTCGCTGGTACTTCACTATATAAAAGTGCTAAATCCTTTTTCTTATGTTTAAGTCCACAATGGATTCCAGCAGCTTTAAACCCTTTCGGTGATACAATATTTTTACTTGATAGCTTCATCTCTACTATAGATTCCATTTTTTCTCCTCCATTTCTATCAAACGCAAAATTAAATAAATAATGGTACGACATTTAAGCCAGTCGTTTGCGGCAGATTCATTTGAACATTCATATTTTGAATTGCCTGCCCTGCAGCCCCTTTAACTAAATTGTCAATTACACCAATGATGGTAGCCCGATTTGTCCGTTCATCTACTTTTGCAAACACATCGCAATAGTTCGAACCTTTTACTCGACTCGTTCCAATTGTATCGGCATCGGTAATCACACGAACAAACGGATGTTTTTTATACGTTTCTAGTAAACATTCCGTTAAATCTTTTGTAGTTACTCCATTTGCCACCGGTGCATAGGAAGTCGCTAAAATTCCCCTCGTCATGGGCACTAAATGCGTATTAAATGTAATGGTTGTTTTAACGTTCGTAAACATTTCAATGGCTTGCTCTATTTCCGGAATATGTTGATGTTCATTAATCTTATAAATTGATAAGTTTTCATTCGTTTCACTAAAATGCGTCATTTTTGTTGGTTTATTTCCAGCACCTGATACTCCGCTTTTTGCGTCTATCACTAAGAAGGAAGGATCAATTAAACCATTCTTAATTAGCGGAAGGATTGATAAGAGTACTGCAGTCGGATAACAGCCTGGATTTGCTATAAAATCAGCCTCCTTAATGTTCTTTTCATTCCATTCTGTTAAACCATATACGCTTTTTTCTATAATTTCCGATGGAGCAGGTTCTTTCTTATACCATTTTTCATAGTCTTGTAGATTTTTTAATCGATAATCTCCAGATAAATCGATTAATTTTGGTCCTCTTCCTACAAGCGGAGGTAAAAGTTTGCTCGTCACCCCACTAGGTGTACTTGCAAAGACAACATCATATTTCCTCAAAGTCTCATAATCTATTTTTTGTAAAGGTACATCTTGAATATTCAATAAATGACCATATTTTGACGAAAATATAACTCCTTCTTCAGAAGAAGTAAACAAGTCCATCCTTTCTACTTCAGGATGATTATGTAAAAACCGAATCAGTTCTAATCCACCATATCCAGTAGCTCCAATGATTGCCACCTTCATCATTCTCACCTCTTCTGTAAGATAATGTATAGTATAAACCTGTATAAATATAAAGTCAAATGTATTTTTATATATTTTCAAAAAATTCTATAGAACAAAAAACGAAGGATATTCACTTATTTATAAATGAATTATCCTTCGGTAGATGCATAAATATTATCTTGTTCAATAAATCACATGATGTGTTCTAGCAATTCATTGAATTAATCATCTTCCATCGTCGATAAGTCACCTGTTGGAAGATTTAACTCCCAAGCTTTTAATACGCGGCGCATGATTTTACCGCTTCGAGTTTTTGGAAGTTTATCCCTAAACTCAATTTCTCTAGGTGCCGCATGGGCAGCTAAACCCGTTTTAACAAACTGGCGAATTTCCTCTTTCAATTCTTCTGTCGGTTCAACTCCAGGTCGTAATGCAATAAAGGCTTTAATGATTTCTCCGCGAACTGGATCTGGCTTTCCTATAACACCCGCTTCAATAACATCTGGATGTTCTAGCAATTTGCTTTCTACTTCAAACGGTCCAACTCGCTCGCCAGCTGTCATAATTACATCATCGACACGACCTTGGAACCAGAAATATCCATCTTCATCTTTATATGCTGAATCTCCTGAAACATACCATTCTCCATTTAAGAAATATTGTTCATAACGCTCAGGATTTTTCCAAATGGCTCTCATCATGGCAGGCCATCCTTTACGAATCGCTAAGTTACCCATCGTATATGGCGGCAATTCATTTCCTTCATCATCGACAATAGTAGCATATACACCTGGAATTGGTTTTCCCATGGAACCTGGTTTTATTTCCATGCTTGGATAGTTGCAAATCATATGTCCACCTGTTTCTGTCATCCACCAAGTATCGTGGATGCGATGGCCTAATTCATTCATTCCCCAACGAATGACTTCTGGATTTAATGGTTCTCCTACTGAGAGCACGTGTCGCAATGAAGATAAGTCGAATTGTTTTAATACGTTTGTCCCAGCACCCATTAACATTCTGAAGGCTGTTGGTGCACTATACCAGACAGTAACACCATATTCTTCAATTGCACCATACCATTTTTCAGCACTAAATCTCCCTCCAATGATTACATTTGTTACACCATTCAACCATGGACCAAAAATCCCATAAGCAGTTCCTGTCACCCATCCTGGATCTGCTGTACACCAATAAATATCATCTTCATGCAAATCTAATACCCAACGAGCAGTTTGATATTGTTGAATCATTGCATTATGAACATGCAATACTCCTTTTGGTGCCCCCGTTGATCCAGATGTATAATGTAAAAGCATTCCATCTTCTCGATCTACCCAAACAATATCGAAATGACTGGATGCTTCATCTAATCTTTTATTAAAATCAACGATTTTTTCATTTTCTTCTACTTGTTCCCCAACAAGAAATACTTTTTCTAAATGTGGTAATTCATCTAACGGCACTCGATTTAATAATTCTGGAGTTGTAACAAGTGCCTTTGCTTCACTATTTGATAATCTGTCATATACCGCTCCTTCCATAAATGCTTCAAAGAGCGGACCTACAATTACCCCCAGTTTCAAAGCACCAAGCAAAGAAAAATACAATTCTGGAGATCTCGGCATAAAGATAAACAATCGATCCCCTTTTTCAAGGCTTGCATACTGTTTAAACACGTTGGCAGCCTTGTTCGTCATGCGCTTCATATCATAGAATGAGTAGGCTTCTTTACGTTCCCCGTTATTAAAGTAAAGAGCTACTTTGTTTTTTCGATCTGATTCTGCATGACGATCGATTGCTTCGTAAGCAGCATTTAGTTTCCCCGTCGTATACCAACTAAATGCTTTCTCTACTTCCTTCCAGTCGAAATTAGCATATGTTTCATCATAGTTTTTTAGATGATAATCCCCGTGAACAACTGCTAATTTCTCAGTCGTTTTCATCCCCATGAAATATCCCCTTTCTTTTTTGATATTTTACATTTTACAACGAATTATTATAATTAGCAAAATATTTTTAACTTTTAGTTAATTTGTTTATTTTTCACAAATTTCTGCGTTAATGCACAGAATTTATCATATAATGTTAGTAATAGAAAAACGGAGGTGATGCTGATTGCAACATATAAAAAATTATTACAATGCGCAGTTGAAAACGCCTTATGGCACCGTCATCGTCGAAGGACCCATACCGCCAGAAACACTAGAACAATATGAATTTCATGAAAATTTAACTTCTTTTCGTCCTCCACAGGAACAAAAAAGGGCATTAATCGAGATAGCTAAATTAATAGAAGGTAGAATTATTATCGCTCGCAATGAAAATACCGTCATCGGCTATGTCACATATCTTTATCCTGATCCACTTGAGAGATGGTCAGAGGATAAGATTGAAAATATGCTAGAATTAGGAGCAATTGAAGTAATACCATCCTATCGGGGAGCTGGGGTAGGAAAAAAACTATTAGAAGTTTCCTTTATGGGAGATGAAATGGAAGATTACTTAGTTATTACTACAGAATATTATTGGCATTGGGATTTAAAAGGTACAGGACTAAATGTATGGCAATATCGAAATATGATGGAAAATTTAATGAAAACAGTTGGCTTTGAATATTGTGCGACCGATGATCCAGAAATAACATCACATCCAGCCAATTGCCTAATGGTTCGTATAGGCAAGCGAGTGAATCAAGATTCCATCGAACGATTTGACAGACTTCGATTTAAACATCGATACATGTATTGATTTAGGAGGATGAGTATGATTGTCGAACAAATTATGAAAAGAGAAGTGTATGCGCTTACACCGAAAGATACATTAAACGATGCCCTTAAATTGATGAGAGAAAAAAGTATCCGCCACATTCCCATTGTAGATGATGAAGAAAATGTCGTTGGTCTTATTACATCACACGACGTCAAAAATGCATTACCTTCTTGTCTTAAAGAAGAAAATAATCCGACTATTTATGATACACCACTAGAAAAATTTATGGTAAAAGATGTCATCGTTGGTCATCCACTTGATTTTGTTGAAGATGTAGCGATTACATTTTACGAATCAAAAATTAGTTGCCTACCTATAGTTTCTGGAGGGAAGCTTGTAGGTATCGTTACATCTTCGGATTTACTGTATGCTTATATTGAATTAACAGGTGCACATCAGCCTTCATCGAAAATTGATATCCGGTTAAAAGATAAAGTTGGAACATTAGCGGATGTCCTAACACTTATAAAAAAACATCATGCAAATGTGTTAAGCATTTTAGTATTTCCTGATACAGAAAACAATGATAGCCGCATCATTTCAATTCGCATTCGAATGATGAATCCTTTATCAATTATTACTGATTTACGAAACAACGGCTTTGAAGTATTATGGCCTAATGTGCCAGGGGTGAATCTATGAAAAATGCAGTATTTGTATACTCACCAGAACAATTAAGCTACAAGTTTTCTGACAGCCATCCATTTAACCATAAGCGGTTACTTTTAACTATTGATTTACTAAGAAATATTGACGCCTTATCAGATGATGATATCATTCCAGCAAGAGTAGCAACTGATGAAGAACTTGAACTGGTCCATGATCCAAAATATATCGACATCGTAAAAAAAGCAGGACATGGCCTCATAACAGCAGAACAAGCAGAACCATACGGCATTGGAACAGAAGATACCCCGATATTTCCGAACATGCATGAAGCAAGTAGTTTGCTTGTCGGCGGTACATTGCAAGCGGTAGATTATGTAATGCAAGGAAAAAGTAAACATGCCTTAAATCTCGGTGGTGGTTTGCATCATGGTTTTCGTGGAAGAGCAAGTGGCTTTTGTATATACAACGATAGTTCGATTGCAATCCGTTACATACAAGAAAAATATCAAGCTCGCGTTCTTTATGTAGACACAGATGCTCATCATGGTGACGGTGTACAATGGACATTTTATGATGATCCTAGCGTTTGCACATTTTCCATTCACGAGACAGGCAGATATTTATTTCCAGGTACGGGAAATATCAGTGAAAGAGGAAACGGACAAGGTTATGGAACTTCATTTAACTTTCCTCTTGAAGCCTTTACTGAGGATAATAGTTTTTTAATGGTGTACGAAAAAGCTTTAAGGGAAGTCATTGAATATTTTAAACCCGATGTACTTTTCACCCAAAATGGCGCAGATGCCCATTATTTTGATCCTTTAACTCATTTGCATGCCTCCATGAAAATATACCGAGAGATTCCGAAACTCGCTCATGAATTGGCACATGAATATTGTGATGGACGATGGATTGCCGTTGGTGGCGGCGGTTATGACATGTGGCGAGTTGTGCCACGGGCATGGTCACTGATTTGGCTAGAGATGAATGATTACCCCATTCCAACAGGAAAACTGCCTGAAGTTTGGTTAAACAAATGGCAAAAAGAGGCGCCGGTGCTGCTCATTCCAACGTGGGAAGACCCAAATCCATTATTTGAACCGATTCCAAGAAAAGCGGAAATAGAAGAAAAAAATGCACAAATGCTCACAAAAGCATTAAATATCATCAGAAGTGAGAAAAAATAGCATTCATATAAGAAAAAGTGTAGACAAAATCATTTGAGACTTTGTCTACACTCTTTTATTTTTTGGGTTTTTCTTTTACTGAATCACGTTTTTCAATTCGATAAGGTAAAATAACATTTTGATCTTCTACTTTTTCTTTATTCAAGAATTTCGTTAATAATCTCATTGATACTGCACCGATTTCATATAAAGGTAGTGCCACACTCGTTAATTGTGGTCTTACCATACGAGCTAATTTCGAATTTTCAAAACTAATGACCTCAATATCTTCCGGTACTTTTATACCGTGATCTTGTGCAGCATGAATAATTCCAATTGCTAATTCATCACTTCCAGCAAAATAGGCAGTCGGCGGATTTTCGATTTGGTTTAACTCTTTCCATGCTTCCACTCCACCGTCATACGTGCTGTCTTCAGCAACAATTAACGATTCATCCACATCTAATCCAGCATCTTTCAATGCTTTTTTATAAGCTTCTAGCTTATATTTGACGTTGATTGTATAACTTAACGGTCCGCTAACGAATGCAATACGTTTATGTCCATTCGTAATTAACATATTTACCGCTTCATAAGTTGCTTGGAAATAATCGATATTAACTGAAGGTAACTTTTGAGATTCATCAATTGAACCTGCAAGAACAATCGGTACAGGGGAATTTTCCATTGACTGAAGTAATTTCGGTGTAACTGCGTCGCTCATCATTACAATTCCATCAACTTGTTTTCCTAACATTGTGTCAAGCAGTGACAACTCTTTGTCTTCATTTTGGTCAGAGTTGGCCAAAATAATATTGTAGCGATACATCGTTGCAATATCTTCAATCCCTCGAGCTGCTTCAGCATATATATTGTTTGAAATATCCGGTATGATAACTCCTACTGTTGTAGTTTTTTTGCTCGCAAGTCCCCTTGCTACCGCATTAGGACGATATTCAAGACGTTCAATCACTTCAAGCACTTTTTTACGAGTAGAAGGCTTAACATTTTGATTACCATTTACTACTCGTGACACTGTTGCCATTGAAACATTCGCTTCCCGTGCAACATCATAAATTGTAACAGTCAAAGGTTTTCCCTCCTTTTTCATTTTATTATTGTCTTCATAATACGATATTTTGCTTAATTTTTTCAATACAAAGCAAAAGTTCAAAAAAATATAATATTTTAGATATAATACTAGTAAATTATCACCAAATATTCGAGTAAGAAAAAACTACCCAATCTTAGTGATTGGATAGTATAAAACATTAAGCTTTATATTCATATTGTTTCATGAATTTTTGAAGCTCTTCAAAGAATTGGTCAAATTGCTGTAAATCCATTTGTTGTTGTGAATCGGATAATGCTACTGATGGATCTGGATGCACTTCCGCCATCACACCGTCTGCCCCGATGGCAATAGCTGCTTTAGCGCAAGGCAATAATAAGTCTCGGCGTCCAGTTGAATGAGTTACGTCAACAAATACAGGCAAATGTGTTTCTTGTTTTAAAATCGGAACCGCTGAAATGTCTAGTGTGTTGCGTGTTGCTTTTTCATAAGTGCGGATTCCGCGTTCACAAAGCATGATATTTTCATTACCTTTAGACATGATATATTCTGCTGCATGAACAAATTCATCGATTGTAGCAGCTAATCCACGTTTTAATAATACTGGTTTGTTCGTTTCACCAACTGCTTTTAGCAATTCAAAGTTTTGCATGTTTCGGGCACCGATTTGAATGACATCAACATAATCCAAAGCTTCTTCAATATGAGCAGGTGTGACAATCTCAGTCACTACCGCTAATCCATATTCTTCAGAAATGCGTTTTAAAATTTTTAAACCTTCTAAACCTAATCCTTGGAAGTCATATGGAGAAGTACGAGGTTTGTAAGCACCCCCGCGGATGAACTTTAATCCTTTAGCTTTAATTGAAGCGGCTACTTGTGCTGTTTGTTCATATGATTCTACTGAACATGGACCGAAGATGAATGTTGGCTCGCCAACCCCGATTTTTTCATTATTAATTTCAATCACTGTATCTTCTGGTTTTTTCTTACGTGACACAAGCAATTCTTTTTTCGTATCTGATTCTAATTGTTTCAAAGCCGTTTTAAAAATTGTTTTAAAGATATAATCAACCGTCATTTGATTTAACGGACCTTTATTATGCTTTTTTAATAAATCTAACATATGACGTTCACGTAACGGGTCATATCGTGTAACGCCTTGTTTTTCTTTAATTTTACCAATTTCATTTACAATTTCAGCACGTTCGTTAATCAAACGAAGAATCTCTAAATTTAGTTCGTCAATTTGTTGTCGAAGTGCTTCTAATCTTTTTTCACTCATTTCCTAATTCTCCTCCTCCACTTAAATACAACACTTTCAGAAGACTGAAATGTATGTTACATTTTAAGATAATATCCATATTATAATCAAGAAAATTCAGAATGTCACGTTTTTAATTTAACGCTTCAACTCGTTAAAGTGTATGGAGATAATAATAGAAAGGAAGCGGTTGCATTGAGTTCCAAAATATTTGCTTTAGATATCGGAACCCGGTCGGTCGTAGGAATTATTTTAGAAGAGGAAAATCAACAGTACCGGGTTGTGGATATACTTATGAAAGAACATAAAGAGCGGGCAATGATTGATGGCCAAATACATAATGTTTTATACGTGGCAGAATTAATAAAAGAATTGAAGTCAGAATTAGAAAAAAAACACGGTCCTTTAACAAAAGTGAACGTTGCTGCAGCAGGGCGTGCACTAAAAACTGAACAAGCTCTTGTGACAATTAATATTAAAAATCGGCCAATTTTTACACAAGAAGATATCAATCGACTTGAATTACAAGCTGTACAACAAGCGCAAGTTCAACTTATTCAGAGTCATGAAAAAGATGAAAAAAATCATTTTTATTGTGTTGGTTATTCTGTACTTTACTACAAGCTTGATGGGCAAGAAATTGGGAGTCTTTTGGATCAGCAGGGAAATGAAGCGACAGTTGAAGTGATTGCAACATTTCTGCCACGAGTAGTAATTGAATCGCTGTTTGCTGCATTAAAAAGAGCAGATTTGGAAATGGAGGCATTAACCCTCGAACCAATTGCAGCAATTAATGTCTTAATTCCTCCAACAATGCGTCGTTTAAACGTAGCGTTAGTCGATATAGGTGCTGGTACATCGGATATCGCAATTACAAATAATAACACAATTGTGGCCTATGGGATGGTTCCAACAGCTGGTGATGAAATTACTGAAAGTTTGTGTGATCAATATTTACTCGACTTCCCTGTCGCAGAATCTATTAAACGTAAATTACATACAGAAGAAATGATTACGATTCAAG
Source organism: Ureibacillus sp. FSL K6-2830 (assembly GCF_038004145.1). Lineage (NCBI taxonomy): Bacteria > Bacillati > Bacillota > Bacilli > Caryophanales > Caryophanaceae > Ureibacillus > Ureibacillus sp. FSL K6-2830. The sequence goes on along the minus strand of NZ_JBBOQR010000001.1, from coordinate 2,722,202 downwards.
ATATATTAGGATTTGAACAAGAAATCCCAAGCGTGGAAATCGTTCAATCGATTGAGCCATCCATAAAACAATTGGCAACTGCCATCGGAAATGAAATATTGCGATTAAACAACCAAATTCCACCAAAAGCTGTTATGCTTATTGGAGGGGGAAGTTTAACACCTAAACTACCTGAAGAACTTTGTAAAATCTTACAATTGCCAGCAAATCGTGTAGCCGTTCGGGATATTAGTGCCATTCAGAACTTAATAAAAGATGAAACCATTGAAGTAAGACCTGATCTTGTAACTCCAATCGGTATTGCGATTGCGGCTAAAAAATCTCCTATACAATATATGTCAGTTAAAGTGAACGATCAGGTTGTTCGACTATTTGAAACGAAAGAAATGACGGTAAGCGATGCTTTTTTAGCTGCGAAGATAAGTGCAAAACATTTATATGGTAAACCAGGACAAGGCATATCCATTACCATCAACGACCGGGATATTTTCATTCCTGGTGAACACGGAAATCCAGCAACGATATTGGTGAATGGTCAAGAAGCTTCAACTAAATCAAAAATTCAAGATGGGGATGAAATTACTATCATCCCTGGAGAAGATGGTAAAGATGCTCATGCTACAATTCGTGATATTATTGACCAAGCATCCACCAAAAAAATCAATTTCAACGAACAAACATATTTTGTTGAACCAATTGTAAAATTAAACGGAGAAAGAGCATCCCTCGATACTCCTATAAAAGACCGAGACCAAATTATCTTTGAACCTATTGAAACAGTACAAGACTTTTTAGAGCATATTAACCGACATGATGTCATCCAATTCCAAACGTTTTTAGTTAAAGTTGACGGTCAACCGGTATATTTACAAAAGTACAGTGGCACATTCTTATTGAATGGTAAACCTGCCAAATTAACGTACCCAATTCAAGATGGGGATGTATTAACGATACAAACCCCAACGACGATGCCAACAGTTCGAGTCGTGTTAGATCAATTAGATATTGCATTAGAAGACTCTATTACAGTAACTTTTCAAAATGAACCATTACAATTGAAAAAAACAAAATATGAAGTTCTCATGAATGGTGTAGTCGTACAGCCAACTACAATTGTGTATAACGGTGCTTCTTTACAATTGGTGAATAAAGATGGTAGCCCTTGGATTTTCCAAGACGTTTTTAAATTCTCCAACTGGCAAATGCCTCCTGATTTTAGAGGACAATTCATTATTCTTAGAAACGGAAATCCAAGCTCTTTTGACACAGAAATTTTTGGTGGCGATATTTTAGAAATTCAATTAATTGAACAACCAGCTATGGGATAACGGCTGGAAGAATGCTGAATTTTAATCTAAATTAAAAAAGCAAATTGAGAAAACTCATTGTTTTCTCAATTTGCTTTTTTCCGCTTAGATAGATGAAGGTCTAGCAATTTCTGAAATATCCATCCCATCATAAACATCATTTAAATTTTCCTCATAAGAAACCGTACCATCATCAATAACTTGTGGCGATTTTACTTTTTTTGCTTTAACTTTATCTACTAATTGAGATGACTGCTCTTTAATTTGACTTGAAAGTTGAACAGTTTTTTCTTTAGCTGTTGATGAAAGAACAAGCCCTTTTTGTCGAATATTAACTGCTTGTTGCGCAACATCACTTCGCAAATCTTTTCCTGTTTTTGGAGCAAGTAGTAATCCTACAGCAGCTCCTACAATTCCCCCAACTAATGCACCGATTACGAAATCTTTCATATTGATTGTTTCCTCCTCTCTAGTTTCATGGACTAGGGATTCTTGAGGTAACTGTTGTTTTTTTACTTCGTTATAATTTGGTTTTTCCCCTGACATACATTTTCCCCCTTTATCTACTTTTTACGGCGTTTATATTTCGTCGTACTCGTATTATCCACTACCTCCACCACTTCTTGTTGGGCTTTTCGCTGTTTCCATTTTTCTGCTATATCCATTGCCACATTGCTCCATTGAACTACTTGAGCAATTTTTTCTTCATTTTTACTTACTTCTCTCGAAATGGATTCAGTAATTTGATTAATCGAGTTATTTAAATTGTTTACTGATACGCCTATATTTTTAACTGCATCTACTACAGAATTCAGCTTTTCTGATTTTTCTGTAATATCAGCAGCTAACGTATTAGTTTTTTCTAATAGAGAAGTCGTTTCACGGGTAATGCCTTCCATTTGTTTTTCAATACCTGCAATGGTACCTGCAATACTTTTTAATATTCCTTTTAATGAGAATAATGTCGCACCAATGCTTATGCAAAGAACTAAGAAAGCGATTGCTGCTACAAGTGCTGAAATATATAGTATCACTTCCATGTTGAAGACCTCCTAGAATGATGAGTTGTTTATATAATTCGACAAAATTTTTATTATTCCTTCTTCTGCTAAAAAAAGGAGCATTGAATTAGCTCCTTTTTTGAAATATGAAAAATTTTCGTATCATCTTGAAAGGAACTATGCACCCATTTGGAGTATTGATTCAAATGCCTTTTGGAACTTATTAACATCTCCTGCTCCCATAAATAGGAAAACCGCATTTTGATGTTTATTTAATTTATCAATTGTTTCAGCGTGAAGTATTTCACTACCATCAATAATGGCAGCTAAATCTTCAATCGTTAGTCTGCCATTTTGTTCACGAGCTGAACTGAATATTTCACAAAGATAAACCGAATCCGCATTTTTTAAACTATCAGCAAATTGTTGTAAAAAAGCTTCTGTTCGGCTGAATGTGTGTGGTTGAAAAATTGCCACAATTTCTCGATCAGGATATTTTTGTCTTGCTGATTGAATCGTTGCATTAATTTCTGTCGGATGGTGTGCATAATCATCAACAAGAACATTATTGCCAATTATCGTCTCAGTAAAACGTCTTTTTACTCCTTTGAATGTTTTTAATTTTTCTTTTATTACATTTGCAGGGATTCCTTCATAATGACATAACGCAATGACTGCCAATGAATTTAAAATTGCATGGTCTCCATACAATGGAATGAAAAATCGATCATAATATTCATTGCGAATATATACTTCAAAACTCGTACCTTGTGTTGATTTTTCAATATTTTTTGCTATGACATCATTCCTTTCTCCCAATCCATAATAAATCACCGGTACGTTAGCACGAATTTTTTGTAAATAATGATCATCACCACAAGCGATAATGGCTTTTTTAACTTGTAACGCTAATTCTTGGAATGCCGAAAATACATCATCGATTCCAGAGAAATAATCTGGATGATCAAAATCGATATTGGTCATCACTGCATAGTCCGGATGGTAAGCTAGAAAATGTCGTCGATACTCACAAGCTTCCATAACAAAATATGATGCATCTTTTTTACCTGATCCAGTACCGTCACCAATTAAATAAGATGTTGGCTTAAATCCACCTATCACATGGCTTGTTAGGCCGGTGGTCGATGTTTTTCCATGGGCACCTGTAATCGCTATTGATGTAAATTTCTTTATATATTCACCCAGAAATTTATGATAACGAATAACTTCAACGCCTAATTCATTTGCTCGTACGATTTCAGGATGACTATCAGAAAAAGCATTCCCTGCAATGACAGTCATTCCGGGTTGAATATTATCCGGATCAAATTTTAATATTTTAATATTTCTTTCTCTTAAAGGTTGTTCGGTAAAATAATATGTTTCTACATCCGATCCTTGTACCGATTCACCGGAGTCAAACAATATTTGAGCGAGTGAACTCATTCCCGAACCTTTTATTCCTGTAAAATGATAAATTGTCATGTGCAAAAAACCTCCCAGGGATTGACCCTAATGAATAAATATTATATATATGTCTAGTTTATACATTTTTAGTTAATCAAAAACCTATTACATTATAGCATTTATTTTTCATTTGTCTTGAAAAAAAGTGAGAGGGGGCGGGCCCCTCTTTTTCATACGGATGCGCTTTGGGAAATCAATCGAATAATTCCGCTAAATCTGATTCTGTAATATACACTTCCCTAGGTTTACTTCCTTTTTGTTCAGATACAAATCCGTAACTTTCAAGCATTTCAATTAAGCGGGCTGCTCGGTTGTATCCGATGTGATATTTTCTCTGAATGGAAGATGTTGATGCGGAACCCTGTTCATACACAAAGCGGCAAACGTCTTCGAACAATTCATCTTGTTCTTCAATCATCTCTACTTTTTTAAGCAATTCTTCTTGTTCAAAGAGATACTCAGGCTCTCCTTGCTCTTTCACATGCTCGATAATTTCTTCAATCTCATCATCTGTAACATAAGTACCTTGCAATCGAATAGGGTCTGTCATCCCGTTTCCTAAATAAAGCATATCGCCTCGGCCAAGTAAACGTTCCGCTCCTTGACTGTCCAAAATTGTTCTTGAGTCGATTTGGGAAGATACAGAGAAAGCAATGCGAGTTGGGATATTTGATTTTATTAAACCCGTTATGACATCAACGGACGGTCTTTGTGTGGCAACGATTAAATGAATTCCACAAGCCCTCGCTTTTTGAGCAATTCGGCAAATGGATTCTTCCACATCTTGTGGAGCCATCATCATTAAATCAGCTAACTCGTCGATAACGATTAATATATATGGCAGTTTTAAACTATTTTTCCCCTCTTGTTCAACAAGTTTGTTATATCGAGGTAAGTCTCTTACACCCGCATGGGCAAACAATTGATATCTTCGTTCCATCTCATCTACCGCCCACTTCAGTGCTGCGGTTGCTGCTTTCACATCCGTAATGACTGGACTGACGAGATGTGGAATGTGATTAAACGGTGCAAGTTCCACCACTTTCGGATCAATTAACATTAATTTCAATTCACTTGGTTCTGCCTTCAATAACAGGCTGACTAAGATAGAATTAATGCACACAGATTTTCCCGAACCAGTTGCGCCAGCAATCAATCCATGAGGCATTTTACGCAAGTCAATCGTTACTGGTTTACCAGTTAAATCTAGTCCAAGGGCTGCTTCAAGAGGCGATTCCGATTGTAAGAAACTTTCACTATTTACGACTTCAGATAGTCGAACTGCACGTGATATGCGGTTTGGAATTTCAATTCCAATGGTGTTTTTCCCTGGAATCGGTGCCTGTATGCGTATATCTTTCGCAGCTAAAGCAAGCTTTAAATCATCTGCAAGATTTCGAATCTTGCTTACTTTCGTCCCATGACTTACTGTGATTTCAAACTGCGTAACAGCTGGCCCTTGCATAATGGATTCAACATTCGCATTGACTTGGAAATAAGAAAGTGCTTCCACAAGCGTTTCCGCCTGACGTTCCATCCATTCCCGATCTTCTGTCGATTCTTCCGGTGGTGCCAAATATTCTAAAGGCGGCTTCAAATATTTATATTCAATTTGATTCTTCTCCGTTTGTTCAGGAATTTCAATTGGTTGGGATTCCTTTAAGTCGTTTGTCTCCTTTTTTTGGAGTTGCTGTTTTTTTGCTAATTTTTCTTTATCAGACTTTAACATGATGACATTAAATGGTATTGGTTTTGTCTTAGGTTGTTCTTGTTTAATTGGAGCCGATTCATTTGAGAGTTCTTCTTCTAAAGCCGGCTCATGTATCTCACTATGATTAGATAACTCCATTTGAATATCATCAGAAAGTGGTTCTTCTACTTCCTTTTGTACATTTAATAAATCTTCAATTCTAGTTTGATTGTTGGAAAGTTGTGCTTCGTTCAATACCGATTCTAAACGGAGCGATTCAGAGATTTGTTGAAGACCATTTGCTTCATCCTCTTTCAACGAATCGCCTGTTTCATATTCATTTTGGAAATTGGAATGATTTATGCTCTCTACTTCATTCATCGAATTGAATTCATCTTTATCGACAGTATGTTGTGTTTCCTCTATTTGTTCACCCGTTTCACAAGCCCTATCTTCATGAAGGTTCAACGGTTCATTTTGTTCCTTCTCGATTTGCTCTTGTAAGTCTTCATCATGTTCTGCTTCTAATAACGTATTCGCTTGAAGTAAAGAACTTTCAACAGTTGGTTCCACATTCTCTCGATACCCTAATGCAAATTGTTTGTTAACCTCACTCGTTTCAACTGATTCTAAGTCGTCAATTACTTCTATCGCTTTTCCATGATTATTTTCAATTATATGAACCTCTTCTGCTATTGGTTCTGTAAGGATAAGAGGTTCATTAGAAAATTCTTTCTCTTTATCAACTAATAGATGTACATCTCCATCATTCTGAACTAATTTTTCTTCATCATTTTCTTTTGTCTTTCTTGCCTCTTCAATTGTAATCGAAAATTCTTCTTTTGATTGATGGATGAATTGTTCTACTTCTTCCTTCACTTGTTCTAGCTTTTTGTCAATCTCTTCAACAACAGTAGTGCTCGCTACTTCTTCTGATGCTATAATTATTTCTTTCGACTGTTCAAGAGAAGTTTCTTTTTCAGTATTCATCTCAAATTTCTGTTCAGTTTGTTCTTGTGTATGAGTATACAAAGCATTTATTGGCTTACGTTTCTGAAATCCATACACCGGTGAAGGTACATCGGTAGGAATAAATCTTTTTCGGCTTGGTTGTGGTTGACTTTTTTCTTTTACAATTGGTTGTTCCTTTTGTATAGGTTCTCTTTTAATTGTTTTCTCAATTAAACGCTCATTACGTCGGGATGTAATATCATAACTGACACTTGTTGTTTTTTTCTTATTTTGTTTTCGCATTTCTAACAGTTCATGGATTCTTGACACTTCCACATCATATACAAGTGAATTTTTATGATGTTGAGGTTCGATATTCGAAATAAAATCATTATAAGACTTTGGTTGATGAGGGGTCTGGTCCGACGCTTGTAATTCTTCGTCAGGGATTAATGGAAATCGAAATTTCGCTCGATTTTGTTCTTTCTTTTCGTATATAGGTTCTTGCCACTCATCTTCTTCATAATAGTCATATTCATCTTCAACTTCGTCTTTAAATATCAACTTATTCAATGTACGTTTGAACCAATTCATCAATCATCACTCTTTCTAATATCATACCTTTTATAATTATATGATAATAATCGGTAATGAAGCTACATTCTTTATAGAATACACCTTTCATATATGTATTGGTAAGCGAATTCATGCATTTGAACTATGTATTCGCCACTAAAGAATACCATAAGTTTTATTGCAGATTCTTTACATTACAATAACATTCAATTAAAAAAGGCTAGGACAAATTGTCCTAACCATGTTTAGAGTGTAGAAGGGATTTGAAATGCTGAACCAATTTCAGCGTCATCTTCTAAAACTAATATACCTTTTTCTTGAGGAGCATTTGGAATTGCTAATTCTCTAGCTGAACAAATCATGCCATAAGAATCTACACCACGTAATTGAGAAGGTTTAATTACCATTCCTGAAGGCATAACCGCGCCAATTTTGGCAACTACCACTTTTTGACCTGCTTCAACATTTGGTGCTCCACAAACGATTTGTAATACTTCATCCCCTACATTGACTTTACAAACACTAAGCTTATCTGCATTTGGATGTTTTTCCTTCTCTTCCACATATCCGACAACAAATTTTGGTGACAAGTCAACGTTTATAGTTACCTCAACATTATTTTTATTTAATGCAGATTGGATTTTTTGAACAAGCTCCTCTGTTACTTCCACATTACCATTCACATTCAATTCAACATATTTACTTGCATTAAATAAATTAAACCCTTTCACTTCACCAGTTGTTTTTTCTTTGATAAGAGCTACATCCCCTATTCGCTCTACTGATGGTGTTACAACTTCCTCAGTTGTAAGTTGCACTAATAAAACATCGCCTACATGTTCTTTATTGTACGCTGCAATCATTGATCTTTCGTCTCCTTTTTTATTCGATTTTTTGCTAATATGAAAATCGGCGTCAGCTCTCCATTATCATATACGAAGGATAGTGATGTAATCGGTACACGGCCAATTGAAAAGAAATGCATCGTCATTTGGGCTAGCACATCATAACCTGTTTCATTTCGAATATCCCCAATGATTAGCACGTCTTGATGAGGAACGGAAATTGTCATATCTCCTTTAATTTTTTCCCTCATCTCTTTTAAAAAGGTTTCATTTAATATGCGGCTCGCATCATAGCCATCGTTTTCATTAACAAAATAAAATATGTTTCCTGCTACTTCATCTTTTTTTACATTCGTTGACAACTTTTTTACTGAAAAGCGGGCTATTTCCCGGATTTGTTCACCAGTAGCATTTAATTTCGAAAGCATTGACTCATCAATTAATCGATAAGTTGTACCTAAATCCAAAGCATAAAAAATGCGGGTTTCTGCCGTGTGATCTGACGTAATGAAGGGATGCCCCTCTTTCGATTTCAATGGGAAAGAAGTGGAACGAATAATCGGGAAAATGTTAGATAATTGATGTATTTCTTCAGCTTGCTCTTTTTCCATCGCAATAAAAGTCTGTTCAATCGTATAGACTACATCTTCTAACGCTTGTTCTTTTCTCTCATTATATTTTGCGATAATCTCAGGAAGATTAATATCCATTCCTTTTCCAAGATTTTTATGATCTAAACGTAATTTATTATCTTTGCGATTGTACGAGTAATTAAACCTTTCAATACCTAATCGTCTTTTTAACTCTTCTACAAGCTGCTCAGATTTCACTAAAATCACTTCCTTATGTGCACAAATAAACGGCTCACTTCAGTGAACCGTTTTAATTTTCATACATTTATTGTATCAGAAGAAACATTGGACAGTCGATTAGAATGAATTTTAGTACAGTACTTCTACTGAACGAGCAATTAACATCATTTCTACTAACTTATTATCCATATGCTTATTATTGGATATCGTAGAAACTTTTACACCACCGCTACTAGCAATCAGTTCGAATTGCCCTTCATCATGTTCCAGTACCATTGTAAATCCAAAAGCACCATCTAGTTCAACTGGTTGCTCTTTTACTATTTTTTTCGTTGAATTATTTTTCAATAAGTCATAGTGAAGCTGACTATCTTCTTTTTCATTAACATTCACAAATAAAATATATTTATCTTTTCCTTTTGATAGTATGTAATTGTTTTCATCAACTGTTTCTTTTATGCTATATCCTGATGGCAAGTATAACTCGATTTGTCCAATCTTTTTATTTGGTTCTCTTGGCGATTCTTCAAATACTGTTTGTGCACTAGCTACACCTATATTGATTTGCTCTTCTACGGATTTTCCACAACCGGCTAATCCAAGCAACGATATACAGCTAATGGTTAATAGTAACCATTTTTTCATTTTTCATTTCACTTCCTTTACCCATACTACATTTTAGTAGGATATCGAATAGAGTGCAATCTTAAAGTCTAATTTTAGAATAATAGATAAAAAATAGGAAAATTTAATCATTATTTCTCCTTTTTTGTAAAAAGATATTGTCCAATCAATAATGTAACGATATGTTCAAACATTTCCTTACGATCAACCAAATTCGCTGTTAATACGCCAATTGCTCCTTTATGATGGCGCGTATCTTTTTCATTCGTATACTCATCCATAACAGGACCTAACTCTTTTCCCGCGCGTAGTTTTTTTGCAATTTCTTCAGGCAACATAAATTGTGCTCCAGCTGCAGTTAAAACTTGACCATTTTTTAATGCCAATGCACCCCAATTGCAACAATACATGATTCCATCTATTTCACGAACTCCGCCTTCAAGACCAAAATTCAATTCTGCCCCCGTTGCTTCTAACGTATTTAAAGCACGGTTAATAGCGCCTTGTCGGGTTTCTTCATCAGAAAATGGTTGAGATGAAACATTTGAAGGAACATCCACTTCTAGAAATTCAATATCATCAAAATATGTATTCACTACGTTTTGCACCGCTTTTACTTTTGCACGGTTATGTGTTCCAATTGCTACTTTCATGTTGCACCCTCATTTCTCTTTACTTTATTATGTTCTAGTTATTTCATAGAAATTCATTACATTGTTTTTACAGGTATGTTACAGAAACAACAAACTGTGGATTTTCGCTACATGGGGAAGCGAAAGGACAGGAACACCGCCGCCTTTCGCTCATATCAACAAATAGAAATTCATTTGGACAAATTCCCCAATTATATAGAACATCAAGATTCTTTTTAAGGATTTTGAAGAATTGTATCAACAGTCGTACGATCTAATGCTCGAATTAGCTTAACTAATAGTTCTTTCGCAGCTAAATAATCGTCAACATGAATTATGGATGCAGATGTATGAATATAGCGAGAACAAATGCCAATAACCGCACTTGGAATGCCGCCGTTCATCGTATGAACTTTTCCAGCATCTGTACCACCATGTGATACAAAATATTGATATGGAATTTGGTTGGATTCTGCAGTGTCTAATATAAATTCTCGCAATGTGCGATGAGTTACCATCGTCGGGTCGTATATTCTCAATAATACGCCTTTACCTAACTGGCCGAATTCCTTTTCACTTGTCATATCATTTGCAGCAGAGGCATCTAATGCAAAAAATAAATCAGGTTGAATCATGTAAGAGGATACTTGTGCACCTCGTAGTCCTACTTCTTCCATGACATTGGCACCAGAATAAAGATGATTCACCATTTTTTCATCTTTTAATTCCTTTAAAAGTTCGATGGCTAGTCCGCAACCATATCGATTATCCCAAGCCTTTGCCATTATTTTTTTCGGATTGGCCATTACGGTAAATGGACAAACTGGTAAAATGGATTGTCCAGGACGTATCCCCATGTTAATGGCATCTTCTTTACTGTCAGCTCCGACATCAATGAGCATATCTTTTATATCCGTTGGTTTCTTACGTTGTTCTTCTGTCAATAAATGAGGTGGAGTAGATGCAATCACTCCGGGTATTTCTCGTTCATTTGTATAAATTATCACTCGCTGTGCAAGCAATACTTGACTATTCCAGCCTCCTAACGTTTGAAAGCGAATCATTCCACGGTCGGTAATGCTCGTTACCATAAAAGCTACCTCATCCATATGACCCGCTACTAAAATTTTGGGCGCATCCTTTTCTTCCGACTTGCGCAAGCCAAAAATTCCACCTAAATTATCTTGTACAATTTCGTCTGCATATTTTTCGAGTTCTAAACGCATAAATGCTCGCACTGAATGCTCATTTCCAGGTGCCCCTGGAAGTTCCGTCAATGTTTTAAATAATTGTAAAGTCTCTTCATTCATTCGGAACACTCCCTCATTATTTACTCGTTCTATTTTAACATAATCAATTGAAAACGTTGGAAATTAAGAAAGGTTTGTTCTAAACGAAAAGATTTATTTAATTGGATCCTTAAAAAAGGGAAATCTAAGTTATTTATAGAAAAGAGTATATATTCGATTTATCCTGCTTTCAGAAGACTGAAAAAATGATTTCATGATAAAATGGAAATTAGGAGGGAAAAGTTAATGAATTTACGTGATTTTATGTTAGGTGTAACAACCGGTTTAGCTGCGGCAGTCATTATAAAAGAAGCTTCAGAACGTATACAACCGTTTATGAATGCAAATCAAGTATTGGAAAATATTAAAGATGAATTTAGAAAAGAAAGCCCTATCGATGGTTCATGGATTTATATGAAGCCTGAAAATTATCATAACGGGGTTATGACAATCCCTGTTTATCGAGGCGGTATTTCAAGAGTATTAGATGGTGAAGTGGAAAACTTTGAATTTGCAGCGGATGCTCGTTCAGGAGTAATCGTTGAACTAAAGAAAGCATAAACAATGCTTTAAAATAAAAAAGATGGGATGCCCCATCTTTTTTATTTAAAATTGAATTTTCGCTTCTTTACTTCTTTTCAATGAATCAATTATGTCTTTCCCTGATTCATCCCACTGTACCATACGATAATACGCATCGTGATAAAAAATAAATTTATATCCATTCGTATAAGCTTCTTTTAATAGCTTCTCTTTAGCAAAAATGCTTGTCATTGGATAATCATCATATGCCATTACCCATAGAGGGTTTTGATGGGCATGAGTTGGCATAATGTCCGCCATATGAATTAACGATTCGCCTTTTTGCTTCAATTTCACAATGGCATGTCCGTCACTATGGCCGCCTGTATGAATCATTTCAATTCCTGGTGCAACTTCAATAAAGTCAGTAAAAGTAACAACTTGGTCTTGAATCGGCTCCCAATTTTCCGCCCAGTACGTTGCTTTTGAACGAATATTCGGATTGCGCATTTCATCCCATTCAATTTGGGAAACATAAATTTTGGCTTTTGGGAAAGTGGAAACCAATTCGCCCCCTTCATATTTCGTCAATCCACTGGCATGATCAAAGTGCATATGGGTCATCAAGATTCCATCAATATCCTCAACTGTCAAACCTAATTTTTGTAAGCTCTCTTCAATATTTGACTGTTCCGTTACACCATAGTTGCGGATTTGCTTTTCATTTAATTTATTTCCAATTCCGCTGTCAATCATATAATTTTTTCCATTATATTGAATGAGAATTGGTTCACAGGCTAGTTCGATTTGATTTTTTTCGTTTACTGGGTATTTTCTTGACCATAGTGGTTTTGGAACAACCCCAAACATGGCACCCCCGTCTAGTGACGTTACGCCACCATCTAACCATGTCAATGTCATATCGTGAAACTGTAATTTGTCCATCCATTTCTCCCCCTAAAATATGAAAATGTCTATGAAATCAATTGAAACTTCAATTGGAATTTATCAAAAAATGGTGAGGGAAGTTTCAATAGATTATCAAAATGATTTCTTTACAAACTGAGCTTCTAATCGATAAATCGGCTGACCTAAAGAAGAAAACTTTTCTTCATACTCAGTTCGTATATTATCTTCTGGTTCATTTGCATGTAAATCTAAAGAAACATCTTTCAACTTCATGCCATATTGGGACATTGATACCAATGAATATTCAAAAAGCCCTCGGTTATCTGTTTTAAAGTGGATTTCACCTTCATCTATCAAAATCGACTCATAGATTTTCAAAAACTTTTCATGAGTCAATCTACGTTTTGCATGCCGTTTCTTTGGCCAAGGATCAGAGAAATTCAAGTAAAGGCGATGTACCTCATTTTTTTGAAAAATTTTCTCCAATTCTTCAGCGTTCACTCTCAATAATCGCAAATTGGGAGGCGAACCTGCTTCCAACGCTTTTTGTAATGCTTTTACAATAACTTTATCAAATAATTCGATTCCAATATAATTAATTTCTGGATTGGCTTGAGCCATGCCAACAATAAATTGCCCTCTTCCAGAACCGACTTCAATATGCAGCGGACGATCATTTCCAAAAAGCTCATTCCACTTCCCTTTATATTCTTCGGGATTCGGAATCACCATTTCAGGATGTTGTTGAATAAATTCTCGCGCCCATGGTTTATTACGTAATCTCACTTTATACCCTACTTTCTATGTGTTTCATTCATTTTACGTATGCAAACGATGTTTTTTTAAAATAACTGTTTTCTATTTATAGAATAAATTATTATGTAACAATTACAACCGTTCATAAAGAAATTAATTTTTCCAGGAATGGAGATACTCTTATTTATTACATTTTCTTCTTTATGTATATCAACGAATAAGTAGTTGTTTATTTTACTGCTCCAAATTTTGAGGATTCAATATATCGCGGCTATGTGAAGTTGTCTCCACATTATTCAAAATCGCATGTGCCGCTTGTAATTGCACTTTTTTCAAAGGAGATGGAGAATATTTTAATTGCTGTAACCACGTTGTATATCCACGCTTATCAATGATTTGAACGTTAAAAGGCGTCAGCGAATAATCAAAATAGCCATTCCGTGATAGCAATATTTTTCGAATCGGGAAATCTACCTGATGCTTATTAAATAGTTGTGACACAATTGTTTCCATTCGATTTAATTGAATGAACGGATTCAACATTTTCTCACTTCTTTTTCCTACTTTTTTCGTCCAGAATCGTTCTCCGTCACCAACATATACAGCAGACTCTTCTTCTTCAACAAGCGTGATACATAAACATTCAGTCGGCGTTAAGATGATGACATCCAGTTCTATCGGCGCTTTTTTTATTTTAATAATAGGATAGTAAAATACTAAATAATTATCAGGCAAACGCTGGAGAAGTGTTCTTAAAAAACTGTCTCTAAAAAAACGAGGATCGACATATGATTTTTCTAATAGCGTTGAACTCGCCCATTTTATTTGAAAATGGAAAAATTGATCAAGAAACATACGTTTTAAGTCTTCAATACTATCTGGATGATAAACGATATGTGGCTCAAAGTACAAAGTGGACTCTTCATCAACTTCTCCTTCTTCATCCGACATCGCTTCATGGGAGATATCAACAGATTCCATATCCTCTTGTTCTTTTATTCGCTTTTGATTGAACCATTTTTTTATAAAGGAGAAGCGGTTCAGTTGTTCATCTTCTTCAATATGTTCCCAAGATAATGGTTCTTCTCCAGTTAGCCATTGTTGTTTTACCTTTTCCCATTGGGTTCTTTTTAATCTGACATATTGTGTTGGATATCTTGTTAAATCAATTTGATATCTCGAAATATAATCCTGTAGTTTTATCAGTTGAGCCAATGAAAACACTCTCCTACATACTCTCTCGAATTCATTTTACATGACTACTTTAAAAATTCATAGTAACGCTCACATTTAAAAATGAAAAAAGTACCCTCAAAGTATGAGGATACTTTTGTTTTAGTGGTTTAAAAGCAAAACTAAACTATTCTCAATTCAGATTATATATGAAGCGGTTTTGGAATTTTTGTTTCAAATTGTTTTTGTAATTTACGAGTCCATTCTCCAACTTTTCCATCTCGAATCAACTTACCATCTATTTCAATAACCGGCGTAATTTCAGAAGTTGTACTTGTTACAAATAATTCATCCATTTTCAATGCTTCATGAGTTGTAAATGGAATTTCTTTTACAGGCATATTAATTTCATTTGCACAAGCTATGACAACGTCGCGAGTGATTCCTTTTAAAATCATATTGTTTGCAGGATGCGTATACAATATACCATCTTTTATTCCAAATACATTTGAAGAAGAGCCTTCTGTTACTGTATTATTTCGATGTAGAATCGCTTCATAGCAGCCTTTTTCATGAGCTTCTTGTTTTGCTAATACTGCACCAAGCAAGTTCAATGATTTAATATCACATCGTAACCAACGGATATCTTCCACAAAGGTAGCTTTTACACCTTTTTCAAGATTTTCTAATGGTCGTGGATTTTCTTTCGTATAACCGATGATTACTGGTTTTACAGTATTCTCAGGGAATTGATGCGCACGAGGCGAAGTTCCGCGAGTAACTTGAAAATAAATATGCCCAGTGTTTAATTCATTTTTTTCCACTAATTCATGTAGCAATTGATGAAATTTATCCTTTGTATATGGAATCGTAATTCGTATTTTTTCAGCTGATGCATATAATCGGTCTATATGTTCTTTTACAGTAAACATTTCACCGTTATATACTTTCACAACTTCATATACGCCATCACCGAATTGATAACCGCGATCTTCTTTATCAATTTTGACTTCTTCATCTTTCACAATTTGGTCATTCCATAAAGTGTATCCCATTTTCCCACATCCTTCATTTTTTCGCTGCTAATTCAATAATTGCTTCTGCATATATTGCAGCAGACTTCACTAAGTTGTCAATGACAACATACTCATCTTTTTGATGAGCCACATCAGGTTCTCCAGGAAATAAACTGCCGAATGCCACCCCTTTTTTCAACACTCTTGCATAAGTTCCGCCACCGGTTGATAGTGGTTTAGATTCATCGCCAGTATATCGTCGATAAACTTTTAATAATGTTTGAATCAATTCATCATCTTCAGGAATGTAATGAGGGCTTGAATTTGATATTACTGTTAAATTAAAAGGATATTTCGATAAACGCTCTGTGGCTTCTCGAATTTTTTCTTCATATGGATAAGTGACAGAATAACGCATGCTGACGAGTATATTTCCTCCTCTCTCTGAATCAAAAGAAACTACTCCAGCATTCAATGTTGTTGGTCCTGACATTTCGTCTATATAATCGAAACCTAGAGCTTTCCCATATACATCACTAAAAGCATCGACAATAAAAGAAACAAATGCTTTACTTGCGTCGGTTGATAAATGTTGTTTTAAAAATTTCGCAAGCATAACGGCAGCATTTATTCCTTTTTCTGGTTCCATTGCGTGGGCAGATTTTCCTGTTACCGCTATTATAACCTGTTCTCCCTCTCTAGTGAAGGTTGCTTCTTCATTAAATTGTTTAAAATATTCATAGAATTCTTTTTCAAAATCCGATGAAACATTTTTTACTATCGCTTTTGCAAAATCAGGAACCATATTATGTCGATCACCTGATTTAAAGGAAACGAGTTGCTCATTATGAGACAAAGGACTCGTTTGAGAAAACTGTATTACGGCAATTCCCTTTTCAGCATTGATGAGAGGAAAGTCTGCATCTGGAGCAAAACCTATATCAGGCATTTCTTCTTTTTTGAAGTAATGTTCAACACACCGGAATCCTGATTCTTCATCAGTGCCTATAATTAAGCGAACCCGTTTGGATAGTGGGATACCGGCATCTTTCACCATTTTCATAGCAAGATATGCCGCCATTGTCGGTCCTTTATCATCAATGGCACCACGGCCATACAACTTTCCGTCTTTTACGATCCCTTCAAATGGTGGATAAGTCCAATTATCACCAGCTGGAACAACATCTACATGACAAAGAATACCGAGAATTTCTTTTCCCTCTCCCATTTCAATGTGTCCTGCATAATGATCTACATTTTTCACTTTAAATCCTTCTTTTGAAGCTTTCGAAAGAAGCCACTCTAACGCTTTCTTAGGTCCATTTCCAAATGGTGCATCTTCTGTTTTATTCTCTTCATCCAATACACTTTTAATTCGAATAATTTGCTGCAATTCTTCAATCAATTCGTTTTTTCTTTGTTCTGCTAATGTCAAAAAGTTCATGTATTTCACCTCTTTGATTAATAATTAAGGAGTTTCAAAAAAATTAAAAAGGTATAAAACCCTTTATATTAACGTATTCTTTGAATAATAAAACACAAAAATTATCTTTATATCGTTTTGAATTGTGGAAAAATTAATAGTTTATTGCTATAATGATTCTGTCAAATGTATTTTTTGACAAAAAATTCTGAAAAGGGGATGTCTAGGACAGAAATTTAGACCTCTCATTCATTTGTTAGTCGTCCGCTGGTCTTTGCCATGTGAATTAAGATGAAGGAGTGGTTCATGAATATGAAACCCGCTACAAATAGAATGCTAACTCGCATTAAAGACGTGTACTTGTACATTCGGGAGAATGGAACAGTAACTACACAGGATTTAGTTGAAGAGTTTAACATCACTCCTCGCACCATTCAAAGAGATTTGAATGTGTTAGCCTTTAACAACTTGGTAGAAAGTCCAAGTAGAGGCAAATGGACAACGACGAAGAAAAAAGTAAAATTAACTTCATAGAGATAGAAATACAATATATGCTATATTTTATTGCATACAGAAAATTAACGAGTGACCTTACGTTGGGGTCACTCTTTTTTATTCACATACTCTCTTATTGATTTTATTTCTTCATCTGTTAGCTCACGATATTCCCCATATTTTAAATTAGAATCCAATGTTAAGTTCCCCATTGATAAACGTTTTAAAAATATTACTTTTTTATTGACAGCTTCAAACATCCTCTTTACTTGATGAAATTTACCTTCGTAGATCGTTAATTCGATTTCAGAAGTATCTCCGGACTTTAAAATAGTCAATTCTCCCGGTTTTGTAACCGAGCCATCATCCAACACGACTCCTTCTTTGAAGGCCAAAATATCTTCTTCCGTTACGACGCCATCAATTTTTGCATAGTAGGTTTTCGGCACATGTTTTTTCGGTGATAACAGCTGATGGGCTAAATTTCCATCATTCGTTAACAACAATAATCCTACAGTGTCTTTATCTAATCTACCAACGGGAAAAGGTTGATAGTGTCGATCGATTGGGCTTAATAAGTCAATCACGGTCTTTTCTCGAAGATCTTCCGTTGCCGAAATAACACCTTTTGGCTTATTCAACATTAAATAAATGAATTCTTTATAATCTAATTTTTCTCCGAGCACAAAGATTTCTTGACTCATTGGGTCTACGTGCATGGCAGGATCTTTCACAACTTTCCCATCAACCGTCACATGCTCTTTTTTCAACAACTGTTTTACTTCTTTTCGAGAGCCAAATCCAGAATTGGCGAGTATTTTATCTAAACGCATAATTTTCTACACCTACTTTAACCCGAATTTCCCTGCTATACGAGAAATTCGCTCTCCTAATAATTTTTGAGCTAACCCTGTTTTAAAGCTTATAAATGCATAAACATATACGCCAATCGCGACACAAATGGATACCACAATTAAACTGGTCAATTTACTATCAACTGGTCCAAATAACCATACTAGTCCTTTATGCGCCAACAACACGCAAGCAGCCATCACAGCTGTTAAAATAACAATGAGAAAAGTGCGTCTTAATACAATTTTCGATTGATAATTTAATACTTTCTTTAAAACGATGATGTTTATGGCAATCGAAACGGAATAACCAATTGCTGTCGAAAGAATTGCTCCATCCGCTTGCATTGCTTCAATAAGCGGCGTATTCAGCACTAACTTTATAAGAATACCTGTTAACAAACTGAAAACAATCCACTTTTGAAAGTCAATGCCTTGTAAAAGTGCGGATGTTACTTGGAATAAAGCGAATAAAATCGCTACTGGAGCATAGTGAGCAAGCACTTTCGCTCCCATTTCACTTTGAGCATACAAAAGGAAGTAAATTTCATGAGATAATAATGCAATTCCAATTACTGCAGGCAATGTGATGAAAAATAATATTTGATAAGACTTATCCATTGCCCCTTTCAATAATTGAAATTCACCACTGTTGAAATATTTTGCAATCGTTGGTACCAGTGCTAAAGATAAGCTAGTTGCTAGCATTACGGGAATAATAACTACTTTGTGAGTTGTAAAGTTAATCATACTTAAATATAGGTCAGATACTTCTGACATCCCAATATTTTTCATCGCATTATTAAATGTCAACATATCGACTAATTGGAAAAGAGGGTTGGCGATTCCGACGAAAATCATCGGTATGGAATAGCGTATCACTTCCATATAAATTTCAGTTAATTTAATGTCAGAGTTTCTGCTGCTTTGACTTCTAAGCTCATTCATTTGAGGTCGATATTTTTTCCAATAATAAAATAATACGAAAAGTCCTCCGATTGCTCCGATAAAGGCAGCAAATACTGATAATGCAATAGCTGTTTCAGCTTTCCCTTTTAAAAGGATCATCACAATGAATGAAGCACAAAGTAAGAATAAAATGCGCACAATTTGTTCCACTAGTTGTGAGTATGCTGTCGGCTCCATAATTCCATATCCTTGGAAAAAGCCACGCCACAAACTCATAAATGGAACGACAATTAAAGCAAAACTAACCCATCGAATCACTGATGCCACTTGTTCCACTGTGAAAACTTGCTCTTCACTTCGGATGACGATTTCTGCAATCGGTGATGCAAGTAAGTTTAATAATAAAAATGTCAAAAATCCTGTGATCATCATTGTGAGCAGTCCAGATTTTAACAACTTCCGTCCCGCTTCATAATCGCCAATCGTATTATACTTAGCTACAAACTTTGATACTGCAACTGGTGCGCCGGAAATGGCAACAGACAGCATGATGGTATATGGAATATAAGCATATTGGTAGAGGATGACGTTTTCTTCTCCGACAATTGCATAAAAAGGGAATACATAGATTAATCCAAGTACTTTCGATAAAAACATGCCGATTGTTAATATAGCTGTACCTTTCATTAAAGAGGACATCAAATTCATCCATTCTATAAAGGATTTTTTATAATCATCACATTCATTATTATGTATTTTTAACGTTTATGCAGTTTATTAGTTCTTTTTAATTCAAGTAAATAATCATGGTATATAATTTTACATCAAAAAATAAGCACTACCTCATATTCTTTTGAGATAGTCCTTTATCAGAAACTATAAAATCTATAACATTGAAAGAATCGCACCGGTTCCCCAGATACAGAGAAAACCGGTACGAAACAAACTCATGAACAATTCATTTTTATTTCTCATCAATAAAGAAACGCTTATACCACACAAGGAAAACATATACTGTCCAAATGTATCTTGCGCGATTTACTTTATTATGGTAATGCTCATCTAAATATTTCATTAATTGATTCGTATCAAAAAATTCCTTCGCATAATCAGATTGAAAGGCTTCTTTGACCATATTATAATACTTCTCTTCTCGAAGCCAATGGCGAATTGGAACAGGGAAACCGAGCTTTGGACGCTTTGCCCATTCTTCAGGAAGCTCTTTTAAAGCAGCAAGCCTTAATGCAAATTTTGTATCTTTTTCATTCACACGATAATTCGTAGGAATGTTTTTTGCTAATTCCATCACTTTTTTATCTAAAAACGGTACGCGCAGTTCCAAAGAATGAGCCATGCTCATCTTATCTGCTTTCAATAAAATATCTCCCGGCAACCAAAGATTTAAATCTAAATATTGCATTTTCGTTACGTCATCTTCATATGGTACTTCATCGTAAATCGGTTTTGTTATTGAATGAACACTAGGGCCAGTACGATAAGCTGGTTTTAATACGTTTAAGGCATCTTCTTCATCCCACACAACTGCTTCCCCAATGAAGCGTTCTTCGATTGTTTGTCCACCTTTTATTAAGAAGTTCGTATATTTATTTTTCGGAAGTTTCTTTGCAATAGCTCCAATGATTTTTCTTAAGCCGAACGGAATTTTTTCATAGGTTTCCATTCGCTTCGAAGGTTGGTACCATTCATAACCTCCGAAAATCTCGTCTGCTCCTTCCCCAGATAAAACAACCGTTACATCTTTACTCGCTAATTCACAAAGGAAATAAAGCGGTACCGATGAAGGGTTGGATTGTGGTTCATCCATATGCCATTGAATGGTAGGCAGTTTTTCAAATACATCATCAGCAGATACATATGTGCGTTTATTTTCGATATTGAGAATATCGGATAATTCTTTTGCATGATCCGTTTCGTTGAACATTTTTTCGTAATTTTTAAATCCAACAGAGAAAGATGTATTCGGGCGCAATAATGAAGTTACGTAACTGGAATCAATCCCTCCAGATAAAAAGGAACCAACTTTCACATCACTTATTTTGTGGGCCTCAACTGATTCTTTCACTGTTTTTTGGATTTCTTCAACATAATGTTCCAACGTGCCATCTTTCGCATGGTATTTTTTATCCCAATATTTTTCCATTTTTACGATTTTGCCCTCTTTAATGATCATGTAGTGGGCAGGTCGTAATTTATAAACTCCTTTAAAGAACGTTTCGTCCATAGATGAATATTGGAATGTTAAGTACGGACGTAAAGCATCTTTATTTAATTCTTTAATAAATGAAGGATGGGGCAAAAATGATTTAATTTCAGATCCGAAAATGAACGTATTATCTTTTGTATTTTTTGTATAATATAACGGCTTAATTCCAAAACCATCGCGGGCTATCATCATTTGATTGCGGTTTTTATCCCAAATACAAAAGGCAAACATACCGCGCAGTTGTTTTACAAACTCTTCACCATATTCCATGTAACTATAAATCAGCACTTCGCTGTCTGATTTCGTTTTAAATTGATAGCCTTTATTAATTAGCTCTTCCCGCAATTGTTGGAAATTATAAATTTCCCCGTTAAAAACCAAAACGATGCTTCCATCCTCACTATAGAGAGGCTGATTTGCTGCATCAGTTAAATCGATGATGCTTAGACGACGAAATCCTAGGGAAACTTTTTCATCAATATGTATGCCTCCGCTGTCTGGTCCACGATGTATAATTGTATCCATCATTTTTTCAATTGTTTGGTGATGGTCTATTTTCTCCGTTCCATGTATATATCCAATAAATCCACACATTACTTTTCGCCTCAACTTTCTGCATAACAAAATTATTTTATCAGAAATTGCTCCGTAATCATACCGAATTATGATTATAAAACGATTCTACTTAAGATTCAATGAATCTTCTCAATTGTACTAAACTCGACAAAGCTAGACAATTTCTAGATAATTTTTCTATATGGACTTGCTACTTATATTTTTTCCAAATGCTATTCCTTTTTACAATTCCAAAAGATTTATATTTTCATCCATCCAGCGTGTATAATATAAATTGAAAAAAATCTAAATGAAAGAGAGATTTTCCTATGTACGACTGTATTGTAATCGGAGGCGGTCCATCCGGTTTAATGGCAGCTATAGCGGCTGGTGAACAAAAGAAAAAAGTCTTGCTAATTGAAAAAGGAAATAAACTTGGAAAAAAACTTGCGATTTCTGGCGGCGGTCGCTGCAATGTTACCAACCGATTACCGGTTGAGGAAATCATTAAACATATACCGGGCAATGGTCGTTTTCTTTATAGCGCCTTTTCCATTTTTAATAACGAAGATATCATACAATTTTTTGAAAGATTAGGTGTACCGCTTAAGGAAGAGGATCACGGGCGCATGTTTCCTGTCTCCAACCGAGCACAAGATGTGGTTGATGCCTTGACGCGTGAATTAAACCGCTTGAACGTAGAAGTACGATTACAAACTTCTGTCAGCAAAATATTAATGGATGATGAAAAAGTTTTAGGGGTTCGTCTACAAGATGGTTCTGAAATTCGTTCAAAAACAGTAATCGTGGCAGTTGGCGGCAAAGCGGTTCCTCAAACTGGTTCGACTGGAGATGGATATCCTTGGGCAGAACGAGCAGGTCATACAGTTACAGAATTATTCCCGACAGAGGTGCCGATTATATCGAAGGAGCCTTTTATTCAATCTCGGGACTTGCAAGGTTTATCATTAAGAGATGTAGCGGTTTCCGTATTAAATAAAAAAGGAAAACCCATTATTACTCATCAAATGGACATGCTCTTTACTCACTTTGGGATAAGTGGACCAGCCATATTGCGGTGTAGCCAATTTGTTGTGAAAGAATTAAAGAAAAATAGTGGTGCACCTGTTCCAATTCGTATACAAACCTTAACCAACTATAATGAAGAAACTTGTTTCCAATACTTAAATCAACTTCTAAAAAAGGAACCGAAAAAATCGATAAAAAATTTATTAAAACCGTTAGCTCCTGAGAGATGGCTATTATTTTTACTTGAAAGAGCAAATATCGATGCTTCAAAATCTTGCGCAGAAATTTCACAAGAACATATACGAAAATTAGCTCATGAGCTTGTATCATTTACAATGGATGTCCATGGTACGCTGCCTTTAGAAAAAGCATTTGTTACTGGTGGTGGTGTGTCCATTAAGGAAATTGATCCTAAAACGATGGCCTCGAAGAAAAAGAAGGGATTATATTTTTGTGGTGAAATTTTAGATATTCATGGTTATACGGGAGGCTATAATATTACAAGTGCTCTTGTAACAGGACGTATTGCAGGAATGAATGCAGGAAAATAAATTTCATTGCTTCTGCCATGTCTTATCGAACAGGAGAGAATTTTTTACTTAATTCCCTTTTCGACATGGCAGAAGAATGAAATGAAAAATATGTTTATGCGTTTGTTTTCTCTTTATGGAATTCCCTTCCATCCGCAACTGCATCTACATATCCAGCACGGATGACGAAATCTCCTAAATACTCTCCTTCAAGCCGCTCATTTGCATAATGTTCAAAAATCGGCTTTAAAGTAGCTAATATTTCTTCTTCTCCTATATTTTCTTTATACAATTTAGCAAGTCGAGTACCTTGGAAACTTCCTCCTAAATGTAAATTGTATTTTCCAGGACCTTTTCCGATGAATCCAATTTCAGCCATAGCTGCTCTAGAACAACCATTCGGACAGCCAGACATCCGAATCACAATATCTTGATCAAATAAGCCGTATTCTTTTAAAATTGGTTCAATTTTTTGAATAAGGGTAGGTAAATACCGCTCAGACTCAGCCATCGCCAATCCGCAAGTTGGCAATGCAACACAAGCGATCGAATTTCTGCGTAGAGCTGAGTAATTGTCACTTTCCGTTAATTGATATTTTTCAATGATTTTATCAATGTTTTTTTTCGATCTTGGGCTTACATTGGCAATGACTAAATTTTGATTTCCTGTGAAGCGAAACTCACCTTTATGAATTTCAGCAATTTCTCGTAATGCGGTTTTTAATGGATAATTTTCAAAATCGCGGACACGGCCATTTTGAATAAATAATGTGAAATGATATTTACCATCTTCCCCTTTAACCCAACCATAACGATCGCCCGTGTGTTCAAAACGGAAGTCACGAGCTTCTTCAAATTCATATCCTAATCGTTTTTCGATTTCTTTCTTCACATTTTCTAAACCAAGTCGATCGATGGTGTATTTGAAGCGAGCATATTTACGTACTGAACGATTACCGTAGTCTCGCTGTACAGTCATAATTTTTTCACAAACATCAACGATTTTATCTTTCGAAACATATCCTATAATTCTCGCTAACTGAGGATAAGTGTTTGTATCCCCATGAGTCATTCCCATTCCTCCACCGATTGCCACATTGAAACCAACCAATTCATCATTTTCAACAATGGCAATTAAGCCGATATCTTGAGAAAAGACATCTACATCATTAGCAGGTGGAACAGCGATACCAATTTTAAATTTACGTGGTAAATAAAGAGCACCGTAAATAGGTTCTTGTTCCTCATGCGTATCTACAACTTTTTCATGATCTAACCAGATTTCATAATAAGCGTTTGTTCGAGGCAATAAATGTTGGCTGATTTTTGCTGCGTAATCAGATACTTCTTGATGCAGTTTAGATTGATAAGGATTTGCATTACACATGACGTTGCGATTTACGTCTCCACATGCAGCAATTGTATCAAGCAAAATACTATTTAACTCTTGTAAATGTTTTTTCATATTCCATTTTAAAATTCCATGGAATTGGATTGTTTGTCGTGTTGTAATTTTGATTGAACCGTTTCCATATTTATCAGCCAGTTCATCTAATTTTATCCATTGATTTGGTTTTGCAACTCCAGCTGGCATACGCAAACGCACCATAAATTGGTATGCCGGCTCTAATTTTTTACGTTCCCTTTCTACCCTTTGATCCCTGTCATCTTGCAAATAACTTCCATGGAATTTTAATAATCGATTATCCCAATCAGGAATACCGGATGTAACTTCATCTTGAAAAGATTCAGCCAATGTTCCACGCAAATAGTTACTTGCTTGCTTAATCTCCTCTACATCACTAGGTTTTCCCTCTTGGGGTGGTAACACAATTTTTTTTGTCACGTTTGCTTCCTCCTTTAGTAAACATCCCGCTGATAACGTTTTTGCT
Source organism: Ureibacillus sp. FSL K6-2830 (assembly GCF_038004145.1). Lineage (NCBI taxonomy): Bacteria > Bacillati > Bacillota > Bacilli > Caryophanales > Caryophanaceae > Ureibacillus > Ureibacillus sp. FSL K6-2830. Next base: position 2,696,724 of record NZ_JBBOQR010000001.1, on the reverse strand, counting down.
TACGCAATTCTTCTAAATATTCCAATGCATCCTCTTCCGACTTGTTGCCTTCCTGTTGAATAATTTGGAGCAATGTCTCTTGCACATCTTTTGCCATGTTTTTATCACCGCAGACGTAAACAGCTGCCCCTTTTTCTAACCATGCATACAATTCTTTTGCACGTTTAAGCATTTTATGTTGTACATATACTTTTTCTTCTTGGTCTCGGGAAAAAGCAATATCTAGCTTCGTCAACACTCCAGATTTAAGCCAGTTTAACCATTCCCTTTGATATAGGAAATCTGTTACGAAATGTTGTTCTCCAAAGAACAACCAATTTTCTCCACTAGCACCTCGCTCTTCTCGCTCTTGAATAAATGCTCGAAACGGAGCAACACCTGTTCCTGGACCAATCATAATGATAGGCGTATCATCATCTGGCAGTTTAAAGTTCGGATTTTTCTGAACATATACTTGCACTTGATCTCCCACTTCTAATTGATCGGCAACATATGTTGAGCAAACCCCCAGTCTTTCTCTACCATCTACTTCATAACGAACAACACCAATTGTGACATGGGCTTCTTCAGGATATGCTAATAAGCTGCTTGAAATGGAATATTGTCTAGCAGGAATTTTACGTAAACAGTTGATGAAATGTTGAGCATCCCATTTAAATGGTCCAAATTGTTCCACAACATCTAATAAGTCTCGACCATTTATAAATTGTTTTAAAGTTTCCTGATTTTCGATTAATGCATGGAAATCTTTATTTTCCGTATACTCTGCGATTTTCTTCATTAACGGTTTTGTTAAAAGTGTTATTTCAAATGTTTTTAATAGGGCTTCTTCAAGTGTAACGGCTATTCCATCCACATCGACTTTTGTGTTCGCCTCAAATCCTAATGCAGAAATTAAAGAGTTTACAAGATTTTGATTGTTAATCGGGATGATGGCTAAACAATCTCCAGGTTCAAAAGCAATTCCTGAGTTTTCAAGAGAAAGTTCCAAATGAATCGTTTCTTTATTGGAACCTTGACCATTTAAATTAATCTTTTCAATGATTTCTGCAACAAATGGATTTTTGCGTGAATATTTCGTCTCTTCTTGTAATACAGCCGCCGCTGCTTCTTGTTCAAAAGGAGTAAATTGTGTAAATTCACTATGCAATTTTTCCTTTACCGCTTCAAACCATTTTTGTGCTTGTTCTGCATAATCAACATCACAATCAACCCGTTCCACTAGTCGTTTTGCCCCTAGTTTTTCTAGCTGAATATCAAAATCTTTACCAGTTTGACAGAAATATTCATAGCTAGAGTCGCCTAACGAAAGAACAGCGTATTGTACATGATTCAATTTTGGCGCTCGTTTTCCATGTAAAAAGCTGTGGAAAGCGATCGCATTATCTGGTGGCTCCCCTTCGCCGTGGGTACTTGCTACAATCAGTAAATATTGAACCTTTTTCAACGCATTCGTTTTATAATCACTCATTGATGAAACCGAAACTTCTAAACCTATCTGTTGAAGCTGGTCGCCAAACTTTTCTGCAAGTTTTTGTGCGTTTCCAGTTTGACTGGCATAAAGGATTGTCACATGTTTTTGAATTGGGGAAGATGCAACGGCTTGTTGAGTCATTTCTCTAGGAGCCTCTATAACGCCAATGTTCGCACTTGCAGTTAAATATCCAGTTAACCAAATTTTTTGTTGGAGAGTTAACGTTGCTAACACTTCATTTAACTGCTTTACTTGTTTTTCATTAAATGGACTATTGATGACTTCTAACACTCTGCACACCTCGATAAAATAAAATTATTTTTTTACTTCAATCGAATCTTTTCGTTTTTTTCGATTTGAATTATAAAATTATCTTGAACAATTAAAGTGATTGAACCATAATTCATTGTGCTAATCATTTTTTTAATGCTTTCCATTGCCTTCTCAAAATTTTGTTGTTTTTTATCCATTTCAATCACTCCCTACAAATGAATATAGTGATTCTTCAATTCTCTCAATAAAAACTTGACGCACATTGTCGTCATAACCTAAACATTCACACAACACCACTTGTTCTTTCGAAAATCCTTGTTTCGCTACCCTTTTCTCAATGCCTAATTTTAATAACCCTGTAAATAACAAATAAGGAATTATGAATACCCGATTTTTGCTGTCATTTAATTTCATTAATTTTTCGTCGAAGGATGGTCCGTTACCATACAAAAAGCAAATATCAACTTTTGCATATTCGTATGTTTGTTGAAGGAGTTTTGCAATTTCTCCTAGTTCCTTCTGTACACTTGGATCACTGCTTCCCCTCCCAATCAACAAAATCTCCGTTTTCTTTGGGTCTACTGGACTTTGTTCCATTACTCGGCTGTGTAAACTATGAATAAGCTTTTCATGAACGCCGAGAGGTTTTCCAATCGTAAAGGTAACAAAAGGATATCGTCTTTTTGCTTGTTCGATTTCAGATGGAATATCGATTTTTGCATGATTTGCAGAAAGCAATAATAGTGGGATTACTGTAATGCATGTTGCTCCTTTCGAAACACATTGCTCTATCCCTTTTAAAATCGATGGTTCTGCCAGTTCTAAAAAACAATATTCTTGAATGCCAACATCGATATAGGGTTTTACTGTTTCAATAAACTGAATCGCTTCTTTTACCCCCTCTTTTACTCGGCTACCATGAGCAACATACAACAATGCTTGCAATCTCATCTCTCCTGTTTACATAGTTTCGCGTAAAGTCGACTGACATTCTTCAAACCACGCAATCTTTTCACGCATGTTTACAACTTCTCCTACTATAATCATTGAAGGTTTTTGAATCTTCTCTTTGTTTGCGATTCTTACAATTGTTTCTAACGTACCCGTAACAACTCTTTGATGATCGGTAGTTCCCCATTCAATTAATGCTACAGGAGTAGTTGGATTTCGTTTATATTTCAACAATTGCTCTGTAATGTATGGCAAATTACCAATACCCATATAAATTGCTAACGTATCGACTGATTCTGCCAAACCTTTCCAATCAATACCTTCGTCTTTTCCCTCTCTCATATGACCAGTAATGATCGCAAAGCTCGAACCAAAATCTCTATGAGTTACAGGAATTCCAGCATATGCAGGAGCAGCAATACCAGAGGTAATGCCTGGCACAATTTCAAACGGAATGCCCGCTTCCCTCAAGACCTCTGCTTCTTCTGCCCCACGCCCAAATACGAAAGGGTCTCCTCCTTTCAACCTTGTAACAATTTTCCCTCTTTTTGCATGGTGTACAAGCAATTGGTTAATTCGCTCTTGTATGACATTATGTAATTTTGGTAACTTTCCGACAAAGATTAGTTCAGCGTTTTGTTTCGCATAAGAAAGCAACTCTTTTGATACAAGACGGTCGTACAAAATAACATCTGCTTGTTGAAGACATCTCAAACCTTTTACCGTTATTAAATCGACACTGCCAGGACCAGCCCCTACAATATATACTTTTCCCATTTTGTTCCCTCACGTTTTTCCTGAAATATACAATCAATGATGATCATGAATACTAAAAACCTTAAATTCTTATAAAACAACTAAGTTTTATGTTTTTTATATATTACGAAATACCCTATAGCTTTTCAATACTTTTTTCCAAATTAAGAATAATGGATTCATTTTTTTAAATCAGCCAAACCAATTACAACCCGATTTAAAAACTTACATTAACAAAAAGGCCATAATATCCCCTTGAACACAAGTACTCGTGTCTTTATGGTTCATCCGGAGAATATTACGGCCTCTAGTTTTCTAGTCAGCACTTTAATTCATAGTAATTTGGTATAAATAATAAGGTTAAAAACTTGATAAGTCAATAGAATTTTTATAATTCTATAAATTTAGTAAGAATTATTTACATAAAAATAACAATGACTCAAAAGATTTCTTACTTTTGAGCCATTGTTTTCAACAAATGCTTTTTATTTCACAACAATATTGACAAGTTTTCCTTGAATGGTAATCACTTTAACAATTTCTTTTCCTTCAACAAGTTCTTTCACTTTTTCATCTTCTTTTGCAATTTCTTCTAATTGTTCTTTTGATGCATCTTTCGCTACTTTCACTTTTGAGCGGACTTTCCCGTTAACTTGAACTACAATTTCAACTTCATCATCAACGAGTTTTGATTCATCATAAGTTGGCCAAGGTTCATATGTAATCGTACCCTCATGGCCTAAAATTGACCAAAGTTCTTCACCAATATGTGGTGCAATTGGAGAAAGCATTTTTACAAAGCCTTCTGCATACTCTTTTGGTACTACTTCAACTTTATAACATTCATTGATGAACACCATTAGTTGAGAAATTGCTGTATTGAAATGTAAGTGATCGTAGTCTTCAGTCACTTTCTTTACTGTTTGATGATAAACTTTTTCCAGCGTTTTATCATCGGACTCTTGAATTTTATTAGAAAGTGTCCCATCTTCGTTTACAAACAGTCTCCAAATTCGATCTAAGAAGCGTCTTGCTCCATCTAGCCCCTTCGTAGACCATGCAACAGAAGCATCTAGAGGACCCATGAACATTTCATAAAGTCTCAACGTGTCTGCACCATGGCTTCTCACAATGTCGTCAGGGTTTACAACGTTACCTCTTGATTTAGACATTTTTTCATTATTTTCTCCTAAAATCATTCCTTGGTTGAATAATTTTTGGAATGGTTCTTTCGTTGGAACAACGCCAATATCGTATAAGAATTTATGCCAGAAGCGAGCGTATAGCAAGTGAAGAACGGCATGTTCCGCCCCACCAATGTAAATATCTACTGGCAACCAGCGCTTTAAAAGCTCTTCATCTGCAAGTTTTTCTTTGTTATTTGGGTCGATATAGCGCAAGAAATACCAGCTGGATCCTGCCCATTGAGGCATTGTATTAGTTTCACGACGACCTTTCTTACCTGTTTTCGGATCTACGACATTTACCCAATCTTCAATATTTGCTAGTGGAGATTCTCCTGTACCACTTGGGCGAATATCATTTGTTTTAGGCAAGCGAAGAGGTAACTCTTCCTCAGGTACTGTTGTCATTGTGCCATCTTCCCAATGGATAATCGGAATTGGCTCGCCCCAATAACGTTGACGGCTAAATAACCAATCACGCAGACGATAAGATACTTTTCTTTCTCCTACGCCTTTTTCTTCCAACCACTCGATGGCTTTCTTAATTGCATCATCTTTTCCTAAACCATTTAGGAAATCGGAGTTGATATGTGGTCCATCTCCAGTAAACGCTTCTTCTTCAATATTTCCGCCTTCTAAAACAGGAATGATTGGTAAATTGAACTTTTTCGCAAATTCATAGTCACGTTCGTCATGTGCAGGAACCGCCATAATAGCACCTGTTCCATATGAAGAAAGCACATAGTCCGCAATCCAAATTGGAATAGCTTTTCCGTTAACAGGGTTAATGGCATATGCACCAGTAAATACACCTGTTTTTTCTTTTGCTAAATCTGTACGTTCTAAATCAGATTTAGACTGTACTTGTTCAATATAAGCATCCACTTGTTCTTTTTGTTCAGGAGTCGTAATTTCTTTTACTAAATCATGTTCCGGTGCAAGAACACAATATGTCGCTCCGAACAATGTGTCAGGACGTGTTGTGAACACACGGAATTGTTTGTCAGTACCTTGTACAGTAAATGTAACTTCAGCACCTTCTGAACGGCCAATCCAATTTCTTTGCATTTCTTTAATGCTTTCAGGCCAATCCAACTCATCTAAATCTTCCAATAAGCGGTCAGCGTATGCTGTAATTTTTAGCATCCACTGTTTCATTGGTTTACGTATTACCGGATGCCCTCCGCGTTCTGATTTACCATCAATAACTTCTTCATTGGCAAGCACAGTACCAAGAGCTGGACACCAGTTTACAGGTACCTCATCAATGTATGCTAATCCATGTTTATATAATTGAATAAAAATCCATTGTGTCCATTTATAATATTCTGGATCTGTTGTATTGATTTCCCGATCCCAGTCATATGAAAATCCTAATTCTTGAATTTGACGTTTGAAGTTCTCGATATTTTGTTGAGTGAACTCTGCAGGATCGTTACCTGTATCTAATGCATATTGCTCAGCAGGGAGTCCAAACGCATCCCATCCCATTGGATGAAGGACATCATAACCTTGCATGCGTTTATAACGAGATAATATATCTGTCGCTGTATAGCCTTCTGGGTGACCTACATGCAAACCTGATCCAGATGGATAAGGGAACATGTCCAATGCGTAAAATTTAGGTTTCGAATTATCGTTTAATGTTTTAAAGGTTTTATTTTGCGCCCAATACGTCTGCCATTTCTTCTCAATTTCTCGATGATTGTAACTCACGGGTACTTCCTCCTTGACCTAATTTATTGCAACCTTTTTTACTACATACGTGAAACAATAAATTGCCTATCCGTATATTATCCTAAAAGTGGTAGAATTAACGGAATTTTTAAAAAAATAAAAAAAACTCGCCCCAACCCAAAGAGAAGGGACGAGAGTATGTTACTCCCGCGGTACCACCCAAATTAGTGACACATGCACTCAGCTCATACCCTTAACGCGGTGAACGGTTTTAGCTACTACTTTTCACTAAAACAGACTCAAAGGCGAGTTCGATTTGTCTGCTTACTAGCTCCCACCAACCGCTAGCTCTCTGTTAAAGCGTCAAAATCTACTATTCCTTCTCCTAGTCGTACATATTTTCAATGAATTCATTTTAATGGAAATATAGAAATTATACAAGCCCTATGAATCACTAGCGTCGCATAAATGATGTCTGAATTTTCAGTTTTATTTTTTCTGGACTTTAGAGAAAAAACGAAAACGCCTAAGCGAGGGTAGTAAACATCCATTTTTTTACTATAACCTATGACTTGTGCAACAGCGACTGGCAAACCTTTATGGGACGCCGTTTCCTTCGATTTTTCGTAACCAAATGTGAGCGGATTTCCACAAAGAAGCCTTCAAATAGCGACTAATTTGTAAGTAACTGCGTTCGCTATTCGTGTTCAACTGAGCTAAAACATTCAGACAGTACACTATCATGGCTACGTACACTTGATTATGTACAGCTTGTTCACTGTGACCAAAAAACTTTTTAATGTTCAGATGTTGTTTCATCCATTTGAAAAAAAGTTCGATTGCCCAACGTGATTGGTAGATTTCTGCAATTTCATCTGCGTCAATGTCAAACCGATTTGTCAGTAAATGAAGCTCATTTCCTTTTGTATCATGCAATTTGAGTAAGCGAAACACGTTTTCAGAACGATTTTGTGGTGTTCCAATGACAACCATTTCATCAGAGAATACGGGTGAATCTTCTGGTAACGAAAAGGATTCTAACACTCGGACAACAGCGTTTTTACGCAAACGGGTCACAAAGAAATAGCCATCTTCCGTCATTTGATCAAAGCGCCCATAATCCAAGTAACCACGATCAAACACGTACATGCATTCTTTGTCATCCACGAATACTTCTAGTTGACCACGATCATGTTCGTTGGCATTCGTGAGTACGGCTTTATCTGGATAGGAGAGTCCTTTTTCCATAAAAACAAGTCGTAAGTGAAGCTTTACTCCTGATTTTGTTTTTCGAAACTCTGCCCACTTATGATTGGTCAAATTAAGCGGTAATGTACTCGAATCAATGATTTTCAAAGGCGTTGTCACTTTTCTTCTTGTTTGGAAATTGGTTTTCCGATGAATTTGTGCCACTAAATCGAGAAAAATCGTTTGAAAGAACTCAGTTGGGATGGTATTGATTCGTCTCCCTAACTGTGAAAAACTAATCGATTCCAATCCCGTTGCTCGTTGTAATTCTTCTAAAAAGACAGCGTCACTCAACGCCCGTAAACTCTCGGTTTCATGGAGTTGGGCATACAAAAGCAGTTTCATAAATGAAGCCATATAAAGCTTCTTGGTATAGTGATTTAATTGATGTGTTTTCACTAGGTCGTCAAATAATGGACGATTAATCGGTGAAAACCATTGTTCAAATGATGTTTTTCGTGTAAACTTATCCATAGTTTCGTCCTTTGTATTGGATTTGGATGGTTTACTACCACCCAACCATTATAAAGGATTTTTTTGTGTTCAGATTATATTTCAGAAAATTCGGTTTATTTGAAGGTGTTAAATTATTTTAATGCGACGCTAGTGCCTATGAATACAAATCTTAATGTATATTATTTTAGACTAAATTTCCTCATATGGCTAGTTTTTCACCAGTTATTCTGTATTTCTTTTCTTTATTTCCTTCAGTATATTTGAAACAATTCGAACAACGTAATAAACCGCTCCCCCAAATCCGATAATGGCTAGAGCAAAAAATGTGGAATGCTTGAAAAAACCCAGTATCATGCTTAGAAGATAAATAAAAAAGAACATGATGAATCCAATAACATTTCCTATCCCCATTATTTGAAATATCAACCTTAAACTCCCCTTTATTCTTCATGATTGATATATTATTACCTATTATAACCAATATTGTAAATTTTAATATAAATCATATAAGCAATATTAATAAGATTACAACGCTTCCTCTTCAATGTTATAATGTGTAATGGTATTCCGCTCATGAATCAACATCTAACCCAACAAAATGCAAATGTTTTCGTGAATACCAGTAAGGAGTGAAACAATTGACAGAGCAACAATTTCCATTCCCTTCCGATGGGAAACGTTATTATACATGGAATCGATATTTGCGTGATCAGTTTGGCCATAAAGTATATAAAGTAGCATTAGATGCAGGCTTTGATTGTCCGAATCGAGACGGAACAGTGGCATATGGAGGTTGTACTTTCTGCAGCGCTGCCGGCAGTGGGGATTTTGCCGGTGATCGAGTTGACCCAATTCCGGTCCAATTCGAAAAAATTAAAGCAAAAATGCAGAATAAATGGAAAGACGGTAAAACAATGGCCTATTTCCAAGCATATACAAATACTCACGCACCTCTACCTGTTTTAAAAGAGAAATTTGAAGCTGCACTAAATTGTGAAGGGGTAATGGGTTTAAGCATCGCTACTCGCCCCGATTGTCTACCAGATGACGTCGTAGAATATTTGGCAGAATTAAATGAAAGAACATTTTTATGGGTTGAAATGGGACTGCAAACGGTACATGAAAGAACAGCGAATTTAATCAATCGAGCTCATGATTATGCTACATATGTTGAAGGAGTCGAGAAACTTCGCAAACATAATATACGTGTTTGTACCCACATCATTAACGGTTTACCATTAGAAGATTACGATATGATGATGGAAACGGCACGTGAAGTGGCTAAGTTAGATGTTCAAGGCATCAAAATTCATCTCTTGCATTTATTAAAAGGAACACCGATGGTAAAACAATATGAAAAAGGCATGTTGCAATTCCTTGAAAGAGAAGAGTATATCAAACTTGTAGCAGACCAATTAGAAATTCTTCCGCCAAACATGATCATCCATCGCATTACCGGTGATGGACCGATAGAGTTAATGATTGGACCAATGTGGAGCGTGAACAAATGGGAAGTGTTAAACGGCATTGATGCTGAATTAGAACGTAGAAACTCCTGGCAAGGAAAATATTATAAGGCGGAAGTGAACAAATAATGCTAGAACGGGTTTTACCTTACGCAAAAACTTTATTATCATCTGTAATTAATGAAGGTGATATCGCCGTTGATGCAACCGCTGGAAACGGCCACGATACATTATTTTTAGCAAACCTTGTAGGGGAGACTGGTTTTGTCTATGCCTTTGATATCCAACAACAAGCAGTAGATGCAACAATCCAACGATTAAAAGAAAACGGATTAGAACATAGAGCCCGTGTCATTTTAGATGGACACGAACAACTTTCTAAATATGTTCAAGAAGAAGTTGCGGGGGCTGTCTTTAATTTAGGCTACTTACCTGGTGGAAATCATGACATTATCACCAAAGGAGAAACAACTATTTCTGCAATTGAACAATTACTATCACTTTTAAAGATTGGCGGCATGATTGTTTTAGTGATTTACCATGGTCACGAAGGTGGGAAAGAGGAAAGAGATGCGGTGATTGAATTTGTAAAATCTCTTCCTCAAAAATATGTTCACGTTCTTCGCTATGAATTCATTAATCAAAAAAACGACCCTCCGTTTATCATCGCTTTGGAGAAAATAAAAAAACTGCCGGGCTTAAAATAAAGTCCGCAGTTTTTCTTTTTCTACATTTTTGCTTTTTCTTTATTTACTTGTTGTTGATTTTGCGATTGATTACGCTCTACCCAGAAATCTGCATTTTTGATACCTAGCTTAATAGGATCAAATACAGGATCTTTTCCAGCTTTTCTTTGTTCCTCATAATCTTTTAAAGCAATGAAGGTAGGCTTCGCTAATACAATAATTCCAATGACATTTGTCCAAACCATTAAACCAAGTCCAATATCCCCTAGTAGCCAAGCTAAATCTGATGTTCTTACTGAACCGTAAAATACGGAAGCAAGCATTACAATTTTTAGAATCCAGGTAATCGTTCCTTCAGTGCGACCGGAGAATAAATAAGCAACATTTGTTTCTGCAATATAGTAGTAAGCCATTAATGTTGTGAATGCAAAGAAGAATAACGCAAAGGCTACAAATGCAGCACCGAAATTATCTAATCCAGGGAATGCTCCAGTAACAGCAAGCTGAGTAAATTCTGTATAGCTATGCCCTGGCACATGTTCAACAATTAATTCTCCATCAGGACTATTCACATTCGTATTGTAAGTGCCCATGAATAAAATCATTAACGCTGTTGCGGAACATACAAGCAACGTATCAATATAAATAGATGCTGCTTGCACTAGACCTTGCTTCACTGGATGGGATACTTCCGCAGCTGCTGCAGCATGTGGACCTGAACCTTGTCCTGCTTCATTGGAGTAAATAGCACGTTTTACCCCCCACGCAATGGCTGCACCAATCATACCACCGAATGTTGCATCTACACTAAATGCGCTTCGAATGATTAATCCGAACACTGCAGGCACTTCTGAAATGTTCATGATAATTACGACAATTGCTACTAAAAGGTATGCAACCGCCATAAATGGCACGATAATTTGGGCTGCGTTTGCAATACGTTTTACCCCACCAATAATGACAAATCCTAATAAAGCAATGACAGCTAATCCTGTCATCCAAGGTGAAATGTTAAATGCAGTGTTCATTGCTTTGGAAATAGCATTTGATTGAACTCCAGGCATCAAGATAGCCATCGCTAAAATGGCTGCAATCGCAAACACTACCCCGAACCAGCGTTTTCCAGTCCCCTTTTCCATATAATACGCCGGTCCACCACGATAAACCCCTTGTTTCTTAGTTTTATAGATTTGCGCTAAAGTTGATTCAACATAAGCTGTTGATGCTCCAATAAATGCAGTAATCCACATCCAAAACACTGCACCCGGACCACCAAATGCAATAGCGCTGGCCGTACCAATAATATTTCCGGTACCGACACGTCCTGAAAGCGCTATCGTTAATGCTTGGAAAGAAGAAACTCCAGCTTCAGATTTCTCCCCAGTAAACATTAAAACAAACATTTCTTTAATTTTTCTAACTTGAGCAAATCGGGTCATAATCGAGAACACAAGTCCTACGATTAAAATCCCATAAATCATGATTGGCCCCAAAAGGATGCCGCTAATCCAGTTTAAGAAATTTTCTAACATACATACACCCCTTTAAGTTTATGTATCACGAATATTTTTTATATTACAAAAACTTATGAAAACAATCAATATTTTTTGATATCATTTTTTTTAAAAAATTATTAATTTTATATTAAAAAAGGAATGTCCATATCGAACATTCCTCCAATTTCAATATAATTCAATTAAACTATATATCCTATAGATCGTAGAACATTATTCATAAAATCTCTCATGTATAGAAATACTTCTTCCCTTTCATAATCATGAAAAATATTGTGATAACTATGGGGCCAGTCTTTATATTGAAATTCACTTGTTTTTTGCAATAATAGCCACTTTCTTGCCGTTTCTGAATCCGCCACTTTATCTTGATTAGGGGTAATCAGCAAAATGGGCAATGACAATGTCTTATCCTGAGTCATCAAATTTTTCATTAATTGTTGAATGTCTCGATACCATCGAACGGTAACATTGGAATGATATGGTACATCATCCTCCATCTCTAGAAAACCATCAGAATTTCGAGTAAATAATCGTCTATCAAACTCCATCGACACTTTTTTGCTTGGTGCTATGTTCATGCTTGCTAGTGCACTTGTAAGTAAATTGGAATGTTTATGCAACTGTAACCATGGAGCAGTTAATACTAGTCCAGCGCATTCCGTCTTCGTTGACCTTAAAAATTGAATTGCAAGGGTTCCGCCCAAGCCATGCCCAATGATAAATACTGGTAAATGATATTGAAGAGCGCTTTTCATGAGCTGTTTAATGAAAAGTAAATATTCGTCAATTAATTCATCATGAACCCTCGTAAATTTTGACCCTTCTTCATGCCCTGGTAAATCGCCCATCACGACATGATAACCTTCCGTCATCAATTTTTCTATTAACCATGCATACCAACGGTGGTTTTCAAAAGCGCTATGTATTATTACTATAACAGCTTTCGGTTGCTCTTTAGTTTCCCACTTCCACATAGCGTTCCTCCTAAATCCACTAAACTTCTGTCATTACAAGTTAGTTTTGTTCTATTTTCAAATATTTTCTTATTTGCTAGGATAATATACATAATAATACTTTAGAAATGAGGAGCTTTGCGATGATTTATCCTTATAAAGATAAAGAACCTAATATCGATCCTTCTGTATTTATAGCAGACCATGTAACGATTACTGGAGATGTTACAATTGGCGAAGATACGTCAATTTGGTTTGGAACTGTGATTCGCGGAGATGTTGCACCAACGATTATTGGAAAACGTTGTAGCATCCAAGATTTAAGTTGTTTACATCAAAGTCCCAATAACCCTCTAATCATAGAGGATGAAGTCATCGTTGGTCATCAGGCTACTTTACACAGTTGTATTGTACGTAAACGCGCTTTAATTGGCATGGGATCCATCATATTAGATGGTGCTGAAATCGGAGAAGGAGCACTCGTTGCAGCTGGAAGTTTAGTACCTCCTGGTAAAAAAATCCCTCCAAATTCTGTCGCTATGGGCAATCCTGCTAAAGTCGTCCGTCAAGTAACAGAAGAAGATCGTAAAGATATGGATCGCATTATTCAAGAATATGTTGAAAAAGGGAAATATTATCAGTCATTAAAGAAATAAAATTCAAGTTATTATTATTTATACAATATTAAATTTACATTGAAAATTAAAAATGCAGGCGTTCATATTTGCCTGCATTTTTATAAAATAATTATAATCCTGCCTTCTCTCTTAATAATTTGGCCACATCTGTTCTTTCCCATGGCAAATCGATATCCGTGCGACCAAAATGACCATATGCAGCAGTTTGTTTATAAATTGGACGACGCAAATCTAGCATTTTAATGATACCCGCAGGTCGTAAATCAAATAGTTCTTTGATCCACTCAACTAATTTGCTCTCACTTACTTTACCTGTTCCAAAAGTATCAATTGAAATGGATACAGGACGTGCAACACCAATTGCATAAGCTAATTGAACTTCTACTCGATCAGCAAGACCAGATGCTACGATGTTTTTTGCTACATAACGCGCAGCATAGGCAGCAGAACGGTCCACTTTTGTAGGGTCTTTTCCAGAAAATGCTCCTCCACCATGACGAGCATATCCACCATAAGTATCCACAATAATTTTGCGTCCAGTTAGACCCGCATCTCCTTTTGGTCCACCAATGACGAAGCGGCCAGTCGGGTTAATGAAGTATTTAGTATCTTCATCAATCAACTCTATTGGAACAATTTCCTTAATAACTTTTTCCATCATATCTACTTTAATTTGCTCAAGAGTAACTCCTTCATCATGCTGAGTAGAAATGACGATTGTATCAATGCGACGAGGTACATTATTTTCATCATATTCTACAGTAACTTGTGTTTTACCATCTGGTCGTAAATACGGAATCTCTTTTGATTTCCGAACTTCTGATAATCTTCTTGCAAGTCGATGAGCTAAACTAATCGGTAGAGGCATCAGTTCTGGAGTTTCATTGCAAGCAAATCCAAACATTAATCCTTGGTCTCCAGCACCAATCGCTTCGATATCCTCATCAGTCATATATCCTTCTCGTGCTTCTAAGGCTTGGTCTACACCTTCTGCAATATCTGGTGATTGTTCACCGATTGCAGTGAGCACCGCCAAGTTTTCTGCATCAAATCCAAATTTTCCACGCGTATAACCAATTTCTGCGACAGTGTCCCGAACAATACTTTGAATATCGACATAAGTTGTCGTAGTAATTTCTCCGGTTACAAGCACTAATCCAGTTGTAACAATTGTTTCACAAGCAACCCTTGCATTTGGATCTTCTTCTAGTATCGCATCCAATATTGCATCGGATATTTGGTCACAAATTTTATCTGGATGACCTTCTGTTACGCTTTCTGATGTAAACAGTCGACGATTTGACATTAAATTTCCTCCTAAATTTACGAGACGAATCTCTGCTATGATACGGTACTCATTATCCATTTTGCCTTAGCAACATTCGCCCGTAAGGAACAGTGCGAAGATGATGAAAGGCTTTAAGAAATTTTTATCTTTTTATAGGTTTTATAGGTTGAATGAGTACGACATTTGTGCTTGAATAAAAAAAGTTCCTATCCACATGCATGAGGAAAGGAACTAAACATTCTACCTTTCACTCTTATCGTTCAAGGGAATCCCTTGCATCAGGTTAGCACCACGCATTATTATAGTAATGCAGGTTGCCGGGTTTCATAGGGCCTTAACCCTCCACCAGCTCTGGATAAGAGTATCCGTTCATCCAACATGTTACGTAATATACTATACAATGTCAAATATTTTTTCCTTTTTCTCAAATTTGACATAACCCGGTATTCTATAATTTACTTGTAAGTAGGTACTCTTGTTACAAGCAAAAAATTTTCATAAATAATTTTAAGAATTAGTATAGATTATTTCATCTAATGTGTTATACTAATTTCTGTATTATATAACCAACAATTAATTTTCCTAAAAATAAAAAAAGGATGGTATTTAATCGATGAATTCAGTAGAAATTGCAAATGAGCTGAAGGAATTATTAAAAAGTGGAAATATAAACACTCAATTGTCAGTGCCTCAATTAGTTGAAAAGGCGGTAACTCGTGGAGAAGCCAAATTAACAATTGATGGTGCAATTGTTGCTGAGACAGGTAAATATACAGGCCGTTCTCCAAAAGATAAATTTATTGTCGAAGAAGAAAGCATTAAAGATAAAATTGATTGGGGTAGTGTAAATCAGCCAATCTCTGCTGAAGTGTTTGATAACTTGTATATAAAAGTATTAAATTACTTAAAAGAAAAAGACGAGTTATTTGTATTTAAAGGCTTTGCTGGAGCAGATAAAGAATCTCAATTATCTATTCAAGTAGTAAATGAATATGCTTGGCACAACCTTTTCTGTCATCAATTATTCATCCGTCCAACAAAAGAAGAATTAGCTTCTCATACAGCTGATTTCACAATTATTTCTGCACCTGGTTTCAAAGCGAATCCAGCTGTTGACGGAACAAACTCAGAAGCATTTATTATCGTATCATTCGAAAAGAAAATTATATTAATCGGTGGTACGGAATATGCTGGTGAAATGAAAAAATCTATTTTCAGTATCATGAACTACTTGTTACCTGAAAAAGGCATTCTTTCAATGCATTGCTCTGCTAACGTTGGAGAAGATGGTGACGTAGCGTTATTCTTTGGTTTATCTGGTACTGGAAAAACAACTCTTTCTGCTGATAGCGATCGTAAATTAATCGGTGATGATGAACATGGTTGGTCTGACAACGGTGTGTTCAACATTGAAGGTGGCTGCTACGCTAAAACAATTAATTTATCAGCTGAGAAAGAGCCAGAAATTTATAATGCCATTCGTTTTGGTACAGTGTTAGAAAACGTTGTAATCGATTCAGAATCACGCATTCCTGATTACGATGATAATAGCCTAACAGAAAATACACGTGCAGCGTATCCAATTCATTACATTGATAATATTGTAACGCCTTCTATTGCTGGTCATCCGAAAACAATTATTTTCTTAACTGCTGATGCTTTTGGAGTGCTTCCTCCAATCAGTAAATTAACGAAGGAACAAGCAATGTACCACTTCTTAAGCGGATTCACTTCTAAATTAGCTGGTACTGAACGCGGTATTACTTCACCTGAACCAGTATTCTCTACATGCTTTGGTTCTCCTTTCTTACCACTTCCAGCAACAAAATATGCTGAAATGTTAGGTGAGAAAATCGATGAACACAACGTTCAAGTATTCTTAGTGAACACTGGTTGGACTGGTGGCGAATATGGTGTAGGTAGCCGCATGAAGCTTTCATATACTCGCGCAATGGTACGTGCTGCTATCAGCGGTAAATTAAACGATGTTGAAACAAAACAAGATCGTATTTTCGGATTACACATCCCAACTGCAATTGAAGGGGTTCCAAGCGAAGTGCTAGATCCTCGTGAAGCTTGGAAAGATAAAGAAGCTTACGATCAAAAAGCTCGTTATTTAGCTGATTTATTCAAAGAAAACTTCAAGAAATTTAACAACGTATCAGAAGATATTTTGAAAAAAGGTGGACCATTGGTTTAATATCAACGTTCCATCCATTCTAAACTCATATTAAGATTAAAGAGGCGCCTAATAAGTCATTGAGGCGCCTCTCTTTACGACTGATGCTCATTCATTCGTCGCAGATTCATTGCGACGAGGAATCGCGTTTGATGTGACCAACGCAGGGAAAATATAATCATCATAAAGAATTTGAGCCTGATCAAAAAATATTACACTTTTTGATCAGGCCATTTAATTTTGATGGGCTTTTTTATCAATCTTTAATGAAAAACGGTTCTAAGTGTTTCAATAATTAAAGGGAAAAGAGTGAATTGAAATCATCGCTTCTTTCCTTTTTCTTTCATCCAATTGCAAATAGAACGGACCGTTTCTCTATTGATATGGGGTGGAAAATGGTGTGCCAAATTGGCCATATACCACGTTTCAAATTCTTTTCCTGATTCCTTAAGCGCCTTTTCAAGCTTATAGGACTGTTCGATCCTAACATTGGAATCTTCAGTACCGTGGATAATAAGTACCGGTGCATGAATGCGGTCCACTTCATAAATTGGTGAGCGTTCTTCATAAATTTCCGGATATTTTGTTGGAGATCCACCGATAAGTCTCTTTAGCGTACGTCTTAAATCAACCCGTTCTTCGTACAAATCCGCCAAATCAGCTACACCCGACCAAGTGACGATTGACCGAATATCTTTACTCAAAATCCCCATCCATAAAGCCATTAATCCTCCCCTTGAAAAACCAAAAAGGTGTACCGAATCATTATTGGCAATTTCTTTTAATAATTGGATGCTATGCAGTGCATCAAGACGGTCATCGCCCCCAAATTCATCGCGACCTTCTCCACCTCGATTTCCACGATAATACGGTGCAAATACAATAAACCCATTTGAGGCAAATTGCGCAATTCTAGCTGGCCTTACCATTCCTACCGACTGCAATCCACCACGCAAATATAATAATGCTTCATATGAACCATCTCCAATAGGTCTAGCAAGCAATCCTTTCACTCGAAGCCCTTCCGACCAATAAACGATTTCCTCAAGCTCTACATTTGGATTAGGAGAAGGATATTTTCTAATTAATTCAATGCTACCATTCTTTTTCAAGTTGTTTCACTTCCTGCAAAATTTTTTTCATCCCTTCATCCTTCATATAAAAACTTGCATATGGATGTTGTAATACTTCCTCCGTTGTTAAAAAAAGTCGCCCGACCGTTTCGTATTGTTGAACAAAAGGTTCGATTCGAGCCACCTTTGCAACAAATACGGCTTTACAAAATGGGATTTTTTCATAAACAGTATAATGGGCAAATAATTTCAAATCCGTAATATGTACGAGCGTTTCTTCATAAACTTCCCGCTTAGCTGCTTGTTCTATTGTTTCTCCCAATTCCACTTTACCTCCAGGAAATTCCACACCCCGTTTTTGATTGATTGTACAAAGCCATTTTCCATCTTTTTGTACAAGCACCAGGACATGCTTCGGCTCAAGTGGAAACGGAGGACCTTCAAAACTTAGTTCGACTTTATTATTGTTTAAATCATAAAAAGTAAACATCCCTTCAACTCCTATACATTTAGTGTAGCGAAGGGATGTGTTCTATTCAATTATTGAAATAGGGCAATTGTTCCACAAATTCTTTTATTTTTTCATCGCCAAACTCATGAATTAAAGCATAAATTTTTTTCAATCGATTATCAATTTCATCATTCTCTT
Organism: Ureibacillus sp. FSL K6-2830; assembly: GCF_038004145.1. Classification (NCBI taxonomy): domain Bacteria; kingdom Bacillati; phylum Bacillota; class Bacilli; order Caryophanales; family Caryophanaceae; genus Ureibacillus; species Ureibacillus sp. FSL K6-2830. The sequence continues at coordinate 2,678,256 of NZ_JBBOQR010000001.1, read as the reverse complement.
CATCAAGATGGTATGGAAGATATGGTAAATGAGCTCTTACTGCATTATCAAATTCTAAAGAGTTTAACTGATTAAATAGCTTTTTAAATATAAACACTTTATCCGGATCCAATTCAATCTTAAACTCACAAGGTTCACCGGTAGGAATGTAATTATAAGATTGGTTTAAGACGTTCACATACAGCGTTGTCTTTTCGATAGTAATCACCCTCCTTATATTCATTATGGTGAAATATAATTAGGGCTATTCAAAAGAATAAAAAATCCTCAAAAGTTCTATCATTGAACTCTTGAGGATAGACATTCCGTTATTTACCTAAAAACGCTGATAACATCCATGTATGTTTTTCTAGACTTTGGAAAGTTGCGTTCAACATATCTTCTGTACGATCATCGCCTTGATTTGCCGCCTCTTCCATTGCTTCTTTAATCAGCTTCATAGTGGATTGGAAGTCATCAATAATCGTTTGAACCATTTCCTCTGATGTTTCTGAACCTTTTGCTTCTTGTACTCTCGATAATTCTAAATGCTCTTTTAATGTTGCAACTGGCTTTCCGCCTTTTGTTAGAATACGCTCTGCTACTTCATCTAAATTTGCCGTAATTTCATTGTATAATTCTTCAAACTTTTCATGTAATGTAAAGAAGCTTGGACCTGTTACATACCAATGGTAATTGTGAAGTTTAGTATATAATACTGAGTATGTTGAAACTAATTCATTTAACTGTGCAATTAATTTATCGTTTGTCATCATTTCACCTCATTTTACAGATTTTCCATCCTTTTGTTAAATTATACTATAAATGTTGTTTTCATAATTTTACAATTACATGAAATCTCAGAAAACAGTTCATATATAGTATGATATTTTTTATTGAATTTATCCAAATATTATGTTCACCTTGTATTCAACAATCAGAAGAATAATTATGTTAGTATATAGGTAGAGGTGATGATATTGAATATGTCTGGTATCTTACTATTAGTAGGCGTTATGTATTTCGTCATAATGATTGGTGCAATCGGTTTCTTTATACTTATGAAAAGAAAAGGTCGATTTTAAATAAGTATAGTAAGGAATGAGAAATTCGAACAATGAAATATCCTTTTATTTGGCTTATTCAATTTTATAGAAAATTTATTTCTCCTCTCACACCACCAACCTGCCGATTTTATCCAACTTGTTCTCAATATGGACTTGAAGCATTTGAAAAGCACGGTGCTATTAAAGGCTTTATTCTTACTACAATCCGCATTTTAAAATGTCATCCTTTTCATCCTGGGGGTTTTGATCCCGTACCTGAAAAGTGGCCTTCGAAAAAAAATTAATTTCGAAGGTTTTTCTTATTGTATTTATTCACTTGTTCATGGTATTATTGATTTCGTGAAAATTACATAAATCGTAATCATTACTATTTGATGAAAAGGAGAAATATAATGAGAAATTTGATTTTCCTCTCATTACTAGCGATGACGCTGCTTTTAACTGCCTGCACCAATAATGAATCGAATCAAGAAAAGAATAACGAAATTAATATATATACTACTGTATACCCACTACAATATTTTGCAAAACAAATCGGTGGAGATTATGTGAATGTTTCTTCTATCTATCCTCCTGGAGCAAATGAGCACACTTTTGAACCAACACAAAAGGATATGATCGCTTTAGCAGATGCAGACGTATTTTTCTATATTGGATTAGGTTTAGAAAGTTTTGTGGAAAATGCGAAAAAATCATTGGCAAATGAACACGTAAAATTTGTTCCAGTAGCAGAAAAAATTGATGAACAAAAACTACAAACTTCTGTTGGACATTCCCACGAGGAACATGAACATGAACATGAACACGACCACCACCATGGAGAGGTCGATCCACATGTTTGGCTCTCTCCTACGATCTCTAAAGATATAGCATTGACGATTAAAAATGAACTTGTCAACCTTCTTCCAGAACAAGAAAATACGTTCAATACAAACTATGAGCAATTAGTAAAACGTCTCGATGAATTAGATCAACAATATAAAGACTTAGCAAGTCATGCTTCATCCAAAACATTTTTTGTGTCCCATGCAGCCTTTGGATATATCGCAGGAAATTACGGGTTAACACAAATCCCCGTTGCTGGATTAAATTCACAAAGCGAACCATCCCAGAAGGAACTTGCAGAAATTGTTGCTCTTGCTAAAAAACATCAAATAAAATATATATTATTCGAACAAAATGTATCATCAAAACTAGCATCTGTCATTCAACAAGAAATTGGTGCTGAATCACTAATATTACATAACCTCAGTGTATTAACAGAAGATGATATAAAAAATAATGAAGATTACTTTACATTAATGGAAAAAAATTTAAAAACGTTGGAAAAAGCTTTAAATTATTAATCCTAAGGGAGCGATTCAGAAGGCTGCAGCTTTCGATTCGCTCTTATTTTTCCTTAAATTAGGTACATAATGCATGGAATAGATAACCTTATCAAATCATCACTATTAAAAAAGTAGTACAAACCAGCTTGTACTACTCATGGAGGTTAAGATAACAATTCTTTTAATTTTCGACGCAACAATTTATTGGAAGCATTTCTTGGTAATGCATCAACCACGTAGACTTCTTTTGGTACTTTATACTTCGCTAAATGTTGAAAACAATATTCTTTAATTTCTTCAGGTGAAACATCTTTTTTCAATACAATGAAAGCAACTGGAACTTGTCCCCATGTTGCATCCTCCACTCCACAAACACCCGCTTCTTTGATTGCAGGATGCCCCATTAACACGTTTTCCACTTCTGCTGGATAAATGTTCTCTCCACCGGAAATGATTAGGTCTGAACGGCGATCAACGACATATAAATACCCTTCATTATCTACATAACCTATATCACCAGTATGTAACCAGCCGTCTTCCGTCGATGGTTTCGCTTCGTAACGTCCAATATATCCTGGCGTCACATGTGGTCCGCGGATACAAATTTCCCCTTCTTGATAAGGACCGTCTGCTCCTAATATTTTAATCTGATTAAAAAATAATGGTTTACCAGCCGAACCGATTTTCCGCAAAGCATCTTCCGCAGGTAATGTCGCTGTTTGAGAGGAAGTTTCCGTCATCCCATAAGTTTGCAATACTTTCAATCCCCGCTGTTCTGCACGAATTAAATAATCTTTCGGAATAGGGCCACCTCCTGCCAATATCAACTTAAATGATGGAGATGCCTTCTGATTTCGTTCTTCAAGGATATGTAAAATTCGCTCAAGCATCACCGCTACTACCGAAACATTTGTTACCCTACCGAAAACAATATCCTCTGCAATTTGTACATGATCAAATTTTCGATAGAGCTTTACTTCGTTGCCGTATAATAGAGAACGAACTAATATCGAAAATCCACTAATATGAAAAAGAGGTACAGCACAAAGCCAAACATCTTTCTCGGATAAACCGATATTCAAAACTGAAGCAACGGCACTTGATTGATGGTTTTCTACCGTTTGACGCACGCCTTTTGGAAAACCTGTTGTGCCGCTCGTATACATAATGGAAATCGTCTGTTGCAGCGGCCATTCACGGCTTATTTCAATTGGCTTACAATCGCTATTTTCGATTTCAGAGAATCGCAAGTAGTTCACATCTTCAGGCAGTAATGACAGATCATTGTCATTAACTAATACCATTGAGACTTGTGCATCATTGATTTGATAAACCAATTCACTAGTAGTTAGTTTACGGTTTAATAACACCATTTCACATTGTAAATGCATACATCCATACATAATAAAAATCAAACTCGAATCATTTTCTCCAAGAATCGCAACACGGCTTCCCTTGTCTATGCCTAATGCCTTTAGTTGTTCCGCACGTTTTACAGAAATCTTTTTGATTTCTTCAAAAGTCCAGTAATTACCTTCAAAAGATAACCCAATTCGATTTGGCGTTAAATAGGCTCGCTGTAGAATCCAATTAGGGTACATTATAATTCCTCCCTTTCTCCCCTTCATTTTACTAAAAAAATTTCACAAATAAAAATTAACAATCAGACTCATTGGTTATCATGATTTACAAAATCCATCCAAAATGAAAAAGGCTGTCTTGAAAGAAGAAACTTTCAAGATAGCCTATTTTCAAAAACGAATTATCGATATCTAAATCAAGGGAATCTTGGGAATTGACCAAAGTTTGGTTTACGTTTTTCTTTAAACGCATCTCGTCCTTCTTTTGCTTCATCCGTTGTATAGTAAAGAAGCGTCGCGTCTCCAGCGAATTGTTGAAGTCCTGCAAGTCCATCTGTATCTGCATTCATTGCGGCTTTTAAGAAACGAATGGCAGTTGGTGATTTTTCAAGGATTTCTTCACACCATTTTACCGTTTCATCTTCCAATTGTTCTAAAGGTACAACCGTGTTTACTAATCCCATTTCTAACGCTTCTTGTGCATTATACTGACGGCATAAGTACCAGATTTCACGAGCTTTTTTATGTCCAACGATGCGTGCTAAATAGCCAGAACCGTATCCAGCGTCAAAGGAACCAACTTTCGGACCAGTTTGTCCAAATATAGCGTTGTCTGCAGCAATCGTTAAGTCACACACTACGTGTAATACGTGTCCGCCACCGATGGCATATCCAGCAACCATCGCAATAACTGGTTTTGGAATTACGCGAATTAGTCGTTGTAAATCTAGTACGTTTAATCGTGGGATATTGTCATCGCCAACATACCCACCATGACCGCGCACCTTTTGGTCACCACCAGAACAGAATGCTTTATCACCTTCACCTGTTAAAATGATAACACCGATATTTGCATCATCACGAGCACGGGAGAAAGCATCAATTAATTCTTCAACCGTTTTTGGTCGAAATGCGTTGCGTACTTCCGGACGATTGATTGTAATTTTTGCAATCCCATTATAAAATTCATACTTTATATCTTCATAAGTATGTAAAGTTTTCCACTCACGAGTCATATGAGTAACCTCCCCGAATTTTATAAGACTTCCTTAATTATTGTAGCAAATTGTTCCGGATTTTCCACGTGAATTGAATGGCCTACATTAGGAACGTTAATATGTTTCGCATTTTGTAGCTGTTCAAGCATTTGTTCAGCAATTTGGACGAATTTTTGATCTAATTCTCCAGTTATGAGTATAACGGGAAAGGAGAGACGAATTAATTTTCGCCATAATGAAGGTTGGGCACCTGTCCCCATTCCACGCAAACTATTAGCAAGCCCCGTTTCTGATTGGCTTAACCGTTCTTCTCGAATCGCTTGTTGTATTTGTTCAGGTAATGTCTTTTGGGATGCAAAAAGGGGGATGTTTTCCCACTTATCTACAAACCATTGAATTCCCTTCTCTTCAATTTCATCAGCCAATAATTCATCCGCCTGTCTTCTAGCCAGTTGTTCTTCTTCGGTATGTAAACCTGGCGATGAACTTTCTAATATTAATTGTTTAATCCGCTTAGGAAAGCGAACTGCGTATGATAATGCTACTCGCCCTCCCATTGAATAACCTAATAAGTTAAAATAATGTAATCCCAATTGATTAAATATTTCTTCCAAGTCCTTCACTTGTTCAATCATAGAATATCGTGAAGAATCTTTTGGCGCTTCCGTTTTACCATGTCCAATTAAATCAATTGCGACAATTTTTATTGTATTTGGCAAGTATTCAATTACTTTATTCCAGGTGTTAGTTGTTCCAGTAAAACCGTGTAACAAAACAAGAACTTCTTCTGCACCCTCATTCCATATATCCACATTGACCTGTATTCCACGAATATTTAAAGTAGCCATTCTTTCAACTCCGAATTTATATGTTGCCATAACTTTCGATGTGCCTGAACATTTTCATTTCGGTTTGTTCGAATTTCTATTAATCTTAATGGTTTGTCCCCTTTATCAAAAATCTTTTCTTTTTCATCAAAATGGTTGATTAGCAAATAGTCCATTCCATACATGTTTGCTACATCTTGAAATTTCAGTGCAGTCGGAGTTCCAAATAAGTCCTCATAGTATTCTTTTACGGTTGCTTGAGACAAGTAGGAAAAAATCCCCCCACCATCATTATTTAATACAAAAATAGTCATATTACACGGTTGATAGCGGGTTAAAAGAAACGCGTTAATATCATGTAAGGCTGCCAAATCTCCAATCAATAAATACGTTTTTCGATTTTCTCTCCCTTTCGAAAATCCAAATGCCGTTGAAATGACTCCATCAATACCGTTTGCCCCTCGATTAGCAAAGATTTGAATATCCTTTGAAGTAGGCAACAAAAAAGTATCAATATCTCGTATTGGCATGCTACTGCTCACAAATAAATCACTTTTTTCTGGCAATTGTTCTAACAAATAGCGAACGAATGCCCCTTCATCTTTTTCATGTTGAGTATATGCAAGTATATGTTTTTTAGCTATATCATCAGCTGTTTTCCAAAGAGTAAAATATGATTCATTAATCGTTGACTGGATAATCATTTCCTCTAACCATGATTCGATGGTTGCATGGATAAAATGTGTTGAAACGGAAGTTGAATCTCGAAACATCGGATCCTCATCGATTACTATATAGTTTTTTGGCTTGGATTCCATTAAAAAAATCGTTAAAAATTTTGAAACTGGTTGTGCACCAAAACGGATGACTGTATCGCAAACTGCCAATTTTTTAAACTCATCGCTTTTTAAGAGCGCATCATATGTAGCAATGACATACTGTTTACAATCTTCTGGGATATTCGCTCTCATATTTGATAAACTTTCAACTAAAACAGGCCATTGTACTTTTCGAATAAATGACCATAAATATTCTAACTTTGTACCAAGTGCAAGTTCACCGATTACGATTATTCCTCTTCGTGTTTCTTTGATAATCGATGATAGCGCCTTCATCGCTTCATAGTGTGGGGTAATCGTGCCATTGAAACTTGCCAAAAATGATCTTTTTGGTAATTCATTTTGAAAATCAATCAACAATGGCTCACGAAACGGAATATTAATATGTACCGGACCTAATGGATGAGTCTTAGCAATATTGACAACTCGTACAATATGACGTTCAACAAATGGCAGAGTTACACTGTTATCATCAGGTATTGGAAATTCAGCAAACCATTTGACATGATTTCCATATAAATCAATTTGATTGATTGCTTGTGGAGCCCCTACTTCACGCAATTCATGGGGACGATCAGCTGTAATGACAACGAGCGGAACTCGTGCATATTTTGCTTCCACTATAGCAGGATAGTAGTTTGCAGCAGCAGTACCTGATGTACACAGTAATACTACTGGTTTCCCTTTTGACTTTGCCAATCCTAACGCAAAAAACGCCGCAGATCGTTCATCCACTTGTCGATACAGATTCAATTCTTTTGTTGATGCAAATGCATAGGCTAACGGAGTTGACCGTGATCCAGGGCTAATGACTACATCTTCCACACCATTTTGGACAAGAGACGCTACAATTTGATACACATAATCCGTCAAAATTTTACGTTCACTCATTAAATTGTCCTCCTAGAGCCCGCAACATCGGACGAAACTTTACTAACGTTTCTTCATATTCCGTCATTGGATTTGAATCTGCAACAATTCCACCGCCAGCATATAAGTATGCTTTCTTATCAATTAATGCTGCAGATCGTATAGCAACGGCAAATTCTCCATTTCCATCAGCATCAATCCAACCGATTGGTCCTGCATATAATCCCCTGTTCATTTTTTCGAACTCACGAATAATCTCCATCGCTTTATTTCTAGGAACTCCACCTAACGCGGGAGTAGGATGCAAATGTTCTACTAATTGCAATATTGTTGCATGATTGAATAATTTTCCTTCAACAGGCGTATATAAATGTTGTATATCACGAATTTTTAATAATTTAGGACGCTTTGGCACTTTATACTCTTCACAATGTTTGCTAAAAATATTTTCAATCATATCGACAACATATTGATGTTCTTTTAAGTTTTTGGAATCACTTAATAGTTGTTCCCCTAGCAATTTATCTTCTTCTGCTGTTTTTCCCCGTTTGATAGAACCAGCAACACAAGCAGAATAAGCATACTGATTTTTCACCTTTACTAAACGCTCAGGGGTAGCACCAAAAAATAGTAAGTTTTTCCGCTCAAGACCAAATAAATAACTTTCCGGCTGTTCATTCATAATTTGATAAATGATTTGAGGCGAAGTTAACGCATCTTTAAAATCCAATTCTAAAGAACGGGCGATTACTACTTTATCTGCTTCGTTTTTTTGAATTAAATGGGTAACATTTTCAACTGCATGGAAATAGTAATCTTTATTTCGCTCATGAATCGAGTGTATTTTCGGCTTTTCATATGTTTTCAATTCTTTCACTTGAGCTGCATGAATTAATTGGTCCCGTTCTTCCCTTAATTTTTCAAAATGTATCGAAGAATCTTGTTGTTCTGTAATCAAATGAATGCTGACATAAGTTTTCTCATGTTGTTTTATTAATTGAAAAGTAGCTACAGTAAAATAACTTTGAGGAAAATCATTCCACTCACCATTTTCTTTATTTTCCGGATCAAAGGTAAAACCTCCGAATAAAATAGGTTGAGGTTCCTGCTCTTCCATTACAATATTTTTCGTTAATTTTTTCCATTGGTGCTCAATATCATAATAACGTTGACCGTTTTTATTATTTTCCAATACGATTGCTTGTCCAAGTCCAACAATCGTTAATGTTTTTTCCCTATTTTGCCAAAAAAACCTTTCCCCTCTATATTGCTGTTCTCCTGCTGCATAAAAAGCTAAAGGGGACAATTGATTCACTTCAATCGTTTCAATATAAAAGGACAATTTATTTGATGCCACTTCAACTTCAGTGGTTTTAGACCACTTTTGCTGCATGAAAAAAACCTCCGTAAAAAAGCAATGTAATTTGCCATAAAAATAGCAGAATCTTATTTCTGCTTTCCTAAAATAATTATTCTGATTGCCTTTCCGAACAATGCAATATCTATTTTATCATATCATTTTTTTAGGTTTAATAATAATACTTTCAACTATTCTTTCTGTGAAATTATTTATAAAGTTTTTATCCTAAAATCTCCAATTTTAGGAGTATATAGTTTTTATTTCCCTATCTCTATATTAAGTCGTTGCATTTAATTTTCTTATATAATTCATAAATCCCTCTTCTGAAAATAATTTCACCTCATCATCTGTAAACTCTTGACGCAACGTTTCAATGATATTTGGAAATTCAGAAGCATTTGATAAATTGCTTACTGACAATGGGTCCATCCCGTCAAAATCAGAACCAAAACCGATATGTTCCACTCCTACTAAATTAGCTAAATATTTTATGTGCTCAACCAATTTTTCGATTGTCGTTGTTTTCTTCTCCTTTTCTATAAATGGGGGATAAAAAACAACATGGATACGTCCACCTTTTTCTACAAGCATTTTCACTTGTTCATCCGTTAAATTTCTTGGATGATCACAGAGAGTGCGTGAATTACAATGGCTAGCAATCACTTTTTTTGCAAGCGGTAATAATTCATAAAATCCTCTTTCATTTAAATGCGCAACATCTATGATAATATCTCGTTCATTTAACAATTCAATTACCTTTTTTCCAAAAGGTTTTATACCCTTTGTAGAATCTTCTGACGTGCCATAGCCAACTTTATTTTCATAATTCCAAGTTAATCCGACTATCTTAACGCCTGCATCCAAAATGATCTTTAATTTTTCAAGATCATCATCTATGGCATCACAGCCTTCCAAACTTAATACGGCTCCTATTTGCCCTTCTTCGAGCTCATCAATTTGCTTCCAATCTTTAATATGAACCATTTCCGGCTCTTTCAATACACATTTATTGAAGGCTTCAATCTGACGTAATACTTCTTGAAATTTCTGCTCTTGAGGAATATCTGGATGGATAAATATTGCAAATACTTGAATTTTTACATTCCCTGCCTTTAATCTTTCAAAGTTAGAATATATTCTAGAATCATTGCGAAAATTGGCATCTTCAAATCGTGCTAATTTTTCTAATACATCGCAATGTAGGTCCACTACTTTCATCTATTCTCCACTCCCCATACTCTTTTGTTTTTATAGTATTTATCACTAGCGTCGTATAAATAAGTTTTGAAATTTCAGATTTTATTTTTCTGGAAAATTAGCGAAAAACGAAAACACCTAAATAAAGGTAGTGAACATCCATTTTTTACCTATAGCTTAAGACGAGTGCAACAACGACAAATCAACCTTTAAGGAACGCTCTTCCCTTCGATTTTCCGTAACCAAATGTGTGCAGATTTCCATAAAGCCGCTTTCAAATATCGACTTATTTGTAACGTACTTCGGTCACTATTCGTGTTCAACTGAGCTAACACATTTAAACAGTATACAATCATAGATACGTATACTTGGTTGTGTACGGCTTGTTTACTGTGGCCGTAGAACTTCTTGATATTCAAGTGTTGTTTCATCCATTTGAAAAAAAGTTCAATGGCCCAACGTGACTTATAGATTTCGGCGATTTCATCTGCATCCATATCAAAACGATTCGTCAGTAAATGAAGTTTATTTCCTTTTGTATCCAACAATTTGATGAGACGGAACGCGTTTTCAGAACGATTTTGCGTGGTTCCAATCACCACCATTTCATCGGAGAATACAGGCGAATCTTCAGGTAACGAAAATCGTTCTAACACACGGACGACAGCGTTTTTTCGTAAACGTGAAACAAAGAAATACCCATCATCCGTCATACGGTCAAATCGCTCATAATCTAAGTATCCCCGATCGAACACGTACAGGCATTCTTGATCATCAATGAATACCTCTAATTGACCACGATCATGTTCGATTGCGTTTGTCAGTACGGCCTTGTCGGGATAAGAAAGTCCTTTTTCCATGAATACAAGACGCAAGTGAAGCTTCACGCCCGATTTTGTTTTTCGGAACTCTGCCCATTTGTGGTTCGTCAAATTCAGTGGCAACGTACTCGAATCAATGATTTTTAGTGGCGTTGTCAGCTTTCTTCGCTTTTGAAAATGTGTTTTCTCATGAATTTGAGCCACTAAATCAAGAAAAATCGATTGAAAGAAAACCGTTGGAATGGCGTTGATTCGTCTTCCTAATTGGGAAAAGCTAATCGATGGAAGACCTGTTGCACGTTGTAATTCTTCAGAAAAAACAGCGTCACTTAAAGCTCGCAAACTTTCGGTTTCATGTAATTGAGCGTACAACAGTCATTTCAGAAATGAAGCCATATAAAGCTTCTTTGTATAGTAATTTAATTGATAGGCTTTCACCATATCGTCAAATAAGTTGAAATGAATTGGTGAAAACCATTGTTCAAATGATGTTTTTCGTGTAAACTTATCCATGGTTTTGTCCTTTGTATTGGATTTGGATGGTTTACTACCACCCAACCATTATAAAGGATTTTTTTTTGGAAAAATATAGTTACAGAAAATTCAGATTTATTATGTCTATTGATATTTTTTATGCGACACTAGTGAGTATTTATGGCTCTATAATATTTGTGTTGGTGGATACAACCAGCACCATTTTTTTACACAAAAAATGATAAGCCCGAAATATGTGAGATAAATAAAAAAATGCGCACCCTTCTGGTACACACGACGAATAGCCCTTCAATCCCAAGTTTTTTCGGCTCTATAATATTTGGTGTTGGTGAGTAAAAACCAGCACCAATTTTTTTGAACAAAAAAAAATGAGACAGTGACAAAACTCTGGTAAAATGTAATCGACCAAAACCACATTTACAAGGAGTGATGTCACATGTCTCATCATTATTCTATACGTAATTTATTAAATATTAAAGACAAAAATATCACATTTGATGAAAATTTTTGTGCAGAAGAACTCATTAAAGGGGTCCAATCAAAAGTCTTTTATGGCCAATTAACTTACCAACCAAAAGCTTGTTATGCTTGTGGACATGTCTTTGATGATCAAATCATTAAACACGGTTTTAAAACGTCTCTCATTAAAATGCCTAGCATTTCAGGTTTTCATACCTACTTAAAATTGCGTAAACAGCGTTATTTCTGTAAACATTGTCATGCCACGTTTACTTTAAAAACGAGCGTCGTGGCTAAAAACTGTTGTATTTCCAACAATACTAAAGTAGCGATTGCTTTAAATGCCAAAGATAAAATATCCGAAAAAGATATTGCGATGAAACATAATGTTTCTCATGCCACTGTCAGTCGTGTCATTGACAGCTTTTATAGCTACTATCAACCAAATGTTCACTACCTTCCAAAGCATTTGTGTTTTGACGAGTTTAAATCAGTGAAATCCGCAGCTGGAGCGATGTCCTTTATTTTCTGCGACTCTGAAACGGGGGAGATTGTGGATATCGTGGAGGACCGGAGATTACATGTCCTCAAAGAGTATTTCTTACGGTATTCCAAGAAGGCGAGAGATGCGGTAAAAACGATTGTCATCGATATGTACAGCCCTTATATTTCCTTAATCCAAGAAGTTTTCCCTAAAGCGGAAATCGTACTCGACAAATTCCATATCCTCCAACTATTTAGCAGAGCTTTAAACAAAACGCGCATCAACGTCATGAATCGGGATAAAAAGAATTACAATAAATTGAAAAAATACTGGAAGCTCCTTCTGAAAGATCAAACAAAACTTGATTATAAGAACTATAAATATCATCGTTGCTTTAAAAAGCATATGTGTGAGGTGGAGATTCTCCACTATCTCATTGATTTAGATTCTGAATTAAAAGCGTCCTATGAGTTATATCAATACGTGCAACATTGCATTAAAATCAAAGACTTTGAGCTCTTGAAGAAAACCTTGGCGAATAAACAGAACAGCGTTTCCAGCTATATGAAAACCGCCATCAAGACAATCAACAAATACATCAATTACGTCGAGAATACGTTGAAATATGATTATAACAACGGCATTTTAGAGGGGATTAATAACAAAATCAAAGTGATTAAACGCATTTCTTTCGGTTATCGATCCTTCTATCACTTTAGAAACCGAATATTCATTACCCAAAACTTAGCGAAAATAAAAACAGCTTAGGGGAACCTCGAATTTCCCCTAAGCCATCCGATTACATATTACCAAATAATGTCACTAAAATTTATTCACCAACACCATTTGACAAAGAACCAATATTCATTACCCAAAACTTAGCGAAAATAAAAACAGCTTAGGGGAACCTCGAATTTCCCCTAAGCCATCCGATTACACATCACCAAATAATGTCAATAAAATTTATTCACCAACACCATTTGACAAAAAGCCGGTTTTTTTATGACCCCTACGGGATTCGAACCCGTGTTACCGCCGTGAAAGGGCGGTGTCTTAACCACTTGACCAAGGGGCCATGGCTATGTATGGCGGAGAAGGAGGGATTTGAACCCTCGCGCCGGGTTACCCCGACCTACACCCTTAGCAGGGGCGCCTCTTCAGCCTCTTGAGTACTTCTCCTTATGGCTCCGAAGGTAGGATTCGAACCTACGACCAATCGGTTAACAGCCGATTGCTCTACCACTGAGCTACTTCGGAATATATGGTGGGCCTAAATGGACTTGAACCATCGACCTCACGCTTATCAGGCGTGCGCTCTAACCAGCTGAGCTATAGGCCCATTGGAGCGGGTGATGGGAATCGAACCCACGACATCAGCTTGGAAGGCTGAGGTTTTACCATTAAACTACACCCGCATCAAGTGGGTCGGGACGGAATCGAACCGCCGACACTTTGATCTTCAGTCAAATGCTCTACCAACTGAGCTACCGACCCGTATTTATGGCGGTCCCGACGGGACTCGAACCCGCGATCTCCTGCGTGACAGGCAGGCATGTTAACCGCTACACCACGGGACCACTTTGGTTGCGGGGGCAGGATTTGAACCTGCGACCTCCGGGTTATGAGCCCGACGAGCTACCAGACTGCTCTACCCCGCGATAATAATTATTTTATGTTATGGTGGAGGAAGAGGGATTCGAACCCCCGCGCGGTTTGACCCGCCTGTCGGTTTTCAAGACCGATCCCTTCAGCCAGACTTGGGTATTCCTCCATTTGTTTCTTATCTATCTTTTCAACCTTTGGTGGACCTTGCAGGACTCGAACCTGCGACCGGACGGTTATGAGCCGTCTGCTCTAACCAACTGAGCTAAAGGTCCTTAAGATGGCGGTGGAGGGGATCGAACCCCCGACCTCACGGGTATGAACCGTACGCTCTAGCCAGCTGAGCTACACCGCCGTCAATTGTTATTCATTTATAATTTGGTGGAGCATAGCGGGATCGAACCGCTGACCTCCTGCGTGCAAGGCAGGCGCTCTCCCAGCTGAGCTAATGCCCCGTAGTTCCTGCTGGTCGGGAAGACAGGATTCGAACCTGCGACCCCTTGGTCCCAAACCAAGTGCTCTACCAAGCTGAGCTACTTCCCGGTTCACTTTTTTGGCGCGCCAGGCAGGAGTCGAACCCACAACCTTCTGATCCGTAGTCAGACGCTCTATCCAATTGAGCTACTGGCGCTAACTTCTATTTTACATGGTGCCGAGGACCGGAGTCGAACCGGTACGGTAGTCACCTACCGCAGGATTTTAAGTCCTGTGCGTCTGCCAATTCCGCCACCCCGGCATTATTGGAGCGGAAGACGGGGTTCGAACCCGCGACCCCCACCTTGGCAAGGTGGTGTTCTACCACTGAACTACTTCCGCAATTTTTCTAAGTGGTGCGGGTGAAGGGAGTCGAACCCCCACGCCGTAAGGCGCTAGATCCTAAGTCTAGTGCGTCTGCCAATTCCGCCACACCCGCAAGTGTTTATTGATGAGCCATGAAGGACTCGAACCTTCGACCCTCTGATTAAAAGTCAGATGCTCTACCACTGAGCTAATGGCTCATGATGGTGCCGGCGAAAGGAATCGAACCCTCAACCTACTGATTACAAGTCAGTTGCTCTGCCAATTGAGCTACGCCGGCATATATCATGGTGGAGGATGACGGGATCGAACCGCCGACCCCCTGCTTGTAAGGCAGGTGCTCTCCCAGCTGAGCTAATCCTCCATATCAAGCCTAGCAACGTCCTACTCTCACAAGGGGAAGCCCCTTACTACCATCGGCGCTAAAGAGCTTAACTTCCGTGTTCGGTATGGGAACGGGTGTATCCTCTTTGCCATCGTCACTAGACTTATTAAGGACAAGAATTATTTTATCATATTCAATCTCTTTTTCAAGAGATTTATTTTATTTTTTTATTATTTTTATGACCCCTACGGGATTCGAACCCGTGTTACCGCCGTGAAAGGGCGGTGTCTTAACCACTTGACCAAGGGGCCATGGCTATGTATGGCGGAGAAGGAGGGATTTGAACCCTCGCGCCGGGTTACCCCGACCTACACCCTTAGCAGGGGCGCCTCTTCAGCCTCTTGAGTACTTCTCCTTATGGCTCCGAAGGTAGGATTCGAACCTACGACCAATCGGTTAACAGCCGATTGCTCTACCACTGAGCTACTTCGGAATATATGGTGGGCCTAAATGGACTTGAACCATCGACCTCACGCTTATCAGGCGTGCGCTCTAACCAGCTGAGCTATAGGCCCATTGGAGCGGGTGATGGGAATCGAACCCACGACATCAGCTTGGAAGGCTGAGGTTTTACCATTAAACTACACCCGCATCAAGTGGGTCGGGACGGAATCGAACCGCCGACACTTTGATCTTCAGTCAAATGCTCTACCAACTGAGCTACCGA
>NZ_JBBOQR010000001.1:2287500-2660000 GCF_038004145.1 Ureibacillus sp. FSL K6-2830 | reverse complement strand
CTCGCTCACCTTAGGATTCTCTCCTCGACTACCTGTGTCGGTTTGCGGTACGGGCACCTCCCGCCTCGCTAGAGGCTTTTCTTGGCAGTGTGAAATCAGGAACTTCGCGCATAACGCGCTCCCCATCACAGCTCGGCGTATTAGGAAGCGGATTTGCCTACTTCCACGCCTTGCTGCTTGGACACGCTCGACCAACGGCGTGCATTCCCTATCCTCCTGCGTCCCCCCATCACTCAAACGGCGGGGAGGTGGTACAGGAATATCAACCTGTTGTCCATCGTCTACGCCTTTCGGCCTCGACTTAGGTCCCGACTAACCCTGAGCGGACGAGCCTTCCTCAGGAAACCTTAGTCATTCGGTGGATGGGATTCTCACCCATCTTTCGCTACTCATACCGGCATTCTCACTTCTAAGCGCTCCACCAGTCCTTCCGGTCTGACTTCGACGCACTTAGAACGCTCTCCTACCACTCGTGCAACGCACGAATCCACAGCTTCGGTGAATCGTTTAGCCCCGATACATTTTCGGCGCAGCGTCACTCGACCAGTGAGCTATTACGCACTCTTTAAATGATGGCTGCTTCTAAGCCAACATCCTGGTTGTCTAAGCAACGCCACATCCTTTTCCACTTAACGATTACTTTGGGACCTTAGCTGGTGGTCTGGGCTGTTTCCCTTTTGACCACGGATCTTATCACTCGTAGTCTGACTCCCGTGTATAAATAGCTGGCATTCGGAGTTTGTCTGAATTCGGTAACCCGAGGTGGGCCCCTAGTCCAAACAGTGCTCTACCTCCAGTATTCTTCACACGAGGCTAGCCCTAAAGCTATTTCGGAGAGAACCAGCTATCTCCAAGTTCGATTGGAATTTCTCCGCTACCCACACCTCATCCCCGCACTTTTCAACGTGCGTGGGTTCGGGCCTCCAGTGAGTGTTACCTCACCTTCACCCTGGACATGGGTAGATCACCTGGTTTCGGGTCTACGACCACGTACTCAAAACGCCCTATTCAGACTCGCTTTCGCTGCGGCTCCGCATTTTCTGCTTAACCTTGCACGTAATCGTAACTCGCCGGTTCATTCTACAAAAGGCACGCCATCACCCGTTAACGGGCTCTGACTACTTGTAGGCACACGGTTTCAGGTTCTCTTTCACTCCCCTCCCGGGGTGCTTTTCACCTTTCCCTCACGGTACTGGTTCACTATCGGTCACTAGGGAGTATTTAGCCTTGGGAGATGGTCCTCCCGGATTCCGACGGAATTTCACGTGTTCCGCCGTACTCAGGATCCACTCAGGAGAGGATGGATTTTCGACTACAGGGCTTTTACCTTCTCTGGCCGTCCTTTCCAGAACGGTTCGTCTAACCCATCCTTTTGTAACTCCGTATAGAGTGTCCTACAACCCCAAGAGGCAAGCCTCTTGGTTTGGGCTGTTCCCGTTTCGCTCGCCGCTACTCAGGGAATCGATTTTTCTTTCTTCTCCTCCAGGTACTTAGATGTTTCAGTTCCCTGGGTGTGCCTTCTTAACGCTATGGATTCACGTTAAGATACTGTTCCATTACGAACAGTGGGTTCCCCCATTCGGAAATCTCCGGATCAAAGCTTACTTACAGCTCCCCGAAGCATATCGGTGTTAGTCCCGTCCTTCATCGGCTCCTAGTGCCAAGGCATCCACCGTGCGCCCTTAACAACTTAACCTTTTCGGTTTTCGATACACTGCGCAATACTTCGTCAATTCCGCTCGTTCGAATCCTCATGTACGCATATAGTACACTCCGGTTCTCACTCGCTCATTTCCTTGTCTTGCTTGCGTCTCGCAACCCTTACGGCTTTCAATCCACGTCGCATTTACGTCGTGTTAGCCTAGTTGTTTGCGCTTTACAGTAAATTGCTTGCTTTCAATGTCGTTTATCCAGTTTTCAAAGAACAACACTATAACTTTGAAGGTCATAAACCTTCAAAACTGAACACAAAACGCTAATGCTTCCGTAAATATCCTTAGAAAGGAGGTGATCCAGCCGCACCTTCCGATACGGCTACCTTGTTACGACTTCACCCCAATCATCTGTCCCACCTTCGGCGGCTGGCTCCCGAAAGGGTTACCTCACCGACTTCGGGTGTTACAGACTCTCGTGGTGTGACGGGCGGTGTGTACAAGGCCCGGGAACGTATTCACCGCGGCATGCTGATCCGCGATTACTAGCGATTCCGGCTTCATGCAGGCGAGTTGCAGCCTGCAATCCGAACTGAGAACGGTTTTTTCGGATTGGCTCCGTCTCGCGACTTCGCGACCGTTTGTACCGTCCATTGTAGCACGTGTGTAGCCCAGGTCATAAGGGGCATGATGATTTGACGTCATCCCCACCTTCCTCCGTATTTGTACGGCAGTCTCCTTAGAGTGCCCAACTGAATGATGGCAACTAAGGACAAGGGTTGCGCTCGTTGCGGGACTTAACCCAACATCTCACGACACGAGCTGACGACAACCATGCACCACCTGTCACCGCTGTCCCCGAAGGGAAGGCTATGTCTCCATAGCGGTCAGCGGGATGTCAAGACCTGGTAAGGTTCTTCGCGTTGCTTCGAATTAAACCACATGCTCCACCGCTTGTGCGGGCCCCCGTCAATTCCTTTGAGTTTCAGTCTTGCGACCGTACTCCCCAGGCGGAGTGCTTAATGCGTTAGCTGCAGCACTAAGGGGTGGAAACCCCCTAACACTTAGCACTCATCGTTTACGGCGTGGACTACCAGGGTATCTAATCCTGTTTGCTCCCCACGCTTTCGCGCCTCAGCGTCAGTTACAGGCCAGGAAGCCGCCTTCGCCACTGGTGTTCCTCCATATCTCTACGCATTTCACCGCTACACATGGAATTCCGCTTCCCTCTCCTGCACTCAAGTCTCCCAGTTTCCAATGACCCTCCCCGGTTAAGCCGGGGGCTTTCACATCAGACTTAAGAAACCGCCTGCGCGCGCTTTACGCCCAATAATTCCGGACAACGCTTGCCACCTACGTATTACCGCGGCTGCTGGCACGTAGTTAGCCGTGGCTTTCTAGTAAGGTACCGTCAAGGTGCAGCCAGTTACTACTGCACTTGTTCTTCCCTTACAACAGAGCTTTACGATCCGAAGACCTTCTTCGCTCACGCGGCGTTGCTCCATCAGGCTTTCGCCCATTGTGGAAGATTCCCTACTGCTGCCTCCCGTAGGAGTCTGGGCCGTGTCTCAGTCCCAGTGTGGCCGATCACCCTCTCAGGTCGGCTACGCATCGTCGCCTTGGTAGGCCGTTACCCCACCAACAAGCTAATGCGCCGCGGGCCCATCCTATAGTGATAGCAGAACCATCTTTCAACATCAAAGCATGCACTTTGATGTGTTATCCGGTATTAGCACGCGTTTCCGCGAGTTATCCCAGTCTATAGGGCAGGTTACCCACGTGTTACTCACCCGTCCGCCGCTAACCTCATGAAAGCTAGGCTTTCAATTGGTTCGCTCGACTTGCATGTATTAGGCACGCCGCCAGCGTTCGTCCTGAGCCAGGATCAAACTCTCCATAAAAGAAAATTTGATTTGCTCAAAAATTGAATGTCCGAATCTAGTTTGTTAACGAGGGTTAACAACTAGATAATTTATTGCATTAACGTTTTGTTGTTCAGTTTTCAAGGTTCATTTTTGTTTCGATATTTATTGGTTGAAACAACTTTTTCATTCTAACATCTTGTTTAGTTGTTGTCAAGATGTTTTTTTGTTATTTTTTGTTTATTATTACAAAACTTATCTCGTCCGCTAAGGACATGATATATATTAAAACACATTTCATTAGGAGTCAATAGTTTTTTTGAAAAAATTTTTTAGCATTTTCAAATCTAGTACAAACAACAAAATTCCTGCAATTACTATAATTCCACCAACAATTTGTGTAACAATCAATTTTTCTCCAAAAATATACAACGCTAAAATTGATGCACCAACTGGTTCAAATAATATTGCAATTGAAATAACTGTAGTGCTTATCCATTTAATAGCCCAGTTAAAAAGTGAATGGCCAAGTAAATTCGGAAGGATTGCAAGCAACAAAAACCATATCCATGTCATTATTGGATAAGGACCAAATGACTCTTCTCTTATTATGACATAACATAATAAACAAACTGTACTAATAGAATATACGACCATCGTATATGTAATTAAGGATAATCTCTTTCTTACATCTTGTCCAAATAAAAAATATGCTGTTACTAAGCCACAAGCAATAAGCGCTAGTATATCTCCAAATAAAGCATTGCCACTTACTTTAAAATCTCCCCAACTAATTAAAACACTACCGGATATAGCAATAATTCCAGACAATATTGTTTGCATTGTAATGCGTTCTTTAAAAAATAAATATGTTCCTACAAAAGCAAATAAGGGCTGCATTGTAACAAGAACCGTAGAACTTGCAACCGAAGTGTAGTTTAGTGATTCAAACCAAAGTATAAAATGAAATGCCAAAAAGATTCCGGCAATTGTAGAGAACAACCAATCTCTTTTATTTAACATTTTTAATTCGTGTACATGTTTTTTTAAAAATATCGGTGACAAGATTAACACCGTAAATAGCATACGGTAAAAAGCGATAACACCCGATTCAGCATCTGCTAGTTTTACCAAAATAGCAGAAAAAGAAATCGAAATGACACCAATAATGATTGCTATAGATGGATGGATCAGTGGTTTTTCCATTTTATTTACCCCTAACTTTACTTTATTCAATATCCATTTTTACATGATTAATGTTTTTGCACAATAAAAAAAGGGGGAAATGTCTTGGGGTACTTTCTCATTTTTCATGAAACGATTCGCAGCGTCGTTTTATTTAAATTGGCCTTTGCTGCAATGTTAAGTTTAATTATCGGAATCGAAAGAGAATTAAAGAAAAAACCTGTGGGATTAAAAACTAGCTTAGTAATTTCTACATTTAGTTGTTTATTAACCATTATTTCGATTGATACTGCATATAGTACCCCTCCTAGAGGTGATATCAACATCACAATGGATCCACTAAGACTTGCAGCCCAAATTGTGAGCGGAGTCGGCTTCTTAGGTGCAGGTGTCATTTTAAGAAAAGGAAACGATAGTATTACAGGTTTAACCACAGCTGCTATCGTTTGGGGAGCGGCTGGAATTGGAATTGCTGTCGGTGCCGAGTTTTATATAGAAGCATTATTAACAGTTATCATTGTCGTTTTCGGTATTGAAATCGTAGCACCTTTTTTAACAAAAATTGGGCCAAAACGAATAAGGATGCGAGAACTTTCTCTTAAAGCAAAGATTGCACATAAAGAAAATATAGAGGAATTGCTAAAGTTCATGAAAAAAAACGGGATGGTTATCGATAATATTCGCATTACTGGCGAAAATCTGACTTATGAAGTTGATATTCGTTTTTCCACATTATTAAAAAATAACACTTATACAGTTTTTAACACCTTTCATGCACTTCCTTATATTCAAAAAATTGAAATTGAAATTTTATCTTAATTTGGAGGAAATCGATGTTAGAAATAATAAAATTACTAAAAGACGGAAATAAACCATCATTATCTGCAGCAATTGTGAATTTAACTTTAGGTATTATTAAAGGAGCAGCTTATTTTTTTACAGGGAATGTAGCCATGTTTGCCGAAATGATGCACTCATTAGGAGATGCAGCCAATCAATTTTTCGTCTATATTGGTTCTGCTTTATCAAAAAAGGCGCCTACAAAACGGTTTCCAAATGGATTTGGGCGGGTAGTGAATCTTGTTTGTTTAGGAGCAGTCATCATCGTTGCAATACTTTCTTACGAAACAGTAAAAGAAGGTCTCCATCATTTTTTACATCCTAAAGAACAATCAGATGGAATCCTATTCGCCCTTTGTGTTTTGTTATTGGGAACGATACTGGAAGCCATTGTTCTACAAAAAGCTGCAAAAGAAACTTTACATGAAGTAGGAATCGAAACTTCCGGTATAGGAGCAATTCCAAAATCAATTATTTATTTAAACCGAGCTAAACCAGCGACAAAATTAGTATGGATGGAAGATGCAGTTGCTACCGCGGGAAATGTACTAGCATTTTTAGCTATCATTATCGCTTATTTTACGAATTTTTACGCATTAGAAGGTTTAGTATCCATGATTATAGGTGTAATGATGTTTTATGTAGTGGGTCGAGTATTCCTTGACAACGCTCGTGGTGCAATCGGCGAAACAGATGAAGAAATGTTAATACACATTGGTAATTTAGTAATGGAAGATCCCCATGTAAAAGATATTGAACGGTTAGAAGTTGTAAAGGAAGGAGAGTTTCTCCATGTTGAAATCGTTGTAGAAACCAATCCTCATCAATCTCTTGATTATTTGGATAGTGTTCGAGATCACTTAGTTGAATTAATTTTGGCTCAAAAAGGCGTTACAAAAGTAACTCTTGCTTTTGACAAAGACGACGGAATAACAGAGTGGAAATATCATAAAAAGAATAATGGATAACTTAATTGTGAAATCGCTAAAATGATTTATCATGTTAATACAATGATATATTACACTGTTAAAGATAATAGGCTGTCTAATACTAGACAGCCTCCCCATTTATAAAGACATCCTCAAAATTTCTCTTACATCGTTCTTCTCAAGAACTTTAAAACGTCCAATTGGACCATTCGCCATTGCTTTTTCAACTAATAATTCCAACTTTGAATCATCAATAGAATAATCTTTAAGTGAACTTGGAGCTCCTAGAGATGTCCAAAACTCTCTTAAACGTTCAATTCCTTCAAATGCAACTTCTTCTACAGTCTTATGAGACGGATTTACTCCAAACACTTTCGTAGCCAGCCGAGCAAAACGATGCGGATTTACATGAACAACATGTTTCATCCAGTTTGGAAATAGAATCGCAAGCCCCCCACCATGTGGAATATCATATACTGCTGATATGGCATGCTCGATTTCATGAGTTGCCCAATCACCCTCTGATCCCATTGATAACATTCCATTTAAAGCAATCGTTCCAGATAATAAAATTGTTTCCCGCAATTCATAGTTTTCCAGATTATCTACTAATTTTGGTGCTGTTTCGATAACTGTTCTCAGTACCCCTTCACACAATTCATCCATTACCAATGTATTTTCCGCATCATGGAAATATTGTTCAAATACATGGGACATCATATCGACAATACCGTATACCGTTTGATCCTTTGGTACTGTTATTGTGTATGTCGGATCAAGAATAGAAAACTTTGGAAACACCTTTCCGCTTGCCCATCCATATTTTTCTTTCGTTTTTTCGTTGGAAATAACAGAATTCGCATTCATTTCTGATCCAGTTGCAGCTAACGTTAAAACTGTTCCTAGAGGCAATGCATCTTTTACCTTCACTTTTTCCGTTACAATATCCCATGGATCTTCTTCCGTTTTTGCTCCAGCAACTATTAATTTAGAACAATCGATAACCGAACCGCCGCCAACCGCAAGTACAAAATCAATAGATTCTTTCTTACAAATATCAATTCCTTTTCTAGCCGTTTCAACTCTTGGATTTGGTTCTACACCACTTAATTCGAAAACATTCAAATCAAGATCTTTCAATATAGAAGTCACTTCATCATATAGCCCGTTTCTCTTAATGCTGCCTCCTCCAAAAACAAGCAGAATATTTCTCCCGTATTTCGGCAGCTCCTTTTTTAATTTACGTATTTCACCCTTCCCAAAATATAATCGAACAGGATTAGTAAAAACAAAATTATTCACTCAAACACTCTCCTTTATGAGCAAATTTACAATTCACACTATCAGTTAAAAATCCGAATAAACAAATAACACCATTTTTCAATGCAGAAAAATGGTGTTATTCTTCTTCAAGAAGCAAAATCTAAATCAAGTTTCAGTTGTATATTACACCCATCCGCGGAAGCGGGAAGCTTCAGCTGTACGGCGAACACCAACCATATACGCAGCAAGGCGCATATCGATATTTCGACTTTGCGCAGTTTGGTAAACATTTTCAAATGCATTGACCATTCTCTCGCGCAATTTTTCTTTCACTTCTTCAGCAGACCAATAGTAGCCTTGATTATTTTGAACCCATTCAAAATAAGAAACAGTTACCCCACCAGCAGAAGCAAGTACATCTGGTACTAATAAAATTCCACGTTCAGTAAGGATTTTTGTTGCTTCAGCAGTTGTTGGACCGTTCGCAGCTTCGACAACAATTTTAGCTTTAATATTAGGTGCGTTTTCAGCTGTAATTTGGTTTGAAATTGCTGCTGGAACTAAAATATCGCAGTCTAATTCTAACAATTCTTTATTTGTAATTGTATCTTCAAACAATGTTGTTACTGTTCCAAAACTATCTCGACGATCTAGTAAGTAATCGATATCTAAACCGTCTGGATCATATAAAGCACCATAAGCATCGGAAATACCAATCACTTTTGCACCTAAATCGCTCATAAATTTCGCCAAGAATCCACCAGCATTTCCAAAACCTTGAATAACTACTCGTGCACCTTTAATATCAATACCGCGTTTTTTCGCTGCTTCCTGGATAACAATTGTCACGCCTTCTGCAGTTGCACGGTCACGTCCTTGCGAACCGCCTAAAACAATTGGTTTTCCTGTAATGAATCCAGGTGAATTGAACTCGTCAATTCGACTATACTCATCCATCATCCATGCCATAATTTGGGCATTCGTAAATACGTCTGGAGCAGGAATGTCTTTTGTAGGTCCTACGATTTGGCTCACAGCACGAACATACCCACGGCTTAATCGCTCCAATTCTCCCATTGACATTTGACGAGGGTCACAAACAATACCACCCTTACCTCCGCCATATGGTAAATCAACAATACCGCATTTTAAAGTCATCCACATAGAAAGCGCTTTCACTTCATCCTCGGTCACATCTGGATGGAAGCGGATTCCTCCTTTAGTTGGACCAACCGCATCTGAGTGTTGAGCACGATAACCAGTAAATACTTTCGTTGTACCGTCATCCATTTTTACGGGGATGCGCACTTTTAACACACGAAGCGGTTCTTTTAATAATTCATACATCGCTTCATCATATCCAAGCCTATTTAATGCTTCTTTAATCACATCTTGTGTTGAAGTAAGAAGATTTACATTTTCAGACATATATTCTCGCCTCTTTTAACTCAATGATTTAATATTTTGTAGAAAGTTCCTCAACATCATATTAACATACTTTGTAAATAAATCGAGTTGATTGTATTGGTAATTTCCATTTTAATGATGTCCTACCATATGTACAACCATTTTTTCTCCCAATTTATATTATTAGCTCAACAAATTATTTATCATTCATTTTGATAAAAAAGCAGACGTGTAAAAACGTCTGCTTTTTAAATTATAACGTTTCAGAAATAGTTTTTGCTTGCATATGAAGAATCAAGTAGTCAGGTCCACCTGCTTTTGAATCTGTACCAGACATGTTGAATCCACCAAATGGTTGATATCCAACAATTGCAGCAGTACATCCGCGGTTGAAGTATAAGTTACCTACATGGAAATCTTCTGCAGCTTTTTGTAAATGGAAACGATTATTTGAAATAACAGCACCTGTTAAACCATATACTGTATTATTCGCAATTTCAAGTGCTTCATCGAAATCTTTTGCTTTTGTTATTGCAAGAACTGGACCAAAGATTTCTTCTTGCATAATTCGAGCATTAGGATCTACATCTGCAAATACTGTTGGATGGATGAAGTAACCTTTTGAATCATCATATTGTCCACCAGCAACTAAGCGGCCTTCTTTCTTCCCAATCTCGATATATTCAGCAATTTTCTTAAATGCTCCTTCATCGATTACTGGGTTTACATATGTTTCAACATTTGCAGGATCTCCTACAACAAGTTCATTTGTTAATTCAGCAACTCGTTCTACAACTTTATTGTAAGCTTCATCTCCTACAATGATTGCACGTGAACATGCTGAACATTTTTGACCACTGAATCCGAAAGCACTAGTTACGATAGATTGAGCTGCTAATTCTAAATCAGCATTTTCAGCATCGTCTACGATAATCGCATCTTTACCACCCATTTCAGCGATTACTCGTTTAAGCCAAATTTGTCCTTCATTAACAACGGCAGCACGCTCATTGATGCGAATACCAACATCACGAGAACCAGTGAAGCTGATAAAGCGTGTACGTGGATGATCTACTAAATAATCTCCTACTTCTGAACCTGGTCCTGGAATGTAGTTAACAACTCCTGGTGGCATTCCTGCTTCTTCTAAGATTTCCATGAATTTATAAGCAATAACTGGTGTTGTAGAAGCTGGTTTTAAAAGTACAGTATTACCTGTAACAGCAGCTGCTACAGTTGTCCCAACCATGATAGCAAATGGGAAGTTCCATGGTGAAATAACAACACCAACACCTAACGGAATATAAACATATTTGTTGATTGTTCCAGGATTTTCTTCAAGCGGTTTTCCTTTTGCAATTTCTAACATTTGACGACCGTAGTATTCTAAGAAATCGATCCCTTCAGCAATATCTCCATCCGCTTGTACCCATGGTTTACCTGCTTCTTTTGTTAACCATGCCGCTAATTCAAATTTACGACGACGAACGATTGCAGCTGCTTTAAATAAAATTTCTGCACGGATAACTGGATCTACTTTTTTCCATGTATTGAACGTTTTATCTGCTATTTGCATTGCCTTTTCTGCAATTTCTTTATTTGCTTTTGAAACTCGACCTACAACTTCCGTTTTATTTGCAGGGTTATAAGAAGTAATTTTATCTTCCGTTGTAATTCTTTCTCCACCAACAATTAATGGATAATCCTTGCCTAATTCACTTTCAACTTTTTTTAATGCTTCAAGATACTTTTGACGATTTTCTTCAATTGAAAAATCAGTTAGGGGTTCATGTTTGTAGGGAATCATTAATACTCCTCCTTAAAATAAATTACATAAATAGTATGCAAAAAATATTTGCACCTATAGAATATTTATATATATAATAATGCAAAATATTATTGCATTTTTCAATACATATTATATAACATAATCAAAAAAAATTTTTTGAGGGTGTTGACGATGTCTCTAAATAGTAAACAACTTCTAAAACTGTATGAATTTGCTGTAGAACATGTTTCAGTTGGCATTCATGCTGTTGATACGGAAGGAAGAACGATTTTATATAATCAAAAAATGAAAGAAATAGAAGGTTTTGATGTGGAAGACATTACCGACCGTTCTATTTTAGAACTTTTTGCATTTCGCTCCCATGACAGTACGTTGTTGCGCGTATTAAAAACTGGAATTAAAGAGATCAACGTAAAACAAACATATTTTAATAAATATGGTCATGAAATTACCACGATTAATGATACGTACCCCATTTACGAAGGGGAAAAACTTATCGGTGCCATAGAATTTGCCCGTGATATCACTTCTTTGGAAAAACTTATTTATCAACCTTTACGTCGATATGGGGAACCATTAACATTTGATGTCATTACTGCGATCTCTGAACCGATGCAAATCGTTAAAGAAAACGCAAAAAAAGCAGCTCGTGCCCGTATTCCTGTATTATTAATTGGAGAATCTGGAACAGGAAAAGATTTAATAGCAGAAGGAATCCATCACGAGCTTCAGCCGAAAAACGATGAATTTGTTACTCTTTTCAGCAGAAGGCCAAATCAATTAGAAAGATTAAAAACGTATTTAAAACAAGATAAATCATATACATTTTTCTTTGAACGAATTGAATTTTATTCCCTCTCCACTCAAAAAGAACTACATAAACTGTTAACAAGCCTACCGAAAGAAAAGCATATGGTTATTGGCAGTGTCGGTGGAGACCCAATTGATTTAATTGGCAATCATCAATTGCTGAAAGACCTATATTATTATTTTGCTTCAATGAGCATTTCTATACCCGCTTTGCGCACTAGAAAAGAAGACATTAAACCTTTCGTAAATGATTACTTTTCAAGACATCGCGAACGTTTTAATTCGAATATTCAAGGTTTGTCAAATGATGTAATGGAATTGTTTCTTGAATATGATTGGCCTGGAAATTTAAAGGAATTGGAACTATTGTTAGATGAAATCGCTTCGATGATTACAAATGAAAAATACGTTACATACGAAATGTTGCCATTACATTTCCGGTTTAAGTTACAACAACAAAACGAAAAAATGAGAAAACCGGATTTTTTCCTTCTTCAACAAAATCGGGAATTATTGCCATTAAACGAGTATTTAAAAGAAGTGGAAAAATATTATTTACAACATGCATTAGAAATGAACGAAGGAAATATTACAAAAACTGCCCAAGCATTAGGTATGACACGACAAAATTTACAATACAGACTAAGAAAATTAAACATATAAAAAATCCCAAAAGCATACTCGCTTTTGGGATTTTTTTAATGCCCTCTCTCAATCCAATCTTGAAGTTTTTCCTTTAGCGTCTGAAAACCGTTTGCATCCTGTTCATTTACACGTTCTTGTAATGTTTTTTTCGGATTCTTATCCATTTTCTTTTGTGGTGGTGGGTCTTGAAGAGCACGGGTAGATAAACTAATTTTTTCGTTACGTTCATCAATATCAAGTATTTTTACTTGTATTATGTCACCAACTTTAAAAAAATCTTCTACATTTCGAACGTAACCATAAGTAATTTCAGAAATATGAACAAGACCTTGTGTTGATTCATCTAATGCCACAAAAGCTCCATATGGTTGAATCCCGGTTACCTTCCCTGTTACAACTTCACCTACTTCATATTTTTTTTTCATAATTTTTTCCTACTTTCTTTCACTACGTAAATGTCATGTTAAATTATAACATAACGAGTAACGGCGAAACAAAAAATCACCTTTTTTTGAAAAAAGCTTCCAATTTTTTTTGATGAATTTATAAAAGTTTATCATAACATTAATTTTGAAAGTAAAATAAAAAGTGTCGACTTTTTTTAAAGGAGCGACACTTTTTATCACTTTTTATATAATACATTTAGCTTCAAATTTAATCGCAATTAATTGATAAGCCATTTCCACACAATTTTCGAAAGGAATCCAAATTTCAAAGGAGTGTTCGTATACTCTCTGAATTACTTTTGCTAATTCTGTGGGATCATCTATCGCTTGCAACGCTGCAACTACATCGCTGGCTTCAATTTCATAAGCACCTTCTCCCATTTGAAAGGGATCCCATTTCATTAAAGCTTGCTTCGCTTTTTTATTCATTAATACGTCTTCCACGAATTTCACCTAACACAAATTATTCTTTATTTTCCTTCTTATGATATCATATTATCATTAGATTTAAAGATAAAAAATAAATAGAAAAGAGTGATAATTGTGACAATCCAGTTCGATGAAATATATGAAAGAAGAAACACCAATAGTTTGAAATGGGACAAATTTAAAGAACGCTTCCGTGCAAAATACCGTGTCGAAGATGACTCTGATATTTTGCCAATGTGGGTTGCTGATATGGATTTTGCTGTTCCCCAAATTGTTATTGACGCAATAAAAGAACGATTAAATCATCCGATTTTCGGCTACTCCTACATCAGCGATGAATGCAAAGAGGCTATCCAACAATGGTACAAACGTCGCCACAATTGGCATATAAATAAAGATGCCCTGATCTTCCATAGCGGTGTTGTTCCTGCTATAGCTACGATTATTGAAACCTTCACAGAACCAGGAGACAAAATATGTATTTCAACACCGGTATATGCACCATTCTTCAGCATACCAAAAGCCCTTAATCGCCAAATAATCGAATGCGATTTAGTAGAAAGTAAAGAGCATATTTATGAATATGATTTTGAACAGTTGGAGGAAGCATTTAAAAAAGGAGTAAAAGCTTATATTTTATGTAGCCCACATAATCCTGCTGGAGTTGTTTGGTCAAAAGACACGCTGAAAAAACTCATCCAATTATGTATAAAATATGATGTTTTACTTATATCAGATGAAATTCATTCAGATATTGTATTCGAAGGTCATAAACATATCCCGACTATGACTGTAGAAGGTGCCGAACAAGCAAAAATTGTCGCATGTATTGCCCCTACGAAAACATTTAATCTAGCTGGACTTCATGCAGCGATTATCGTAGCAGAAAATAAACAATTACGAAATGCATTAATTCAAAATAAAATGGCTCATGGTCTAGACGATTGGAACGTACTTGCAGCTAGCGGTGTACAAGCGGTATATGAAAAAGGTGACGAATGGCTCGATCGCATGATTCAATACGTCTCCAAAAACATTGACTATTTAGAGCAAGAATTAAATAAGTTGGATGGCATTCGAATCATTCGTCCTCATGCCACCTATCTCGTTTGGATTGATTATCGTGGAACTGGTCTTTCTGAAAACGAAATGATGGATCGTCTGATAAATAAAGGAAAAATCGCATTAGAACCAGGTACAAAATATAGTGAAGCTGGCCGAGGATTCCTTCGCATCAATTTAGCATGTCCATTTGAAACAGTAAAAGACGGTGTTGAACGATTCAAAAAAGCTTTATTATAAAAACTTTTAGTAAAGACTCTCAACCTATTAAAGGTTAGAGTCTTTTTATTTGTTACCTTTTTTCAATCTTCTATTTATTATATAATAAGAAAAAATAAATTCTTAATTATTTGAAAATGGGGTTGTTACAATCAATAAAGTGATGAAAAGATTTCCTCTTCGATTAACAATGTTTATTTTTTCCTTTGTTATCGTGTTATTTTCTATTTTAACTAGTGGGATTATCATGATTCATAATATTGCTGGCGCCTTTGAAAAAGAATTTGGATCTAGAGCAATTGCTATCGCCCGTACAGTTGCCCAACTAGAAGATGTACAAAAAACCGTTGGAAAAGAGGAAGGTTTTGAAGTTATTCAACCGATTGCAGAACGAATTCGATTGGCAACGGACGTCGATTATATTGTGATCTTCGATATGAAAGGTGTACGATATTCTCATCCGTCCGAAAGTAAAATTGGAACCATCAATGAAGAAATAAAAAACAATGAAGCTTTGTCACAACACGAATACATTTCAAAAGCAATCGGAGTTCAAGGATTCTCGATTCGTGCGTTTGTACCTATTATGAATCCAGATGCTACAAAACAAGTAGGTGTCATCACGGTCGGAATCATTACGCCAAAATGGTACCAATTAGTAGGAGAATATCAATTAGATATTTTTATCGCATTATTTTGGGGGTTACTGATTGGGTTGATAGGATCGATCTTGATTGCCAATCTAATTAAACGGCAAACGTTAAACTTAGAACCATATGAAATTGCTCGTATCGTGGAAGAACGTTCAGCAATTATGCAAGCAATGGATGTTGGAATTCTCGCCACAGATGGCCGAGGGAAAATTACATATATGAATCATTTAGCTAGAAAATATACTCATTTTTTTGCGAAGGAAGGAACATTAAAAGAGGTATTTAAAAATACTTGGTTAGCTGAAGAACGCCTTGAAAAACAAGAAAGTTATAAACCGCTATCTTTGTTAAATCAAATGTACTTAGTCCGAATTTTTCCACTAAAAATACATGATAAAAATGCTGGTTCCCTCATCGTCATTACTGACCATAAAGAAGCACACACCTTAGCTGAAGAATTAACTGGTGTAAAAACTTTAGTGGATACACTTAGGGCTCAGCACCATGAATTTTTAAACCGATTACATAGTATTGCGGGGCTTATTCAACTCAATCGAAATGAGGAAGCCATCAGTCTAATCTTAGATGAAATTACTGATGAAGAAAGTGTTTTTCAGAAAATTAAAGATAAAATACACGATTATTCCATTCAAGGACTATTA
The DNA here is from genome assembly GCF_038004145.1 of Ureibacillus sp. FSL K6-2830. Classification (NCBI taxonomy): domain Bacteria; kingdom Bacillati; phylum Bacillota; class Bacilli; order Caryophanales; family Caryophanaceae; genus Ureibacillus; species Ureibacillus sp. FSL K6-2830. Next base: position 2,644,147 of record NZ_JBBOQR010000001.1, on the reverse strand, counting down.
ATTGGAAAATTCTCAAGAGCGAAAGAATTAGGCATTGAGCTAACATTAAGTGACGATTCCTATTTGCTTGATTATGTCACAGGTTTTTCTAGTGGCGACTTAATCACCATTATTGGGAATTTGTTAGATAATGCAATGGAAGCATGTCTTTCAAAAGAAGAAAGATATGTAGATATTCTCATACAAGGGGATCAAGATTATTTATATATTGAAGTACAAGATAATGGCGTTGGAATTCAAGAACCAGTAGAACAAATTTTTGATTATGGTTACACAACGAAAAATAAGCAAGGCCATGGAATTGGATTAGCATTAGTGAAGCAAATTATCGAGTCCAATCATGGAACAATTCAAGTTTTTTCAGAGGTCGGTGTTGGCACAACAATAATCGTACAAGTTGGGAGGAATGTACTGTGACCAATATTAATGTCTTAATTGTGGAAGACGATCCAATGGTATTGGAAGTAAATAAGAGTTTTTTAAAGAAGATTAATGGATTTAGCTTAATTGGGGAAGCCCAATCAGGTGAACAAGCCTATTGGGAAATTAAGAACAAAACGCCCGATTTAATCCTTTTAGATATGTATTTACCAGATATTTCTGGGTTAGAGCTATTTTACAAAATTCGTCAAGAACGCCTCCCAGTTGATATTATCATGATTACTGCAGCTAGAGATGCAAAAACTGTTCAAGAATTGACACGCTTAGGAGCTTTCGACTATTTAGTGAAGCCTTTCCGCCTAGAAAGATTCCAACAAGCGTTAGAAGATTATGCCCGCTCAAGAAAAAAATTAACAACAAAAACTGAACTTAAGCAAGATGACATCGATGATTATTATGGCATGTATTATGAGTCTCAAAAAGAATTACCAAAGGGACTCAATGAAATTACAATGAAACAAATCACCGACAAATTAAAAGAAATCAACGGTCCCGTCACAGCTGAACAACTAGCACAAAATACAGGCATGGCGAGAGTCACTGTAAGAAAATATTTAGACTATCTTGCGAGTATTAGTGAAGTCAAAATCGATTTAAAATACGGTACAGTGGGTCGTCCAACAAAATATTATTCCCTTTAATAAGAGCTATTAAAGCTCTTATTTTTTTGCCTTCATCCATGTAATATAACAGTTATTATTCCGAAATAGCTGTTGTATACCAAAAAGAACAAAACGTCCATTAATACCATAATATTGAGAATTTTCGTTTTTCATATAACATGAAACTATCTACATCAAACAGCAGGTTCAAGGGGAAAACGATGAGAGATTCAATAAAAGTAATTCTATTTTGTTTTCTATTAGTCATACCATTTTTAACTCTTGCATGCTCTCAAATAAAAGATTATCCCACTGATTTAGAACAGTTAAGTGAAGATGAGCGACTTGTCATCCGATTTTCCCATGTCGTAGGTGAAGATACACCAAAAGGGATGGCAGCTAGAAAATTTGCTGAACTCATTAAAGAACGATCAAACGGTCGAATTGAAATACAAGTGTTTTCAAACGGAACTCTTTATAAAGATGTGGAAGAATTGGATGCCCTTTTAAGAGGAGATATCCAATTAATTGCTCCTGCTATTTCGAAGTTGACAGATTTGGTTCCTGAACTTTCTGTATACGATCTTCCCTATGCTTTTAATTCATTAGAAGAAGTTCATGAATTTACAGAAAGTGAAGCCGGGAATCGATTAAAAGATTTATTAAAAATGCATAATCTTATCGCTCTTGGTTTATGGGATAGCGGTTTTAAACAAATTAGCAACGACATTAGACCGATCGAGCATTATCAAGATTTAAAAGGAATACGGATGCGCATTATGCAGAGCGATATTTTAGCTCAACAATATTACATTGTTGACGCCTTTCCTAGAAAAATCGATTTTAATACCGTCTTTCAATCGCTGAAAAAAGGTGATATAGAAGGACAAGAAAATACGTTAACAAATATCACAAGTAAAAACTTTTATTCATTGCAAAAATACTTAACTATTTCAAATCATGGATATTTAGGTTATTTTCTACTATTTAATTTAGATTTTTGGGAGAGTTTATCTGATGAAGATCAGGAACTTATTACCGAGACGCTTCATGAAGTTCAAGAATGGCAATGGCAGCTTGCAGAAGATTTGAATGATAAAAGACTGCAGGAAATTGAAGAATGCCAATGCATACAAATCTATTATTTATCTGAGGAAGAGAAAAAAGAATGGGAAGAACATTTTACGCCCGTATATCACTACTACACCCAACATTACGGGGATTACTACATTCAAAATCTTCCGAAATATAAATATGTCAAATAGGTAAAAAAGAGACTTTGCGCTCTTTTTACAATAAAAACATTACTACATTTAAGGGGGATAATTACATGAAGAAATGGCTATTAGCCACTATTTTAGGGGTGCTAGCTCTTGCCCTTGCTGCATGTGGCGGCAGTTCAAGCAGTGAACCAAAATCCAGTGAAGATTACACTGCTGACAAACCACTTATTATCAAATTCTCACACGTAACTGCAGTTGATAGTGTAAAAGGTAAATCTGCTAACTACTTTGCTGAATTAGTAGATGAAAAAACAGAAGGTCGTGTAAAAGTTGAAGTTTATCCATCTTCACAATTATACGGTGATGCGGATGAGCTTGATGCATTAGTATCAGGGAACGTACATATGATCGCTCCATCCGTTACAAAAATGGTGAAAATCGACCCACGTTGGCAATATGTTGATATGCCATATTTATTCAAAGATGAAGAACATGTTCAAAAATTCTTTGATTCAGAAGTAGCGCAAGAATTATTCAACTCTCAGCAATTAGCACAAAACGATATTAAAGGTATGGCATTCTGGCCAAACGGTTTCAAACATTTCTCTAACAACAAACATCCATTAGTAAAACCTGAAGACTTCAAAGGTTTGAAATTCCGTACACAAGCTGGACAAGTATTAGAAAAACAATTTGAATCATTAGGTGCAGGTTCTGCAACAATTTCATTCGGTGAAACTTACGCAGCTCTTCAACAAGGAACTGTTGATGGTGCAGAAAACCCATTCAACAACTTTGATACAATGAAATTCTATGAAGTTCAAAAATATTTATCTACAACTCAACATGGTCGCCTTGACTATGCAATTTTCGTAAACAAATCGTTCTGGGAATCAATGCCTGAAGATTTACGTGTATTAGTGGAAGAAGCGCTTAGTGAAGCTACTGAATACGCTCAAAAATTAGCAGCTGAAGAAAACCAAAAATCCTTCGAAAAAATCAAAAGCTTAGGCACTGTTGAAGTTTATGAAATGACTGATGAAGAGCGCCAAGCTTTACGAGAAGCTTTACAACCTGTTTATGATGAATTTACTGATGTCATCACAAAAGAATTAATCGATGGCATTACAGCATTAGCTGAATAATTCATCCTTATAACACAGTCTTTTCCCTATTTTTTTCGAGTGTCGAATTTATTTCGACACTCCATCTTTTTTCATATATGTATTCCATTATAAGGGAGTTGATAACAAGTGAAGGCATTATCGAAGCTTTGGACTTGGTTAGAAGAAATATTAGCCAGCATCTTTTTTGGCGTCGGTGTATTATTGATCTTCTACGGAGTTGTTATGCGTTACTTTTTAAATCATCCTCAAGCATGGGTAGAAGAAGTCGCAAGGTATTCAATAATTTGGGGAACATTTTTAGGATTTGGTATGGCGCTAAAACATAATCAACATATTCAAGTAGATATTTTATATGATCGTTTAGGAAATAAGGGAAAGTATTTCATCAATATACTAGCGACAGTGCTATCGATTGTTTTCTGCCTAATCTATACATATTACGGATGGAATTTAGTCACTGCTCGCATGAGTTCCGGAATGGTATCTCTAGATGTAGGAATCCCTATGTGGATTGTTTACCTAATACTACCAATCTCAGGAGTGCTTTTCCTGCTTCGTTTCATTGAAAGGTTGGTAAACATTCTGCGTAGAAAGGATGAAGACTATGCTAACCCTCTTAATTAGTTTCTTTATATTAGTATTTTTACGTGTTCCAGTTGCTATTAGCTTGGCGCTTGCTACCATATTTATGTTATTCATGGCCGATTTTAATATGAACATGATGCCGCAACGCATGTTTACGGCACTTGATTCCTTTCCTATGATGGCCATTCCTGGATTCGTATTAGCAGGTGCCATTATGGCTCGAGGGGGAATTTCAAAGTATTTAATTGAGGCATTACGTGCCTGGGTTGGACACTTACCTGGTGGATTATCGGTCGTAACAATACTTGCCTGCGGGATTTTCGCAGCAATTTCTGGTTCATCTCCAGCAACAGCAGCAGCAATTGGTTCTATCATGATTCCTGCATTAGTTGCTGCTGGATATGAGAAAAAATACGCTCTCGGATTAGTGGCTGCTGGAGGAACTCTTGGTATTTTAATTCCTCCGAGTGTACCTCTCATTATTTACGGTATTACATCGGAAGAATCGATTGGAAAACTATTCATGGCCGGGGTTATCCCTGGATTAGGGTTACTTGCTGTATTAATTGTAGCAGCGATTGTATATGCAAAAATGCAGGGATATCAAGGCGATGAAAAAGCAAGTTGGGAAGAACGCGGTCGAAAATCGTTGAAAGCCATTTGGGGTGCATTTTTGCCGGTATTAATTTTAGGTACGATTTACTCAGGGGTTGTAACTCCGACTGAATCTGCTATTATTGCTGTTGTTTATGGCCTCATCGTTTCAATTTTTATTTACCGCGAACTAAGTTGGAAAGATTTCCGTCAAATCTTAGTTGAATCCATCAACGTAACAGCCATGATTTTCTTAATTATCGGGGCTGCTTCATTATTCGGATTATATCTCACAAACGAACAAGTTCCGCAAAAAGTTGGAGCGTGGATTGCGGAAAGCGGCATGAACAAATGGATTTTCATGCTCATTGTTAACTTGCTCTTCTTTATTTTAGGTATGTTCTTAGAAGCTGTATCCATCATATTAATTACATTACCAATTCTATTACCTATTTTAAAACATTTTGGCATCGACTTATATCACTTCGCTATTATCATGGTTATCAACTTAGAACTTGGAATGATTACACCACCAGTTGGATTAAACTTGTTCGTCGTTGCAGGTATAGCGAAGGAAAAACTTGGGATGGTTGTTCGAGGAGTTATTCCATTTATCGTATTAATGATTGCATACTTAGTTGTCGTCATTCTCTTCCCACAATTGTCACTTTGGTTACCATTTGGAATTGGAAAATAATTGACGTTATAACGGATACTTCCTACTGTGTCCGTTATACTTCCATTAAGTAGGTGTTCACGTATGGAAACAAAGGGGTATCATATTAATGAAATTGGTTATTGGCGAGTTGTCGCGAGTCTCGGTTTAGCTTCAACTTTTATATTTGCAACTTTCTACGCCTTTCAACCACTCATTCCTGTATTTGAAAAAGAATTTGCAATATCCGTAACATATTCTAGTTTAACCATGTCGCTTGCAACCTTATCTTTGATTCTAGGGTTGATTGTTTTAGGTTTTTTATCGGATCGGAATGGAAGAGTATTATTTATTAAACTTTCTATTCTTTTATCTATCATTCCTTTTCTGGTTATGCTTTTTGTGGAAAAGTATTGGGTGATTTCAATATTGCGATTAATTCAAGGCTTCACCCTTGCTGGCGTTCCGGCAGCATCTCTTGCGTATATCGGAGAGGAAATGGATTCGAAAGTAAGAAATTTAGCAACATCCATTTACATTTCTACCAATGCGCTTGGTGGAATGATTGGACGTTTTCTTGCAGGGTATCTTTCAGAAAACTACAGTTGGCAATTAGCAATTACGATCATTACCATTTTTGGGATTGGTGTATTTCTTTTTGTTTTAATTGCATTACCATCATCAAAACATTTCATTCCAAGTTCTGTAAGTTTTTGGGAAGATATTAGAGGATTCGGTTTTCATTTAAAAAATCCAAATTTACTTGTTTTATTCGGATTAGGTATAGTATTACAAATCACATTTACTGGAACGTGGACATACCTCCCTTTCCAATTGGCAGAACCGCCTTTTTCAATGTCGCTTGACTCCATTTCCTTTTTGTATTTTGCCTATGCCTTTGGAATATTAGGAGCTCCTATTGCGAGTTGGCTATCAAATAAATTTACATTAGATAAAGTACGAACAGTTGCAATCTGCTTATTATCATTCGGAGTATTATGCACATTGCACTCTTCACTCTTTATCGTATTGCTCGGTTTGTGTGTAATTTGTTTCGGCTTTTTCACCGCCCATTCGCTAACTGCAGCAAGTGTTGGCAAAACTGCAACCCATTTAAAAGGAAGTGCATCAAGTCTTTATTTAGTTTCCTATTATATCGGTGTTGCATCGGGAAGCACCTTGGTTGCCCCCATTTATAATAATTTAGGATGGAAAGGGTTCATATTGATTACTGTCACTACAACAATTTCTTATCTTATCTTTTTAAATTTTTCGTTAAAAAGATTTCAACAAAAACATAGTGTATAAGGTGAATAGTAAGTTGTTTAAAACAATCAAGGCTGTCTAAAAGCTTATGCTTCTTAGACAGCCTTTTCATGTAGCTAATCCTACTCTTTTATTATTGTGTCTTTATTTTGTTCCCGCTCATGCAACATTCGCTTTTCCAACTCTTTTGTCTTCATTTCTTGTATTTTTGATATTTTTTTTACAAGGAAAAAGACAGCAAAACAAAGTACAAATAGCAATATCAATTCAACTGCAGCTGGAATATATGCTTTTTTGTCTTCCGGAAAATATAAAAAATCGCCATATAATAATAGCAAGTGCACAATCATCACTTCTTTCTGTCGTCTTATTCAAGCACTGTAATTGATTCTATTTTAATATCTTCTAACGGCTTATCTCGGAAATCTGTTTCGACATTGGCAATTTTATCTACAACTTCCATACCCTCAACAACATGACCAAATACAGTATGCTTATAGTCTAACCAAGGTGTTCCTCCAATACGAGCATACTCCTCAATGATTTCTTTTGGAAAACCTGCTTGTTCCATTTGTCCAATCATATCACTTGGTACTTGCGGCATTTGTACAATAAAGAATTGAGAACCATTCGTATTTGGACCAGCATTCGCCATGGATAACGCTCCACGTAAATTAAACAGTTCAGGATGGAATTCATCTTCGAAAGGTTCTCCCCAAATGGATTCCCCTCCCATACCTGTACCAGTTGGATCTCCGCCTTGAATCATAAAATCAGCAATAACACGGTGGAAAATAATACCCTCATAATAACCTGACTTTGCATGACCTAAAAAGTTTTCAACCGCTTTAGGTGCATGTTCTGGGAACAACTTTATTTTCATTGACCCCATTGTCGTTTTCATTTCAACTAAGATTTCTCCAGGGTTTAATTCTTTCGTTAATTGTGGGTACATTTCTTCTTCTCCTTTATAAATAAAATCATAGTGATGACTACATTTTCTTATTTTCCTCGTTTCAGTTTACCATAAAACATGAATTTTTTCCGCTAATTAAGTTATTTCACTTCTATTTCTACTTATTTTAAGTTGTTATACTCCTCTTTCTTTCATTCATCTTTTTCGGAAATTTCTTTATAAACATGTTGTAATGATATGAAAAGTGAACTGTTCTAATGAAAAATATGGTATTCTTTCTTGTAGGCAATAGGAGGAATAAATGTGAGGCAATTGTTAGGGTATCTTATGATTCTTTGCCTCTTCCCTCTTCTTTTTGTTGTTGGAGACAAAATTTGGGAAGAAGCAGCCAAAGCACAAAATCATAAAGAACAAATTCAGGAACAAATCAAACTCCCAGAAATAAAAAAACAGCTTCCTGTTAAAATGTTAGATCGAAACGGAGATTTATTTAACGAAGATTACGTGGAATGGAGAAATCCTATTCCCATAGAAGAAATACCCGAAATCGTTAAACAAATTTTTATTTTGAGTGAAGATCGAGATTTTTATCAACATATCGGTTTTGACATAAGTGCTATAATGAGGGCTGTCATAACCAATGCGGAACAAAATTCTATTCAACAAGGGGGCAGTACAATTTCCCAGCAGCTTGTTCGAATGCTTTATTTATCGGAAGAGAAAACATATGAACGCAAACTAATGGAAGTGTTGTATGCTTACGAACTAGAAAAACTATATGATAAAGACAGCATTTTTGAAATGTATTTAAATGAAATGTACTTCGGTCATCAAGTGTATGGCATTAATTCAGCTGCAACCTATTATTTTCAAAAACCAATACAACATTTATCCGTTGCGGAAATCGCCTTTATTGCAGCTATACCAAATAACCCTTCTATTTATGATCCGTTAAAGCATTTTGACAATACGAAAGCACGTCAAGAACGTTTAATTGATCTTCTAGCAAAAGAAAATGTCATTTCCCTTGATGAAGCAAAACAATATAAAGAAGAACCCATTCAGTTGAACATAAAAGAAAAAACGCAAAACTTCCCTGCTTACAGCACGTATGTATTACATGAACTGAATCAATTAATTGCAGAAACTGAGGGATACAACGAAGCGCTGCAACAAGCTTCACCAGAGGAAAAATTGCTGCTTCAAAAAGAATTAGATAACAAAATCAATGAACTTCTTTATTCTGGCATCATTATACATACAGCATTAGATCCTGAAAAACAATCAAAAGATGATGTATCAATTAATTCTCTTTTAACCATTCAAAATTTGCAATCTAGCGCGGTTGTCATTGAAAATGAAACGCGGGAAATCGTGAGTATGTATGCTGGAAAAAACTACAATAAATTCGATTTTCATAGAGCTTATCAGGCTCCGAGACAGCCAGGTTCATCCTTTAAACCGTTAATTGTATATGCACCGCTATTTGAAAGAACAAATTATTCACCTTCCTCCATCGTGAATGGAGGAAAATATTGCATTGGGGCGTTTTGTCCACAAAACTACGGCGGAGCAATCTATGGCGATGTAACGATTTCAACTGCCTTTAAACATAGCTTGAATACGTCAGCTGTTCGTCTGTTTTCAAAAGTTGGTATAGAGACAGCCTTTCAATATTTACAACAATTCAATTTTAAATCGATTGTAGAACAAGATAAAAACTACGCAGCTGCATTAGGTGGACTAACATACGGTGTAACTACATTAGAATTGGCCGATGCATATACAAGCTTTATCGATGGAAGTTACGTTAAATCCCATGCAATTCGAAAAGTTACCGATCAACAAGGAAACATATTGTATCAGTGGCCATCGGAACGGAAACAAATATGGTCTAAACAAACTGTACAATACATGCGTTCATTATTAAAAGAAGTAGTGCGAAGTGGAACAGGAAGAGGGATTCATGCAAATTCATCCTACATTGGGGTAAAAACAGGCACTACGAACGAATATCGAGATTTTTGGATCGCTGGATTATCCAATGAATATACCGTAGCCGTTTGGATTGGCTATGATCAACCAACATCTATGCTTCAATTAGAAGACGATCGAATTCATTTCAACATATTTAACCGTATTATTAACCAATAAAATGACTATTTGGATGATATTTTTCTATCATAGATTTTCGCTTCAGCTGGAAGCTTTCCGCGGGCATGGGCTTTCCTCTCTTATTCATGTCCATTCCCGCGGGAAAGCTTTACTTTCATATTGCTTTCATCGCAGATAAATTGCGACGAAGCGAACACGGCAGGAACTTTCCTTTCGCTTCAATCAGATTAGCATAAGAGTGTCCATCCCTTATTTAGCAAAAGGCAAACTCGCCAAAATCCCGTTGTAAAGTTTCATACAAACAAAAATGACGACTGTTATAAAAAAAGACCAAAAGAGTATTTCAAAGGCGATTAATCCAATCATCCCAGATAAAGACATATATTGGCTCATTTTATAGATTGAATAGACGAAAAAACAAAATAGTGATAATGCAAAAATGATTAGTAGTGCAGTAAAGGATTGGACAGCAAAGGCGCTAATAAGGCTTCCGATAAAGAAAAGTACATATCCTCCGCGTGCTGCTTTAACAGCACCCCCTTCTGAATCCTTTGAAAAAAACAACATCCCTATTTCGTGAATCGTTTCTCCAATCAATTTTAAAGCTGAAAACAGCATGAAAAAGCAAAGGAAGAATACAAACAATAATAGCATCCGAATTTCTACATCTGTTAGAAATTCTCGCATGCCATTATAGATTCCAATAGATTGAAAAAGTTGAATAGACTTACTTACTGTAAAAATTCCAAAAGTTAGGCTATACAGAATAATTGAAAATAATGGTAAATAACCATATACGTATGGATTTTTCATTGTACTTTGCCTCGTTTATTGTATTTTCCTACCATATCATAACAAAAAATTTCAATCTATCAAGAGAAGAAATCGAGTAGGAGGGAGCGATTAACTCCCGTCCTCTCACACCACCGCACGTACGGTCCCGTATACGGCGGTTCAATTAAGATGATTGACGCAAGTTTTTATATAACTTCCGTGAATAGCTGTTCTCTTTATGCCAGTGGTCACTCCATCCTCCAAGAGGTCCCCCGCGGGATTCACCGCTTCCTTCCTCAAGTGAGGTACTACGTTTTCTGTGTTCATCATGACTCACTGAATGCCAAGGGCTATTCTCTCTTAATTGTTCGGTCCTTCTTAGTAGTTCTAAACCAACTAATACTATGACCTCTGCTGACTTCTGACGGTTCAGCTACTTATCACTAAGTAGGTTATGAAGAGTACTTCACATATCCGCCAGACCTCCCCGGGTAAGTACATGCACTTTCACACCATCTATCTGCCTCATCTACTCGATATGACCTTCGACAGAAAGAGCTCAAAAAGGAGTGCGATTGAACGCACCCCTTTTTTAATAACGGCGGAATGGCGGGTAAAACGGAGGGTAGTATGGATAGTAAGGATAATATGGATAGCTAGGTGGATAATAAAATTGCTGTGGATAAAAGACATTTCCTAATAATCCACCTAAAAATCCACCAATAAACGGATAGCCAAAGTTACTAAATCCATCACGATGATGGTATCCAGGACGTTGATTATGGCGATAACCAGTCATAGTAAACCTCCTTTTCTTTGATAACATATGTAAGAAAAAGAGGCAAAGCTATGTGAATTGCCTAATGTGAACATTTATCATATATGAAATGTAAAATCTTTGATAAATGTCGCAAGTGTTCTAACCATCACACCTGTTGCACCTTTTGGCCCCAACTCATGGGGTTTTGTAGTATCAGATGTCCCGGCAATATCTAAATGAATCCACGGTGTATTTTCTACAAATTCTCCAACAAATCCACCTGCAAAAATCATATGTCCATCGCTTCCAGGAGAGTTATTTAAATCTGCAATTTGTGAATCACGGATGCGTTTTTTATCCCTTTCAGTAAGCGGCATGCCCCAAACAAATTCTCCAGTTTTCACACTTGCTTCAATAAAAGCATCGAAAAACGCTTCGTTATTCGATAATGCGCCCGTTTTATCATATCCTAAAGCTGTGATGACCCCGCCTGTTAACGTAGCCACATCAATTAAATAATCGGCTCCTTGTTGTTTTGCATAAGTGACTGCATCGGCTAAAACGAGACGGCCCTCTGCATCGGCATTTTTAATTTCCACCGTTTTTCCACTGTAAGTCGTGATGACATCATCAGGTTTAAAGGCATCTCCTGAAATCATGTTGTCAGTTGCGCCAATAACTGCGACAACATTCTTTTTTGGCTTCATTTCTCCAATAATTTTCATGGCTCCAAGTACCGATGCAGCTCCCCCCATATCTCCTTTCATGCCTACCATTCCAGTTTTCGATTTGATGGAGTAGCCTCCTGTATCATAAGTTACTCCTTTTCCAACTAATCCAATTACGTCTTTCCATTCTTCTGTTCCCTTATATTTTAATGTAATAACTCTCGGTTCATTCGTTGAGCCTCTATTTACCGCTAAAATGCCTCCCATTCCTAATTCTTCGAGTTGTTCCTTATTTAATATTTCTACTTCAAAGCCATAGTTGTTTGCCAAATTCACAGCATATTCCGCTAAATCAGTTGCTTTCAATATATTCGGTGGCAAATTCACCAACGTTCTTGCTTCATTCACTGCATCTGCGTAAATCTTTCCAAGTTTGTAGCTTTCAACAATTTCATCAATATCTGCATTCGTAACGAATTGAACTTCATCCAAATAAACATCTGGTTCATTAGAAGTTGTTTTATAATGGGGAACTTGATAAAAACCCATGCCACTCCCTTCAGCAAATAAAAACGCAATATCTTTTTCTTGAATAGGATCTGCTGTAAAAGATTCTAACCAAATCGTAAATCGATTCGCTTTCATCTCCCGAAGTTTTTTGCCCACTAATCCAAATATGTCTCGCAATTCATTACGCGTTAATGTTTTCGTATCACCTAATCCTACAAATAATATTCGTTGTAAATGTTCATTAGCTCCCAAATAAGGAATCTTTGTTAATTTTTTGCGCTCCGTTTCGATATCTCCAGTACGAATCCATTTTTCAACATGTTCTCCGTAAAATGATACGAATTCTTTCCATCCTTTAATATGGTCGCAGTTTTTTTGAACTCCCACAATTAACAATTCAGTCGATATTTGTTCAAAGGATTTTCTCTCTTTTTGAATAATCATCTTTAACCTCCAAATAGAATTCATTGTATACGAGCTTCAATATATCTATTCACTTTAAGTATAACCCAATTTTTATGAGGAAGTGGACTAGTATCATGAAGCGAAACATTGCTTTGAAGTTCCTTTAATTTGTCTCGTATCCTAAACAATTTCGCTAACAAAAAAATTAAATAATTAAGAAATTTTTTACTTCAAAACGTTAATTGTTGTATATTAGTTATGCTATACTTATGGAAAGACGTGAAAGGAAGGGTTTTTACGGTTTGGCAATATTTCAAAACGCACCATTACTTCTAGCGATATTCTCAATTTTTTTTGCACAATTTATTAAAGTACCCATACATTTTTTGTTTACAAAAGAAATTAACTGGTCTCTTTTAACGTCTACGGGCGGCATGCCTAGTTCTCATTCAGCTGCAGTGACAAGTCTTGCTACTGCAATCGGATACGAGACCGGTTTTGACTCACCTGTATTTGCCATTGCTGCATTGTTTGCTGGAATCGTAATGTATGATGCTAGCGGCGTACGATATCAGGCAGGTCAACATGCAGCTATGTTAAACAAGATACGCCAAGAGTTAACCATATTCTTTAGGGATATGAAACATTGGACTGATAAACATGGACATGAAAAACACGAAGAATTAAAAACATTGTTAGGTCATAAGCCGAATGAAGTATTATCTGGTGCCATAACTGGTATTCTAATTTCCTTCATATTTTATTCTTTCATCATATAAAAAGGATATATCCAAAAGCGTCTTTCACTTTTGGATATATCCTTTTTTAAAACATTCGATAACCGTTCTTTCTTAATATAATCATAACAATACCTGCAACAATTGTACCTACAAATCCACCAGACAAAATGGCGATATCCACCACTTGAAGAGATAAAACTTTATCCCACAAAGCAGGCCATGCAACAGTAGGTTTGAATATATAATCTAAAAAACTCACTTCATCAATAATAAAAATAACGACAATCGGATATAAGATCGTCATTAACCATGTCATACGAAGAAGCATATTTAATAAGAAACCGATTCCAAAAAACATAACAAAAAATAGTACAATCGAGATCACTAATTGAATAATTGATACAGAACCACCCATGTATGTATAACCTCCATTTTCCTTTACCTAGTTTAACCTAATTAAGTTGTCCTTTCAAATGGAAAAACAAATCATTATTAAAATTAAAAGTCTAGCATTCCAACTATAGAATGCTAGACTTAAATTTATGTTATACCGCTTCTCCTACCGCTTTACCTTTTACAAATCTTGGACTATTCCATAGATTAATCCATGATTTAATAGCTGTAATCACAACAACAACACCTAAAATCAACATAATAACGGATAATACGCCATTTAATACAGAATAACCAGATGCTGCTGGATTCCAGTACACGTTTTTGATCATCCAAATTCCTGCAACATTTACTGATATATATAAATATACTAATGGAATAATACAAGTTAAAACATAAATCCGTTTTGTAGCAATTTTTAATACAACCGTTGCACCAATAACTAATCCAATGGAAGCCATCAGCTGATTAGATACACCGAATAACGCCCAAATTGGTCCAATTTCACCTGTGTACAGTAAATACCCCCACATGAAACACGCTAAAGCACTAGCAATGATTGTACCAGGTAACCAATCTGTCCGTTTTAACGGTTTGATGACATCTCCTAAGAAATCTTGAATTAAGTAGCGGGCTACACGAGTACCTGCGTCGATTGCAGTTAAGATGAACACTGCTTCAAACATGATGACAAATTGATAGAAGTAACCGCTCATTTCTGTGAACCATGGCACTCCAGTAAAAATTTGTGTCATCCCTACTGCAAGGGATACGGCACCGCCCGTTCTTCCCTCTAAATCAATACCTATCGCTTGTGATAATTGAGGTAAGTTGACAACTTCCATTCCTAATGTGGCAAATACTGCTGGAGCTGCATTGATTGCGAAATAATCAGCAGGATGCAAAGAAGTAGCTGCAACAAGCGCCATTACCCCTACTAAACTTTCGACTAGCATAGCTCCAAATCCTACAACGCGAATATCTTCCCATTTATCTAACATCTTAGGCGTTGTTCCAGATCCAATGAATGCATGGAAACCGGAAATGGCACCACAAGCAATGGTAATTGAAACAAATGGCCATACAGGACCTGCAATGATTGGCCCTCCACCATGAATAAATTCTGTTACTGCTGGGAAATGAATTACAGGGTTAACGAAAAATACCCCAATAATTAAAGCTATAAATACCCCAATTTTCATAAAGCTTGATAAATAATCCCTAGGTGCAAGCAAAAACCATACCGGCAATGCCGCAGCAAAAAATGCATAAATCGGTAAGATCAACGCTAAAGTTTGGCGATCTAACGTCAACCAATCACCAAGCACTGTTCCTTGAATATACGGTCCAGCAAATACGCCGATCATTAATAAAATAAATCCAATCGTAGATGTTACAATTAAATTACCAGTCTTTTTATAGGCAATCCCTACAAGCATAGCAATTGGGATTGTAATTCCTACTGCAAAAGTTCCCCACGGATTTCTTTCTAATGCACCAAGCACTACCATGGAAAGACCAGCCATTGTTATCGTAATGATGAATAACATAGCAAGACCTGTACAGAATCCTGCAACCGGCCCAAGCTCCTCTTTCATCACTTCAGAAAGGGATTTCCCTTTTTTGCGCATGGATGCAAATAATACAACGGCATCATGTACTGCTCCACCAATCACCGCACCAATTAACAACCATAGTAAACCTGGTAAATATCCAAATTGTGCAGCAAGTACAGGTCCAACAAGCGGCCCAGCTGCAGCGATTGCGGCGAAGTGATGTCCGAATGCTACCCATTTGTTTGTCGGCACATAGTCTTGCCCATCGTTTAATTCATGGGCAGGTGTTGGTGTTTTTTCATTAATTAACAAAACTTTTTTTGTAAAAAAATAACCATATAATCGGTATCCAATCACGAGTATACAGATGGCACCGATTACAATAGAAAGACCATTCATAAAATTCCCCCATCCCATACTATTCATTTCTTCGAATAACTACTAACAGAATCGATTTCTATTTTAAAATAACCCCCTTGTCCAATCCTCCTTTTAGAAATTGTTGAAAATGTAATAAACTATATGAAATTTGTTTTGTAATAGTATAAAAATTATCACTAGCGTCGCATTAAAATAATTTAACACCTTCAAACAAACCGAATTTTCTGAAATATAATCCAAACAAAAAAAAATCCTTTATAATGGTTGGGTGGTAGTAAACCATCCAAATCCAAAATAAAGGACAATCGCATGGATAAGTCTACACGAAAAACATCATTTGAACAATGGTTTTCACCGATTAATCGTCCATTATTTGACGACCTAGTGAAAACACATCAATTAAATCACTATACCAAGAAGCTTTATATGGCTTCATTTATGAAACTGCTTTTGTATGCCCAACTCCATGAAACCGAGAGTTTACGGGCGTTGAGTGACGCTGTCTTTTTAGAAGAATTACAACGAGCAACGGGATTGGAATCGATTAGTTTTTCACAGTTAGGGAGACGAATCAACGCCATTCCAACGGTTTTCTTTCAATCGATTTTTCTTGATTTAGTGGCTCAAATTCATGAGAAAACACATTTTCAAAAGCGAAGAAAGCTGACAACGCCTTTGAAAATCATTGATTCGAGTACATTACCGCTTAATTTGACCAATCATAAGTGGGCAGAGTTTCGAAAAACAAAATCAGGAGTAAAGCTTCACTTACGACTTGTTTTTATGGAAAAAGGACTCTCCTATCCAGATAAAGCCGTACTCACGAATGCCAACGAACATGATCGTGGTCAACTAGAAGTATTCGTGGATGACAAAGAATGCATGTACGTGTTTGATCGTGGTTACTTGGATTATGGGCGCTTTGATCAAATGACGGAAGATGGCTATTTCTTTGTGACCCGTTTGCGTAAAAACGCTGTTGTCCGAGTGTTAGAATCCTTTTCGTTACCAGAAGATTCACCCGTATTCTCTGATGAAATGGTTGTCATTGGAACACCACAAAATCGTTCTGAAAACGTGTTTCGCTTACTCAAATTGCATGACACAAAAGGAAATGAGCTTCATTTACTGACAAATCGTTTAGATTTAAGTGCAGTTGAAATCGCTGAAATCTACAAGTCACGCTGGGCGATTGAACTGTTCTTCAAATGGATGAAGCAGCACCTGAACATTAAAAAATTCTACGGTCACAGTGAACAAGCCGTCCACAACCAAGTGTACGTTGCGATGATTGTGTATTGTTTAAATGTATTAGCACAGCTGAACGTAAATAGTGACCGAAGTTATTTACAAATTAGTCGTTATCTAAAGGCATCTTTATGGAAATCGGCTCACATTTGGTTACGAAAAATCGAAGGAAACGGCGTCCCATAAAGGTTTGCCAGTCGTTGTTGCACAAGTCATAGGTTATAGTAAAAAAATGGATGTTTACTACCCTCGCTTAGGTGTTTTCGTTTTTTCTCTAAAGTCCAGAAAAAATAAAACTGAAAATTCAGACATCATTTATGCGACGGTAGTGAAAAATTATAACTTTTACAAAATAATATTTTTTATCATTATTTTATATTTTTTCAAAAAAATCAATCTCTTTTTTTTTTACTATACTATTATCCTATTCTTTGATTTATTCAATAAAGTTTCAAAGATTACTTGTTAAAAAACACACGATAGGATGTATATTGAAACCAATCTCCTGGATTAATCCCCTCATTTTTTGATAGCTGATGCTGAATTAAAGTATCACTTGCCATGTTTTGTAGCATGATGGAAGCTTCTCCGCCAGTTAATAATTCCTCGACAGAAAGCCATTTGGCGTCAATTAGTTCGCGTTCTTGAATACAAATCGGTTGCTCTTCATTAATTGGTTTACAAGCAAAAATGGCCATATTATCACTTACTTCTCCTCTTATAACCCCCGTTCTAAATCCAACCATGCCGGTTACGATACAATCAATCCCAGTCTCTTCTTTTACTTCCCGGAGTGCTGCTTCATCAGCAGTTTCACCTAGTTGCACAAATCCTGCTGGAATTGACCATACTCCTTTTAATCCACTATATCTCTTTTTTACAACGAGCCATTTTCCATCTGAATTGACAACAACAGCTCCTGCACCTAACCATACTTTTCCTCGTTCTTTTTTCATATATACTCACCCTTTGTTTAAACTTACCACTATTTTACAACGCTTATAGCTATTTGAATATATCTATAAAACTTTCAGCTATCTCCTTATTTGGTAGTAGCACCTAGTTCACTTAAAAAAATTCATAAAAATAGGCCGCCAGAAATTTCTCTTCTAGACAGCCCAATTAATATAAATCGTTTTAACATTCTTCCGGTGTGCCAGTAACTTTCGCTGTTCTGAAAGATGAACCGCAACCACAAGATGCAATGGCATTCGGATTGTCGATCGTAAATCCACCGCCCATTAACGACTGTTTATAATCAATTTTTGTCCCCATTAAAATAGGGGCATCTTGTTGTGATACTAAAATTTTAATTCCGTGCTGTTCATCGATATAATCATCTTCATTTACATTTTGATCAAAATTCATGCCATAAGTAAGACCACTACAACCACCACCATGAACAGCTAAACGTAAATAAGAACTTTCTTCCTCATTATGTTTTGCCATCTCTTTTACGCGAAATGCAGCTGCTTCTGTTAATTCAATAACTCTTTTTTCTGCACTCATCCGAATCACCTTCCTTAAACAATATAATAACAGTGCAATCATGAATATGACAATGAAACTGCTTTATACACATTATTGTTAAACTCATTTATTGAATCTGCCAGTATAATAGTCTTATAACCTACTGCTCAGGAGGTAGTATATTATGGAAAACCATACAGAAATCTCCCCTTTTTATGTAAAAAAAGTAGTTTGTATTTTTTGTGAAAAAAAATTTCCTACCCTAAAAGTTCGTTCCAAGTTCGTAAAAGTTGAAAATACTGAAACTGATTTTCGTCCCATTTATTCTGATTCGAATGTCAATCCTTTATACTACAATGTATTTGTTTGTCAACACTGCGGCTTTTCCTTCACCGAAGATTTTTCTAAATATTTTGCACCAGGTACACGGGAAAAAATTCAAGAGCAAATTACGAAAAAATGGGTTCCACACAGCTTTAGCGGTGAACGTACAATAGCCCAAGCAATACAATCATATAAACTCGCACTCGTTTGCGGTAATTTAAAAAATGAAAAATTCATTGCAAGAGCAGGTCTTGCTCTTCGAATTGGCTGGCTATATCGTACTCTTCAAAATAAAGAACAAGAAATACGTTTTTTAAAAATTGCCAGAGATTTATATATGGATTCTTACTCAACAGAAGACTATTTAAGCACTGGAATGAGCGGAATCCGTGTTATGTACTTGATTGCTGAACTTTCACGAAGAATCGGGGACATATCAAATGCAACGAGATTCTTCTCAAGAGTAATAGAAAATCAACGACATGGTGGAGAACCTAAAATAATAGAAATGGCTAAGGAACAATGGCAAATCATTCGCGAAG
Source organism: Ureibacillus sp. FSL K6-2830 (assembly GCF_038004145.1). Classification (NCBI taxonomy): domain Bacteria; kingdom Bacillati; phylum Bacillota; class Bacilli; order Caryophanales; family Caryophanaceae; genus Ureibacillus; species Ureibacillus sp. FSL K6-2830. The sequence continues at coordinate 2,624,852 of NZ_JBBOQR010000001.1, read as the reverse complement.
AGCGAAATCAAGGAAATGTAATTACTGAATAAAAAAACGGTGTACTCACTATTCATATTAAATAGAAGAGTACACCGTTTTCAATTAGTTTAGTCGTTTTTCAATTAGAAAACTTGCTCTACTTCAACAATACCAGGTACTTCTTCTAATAATGCACGTTCGATGCCGGCTTTTAATGTAATTGTAGAGCTTGGGCATGAACCACATGCACCTAGTAAACGTAATTTTACAACGCCGTCTTCCACATCAATTAATTCGCAGTCTCCACCATCGCGTAGTAAGAACGGGCGTAATTTATCTAAAACTTCTTTTACTTGTTCAAATTGTTCAGTATTTGTCATATTCCTCGACTCCTTTCATTAAAATTATTATAATGTGAACAAGAGAAAAAATCCATTATTATCGTAACGAAAGGTGTAATAATATGAATAAAAATATGCCAATTATTGAAGTTTTTGGTGCCGACGTTCTTTGTGCAAGTTGCGTTAATGCACCTTCATCCAAAGACACTTACGAATGGTTAGAAGCAGCGATTAAACGGAAATATCCGAATCAACCATTTACAATTCGCTACATTGATATCAACGAACCGCTAACAGATAAACGGGATCAAGAATATGCTGAACGCATTCATAATGATGAATATTTTTATCCTCTAGTACTTATTAACAATGAAGTTGTCGGAGAAGGATATATCCAAATACAGCCGGTTTTTAAAGCTTTAGAAAAATTAGGTTTTGAGCCTAGCGAGTAATATTAACATACGTTTTCTTCACGTTAAAAATTCGCAAGTATTACAAGGAAAATACTTGCGAATTTTTCATTTAGTTATCGTTTTGACGTTTGTACATCCAAAGCAATCCTGACTTAAGTAAACGTGCAATTCTACCTGTTACCGTTGTATCCGCAATATAAACAAATCCTTGTTTCTTCCCTAAAGATCCCATAAATCCTTTTAATTTGATATCTGGCATTTTTTCTGGTAACGCTTCACCTTTCCAGCGATGTTTTAACACACGAACAATTCGTTCAGCTTGTTCTTCAGCAAGTTGTGCACTGGCTGGCAAATCAGATGAAGCACAGTCTCCTACAACGAAAACATGCTCATCATCAACGAGATGGAAATATTGGTTGACAAGTGGTCGACCTTTATTATCTTTTTCAGCATCCATTTCTCGAACAATTTTCACTGGACGCACACCAGCTGTCCAAACAATGGCATCTGCTTCAATTACTTCATCATGATTATAGATTTTTCCAGGTTCCACTTTTGTAATGTTAGATTCTGCAACGATTTCTACATTATTTTTTTCAAACCACTCTTTTACATACTTACTTAGTTTTTCAGGGAATGAACGTAAAATACGAGAAGATCGGTCAAACAATTTAATTTGTAAATCTGAGCGACTTTCTCTTAATTCACTAGCAATCTCAATACCACTCAATCCTGCTCCTACGATTGCAACGATAGAACCTGGAGGTAAGCCGCATAACGTTTCAAACGTTTTGCGAGAGTTTGCTATCGTTTGAATGCTCAATGTATACTCCTCTGCTCCAGGTACACCATGATAATCATCTTCACAGCCTAGACCGATTACTAAATCATCATATGGGATAACCGTTCCATCTTGTAAATGAACCGTTTTTTCCTTACGATCAATTTTTGTAATTTCTCCGTACACCTTTTCTAATCTTGGATGTTCAGGAAAATCAACTCGTACTTTTTTGTCAGTTGTTGTCCCCGCTGCAAGTGCGTAAAACTCTGTTTTTAAACTATGGAACGGATTGCGATCAATTAATGTAATCATCGTATCTTCTGGAATTTGGTTAGGTAGCAATCGAAGCAAAATACGCATGTTGCCATAACCGCCGCCTAGTAATACAAGTTTTTTCATAGAAAACTCCCCTATTTTTTTATTGCTTGCAGTTCACTAAATTTACACAAACATTAGTATATTACATTGTGAGAGATTTCACAATAGTTTTTTGTGAAAGGATTCACATAAAGTTTATTTCATTGACGAATGTAAAATTTAAGAGTAGGATTTTTTTGAGTGAGGTGAACCTTTGTGAATCCGTTAGTGGAATTTTGTATTTCGAATTTAGCAATGGGCTCTCAAGAAACATATGATGTATTGGAAAATGATCCAAATATAGATGTTCTTGAATACGGTTGTTTAAGTTATTGTACAATGTGTGCAGAGAAGTTATATGCTCTCGTCAATGGAGACATGGTTGAAGCTGATACTCCTGAAGAATTGACGAAAAAGATTTATGAATATATTAAAGACAACCCTCTTTTTTAATCATGTCATCATTTCGTTTAGATACAGATTGAAAAATGGCCTGACCAAAAGTACAAACTTTTTGGTCAGGCTCAAATATTTACTATGAATATTTTTAAGCTGTCTCTACGGTAGTCAGGTGGTTGTAAAGGAGTACCGCAGAAGACAACTAGCTATAACGTATATCTATCATTTATTATGACAAATTTTGTTTCCCTTATAATTCAAATTCGCTTAAATCATTTATGCAGTATGTTGGTTGTACCTCTTTTTCTTTAACTTTCTCCGTATTCACGACACCCGTATTGACATGAACAGTATCGCAGCCAAAGCGAATACCACATAAAATATCCGTATCGTAATTATCTCCAATCATTAGCATCTCATTTTTGTTATAGCCATATTCTTGCTGTATCATTTCTAGCATAACTGGCGATGGTTTCCCCATAAACATTGGTTCCACATTAGAAACTTGACTAACGAGTTTAACAAAAGAACCGTTCCCTGGATGGAACCCTTTTTCTGTTGGGAATTTAATATCTTCGTTCGTTCCAATTAAGGTTGCTCCATTTTGAACAGCAATACAAGCTTTCGTTAATTTTTCATAATCAATTTTTCGATCAATTCCCATTACAACTACATCAGGATTTTCTTCCACTATGTCAATTCCTTCTTGTTGAAGTGCGTAACGGATTCCATCCTGGCCAATAACAAATACTTTAGCTTGTCCAAAATGCATTTTCACATATTTTGCAGTCACTAATGAACTTGAGTAAATTTGTTTTTCAGAAACGTTCAATCCGAACTGCTGAAGTGTTTGTTTAATTTGGGAAGGAGTTTTCGACGAATTATTTGTTACAAAAAAGTAATCTAACTGTTTATCTTCTAATTGATGGATGAATTGGATGGCAGTAGGAATAACTTCTTTTCCACGATATACTGTGCCATCTAAATCAAAACAGTACGCTCGATAGTGCTTCATCAACGATCCTCCGGTAAAAATGCGGACACTGGTCCTAATTCATTTTCCAAATATTGCGTTACTTCTTTTGAAAATGTTTTTAACGCTGGTAATGTATTTTTTAACACTTCATAAACCTTTTCAATTTCTACTTGTGTAAATTCACGGACGATATTTTTGCGTAAACTGATTAATTCTTTGAATGGCTTTTCTTTTTCACTTGCGATAACTTTTTCATCAATCAAAATGTCAATAATATCGTCATAGCTGCCAGGATCTCTCATAATAAAACCGTCAATCATCAAGTTTCCAACGTCGATGACTGATTCAATTGCATTATGTGTAATGCGTTCCAATGCTAATTTTGTTATATCATCTTTTAACCAATCTTCTTTCTGTTCAAAAATGGAGATGATTTCATCTAAATATGATAAAGTTCTCGTAATTTTATTTCTGTCAACAAAATACATGACAAATGCCTCCAATTCAAAAAGTTGATAGTTTTCCCGCTTCTATAGTAACATATTCTGTAGTATTGGAAGGAGACCAAAACAGCGATGGAACGATTTTTCTTATATGATGATATAGAAGATACAAAGACAAGATTTGTCAGCTTTACTGGAAAAAAACTTCGCTATGATTTAGCGATTATGCAATCGACACGTTTTTATGGAAAAGTTCTTGTTTTAGATATGCAATTTGGCCGATTTGCGATTATCGGACCAGATGATTTAGAAGAACCTGGCTATTTAGAACATGTTTTTAATAAAACAGAAGAAGAGGCTGAAGATTTAAGAGAATATTTAATGGAATTATTGTCATAATCAATAAGCCATCTCCAACAAGGGAGATGGCCTTCATTTTCTTATTTGATTTTGTCGTGAGAATACCCCTGCGGAGCTGATACAAGCTTTTCTTGTGGGACTCGGCCAATTTTTCTTAAAATAAAATACGCACAACCAAAATTACAATACTCAAATAAATAATCTTGAACGGTGCTAATTTTATTATCAAAGGTAGATTTTTGATTGCGATCATCAAAAAAACCTTTTAATCTAAGTTGACCATATCCCCAATCTCCGACGATATAATCATACTTCGCTAATACGTCCGTATATCGATTTATAAATGTTTCGTCTTGAAAACCGTCACGATAATTTTCAATTAACTCATAGCCAATTCCTTCGACTACAATCACCCAAACCCCTCCAATTCTACGACTTGATCACTTTTTATTTCATTACATCTCTGCTTGGAGTTGTCTAGTTTTCGTTGCTTCATTCACTTGTTCATCCGCATGATAACTACTACGAACTAAAGGACCTGCTTCACAATGTTTGAAACCTTTTTCCATCGCAATTTTTCGAAGTTTTCCAAATTCTAGAGGTGAATAATACTTTTTAACTGGTAAGTGTTTTTTCGTTGGTTGTAAATATTGTCCGATTGTCATGATATCAACATTGTTAGCAAGGAGATCATCCATTACTTCTAAAATTTCATCCCATGTTTCACCGAGTCCAATCATTAAAGAAGATTTTGTCGGAATATCCGGTTGCATTTCTTTTGCTCTGCGCAAAAACTCTAGTGAACGGTCATACGTTGCTTTAGCACGGACTCTCGGAGTAAGTCTTCGAACAGTTTCGATATTATGATTCAAAATATCTGGTCTTGCATCCATGACAATGCGTAAATTTTCCTCTACCCCGCCTAAATCAGAAGGTAGAACTTCAATCGAAGTTTGCGGTGATTTACGTCGAATGGCGCGAATTGTTTCAGCTAATATGCTTGCTCCGCCATCTTTTAAATCATCACGCGCAACCATTGTGATTACGACATGTTTTAAATTCATAATTTTTACTGAATCAGCAACACGTTCTGGTTCTTGTAAGTCCAGCTCATTTGGAAGTCCCGTTTTAACCGCACAGAATCTGCATGCTCGGGTACAAACAGCCCCCAAAATCATCATCGTTGCCGTTCTTCGCTCTCCCCAACATTCATGAATGTTTGGACAGCGTGCTTCTTCACAAACAGTATGCAAGTTATTTTCTCGCATTAATTTTTTTAAATCTCGATATTCTTCGTTCGTATTTAACTTTATCTTTAACCATTCGGGTTTCCTTAGAAATTCTTTATTGCTCATTTCGTATCAGCCCCTATCAATTAAGAAAAAATAGTATAACCTACTTGTCAATATATCATGTTAATGCTTTTGCAACAACTAACAATATCGATAAAGTTCAATAATATTATTTTCTATTATTATTCATATGGAACAGGGACTTCAATAGAAGGTTGTGCACCATCTCCACCGTTTGTATAAATATTTGGAACTTGGCTTCTAGTCAGTCCAATTGCGACTGGAATCGTTTGTTCTACAGTAGCAGTTTTACTAGCAAATGGCACGATGATTTGGACATTTACTTTTAAGCGAATGTTCACTTCTACAAGTGCATTATTGATTCCAAACTCTGTTATGGTTGTCGCAACATCACTCGAAACATTTCCAATGATGTGAAAACGTATTGGCACTTTAGGTCCTAAGTTACCTAATAGGGGCAGATTTAACGCTTGAGCAAGTGGAACAAAAAAGACAATGCCGTCCCCTCTTTGAATTTCCGAAACATCATATTCTACATTTTCTAATTCAGGAAGCTGGGACAAGTCTCCCCTTTCCGCCATTTCTAGATGTTCTTTTACGAGGGCTGTCGTTTCCGCGCGGACTTGGTTAATAATTTCAGTATTAAATTTCGTTGTCAACATGTAGTCTGATTCCGTAGGCAAGTCCTCAATTATTTCATTCACATCTAGCACACTTGAAGTTCTTGCATTGATTGCCTTACTTACTACATGCGAGGCGATTTTATATGTTTGTACTTCAGCATAATCTAAATAGGTTGGCATCAATCGAGAGTTTAAAAAATATAAAAATAATATCACAGTGAATACAAAGCTCATAAGAAATAATGCAAAACGATTTGCTCTTTTTTTTCGTCTATTCGGTGACCGAATCATCATTCTACGAGGTTTTCGTGAAAACAAAAAATCTCCTCCTAGCTAATTTTATGAACAGGAGGAGATTGCTATTCAAGGCTGTAAATATTCAGTATCTACTCTTAATATCTCAACTTGCGGAAATTCTTCTAAATTTAATAGATAAGTAGACTTTAATAACATACCGTTTTCCTCAAAAATGCGAACATAGGGACGGGAGGATTGTTTAGTATTTTGTTTTGCAACGATTCCCCTTCTTCCATCCGATAAACAAAGAACCGTTCCATTTGGATAGTGTACAACACTTTTAATCAAAGCATCTACCACTCGTTTTTCAAAAAGTGTGCCACTATCAGATTCAATTAGGTCAATTCCTTCCGAAGGCAACATTTTATCGCGATAAACCCGATCTGATGTGACCGCGTCAAAAACGTCGGCCACTGCAATAATCTTTGCATATGGATGAATTTCATTGTCTACTAATCCTCTTGGATATCCACTGCCATCCAAACGTTCATGATGTTGTAGGGCACAATGAGCAACTAATAAAGAAACCGTATGTAAATTTCGTAAAATATTGAACCCGTAACGGGTATGTAGTTTCATAATGGCAAATTCTTCATCAGTTAATTGTCCAGGTTTATGTAAAATTTCGAGTGGCAGCACCATTTTACCTACATCGTGTAATAATGCGCCAATTCCAATTGTACGTAAATCTTCATACGGGTATCCGAGTTCTTTCGCTATTGCAAGAGAATAAAGGGTTACATTAAAGGAATGTTGGAACAACGCTTCATCATAAAGATAAGTATCCGTTATTATCGTTAACATTTCATTATTGCTAAATATCGTTTTTAACAAATCATCTACTAAAAAATTCAACTTTTTTGATTCCTTATCTAAAACAAAAGCCGCATCACGACTATTTAATCCTTTCATTTGACGGAAAGAACGCTCAATATTCGATACAGCTTTTGCTCTGAGTTCTAGGGGTACCGTCTCTTCCACTACAATGTCCTTGGAAATTTCATCTTCAATATATATATATTGAATGTTCATTTGCTTTAATCTTCGTATAATGCCCTCGGTCATTTTTACATGTCGCTGCACTAATGGGTGTCCTGATTCGTTAAAAATTGCTCTCCCCATTATCATTCCTGGTTTTGCTGCATTAATAGAAATGAGTCGCATAATAATGTTTACCCCATTCTGCCGATTTCAGTATTCCAAATTATATTATATAGCCAGTAATATCATTTAGGAACATTTTAGTAAAAATTTTCAATTTAAATACCGTTTACAATAATCTATTAAAACGTCCCTCAAAAAATATGGTAAAAAATATTTCTTTTTCGCATATTTAAAATTAGGGAAAAAATATCCAAAAGTAAACATATCAAGCGTCGCTAATTGATATGTTCGATTTAAGTCACTGACTTCTCCTTTTACAATTAATTCCCGATTTTGGTTTACCGAAAAATCATACGTTAATATTTTTCCAAAAATTAATCCTCTAAAACCTAATCCTTTTAACTCAAGTTGTGACCACTCATCATTCTTCGCTTGAAGAAACACTTCCTTCAATTGTCTACCAGTTATTTCTACAACACATAAGTTAATGGGATGGGGTAAAATTCGATGAATATCATATTTACTAATATTACCTTTTTTCAAGCCATCTAAAAATATTCCTGCATTAAACATCGCACAATCGGCACCCGTATGTTCCAATACTGCTTTTGCAAAAAGCCTAGAAATTTGGGAATGATGAAACCATTCTTTATTATAACTTTTCGTTGTTTGGAAAATCGTTTCGCTCATTAACTCCTTGCCAGTGCTCGATAACTGTTCTAGAAACTCCACTTCCCCGTCAATTTCAGGTAACAATGCATTATCAATAATCTTTTCTTCTTTCCGAATAATTTTTCGCTCGCGGTGATCAAATTGAATCGTTAAGTGTCCAGTATATGCCCCGAATTTACCACAACCAGTGAGCAAAACACCATTTACCATTTTACCTGTTTCAAGAAAGTGGTGAGTGTGAGAACCAAAAATTACATCTAAATCTGGACAATCTTGAGCCAATAATTCATCTTCCGTAATTCCTAAATGAGATAAACATAGTAAGATATCGACTTGCTCCCTAAGCTGTTTAACAATAGAAATTATCTTTTTTCTCGGCTCTACAATATCCCATTGAAGTTCTTTATAAAACAATTCATAAAAAGCTGTAGCACCAATTACACCTATTTTTGTTCCGTATTTAGTCTCTAAGATTGTATATGGTTTTAGCCATTTCGGATTTTCTCTATTTGCTGCCTTTAAATTAGCGACAACTACTTCAAAATTTGCTTCATCATACAAATGATAAAGTTCGTCAAAATCTAACGTAATTCCTTCATTATTTCCGATTGTAACGACATCATATTGAGCTTCATTTAATAGTTTGACGTTCCCTAAACCGAGCGTTGCTTCGGTATATATATTCGAACGATCTAAATGGTCGCCAATGTCAAATAAAAAACTAGGTTCTCCACGTTCTGCGTAGGCAAGGCGTTCTTTTCGAATGAAAAATTGAGAACGCAACCAATATTCGAAATGGCTATGTAAATCATTTGTATGATAAAAATGAATCGTTTCTAGCAAACTATTCACCATCTCTCAATATTTAAAATAGCCCCTCTAAAATCGATTGGATACCGATTAATACCATAACGATTTGCAATACAAGAACAACCGTTTTTGATTTCAATCGTTTGTTTAAAGCTGAACCTAATTTCGCACCTACATAAGCCCCAACAATTACGGGAATTGTATAGTGCCAAGGGATATTTCCTAAATATATATGACTCATCGAGTTGACTAATGATGTTAAAAACACCATAAACATCGAAGTAGCAACTGCAACATGTGGTGGAAAACGGAACAATAACACCATTGCAGGAACAAGTAATGAACCTCCACCTATGCCAAATAATCCTGAAATCATGCCGACAAAGAAGGAAAAGAGAACAGCAAACCATATAGGATAGCCATATTCGAAACTTTGGCCTTGGCGATCTGTAAAACTTCTTTTTAATCCGTGATCAATAAACCAGTTAATGGGCTTTAACTTATCTCGTACAAACAATATTGTTGACAAAACGATTAGTAAAAAACCGAAATATAAATTAAATGAATCAATATCCAACCCTTTGTTTAACCAAGCGCCCAATATTGTACCTGGTGCACTACCTATAAAAAAAATTAATCCGCTTATGAAATCCACTTGTTTTGATCTCATATATGAAATCGTTGAAGACAAACCTATGAAAATCATCATGATTACAGATAAACCAACGACTCGCTGCGGAGTAATGTCAGGAAAAAAGCCTAAATTAATACCGAAAAAAAGCGTTGCTGGTATTAAAATAACCCCTCCCCCTAATCCAACTAACGAACCTAATATTCCAGCACAAAGTGCGATGATGGAAAGAAGTAAATATCCCATTAAAATTCCCCTTCAAAAAAATTTAATTGCTTCGGTGCAAGACCTTCAAAATTGATATTTAAAATTTCTTGAAACATTTTTGCGTTACTTGCTGCATGATGCCCTGAATTGTTGTTAAAAAGTACAAAAACTTCTTCCGCATTGGATTCCAAATCTTTTATTTTGTTTGCTAAATCTTCTAGCTCCTCTTTTGTATAGTCGTATAAAAAACGAACCTCTCTCCAATTAGGAGCACCCGAATTACGCCATCCAAAAACATTTCTTCCATGCAAACGGACAAGTACTTTCTTATTTGTTACTTTCGGAACAAAGGGCACTGAACCAATACCGGCTTGTGGTTCATCGCAAACGGTATGAATTAGTCCATTTTCTCTTAAAAATTGAATCGTTGCTTCCTCTCTATCACTTTGAAACCAAGTTTGGTTACGAAATTCAATAGCAATTGGAAACTCTTCTAATTGTTGTTTAACATATACAATATACTTTACATTTTGAGAGGTACAATCAAACCATGGTGGGAATTGGACTAGTACCATAGCTAATTTATTGGACTTGTGAAAGGCATTGGCACATTGGCGAAATGCTTCAAACATTTCTTGTCGGTTTTGATACGGAATATTATCTCTACCATGACCGGTCATTCCTTGATATGCCTTCACGGTGAACTACCCCCACTTAATTTTCTAGCGAAAATTTGAAGTGGGGGCTTCCAAAGAAGTTTGACTGCTTTAAGCAATCCTTATTCTTTGAGGCGTGTCCACTTCGCCGCTAGAGCATAAGACACTCAGGTCTACAGCTTTACTTTTCTTTAAGATGTTTAGTGCGCCATTTACATCAGCATTGATTAGTTTGCCGGACTTTGTTCGATACAAACCTCGCTTATTACGTTTGCCACTGAACTTATATTCTTTTGGATTGTCGGCATTATATTCAGGAATCTCATCGCCGTCAAAAAAGCTGGCTTGGGACGTATATGATTCTTCCTGTTTGAAGAATTTAATGCCGTAAAATTCACAAAGATATTCTAGTTTTTCTTTTATATTACCGAGAGGAATATTGACAAAGTTTTGATTTGTCTTTTTTCCTAGATTAATATTGCGTTGCAATGTTTCAGCATAGCCAATGACAAGTTTGCCAATTTGATTTTCAATACAGTAGTTTATGATGTAACGGCAAGTCTTGTTGATATAATCATTAACTTTATTATTGCGATTCATAGCAAGCAAAGCTTGTTTACGAGTTGTACCTTTGATTTTTTGCTTATCTTTAATGCTTTGAAGTCTGGCATTTTCTTTGTTAAACCATTGATTAATACTTTTTAATCTCCGCCCATCAATGATGAACGATCTGCCGTCTGATGTGACACAAGTGGCAAGATTATTTAATCCTAAATCAATCGCCAGTGCTTTTTGGTCATTTAATTCTCTTTGATCTTCAGGCATTTCATATTTATACTGAATCTCAAAGAACCTAGCATGATGCTTAGGAATGATTTCAATCTGCTTAATCTTTTTGTCAAGTAACACAGGCGGAATCGTTATCGTGATAGGCTTATGAGTCTTTTTATACAGATTCGAATACGGTATCGTGAATTTGTTGCCGTCTATACGAATTTGACCAATGATTAGTGAATGAAAGCCATCTTTTTTAAGATATTTTGGGATACTGATAGCCTTGTAGTCATATTTGCCTTGTTTGGCTAGTTTTACTAAGCCAAAGAAAGATTTAAAAGCTTCATTAACCTTTTTTAAAATTTGCTGTGCCATGTTGCTGTTTAACAGCTTATAGTTTTCGTTCGTTTTGGCAAGATGATAGTTTTTCTCATAATTAAGAAATTCCTTGTGTTCAAAATAGTATTGTCTGACATTGTATAATCCGACGTTGTATATGTTCTTGGCAATACGGCACAGTTCTCGAAGAGTCAAGTATTCTTCTTTGGTTAAACCATTTAGCTGTTGTTTGATACAAAAATACATTTTTTTCACCTCCCATCTAACTATATGATACTATATTTTACTGAATCTATCCTATTTTCAGCAAAATATAGTTAAGGCGATTCATCTCCCACTTATTCCGCTTCGCTTCGTTGAAGTGGGAGTCTTCTCGCCTAATTACCGGATAAACGATTATAATCGAGTAGGAGGGAGTGATTAGCTCCCGTCCTCTCACACCTCCGTACGTACGGTTCCGTATACGGCGGTTCAATTAAGATCATTGACGCAAGTTTTCATAACTTCCGTGAATAGCTTGTCTTCTTATGCCAGTGGTCACTCCACCCTCCAAGAGGTCTCCCACGGGATTCACCGCTTCCTTCCTCAAGTGAGGTACTACGTTTTCTGTGTTCATCATGACTCACTGAATGCCAAGGGCTATTCTCTCTTCATTGTTCAGTCCTTCTTAGTGGTTCTACACCAACTAATACGATGACCTCTGCTGACTTCTGACGGTTCAGCTACCTATCGCTAAGTAGGTTATAAAATGTACTTCACGTATCCGCAAGACCTCCCTGGGTAAGAATGTAATCTTTCCTTCCATCTATCTGCTTCATTTACTCTGTACCACCTTTGGCAGAAAGGACTTTGTTTTGTTTGGCAAACTCATCCAATGATACCTAGCCTTATATGAAGTTCGTGTTCCGAGAGACCCTAAGTTTGCCGCCCGCTTCCTTCAGATTCCGTGTCACCACGGACACCCTTGCGTTAAGCTAACTGTTACTTCTGCCTTCACAGTTCGGGACTTTCACCCTATAGATTACACCCATGCCAGGCGCACCAAAAAGTTCGATTAAACAATACGCAAATCGAACTCTTTCCAATTTGATTACTTTGGTCATGTCTCAAGAAATTTGGGAACGGATGATTACACTCATTAAATAGGATGATTGAATAAGCGCATTTTTTACTCTTAACTATAATTCAATTTGACGCTTTCCAACTAAAGCGTATTTAGCAAAAATAAAAGACCATAAAATAGCAATTGCTACTTAGATGGCCTCTAGTTTTCTCGTCGGATAGAAATTATTAATTGCTCTATAAAATTACAACGATTATATTGAGAAATCTTCCGGTATGAATACTTTTAATTGTTTAGGGCGAACATACACGATATCCCCTTTTTGAATTTCTAAATTTTTATAATGTTCCTTTGTGAATTCAGCCTCTAAAAATTCACCATTATCTTCCCTTTTTAATTCTATTTGTACAGTTGGACCAACGATATGAATAAACGTGATTTTTGCGGCAACTGTTTCGTTGTCAACTTTTTCTTTTTCAATTTGAATGTCATGAGGACGAACATATCCAACTGCCTCATCATGGGAATCAAGATAATTTGGAGCACTGATTTCAAATTGCCCCTGTCTTAGCTTTCCATTTTGTAAACGTCCACGAAAAATATTTACGTTTCCTAAGAAGTCATAAACAAAAGGACTTTTTGGGTTCTCATATACTTCATCTGGTGTACCAATTTGCTCGATTTTTCCATTATTCATGACAATAATGCGATCCGCCACATCAAGTGCTTCTTCCTGATCATGGGTAACAAAAATGCTTGTCACGTGAAACTCATTATGCAGTTGGCGCAGCCACCTTCGCAACTCTTTTCTCACTTTTGCGTCTAAAGCGCCAAACGGTTCGTCGAGCAATAATACTTTCGGTTCGACTGCAAGTGCTCTCGCTAATGCAACTCGTTGCCGCTGACCACCAGAAAGTTGTGAAGGATATCGTTCTTGAAAGTTTTGAAGTTTAACAAGCTCCAATAATTCATTAACTTTTTTTGCAATTTCTTGCTTGGAAGGTCTCGTTTTTCTCGGACGCACTTTTAATCCGTATGCAACATTTTCAAACACAGTCATATGACGGAATAACGCATAATGTTGGAAAACAAAACCGACTTTTCTCTCCTTTGGACTTACATTTGTAATATTTTCGCCATCAAAATAGATTGCTCCTTCATCAAGCCCTTCTAAGCCTGCAAGAATACGTAAAAGCGTGGTTTTCCCAGATCCAGAGGGGCCTAATAGTGCAATTAATTCACCAGATTCGATATCAACTGAAATATCTTTCAACGCTTGAAATGAGCCGAAAGATTTTGATACATTTTTTACTTGAATGCTCATAAGCTCCCCCTACCTTACACAACTTTAGCTTTCCATGAAACAATATTTTTAATAATGATTGTAATAATCGCTAACACTGACATGATGGAAGCGACAGCAAAAGCCGCTGTAAATTGATATTCGTTATATAAAATTTCAATATGCAACGGCATTGTATTAGTTAATCCTCGAATATGCCCAGATACAACAGAAACAGCGCCAAACTCACCAATTGCCCGGGCATTGCATAATATTAAGCCGTACAATAATCCCCATTTAATATTTGGCAACGTGACATAGAGAAAAGTTTTCAACCCGCTTGCTCCCAGCGAAATAGAAGCTTCTTCCTCAGTTACTCCTTGTGTTTGCATTAAAGGAATCAGCTCCCTTGCAATAAAGGGAAATGTCACGAACAATGTAGCAAGGATGATGCCCGGTAATGCAAAGACAATTTTAATATCATGTTCAAAGAGCCATTCACCAAACAATCCTTGAGCACCGAAAAGTAAAATAAAAATTAAACCTGCAATTACTGGGGAGACGGCAAATGGCAAGTCAATAAGCGTAATTAATAAATTTTTTCCCTTAAAAGAAAACTTCGTAATCAACCAAGCAGCTGCAATTCCGAAAATCGCGTTCAATGGTACGACAATCAGTGCAACGGTAATAGTTAGTTTAATTGCTGCTAGTGCATCTGGATGAACAATCGATGCAATATACGTTTCCCAACCTTTTTCGAAGGCAGTGACAAATATCGAAATCAACGGAAGTATTAAAAATAGGCTTATATAAAGGAATGAAATCGTAATCAATAACCACTTTACAATTGCTGATTCTTTCAAAAAATAAGAGTTGCTGGTTGTTCTTGTAACAACGGGCACTTCTTGTTTTACCTCCAATGGTTTGGTCATTACTTGCCCTCCTCATTAATGATAAAATTTCCTATTCATTCGCCATTGAATGAAATTAATAAATAGCAGGATGATAAACGAACCCGATAACATGACAATTGCGATTGCTGTTGCACCAACATAATCGTATTGTTCAAGCTTCGTCATAATAATAAGCGGAGTAATTTCCGTTTTCATCGGCATATTCCCAGCAATAAATACGACGGATCCGTATTCACCAAGAGCTCGAGAAAATGCTAACGAAAAACCTGTAATCATTGCTGGATATAGTTCAGGTAAAATTATTTTCACAAATGTTTGGAATCTAGTTGCCCCTAAACTGGCTGAAGCTTCTTCTACTTCTTTACTTAAATTTTGCAAGACTGGCTGCACCGTTCGAACGACAAATGGCAACCCAATAAATGTGAGGGCAATAATAATCCCAAGCGGCGTATAAGAAATTTTAAAATCAAAAAATTGCCCAATCCAACCATTCGGTGCATACAGTGTTGTAAGCGCAATCCCTGCAACCGCCGTTGGTAATGCAAAAGGCAAATCAACAAGACCGTCAATGATTTTCCTTCCTGGAAACTCATATCGAATAAGCACCCATGCAATCATCGTTCCAAAGAAAACATTGATTAATCCAGCAACGAAAGCCGTTCCAAAACTTAATTTATAAGAGGCTACTGCCCGAGGATGGGTAATCGTTTCGTAAAATTCACTCCAACTCATTGATAGCGTATTTACAATAATCATCGATAAAGGCAATAGGACAATCATGCTTAAATAAAGCATCGTATATCCAAAGGTCAAAGAAAAACCAGGAATAATAATAGTTTTTTTCCTTCTTTTTAATGATAATTCCACTCTCACCATCTCCATAATGAAGATTCAGCATAAAGGAGGAGTCATACTTCTCCTTTATGCTTTTATTTCGAAAAATTCAGTTTTCTCAAATGATGCTTCCCGTTCAGATATTGATGGCGGTTTATTCAACGTCATTTATTTCATCCCACAATTAACACTTTACGTAGAAGCATGTATTTTGTATTATTGATAAATTTCATCAAATGTTCCGCCATCTGCGAAATGGGTTTTCTGGGCTTCTTGCCACCCGCCAAATTCATCAATAGTAATTAACTCTAAAGTTTGGAATTGATCTTGAAATTTTTCCAACACTTTTTCATCACGAGGGCGATAGAAGTTTTTCGCTGCTATTTCTTGCCCTTTTTCGCTGTATAAATAGTTCAAGTAAGCTTCTGCTACTTCGCGAGTTCCTTTTTTATCAACGATTTTGTCGACAATTGCCACTGGTGGTTCAGCTAAAATACTTAAAGAAGGTGTCACAATTTCAAATTCATCTTCCCCGAATTCTGCAAGAGAAAGATATGCTTCATTTTCCCAAGCGATTAACACATCACCAATACCACGTTCTACGAAAGTCGTTGTAGATCCTCGTGCACCCGAGTCTAATACTTCAACATTGCTATATAAATCTTTCATGAAATGTTTTATTTTTGTTTCGTCACCATTAAACTTTTTATTTGCAAACGCCCATGCTGCTAAGTAGTTCCATCGTGCACCACCGCTTGTTTTTGGATTAGGTGTAATGACCGAAATGCCTTCTTTCGTTAAATCATCCCAATCTTGAATGTTTTTCGGATTTCCTTTTCTAACTAAAAAAACGATTGTTGAAGTATATGGTGAAGAATTGTTTTCAAATTCTGTTTGCCAATCTTCATTTAATAATTGGCGAGTTTGTCCTATTTCATCAATATCATAAGCTAATGCAAGCGTCACAACATCCGCTTCAATTCCATCAATTACTGATCTTGCTTGTTTTCCTGAACCTCCATGAGATTGCTGAATTGTTACTTCCTGACCTGTTTGTTCTTTCCAATAAGCCGCAAATTCTTTATTAAATTCTTCATATAATTCACGTGTTGGGTCATAAGAAACATTTAGCAACTCAACTGGTTTAGAAGTATTGTTTTCGCTCGCATTGTTGTTTGTAGATGCGTTATCATTTGACTGTTCTTGTTTGCCGCATGCTGCTAACAATAAAATAAGTAAGGCAATTCCTAATAAAAGTTTTTTTCTCATCTCATTCTCCCTTTTCTTTTCATAAAAATAATAGAAGGTTGCTTACATTCCCCTTTTAATCCAAGGAATAAATAAGCAACCTTCAGTTTGTCTGATCGGTTTTCGAATGAAACCATTATTCTTTTTCTTTGAAACATACAATAATCCAATTTTTCCTATTAGTCAACATGGTTTTATAAAATTTTAAAAAATCATTTTTTAATATTGATAAATTCAATAAAAATAGTATACTTTAAATAAAATTACATTTTTATAACTTGATACGCTGACTAGAACACTAGAGGCGTTTTAATGTAAATTCTCTTTTTTGTTTACATTAAAACGCCTCTTTTTTATTGAAAGGAGGAAACGCATGCTAACGTATCACACATGGCAAGATTCATTGATAGATTTTGAAGTGGATGAAACTTATAAAGGGGCATTAAATGTTTTACATTGGACCTATGACCATTACGGAAATGATGTGATTTACGCATGTAGCTTTGGCATCGAAGGCATTGTGTTAATTGATCTAATCTCAAAAGTAAAGCCTGATGCGAACATTGTGTTTTTAGACACGGATGTTCATTTTAAAGAAACATATGAAACAATTGAAAGAGTTAAAGAAAAATATCCCCAATTAAATATTGAGTTAAAGAGGCCTTCTATTTCCTTAGAAGAACAAGCAAAATTATACGGGGATGAACTTTGGAAAACTAACCCGAATAAATGTTGTGAAATACGAAAAATAATCCCTCTCCATGAAACGTTAACAGGAGCAAAAGCATGGATATCTGGTTTACGCCGTGAACAATCTGAAACGAGAAGACATGTGGAGTTTATTAACAAAGATAATAAATTTCAATCGATAAAAATATGCCCACTCATTCATTGGACATGGAAAGATGTATGGCGTTACGTAAGCAAACATCAACTAACATACAACCCTCTTCACGACCAGGGGTATCCGAGTATTGGTTGCGCTCATTGCACAAAACCAGCTTATACAATGGATGACTTGCGTTCAGGAAGATGGGCCGGTCTCAATAAAACAGAATGTGGATTACATGTTGATTAGGAGGATGGAACAATGACAATTCAACCCCACGGTGGAGAATTAATTAATCGATTTAACCCAAATGAAAAATACGAGCATCTGCAATTAGAAATTCCTCTAGATGGAATTGCATTAAGTGATTTGGAGTTAATCGGAGTAGGTGCTTACAGTCCATTAGATGGATTTTTATCACAAGAAGATTATAAAAGTGTTGTCGAAAACATGCGTTTAGCTAACGGAATTGTTTGGAGCATTCCAATCACATTACCTGTTACAGAAGAAGTTGCTGCTACATTAAAAGTTGGTGAAAAAGCGAAATTAGTATTTAATGGAGAAGTATACGGTACGATTGAAGTTTATGAAATTTACACACCCGATAAATCAATTGAAGCAAAAAATGTATATGGAACAGATGATTTAAACCACCCTGGCGTGAAAAAACTATTTGAACGTCCAAATGTATATGTTGGCGGAAAAGTAACGCTTGTGAAGAAAACAAAAAAATTATTCCCTGACTACACGTTCGATCCGAAAGAAACACGCGCTTTATTTGAAGAAAAAGGATGGAAAACGGTTGTTGGCTTCCAAACAAGAAATCCAGTTCATCGCGCACATGAGTATATTCAAAAAGTAGCTCTTGAAATCGTGGATGGCCTTTTCTTAAATCCTTTAGTAGGAGAAACAAAGTCAGACGATATTCCAGCAAAAATTCGCATGGAAAGCTATGAAGTATTGCTCGATAAATATTATCCAAAAGACCGTGTGCAGTTAGGCGTATTCCTTGCAGCGATGCGCTATGCAGGACCAAGGGAAGCGATTTTCCACGCATTGGTGCGTAAAAACTACGGCTGCACGCACTTCATTGTCGGCCGTGACCATGCAGGTGTCGGAAATTATTACGGAACATATGATGCACAAAAAATGTTTGACAACTTCACTCCAGAAGAAATCGGCATCACGCCGCTTAAATTTGAACACAGCTTCTATTGCACAGCGTGTGACGGTATGGCCACAACCAAAACATGTCCGCATGATGCATCCACCCGCATCATTTTATCCGGTACAAAAGTGCGCGAAATGTTGTGCAATGGAGAAATTCCGCCAAGCACATTCAGCCGCAAAGAAGTAGTAGAAGTTTTAATTCGTGGGCTTCGTGAAGAAGTTCATTCATAAGGAGTTGTTACAATGAGTTCAAACATCGTATGGCACGATACATCGATTATAAAAGCCGATTATCGAAAGAAAAATGGCCACCACAGCTTCATTATTTGGTTTACAGGTTTATCTGCATCAGGAAAATCTTCCATTGCCAACGCATTGGCAAAAGAATTGTTTGACCGGGGCAATCAATCCTTTGTCCTCGATGGCGACAACATCCGCCACGGTCTGAACAAAGATTTGGGCTTTGACGAACAATCCAGAAAGGAAAACATCCGCCGCATTGGCGAAGTATCCAAACTCTTTGTTGAAAGCGGCCAAATTGTATTGACGGCTTTCATCTCCCCGTATAAAGAAGACCGGGCGTTAGTCAGATCCCTTGTGGAAGCCGATGAATTCATCGAAGTGTATGTACAATGCTCCATTGAAGAATGTGAACGCAGAGATCCGAAAGGGTTGTACAAAAAAGCCCGAAATAATGAAATTCCAAACTTTACGGGCATCAGCGCCCCTTATGAAGCGCCGGACAATCCGGAAATCGTCGTGGACAGCGAAAAATATTCCATTGAGGAATGCAAAAATCAATTGATTGAATTTTTACTTGAAAAAGGATATATCAAATAGCTTTCAATCCGCCATAATCCTTCATAGAAAACTCCCATCATATAAAAAACAGGGCACCTTTTGCCCTGTTTTTATTTGTAAAACATACACAATATATTTCATCTAAAAAAGAACCCTGTGATTTGTTTGAATATGGTATTTTTTGTAAACTAATCAAACGCACTGTGGATACTTTTGGATTCCAAACGGGAAGACGTGTAAGAATATGACTTGCCTCATTCAAAAAATGCAAATAATAACCAAACAAGCAAGTTTACAATAGAAAAAATTAACTAGCGTTAACGTTTTTTGGTATTTTATTAAGTTGTGGAAATATAGCGGAATACCCAATGTGTTGATATCGAATATGGCTACAATGACTCCTTTTTTCAAATACGTGCAACATTGCATCAAAATCAAAGACTTTGAGCTCCTAAAGAAAACATTAGAGAATAAACAAAATATCGTTTCCAGCTATATGAAAACCGCCATCAAGACAATCAACAAATACATCAATTACATCGAGAATACGCTAAAGTACGATTATAATAACGGCATTTTAGAAGGGATTCATAACAAAATCAAGGTGATGAAACGCATTTCTTTCGGTTATCGATCCTTCTATCACTTTAGAAACCGAATATTCATTACCCAAAGCTTAGCGAAAATAAAAACAGCTTAGGGGAACCTCGAATTTCCCCTAAGCCATCCGATTACACATTACCAAATAATGTCACTAACATTTATTCACCAACACCATTTGACAAAGAAAAAAAAATAAATTTCGTGGGATCGAGTAGGAGGGAGCGATTAACTCCCGTCCTCTCACACCACCGTACGTACGGTTCCGTATACGGCGGTTCAATTAAGATGATTGACGCAAGTCTTTATATAACTTCCGTGAATAGCTGTTCTCTTTATGCCAGTGGTCACTCCACCCTCCAAGAGGACCCCCACGGGATTCACCGCTTCCTCCCTCAAGTGAGGTACTACGTTTTCTGTGTTCATCATGACTCACTGAATGCCAAGGGCTATTCTCTCTTAATTGTTCGGTCCTTCTTAGTAGTTCTAAACCAACTAATACTATGACCTCTGCTGACTTCTGACGGTTCAGCTACTTATCACTAAGTAGGTTATGAAGAGTACTTCACATATCCGCCAGACCTCCCCGGGTAAGTACATGCACTTTCACACCATCTATCCGCCTCATCTACTCGATATGACCTTCGACAGAAAGAGCTTTGTTTTGTTTGGCAAACTCACTCAATCATACCTAGCCTTATATGAGGTTCGTGTTCCTCGGACCGGTGTTTTGCCTCCAGCTTCCTTCAGATTCCGCGTCACCACGGACACCCTTGCTCTTGGCTAACCTCTACTTCTGTCTTCGGGGTTCGGGACTTACACCCTATAGTTCATGTACATGCCGGGCGATCGAGTAGGAGGGAGCGATTAACTCCCGTCCTCTCACACCACCGTACGTACGGTTCCGTATACGGCGGTTCAATTAAGATGATTGACGCAAGTCTTTATATAACTTCCGTGAATAGCTGTTCTCTTTATGCCAGTGGTCACTCCACCCTCCAAGAGGACCCCCACGGGATTCACCGCTTCCTCCCTCAAGTGAGGTACTACGTTTTCTGTGTTCATCATGACTCACTGAATGCCAAGGGCTATTCTCTCTTAATTGTTCGGTCCTTCTTAGTAGTTCTAAACCAACTAATACTATGACCTCTGCTGACTTCTGACGGTTCAGCTACTTATCACTAAGTAGGTTATGAAGAGTACTTCACATATCCGCCAGACCTCCCCGGGTAAGTACATGCACTTTCACACCATCTATCCGCCTCATCTACTCGATATGACCTTCGACAGAAAGAGCTTTGTTTTGTTTGGCAAACTCACTCAATCATACCTAGCCTTATATGAGGTTCGTGTTCCTCGGACCGGTGTTTTGCCTCCAGCTTCCTTCAGATTCCGCGTCACCACGGACACCCTTGCTCTTGGCTAACCTCTACTTCTGTCTTCGGGGTTCGGGACTTACACCCTATAGTTCATGTACATGCCGGGCGCACCACCAAAATGTGGGCAGACGGTATTTTCCGACTGCCCACAAACGCTTAATAATATTGATATTATTGGTTTTATCCAATAGAACCTTCCATTTCGAACTTGATTAAACGGTTCATTTCCACCGCGTATTCCATTGGTAGTTCGCGAGTAAATGGTTCAATGAATCCCATAACGATCATTTCTGTCGCTTCTTGCTCAGAAATACCGCGGCTCATGAGATAGAATAATTGTTCTTCTGATACTTTAGAAACTTTCGCTTCATGCTCAAGGGATACATTGTCATTAAATATTTCGTTATATGGAATTGTATCTGAAGCAGATTCATTGTCTAAAATTAATGTGTCACATTCAATATTTGCACGAGCACCGCTTGCTTTTGGACCGAAGCGGACAATACCACGATACGTTACTTTACCGCCTTGTTTTGAAATGGATTTTGACACGATTGTAGATGAAGTATTTGGTGCTAAGTGAATCATTTTTGCACCTGCATCTTGGTGTTGACCTTTACCCGCTAATGCGATGGATAACGTCATACCACGAGCACCTTCACCTTTTAAGATACAAGCAGGGTATTTCATTGTTAATTTTGAACCGATATTACCGTCAATCCATTCCATCGTACCATTTTCTTCAACGATTGTACGTTTTGTTACTAAGTTATATACGTTGTTAGACCAGTTTTGGATTGTTGTATAACGGCAATAAGCATTTTTCTTTACGATGATTTCAACAACCGCTGAGTGAAGTGAGCTTGTTGAATAAACTGGTGCTGTACAACCTTCAACATAATGCACATGGGCACCTTCATCAACGATAATTAATGTACGTTCGAATTGACCCATATTTTCAGAGTTAATTCGGAAGTATGCTTGAAGAGGTGTCTCCACTTTCACACCAGGTGGAACGTAAATGAATGAACCCCCAGACCAAACTGCTGTATTTAGAGCAGCAAACTTGTTATCAGATGCTGGTACGACTGTTCCCCAATATTTTTTGAATAGTTCTTCGTTTTCTTGAAGAGCAGAATCTGTATCTTTAAAGATGATTCCCATTTCTTCAAGATCTTTTTTCATATTGTGGTAAACCACTTCTGATTCGTATTGTGCTGAAACTCCGGCTAAATATTTTTGTTCAGCTTCCGGAATACCTAATCGGTCGAAAGTTCGCTTAATTTCCTCAGGCACTTCATCCCAAGAGCGTTGTGTTGCTTCAGTTGGTTTTACATAGTAAGTAATTTCATCGAAGTCTAAAGCTGATAGGTCGCCACCCCATTGTGGCATTGGTTTTGAATAGAATATTTCAAGAGCCTTTAAGCGAGACTCGAGCATCCATTCTGGTTCATTTTTCATTTTTGAAATTTCACGGACGATTTCTTCGGTTAATCCACGTTTTGAACGGAATACAGAAACGTCCTTATCACGGAAACCGTATTTGTAATCGCCAATATCCGGCATTTGTTTTGCCATGTTCTCTCCTCCGTTCAAAGTTATTCTTTCTCTTTGCTTACACCTTTTTCCATCGCTTTCCAAGCAAGAGTTGCACATTTTATGCGAGCTGGAAATTTTGATACGCCTTGTAGTGCAGCAATATCTCCTAATTCATCTAAAATTTCTTCATCAATTTCTTCTCCAAGCATCATTTTTGAGAAGATATCAGCTAATTTTAATGCTTCTTCCACTTTTTTCCCTTTAATGATTTCTGTCATCATAGAGGCAGATGACATGGAAATCGAACAGCCTTCACCATCAAATTTGGCATTTTCCACGATTCCATCATTGATTTTTAACGTAAGATGTATGCGATCTCCACAAGTTGGGTTATTCATATCTACTGTTACATTATTTTCATCTAAGTACCCTTTATTGCGAGGTTTTTTGTAGTGCTCCATAATTACAGCACGATAAAGTTGATCTAAATTATTCAAAGACATTGTTAAAATACTCCTTCGCTGCGCGCAATCCTTCAACGAGAGCGTCGACATCTTCCTTATTGTTATAAATATAGAAGCTCGCTCTTGCAGTTGCAGAAACTTTCAACCATTTCATTAACGGTTGAGCACAATGATGTCCTGCACGAATTGCAATTCCTCTCATATCAAGTACAGTGGCAAGGTCATGGGGATGCACGCCATCTAAATTGAAAGTAACAAGACCGCAACGTTTTTTTGGATCTCTTGGACCGTAAATATGAAGGCCTTCAATTTTATCCATTTCAGATAAAGCATACTCGATTAATTCATGTTCATGATTAGCAATTTTATCTAATCCAATATTCGTTAAATAATCAATTGCAGCTCCCAATCCAATCGCCCCAGCGATATTTGGTGTACCGCCTTCAAACTTCCAAGGAAGCTCTTTCCAAGTAGAATCATATAAATCAACGAAGTCAATCATTTCACCGCCAAATTCAATTGGCTCAATGTTTTCTAAAAGTTCTTGTTTACCGTAAAGTACTCCGATACCTGTTGGTCCACACATTTTATGGCCAGAAAATGCTAAAAAGTCGCAATCTAAATCTTGAACATCAATTGGCATATGAGGTGCTGCCTGGGCTGCATCAACCACCATTACCGCACCATTTTCATGCGCAATTTTAGCAACTTCTTTAATCGGGTTAATGGTACCTAACACATTAGAAGCCATCGTCATTGCAACAATCTTTGTTTTTGGAGTAATCGTTTCTTTCACAGTATCTAAAGAGATTGTCCCGTCTTCTTCTAAATCAATGTACTTTAATACTGCATTTTTTTCCTTCGCTAGTTGTTGCCATGGAATTAGATTGGAATGATGTTCCATATATGTGATGACAATCTCGTCACCTTCTTGAACATTTTGTCTTCCATAAGCACTAGCAACCGTGTTTAAAGATGTTGTTGTTCCTCGAGTATAAATGATTTCTTTTGTTGATTTAGCATTAATAAATTTGCGGATTTTCTCGCGCGCCCCTTCATAAGAATCCGTTGCACGGTTTCCTAGCGTATGAACACCACGATGCACATTGGAATTATCAAAATCGTAATATTTACGAACAACTTCCAACACTTGAACAGGTTTTTGTGATGTTGCAGCGCTGTCAAGGTAAACGAGCGGATGACCGTTTACTTCTTGATTTAAGATAGGAAAATCTTTTCGAAATTCATTCATTAGCGAACTTTCCCTTCAATAACCTTCGTTAATTGATTCTTAACTCCTTCAATTGGCAATGAGCTTACAACCGGTGCAAGGAATCCATGGATGATTAAACGCTCTGCTTCTTCTTTTGAAATACCACGGCTCATCATATAGTACAGTTGAGTTGGATCAACTCGTCCAACAGATGCCGCGTGTCCTGCCATTACATCATCTTCATCGATTAATAAAATTGGGTTTGCATCACCGCGAGCTTTACTTGAAAGCATGAGTACACGGGATTCTTGTTGAGCATTTGATTTGGAAGCACCATGCTCGATTTTACCAATTCCGTTAAAGACAGATTGAGCAGCATCTTTCATTACTCCGTGAGTTAAAATGAAGCCTTCAGAGTTTTTACCCCAGTGACGAACTTCTGTTGTAAAGTTTTGCTTTTGACTTCCAGTACCAACAACAACTGTTTTTGTATCAGCACTTGAACCATCACCAACAAGATGAGTGATATTTTCAGAAATAGTATCTGAGTTGTTCATTAATCCTAATGCCCAGTTGATTTTTGCATCACGATACAAATGTCCACGGCGATTTACATATGTTGTATAGCCTTTTGCTAACACATCAACTGCACCGAAAGAAACTTGTGCATTGTCTAATGCAATAACTTCTTCAATTAAGTTCGCTTGTCCTTTTGCACTGTCAACTGTTGATAAGTAGTTTTCTACATAAGTGACAGAAGAATTTTTATCTGCAACCACTAATACATGATTAAATAATGAAGCTTCTTCATCATCATTTAGGAACACAACTTGAATCGGCTTTTCAATTACAACATTTTGCGGAACATATAAGAATACGCCGCCGTTTACTAATGCTGCATGGTAAGCAGTTAATTTATGTTCATCTAATTTAACAGCTGTTGTCATAAAATATTTTTGTACTAAATCACCATGTTCACGAACTGCTGTTAAGAAGTTTGTGAAAATCACACCTTGTGCTTTTAATTCTTCTGAAAGCTTTATAACTACCGGTGTGTTGTTTCTTTGAATATAAAGATTTTCTTGTTGTTCAATGTCAATTAAATCTTTTACTGCTTCAGGCAATTGCTCAATCGTGAAAGATTCACTTTTCACCGTATGTTTAGGGAAATTGATAAAATCCCACTTTTCAATATTTGTTTTATCTGGTTTAGGCATTGGTAAATCAGTAGCTTTTTCAATCGCAGCCGCACGTAAATCAGTAAACCATTTTGGTTCATTATTTAACTCAGAGAACGAGCGGACTTCACTAGCTGATAACGCCAATTTTGTTTCAACCGTCATCGATAATCGTCCTCCTAAATTAAGCTTCTTTTTCCGTTACTGCATCAGTGTCTTCGATACCTAATTCTTGTTTAATCCATTCATAACCTTCAGCTTCTAATTTCTTAGCTAGCTCAGGTCCGCCAGATTTCACCACTTTACCTTGCATCATTACGTGTACGTAATCTGGAGTGATATAGTTAAGCAAGCGTTGATAGTGAGTAATCACTAAGCAACCGAAGTTTTCACCGCGCATTTCATTAACGCCTTTAGATACAACTTTCAATGCGTCGATATCAAGACCTGAGTCAATTTCGTCTAAAATAGCAAATGTAGGTTTAATCATCATCATTTGAAGAATTTCATTGCGTTTCTTTTCCCCGCCGGAGAAACCTTCATTTAAGTAACGTTGAGCCATTTCTGGATCCATTTCTAAGAATTCCATCGTTTTATCTAGCTCACGGATAAATTTCATAATGGAAATTTCATTACCTTCACCACGGCGTGCGTTGATTGCTGAACGGATGAAGTCAGCGTTTGTTACTCCGGAGATTTCTGATGGATATTGCATTGCTAAGAATAAACCTGCTTTAGCACGCTCGTCTACTTCCATTTCTAATACGTTTTGTCCATCTATTTCAATTGTTCCTTGAGTAACCTCGTATTTTGGGTGACCCATAATAGCAGATGCTAAAGTAGATTTACCTGTACCGTTAGGACCCATGATTGCGTGTACTTCATTTGTGTTAATTGTTAAGTTTACACCTTTTAAAATCTCTTTACCTTCAATTGAAACGTGAAGATCTTTAATCACTAATGTTGACATCTATATACCTCCATTTTTGCTATAAATGGTAATACCATTTCTAATTTATTATCATTCTAATCTTAACCGAAAACAAGTGAGCATGCAAAACATTTAATCATTTATTCCCATCATTGAGTAAAATCCTCATCAATATTAGAATTTCCGAACATTAAATTCTTAACAACAAATCAAGACAATGTAAAAAGAAGGAATGTTTATTTTCAATAAATAAATCGTAATTGAGAACAGTTATTAATGAAAGAATTTTTTGAATAGAAAGCTATTATCAACCAACATCTTTCGATATATTTTTTTAATTGCATTCAGTCTATGCTTCTTTTCAGAGTTCTTAAATTCATCCTTTGAAATAATTGTTATTTAAGAAATTTCTAAAGTAGTAGTGAATCAAATTTCTGCCCTTTCATGCTCCTTGACTTTGACTGATATATACAATCTATTCAACAATGTTCCTTTTCCTAAACGTTTACATTATTGGCATTTTTCATTAATATAAATTGTATATATTTTTTTATCAACCCATCTATTTTTTAGATGATTAGGAGGGAGAACACTGGAATTACGTCAATTACGATATTTTGTTGAAGTCGCAGAACGGGAACATATCTCCGAGGCAGCTGAACACCTTCATGTTGCCCAATCAGCTGTAAGCAGACAAATTGCCAATCTAGAAGAAGAGCTTGGCACAGCACTTTTTGAACGTGTAGGGAGAAACGTGAAACTAACACCGATCGGTAAAATTTTTTTAGAGCATGCAATTACCGCTCTGAATGCTATTGATTATGCTGTTAAGCAAGTGGAAGAATATTTAGATCCTGAAAAGGGGTCCATTAAAATTGGCTTCCCTACTAGTTTAGCAAGTTACGTCCTCCCAACAGTTATTTCTGCCTTTAAAAAAGAATATCCTGACGTTTCTTTCCATCTACGCCAAGGATCCTATCGCTATTTAATTGAGGCAGTCAAAAACCGTGAATTAAACCTTGCATTTTTAGGACCGGTACCAAAGAAAGATGAAACAATCGATTCAATGATTTTATTCAATGAAAACATTTGTGCATTGCTTCCTGCCAATCACCGGCTGGCGAAGCGGGATAAAATTCATTTAGATGAACTACGTCATGATCACTTTGTCCTTTTCCCTGAAGGATATATTTTACATAAAGTCGTAGTCGATGCTTGCAAATCAGCAGGCTTTTCTCCTATAGCCACTTCGGTGGGAGAAGATATGGATGCTTTAAAGGGGCTTGTAGCAGCAGGAATTGGCGTAACATTATTGCCAGAAAGTTCTTTCTACGATTCTACACCTCGGTTAACGATCAAAATGAAAATCGATAATCCAAATATCACCCGCAATGTAGGAATTATTTATCCAACAAACAGAGAATTAGCTCCTTCAGAACAAGTATTTATCAAATTTGTTCAAACATTCTTCTCCAGATTAAATCAATTTCAATAGAGGATATAACATAATTTCATTGTTAAAGAACTGTTTCGTAATGGCCAACATACTCAAAATCAAGAAGGCAAAGGTCACCTTATTTAATTCTCTTAAACATGCAAAACCTCCCAATCGTTTTCGATTAGGAGGTTATTTCGTTTTATTATTCGCTCACTGGTACTACAGAGCCGCCCCATTCTTCAAGAATGAAGTCTTGAATTTCTTTTGTACGCAATACTTCCACTAACTTTTTAATTTCTTCTCTATTTTCATCGCCAGAACGTACAGCAATTACGTTTACATATGGTGATTCTGAACCTTCAATTGCGATTGAATCTTCCACTGGGTTAATTCCAGCATCGATTGCGAAGTTAGAGTTAATAACAACCGCATCTCCTTCTTTGTTTTCATAATAAGTAACCATCATCTCAGGAGCATCGCTTGCTTCGATTTTTAAGTTCTTCGGATTTTCAACAATATCTTCTAAAGTTGCTTTTGTTTTATCGATACCTTCTTTTAATGTGATTAAGCCATTTGCTTCAAGTAGTGATAAAATACGACCATGGTCTGGGATAGAATTTGAAATTAAAATTGTTGCACCATCAGGAAGTTCATCTAAAGATTGATATTTTTTAGAGTAAATCCCCATTGGCTCAATGTGGATTCCACCAGCATTTACTAAATCATAACCTTCTTCAGCAACTTTTTGTTCAAGATACGGAATGTGTTGGAAATAGTTTGCATCAAGATCGCCATTATTTAAATCTTGATTTGGTAAAACATAATCTTGATATGGTACAATCTCTAACTCGATTCCTTCTTCAGCGAGGATTGGTTTTGCTTTCTCTAAAATTACTGCGTGAGGTGTGTGTGAAGCACCTACTTTTAATGTTACTTTTTCTGTTGCTTGTTGATCGTCGTTTGTTCCTTCATCAGTTGAAGAATTTGAACTTGTACCGCATGCAGCTAATACTAGCACAAGCACTGATAGGAATAAAAATGATAATACTTTCTTCATCCTTCCATTACTCCTTCTCCATTAAATTTTATGTGAAAGGCAAATCGCCTCCATCACCTAAATTAGCGCTTGTCCGTTTTGGCAGTAATCGTATCACCAATCCATTGAATGACAAATACTATGACAAGTATTAAAATCGTTGCCATTAACGTGACATCTTCTCTACTTCTTTGGAAACCTTCTAAGAAAGCTAAGTTCCCTAAACCTCCTGCACCTATGATTCCTGCCATCGCTGTATAACCAACAAGAGCAACAGCTGTGACAGTAATTCCAGAAATGAGCGCAGGTTTGGATTCAGGAATTAATACTTTCCATATAATTGTGAAAGTATTCGCACCCATCGATCTTGCGGCTTCAATAACACCTTTATCTACTTCGCGTAAAGCGATTAATACTAAACGCGCATAAAACGGCGCTGAACCGATAATTAACGCTGGTAAAGCCGCATTTACACCACGAATAGTTCCGAGTAAAAATTTTGTAAACGGAATTAATAAAATAATTAATATAATAAACGGAATCGAACGGAAGATATTCACAAGGGACCCCGTCAAGAAATGAACAATTTTGTTAGCCCAAAGTTGGTGTGGACTTGTTAAGAATAACAGTATACCTATGATTATGCCGAGAACGAAGGTAACTGCTGTAGAAATAGCTGTCATGTAGAGTGTGTCATAGGTTGCTTCCCACATTTTTGTCCAATCTACATTCGGAAATAATGCCTCAATCATTCGTAATCACCTCCGTTTTAATATTCATCGATTTCAGTTTTTCCAAAGCCTTCTCGACATTTTCAGAATCACCGTCAAGTTGAACAATTAACGTTCCATAAGAGCCATTCACCGTTTGTGAAATATTGCCGTGAAGGATGTTGATATCCAACTGGAACTCTTTAATTAAATATGAAATAATCGGTCTTTCTGTTGTATTTCCAACAAAAATTAATTTTACTAATTTTCCGGAAGGATAATTTTTCAAAATGTGTTCAATGGATTCTTTTGATTCTCTTGAATCCGAAACTTGCATCACAAAATTTTTCGTTATTTCAGCTTGAGGATTTTGGAACACTTCGAGAACATCACCTTGTTCAACGACACGTCCAGCTTCCATCACCGCAACGCGATGGCAAATTTTTCGAATCACGTGCATTTCATGGGTAATTAAAACAATTGTCAACCCAAGACGCTGATTAATATCTGATAATAATCGTAAAATTGAATCAGTTGTTTCTGGGTCTAGAGCACTTGTGGCTTCATCACAAAGCAATACTTCTGGATTGTTGGCTAATGCTCTTGCTATACCAACCCGTTGTTTTTGTCCACCAGAAAGCTGGGATGGATAAGCATCCGCTCTTCCACTTAAACCTACAAGTTCAATTAATTCGTGAACTCTTTTTTCTCTTTCTTCTTTTGGTACGCCTGCAATTTCTAAAGGAAAAGCAATATTTTCTGCGACTGTTCTTGACCATAAAAGATTGAAATGTTGGAAGATCATGCTGATTTTTTGGCGAGCAAGCCGTAACTCTTTTCCTTTAATTGAAGAAATTTCAAGACCATTCACTATGACAGAACCGCTCGTTGGTTTCTCGAGTCCATTCAATAGGCGAATCAATGTACTTTTTCCAGCACCGCTATATCCGATGATTCCGAAAATTTCACCCTTTTGAATAGACAAATTTACATGATCAACTGCGGTTAATTCCCCATTTTTCGTTTTAAAGATTTTTGTGACATTTTTTACTTCAATCATGTTTGAGTACTCCTTTATAAACCGCAATATGTATTGATATTACAATTGTGCATTTTACACTTTTTATTACCCTTTGACCATAGTGTTATGTATATAATCTTTCATTTCAATAAAAAAACCTTCTACTTTGATAAGTAGAAGGGAAGTTGAACAACCTACTTAGATATCGTAAAACTTCCTCTTATCTTTCAAAGTAATAAATACTTTGCGTGATTTGGCACCTTATCATATCAATGATATGATGGTTGCCGGGTTTCATAGGGCACTTCCCTCCACCACTCTTAATAAGAGTTTTTTGCTATTCGGTTATTTAATTATGGAAACAATGTAACACGTAATCTATCATCTGTCAACTATAAAATCAACTTTTCATATAAGTTTTGTACGGATTTAAATGCATAGACTTTTTCATGCACTTTTCCGTCCTTTGTTATAAGTAGACAAGGAACACTTTCGATTTGTTGTTCGTATGCAAATTCTTCCAAAAAATTAATATTTCCTTTCCCAATCGGAATGTGTGGAAGAAGTTCTTCAATAACTTCCATCATTTTTGATGCAATTTTACATGTTCCGCAAATAGGGGTATATAAATAAAATGCTGTGATATTATTTTCTTTTACTTTTTCTTCCCAATTCTCTATTGTCCATTCTTCCATATCAATCATTTCCTATGCTAAATATTCTTTATGAACTAAAAATCTCGCTTCTTTCAGTAATTGAGCTAACACTTTTCGTGGTGCGTTTGCAACTTCCATATATGTTCTTGGAACATTTAGGTGAGTAGCCTCCGAATAAATTCTTTTCATTAATTTTCTTAGTTTTTCTCCGGATTGATCGGCATCAAAAAAAGTATATAGCTGACATTCTTCATAGGGCTCAATAAGCTCTAGTAACGCCTCTTCACTTATAGTACCATTTGTACAGACAATCTTCACATCTTCCGCTAAAATTGGGGCCAATTTCAACATATCTGAACGACCTTCTACAATGATACATTTTTCGTAATGCATTTTTACTCACCCCACGTATTATATAAGAACTGAAGAAACGATGAATAGTGTTGTTTACATATTATATTTTGATTTTAAAAAAACGCCAGTTCTTTCCCTGGCGTTTTAGACAGATTATTCAGAAATAATTTCTTCGTATTGTTCTGCAGTAAGCAATTCATCAAGTTGAGAAGAATCTGCAGGTTCAACAACAATCAACCAAGCATTTTCGTAAGGAGACTCATTTACTAATTCTGGGCTATCATCAAGCTCAGTATTCACCTCAACAACTTTACCAGAAATAGGCGCATATAATTCAGAAACCGTTTTCACTGATTCCACACTTCCGAAAGGTTCATTCATTTGAATTTCGTCTCCAACTTGAGGAAGTTCAACGAATACGATATCACCAAGTTCAGATTGTGCGAAATCAGTTATTCCAACACGTACTTTACCATCTTCTAATTTTACCCACTCATGTTCCTTCGTATAACGTAATTCCTTTGGTATTGACATACTTTTACCCTCCATCTGATATGTAATCTTTTTTTCAGTTTGACATATTTCAATTTTAAAAACAAGCTATTTTAGATGATCACTTCCATGTCTGTTCAAATTCTTCTTCTTTAAACCCAAGAGTCACTTTTTCTCCATCTGTAACAATTGGTCGTTTAATTAACATGCCATCTGAAGCTAATAATTCTAGTTGTTCTTCTTCAGACATCGAACCTAGTTTATCCTTTAGACCAAGGGATCTATACTTTTGTCCAGATGTGTTAAAAAACTTTTTTAATGGTAGTCCACTTTTTTCCCAATACGATTTTAATTCTTCTTTCGTTGGGGTTTGTTCTACAATATGAATAGCATCATATTTTATTCCATTATCATCCAACCATTTTTGCGCCTTTTTACAAGTTGTACATCTAGGATAATGAATAAATTTCAACGACATTTCATTGGCTCCTTATTTTTAAATAATTTTTCAAATCTTTCTTATTTTTATCATGCACGATTGAAATCATGTGTTCAAGTATGAATTTTCATAAATTTTAGTGATATTTAACATCAATAAAAATAATGCATTCATAAGAGAATCAAAGTAGAATGAATTATATGTAAATTTTGATTATTGGAGGGAATGGTATGGGCTTATTAAAAGCGGGTGTCGGTGCATTAGCCGGCGTTTTATCTGACCAATGGAGAGAGTATTTTTACTGTGACTCTATTCCTGCAGATGTATTAATAACCAAAGGAAAAAAACGAGACGGTAAAAGAAGTTTTAACCGTAAAGGAAGCGACAATATCATTAGCAACGGTTCGATAATAGCAGTCAATGAAGGGCAATGCATGATTATTGTCGATCAGGGAAAAATAGTTGAATTTTGCTCTGAACCCGGAGAATACGTATATGACTTTTCTACAGAACCAAGCATCTTTTATGGAGACTTAAACGAATCAATTAAAGCAAGTTTTGAGTCTTTTGGAAAGCGTTTAAGTTTCGGTGGAGAGCCTGGAAAAGATCAGCGAGTATACTTTTTTAACATGAAGGAGATTTCAGGTAATAAATATGGTACTCCCACACCGATTCCATTCCGGATTATTGATCGAAATATCGGGTTAGATATCGATATTTCCATCCGATGTCACGGGGAATATTCTTATAAAATTGTGGATCCAATTCTTTTTTATTCGAACGTTTCTGGCAATGTTCAAAATGAATTTAAACGTTCTGAAATCGACGGTCAACTTCGCTCAGAACTATTAACAGCATTACAACCTGCTTTTGCTAAAATTTCTGCAATGGGGATACGCTATAGCGAACTTCCACAACATACGTTAGAAATTGCAAAAGCATTAAATGACGTATTATCTGATAAATGGATGAAAAAGCGAGGCATCGAAATCGTTTCGTTTGGTATTAGTGCGGTCAATGCTTCAGAAGAAGATGAAAAAATGATTAAACAACTCCAAAGAAGTGCAGTGTTCAGAAATCCATCTATGGCTGGAGCAACAATAATTGACGCTCAAAGTGAAGCAATGAGAAAAGCTGCAGAAAATCAAGGAGGAGCCTTTGTCGGTTTTGCAGGACTGCAAATGGCTCAGCAAGCAGGTGGTGTCAATGCAAAAGATTTATTTGAAATGGGTGAAAAACAACAACCCGTCGATCAAAATCCTCAAAATGTTGTTTGGCAATGTAGTTGTGGTGCGAAAAATCAAGGAAAATTCTGTACCGAATGCGGAAACAAACGACCAACATCAAATACTTGGATTTGTCAATGCGGCACAGAAAATAAGGGGAAGTTTTGTTATGAATGCGGTTCGCCAAAGCCAGCAAACTTTGCACTGACATGCGATAAATGTGGATGGCAACCAAAAGATCCATCCTTTACACCGAAATTCTGCCCTGAATGCGGAGATGTGATTGATGAAAACGATCGCAAATAAGGAGGATTGGTATGAGTACCAATGAAAAACAAGAGTTCATTGAAGTAGATGAGTATGATGCGAAGTGTCCATCCTGTGGTGCTTCCATCAAGTTTCATCCTGCTTCAGGCAAGTTAGTTTGTCCCTATTGTCATCATACAGAAGAGATTCCAAATGCAGAATTAGAGGCTGATTTAGAAATAGATGAGCTAGATTTCCATCAAGCAGAGGCTAGAAGTAGCTTCCGTTGGGGAGCCGAAAAAAAGATAGTGATTTGTGATGCCTGCGCTGCTGAATTAGTCTATGATGCGTTGGAAGTAGCCAACGTATGTCCTTATTGCGGATCAAATCATGTGATGGAAATTAAAGACGATCACTCTATCGCTCCTAACGGAATTATTCCATTTCAATTAACATTGGAACAAGCAAACGAAAACTTTCATAAATGGATAAAAGGGAGATGGTTTGCTCCTAATGAGGCTAGACAATCAGCTAAAGCCGAAGCATTTACAGGCATCTATTTGCCTTACTGGACTTTTGATACAAAGACCGCTTCACAGTATACAGCAACATATGGTAGAAGAAGAACGGTATACGATAAGGATGGAAAACCTCAAACCGTTACTGACTGGTATCGTACAAGAGGATTTTATCAAGAATTTATTGATGATCACCTTGTTCTCGCTTCTACTCGCTACGATGCTCATATTTTAAGCAAAGTGGAACCTTTTTATTTAACAAATGCTCGCCCATACCAAAAAGAGTATTTGCATGGTTTTGTAGCTGAACGATACAGTATTGGTCTTGATGACGGCTGGAAAATCGCCAAAAATGAAATTCATCATTATCTAGAATCTCAAATTACACAACATATTTTATGGAAACATCGCGCCCATGTAGTTAGAAATTTACGATTTTCAACAGTCCATTCAGATATTACATATAAATATTTGATGTTGCCTTTGTGGCTATCGACTTTTCGATATAGAGATAAAGTCTATCAATTTATGGTGAATGGCCAAACGGGCAAAGTCGGTGGAGAATATCCAATCTCTCCTATTAAAGTTACAATCACAATCTTCATCCTTCTTCTATTTGTCCTATTAGGTTATTTCTTTTTTATGGAGAATTCATATTAGAATGAAGAGCGGCTTGAGAAAATGTATATGTTTGCAAGTCGCTCTTTTTTCGTAACGTTTTTCTTTGATAATCCTTTACCTTGTGCGGATAGTGCTCTTGCT
This sequence comes from Ureibacillus sp. FSL K6-2830, assembly GCF_038004145.1. Classification (NCBI taxonomy): domain Bacteria; kingdom Bacillati; phylum Bacillota; class Bacilli; order Caryophanales; family Caryophanaceae; genus Ureibacillus; species Ureibacillus sp. FSL K6-2830. Next base: position 2,589,052 of record NZ_JBBOQR010000001.1, on the reverse strand, counting down.
TGTGCGGTTGGCTCCCTTGTTCGTACGGATTCATTCTAGCTTGTGCGGATAACTCCTCCACTTGTGCAGATAGCTCCTCCACTCGTGCGGATAATTCCATCACTTGTGCAGAAACAATCTCTACTCGTGCAGATACCCCCTTCACTTGTGCAGATACAATCTCTACTCGTGCAGATACCCCCTTCACTTGTGCAGATAGCTCCCTTGCTCGTGCAGATAACCCATTCTGCAGATACAACCCTTGCTTGTGCAGTTATTCTTCACTCTATAAAGACAAAAAAGCTACCCACAAGTGATTCACTTGTGAGCAGCTCTCTACCATTACACGATATATTTTTCTGCTGCAATTAGTCGTTCAGCAGCTTCACGTTTTTTCAAGATTAAATTATAAGGATTGTGACGAGTTAATTTACGTAAAGCAGAAAGTGTTATACGTGCATTATCTCCCTCAACAGAAGCAATGACAATTTCTTTTGCCTCTTTTTCAATTTCAGCAAAGGCTTCTTGGCAATAAATTTGAGTATATAGTAATTTTTGCTTCGCTTTTTCAAGTCCGTCGCGTTCAATTGCTTTTGCAGTGCGTAATACTGCTGATTCCATTGCATATACAAAGTTTGCGATATTCGCAATATTTACCAATACCTCTTGTTCCTGTTCAAGTTTTGTACCGAAGCGTTGAGCAGCAACACCAGCAGCTAAGATACCGATTTTCTTCGCATTTTTCACAAGATATTTTTCTTGTGCTAATGGCTCATCGCTAACCTCTTCAGGCATGAGCATGAGAAGTTCTTGTTGCAAGTTTTGAGCAACTTGTAATAAAGGAAGTTCTCCTTTCAATGCTTTTTTCATGAATGTACCAGGTACTATTAAACGGTTAATTTCATTTGTTCCTTCGAAAATACGGTTGATACGGGAGTCGCGGTAAATGCGTTCCACTTCATATTCAGACATAAAACCATATCCACCATGAAGCTGTACTGCTTCATCCGCAATGTAATCTAATGTTTCAGAACCAACAACTTTTGCAATCGAGCATTCAATTGCATATTCCGCAACAGCTTTTGCTACCGCTTTACCATCTTTTAATTCTTCAGAAGAAAGTTTGCTAAAACGATCTTCGAAATATCCTACTGTACGGTAATTCAACGATTCAGAAGCATATAGTTCAGATGCCATTGTCGCAATTTTTTCTTTTGTTAAATTGAAGCTAGAAATCGGTGTGTTAAATTGTTTGCGTTGATTTGTATATTGGATTGCTAGCTCCAATGCTCTTTTTGATGCACCCACTGTACCAATACCTAATTTATAACGACCGATATTTAAAATGTTGAATGCCACAACATGTCCTCGACCAATTTCCCCTAATACATTTTCCACTGGAACCGGTACATCTTCTAAAATCAATGTACGAGTAGATGAAGATTTAATACCCATTTTCTTCTCTTCTGCACCAACAGAAACGCCAGGGAATGAACGTTCAACGATGAATGCTGTAAAATGCTCACCATCTACCTTCGCATACACAACGAATACATCTGCAAAGCCTGAGTTCGTAATCCATTGTTTTTCACCGTTAAGAATATAATGAGTTCCTGCCTCATTTAATTTCGCAGTTGTTTTTGCACCTAACGCATCGGAACCGGATCCTGGCTCTGTTAATGCGTATGCAGCAATCCATTCACCGCTAGCCAATTTCGGTAAATATTTTTTCTTTTGATCGTCATTTCCAAACAGGACAATCGGTAATGATCCAATTCCTACATGAGCACCGTGCGTTAAGCTAAAGCCTCCTGCGCGAGACATTTTTTCGCCGATAAGAGCTGATGTAATTTTATCTAATCCAAGACCTTCATATTCTTCAGGAATGTCTGCAGCAAGTAGCCCTAGTTCACCTGCTTGTTTCATTAATTTTACGGAGTGTTCAAATTCATGATTTTCCAATTTATCTATTAACGGCAATACTTCATTTTCTACAAACTCTTCCGTTGTTTTGGCAATCATTAAATGTTCTTCAGTAAAATCTTCTGGTGTAAACACTTTTTCTAAATCTACATCTTCAATTAAAAAACTTCCACCCTTTACAAAATCTGTTGTTTGAACCATGTCAATTCCTCCCTATCGATTTATTGCTAACAAATTGATTAATATAGAACTTCCAACACGCCAGCAGCTCCCATACCGCCACCGATACACATCGTAACAACGCCATATTTCTTTTCTTGTCGTCTTAATTCATGGATTAGCTTTAACGTCAATATTGCTCCCGTCGCTCCAAGCGGGTGTCCTAACGCAATCGCACCGCCATTTACATTAACTTTATTGAGATCGAGACCAAGATGCCGAATAACTTGAATCGATTGAGAAGCAAATGCTTCATTTAGTTCCCATAAGTCGATATCCTCTTGTTTTAACCCTGCAAGTTTTAACGCTTTTGGTACTGCTTCAATTGGTCCAATTCCCATCACTTCAGGTGGAACGCCGCCCACTGCAAAGCTTAAGAATTTTGCCATCGGTTTTAATCCCTGCTTTTCAGCTTCTTCTCGATCCATCACAAGAAGTGCTGCAGCCCCGTCAGAAGTTTGTGAAGCATTACCCGCTGTTACCGTTCCATTTATACTGAATGCTGGACGCAGTTTACTTAAAACTTCTTTCGTTGTATCTGGTCGTACCCCTTCATCCATAGAAAATGTAAAGCGTTTTTCTTTTAACGTGTTATTCTCATCAACGTAATGCTGTACAACATCAATTGGAACAATCTCATCGTTGAATTTTCCTTCCTGAATCGCCTTATAAGCCAATTCGTGAGAACGCACCGCAAAATCGTCTTGATCTTCACGGCTAACACCATAACGTTTTGCAACTTCTTCCGCCGTATGGCCCATGCTCATGTAGTATTGTGGCGCTTCTTCTGCCAATTTTGGGTTTGGCCGAACAACGTGTCCCATCATTGGCACCATGCTCATTGACTCTACTCCACCAGCAACAATAGCCTTCGCATGACCAAGCATAATTCTTTCAGCTGCATATGCAATGGATTGTAAACCTGAAGAACAGAAACGATTAATTGTAATCGCAGGAGTTGTATCTGGTAGTCCTGCTAATGCTCCAATATTTCTTGCTACGTTCATGCCTTGCTCCGCTTCAGGCATTGCACATCCTAAAATTAAATCATCTATTTCTCCCTCATAGCCTGCACGCTGAATGGCTTCTTTTACTACGATTGCGCCGAAATCATCTGGTCGCATTTGAGCGAGTGACCCTTTTTTTGCTTTACCAATTGGCGTTCTCGCTCCTGACACTATAACTGCTTCACGCATATTACATCCCCCTTTGTTTCTTTTTCCGAATTAATTGCGCAACGGCTTACCAGTTACGAGCATATGTTGCATACGCTCTTGAGATTTACGGTCAGCCACAAGCTCTAAAAACGCTTGGCGTTCTAAATTTAACAAATATTCTTCATCTACTTCCGTTCCATATGGTACAAGGCCTCCAGCCAGTACATAAGCAAGTTTTTTCGCAATTTTTAAATCGTGTTCTGAAATATAACCTGCTGTGTACATGTTCTGTGCTCCTAACAACATCGTTGCATAACCAGGTGCACCAACCACTTTGATTTTCTTTTTCACTGGTGGCTTATAACCAGATTCATATAAGGAAAGTGCTACTTGCTTCGCATCGTAAATAAGATGATCCGGATTTACGGAAATGCCATCTTGATTGCTTAAGAAGTTATTTTCTCGAGCTTCTTCCGCAGAAGTGGACACTTTCGCCATCGCAATTGTTTCAAATACTTTATTCGCAACGACTTGATAATCAATTTCCACACCTTTTGGAAGACCTTCCAATGCCTTTTCATAGAGAGCTAAGTTTCCGCCGCCTCCTGGAATTAATCCAACACCAACTTCCACTAGTCCCATATACGTTTCTGCTGAAGCTTGAATGCGTGCTGCTGGCAAGCAAACTTCCGCTCCACCTCCGAGTGTCATGCCAAACGGAGCTGCCACAACTGGTTTTCTCGAATATTTAATGCGACGCATCGTTTTTTGGAATGCATGCACAACATAATCAAGTTCAAATATGTTGTCATCTTGCGCTTCCATTAAAATCATGCCAAGGTTTGCACCAACGCAGAAATTCTTTCCTTGGTTTCCGATGACAAGCCCTTTGTAATTTGCTTCTACTTCATCGATTGCATAGTTAATCATTTGAATGATGTCTAATCCAATGGCATTTGATTTCGAATGGAATTCAAGAAGTAAAATGCCGTCCCCGATATCAATCAAACTAGCACCAGAGTTTGATTTAAGAACGCCGTGCTGTTTTTTGTAACGTTTTAAATCAATTGCTTTTTCATTGACAGGAATAATTTCATAATCTTCTCCATTAAAGAATGCTAGTTGGCCATCTATTTCTTGATAGAAAGATTTATAGCCTTTCGCTAATAGTTTTTTCACAAATTCAGGAACATTTCGACCTTCTTCTTCCATTTTCGCAACGGATTTTTCTACGCCGATTGCATCCCACATTTCAAACGGACCTTGGCTCCAACCGAATCCCCATTTCATGGCATTGTCGATTTCCACAATGTTGTCTGCAATAATGCCGTTTAATTCTGCAGAATAGATCAATGTTGGAGCAAAAATATTCCACAGTAATTCACCTGCTCGGTCATTTGCGTATACTAATGTTTTTAACTTGTTATCTAACCCTTTTGTTTGTTTTGCCATTTCGATGGAAGGAGCTTTTAATTTCTTTTGTGGAACATACTCTAGCGTGTTTGGATCGATTTCGTAAATGTCTTTTCCTTTCTTCACATAGAAACCTTGACCAGATTTTGCACCGAGGGCTCCTCTTTCCACTAACTTATGAATCAGTTCTGGAACTTCAAAAACTTTTTGTTCTTCACCAGTAGTTTGATCATACACTGTTTTTGCCACATGAATGAACGTATCCAACCCTACCACATCAAGTGTCCGGAAAGTTGCAGATTTCGGTCTGCCAATTAAAGGTCCTGTTACTGAATCTACTTCTCCAACTGAATATCCTCGTTTTAGCATTTCATGGAGTGTAATATGCAAGCCATACGTACCAATTCGGTTGGCCACGAAATTTGGTGTATCCTTACCTATTACAACTCCTTTGCCTAACACATCTTCCGCAAAATTTTTCATAAAGGTTACAACGTCTGGCGATGTATGTTCAGTAGGAATAATTTCAAGCAATTTTAGATAGCGTGGCGGATTGAAAAAATGCGTTCCTAAAAAATGTTTTTGGAATTCTTCCGTTCTGCCTTCCACCATCTTATTTACACTGATTCCGGAAGTGTTTGAGCTAACGATGGCACCAGGCTTTCGCACCTGTTCTATTTTTTCGAATAAGTTTCGCTTCACATCAAGATTTTCGACAACTACTTCAATAATCCAATCTACTTCTTTTAACTTATCTAAATCGTCCTCTAAATTCCCAACTGTTAACAGTGCTAAATTTTTTGGTGAAGTTAGCGGAGCTGGTTTTTGTTTCAACAATTTTTGTACAGCATTATTCACAATGCGGTTTCTCACTGTTGGATGTTCAAGTGTCAATCCTTTTTCTTGTTCTTCTTTCGTTAGTTCTTTTGGAACAATATCCAACATATATGTTGGTATACCGATATTTACTAAATGAGCTGCAATACCGGAACCCATAACCCCAGATCCAATTACTGCTACTTTTTCAATTTTATACGTCACAAACAATTCCCCCTTCACTCTTTTGAATGAACAATCATTCATTTTCGCTATAAGTTTCCCCTTTGTTCATTCATAGTTTATTCAATTCCTCATTTGAAGATGTTTTTTTCAAGAAAATGAATGGCTATTCATTTCTAGTTTAAAAAAAATACATGAAGCAACTATTCTTGTATTTAGTGTAGATGATTTTACAGAATTTCGCAATCCTTTTATTAAAATTTTCGAAAAATTAATTGATATTTTAATAGTTTGTTATTTACACTCCAAACATATTTCTTTCCGACATTCGCTAAAATGTGTAAACTACTAGGTAAGGAGGCGAAAAAATTGAAAGAAATTACGTCTATTGAACAATTTAATGAAATTATTAGCAAGGACGAGCCAGTGATAGTTAAATTTTATGCAGGTTGGTGCCCTGATTGTGTACGCATGAACATGTTTATTGATCCGATTATTGAAAAGTACAATCAGTATGAATGGTACGAAATCAATCGCGATGATTTCCCAGAACTTGCTGAAAAATATCAAGTATTGGGAATTCCAAGTTTATTAATTTATAAAAACGGTGAAAAATTAGCTCACCTTCATAGTGCCAACGCCAAAACACCGGAAGATGTAACGCAATTTTTGGATGCGCAAACGGTGTAACTTTGAAAAATTTAGGACATAACTTCTATCAAAAAAGTTATGTCCTTTCAATTTCTATAAAAATATGTTTTCTTTTTCATTTTTCGCAGGATAAAATAAGCTAACCATTAACGATAAACCGGCTACTATTTCAATCAATCCTGAAGAGTATACTTTAGCAAACCACATACCTACAGGGATGTTAATGATTGACACCGACGTTAAAGGAAGATAAAGCGATAACACAAAACTAGGAATAAATACGCAAATGAATAATGGAAAGTTGAACTGAATCTTCCATCTATTAATACAAATAAGCGATAAATAAATCCCCCAAATAAAATGAATGATAAAATGACTCCAATTTAATGGAGTTACGTTATAAAGAACTTTATTTGATAAATGTTGTTCAATATTATAACTAATAATTGTTAAAATAATTAACCCAACAAACCAAATTATTTTCCATACATATGGCCAAATTTTCTTCACAAATGTCCCCCTTGCCTACAAATTGAAAGAATTTTCAATCATTATATGTCACAACAAATTTCCCCTATGTCTAAATACATGAAGAGCGACATAGCTCCAATTCTTTAATAAGTCGGTCAAATATCTCTTTTACTGTACCTGACTGAATCTCTTTAAAACGTGTACTTGCCCAAAGTGACATGGCTTGAGGGTTTTGATCTTTCAATGCTTTTGCACGAATCGGCTGCGTTAATGTATTGACAGCGGGATAAATGGCTGGTGCAATGCTTTCATACTTCACCATAAATTCATTTTTCAATCCCCGCGCAAGTCGACCTGAAAATGTACGTGTAAGGGCTGTTTCTGTAAACTCTCCAGATTGAAGAGCCTGTTTATAAACTGGGTTAGCTCCGCTTTCTTCTGTACAAAGGAAAGCCGTACCTAGCTGCACCACATCAGCTCCAGCATTTAATGCGAGGTGAATGTCCTTACCATTAATAATGCCTCCAGCAGCAATTATTGGAACTGCCATTTCTTTTCGAACCGTAGATATGAATTCCATCAGTGGTACATAAGATTCTTCATCCACATTTTGAAAAGTTGCTCGATGCCCTCCAGCTTCTATCCCCTGTAAACAAATTGCATCTGCTCCTTGTTGTACAGCAATTTTTGCTTCCTCTAAATTGGTCACCGTAACGATTACATAGCTGCCATTCTCTTTAATTTGTTCAATGATTTCATTGGTTGGACAACCAAATGTAAACGAAACATAAGGGACTTTATACGTCTTGACTAACTCCAATTTTTCCGTCCAATAATCGTCATCGGGTTTTGGAATTGTTAATGGAATTTGGAAATCTTCTTCAAGGCGCTCCTTATACAAATACAATGACTCATCAAGGGAGTCGTTTTGAGGAACAAAAATATTCACCCCAAAAGGTAAAGCGGCTTCTTTGCATTTGATGATTTCCTGCTCGATTGCTTCTGGAGTTTTATAACCGGCTGCTAGAAACCCAAGTCCACCATTTTGTGAAACTGCAAGAGCTAAATCGACCGTTGCAATCCCCCCTGCCATCGGCGCTTGAATTATTGGATATTTTAAGTTGCTGAACATGTAATATCTACTCCTTTCAATCAATATATAGTCTTTTAGACATTCACAAAAATTTATAGGAGTTACTTCAAACTACAACCTTTTAAACGACCGAACAGCTCTTTAAAATGAAAATGCTTCAAGTGGTTGTATTTTAAGGAAATCGCGATATTGTTTCTGCACATCCATTGTCGAGCCGCTTCTTTGATAACAATAAAACTTAACGATTTGTCTTTTCTTCTTTATCAACTATCTTTACATCTTACAAATATTTTGTCAATTTATGGGTATACAAATATTCTCATCATTCATTTGTGCAAATTGAAAAAGGACATCTGAAAATGACTTTTCAGACGCCCTTCTGATCTCGTTCAAAGAATAAAATGAGAGAAGGCAATAACATTCCTCGCACTAAAAATGTATCAATAATGATGCCGACAGCGACAATAAAGCCAAAAACAAATAAATCGATTACTGGCATTGTCGTTAAAGCTGCGAAGGTTGCTGCTAATATCACACCTGCTGATGATATCACTCCACCTGTGTTTCGAACAGCAATTTCTAAAGCATTCTTTACACTTTTATATTTCCGCTCTTCGATGAAACGGCTGACCATGATGATATTATAATCAATTCCCAATGCAACTAAGAAGATAAACGCATATACCGGTGCACGAGTTGACACTGCATCATATCCAAAGAATAAATCTAACAAAAATAATCCTAAACCTAACGCAGAAGCATAGGAAATTAAAATCGTTGCCAACATATAAATCGGCATTTTAATAGAACGTGTAAGAATGAGCAATAGTACTAGAATAAGGAATGTTTCTAAAATAAAAATAATCTTAATATCACGATTATTGACTTCTTCTTCATCAACTAATTTTGCCGTTGTACCAGCAAACTCTAATTCCACTTTTTTGTCATTGGATAAACGATATGTTGCATTGGCTTCACGGAACTCTTGAATAAAATCAATGGCTTCAACACTATACGGATCTTCATTTAACGAGATGGTTATTTTCCCGTGTTTCCCATCATCGGTAATTCCTGAAGCTCTAGCAGAACCAATCTGTTCAACTTCAGAAAAATCTTGGGCAATTTCCTGTATTTTTTCAAATGTTAAGTCTTCACCGGTAACAAGTACAGTTGTTTGAGCTAAATCCCCTTTATTAAACTTCTCTTCCACGATTTCAAAACCAACACGAGAAGGTAAATCTTCAGGAAAATTTTTTACCATATTAAATTCATATTTAATATTCATAATGTTAGCTGCTGTAATTAACAAAAACAGCATGACTGCTACCCCAACTAGTGCTGGTTTTGATGTGACAAACTTTGCAATAGGACCCCAAATGCTATGTTTTACTTCACTTTCCTCACCATACTTTGGAATTTTCGGCCAAAATGCTTTTCGACCAAATAAAGCAAATAATGCTGGGACAAAAGTAATAGCAGCAATCATAATAATAATCATGGCAGTTGCAAAAATTGGAGCAAAGTTTTGATATTCTCGGAAGTCTGCAAAAATTAAAATAACCATTGCAGCGAGCACCGTACCTGCTGCAAATAGCACCGGTTTTGCTGTTGACTGCATTGCAATTTTCATTGCTTCAAATTGATTTTCATGCTTATTCAATTCTTCTCGATAGCGGGAAAATACAAATAATGAATAATCAATAAGTGCTGCAAACAGCAAAATACTCATGATGGAAGTTGTCGAGTTATTAATTTCTAGCCCTGCAGCACCTAGCAATGCAACGGTTTGATTGACAATTTGATACACGACTACCGTTGCCAAAAGCGGTATAAGAGCAAGTAGAGGAGAACGATAAATGACAATTAATAAAACTAAAATAATGATGATTGTTGCAAATAAAAGTTTGAAGTCTGCAGATTCGAACAGTTTAACTGTGTCACCCGAAATACCTGCAGGTCCTGTAATATAAAAATCTACCCCTAAATCCTCTGCAATTTTCGTACCTACCTCAGTTGTTTTATCATTAATTTCAGCATAATCGGAACTTCCTAAGCCATTCTTTAAATTCATTGGAACAATCATTGTCGTTTTATCTTCAGATATGAAGGCCGATAATGCTTGAGGAGCTAATTTCGTAACATCTACAATCGTTTCTATTCCTTCAATATCGGCCTCTTTAATACCATCAATAATTTCTCCAACTTCTTCAACGGTTATCTCTCCATCTGATTTATGAAATACATATATACCTGGTGTTCCTTGATCATTAGGAAAAAAACTCATCTAACTTATTTTGGGCAATAATGGATTCTGCATTATTTGGTAATGCTTGAAAGTTAGTCGTTTTATAATCGCTTAATCTAGGCCCTGCACTAATAACAATCATGATCAATAACCAAATGGCAATAGTAATCCAAGCCCCTTTTTTTTAGCGACTTTATCCGTTAGTGTCTGTATAAATTTCATATTGTCCTCCTATTTTTTCGCCAAATAAATCGGGATTTTCAAATCCATTTTTTAGGCTTTAAAGTAAAATTATACCTATTGAGAATCTGGGGGAAATTAACAAGAGGACAATAATAATTTTAATCGTAAACATTCCCATTCATCGAGATGAACTAATCCAGAGAACTGATATCACTAACTTTTTGTCAAGTCTCTCAACTGTTTAATTAATACATTTATTTCGTTTATTGATGAATGTATAGAAGCGATTAAATCATGTGTATTTTCTAATGTAGAGATTATTTCTTCCGTTGACGCAGCATTTTCTTCAGATATAGCAGATACGTTTTCAATTTGATTTCGAATTGTAAAGAAATTATGATTTGCCAATTCGATTTCTGACATTTCAATTGATAGTCCATTATGAATTTCTGTAAATGTACTTTTTATTTCTTCAAAGAAATGAGAAATTTCCTTAAGCAATAATCTACCTTCCGTAATAGCACTTTCTCCTTGAGCTGATTTTTCTTGAGCTATTTTGGATTTGGTGAATAATTCATCCGTCACCAATTTAATATTCTCGGTCATTTGGGCACTTTGTTCTGCTAGTTTTCTTACTTCTTCCGCTACTACTGCAAATCCCTTTCCATGCTCACCAGCTCGAGCAGATTCAATGGCAGCATTCAGTGCGAGCAAGTTCGTTTGATCTGCAATTTCTTTTATACTTTCGAGTAATGTATTTACCCTTTCCAAACTAGTTTGCAAATCAGAAACCGTTATAGCTGTATTGCTAATCGTTGTACCAACTGAATCCATATAATCAGTTACTTGATTGATTTTATTCCAACCTTCTTGTACTTTTCTATTCATATTTTCTGATTTTTTTACAATGTCTTCAACAACGATAACGATTTGTCCCATTTTTTCTGATGACTGAACCATTGAATCATTGATGATATTTACACTATTCGCCTCTTCTTGTATACTAGTACCCATTTGTTCTGCAGATTGTACAATGTCGTTACTTGAACTATAGATCGTATTTAATTCTGTATTAAATTTTGTAATATGGTTATCAAGCAAATCAGATACAGATTCAATGGATGCAAAAGTGGATGTTAACTTATTCATTCCCTCTTTCGCTTCAAGTTCTTTTTGATATGCATCAACAATCAGTTGTCTTCCCCATTTCATCAGCAAATATAAAAGAACCATAAATGCATTTATGATAAAGAAGACAGTCAAGAACCCAGAAAAATTGTTATTCAGTCCTAATAAGTTTTCTGGCAAAAGGAAAAATAATACGAGATATACTACATCTAGCAAAAGACCTAACGCTAAAATCAGTTCTTTCTTAAAATAGAGTGTAACCATCGCAATTGTAAGCATAATAATATAGTGTTTAATAATAGAAAATCCATCCAAAATTAAGAGTGCTAATACCACTATACTTGGGATTAATGATATGATTAAGCCTTTTACATATGTATTGATTGGTAAAAAGAAAGTGATTATCGACATCATAAAAACAATCAAGCCGGCTACAATAATAATTGCTCCCTCTTCAAATCCCCTAGATGAAACAATCGGTACACAAATAAGAAATACTAAAATAATAGTTAGTAGAAGATTGACTTTATGTACTCTGTGAGTGTTGTATTGATCTTGATACATTCAATTCTTCCCCTTTCTTTTTGCGGTAAGGACTATTTGATTATTCACGCAAATAAAAACATCAAAAAATCACTATAACTGATGATTTGATGCAATATTCGAACTATTTAAGTTGAGTATATTTCCTAGGAAATACAACTCTGCTTTATTATTCGATATACTTACCAAAAATCCCTTCATTTTTCTAATTTTTCTTATTAATTCCGAAAATTATATCAATAAAACTTGCAGTAAGACTCAGTGCAATCATTATTTTATGTTCATCACTGCCCTAGTCTTTCAAAAAAATTTATATTAGTTATAATATTGAACAAGGTGATGCTATGAAAAAGTTCATACCTTTAGAAGGAATGTCTCAATTCAGCCCTGAAGTTTATCCAGCCTACCAAAACTCTGCCTGTGGACCTACTACGATATTCGTTATGTTGAAATTTATGTTTGGAAAACATGTTGCACAGAATGTAAATATCCTTTATCGAATGCTAGGTACAACGAAAATCGGTTTATTTCGCTGGAGGCTTATTAAAAATTTACAAAACTATTTAGGAACGGACTGGGTTGTAAAAAACTGTTCATTAAAGGAAGCGATGGAACAAATCGATGAGGGCAGGCCAGTAGCAATAAAATTTGATAAATACTTTACTCTACAATGGAAATCAAAACCTACTTTTACCTATCATTGGGTTCCTTTCATTGGCTATGAAATTGAGCAAAATGAGTTATTTTTAATTGTGCATGATAATGGTGGAATAAATCGCGATAGTCAAATACGAAAAGTTCCCTATTCCCAAAACTTTAAAGTGATTAGCTTCGTAAAAATTGAGCCAAGAAAGAAAAAATAAAGGGACTCAAACATTCAAACAAGTTTGTGTCCCTTCTCAATACTTTATATACATGGATATAGTGAATAGGCATGTTTTGCAATGGATGTAAAGCCCTTGTTTGCTAGTTGATCGAAAGTGTTAGCGGAATATTCAGGTACAGAGAGAGCTTCTAAACGTTCTTTGATTGGTATGTTTTTTTCTATGGATGCTAATCGATAAGAAAGCTTTAACATTTCCAGATTATCTGTAATTTTATTTCGTTGACCCGGTTTTAATTCATCTAAATTTTGTAATACTCCTTCAACAGAACCGTATTTTTGAATCAGTTGCAGCGCTGTTTTCGGCCCAATACCTTTGACCCCTGGATAGCCGTCGCTTGAATCTCCCATGAATGCTTTCACATCTACAAATTGATGAGGTTCAATCGCATATTCCTCTTTAAATCGTTCCATTGTATAGACATCATACTCAGAATAGCCTTTTTTTGTAAAAGCGATGTTCGTCGAAGGATTCAATAATTGCAATAAATCTTTATCGCCACTAATTATTGTAATTTGGGCTTCTTCCTTCCATTTTTCAACGATGGAACCAATGCAATCATCCGCTTCCATTCCTGCTTCTCCAATGTTTTTCCAGCCAATCCACTCAGAAACTTCCTTTGCCATGTCAAATTGCGGAATCATTTCTTCCGGTGGCTCGCTTCGATTCGTTTTGTATCCTTCAAATAGTTCATTGCGAAATGAGTTAGCTCCCATATCCCAACAAATTGCAATATGGCTAGGCTTAATAATTGATTGGGCTGTTAAAACATGTCGTGCAAAACCTTGCACCCCATTTGATGGTCTGCCATCCGGTAAATATTGGAAATGTCCCATTACACTCGTGGCATAAAAAGAACGGAATAATAGAGCCATTCCGTCAATGACTAAAAGATGTGGTTGATTATTCATTCAAAAATCCTCACTTTCTACTTCATTCATTATAACATGTTGAGACAGCCCATTTGCGACGGAAAAATTCTCCTTCCCTATTACAATTCTAAGTGACGCTACCGCTGACAAACAAAAGAAGAGGATAATACGTTCATAAAATAGAACATACTATCCTCCTATCAGTTTAGACTATTTCATTGCATATGGGAAAAGTGCTTTCATTAATCTCTCCGTTTCATATCGCGAATTGCTTGAATCGATAATCGTACAAGTAAAATGGAACATAAAAATAATCCGAGATATGCTGCTGTATTTAAATAAATCGCATAAGCAGTTTCAATAAATTGGGAAATGGCTAGAAGTGCTGTTGAAATAATTCCAAATGTAATGCCCACCATCAATAAGACAAATTTTGAAAACAATTGCGTCACAAATTTGGAGTTGGTTTTATCCGAAAAGATGTCGTGATGCAAGATCACTTTTCCATCTTCAACTTTTCGAATTAATTGATCAATCCGCCTTGGAATTTTTCGTAAATTCGGTATTAGTATTGCCAATTCTTCTTGCATTTTCTCCATCGTTTCAATTGGCTCTGTAATCGGTTTTCTTAACGAAGATTTCATATAATCATTTGTAAATTTCTTCGCTTCTTCAAAAATATTAAAAGTAGGATCAATCATATTGATTGTGCCGTCTAATGTAATGATTACCCTGAGTGCCAAGCTGACGGATGAATAAAACTGTAACCCCGATTCTCTAATGACTGTAAAAATGGAATAAATCGTTTCATCTGTTGGAACTTTATTAACATATGTTATTTTTAATAAAATTTGGCCAATCGCTTGTTCCAATTCTTGACGGTTAATTTCATTTTTATTTTTGATTAGTAAGGAAATTGCATCGTATAATAACGACGAATCTCCTTGCTGAATACCCATGAAAAATAGTTTTAATCCTTCTTGTTGTTGCCCTGATAATCGACAAACTGCTCCAAAGTCAAGAATCGCTACTTCCCCTGTTTCTGGATTAACAGAAATATTTCCTGGATGCGGGTCAGCATGAAAAATTCCTGATATTAACGCTTGTTCTAAATAAGAATAAACAATCGTTCGCGCAAGCTCTTTTCGATCAAAGGAAAGATCCTCTATTTTATCTAAATCCGAAATGCTTACACCTTTTACGTATTCCATTACTAAAATATTTTCATTACTTAATTCTTCATAAACTTGTGGAATTTTGACATTCAGTTTACTCCGTTTTAATATATTTCGAATTTGGATCATGTTGCGGGCTTCTATTTCGAAATCCGTTTCCTCTTTCATTGAATTGGCAAATCCTTCTGCTAATGATTTGAACCCAAAACTTTCAGCCCACTGGGATTTCGTCGTAATCCAATCTGCAAATTCCAATAGTATACTTAAATCTTCCCTCATAATTGTTTTTACTTGCGGTCTTAAAATTTTTACAACCACTTCTTCATGAGAATTTTTTAAAACCGCTCGATGAACTTGTCCAATGGAAGCTGCTGCTAATGGTTTCTCGTCAAAAAAAGAAAAGACCTCATCGATTTCGCATGAAAAATTTTCTTTTAATATCCTTTTTACTTCATCAAAGGTCATTGGCGATACTTTTTGCTGCAATTTTTTTAGTTCTTCAATGAAGATTGGGGAAAACAATTCTTTTCTAGTTGATAACACTTGTCCAAACTTTATAAAAATGCCACCGCTCTCTTCAAGGGTAGAACGCAATGCAATTGCTAACTGTCTATCTGTATCGCGACTTCGCGCATATTTTACCGTTCTTGTAATGCCGTTCGTTACAGCTACTTTTAATACCGTTCGTAGACGCTTTTGATAACGCCAATAATTCAATGCTTTCCTAAAAATCGTCTTCTTTTCCGAATAACGCCCAGTATTCTCATCTAATGCAATCGGATCAAATAGCTCAAAGAATAAATAAATCAGCATGGAAATAAGCAACATGCTTCCGATCCATAATAACGTTGCAACACTTACAACGCCATCTTCAGTATGATATTGTGCATTTTCCCGAACAAACGTATACCAAAACACAAAAGTAGTGAATGAGACGCTGATGATGACGGACAATACTCTTCTAAATAAGTTCACATTGGAACCAATGAGCCTTCCGCTAATAAAAAATATAATGATTGACACAAATAATATTTGCAAAAGTGTGCTAATTGTACTCATTCACTTCACCACTTCCAATCGAATATCCATTAAAATTAGTATGGCTAAAGTTTCATTCTTGTCATTCCTAAGTGTTGTTATTAAATTGATTTCTTCTATTTTCCAAACGACATTCATACAAAAAAGGATTCACTTGGAGGTGAACCCTATCTATAATGTAAAATAATTCGTAATACTCTCCCTTTCATTTACAGAATATATTTCAATATCTGTTGATTTTTTGTGGAAACGAACCCCATGGATATTTCCACCCTCATAAATATTTCCCCCTCCATCAATACCGATTTTTTTACGGCAAGGTGAAATCCATACTTTGCTCGAACCATCTTCGTTTAATAATAATGTTGGTGTATGGCCAAATACGACATATTCCTTTGCTTTATGGGGGACTTTCGTAAATTCTTCACGTATCCACAGAAATTCATCCGTACTTGTTTCTAAAAAATCTTCTACTTTTGCATTGATCCCTGCGTGAACAAAAACAAACGGATTCCAATAATAATACAAACGAAGATTTTTTATAAATTCAATTTCATCTTCAAAATGCGTTTTGATAAATTCGACTATTTGTTCAACATTCATTTCATCTACAGTTTGTTCGCTGGAATATTCGGAATAAAAACTTTGGATGGTGCTTGCACCTCCAACTTTCGGATGGAAATAAAATTCGGTCATTTCTTTCGGCTTTTTTAACCAGTTCAAGAAGATTTGTTCATGGTTTCCACTTAACGTAATCACCTTATAATCTTTTGATAGCTCCATCACTTTACGCAATACTTTTAAGCTATCCTTTCCCCTGTCAATATAGTCACCTAAAAAAATAAGCATCTCTTCATCGGGTTTCCAGTACTGCAATACTTTCTCTAATAAATGAAAACTTCCATGTATATCTCCAATGGCAAATACTTTATCCATTTATACACCTCTTTATTCAACACTCAAAAGAGAAAGTTGAATGTTATCTAAAATTTTCAAACCGTTCATTTTATTCAATTATACTACAGAATTATATGAATATTCCGCGAAATTCTATACAATTTAAGAATTTCATATTGACTAATAGTTTATTATTTTAATTATTCTATAAATGTTTATTCATACGGATCGAATCACGTATAGTTTATACGACATTATTTCATACTGAAATTTAATCTATTTCTTTGGTAAAGGAGATTCTTATGAGGAAGTTGTTTCTAATTTTCTTATTCTTGCCTATCTTCATATTGTATGCTTGTGGTGTACCCTCAGAAGCAAACTTAGGTACACCAGAAAATGATAGAAAAAAATCTAATTACGAAGTTAGAGAAATCAACCAATTAGTCGTTGATAATGAAAATGTAAAAATCACCATATTAAACATGAAGAAAAACAAAGAACAATCGAAGCAAACTGTCACGATTACGTTTGACATTTTAAATAAACGAAAAGATACAATGAAAATACAAGCACAAAGGCTATCAGTAGATGATCGGATGGTAGATGAAGCGATTTATCAATTGGAACAGGAAATCTCACCAAAAAAAGCAGCCACTGCAAAACTAGTCATCCAACAATTAGATGACATCGAATTTCCCGAATTTAAAAATGATTTAGAAATGGAATTATATATTTTGTCTTTAGATGATCCAAATTATGTTGAAAATCACCACGTGAAAATCATTTATGAATAGATGAAAGTGACTGATTTTTTTTAATACAAGATTGTCTAGAGTTATCATTGTATAATAGTGATGGTAATCAAAGTATTTCATTCTACCAATAGGATTTAAAGGAGTTCGACTAATGAATATACTATTAACAACTTTGAACGCCAAATACATTCATACGAACTTGGCCATTCGTTATTTAAAAGCATTCGCACGTCCGGAGTTTGACCCAACGATTGTAGAATTTACGATAAAAGAACCGACGTTAAATATTGTGACTGATCTTCATCAAAGAAAACCTGATTTAGTCGGTTTTAGTTGCTATATTTGGAATATCGAAGAAACGATTAAAGTTATTCAAATGCTGCGAGTTGTTAGCCCACATACAAAAATTGTATTAGGCGGGCCAGAAGTCTCTTATGATGTGCATTATTGGTTGCGACGATTGGAAGGGCTTGTTGATTTCATCATTATGGGAGAAGGTGAATATTCTTTTAAACAATTGCTACGTTATGTTCATGGAGAAATCCCACTAGAAGAAGTTCCAGGCATTGCTTACTTACAAGATGGTAAAATGAATATTCATCCACAGCCAAAGAAAATTGACTTACGGGAACTTCCAAGCCCATTCCGTTTTGAAGAAGATCGAGCTTCTATTTCAAAACGTATTCAATATATTGAAACAAGCCGCGGTTGCCCATTTAGCTGTCAATTTTGCTTATCTTCTATTGAAGTAGGCGTTCGCTATTTTAATAGGGAAAAAATTAAAGACGATATTCGTTATTTAATGGCCAATGGTGCAAAAACAATTAAATTCGTTGACCGAACTTTTAACATTAGTCGCAGTTATGCAATGGACATGTTCCAATTTTTAATTGATGAGCATGTACCTGGAGTGGTGTTCCAATTTGAAATCACCGCTGATATTATGCGACCTGAAGTCATTCAATTTTTAAATGACAATGCACCAGCAGGTTTATTCCGTTTTGAAATTGGCGTCCAATCTACGAATGATTTAACAAATGAATTGGTGAAACGTAGACAAAACTTTGAAAAATTAAAAAGAACGGTCACAATGGTGAAAGAAGGCGGGAAGATCGATCAGCATTTAGATTTAATTGCTGGACTTCCTGAAGAAGATTATGAGAGTTTCCGCAAAACATTTAATGATGTATTTGCGATGCGTCCAGAGGAATTGCAGCTCGGCTTCTTAAAACTATTGCGCGGTACAGGTTTACGAATTGAAGCCGAAAAGTTTGGATATACATATGTTGATATCGCACCTTATGAAATTTTATCAAACAACGTATTAAGCTTCGATGAAATTATTCGCATCAAACAAGCGGAAGATGTGCTCGAAAAATATTGGAATGCTCATCGAATGGACGATACAATTGAATATCTAGTGTCAGAAGTATTTGAAACCCCATTCGATTTCTTCCAAAACTTTGGTACTTTCTGGGAAGAAAAAGGATGGTCGAGAATAGGTCATCAATTGGAGGACTTATTTACGAGATTGGATGAATTTTTACGCACGTTACCAAACGTGAATTTAGGTATCGTTCATAGTTTAATGAAACTCGATTTCTTATCGAAGCAACAATTCCACCCTCGAAAGCTTTGGTGGGAAGAACGAATTCCAAAAGAAGAATTGAAAGCAATAAATAAGAAATTAATTGAATCTCCTAATATTGTTGGAGAAGAATTTGCCCAATTGCAGATTAATGAAAAGGAACTTGTGAAGCATTCACTTATTGTTCCATTTAGTATAGATTATGATGAATATAAAAAAGGAAAAATTGTTGAAAGTGATACGTATTTGTTTGTCTTCTTCAGACAAGGAACGACTCCATACTTTGCAACGTTTCAAAAAAGTATCATAAAATAAAAAATAGTAGTACAAACCGAATGTTGTGATATGCTCCCTATTAGGAAGACAGTTAAATAAAACTATTTATTTAATAGGGAGTTTATCAATGATGGTTTGTGCTACTTTATTATTAAAACATGGATTTACTTCATTGCACGTGTGGATTGCACTCTTACTCGTGAAGATACGGTGCTTCTTGTGCAAATAACTACCTTGCTTGTGCAAATACCACCCTTGCTTGTGCATATACCTCCTTAGCTCGTGCAGATAATACATCAGCTCGTACATATACCACCTTAGCTCGTGCAGATAATACATCAGCTTGTGCATATAACACCTTAGCTCGTGCAGATAATACATCAGCTCGTGCATATACCACCTTAGCTCGTGCAGATAATACATCAGCTCGTGCAAATACCACCCTTGCTTGTGCATATACCACCTTAGCTCGTGCAGATAATACATCAGCTCGTGCATATACCACCCTTGCTTGTGCATATACCACCCTTGCTTGTGCATATACCACCCTTGCTTGTGCATATACCACCCTTGCTTGTGCATATACCACCTTAGCTCGTGCAGATAATACATCAGCTCGTGCATATACCACCCTTGCTTGTGCATATACCACCCTTGCTTGTGCATATACCTCCTTAGCTCGTGCAGATAGCACCCCTACTTATTTGGGGAATCTCCCACTAGTATTGAAAATCCTTACTTCTATTCATTAACTTTTACTGAAACAATGCTAATCCAATAAACCAAAGTACAGGAACAAAAAGTGCTGGCAACATATTTAACGATTTGCTGTCTTTAATACCTAAAATCGATAATCCAGAGCTTAATATTAAAATGCCTCCTACGATGGAAACCTCCGTCATTAGTTCAGCAGTTAAAAATGGTTCAATATATTTTGCACATAAATAAATCAAACCTTGCCAAATAAACAATACAACTGCAGCAAAAGCGATACCGATTCCATAAGTGGCAGCTAAAGCCATAGATGTCACTAAATCCAGCGTAGCATTTGTAAATAAGTATGTATGATTATTATTTAAAGCACTTTCCACCGGACCTAATATCGACAAAGTACCGATACAAAATAGCAAAATGGCTGTAGACAAGCCCTTACTTAAATCTGTTTTAGAAAACCGATCAACAACATTCTTAAATTTCCCATCAAAATCAATCATGGTCCCAATTAAACCACCAACAGATAAACTAACAATAAATAAGACCGGATATTTGCTATTCGGCATATTTTGAACAATCGCATTGATTCCTAAAGCAGTAGCGGCAAACCCCATGGCTGTAAATAATGCAGATTGATATTCTTCTTTAATTCCCTTTTTTAATGCGCTTCCTACAAAACTCCCTACCAGAATACAAATTGTATTTACGATTGTGCCAATCATCACTTAACACTCCTATCAAAAGTAACAAAACTATCCTTTAATAATATTTGAATTTTGTAATATTAAAGAATTTTAACACAACTTGTATTAGGAAGCATATTTTACTTTTATACTAATAGAATTTTAAAAAGTTTTAACACATATTTCTATTATCAATGTACAAAAAATAACCCCCGTAAAAGTTTCGTAATGTGTTTAACTTTTACGGGGCTATCATTTTATATTTTTTCTAATATGTATTCATACTTATAAAGCATTGCAATTAATTCGTGCCCACCACCAATTGTCCAGAACAATACGATATCTCCTCGCTTAATTCGATTGGATTGAATTCCTTCATAAAGAGAGACGAATGGTGAGCTTGTTCCGGTATAACCATACTGGTCTCCTATATAGATAATTTTCTCATCAGGTATATTAAATCTTTCTTGAAGATTTTTGATATTTGATAGGGCAAATTATGAAAAGCAAAATGCATCCACATCTTCAATTTGTAAATTATTTCGATGCAAAAGTTTTTCTATTTTTTCATACGCATACGGCAATGAAACAGCACCATCGAATGGAAGCCAACGAATATAACCAGGAAACTCTTTATTCAATACATATTTAGAAAACCCTTGATCTGGATATAAAATATTTTCTTTAAAAGAAGAATCCGTTTCGTAAATTGCATCGATAAACCCTGTATCTTCTTCCGTTTTTTCAAGAAATACAGCCGCTGCAGCATCTCCAAAGCTAGCATATGTAATTTCTTCATCCGGATTTGCAACAAGAGACAAATAGTCAGAACCTACTACTAATGCATTGGTGATGTGGGGATTGCTTAACAAGTATCGGGAAGCTTGTTCAACCGCAATCGTCATTCCTGCACAGTTAGCATTACTGTCGTAAACAATACAATCTTTTTTCCCTTGAATTGCCTCATGAACAAAAATTGCATTTGTAGGGAATGTCAACTCAGGTACTTGGGAAGAAAAGATAATCATATCGACATCTTTTCCTTCTACTCCTGCTTTCTCTAAAACTCGCTTAGAAGCGTCGATTGCCATCGTTATGCTATTTTCTTCCGGGGCTGTCCAGAAAGTCGAACACTTTCTAGACAGCCCCTAATTACAAATTTATCTCATATAAACTTTTACAATAACCGTTGCATCATCAATGCTTAATTTTAAATTGAAAGAGTCTCCTCGGGATAGCCCTTTTTCTCCTAAACCAATCATTAAGTTTATTGTTCCATTGTAGGAGATTTCATATTGATCATTTGTAGTATTAATGTTTGTAATAATTGGACGAATTTCCCGTGAGGATCCGTCTGCAAAGGTAACTAGCCCTGTATTCGGATTAAAGTTTGCTTCTTTACCGTATTGATCCTCTATTTCAAAATAACCCTCTTCATAGATTTCTTTGAATAAATCCGTTGCTGTTAATACTAAACCATATTCTGAAACTTCTATATCAATCTCTTTTAATTCTTTCTGACTTAAAGAATTTTTATTGATTAAAACGAATTTACCATTTACCTTTACCTTTTCACTTGAAAGTGTAAGAGTATGCTTGATTTGTTCGCCTGTTTGGTTAATGGTGATGAAAATATCAGCTTCATAAGTTTGATTTTCCTCATCTAAAATACCATCTGCTTTAATGGCATCAACATTCGCAGTCACTTTATTACCTTCTACATTTAAATATTTGCTATTCGTTGTAATGGTGTAAGCACTGCTTGGTAATTCGACTTTATCATGATTCACAAAGCCATAAACCTTAATATTTGCAGCATATTTATCTACTATTTGACCATCTGGAGTAACTCCAAGAACGAATTTTTCACTTTCTACTACAAACCTTGTTTCTTCTTTTGGTTCTTCAGTTTTCTGAATACTAATTCGTTTGTCAAATGCAGGTAAAATTTTGCCTGATTTTGAAGGTACCCCTTTTATTTCGAAGCGATAGTTTCCTTCATTTTTTGAATTAAGGGTAATTGTGTATGAATCCCCCTCTTTATTTAATTCACCTTTTGCAAATACTTCATTCTCTAATCCTACTAATTTGAAATATGTTGCTATTTCCTTCGAACTTGTTGTTGTTGGCAAATTAACTGCTTCATTAAATTGAACTACGATTTCGTTCCCTACTACTTCAACCGTTTTCACTTGGAAGAGTTTTTCCGTTAGCGTAGTGTTTATCAGTCTTTGCAAAAATGAAGCAAATTGCCCTCTCTTTAAAGTAGCTTTTGGTTTGAATTCTTTTACATTCGTTATGTTAAAGTAGTCTAATACTTGAATTGATGAACGGGCACTTTCTTTCGCTTCTTGTATATCCGTCACTTCAATTTCAAAAGATTGAGCATCAACATAATGATGAACGTCAACTTGATAAAATTTTGATAATGTATTTGCTAAAATCACCGCCATATCTTCACGGGTCATTGCTTGTGTTGGATTTAATCGATTTCCTTCAAAAATCCCTGCATCTTTTACTAGTGCTGCATACTGAAGCAACTCATCATCCATATTTTTAGAAAGGTCTAAAAAGCGCATATTCGTTTTATAATCGCTAGGAATTTCATAGCCTTGTTTCTTTACAAATCTACCAATCAATTTCACTACATCGGAACACGTTAAATCTTGATAAGCTCTAAATGTCCCTTCTGGGTATCCTTTAATAATTCCTGCATCCACTAATTGAACAATTGCCTGTTCATGAGTGTCTCCTTTTATATCTGAAAATTGTGCCGCACTTGTAGCAACGGGAACTGCTGTTGCAGCAATCGTGACAGCAGTCGCTGCGGTAAATAAATTCAACCATTTTTTCTTTTTCATAGAAAAATCCTCCAATTTGCATTAATCAAATGAACGTCAGCTTCAATATGATAATTATACCTTTTCTACAAAATAGATGATAGTTTCAGCAATTAATTCCATTCTATCTTTTGTTTGGAAAATAATACAAATTCCAACCCCCTATTTATTAGTCCGTATAAACAAAAGAAATGTTCCATATTGTTTCAAAATAGTATTCTCTCTTACACCCATTACTTTCTGTTTATGGAAGCCTCCCAATTACCTATTCGAATATAAAATTCAAAAATTGGTATTTACGTGGAAAATAAATTGTGTTAACTTATGAATTAATATAGTTAACAAAATAAACAACTAAGAAGGTGATGTTTTGAACCATTTTTGGGTCGTTGGAACAGACACAGATGTAGGAAAAACCTTTATTGCCACATTATTAATGCGCTATTTGCAAAAAAAAGGATTCAAAGTGGTTCCTTATAAGCCGGTACAAACAGGCGTCATGAAAAAGAACAATAAAACCTACTATCATGATACGTCTAGTTACCTAAATTATAGTTTGCAACCATTATCGCCTAATTCCATTAATTCATATTCTTTCCCCGCTCCTGCTTCTCCTCATTATGCAGCAGAACTTGAGGGAGAGTGGATTAGCGGAGCAAAAATACTCAATAAAATTGAACAATTACAGGATGAATATGATGTTGTGATTTGTGAAGGGGCTGGAGGACTTTATGTACCTCTGCAATCTCATACTTCTTTAACTTTACTAGATATCATTCAACGCTCGAAACTACCTGTTGTATTAGTTACCCATCCGAAACTTGGCACAATCAATCACACATTGTTGTCAATTGGCGCATTAAATGCAAGAGGAATTGAATTGCTCGGAATCGTTATCAACCAATACGAACATAGTGAAATCGAAAAAAATAATATTCAAACTTTACAACGTTTTATTCCCCATCAACAATTTGTCGTTGTGGAAGGAAATCGAACGATTGAAAGCTTTGATGAAGAAACGATTTTCGAAAGGCTGATGAATCGTGAATTACTCCGAACTACAAGATCTTGACTTTAAATATATTTGGCACCCATGTTCCCAAATGAAAGACTATGAAACATTTCCACCAATCGTTATAGAGAGAGGTGAAGGCATTTGGCTATATGACAAGCAAGGAAATCGCTATTTAGATGCCGTTTCATCTTGGTGGGTCAACTTATTTGGCCATGCCAATCCGCGCATTAGCAAGGCAATTGCCGACCAAGCAAAAAAATTAGAGCATGTAATTTTTGCGAACTTTACCCATGAACCAGCTATACATGTGGCAACAAAACTGGTTGAAAAAACTCCGGATGGATTAGAAAAAGTATTTTTTGCAGATAACGGTTCAGCTGCCATTGAAATAGCGTTAAAGATGAGCTTTCAATATCGTGCTCAAATTGGACAACCAAAAAAACAACGCTTCTTAACTTTTACAAATGCTTATCACGGAGAAACGCTCGGAGCTTTGTCAGTCGGGGCGGTAGATTTATATAACAAAGTTTTTCAACCTCTTTTATTAAATGTTGTTCAAGCAGAAGGACCAAATTGTTATCGCTGTCCATTTGCTGAACATCCAGGTACTTGCGATGCTCCTTGTGCAATGTTTGTGGAAGAGCAATTTAAGATGCATGCTGATACTCTTTCTGCTGCCATTATTGAACCGTTAATTCAAATTGCAGGCGGCATGAATATGTATCCTCCCGTTTTCTTAAAAAAATTACGGACATTGTGCGATCAATACGACGTGCATCTTATTGCGGATGAAATTGCGGTTGGTTTTGGAAGAACTGGAACGTTATTTGCATGTGAACAAGCAGATATAACACCGGATTTTCTCTGCTTATCGAAAGGCATTACCGGAGGATATTTGCCGCTTTCAGCAGTGCTAACAACAAACAAAATTTACTATGCGTTTTATGACGATTACGGCACAATGAAAGCTTTCTTGCATTCCCACAGCTACTCAGGCAATCCACTTGCATTGCGAGCGGCCCAAGAAGTGCTTGCCATATTTGAAGAAGAGCAAGTATTAGAAAAAATTGCAAAGAAAGCAAAACTTTTAAATAAATTAGCACACGAAGCCTTCGATTCACTACCATATGTCGGTGAATATCGACAAACAGGATTTGTTGGCGCAATTGAATTAGTTGCAGACAAAAAAACAAAAGCCCCTCTCCCAAGTGAAGAGCGAATCGGCTATCGAATTTATAAAAGAGCATTAAATAGAGGAATTTTACTAAGACCCCTTGGCAATATTTTATATTTCATGCCACCATATATCATTTCTGAAGAGGAAATAGAATGGATGGTTAATACAGCTAAAGAAGAAATTGTCGAATTTTTCAAAAAGAAAAAGGTGGGAATTATATGAGAAATTCACAGATTTTTTCACTTACATTAGTAGCGATATTCGCTGCATTGACCGCGATAGGAGCATTTATCAAAATACCATTGCCAATCGTTCCATTTACAATGCAAATTATCATTGTTTTTTTAGCTGGCTCCATTTTAGGCAGTAAAAGAGGTTTACAAAGTCAATTAGTATATATCTTTGTTGGTTTAGCAGGGCTACCTGTCTTTACTCAAGGTGGAGGACTGACATATGTATTGCAACCTACTTTCGGTTATTTAGTCGGCTTTGCTGTTGGTGCTTTTATTATAGGATACATCATTGAACGTGGAGGAGAAGAACCTTCCCGCTTACGATTTGTTGTTGCAAATTTAGTCGGCACTTTCGTTATTTATGCAATTGGTGCGCCATACGTATACTTTGCACTAAATTTCTTGCTGGACATGCCAACAAGTGCATCAACCGTATTTATGACTGCTTTTTTAAGCACTGTTGGTGTTGACATTGTATTAGCAATTGTTACTGGACTGTTTGCAAGAAGAATTTACTTCTTATTAAATAAAAAAATGTTCAATGTATTGGAGGTACCTAAATGAAATGGCAAACTTTAGCACAAGAAGTTATTAACGGAAAAGAACTTTCTAATGAAGAAGCAATGGAGATTTTGAACGCTGACGATGATGAACTACTGCCATTATTACATGGAGCTTTTACGATTCGTAAACACTACTTCGGCAAAAAAGTAAAATTGAACATGATTATGAATGCTAAAAGCGGGTACTGCCCTGAAGATTGCGGCTATTGTGCTCAATCTTCAAAATCCACAGCCCCTATCGAAAAATATCCTTTTATTACAAAAGAACAAATTTTAGAAGGCGCGAGAATTGCTTTTGAAAATAAAATTGGCACTTATTGCATTGTTGCAAGCGGCCGCGGTCCAACTCGAAAAGATGTGAACGTGGTTAGTGAAGCCGTAAAAGAAATCAAAGAAAAGTACGGATTAAAAGTATGTGCTTGTTTAGGGATATTGAAAGAGGAACAAGCAGAACAGTTAAAAGAAGCAGGGGTTGATCGATACAACCATAACATTAATACTTCAGAAAGACATCACGAATTCATTACAACAACTCATACGTACCAAGACCGGATCAATACGATCGATATCGTGAAAAAACACGGCCTTTCACCTTGCTCTGGCGCCATTATCGGCATGAAAGAAACAAAACAAGATGTAGTTGATATTGCTCGGGCTTTACGAGCACTTGATGCAGATTCAATTCCAGTTAACTTTTTACATGCCATTGAGGGAACAAAACTGGAAGGGACGAATGAGCTAAATCCACGCTATTGCTTAAAAGTGCTTGCATTATTCCGCTACTTGAACCCAACAAAAGAAATCCGTATCTCTGGAGGGCGTGAAGTAAATCTCCGCTCCCTGCAACCGCTTGGACTTTACGCAGCAAACAGTATTTTCGTCGGCGATTACTTAACAACGGAAGGACAAGAAAAAAATCAAGATTATAAGATGCTTGAGGACTTAGGATTTGAAATTGAACTCACTGAAAAACAACAGGAATTATTAAATGTTTAATGGAATATACCTTCTATGATTGAATAAGAGCGAATAGTTGTTTCGCTCTTTTTTCTTTGGAGGCATGGCTATTATTTTGTGTAGCTTGACTATAATCGCCCATTGCTCGAGGATATTTATCAATTGGCTATTATGTTTGCTCCTTTGACTATTATCCTCTCGTGAATGACTATTATCTTCGGAAGTTTGGCTATTATCTCCCGTCACTCTAGGCTGTTTTTATCGTTTGGCTATTATGTTTGCCCCTTTGACTATTATCCTCTCGTGAATGACTATTATCTTCGGAAGTTTGACTATTATCTCCCATCGCTCACGGCTTTTTTTATCGATTGACTATTATGTTCGCCCCTTTGACTATTATCCTCTCGTGAATGACTATTATCTTCGGAAGTTTGACTATTATCGCCCATCGATTGCGGCTTTTTTTATCGTTTGGCTATTATGTTCGTTCCTTTGACTATTATCCTCTTGTGAATGACTATTATCTTCGGAAGTTTGACTATTATCTCCCTTTGCTCTCGGCTTTTTTTATCGGTTGGCTATTATGTTCACTACTTTGACTATTATCCTCTTGTGAATGACTATTATCTTCAGCAGTTTGACTATTATCCCCCTTTGCTCTCGGCTTTTTTTATCGGTTGGCTATTATGTTCACTACTTTGACTATTATCCTCTTGTGAATGACTATTATCTTCGGAAGTTTGGCTATTATCTCCCTTTGCTCTCGGCTTTTTTTATCGGTTGGCTATTATGTTTGCTCCTTTGACTATTATCCTCTCGTGAATGACTATTATCTTCGGAAGTTTGACTATTATCGCCCATCGATTGCGGCTTTTTTTATCGGTTGGCTATTATGTTTGCTCCTTTGACTATTATCCTCTCGTGAATGACTATTATCTTTGGGAGTTTGACTATTATCTCCCGTCACGCTAGGCTGTTTTTATCGACTCGACTCGAGCGGTTCCATTAGAATAACAGGTGGTACGGTGATTGTCTATGGTGCAACCAATAACAACAATGGTCCATTAGACTATGACCACACATTTCTAATGGAAGGCGGTATCCTCATAGCTGCGGGCAGCAACGGTAAAGCACATGGGATTTCCAATAGTCAAAACACAATTATGATGACTTTTCTTAAAGAGCAACAAGCAAATACCAGCCTTTATATCACCGATTCAAAGAAGAATGAAATTATTGCTGTTAAACCTGAAAAAGAATTCCAATCGATTGTCATTAGCACTCCTGATTTGAAATTGAACCAAACATATACCCTTCATTATGGCGGTATTTTATCTGGTGAAAGTATCGATGGACTCTATCAAAATACAAATTATCAAAACGGGAAATTTTCAGTGGAATTTACGATAACATCCCCAATGACCTTTTTACATGAGAATAATGTTATTAAAGAAAATCGCGAAGTCAATCTGTTCTTTCACAACGAACCAATGAGGGCTCCACTATAAAAAAGGGCGTCAAATTTTACGACGCCCTTCATTCATAGTAATGCTTCGTAATGATAGCTAAACTTCATTAATATTCGATTTTGCTGTTCCCAATTCAATAGTTATTCATATAATATAAAAGATACTGGAATTGGGGGGAAGAATGATGAAAAATTATGATCATTCAAATCCGATGAATTCAACATCCTCCAACTCATCTGAAGATATCTCAATAAAATTAGGGATTATCGGAATTTTTCTTTCAACAATAGGGGATATCATTTCTTCCTATGCAGAACTACTTTCCATCGATGAATTTCAACAATCTCAACAAAAAGTTCAAGAATATGATGAAAGAATAGCAAAGCTTGAAAAACAAGTTCAATATTTAACACAAGAAATTCAAAAACAGAAAGGAAGCAAAAAATATTATTGAAAGAGTGTACTGAACATAAAAGCTTGCAACAAGTCCTAATTGCCTTGCAAGCTACTCATTTTATGATGATGAAATAATTTTCCATCATTCCTAATCTAAACAGAAATCAGCTCACAACCAGCCACTTTCCCCTATCTTTAACGATCGTAATCTTTTACTTAACCACAATAAGTTTCTTTTCGACTGGAATTATTTCTTTTTCCATTAATGGTTGGACTTGTTTTCCGAAAGGCATTTGAGCAATCATCTTCCAGTTATCAGGAACATTCCATTCCGGTTGAATATTTATTTCCATATGTTGAAGGGATGCTGCATAGCCTACAGCTTCCAACCCTGTCCAAACTACATATTGAAGCATACCTTGATTTTGTTGTGACCATACTTCTAACTCATCATGAAATTGAGGCATTTTTTCTTGTAAACCTCTGATTACACCTCTGTCTTGGAAGAATAAAATCGTTCCATGACCATTGCGAAACCCATTAATTCGCTCCTCTATTCGTGCAAAATCCTCCTTAGTTTTCTTTAGGGCAATTTCTTCTGTATCGTTCCAAAGTTTTTTATGATTTTCCCCAAACAAAATCACCACGCGAGTTTCCTGTCCATTAAATGCAGTTGGTGTATGATTTAATGCGGATTCTACAATTTCAATAACTTGTTCATCTGGAACAACAGCTACATCTTCCAATACACGAATAGAACGGCGATTTTTCACTGCTTCAAAAAAATCCATTTATATTCCCTCCTATTTAGTTGCGCTTGTTATATTAACATAAATTAATGAAAAATTAATAAATAATGCTTATCAATACGGATTCTTGTAACGAAAAACATTTGACAAAATCTATTTTTTATTTTATTATGGATTAATAATTATATAACCTTTATCTAATGAATTCACATATTACAAAAAGTAATCGTGTTCGTTTGGTACTTTTTGTAATGTGTGAATTTTTTTAGTTTAAAAATGTAATTATAAAAAATTAAATTTGGAGGTTTTTTAAAATGAATCAAGGTACAGTTAAATGGTTTAACTCAGAAAAAGGTTATGGATTCATTGAAGTTGAAGGTGGAATCGATGTATTCGTCCACTTCACCGCAATTCAAGGAGACGGCTTCAAAACACTTGAAGAAGGTCAAAAAGTTGAGTTTTCAGTGGAAGAAGGCAACCGTGGACCTCAAGCAACAAACGTTGTGAAACGATAAATACGTTGATCCTCTGCAAAAGGCAGAGGATTTTTTTATTCCACATGCTAAGCATATTTTTCGACTTTTATAATAATTATTATATAATAATTGTTAGAATTAAATAATAGATGAAGGGGATTTGAGCATGTCTATTTATGAATTTCTTATAAAAAAACCAAACGGTGAAATTCTTTCAATGGAAACTTATCGCAATAAAACGATGTTAATCGTAAACACTGCAAACCACTGCCGTTTTACATATCAATTTGAAGATTTACAAAGATTGTATGAAAAATTTGCAAATCAGGGGTTCATCATACTAGGTTTCCCAAGCAATCAATTTGCTGAACAAAATCCTGAAGATGGAAGAGAAACAGAAAGGATGTGTAAAATTAATTTCGGTGTAACGTTCCCGATTTTTGATGTAATTCATGTCAACGGAGAAGAAGCTCATCCGCTATTTGAATATTTAAAAGAACAAGCAGAATGCCGCGAGTTCGGAATCAATTTTGAAGAAAAGATACTAAAATCTAAAATTCAAGAAAGTACCCCTCTTGCCCTTGATGGAAAAAACATTCGATGGAATTTTACTAAATTTATTGTGGATGCAAATGGAAATGTAGTGAAACGCTTTGAACCAACCGATTCTATACTAGATGTGGAAAATGCAATTCAAGACGCAATAAAAACTTCTATTGCATAAATGACGGGATTGTCAATTTATGAGCGGATTAGAAAAGGATTTGGGATATTCTAATTTGCTCTTTATTTGCAAAAGCTGTTAAAATTCCATATCACCTATATTCCAGGAAAAATAGGAAATTTAAGGGGGTCTGAAAAGTCATTTTGAGACGCCCCCTTTGCGGCTGTCGCTAGTGCTTTCGCCGCAGATAAATTGCGGCTGCGCTAGAGCTTTCGCCGCAGATAAATTGCGACGAGGAGGGGCGTTTGATGTGACCACCGAAGGAGCAAAGTTTTTAAGAGAATATTATTATAAGAAGTAAGGCTGTTCAGAAAGTGTTCGACTTTCTGGACAGCCCCGAGTCCCTATTCCCTATTCCCTATCTAACTCTTCACCAGATGATTATGATATCGTCCAATTGGGACGATTGATGGTGATAATGAAACAGGATCTTGAACGACAGTGCAATCGAGTCCAAAAATATCTTTAATTAATTGGCTACTGATAACTTCTGATGGAGTCCCTTCCGACACTAATTTACCTTGCTTAAAGGCAAAAATATGATCTGCATATCGGGCAGATAAATTGATATCATGAAGCACCAAAACAATCGTTGTGCCGCGTTTTCGATTTAAATCTGTAAGCATATCCAGTATTTCTACTTGATATGTAATATCCAAATATGTTGTTGGTTCATCCAAAAATAAAATATCCGTTTGTTGAGCAAGGGCCATTGCAATCCATACACGCTGTCTTTGGCCACCCGAAAGTTCATCAATATAACGATTGGCTAAATCGGTAATGTTCATGATTTCCATTGCTTCGCTTACAGCATCATCATCTTGACTCGTCCAACCTTTTAAAAACGAATGATGTGGAAATCTTCCTCGACCTACTAAATCAACCACCGTAATTCCTTCTGGAACGATAGGAGATTGTGGTAAATACCCTAACACACGAGCTAATTGTTTAGTGGGAATTTGATGAATCGGTTTTCCATCCAACAATACTTGGCCAGAGTCAGGTTTTATTAATCTTGCCATCGTTTTTAATAATGTTGATTTCCCACAACCATTCCCACCAATAATTATACTGATTTTATTGCTTGGAATAGTGATGGTTACGTCTTGCAGAACGGTCTTCTTATCGTATCCTGCAAACAGATTTTCAACTGAAAGCACGTGTGTAGGTTTCATTACAATCCACCCTTTCGATTCAAACGAACTAATAAATATAACAAGTAAGGTGCACCAAGGATACCGGTAATCACACCCACTGGATATCTAGCTTCGAAAGCATGTTGACCAATTAAATCCCCAGCCAATACTAGGATTACGCCAACAAGCCCGGCAGGAATGATATTTGAAAAGCCTGTACCCATGATTCTATTGGCAATTGGCCCCGAAAGAAATGCAACGAAAGCAATCGGCCCTGTTGTTGCCGTAGCTAAAGCAATCATCAATACGGAACTTATCATCAACATGATTCTCGTTCTATTTACATTTACTCCAATCGATGTCGCTGTTTGATCTCCTAATTCCAACATCTCCAATTGCTTACCGTACATAATTAAAATCGGAGTCAAAAGAATGACAGTGAAAATGAGTGGATAAAGAGTTTCCAATTTCAACCCATTTAAACTGCCGCTCAGCCAGCGCATTGCCGTTGGTATATCGTGTTGATTCCCAATCAACAGTAAATAAGAAATAACAGAATTTAACATCGCCTGAATGCCAATACCGATTAAAATCAATCTTCCAATGGAGAAGGAACTCCCTTTTGCTAAAAAATAAATAATCAATACTGTACATAGACCACCAATTACGGCAGCGATTGAAATGGTTGCAAGACTGGCATGAAGAATAACGATGCAAAAAACAGCCGCTGCGCTTGAACCTGTCGTAATCCCAATCACATTGGGATTGGCTAATGGGTTCCGTAACATCGTTTGAAATACATAACCACCAGCACCAAAGGCGAAACCTGCAAACACTCCTGCCACCATTCGAGGTAACCGAATTGTTCCGACAGCAAAGGATGCACCCTTTACTTCTTCACCAAAAAGTACCCGTATTACGTCTTTTACAGGATAAATCGTGTTACCAACCATCAGCATCATGAAGCATAAGACTACTGAGATTAAGCCCAGTAATGCTGTCAAAATTACAAAGCGACGTTGTCTTTTTGAACGAGCTGATTGAATTAAACTCAATGTATCATTCATCATATTTCACGAACTTTCGATTTCATTGTAATGAAAATTAATATAGGAGCACCAATAAAGGCTGTTACAACCCCGACTTCTAATTCTCCAGGACTACCTAACAACCTTCCACATACATCTGACAATGTTAATATAATTGCTCCTGTAAGAGCAGACAGCGGTATAATGTAGCGCATATCCGGTCCGATTACTAATCGAACAACATGAGTTGCAAGTAAACCGATAAATCCTATGGGGCCTGCAAGAGCTGTTGCAGCACCACATAATAGTACGCCACCAAATGCAGCAATTAGC
The DNA here is from genome assembly GCF_038004145.1 of Ureibacillus sp. FSL K6-2830. Lineage (NCBI taxonomy): Bacteria > Bacillati > Bacillota > Bacilli > Caryophanales > Caryophanaceae > Ureibacillus > Ureibacillus sp. FSL K6-2830. Next base: position 2,555,070 of record NZ_JBBOQR010000001.1, on the reverse strand, counting down.
CGAATGAACCCAATCCGTACACCTAAACTAGTAGCAACCTCATCCCCTAAAAGTATGGCATTTAATGCGGGAGCTGTAATAACGGCAATGATACATCCTGTTAACAAGAAAGGGAGAAAAATTGAAATGGAATCCCAAGAGCCTGATCCCACGCTACCTACTTGCCAAAATCGAAATTGATCCATAACATTTGTACGCGGAATCATGACCGCTGAAACAAGCGAAGACAAAATGGCACTTGTCGCGGCACCTGCCAACACAAGTTTCAATGGTGTTGCACCGCCACTTCCCATCGATCCAATGGAATAGACAAATATTGCAGCAATCATTGCTCCAACAATCGCAAACCAAATATATTGACTGGCAGAGCTAATATGAAAGAACGCAATTCCACATACGACAAAAAGGGCTGCCCCCGTATTGACTCCTAATATGCTTGGATCCGCAATCGGATTTCGGGTCACCGATTGCATTAAGGCACCCGAAACTCCGAGAGCGACTCCAGTCATAATACTAAAAATGGTGCGGACAACCCTTTGCCGTACAACATTTGCTTCATGGGAATCTACATGGGAATGGAATAGTCCATCCATTATATCCGTCCAACTAATGATTCGAGAACCAAATAATAATGAAGCAATGATGCAAACACCCAGCAAAACAATTAGTACAATTAGCAGTGCAAACAATTTTTTCGGGATAAGGTTTTGCTTTTTTTCTTTATAGGTTGTTGTTTTCATCATATTAATTTAGCTTTTTTGCCGCTTCCGCAAGCAAACTTAAATATTCATCGATGGTGTACGCAATGGAAAGCGGATTCGGATTACCAGCTGCTGCTAATGGTGTATTATCACCAATGACTACAACGGCACCTTTTTGAATTGCCGGTACTTTTCCTAAAATTGAGTCCTGTTGAAGAGCTTTTAATGTTTGCTCATCACCATATGTCACGATAATGTCTACATCATTTAATACATCTGCGTTTTCTGCACTCATTTCGATATAGAAACTATTTGGATCTCCAATAAATTCTTGTAAGCTTTCAGGATATTTCATTCCTAACTCTTCAAGAAACTCTCCGCGCGGGTCTTGCGTTGTATAGATATAGAATTTTGATAAATCTGCTGCACTGATAGACGCAAAAGCAGCTTTCTTTCCTGCTAATTCAGGATATTTGCTTACCTTTTCTTTAATTAAGTTTTCTGTATCAGCAATCAGTTGTTTACCTTCTTCTTCCATTCCCATACCTTTTGCATTGTATAAGATTTGATCTCTCCAAGATATTACCCAAGGCGTTTCTGGATAAGCAACAACTGGCGCAATTTCACTTAAAATATCGTATTCTTCTTTTGTAATGCCTGAATATGCCGCAAGAATAACATCTGGTTCACTATCTGCAATTGCTTCAAAATCTAATCCATCTGTATCTTGGTAAATATTTGGTTTTTCTACACCAAGTTCTTTTAATTTTTCTTTTGTCCATGGAAGCATGCCACTATCATCTTGAACGCCATAGTTAGCAGCAGAAAAACCTACTGGTACAACTCCTAAAGACAGCGCAACATCATGGTTTGCCCAAGCGATAGTTGCAACTCGTTCTGGTTTCTTTTCAATTACCGTTTCACCAAATGCATGTTGAATGACAATCGGATATTCTACTGATGATTCATTACTTGTGTTCGTTTCTTTTTCTTCACCATTTGATTGATTAGAGGATTGTTCAGAACACCCTGATAACAAGAATATGAATAATAATGTAAAAACTATTGAGAATATTTTATTTTTCATCTTAGTACACCTCTTTTATTTCGCAATTGATAATAATTATCATTTTCGATGATAATATAATATTTTTACAAACCGATTGTCAATCACTAATTAACTATTTATAAATGGGAATTTCATAACTCATTTCAATATAATTCCTTCATACATTAAAATAAAATATCCCTTCATAATAAAAACACCATTTCTCCCTATCGTCAATGAGTAAAATGGTGTTTCATAAAAATAGTTTTCATATACGGCTAATATCCAATACAATGATTGGTTCTTGTTCCTCTAAATAATATACATCAAAAACTAGTTTATTATTGAGAAAAGCCATTTTTGCCATTCGTTTTTTGGATTTTCCGTAATTAAAATTCTCTTTTATGATTGGTAGAGGTTTTGAAATGATGTAGTCAATCTCTAAAATACGACATAAGCTTATTAATTCTACCATCACTTTTAATTCGTATCCCTTTTGCTGGTATTCATTATTTAAGAATATTTCATTTACTATTAGGAACTTAATGTAACCTTCATCAAAGGTAGATTGAAAATGTTTTTTAAAAGTAGAAATGATTGTATATTCCTCATCTGAAAATGATTTGGCTACCTTTAACAAATCAGATTTATCCATTATAAAAGAGTTGTAAATTTTGAAGTTTAGATAACCTATCGTTTTTGCGCCTTCATTCATGAGAAAGATATTTGTCCATCCATTAATCAATTGATATTCCGGATTTGTTTCAATAGAAGTATCAATTCGTAAATAACTATTTTGAAATTCTTCTAATATAAAATCGGTTTGTTTACCTAATAAAAACGGGTTAGTATTTGGAGCATTTCTTTGTTTCTTTGATGATTCAATAAAAAACTTGTGAAAATGGAGATCCTCGTCTCTATTTTCCATGAAAACAACTCCTCTTCATCTTTTATTATCAATTACAATAACACGAACAAAAGTTCTTGTAAAGTTTAATTTTACATTATTCTGAATTTTTTCCATTTTATTATATCAATATCATTCTACCTTTTTGCAAATGATAACTCCATATATTTCGATAATATTACCAATTTAAAACTAAATTGAAAATTCCTTATTTTCTTACTTTTTCAATCTACATAGATTCCTTTCTGAAAAGTTGCTAAAATTAGAATTATTCAACTTAGAAGGAGCAGAGATTTATGAAAAAGATGAGTTCATTTTCTACTTATGCAGTCATTGGTACAATGCTATTTGGGATGTTTTTTGGTGCAGGGAACTTAATTTTCCCAATCCAAATGGGACAACTAGCTGGTACAAATTTTTGGCCTGCATTAATTGGATTCCTCATTACAGCCATCGGGTTACCCTTCTTAGGAATCATTGCCTTTGGGTTATCTGGTAGCAATAGTTTACGGGAATTAGCTGGAAGAGTTCATCCACTGTTCGGCGTGATTTTTGCAATCGCTCTTTATTTAACGATTGGTCCATTTTTCGCAATTCCACGAACAGCAACGGTACCTTTCGTTGTAGGTTTTGAACCATATATCAATCCCGAATATAGCACATTGTTGTTAGGAATTTTTAGTTTTGTATTTTTTGCCATTGTCTATTACTTCTCTTTAAATCCAGCGAAAATCGTCGATTATATTGGGAAATATTTAACTCCTGCCTTTTTATTGTTCTTATTCATTTTAATTATTATCGCAATCATAAAACCAATGGGGTCATTCGATCAACCAATTGGCGATTATCGCGACCTTGCATTTATAACAGGATTTAAAGAAGGATACAATACAATGGACCTTCTTGCATCATTGGCTTTCGGGATTGTTGTGATTAACGCAATAAAAGGACAAGGAATTACAAATAAAACAGAAATTGCAAAGTCAACTCTGAAAGCCGGCGTATTTGCCATGGCATTGATGGCACTCATTTATGGACTTATTACGTATATGGGGGCATCTAGCGTTTTAGCAATCGGCACTTTCGAAAATGGTGGACAAATCTTTGCCGCAGTCGCTCAATATTATTTCGGTGATTATGGGGCAATACTACTTGCGATTATCATTGTTCTTGCATGTTTAAAAACAAGTATCGGATTGATAACGTCTTGTAGTGAGTTTTTCAACCAAGTATATCCTAAAATTAGTTACAAATGGTTCGTACTCATCTTATGTCTTGTATCATTTACAATAGCGAACTTTGGTTTAAATAATATTATTCAATTCGCTATTCCTGTATTAATGTTATTGTATCCATTAGCGATTGTTCTAATTATTTTAACCCTTTGCTCACCTTTATACGGAAATAAGCAAAGTGTCTATACTTCAACGATGTTTTTCACTTTCTGTGTAAGCTTATTTGATGGTTACAGTACATTAGTTGCAAGTTTACCAAGTACAACTATTTCATTGTTCGAATCAATTAAGTCATTTTATTCCGATTATTTGCCACTTTATGATATTGGACTAGGCTGGATGTTGCCGGCTGCCTTTGGATTCATCATCGGAATTTTGTGGCCAAAAGGTTCAAAACAAATCGTGACACAATAAAAAAGGGGGCGTCACTTTATGGCGCCCTTTTTAACAATGATAAGTTTGGAAATGAAATATTACAATAATACGTCAGCAGATGAATAGATAAAACAGGAACAAGAAATTTTTTACATTGTTTACTCCAACTAAATAAGATGGAAAATTACTATCATTTAAGGTAACATAATTTGTGAATGAAAGGAGGCTAATAAGGATGTTTGACCAAGTTGCAATTACTATTTTAGAAGTACTGACTATTTTAACAGTTTTATTTATTGTATTTCTTCTACCACTTGGTGACTATCTATTAACAAAAAAGTAATATTTCCTTAAAAGAAGGGAGTCAATTCATAACTCCCTTCTTTTTTATTTTAATTTTCTCCATCATTTACTTTCTCAATCAAAAAAGTGTATCGATAAATGATTTTCCACTTTTTATATAAGCTACTTACTTCAACAATACCCTCGGAAATGAAATAGGCGACGAAATTTTGAAACAACTTCCTAAACAATTAAAATACTATTTATCTCCTCAGGATTTCGTAGCACGTACAGGCGGCGATGAATTTATTTTATTCATTAAAGAAATAAAACCCATCGATGCTTTAAAAGAAAAAATTAAACAAATTACAAATTTCTTAAACGATCCATTTTTTTGTAAAAGAATACCAACTTTATATTACCGTAAGTATTGGTGCTTGTATCTTCCCTGAAAATGGGACAACCAGCTTGGAGTTATTAAGAAATTCTAGCGTAGCTTTACAAAAGGCTGTGAAAGAAGGAAAAGGAACGTATCATATCCTCTCCCATACAAATAGTATCCAATCCTATAAAAATTATTCCATAGGACGAGATTTAAAGAAGGTAATCGAAAACAATGAATTAGAATTTTACATTCAACCTCGAGTGGATTCAACTACTAAACAAATCACTGGTGCTGAAGCGTTAATTCGGTGTAGACATCCAAAATGGAGGCTTCTCTTACCTGGTGAATTCATTAATATTGCAGAAGAAAATAGCCTAATAACTGATTTGGATAACTTACCATTTGATGGAAAAATAATACAAGACAGAAGAAAACATCATCGTTTTACTTCCACTGCCCGCTTGAAGCAAAATTAAAAATCTCATCGATAGCAAAGCGGAACTTGGATATCGGGGTAACCAAAGTATTAGTTACAGAAATCGGTGCTGGAGGACTTAGATTTATATCAAATCTTAATTTGCCAATCCGTACGGTTCTTTACCAATTTATTACAGAATTGCTTAGAGAGTCCATTTTATTGAATGCGAAAATTGTTTGGAAAGAAGAAGTGAATGAAGATCTAGCGGAATATGGTGTTAAGTTTATTTTTGAAAATGATGAAGAAAGAGCTAAGTTCACCACAATTCTTGACACTTTAGCAAAAAATCATAAAAAGGTACCACCATACAAGAGAGCGATTGTTGACGATATTAATGAGTACTTCAATATCGTTGTAATAAACTAATGATGTACACTTTTGATATCAAAAAATTGGGTTAGGTAGGTTCTCCCCTATCCAACCCAATATTTTTTGCTTATTTGATTATCTCTCAACTTTTATTAGTTTTGAATGAATATTTTTTATTTCAAGAATTTGAGTAAAGTTATAGTCATTTACAGTGGTGTTTAATTTAACATTCGGATAGTTTTTCAAAATACTTTTCACATTACTTAATCCTTTTCCACGATTTTTTCCTTTCGTAGAGAATCCATCTTCGAAAATGTTTTCTAAATCTACCTCTTCATCATAGAATGTATTTTCGATGATGATCATCAACGAATCATCATTGGTTTTAATAAATGCAATATCAATTTCACTATCAAAATTAATTTTTTGATTGGATTGATAATTCGCTTCAATTGCGTTATCTAAAAAGATTCCTAGAATTCTAGCTAAATCAATGACATTCATATGAAAGTCTTCAATATCTTCTGGAATTTCAATATTAATTGATATATTTTCTTTTTCAGCTTGTAAAATCTTTGTTAAAAGCAGACCCTTAATTCCTGTGACCTTCATTTTCGATAAATTTGCTAACAATTGATTTCTTTTTAATGTGTTCATTTCTGTAGAGAATATATGTTGTTTAAAATATTCTTTTAAACCCTCAAAATCATTAATTTCAATGTAACCTTGCATAGTAAACAATATATTGTTGTAATCATGTCGGAATTTTTGCATATCATTATTAATTAATTCCAATGATTCCATATAACTATTAAACTGATTATTTTCAAACTCTATTTTTTGAATATCATGTTGTTTTTTGATGTTTAATATCGTCAATGAAAGTATAAACAGCATGATGACAAAATACGTAATCTGAATCACGATATTGAATATTAACACTGTATCTTTAGATAAATAATCTGTTAAGTAGATATTAATGTAAAAAGTGACCATCGTTACAATCACAACAAAAAAAATAAATTTGATAGCACTCTTTATTTCAGGTAACAATGTAATAAATTTTTTGTGAAAATATCGATAAATAAAGACACTAATAATAAATAAAACAATAAAAAAACAATATTGATCTAAGACACCAGGTAAAAAGTTAATTGAGAGTGATTGCATAATATATTGGACAAGATTATCTACTAAGATACCTATAATAATAAAGAAACAAAGTTGTATTAGTATAATAAATTTTTTTGTGAGTAAAAAGAAATAAATTAATGAACTAACAATAAAGTAAATAATTCCTTGCCATTGACCTACCCATAAGAAAATAAAACTTGTAGGACAAAATACGGTTAAGGCGAAAAATAAAATTTGCTTCATTCGCAATTTGATTTGTGATGTATACGCGACTGCCCACACTATCAAGATTAACTCAATCATTATCAATACTAGCTTCATTTTTTCTCCTACTATGTATAATTCTATTCTGGAATGAATCAATAATATAATAACTATATTACGATAGTACACATGAACGCAACGGATTTTCGTAATTTTGTACTAATTTATGTATAAATTAGTAGGGCTTATAAATTAGAGGAAGAAAATTCCGACTAATAGAGTTAGTCGGAAAACAATGGAAAAACATTTTACGGAGTTATTTTTTTGTAGCAAAAGGATGATTTTCTAGTAACTCATTTGAAATCTTTTTCTCATGGAATAATGTTGTACATCCAGTAATCGTAGCTGTACCTCCAACAGCAACTACAACCATCGCAATTTTAGAAATTAAATTTTTAACATTCATCCAATTCATTTTCATAAAAATACTCCCCCTTAATTGATTGAGATAGTAACATTAGAGATTCTAATAAAGCCCCATAAGCGATAAAAACTTTTATTTCGAATGTCGAAATACAAAATATTCCAACTATTATGAATACTCGGAAGCCCATTTTTCTTCGCAAATATTTTTTATGATGTTGATTGATAATCGGGTGCTTTTCTGTTCCTTTAGGTGCAAGTTTATAGATAAATACTAGTATGATGATAAAAATAATATATAAGAGGAATGTAGGGATAATTGAGTAATAATCAGCTAAATATTTAATAGTGATTGGAAATGCTATGATGCTAGTAGCGAGGCATATAATTAGGTTGTTAAAATGATAGCCGAAACAAACTTGCCTTAATATGAAAAATGTAAGATGCGCAATCAATGTTGGAACTATACAATTTAATAAATAAGCCAATAAATAAATTAATATAAGCTTGTAAGACTCTGAGATAATGATTTGAATACCTAATTTTAATTTTTCTTTTTCCAAATGAGAAAAATGTTCTTGATCTAATAGATGAAAGATTGCATTTTCAATTCTAGAAATCTTCTTGTTCCCTCCTTTATTTGGATGTATTCATTTTAAATTTATTAATTCATCACCTCCATCTCTTATTTTATCATCAGTCCATTTAATGGTGAATATTAGAATTCATTATGCTCTCATAAAAAATATCAATAGACATAATAAAACTGAATTTTCTCACTAGCGTCGCATTAAAATAATTTAACACCTTCAAATAAACCGAATTTTCTGAAATATAATCCAAACACAAAAAAATCCTTTATAATGGTTGGGTGGTAGTAAACCATCCAAATCCAATACAAAGGACAAAAGCATGGATAAGTTTACACGAAAAACATCATTTGAACAATGGTTTTCACCAATTCATTTCAACTTATTTGAGGATATGGTGAAAGCCTATCAATTAGATTACTATACAAAGAAGCTTTATATGGCTTCATTTCTGAAATGACTGTTGTATGCTCAATTACATGAAACCGAGAGTTTGCGAAAACGCTGTCGTCCGTGTGTTAGAACGATTTTTGTTACCTGAAGATTCGCCTGTATTCTCCGATGAAATGGTGGTGATTGGAACCACGCAAAATCGTTCTGAAAACGCGTTCCGTCTCATCAAATTGTTGGATACAAAAGGAAATGAACTTCATTTACTGACGAATCGTTTTGATATGGATGCAGATGAAATCGCCGAAATCTATCAGTCACGTTGGGCCATTGAACTCTTTTTCAAATGGATGAAACAACACTTGAATAGCAAGAAGTTCTACGGCCACAGTAAACAAGCCGTACACACCCAAGTATAGTAGCGATGATTGTATACTGTTTAAATGTGTTAGCTCAGTTGAACACGAATAGTGACCGAAGTACGTTACAAATAAGTCGATATTTGAAAGCAGCTTTATGGAAATCTGCACACATTTGGTTACGGAAAATCGAAGGGAAGAGCGTTCCTTAAAGGTTGTTTTGTCGTTGTTGCACTCGCCTTAAGCTATAGGTAAAAAAATGGATGTTTACTACCTTTATTTAGGTGTTTCGTTTTTCGCTAATTTTTCAGAAAAATAAAATCTAAAATTTCAAAACTTATTTATGCGACGCTAGTGATAGGAGCTGCATAAATTAATTGCCAAACGTTACATTTTTAGTTTGCCATAAACCTGCTAAAAAGAATTTAGGGGCTGTCCAGAAAGTCGAACACTTTCTGAACAGCCTTACTTCTTATAGGAATATTCTCTTAAAAACTTTGCTCCTGCGGTGGTCACATCAAACGCGCCTCCTCGTCGCAATTTATCTGCGGCTAAGCTTGTGCGACAGCCGCAAAGGGGGCGTCTCAAAATGACTTTTCAGACGCCCCCTTACTTATTAGAAATTAGCTTGAAGGAATCACTTTATTTGAACATCCTTTTTAGTAAAACAAAGTTAACCTTCATCAAATCACAAATTTTCTTTAGCAGATATTTTACAAGCTATAAAAACGAATAAAACACTAAGAATCACTAATAATGCTCTGTTTAACAAATAATAAGCAGGAGATATTGTGTAATAATAGTTTGAAGAATGGACACCTAATGAAAACCACTTAAACATCCTCGCTGAAGATAAAAAATCAAGCAATAAATAACTACCTACAACAAATAAAGCAGCATAACAATTTTTTGTTAACGTAATGAGGAATAGTAGAAGCGAAGTTAAAAATAGAATATTAGGTACAAATCTTAAACTTAAAACGATACTTAGTAAATCTAAAAAAGAAACAAATCGATAATAGAAGGTAGCCGTTATAAAATTGCTTAAAGAACAAATGAACACAAAATAACCCCATCTAAACAACATATTGTAATTAAATCTAGAAGCATTAAAGTAAATAATTAATTCATAGCGATTATTTATATAATCTTTTAGAAAAGCAAAAAAAACAATGAAAACAGATATCATTGGAAAAGTATAATCATATAAATTATCGAATCCGTACAACGAATAACCAGCTCGTATTGAGCTCAAGTAGTCTGTAGGGGCAGGTGAAAAAATTCCTATAACTAAAAATAATAAAGTAATATATAAAACACCTTTTCCTAATGTATGATTATAATCATAATAATTAACAAACTTTGATATCTGTTCAAATTTGGTTTTGAAAATAGATATATGCATTTTCTAAAGAAATCTCCTTTTCATCATGATGAATATCAGAGTCTCCAATATATTTAACTTTGATTAAATCATCAGAAATTCGTTTTTCCTCAATAATTTTGTATTCTTTTCTAAATGAAACTAACTCAGTAATAGGTATATTTTTTGTAGAAATAAAAGGCACACTAATATTTATAATTTCTTCAACAGTACCTTGGAATTTTATAGTGTGATCTTTTAATATTAAAATCTCATTACTATATAGTTCGACATCTTCAATGATATGCGTTGATATTAATGTAATTGCATCCAAACTAATTTCAGCAAGATAACTTCTGAATTCGATTCTTTGTTCCGGATCAAGCCCAACTGTTGGTTCATCAATAATGATTAAATCCGGTTTTCCGAGTACTGCTTGAGCAATTCCCAATCTTCTTTTATAACCTCCCGAATATGAGGAAAATCTTTTTTTAATGACATCACGAAGTCCAAATTTTGTAATGACTTCTTCAAGAGCTTGCTTTTTTGAGTTTTTGGGTAATTTTTTCACATCATAAACATAAGATAAAAAATCATATCCGCTGATATTTGGATAAATATCAAAATTTTGTGGTAAATACCCAACTTTATGAATAGGATATTTATCAACATTGACTAAATTAGTATCATTCAATATTATTGTTCCAGAATCTGGATTTTTTAAACCTACAATCACCTTCATTAACGTTGTTTTTCCAGCTCCGTTATTTCCTAATAATGCAATCACACCATTTTGACAAGTAAAAGAAACATTCTCTAATACTTTCTTTTTTCTATATGAGAAATTGATGCCTTCTACTGATAATTGGTTTGACATAATCTATCACCTTTTTTAATTTCTTAATTAAAAAATCGAACGAAAATGGTGTCTCCAGAAACTTTTACTAATGCTGAAGAATCTTCTAATGGCCATATCCCCATTACTACCCTTGAATAATTTTTATCAATAATTTTTTTCTTTACTTCATTAGGTACCTCTTCCCTTGTAGTAATGGACGATAATTGCATTTGAATTATCGATGGTTCATAGCCAATAGGTATTACGTACTCAATTTCATTTTCATTCATGACTTTGTATTGTCCAGAAAAAAGAAACAAATCAGAAGCATTACCTCTAATGTTATATTTATCATCCGTTTCTTTAACTACCGCTAGATTGCTAAATATTGTTCCTTTTTTCTCTAATTCAACGTCAAAATAAATCTCTTTATTAGGATAATTAGATGTCTTAGGATACCAATAAAAACTATCTCCAGGTAGATTGACCGATAATGGTGAAACGTAAAATAGATGAAAACCTAAATCGTCAACAATATTTACTTTACCTTGATATGTAATTTTTAATATATGCTGTTGATCTTTTTTAAAGTCTCCTGTAATTTCTAATAAATCGTTTTCACGGGTAAAATCAAATCGAGTATTATCTATTTTGATTTCATTAATATCAAAAACTCGATCTAAAAATAATTGAATCGTATTCGTATCCTCATTAATTTTTATATTTAGTATGCTCTCGTTCGTTAATTTGTTTCCTAAATTTAATTTCATCTTATGGGAGAGAATTTGATATTCGTTTTGTAAAAACTCATTATATTGATGATGAACTTCTTTTTGGATAATGTAGTTATAAACTACAATCACTTGAGACAGTAAGATTATGAAAATTAATCCAACATTTAATAGTTTTTTCTTTTTATTTACTATAATTCTTATCAATAAACCAATTAATAAAATGAATAAAACAACGAATAATTTATCTAATAAATAGGATATATTGAAAAGGACACCAGCCAAATCATTTGTTGAAAAAAATACCTCATCATCATAAATATTAAATAACCTTCCAAATGGTGAAGTTGGATGAATCATATATGGAATTCTAATTAAAAGAATAAATATCAAAATAGAGATTACAATTGCAAAATTATTTTTTACTGTAAGTCCTACACTAATGCCAATTACAGTAAATAGAATATTTGAAGAATAATAGATAATAAAAAAATGAATGATTCCTAGCCACAAATATTCGTTCATTGTAAAAGAATTTTTAAAAAAAAACATAATAGACACAGGAAATATTACAATTAAAGACATTAATATTAAATTTGCCATGCAGATTTTGCTTATAAATTTCCAAGAATCTTTTTCCAAAAAACTTATAATTTCCAATTGTTTTTGTGTGGTTATAGTAGAGGAAATTAAGAAAAAGAAGTTTAAGGTTATAAAGGTAAAATAACTAAATGTGGTAAATTGAAATATCGAAAAATTCAAAGTTTCACTTATACGTAATGTAAGTAAAATAGCTACTAACATTACAATAAAAAATAGAATATTCTTTATATTTAATTTTAAATAAAAAAAGGTTGATTGGTTTGGTAATAATTTAATATTACTCATATCTTATGGAAGTCCTTTCTACTTACAAGTATGGAGGTCCTTTTTATTTACAAGTGATATGTAAGTTGAATAGAGTAATGATAATTCACAACTCTATTCGCAAGGGTGTCTAAATTTTTAATTTTTAGACACCCCATTTAAAAATTAAGGATGATCTATAGAAACTTGAGCTTTTGCGGATGATGTAGAACCATTCCAGAGAACATAATAACTTTGATTAACACCACCGTTAGTAGCCTCTGCATTGAATTCTGCAGTAGAAGTATAAGGAGCTGTAACATCTACAGATTTTACATTTTGGTCAGGCCATAATACTCGGATTTTTTTTACAGTAGCGACGCCAGTTCCACTAATTCCTTTTGCTACTAATTTATGTGTTCCACTTCCTAAATAAACTTCTGAAGATTTTGCAGATGTTCCTGTAAGAGTTTCAGGTCCCAGTGTTCCTGCAAATGCCCCTGTTGATGTTAATAAGACTGCTGTAGCGAAACCGATTGCAAATAGTTTTTTGAATGATTTCATGATTTTGGCCTCCCTATTCTTTTAATTTATTTAACGGTACCGTCAAAGTAAAAATAACAATCTATACCTTTTTTGTAAATAATTAACTTGTATTATTTAGAAAACGATACATTCCTCCTATATAATAGAATTTCAGAACCATTTTTCTACAAAACTGTTTGTATTCGGATGAACTTAGTTAAAAGTTGGAGTTATATTTCAGTATCAAGTTAAATTTATAAAAGTATAATAGCCAGAATATTTAAGAATAAGTTCTCTTTTGTAATGACGTATAATAAATGTCTTGAATTTTTCAATCGATATTTTAGAGCTTTCTACTCGTACAATTGGAGGACAGGTACATTGACAGCATTTCTTTTACTAGAGGAGTTGATTGAGGCTCAAAAGGATCCTATTAGTGTATGGACTATTTATTCAAGTGGTGATAGTACATTTTTATAAAAGGTGGAGTATTTATGAAAAATGTTAATATAACTATTTATAATACTAAGTATTTTAATACTTTTATCCTCATGCATGTTATCGAATTCAATTAAAAATGCAGATATCCAAGTTAATAATCATGTTCCATCCTCATTAGATTTTTATGGATATGAGTTAATTGTGAATGACGGTTGGCTTGTGCGAAAGTTGAGTAACTAATTATCTCCCTATCCTAATCAATAGAGAAATCCCTTTGAATGTTATGTCATATCAAACTATCAAACTTTAATAGTTGAAAATATTTTTAAAAAAATAGATATTTTCAAATCTTCCAGAGAATTAAAAAAGTATTTATTTTAACAAAAAAGTTTGATATTATGATTATCGAGCGCGAAAATTTCAGAAAAATGGCACGTCCGCGTTTTTTCTGAAAATTTTTAAAATGCTTAATGGAGGGGAAAAAATGAAAAAGAAGTTTTGGCTCTTATTAGCAGCACTATTCACACTTACTTTAGTGCTAAGTGCCTGCAGCGGCAGCAAAGAAGAAAACAAAAACGAAGGTGAAGGAAAAGAAACTTCTCGTTCAAAAGAACTTAATTTAGTCATCACTTCTGAGCCGCCTTCCTTACATCCAGGACTTGCGACAGATTCTACTTCTTCCGCAATTCTAAATAACGTATTTGAAGGCTTAACAACTCGCAAAGGTTCTGAAGTTGTGAATGCGGCAGCAGAAGACATTTCCATCAGCGATGACCAAATAACTTACACAATCAAATTACGCGATGCAAAATGGTCAAACGGAGATCCTGTAACAGCATATGACTTTGAATATGCTTGGAAGTGGGTATTAAATCCTGAAAACGCTTCCGAATATGCTTCTATGCTTTACCCAATCAAAAACGCAGAAGCTTACAACAAAGGTAAAGCGAAAGTTGAAGATGTTGGTATTAAAGTAGAAGACGATAAAACTTTAGTTGTTACATTGGAACAACCAACACCTTATTTCTTAGAAATGTTAGCATTTAAAACATACTTCCCAGTTAATAAAAATGTTGCTGAGAAAAATCCAAAATGGTACACAGAAGCTGGAGAAGATTATGTAACAAACGGTCCATTCTTGCTTGATTCTTGGAATCATAACAAAGATATCACATTGAAGAAAAACCCTACTTACTGGGATGCTGATAATGTAGCACTTGAAAAAGTAAATATTACAATGGTTGAATCTGAACAAACAGCAACAACTATGTTTGATAATGGCGAAATTGACTTCTTAGGTTCTCCATTCCAAACAGTAGCTTTAGATGCAATTGACCAATACAAATCAGAAGGTATTTTAAAAATCAAAGACTATGCAGCCATCTATGTATACAAATTTAATACAACAGATGAAATTCTTAAAAACAAAAATATCCGTCGTGCATTAGCACTTGCAATTGACCGTCAATCATTGATTGACAACATTACAAAAGGTGAACAAAAACCTGCATTAGGTATGGTTCCTGTAGCGATTAAAGGCTTTGAAGAAGATCGCGGCTACTTCAAAGACAATGATGTAGAAGAAGCGAAAAAAGCTCTTGAACAAGGTATGAAAGAGCTAGGAATCAGCAAACCTGAAGATATCAATATCACAATTTCATTTAACACGAGTGAAGCTCACGCAGCAATCGCTCAGTTCATTCAAGAAAATTGGCGTAAAAACTTAGGCATCAATGCAACTCTTGACAACTCTGAATGGCAAGTTTACTTAGACAAATTGTCAAATTTAGATTACCAAGTTGGACGTTTAGGTTGGATTGCAGACTACAACGATGCTTATACATTCCTAGAACAATATGATTCTGCTCAAAACGGTAACAACGATACAGGTTGGGAAAACCCAGAATATACAAGACTATTAAGAGAATCTAACAAAGAAACTGATCCAGAAAAACGTTTAGAATTATTAAAACAAGCAGAAGCGATCATTATTGAAGAAATGCCGGTTGCACCAATTTACTACTACACTAACCTAAGTGTTGCTAAAGACTATGTGAAAAACATGGAGACAGATATTTTAGGTAATATTTACTTAAAATATGTAGATGTTGAATAATAAATTGGTGTAATTAAATTCTAGGTTCATAGTTGTAAAGGCTGCTGAAATCGATTGTATTGATTCATAGCAGCCTTTCACTATTTTTTAGGACTATACAGAATTTTCAGATAAAGGAGGGAGCACTTTGCTGAAGTACATTCTCAAAAGAATTGTTCTTATGTTCATTGCGTTATTAATTATCATCACGGCAACCTTTTTCTTGATGAAGGCTGCACCTGGTAATCCTTTTGCAAGTGAAAAGGATTTTCCACCTGAAATTGAAGCAAATTTAAGAGCGAAATATGGATTAGATAATCCTTGGTATATTCAATATAAGGATTATTTACTCAATACGTTGACGTTTGACTTTGGCGAGTCCATGAAATATAAAAACCGCTCCACGAACGATATTATTGCCGATGGGTTCCCGGTTTCGTTATCTCTTGGACTTGAAGCCATGTTTTTAGCGGTTGGAATCGGTGTATTACTTGGCATCATTGCGGCCCTTTACCATAACCGCGTGATTGATTATTTTGCAACGACCATCGCGGTTTTGGGCATTTCAATCCCCTCATTCGTTATGGCCGGATTAATGCAATACTTCATCTCTTTAAAATTGGGCCTATTCCCTGTTGCCGGGTGGAACGGCTTTAAATACTCAGTTCTGCCAGCGTTGGCAATCGCTTTGACACATGCGGGGTATATCGCAAAATTGGTCCGTTCCAGCATGTTGGAACAAAACAACAGTGAATATGTGAAATTAGCCCGTGCCAAAGGGCTTGGCAAATGGACAATCACTTTTAAGCATACTTTGCGTAATGCATTAATGCCGGTTATTACTTATTTAGGGCCTTTAACAGCCGGTGTTGTAACAGGAAGTTTTGTTATAGAGCAAATTTTTGCCATTCCTGGATTAGGTAGACATTTCGTTCAAAGTATCACAAACCGTGATTATACAGTCATTATGGGAACAACCGTATTCTATGCAATTATTTTAATGCTCGCTGTATTAATCGTAGACATCTTATATACTATCATTGACCCGCGCATTAAATTGAAAGGAGGAGCAAAGAAATAATGGTAAAACAGCATGAAACGACCAACAATTTAACTCCTGAAATGTTTACAGTAGTCGGACCGCGGTTGGAAGAAGGCGATAAATTGGCAAAAAAGCCTGTATCTTTCTGGAAAGAAGTATTCCTCCGCTTTAACCAAAATAAATTGGCGGTTACAGGTGTTATCATTTTATTCCTCATTACACTGTTTGCGATATTTGTTCCTGAACTGTCGCAATACAGTTATCGCGATCAATTAGGTGTTTATAATGCAGCTCCTTCAAAGGAACATTGGTTTGGAACAGATGATTTAGGGCGGGATATTTTTGTTCGTGTATGGTTTGGTGCCCGCATTTCATTATTTATCGGTATCACAGCTGCCATTATTGATTTAATCATTGGCGTTTTATGGGGAAGCATTTCTGGACTTATTGGCGGACGTGTAGATGATATTATGATGCGGATTGTCGATATTTTATCTGCCATCCCTTATCTTTTAGTGGTAATCATTTTATTGGTAGTAATGGAACAAGGTCTTTTACCGATGATTATCGCTTTATCGATTACCGGTTGGATCAACATGGCACGGATTGTCCGCGGTGAAGTGTTATCCATTAAAAACCGTGAATTCGTACTAGCATCGAGAACTCTTGGCGCAAGAAATTGGCATTTAATTATCCGCCACATTATCCCAAATGCTTTAGGTGCAATTCTTGTAACGATGACATTAACAATTCCAAGCGCCATCTTCACAGAATCGTTCTTAAGCTTTTTAGGTTTAGGAGTAAACCAACCAGTTGCCAGCTGGGGAACAATGGCATCAGAAGGTATGGGCGGTTTACGTGTAGCCCCTTGGCGTTTATTCTTCCCTGCTTTCTTAATTTCTTTAACGATCTTTGCTTTTAATGCCGTTGGTGATGGTTTGCGCGATGCACTTGATCCAAAATTACGCAAATAGAAAGGGGTGGAAGCATGAATAAACCATTACTCGAAGTCAAAAATTTAAAAATCAACTTCAAAACATATGCAGGTCTTGTTCAAGCAGTACGTGGCGTTGATTTTACATTATATGAAGGGGAAACTTTGGCAATTGTTGGCGAATCCGGTTCGGGTAAAAGTGTGACAACCAATGCCATTATGAAATTGATTCCGCAGCCACCAGGAATATATGCGGATGGTCAAATCTTATTGGAAGGAAAAGATTTAATTCCCCTTTCCGATAAAGAAATGTCCAAAATTCGTGGCAATGAGATTGCGATGATTTTCCAAGATCCAATGACTGCTTTAAACCCAACTATCCGTGTTGGAAAACAAATTATGGAAGTAATTTTAAAACATAAAAAAGTTTCAAAGCAAGAAGCAAAAGAAAGAGCAATTGAATTGCTTCGCCAAGTCGGCATTCCAATGCCAGAAAAACGGTTCAGCCAATATCCACATGAATTTAGTGGCGGTATGAGACAGCGTGTTGTTATCGCCATTGCGCTTGCGGCTGATCCGAAATTATTGATTGCCGATGAACCGACAACAGCCCTTGACGTGACGATTCAAGCGCAAATATTGGAATTATTAAAGGAACTTCAAAAAAAACATAAAACATCTATTATTTTTATTACCCATGATTTAGGGGTTGTAGCAAATGTCGCCGATCGGGTGGCGGTTATGTATGCAGGACAAATTGTGGAATACGGAACGGTCAACGATATTTTCTACAATCCAAAACATCCATACACTTGGGGACTTCTTGGCTCCATGCCTGATCTAAATAACAAAAGTGATGAAAGATTGTATGCGATTCCAGGTTCTCCACCGGATTTGACTAATCCGCCAAAAGGTGATGCCTTTGCACCTCGGAACAAATATGCATTGGCCATCGATTTTGAAAAAGAACCTCCAATGTTTAAAGTATCCGATACACATTATGCTAAAACATGGCTATTGCATGAATATGCACCGAAAATCGACATTCCTGAGCCAATCGTAAGAAGAATGGAAAGATATAAGAAGGAGGCTGGATTAGGTGAATAAAGAGAATAAAATTTTGGAAGTAAAAAACTTAACTCAATATTTCGGCTCTCCTTCCAATCCAATAAAAGCTGTTGACGGCATTAGTTTTCATATTTTTGAAGGTGAAACATTAGGCCTCGTTGGTGAATCTGGCTGCGGTAAATCCACTACAGGCCGCTCCATTATCGGACTCTATAACATTACTGGCGGCGAAGTGATTTTCAAAGGAAAAAATGTTCATCAAATCAAATCGAAAAAAGAACAAAAGCAATTAAAACGGGAAATACAAATGATTTTCCAAGACCCATATGCTTCACTGAACCCGCGGATGACAGCTGGTGAAATCATCAGCGAAGGATTTGATATCCACGGCCTATATAAAAACAAAGCAGAACGTCAAGAAAAGATTATTTCTTTATTGGAAGCAGTTGGCTTAAATCGTGAACATATGACACGATATCCACATGAATTTTCCGGTGGCCAAAGACAACGAATCGGAATTGCTAGAGCGTTAAGTTTAGATCCAAGCTTCATTATCGCCGATGAGCCGATTTCCGCTCTCGACGTTTCCATTCAAGCGCAAGTAGTCAATTTGCTAAAAGATCTGCAAAAGGAACGAAATTTGACTTATTTATTTATTGCCCATGATTTATCGATGGTTAAATATATCAGCGATCGGATTGCGGTTATGTATCGGGGAAAAATTATGGAGTTGGGCGATGCAGACGAAATTTACAACAACCCAATTCATCCATATACAAAATCTTTATTATCCGCTGTTCCTCTTCCAGATCCGATTTTGGAAAGAAAACGGAAACGAATTCCTTATGTCCATGAAGAAACACCGGATACAGCTAAAATACATGAGCCATTGCCAAATCATTTTGTTTACGGTACGGATGAACAAGTCAATAAATGGGTAAAACAAGCAAAGCTGTAGGGCTTAGTGTAAAAAAGGCTTAAGGGGCCCTAAATCCCCTTAGGCCTTTTTTTGTTTTTTGGGGAGTACTTGACGGAAAGAAGAGGCTAATGAAAATCTTTTATTTATTTTCCGCTCTAAGAGGCTTGGCATTCGGCATCCGAATGATTAAATAAGAAGGAATATTAGTAAAAATGTTGAAAGTAATATAAAATGTCGTTTATTTCAAGCTAATAAAGGGAGAGATATATGAGGACCAAAATCATTATGTTGATTTCTGTACTATTGTTAATGACTCTTGTCGGTTGTAAAAATGTTGATGATAACAAAAAGTTAGAGGTAAGCCCTACGTTTTCATTACCCGTTACTTTTCATGACGGGACAAAGGGTGAGTATATATTGATTGGGAAAGAAGGTAAGGTGGGAATTTTGGTCGGTTCGGGTAACGAAGGTGAAGCAGTCGCAACAAAGTTTATTGCAAATCAACCGAATAAATATATGTGGCATTTTTGGGGAGAGGAAGAGAATATCAGCGGTGTTTTTAAAGTAGTTGGTGTTGATGAAGACGGAAAAGAACATCCTGTTTTGTCATTTGGCAATAATGCAGTATGGCAATATTCTGATGTTTCCATTAGCCCACATAACGGTGCAGATTCCCATATTCCATCGAATATGATGTTCCCTACAAGTGAATTATGGAAATTAAAAAAATATTTTAATGATCAATTATTTGAGGAACTCGTTATAAACGTTGAAGAAAGTTGATCTTCAACTAATTGATTAAGAGGCAGAGTTAACCGTTCAAAGATTAACTTTGTCTGTTGTTTTAACATAAATGGAATAATCCCCTAGGTCATTCTTCCGCACCAATAAAACAAGCCTCTCGCGAAATGAGAGGCTTTTCATTTTTAGTGAGACATAATCACTAACAGGATAATGAATAAAATCGCAAAGAGGTAAAGTAATGGATGAACCTCTTTCCCCTTACCTTTCAGTAACTTAAATAATGGGTAAGAAATAAACCCGAATGCAATACCATCTGAAATACTGGACGTTAATGGCATGATTAAAATAACTAAAAATGCTGGAAATGCTTCTTCTACTTTATCCCATTCGATATGGCGAACAACACCAATCATTAAACTACCTACAATAATTAAGGCAGGAGAAGTAATAGCAGGTACACTTGCTAATGTAGCTGCTAATGGCGAGAAGAATAACGTAATGACAAATAATCCTGCAACTACTAACGATGTTAAACCAGTACGTCCACCTACTGCTACACCAGAAGAAGATTCGATATAGGCTGTTGATGGACTTGTACCAAACATTGAACCGATAATTGTTGCCATCGAATCACCAAGGAAAGCTTGACGTGCTCGTGGCAACTTATCATCTTTTAAAATACCCGCTTGTTTCGCAACGCCAATCATCGTACCTGTCGTGTCAAACAATGTAACTAAAATGAATGAAAATACTGTCCCATATAAACCATATTTAATGACATCGCCAAAAGCTTCAATTGGATTCCATACTAAAATCCCTTCTGGTAATGATGGCATTGAAACAACACCATCGAAATGTAAATTACCAGTAAATGCAGCGAGGATTGCTGTCACAATCATACCCCAGAAAATTGCACCGAATACACGGTACATCATGAAGATAGCCGTAACAAGAACCCCTACGATTGTTAGCCAAACCATAGGGCTTGATAAATCACCTAATCGAACTAATGTCGCTTCGTCATCTGTCACGATGCCTGCTGATCGCATACCAATGAAAGCGATGAATAAACCGATACCAGCTGTAATCGCTAATTTTAAATTATTCGGTATGGCTTTAACGAGCATTTGTCGTAAAGGTGTTAAGCTAATAATGAAGAAAATAATACCGGCTACAAATACAGCAGAAAATGCTGTCATATAGTCAATTTCGCCTTTAGAAGCTTGTACAACCGAGAACGTAAAGAATGCATTTAACCCCATACCCGGAGCCATTGCAATTGGATAATTGGCAAATAGCGCTAACCATAATGTACCAAATACTGCCGCAATAATTGTCGCTGTGAATACTTGTTCACTAGGAACACCAGAAATCGCTAGAATCGAAGGGTTAACGATAACGATATATACCATTGTTAAGTAAGTTGTTAAACCTGCAAAAATTTCAGTTTTTACAGTTGTATTATTTTCTTGTAGTCGAAACAAAAAGTTCAGCCCCCTAAATACGAACATTAAAAACAACAGAATTAATAATATTCGGTCTTTAGCTTAAATGCAAGTGTTTTTTACGAGAATTTTCTCTGTGTATCAAAATTTTAAAAATAGAGAAAATTAAGAATAAAGAATTCTTTCCTCTTACAAAAAGACTTAGTGGCAACAACTATTTTCTCCTTATAATGATGAAATTAGTCGGTTTGAAGCATCTGGTGTTAAATGGGGGATTTCACTAATATGGAACCTTTTTTCGAGTTATAGGCTAATATGTTCTTCTTTTACAAGGCTGTTCTTAAACATACAAAAAGACCGTCAAAATGACGATCTCATAGTATCCCATTTCCTTCTTTCTATTTATTACTAAAATCTAGTTCACAATACCTTTGATAAGTCTAAAATTTTTTTGATTGATTTCATAAGATTTTTCCCATTGTTCATGTAACTTGCTTTTATAGTATATCCATCCATACTTTAATAGCTGTACCGATAATGAGAATCGCTAGAATCCACTTCAAAATAGAAGGGTTCATTTTTTTACCAACCTTCACTCCTAAAGGTGAAGCAATAATACTTGCGACAACCATAATAATGGCTGGCAAGTAATCTACTTGCCCTGTTGATAGTTTCCCTACTGTACTTCCTATCGATGAAATAAACGTAACAGCTAAACTTGTTGCAATGGTCATGCGAGTTGGTATTTTTAATACGACAAGCATTATCGGTACAAGGAGGAAACCACCGGCTGCTCCAACAATCCCTGAACCTATTCCCACTATGAGAGATAAAATCGTTGCAAGTAGTTTATTGAAAGTGACTTGTTCTAACGGGATATCATCAATTTGCTTCTTCGGAATTAACATCATAATTCCGGCGATTAACGCCAAGATTCCGTATACAATGTTAACACCTTGTTCCGAAAAATAGGATGAACCAAAACTTCCAATGATACTTCCTATTAAAATTCCACTTCCCATATAGAAAATAAGGGATTTATTTAAATACTTACCTTTTCGATATGCCCAAACACCAGCAAAAGAAGCAAAGAATACTTGTACAGCACTTATCCCAGATACCTCATGAGCTGTAAATGCGGTAAAGCCTAATAAAGAAGGGATATACAAAAGCATTGGATATTTAATAATCGATCCACCAATTCCAACCATCCCTGAAATAAATGACCCAACAAATCCGATTGCAAATATGGTTAGAATCCAAGCAATGTCCATGTTGATACCTTCTTTCCAGAAGAGGTGACACCCTCTCCCGAATGTCACCTCTCCTCTTTATCGATTCGTTATCCCTTTTTAATAATGAATTTGATTACATCCGCTTCAATCGATTGATCTAATATTTCATGTCCACTTGATTTAGCCCAAGCAGGAAAGTCAGATAGTGCGCCTTTGTCTGTCACATGCACTTCTAACACTTGACCTGTCGCTAACGTATCCATTGCTTTTTTTGCCCGTACAATCGGGAGTGGACAAGATAATCCTTTTGCATCTAACACTTGATTGACTTCCATTTCAAACGCTCCTTTTTAATTCTCATTAAAAAGGGGAGTTTATCATTCTCCCCACCTCTTTCATAATTAACGTACCGCACAACGGTTTGGACCGATTTCCATTTCCATTTGTTCTTCTTCGTCTGGTGTCAATTTCCCCATATTTACTTGACGAATTTCTTGGTATGCATTTGGTTGTGGTGGCAAGTTTTCTGTTACTGTCTTACGGAATTCTTCTTCACTTTCAATATTTAAACCATGGTTTTCCGCAAATAGATCCCCTAAACGTTTTGCAACTGTTCCATCTTCATTCAACTCATCAATAATCATGAAGTGTGCAGGCAATACAATTAAATCTTCCGCTAACTCACGATAACGGCGATAAAGCGTTTCGCGAAGATCGCCTACCCAATCCTCAGCACGTCCTGCTAAGTCAGGTCGACCGATGGAATCAATGAATAAAATATCTCCTGTTAATAAATACTTGTTATCTACGATGAAGGAAGTTGAACCAATTGTATGACCTGGTGAATACAGAGCGCCTACTTCAATTTTGGAATTCCCTACCTTTACTGTTAAACCATCTTCCAATGGATTATATTCATAAACCACCTCATCTGCATCTTTTGGTGGTAAATAATATTTCGCCCCTGTTTCCTTTGCAATATGGCGTCCTCCTGAGATGTGGTCCGCATGTAAGTGTGTATCAAATACGTGGGTAATTTCCACATTTTTCTCTTTCGCAAAGTTGATGAACACATCTTTAAAACGAACTGCGTCAATAATGGCAGCTTCACCATCAGAAATGACCATATAAGATAAACAGCCTTTCCCTAGACGAACAAATTGATACAGTTCACCTCCATTAGTCAAATCACCTACTTTAATTGGCTCGAGGTAAGAGCTCCAAGCTTTCATACCACCCTCAAGGTAGTACACATCGTATCCTGCATCTGAAAGCATTTCCGCAACCATGACAGAAGAGCCCTCTTTCGCACAAACAACTAAAATATCTTGATCGGACGGTAATTTTGGAAGAATTTCTTCCACACCATCTAATAATTCAAAGTAAGGTACATTTAAATATTCAAATCGGTGTCCTTCAATTTTCCAATCTTCAAAATCTTCTCTGTTTCGTACATCTAAAATAAATAATGGTTGATTTTCGATTACTTTACGAGCTACTTGTGCTGATGTCATTTTTTGAACTGCCATTCCACTTACCCCCTGTAGGTATATTTTTGTGATATGAAGTGGAAGGGTAATCCCTTCCACTAAAGAATGGAATAAAACAAATGATTAAAACGTTAATGTTGGTGCAGCATCTTTTGCAAACTCAAGGAATGTAACTGCGCCACCTACATCAATTCCATCAATAAAGTCTTCTTTCGTTAAATTCATAACATCCATTGTCATTTGACAAGCGATTAATTTTACTCCCATCTCTTTTGCCATTTCTACTAATTCCGGAATACTTGGAACATTTGCTTTCGCAAATCCTTCTGCATAATGTTCTTTTCCTTCTGGAAGTGGCAATTGTTTCATCGCTTCTTTATGAATCAAGTTCAGACCCTCAAATGTAAAGAAGATTGCTACTTCTTTCTCTGTAGCAGCTGCTGCCGTTGCGATATTAAATACCTTATATGCATCAAATAATCCACCATTACTTGCAATAATTGCTACTTTATTAGACATTTTTCAAACCCCTCCGAATTTATAATTTTTTTATTAAATCGCCTTTCCAAGCACTCATTCCTGGTAAGACGTTATAAACTTTTGTAAAACCTTTTTCTACTAATTTTTGAGCAGCTAAATCACTGCGTGTACCTGTTCGACAAATGACATAGATTTCCTTGTCTTTGTCTAATTCATCTAAACGGTCTTCTAATTCCCCCATTGGAATGGATATGGAACCTTCAATATGACCAAAAGCGTATTCCGCTTCTTCTCGAACATCTAGAAGAATTCCGCCATTTTTCACTCGACTCAGAACTTCATCATTCGAGATTGTATGTTCAAATTTCTTTTCAACAACTTGCTCATTACATTTACGAATGTAATGAAACAGCACGCCATTTTCTTCAAACATACCGATATATTGATGTCCAACACTGTCACACCATGCTTTTAAGTCGGCAATTGAACCTTTATCGGTCGCTTTCACTTCTAATACTTGGCCTTCCTCGATCCCTTCCATTGCCTTTTTCGTCTTCACAATCGGCATTGGACATGAAAGCCCCGTACAATCTAACTGTACATGTGCTTTTATCGACATCTTAAAACCTCCATATACCTATTAGGGTATTTTATTTTAGAAAAATTTTTTGTTGAATATAAAATCAAAAATTTGCCGTCATGGAATCTTTTTCTTCATGTGTGAATAAATATTTTATTACAGAAATTGGTTTTTTCTTCTAATATTGAATAGAATTCCAACACAAATTAGAGCAAAACTTGAATTGACAGCAATACATTATCTTAAGATAGATGATTTGAAACCTCCTTTTCCCTTTCTTTGTTACTCTAACGATATCATATACCCATTAGGGTATAATGTCAACACTTAAATATTATTTTTACTGTTTTTAAAAGATTAACTAAAATTTCCAATACTTTTGTACAATTCCGTAAAGGAAATGTAGCCCTTAAAAGAAGGGAATTCTCTATTCAATTCGTAAAATTGTTGATGGTAATTAATTTTTGTAGTGTTTGGCAATTAAGGTTATGCATAAATTTTTGCATATTTGACGCTTTACATGGTGGCGGGCATGATAGGCTACTTTGCCTTGCAAAGTCCAAATATAATTATGGCTTGCCCCCTTTGCAAGAAATCATGCCCGCAAAGGCTCCATGTCAAGCGATTATAGATGCGAATAATTATTCAAGATATCGAATAAATTTAATTGCCATTTCATGCATTTTTTAATTGCCCAAAACAGTAAAATTGGAAAATATCAAACTTTATTGAAAAATCATATATTTTTTAATTCCCTTTATTTATCATTCCACTTAAGGGTGATACGATTGAAATGGCTAAAAATATTACTTGCTTTAATTGTAATTGGAATTTCATCATACGGCTTAGTCACGAATGATTATTCATATAACCTCTTGTCTATTTTCTTCCTCGGGGTATTTTTCTTAATATTGGGGTTTGAAAACTTGAAGAATAAAAAAAGTCAAGGGATTAGCATTTTTTCTATCATTGTGTCGATATTTTTGTTTTTCGTAACATGTATTTCATTCTTTTAAATTGTAAACGCTAAATCCTTTTTTATATTGACAAAAACACAATAATTTCTACGCCTTTTCTTTCACATAGCTGTCTTAATTGTGTATGGCAAAATAAAAGTGCAGAGCTTTGCAAAGGAAAAATGCAGGCTCTATAATATTTGGTGTTGGTGGATACAACCAGCACCATTTTTTTACACAAAAAAAATGAGACATGTGACAAACTCTGGTAAAATGTAATCGACCAAAACCACATTTACAAGGAGTGATGTCACATGTCTCACCATCATTCTATACGAAACCTACTCAATATAAAAGACAAAAATATCACATTTGATGGAAATTTTTGTTCTACCGAAACGATTAAAAAAGCTATTATCAACCAAATATTCACTACCTTCCACAGCATTTGTGTTTTGATGAGTTTAAATCGCAGCTGGAGCGATGTCCTTTATTTTCTTCGACTCTGAAACGGGGGAGATTGTGGATATCGTGGAGGACCGAAGATTACATCCTCAAAGAGTATTTCTTACGGTATTCCAAGAAGGCGAGAGATGCGGTAAAAACGATTGTCATCGATATGTACAGCCCTTATATTTCCTTAATCCAAGAAGTTTTCCCTAAAGCGGAAATCGTACTCGACAAATTCCATATCCTCCAACTATTTAGCAGAGCTTTAAACAAAACGCGCATCAACGTCATGAATCGGGATAAAAAGAATTACAATAAATTGAAAAAATACTGGAAGCTCCTTCTGAAAGATCAAACAAAACTTGATTATAAGAACTATACATATCATCGTTGCTTTAAAAAGCATATGTGTGAGGTGGAGATTCTCCACTATCTCATTGATTTAGATTCTGAATTAAAGGCGTCCTATGAGTTATACCAATACGTTCGACATTGCATCAAAATCAAAGACTTTGAGCTCTTGAAGAAAACCTTGGCAAATAAACAGAACAGCGTTTCCAGCTATATGAAAACCGCCATCAAGACAATCAACAACTACATCAATTACATCGAGAATACGCTAAAGTACGATTATAATAACGGCATTTTAGAGGAGATTAATAACAAAATCAAAGTGATTAAACGCATTTCTTTCGGTTATCGATCCTTCTATCACTTCAGAAACCGAATATTCATTACCCAAAACTTAGCGAAAATAAAAACAGCTTAGGGGAACCTCGAATTTCCCCTAAGCCCTCCGATTACATATTACCAAATAATGTGTCACTAGAATTTATTCACCAACACCATTTGACAAGGAACCCGAAAAAACACGTGGGCGTTATTTTACGCTTACATTTCATTCACTCCCCAGATAGCTTTCTGATCTTTGAATAAACCTGTTGAGCACTTGTCGCTTCTACAAACTCTACTTGATGTTCTTTTAAAGTTTCAAAGAATTTTTTTGAATATTAATTATCCGTTGGTCTTCCAATCTCATATTTTCAGCCTTTGTTTCAACGAGTAAGTAAACATATGTTTCATCTTCTTTTTCTATTACATAAATAAAGTCAGGTGTAGTTGAACCTCCTGTATACTTTGGTACTTGTATCGCTCGTTTTGGTAACTTACCAAACACAGTGACTTTATCACTATATTTATGCCTTAATAACTCCCTTTCCGGAGTTACACTGTCATATCTCATTGGAGGATTCTCATAAAGATAACGATGTTCCTCATGTGCATTGTTATCGATATTCACACCTATGACTTCCCCATTAATTTCATCAACGAAACTGTCTGTTATAGGATTGTATATAGAAGTTCGTGCCTGAAAATTCAACTTCTTATATTCATATGTCTGAGCAAATTCCTCATCGAATTTTCTTTTAAACTCTCTCGTGATATTTTGAAGCGATGTTTCACTTAAGTATGTTGAATCACCATTTAAATCTGTTCTTAAAACTTCTAGTAGATTTGCATGAATATCTTTTATAGGTATACCAGTAGCTAAATGAATATGCTTTATAAATTTTCCATAAGCTATACCCGGTAAATACATGCGATGGTATTCGGCTACTTGTTCTTTTAATGTAACTTTCTTTCTGTCTTTGGTTGCATGGATTGATTGTTTCATTTGAAAAGGAATATCACGTTCATATAAGTCTGGGTTGCTTATAACTTCCTTGGTTACTATTTCAATTTTTTCAGGGATGCGTTTGAATTCAAGCATGTATCGATTCGAAATTTGTTTCCATAATTCTTTTACTTTTTCCCAATTTTCTTTTTCTAGTTTCACTCGAACTTTCGTCTTAATTTTAGTTGTATCTCGCACTTTCCTTTCATTTAAGCGAGGCTTATTAAGTTCAGGATATAGTTCAATTAGCCATTCAAATCCATCTTTCTTAACACCATCAATCTCCACATCTGTATTAAATTCATTTTTACGATTAATAATTCCTAATTCGTCTAATGTTTCTAACAGAAACTCATCTGTAAAATCATGTTGTACTTTTTGTCTTTCAGTAACAATAAATTGGATCATCTCATCTGTTAGCTTTTGTTCATTTAATTCAATTTTTACATCGCTATTGATTTCTCCAACTAACTTTTGCGCAAAATCTCTTTCATCAAAACCAATTAAAAAAGCAAGCCTCGACGACCACTCCTCTTGTTGTATACGGTGTCCGTTCTCATCTACTGGTAGGCGTAATCCTCTACCAACTTCTTGAATTTTACTATTTTCACTACCAGATGTTCGCAATTTTGCGATTACAAAGACATTCGGATTATCCCAACCTTCACGTAACGTCCACTTCGAAAATAAAAACCGTCTTGTTTGCCAATTACCATTTTCATCTTGAAAACTTAATAATTTGAGTTAATTTCATAATTCTCACCCCTTGATTTTCAAGGGATTCAAGACAATAAAAAATGGGTACCTCCCCAAATTTCGTTATAATGGTAGGTAACTAAACAAACCATACGAAAGAGGTGAGTACCCTATGACTATTGTAAAACAAATTTCTCTTTTTGACATCCATCAATTGTTAGAAATGGAAAGTTCCCATCGTTATGATGCCATTTTTAGTGCTATCGACATTCAGCCTATTTTTCAATTGTTTTCTAAAAAGACATTGAAAGGTGCACCACGTGAATTGAATTATGGTGCAATGATTCAATCGCTGATTATACGTATTGTCGAACGTATTCCAACTATCAAGGATTTAGTCAAACGTTTGGTCCATGATCCTTTATTTCGTTTCGACTGTGGATTCCTTGTGTCTGATGTCGTACCATCTGAAAGCTCTTATTCACGCATGATTCAAGTCATTAGTGAATCAGATGTGCTAGATAAAATGAACGATACACTCATCAAAACAGCGATGTTGGAAGGCTTTCTAAATGATGAACATGTCGCCATCGATGCGAGTCACTTTGAAGCTCGTGATGCTTTCACACCATCAGAAAAGAAAGCACCTAAAACTCCTAAAAAACGTGGTCGTAAAACTAAAGCTGAACGAGCTGTTTGGTTAGCCGAACAAGTAGAGAAAAAAGGAAATCAATCAACCTATGAAAAAGAACTGAAAGAACAGCTGGATATCCCATTAGAAACCCTTTGGAAGGATGTACCGATTGAGCCAAAATGGGGTGTGAAAAAGAATAGTAAAGGAAAAAATACATTCTGGTTTGGTTATAAAGCACATTTAGCTGTTTCGACGAAAAGTCAATATATCATCACTCGTTTGATGTCCTCAGGTAATTTAAGTGATTGTAAAGCTGCGATTCTATTATTGAAAAAACTTCATCACTTAGGAAACGGTCATTTTACAATAGCTATATTTGATGCTGGTTATGATGTTGAACCTATTTACCGTCAAGCCGTATCACAGTCCATGCGAGTCGTGATTCCTTACAACGTTCGCCGAGAAGGAGAATATATAGGATTCGATGAACATTTTCGTCCAACCTGTGTGCGTGAACATAGTTACCAATATGACAGCTTTGACGCTAAGTACAATACATTAAAATTCACACGTCCAAAGGAATGTGCAACTTGCCCATTACGAGAAGACACCCTTTGCCAAAAAGTTTTCAAAATCAAATGTGATATAGATATCCGTAAATTTACCTATCCAGCACGTGGGACAGAACGATGGAAACAGCTTTATCAAGAACGTACAGCAGTCGAACGCGTTAACGCTTATTTAAAGGAATACTTTCAATTAAACAATGTCCGTCATCGTACAGGAAAGAAAGCAAAAATGCATTTCAATCTGGTGACGTTAATTTATAATACCTGCAAACTAGCAGTTGATCGAATCAATGCTTTATTACAGCAACAAAACCAAGTTGCATAATTTAAAAAAAAACAAAGTTTTTAGTATAGGGGTACTCTATACTTCAGAAATACTATGATTTATGAAATTGATTCGACTATTATTATAAAAAGCCATTCGACGATTACAATTTTTAATTATCTCTACAATATCAAATGCGATGCCACGTGCGTTCAATAGCTTACAATTTTTTTAGGATTTCAAATACTTTTGATTGTGAGTCTTTCTCGTCAATATAAAAATAACTTTCATGTGAATTGCATGCAAGCCAAATTTTATCTCCATTATAAAACATTAAATCTTCTGGTAACCCATTAATCCACCCAAATAAAGAATTACTTTTCGTTTGTAAAAAATGCTTTGTCTGTTCATTTAGCTCATAATAATATATATACGCTGTTGCTTCTAAAAGTATATTTACTGCCCATTGAGATTCCTCTTTCACTTCAATTAATGAACTTTTAATATCTTTTAATAATTCGTTGTAATATTTCATCGCCAATTTTTCATCATCCATCATGTCTTTCCTTATAACAAAAGCAAATTTATCACATTTCTCAGAAGCTATTTCAATCAATAAGCGATAATCTTCACCTTTTATGTCTTGATCATACTCTAACATTTTACTTATCCTCCTATTATCTCAAATCTACTTATTTTTCCATTATTTATTTAACTATATTGAACTCATTCGTAATGGCCATATAGAATAAATGTAAGTAATTCTAACTTTAATTTTACCTGTTTAATGCAATATTTTCATTTAGAGGAAATTTTAACAAGAGCAGTTTGAATGACGCAACCTGGTTAACGAACTGTTTCTGTGAGGCGGTAAACGAAGTAGTTTCCATTCTGTAAAAGTTTATTTATTTATTTATTGAAACACCTCCTTTATTAAATACATCTATCGTAACGAAGGTGCCAGTTGATTTTAGCTGATATGGAGGGGAGAAATATGAAGAACAAAATCATTATGTTGATTTCTGTACTATTGTTAATGACTCTTGTCGGTTGTAAAAATGTTGATGAAAACAAAAAGTTAGAGGCAAGCCCTACTTTTACAATACCCGTAACTTATAATGAGGGGACAAAGGGTGAGTATGTATTGATTGGGAAAGAAGGTAAGGTGGGAATTTTGGTCGGTTCGGGTAACGAAGGTGAAGCAGTCGCAACAAGTTTTATTGCAAATCAACCGAATAAATATATGTGGCATTTTTGGGGAGAGGAAGATAAAATCAGCGGTTATTTTAAAGTAGTTGGTATTGATGAAGATGGAAAAGAACATCCTGTTTTGTTATTAGGCAATGATGCAGTATGGCAATATTCTGATGTTTCCATTAGCCCACATAACGGTGCAGATTTCCATATTCCATCTAATATGATGTTCCCTACAAGTGGATTATGGAAATTAAAAATATATTTTAATGATCAATTATTTGAGGAACTCGTTATAAACGTTGAAGAAAGTTGATCTTCAACTAATTGATTAAGAGGCAGAGTTAACCGTTCGAAGATTAACTTTGCCTGTTGTTTTAACATAAATGGAATAATCCCCTAGGTCATTTCTTCCGCACCAATAAAATAAGCCTCTCGCGAAATGAGAGGCTTTTCATTTTTAGTGAGACATAATCACTAACAGGATAATGAATAAAATCGCAAAGAGGTAAAGTAATGGATGAACCTCTTTACCCTTACCTTTCAGTAACTTAAATAATGGGTAAGAAATAAACCCGAATGCAATACCATCTGAGATACTAGACGTTAATGGCATGATTAAAATAACTAAAAATGCTGGAAATGCTTCTTCTACTTTATCCCATTCGATATGGCGAACAACACCAATCATTAAACTACCTACAATAATTAAGGCAGGAGAAGTAATAGCAGGTACACTTGCTAATGTAGCTGCTAATGGCGAGAAGAATAACGTAATGACAAATAATCCTGCAACTACTAACGATGTTAAACCAGTACGTCCACCTACTGCTACACCAGAAGAAGATTCGATATAGGCTGTTGATGGACTTGTACCAAACATTGAACCGATGATCGTTGCCATCGAATCACCAAGGAAAGCTTGACGTGCTCGTGGCAATTTATCTTCTTTTAAAATACCCGCTTGTTTCGCAACGCCAATCATCGTACCTGTCGTGTCAAACAATGTAACTAAAATAAATGAAAATACTGTCCCATATAAACCATATTTAATGACATCGCCAAAAGCTTCAATTGGATTCCATACTAAAATCCCTTCTGGTAATGATGGCATTGAAACAACACCATCGAAATGTAAATTACCAGTTAATGCAGCGAGGATTGCTGTCACAATCATACCCCAGAAAATTGCACCGAATACACGGTACATCATGAAGATAGCCGTAACAAGAACCCCTACAATTGTTAACCAAACCATAGGGCTTGATAAATCTCCTAATCGTACTAATGTCGCTTCGTCATCTGTCACGATGCCTGCTGATCGCATACCAATGAAAGCGATGAATAAACCGATACCAGCAGTAATAGCTAATTTTAAATTATTCGGTATGGCTTTAACGAGCATTTGTCGTAAAGGCGTTAAGCTAATAATAAAGAAAATAATACCAGCTACAAATACAGCAGAAAATGCTGTCATATAGTCAATTTCGCCTTTCGAAGCTTGGACAACCGAAAACGTAAAGAATGCATTCAGCCCCATACCCGGAGCCATTGCAATTGGATAATTGGCAAATAACGCCAACCATAATGTACCAAATACTGCCGCAATAATTGTCGCTGTGAATACTTGTTCACTAGGAACACCAGAAATCGCTAGAATCGAAGGGTTAACGATAACGATATATACCATTGTTAAGTAAGTTGTTAAACCTGCAAAAATTTCAGTTTTTACAGTTGTATTATTTTCTTGTAGTCGAAACAAAAAGTTCAGCCCCCTAAATACGAACATTAAAAACAACAGAATTAATAATATTCGGTCTTTAGCTTAAATGCAAGTGTTTTTTACGTAATTATTCTCCTACAAATTAAAAGTTTAAAAACAAAGAAAATTCAGGTTCTATCTTATAGCGAAAAACGGATTTCACCTTAACAAATAGAATAATATATTTACAATTTTCATATAATATTCCATAATATTCTATATTTCTTGTTAATTTCCTAATTCTTAAACGTTATTTAAATATTTTTATTAGAGGTGATTCTAATTGCACTTAGAAACATTATTACCAATTGATAAAAAGATTTTAATAATAGATAATGCAATTTGTCGTCACATAGACACCTATGGTACTTTTTCAAGAGGCGAGATTTCTCAAGATATTCTTTCTCAATTACGCAACTTTGTAGAGCATATTATGTTAAAATTTTATGCTAACGGTCAAGACATAGAAAATAGTTATGAAAATATATGTAAAGCTATTGATTTTGTAAAATCTCGTGGTGATTTGAAAGTGCTACGACGGTTTCATGATTATTTGCAGATAGTGGCTTCACATTATACACTTGACGAAGAAAATTCTGAGCGTTTAATGTTGAAATATTACGAATATTTATTAAAAATTAAGAAACTGCTATATGAAAAGTTTTCTCTGGAAGTTCTTAGTAACCTTGATAAATTTCCATTGAACAATAATTCAACATTACAAGAATACTATGAAAAAATTGCTAAAAAGATAGAAAAACACACCATAAAAAAGGTTGAAAATTCCGAGAAATATTATATTCAAAAAATTAAGCCTTTTTTTGTTGATCAACGTATTTACTATGAAGTGACTTTTACACCAGCTGTCGATTATGCCAGTAAGTTTGATCGGGTTATTGCTTTTACAAATTTAGAAATAACAGATAATTATGCTGTGAAGTTTTCCTTGGACTACGATAGTATTGAAATCCTTGGTAAAACAATGCCCATAATTATTATAGTAGGTTGGGAAGTTGCAATTAGAGATTGTGAGTTTAAGAATTTTACTAGGATAATTAGAGGAACAAATATTAAGACTGGCTATTCTGAACAACTTGGAATCTCACGATTTTTAACATCAACAGGATTTACTTTAACAGAACTCATTGACTTTCCAGAAAAAGAATTTCAAAAAGTAAAGCTACAAGCAACACAACGATCTAAAGAAATTATTTTCTTCAATGACTTGGAACGTTGTCGTGAAATAATAAAAGCAAATGCCTCAGGTAGTAACCTTCTAAAATATTTACTTTTTCATATGAGAAACAAAATAATAAAGAAACAATTAGATACATATCCAAATGATAATTTATCTGGACTTTATGCAAAAAATAGCTGCTTACCTTTCGATAGAATTCCTTTTAATTTCTCTCTAGTAGAACATAACCCAAAATTAGGAGATTTATTTTATTGTATCGATGCCACTCAACGACAACATGAATTGCTTGCTCGATTAGTAAGGAACAATACTGAAATAAAAGGGCAGCTTTTTACACCCATAAAGGAAATAGTTAGATTTGATAATTTACCATCACTTGTTGAAAAATATAACTCTACTCTATGGCATGGACATCTTGAAAATAGCAAATTAGTTATAAAAAATAGTCACATTATTATAAATGGATATAAAAATGATACCAAATTCATTATTAATAAACTTGAAAACTTATCAAAAAATGGAATCCAAAATTATTCAAACTCCGTAAAGGCATGGTTAAATGATTCTAATTATGTTATCGATTGCGAAGAAAAAAAAGAAGCCTTAATTCGTATGTTCGAAAGTTCACGAGTAGCTTTAGTATATGGCTCAGCGGGGACAGGCAAATCTACTTTCATTAATCATTTAGCTCATTTATTTGCAGATAAGAGAAAACTTTTTTTAGCACAAACAAATCCTGCTGTAGATAATTTAAAACGGAAAATTACAGCTTCGAAATGTACATTTTCAACAATTACAAAGTTTCTTATAAATCAGAGGAATACTAATGACTATGATTTACTAATAATAGACGAATGTAGTACAGTAAGTAACCGTGATATGAGAGAAATTCTTAACAAAGCCACATTTAATTTATTAATATTAGTTGGTGACTCTTATCAAATATCATCTATAAGATTTGGAAATTGGTTCAGTGTTGCACAAGCATTTGTTCCTAAAACTTCGGTCTTTGAATTAACTAAGCCTTATAGAAGTAAAAATTCAGCACTTCTTACATTATGGGAAAAAGTTCGTAAAATGGATGATACTATACTTGAATTAATTACTCGCCAAGAATATTCCACTTCCTTGGACAGTTCTATTTTCACACCTGCAGAAGATGACGAAATTATTCTTTGTCTTAACTATGATGGACTTTACGGAATTAATAACATAAATCGATTTTTACAACAAAGCAATCCAAACCCCGCGATATCTTGGGGAATTCAACAGTATAAAGTTAATGACCCGATTTTGTTCAATGAATCAAAACGTTTTGAACCAGTAATTTATAATAATATGAAAGGACGAATTGTTGGAATTGAAATTCTTGATCGTGGAAAGATTTCTGAGCGCATTCAATTTGATATAGAACTCGACAAATCGTTAAATGAGATAGATGCTTTCAATCAAGATTTTGAATTATTGGATTATACTAATAACGGAAATTCTATAATACGTTTTTGTGTAAATAAATTAAAAAGTACAGATGAAGATGACGATGACTCTTCAAAAGCGATCGTTCCATTTCAAGTTGCATATGCTGTTTCAATCCATAAAGCTCAGGGTCTAGAATATAATTCTGTTAAAATCGTTATAACAGACGAAATCGACGAGTTAATAACCCATAATATCTTTTATACTGCTATTACTCGTGCAAGAAATAAACTGAAAATCTATTGGACACCAGAGGTGGAACACAAAGTTTTGAACAGCATAAAGCCATCAGATTGGAAAAAAGATGTATATTTTCTGAAGAATGAATAACAATAATAAATATTATTTTAACATTGTAAATAATAACCAATTATTCATGATATTTAAAAATTAATCAGGGGATTTTTGTTTTTTATTTTTTAAAATCACAGATTTAAGTTTTAATTAAAAAAGAATGTGATATCCATAATAAGTAAAAGAAGAGAAAGTCTTTCATGGGACGTTAACGTATTAAACAACAGCTTGTTACCATGTCTTTGATGATTAAATCATTAAACACAGCTTCAATATGTCACATTAAATTGCATAGTATTTTTGTGGTGTTCCTACCTACTTAAAATTGCGTAACAAGTTATTTCTGTAAACATTGTTAGTCCATTTCACGTTATAAACGAGTGTCGTGACCAAAAATTGCTGTATTTCTAACAATATAAAAGTGATCAATTTATTTAATGACGAACATTTTTATACAAATCGAGTAGGAGGGAGCGATTAACTCCCGTCCTCTCACACCACCGTACGTACGGTTCCGTATACGGCGGTTCAATTAAGATCATTGACGCAAGTTTTCATAACGAGCTTCAAGACTTTTCAGCCCTTGGTTTCTCCAATAGGAGTTACCAAGGGTTCTGTGTAATATTGGACTTTTTGAAATACACCAATAACTCTTCCGAGTATTTCCCCATTCATACGCTTGCCATTGTGGTACGCCAAGTTGAATAAGGTTGCGTATCTTTGTTTTCGGTTTCTTCCAGTTCTTCCATAGACACATTCGAAGTCTTCTACGAATCCATTTATCTAATCCAAGGAATATAGATTTGGTGTCTGCTAACGCAAAATATCCACACCATCCCATTAGATATTGATTCAGTTTCTGAATGCGGTATTCCATCGGGTAGGGCATCTTGCGTGATGTGATTTCACGAACTTTATTCTTCACTCGTTTAAGGCTTTCTTTTGCGATACGAACCTTTGGCTCTTTATGATAGGTAAAGCTAAATCCTAGAAACTTACGTTTCCATGGACGGTCGACCGCTGATTTCTTCTCATTTACTTTCAGTCGTAGTTTTCCTTCAATAAATCGCTGGATACTTGCCATTGTGCGAAGTCCTGCTCGTTTACTTTTCACGTAAATGTTACAGTCATCCGCATATCGAACGAATTTGTGTCCTCTTCTTTCCAATTCTTTATCTAGTTCATCTAGTACAATGTTAGATAGTAGCGGACTTAATGGTCCTCCTTGTGGAGTTCCCTCAAATGTGTTTGACACCACACCATTAATCATGACGCCCGATTGTAAATACTTACGAATCAATTTCAGTAATGGTTTATCTTGGATTCTCTTCGCGAGTGTACCCATTAATCTGTCATGGTTGACCTTATCAAAGAATTTCTCCAAGTCCATATCTACGACCCATCGATGTCCATCTCTTATATATTCTTTCGCTTTCCTCACCGCATCATGAGCACTTCGGTTTGGTCGAAATCCGTAGCTGTTTTCAGAGAATGTAGGGTCATACACTTTTGAAAGTACTTGGGCGATTGCTTGTTGAATCAAACGGTCTGTTACGGTAGGGATTCCTAGTAAACGAACACCGCCGTCAGGTTTCGGGATTTCGACTCTGCGGACTGGCATTGGTTCATAAGTTCCCTTGAGAATTGCCTCCTTAATAGATAGCCAGTTTTCGACTATGTGCTGTCGTAAGTTTTGTACGGGCATCATATCTACTCCATGGCTTCCTTTATTCTGTTCTACACGTTTTAATGCTTGAAGCATGTTCTCCCGTGACAGGATTTGATTCAAAAGCATCGTTATTCTCCTTCCGTGAATAGCTGTTCTCTTTATGCCAGTGGTCACTCCACCCTCCAAGAGGTCCCCCACGGGATTCACCGCTTCCTTCCTCAAGTGAGGTACTACGTTTTCTGTGTTCATCATGACTCACTGAATGCCAAGGGCTATTCTCTCTTAATTGTTCGGTCCTTCTTAGTTGTTCTAGACCAACTAATACTATGACCTCTGCTGACTTCTGACGGTTCAGCTACTTATCACTAAGTAGGTTATGAAGCGTACTTCACCTATCCGCCAGACCTCCCCGGGTAAGTACATGCACTTTCACACCATCTATCCGCCTCATTTACTCGATATGACCTTCGACAGAAAGAGCTTTGTTTTGTTTCGCAAACTCACTCAATCATACCTAGCCTTATATGAGGTTCGTGTTCCTCGGACCGGTGTTTTGCCTCCAGCTTCCTTCAGATTCCGCGTCACCACGGACACCCTTGCTCTTGGCTAACCTCTACTTCTGTCTTCGGGGTTCGGGACTTACACCCTATAGTTCATGTACATGCCGGGCGCACCAAAAACGCCAAAATCCTTATCATAAAAGGATTTTGGCGCTCATTGAAATAGTACGAAATTTAATTATGGAGACGGCGGGGGTTATGGAAGCAAAACCTCTCCCCTCTGTAATAACAGTATCTATCAGACTTTTTTGACTATTATTAAAAAGATTAACTACGATTTTAACTACGATTAAGATTTTAATAATAATGTATCTTCAAAAATAAATGCATAAGCAGAATATAAATCATTGTACTTTGGATCATTTTTAATTACACTATCGAAATGTTTCCCTTTATTTTTTAAAACTTCTTCTAATTTTTGTTTATCTGCTTTCATCTTTTCATTTAATGCTACTGTTTCTCTAATCTTCTTTAATTTTGTTGAATAGTCTTTCAAATCCTTTTGAGTCCAACCAAATATATCTGGTCTAAATTTAAAAACTTCATTATAAAATTGAAAAGCCATTTCTTCTTTTCTTTCTTCTGATTTAAAATTACCCTTTTCATCTAAATAATCAAACAATTTATGATTTACAATTAAGTTCGAATATTCTTTAAGAATTGAGATTTTTTGATCTATTGGCTTATTTTTTAATTTATCACTATTTACAATATCATTTACTAACGCCAAATTATTAATATGGGAGTTCTCCGTGTCTCCATTATCACCCAATAAATGTTCTATTGTTATTTCACTATCATTTAAATATGCATCTGTTTGATAATAACTGTAATATTCTATTAACACATACTTTATTAATCTACTATTTTTAAGTCGTTTATCCTTGTTTGAATATTTGAGAGCTGAGCTATAATTATTTTTAAAATGTTCGTAGTTTACTAAATTACTTAATTCATAGAATAAATTTGAAATCTCAACCTTATATTCTACATCAGACTTTGAATGATAAATTGCATATGCTGCATTTTTTATAGCCGTATCTGTTCTGTTACTTGTTTCTCTTGAAGCATTAAAAATAACAAAGAAATTTCTTAAATTTTTTAAAGTCGCATCTTTAACTGAAATATCTATAATCCCTTTATGGAATACTTCAAAAATCGATGTCAATAATGATCTAATTTGCTTATTATTTTTCAAATTAAAATATTTAATATAATTATCTTTAGTATTTTTATCAGTTATTTGAGCATATAAGCTCGCAAATCTATGTAAATCATTTAGAAAAGAAGACATTTCATCAATTTTTATTTCTTCTTTAAATAGCCTATATACATCTTCAGCATTTTCTGCTTTTCTTTTCAAATAACATTTAGCAAAATGATTTAATAAGTCATCTTTATCAACTAAATGTTCTGTATAATTATATATATCTATCCATTTTTTTCTAGCATCATCTATATAATCATCTAATTTTGGGTAAACATACTTCATTGTGTGATTTTTGAGAAGCTCAATTTGCTTAAGTTGTTGCCCACGTGCATTTAAGACTTCAAAAATATTATATATTTCTTCCTCTTGCTCTGAAACAATCTCAACAATATTTATAACATATAACTTGTCAAGAAACTGATCTATTTCATATAAAGTTTTTGATGAAAAGTGTGAATAAAAATATTCAAAAGCTAATTTATATGGGTTATTATTTGATAATTTTAAATGCTGTGATTGTTTCATATTATGAAGTAATTCAAGTATAAAATCATTATATTCACTATTATATAATATTGGTATTAATTCATTCTGTGGTGTAACTGAGTTTATAAAAGTATTTTCAATATATCTTGCTCGTTGTAAGGCATCTTCGTTATTTAATTTATATAATCTACTACAAATTGCCGCAAACAATAAAAATAATGTCGTTATTCTTTGTTGTCCATCAATTATTTCATAATCTTTAATACCTTTAATTGAATCTGAGGATTTTAATTTTACATTACTACTTAAAACAATTGTCCCTAAAAAATGAGTCCACTCATTTTTTTCATTTTTAAATCCTAATGTAAATGTAATATCATTTAAAAGCTCATCCCAGTTTCTTTGTTTCCATACATATTCACGCTGATATCTAGGAATTACATAACGAGATTGTCTTTGAAATATATCTAATATTGTTCTATTTTCAGTATTAAATCCCATATTTTAATTACTCCTTAAGTTAGAAAAATATTTTCGTTAAATACTGCAAAGTTTTATTTGATTTTATTTAAAAAACTGTCTCATGATTCTATTTTGATATCAATTTTTAAAGCATTCATACATTCTTTTCTTTTTTGAACTTCTATATGTTGTAACTCAATATTTCGTCTACCACCAATAACTACACCATAAATTCTTATTGGTTTAGCACTATCCACAGTTAATCTACCTTTACTACATAGTAAAGGATTATATTTCTGAACTCCTGACTGTTGCACTGAAATCATGCATTTCTTTATTAAAGCTCAATTCGTTTGCCAAAGCATTAGCATTTCTTCTAATTATCTGATCAAATCCCTCTAAAATTTTTGAATTAAAAACAGCACTCTTGCTTGTAATATTGTTAATTAAACTAAAATCAGCTCCTTTTACTTCTATTTAATATACAGACATAAATGATCTATGCGTAAATACTGTAAAGTCAACATTTCCTGTTGTCCCTATTGGTAACTAAGAAAAACAAATAAATTCATCCGAAGGATTTGCATATGCTTTTGCAAATACAGACAAATCATTTTTTAAAACTTTTGTAATTCTTGCTCTTTTGCCCCACTATTTACAAATTTCTGTAATTCAGTTAATGTTTATCCTCCTCAACTCAACATATATAAATTTGAATTAACTTTAATAAATTTTTACATTTATTGTTATCGATTCTTATAGAAATTATATTGTTGTTATTAGAGAAGTCGCTAAAATAATTATAACAACAAAATGAAAAAATTAGCTATATTTTACATTTATATTCTGTCACTAGCGTCGCATTAAAATAATTTAACACCTTCAAATAAACCGAATTTTCTGAAATATAATCCAAACACAAAAAAATCCTTTATAATGGTTGGGTGGTAGTAAACCATCCAAATCCAATACAAAGGACAAAACCATGGATAAGTTTACACGAAAAACATCATTTGAACAATGGTTTTCACCGATTAATCGTCCATTATTTGACGACCTAGTGAAAACACATCAATTAAATCACTATACCAAGAAGCTTTATATGGCTTCATTTATGAAACTGCTTTTGTATGCCCAACTCCATGAAACCGAGAGTTTACGGGCGTTGAGTGACGCTGTCTTTTTAGAAGAATTACAACGAGCAACGGGATTGGAATCGATTAGTTTTTCACAGTTAGGGAGACGAATCAATACCATCCCAACTGAGTTCTTTCAAACGATTTTTCTCGATTTAGTGGCACAAATTCATCGGAAAACCAATTTCCAAACAAGAAGAAAAGTGACAACGCCTTTGAAAATCATTGATTCGAGTACATTACCGCTTAATTTGACCAATCATAAGTGGGCAGAGTTTCGAAAAACAAAATCAGGAGTAAAGCTTCACTTACGACTTGTTTTTATGGAAAAAGGACTCTCCTATCCAGATAAAGCCGTACTCACGAATGCCAACGAACATGATCGTGGTCAACTAGAAGTATTCGTGGATGACAAAGAATGCATGTACGTGTTTGATCGTGGTTACTTGGATTATGGGCGCTTTGATCAAATGACGGAAGATGGCTATTTCTTTGTGACCCGTTTGCGTAAAAACGCTGTTGTCCGAGTGTTAGAATCCTTTTCGTTACCAGAAGATTCACCCGTATTCTCTGATGAAATGGTTGTCATTGGAACACCACAAAATCGTTCTGAAAACGTGTTTCGCTTACTCAAATTGCATGATACAAAAGGAAATGAGCTTCATTTACTGACAAATCGGTTTGACATTGACGCAGATGAAATTGCAGAAATCTACCAATCACGTTGGGCAATCGAACTTTTTTTCAAATGGATGAAACAACATCTGAACATTAAAAAGTTTTTTGGTCACAGTGAACAAGCTGTACATCATCAAGTGTACGTAGCCATGATAGTGTACTGTCTGAATGTTTTAGCTCAGTTGAACACGAATAGTGACCGAAGTACGTTACAAATAAGTCGATATTTGAAAGCAGCTTTATGGAAATCTGCACACATTTGGTTACGGAAAATCGAAGGGAAGAGCGTTCCTTAAAGGTTGATTTGTCGTTGTTGCACTCGCCTTAAGCTATAGGTAAAAAATGGATGTTCACTACCTTTATTTAGGTGTTTTCGTTTTTCGCTAATTTTCCAGAAAAATAAAATCTGAAATTTCAAAACTTATTTATACGACGCTAGTGATAAAAATGATAATAAAATTTATATATAGGTATAAATTGATTAAAATGACAGGGCGGCAACAACTATGCAGATCACGAGCAAAAAACCATTTTTGTCGTCATTATATACAAATATTTTTCTCCTTATCATGTATCATGTAACTATTATACTAGTCCTATTATAACAAATTCTACAATAGATTTAGCACTTAATTCAAATTTTTGTAGAATTTTACTAATGATTAATTATTTTTCACAATATTTTATTTTTGGCTCTATAATATTTGGTGTTGGTGGATACAACCAGCATCATTTTTTTACACAAAAAAATGAGACATGTGACAAACTCTGGTAAAATGTAATCGAACAAAACCACATTTCCCAAAGGAGTTGTGTCACATGTCTCACCATCATTCTATACGAAACCTACTCAATATAAAAGACAAAAATATCACATTTGATGAAAATTTTTGTTCTACCGAAACGATCAAAAAAGTAAAAGCGAAAGTCTTTCATG
This sequence comes from Ureibacillus sp. FSL K6-2830, assembly GCF_038004145.1. Lineage (NCBI taxonomy): Bacteria > Bacillati > Bacillota > Bacilli > Caryophanales > Caryophanaceae > Ureibacillus > Ureibacillus sp. FSL K6-2830. The sequence continues at coordinate 2,511,167 of NZ_JBBOQR010000001.1, read as the reverse complement.
GGACGTTAACGTATCAACCAAAAGCTTGTTATACTTGTGGACATGTCTTTGATGATCAAATCATTAAACACGGTTTTAAAACGTCTCTCATTAAAATGCCTAGCATTTCAGGTTTTCATACCTACTTAAAATTGCGTAAACAGCGTTATTTCTGTAAACATTGTCATGCCACGTTTACTTTAAAAACGAGCGTCGTGGCTAAAAACTGTTGTATTTCCAACAATACCAAAGTAGCGATTGCTTTAAACGCCAAAGATAAAATCTCCGAAAAAGATATTGCGATGAAACATCATGTTTCTCATGCCACTGTCAGTCGTGTCATTGACAGCTTTTATAGCTACTATCAACCAAATATTCACTACCTTCCAAAGCATTTGTGTTTTGATGAGTTTAAATCAGTGAAATCCGCAGCTGGAGCGATGTCCTTTATTTTCTGCGACTCTGAAACGGGGGAGATTGTGGATATCGTGGAGGACCGGAGATTACATGTCCTCAAAGAGTATTTCTTACGGTATTCCAAGAAGGCGAGAGATGCGGTAAAAACGATTGTCATCGATATGTACAGCCCTTATATTTCCTTAATCCAAGAAGTTTTCCCTAAAGCGGAAATCGTACTCGACAAATTCCATATCCTCCAACTATTTAGCAGAGCTTTAAACAAAACGCGCATCAACGTCATGAATCGGGATAAAAAGAATTACAATAAATTGAAAAAATACTGGAAGCTCCTTCTGAAAGATCAAACAAAACTTGATTATAAGAACTATACATATCATCGTTGCTTTAAAAAGCATATGTGTGAGGTGGAGATTCTCCACTATCTCATTGATTTAGATTCTGAATTAAAAGCGTCCTATGAGTTATACCAATACGTTCGACATTGCATCAAAACCAAAGACTTTGAGCTCTTGAAGAAAACCTTGGCGAATAAACAGAACAGCGTTTCCAGCTATATGAAAACCGCCATCAAGACAATCAACAAATACATAAATTACGTGGAGAATACGTTGAAATATGATTATAGCAACGGCATTTTAGAGGGGATTCATAACAAAATCAAAGTGATGAAACGCATTTCTTTCGGTTATCGATCCTTCTATCACTTTAGAAACCGAATATTCATTACCCAAAACTTAGCGAAAATAAAAACAGCTTAGGGGAACCCTAATTTCCCCTAAGCCATCCGATTACATATTACCAAATAATGTCACTAAAATTTATTCACCAACTCCATTTGACAAAGAACCGTTTTTTTATATAACAGTGGATAAAGTTATAAAACTTCAACTTGTCCCATCATACCGTTTTCTTCATGTTCAAGAATATGACAGTGGAACATGTAGATCCCTTTATTATTGAATTTCACAGCTAGCTTCACTGTTTGGTCTGGTTCAATTGCAACAGTGTCTTTCCATCCTTGTAATTCAACAGGTGGTTCTTTTCCATCTATTGAAACAATTTTAAATTGTGTTCCGTGAATATGGAATGGATGTAACATACCACCCATTTTATCAGGTTTATTGTAAATTTCCCAAATTTCTGTTTCTCCTTGTTTTTGAGTGAAATCGATACGGTTTATATCAAATTGTTTGTCATTTATATAGACCATTTCACCCATACCAAATAATTCAAGTTTTTTCGTAACAGGTAGATTTTTTTCTTCTTCTGTTACTACATAATCATTTAATGTTTCTGGAATTTTTACTGTATTTGTTTTTTGTTCATCAATCTTAAATGGCAATAAGATAGAATCGGCTTCGTTCACTAAGGCTACATCGCTTGATGCATCATATTTAGAGAAATCCACAATAATTTCAGCTCGTTCTCCAGGTGTTAATGTAATTTCTGACATCTCAGTTGGTTCATTTAAGAATCCACCATCTGTTGCAATTTGTTGGAATGAATCTCCTGTGTTTAATTTAAATGTATAGTCACGAGCATTTGAACCATTCAATAATCGTAAGCGTACTTTCTCTTTTCCTACTGTCAATTTTGGGTTAAGGGTTCCGTTTACTAACATTGTATCGCCGATAGTGCCATCTTCATTACGCACCGCTTGGTAATCAAATTGTTTGTCCTCAGTAAATTGTCTATCCTGGAATATTAGTGGAAAATCATTTTCACCGTATTCGGATGGTAAACCTAGGCTTTTTGAGTTTTCATCTTCGATATAAATTAAACCTGCTAAACCTTTATATACTTGTTCAGCTGTAGCACCTACTGGATGTGGATGGAACCAAAGAGTTGAGGCACCTTGACTTACAGTGAATTTTACATCTTCTGAAGCACCTGGTTGTAGAAGTTGATGTGGACCACCATCACCTTCACCCGGAATATCTAAGCCATGCCAGTGGAATGTTGTCGGTTCAGGCAAATCATTTTTCGTTCTAAATGTTACAGTTTCACCCTCACTTACACGTATAACTGGTCCTAAGAATGAACCATTATATCCATATGTGTCAGTTTGGACACCCTCAAAAATTTCAGTTTTACCTTGTTGAGCAGTAATAACAACAACTCCATCATTAGCTTCTACTAATGGTGGAAGGGCTAGTTCGTTTTCACCTGTCGAATTATTTAGTTCTAATGGATTTGTATGACTTGCATGGCCGTTTTCCATATCCATCCCTTCCATATCCATGTTGGAATGATCCATCCCCTCCATATTCTTCATTTCCTCTTCAGACATGTTGGAATGATCCATTTCTTCTGAATCTGAATTTGTATTATTTGCACTACAACCAGTTGTAATTACAGCACTGGCTATTAATGCAGTTATCCATAACTTGGATTTCATGCTGATTCCTCCTTAATTTGTTTACAAAAATAATGTAACAAATAATTATGGAGAAATTATGCACATATCAAATTATGATATGGGAGATTTTATTAAGTTCACAAAAAATTCATAATGTAATTTAAAATATAGTGAGTATAGAGTTATTTTTACAAACATCACTAACTGAAAATATTATAAATTAGCTCATATTTTTTATATTTTATATTAAATAATAGCGAACCTACAAACATATAGTTTTTGAGGTGAATAAATATGAAATACAAACTTGGCAGCTTTTTTGGATTCATTTCACTCCTCTTTGTATCACATTATTTGCAATAAAGTGAGTAACTAAAAAGCCCCCATTCCCAAAGGAACGAGAGCTATCCGCATTGCTACCCTTATTAAATAGACAACAGTATCGGCTTTTTAACCGGCCAAATCTTAATAAACCTACAACTTGGCTACTATAGTAAGAATACATAAACATTAGCTTCCACCAACCGCTAACCCTAACAATAAACTTGCTTTACATACTTCAAATCTTCGATTTTTTTGATATTAGTTTCGAAATCCATAAACTCTTTTGCTAATAAGATAAGACCTGCACAAGTCCCAAACATCGGTATTCCTTGTTGTGCCAATGTGTGTATTGGCTCATAAGTGATAGCAATCTAACAGTTTGCCCATTGTTGTACTTTCACCACCAGGTAAAATTAGACCGTCAAAACAATTCAAATCTTCAATTGTCTTTACTGCAATAGCTTCACAATCAAGAGATTCAATTTAGTGAATATGTTCTCTTACAGCACCTTGTAATGCCATGACCCCTATTTTTTTGTCATACTACCAGCCACGCTCCTGCATACGTTCACTTACATCTAGTGTAGCAATGTCAATCCCTTTCATCGGGGTTCCAAGTTCCTTCGAAATTTCAGCAATAAGTTTATAGTCTCTGTAATGTGTTGTTGCTTCGACAATTGCACGTGCAAATTGATTTTCAGATTTAAATATACCAGAGCCAACAAACACACCATCTGCTCCAAGTTCCATCATTAGTTCCCAACATATTTGAATTGCTGTTTGGGTAAATATTGATCAGTCATTTCCATTTTGTTAGTTGCTGCTCCATAATAATTGAGTACCGCTGTAAGAGCTGTTATTTCACATCCATTTGGTAATTCTGGAGTTTGAAGTAATGAAGGTACTGCTAATGATTGTTCACTATTTGCAGCGTTTGTTTGTACAATTACATTTTGTTTAGTTTGCGTATATGTAATTTCTTTTTCAGTAATAAACTTTCCCGTTTTAAAATTTTCAAATAATCCAACTTGTATTAAATACTCTTCGTTTTCATCTAAGTTACTAAAAATAACTTTCCCCTCATCAGTACTTACATTTGAATCTAGTATATTCCCTTCGTCATCAAGTAAAGTTACATATAATTTATCAAGAGGTGTTCCACTTGAGTATTCAACTATTAATACAGTCAGTTTATTTGAATCGTTGTTATTTTTTTCTACTTTGTTTGTGCAAGCGCTAAGTAAAGCTGTAACCATTAAAGAGATAGCAATTTTTCTTGTTTTCATTTTATTACCACTTTCAATATACTTTTTTTATAATTTAACAAATGATTATGGAGAAATTATGAAAGAAAGGATAATTATCATCAAATTATTAAAAAATGTACATTTTAAAACATCTGGTGCATGGGCTTATTTAGGGTATTCGAATATTGATGTGGAAGAGAGCAAAAGGAATTGACCCCACGTGGTACTCAGTGACATGACAATACAATTTACTAGCGAGGATAGCGCCAACGGAACAAGAGCTTTGATTATCTGATCCATCTTGTTAGTACCCCACAGTGGAATCTATCGGTTCTGTATTCACCTGTTCTGTACATTCTAACTCCATGTTCACTGAAGAGGACCATGATGGATACTAACAAAACCCTTATTTATCGTTAAGGGGTATGATTTTAAGAAGATAGAGTGCTAATATCAGCACCCTAAATCCTTTTTACTCAACATCATATCCTTGATCATCAATTGTCTCTTTTATTTTTTCTAGTGTTACTTTTTGATCATTGAATTCAACATTTACCTTACCAGCGCCTAAATCAACTTCTACTTGTTCAACACCATCTAACGATCCAACACTACCTTCAATCGATTTTACACAATGACCACATGACATTCCGTTTACGTTTAATGTTACATTTCCCATATTTATTCTCTCCTTTTATTTTTTTGTTAATTTGTGACAAGTATGCATCTAAAACTTCTAAACCCCTTTTTTATATACAATCAACAACACATTCTTTCATAAATGTTTCAAGAAGGTTTTTTTTGCTACACTTTTAACGCAACCGAGTATATGAAGAATTAACCTTTATTTTATAAATTTTATTTCAAAAGTCCTACCTCCATTTAGTTTACCGTAATCCAACCAACCATACCTGACTCTTTATGCCCAGGGACAGTACAAACGAATTTATATAATCCAGATTCCGTAGGTGTGAAACTAATCAACTGCTCTTCTTTAGGTCCTACATGAAGATGAATGATATTTTCTTGATTCGATTGATTTCCATGATTTCCATGATTACCTCCAGATTCCATTTTATTAGTATTTGGAATTTTCAATTCAATATCATGCTCGATAGTATCCTCATTTTTCAGAATAAGCGTAACTGGCTGGTTTTTTCCCAAAACAAAATTTGATGGCGAGTATTTCATATCGACTGTCTTTATAATTATTTCTTTTGAATCATCAACCTCTGAAGGTTTTGACTGTGTATGCTCATTATGTAAGGGCGAATTAGATTCTAAATTTACTTTATTCTCAGCAAAAGAAACCACACCAAATAAGTAAAAGGATATTATGATTGCAAGTAGTAATGGTTTAAGTAGCCAAATCTTATTATTAATCTTCTTTTGATTATGTTTATTGGGGAAAATTACAAATAAAAATATTGTTGAAATAGTTAGTATTAAGAATAGTCTTACTAATTGAATTAACTGCTCTCCATTTATCATCTCTCCCAACATAGCGCCCATCATTCCACCCATTAAACCAGACATAATTCCTTCTAAACAAGAAATTGTACCAAAGCTAATACCACATAATAATCCAGCTATCACTCCTATAATAATTGAAAGAATTGTCGATTGAAATAAATTACCTTGTAGGTAACCTCCAAGGAGAATACCAGCAGTTAATCCGAGATTCATGCTAAAAAACATCGTAATACTCATACCTTGCATTGGGGTAATCACATTTTTCATTTTGCTTGATAAAATTGTGATTATTAATGTTAATACGAGAAGTGAAATTAAAATAAATGTCTGATAGTAGTCCACATCTCCATCCTTTCATATATATATATATATATATATATTATATACCCTTTATAGGTATGCATCTCTATTAATTATTATTATTACTACATAGAAATAATTTGTATTATTCCAATTTTTATATAGGTAAATTGCATGTTCTGTACTATCTCTCAGTGATTTAAATCATAACCCTGCACACGCTTTTTTATGTTCCATATGGAGTAATATGTTTATTAAATACATCTCCAGATGCTTGACTTGTAATTAGTGTAAGGGCTGACTGATCTACAAATCTTGTCCTTCTGTCCTTTACCCCATCCTATGGTTGTTTTCTCAATAATATGTGGTGGGAATAAGAGTCTTATTACATGAGGGAACATCCCGTGTTCGTTCGTTCTTTCTTTCCAAATATTTCATGAGACATGGAAGCAAACCCCCCCTTCCCAAATGGCATTAACTTTACTTGGATTCTGTGAATAGAACTCCCAAACAAATAATGGCATTGGAATACCCCATAGTAATAAATCAGAAAACTAGCAAAGCAGATGGGGTTTTTGATTTAGGTAGGAAGTTACATTTTAATGTCTATGTTTATGCGGAATAGCTATTCCTCTTAAACAAAATGCTTGAAGGTATTTTCTACCCTCAAGCATTTTAATTCATGCATTTTCTAATTTGCTTTAATTATTAAATTATACAGCCATTTTTCTGCAAACTTCTGCACATTTGTAGCAAGATTCAGCACATTGTTTACAGTGTTCATGATGCTCATGTTTTTTACATACATCACCACACGCTTGACAAATTTCTGCACAGGCTTGACAAATTTGTTTTATATATGGGCTATCTGATTGCATTGATTTCGCGGCAAAAGCACAAATGTCTGCACATTCACGTAAAGAGCGGATACACTCAGCTAACATTTTTACATCCTCTTCTTTTAAACACGCATCATAACACCCATTACAAGCCTCCATACATTCTAGGCAAGCTTTAATACATTCTTCTAAATTCATGCTCATGTTCATCATCAATTACCTCCTATAATTTTTTTAAACAAAATTATTATGTTCAATGCTCTTATTTTTAAACTAGACATAACTACTTCGCTGATCAATTTTGCCTTAGATAATTCGAAAAAAATTCTCCAAATACACTAGGACGTCTAAACTAATATTGTCTCATCCATCCTTACCTTTATTTCCTTTAATAAAGGGCAATTAGAGCTATCTTCTATTTCTTAATTCAAACAGAACATGATTTAATCATGATTTATTAGTAGTTATTTGCACATGCTGACATATTTTCTTTAGTGGTCTGTGGATGGCAGTGTGCTTCTAATTCTGGTACCTTCTCGAGTGCCATCCATTTCCCTCTTAAAAATTGAACTACTAAAACAATAGCTCGAAAAACTATGTCAATACCTATGGCAATCCAAACTCCTGCTAAACCCAGTTCCAATTTAATGGCGAGGAAATATACCAAAATAGTACGGACAGCCCACATACCAACAGCCGTAAGGTACATGGGAAATTTTGTATTATTGGCACCTTGAAATACTCCTGTTAGAATTAGAAGAACCGCCAAAAAGGGTTGAAACATTCCTGAAATCCTCAATGCAATACTAATATCATTGATGACAAGCTGATCATCGGTAAAGAAGCTTCCAGCCCAGTCACCTAGAAAGAAGAGTATTGCACCAAATATAGCCATTGTTCCAAAGCCAAGATAGACTGTTAGCATTGCATAACGTTTTGCCTCATCAAATTTTTTGGCCCCAATCTGTTGTCCTACCAGAATGGTTGCAGCCGTGGCAAAACCGTACCCAATCATATAGGAAAATACTTCCACATTACTCGCTATTTGATGTGCAGCAAATGCATTAGTTCCTAAAGCGACAATAAAACCAAAATAAACAATCTGTCCTGCCCGCATCACTAACCTTTCCCCAGCTGCCGGCGCTCCCAGTGTTGTAAGTTCCATTAGATGTGACTTATCTGGTTTCCAATAGTCTCTCCTGAAAGAAAGGGCTTTTGAACGATTAATATAGAACAGCAAGAGTATGCTTCCAAGCATTCTTGAGAAGACAGTAGCAAATGCTACGCCAACAATCCCCATCTCGGGAATAAATAAAAGACCGTATATGAATACGTAATCAAGAAATGCATGTACGATATTGATTATGATGCTGACATACATAGGAGATTTGGTATCACCAGCACCCCTTAAAATAGCACTCATGACAAACATCAGCGACATAAAAATCGATGGAATACCAACAATTCTAAAGTAAAAAGCACCAATTTCCAAAACATCATTTTCTATTCCCATCAGCTTTAGGAGAGGTTCCGCGAAAATGAGTGTTAATAAACCCGTAAGAATTCCAAATAAAACCGCTAGTAAAATAGACTGCTGAGCTATATGGCGAGCTTTTTTCCGGAAGATTGGCGCCAAGAAAATTTGCAATCCTAACATTTGCTGCTACTCCTATCGCCATAAATAAAGCAAAATAAATTGCTAAGATTGCATTGGTTACGCCAACTGCTGAAACAGCAGCAAGGCTTATTTTTGATACAAAATAGATATCCACGAATCCAACTGCAGTTTGAAAAAAGTTCTCTATAACTGCTGGTACCGCAAGAATAATAACAAGTTTTATTCTTGCCTTGTCAGAAGCGGGGGATAGGACGTTGCTAGTATCTTGATGTTCTTTCACAGATTACTTCTCCTTTGCAATTCACATTCCTCGAGGAAAGGCTTATAAAAAGTGTTTCTTTTTCATGTAGTTACCGAATTATCTTAGAGCCAATAATGTTTCATAAAAAGATTTTCTAACTTCTATTAGTATTTCCACAAAAGACTATAGTGATTCTGTTTTCTATTTCGAAAGCATTGGAAGTTACAAATAAAAAAACACAGGGTAGTTTATTCCCTGTGTTCTTACTCGTCCATTTGTATTGAATTAACTATTTCGGTCATCATTTGTTCGTTCATTGGACCAATGATCTTTTGAATAACACCACCTTTAGGATCTAGAATATAACTAGTTGGTAGTGTTAAAATTCCGTACGTATTTCCAACAACACCATCTTTGTCTAATAGTATCGGGAAAGTTAAACCATAATCTTGCACAAATGATTCAACTGCTTGTACACCATTATCAATGTTAGTTAGATTAACGGCAACAATTTCAATTCCGTTTTCTTTATTCTGTTCATAAAACTTTTGCATAGCAGGCATTTCTTCTCTACACGGTGGACACCAAGTGGCCCAAAAGTTTAAAATAACGATTTTACCTTTAAAATCAGAAAGCTTAACGTCTGCACCACTCAAATCTGTTAATGTGAATTCTGGAGCAAACGTAACTGTTTGAGAGATTTTGTCGGACCCAGTTAAGCTTGTTTCAGTCATTTCATCTTATGAGTTTTTGGGAGTTTCATTTAAGATACCTTGTTCATTAACCTGTACTGTTTTATTAAAGGTATTTTCTTCAAAAAAAATAACAAAAATTAATATTAAAATGAAAATAATAGATATGAATTTTTTCAACATAAATAATACCCCCTATGTATAGTTTTAGTTAATAGTTACAGAATCTCTCGCTAGTTTTGGTGGTGAACTTCCTTCCTTTTTCCTCACGCGAAGTCATAAGAGGCTAACCATTTTTTTGCTTTCTATATCTAGGCCTTAAACTGAGTAATCGGTGGTTTTATCATAGCGAAACCTTTGCAAACTGAATGTTTAAAAATGTTAAAGTTTATATAGTGTGAAAGGTATTGGTGTGCCTTCTTTTTTCTCTTCGTACACAAAAATCGGGCACACCTTATCATGCTTACTCCTACAAAAATTTAGCGCTGAGCGTAATTAGTTAATTGATACATCGCTTTAAAATGACTTAAAATTCTCTTCTGTTCGCTTAAAGTAGCGTTTGGCATATCGATCCATTTTTTTCTTTTTATAAGATTGCTATATCTCTCTTGCAGGGTAGCTTGCTGTAAAGCCATGTGTATATGAATATGCCTTATGTTGGGGGTTTCCATTCTTAAGGCAGACATATAATTGTCTTCCGACATTGATTTTGCAGTATTCTTGCCTTCTAAAGCAATGTCTTTGTCCTTTAATAAAAGTCTACTTTCATTACAATTAAATTCAACAGGCTGATATTTTTGTAGGTCTGCAACAGTTATACTTGCATTTATTTCTGGATCAATTAACATTAACATTACAATTACATGGTTCTGCATAATAATGAATTGATCATGAATAATTTTCTTTAATTCCGGCTCTTGAGCAATGCAATAGTAGTTATTAAGCTTTGTCAGTATTTCCTTATGGGCTGTTAAATGTTCAGCCATTAACCCAAGTTCAATTGACTTGATAATCAAAACCATACCTCCTTCTCCTCATACTCATTTAAGTAAGCGTAAAATAACGCCCACGAAAAAACACGTGGGCGTTATTTTACGCTTACCTTGCTAATAATAGATTAACAAGGCTATTTCTTAATCATTAATTTATGAAATAAACATACATTGTAAACATCATAGCTATCAAAATCCCAACTCCCAGAATTGAATATCCTATCCATTTAATGTCATCTACTTTTTGAAATTTTAGATATTCTTTATAATTAATCTCTCCCTTTGCAAACCTTAAGCCAAAGTCATCAGGATTAACAGTAAAATAATTTTTATTCTCATCTTCTAGAATTATTTTAGTAATAAGGTCATTACTATTAAATTGTGAAGTTTGAAATTGAGGTTCCCAACAATAACCCTCTGAAAATTCCACTCTCGCTACGTTGTACAAAGAATTTTTACGTATTTCCTCAAATACTTGATATGAATGATTTTCGATAAAGTCGTTATTTATACACATGTTCTCACCTCTTTTTTCTTGTTAGTATTTGTTCATTATTGCTGAATAACCATAAATAGAGGGTTAATATTCATATTAAAAATAATGAAAGAAAATTCGCCTAAAATGTTTATTAAGCGAATTTTTTTGATACTTTCAATTGCCATATTTATTCCACATACATATTTAGAAAATCTTCTTGCGAAATTATTGTGATTATTTACCAAATTAGTCAATTCTCAATAATTGAGCATTAATCGCACAGATTATAGTACTTAATGACATAACCGCAGCCCCAATTGCCGGTGTGATCACAATACCTGCACTAATAAGAACCCCTGCTGCTAGTGGGATGGCAATAATATTATATCCTGCAGCCCAAATTAAGTTCTGAATCATTTTTATCCGACTTGCCCTAGAAAGTTTTAAAGTGCTTAAAATATCTACTGGGTTACTATTAACTAGGACAACATCTGCAGTTTCAATTGCAACATCTGTTCCCGCTCCAATAGCAATACCTAAATCCGCTTCAGCTAAAGCTGGTGCATCATTTACACCGTCTCCAACCATCGCAACTTTTTTGCCACTCTCTTTTAATTCTCTCAGATTATTTGATTTTTCATGTGGTAATACTTCAGCAATCACCTTTGTCATTCCAAGCTTTTCACCTACATAATGCGCTACGCGACTATTATCACCAGTCATCATGACAGTTTCAATTCCAAGATTATTTAATTCTTTTATAACCTTATAAGATGATTCTCGAATAACATCTGCTAATGCAATCATTCCCTGAAGCGCATTATCCTTTAATACGAAAATAACTGTTTTCCCTTGTTGTGCAAGTTTTTCATAAGTTTCTATATCAAAGGAAATATTATTTTCTCTTAATACACCCGGACTAACAATGGCAATTTCAGAATCATTAATTTTCGCAACAAGTCCTTTACCCGTTAGGTTTTGATAATTGGATACTTTATATAGTTCTAAATCTCGTTTCTTACCTTCTTTTACAATACCTTTTGCAATCGGGTGTTCAGATTGCGTTTCGACTGAGTACGCTAGTTTTAATAGTTCCTCTTCACTGATACCTACAGTTGGATGTATATCTGTAACACCAAAATTACCTTCAGTTAATGTACCAGTTTTATCAAATACAATACAATTGATTCTAAAAGCACTTTCAAAAGAGGTACGATTACGGATTAACAAGCCGTTTTTTGCAGCAATAGATGTTGATCTAGATGTTACTAGTGGAGTAGCTAAACCTAATGCATGAGGACAAGCAATAATTAATACGGTCACCATTCGCTCTAAAGCAGTATCAAAGTCACCAGTTGACCACCAATATGCGAGTGTGATAATACCTGCAACAATCGCAACATAGAATAACCATTTTGCAGCAGTGTCAGCGAATCCTTGTGCTTTAGATTTCGTTTTTTCTGCGTCACTTACTAATTGGATAACTTGAGCAAGATATGTTTCACTACTTGTTTTACTAACGTTTATTTTTAGAATGCCTTCACCATTAATGGACCCACCAATAACTTCCATTCCCATAGTTTTTTCTACAGGAACTGATTCCCCAGTCAACATTGATTCATCAACTGTTGAATGACCTTCGAATATTTTTCCATCAAGCGGAATTTTTTCTCCAGGTTTAACAAGGATTTGATCACCTGGTTTTAAATCCTCTACAGAAACATCAATAATATTTCCTGATGAATCTATTTTGTGTGCTTCTTTAGGCATTAATTTTATTAGCTCTTCTAATGCTTTTGAAGCTCCCATTATAGATTTCATTTCAATCCAGTGACCTAGTAGCATAATAACAATCAAAGTAGCTAACTCAAAGTAAAAGTCACTACCTTCAATAAAGAATGCTGTTAAAGTGCTATATACGTAGGCAGTGACAATTGCTAGCGAAATCAGCAACATCATACCAGGTGCTTTGTCTTTTATTTCACTCCATGCACCGAGTAAAAAAGGCTTTCCTCCATAGAAAAAAACTATTGTAGAAAGTAAGAATAATAAAAATGTATCTCCTGGAAAGTTGACTTCATACCCAAATAACATTTGAACCATCATGGATAAGTATGAAATAGGTATTGTTAGAACTAATGAGATCCAAAAACGTTTCTTAAATTCTCCTATCGAGTGGCCATGATGTTTGTCATGTCCTCCTTCATGATCATGTCCACCATGGCTGTGATTTTGGTGTTCCGAATGTTTGCTGTGATCATGTACATCGTGGTTATGAAGTTCATGCCCTGGATGTTTACTATGATCATGTGCAATATGTCCCTTATGCCCACCATGGACATGCTCACTTTTATTGTGATGTTCATGTTCACTTGGATTTGAATGGTGATGTTTATGATTTTGTTTACCATCTCCATTATCGTTCCTCATTACTATCACGCTCCTTATAGCTGATTTAGGAAGATTAAGAAAAACTACCTACAACCTTCTTGTATTTATATTAATACTATATACCATGTATGGGTATATTCAAATCACTTATTTGGAAATTTATTGGCTATTTTTCGAACTTTATTTATGATTCAAGAATTTTAAATAACTGTAAACTTTTTTGTTGATTCCCTTAAATCTTCAGCAATATTTGATAACGATTCTGTTGATTTAGTTATTTCTTCAATTGCAACTAGTTGATCTTGGCTTGAGGAGGAAACATCAATAGAATATTGAGTATTTCTCCTTGCTAAAGTAGAAATTTGATCTATTGTAAGAGATATTTCTTCAACATTTAATGCCATTCTTTCCGCTGCTTGTAATATATTACCCATTTCTCGGTTCATTTCCTCCGTCGATTGAGAAATTATTTTAATTATTACTAGTTTTTTACATAAATAGTATATTACAAATATATGCAAAAACTATCAAATTGTAGAAATAGCCTTCTTTACAAAGTGCATCTTAAGCAGAATTTATTTCATATTGTTAGTCTTTTGATACGAATTATAAAAATAAATTGAATCAATTACTGAATTTTAAAATCTCTATGAATCCCCAGTAATTCTCTGTTAATAATAAAGTAATACAAAGGATAGGATACTGCTAAATTACGTACAGACAATAAACAGCAGTACACAACATTTACATTCAAAGAACCCATTCGCTCAGATTCTTTTATTCTTTACGATCAAACAGAAACAAAAGATATTATTTTGATGAAGCAATTCAAGTGAATCTACACAATTGAATCTTACATTAATTTTTAGCTAAATAGATTAAAAAGTCTTTAATGTGCTTTCTATTTAAAAGACTCAAAATGATGTTATTATAAAAGTTCGTTTTTTAAATAAAGCCTATTCAAGACTCTGCATCTTGAATAGGCAAAATTACAATTTAACCATCTAATGAACACCTCTCACTTGACTTTCAGTGCGTTTTAAACGGTTAAGAAGTTGTTGTTTATTAGGCTGGACTGTTGTTTTCGTAGTTTTCTGCATGATTTCCTCTTTTCTGCTATTTTTCTAGATTCCCTGTCCATTCAGCAATACCTCCCTCGAGGTTAAAAACGTTCTTATAACCATTTTCTAACAAAAGATTTCCGCTTTCCGTCCCCATACGACCTGTATGGCAAACAAAGATAACATCCTTATCTTTAGGTAACTCGGTATATCTTGACTGAATTTCATCAAAAGGAATGTTTATAGCACCGGGAACTCTACTTGTGGCAAATAGTTCGGGTTCCCTTAAATCAACAATAACCATATTTTCCTTACTATCAATCATTTTAGTAAGCGTTTTAGTATCCACTGTTTGTAATTCAAAAATAGTTTCAGAATCCTTATTTGATGACACATATAAGGATGTCGCTATCACAATAAAAGTAACTACTATCAATCCAAACAAAATCGTAAGCTTATTTTTTCTTTTCATCTACACTGCTCCTCGCTAGAATACCTTATATCCTAATCATTTTCTTTTAGTAAATCTTATCACTAGCGTCGCATTAAAATAATTTAACACCTTCAAATAAACCGAATTTTCTGAAATATAATCCAAACACAAAAAAATCCTTTATAATGGTTGGGTGGTAGTAAACCATCCAAATCCAATACAAAGGACGAAACTATGGATAAGTTTACACGAAAAACATCATTTGAACAATGGTTTTCACCGATTAATCGTCCATTATTTGACGACCTAGTGAAAACACATCAATTAAATCACTATACCAAGAAGCTTTATATGGCTTCATTTATGAAACTGCTTTTGTATGCCCAACTCCATGAAACCGAGAGTTTACGGGCGTTGAGTGACGCTGTCTTTTTAGAAGAATTACAACGAGCAACGGGATTGGAATCGATTAGTTTTTCACAGTTAGGGAGACGAATCAATACCATCCCAACTGAGTTCTTTCAAACGATTTTTCTCGATTTAGTGGCACAAATTCATCGGAAAACCAATTTCCAAACAAGAAGAAAAGTGACAACGCCTTTGAAAATCATTGATTCGAGTACATTACCGCTTAATTTGACCAATCATAAGTGGGCAGAGTTTCGAAAAACAAAATCAGGAGTAAAGCTTCACTTACGACTTGTTTTTATGGAAAAAGGACTCTCCTATCCAGATAAAGCCGTACTCACGAATGCCAACGAACATGATCGTGGTCAACTAGAAGTATTCGTGGATGACAAAGAATGCATGTACGTGTTTGATCGTGGTTACTTGGATTATGGGCGCTTTGATCAAATGACGGAAGATGGCTATTTCTTTGTGACCCGTTTGCGTAAAAACGCTGTTGTCCGAGTGTTAGAATCCTTTTCGTTACCAGAAGATTCACCCGTATTCTCTGATGAAATGGTTGTCATTGGAACACCACAAAATCGTTCTGAAAACGTGTTTCGCTTACTCAAATTGCATGATACAAAAGGAAATGAGCTTCATTTACTGACAAATCGGTTTGACATTGACGCAGATGAAATTGCAGAAATCTACCAATCACGTTGGGCAATCGAACTTTTTTTCAAATGGATGAAACAACATCTGAACATTAAAAAGTTTTTTGGTCACAGTGAACAAGCTGTACATAATCAAGTGTACGTAGCCATGATAGTGTACTGTCTGAATGTTTTAGCTCAGTTGAACACGAATAGCGAACGCAGTTACTTACAAATTAGTCGCTATTTGAAGGCTTCTTTGTGGAAATCCGCTCACATTTGGTTACGAAAAATCGAAGGAAACGGCGTCCCATAAAGGTTTGCCAGTCGTTGTTGCACAAGTCATAGGTTATAGTAAAAAAATGGATGTTTACTACCCTCGCTTAGGTGTTTTCGTTTTTTCTCTAAAGTCCAGAAAAAATAAAACTGAAAATTCAGACATCATTTATGCGACGGTAGTGAAAAAATATAATTTGTAAAAAACCATTTCCCCAAAATAAAGTGATCATTTCCTATCTAAAATGTAAATTAACTGTAGTCTGGAAATGTTTACTTTGATACAATTCTTCCCAGAACATAGACGGTCCGGGATAAAAGGTTTTATAACCATTTCTAGTCTTGCGGGTGTATTTTTTTGAACGAAGTAAATAGCATACCCGTTTTGCTCGTGAAATACATACAAAAAACACTCTTCGTTCCTCAGCTAACTTTTCAGGATCATTTTCATTTTTATAAAACGGAAAAGTTCCTTTTTCCATACCTAATAATATTACAACTTCGAATTCAAGTCCTTTTGAACTATGCCTAGTTGATAAAGTCACTTGGTTTATTGGTTTACCTAGGTTGGAAAACCTAGTGATGTCATAGTCTCGAAAACTTCCATCTTTAGCAACCTTTAGTAACGTATTCAAATTATCCACCTCATCAGGATATACATCAGAATTATGTAAAATTGAATAAAGGTCTAAATTTTGAAATAAAAATTCTAACCAATTATACAACGATTGAAAGTGTTTAGCACTTTCTTTTAATAATGAATATAATCTTTTTCTTTCTAAAATACTCCTATCCGGAGATATAACTTGATTGTGTTTTTGTAATAGATGAATCCAGTAGTCAAATAAACTGGAAAATGATACATTCGATTTCGATGTAACCCATGAAGCACACTGTTCAAGCCAGATAACAGTATCACTTCTTTTAAAGTCAAATTTAGAAATATAATAAGGTATATTAGCTTCATCTAAAATTTCGCTCATAGACTTGATTTGTTTTTCTCCTTGAACTAGAACACAAATTTCCTCTAAAGGAATACCTTTTTGCTGACAACTTGGGATAATACTGTATACAACTTCCTTATACTGGTCATTCAGCTCTTCTTCACAAGTTATAAAATAAAATTCTGCATCTTTATCAAACGTTTTACCTGAAACATAGTTGCGATTTTGCTGGTTTAACCCTATTATTGATGCATTAATAATATCCTGATGACTTCTATAATTTGTTTTTAATTCTATAGCCCTAATGTTAGGACTTGAGTATAATTCATTTAAATAATCTGGGATTGCACCGTTAAATCCGTATATAGATTGATCTGGATCACCTACTGCAAAAATTTTTATATTTGTTTTATGAAATAATGAAAGAACCATTTCATGTAATGGCTTACCTAAATCTTGATATTCATCAATTAAAATCCAAGGAAATTTAGCTTCTAAGCACTTTCTTACATATTCCTCTTTTTGTATGAGCAAAGTGGCATATTTTACAATATCGATAAAGTCAACCATTCCCATTGCATGAAGTCGTTTTTCATATTCTTTAGCAACTTTTAAGGCAATATCATAAGGTTCAACTGTAACAGAACTAATACCATCGATACTTAAAGTTCTTTCTTTGTCCATATCAAGAATTTTAATTTTTTCAGGATCATAATTAAGTTGTGTGACTATATCATTAAAAAGCTTATTTTTCTCTTTTTCTGATACAATTTTTAATGGCATTGGAATATCATAATCATATAGATGAGCAAAAGGGCTAATCACCTCCGCAATACAAAATGCATGAACTGTCCCTAAAAAAACATTACTTCTTTTTACATATCCTAATTCGTATAGTCTATTCGTAAACTCCTTAACTGCTTCCCTATTATAAGTTAAGCAAGCTAGTCCCCTTGGATATTTAATTTTCTCATTTAATAATTTCATAATCTTTAAAGTTAAAACGGTCGTTTTTCCGCTACCTGGTCCAGCTTTAACGACTGTACTACAATTCGAATTAAAGGCGGCAAGTTGATCTTTATCTTTTTTAATCTGTTCTAGCTTTTCTAGATAAGTACTATTCATATTATTTTACCTCATCTATCTTGCTATATATGTGATCAATTGCTTTTTCAATATATATTGGAATATGTTCTTTTATACACATCAATGATAATCTTTGGGCAAATCTACCTTTCCCTATTTCATTATCACTATTTTCAATTTTTCTTAAGCAAGCCCAGTAATCTCCGGAATCTAATTCCTTTTTGAAATTCACTTTTTGACGTTCTCCACCTGTTGTTAACTCATTAAATATACTACAAATAATATTTTTTCCTTCTTCTGAATCTGAACAAGCTTCCATAATATCCACTTCAATTGTGTAATTTCCGATAAAAAATCCATAGTTTGAAAAAAGCTCGTCTTGTTCAATAAAATTTTCAGGTATAATAGAACTATCTATTCTCTTTAATTCTATCAATAAATTTCCAATTCTCTCGTTCCCTAACAGCCCCACCGATGAATAAGAGTCATTATGTAGTGTGTGGAATTTTCTTTTTATTTCTCCGTTTTCTTCTACGTTAATATAATAATCTCCATCAGTAATGCATACATATGGAATGCCTAGAAAATCTAAAAACCTAACATACGGCTTAAAATTAGTAGAATTGATATTGCAACATATAATCCCTTTTAAATCTAACGGCTTTCCAAGTTTTTCTGCAAATGCGGGGATCAAGTATTCCTCTGCTATACCTTCCACTAGAATTACTCCTTTACCGAAATATATTTCCCCTCGCTTAACATCAATATAACGTTCAAGATCTTGTTTTTCTTTATCTGATAAATCCAAGTCTGCAGTTGTATTAATCACTGTTCCTTCTTGAGTTGTCCGTAAATGAACGATTGAATTCAATGGTGCTACAGATGTTATGTATGGTGAATGGGTTGTCATTAACACAGAAGTATTGTTTTTCATTACGTCCTTATAAATAATTCTTTGAAAAGTTGGATGTAAATGTGCTTCTGGTTCTTCAATTGCAAGTATTGTAAAACCCTCTTTAGAAGAGTAATAATTATCCATAAAAGAGTATAGCTTTGAAATTAATTCATTATCTAAATTATCCTTTAAAAAATAATTACCTTTAGAACTTTGCACATAGCATTCCTCTAGTATTTCACTATCGTTTTCCTCTAATAGTTCAATATATTTTTCTTTTTTTAGAAAAGTAGGAATGGTCTTATCCTCTAATGATATGAGAATTAATGAAATATATAGGATGTTATTGATTCCAAGACTTGTTTCACTTGTCGGTCTTTGTTTTTCTTCACCAATCATTAATTTTAATGTATTTAAAATTCTATTAGGATCTACATCTACCGTTTCTAATGCAATTTTTGAAAAAGATTGGGTACCTAAAGTATTTATAAATTTATTGTTAATTTTCCACTAGCGTCGCATTAAAATAATTTAACACCTTCAAATAAACCGAATTTTCTGAAATATAATCCAAACACAAAAAAAGCCTTTATAATGGTTGGGTGGTAGTAAACCATCCAAATCCAATACAAAGGACAAAACTATGGATAAGTTTACACGAAAAACATCATTTGAACAATGGTTTTCACCGATTAATCGTCCATTATTTGACGACCTAGTGAAAACACATCAATTAAATCACTATACCAAGAAGCTTTATATGGCTTCATTTATGAAACTGCTTTTGTATGCCCAACTCCATGAAACCGAGAGTTTACGGGCGTTGAGTGACGCTGTCTTTTTAGAAGAATTACAACGAGCAACGGGATTGGAATCGATTAGTTTTTCACAGTTAGGGAGACGAATCAATACCATCCCAACTGAGTTCTTTCAAACGATTTTTCTCGATTTAGTGGCACAAATTCATCGGAAAACCAATTTCCAAACAAGAAGAAAAGTGACAACGCCTTTGAAAATCATTGATTCGAGTACATTACCGCTTAATTTGACCAATCATCAGTGGGCAGAGTTTCGAAAAACAAAATCAGGAGTAAAGCTTCACTTACGACTTGTTTTTATGGAAAAAGGACTCTCCTATCCAGATAAAGCCGTACTCACGAATGCCAACGAACATGATCGTGGTCAACTAGAAGTATTCGTGGATGACAAAGAATGCATGTACGTGTTTGATCGTGGTTACTTGGATTATGGGCGCTTTGATCAAATGACGGAAGATGGCTATTTCTTTGTGACCCGTTTGCGTAAAAACGCTGTTGTCCGAGTGTTAGAATCCTTTTCGTTACCAGAAGATTCACCCGTATTCTCTGATGAAATGGTTGTCATTGGAACACCACAAAATCGTTCTGAAAACGTGTTTCGCTTACTCAAATTGCATGATACAAAAGGAAATGAGCTTCATTTACTGACAAATCGGTTTGACATTGACGCAGATGAAATTGCAGAAATCTACCAATCACGTTGGGCAATCGAACTTTTTTTCAAATGGATGAAACAACATCTGAACATTAAAAAGTTTTTTGGTCACAGTGAACAAGCTGTACATAATCAAGTGTACGTAGCCATGATAGTGTACTGTCTGAATGTTTTAGCTCAGCTGAACACGAATAGCGAACGCAGTTACTTACAAATTAGTCGCTATTTGAAGGCTTCTTTGTGGAAATCCGCTCACATTTGGTTACGAAAAATCGAAGGAAACGGCGTCCCATAAAGGTTTGCCAGTCGTTGTTGCACAAGTCATAGGTTATAGTAAAAAAATGGATGTTTACTACCCTCGCTTAGGTGTTTTCGTTTTTTCTCTAAAGTCCAGAAAAAATAAAACTGAAAATTCAGGCATTATTTATGCGACGGTAGTGTTAATTTTCTTTTCAAGGTCAATTATTTCATCAATTGATAATATCTCATTACTTTGTTCTTTTAATTTGGTACCAATATCTTCGAGTTCATTCTTATCAAATTCATATTCCTTTAACAAATTATTTATAGGTGATTTTCGCGAATTCCGCATTTCACTTTCAACATCGCGGATTGCATTGATAACTTTAATATTCAAAAATTTCCTGTGATTATGTGTAAACTGTACTTCTGGCCTATTTCCCTGAAAAATTGTGTAGGTATACTCATTTGTATCTTGGGAAGGAAAGAATTGATATGTTAAGCGTAAAGTAGGTGGATTATCTGATATTGTCGCATCGGACAGCATTGATAAAACGGTTTTATTGTGTTCATATCCCCGTATTTCAATCATAATTTCAATTATTTCACCATTTTTCATTGGGTCAACTAAACCATCATAAAAGTCTGATTCATTTAGATAACGATCTTCATCTGAAAGTTTAGGGTCTAGAATAAGTTGGATAGCCCTTAAAAAATTTGTTTTTCCTACATTATTTTCACCTATAATAACTTGCTTATGACTTAAAGTAACATCGGTATCCTTGAAGTTCCTAAAATTTTTAATTTTTACTCTGGAGATATATGGTGATTTGATTATGGACATAAAAATACCCCTCTTTTAAAATTTTCGTTAAATAAATTATAACGTTTTTGGTAGCATTTTGTATTTAAGAAGGACTATTAATTTTCAATATTTAGTAAAATAGATATATATGATAAAATAAAGGCTAAAGAATTAATTTCTACCATAAATAATCTTAAAATCGGGTAAATATTTATTAATTTATACTCTTGAAACTATCCTCAACTATAGAAACCTATTTTGTAAGAAAAGAGAGGTAACATTAGTATAATTAGCAAAGTGGGGATGAAATAAAGTGTCAGTATCAACTTTACAAAGTAGTATAAGTCGCTCAAAATCAAAGTTAATTGATTTAAGAAAAAAATTATCCAAAGAGCAAGAAACTGAAACTAAAACCAGAAAAGAAATTGTTAAAATACAAAAAGAGCTAGTTAGAACAAAATCACAAACACTTATTAAATCTAAATTGTCAAAGTTGGAAAGACTAAATAAAACTCTACAAATGTCAATCAAAGAACAATCTTCACTTAACAAAAAAATTACGGAAGAATCGAAAAAGTTACATAGGCTAGAGGAACAACTATTAAGCCTAGAGAAAAGAGAAATGAAAAAGCAAATCTCTAGTAGAATACAGGCTGAAAATAGAATCGAAGCGAATCAACAATCTTTGTTAGAAGAGTTATATAAATATAAGAAATCAATAGAAATTCATACAGAGAATTTATTTGAACAAGAAAATTTAGTAGCGCAATATGATGTTTTTATTTCACACGCTAGCGAAGATAAAGAGGAATTCGTTAGGCCGCTAGCTGAACGATTAATTGAGGAAGGTTTAAAGGTTTGGTACGATGAGAAAAAACTTACTTGGGGAAAACCAACTAGACGTTCAATAGATCAAGGTTTAGCAAATAGTAGGTTTGGAATTGTTGTTTTATCTGAAGCATTTTTTAATAAAGCATGGACTAATTATGAACTTAACGGATTAGTAGCAAGGCACCTCTCAGGTGAAGATTTAATATTACCAATTTGGCATAATGTTGATTATCATGACGTAATGAAATTTAGCCCATCATTAGTTGATATAACTGCATTAAAATCAAGTGAAATGACTATTGATGAGATTGCAGAGCAGCTAATAAACTTACTAAAAGATGAAATCGAGTAGGAGGGAGCGATTAACTCCCGTCCTCTCACACCACCGTACGTACGGTTCCGTATACGGCGGTTCAATTAAGATGATTGACGCAAGTCTTTATAACTTCCGTGAATAGCTGTTCTCTTTATGCCAGTGGTCACTCCACCCTCCAAGAGGTCTCCCACGGGATTCACCGCTTCCTTCCTCAAGTGAGGTACTACGTTTTCTGTGTTCATCATGACTCACTGAATGCCAAGGGCTATTCTCTCTTAATTGTTCGGTCCTTCTTAGTAGTTCTAAACCAACTAATACTATGACCTCTGCTGACTTCTGACGGTTCAGCTACTTATCACTAAGTAGGTTATGAAGCGTACTTCACATATCCGCCAGACCTCCCCGGGTAAGAATGTAATCTTTCCTTCCATCTATCTGCTTCATTTACTCTGTACCACCTTTGGCAGAAAGGACTTTGTTTTGTTTAGCAAACTCATCCAATGATACCTAGCCTTATATGAAGTTCGTGTTCCTCAGACCGGAAGTTTGCCGCTCGCTTCCTTCAGATTCCGCGTCACCACGGACACCCTTGCGTTAAGCTAACTGTTACTTCTGCCTTCACAGTTCGGGACTTACACCCTATAGATTACACCCATGCCAGGCGCACTAATATAAATAAAGGGGTGATAATTTACCACCCCTTTATTTAAAAATGCTATACAAATTATTACAAACATGCAATTTTATTAAAATGCACTAGATAAGGGCTTCCAATGTTCATCCTGTAAACTTTCTGTATAAACAGTATTATTAATTTTTAAATTTTCATTTTTGTCTCGAACAAATCCCCATTTCAGGTTATGTTCTTTGGCATATTGTTTAAAGGCTTCGAATTTATTTAAAACCTGAGGATCAATATTTTTACTTTGACCATATTTCTTTTCTCCACCCTTAGTTTCTATAACCCAAACATCGCCATTTTTTAATTTTACAATATAATCTGGGTAGAAAAGCCACTGTTTCTGTAAAGCATCCACATAAACTATAGAAAAATACTGTTGCCCTGAATCGCCATTTTTATAAACCCAATCAACTGCATCATTATTCTCACAGTATCTTTCAAATAACCTCTCAGGAAGTGAACGAATTCCATCAACTAAAGTCGAAGATTGATACCCTTCATAGACATTACTTAACATATCTATGACATCAGTTTCAGATGCATCGTATTTAATTAATTCTTGTTCTGGGATTTTAAATATGCTTTTTTTCGGTTGTAATACTAAGGAATTTTGTACATACATCTGACTAGTTGCTTTTACAAAATCCTCCTTTAACTTTTGTTCATTATTAATAATAAATGCATAAAATTCTTTGGTATTAAGATCTAATAGCTTATCTTTATTGGAAGAATTATTTCTGAATAATCTTTCTAATATAGTTCTCAATTTACCTTGTTTGATTCCGATAGCAGACTTTATTTCATTTATTGAATGAAGTAGTTCTATACCATGTTTATGTGTGTCTACAGTTCTCCGAGTTTCTATATAATAACCTGCACTTGTATCTAATATAGTATCAGTCTTTATAAATTTTCCTTGTCGAGCTTTCCTTATCAATTCATCAGTAATAACATATCCTTCTGATTCAAAAATAATTCGATTTTCTTTTTTCTTTGTGGACAATTTATACTTTTCTTTAAAGAATTTTTGAACTACCTGATATGTTTCCCTCTCACCTAAACCATCAAAATCTAAATCTTTTAATTGTTTTTCCAATGTAAATGTCTTACATTTTTCTTTTAAGTATACTCTCTTAACATCAAACGCATTTGTAATTTCTTGTTTAATACTTTGTCGATATTTCTCGTCAAAGGTATAAAGATAACAATTATCTAGCAATTCATTATCATAGTGTTTAGCTTCCGGCATTCTTCTTATTCTTCCGATAGTTTGAATAGTAAAATCTTCATTCATATTTTCTCGAAGTTTTACAAGTATCTTAGCCCTCGGACAGTCCCAACCGGTAGCAACCGCCTGTTTCATTAACAAAAATAATGGTTGAGCGTCATTTTTTTCAATATCTTTTATATTAATCTTATCATTGCTATCACTCATCCATTTAGCAAGAAGTTTATTTTCATAAGTATAACCAATTGATTCTAATATATTTTCTACATGCTGAATCAATTCATCTGACATATCTGGAAATTGTATTAATACCAACGGCCTAATATCTTTACCTAATTTTTTATACTCCTCAGCTATATCTTTCCTTTTTTTATTTGCCAAATCAATTAAGTATTTATGTTCATCATCAATAGTAATACTGGCCTCAACATCTTCATTAATATACAAAGCTTTTGTAATTAGTCCAGAATTAATGACATCTATTTCTGGTATTTCATAAAAATTGGCTAATTTATTACTTTTTGTAGTAGCAGACACCCTAATTGTATACAATGAAGCAAATGAATTAATTATATCTTTTGCTTTTCTTGTATCATTAGAATGTTCCTCGTCAATGATTAATATAAATTGAATTCCAGCTCTATGAGCATCAGCAATGCGTTCAAAAAGATTTTTTCTTTCACTATCAGTTATAGCTTTATTACCTTTCTTAGTTACTAACTCCCAGTTAATAAAAGTGGTATCTCCTGCTTCAAAACCTGATCTTAACACTTCAAATAAATTTTTTGTGGATCTACTTGGCAAGTGTTTTATCATTTTTTCCCTACTTTGTTCTTCGAGATTACCTTTTCCGGGACAAAGCCAAACAAAAGAGATATTGGAATTTATGTTATTCAGATATTTATCAATATAATCAATCAATATTAATGTTTTTCCAGATCCAGTTGGCGCTTTAACTATAACTGTGTTTTTATCACCACTTGATGTTGCATCCAATAGAAACTGAACACACTTTTCTTGAAATTCAAATAATCCGTTACGTAATCCAATCATATTTCCCCCACCTCCCTTAACTCATATTCGAAATAATAATCAGGTATATTAACTAAATCAATATCAAAATCATCAAACAGCTTTTCCTGTTTTTTCGTTAATAACACCTGTGAAGAAAGGTAAATAGTTTTACACTTTTTTAATTTTTCTTTCTCATGTTCTAATTTATCAACTTCGTTGTCAGATAAAATAATAATATATTCTTTATTATCAATTTTAACCCCATGTTCAAGTTGTACCATCTCAACAATGTGTTTAAGTAGTTCCTCTCTTATATTATAATTTTCATTTTGGTCGAATTTCTCAATATAATCTGTCTTATAGTATTTAAGGTTAGCTGGAATTCCTTCCACTTTTTCCTCAACTATGTCTTGACCAACTATTTTTAGAACGTTACCTTCAAGTTTTTTTATAATTCTTGTAAAATTTTGCCGACTACGTTCTTCAATTTGATCAACTGTTTCGATAATACTTTCCATATTATATAAATCATCAATATCTAATGACTTTTCATAAAGGACTGTTTCTTTATTACCTTGAAACTTATAACCTTCAATAACATTTTTTAATCTTTTATACGTTACCTCTTCACAAATATTGTTTTGGTTATTAGTACATAGAATAAATCTTCTATTACCACCATCACTTTTATTTAATTCCAATACTGCTTGTCCAGTTGTACCAGATCCTGCAAAGAAGTCTAAAACTAATGCATCTCTTTTTGGGAAAAGTCTGATTAAATATTTTATCATCTCTAAATTCTTAGGATTATTAAATTTTCCTTTTTCCCCCAATACTCTATTTAATTCTTTAGTCCCATCGTTAGTTGAAAATTCTATAATACTTTTTGAGTTTCCTCTTCCATAAAAATTGTAATAAAGTTTGCCATCTTTACTATAAACTTCATTCTTATCAACAAACGTTCTTTTTTTCACCGAATATGATTTAGTTCTTTTATTTTCAGTGATTACAATTAAATGTTTATCTCGATTAAATTTATCTAACTCCCAAGTCCAAGCACCTAATTTTCCTCTAACCCTCGGTGGCCTAATCGGTATGTATCCTTTAGATATTAAATTTTTATCATCCTTATATATTGCTTTTTCATCATTAGATACTTTTGCTAACTCTACATCATAATCACAAACAGCGATTTTATCATTCGTCACTGGATTAAAATAAACTGTATATCCTAAATTTGGCCTCGCATTTAGTTCTCCACCCTCTCCTCTTGTAGTAATTGGATCATTGAGGTAATAGTATTTTTCTCCTTCTTGATAAATTTTCTTGACTTTATAAGAGTCACTAATTAAAGTCGGCTTTTCTTTATTATCTATATAATTAGCTTGCTTCCGGTAAACTAAGATATATTCATGATTTTTTTGTATATTAAGGGCATCATTTTTTGAATTCATTTTATTTTGAATAATTACACCAATACAGTTCGATTCTCCAAAGTGGAATGTCAACACTAAATTGAACATTTTAAATAAGGGTGTAATCCTTCACATATTAAATTTTTCTTTTAAAGTGTTACCTAAGGATGTAGTGGCTTGACATGGAGCCTTTGCGAGCTTGATTTCTTGAGCCGAAGAACCAGCTTCATTTTGCTGGCTCTGCCAAACGAGGCTATCATGCTCGCCTCTCCATGTAAAGCCCTTCTTCGGTGATATGTATTTCATAAATCTTATTTATTGTATTACAACGCTTGTTGCTTATATTGAGTGGGGGTTTGATAGCCTAGTGTTTGGTGTATTCGAATATTGTTAAACCAATTCACATGATCCCACAATTCTATTTCTAGCTGTTCAAGTGTGTCGAAGGTTCTTTGATAAACAAATTCAATTTTAAAGCTTTTAAAAGTAGCTTCTGCTACCGCATTATCATACGGGCATCCTTTTGCACTTAAAGAACGCTGAATTCCAAAGGTATTCGTTGCTTCTGTCATCAGTTGATTATCAAATTCTGAACCACGGTCAGTATGAAATAATTGAACGTTTGTTAAATTCCCTTTAATACTACTTAACGCTTTGTAAACAAGTTCTGCATCTTTGTTTGGACCTGCACTGGCACCTACTATTTCTCGATTAAAGAGGTCGACAAATAAGCATACGTAATGCCACTTTTTCCCTACACGTACGTATGTTAAATCACTGACTAGAACTGAAAGTTCTTTTTCTTGCTGAAACTCACGATTTAATACATTGGCGATTTTTGCCTCGTTAGTTTGTTTCTTTTGGGGCTTGTAATAAGCAACTGTGTAATTTGAAATGAGACCCAGTTCCTTCATCATTCTTCCTATACGACGTCTAGAAACCGATAAACCTTGTTTTTCTAATTCTTTTTTTATCTTTCGTGTACCATAATTATTACGACTTTGCTTAAAAATTGTGTAGATCCGTTCTTGTAAGTCTGCTTCCTCGGCTTGTTTTTCGTCATCTTCTTGTTTTTGAAGGTGATAATAATAGGTACTCCTTGGTATTTGTAGGACGTCACACATTGCTGATACCGAATAGCGGTCTGCATTTTTGCGAATGACCTCTATTTTCGTCCCATGATCAGCGCTGCTTGCTTTAAAATATCATTTTCCATTCGTAGGCGTTGGTTTTCTTTACGCAATTGAATTAGTTCATTTTCTTCTGGTGAACGATTATCTTCTGCTTTAAATGAACCCGTTTCCTGATGATTTTTGATCCAGCGATCTAACGCAGAAAGTGTAAGATCGTATTCTCTAGCGATATCTGCACGCGATTTTCCATTCTCATAAAGTTTGACCATTTGTAATTTGAATTCGGCTGTAAAAGTTCGACGTTGGCGTTTCATTTTGTACGCTCCCTTTTGGTTAGTTTATTTAGTGTACTATCCCTTATAAGTTTTGTCTAATTTAGTGTAGCCTATCCAAAGATGCTGTCACATAACATCTTTAACTGAGCCATTTCATTATCATCAATACTAATAAATATAACACCTTCAGAATTAAGCAATTTATAAGCGATATTTAATCTTTTTGACATAAAAGAAAGCCACTTAGAATGTTTGAATGCATCCTCTTCATCAACATAATTATCATCATAAATAAAATCATCCTTTCCCCGATTATATGGAGGATCAATGTAAATTACATCAATTTTGTTTTTATGTGTTTTTTCTAGTAAATATAAACTATGTAAATTATCGCCTTCTAAAAGAAAATTATAAGGTAATGATCCATTACTAGAAATTTCTCTTTCCTTAATCTCAGTAAAAACTGGAACTTTTGTTTCAATCTCCTTATCTACACGCTCTTCATGCTCTTCCCAAACTAATCCATACTTTATACTTGTTAATTCAGATTCGATTTTATTAATTGAAAATAATACTTCATCGTCCTCGTGTTCTTCTCGCAATTTATTTAAAAACTCTAGTAGTTGTTCCCTTTTTTTCTTCGATATATTACCCATGAGCAACTCCCCATTTACATTTACTTTTATAATTCTTCTTTTATTCTACCATTAGATTTAATTTCTTTAAAATTAAGATTTACTCAGCATGTTCTATATAAAATAGAGAAGTTAATTTTCACTTCATCATCCTTAAATCGTTTTTTCTAATCTCAAAACTCCTTTTAAATTACGTTAAACTTTAAATTAAATTTAGTTGTGAACCATAAAATTTCCTAAAATAAAAGGAACCATAAAGTTTCCAAACGGAAATTTTATGGTTCCTGTCACAGATTTTGACGTTTATTGAAATTTTATAAAATTCATCTATGGAGACGGTGGGAGTCGAACCCACGTCCAGAAACTTCAACACTTAAGCGTCTACGCGTGTAGTTTGTCTATTAAAGTTTCGCGTTGCATTCTGCCGACAAACAGGCGTCCTGCACGCTAGCTTGTGAAATCTCTTGCCAGCGCCCCAAGCAAGGCACTAGCCGTAGCCCACTCAGGATGAACCCTAATGCAACCACATGGGCGATGGTTGATTAGAGTGCTTCAGCAATTAAGCAGCTAAAGCGTAAGATTGTTTGTTGCCAGTTATTTTTAACTGCCGTTGATCACGGAGACGAGCCCTCCGACGCGCAGCTTAAGCTTGAACCATTCCTGTCGAATCCGTAACGTCCCCTTCATAGTATACTACAAAAGGACTACGGTTATTTTAGAACGTCCAAACTGGCTGTCTACGTTTATTATTATACTTCACTCATAAATAATTTGCAACTATCCGAAATAAAAATTTAGCATTTTTCTTTCATAAATATTATTTTTTTGATCAACACACTATTGATTTTTTAATTTCAACGCGCGTTCCATTTCTCGTTTTGCTTCTTTCTTCCGCTCATCCGCACGTTTATCATATTTTTTCTTACCTTTGCCAAGGCCGATCAACAACTTGGCATAGCCGTCTTTAATATAAATTTTCAAAGGTACAATCGTGTAGCCGTCCCGTTTGACTGCACCGGCAAGTTCTGCGATTTCTTTTTTATGTAATAACAGTTTCCGCACTCGCAGCGGATCATGGTTGAATCGGTTTCCTTGTTCATATGGGCTGATGTGCATATTGTGAATCCATGCTTCCCCGTTCCGTACCAACACGAATGAATCTTTCAATTGCACACGGCCGGCGCGGATGGATTTAATTTCCGTTCCTTGCAATACCATGCCAGCTTCAAATGTCTTTTCAATAAAATAATCGTGGTTTGCTTTTTTATTTTGAGCAATGACTTTTCCTGTACCCTTTGGCATAATTTACACCTCGCTGAACACACAAAATAAAAGGCTGCTAGAAATTCCTTCTTCTATTTTAAAGTAATTTCATAACAGCCTCTAGTATAATTGTTCGACAGATATTTGTCGAATCATCGGGCTACTTTCTTTTCTTCTTTTTCCCTTTTTTTGCAACGCCTTCGTAGAATTTCTCTTTCTTTTTCCCTTTGCGGCCGCGCTCTTCTTCCTCTTTCCGTTTTTTCTTCTTCCGTTCAGCATGAATCACTTTTGGCGCTTCTCTGCGAACTTTATGGAAAGATTTCACCATATCCACAATCTCAAAGTCGATGGATGATTCATCCAAATTCACATTCGCCACACGGACTTTCACTTCATCTCCAATGCGGAAGATGCGTCCTGTATATTCGCCCACCATAATCATTTGGCGTTCATCAAAATGATAATAGTCATCCGTTAAGTTTGTAATATGCACGAGCCCTTCAATCGTATTTGGCAGCTCTACGAAAATACCGAAGCTTGTGACTGAAGAAACAATTCCAACAAATTCTTCGCCAATTTTATCTGACATGTATTGGGCTTTCTTTAATGCTTCTACATCCCGCTCTGCATCCACCGCTCTTCGTTCCCGTTCAGAAGTATGATCTGCAATGTCTTCCATTTCTTGAGCCCACTTAAAAATCGTCTCTTTTGAAACGTCCCCTTCAAATAAATAAGTCCGAATTAATCGGTGAACAATTAAGTCTGGATAGCGTCGAATCGGTGATGTAAAATGCGTATAAAAATCAGTGGAAAGACCAAAGTGTCCTAAAGATTCTGGATAATATCTTGCTTGTTGCAATGAACGTAGCAACATTGTCGAAATCACCGGTTCTTCCGGCAATCCATCAATGGACTCAATAATTTCTTGCAACGCTTTCGGATGAACGGAATTACCTGTTCCTTTTACAATTAAGCCGAAGTTTGTGATGAATTCAAAGAAACGTTGTAATTTTTCAGGTTTTGGATCTTCGTGGATACGATATAAGAAAGGTACTTCCATCCAGTGGAAATGCTCTGCTACCGTTTCATTTGCACAAAGCATGAATTCTTCAATAATGCGTTCAGCAACTGTGCGTTCACGTAACACGATATCAATTGGCCAACCCTCTTCGTTCACAACGACTTTTGCTTCATTAAAGTCAAAGTCGATTGCTCCTCGATTCATGCGCTTTTTACGTAAAATCGAAGCTAATTCTGCCATCTCTTTAAACATTGGAACGAGTGGTTTGTACCGCTCGATAAGCTCCTCATCTTCCTCTTCTAATATTTTATAAACATCTCGATAAGTCATTCGCTCTGTTGTACGAATCACGCTTGGGAATATTTCATGTTCAATGACTTGTCCGTTTTGGTCAACAATCATCTCACAGGAAATCGTCAAGCGGTCGACTTGAGGGTTTAATGAGCATATGCCATTTGATAACCTGTGGGGAATCATTGGAATGACTCGGTCCGCCAAATAAACACTCGTTCCTCTTTCAAATGCTTCTTGGTCGATGAGAGACCCTTCCTTCACATAGTAACTTACGTCCGCTATGTGAACGCCTAATTTGTAAGTACCATCTTCATTTTTCGTCACCGTTACCGCATCGTCTAAGTCTTTTGCATCGGCGCCGTCAATCGTTACGATCGTTTCATTTCGCAAATCTCTGCGGCCTACTAAATCTTCTTCCGTAATCACATCAGGCACTTGTGCTGCTTCTTTTAGCACTTCATCAGGAAATTCAGGCGGTATTTCATATTGATAAATAATAGATAAAATATCAACACCTGGATCATTTTTGTGCCCTAATATTTTAATAATGACCCCTGTAGCCGATTTAATTTCGCTCGGCCAGTTTGTCACTTCCACAACCACTTTATGGCCATCCACCGCACCTAAAGAATCTTCTTTCGCTACGAAAATATCCATGTTTAATCGTTTATCATCCGGCACAACAAATCCGAATCCTCGATTTGCTTGATACGTACCAACGAACGTTGTTTTCGAACGTTCTACCACTTTAATGACTGTACCTTCTCGCTTATCGCCTGAAGATTCTTTCAATACCCGAACTAGCACAATGTCTCCATTTAATGCGCCATTGACTTCATGTGGAGGGATGAAAATATCATCTAATCCTTCTTCATCCGGAATGACGAATCCATATCCTTTTGAATGGCCGACAAATTTTCCTCTAAGTAAGTTCATTCGCTCCGGCAAGCCGTAACGGTTCGAACGGGAGCGTACAATATATCCCTGGTCTTCCATGCGTACGAGCGCTTTTACTAATTCCTTAAATTCATCCGCACTTTCGATACCGAGCACTTCTTCTAGCTCGTCCACTTTAAGCGGCTTATAATCTTCTTCCTTCATTAAATTAAATATTCTTTGTTCTAGCTCACTGAACACTGCGATTTCCCTCCTTTATTTCGAAATGAGTTAATCTTCCCAATCTAGG
This sequence comes from Ureibacillus sp. FSL K6-2830, assembly GCF_038004145.1. Lineage (NCBI taxonomy): Bacteria > Bacillati > Bacillota > Bacilli > Caryophanales > Caryophanaceae > Ureibacillus > Ureibacillus sp. FSL K6-2830. The sequence goes on along the minus strand of NZ_JBBOQR010000001.1, from coordinate 2,478,265 downwards.
CTTTCTAGAAATTCGAAGATTACTTCATGCAGTTGATTTTTTTCTTTATCTAATGTAATGACATGTCCGGACTCTTCAAACCAAATCAGTTTTTTATTTAAGGATTCCACATTTTCATAGATAATATGAGCGGATTTCGGGTCAATAATTTCGTCGTTTCTTGATTGAATGACTAGAATCGGTGCATACACTAAATCCAGTTCATTTCGAACATTTTGCACGAATTGCTGCAGTTCAGGTAAGCTTGGCATTCCTTTTTGGCGAATAGCTTCAACTTCTTCACTAATTTGTTGTTCCGTTTTTCCCTCATATTTTTTATACTCTTTTGCATATTTGATAACACCTTTGAACATGATATCCGTCGTTTTCATTGTCATAGGAGAGCACATGGTGATGACTCCTTTGAGAGGGAAGTTCATGGCAAGCTTCAGTGATAACACACCGCCAAGAGACAAACCTGCAACGGCAATTTCTTCATATCCTTTTTCTTTTAAGGTTTCGTATGCTTTAACAACATCTTCCCACCAATCTTTTGGACCTGTTTCAATCAGTTGTTCTGGCGGTACACCGTGGCCTCGGTAGTGAGGGGCAAAACATGTATAACCTTTTTTCTCAAGAAAACGACCTAGCATTCGTACGTCGGATGAACTTCCTGTAAATCCATGAAGCAATAATACTGCCCGCTTTCCTGCTTGAAAAAAGAATGGTTGTTGCTCTTTAATTTTCATAAAATCCTCCAATTATATGTGAATCTTGTTGAATTGATGCCAGTATTTTCACGAGTATGCAAATTTTTCTCAAACTCTACTCCATTATAAATGAAAAAGCCTAACCATGCTCGGTTAGACTTTTATTTTATCTATTAAAATTTAATTATTAACAATGTCAAAATGAAAAATAATACTGCAAGAACAATTGTCAATCTATGTAAAACTAAATCCATTCCTCTAGCTTTCGTTTTACCGAATAGTTGTTCAGCTCCACCAGAGATGGCACCTGATAAACCTGCACTTTTACCAGATTGCAATAATACTACGGTGATTAAAGCAAGAGACACAAGAATTAATAATACTAATAATACAGTATGCACTAGTCCCACCTCCTGAACGAACAGTACTTTTACACTAATAGTTAGTATATCAAAAACGATTCTCCGTTACAACAATGTTAAAAAATTGAAAAAATATTGATCAAAACCGTTATGTTTAAAACGCTTTCATAATTCATTTCATTCTAAAAGTTCTATTTTTTCAGAAATTTATTGATTTTTCTATATTATTCTCATAAAATAAATTCCACTCACAAATTTAATAGAAAGAAGAGGATTTCGATGAATATGTTTCAAAAAATCGGGAAATTTGCAGGAGATACCTTTGCACTTTGGGTATTATTAGCTGCTGCTCTCGCAATGTGGGTTCCACAATATTTCACATGGATTGCACCTTGGATTACGACGCTTCTCGGAATTGTCATGTTCGGTATGGGGATGACGTTAAAATTAGATGATTTTAAACTCGTTTTGCAACACCCTAAAGGAGTTATTCTTGGAATCATTTCACAATTTACGATCATGCCGTTGCTTGCTTTTGTATTAGCAAAACTTTTCCAACTTCCACCTGAAATTGCTGTCGGAGTGATTTTAGTTGGATGTTGTCCTGGCGGTACTGCTTCAAACGTTATGACATTTTTAGCGAAAGGGAATACGGCATTATCTGTAACAATTACGTCATTTACAACGTTGCTTGCTCCAATTGTAACACCTGCATTAATTTATTTTTTAGCAAGTGAATGGCTTCCAGTATCCTTTATGGCCATGTTTATGTCTGTCGTAAAAGTGGTTTTAATTCCTATTATTTTAGGGATTCTTGCTCAAATATTCTTTAAACCAGTTGTTGCAAAAAGCATCGATATTCTGCCAACAATTTCGGTTGTTGCAATTGTGTTAATTGTTGCAGCAGTCGTAAGCGGCAGCCGCGATAAAATTATCGAATCTGGGTTATTAATTTTAGCTGTCGTAATTTTACATAACGGATTAGGTTACGCTATCGGATATTTAGCAGCGAAAATTTTCCGCATGGATTATGAAGATAAAAAAGCTGTTGCCATCGAAGTGGGAATGCAAAATTCTGGATTAGGTGCAAGTTTAGCGGCAACACATTTTGATCCAATTTCTGCAGTACCAAGTGCCATCTTCAGCTTCTGGCACAATATTTCCGGACCGATACTTGCAACCTATTGGTCAAAGAAAGCTGGAAAAGTGGAAAAATAAGCAGTTCTATATTGGTATGGAGGCAAGGTGATTCGTCATCTTGCTTTTTTATGGCTAGTTTAAGGCAGGGTAAACTTTGATTTTCACAGCCTTTTTCCGTCCAAAATAAAAGTTTCAGGAAATTTATTCCTTTTTGATACTCCAGGTTTTATTATGTTGGATAAAGGGGGTGATACGTTGCTTTTATTGGACCGAAAAACTCCAAAAAGCATTCTCATTATCGAAGCTCTTTTACGCAGATTAGATGTAAATGATCGAGACTTCTCCTACTTTCAAGATTACTTGACACGTCTAAAGTATGGATACGAGGGTGAGCACAGAGTCGACCGTGAATGGTTTGAAATGCCATATTTGAATGAACATTACTTATTTTTTAATTATGAAATTGAAAATGAATTTGGATTTTCTCATCAAGTGGATACGATTCTATTAACGAAACACTTTTTGTTAATTTTGGAAGTGAAAAATATTTCTGGCCGAGTTGATTATGATGAACAGAAACATCAACTCACTCGCACTCGTCCAACAGGCACAGAAGATATTTTAACGAATCCTTTTGATCAATTGCATCGCCATGAAGAATTATTTCAACGGATTTTATCGAAATTAAAAATTTCCTTGCCAATTGAGAAAGCGGTTGTCATGGCAAATCCTTCTTCCATCATCGGAAATGTTCCGAAATCTCCTCCAATTTTTCATTCGAGCGGGTTACGTTCATTTATCAAAAAATGTCTTGTTCGGCACGAAAGTAAACTTACTACAAGTCAATTGGATAAATTAGCGAAATATCTTCTTTCTAAAGTGGTCGCACGAGATTTTGATTTAAATATCAGTGTTGAGAGAATCCGAAAAGGAGTGCTTTGCGAAAATTGCAATTATAGTGTGGTCATGACTTACAAAAGAGGAATTTGGTCTTGTCCGCAGTGCGGCGTTCAAAGTAGAAAAGCTTTTCTAAGAGCGTTAGATGATTATCGATTATTGATTAGCGACCGGATTACGAATCAAGAGTTTAGGGAGTTTTTCCATGTGGAATCAATGTATGCATCTTCTAAAATATTGTCTCGACTAAATTTAAAAACGGTGGGTTATAAAAAGGGAAGATATTATATTATTCCAGAAGATATTCTCAATCGTTAGGATATGAAAGTATATTTTGGCTATCTAGAGTCTGGGGGTTCTAGATGGCCTTCTTTAAATAGGCATGCTTACCCTTTGGCAATTATATTCCCGAGATTGACTATTATCGCAGCCACTTTGACTATTATCTCCTCGAAGTTGACTATTATCCGTTCTCTTTCGTAGCTGTTTTTTCCCTTTGGCTATTATATTCCCAAGTTTGACTATTATCGTAGCCATTTTGACTATTATCTCCTCGAAGTTGACTATTATCTGTTCTCTCTCGTAGCTGTTTTTTCCCTTTGGCTATTATATTCCCGAGTTTGACTATTATCGCAGCCACTTTGACTATTATCTCCTCGAAGTTGACTATTATCCGTTCTCTCTTGTTGCTGATTTTTCCCTTTGGCAATTATGTTCTCGGGTTTGACTATTATCGCAGCCACTTTGACTATTATCTCCTCGAAGTTGACTATTATCTGTTCTCTCTCGTAGCTGTTTTTTCCCTTTGGCTATTATATTCCCGAGTTTGACTATTATCGCAGCCACTTTGACTATTATCTCCTCGAAGTTGACTATTATCTGTTCTCTCTCGTAGCTGTTTTTTCCCTTTGGCTATTATATTCCCGAGATTGACTATTATCGCAGCCACTTTGACTATTATCTCCTCGAAGTTGACTATTATCCGTTCTCTTTCGTAGCTGTTTTTTCCCTTTGGCTATTATATTCCCGAGATTGACTATTATCGCAGCCACTTTGACTATTATCTCCTCGAAGTTGACTATTATCTGTTCTCTCTCGTAGCTGTTTTTTCCCTTTGGCTATTATATTCCCAAGATTGACTATTATCGCAGCCACTTTGACTATTATCTCCTCGAAGTTGACTATTATCTGTTCTCTCTCGTAGCTGTTTTTTCCCTTTGGCTATTATATTCCCAAGTTTGACTATTATCGCAGCCATTTTGACTATTATCTCCTCGAAGTTGACTATTATCTGTTCTCTCTCGTAGCTGTTTTTTCCCTTTGGCTATTATATTCCCGAGTTTGACTATTATCTCAGCCACTTTGACTATTATCTCCTCGAAGTTGACTATTATCCGTTCTCTCTCGTAGCTGTTTTTTCCCTTTGGCTATTATATTTCCGAGATTGACTATTATCGCAGCCACTTTGACAATTATCTCCTCAAAGTTGACTATTATCTGTTCTCTCTTGTTGCTGTTTTTCCCTTTAGCAATAAAATTCTCGAGGTTGGCTATTTCCCCGAAGTTCTCCCATTCTCTCATTGCCATGAAAAAACCCGAGCCTCCGCTTTTCGGAAGCTCGGTTCAGTTCAATTCATGTTATTTTTTCAAATTATAGAATGACTTAATGCCAAGATATTGAGCAATTGAGCCAAGTTGATCTTCAATACGTAATAATTGGTTGTATTTTGCTACGCGGTCTGTGCGAGAAGGAGCGCCTGTTTTGATTTGGCCAGCGTTTGTCGCTACAGCAATGTCTGCAATTGTTGAGTCTTCAGATTCACCGGAGCGGTGGGAGATGATGGCAGTGTAGCCAGCGCGTTTTGCCATTTCAATTGCATCTAAAGTTTCTGTTAATGTACCGATTTGGTTTACTTTAATTAGAATTGCGTTACCCACGCCTTGTTCAATTCCTTGCGCTAACTTCTTCGTATTAGTTACGAATAAATCATCACCTACAAGTTGAACGCGATGGCCAATACGCTCAGTTAATAGTTTGTGGCCTTCCCAGTCGTTTTCATCTAAGCCGTCTTCAATGGAAATGATTGGGTATTTAGAAGTTAATTCTTCGTACCAATCCACCATTTCTTCAGAAGTTTTAACAACGCCTTCACCAGCTAAATGATATTTTCCATCTTCTTTGTTGTATAGCTCAGATGAAGCTACGTCTAATGCAATGCGAACTTCTTCTCCTGGTTTATAGCCAGCGCGTTCGATTGCTTCTAAAATCACTTGGATTGCTTCTTCGTTGCTATTTAAGTTTGGTGCGAAACCACCTTCGTCACCTACAGCTGTGTTGTAACCTTTTTCTTTTAATACAGCTTTTAAATTGTGGAAGATTTCTGCTCCCATGCGTAATGCGTGACGGAAAGATTCTGCTCCAACAGGCATAATCATGAATTCTTGGATATCTACGTTGTTATCTGCATGTGCCCCACCATTTAAAATGTTCATCATAGGCACTGGTAATTGTTTTGCATTCACGCCACCAAGATATTGATATAAAGGAATATCAAGATAATTTGCCGCTGCATGTGCGCAAGCAAGAGAAACACCTAAAATGGCATTGGCGCCAAGTTTTCCTTTATTTTCAGTACCGTCAAGTTCGATTAAAGCATTGTCAATTTCTACTTGATCTAATACAGAATAGTTGTTTTCTAAAGCTTCTGCAATGATTGTGTTAACATTTTCTACAGCTTTTAATACGCCTTTTCCTAGATAACGAGATTTATCGCCATCACGTAATTCAACAGCTTCATATTCACCAGTTGATGCACCAGATGGAACGATAGCACGTCCAAATGCACCTGATTCCGTAAATACTTCTACTTCAACTGTTGGGTTACCGCGAGAGTCTAAAACTTCACGAGCATATACTTGTGTAATAAATGGCATATCAATTCTCCTCTATATAAAAAATTTTAATTTAGCTGAGATTGGGTATATTTATAAATTTCAAAAATAAATTGTGAAAATCATAATCAATATTCTTACTTTTCCACTACCTCAAAAAGTGGTTGTCCTGTCATTTCTTCAGGTTGTGGTATATTTAATAATTTTAACATAGTTGGTGCTAAATCGGCTAAAATTCCATTTTCTCTCATCTCAATACCATGTTTTGTGATAATGACTGGTACTGGATTTGTTGTATGAGCCGTCATTGGTTTGCCGTCTAATGTAACCACTTCATCAGAATTGCCGTGGTCTGCTGTAATGATGGCAGTACCGCCAAGTTCTAAAATTTTATCAACAACTCGGCCTAAGCATTCATCTACTGCTTCGATTGCTTTAATTGTCGGCTCTAACATACCGCTGTGTCCTACCATGTCAGGATTTGCGTAATTTAAAATAATGGCATCGAATTTATCTGCTTCTAATTCATTAAGCAGTGCCTCTGTTACTTCATAAGCACTCATTTCAGGTTTTAAATCATATGTAGCTACTTTTGGGGATGCAATTAAGATTCTTTCCTCACCAGGAAACTTCTCTTCTCTGCCGCCGCTCATGAAATATGTAACATGAGGGTATTTTTCTGTTTCAGCAATACGTAATTGCGTTAAACCGTGTCTTGAGATGACTTCCCCTACAGTATTAATTAAATCTTCATTTTCAAACACTACATCTGCATATACTTCGTCGCTATATTCAGTAAATGTGACGAATTTTAAATTTTCAGGATGCTTATCTGATAGCTTAAATGCGATAAATTTGTCATTCGTAAATACAGTCGATAGCTGAATAGCGCGGTCAGGTCGGAAATTAAAATGAATGACTGCATCGTTTGCGTCAATGGTTGCTACTGGTTTTCCTTCTTCAGTAATGACAAATGGAATGACAAATTCATCAGTTACATCACGATTATAGGAGTTTTCTACACCTAATTTTGCACTAGCAGCAGTATGACCAATACCATCAACTAGAGCTTTGTAAGATAATTCCACTCGTTCCCAGCGTTTATCACGGTCCATTGCGTAATAACGACCATGAATCGTAGCGAATTTTCCGATTCCGATTTCATCCATTTGTCTTTCTGTTTCTTCAATATAACCAATTGCTGTTTTCGGACCTACATCGCGTCCATCTAAGAATCCGTGAACATACACTTCGTCAAGGCCATGACGTTTTGCCAATTTCAATAATGCAAATAAATGCTCATAATGGCTATGTACCCCACCATCTGACAATAGCCCCATAACGTGGAGTTTGGAATTATGGTTCTTTACATGTTCGATTGCTCCAAGCAATTTTTCGTTCTCGAAAAATTGACCTTCACGAATGGATTTATGAATTCGAGTTAAGCTTTGGTATACGATTCGGCCAGCACCAATATTTAAATGTCCGACTTCCGAATTACCCATTTGGCCTTCTGGAAGTCCAACTGCTTCTCCACATGCTGTTAGAGTTGCATGTGGATACGTTGACCAGTAACGATCAAAATTTGGTTTCCTACTTTGAGCCACTGCATTACCAAATACTTCATCGCGTAATGCAAAGCCGTCTAAAATAATTAATGCGACTGGCTTTCTAGGCATTTGCCCCCGCCTCCAATAATTTTAAATATGATTCAACTTGTAAGCTGGCACCACCAACAAGTGCGCCATCGATATGTTCTTTTGATAATAATTCTTCAATATTTTCAGGCTTGACACTTCCACCGTATTGAATGCGAATGTTTTCAGCCACATCTTTTCCAAACAATTCCTCAATTCCCTGGCGAATATGGCCACATACCGCATTTGCATCATCTGCCGTAGCCGTTTTACCTGTTCCGATTGCCCAAATTGGTTCGTAGGCGATAACTATATGCTGTACTTCTTCTGGGGATAAGTCAGCTAAAGCCTTTTTCACTTGGTTCGTTACTTTCTTTTCTGTTAGGCCAGCTTCACGTTCTTCCAATGTTTCCCCGCAGCATACGATTGGAACAATACCGTGAGCTAAAGCAGCTTTTACTTTTTTATTTACCGCTTCATCTGTTTCATTGAAATATTCACGGCGCTCAGAATGACCTAAAATAACATAGTCAACTTGAATAGCCTCTAACTGTTTTGGACTAATTTCGCCTGTAAAAGCCCCCTCTTCCTCATAGTGCATGTTTTGAGCGCCAATTGCCAAATCTGTTTCCTTTGCAATTTCCACAAGCGTTGGCAAATACAAGGCCGGGGCGCAAACAACTGCATCCACTTTGTTCTCTGAAGGAATTCTGTCTTTAATTGCCCCTACGAACTCCACTGCCTCATCAAAGGTTTTATACATTTTCCAGTTAGCAGCAATAATCGGTTTACGCATTAAATTTCTCTCCTTATTTGTCGTTCAACGCGGCAATACCAGGTAAAATTTTACCTTCCATCAATTCTAGAGAAGCTCCTCCACCCGTTGAAATGTGATCCATCTTTTCAGCTAAGTTGAATTTTTCAACTGCAGCGGCAGAATCTCCACCACCAATAATAGTATACCCTTTTGTTTCGGCCATCGCTTCTGCAACTTTTTTCGTTCCGTTAGCGAATTTGTCCATTTCAAATACGCCCATAGGTCCATTCCAAATAATTAGATTGGAATTGTTAATCACTTCTGCATATTTTTCAGCTGTTTTTGGTCCAATATCTAAGCCCATGTAGTCTTCTGGGATTTGATCGATATCTACCACTTTCGCTTCTGCATCTGGAGAAAATTCTTTTGCTACAACTGCATCGATTGGCATGTAGAAGTTAACGCCTTTTTCTTTCGCTTTTTCAATGAAGCCACGAGCTAATTCAATTTTATCTTCTTCTAATAAAGATTTTCCAATTTCATAACCTTGTGCTTTGATGAATGTAAAGGAAAGTCCGCCGCCGATAATTAAGTTGTCCACTTTATCAAGCAAGTTTTCGATGACACCGATTTTATCCTTTACTTTTGCTCCACCAATGATGGCAGTAAATGGTCTTTCAGGATTGGATAAAGCTTTTCCTAATACTTCTAATTCTTTTTCCATTAACAATCCAGAAACTGCTGGAATGTATTTTGCAATTCCTTCAGTGGAAGCATGAGCACGATGAGCAGCACCAAATGCATCATTTACGTAGATATCCGCTAACTTAGCAAATTGTTTAGCTAGCTCTTCGTCATTTTTTTCTTCACCTTTATGGAAACGGACATTTTCAAGTAACACAATGTCCCCATTTTGCATTTCATTTACCGTTTTCTCTACAAGCTCTCCAATGGATTCATCCAATTTTTTAACTGGTTTATTCATTAGTTGAGAAAGGCGCTCTCCAACAGCTGTTAAACGCATATCTTCTTTTACTTCACCTTTAGGACGACCTAAGTGGGAAGCTAAAATCACCTTTGCACCTTTTTCTGATAATTGTTGAATAGTTGGAATAGCTGCACGAATTCTTGTATCGTCAACTACTGCTCCATTTTCCATTGGCACGTTAAAGTCTACACGTACAAATACTCTTTTTCCTTGTACGTCAATATCATTCATCGTCTTTTTCGAAAACATGAAGTAACCTCCTAAGTGTTTACCGTCATTCCACATTAATATAAGACAACAGTTATTGAATTATTGTTCCAATTTGATTAGCAAAAAATAAGAAGCGATGGGTTATTCCACCACTCCTTTTACCCTCCATTATTATAAATCGTTCTTTATATTTAGGCTATACTTTTTCATTAGAAATTCACTAATATGCTACACTTTTTCAATAATGCAAAATGAATATGACACATTGATTAATAAGAGAGCCCTTGATTTGCAATGTATAGCGCTAAATCGATTAATCGTGCAGAATACCCTGCTTCATTATCATACCAAGCAACAACTTTTACCATATTATCATCCAATACCATCGTCGAAAGCCCGTCTACCGTTGCTGAATGAGGATTGCCATTGTAATCAATTGATACAAGCGGCAAATCACTATAATCTAAAATGCCCTTTAGTTCTCCAGTCGCTGCTTCTCGAAAGGCTGCATTGACTTCATCAATTGTGACATTCGAATTTAACTCTGCTACTAAATCCACACAAGAAACATTAGGCGTTGGTACGCGAATGGAAAAGCCATCTAGTTTTCCTTTCAACTGTGGCAACACTTTTGCAACAGCAATCGCTGCGCCTGTCGTTGTTGGAATCATAGATAAATTTGCTGCACGAGAACGGCGTGCATCTTTGTGAGGTAAATCAAGAAGCCGCTGATCGTTTGTGTACGAATGAATGGTTGTCATCAAACCTCGTTTCATGCCGAACTTTTCATCAAGAATTTTCGCTACTGGTGCTAAACAATTCGTTGTACATGATGCGTTGGATATAACATGATGTTGATTCGGATCATACTGTTGGTGATTAACCCCCATCACAAATGTTGGCATATCTCCTTTTCCAGGGGCGGATAAAATGACTTTTTTTGCACCAGCCGTTAAATGTTTAGAGGCATCTTCTTCCGAACGAAAAAGTCCCGTACATTCCAACACAATATCAACATTCATTTCCTCCCATGGCAAATTTTCAGGTTCTTTTTCTGAAAATACTTGAATTCGTTTATGATTGACGATTAACGCATCTTCTTCATGTTGAACTTCCGCATCATAAATGCCATGAACGGAATCGTATTTTAACAAATGAGCTAATTGCTTTGCATCCGCTAAATCATTTACTGCAACGACTTCAAATTGTTCTTTTTTCATTGCTTCTCGAAATACTAGACGTCCAATACGACCAAACCCATTAATCGCCAATTTTATTGTCATATAGCATCCTCCATTTTGCTATTTTCCTTCATTCCATTTTTCCTCAAAACATGTATTTATAAACCTCCAAAGGAATAGTCACAGCTAAGGGTTTTAAATCAATATAATGATTTAATGTTCTATTTATTCAAAAAAGCTTCGTATAACGTCACATAATCTAATTGGCCATATTGAATGATTTCACCATCTTTTACAACGACCGGAATCATCAACATGTACTTTTCATGAATGTCATCATCATCTTCAATATTGATGATTTCTATTTCAAAATGAATATCGTCTTGGACTAGCTTTAAAATACTTAATCCTTCATCACATAAATGACAGTTTGGTCTGCTAAAAAATTGAACTTTCATTGACATTCCCTCTTTTCTTCAATTCCTACTTTCACTATCCCAAATCTTCAATGAATAATCAAATGATGAAGAAGCCAAAATAGTTATGTACGAGTGTACAGAAACATAAATTAAGGAGGATACATGCAATGGAAAATCAATTCACAAACCAACAACAAACTTCAGAAAATATCCCTATGTCGATGAATCACGGTGCTCACGAGGTGATGGATGTTCATGAAGTATTAAGTGCTTCCATTGGCGCATTAAACATGTTTGTCATGTTACGTCCACATGTTCAAGACCCTGAATTATTAAATATTTTAGATAGACAATATGCGTTTATGCTCGATGAATACAATATTACTGCTGAATGTTTTAAAACGGGTCAAGATCCAAGCCATCCAACTCGTAAGTACTGCATGCAAATCGGAAATGACTCAAAATACGGCTTAACACCATCTGAACCGAAAAAACCAATTACTTCAGCAAATGAAATTGATGACAGCATCATTTCAGGTTTCATGTTAAGTCAGCATAAAGCGTTGGCGACTGGTAAAACAGCTGCTGCATTAGAAGCTACAAACCCAGTAGTACGCCGCGTATTGCAAGACTCTGTTCCAAACTGCATTGAAATGGCATACGAACTTTCACTTTACCAAAACAAAAAAGGATATTATCAAGTTCCACAACTTTCACCACAAGATATGCAAACTATGTTAAATATGTATGGTCAAGCAGATAGAGCAAAAGATATGCCTAACTAATGAAAAATCAAAAAGGACATCTCTTGATATGTGGAGATGTCCTTTTTGATTTATAAAACTTTACTTAAAAATGCTTTTGTTCGTTCGTGTTTTGGATTTCCAAAAATGTCTTCTGGTTTTCCTTCTTCCACAATAACGCCGCCATCCATAAAGATGACCCGATCCGCAACTTCACGAGCAAATCCCATTTCATGTGTAACAACGACCATCGTCATTCCTTCAAAAGCCAATTGTTTCATTACATCCAACACTTCATTTACCATTTCTGGGTCAAGAGCAGAAGTTGGTTCATCAAACAACATGACTTTCGGTTTCATCGCTAGTGCTCTTGCGATGGCTACTCGTTGTTGCTGACCTCCAGATAACTGTTGAGGATAATTGTATGCCTTTTCACGAAGACCTACTTTAGAAAGCAATTCAAGCGCCAGTTCCTCAGCTTCATGTTTATTCATTTTTCGAATGAGCATAGGAGCCATCGTAATATTATCTATCACCGTCATATGTGGGAATAGATTAAATTGTTGAAACACCATTCCTACTTCTGTACGGATTTTATTAATGTCTGTATTTCGATCATTGACTTTCGTACCGTCAATATAAATGGCGCCATCTGAAATTTCTTCTAATAAATTGATACAACGTAAAAATGTACTTTTTCCAGAACCAGAAGGACCAATCACACAAACAACTTCTTTTTCTTGAATCTCATAATCGATTCCATTTAACACATGTAACTCGCCAAAGCTTTTATGAAGATTTTCGATCTTAATCATGCACCAACCCGCCCTTCATTTTTATTTTTGCGCGGATTGTATTCAATGCTAAAGCGTTTCTCAATGAGTGAAACGATTTTCGAAACGATAAACGTTAGTGTTAAATAAAGTGCTGCCGCAGCAAGATATGGTTCCCAGAAACGGAAATATGCTCCTGAAACGACTTTTGCTGCATATAGAATATCGTTGGCAGCAATTACTGTCACTAAGGACGAATCTTTTAATAGAGTAATAAATTCGTTTCCAAGAGGGGGAATCATGCGGCGGAAAGCTTGCGGTAAAATAACTTTCCGCATCGCTTGGAATTGATTTAAACCAAGTGATCTTGCCGCTTCCATTTGACCTTTATCTATTGATTGGATCCCCGCACGGATAATTTCAGCTGTATAGGCAGCACAATTTAATACAAGTGCTGTAATCCCTGAAACCATAAACCCTAGTGAATGTCCAAACAACGTTGGAATTAAAGCTAAGTGAATAATAAATATTTGAACTAGGAGAGGCGTTCCTCGGAATAAATCGATATATAATTTACAAGGGAAATAAATCCATTTCTTTTTCGAATTTTTCCCTAATCCGAGTAAAACTCCTAATATGAATCCGCCTATAAATCCACAAATTGTTAAGATTAACGTTACCCAAATACCACGTATGAAGCTTTCACGGTAGTTCCAGATTATATCCCAGCGAAAATCCAGGAATTCCATCTGAAACACCCCCTACTCTGTTATTCAATTTCTTGTCCAGTAATTTCTGCTAATTTGCCGTTTTCTTTAATTTTTTGTAATCCTTCATTTAATAAATTTAAAAGCTCAGTGTTTCCTTTTTTCACCATAAAGCCGTAATATTCTTTATCGAATGCATCGTCTTCAATAACTTTTAATTTTACATTTGGATTATTTTTAATATATTCATACACTACCGCGTTATCACCAATTGCCGCTGCTGTTGTTCCATTGATTACTTCTTGAATCGCTAACGGAAGGTTTTCATACGCTAAAATATCTGGGCTTGTTTCTCCTAAAAGTTTTTTCGCTGCTTGGTGTCCAGTTGAGTTGATTTGTACAGATACTTTTTTCCCTTTCAAATCTTCAGCTGATTCAATTTCTGAATCTTCAGTAACTACAATCACTTGTGTAGCCTCGAAATATGGGTTAGTGAAGTCGAAAGTTTGTTTACGCTCATCAGTGATTGTGATACCGGAAGCCCCCATGTCCAATTCGCCGTTTTGCACTTGTTGGAACACCGGATCCCAACCAACATGGCGAATTTCATATTCCATGCCTAATTCTTCGAAAATTGCATCTAAAATATCTACGTCGATTCCAATGATATTTCCTTTATCGTCCATATATTCAAATGGAGCGAATGTCGCTTCTGTTCCGACTAAGATTTTTTTGTCTTTTAATCCTGAATTTTCACCTGTGGCATCTCCTGTATTCTCGCCAGCATCTCCTGTTGTGTTCTTTTCACCACCCGCTCCACAAGCAGTTAACATTAATAGTAGTGTTAAAAGTAACATCATAAATAAACTGCGATTTTTTTTCACCACTTGCAATATCCTCCTTTAGTCATTAACTTGTTCATCAGCAATAGATAAAAATTTGTGACACTGATATGTTTAATTATATAAACCAAGAAATATTTATACAACATTTAATTTTTCATATTATTAAAAAAGTTATATTTTATTACATTATTTTTGTGAAATATCTTAGTTTTCGATGTTATTGATATAACATTTCGAAAAGATAGATTTTTCAATCTCTTGTATAAAAATACCCTACACACCCAAAAAACCCCTCCATACCTAAGCGAAATCGCTAGATGATGAAGGGGGAATCTTATTGAATGAATATTAAATTTTATGAAAAAAGTTATTTAAAAAAATTGATTAAAAAAATGAATAAGGGATAAAATGAAATGTTCACTTTCCATTTTATTCCACACATCTGTCTTTAGGCTGTTAAACTATAGAGTACAACTTATTTACTTGCTAGTAAGTAAAATGGCACCCTCGAAGGAATAATAACCATGCACCTAAACGTATCGATATTTCAATGTTTTTCAGTTGTTAAATTTATGTCTGTACATAATTATTTTCAGTGCGTAAATCCATGAAGGCGGAGGTCTCTCCGCCTTCTTTTTGCACAATAAGCTTACTTAAAAAGTAGGCTTATTGTCCTGTTCGTTTGGAACAACATCTATATTTATGTTATATCAAATGTAATGTCATGCCCAATTTCATCCTCAAAATTGTTTTAACTTTTTCATCATCAGTAGTATTTTCTGTTGAATCTACCATAGTTTTTAATCTGGCCGCTTTTGTTGTTCAACATCGCCAACTACACATTCCATATAATATAAAGTTAAAAGAATCAAAGTCTTCAGAAGTAAGAGCATCTCCACTAATGGAAAATAAAGAAATCTCCTGAAAAAGTTTCATTTTATTTTGTTGCAGTTTCACTTGTCTTAAATCGCTTAATCATATCTTGAAGGTTGTCAGCCAATAGTTTTAGATCTGAATTTTGTTGTTTTAAGTAATCAATTGTGTTGTTTTGTTGAACAGCAGAAGCAGAAATTTCTTGAGTCGCAGCCACGCCCTGTTCTGAAATTGCAGAAATTTCTTGAACGGACGTTAAGATTTTATCGGATGCTTGATCCAGATCTTCCGTGCTTTTAACAATCGTTTCAATTCCATCTGCCAATTGCTCTACTGACTCAAAAATAGAATTGAATAATCGCCCATTATCCTCGACAATCTCAACACCTTTTACAATGTCTTCATAATCTTGTTGGTTCAGATTTAGCACGATATTAGCCTGTTCATTGATTTCATCTATCGCTTCAGAAATTGTTTTGATTGATCCATCTGTTTGATTTGCAAGTTTCTGAACTTCTTGGGCAACAACCGAAAATCCTTTACCCGCCTCTCCAGCACGTGCTGCTTCAATGGATGCGTTTAAAGACAGAAGATGAATTTGGGATGAAATTTCTTGGATAATCTTAATGATTTCATTAATATGTTCTAATTTTTTACCTAGATTAGACAAGTTCTCTTTAGTTACCATGCCATTTTGTTTTATTTTGTTCATTTGTTCAGTAATCATTTGAACTTGGACATTTCCTTGTTCAGCTTGCTGACTTGTTTGATCAGTAAGATCTTTTATTAATTTAGTTTGCTCATCCACATTGGATATCGAAGTTGATATTTCAGATATCATATTTGAAATTCGTTCAATATGGTTAGCTCTTTCTTCGGCACCTTTTGCTTCTTCATCTGTACTCGTCGCAATCTGTTTAGAAGCTTGAGCTAATTCTTCAAAGGATTCGAAAAGAGTTTGGCTAGTATGATGAATTCCTACCGATTTCTCTTTTACATTATCAATGATGTGACTTAAATTTCTTCTCATTTCTTCAAAGCTATTTGCTAAGATTCCTATCTCATCTTGTCGCTTAATATTTACCGATTTGCTAAGATCTCCAGTAGAAAAGATTTGCGCATATTGCACTAAACTAATAAGAGGTTTAGAAATTCTATTTCCAATGAATAAAGCCAACAAAATTCCAATAACAATCATAACAGCTGTTACAATAAGCGAAACAGTCATTATCCGCTTTTCTAACTGGTCTATAAATTGAGCGCTCATATCGATTCCAAAAATGGCTTGCACACCATCTTCGTCTAAAGGAATGAAAAATGATTTATGAACACCCCAATTATCTCTGTAAATAGGACTCAGTACAGTCTGTTTTTGTTCATATGATAATTTTTGATTATCTGTAAACGGAGACTCAACCATAAATTCGTCACTGCCATTTAAAGCGACAATGACATCCTTTCCATTTTGTCTGGACAATACATATACATATTCGATTCCATTTTTTCCTTGAATAAATGTATCTAATTCCTGCTTCAGTTCCTTCCCATATATCTCTGGGGAATCCATTGTATTCTTAATTAAATCTGGATCAATCGACTTTGCTAGTAATCGCCCATTTTCTTTTAACCGTTCGTCAAACTGTGGGATTACATGTTCATGAATAATGTAATCTGATACATATCGAACAAATCCAAAAAGAATCAGTGAAAATATAAGAAAAGGTAATAAAAAACTAACAATTAATTGGGTTTTTATCGATTTTTTCAGAGTTATATCTCTCATTCCTTATCTCTCCCTCGAATGTTCCATTTCCTTTAATGCAATAAATGGCCGTATATCCATTTGCAGTAATTGATAAAGTTCTTCCATTGTTTCGTTTTTGAAGAACACAACAGCAAACGTTCTATCATTTGTTGCTTGTATTTCTCGATATTCCAAAATTTGGTTAAACTGTTCTTTGAATGATTGATGATCAATGTGCTTTATAAGATTTTGTGAAATGTCCATAGGGATTTCCGCGCAGAAGAAACCGTAAATACCTTGGTCCATCTGGCGAAGCACTTCTTCCCAGTTAGGGCTAGTTCCTTCAAAATAATGCTTATACACATTACAGCCATAAGCATAAAATCCGAGATCTGTCGTTCCCGCCCCAGCAAATCTGAGCGGATTCATTTCAATTGGAATAATGCCGTGATTATTTTTTCTCACTTCAAAGTGAATTGGAAAATTTTTCAACGGAACAACTTCTCTAAACTTATGCATAAAAGTCAATATGTCATCGTAGATTTCATGAATCACTTGTTTTGATGTATAGTAGATTCGATCTGATGTATCATATTCGTCTTTAAACAAATGTTTAAAAATATTTAAAATCACAGGATTACCATTATGATCGTAATAACAGTCAACAGCATATTCTTCTCCAAATACCCATTGCTCAATTAAAATGCTCTCTCCGTTAATCACTTCATTGTCGTACATGTTTTTTATAACAAGTAAATCTACACTTAACTTATGTATTGCATCCTGCCATTCATCTGCACTTTTTACTTTATACACTCCAACGCTTGAATATCCTTTGCTTGGCTTAATTACAACGGGAAAAGGAATATCCTCCACCGGAATGTTAAAAAGCTCATCCAGGTTTACTACCTTATAAAAATAATCAGGGTACATTTTAGAAAGGATTTGACGGAACATTCCTTTATCTTTTAATTGTTTTGACCAACGATTTTGAACACTATTAGGAGCATAAGATTCAAGCAATGCTAAGCAGCTTTCAGAGTTTGTCAATATCTTTTGATGTTCGTTAATAATAGAAAAAAAATCTCCATCTGGCATTTCCGAACTGTTACCTTGTTTAATAACAGGTACATTAAGTTCTTGCAACGATTTGACCAGAATTGGAGAAATAATTTGATCATTTATGAGAATCATTTTGAATCCCCTTTCTTAAAACAGAGTTTCTGTTTCTTTCCATAAAGTTAAAATGTTTCAAACGCAAAAATAAGATAAACTAGACAGATGGCTCTTTTACCTCTCGTTCTGCATACATTAATATGGCATCTAATCAATCCAATTGCTGAACAAAATAAAACGAATTGAGACCTACTTCCTATGATGGAAAAGTTGCGATGAATGGGCCATTTTTCTTATCGTCAAAATAATAAGAAGTTTTAACTTTTTAGGTAAATTTATTATTCATTGTTAAATAAATGAGCTTATTAAGTTTCACAGCATAATTTTTTACTATAATATACTCCGACTCTTATTGCTAAGTAAGTAGCGAATTATATACCAAATTTCATAAATGAAATCAGTAAAAATTACTCAACTGGAACGCATTGAGGACGGAATCATTACTTGAGATCATATAAAGTGATAATCAAGGGGGGAGGTGGATACAAAATAGAAGGAATTAAAGCACCTAAACGTTGATGGGGTTAAGAAATTGGTAATTCTATCGGGTATTTTCAGATATCCAAAAAATAAAAAAAACTGCAAACGCAGTCGTATCATCGGATGTTTGTAGCGCCCTCGGAGGGAATCGAACCCCCAGTGCAAGAACCGGAATCTTGAGTGTTATCCATTACACCACGAGGGCACATATCAAATAAAAGGTCTTCCCAAAATTTGCATATTTTATTACTATTTTTCATATAATAATAAATATGCATTGTGTTGTAAATAATCTGTTTCGTCTATGAATATTAACGACTTTATCATTATACACAGGTCTTCATAACAATTCAACCATTTAGCAAGAAGAAAGTTATTCTATTATAGATGATTTGGGATTTGTGTATATTCAATAAATTGCCCTTACTTTATATTTGACCATTCTTGACTAATATGTGTATGATAAACATACAAGCTGAAACAATTTCCGTTTCGGTACGTAGAAATATAAAGAAAATCAATTATTGGTTTAAGGAGGACGTAATAATGAATTTAGTTCCTACAGTTATTGAGCAAACAAGTCGTGGTGAGCGTGCTTACGATATTTATTCTCGCCTATTAAAAGACCGAATTATATTACTTGGAAGCCCAATTGATGATAATGTAGCAAACTCTATTGTAGCACAATTGTTATTCTTAGCTGCAGAAGATCCAGAAAAAGATATTTCGTTATACATTAACTCACCAGGTGGTTCAATTACTGCTGGTATGGCAATCTACGATACAATGCAATATATTAAACCAGATGTACAAACAATTTGTATCGGTATGGCAGCTTCCATGGGTGCTTTCCTCCTATCTGCAGGTGCAAAAGGAAAACGTTATGCATTGCCTAACGCAGAAGTGATGATTCACCAACCACTTGGCGGTGCTCAAGGGCAAGCTACTGAAATTGAAATTGCAGCTAAGCGCATTCTATTCTTACGTGATAAATTAAATAGACTATTGGCTGATCATACTGGTCAACCAATTGAAAAAATTGCGCAAGATACAGACCGTGATAACTTCATGACAGCTGAACAAGCTAAAGAATACGGTTTAATTGACCACATTATTTCTTCAAGTGAGGAAAAATAATCACGAAAATAAAAATTATCACCCAATAATTATTGGGTGATAATTTTTTATTTTGTCGATTTTCTTTCGCTGGATTCCAAGGCCAAACTCGAGGCCCTCGCCCTTTTTCAACCCTAGGTTTTGTCACTAATAAATTGCGACAAAACATATGCGACAAGTTTACTTGCCGTCTTTACTCAAATCGACATATCAAATATTCATCATAATTTATACTAATATATCGTTTCGTTCAAAAAACCCTATTCTTTGTTATATTCCCCACTTGAAAATTTGTTTGAATAATTAAAAATAAAAAAACTCACAATTCTCGAAATGATTCGAAAAATTGCGAGCGTTTTCAATTTTTTCATAAATCAAACTTCTTTTTGGATGAAGGAAGATAATCCTTCAATTGCCTCATTTTCATCATTACCCTCAGCGATTAATTTTACTGTTGTACCTCTTGCAATGGCTAAGCTCATGATTCCCATTATAGATTTTGCATTTACTTTTTTATCATCTTTTTGCAGAAAAATATCTGCCTTATAACGATTCGCCTCTTGAACAAACAACGCCGCTTGTCGAGCTTGCAAGCCGGTCTTCAGTTTAACCTCCACTGTGGTTTCAACCATTTTCATTTTCACACCCTTTCTAAAACCGTTCATCTCATTTTATATCTATCTTAACGAAATTATTTAAAAAGAACAATGCGAATTCAATTTTATTATTTTATTACATTTTCGCCACGGCGCAGCTTTTCGGCAATTTCATCAATCTTTCTTAAACGATGATTGATTCCTGACTTGCTGACTGTTCCCGTCGACACCATTTCTCCTAATTCTTTTAACGTGACATCTTGATGTTCGATGCGCAGCCTCGCCACTTCTCGCAATTTTTCTGGCAAATTATCGATACCAATTGTTTGATCAATAAATTTTATGTTTTCTACTTGTCTTAATGCTGCACCAATGGTTTTATTTAAGTTTGCTGTTTCGCAATTCACGATTCGATTTACGCTATTACGCATATCTCGTAAAATACGAACATCTTCAAACTTTAACATCGCTTGAAATGCGCCAGTTAAGCCAAGAAAATCTGAAATTTTTTCCGCTTCTTTTAAATAAGTAATGTGCCCTTTTTTACGATCAATGGTTTTCGCATTTAACTGAAATTCATTCATCAAATTGGCTAACGCTTCACTATGCTCTTTATACATTGAATAAATTTCTAAATGATACGATGACGTCTCTGGATTATTAACAGAACCACCAGCTAAAAAAGCCCCTCTTAAGTAGGCTCTTTTTTGCTCATCTGTTTTCAATAACGATTGGGAAATAGAATGATTTAATTGAAACTCTCCTTGTAAAATATCAAGGTCTTTTAATATTTCTTGCGCACCTTCACGAATTCGACAAATGTAAACATTATTTTTCTTTAATCTCATTTTTTTGCGAACCAGCAATTCTACATTATACGGATAAAGCTTTTTAATAATCGTATAAATTCTTCTAGCTATTGCAGCGTTTTCTGTTTGCACATCTAAACTAAGTTGTTTATTTGAAAAAGAGAGCGTCCCATTCATGCGGATCATTGCAGAGACTTCTGCTTTTAAACATTGATTGCTCTCTTCAATTTGAGTCAATTCTTTTTTCGTTTCTGAAGCAAATGACATCGAAGCCCCCCTCTCTTATGTAAATCGTTCATACTAATTTTTTATTTTTAATGAGTAATCGATTAACCATTCCGCAATCGCTTCACCTTCATGTCGCACAACGCCATTTTTAATTGTAGCGATATCTTTTTTAATTATTTCTAATCCGAGCTTTTCTAATTCTTCCACATCAACTTTAACAGGTTCAGCGTTTTGTTCTTTATAATTTGCTTTGATGAGGGATGGCAAATCATTGCTGTTCACTAAAATGGCATCTAAGAACGGTTTCCCGACATGCTCATATATTGCTTTGACATGATCAGCCGCTTTATATTGATTCGTTTCCCCTTGTTGTGTCATTAAATTGCAAATGTAAATTTTTCTAGCCTTCGATTTTACTACAGTTTCACCGATTTCTTTCACTATCAAATTCGGTATGATGCTTGTATAAAGACTCCCAGGACCGATTAGTATCAAATCTGCATTTTTGATTGCACTTATTGCTTCTGGAAGGGGCTTAACATCTTCTGGCACTAAAAAAACGCGCTTTATGCGTTTGTTGGATAAAGGAATTTTCGATTCACCCTTTATGATTTCTCCGTCCCATAATTCTGCATGTAAATTCACTTGTCTATTTGCGGATGGAATAACTTTTCCGTGAACTTTCAACACTTTACTCATCTCGGCAATGGCACTGGAAAAATCGCCAATGATGTCAGTCAATGCGGTAATCATTAAATTCCCTAATGAATGACCCCCAAGATCTTTTGAATTGGAAAAGCGATATTGAAACATCCGTTCCACTAAAGGCTCCGTATCAGATAAAGCGGCAATGACATTCCGAATGTCTCCAGGAGGCGGAATATCATAATCATCCCGAAGTCTTCCGGAAGAACCGCCATCATCCGTTACCGTGACAATGGCAGTAATATGAAATGGATAGAGTTTTAACCCGCGTAATACTGTTGATAAACCGGTCCCTCCTCCAATGACAACGATATTGATTTTTTCCATTAAAACAATCCTCTCTAAGATCGAATATCACGGTGTGTTATTTCAGTTTGATATTTTTCACTTAAATATTTTCCAAAATATTCAGTTAATGTTACAGAGCGATGTTGACCGCCTGTACATCCAAAGGCAATCACCAATTGCGATTTTCCTTCTTTAACATATTGAGGAATAATAAAATCAAATAAGTTTTCTAATTTTTGAATTAATAGTTGTGTTTCCTTTGTGCTATAAACGTAATCATAGACTTCTTTATCCAACCCTGTTTTATTGCGCAATTCCTCAACATAATAAGGGTTTTTTAAGAATCTTACATCGAATACTAAGTCCGCATCAATAGGAATTCCATTTTTATAGCCAAAAGACATCACATTGATTGAAAACTTTGGACTCGTTGATACGGCGAATTCCTCTCCAATTCGCTCACGAAGCTCTCGTGGTTTCATATTGGAGGTATTGTAAATATAATGAGCCCTGCCTTTTAGCTCTGATAGCATTGCTCTTTCTTTTTTTATTCCATCTAGAGGTAATCCTCCATGTGCTAACGGATGTTGGCGTCTCGTTTCTTTATATCGACGAACGAGCGTTTCATCATCTGCGTCTAAAAATAAAACTCGCATCTTTACATTTTTCTCTTTTTCTAAAATATCAAGTGCATCAATGAGAGAGTTGAAAAATTCTCCCCCTCGCATATCCATTACTGCTGCAACTTTTGAAATTCTTTTTTTCGACTGTTTCATCAATCTTAAAAAAGTTGTTAACAATTCTGGAGGTAAATTATCTATACAGTAATACCCTAGATCTTCAAAACTTTGAACAGCTACTGTTTTGCCTGCACCGGACATGCCAGTAATGATGACTAATTCATGTTCATGATCGATTTCACCCATTTTTTTCATCCCCTTCGATTAGCTCCATCGAAGTTTGATATTTCGCCTCGATTAATTCATAATCTTTTGTATATACACACGTACCGTATTGAATCCCTTGTTTTAGCGCTGCAAATAATAAATTTTTTCGATCCCCTTCCGCCATTGGGAGGTGGTAAAGATCTTCAATTGGACGCCACTCTAAAATTCCCTCTCGATTTTCTTTATCTGGAATTCCTTCAACACCAGTCGCTACAAATGTAAATAGCATCCATTCATCAATTACTTCATCATTTTCTTTAATAACAATTGTATTGACACCTTTTAAATGGGCATTTTTAGGAGTAACATTCGTCTCCTCTCGAAATTCCCTTACTGCTGCTTCAACAATGGATTCACCGCTTTCCATTTTCCCGCCTGGTGCGACATACCAACCTCTTCTCGGTTTTTTAAGAAGCAGAACTTGTCCATCTTGTATTGCTAATAAATTTGCAATTCTTTGCATAAACGACACCTCGAATCTTTGTTACTCCTACTACTGTTATTATACCGCGACTCTTTTCGTTCGGTACAAAAAATGCTATGGAAACAATCTATTATTTTAATTTATGATTGGAAGGCGTTCCGTAGAATATTCAAAAAAAAAGTTGTTCCCAAAATGGAAACAACAAAATATATAAATCTAAAAGGGGGGTTAAATTCTAATTTTATTATACCCCTTATCAATGGTAATAAAAGTTACAATATAGTTAATTTCTTATTACCTTTTGTTCACTAATTTTTCTTTTAGTTCTTCAACGTAATGTTGTGCAGACTGGGCTGCAATACTTCCGTCACCCGTTGCTGTAACAATTTGTCGCAACATTTTATCACGTACGTCTCCTGCTGCAAAAATACCTTTTACAGATGTTTCCATTTTTTCGTTTGTCATAATATAACCATCATCGTTTAAAATACCTAAATTTTTAAACGGAGCAGTTAATGGTACCATACCGATATAAACAAAGACACCATCACATGGAACTTCCCTTTCAGAACCATCTACTGTTGAAACAAGCGTTACACTGCCAACTTTTCCGTCTTTCTCGTTAATTTCTTTCACTGTGTGGTTCCAAATGAAGTCAACTTTTTCATTAGCGAAAGCACGGTCTTGTAAAATTTTCTGTGCACGTAATTTATCGCGGCGGTGCACGATTGTAACTTTTTCAGCAAATCGAGTTAAATATACTCCTTCTTCAACTGCTGAGTCTCCACCACCGACAACAATTAAATTCTTTCCTTTAAAGAAAGCTCCGTCACATACTGCACAATAACTTACACCACGGCCTCCTAGTTCGCTTTCACCAGGAACTCCTAATTTTTTATATTCAGCACCCGTTGCGATGATGATGGAACGAGCTTTATACTCTTTTGATCCTGCTTTGATGATTTTATATTCCTCGCCATCAATGATTTCTGTTACATCGCCATAAGCATATTCCGCACCGAATTTTTTCGCATGTTCAAACATTTTTGTTGATAATTCTGGTCCTAAAATGGATTCAAATCCTGGATAGTTTTCCACTTCTTCCGTATTTGCCATTTGTCCGCCAGGAATTCCACGTTCTAACATTAAAGTTGAAAGGTTTGCACGTGAAGTATATACCGCTGCAGTCATCCCTGCTGGACCTGCCCCGATAATGATGCAATCATAAATTTTTTCTTCAGCCATTTTTAATTCCTCCTAATTACTTCTAATGTAGTCTAATAAATTAGGAACTTCAAATAGTTTGCTTATTCCTCGTCAAAAGGTAGAAATTTTAGTAATTGGTCAACATACTTCGTTAATGTAGAAACAGTAATTTCGTGTTTTTCCGCAAATTGTTTTTTCGTCACTCGATTTGACTTAACCGTTGAAAAATACATATATTCCACTGCAGCAGCAAGAGCTTTTACATTTTTAAATTCATAGCCATTCAAAAAGGCTTTTTCAGATAGGACAAACCACATTTGATATAAGTACTGTAATTCAAGTGTTAATGCTTCCGTTTTATTATAAAGTTCTTCCGCCACCCCAATTAAACGAGTGAAATTTCTTTCCATTTTGTTTTTAAGATTAAATTGATGATTAAGTGCATAAGCTAAACAAAGTTTTTCTAATCCGTTGTATTTTGAGAGATCTATTAATTTCGGATGAGAAATAATTTCCTGTTTAAATGCCGATTTACTGAGCAGGAAAAAGCCAAACATTCGATGTGCCGGATAATCGCTATTAATTTTCTTAATAATGTATTCTCGATTTTGATCAAGCGTTGGAATTTCCGTGATTTCTTTATTTTTAATGTGTTTCCACGGCTCCATTCCCTTTTTCGATGGATCAATACGAATTAACATTTCCCAAGCTTTTTCTGCTTCCTTCACATGATTGGAAAAATAAGCCGCTTGACTTAACCAAAAATAAAAACCTGAATCACTTGGTGCCATTCGTTTCGACATGCTGTGAAGCCATTTGTAGGCTAAATCATATTCCCCAATCAATGCTAATGTTGCACCAAGTTTATATCGATTATCAAAATCAAATGGATGCACTTTTTTTAATATGTCCACTAATTGTTTCAGATATGACTCGTCTTTTTCATAATATGCAATGATGGTTAAATTACATAATGCATGCAAATTCCCAACATTTTCTCGAAGAACATGATGTAAAATTGCTTTTGATTGTTCCAAATCTCCTACATAAAAATATGCAAGAGATAAATTGTTATAAGCAGCCCAAAGCTCAGGATATTGATCAACAAGCTCTTCTAACACTTCAATCGCTTCATTAAATTGGCTATTTTCCATTAATCGACGAGCTTTTTCTTGCTGAATGAATTGATCGTATGAATCTTCTTCCAAATCCTCCAATTCATTTTGTTCAAAATAAGCGAAATCGATTATTTCCTTAGCTTCCAATGCATAATAACCATCAGGATCAAGTTCTAAATATTTTTCAGCATATTTTTTTGCATCATTCATTAAACCTAAATAACTGGACACTTCCGCTAAATAATAAATATGTTCCGGTTCATCTGGTTCGATGCAATATGCAGTATGAATTAATTCATAAGCCTTTTCAAAATTTTGGGCGCTTAATTCTAATAGGCCATAATGCATTAATACATGAGCATCATCCGGACTCAATTCTGCAGCTCTTTTCATATATTTATAAGCTCGATCCATTTGGTCCTTTTCCAACGCTTTTATTGCTTTATTGAAATAATATTCACCATCTGGAATAAACGAGACAATGTTGTTTTTACCTTTCTGTTGCTTCTTTTCCAAAATGAACCTCCGAGACAATAAATAAGGAACGTTTTAAAAACGTCCCTTTTCTAATCTATTTTATTATATCACATTTCCAACCTACGTCATGGCAAATGCTTTAAAAGAATAAAGAATGATGAAATTATTTTGTAATTTTTGTGCTCGCTCTCTTTTGTTGATGGCGTTCTACCAACACTTCTAGCACATCGTACACGCTAATTTTTTGTTCCTGTAATAATACAAGTAGATGATAAATCAAATCAGCTGCTTCCCATTTCACTTCTTCCGGATTTCGATTTTTCGCACCAATCACTACTTCTGTTGCTTCTTCACCAACTTTTTTACAGATTTTGTCGATGCCTTCATTGAATAAATAAGTAGTATAAGCTCCTTCTGGCATCTCTTTTTCGCGTTTCTCAATGATTTCTACTAATTCTGGGATAATACCAACGCTTCCAACTTTCCCTTTCTCCACAACTATTTCTGTGAAGCAGGAAGTTGTTCCATTATGACAAGCAGGGCCAGCAGGGATGACTTCAACAACTAGCGCATCTTGGTCGCAATCAGTTGTTATTGAAACAACCTTCTGCGTATTTCCGCTCGTTTCTCCTTTATGCCAAAGTTCATTACGAGAACGTGAAAAAAACCATGTTTCCCCAGTTTCCACCGTTTTATGTAGCGATTCTAAATTCATATAAGCGACTGTTAATATTTCTTTCGTACGTGCATCTTGTACAACAGTAGGGATTAGACCCTTTTCATCAAATTTTAAATTTTCGATTTCCATCATCTGACACAAACTCCTTTTTCGCGCAAATAGGCTTTTACTTCTGCCACGCTTGTTTCTTTATAGTGGAAAATTGATGCTGCAAGGGCTGCGTCAGCATCAGCATCTTGTAATACTTCTCGGAAATGCTCCTTATTGCCTGCACCACCGCTTGCGATAACCGGCACAGTCACCGCATCACGAATTGCTTTCGTTAACGCTAAATCAAATCCTGTTTTTTCGCCATCTCTATTCATACTTGTTAATAAAATTTCTCCTGCTCCAAGTTCCACCGCTTTTTTTGCCCATTCAACAGCAGTCCAATTCGTTTTATTTCGTCCACCATGGGTATAAACCATCCAAGTACCGTCTTCTTCAGAATAACGTGCATCAATAGCGACAACAATGCATTGCGAACCAAAATAATCTGCACCTTCTCTAATTAATTCTGGTCTTTCGATTGCTGATGTGTTGACTGATACCTTATCCGCTCCAGCTCGTAAAATTCGTTTCATATCCTCTAACGTGCGAATTCCGCCTCCCACCGTAAAGGGAATCGCAAGTTCTGTAGCCGTTTTTTTCACAACTTCAACCATCGTTTGTCTGCCTTCGAAAGAGGCTGATATATCTAAAAACACAAGTTCATCTGCACCTTGTTCATCATAATACTTTGCCAGTTCTACCGGATCTCCTGCATCCCGCAGACCTACAAATTGTATACCCTTTACGACTCTTCCATCTTTTACATCTAAACAAGGTATGATCCGTTTTGTTAACATCTAATTCACCCCTTGCAGCCACTTTTTCAGTAAATAAACGCCGAATTCTCCTGACTTTTCAGGATGGAACTGCATACCGCAAACATTGCCACTTTGAACAATGCCGGGAACATTCACACCAAAATAGTCGGCAAATGCCACCACTTGAGAGGAGGTAGTATTTGCATAATAAGAGTGAACAAAATAGACATGTTTGTCCTCTGGCATTTCTTCCCCCTCCAACCATTTTGGAATAGTGTGGAATATCAATGAGTTCCATCCCATATGAGGAACTCGGTATTTTTCTCCCTGCTCAGAAATTCCAGAAAAACGAACGATTTTTCCTTCAAAAAATCCGAAACCTTTTGTCGGAGCAACTTCTTCACTTTCTTCAAATAACAGCTGCATTCCTAAACAAATGCCAAGAAGTGGTTTACTGTTCTTTACTTCATTTCGAATAAACTGATCAAGCCCAGTTTCTTTTAGTTTCTTCATTGCATCAGGAAAAGCGCCGACTCCGGGCAATATGAGAGCATCTGCTTCACTTAACTCCTCTGTTCTGGATGAAAGAATTACTTCTGCATCTAATTTGTTTAACGCTTGTACAACGCTAAATAAATTTCCCATGCCATAATCGATTACACCAATTTTCATGTAAGTAGTCCTTTCGTTGAAGGTACTCCTTTAACTCGTGGATCGATTTGAACAGCGTCATCAATCGCGCGAGCAAGGGCTTTAAAAATCGCTTCTATAATATGATGTGTGTTATGTCCATAAGGAACGATTACATGGACATTCATTCTTGCTTCTAAAGCAAACTTCCATAAAAATTCATGCACTAATTCCGTATCGAATGTTCCTACTTTTTCCTTCAATTCAGGAGCAACACGATATTCTAAGTGAGGACGATTAGAGCAGTCTACAACCACTTGTGCCAATGCATCATCCATTGGTACGAAAGCATTTCCGTATCGGCGAATACCTCGTTTATCACCTAACGCTTCTCGAACTGCTTGTCCTAAAACGATTCCGAGATCTTCTGTTGTATGATGATCATCAATATGAGTATCACCGTTTGCAACAATCTTTCCATCAAACAATCCATGCTTCATAAACAAATCGAGCATGTGATCCATAAAAGGAACACCTGTATCAACTTCTGCTTTTCCTTCTCCATCTAAATAAAATTCTATTTTGATTTGCGTTTCTTTCGTTGTTCGTTCGATTTGAGCAAATCGTTTCTTTGTTTGTGCCATTTAGTTTTCACCTTTCTTCCAACCTCTCGATTCTACAGCTCTTGCGTGAGCTTCTAAACCTTCCATGCGGGCAAGTCTTGCAATTTTTTGCACATTCTCTTTCCATGTTTGTTCTGTATAATAAACAATGTTTGTCTTTTTAATAAAATCATCTACATTTAATCCGCTAGCAAAGCGCGCTGTGCTATTTGTCGGCAATACGTGGTTCGGACCAGCAAAGTAATCCCCGACCGGCTCAGAGCTGTAACGGCCGATAAAGATTGCACCCGCGTGGCGGATACCCTCACTCACTTTTTCCGCATTTTCAGTCACAATTTCTAAGTGTTCAGGTGCAAGCGTATTTACTGCTTCCACTGCCTGATCCATATTTTCTGCAATATAAATATGTCCAAAGTTTTCAATAGAAGCTCTTGCAATTTCTTCTCTCGGAAGTTGTTTTAATTGATTTTCCACCTGTTCGCTCACAGCTTGTGCCAACTTTTCGCTCGTTGTAATTAAAATTGCGCATGCCTGTTTGTCATGTTCCGCTTGGCTTAATAAATCTGCTGCTATTTCATCTGGATAAGCCGAATCATCTGCGATTATACAAATTTCACTTGGTCCAGCAATCATATCAATCGCTACTTCACCAAATACTTCTCTTTTTGCTAATGCAACAAAAATGTTCCCTGGCCCTGTAATTTTATCGACAGGAGCAATTGATTCCGTTCCATAGGCCAACGCTGCAATCGCTTGGGCACCGCCAATTTTATAAATTTCATTCACGCCCAGAATGTTAGCTGAAACAAGAACTGCAGGGGGAAGTTTACCATCCTTTCCACAAGGAGAAGTAATGACGATGCGTTTTACCCCTGCAACTTGAGCAGGAATAACATTCATCAATACAGAGGAAGGATAAGCAGCAGACCCACCTGGCACGTATAATCCTACCGAATCTAGTGGAACAATCCGTTGAGCAAGGTACGATCCGTCAGTTAACGGCAATGTATACCCATTTCTTTTTTGCGCTTCGTGATAATTGCGAATATTGTTTGCCGCTTCTTCTAAGTCCTGCTTTAATAGGGGGTCAAAATGTCGAAGCGCCTCATTGATTTCTTCTTCTGTCACTCGGAAATCAGAAAGAACAATTCCATCCCACATTTCCGTATATTTACGAACAGCTTGATCGCCGTTTTCACGAACATCTGCCAACACTTGACGTACCGTTTTTAGCTGCTCTTCATTTCCGCTCTCAAGTTCTCTTTTTAACGAAATGTTTTTAGATAACTTAGAAATTTTCATGTTGTTTGACCTTCCCTCTATTTCACAATTTTCTTCAATCGGGATACAATTTCTTGAATTCGTGCATTTTTCATTCTGTAGCTTACTGGGTTTGCAATTAAACGAGAAGACACATCGGCAATGTGTTCATATTCCACTAGACCATTTTCCTTTAATGTTCTTCCCGTTGAAACAATATCCACAATGCGATCAGCAAGACCAATCATCGGCGCAAGTTCAATAGACCCGTTCAATTCAATGATTTCCACTTGCTCACCAATGCCCTTATAATAATTCATTGCGATATTTGGATATTTCGTTGCTATGCGAGGTGCAATTTCATCCATTTCTGTATTTGGCAAGCCTGCTGATGCGATATGACATTTACTAATTTTTAAATCCAATAGTTCATGCACATTTCTTTGCTGTTCTAATAATACGTCCTTGCCTGCAATTCCAATATCTGCAACGCCATGTTCCACATAAACGGGAACATCCATTGGTTTTGCTAAAATAAATCGAATGTTCTCTTCTGGAATTTCAATCATCAGCTTCCGTGACATTTCCACTTCTTCCGGCAATTGAAATCCAGCATCTATTAACATTTGAAACGCTTCTTCAAAAATGCGTCCTTTCGGCATAGCAATCGTTAATTCACTATTCATTGTTCTTCCCCCTGGCTCAATTCAACGACCCGACTAAACAATTTTGTAAATGCATCTTTATTAATCAATCCTTCTTTCGCTTGTACCGTTACACGAGCACCTTGTTGTCTTAACGTATTTGCAAGTTCTAACGCCCTATTAAATTCCTCATCTTCAAATAGGATGCAAACAGTCTCTTCAACCATTTCTTCTTTAGGCAATACCTCAAGAAGTCGATCGATGCGAATGCCAAAACCTGTTGCTCCTACATCACTACCGAACAAATTTAATAAACCATCATAACGTCCACCATTTCCAAGTGGGAAACCACTTCCTGATGCGAAAATCTCAAATAACATGCCAGTATAATAATTCATGTGGCTAGATAGTGTAAAATCGAAAGAAACATATTGCGAAAGACTGCATGCTTCAATTAATTTAGCAAGTTGTTTCATATATTCTACACCATCGTTTTTCCTTACATATTTTTCCATATCTTCGATGGCAGCTAAGTTTGTTGCTTCATTAATAAATTCGAGCAATGCATTTGCTTTTGTTACAGGCAAATCAAATTCATGCACCGCTTCTTCAAATCCCACATAGTTACGCTCAACAAGCAATCTTTGTAAAGTTTCCCGTTGATAATCGTGGTCTGTATAATCATTTAAAATATCATGCAGTACACCTGCATGCCCAATGGTTAATTTGAATGATTCAATTCCAAACTCTTTCATCAATTCGATTACTATGATCAGTACTTCCGCATCAGCGTAAACCGATTTATCTCCGATAATTTCAATGCCCATCTGACCAAATTCAGCTGGTCTTCCACCTTCCATTTGTTGCGCACGGAAAACATTTGCCGAATAAGCTAGTCGGAGTGGGATTTTTTCTTTTAATAATTTAGATGTCGCAACCCTTGTAATGGGGGTCGTCATATCGGGACGCAAGACAAGGGTATTTCCTTGGCTATCCACCAATTTAAATAGGGATGCGTCAGAAATAGCTGATGCTTTTCCAACAGTATCGTAATATTCTAAAGTTGGTGTCTCAATAAAATCAAACCCACGTGAACGTAAAAATTGCCGACCTATTTGCCTTGTTCTTTCGATCTTTTCATATATAGGCGGGAATGTATCTTTCATTCCTAGAGGTTTTTCAAACTTTTTGATTGATGACATATTCACACATCCTGTTATTTATACTTTAACATATTAGAGTGTTAGATAATTAGAGAATTAGTATATGAAAGCATTTTATCGAACTTTTAAAGATTCGTCAATTCAAAATTGGTGGTAATAGGAAATTATATATTTTCTAAACTGTTGCTACTATTCAGATAATTTAAGCAATATTGCTTCTTATTTTTATAAAAAAAGATGCCTAGAAAGATTCATCTTTCTAAACATCCTCTTTCCCACTCGCCTGTTTTTTTCTTCTCCGTTCCGCCATTTCTTCAGCTGTGAAAATGATGCGCATGGGATTTCCACCGACCATCGCCCCAGCTGGAACATCTTTATTCACTAATGTAGCAGCCGAAACGATTGCTCCATCGCCAATTTCGACACCAGGTAAGATGGTGGAATTCGCTCCCACCATCACTTCATTTCCTATTTTCACATCGCCTAATCGATATTCATCAATTAAATATTCATGAGCTAAAATCGTTGTATTATATCCAATAATCGTATTATCACCAATTGAAATACGCTCTGGAAACATCGTGTCAGGCATTACCATTAGCGCAAGAGAAGTTCTCTTTCCGATTTTCATTTTCAAAAAGGTGCGATAAATCCAATTTTTTAATCCCATAAACGGAGTAATTCGACCAATTTGAATAAAGATAAAACATTTTACAACCTTCCAAAAAGAAACGGTTTTATATACATGCCATAAAGAGTTGGCGCCTCCTTGAACTTTGTATGTTTCAGTTCTCCGCATATTACAACCCCTTCACGATTGTTAGTAAATCGGAAATATGATGCAGCATATAATCCGGTTGGAATTGTCGTAAATATTCTTCTCCTTTAATTGACCAAGCAACTCCAGCTGTTTTTATACCTGCATTTTTTCCTGCTAAAATATCGTGATAATTATCCCCAATCATCAAAGCTTTCTCTTTTGGCATTTTCAAACGCTCTAATGCTAGTAAAACAGGTTCCGGATCTGGTTTTACTTTCGTAACATCTTCTAAACCTATCCAGAAATCAAAGTAATGTTCTGCTTTCATGAATTGAAGTCCTCGTTCGATCGTATCCCTTTTTTTCGTTGAGACAATTGCTAATTTATGCCCTTGCTTTTTTAATTCTTCTAAAGTTTCATTGACACCATCGAACTCTTTCACATAATGATCATGATAAGCATGATTCCATTGGCGATATTTTGCAATCATTTCATCGACTTCATTTGGCGCAATTTGTTCAAAAGTCTCTTTTAATGACGGACCAATGAAGTTGATGCAATCTTGTGGCGAATATTGCCCAGGAAATTTGTCGTTTAATACATGCATAAATGTTTGGATAATTAATTCATTTGTATTTAATAACGTTCCATCAAAGTCAAATAATAAGGCTTTCATTCTTACTGGACCACTTCCCTATTTAATGCCTTTAGTTCTGTTCTATTCCAAATAAATGCAACAATAATCGTCAGTACAAATGCTGTAATTACTCGTATAATTAATAAAGGTAAAATCGGAATTCCTAAAGGCGCAAAAATAAGCGTATCCTCAATCACCGCGTGACATGCAACTAAAAAGATAAAGCATAATGTAGCATCTTTTTTACTCACACCATCTTCTTGTACTGATTGAATCATCACACCTGCTCCATAGGCTAAACCAATTACTAATCCAGCAACTAATGTCATCGCTGCATTTGGTTTTACTCCAATTACTTTCGTCAATGGAGCCAGTAAATTTGATAATTTATCTAAGAAATGATAGTCACGTAAATATTGCACGACAATCATTAAAGGAATGACAATAATTAATAATTGCAAAATCCCTAAACTCGCTTTTTGGAGTCCAAGTAATAATATTTCTCCCCAACCGTCCGGATTAGGATTTTGTGCAGGAACTAAGCCATACTTTGCAATTTCTCCTCCACCGTTCCAAAGAAATCGAATCACTAAAGCAGATAAAATCGCTAAACCAAATCTAACAGTAAGAATTACCCATAGTTTTACTCCTACCTTTAATGCAACACCTGTTTCAATGAAAATGTTGTGGGAGAAAGATAGCATAACTGCAAGAATAAACACTTCTTTGACAGTCAACTCAACTGAAAGTATTCCAGCAATCCCTGCATATAAATTTAAAAAGTTCCCTAGCACAAGGGGAATAGCGGCTTCACCACTTAATCCTAGAATTCCCATGAATGGTTCAATCAAGTCAATGAGCCAAGGTAATATTGGTGTAAATTGTAAAATTGTCACAATAAACGTAATTGGAAAAATAACTTTACTTAAAGACCAGGCTGTTTTACCGCCTGCAATGAACCCCTTTTTCAACGTTGACATTCTCATTTTTCCTTTCTATCTATTCATCAAGATATCGAACAACAGGACGAACTTTCCATCTGCGATAAAAAATGCTGGCAAATCCGACGATGATTAACGTCACTGAAACGACTTGGGCTGAACGTAAATCTCCAATTAAATACAAGCTATCTGTTCTCATCGCTTCAATAAAGAATCGTCCTATTGAATACCAAATTAAATAAGAGAAGAAAATTTCCCCTCGTTGTAAATTGGCTTTTCTAAATAGCAATAAAATAATTAAGCCCACTAAATTCCATAATGATTCATATAAAAAAGTTGGATGAACATATGTCCCTAAATCATGAATGTACATTTGCTCAATAATCCAATCTGGCAAAAATAAACTTTCTAAAAATTCACGGGAAACGGGGCCGCCATATGCTTCTTGATTCATGAAATTTCCCCAACGACCAATGATTTGGCCAATTAATATACTTGGAGCAGCAATATCCGCAACTTTTAAAAAGCTTACTTTTTTCACACGACAGAAAACATATGCAGTCGTAATTGCCCCAATCAATGCTCCGTGTATAGCAATACCACCGTTCCAAATCTCAATAATTTTCTCTGGATTAGCACCATAATAATCCCATTTCATGATGACATAATATAGGCGGGCACAAAGTATGGAAATCGGCACTGCCCAAAGCAACAAATCTCCAAAGAAATCTTCAGGCAATCCACGTTTTTTTCCTTCCGCTTGTGCGACAAAATAAGCAATGATGATACCAGTAACGATGATAATACCATACCATCGCACAGATAATGGACCTATGCTAAAGGCAACCGGATCGATTGCTAACAAAATATTATCCATATGAACTCCTTTCAAATTTAAAATCATCTTTCAATAATTAATATTCATCAATCTCATCATGCATTGCAATAACTTCGTCTAATCTTCTTGAGAATTCCAATGCAGGATTGATGCCAATCCTTTTTAAACGATAATTCATTGCTGCTACTTCAATAATAACGGAAACATTTCGTCCAGGGCGAACCGGAATCGTTAATTTTGTAATTTCCGTATCAATGATTTTCATTTTTTCTTCATCTAGCCCTAATCGATCGTAAGTTTTATTTGGATCCCAAGTTTCCAACTCCACGATTAATGTAATGCGTTTATATGGTCGAACTGCACTTGCACCAAATAAAGTCATAATATTGATAATGCCGATTCCGCGAATTTCTAATAAATGCTCTAGTAAAGGTGGGGGACTCCCAATCAATATATCTTCGGCTTCTTGTCGAATTTCTACACAATCATCCGCTACGAGTCGATGTCCTTTCTTAATTAATTCTAAAGCTGTCTCACTTTTCCCTACTCCACTTTTTCCAATAATTAAGACACCTATTCCATACACATCGACTAATACACCATGGATGGCTGTAGAAGGTGCTAATTTACTTTCTAAATAATTGGTAAGCCTACTTGAAAACCTTGTTGTTTTCATAGACGTAACTAATACTGGTACATTGTTTTCATTAGAAGCATCAATTAATTCTTGAGGAACATCCATATTTCTCGAAATAATAATTGCTGGTGTTTCCTGCGAACATAGTTTCATCATCCGCTCTTGCCTTAATTCCGGAGGGAGCATTTCAAAGAATGATAATTCCGTTCTTCCAATAAGTTGCACACGATTCGCAGGATAATGGGTAAAATAACCTGCCATTTCTAAGCCTGGTCTAGAAATATCGCTCGTTGTGATATGGCGACCAATCCCTTCATGACCACTTACAAGGGTTAATTTAAATTTCTCCATTACATCTTTTGTTGTTACTTGTGCCATTCTTCTCTCCCACCTTTTTTCACATATGTATTTATTTTAGCATTATAGTATACTTATCCAAAATAAAAAAGGAGACGTGCTCATAACGTCTCCCAAGACTCACTAATGTAAACGCTTTTATTTTTTAAACAAAATTATTTTTGTTGTGCCAACCATGCAGCAGCGGCTTCAGCATCTTCACCTTTCAGTAATCCGCCAGGCATTGCACCTCTACCGTTTAGAATGACATCTAAAATTTCTTCTTCAGACAATCTTGAACCAACATCTGAAAGTGCTGGAGTATTCCCCATACCTTGCAAGTTACCGCCATGGCAAGTTGTACAATTGCTCATTACAAGTTCTTCACCTTTGTTAGCTTCTGTACCGCCATCTGTTGTTTGTTCATCTGTAGTATTGTCGTTAGTTGAACCTCCGTCAGTAGCTTCGTCTCCACCGCCACCACAAGCACCAAGAACAAGGGCGGATCCGAATAATAATGCTAACCATGCTTTTTTCATCTGAACCCCTCCAAAAAAATAATAAAAAATGTGCAATACATGTTCATTATATCAAAATTGTTGAACAAAGAAACATTTGGACAAATATCCAAAGTTTAGATAATACCGCAAAAAGCAATAATATCAACACTTCTAACATTTGTTTCAGGTTTGTGAATTATTTGTGAAAGAGTGTTCACATTCAAATAAAAAAGGAATAAATTATTTTAGTATAATTTTGAAATCCATTTACGAAGGTTCATGTAAGAATATTGTGCGCAAATAAAAAAATCCTATTCAACAATCATTGAATAGGATTTTTTCGCAATCATTTATATGGAGCTTTTCGTATATTCTAAAGCCATTCTGTATATATATCCTAAATCAGCCGTAGAAATGCCTAACTCTTTCGCTAATTGATTTGCTTTTTCCAAATCCATTTTTGTCAATGCAATGCTCAGTTGTAAATAAATAGTCATCTCCGTTTCCCTGCCACAAATCGTTTCGATGACTACTTCCGAAAACGGTAATTGTTGAACAATTAATTGAATGGGTCTTTGTAAAATTGTATCGATTAATGAAAACATCCCTACTAAATAATACTCGGAATAATTTTGTTTATTCTTTTTTCTTGCAAGCAATTCACAAATTTTGGCACGGAAAATGGATGTTCTCATTAATTCAATGTAAACATCTGATGGTTCATCCGCTAGCCCTTCATCAACTGCTAGTAAATAAAGAAATTTACGCAGTTCGATTAACCCTAACATCACGATCGCTTGTTTTACCGATCGCACTTTCGATTTTTTTCTGGAAATATTATTAATTAACTGAAGTAACTTGTAAGTTATAGATATGTTCTGTTCTATTTTTTCAGCAATTTCTTGAACGTTGGAATTTTCTTCTTTTAATAAGCTCATTACTTCAAAATACTGCAACATATTCATGGGTATATCCACTGATTTAATAATTTGAGGCTGTTCAAAAAAATATCCTTGAAATAGTGAATAATTTGCCGCTTTTGCTTCTTCAAATTGAGTACGATTTTCTACTTTTTCTGCCAACAGTTGAATGTGGGGAAAGAAATTTTTCACACGCTCTTCAATAATAGCTCTTCCGGATTTAGGAGTGCTTAAAAAATCGACTTTAATAATATCTACATTTGCAAATAACGTGTTGTAATATTCTATATTTTGTCTTAAAACAAAATCATCTAACGCAATTGTAAAACCTCGATTTCTCAATTCTACAATCCGCATAATCAATTGATCCGTAATCGGCACATCCTCTAATATTTCGATTACAAATGCAGAGGGATCCATTAAATCAATGATATTATTCGTCATTAACAAATTTTCCGTAAAATTTACGAACCCTGGTAATCCATTTGTTAATTCATTCATTCCTATAGTAAATACGGAGTTTTTCAACACTTGAATTGTTGCATTATCTGAATCAACTTGTTCATATTGATTTGATTCATTTCTTCTGTATAAAAGTTCATAAGCAACCACTTCCTCATGTGTATTAAAGATTGGTTGCCTACCTACAAGCACTTCCATACCAATATCTCCACTTTTTCATTATGTACAATTCTAATAATATACAATTTTTACGATGAAATACAACGAAAAATAAAACTAGAACAAAAATACGACATATGAAAATTATACAAAAAAGTATCATCCTTAAAAGATGATACTGCATAAAATTTATTCTCCTTTAAAAACAATCGACCATTCACTACGTTTTTCCAACATTTCTTTCGCCAATTGTTTGGCCCCTTCTAAACTATGATTTGCTGCCCAGCCACATTGCACTTCATTGCAAGCAGGTACTTCTGTCGCTTCCAATACATCGCGAAGCGTTTTTTCTAAAATATTCAAGACTTCTTCATAGTCATCATGGTTAATCATTGTAAGGTAAAATCCTGTTTGACATCCCATCGGACTCAAATCCACCACTTGATTTGTATGATTACGAATATGTTCAGCCATTAAATGCTCAATTGAATGAAGTGCTGCCATTTCCATATGTTCTTTATTTGGCTGTTTAAAACGAATATCATATTTTCGAACCACATCACCATTTTTTCCTGTGATTACACCAGCTAGGCGTACATATGGTGCACTAACTTTTGTATGGTCTAAATTAAAACTTTCCACATTCATTTTTTCCATTTTTCTTCCCTCTTTCTTCCATATTTCGCTATCTTTAAGGTTACACTTCATCTATTGTACTGCTTCCCCATTATTCTGTCACTTTTCGCTCAATCCGTTCTTTTAAATGGCGTTTTAAAATTTTCCCAGTAGAATTTTTCGGCAATGATTGTATAATATGAAAAGCCTCTGGAATTTTATAAGTTGCCAAATGTTTTTCACAATGTTGAAGTAACTCATCATAATAGGCTTCTTCCTTTAAAACAATAAAGGCATGTACTTCTTCTCCATAATCTTCATTAGAAAAACCTACTACAGCTGCTTCCAATACTTTAGGGTGGGTATATAATACTTCTTCCACTTCACGCGGATATACATTATATCCCCCAACAATAATTAAATCTTTTTTGCGATCAACGATATAAATATATCCTTCTTCATCTTGTCTTGCCAAATCGCCAGTATATAACCAACCATCACGAATGGCTTTACCTGTTTCCTCAGGAGACTTATAATATCCTTTCATGACATTCGGTCCTTTACATATCAATTCTCCAACTTCTCCAATCGCTACATCATTCCCCTGGTCATCTACCACTTTATTTATTACGTTCGGAATGGAGGTACCAATTGAACCGGGTTTTGGCTTTTGTGTCGGAGAATTAAAACATGTAACTGGCGCTGCTTCCGATAATCCGTACCCTTCAAAAATTGGGATGTTAAACCTTGCTTCAAACTTTTCGAGTACTTTGATTGGGAGCGGAGCACCTCCGGAAATGGCTAATCGTAAACTAGAGAAACTTGAAGGCTCTCCTTCTTTGTATTGATGAAGAAAACTATACATCGTAGGAACCCCAGCAAACACGGTCGCATGATATTCCTTTGCAAGCTGAAAAATATATTTTGGAGAAAACCTTGGGGCAATTAATATCGTTGCACCAGTGCTTAATGGAACATTCAACACGACTGTCAAAGCAAATACATGATAAAAAGGCAAGGTGGCAATCACTCGATCTTCTTCCGAAAACAAAAAATAATCTCCAACGTCTCGTGCATTAGCGTATAGATTTCCGTGAGTCAACATCACACCTT
Organism: Ureibacillus sp. FSL K6-2830; assembly: GCF_038004145.1. NCBI lineage: Bacteria > Bacillati > Bacillota > Bacilli > Caryophanales > Caryophanaceae > Ureibacillus > Ureibacillus sp. FSL K6-2830. The sequence continues at coordinate 2,438,073 of NZ_JBBOQR010000001.1, read as the reverse complement.
TAGGATGGCCAGTCGTTCCAGATGTATATAAAATGATCGCGATATCGTCCGCTTCCAACGATACCGGCTTCATAGAATATGAATGCTTTATTAAATCAGAGTAAAAATGGTACTTGCCTTCTTGCCGATCATGAAAAAGATGTGATGAATCTTTATCACAAAGAATTGAACCTTTTATTTGTGAAAATTTATTGGACAATTGATTAATTCGCCCTATCGAATCTTCTCCAGCAATAATCCACTTTACATCTCCATTGTCAACAATGTAAGACATTTCATCCAGCGTATACATCGGATTGATGGGAATTGAAACTGCTCCAATACGCATCAATGCATAATAAGCAATTAAAAAATGGGGACAATTTTGAAAAATTAGTGCTACATGGTCCCCTTTTTGAATGCCCAGTTGATTCATCGAAAAAGCAAGACTGCTTACTTTATCTTCAAATTCACCGTAAGTTGTTGAACGACCTTCAAAAATATAAGCAATTTTTTCTGGGTGGTTTAAAGACTGTTCGCGAACTTTTTTTACTAAATTCATACTAGCATCCCCAACTTAATTTTTTACGTGAGCAATATATCTCCATCGAATTAAATAGAAATAAATCACTTGCAATAAAATGATGAAAGAAAAAGCAAAGATGATTTCTTTTACAATTGATATATTGGCAATATCCTTTAATATATTTTGCAAAGCTAAAAAGGCAAATAAACTATGAACCATCGCCACACCCCAAGGCAAGAAAAACTGAGGAAATAATTGTGTTGTCACAAGGCGTTTTATTTCACTATCTGCAATGCCCATTCGCTTTAACACATCAAACTTTCGCTTTTCTGAATCTAAATTGGTATGAATTTTAAAGTAAATAAAGCTTCCAGCAGCTAGTAAAAATACTGCTGCAACTAATAACCCTACCAGTGTAAATAATGCGTAAGTTGATAAAACAAAAGAATAATTTAAACCAGCATTTTCAAAATAAAAAGGCAATCCATACCGCTCTTTTTCATATTCTTTTTGTACCTCTTTGTAAATGGACAATCCAACATCTTGTGCTTCTAACCATTGGGGAATATCAAATGCAAACAAATGATATCCAGGTTCCACATGTGGATATCCACTATAAGGCTTTTTTAAACGTAAAAAATCTTCATCGCTAATAATAATGGCGTTTGGACTGACAATGGAACTTGGAAAAATCAACTCCGGATATACTTGATTAATCGAAATCGGTACATTATTTTCTTTCAATACCGTATGCACAGTTCTTTTCGATAGTTTTTTAATTGCCTCTTCGGAGTACGGAATAAACATTCCTTCACCAGAATCTAATCGCACCATCGGATAACCATAAGAGAACAATAGACTGTTTATATCCGATTCTCGAAATACTTCCACTTCGTAATTCGTATAAGAGGACGTCTGTTTTTTTACTTCAAATCTTGTTAAATGGTATGAAAGACCTTTCAATTCCAACTCGTTCAAAATAGATCGAATATGAGCCCTTTCATAAGGGTTATCAATATGTCCCTTATATATCAAACCTAATGGATTTAGTTGATCGTATTTTGAAGTGTACGAAGACAGGGCTGCTAGCAACCCTACACATAAAAAAGCAGCAGCTGAGACCATTGTTACAACAAAAAACATTTTTCCATTGTTTTTCATGATCAATGTTTGCTCTGCAATGGATAACATTCTTGATTTTTTCCACGAAAAACTCTTCCGCTCTTTCATGTAATGAACGAAATATGAAGTAGAATCTGTAAAGAAAAAATACGTCCCAATGGTAATGAGAATTGGTATTAAAACAACGAACGGATAAAAATTCACTCGATTTGTTAATAACGCTAATACATATCCAATTGCTAAAAGAATGACTGCTAAAATTGCTCTCTTTTTTGAAAAATGATCGTTAATATTAACAAAATGATACCATTTCAATAAATCAATTATTTTTCTTTCTGGAGAAAAGTTTATGCTAATAATGGAAATGATGACGAATGCGCTAAAATAAACGGCTGCTGTTAAGACAAACGGCTCCCATTTAAAATATAAAGGCAGTTGATCCAACATTAAAATTTCCCGAACAATCATAAAGAAAAATTTTGTGAAAGCATATCCAAAAAGGATGCCACACGCAATCGAAAGAGTTCCAATCAACGTTGTTTCCAAAAAGATAAGTCTGCTGAGCTGACGCTTTTCCATTCCTAAATGAAGCAGAATGGCAAATTCTTTAGCACGCGCTTCTAAAAATGCTTTCATCGAATAAAAAATAAAAAACCATGAAAACACGACTAAAATAATTTCAGCAAATACTAAACCGCCAATCGGCACATTCCCTAAATAACCTTCATCAATTTCGGGATGGAACATAATCATCGAGTAAATAAAAAACACAAATACGGAGAAGAAACTTGCCATAAAGAATGCTGCATATATTCGAAAATTACGGATGACGTTACGGTAAGCGAATTGATGAAAGGTCACCGACTCTTCCCCCTAACAAGCTCAACACATTCAATATTCGTTGGAAAAATGTTTGCCTACGATCATCTCGATAGATTTCGTTAAAATATTCTCCATCTTTGATAAAAAGCACTCGATCACAGAAACTAGCTGCAATCGGGTCATGAGTTACCATGATAATGGTTGCATTTCGTTCTTTATTTATTTTACTTAACAGTTCGAGCACTTCTCTTGAATTGTGGGAATCTAAATTTCCAGTTGGTTCATCTGCCAAAATAATCGCTGGCTCGTGAATGAGAGCTCTTGCAATCGCTACTCTTTGTGCTTGACCACCCGATAACTCATCTGGCCTTTTCGTTAGTACTCCCATTAATCCCAACTTTTCTGCAAGCGTGTTTACTCGCTCTTCCATTAAAGAAACTGGCTGATTGTCAAGGGTAAGAGGCAGTACAATATTTTCTTCCACCGTCAACATTGGAAGCAAGTTAAAGTCTTGAAATATAAAACCAAGTTCTCGTCTTCGAAAATAAGCAAGTTCCGTTTTATTAAATAAATGAGGTTTCGTCCCATTAAAAATTATTTCGCCTGAAGTGGGTTTATCAATTGTGGAAATTAAATTTAATAACGTCGTTTTGCCGCTTCCACTAGGCCCCATGACCGCTAAAAATTCGCCTTTCTCCACTTCAAAACTCAACTGATTTAATGCTCGATTCGTTACCTTCCCTTCATACACTTTTGTTACATCGATGATTTGTAAAATTGCCATATAAGCTCCCTCTTTAAGCAAATTCTGTTTAAGATTCATTATTATTGGGGAAATGTTTTAGAAATTCACCGAAATGATTGTTCCCTTACCGACTTCAGATTCAATCTTTAATTCGTGACCCAACTTCTCACAAATTTCCTTCGCCAAATATAACCCCATACCTGTAGACTCTCCCGTTTTTCGACCATTTTCTCCTGTAAAAAAGGGGTTAGTCACTCTTGATAAATCAGATTTTGGAATTCCAATTCCTTCATCTTGAACATACAACGTAACATTTGAATCGTTTTTTTTCACAAAAATTTTTACCTTTTTATTTTGCTCGAAAGTATATTTTACTGCGTTCGTAATAAACTGGTTAAGCATAAATTTTAACCATTTGGAATCTGTTGTAACTGTTATTTTTTCATCAATATCAATGACCGGAAAGACATGTTTCGTAATAAATAAACGCTTATTGTCATTAATTGTTGCAGTGACAACACCTTTTAAGTTAACTTGTTCAATTTGCATATCCTCTTCAAACTTCTCAAGCCTTGCATTCATTAATACCATTTCCATGCCTCTTTTTAGTCGATCCACTTCCTCTTGGAGACTGGTTTTATCTAGGTTATTTTCCTCTTCCTGTAATAATAATTCTAAAACAGAGATAGGCGTTTTCATTTGGTGAATCCATTGATTTAAAAACTTTTCTTGTCTATTTTGGGTTGCATATAGATTTTGAACTTCATTTTGATACAGTCGATACAGTTCTTGGAAATAGGCTTCTGTTTGTAGATGCTCTGGTGTTTTTGCATTTTTTTGAAGCGCATCATCCATCGAGTTCGGCATATTGGAGATTCGTTCTAGAAAGTTTTTTCGAAACACATAACGAATGGCAAGATAGGAAAATGTAAGTAATAGGCTAATGATGACAGAATAAATTGCTGTATCTAAATTCCGAAAACCATCTAGCCAATATAGCGATAAAATGAATAAAACGACAATTAGCTCAAAGAGGATGAACGAAATATTTTCCTTTACAAATAATTTCAATCCCATGCTTACATTTCCTCCGAACTTAAAACAAATCGATAACCAGCCCCACGAACTGTTTCAATCACAGATTGAACTTCATATTCTGTTAGTTTCTTTCGTACTCGGGTCATATTGACATTCAATGTATTTTCATCGACAAAGGCTTGGTCATCCCAAAGCTCTTCCAATAATTTTTCTCGCGATACGACCTTTGGCGACTCTCTCATTAAAATATTTAAAATGGCACATTCTTTTTTCTGTAGCGGTATCTCCGTATTTTTCACATGCAATTCCATTCGTTCTAAATAAAGAGTCAATTGACCTAATTGAACAGTTCTCTCTTCTTGTCGTGAAGAATATTCACCATAAGTCCGTCTTAAATGACTTTTAATTTTTGCTAACACTATTTCATAATTGAATGGTTTTGTAATAAAATCATCCCCGCCATTCTCTAAAGCAAATATTTGATCCATCTCTCCAGAACGTGCGGAAATAAATATTATTGGACATTTCGTATATTGTCTTAACTGTCTGCACCAATAATAGCCATCATAAGAAGGCAAGTTTATATCAAGCAAAATTAAATGTGGTGAAAATGCCATACATTCTTCCACAATTTCCTCAAAGTTTTTCACAATCTCAACTTCATATTGGTATCTTTTTAACGTTTCAGCCAATAGTGAAGCAATTTTATAATCATCCTCTATTATAAAAATCCTCGAATTTTCCAAAATCATTCCCCCTTTTCTGGAATGTCTAACTCTATTTTATCAAAAAAATTATAACGTTCATTTCATAGCACATTTTGATTTTCGATTTTGGCAATTTTTTCTTACCGATTCACAAAATATTCACAAAACAGTTTTGTAAAATGGGCATTTTCCTTATTGACGAATCCAAACTGTTATAATACAATTACAAATACAAACACCTATTATAAAACAGTTAATCATAAGGAGGTCCCCCTATGTTAGAAAATATTGTTGAATTCTTCAAAAGTTTGCCAGATAAAATCTGTGTAAAATGCGGTGAAAAAATTGAAGAACAAAGTGAATGCTACACTAACACATGTGACAAATGCAGTTCACTATAATGATTGTTTATAAATAGTTGCTTACCTAATTGAATGAACTTACTATTAAATCGCTTAACAACATTGAAAATCGCTTATAAATTCGCTTATTTATTTTCAAACGTGAAGAGGCTTGAACAAATTCGCCTCTATCAATAGATAAAGATTAAATTCGCTGTTTCCTGTTATCATAAATGTTTGTCGGCTTAAGTTTTCAATCAGGAGAACTTAAGCCATTTTTTTCATTTGAAAAGTCTGTCATGATGGATGTTTATTTCAAAAAAAGTAGCAGCACATCCCTTGTAAGGTCTGTACTGCTTTAAATTTCGTTTCCAGCATTGACGATTACTTGTTCTGACAATATTTCCTGACTACCTATAAGCGGTTTTGTGACATATCTAGAAGTAATGGATAGTGGTGCGATCCCTTTACCTACAATATAAGATCGAACATCTAAAACTATGATACCTGCTGTTAACACATAATTTTTCCCATCAATTCTTTTCCTCGAATCAAAATCCGTATAGAATCCATCAAGAAAATTTACAGGCTCTAGTTCAGCCATTTTATAAACAATATCATTTTGATCTTTTGAATCGACATATTTTAACGCCGTATAAATATTTTTCATTATAAAATTGTTATATGTCACGTTAATTGCATGTCTGTTACTACTAGGTTTATTATTCCATTCGAATTCAATGATGATTCTGGCTGCATCTCTCTCTTCATCTCTTGCTAAATCCATGACAATTGTATTAAACATTAAATGATTATGCTGTTTAGTAAAATCATTTTTCTCATAAATAATTTTTCGATGTTCCTCAATTATTCTATTATTATATCCATAGTGTTTAACTGTATTATTTTCAATCATCTTTACTAAAGATAAATGGTTTTGATAGTTTTTATCAAACTCTTTAATTTTCTCAATATCTACTTTCGAATATCCTTCGTTTTCTAATTGAGATTTATTTTTCGTTGAAAGCAATTCCATTTTTTCATAATCATCGTAATCTAATTCTTTCTCTAGATTTAACCAAAACAATAAAATAATGAAACTAATGCCAAACAAAATAATGAAAATTTTTCTCATCATTAATAAACTAATACCTCTTTCAAAAGTGAATTATTTTTTTCACTATATATCAATAACCAAAAATTAGGAATAGACTGAAAATACTATTTTTATCAAAAATCGGAAAATATATATTTAACGAAAAAATTCTCCTTTTACTCATGTTATAAGATTTAATGGCTCTATAATATTTGGTGTTGGTGGATACAACCAGCACCATTTTTTTACACAAAAAAATGAGACATGTGACAAACTCTGGTAAAATGTAATCGAACAAAACCTCATTTCCCAAAGGAGTTGTGTCACATGTCTCACCATCATTCTATACGAAACCTACTCAATATAAAAGACAAAAATATCACATTTGATGAAAATTTTTGTTCTACCGAAACGATCAAAAAAGTAAAAGCGAAAGTCTTTCATGGGACGTTAACGTATCAACCAAAAGCTTGTTATGCTTGTGGACATGTCTTTGATAATCAAATCATTAAACACGGTTTTAAAACGTCTCTCATTAAAATGCCTAGCATTTCAGGTTTTCATACCTACTTAAAATTGCGTAAACAGCGTTATTTCTGTAAACATTGTCATTCCACGTTTACTTGAAAAACGAGCGTCGTGGCTAAAAACTGTTGCATTTCCAACAATACTAAAGTAGCGATTGCTTTAAACGCCAAAGATAAAATATCCGAAAAAGATATTGCCATCAAACACAATGTATCTCATGCCACTGTCAGTCGTGTCATTGACAGCTTTTATAGCTACTATCAGCCGAATAATCACTATCTTCCTAAGCACCTGTGTTTTGACGAGTTTAAATCATTGAAATCCGCAGCTGGAGCGATGTCCTTTATTTTCTGCGACTCTGAAACGGGGGAGATTGTGGATATCGTGGAGGACCGGAGATTACATGTCCTCAAAGAGTATTTCTTACGGTATTCCAAGAAGGCGAGAGATGCGGTAAAAACGATTGTCATCGATATGTACAGCCCTTATATTTCCTTAATCCACGAAGTTTTCCCTAAAGCGGAAATCGTACTCGACAAATTCCATATCCTCCAACTATTTAGCAGAGCTTTAAACAAAACGCGCATCAACGTCATGAATCGGGATAAAAAGAATTACAATAAATTGAAAACATACTGGAAGCTCCTTCTGAAAGATCAAACAAAACTTGATTATAAGAACTATAAATATCATCTTTGCTTTAAAAAGCATATGTGTGAGGTGGAGATTCTCCACTATCTCATTGATTTAGATTCTGAATTAAAGGCGTCCTATGAGTTATATCAATACGTGCAACATTGCATCAAAATCAAAGACTTTGAGCTCTTGAAGAAAACCTTGGCGAATAAACAGAACAGCGTTTCCAGCTATATGAAAACCGCCATCAAGACAATCAACAAATACATAAATTACGTGGAGAATACGTTGAAATATGATTATAGCAACGGCATTTTAGAGGGGATTCATAACAAAATCAAAGTGATGAAACGTATTTCTTTCGGTTATCGATCCTTCTATCACTTTAGAAACCGAATATTCATTACCCAAAACTTAGCGAAAATAAAAACAGCTTAGGGGAACCTCGAATTTCCCCTAAGCCATCCGATTACATATTACCAAATAATGTCACTAAAATTTATTCACCAACACCATTTGACAAAGAACCAAAAATTTTTATTTATATACTACATCAATGTACGTATCTAATACTTTTACTTTTGTAGAATAACGAGTACCAAAGCTAGGTTGAGTAGTTTTAATTCTTTCAATTTTCAAATCTGCAAAGCCACCTAATCTGCTGTATCTAGAAGGATCAGCAGGAATTACAGATGTAACACCAGTTGTTCTAGTATATGATGCTGTTACATCTCCCCATTCTGTTTTAACTGTTGCAGAAAACGTTTCTGTTTCTCCACTATTTACATGGTGCTCAGATGCCTTTCTCCAACTAGGAGTATGTTTAGAATATCCCATAAAGTGGAACCATTTATATTCTGTACCTACTACAGTCTCGCCATACCAATTAATACCGATACCTGATTGTAATTCTTTTGAAGTCGTCAAATAAATTTCCATGTCTTCTAGATTGTCAAAAAGAATAATTGAGCCATCATCATTAGTAACTTGTAAATTTTCATAGTCAACCGCAGGTTCAAACTCAACTTTACTATCAGCAATTGCTGTATCTTTCAAATCTTTTGTTAAAACTGATGCTGATACCTCTTGATTAATACCAAATGACAAAAACAAGAAAGAACTTAGAAGAAATAATAAGACTTTGAACTTCAGTAAACCACTCCTTTTTTATTGATTATCCATATTATAACATATATTTTTTACAATTAAAGTATAATATGGTATAATTAAGTATATTTTTATAAAAGGAGGAATTCCTATTAAAAAAGTTATTAATATACCTGAAGCTATTCTATTAGTAAGTTCATTTTTCATGTTCATGTACATTTCAGAAAATATGGTATTTATACCTGAATTTAAATACTTTTTCGAAAGAGGTTCGTTATGGTATATATTACCATCTATTCTACTTATCCTAGCAATACACTCTTTTATTACTAGAAATAAAAATGAATAGAATATTAAAATTAATATAAAGACATTTAAATAAAAAAACTCGTTATTGGAGAGTAATTAGTTTTCCAAATAACGAGTTTTCTCGGCTCTATAATATTTGGTGTTGGTGGATACAACCAGCACCATTTTTTTACACAAAAAAATGAGACATGTGACAAACTCTGGTAAAATGTAATCGAACAAAACCTCATTTCCCAAAGGAGTTGTGTCACATGTCTCACCATCATTCTATACGAAACCTACTCAATATAAAAGACAAAAATATCACATTTGATGAAAATTTTTGTTCTACCGAAACGATCAAAAAAGTAAAAGCGAAAGTCTTTCATGGGACGTTAACGTATCAACCAAAAGCTTGTTATGCTTGTGGACATGTCTTTGATAATCAAATCATTAAACACGGTTTTAAAACGTCTCTCATTAAAATGCCTAGCATTTCAGGTTTTCATACCTACTTAAAATTGCGTAAACAGCGTTATTTCTGTAAACATTGTCATTCCACGTTTACTTGAAAAACGAGCGTCGTGGCTAAAAACTGTTGCATTTCCAACAATACCAAAGTATCGATTGCTTTAAACGCCAAAGATAAAATATCCGAAAAAGATATTGCCATCAAACACAATGTATCTCATGCCACTGTCAGTCGTGTCATTGACAGCTTTTATAGCTACTATCAACCAAATATTCACTACCTTCCAAAGCATTTGTGTTTTGATGAGTTTAAATCAGTGAAATCCGCAGCTGGAGCGATGTCCTTTATTTTCTGCGACTCTGAAACGGGGGAGATTGTGGATATCGTGGAGGACCGGAGATTACATGTCCTCAAAGAGTATTTCTTACGGTATTCCAAGAAGGCGAGAGATGCGGTAAAAACGATTGTCATCGATATGTACAGCCCTTATATTTCCTTAATTCACGAAGTTTTCCCTAAAGCGGAAATCGTACTCGACAAATTCCATATCCTCCAACTATTTAGCAGAGCTTTAAACAAAACGCGCATCAACGTCATGAATCGGGATAAAAAGAATTACAATAAATTGAAAACATACTGGAAGCTCCTTCTGAAAGATCAAACAAAACTTGATTATAAGAACTATAAATATCATCGTTGCTTTAAAAAGCATATGTGTGAGGTGGAGATTCTCCACTATCTCATTGATTTAGATTCTGAATTAAAAGCGTCCTATGAGTTATATCAATACGTGCAACATTGCATCAAAACCAAAGACTTTGAGCTCCTAAAGAAAACATTAGAGAATAAACAAAATATCGTTTCCAGCTATATGAAAACCGCCATCAAGACAATCAACAAATACATCAATTACGTCGAGAATACGCTAAAGTACGATTATAATAACGGCATTTTAGAGGGGATTCATAACAAAATCAAAGTGATGAAACGCATTTCTTTCGGTTATCGATCCTTCTATCACTTTAGAAACCGAATATTCATTACCCAAAACTTAGCGAAAATAAAAACAGCTTAGGGGAACCTCGAATTTCCCCTAAGCCATCCGATTACATATTACCAAATAATGTCACTAAAATTTATTCACCAACACCATTTGACAAAGAACCGATTTAATCATAAAAGTATCTGTTAATTCTAAAAAATATCATAGCCTGTGAAATTTTTACGAAAGGTAAAATTTCACAGGCTTTCATTTCTGAAGTGTATATTATTTTTCATTATTTGAAACTAGTGATTACTTCCATGAGAATCTCCATGTCCATGCTGACTATGATCGTGTTGCATTTGTTCAGTATCCTCTTTTGAAGTATCTTCTTCTGGGATTACTTTATCCATATCCGGCTCTCCTGCCACGATTTGTTGTTTCGGCATGACATGTAAGCCGCGAGCTGTCGTATGTGCATACATATAATAAACGCCATCATGATCAAAAGTATATTCTGCTTTATAAACACCATCACCGACATGTTCCCCTGTAATCATTGTTCCATGATCGCGCAATCCTGATTCCCAAACTTCAAATTTTACTTCATCTGCATCCTCCACATTTTCATTGTTTTGTGTTACATGAGCAGCTAGTTCCACCGGTTCTCCGACTTTCACTTCTGTAGGCGTTAAAATTTCTACTTTTACTTCCAAATCGGATACATCAATTGGTTCTTCATTTGTATCAACTTCCGGTTCATTTGATGAACACCCCATCATCAACATTGGTACAGCTAATAATGTAATCAACATTTTTTTCATATTAATCTTCCTCCATTATTGGTAATGATATTTTCACAAGCGTTCCTTTTCCGAGAACACTATCTATATGCAATTTTCCATCATGTAACTTCACCAATTGCTCTACTATTGATAATCCTAATCCTGCCCCACCGTCAAATCGACTTCGCGCCTTATTGACCCGGTAGAATCTTTCGGTCACATGAGGGAGATCTTCTGCTGGAATGCCGATTCCTTCATCTTGAAACTCGATGATTGCATGATGATTAGATTGATAACAATTGATGGCGACTTTGCCATTTTCATTTGAGTAGCGTATTGCATTTTCAATCACGTTAATGAAAATTCGTTTTAATTTTTCTTCATCCCCTTGGACAATTATATTGTCGTCTAGGTTTGTTGCAATGATAATGTTCTTTTCATGAGCTTGTCCTTCCAATAGCTTAATTGACTCCCGAATGGTCTCGGATAAAACAATCGGAAGCAGTTCCATTTCTTCACTATCTTTTCTAACGAGCTGAAGCAATTCGTTTGTCATGCGTTCCATGCGATTCGCTTCACGATGAATTAGCTCCATTGCCTCATCTCGTTCTTTTCCTACTAATAGTTGTTGCTGAATAGCCTCACTATAACCTTTAATATAACTAATTGGTGTACGTAATTCATGAGAAACGGTTGCTAAGAAGGATTTTTGTTTTTCATCTTCTCGTTGAATCGCTTCTGCCATATGGTTAAATGCATCTGACAGCATTCCGACTTCATCTTTTGAAGTCACCTTTACCCTTGCACTGTAATCCCCTTCTGACATTTGTTCTACTGCTCGTTGCAATTCATTGAGCGGACGCATGATTCGCTGTAAACTTTTATAAACAAAAATGGCAATGACGAGAGTAAAAAGCAATCCTCCCACCATCAATATAGCCACTTCATTTTTAGCTAATTCAGTAATTTTTGCCAAAGGATAATAAATATAAATAATTCCTTCCAATCTTTTTTGATCCGTGAGTGGCAATATCACCGAAACTACTTCTCGCTTGAATCGCTCTTCGTATCCGATTTTTGTAACAGTCTCTCCATTTAATAAAATCCGCCGTTCGTTCGGACCAATCAACGTATTATAATCGATTTCAAAAGGGACGCAAGCACTTAGTTCACGAGGGTTCCGGACTGCAAATACATGATAGTTCGAATGCATATTAAACTCTTCAACCATCTCCACATATTCATCGGTTACTTTACCACCTGTATACATGGATTGGATGTTTTCACCAATCTCCATCATCTCGCTTTTTGTATCTTCCACATAAAATTGTTCATAGAGAAAATCTGCAAATAGATACATAAATACGATGGTCACCATTAAGTAAGCAATGATTAATACCCAAATTTTTGTTGATAACTTTCTCATACTAGTTCGAAGCGATAGCCAATCCCCCACACTGTTTGGATGTAGTCGCTTGCCTCCTTTGAAATTTTCCCTAATTTTAATCTTAATGTTTTGATATGGGTATCGACCGTCCTCGTCCCACCATCATAATCAATCTCCCAAATCTTCTCTAATAATTGTTCGCGGGAAAAAACTGTACTTGGATTTTTCATAAATAATTGAAGCAAATCGAATTCTTTTAATGTTAATGTTACTTTTTGATTGTTGACATACACTTTTCGAGAGACTTCATCTAACTTAATAACGCCTCTTTCAAGAATCGGTTGTCTATTTAAGCCCGTCCTTCTTAAAACTGCCTGTATTCTGGCAACTAATTCGCTAGCAGTGAAAGGTTTCACGATGTAATCATCCCCACCGATTGTCAAACCTTTCACTTTGTCTTCATTGCCATCTCTTGCTGTTAAAAAGATTATTGGTACGGAAGAAATATTACGGATTTTTTGGCAGACAAGAAATCCGTCTTCATTGGGCATCATGACATCCAGAAGGACGATATCCGCTTCATTTGATTCGATTATTGGATAAGCATCTTTTCCACTTTCAACGGCGATTGTATGAAAAAAGGATTTAGAAAGCATCACTTCTATTAAATTTCTCATATCTTGTTCATCATCTATGATTAGTACTGTCGGCATCTTCAAACCTCCCTCACTAGCAGCTGGAACGGTCCATGTTCGGTGGAAACCGATTTCTGTATCTCCCCATTTTGTATAAAATAAATTTGATTGTCGTCAAAGCCAGCAACGATGATTTGATCTTTAAAAGAAGCTACAGCAAATGGGTTTGCACCTACTTCTTTTCTCCATAACACATTACCCTTCACATCACAAGCAAACAATTCATTTGAGCCATGATTCGTGATGTATATAATATCTTCATTTCTAGTAAATCCAACAGGCATATGGGAAACTTGAATTTCTTGAATGAACTGCCCCGTTTTTAAATCATGTACTTTTACAACTTGATTTGGACGACTTCCAGCGCCGTGTCCACCTATCCAAAGGGTGTTTGTTTCTTCCACAATCATTAAACCACTAGATGATTTATCTATACTCCATTCATCAACCAGTGTCATTGATTTTATATCTACAACTGAAAGTACAGGTGCCTTGTAGTTGATAATATATAATTTCCCTTGATGACTATCCATTGACATTGGATAATCTGTTAAGCGAAGTTCTCCTTGTTTTTTTCCATGTTCATCAAAGGAAGTGACTGTATTATGTTTACTATTGGTAATGAACAGTAAATGTTCTTCTTTATCGTAATAGGCATTTGTTGTTCCTATCCCCGTTTCAATCGACTGAATTAATTTTCCTGTGGATAGCTCATAAATATCGATTTCATTTAGTTGATGCCCGTATAGTACAAGTCGATCGTAAGGAATTAGCGTTGCACCAGTGTATGATTTATCGAATTTCCATGTTGCAATTCGTTCACCTTTCGAATCAAAAAAATCAAGGGAAGGATCTATTATATTTAGAGAAGCAACAAAGGATTGATGTTGATTTATCGATTGAAAACGCTCATCTTCACATCCTTGTAATATCCAAAAACAGAAAATGATTATGAAGGTTATCCATCTTTTCAAACAATCACCCCAAGTTCTATAGTAATGAAAAATTGTGAAGTTTGAATGAAATAAATTTGACAATCAATTCAATTTTTTCATTTATTATAGCTAAAATTTGTATCGATACTATTTCGGCTTGTGCATATAACACCCGTGCTCGTGCATTTACCTCCTCGGCTTGTGCATATAACACCCGCGCTCGTGCATTTACCTCCTCGGCTTGTGCATATAACACCCGTGCTCGTGCATTTATCCAACGCACTTGTGCATATAACACCCGTGCTCGTGCATTTATCCAACGCACTTGTGCATATAACACCCGCGCTCGTGCACTTACCTCCTCGGCTTGTGCATATAACACCCGCACTCGTGCACTTAACTCCACGCTTGTGCATATAACACCCGCACTCGTGCACTTACCTCCTCGGCTTGTGCATATAACACCCGCGCTCGTGCATTTATCCAACGCACTTGTGCATATAACACCCGTGCTCGTGCACTTAACTCCTCGGCTTGTGCATATAACACTCTCACTCGTGCACTTAACTCCACGCTCGTGCATATAACACCCGTGCTCGTGCATTTATCCAACGCACTTGTGCATATAACACCCGTGCTCGTGCATTTATCCAACGCACTTGTGCATATAACACCCGCGCTCGTGCACTTAACTCCTCGGCTTGTGCATATAACACCCGCACTCGTGCACTTAACTCCACGCTTGTGCATATAACACCCGCACTCGTGCACTTACCTCCTCGGCTTGTGCATATAACACCCGCACTCGTACACTTAACTCCACGCTCGTGCATATAACACCCGTGCTCGTGCATTTACCTCCTCGGCTTCTGCACATAACACTCTCACTCGTGCACTTAACTCCTCGGCTTGTGCATATAACACCCGCGCTCGTGCACTTAACTCCTCGGCTTGTGCATATAACACTCTCACTCGTGCATTTAACTCCTCGGCTTGTGCATATAACACTCTTACTCGTGCATTTACCTCCTCGGCTTGTGCATATAACACTCACGCTCGTGCATTTACCTCCTCGGCTTGTGCATATAACACCCGCGCTCGTGCATTTAACTCCTCGGCTTGTGCATATAACACCCGCGCTCGTGCATTTAACTCCTCGGCTTGTGCATATAACACTCACGCTCGTGCATTTACCTCATTCACCCGTGCATTTCATATACATCCTTACCTTTATTCTCCTAATTAAAAATACGAAAAGTGCTGTTCCGAAAGTCAATGAACACTGACATTCCGGAGTAGCACTTTAACTAGTGAATGATGAGATACCATAAAACTGTTCAACAATTTTTTAACTCGCTACCACCACATTATTACGCTAAAATACTAGACTCTTCATGAAATAATTCCGACATGATTTCACGTGCAGCCTGTTTTCCTTGCGATACACAATCTGGAACACTGATTCCTTCATAAGAACTTCCGGCTAATTTAACATGAGGGAATTCTTTCTTCAGGATTTCTCTCATTTTCTGCAAACGTTTCTCATGGCCAACCGTATATTGTGGCATTGATTGCTTCCAGCGAGAAACTACCGTAAATTGAGGTTGTTGCTTAATGCCAAGAGATTTCTCTAAATCATGAAGAACCGTTTTTTCTATATCTGCATCCGACAATTCAACGATTGCTTCATCCCCTACACGACCAATATACGTTCGGAGTAAATCATATCCAGCTGGAGCTACATTGTCCCATTTATGATTACACCATGTACAAGTCGTAATTGAAATATCACTATTTCTAGAGAAATAAAAATTAATTGCATCTTCATAAAGCTGATTTTCTAATTTTTGAAAAGCCATCGTTACCGTTGCAATCGTTGCATAGTTCATATCGGGTATTTCATGAAAAAATCCGTAATGCTCAAACATTTTTTTCGCTTCATTTAAAGGCGTTGTCACAATCACTGCATGGCATTTTAATGGAGCAATATTATTAAAGTAGATTTGTAGTGTCCCATCTTGCAATTTATCAATCGATTCAACTTTGACTCCTTTTAAAATCGATTTAGGCGGTAAATGTTCCTCTATTTTTTCCACTAAAGTTTCCAAGCCATTTTTGAAAGTTTGAAACCCTTTCACCTGACTATGAAGTAATGAAAATTGCGTTTTTTTCATTCCATAAATTAAGCTACGATATTGTTTTTCCATTTCATAAATTTCAGGAAACATTGATTGGATACTCAACCGATCAATGTCTCCTGCGAAAGTACCTGCTAGCAGCGGCTCCACTAAATTTTCAACTACTTCTTTCCCAAAACGGCGCCGGAAAAAGTCCCCAATCGGTTCATCCTTATCTTCTTTAGTTTTAGGCAATAATAAATCTCCTGCAGCACGAAATTTTCCACTTAATGAAACAATCCCAGAAGTTAATAATGAGGGGACAATAGGTGCTCCACCAAACAAAATGCTTTTCGGAATTGGATATAGGTGTTTACCTACAGCCACATAAGTTTGACCTTCTCTATTGCATACAACTTCATCTTGAATGCCTAAATGTTTGGTTATTTCAATCATGCTCTCATCATGATCAATAAAAGATTCCGGACCCCGTTCAATAATGAATCCATCTTTCCTTAACGTTTGGATTTTACCACCTAATCTTAATGAAGATTCGATTAACACCACATCTAATGGTAAGTGATTTTCCCGTGCACACTTATTTAAATAGAACGCTGCTGTTAATCCCGTTATACCGCCGCCAATTACAGCAATTTTCTTTCTAATCGTCACCCTCATCATCACTTTCTATTATTTCTCTAACTTTTTAAAAATGGCATCTACCATCGCATCGATAAATAAAGGATGGGTACTTGGCATTGGTGGGCGATAGTAATGCGCCCCTAGCTCATCACATACATCTTTACATTCAATATCGTTGTCATATAATACTTCCAAATGCTCTGTTACGAAGCCGACTGGTGCATATACGAACGAACGGTATCCTTTTTTCTCATAAAGTTCTCGAGTCAAATCTTGAACATCTGGACCAAGCCACGGTTCAGGTGTTTGTCCTGCAGATTGCCATCCAATTTCAATATTTTGAATCCCCGTTTTTTCTTGAATCAAACGAGCCGTTTCAATGAGCTGTTCCTCATATGGGTCGCCCAAATTTTTAATTTTTTCTGGCAGTGAATGGTTGGAAACAATTACACAAGCTTTTTCTCTTTCTTCCTCCGTCATTTTATCAAATTCTGCTAGGATCGCTTGTGACCAATATTCAATAAATTTCGGTTCATCATACCATGCTTCTACTGAAGTGATGTTTAGTGTACCGCCTAATTTTTCAGCAGCTTCTTTCGCTCGACCATTATATGATTTAATAGAAAACGTTGAAAAATGAGGCGCCAATACAATCGAAACGGCTTCTCGAATTCCATCTTTCACCATTTCTTCGACTGCATCTTCAATAAATGGTTCAATATGTTTTAATCCGATATAAAGTTTATATTCCACTTCGTCTTGTACTTCATTTAATCGATTGACAAGTGCTTCTGCTTGTTTCTTAGTCATTTCTGCAAGAGGAGAAATTCCGCCAATTGCCTTATAACGATCTTTTAAATCCTCTAAATGTTCATCAGAAGGCTTTCGTCCATGACGAATATGCGTGTAATATCTTTCAATATCTTCTTCTTTATATGGCGTTCCATAAGCCATTACTAGTAGACCGTGTACTGGTTTCAATGTTTTCACCTCAAAAAAATTTTTTCATCATTCATTATTTAGTTTTGCAATCCGTTCACGACTATAATCATGAATCAATGCTGTTAATCGTTTTAATACTTCCGGATTTACTTCTGGGAATATACCATGTCCTAAATTAAATATATGTCCTGGCACTTCAATTCCTTGATCAATAATGTCTTTCGTTCTGCGTTCAATTACGGACCAGTCCGCTAATAAAATGGAAGGGTCTAAGTTTCCTTGAACAGCTTTCTCTACTCCTAGTTCACGAGCTTTTCGAATTGGCATGCGCCAGTCAAGTCCAATTACATCAATCGGTAAATCATTCCAATCGTTGATTAAATGACTTGCGCCCACACCAAATAAAATTAATGGTACATTTTGATTTCGTAATTCTGCAAAAATGCGAGTCATAACTGGTTTAATGAATACTCGGTAATCTTCAACGTTCAATGCGCCAACCCAAGAGTCAAACACTTGAATTGCACTAGCTCCAGCTTCCACTTGAGCTGTGATATCAGCAATAATCATATCTGCTAATTTATCCATCAATTTAAACCAAGCTTTTGGATCGGATACCATGAACGATTTTGTCTTGCTGTAATTTCGAGATGGACCGCCTTCAATCATGTAGCTAGCTAAAGTAAAGGGAGCACCTGTAAATCCAATTAACGGCACATTCAATTGCTCTTCCGTTAACATTTTAATCGTCTCAAGCACGTATGGAGTATGTTCTTTCGGATAAAATTCCCCTAACTTTTCAACATCTTCCGCACTTCTAATAGGGTTTGAAATCACTGGTCCAACACCGGATTGAATTTTTACATCGACCCCGATACCAGGCAAAGGCGTCACGATATCTTTATAAAGTATTGCGGCATCAACGTTATATTGTTCCACAGGTAATCTTGTTACATATGCACAAAGTTCTGGTTGTTGAGTAATTTCCTCCAGTGAATATTTTTCTTTTAATTTTCGATACTCTGGTTGAGAGCGCCCTGCTTGACGCATATACCAAACAGGAGTATATTCCGTTCGTTCTCCTCTCGCTGCTCTAATCAGTGTGTCGTTTATTTGCCTCATTTTTTCTTTACCTTCCCCTCAAAAATAATCAATTTGACGAAAAGTGCAATGAAATCGATTTCAATCTTTCACTTTTCTACAAATTTCATCGCTATATAATGCTACAATTCATAATAATAACTTTATACTTACAAATAATCTACTAAGTCATTGATACCCTTCAATATATACTGTTCCTTTATCATTGTATAGCTTTCTCTGACAAATGTCATAAATTTGTTCTTTAAATAGCACATTTTTCTCAATTAAATTATGACAAATTTTAGACAATATATTGCATTTATTATTTAAGGAGGAATAAAATATGAATATTTACATGACGACAGGAACTCCACAATTTTTGGAAAAATTGCATCAAAAGTATGAAAACGAAAATATGTATATCTTGTATGGCATAAACGAAACGCTTTTACTACATGAAACTGAAAGAAAAACCGTCTTTCAAACACCGAGGAAATATGAAGTGGTAGATGGATTAAATGAACTACAACAAGCAGGTTTCTTTACTTTTTACCATATCCCAGTTTCTGATGAAGGACGACCTGTCTTTGAAAAAAACATTTTACAGCGATTGGGCGGAATGAAAGTTCAAACTGGATTAATGGCTTATCGAATACTACGCCCAAAAAAATCTGAGACATATATAATTCTCTTCCAATGGACAAATAAACGTGCTTATGACATATGGAAAAAATACGATCCATTCGCTTATGAACTCGAACATTTTTCCGTAGGAGTAAAAAAAGACAATATTTTTAATGCTGCAACATACATTACAACTTATTCTGGCGCAAAACAAAAAAATAATGAAGAAAGCTGACTCAAGTATTGAGTCAGCTTTTTACATTAAATCGATAATTGTTCCTATACGATGTTCTAATGCTTTATAGTAGACGCCTTTTGCAACTGCAAGGTCGTAGTAGGATGCACCAACCGATTTGAAAAAAGTGATTTCATCCTCACTTTCCCTCGGAGCAATTTTCCCACTCACTAATAATTCCAGTTCGCCATGCACATCTTCAAAGGACCATTCACCACTATTATTCGCATCAATTAATTCACCTGCTTCTTCCATAATCCCTTCAAGATCATCCACTACTATTTTGGAAGCTCGTAAAATGGTTGTACGATCGATTTCACACATATGAGGTAAGTAAGATCCGACTCCGTTAATGTGGACACCAGATTTCAAATATTTCCCATTAAACACTGGTGTCGTTGAATTTGTCGCACAACAAATAATTTCTGACTTCGAAACTGCCTCATTCACATCATCTACTAGTTCAATGGATGCAGTTACACCATGCCCTACTAATTGTTGTTTAAATTGAAACGCTTTTTCCTTTGAACGATTAAACAATAAAATTTTCTCAATCTTCCTTACTGCCATTACGCCTAGCGCTTGCTCAAAAGCCATGCGACCTGTACCTACGATTGTCAACACCTTCGCATCTTGTTTCGCAAGTTTCTTTGTTGCTAATCCTGTCATCGCCCCGGTGCGAAGCCTCGTCAAATAAGAAGCATTCATAACTGCCAAATGCTCTCCGTTTTCCGTGCTAGTTAAAACAATAATCCCTTGCGTTGTCGGTAGCCCCTTTGCTGAATTGTTCGGGAAAATTGTTACTACTTTAACACTGGCAACGTGATGTTCCAAATCTGCACTCGGCATATATAAAGAAGAAGCATTTTTTTCCGGAAATTCAAGCACTGTTCTGATTGGTGCCAACACTTTATTTTCTTGCTTTGCTATTAGCATTTCTTCCACATCTTTTAATGCATCTTCCATTTTATAGATGCTTTTAATCTGTTTTTCATTTAATAGAATCAATGACCACACGCTCCATTTTTACTAAACACTTTGCAATTCTTTCTTTTTCACTTCTTTACCTTTAAATTCATCCAATTCTTGATTATTCTTATCTTTCACTGTTAATACAGCAATAAAAGAGATGACCGCTGTCAAGATGATATATAACGCAACAGGAACGTAAGAATTATTAAATTCAACTAGCAGCCATGTTGCAATCAACGGCGCTGTTCCTCCAGCCAAGGCAGCCCCAATTTGATATCCTAATGAAACCCCAGTATAACGAACTTTTGCATCGAATATTTCAGAAAACATTGTTCCCAGCACAGAAGTAATCGGAGCCCAAATAATTCCCAATCCAAGCACTGTAGCAATTAGGAGTGTCGCAAATGTTCTTTGTTCGAGCAACCAAAAATAAGGAAACGCATATAAAATCATTCCGATTGTTCCCGTAATATAAACTTTTTTTCTACCAATTTTATCAGATAAGCTACCCATATACGGCATTAAAATTGTTGTAATAATTGTAGCAATCATGATGGATATTAACACTTGTGAACTTTTAAATCCTAAGTTGTTCGTACCATAGGAAACAATAAATGTAGAGAAAATGTAAAATGGTGCAGTTTCTACAACTTTTCCACTTACAGCAATAATAACCTCTTTCCACTGCGTTTTAAAAATTTCTATGAAAGGCAACTTCGGAATTTCTCCGGATTCTTGTACTTTTTTAAAGGAAGGCGTTTCATCTAATCCTTTACGAATCCAAAGACCAAAGATTACTAATAAAGCACTTAAAATAAATGGAATACGCCATCCCCAAGCAACGAAACTTTCAGGCGAAACAATAGAAGTAATAAAAGATAACGCTCCCGAACCTAAAAACATCCCAATTGTGACACCCATTTGTGGGAAGGCACCGTAAAAGCCCCGTCTTTCTTTTGGAGCATATTCAACAGCAAGTAATACGGCTCCTCCCCATTCTCCTCCAATCCCAAGTCCTTGAACTAATCGTAAAACAATTAATATGATTGGAGCCGCTATGCCAATTGCTTGATATGTAGGTAATAATCCCATTAATACTGTCGCTATCCCCATAATTGATAATGTTAAGACGAGTGTACGTTTTCTTCCGATTTTATCTCCAATATATCCAAAGATGATTCCTCCAAATGGACGGATGAAGAATGCAAGCGCAAGAGATGCATAAGACGCAAGCAACCCTACCGTCGGATCGTCGGTTACAAAGAACACTTGATTGAATACAAGTCCCGCTACCGTTCCATAAAGGAAGTAGTCGAACCATTCAATTGAACTTCCTACTAAACTTGCAATCCAAACTTTCGTCATAACATTTTTGCTTGTACTCATGTTAGTCCCTCCTATTGAATATATAAAAATTGAAGTGTCACTTAAATTTATGCAAGAAATCATACATTCATTCGAATTTTCTATGAAAAATTTAGGTATTAGTTCTATTATTTTTTAGGGGGATGTTTATTTATGATGATTGGGGAAAAGCTTCGAAAAATCCGAAAAATGAAGAAGATGACTTTAAAAGATTTGTCTGAAAAGACGGGGGTTTCAATTAGTTTTTTATCTCAAGTAGAAAGAAATAAATGCAGTGTTACTTTAGAATCGTTAAGAAAAATTAGCGATGCGTTAAATGTCAATCCAAGCTTGTTCTTCTCTGATACAAATTATCAAGCAAAATCTTTTCCGTTTTTTTACAAAGACTTGTCCAACAATGTTCAAGGGGCTTCATTTCACCCGATCTTAGCGACACTAAAGCCAAAGGAAAACAAAGGAAATGAATTTTCCCATTACGGCCATGAGTTTATTTATGTGTTATCTGGAGTTTTAACGGTTTCTCTCGAAGGAAACGTTTTTGAATTAAGAAATGGGGAATCCATTATGTTCGAATCTAGCCGTAATCATTATTGGTGGAATGATGGAGAAGAGGATGTGCAGTTTCTTCTAGTATCTACTTTGTAAGAATGTAAATTATTTGTTCATTTCATTTTGTAGGATATTCATGAATACAAATTGGAAAAAACTCTCTCTTTTTTGTTTCAACAATAAAAACAGTAAACGATTATCATGTTGTAATTTGTACTTTCTGGATTCTCCATAATAGAACTCAAGAATAAAAGCGCATTGGAAAACACTTATGAAATCCAATACGCTTATATAGCAGATGTATAATCCAACTTAAACATGCACAACCGGATCTTTTGACAAGTTAAACGTCAACTCGTTCATCACAATGATAATAATTGCTGGAACAAAGAAATATGGCTGTCCAATGGCACAAAGCATTACTAGCATCCCTTGAACAATCATAAAGATACGCAATAGCTTTTGAACAGCTTTCTTTCGTTGATTCTCTTTTATTGGAAAAAGCATATCCATACGAAAATCAGAAGAAGACAATAACGCATATTTTAACTGAATGGTCGTAGCAAAACTTAATGCCCCTGCAACAATCCATAATACAACCGGAATATCGATCGTCAACGCGACAATCACTAAAATGGCTGTTAACCGCACCCATAAATAAAAATGGTCATTCGTTCTTACAAAAGTACGGAAAACTAAATAACTTTGAGTACTTTCCTTATTAAATAGAACAAATTTATAAATGATATCCAACCATGCTCTGCGTTTTATTGCACCGCGAATATGAGGAACATCTGTAAAGTAGTTCGCAAATCGGTAAAAGGCCATCATGCGATTTTGTTCCAATTTTACAAAATGTTCGTAAGGAATTGGTTGAACGAATACTTTCTTTTTTAACGACTGATTGTACACTATAAGCAACAATATATATAGGAAAGCCCACCAAAAATGAATCGATAGAATGGCTTGCACCGCTAAAATTGATACCGCCATTCTTGCTATGCGATCAAAAGCGATGAAATTCCCTCGATTGACATAGCGATAATGGAATTCAGTTTGAACATTAATATATTTCAGTATGATGATAAACAGCAACCCAAGCCAAATACGCAATGATTCTAATTCCGTAACTGCATTCAATAAAGGAATCGCGATAAGATAGCAAATTGCAGATAGGAAAACTTGTGACCAAAAAGTCCAATTCAATGCTTTTCGGAAATAGATGGGCATCTGTTTTTCTAATGGCAATAAATATACTTGGTCTGGCTCTTTTAAAAGAGTGACTGGACGAGAAAATGCAACGATAATTCCTACCACTACAGCAACAAGCCATTCAGCTGGAAAATTGGGTGATACAACTTGCAACCACTGGCTATATTGAAACCCAAGCGCTCCAATGGCAAACACAATCACAATAGCCAAATGTCCAGTGAACACAAAACGCATATATTTTTGAACTTCAATCATATAGTGTTCGAAACGTTTGGACCATACTTCTGACAAATTACTCATTATGTTGCTCCTTCGTCATGGCAATATATAAATCATCTAACGTTGCATTGGGCATATTAAACGCTTTTCGTAAATCTTCCATCGTTCCCTGTGCACGAACTCGTCCTTCATGAAGGAAAATGATGCGGTCACAATGTTTCTCAGCCGTCGATAAAACGTGCGTAGACATTAAAACAGAAGCCCCTTCGTTTTTCCTTTCAGTCATTTGGTTAAGCAATGATTGAATCCCTAACGGATCGAGCCCAACAAATGGTTCATCAATTATATATAATGAAGGTTTTACTAAAAAGGCGCACATAATCATCACCTTTTGCTTCATTCCCTTTGAAAAATGAGATGGGAACCAATTGAGGCGCTTCTCCATCCGAAATTCTTCTAATAATTTTCCGGAACGTTCCTTTAAAGTATGCTGATCAATGCCGTATGCCATCGCTGTTAACTCCAAATGTTCTTTTAACGTAAGTTCATCATATAATACGGGCGTTTCGGGAATATAGGAAAAAGATGAACGATATGTTTCAATATCTTCATTTAACGTAACACCATTTAAACGGATTTCTCCTTTTTGTGGAAGAAGCGTCCCAATTATATGTTTAATAGTCGTACTTTTTCCAGCGCCATTTAAACCAATTAAGCCAACCAATTCCCCTTGTCCAATTGAAAAGTTCAAATCTTTAATGACGGGTTTTCTTGTATATCCACCTGTTACATCCTTTACTTCCAACATAGTTAACACTCCTATTCTTCCTACAGTTTATCAAAATTAGAAAATGTATTCATCTCATGAAATATGTTAAAATGTAGATAAATTTTGTATGAAAGGATTGGGTGAAATGAGCGACTGCATTTTCTGCAAAATTATTGAAGGTTCCATTCCATCAAATAAAGTATATGAAGATGAACATGTTTTAGCTTTCATGGACGTAGCGCCATTAACAAAAGGACATACTTTATTAATTCCAAAACAACACGTCAAAGACTTATTTGAAATGCCTGAAGATGTAGCACGAAATTTATATGCAGCTGCACCAAAAATTGCAAATGCCATTAAAAAAGCGTTTAATCCACAAGGAATGAATACATTGAACAACAACGGTGCCTTTGCTGGACAAACAGTATTCCATTATCACTTGCACTTCATTCCACGCTATGACGAAAACGATGGATATATAGTACGTTGGGAAACGAAAAAAGATGAGTTTACTCCTGACACATTAAAAGCAATTGCGGATGAAATTAAAGCAAATTTGAATAAGTAATGCTTTCTCAGACTGGCTCAAAACAATTCCACGAGTCAGTCTTTGTCATTTAAAAAAGTTGTTACTATCCTATTAAAATTGCTTGAAAATTATTTCTTTTAAGATTACAATCATACTATATATTTTCGCTAACGGCTTGAGGGCACGTTAGGAAAGTAGAGCATAGTTTAGTAGAGGAGAGATTTATTATGAAAACGAAAAATTTAGTGTTAATGGCCCTTTTAGTGGGGATCGGTACAGCTCTTTATTTAGTGATGCCACCAGTTCCAATCGGTGGTGGAATTAAGCCAGATTTAATGTTAACGATGATGTTTGTCGGGATTATTTTATTCCCTACTGTTCGAGATACTTTTATCCTTTCAGTAGTAACTGGTGTTCTTTCCGGTTTATTCTCATCAATTCCAGGATCACTCATTCCAAATATCATCGATAAATTTGCCACAGGTTTTATCTTTTTTGTTGTAGTACTTTTAGTAAATAAATTTGCAAAAAATGTTGTAGCTTACGGTATATTGATTGGATTAGGAACGTTGTTATCAGGAACTGTATTTTTATCAATGTTGCTATTATTAGTAGGCGAAATGCCAGCAGCTTTTGGCATTATGTTTGTAACGGGAGTAATTCCTGCAACGATTGCAAATATCATTGCATTTGCAATTATTTATCCTATTTTAAAAGGTTTGTTAATGCGTTCCAAATTCGAAACTTCTGTTACACAAGTATCATAATATTGGATATTTCGCTGTCTAAGTTTTACTTAGATAGCTTTTTTATTTTCTTTCATTTTGGTTTAATATGGATAAGTACAAGAATTAATATTTTAGACAATTTCTTTACATACTAATTACAAAAAAAGGGAGAGATTTTCAATGCGTGCAAAACCATTTTTCATCGGACTAACTGCTGGAGTCATCGCAGGAATTACGACTGCAATTTTCACAACTCCACAAACAGGCAATCAATTACGAATGAATATCGCGACTACTTCCAAAAATTTAAAAACAACTATGAGTCAATTAAATAATCAAATCAATGACATAAAAAATGGGATCTCCACTTTAACAAATGAAGTGAAAATTACTATTCCACAAATATTATTAGAAGTAAAAAATTCCATTTCACAATTTACCCAAGAAGTTCAACCGAGTTCGCAAAATTTAAAAGAAGAATTGAAACAATTGCAGAAAAGTCTAAGCGAAATCGAGAATAATATTTCACAAATCAAAAAAGGTTAAACTATACTCAGTATAATAATAACCATGACTTTATAACTAAACAACAATGTGTTTTTAGCACTTTTTTTCAAATATTATTAAAAAATAACATTTATTAATCACTTTTCATTTATTTATTTTTTCTAACTTTAAACTTTTTTCTTTTATTGCTATAATATTTTAAAATCCTATAATAAGAAGGTGAATCAAATTGTCTGTAGAATCTTATACGTTGAAAGAGGCTATGATTTATAGCCAACGAATCGCTCAACTTTCAAAGGCTTTGTGGAAAGCAGTCGAAAAAGACTGGCAACAATGGATTAAACCGTTTAATTTAAACATTAACGAACATCACATTTTATGGATTGCTTTCCATTTGCAAGGTGCATCAATTTCAGATGTTGCAAGGTTTGGGGTAATGCACGTATCAACTGCGTTCAACTTCTCAAAGAAATTAGAAGAGCGCGGGCTTCTTAAATTTTCAAAGCGCGATGATGACAAGCGCAATACGTATGTTGAACTCACTCCTGAGGGAGCAGAGCTAGTGATTCGTATGTATGATCATTACTTGGATACGGAACACTCTATTTTGGAAGGATCTCTAGCATTGAAAGAATTGTATGGTAGATTTCCAGAATTTTTAGACGTTATGGCAATTATTCGAAATATTTACGGGGAAGATTTTATCGAAATATTTGAGAGATCTTTCAAAAATTTTAAAGAATCTATAGAAGAAAAAGATACGCATGAAGTAGTTATTAAAAATGAAATATTAATGAATAAATAGCAATTGGGGATTATGGGGAGTGTATGAGGTACACTCTTTTTTCTTTTATCTGCAAAATTATTAGCATAATAATTCAGTTTGTTTTACAATTTTCTTAATTTCAGATTGAGGAGTATTGCAAATATGCATTGTTGGAAAACGATTAACATAAAAAGAGAATATGGTACATCTCGCCTAGTATTATATGCAATCATTATTTTTATTCTTGTTTTTTCTTTTTCATTTATTATCATCGGTGCAAACCGTCCATTAATATATGATGCTCATCATTTCCCATTATTTTTATTAGTTTGTTTACTTTTATACCCGCTGCATAAGCTAATTCATTATTACTCACTGTTTTCTTATCGCAAATCGGTTAAATTAAAATGGAGATTTGAGTTTAAACTGATTCCTATAGTTCAAATTCGAATTAAGAAAATGTTACCGAAAAAAAGATATATGTTTATTCTTTTAACTCCATTTATTATTGTAAATACTTTACT
Source organism: Ureibacillus sp. FSL K6-2830 (assembly GCF_038004145.1). NCBI lineage: Bacteria > Bacillati > Bacillota > Bacilli > Caryophanales > Caryophanaceae > Ureibacillus > Ureibacillus sp. FSL K6-2830. The sequence goes on along the minus strand of NZ_JBBOQR010000001.1, from coordinate 2,410,096 downwards.
TATACTTGTAGCAATATTCCTTCCCTATTATTCACATTACGCTTGTTTACTACTCGGATATCATTGTGGTATTTGCTTAGTAGACATATTATATTTTATACATTTGGTGAAAGCACCAAAAAATGCTGTAATAGAGGAAACGCCTAAAGGTTATGAAATTCTAGTTCCTCCTAGTTTTTCAAACATTCCCAACAATTAAAACGATAAAATATTCAATTACTCACTTGTGGGATGGTACCACTTTTTGTTATTCTTAAATGAAGTGATAGAGGGGAGGAATAGACTTGCTACTGTTAATTGTAGTGCTATTCTCGGTATTTTATTTATTCCAAATTAACAAAATGACATATGCACTATGTATGCAAAAAGAAATACCTGAAGAAAAACAACCAAAAATTTTTAGCACAATTAATATATTAATAACGATTTTACTAATATCCTTTTATATTGAGGTGTATGTTGCTATCAATTTTTAATAAGAGGAGATGTAGGTTACAATTATTGTTCAATATAGATAAAAGAGCTAAAGGAATTCCTTTAGCTCCATTCACTGTAATCAATACATGTAAGCTGCACCAACAATGATTAATAAGATAAACAACACAACCAATAGCGCGAACCAGGAGCTACCTCCGTATCCACCACCATAACTTTGACCCATAACGACACCTCCTTTCTAATGCCTATATTATGCAGTAGGTAATGGGCTACTTAGGCAAACATATTAGTGCAACCATTTAGATTTTTATTCGTTTATGTTATAGTTACAATTGGATTTTAAAGACAGGGAGAGAAAGTATATTTATGAAGAAAACATTTTTAGCTATTGCATTAGCAACATCCGTATTTACATTATCTGCTTGCAACTCTGGTAATGAAGTAGTGGTTTCCACAAAATATGGCGACATCACAAAAGATGAATTCTATGATGAAATTAAACAATTAGCTGGTAGCATGTTATTAGAGCAAGTAGTGATTGAGCATGTTCTAGAAAATAATTATGAAGTAAAAGACGAAGAAGTAGAAGAGCGCTTCAATCAATACAAAGAGCAATTCGGAGATTCTTTCAAAGACGTTTTACAATCACAAGGATTAACGGAAGAGCAATTTAAATCAAATATCCGCTTTACTTTATTACAAGAAAAAGCTGAAAAGGATATCGAAGTAACAGATGAAGAAATTGAAAAGTATTATAACCAAGGAAAATATGAATTGCATGCTCGCCATATTTTAGTGGATGACGAAGCTACTGCTAAAGAAGTCCTTGAAAAGCTTAATAAAGGTGAAGACTTTGTTGAATTAGCAAAAGAATATTCTAAAGACTCTGCCAACGCTGAACAAGGCGGTGATTTAGGCTGGTTTACTGTTGGAACAATGGTAACAGAATTTAACGATGCTGCTTATGCATTAGAAGTAAATGAAATTAGCGAACCAGTTAAAACAGATTTCGGCTACCACATCATTCAACTTTTGGACAAACGTGAAGTTGAAGATTATGGTACTTTAGAAGAGAAAAAAGATGAAATTCGCCAAGAATTGATTGATATGAAAGGCGGATTTGCTACGAAATTAACAGAGTTAGTGAAAGAAGCGAAAATTGAAATTAAAGATAAAGACTTAAAAGATGCATTTTCACAAATTTTATTAACTGAAGAAGAAACTGATTCTAAAGATAAAGAATAAAAAAGATTATGAACTAAATACTTTGAAGGATTGTCTTTCTAAGTTAAAAATGGTGCTGGATTCATACCAGCACCATTTATTTTTACAAAAAGCGGCCGAATTCAGTAGCTTTCCACCATAATTAATATTTCAAAGAACATCATCCTGAATCAAGAAATACTCTCTTACGATAACATGTCAAACATTCCTTAAAAAAAGAAAACGAAGAAAACCATTGCTTTCTTCGTCCCCTCTTTTTCCCTGTTCATTATTTAGATTCTTCAAATTTCGGTTTATAAAATGAACGATTATCCAGCGCAAATATACGTTCCGTAAATTCTCCTGGCTTTGTTTTGTTTAATGCCCTCGTTAACATATTCATTTTCGCATCAATATTATCAATATAATGCAAAATTTCTGCCTCTTGAATCATCGGTTTTTTCGGGCTTCCCCACTCTTCCTTCCCATGATGAGAAAGAACGATATGTTGTAATACCATCACTTCTTCTCCTTCAATTCCTAATTCCTTTGCCGCTTGCCCGATTTCATCAACCATGATTGTAATATGACCTAGTAAATTTCCTTCTACCGTATATGTTGTTGATACGGGGCCGGACAATTCCTTCACTTTCCCTATATCATGCAATATAATTCCAGCATAAACTAAATCTTTATTTAATGTTGGATATAATTCACAAATTGCCTTCCCTAATCTCAACATATGCACGATATGATCTAATAATCCAGAAACATAATCATGGTGGTTTTTAGAGGCTGCGGGGAAAACAGTCAATTCCGATTGATATTTTTTCATTAGAAAACGGGTGATTCTAGAAATTTTGGGATTTTTAATTTCAAAGAAAAATTGGGTTAACTCTTCAAATAATTTTTCCTTTGGTGTTGCAGCAGAAGGAATTAAATCATTTATCTGTATCCCGTCTTCCGGTTTTGCTAGTCGAATTTGTTTTATGCGAAGTTGGTTTTTACCGCGATATTCATGGATTTCTCCACCGATTTTTACAATCACTTGCGGTTGGTACATTTTTTCATGCTCTTCATTCGTATCCCAAAGCTTTGCTTCGATATCGCCACTTTTATCTTGGAGAATGAGCGTCATGAAAGGCTTACCCACCGTTGTTACTCCCTTGGTTGCCTGTTTAATAAGCAAAAATTGATTCACTGCATCTCCTGGCTGGAGTTGAGTAATACCTGGCATATCCGACACTCCCTTTTCTTTCCCTTCATCGTTCAAATTTATCGTTCATTTTTCATTGTACCATTTGTTTAAACTTGATTCGATGTTAGAATTCATAAATTATAATTCTATAAACTTGCTTTATTTTTGTTGTATAATAAAATTGAATTTTCAAAAAAGGATGGGATGAAAATGGCAAATTTTTATTTCACGGCTTATGAAAAATCAGGGGAACTATTATTTAATGAAGTTTGGGAATTTGAAAATGAACAAGAAGCCATAATAGAAGGCCAAAAACGCATTGAAGAAAAAGGGGTTCAAGATAAAACGCATCGACTCGTAAACTCTTCAGGAAAAATCATTTTATTCCATGTATAAAAAAATTGAAGGTTGGCTTTTCACTATAAATAGCCAACCTCCAGTTAATTTTTTTTTGCTAAACAAGTTTTATTGCCCTATAAATTGAGGGGTACGCTTTTCAACAAAGGCTTTAATACCTTCCAAATGGTCTTTCGTATTCCTCATCTTTATTTGTGCTTCCAGCTCTTTTGCCAGCACTTTATTTAATTCAGAAATGCGCTCAGTATGATAAATTTGTTTTGTCTCAAGCATCGCTAAAATAGGAGAAGATAAAATTTTCTCTGTATATTGTTGCACGTATTTTTGCGCTTCTCCATCCTTTACAACGGCATCCACTAATCCAAGGTTTAATGCTTCTTCTCCATTCATTACTTTGCCTTCCCAAATAATTTGCTTTGCCTTTGCTACTCCAACTCGTTCCTTCATAAAGAAATGCCCACCACCATCTGGGATGAGGCCAATTCCTATGAAATTCATAGCTAACTTGCTATTTTCTTCAGCAATGACATAATCTGATGCAATGGCAAGGCTGAATCCAAGACCTGCTGCAGCACCATGTACTTGAGCTATCGTAATCATTGGCAATTGATAGAAAGCAAGCATCATTCGGGAAATCGAATCCATGATATCATGAAACTCTTGCAATTGCTCTGATTGAAGCATCATTTTAATGTCTCCTCCAGCAGAGAATGCTCGCCCTTCCCCTTTAATAACTAATATTTGAATATCCTTTTCGCCTTGTAACTGTTCAAAGCAATCCGCCAGTTCTTTTAACATTACTTCATTCATTGCATTCATCGCTTGTGGACGCTTCAATGTGAGCACAGCAAGACGATCATTACGACTTAATTCAATTGTTTCGTATGCCATTTCTTCCACCCCTTAATTTTGATGTACAATTATTACTTCTACTTAGATGGAAAAAATTCCTTTCAAACATAGACAATCAAATTTTAGCAACAATAAATGTATATTCATCAATTAAAAAATCTTTATACATAAAATAACAATAAAAACACGAATATTAACAACAAACTACAAATATAACGTTCGTTAATTAACAAAAAATTTAAGCGTTTTCATTAAAATTTTTTAATCATTTTAGGAAATTAGTTGACATTAATGAACAATCAGTTTATTATGGAAACACATTAATAAGAGTCAAAATATTATGACGGAGACATGCTCTTACGTTCAGATTCTCAGAGAGCTGATGGTTGGTGCAAATCAGTGTTTCTGGCGTTTGTAGTTCCACTCCTGAATAGAATGGCTGAACAAATAAGTAAGCCAATTCCGGTTAATGCACGTTACGCATCACTTGAGGTTGCTTGAATTAGGCAACGAAAAAGGGTGGCACCGCGTGAAGTTGATATGACAGCTTTTCGCCCCTAATTTATAGGGGGTGGAAGGCTTTTTTTAATACCTAAAAAAATGGAAGGGGTCTTTTTATCGAGAAAGTCTAACAATTGTTGCAATTGTTCGATAGTTGGCTATTGTCTTTAATTCTTTATTAAAAAATATTAATGAAAAAGGAGTTTTTTAAATGGTTACAAAAGCAACTACAGCTACAGATGTAATTAAAGTGTTTATTGCGGATCCATTAAGTGAAGACGGTATTTTCCCATTGCGCGAAGAAAAAGATATGAATTTAGAAATCATTGTGGATACTGGGAATTCACAAGAAGAACTCATTGAAAAAATTAAAGATGTTGATGCATTAATCGTGCGCAGTGCTACGAAAGTGACTCGTGAAGTAATTGAAGCTGCAAAAAATTTAAAATTAATTGGTCGTGCTGGTGTAGGAGTAGATAACATCGATCTACAAGCTGCAACTGAACACGGTATTATTGTAGTCAACGCACCAGATGGAAATACAAACTCTGCTGCTGAACATACCATTGCGATGATGACTTCTCTTGCTCGCCATATTCCACAAGCTTATTTATCTTTAAAAAATGGAAAATGGGATCGCAAAACTTACGTTGGGGTTGAATTGAAAAACAAAACGTTAGGTGTTATCGGTTTGGGGCGTATCGGTACAGAAGTGGCTTTCCGTGCAAAAGGACAACGTATGAATATTATGGCATATGATCCATTCTTAACTGAAGAAAGAGCGAAAGAACTTGGTGTAACAAAAGCAACTGTTGATGAAATTTGCCAACAAGCTGATTTTATCACTGTGCATACGCCACTATTACCTGAAACGAAAAATTTGATTAATAAAGAAAAATTCGCTCTTATGAAACCTGGCGTACGCATTATTAACTGTGCACGTGGTGGAATCATCAACGAAGATGATTTATATGATGCAATCGTGGAAGGAAAAGTCGCAGGCGCTGCTCTTGACGTATTCGTTGAAGAACCAGCTACAGATCATAAATTGCTAACTTTACCACAAGTGATTGCTACACCTCACTTAGGTGCATCTACAGTTGAAGCACAAGAATCTGTAGCAGTAGATGTTTCTAACGACATTATTAAATACTTTAAAACTGGTACTGTTACAAACCCTGTGAACATGCCATCAATTCCAAAAGAGCTGCTAGCTGAAGTTGAACCATTCTTTGAATTAGCAGAAAAACTAGGTGCTTTCTTATCACAAGTAACAACAGAACCATTAAAAGAAATTAATTTGTTCTACGCTGGTGAAATCGCAAATTACGATGTACGTCCATTGACTGCAAATACATTAAAAGGTTACTTAAAGAAAACTCACGGCGAAAATGTAAATGACGTAAATGCACGTTATTTAACAGAAAGAGTTGGCGTAAAAATTAACGAAAATAAAACAACAACAGCAAAAGGATTTACTAACCTTATTACTGTTGAAGTAATTACGGAAAATGAAACACATAGTGTTGCAGGTACACTTCTAAACGGTCTTGGAGCTCGTATCGTAAAAGTAGAAAACTTTGTTGTAGATGTTATTCCAGAAGGTCACTTATTATACATTAAAAATATCGATAAACCAGGAGCAATCGGCCGCGTTGCAACGAAACTTGCTGAGAAAGACGTCAACATTGCAACAATGCAAGTGGGACGTAAACAAGTTGGCGGTGCTGCTGTCATGATTCTTTCAATCGATAATGAAGTAACTCCTGAAGATTTAGTTTACGTAGAACAATTAGAAAATATCGATGAAGTAAAAGCAATTACTCTTTAAGCTGCCCGGCACGACTACTTGGTGAGATAGAACAGAATTGTGCTTTGTGTCCCTAAATATACAGGCAATGGAATTTTACCATTGCCTGTATATTATTTTGCCCAAAAAACTTCCGATAGAAAACTTTCCAACTTTGTTTTCTCCTTTAAATTTCATTTTTCTGTTCATACTATGGATGAACGAAAGGACGTGATGACCATTTTAACGGAAAAACAAATTGCTAAGCTAAAAAAACAGCTGATTGAACAAAAACATGCGTTGTTAAAAAATCAATCTGTAGATGACGAGTTTGTTGACCGTGGCAGCTTACGAGACGCTATTGATGAATTATCAACAGTCGACAATCATCCTGCAGACATAGCAACAGAACTTTTCGAAAGAGAAAAGGATTTATCTTTAAAAGTTCACCAAGAAGATGAATTAGCTAAAATTAACGCTGCTTTAGAGAAAATTGAAAACGGTACATATGGAGTTTGTGAAGTATGTAAAAAAGAAATTCCATATGATCGATTAGCAGCTATTCCATATACCTCCTTCTGTATTGAACATGCAGATGCAAAAAACATCCCTACCGATCGACCAGTGGAAGAAGATTTACTCATTCCTCCTGTGGATAATTCCTTTGCTGAAAGAGAAGTAGAAGGGGGAATTCAAGATTTTGAAGATACATTCCAAGTGGTTGCAAAATACGGTACATCTGAAACGCCATCAGATTTTGAAGGGGATTTTGAAGATTTCAATGAGCTATATGACGACCCTGAAGAATACGCAAATAACGATGAACCTCAGTCCTTCCATGTATCGACAAAGGATGAAATACCTTTTCCAATGTCAAAACGAGAAATTGAAGAAGCAAGTAAATATGATTATTTAGAATAGAAAATGCGAGACGGCATATGTCTCGCATTCATTTTATTATGAAAGCTTTTCAACTAATTGTAAAAATTCCGTTAATGATGAAACTTCGTAAGTTGGTTGGATATCAGGGTTTTGCAGATTATTTTCCCGATTGATCCAAACATTTCGCATGCCTACCCGAGATGAGCCTAAAATATCTGTTTTTAAATTATCGCCTACCATAATCCCTTCATCCGCAGTAATGCCTGCCTTTTCCATCATAAATTCAAATAGAGATGCATCAGGCTTTCCTTTTCCAAAGTCACCAGAAATAATCACATGGTCGAAATAAGGGCGGATTTCTGGTGTTAAAGTTAATTTTAAGTTTTGTAAACTTGGTGCACCGTTTGTTAATAGTACTAATTGGTACTTTCCTTTTAATGCATCAAGAACTTGATACGTATCATCATAAACAAAAGGATGTTTTTTCCGTTCTTCAACAAAACGTTCTCCGAGCTCAGCGCCGAATGTTTCATCATCAATGCCTAACACTTTTAAACCGTTTGTCCAAGCATCTTTTCGATAATTCGGCACAATGTTTTTCATTTTTTGGAATGAATCAGTAGGATCATCAAAAGTTCCCCACAAACCTTCAAAAGGATTAATACCAATCAACACCGTATAATCGTAAGTTTCATAGGATTCATAAAGCTTTCGTGCTTCTTTGCGTACCGCTTCTTCCAACTGTTCAGGGTCAATATCGTATTTCGTTGCCGCATATTGACATGTTTTTTCAAAAGCTGTTTTGATACTTTTTTTATCCCAAAGTAACGTGTCATCTAAATCAAATATGATCGTCGTAATTGCCATTTCCAACTTCTCCTATTTATGATTGTAGTAATTATTATTCTAGCATATATTGAAATTCTAGCTATATAGAAATTGGAACTTCTATTTATACATTTTGTTCATTTAAAAAACACCTCCACAGTAATAGAGGGGAGGTGTTATCGTTAACGGGTAACTCAACATTCATTTTTCAATTGCACTCGATATAAATCATTGAGCATTTCAATCTTTTTCTCAATCGCATTTTCAAAAGATAAAATATACTGATAAGGCTCTTTAGGGTTATGGTATTGTGTGATTTTACCAGTTTTGGGATTTACAAATTTAGTAGCTGCCCCACAACCGATACCTAATATCGTTTGTACCTCTTCCATAATGACGATATTATAGATGCTTTCCTCGCCCGGTTTAGAGTATCCAACATTTTCTAAATTACCTAAAATGTTTTTTTGGCGATATAAATAATACGGATTGTATCCATTTTCGCGAGTCCACTTTTGAGCCATTTCCATCATCCTCGACACCGTTGGACGATCAGCCACTTTATATTTATCTTTATTTTGCGTCATTTCGGAAGCACGTTTGAAAGATAACGTATGCACAGTAAGGGATTCTGGTTGCAGTTTTTCAGTTTCATTCAAAGAATGTTGAAACTCTTCAACTCCCTCATTTGGTAAACCGATGATTAAATCCATATTGATATTATTCATTCCTAAATTGCGAGCAAGTAAAAATTTATCGATTGTTTCTTGTACGGTATGATGACGGCCTATCGCTTTTAACGTTTCATCGGTATAACTTTGCGGATTGACTGAGATGCGATCAATCCCCCACTTTTTCAACACTTCTATTTTTTCCGGTGTAATCGTATCAGGTCGACCTGCTTCAACAGTGATTTCACGAATAGATTCTGGATTTGGGAACGATTCAAACATCGTCTCATAAAGGGCATCCATTTCATCCGCTTCGATTGCTGTTGGCGTACCACCGCCCCAATATACCGATGTCACTTTCATATCATTATCCTTCAACCATTTTCCCATTTCTCTCATTTCGATATGCAATCCATCAAGGAAAGAAGAAACTCGTCCTGTTTTTCGATTCGGCGCGATTGCATAGGCTGGGAAAGTGCAATAAGCGCATTTCGTCGGGCAGAAAGGGACACCGATATAGATAGAAATTTCTTTCCCAATCTCATCTAAATCGGGAATTGTTGCCAATTGGCGTTCAACAATCGATTCCAATAATTGGATTTTTTCGGTGGATACACGAAAATCGGTTTGTAACACTTCTGCAATTTCTTTCCGTGTAAGTCCTTGTTTTCTTAATTTATGATAAAGTTTTGTTGGCCGTACTCCCGTTAAAATCCCCCAATGTTGCTTGATTCCAGTATATTGCTCTAACACGTCCAACAGCACGTGAGATAATGCGCGCTTCATTCGAATATTTTGCTCTTTTTCCGTTCCATCCGTATCATATTCTTTTGAATAAGTGCTAATAAACGTTTTTCCATCCACCTCTAACTTACTAGCAGTGTAATACACGTTGTTTTCCATTTTATATTGAAAACGAACAGACAAATCCGGATCCTCAATGATTTCGTAAAGCTTACAATCTTCAAAAAATAGATTTGCTATATGTGTTAAAACATAAATCCAGTCTTGTTTAAAACTTTCGTGAATGATTATTTTTTTCATTCATACCTCTTCCTTTATAGAACTTGTTGCACTTTTACTTGTTTACGTGATTTTTAGTTCCTGTTTATTTTAACAGCGAAAGGCTTTATTGACTATACAATCATGTATGTTTTTTATGGAAATAAAAAGACCACACATTCAGTGCGGTCCAATTACCGATCTTATAGTCCATCATAGAGGGATTGAATCGGTTTAATTAGCGAACGATTTGCTTCATCGATAAGACGGCTTAATTCCATTTCAGCTTCTAACATTGCCATAATTTTAGGATTTTGTTGAGCAAGTTGAGCAGTTTTTTGGAAGTAGAGATATTCTTCCTCTAGCAATTCTTCTCCTTGCATTTGCTTTTGTTGCAATTTTACCTGAACATCGCGGAATTGAGTGAAAATCGTTCTTGCTTGTTCATCATCACGAACAATGTCAACAGTATCTTTTAATTTTTGAAACGCTTCCGTTTGACTAATGGATGTCTCTAACTTTTGAATAAGTTCCATAAATTGATTCATTTATAATCCTACTCTCTATTAATTTAAAAATTGTACAATTAAACCTTGTACGATACCAATTAATCCTCCTAAGAAACCGCCTAATAGAGTAATCATCATTAACTCACGATTTGCAATTCCTATCACGATTTCTTCCAACTTTTCGATTGGGAAAGAGTCAACTTGCTCTCGAACAACTTCTTTAATGTCTAATTTTTTCAGTACATCTTCAAGTTTTGATTCAGCAAGTTCCAAAGCCTTATCGACAATTTTAGGCATCAAATCGTACTTTACCCAGTCGTTGCCATTTGGAAAGTAATAGTTTATGGATTTATTGAATCGTTCTTCAATCGCTAATTCTCTTTTGGCATAGGATTGGATATTTATTAGTATTGGTTCTAATTGTATCTCATTTAGGTAATTCATGATAGGCTGTTTTTTTATTTTTCCCCATTCATCATTCATAATATTCACTAATGAATTTTTTGTTTCAGATGAGCGAAGAAGTCGAACGAGCTCATGTTGAATTTTAGAGACGATGGATGAAGAATCGCTGAAAAACATTTGGAAAAGTCCACCGATTGTCCCTTTTGAAGAAAGAAAATCATCTAATAGATTTTTAATGGTGATTTCTCCTTTGGAAGATAAAATATAATCTTCCCCTCTTTGAATGATGGTTGTCACTAATTCTGGTACTTTTTGATTTATCGTTTTTGTAATATCTTCCGGCAACACTTCTTCAATCGATTTTGTCGATAAAGTATGTTTAAAAGATACAAATTGTTTTTCTATAAAATCATCCACTTGCCCTTCAATCTTTGCTAGCACCCCATTTATTCCTGCTAGTTCCAACCAATCTTTCAGTGTTTTATTATTTAAAAATATCAATTCTTCCGACTTTGATTGTGCAAACTGTAAAATTCCAAATCGAATTTCTTGAGAGAATAATTTATTTTTGATGACATCAGGTGTCAATAAATAATCTTGCACCGTCACCCCTATTTGTCTTGCCAATTCCCCGCGGCGTTTTGGAATTAGTCCTGGTGTAAAAGGAAGCTTCCATTTTCCTAAATAAAGCGCATTATATGGTCTAAAAATCATTTTAATCGCTAAAAAGTTTGTTGCACTACCAATGATTGCACCGATAATTGCCATCGATAGTATTAATAGTACTACATCCATTAATATCCTCTTTTCTAACACAATGATTTCACTAACAAAAGTTACTTTGCGAAATAAATAATAACATACCTTTTGTTATATACGATTATATTTCATTATTGTTTCATGAACATTGAAAGTTATTACGGACTATTTCTTTTTTTCGCGATTTATTTTTCCTCCCAATAATAGCTCTAACTTGCTTTAGGAAAATTATTCTTTCCCCCAAAAGATTTAAATTTATTTACAAAATCGCATACTATATATAACAAAACGACTCGCAATCTTCTGAAAATTTCAGAGATGGATGATTTGTATTTTTTTCAAAAATCCGTTATGATTATCTTATTAAAAATTAATTTTATTGTAGGAGGTGTACTCCTCATTTCACCCCTCATTCGGGCGTGGAACGGGGAAAGTATTTGGACGGAGACATAGTGGGGCTGACCATTAAGTTAGCTGTTTTTGCCTTATTAATTTTGTTTTCAGCATTTTTTGTTGCCACAGAATTTGCGATAGTAAAAGTTCGGGTAACGCGTATTGATCAACTTTTAGAAGAAGGAAACAAAAAAGCAATTAAGGCTAAAAAGGTAATTGAGAACCTTGACGAGTATTTATCTGCTTGTCAATTAGGAATTACCATTACTTCATTAGGTCTAGGTTGGTTAGGTGAACCTACTGTACAGTTGTTATTAAGTCCATTATTTAAATGGATTGGTGTAACAGGACCTATCACTGAAGTTCTTTCATTTATTATTGCATTCAGTATTGTAACGTATATCCATGTTGTGGCAGGTGAATTAGCGCCTAAAACGTTAGCGATTACAAAAGCTGAATGGGTAACGCTTAATTTTTCAGGAGCGTTGTATACATTTTATAAAGTGATGTATCCTTTCATTCACCTTTTAAACATGTCTGCTCGTGGTTTGGCAAGAATTTTCGGTGTGAAATCATTTAACGAAACCGATACAGCCCATACGGAGGAAGAGCTTCGTATGATTATGGCTGACAGCTTTAAAAGCGGTGAAATCAAATATTCTGAATTTGAATATGTAAACAGTATATTTGAATTCTCAGACCGCACTGCCAAAGAAATCATGGTGCCGCGAACAGAAATTACAACGATTGATAAGGAAGCAAAACTAAAAGATGTTTTTGAAGTAATGGGTGTGGAACAATATACTCGCTATCCGGTGATTGATGGCGATAAAGACCACGTAATTGGTTTAGTCAACTTAAAACATTTATTAACTGCATATATAAAAGATCCTAAAAATGCAGAAAAAACAATTACAGAATATATGCAACCAATTATTCGAGTAATTGAAACTGTTCCAATCAGCGATCTTTTATTAAAAATGCAACATGATCGTATACACATGGCAATTTTAATGGATGAATACGGGGGAACTTCCGGTTTAGTAACCATCGAAGACATCATTGAAGAAATCGTTGGTGATATTCAAGACGAATTCGACGATGACGAAATCCCTGAAGTTCAAGAAATTAGCGATGGCCATTATATTATAGATGCAAAAATGTTAATTGAAGATGTAAATGAAATGTTGAATATTCATATCGATGATGAAGATATCGATACAATCGGCGGCTGGTTCTGGACTCAACGCTACGACGCTGTTGAGGGTGACAGTTTTGTATATGATGGTTACGAATTCAAAATTAAAGAATTGGATGGTCACCATATTTTATACATTGAAGTCATCAAATTGCCAGAAGAACAAGAACTCGACTTGTACTCAGTTGCTGAATAACGTATTTCAAAAACGACTTTCTTTTCTAAGAAAGTCGTTTTGTCATGTTCGGAACTTTTGTAGGGAGGAAAAAAAGTGGAGCTTTATACAAATTTACGAGCAGGGGAAAAAGGTGCCTGGGTGTCAATTGGCGCATACATATTTCTCAGCTCGATGAAACTCATTATAGGTCACATCGGAGATTCACAAGCTTTAAAAGCAGATGGTCTCAATAATACAACCGATATAGTCGCATCTATAGCTGTTTTAATTGGTCTGAAGATTTCGCAACGACCTCCTGATGAAAACCATCAATACGGTCATTTGCGTGCCGAAACGGTTGCATCTTTAGTGGCATCTTTTATTATGATGGTCGTTGGACTTGAAGTAATCTTTAGCTCAATTATGAACATATTTGACCCTGTTCGCAAATCGCCATCCACTTTAACCATCATTGTTGCATTAGGCAGTGCTGCTGTCATGTACATGGTATATCGATATAACTTAGCTCTTTCTAAAAAAATAAAAAGTTCTGCGTTGAAAGCGGCTGCCTATGATAATCGTTCCGATGCACTAGTTAGCGTTGGTACAGCCATCGGTATTTTTGCTGCGATTATCGGCTATTCAATTATAGATACCATTACCGCTTTAATCATTGGAGTGATTATTATTAGAACAGCATTGGAAATCTTTTGGGAATCAGTACAAACATTGACAGATGCGTTTGATACAGAGGAAATCGAAACGTTATCAACATTAATAAAAAATGTAGATGGGGTTATTGAATTAGTGGATTTAAAAGGAAGAACACATGGAAATGCAACATTTATTGAAGTGACAGTGACAGTAAATCCATATTTAAACGTCTTGGAAAGCCATCGCATTACAGAAAATATCGAGTCAACGATTAAACGATTTGACATTAATTGTACAGCGCTTGTACATATTGAACCTCACGAGGCAGAAGAAGGTGCAGATTAAAAGAACAGAAGTACTAATTTAAAGGGAACAGTAGATCCATTTTATCGATTCTACTGTTCCCTTTAATCATTTATTTTATAAATGCTTTCCTTCCCAAATGACATAACTCGAATTTAAATTTTCCCACTTCCCTCTGTTAACCCATGTTTTACCGCATAAAGAGCTGCTTGTGTTCGATCTTGCACTTCCAATTTCGCAAATATATTCGAAATATGGGTTTTGACTGTCTTTTCCGTAACAAATAATGACGAAGCGATTTCCCTGTTGCTTTTTCCTTTCGTTAACTCCGCCAGCACATCTTGTTCACGTGGAGTTAATGGGTTTTTCACATGCGGCAGATTTCCTTCCTCCCTTAATGATTCTTCCAATTGTGTTGTGGCTACCGGGTGCATAATGCTTTCTCCACGCATTACTTGCCGAATGGAATTGACTAAATCATCCGGTTCAATATCCTTTAATTGATAGCCAGCTGCCCCAGCTTCGATGGCGGGAAGAACATGGTCTTTATCTGAAAAGCTTGTCAATATAATAACTTGTACTTCTGGCCAACACGCTTTAATTTGTTTCGTCGCTTCAATGCCATCCATCTCCGGCATGACTAAGTCCATTAATACAATATCCGGGTTTAATTCTTCCACTAATCGAACTGCTTCCATCCCATTTTTCGCTTCCCCAACTACTTCAATATCTTTTTGGGTCTTCAAAAAGAATAATAAGCCTCTACGAACAACATGATGATCATCCGCAATTAAAACACGTATCATCCTGCTTCCCTCCTCAATAAGGTAATCGAACGAACAATTCGGTCCCTTTTCCAATCTCCGATACCCATTCAGCTGTGCCGCCAATTGCAGTAGCTCGATCTCGTATCGATTGCAATCCAATGGAAGGGATGTTCATGTTTTGATCAATTTTAAAACCTCTACCCTCGTCTTTTATAACGAGTAAAATATCTGTTTGTGTCACCGTTAAGTAAATCGTTGCTTCCATCACGCCCGAATGTTTTCGGACATTATTTAATGCCTCTTGAGTGATTCGGAATAATGTTTCTTCTACTCTTGAAGGAAATTGAATGACTCCTGATACATTGATCGTTAATTTGATCTTTAACATTTCTGCATAAGCTTTTATTGCATCGATTAGTCCACTTTCCAATCCTTGAGGCCTTAATTGCCAAATAAGAGCCCTCATTTCTGTTAATGCGGACTGTGTCAAATTTTGAATTTCTTTAAAGGTTTCCTTAATTTCAATATTATCGCTCATCTCTATTCCAGCACGAGCCGTTAACGTCACGGAAAACAATAACTGATTCACAGAATCATGCAAGTCGCGCGCCAACCGATTCCGCTCTCGAACTAATGCCATTTCTTGTTCTTGTTTCGTTAAACAAATACGTTTAATGGCAGATCCCATTTGAAAAGCTACAGATTCTAGCAATTCCAATTCTTCTTCTGTAAATACAACTGTATTGGGAGTAGCGACATTTAGTATTCCGAACCGTTCATTACCCGATTGTAATGGCACCGTTGCATGATGGGTAATTCCTGCCGTATCGCCCACCTTTTCCTCGATGGCATTTTCAATTCTTTGACATTCAATAATATTTGATGCTTTTTTTAGTTCATTTCGTCGGAATCGAGAAACACACCAACAACCACCCTTTTTTAAATATTGGCAGTCATTGTAACATAACCCTTCCGGCAAGTTCTCGTGGACTACAAGATTAATCTTTCCTTTTTCATTAATAAAGAAAATCCATCCTGTTGTAAAATTAGTTCCTGCTAAAAATTTTTTAAGTGCTCCTTTTAGCATTGGTATTAATTCTGTTTCTTCATTAAGCAGTTCCGCAATTTCTTTTAATAATGTAATATTGGAATGATCATTTACTACCATATAGCACCTCAACAAACACTTTTTAGTTTAATCATAACATTCCCCTTATTCCCTCGCATTCGTTCAACTCTAAGACTTTTGAATGAATTTCCAATTTCTCGAACTTTATCGTTCTATTCGTTCGAATTCATTTACTTCGAAGTCAAAACAATTTATAATCAAACTGCACAGATTAAATCTTTTAGGAGAGTAATAATGAGCAAAAAATTAGAGAATAGTTTGCTATTTGTATGGTTAGTCTCTTTGGTAGCAACGCTAGGTTCTTTATATTTTTCCGAAGTTCGGGGTTATGAACCATGTGAACTTTGTTGGTATCAACGGATATTAATGTATCCAATTGTACTCATTTCCCTTGTGGCATATTTACAAAAAAATGCTCGGATTGCGGTAACAACAGCCGTATTTTCTTGCATTGGTGGAACGATTTCCCTATACCATTATGGAATTCAAAAATTGGACTTTTTATCGCAACATGCACCAGCTTGTGGACGAGTACCATGTACAGGCCAATATATTAACTGGTTTGGTTTCATTACGATTCCATTTTTAGCGTTAGTTGCATTTATCTTAATTGCAATTACTAGTTTTTATATGTTAAAGGTTTTGAAGGAGGACAAATAGTTGAAAAAGCTTGGAATTCTTGCAGCAATCGTTGTAATTTTATTTGCTGTGATCATTGTGTTAACAAATTTATCAAACAAAAGCAAGTTAGAAAACAATCCGTATGGCACAGACAATTTAAAACAATCTACAATTGATTTATTAGATGATGAAAATTATCAAAATATTATTTTGCCAGATGCTCTTAGAGAAAAAATTGCATCAGGTGAACCAGTTGTAGCTTATTTATTTAGTCCTGAATGTCCACATTGTAAAGAAATGACGCCTCGACTCATGCCAATTGCGAAAGAAATGAATGTTCATATCGATCAATTAAACATCTTAGAATATGAAAAAGGCTGGGACGAGTATAACGTTGAATATACACCAACGCTAATTTATTTCGAGGATGGAAAAGAAGTTCAGCGAATGGTAGGAGCACATCCTGATGAAAACATTCGCAAATTCTTTGAAGAAGTGGTATTAAAATAAGTAAAATGGAAATCGTGTTCTTTATATGGACACGATTTTTCTTTGGAGGAAAACGTATGCATTTTCACTATGAAATTTCACAAGATGGATTAACGGTAGAAACTTTGTTGCGGGAAAAATGGCGACTAGGAAAAAAACTCATTCATGAACTACGAATGGCGAAAGCTGTGAAAAATAAAGATGGTGAAGTAGTTAAATGGAATGAACCATTATCAAAAGGAACAATGCTATTTTTTATTTTTAGCGTCCCGAAATCCAACTATTCCCCAACGAAACAATGTGAAATCGAAATAAAATACGAAGATGATCATATTTTAATTGTTTCAAAACCTAAAGGAATGAGTACACATCCGAACGACAGGGACGATCACAATACTTGCATGAATCACGTAATGGCTTATATGAAAGATAAAGGGTTACAATACGCAGAGCACGTTCATCGGCTAGACCAAGGAACAAAAGGTCTGTTGATTGTTGCAAAACATCCCATTGCAAAATCAGTATTTGACCGAATGATTGAAGAAAAATCCATCGTTCGAACTTATGAAGCGGAAGTCCAAGGAATCATAAAAAAAGATCGTGGAACCATTAATGCACCAATCGGAAAAGATCGTCATCATCCTACACGACGAATCGTTTCAAAAACTGGTCAACATGCTGTCACTCACTTTAAGGTTGTGAAACGAAAAGAACATTCAACAGTTGTTCATTTACAATTAGAAACAGGCAGAACACATCAAATCCGCGTCCACATGGCTCATATCGGCCATCCTATTGTAGGGGATGTAATGTACAATGCTCGTAAAACTTCGAAGCGCGATTATGAACTTCATGCCATTCAATTAGAATTTGAACATCCTTTTCTAGATAAACGTATCATTGTTAATGATCTTAATACTGCCACACAATAATATAAGATGAATTGTAATATTAAGTGCAACACCTTCGAGTCAAAATAACAGAAGCTCATAACGACCTCGTGTAAAATGTTAGTTACCACACAAACATCAGAGGAGGAATCGTTATGAGCTATACCCATCTTACCATATCTGAACGTTCGAAAATAGAAACTTATCTTGAATTAGGCTACTCCATTCGTACGATTGCCAAGCGAATGCATAGGAGTCCTTCAACAATTTCAAGAGAGTTACGTCGCCATCCAAATTGTACAGTGGAGGAAGCTCAAATACGTTATCAGGCAAATAAATCGAATTGTGGTGCCAAGTTAAAGTTAACAGACGAATTAAAAGACGCTGTTCAAGAAAAGCTAGAGGAAACGTGGTCGCCTGAACAAATCGTCGGCCGCTTATATCCGGACAAGCTTAGTTTTAAAAGCATTTACCGCTGGATTTATAGCGGGTTATTAGAAATGCCTTTAACGGTACTTCGCCAAAAAGGGAAACGACAAAAGCCTCGTGAAACAAGAGGTCGTTTTAATATTGGTACGCCTATTTCCAAACGACCAAAAGAAGTGCGTAAGCGTGAAACATTTGGTCATTGGGAGCTTGATACCGTTGTTTCCGGACGCGGGCAAGCGAAAGGCTGTGTTGCCACATTCATTGAGCGTAAAACACGTTGGTATTTCGGTGTGTTAATCCCAGACCGTTCCGCTACATCAATGGAGAACGCTGTGAAACTGTTACACAAGCAATTGCCTGAGGGCGCCATCCAAACAGCGACAACGGATCGCGGGAAAGAATTTAGCTGTTACAACGTGCTTGAGCAGGATTTAAAAATTCAAGTGTACTTTGCGGATGCCTACTCTTCCTGGCAGCGTGGCAGTAACGAAAACGGCAACGGTCTTTTACGTGAGTTCTTCCCGAAGAAAACAAATTTTGACCACGTAACAGAGGAAGAGATGAAGCAAGCACTTCAACTCATTAATAATCGACCAAGAAAATGTCTTGGCTGGAAAACTGCATACGAGGCGTTTGAGGAAGAACTGTTGCGCTTAATTTGACAAACTATCATAAGTAAAAATAAATGAAGGCTGCTTAGAAAATAAATTTTTCTAACAGCCTTCTCTTATTTTAATCATACTATTGAATTAAAGGATTATTAAGGGAAAATAATAGTCAAACGAATGACTATAATAGCCATTCTCAATAAGTTAATAGCTATTCGTTAAAGCTTCATAATTTTGCTATTATAGTCAAAGTTGGGCAGATAATAGTCAAATGGTTGAATTATAGTCAAACTCATTAATTTATTAGCCAATCCATCAAAAGTATTGTTGAAA
Organism: Ureibacillus sp. FSL K6-2830; assembly: GCF_038004145.1. NCBI lineage: Bacteria > Bacillati > Bacillota > Bacilli > Caryophanales > Caryophanaceae > Ureibacillus > Ureibacillus sp. FSL K6-2830. Next base: position 2,390,731 of record NZ_JBBOQR010000001.1, on the reverse strand, counting down.
AAATAGGATATTATCCAAACTCAATTTAATATTAGTCAATCCAAAAAGAATAATAGTCAATCATCATAATAGCCATTCTAGATTTGCTCTTTTATTCCCCTTAAAAATCAAAATGGAAATTATCAGGATTTTGTCCATATCGCTCATTTTTATTAATCATTTTTATTTCAAGCATATCTTCATTTGATAATTCAAAGTCGAAAATTTGCATATTTTCGGCAATGCGGCTTGGTGTTACTGATTTTGGAATTGTAATCGTATCATTTTGATAATGCCAACGTAAAACGATTTGTGCTGGAGTTTTTCCATACTTTTCAGCGAGTTTTACTAAAGTGTTATCATTTAATAGGCGACCTTTGCCAATTGGTGACCATGCAGTAACGGCAATCTCATGTTCGCGGCAAAATGCTCTTAATTCATCTTGTTGCAAATACGGATGGCACTCAACTTGATTTACCATTGGCTTCACATTTGCTTTTGCGAAGATTTTTTCTAAATGATGTTGATGGTGATTTGATACACCTGGTACTCGGATTAATTTTTCCTCATACAGACGCTCAATGGCACGATAAGTATCGATAAACTTATCTTCAACAGGCCAGTGAGTTAAATAAAGATCCACGTAATCTAACCCCAATTTTTTCAATGAAGTTTCAAATGCTCGAAGCGTTTCGTCATAACCTTGATCATTGTTCCATACCTTAGTTGTTACAAAAATTTCCTCACGCGGGATGCCGCTAGCTCGTATCGCTTCTCCCACTTCTCTTTCATTGTTATATAGTGAAGCTGTATCAATTGCTCGATAGCCTAACTTTAACGCTGTATCCATTGCATTTAAAGCTTCTTCATGATCTTCCATTTTATACACGCCTAACCCTAAGTAAGGCATCTCTACACCATTGGCTAATGTTTTTGACGGTATTGCCATAAAATCACTCCCCTTACATTCATTAACCTCATTATAAACTGAAAAATATAAATAAAAAAATTATCTAATCCATCAATATTATAGGAATTAAAATTAATAGAAACTTCCTAATAAATTCATAGCATTATTTTCTCTTTAAAGTTAAAATATTCTATAATACGCCACATTTTTTTAGTAATAATGTAGTATTCTTCTAAATATATTTATTGAAAGGGAAAAAAACAAGGGGGATGATGTAAAGATGATGGATACACCTTTATTATTAACGAGTTTTTTAAAACGGGCTGAGCGCTACTTTCCTGAAAAGTTGATTATTTCGCGTACAAGCCCAGACACAATTCACCGCATTCCTTACAAAGACTATGTCAAACGCACAAGAAAACTTGCAAGCGCTCTCACAAAACTTGGGATGAAACGCGGAACAAAAGTTGGTTCTTTTGCTTGGAATCATCACCGGCATTTAGAAGCATATTTTGCAGTTCCTTGTGCCGGAGCCGTTTTGCACATGATTAACATTCGCCTTTCGCCAGAACATATCATTTACGTAATTAATCATGCAGAAGATGAAATTTTGTTAGTCGATGGCGATCTATTCCCATTATTTGAAAAAGCAATTCCTTACTTAAAAACGGTTAAACATATTGTTGTCATGCAAGATGATAAAACCGTTCCTGAATCCTCTTTCCCGAATGTCTATTCTTATGAACAGCTTTTAGAAGAAGCAGATGAATTTGAATTTCCGAATGATTTAGATGAAAACTCACCAGCAGGAATTTGTTACACTAGTGCAACTACTGGAATGCCAAAAGGTGTCGTTTACACTCATCGCGGATTAGTACTTCATAGTATGGCACTTGGTTTAGCAGACGGAATGGGAATCACCGAAAGAGACATTATCATGCCGGTTGTTCCAATGTTCCACGTGAATGCATGGGGAATGCCATTTGCTGCAGTAAATTATGGGTCAACGCAAGTATTACCAGGTCCTCACTTTACACCTAGTTTACTACTTGATTTAATTGAACAAGAAAAAGTGACGTTAACAGCAGGGGTTCCAACTATTTGGCTTGGCGTACTTCAAGAACAGGAAAAAAATCCTCGCGATATTTCTTCCCTAAAAGCTATTGTATCTGGAGGTTCTGCTTCGCCAAAAGGATTAATTCAAGCATTTGAAGACAAATACAATGTTCCGTACGTTATTGGATACGGTATGACCGAGACAACACCACTTGTTTCTCTTTCCAACTATACATCCGCAATGGAAGATTGGACGCGGGAAGAAAAATTAAATATCCGTGCAACACAAGGCCTTACTGTTCCACTTCTTGATACGGAAGTAGTAAATGAACAAGGAGAAGTTCCATGGGATGGAAAAACGATGGGCGAACTGCGGATTCGAGGTCCATGGATTGCCCATGAATATTATAAAGATGAACGAACAAAAGAAGCATTCCGTGATGGGTGGTTGTATACTGGAGACATTGCAGTTGTCACACCAGAAGGTTATATCAAAATTACTGACCGTACAAAAGATTTAATCAAAAGCGGAGGCGAATGGATTTCATCTGTCGATTTGGAAAATGCCCTCATGACTCACGAAGCTGTATTAGAAGCAGCGGTCATCGCCATTCCTCATGAAAAATGGCAAGAGCGTCCACTTGCATGCGTCGTATTAAAAGAAGGAAAACAAGCTACAAAAGAAGAACTACTCGATTATTTAAAAGATCAATTTGCGAAATGGTGGATTCCGGATGACATTGTATTCTTAAAAGAGATTCCAAAAACATCCGTTGGTAAATTCTTAAAAGCCAAACTACGAGAAGAATTAAAGAATTATAAAGTGAATGCATAATAAACTAAGGGGCGAATCTTTGTGAATTTGCCCCTTCTATTTAATTTTTACTTTTCAATCTTTCATCTTTATTTGGATGATCTACAACATCTGATTGAATTGGATCTGGAATTCGATGGTCATCTTCTAACTGCTCCCCATCCCGCAGTCGTTCCATTTGTTTCCCAAGCCAAATACAATCTTCTAGATTATTCGTCATATGTCCGCTAACTGGCATTTCATTTTTGTTTTCCACAGAAGTAACCTCCCAATTGTTTATATGAGTTATTGTGAACAAATCCTTCAAAAAAATGATATAGTAAAGTAAATTTATTTAAGCTATACTAAATTAGAGATAACATTTACTTAGGAGGTATACTTCCATGGGTACTGTTTTACTACTAGTAGTATGTGCTTCATTTCTCACAGCTATTTTAACTGCTGGACGTGAAGGAGATTACACTGAAGAATAATCTCTTATCATTCGAAATACGAAAAAAGGCAATCCTATTTTAGGGTTGCCTTTTTGTTTTATGTCTTGACTTTTTATACTTAACAAAATAAACTTAGTTACATAAAGTAAGTAGATTGATTAATATCACTTTAAGGAGACTTTGTATGGCGACACATTTTCATAAAAAACCAAACACATATGTTTCTCACGTTCAAATAAAGGTATCAAATTTAGATCGCTCTTTAGAATATTACAAAAATGTTATTGGCTTTGACGTGTTGGAGCAAACCGAAAAAGCAGCTGCTTTTACAACAGATGGAAAAACAAGCATTCTTTCCATTGAGCAAGTAGACAATGCACTTCCTTTACAGAGAGGTCAAACTGGTCTTTATCATTTTGCGATATTGCTCCCTACTAGAAAGGATTTAGGAAATTTCATTCAACATATTTCTCAACTAAATGTTCAAATTGGTGCAGGTGACCATCATGTGAGCGAAGCCATTTATTTATACGATCCGGACGGAAATGGCATTGAAGTGTATGCAGACCGTCCAGAAGCACAGTGGTTTTGGAATGGAAATACCGTTTATATGACAACGGAACCCGTTAATTTCCGTTCCCTTCTTGATTTAGCGGATGGTCATTGGAATGGATTACCTAAAGGAACAGTGATGGGGCATATTCATTTATCTGTATCTGATCTTTTAAAATCAGAAGAATTTTATACAAAAGCTTTAGGTTTTGAAGTTGTTACAAGATATGGAAGCCAGGCGTTATTCATTTCCACTGGAAAATACCATCATCACATTGGATTAAACACTTGGGAGAGCTTAGGAGGTTCTCCTTCTAGTGAAAAAAGTGTTGGTTTAAAATCCTATACATTAGTGCTGGATAACGAGGAACAAGCAGAAAAAATTAAAGGTAATTTAAAAGATATGGGGTATGTTGTAGAACGATTTGAAGGAGCTTCAAAATATGGAGGCCATCAAGAGTTTTCAACCATTGACCCTTCAGGAATCCGCATTGTTTTTACATTGGATGGCGAATAAATATTAAAAGGTGTCTTGAAAGTCGAAAACTTCCAGACACCTCCTTTCTAGTTGAAGCAAGTTTCCCCTATCCTCGTCGCAAACTGGCCGTCTTTTGGACATTTGTAAAAACTCCCTATTTGTATCGATGATTTAATAGGGAGCATTTCATTTTTTCAGCCCATCCCTTTGCAATTTATTTTAGCCCAGGGAAATTTTGTTGGCGTAATGCTTCGTAAATGATGATGGCTGCCGAGTTCGATAAATTCAAAGAACGCACTTTATCTGTTTGAGGAATTCTTAGCACTTTATCGCGACGTTCGTATGCAAAATCTTTCGGCAAACCAGACGTTTCTCTCCCGAACATGAAATAAATGTCTTTTTCCCTATCGCTAAAATCATGAGTTGTATAAGGCTCATCGCTATACGTTTCGATTAAATATAATTCCCCATCCTTTGCATATTCGAGAAAATCTTCTAAAGAGTCATGGTACAGGATATTGACATGTTCCCAATAATCTAATCCTGCACGTTTCAACATTTTATCGTCAGTAGAAAACCCTAGAGGATGAATTAAATGCAAAGTTGTATTCGTAGCAGCACAAGTACGTGCAATGTTTCCAGTATTAGCTGGAATTTCGGGTTGATATAATACGATATGTAATGGCAAAACTAGACACTTCCTCCTTTTATACATCTTTTATTTGGAATAAGGGCTAGCCTCTTTCCACTAGTTCCAGCCCTTTTTTTATTTCACGCCGCACTTCTTCATCTTTTTCTTGATGATATGCTTCAAGCAATGCATCTTTTGCCTTCTCTCCACCAATTTTCCCGAGAGCCCATGCACTAGTACCCCGAATGACAGGACGTTCATCCTTTTTCAATAATTCAATTAACTCTGGCACGGCTGATTGTTCTTTAAAATGAGCCAGTGCAAGGATTGCATTTCGCTGAATGGGTTTTTTCCCTCGCCATGAACCCGCCATTGTACCGAATTTGTTTTTAAATTCTTTATTCGAAAGTTTCAACAGTGGAACGAGGAGCGGCTTTGCCAGTTCAGGATCTGGCAAAAATTCATCATGAATCCAATTCGTCTTCCCCTTATTTTTTGGACAAACCGTTTGACATGTATCACAGCCATATACTCGGTTTCCAATTTTTGTTCGAAATTCATCCGGTACAACATCTTTCGTCTGTGTTATAAAGGCAATACAGCGTTTTGCATTTAATTGCCCTGCATCGACTAATGCACCAGTCGGGCAAACATCTAGGCATAACCTGCAATCGCCGCATTCATTTTCAATCGGAGAATCTGGTGGAAATGGAATATTTGTAATCATTTCTCCTAAATAGACATATGAACCGAATTCAGGGGTAATAATCGAGCAGTTTTTCCCGCTCCAACCAATCCCCGCTCGTTCTGCAACAGCACGGTCTACAAGCTCACCCGTATCGACCATCGACTTAACCGAGACATTGGGAACTCTTTCTCGTAGCCATTGTTCCATCAATTCTAGTCGTTGTTTTACTGCCGCATGATAATCCAATCCCCAAGATGCTCTTGCAAAAATCCCTCTCCGTTCACCTTTTTTACCAGTTGGGGGATTTTTCATTTTAGATGGATAAGCTAAAGCAATCGCAATAATGCTTTCTCCTTCAGGCAATAGCTTCTTTGGCTCTGTTCGCTTCTCGATATCCTCTTCTTCAAAGCCGGATTGATAATTCAATTCCTGTTGCCTTTTCAAACGATTTTTCATTTCTTGAAAGGGAGACGCTGTGGTAAATCCGATTTTATCTACCCCGATGGACTTCGCATATTCAATTAAATCCCTTTTCAATTGTTCTACATTCATATTCTAATCGCGATGAAAAAGTCGCAATTTGCACCTCCCCTCGTTCACATCATTCAAAGTCTAATGAGAATCAATCTACTTTCCTTTTCATTTATGGTACAATAGGTTTACAAATAATTGGCAGGTGAATGTTAATGAACCTTTCAATCAATAAAGAACTATTTTCTCAAGTCCCGCAACTAAAAATCGGCATTATTCATTATACCAAAATTGTTGTATCACAATCGCCTCAAATGTTGAAAGGACGAATGCAATTATTTCAAGAAAATTTATTTTTTGAACTGCAAGAATCTCCTGTAACAGAACGTCCAGGTATTAAAGAATGGAGAACCGTTTGGAAAGCGTTAGGTGCTGATCCGAACCGTTACCGTCATTCTGCTGAAAGTTTAATGCGGAGAATTGCGAAACAAAACTATTTATCTCCTGTTCATTTAGCGGTGGATTTAAATAATTTCTTTTCGCTAGAACATGAAATTCCTATTGGTATTTACGATGTCGATCATATTGTAGGGGACGTTGAAATTAACTTGGGTAATGATGAAACCGGCTATGATGGATTAAATGGCCGATATAACAAATTAACAAATATTTTATATAGCAAAGATGAAAAAGGGGCTTTTGGAAGTCCATTTGTCGATTCAGTCAGAACAAGCGTTACGGAAGAGACTACGGAAGCATTGCAAATTTTTTATTTACGTCCATCTTTAGAAGAAGACTATTGCAACAAACTCCTTTCATCTTGCGGTAAAATGTTTACACAAGTTGCAGGGGGAGAATTTACGACCGCATTATTATCCGCCGATAATCCGAGCGTAACGATTGAGGTGAAAAAATGAAAACTATTCCACTGGCAGAAGGAATCAAATTAAAAAGCATTTTAACGAAAAAAGTTCAAGAATTAGTGTATGAGTTTCAAAAAAATGCTCATGTCGTCGTTGAAAAAGGTGAAACACCAAAACAAACGGGCCGTTCTTTAAAAGAAATTGAAGCAGAGCTGGCACAAGTGAGAAAAGATATCCGCACATTAGACAAACTGATTTATCGGGCGAATATTGAAAATACAATCGAATTTAAAGGGGAAGTTATGCCCATTGTTGAAGCTATCGAACTTGCTACTCAATTGCGGGCAGAGGTTTCCTTATACAAAACTTTAGGCAACTCTGAAAAGGAAAAAATCTACACTTCAACTGGTGAAGGAGTTGTTCTATACGAAGTTGCCATGTACGATCCACGCGAATATCGTGAGCGGGCAAACCAGCTCGAAAAAGAAGCGCACCGCCTATCTAATTTAATTAATGCCAAAAACTATGAAGTTCATATTGAATTTGATGATTCCAATTATTTCTAAAACAAAATCATTTCCTCGGGGAGGTGAGAGTCCTCCCCGAGGTATAACGGCTGTCAAACTTGATATAGTGCATAAATGGCAAACCAATAACCATTAACCTGTTACTATGTAACCTGTAACTAATGACCAACTAGCGCAAAGGCAATCGATCGTCAAAATACCTAAGTGTTTTTTCTTGTACAGCCGTTATAACAATAGGCTGTTTAGAAAATGATATCTTTCTAAACAGCCTTACTTTTTTCTAACGGAGATTCTTATTTTTGATAATAGTCAAAGTTCAAGTTTTATTAGTCAAACTTCTTTGGATTATAGTCAAACTCGGGAAGATATTTGCCAATCGAAAAATTTTAACTCCCCAATCAAAGGATAATAGTCAAAGTCCATGATTTATTAGTCAAACTCAGCTGGATTATAGTCAAACTCGGGAAGATATTTGCCAATCAAAAAAATCCGACTCCCCGATCAAAGGATAATAGTCAAAGTCCATAATTTATTAGTCAAACTCAGCTGGATTATAGTCAAACTCGGGAAGATATTTGCCAATCGAAAAATTCCGACTCCCTAATCAAGGGATAATAGTCAAAGTCCATGATTTATTAGTCAAACTCAGCTGGATTATAGTCAAACTCGGGAAGATATTTGCCAATCGAAAAATTCTAACTCCCCAATCAAAGGGTAATAGTCAAAGTCCGTGATTTATTAGTCAAACTCAGCTGGATTATAGTCAAACTCGAGAAGATATTTGCCAATCGAAAAAATCCGACTCCCCGATCAAAGGATAATAGTCAAAGTCCATGATTTATTAGTCAAACTGCTTTGGATTATAGTCAAACTCGAGAAGATATTTGCCAATCAAAAAAATCCGACTCCCCAATCAAAGGATAATAGTCAAAGTCCGTGATTTATTAGTCAAACTCTGCTGGATTATAGTCAAACTCGGGAAGATATTTGCCAATCGAAAAATTCTAACTCCCCAATCAAAGGGTAATAGTCAAAGTCCGTGATTTATTAGTCAAACTCAGCTGGATTATAGTCAAACTCGAGAAGATATTTGCCAATCGAAAAAATCCGACTCCCCGATCAAAGGATAATAGTCAAAGTCCATGATTTATTAGTCAAACTGCTTTGGATTATAGTCAAACTCGAGAAGATATTTGCCAATCAAAAAAATCCGACTCCCCAATCAAAGGATAATAGTCAAAGTCCATGATTTATTAGTCAAACTCAGCTGGATTATAGTCAAACTCGGGAAGATATTTGCCAATCAAAAAAATCCGACTCCCCAATCAAAGAATAATAGTCAAAGTCCATGATTTATTAGTCAAACTCAGCTGGATTATAGTCAAACTCGGGAAGATATTTGCCAATCAAAAAAATCCGACTCCCCAATCAAAGAATAATAGTCAAAGTCCATGATTTATTAGTCAAACTCAGCTGGATTATAGTCAAACTCGGGAAGATATTTGCCAATCAAAAAAATCCGACTCCCCAATCAAAGGATAATAGTCAAAGTCCATGATTTATTAGTCAAACTCAGCTTGATTATAGTCAACCCAGGGAAGATATTTGCCAATCGAAAAATTCTAACTCCCCAATCAAAGGATAATAGTCAAAGTCCATGATTTATTAGTCAAACTACTTTGGATTATAGTCAAACTCGGGAAGATATTTGCCAATCGAAAAATTCCGACTCCCCAATCAAAGGATAATAGTCAAAGTCCATGATTTATTAGTCAAACTCTGCTGGATTATAGTCAAACTCGGGAAGATATTTGCCAATCGAAAAAATCCGACTCCCCGATCAAAGGATAATAGTCAAAGTCCATGATTTATTAGTCAAACTGCTTTGGATTATAGTCAAACTCGAGAAGATATTTGCCAATCAAAAAAATCCGACTCCCCAATCAAAGGATAATAGTCAAAGTCCGTGATTTATTAGTCAAACTCTGCTGGATTATAGTCAAACTCGGGAAGATATTTGCCAATCGAAAAATTCTAACTCCCCAATCAAAGGGTAATAGTCAAAGTCCGTGATTTATTAGTCAAACTCAGCTGGATTATAGTCAAACTCAGCTGGATTATAGTCAAACTCGGGAAGATATTTGCCAATCGACTCCACACAAGTGAAAATGGGTAAACTACAATGAATTATAGTCAACTCCGTGACGATATCCCTCAGATAACACTTCACAACTATTTTTTTGACCTATTTGAAAAAACAAACACTAACGGAGGAAAGAAGAGTATGAAACCAAACCATCCGAATGAAATAAAAATCGGAATTAATAAAAAGGAAATACCAGAAATAATCGTTAATATTGATCGTTTCTTTAATCCATAAATTCCAATCAGGAAACCTAACGCAATACATAATAAGGACAGAACTTTCAACCAATCCATATCATCACCCCTAAACCATCAAAGATGCATATCTCGCAACTTCATTCAAAAAACTATTCCACTCCTGGCAAAAATCGCAACAATTTTTCATCAGCATCTAATATAACATCCACCCCAAGGGGAATGCCTATGTTTGGTGTAGAGTGGCCAATGTTAAATCGCGCAACTGTAGGTTTTTTATATGGCAACAAATATTCTTTTATTAAGGATAATGCGTTCTCTTCTACACCACCATTTCCTAATCGCCCAATCACAAACCCACATGCCTCTTTCAATTTCCCTGCCAATCTTAAATGATTAAACATACGGTCAATTTCTTCAATACTCAATCCTTTATCTTCAATAAGTAAAATTTTATCGCGCGTGTCAATTTCAAACTTTGTGCCGAGTGTATCGACAATTCTACGCAAATTTCCGCCTATAAATTCACCACGTACAGAACCAGGTATTAAACTTTCAAGAGGTGAAATTGTTTCATCATAATAAATTTCAAAAGGCGAAAATAATTGGTAAAACATTTTTTTCGATTGTTCGTCCAATTCTTTTGAAAGAGAAGGTCCATGGAATGTGACAATATTTGAATATTGTTGAATGGCTATATGTAAAAAGGTAATGTCTGAAAATCCCCAAAATATTTTTGGATGTTCAGTTAGTAGTGGATAGTCGATTTTATCAGCTATTTTCGCAGCACCATATCTATCAGTGGCACAAAAAATTCCTTTCACTTCAGGGTCTTCAATCATTTGATGCAAGTCATGAACCCACGCTTCATCTGTTTCCTCAAAATCATGTTCATTAAGCTCAATGGTTTTTCCTAATTTATAATGTAATCCCATATCGGTGAATAGAGATATATTTCGTTGCAAACTTTCCAAATCAATAGGACCGCTTAGTGCTATAATCCCTACAGTATCTCCTTTATTTAAGTGCATTGGCCTTATTTTCATTGAGTTCCTCCTACAATTTATTGATACTACAACTATATTAACAAATGGCGTTGAACAATGCTTCTAGAGATTAGTCCAGAAAAAAAGAGCCGTCTCACCTTACGCGGCCCTTTTCACTTATTTTATTTAACTCCTGTATAAATAACCGTTACATCAGGATGTTGGTGTAAAGCACTTGCCGGTAAATCTTCTGTTATTACACCGGTACGAAGACGGTCATAAGCTTCTTGTTTCGCTTCTCCGGAAATTAACAAAATAATCTTCTTTGCATTTAAAATTGATTGAATACCCATTGTGATTGCTTTTCTAGGCATATCCTCTGGTTTTTCAAAATACTTTTGATTTGCTTCTATTGTGGATTGGGTTAATTCTACAATATGTGTAAGAGAATCGAAAGGTGTGCCAGGTTCGTTGAATCCGATATGTCCATTTACTCCGATACCAAGTACTTGAAGATCGATTCCACCTGCTTCTTTTATTTGTTGTTCATATGTACGACATGCAGTTTCTAAATCAGAGCTATGACCTTCTGGAATGTGGATGTTTTCCTTTTGAATATCTATATGTTGGAATAAATGATAATTCATGAAGTAGTGATAACTTGCCTCATTATTTGGGTCAATTCCAACGTATTCATCTAAATTAAATGAAACCACATCTTTAAAAGAAACTTTACCTGAATGATATTGTTGAACTAACTCTTTATACAAGCCAATTGGCGTACTTCCTGTCGCTAACCCAATTACTGAATTTGGTTTGTTTTGTAATTGTTCTACAAAGATGTCACAAGCTTTTTTACTTAAATCCTCGTAATCTTTTGTTTCAATCCATTTAATTGAGCTCATTTTTTCCTCCTATAATTTAAATTTGGCGCCCTTTTTTATTTTATTATCAACTAACAATAATGACCATTATTTTTTCGCAACAAGTTCAACGTATCTTTCATTCATCTGCGCATTGTCAAGAATATGCGGCATATTTTTTAAATCGCTTCCGGTCGGCATTTGGAAAAGACGAAGACCGAATTCTTGTGCAACAGCAAATAAATGATCAAAAATATCAGATTGAATGGACTCATATTCCGTCCATACCACTGTATTGGCAAAAGCATATATTTCCAATGGTAATCCGTTTTCAGTCGGTGCTAATTGCCGAACCATTAATGTAGCTTCCTCATTGATACCTGGATGATGTATTAAGTATTGAGTGATGTACGCACGAAATAATCCAATATTCGTTAAAGCTCTACCATTCACTGAATTGGCTAATCGGTCAATTTGATGCTTTTGGTTATATTCTTCAATCTCCTTTTGGCGATGAACAATGTAATCTTTGAGCAAATGAATTTTTTTACATTTTTCAAGCAATTCTTCGGAACAGAAAGAAATACTTGTAATATCTATAAACAACGATCGTTTAATTCGCCGATTACCCGATGCCTGCATTCCTCTCCAGTTAATAAAAGAATCAGAAATTAACGCATAACTCGGAACAGACGTAATCGTTCTGTCGAAATTTCGCACTTTCACAGTATTTAAGGAAATATCAATGACATCTCCATTCGCACCATACTTCGGCATTTCAATCCAATCGCCAACCCGTACCATATCATTAGCTGTCAGCTGGATGCCGGCTACAAGACCTAGCAAAGAGTCGCGGAACACTAACATAAACACAGCTGATAACGCACCGATTCCACTTAAAAGAATAATTGGATTTTCTCCTAATAGATTAGCAATTATCAAAATCGTTCCGATAATATAATTGGCAATTTTAGCTACTTGAATATAACTTTTGATTGGTCGAATTTTCGAAATCTCATACGTTTGATAAATATCATGAAAAGCTGTTAATAGGCTATTCAGCAAACCTAAAGCAACAATGATCATGTACGTTATCGCAAACTTCTCAATTGTACTCTGATAAGTAGGAAAAATGGCAGCAGAATAAAAAATAATAATAGCAGGTACTAAATGAGACAGCCTATGAAATATCTTACTTTCCAGCAAGATGTTATCCCAAGTAAATTTATTTTTATGTATGATTTTGATGATAAAACGAATGACGATTTTTTTGGCAATAAAGTTCGCAATGATACAAACAATGATAATGAACGCAATCATGATGGCAATTGATAAATAACGAACCCACGTGTCGTTCAATTCATAACTTATAAGGTAATTGCGTATAAATTCCATCACATTCCCCTTCTTATTCAATTCTTTACTTCACTAATACCCATTGAGCAAATCTCCACTATTATAACAAAAGGGTTTAATTAGGCTAAAATAAAAGCAGACATGCAAATTATGGAATAACTATTTGTTCTTCATTATCATCAAAACGAACATACAAAAAGCAACTACAGTTCAAACTTGAACCGAATTGCTTTTTTGTATGATAATATAACGCTTACAAATTGTTTAACGAATCATTCCGCGGAATCCGCCCCTTGCTTATCCTCAAAAGCTTGAACGACAACCGCTGCAGATGCATCTCCTGTAACATTGGTTGATGTGCGAATCATATCTAAAACGCGGTCAACCCCTGCAACCAATGCTAATGCTTCTAATGGTAATCCAACTGCTGTAATCACCATTGTCAGCATGATTAACCCAGCCCCTGGAACACCTGCAGTACCAATTGATGCAAGCGTTGCAGTTAATACAATAATTAATTGCTGTGTAAATGAAAGATCGACACCTAAAAACTGGGCGATAAACAGCACGCATACCCCTTGATACAATGCCGTTCCATCCATATTGATGGTAGCCCCAAGCGGCAATACAAAGCTGCTTACTTTCTTTGACACGCCCAAATTTTCTTCCGTATTTTGAATTGTGATTGGCAATGTGGCAGAACTGCTGGACGAACTAAATGCAACTAAGCTTGCAGGCAAAATCCCTTTGAAAAATTTAACTGGGCTATAGTTGGCTAAAAACTTCACTGAACTTGAATATACAATAAGTGCATGAAGAATACATCCAATATAAACAACGAGAATCAATTTGATGAGTGGGAGGAGGACAGAAGCACCGTATTGTCCTACAACTGGAGCAATTAAACCAAAAATCCCGATTGGAGCAACTTTCATCACAATATGGGTAATTTTATACATAATTTCTGCAAGTCCATCGAAAAAATCATAAACGGGTTTTGCTCTATCTCCAACCAACGCAATGGCTACTCCGAGGAAAAGTGCGAAGAAAATTATTTGAAGCATATTAGCGTCAACCAATGATTGAATAGGATTTGTAGGAATAATATTCAACAACGTATCAATAGCTCCCGGCACTTCCTTAGGTTCAGCTGCTTCTTCAGAAATTGTTAAATTTAAACCTGAACCGGGCTTAAAAATATTAGCAAGAATTAATCCAATCAATACAGCAATAGCTGTCGTAATTAAATAATAAGCAAAAGTAATTCCACCCATTCTGCCGATTCGCTTTATATCACCTGTACCGGCAACTCCAATCACAAGGGATGCAAGTACTAATGGAACAATAATAAATTTAATAAGTCTTAAAAATAAATCCCCAAGAGGTTTTACCACTTCAATACTTGGTCCAACAATGACCCCCACAATAATCGCAAGAACAAAGGCGATTAAAATTTGTGTTAACAGACCAATCTTTCTCATTATGAACCCCCTTTTGTGTAATTCCGTGACTTACCCATCCCAAACAATGATTTAGTTGTCTCCCCCCTTACAAAAAAATTGAACAAAACAATGATTGTTTTATCCTATGCTAGTCATTGTTTCAGATATGAATTCCTTGCTTATGAAAACTAGACTCGTCTCTTTTCCACAAAAAAAGGACTTCCAAATTAGAAGTCCTAAAATGCCTTAAACAAATTCTACTTCAATCCATTTTCTTACACTATTGATAAACCATACTTTCGAACACTTTTTCAAATCTTCCAATGTCAAAACCTTTTCTTTAATCTCTCCTGCTTTTAATAAATGTTCACGGAAAGTCCCGGCAAGCAATCCGCTGCTAACAGGTGGAGTCCAAAGTTTTCCGTCCATTTCTAATACAACATTGCCGTTTATAAACTCCGTCAACTCTTCTCTTTCATTCCATAAGAGAACGTCAAACATATCTGATGATTGAGGCTTGAACGATTCATAAACATCTCGATTCGTTGTTTTATGATATAAAAATACATGTTCCGAATTTACTGGAGTTTTAGCAAGTGCAACCTTTTTAGGAGACTCCATTTTCACGATTGATTGCCCTTCAATTGTACATGTACCACTTGGATTGACAAGTAATCGAACTTTCCATTGTCCTGATTGATTAGCTTTTGCAAACTCTTTCAACTTCTGTTTTACTTCATCGATATCCAGTTGATATGAAAAATACGCTGCTGATTTCCCTAATCGATTCAGATGTTCCTCTAGTAAGAAGAATTCTCCATCTTCCAACAATAAGCTTTCTAATAATTGAAATTCTTTCACTTCACGAGTAAGGAAATCAGATTTTGCAAGAACTTCATTAAATTCATCTTCAGCAGTGGAGTCCCAAGTAATGCCGCCTCCTACACCATAAGTGGCCTTTCCTGATTGATGCTCAATCAGTACCGTCCGAATTGGCACATTAAAAATAGCTTCTTTATTTGGAGTAATGTATCCAATAGCACCACAATACACTTCACGAGGCGTTTTTTCTAACTTTGTAATAATGTCCATTGTACTAGCTTTCGGAGCTCCAGTAATCGAACCGCACGGAAAAATAGCTTTTAACACATCTACTAGTTCTGTTTCTTTTTTCAAGGTTGCAGTAACAGTCGATGTCATTTGATGGACCGTTGGATACTGTTCAATATCAAATAATCGGGGTACCGTCACTGTTCCGGTTTCGGCAACAGCCCCTAAATCATTACGCAGCAAATCAACAATCATTACATTTTCTGCTCGATTTTTTTCTGAATGATAAAGCCACTTTGCCTTTTCTTGATCTTCTTCAAAGGTTTTTCCCCTTTTAACTGTCCCCTTCATTGGGCGAGTTGTAATGTGGTTCCCTTCAATATGGAAAAACAATTCAGGAGAAGCTGATAGAATACTATGTTCTCCTGTATGAATGTAAGCGCAATAATTTGCCGATTGAGCTTTTTTCATTTTATTGAATAATGCAAATGAATCACCTTCAAATTGCGCATGTAAACGAATCGTATAATTCGTTTGATATGTAATTCCCTTCGCAATGGAATCTTTAATAAATTGGATGGCTTCCCGATACTCTTCTTCATTTACATCAGGCTTCCATTCTGTTAGTGAATAGGAATTCATCACTGCTGGCGATTCATGTAAAGGTTCTTTAAAAAGACCAAACCATAGCAATGGCATTGTATGACCAGGCTTTACTTTAAGCGCAGAGTCAAAAGCCGCAGCACTCTCATAAGACAAGAAACCTGCCGCGTAATATCCATGCTTAACCCCTTTCTGCACTTCTTGAAGACAAGTTAACACTTCACTGATATCGTAAGTCGAAATGATTTTATCAGGATGAAGAAACGTAATCGGCTCTATATTTCCTTTAGAATTCGCAAATTCAAAATACAATCGTGGTGTTTGCTCTGAAATTTGTGTATTCATGTTCCATTTCCTTTTCTATTTTAGAAATTTCTATACATAGTAGTATAGAAAAATTAAGTAGTTATGAAAACTCTTTTTGAATTCATGCAAATGACGAAGCATGAATTATTGAACTTATGCTCTAGAATAATGCTCTTGTACTAATTCGATATACCTTCTAATGGATTTTGGTAAGTAGCGTTGATTTAAGTAAGTGAGATGCACAGTACGTTTAAGATTTGGATGTTCAATTACTTTTTGAATAACCGCTTCACTTGTAGAACCCTTTAAATAATTTTCAGGCAAAATCGTCACGCCCAATCCTTCCTGTACTAGGGAAATGGCTGTTTCGAATCGTTCAATCTCATATTTATCATTTATAGGCAAATTGTTCATTTCAAATGCTTTTAAAACATCTAAGCGTGTTTGGAATCCTTCAGTACTAATTATAAATGGTTCCTTATATATATCTTTCAATTCCAAAGTGTCTTTCTCTTTTAAATGATGATTCTTTGGCAAAACAGCTACTAATCTTTCTTCGTATAGCGGTATAGAAACAATATCTTTTTCGTTAATAATTTGATTGGTAATAATGACATGCGATTGATGCGTTCGTAAAGCTTGTTTGACACTTTCCGCACCTAAAATATCGACTAGCTTAACGTTGATGAATGGATAATCTTGTTTTAATTTCTTTAATGTTTGCGGTATCCAATGTTTTGCTGATTCAATTAACCCTAATATCAAACAACCATCCCCAACTGAACCGATTTCTTGCAATTCAATTTTTAATATATCTAAGTTCTCCAAAATCTCCTTGGCTCTACCGTATAGAAATTCCCCAACATCTGTTAATTGAAGTTTTCGAGTATGTCCTTCAAACAAAGGATAGCCTACGTCAGATTCTAATTTTTTCATTGCAATACTTAACGAAGGCTGGGCAATGTGTAATTCTTCTGATGCTTTCGTATAACTCATGCATTCCACAAGTTTTATAAAATAACGTAATTGCTTCGTATCCATTCAATCACCCTATTTATAGTTATTATCTATAATATTATTCAAATTATATATTAGATTTATGAATCAATTCAATCTATACTGTTACTAACTACTCAGAATATTTCAAAATTAAGGGGATGCGTTTTTGATGACATCATTACGACGAATTTGGTCTGGAAGAACTGACTATGGAGATGAAAAAAGCAAACGATTCCATGAAATCGTACAGCTAGAAAAAAATATTGACCCAATACCAAACGTGGCAATCGTAGGCTTCCAATGTGATGAAGGGGTTCGTCGAAATCAAGGACGAATCGGTGCCAAAGAAGGACCTAATGCCATTCGAAAAGCTTTGGCAAATATACCTTGGCACGGGGAATCGGCTTGTATCGCTGACTTAGGAAATATAAGCTGTGAAGATGCGGAATTAGAAAAAGCTCAAAAATTATTAGGGGAAAAAATAGCGGAAGTACGGACAAACGGTTCGAAAGTGATTGTGCTCGGGGGAGGACACGAAACATTATATGGTCACTACTTAGGTATTCGACAAACCATAGGTCGTGATAAAAAATTAGGAATCATAAATATCGATGCTCATTTTGACTTGCGAAGTTATGAAGAAACGACTTCATCTGGAACGATGTTTAAACAAATTTTAGATCATGACAATCATGCATCTTATTGTGTAATCGGTATACAACAATACGGAAATACACTGGAACTGTTTGAAAGAGCAAAAGAGTTTCGAGTCACTACAATTTTAGAGCAACAAATACGAGAAAATATGAATCAAGCTCTAAATGAAATCGATTCTTTTATCAATCAAAATGAAGTGATTTTGTTAACACTTTGCATGGATGTCATTAATGCAGCAGAAGCGCCTGGGGTCAGTGCCCCATCACCTTTTGGACTAAATGCTGTTGAGGTTCGAAAAATCATCCAGCATGTGCTTCAATCTCCAAAGGTGGCTTCATTCGATATTTGTGAAGTAAATCCAACCTTCGATTTAAATGGCCAAACTGCAAAATTAGCGGCGTATTTCGTCAATGAAGTGATCATGTTCATGATAAAACAAAGGGGGTAAAAACGATGGCGTTTGATCAAATTACAACTATTTTCTTAGCGGTGTTGTTTTTAACAATTGGTACATTCATTATTAAAAAGGTAGGAATTTTTCAACGTTTCTGTATACCAGCGCCAGTTGTAGGGGGATTATTATTTGCGCTGATTGTCACGATTTCTAAGTCTGCAGGTTTTGAAATCACTCTTGATACTTCATTGCAAAGTTTATTTATGATAACATTCTTTACTACAGTAGGATTAGGAGCCAGTTTTAAATTAGTAAAACTCGGCGGAAAGCTGCTTATTATTTACTGGCTCGCTTGTGGTTTTTTAGCGTTAATGCAAAACGTCATTGGGGTGGGATTAGCATCACTTTTAGGCATTGAACCATTAATCGGAATGATGGCTGGTGCAGTATCAATGGAGGGTGGTCACGGTGCCGCGGCTGCCTTTGGTCAAACGCTCGAAGAATTAGGATTTGAAGGCGCAATGACAGTCGGTGCAGCAGCTGCAACGCTTGGACTTGTAGCAGGTGGATTAGTTGGTGGACCTGCAGCGAAACATTTAATTTCAAAATATGATTTAAAACCATCTAAGGAGGAAATGGAAGTTTCTTCATTGGATACAGATCATGAACAAGTGACAACTCAAACGTTCTTTACTCAAGTATTAATCATCACATTCTGTATGGCGGTTGGTTCATATATAGGAAAATGGTTCTCCGAGCTAACGGATTTTGTATTACCTGGCTATGTTGGTGCTATGTTTGTAGCGGTTATTGTTCGCAACATTCTTGATAAAATCAAACCGGGTGCTATCAATATGAAAACTGTATCCATTATTGGGGATATTACCTTAGGAATATTCTTATCCATGGCGTTGATGAGTATTAAGCTTTGGGAAATTACAGATTTAGCATTGCCTTTATTAATCATTGTGTTGGTACAAGTGTTATTTATTGTTTTACTTGCTATGTTTGTATTATTTAGATTGCTCGGCAAAAATTACGATGCGGCAGTCATGATTTCAGGTTTTCTCGGACATGGACTGGGAGCCACTCCAAATGCGATGGCAAATATGCATGCCATTGTCGGACGATTCGGTCCATCGCAAAAAGCTTTCCTCGTAGTGCCAATTGTAGGTGCATTCCTCATCGACGTATTTGGAATACCGATTATTATTACAACTATTAATCTATTTAAATAATTCATAAGTAAAAAAATGGCTCTATCATATTTGGTTTTCATATTCTAGCACCAAATTGATAGAGTCATTTTTTGATTTTCGTCATTTTATATTGGATTCTTATTAACCAAAACTTCAAATTCGTTGTTTAAATTACACATATAGGCCTGTGAGGAGCACGATTTGTTGAAGCGAGAGATGAATCGTCTTCTAATTTGACGGTACGATGTTCAGTTTTTCAATTACCAAATAATACACCTCCTCTGTAATCGATAACTCTAACTTACAGGGAGGTGCAATCGATTTATATGCGTCGTTTGAATTCGGTATTATATAAATTACGGGTTAGTGCAAAATTTAATGTTTTTTCTATCTAAACTATGAGGCCAACAACTTTGAAAAGTGAAAAGGTGTGGCTGATTTTGCATAGATTAAGCGAGATATTAGCCAAAGATGGCACAATAATAGTCATTCTGCTTATGTTAATAGTCAAATTTGTGAACATAATAGCCAATCAATCGAAAAAAGTTTACGAAATAATCGATAATAGTCAACTCTTTGAACATAATAGTCATTCTTTAGAAGATAATAGTCAAACTTATGAATTTAATAGCCAATAAATTAAAATCAACTTCAAAAATCGGCGATAATAGTCAAAGTTGATTCGATAATAGCCAAAATGCCAAGGATAATAGTCAAACTTGGCAAAATAATTGCCAAAGCATTAATCGAGTAGGAGGGAGCGATTAACTCCCGTCCTCTCACACCACCGTACGTACGGTTCCGTATACGGCGGTTCAATTAAGATCATTGACGCAAGTCTTTATAACTTCCGTGAATAGCTGTTCTCTTTATGCCAGTGGTCACTCCACCCTCCAAGAGGTCTCCCACGGGATTCACCGCTTCCTTCCTCAAGTGAGGTACTACGTTTTCTGTTTTCATCATGACTCACTGAATGCCAAGGGCTATTCTCTCTTAATTGTTCGGTCCTTCTTAGTTGTTCTAGACCAACTAATACTATGACCTCTGCTGACTTCTGACGGTTCAGCTACTTATCACTAAGTAGGTTATGAAGCGTACTTCACCTATCCGCCAGACCTCCCCGGGTAAGTACATGCACTTTCACACCATCTATCCGCCTCATCTACTCGATATGACCTTCGACAGAAAGAGCTTTGTTTTGTTTCGCAAACTCACTCAATCATACCTAGCCTTATATGAGGTTCGTGTTCCTCGGACCGGTGTTTTGCCTCCAGCTTCCTTCAGATTCCGCGTCACCACGGACACCCTTGCTCTTGGCTAACCTCTACTTCTGTCTTCGGGGTTCGGGACTTACACCCTATAGTTCATGTACATGCCGGGCGCACGACTAGTTGCAAATACTTGCCGGTTTGAGCCAAGTATTTGCAGTGGGTAGCAAATTATCTGCAGCTTTCCGCAATATCCTTGCAGCTTAACAATCATTTTTTTGGGCATCCTTGATGATCCAATCCGCCGCACTTTGCAAATCAGGAAATGCCGCATCGGCCAAAGGATCCTCTTCACCGATAAAAACCGTCTTCGTTCCCGCTTTTTTCCCTGCTTGAATGTCCGTATCCGTATCGCCCACCATGTAAGAGTTGGACACATCCACTTGATATTTTTCAGCCAAATCTTCAATCATTTTGGAACCCGGTTTGCGGCAGGCGCATCCCGCTTTTGGTTTATGGGGGCAATAAGCGATATCATGGATAATGGCTCCGTGTTTTTTCAATTCATTCACCATATGCTCATGCACCTTTTGAAGCTGGGATTCCTTCATAAACCCAAGGCCTACTCCCCCCTGATTCGTGACAACAAAAATATAATCAAAATGCTCATTCAATTTGCGGATCGCTTCCGGTACACCCGGCAAAAAATGAAGATCTTTCGGCTTGTTTACAAATTTCACCCGTTCTGTTAACACTTCATTGATGACGCCATCCCGATCCAAAAAAACGGCTGTTTTCATGTTCTCCCCCCTCATTATTATTGTTTACGCAAGGAGCGGAATTCATGAAATGGCAGGCACATTCAATTATAAAGTGCGCCGCCGGTCTGTTTTCCGGTCCAGTTCCAAAAATCCACTTCCCCTAAAGCGGCATAGGTAATATGTTCATTGTCAGCGAGTTTTGCCAACTCTTTTGTCGGCCCCGTCAACACAACCCCATAGCATTTCACGCCATGTTCGTCCACATAATCCAGCATTTCCTTAATGGATTCTTGATCAAAATCCCAAATGACGCGTTTTGCCCAAGTTGCATGTTCCGCCAAAAATGCCAGTCCTTTTTTAAAGGCATCTTCTTTTGTGGCCTTATCGGATTCATCATCACCTAACAGTTTGTACCAAGCGTATTCATGAATGCCCCACAAATCTTCGCCTATACTGACATCAATCGTATCATTGTCCCTTGCCGTACCCGTATCAATGGCATACCAAACAATATCGATATCATAATCCTTGAACAGCCTTTTTACTTCATCAAAGGTATAAACCCCATCCAAACTGACCGCTATCTCTGAAACCGTCCCTTCCGGCAACTTATTCAACGCTTCCCAAGTCTCATCGCCAAGACGATAAACCTCAAGATTTTCTTCATAAGCGCCATTGAGGAAACCAAGTGGATAATGGAAAATTAAGCTTAAATCATATCGGCCGTCCACCCATTCCTTCGATATTCCGTTCAAATAATTCAATATCATTTTTCCATGGTATTTTCCGATATATCGTTCTTCGCTGCCCACACTTTTCTGAAGATCCCCCTGTATATCCGCGTTAAAATAAAAATTCGTACTCGTTCCTGCGCCATCACTATACACATTGGGCAGCGTCATTTGAATCGCCGTTTGAATCACCCGATTGGCTGTCAACCCGGTATTTTTATAATAAAGTCCCGTAACGATTGCCGACCCAATGCTGATGATAAAGAAGAGGCCAAAAACGGTAAATGCAGTGGAAAGTCGATTTTTCCATTTCGCCTTGCGCACAATTTTGCGCTGTTCTATGTAAGATAGCTCCGGAACATTCCAATCCTTTGCCGATATCTTCTTCTGATTGATATGTTCTTCCATTTCCCGTTCGCATTCTTCGCAAGTTTGCAAATGTTCTTCTATGGCCAGTTCTTCTTCATTTGTGCACGTTCCGTTAAGATAATCCTCAAGTTTTTTTCTGACTTCCTCGCAACGCATCCTTCTCACTCCCCTTCATTTTCGTTCGCAGCTGTTTTCTGATTCGGAAAATCGCCACCTTTACATTTGAAATGGGCATCCCGAGGATTTCCGCAATTTCCTGGTAAGAAAATTGGTAATAATCCCTTAAAAGAATGAGGTTTCTCTTATGAACCGGCAAAGTATCAATAAGCGCCAGCCATTCATGGATATGTTGCCGGTTCATGACCGTATCCTCTGTTGCTTCGGTCACTTTTGGATGAACCGTTGTCATATCGCCCACATAGGTCAACCGCTTCTCTTTCCGAATCCAATCAATAAACGTATGATAGGCCACTTTAAACAACCAGGGCCGGATTTGCTCCTCTTTGTAACTTTCAAGATACAGGAAGGCGCGATAGAAGGTTTCCTGCACGATATCTTGAGCCAAGTCCTGATTTCTGCAGAGAGAAAAAATATATCGATACACATCTTGAACATGTAAAACATACATTTGCTCCAAATTCATCGCTTCACTCTCACGCCCTCCTTTCACTATATCCACGTTTAACGCAGAAAAAAGTTACATCAAAAATAAAAAAGGCATGTCTTAACATGCCCTATTGAACGAATGCTTCCTTCAATTTCACTTCATAAAATCTCATTGCGCGGAGTTCACCTTGATACTCCACTTTTCCTTGTGCAATTAACTGGCGCAAGCGATACTCAATCCATTCATCGCTTGTATATTGATCCAGGTGGCCAAGCACCTCTCCAATGACTCTTGCTGCTTTAATGAATTTCTTATTGCCCTGTAGGTTCTTCATCTTTCCGATGATCAATGCATCATCCCGATGGTTTTCCGCACCGAAAATTTGGCCTTTATTGTAAGTCCGCAACACTGCATCGGAATGCAAGCATTCTTCCCCTTCTTTCGCATAAGCCTGTCGCTGTTCTTCCGTCAATTCCTCAAGCTCCCCAAGTTCATAAAAAAGGAGCAACTGCTCAGGGGACAACTCTCCCGTATGCCGAGGAAAATCTTCATGCATTCCATTGTAAAACTTGCGATAGGCATCATACGTATTCAAAACAGACATTTCATTCGTTTTTTCCTTCAATAAGTAGAGCGAAAATCGAAGGCCCGTCCCTTCACTGGCATTTTCACCAGTCCAAATGACCACCCGCTGCTCCGGAGGAATCGAACGGATCTTTTCAAAGGCTTGTTGCATGTTGTTTTTGTACCACTCTGCTTGGTCCTTTTCCCACCGGTAGTTTTCCTTCAACCACTGATACCGTCGCTCAAACCCTTCCGCAGTGTGAAGATGATGTATTGGACCTTCCGCCAAGTTATCTGGCACTTCGATGATTTCCTCCGTTTGTTCGTATGGTGTATCCCGAAAAGCATATCTCAAGCTGCCTGCCGCGGAGCTACCAAATACAATATGTACGGTATGCACATTTTTCCCGGCCGGTGTCTCCATTCTTTTCATAAGCGCTTCTTTTACAGACCGCACAAATTCCGGAAAATCTCCGTATTCCGAACGTATCAACAGTAAATGCAGCAGGCTTTTTGCTTCCTGTTCGTTTAGTGTGGAAATGGATTTCTTTAATTGAAAAAGTTCCAAATGTCTTCAACCTCTCTGAAATTTTGTGGATACAAAAAAGGCGACGGATGCAGCGATCGTCATTAACAGAAACGACCACTTGGAAGTCTCACCGAATGTGACCGTTTGAGTTGAAGCCCCGGTTGAGAAGTTTGGCGTATTAAGGATTGTCAAAATGAAACCGGAGAAAAGTTGGAAAACGGCATAAAGAAGAATGAAACTGATGATAAATACAAGATATTTTTTCATTCTGATCCACCTCAATCGGAAATTATTTCATTTATTTACGCCCAAACATTGCAAAAAGTTTCAAAAAATCCGTAAGGCAGTCTGTTTCATTCTTCTTTGAACCTCAATCCCGCTTCGTCCAATGCCTCTTTCATTCTCACAAGCGCGGTTTTCCCCACGCCGTGAAGGGACATGATTTCCTTTTCCGTGTAGTCCGAGAGTTCTTCCACCGATGTGATGCCTTTCCCTTCCAACGCTCTTCTTGCCGGGGCGGATAAACTGGCAAGGAAGCCTTCCTTTGGTTTCCGTTCCGCCTCGCAAACAGGGCAGCTGTTGCAATCGCTGCTCTTATAAAAACGGTGCCCTTTTTCGCAAATTCTCAACGTCTTTTCTGAAGGTTTCATTCCGTCATTCCTTTCCTGTTTCATTGTTCCAATCCCATTCATCTTCGTCCGACAAAGAAGCCCGAATCAAGTAAAGAAGAGGAACATCCCCATTTTCTTCAATGAATTCTTTCGGGTCTGTCACGTTTGTTCTGAAACTCACAGAATTTCCGTCATCCGCTTCAAAAAACGCCATATATCCCAACACCATGTCTTCGGTAAATTCCATTTTGTCGTTAATGACCGGACCCCATGTTCCCGCACCCAGCTTTTCGTCCGGTTTGGGAATTTGACTGTTTGAAATGGCATAGCCCGATTCATCTGTGATCACTTTGCGCAAGTAAAAATTGTCCCATTCGGAATCTTCCAGAAAGCAGAATAACATTTCCCCCTTGGCATCTTCCGTCATTCCAATTCCAACGCCACCAGCCTTCTCAGCCAACTTCCCATATTCATACCGTTCAACCCATACTCTTAAAAATTTCCCTTTTTCCGCGGAGTATTCATAATAAAAGCTTTTATCGCCCACCACCGCCTTTAACAAGTGATCCCCATCGGAAAAATCTTTTTGCTGAATCATATTTTTCGTTGTCTTCTCCCCATCGCTGCAAGCAACAAGCAACATTGCAACAACGGCCAAAATGAACGCACGGATTTTCACTTTCCCCCATCCCTTCCAGACGAAATGTGAACTTTTAGTAATTATAGATTTTGTTCCCTTATTTTTTCAATAGTCTATTTGCCCAAGGGTAATAAAAAAGAGCCACGGTGAAAAGTTTTTCCTTTTCCGGCTCTATAATATTTGGTGTTGGTGAGTATAAACCAGCACCAATTTTTTTGAACAAAAAAAAATGAGACAGTGACAAAACTCTGGTAAAATGTAATCGCCAAAACACATTTTCCAAAGGAGTTGTGTCACATGTCTCACCATCATTCTATACGAAACCTACTCAATATAAAAGACAAAAATATCACATTTGATGAAAATTTTTGTGCAGAAGAACTCATTAAAGGGGTCCAATCAAAAGTCTTTTATGGCCAATTAACTTACCAACCAAAAGCTTGTTATGCTTGTGGACATGTCTTTGATGTTCAAATCATTAAACACGGTTTTAAAACGTCTCTCATTAAAATGCCTAGCATTTCAGGTTTTCATACCTACTTAAAATTGCGTAAACAGCGTTATTTCTGTAAACATTGTCATTCCACGTTTACTTTAAAAACGAGCGTCGTGGCTAAAAACTGTTGTATTTCCAACAATACTAAAGTAGCGATTGCTTTAAACGCCAAAGATAAAATATCCGAAAAAGATATTGCGATGAAACATAATGTTTCTCATGCCACTGTCAGTCGTGTCATTGACAGCTTTTATAGCTACTATCAACCAAATGTTCACTACCTTCCAAAGCATTTGTGTTTTGATGAGTTTAAATCAGTGAAATCCGCAGCTGGAGCGATGTCCTTTATTTTCTGCGACTCTGAAACGGGGGAGATTGTGGATATCGTGGAGGACCGGAGATTACATGTCCTCAAAGAGTATTTCTTACGGTATTCCAAGAAGGCGAGAGATGCGGTAAAAACGATTGTCATCGATATGTACAGCCCTTATATTTCCTTAATCCAAGAAGTTTTCCCTAAAGCGGAAATCGTACTCGACAAATTCCATATCCTCCAACTATTTAGCAGAGCTTTAAACAAAACGCGCATCAACGTCATGAATCGGGATAAAAAGAATTACAATAAATTGAAAAAATACTGGAAGCTCCTTCTGAAAGATCAAACAAAACTTGATTATAAGAACTATACATATCATCGTTGCTTTAAAAAGCATATGTGTGAGGTGGAGATTCTCCACTATCTCATTGATTTAGATTCTGAATTAAAAGCGTCCTATGAGTTATACCAATACGTTCGCCATTGCATCAAAACCAAAGACTTTGAGCTCCTAAAGAAAACATTAGAGAATAAACAAAATATCGTTTCCAGCTATATGAAAACCGCCATCAAGACAATCAACAAATACATCAATTACGTCGAGAATACGCTAAAGTACGATTATAATAACGGCATTTTAGAGGGGATTAATAACAAAATCAAAGTGATTAAACGCATTTCTTTCGGTTATCGATCCTTCTATCACTTTAGAAACCGAATATTCATTACCCAAAACTTAGCGAAAATAAAAACAGCTTAGGGGAACCTCGAATTTCCCCTAAGCCATCCGATTACATATTACCAAATAATGTCACTAAAATTTATTCACCAACACCATTTGACAAAGAACCAAAAAATTCAAGAATTGGTGTATGAGATGCACAACAACGCCCATGTGATTGTAGAAAAAGGAGAAACCCCAAAACAATCCGGCAGAGCTTTATCGGAAATTGAAGCGGAACTCGCAGAAATACGGAAAGATGTGCGGACATTGGATAGACTCATCTATCGGGCAAACATTGACCATGCGATTGAGTTCAAAGGGGAAAAAATGCCAATTGTAGAGGCCATTGAATTGGCGAAACAACTGAGAGCAGAATCAAGTTTGTATAAAGATTTAGGGAATACAGAGAAAGAAAAAATTTATACAACGACTGGCGAAGGAACGGTGCTTTATCAAATTGCAACATATGAACCTCGAGAATACCGGGAACGGGCCATCCAGCTTGAAAAAGAAGCTCATCGCCTTTCAAATTTAATCAACGCGAAAAACTATGAAATTCATATTGAATTTGATGATTCTAAATATTTCTAATGCCTCGGGGCGGTGAGAGTCCTCCCCGGGGTGTAACGGCTGCAATGGTGTTTGAATCGATAGTTGGTAAACCGATTACCGTTGACCTGTCACTTGATCACTTTTAACCAATGACCAACTAACGCAAAGGAAGTCAAACAAGATACCTAGTTTTTTTGGTGCAGCCGTTATAACAATAGGCTGTTTAGGAAGATTTTTCTTTCTAAACAGCCTTTTTCTTTGGGCAAGGCTTTTTCGATTGGCGATTTCTTCTAAAGCTCTATTTTTTTTCGTTTGGCGATTATCTTATCCTAGGTGGCGATTAACTTTTACGCTTTGGCGATTATTTTGCTAAAGCCGGCGATTATCCAGCCTTCTACTTTTTCGATTTGTTATTGGAAAAAACAAACACTAACGGAGGAAAGAATAAAATAAATCCATACCATCCAAATGAAAAGAAAATCGGAATTAGTAAAAAGGAAATCCCTGAAATAATGGTCATATAGATCTTTTCTTCAAACCGTAAATACCTATAATAAATCCGAGTGCGATACAAATCAAAGACAGTATTTTTAGCCAATCCATGTAACTCACCTCTAACGCTTATTCCACTCCTGGCAAGAGCCGCAGCAATTTCTCATCCGCATCCAAAATCACTTCAACCCCTAGTGGAATACCGATGTTTGGCTTCGAATGCCCAATGTTGAATCCCGCTACTGCTGGCTTTTTATATGGGGATAAATATTCCTTGAATAAAGCTAATATGTCTTCCTTACCAACACTTCCAATTGCAAAGCCGCTTGCTTCTTTTAACTTTCCTGCAAGCCTCAACTGATTCAGCAAACGGTCGATTTCTTCAATCTGCAAATCTGCTTCTTCCAAAAGCAAAATTTTTCCAAGCGTATTAATTTCAAATTTTGTGCCAAGGGTATCCACAATTCTTCGCAAGTTCCCGCCGATAATTTCTCCCTGAACCGCGCCAGGAATAATGCTCACAAGCGGCGAAAGGCTTTCATCATAAAAAATTTCGTAAGGTGCAAATAATTGGTAAAGCATTTTTTTCGATTGTTCATCTGCAATTTTTGAAAGAGCAGGTCCGTGGAAGGTTGCCACATTGGAAAACTGATGAAAGGCAATATGTAAAAACGTGATATCTGAACATCCCCAAAAAATTTTAGGATGTTCAGCAAGCAATGGATAGTCAATTTGATCAGCTATTCTTGCAGCACCATATCCGTCTGTCACGCAAAAAATCGCCTTTACCTCCGGATCGATAATCATTTGATGCAAATCCTGCACCCGCTCTTCATCTGTTCCTGCCAAGTACTTTCCAGAAAGTCCGATGGTTTGTCCTAATTTGTATTGTAATCCCATTTCACTAAAGATCGATAAAGGATTTTGCAAACTTTCTACATCCATCGGATTGCTAAGGGCAATCACTCCAACTGTATCTCCTTTGTTTAAATGCTTCGGTCGTATAATCATGGATTTCCTCCTGCGTTCTTTTTACTAAAGTTATATTAACAAAATTGCCTCAGAAAAAACCATTACATAAATCCGATTTCTTTGGACTAAAACAAATAATTAACAATTTTTTCCTTTAAATTCGTCATTAATTATTATACAATCTTTGTAACTATTCATTCCAACCTCCAAAGGATGAGTAACATGGTCAAGTTAAAATTAGAGCATCTGCACAAAGCCTATCACCAATTCGATGCTATTAAGGATGTCAATTTTGAGATTCAAGATCAGGAATTTATTGTGATTGTTGGTCCTTCCGGCTGCGGTAAATCGACTCTATTGCGACTTATTGCAGGGTTGGAGGAGCCTTCCCACGGACAAATTATCATGGATGGGCAATGCATCAATCATCTTTCACCAAAGGAACGCAATGTTTCCTTTGTCTTTCAAAATTTTGCCCTTTATCCCCATATGAATGTTTACCACAATTTGGCCTTCGGATTAAAAAGCCGGAAAACCCCAAAAGAGGAAATTGAATCTCGCATCCAAAATATTGCTAAACTTTTGCATATTGAAGATTTATTAAAACGAAAGCCTAATGAACTTTCAGGAGGGCAGCTGCAGCGCATAGCCATTGGACGGGCCATTATCCGGGATGCCAACCTTTTGTTAATGGATGAACCCCTTTCCAACTTAGATGCTCAACTACGCATAAAAATGCGAAAAGAGCTCATTCAACTCCATCAACACCTAAAAACAACAACCCTTTATGTAACCCATGACCAAGCTGAAGCTATGACGATGGCTACTCGCCTTGTCGTCATGAATCAAGGAACTATCCAACAAATCGGAACACCGCAGGAAATATACAATCGGCCAAAAAATGTATTTGTGGCAGGGTTCATCGGCTCACCAAGCATGAACTTTTTCAACGGCATCATAAATAACGGAAAAATTCAAATCGACTCCCTTTCAATTCCTCTATTAGAAAGTCAATTGACTCTTTTAGAAGATTACAATCAGCAAGAAATCATCATCGGAATTCGGCCGGAAGATTTTTCATTCAATCCAAAAAGAGGCATCAGTTTCCAAGCAAAAGCAGAAATCGTTGAATCTTTAGGTGCTGAAGTTCTTGTCCACTTCAAATTAGGAGAGCAGCCCTTCACCGCCCGATTGAAACCAACAGCGAATGTTCAAGCTGGACAACCTCACACCTTATCAATAGATTTAGAGAAAATACATTTTTTTGAAAGCCAAACAAAAAATCGGATTTTTTAAAGACTGGGGTAATTGTTGATGAAAAAATTGTGCATGTTCACGACAATTTTGTTATGTTCTTTCATTCTTGCAGCATGTTCGAACTCCGACCAGGAAAGTAAAGAGGTTAAACTTACGGTATCCGCAGCAGCTAGTTTAAAGGATGCTTTAGATGAAATAAAACAGCACTACGAAAAGGAACATCCGGATGTTTCCTTAACCTTCAATTACGGCTCTTCTGGTTCTCTTAAGCAGCAAATCCTTCAAGGGGCGCCTGTCGATTTATTCTTCTCTGCGGCAATAGAGCCCTATAACGAACTTGTTGAAAAAGGCATTATAGAAGAAGGTACCAACCTGCTTGGAAATGAACTTGCATTAATTGTTCCCAAAAACAATTCTTCCATTAAACGTTTTGAAGACCTTGCAGCTGAAGAAATCCATAAAATGTCCATTGGAACGCCTGAAACTGTCCCAGCCGGCCTATACGCAAAAGAAACCCTTGAACGGATGAATTTATGGGAAGCTGTGGAATCCAAATTGGTGTATGCAAAAGATGTCCGACAAGTGTTGTCCTATGTGGAGACGGGCAATGTGGATGCAGGCATTGTTTATAAAACGGATGCATTAGTTTCCGATAAAGTCAAAATTGCAGCAACAGCAGATGAAAGCATCCATGCGCCAATAATGTATCCTGTTGGGGTCATCAAGGAATCACAAAATTATGATGCAGCCAAATCCTTTTATCAATATTTGCAAAGCGAAAATGCAATAAAGGTGTTTGAAGCCTATGGATTTAGTGTTAAATAAAGAATTTTGGACTCCGGTTTGGCTATCGATTAAAACGGCTGCCATTGCAGGAATGATTGTAATCGTCTTTGGAACGATTGCCGGAAGGTTGCTCTCGCGGAAAAATTTTAGAGGGAAAGTTCTGCTAGAAACGTTTCTTCTGCTTCCGATGGTGCTTCCTCCAACCGTTGTCGGCTTTTTCCTTATTGTGATTTTTGGGAAAAACAGCCCAGTGGGACAATTTTTAGAGTGGTTATTTCAGCAGCCCGTCATTTTCACTTGGTATGCAGCGGTAATTGCAGCGGTGGTCGTCGCTTTCCCTTTAATGTATCAATCCGCAAAAGCAGGATTTGAAGCCATCGACAAAGATATTGAAGATGCCGCAAGAATTGACGGGGCAAGCGAATGGAGAATTTTCTTGTATATTTCTATCCCCCTTGCTTCAAAATCGCTCATCTCCGGAAGCATATTAAGCTTTGCCCGGGCGTTGGGGGAATTTGGGGCAACGTTGATGTTTGCTGGAAATATTCCGGGAGAAACGCAAACTATCCCAACCGCCATTTATATTGCCATCGAATCAGGCAATATGGCTTGGGCTTGGATGTGGTGCATATCCATCTTCCTGCTTTCCTTCGCACTACTTTTAGTGGTTCAATTGAAAAATAAAAGGAGGCTCTAAAATTTAAGAGGCCTCCTTTTTATTTGCTTCAAGTTCACCCTCCGCTAATCGGCGGAATGAAGGCAAGGGTATCGCCATCTTTTACGACTGCATCATCTGTGACAAATTCTTCATTCACTGCAGCCATCATTTGCTCCAAAGAAAGTTGAGGATATTCCTTCTCCATCCATTTCTTCACATCTTGTACTGTGCAGCCCTCTAGCTCTACCATGACCTTTGATTGTCCAACGGCTTCTTGCAAGTGGGCAAATAACAATACCTTAATCATCCTTGTTCACCTCTCAGAATCGTGGTTTTCCTTCCGCATATGGCACATTTTCCAATTGATCGCCAATCCATTCGCTGCCGTCTTCCCAATGCTCTTTTTTCCAGATTGGCACAATTTGTTTAATTCGCTCAATGGCATATTCATTCGCTTCATATGCTGCTTTCCTGTGGGGGGAAGATACGGCAATGACTACAGCAATTTCTGTAATTTCCAACCGGCCCACTCGATGGGTAATGGCGATTTTCGC
Source organism: Ureibacillus sp. FSL K6-2830 (assembly GCF_038004145.1). Taxonomy (NCBI): domain Bacteria; kingdom Bacillati; phylum Bacillota; class Bacilli; order Caryophanales; family Caryophanaceae; genus Ureibacillus; species Ureibacillus sp. FSL K6-2830. The sequence continues at coordinate 2,358,306 of NZ_JBBOQR010000001.1, read as the reverse complement.
TTCCGGCCAGCGTTCCTTAATTTCTTTTGCAATCTGTTCAAACATTTTTACCGCCATTTCCGGATATGCTTGATATTCCAAAAATAACGTCTTTTTCCCATTGGTCATTTCACGCACAGTTCCGACAAATAAGGTGATTGCGCCGGCATTGCGGTTTACCACTTTCTTTCTGACCTCTTCAACATCAATGGGATGTTCAACAATTTCAAACAATGACGTTTCCATGATTTCCCCTCCATTCTTCCATCAAAAATTTTATGTACCGTTCCTCTTCGTCAATGGAGAAAACAGGATAATCCATCTTTTTCTCTATTACACAAGTTGGCCAGTGGATGACGCATAAAATATTGGACAACTTTTCAAGCAGCTCCATCTCCTCTGGACTTCGCAAAAGAATCACTTTCCTGAATCGTTCCTGTTTATAGCCTTCTATCAAAATGAGATCGAGATTAAACAAATCATACATCATTAATATTTCATCCAATGTCCAGCTCTCCTGATGAATGCTTAAACGCAATGTACCGTGCCCTTCCACTGCTGCAACACAGGCTCCTGCTTGTTCATGGCGAACGTTGTCTTTAGAGAATTCCTCTGGGATGCCTCCATGCCCGTGGTGTTTAATTGCACCAACGCGCAAACCTTGAGCAGCTGCTTGGGAAATAAGATTTTCCATCAACGTAGTTTTTCCGCTGCCAGAATACCCTACAATTTGTAAGATTTTACGATATCGTCCCAAGGCCACTCACTTCCTTCTTGGTCATCAAGCAACAATACATCCACCTGCATTCCCTTTTCATATCCCCTGGAACCCCTTGGGAGTACAATGAAAGCATTGGCTTTTGCTAAAGAAGAAACAGCACTTGATTTATCAAACCCGGAAGGAATGGCTTTTAATGTCCCATTTTCATGAAAAGCTGTTCCTCTCACAAAACGGGTAAAAGGATTTGGTTTTGGAAAGTCCGCCCCTAAGATGGCCTGGGCTCTTTTTAGGTGCGGGCGTTTAGAGCCAAATGCTTTCCGAAGAATTGGACGAACGAACAGTTCAAATCCAACGTAGCAGGCGGATGGATTTCCGGAAAGCCCAAACAATAGCTTCTCATCCTTCACAGCCACCGTTGTCACGCTTCCCGGCCGCATCGCCACTTTATTAAACAATACTTTTGCGCCGATTGCTTCATAAATCGCAGGCACATTGTCAAAATCGCCGACAGATACGCCGCCAGTAGTGATTAATAAATCCACTTCTTGCATTGCTTTCAAAACAGCATCAATGCATTCTTCAAGGTCATCTTTCAACTTGCCTAAATACATTGCCGTACCCCCTGCCCGCTCCACTTGAGCCATCATCATATAAGCATTGCTGTTGCGGATTTTTCCCGGCTGCAAAGCTTCCCCCGGCTCCACCAGTTCGCTGCCTGTTGCAATCACGCCAACAACCGGTTTTCGGAAAACAGGCACATCCGACACCCCAAAGGTTGCAAGCAACGCAATCACTCCAGGGTTAATGAACTCTCCTTTTTCGATGAGTGCCTCTCCCTTTCGAACTTCCTCGCCGCGATAAGAAATATTCGTTCCTGCTTCAAAAGGACGTTTAATGGACATAAAACTTTGGCCATTTTCTTCAAATTCCTGGGTCAACTCTAGCATCACCACAGCATCGCATCCTTTAGGAATCGGAGCGCCCGTCATAATTCTTACCGCTTCTTGCTTGCCCACCGTTCCCTCAAAGACATATCCTGCACCAATTTCCCCCACGACTTTAAAAATTACGGGATTGTCCCTGCTTGCACCCTTACTATCGATAGAACGGATTGCAAAACCGTCATAAGGAGAGCGGTCAAAGGCTGGAACATCTATATCTGCCGCAATATCTTCCGCTAAAAAACGGCCATGCGCTTTCGTTAAAGGCACAACTTCTTTCTTCGCTTCAAAGGCAAATTCCATTACCCTACGAACCGCTTCCCCTACTGGTATGGGATTTCTTTTTTCCAACAACTTAACACACCTTCTTTATCCTAATAATCGATAATAAATGCTTTTCGCTTTTTCAATTTCTTGAATGCCATGAATCATGACGCGTCCATCTTTGAAAATCACCACTCGAACATTTTCCATTAGACATGAAATTAAAAATGGATTTCTTTGGATTCTCCCGTAATTTTGCAGGCGATGGGCAAGTTCGTCCAAAGAATAAGAAAGGGGTTTTGCCGGACGAATTTGCACCGCATCCCGACCGCACAATACTTCCAATTTCGTTTGAGATTCATAAGATAAAAACGGAAACGTCGGATGCATCCCGCATGAAGGACAATCCTCATTCTGCATTTTTTCCACATTGATTTCATAATGCTGATTTTTCCATACATCAAAGAGTAAATACGTCTTTCTCAGCGCCTCTTCATCACCCACTAAAATTTTCAACACCTCTGCCACTTGATAGGCTGCGGTAATTTGAACCGCTGGGCTAATGATGCCAATCGTGTCGCAAGTGAGCCCTGTATTCGTAATGACCTTTTGCAAACAGCGAAGGCAAGGGGTTTTTCCGGGAAAGATGGTGTAAGTGGCACCGTAGCTTCCCACACAGGAACCATAAATCCAAGGAATGTAATATTTTTGGGAAAGGTCATTGATTAAATAGCGGACATCAAAATTATCCGTTGCATCCAAAATTACATCCACATCTTTTAAGAGTTCCGCAAATGGTTCGGAGAAAGCGTCAAGTACATACCCTTTTACTTCAATGCTTGAGTTGATTGCTTGAAGCCGGTTTTTTGCTGCAATCGCTTTAGGCAGTTTCTCCTCTGCATCCTGCTCCGTGTACAATTGCTGCCTTTGCAAATTGCTCCACTCCACATAATCCCGGTCCACCAAGGTAAGTTTCCCGACGCCGGCTCTTGCTAAGGCTTCTGCCGATGCGCTGCCCAATGCACCAATGCCTACAATCAGGACGTGTTTTTGCTTCAGCATCTCCTGTCCTTTTTCTCCAATGGGGCGAAATAATTGTTGTCTTGAATATCGATCACTCATCATGACCCATCTTTCCTTTACAAAAATTTGCTTCAACTATTATGATAAACTATAATTTCCTAAAAATAGAAATGTACCAAAGGAGGGCTACTATTGCACCTTACAAAACAAATTCCTATCCATGCCGCTATCTTAACGGTAAGCGACACACGTACAAAAGACGATGACCTCAGCGGACAAAAAATCAAATCATTGCTTGAAGGGGCTTCTTTTCACGTTGCAGATTACCAAATCGTCAAAGATGAGCCTTCAGAAATCGCAAGCCACATTCAAAACTGGTGCGAACATGAAAGCATCAATGCCATTATCGTGACAGGGGGCACCGGCTTTACACCAAGGGACCAAACTTACGAAACGATTGTTCCACTTTTGGAGAAAGAAATGACTGGCTTCGGGGAATTGTTCCGCTACTTAAGCTATGAAGAAATCGGAGCAAAAGCGATGTTTAGCCGTGCCACAGCGGGATGCAGAAATCAAACAGCCATCTATTTATTGCCAGGCTCCCAAAATGCCGTAACGCTTGCCATGACCAAACTTATTCTCCCAACGGTGCAACATTTTGTGAGCGAGCTGAACCGCCAATGAACATGGCAGGGGTTGTCTTAGCAGGAGGTCAATCATCGAGATTCGGCCGCCCCAAAATGTTTGAAATCTTTGAAGAAGAACCTTTGTATAAAAAAAGTTTAAAAGCTTTGCAAGGAAATTCTTTGCATCCTATCATCATCGCAACCAATGCCGAACTACAGCCAAATTTTGCGGAAGAAAATGTGGTGTTCCATATTGAAACAACACTGCATCAAGGGCCTTTAGTTGCACTCCAAAACGTCATGCAACATTTTCCTGATGTTGATTGGTTTGTTGTGCTGGCAAGCGATATGCCTTTTATAGACGCAGATTTTATCCGCAAAATGCTAAACCAAATCGATGACCGGTATGAAGCCATCGTCCCAAAGCAAAATTCAAAAATCCAGCCCCTTGCTGCCATTTATCGGCGTAGAACTTTGCCGATACTTGATTCTGTCATTCAACAACATAAAAGAAGCATGAAAGACTTTTTAAAGGAGCTGAAGGTTTGCTATGTTAAATTTGATGAGGAATGCCAAACCTTTGCCAATATTAATACCCAACAAGATTTGCTGGAAATTCTAAAAAAGGAGAAAAAATGATGCGTAATTTTTCCCATTGGAATGAAGAAGGTCGTCCGAAAATGGTCGATATTTCCGAAAAAGATACAACAAAGCGTACAGCCATCGCACGCGGCATAATTACCTTATCCGATGAATTGTACGAAGCCATACAAAAGGGAGGAATCAAAAAAGGCGACCCATTGCAAGTGGCGCAAATTGCCGGAATTATGGGGGCGAAAAAAACGCCGGACCTTATTCCAATGTGCCACCCAATCATGTTGCAAGGCATTGATTTTGAATTTGAATATACGAAATCGAAAAGCGGCTACGAATTGCATATCCAAGCAACGGTAAAATGCACCGGAAAAACCGGCGTTGAAATGGAGGCATTAACGGCTGTAAGTGTGGCGGCCCTCACTTTTTATGATATGTGCAAAGCTGTTGATAAAAGGATGGTCATTAAAGATATTTATCTTGTCCAAAAAACAGGAGGAAAAAGCGGAACGTTCGTGCATCATGTATAGATCGGCGAATGCCGCTTTTTCTTTTATCCTCCGATATGGGACATTTCCACTTTCGGCTTGTTCTTTGTATATTGATTGCGTTCTTCGGAATAGCGGTCTTTCCGGTTTTCCCACACGTTAATTACACAATGCTGGATGGTTTCATCATCCGCGCCATTCCTTAACAAACTCCGCAAATCCGTGCCGCTTGAAGCAAATAAACAAGTATACATTTTTCCTTCAGCCGACAGCCTAGCCCGGGTACAAGTTGCGCAAAAAGGCTCTGTAACCGATGAAATAACCCCGATTTCCCCATCTCCATCTAGATACTGATAACGTTTTGCCACTTCCCCTCGGTAATTGGGCTTAATGGGTTTTAAAGGAAACACATCGTTCAATTGTTCAAGAATCTCTTGTTTTGTGACAACTTCATCCAATTTCCATCCATTGGTGTTGCCCACATCCATATATTCAATAAAACGGAGAATTTGCTTTCTCTCTTTGAAAAATTTTGCCATGGCGACAATATCTTCCTCATTGGCTCCCCTTTTTACCACCATATTGACTTTCACTTTTAAGCCTGCTTCATGGGCTTTTTCAATGCCTTCTAAAACAGCCTTCACACTGCCCCGATGGCCGTTTATTTCCGAAAAACGGCCTTCATCCAGCGAATCTAGGCTGACTGAAACTCTTTTCAGCCCCGCCTTTGCCAAATCCTCCGCATGCTTTTTCAACAAGCTGCCGTTCGTTGTAAGGGCCAAATCCTCCACTCCACTAATAGCGGCAATACGTTCTATCAATTCCGATAAACGGGGGCGCAACAAAGGCTCTCCCCCTGTAAACCGAATTTTTTTCACACCCAGCGACACAAAAATCTTGACGAGCCGTTCGATTTCATCAAAAGTAAGCAGCTGCTCCGATTTCAAAAAAGGATAATCCGGGCCGAAAATTTCGGCAGGCATGCAATATTGGCAGCGGAAATTGCATCGGTCTGTCACCGATATTCGCAAATCCCGCAAAGGTCTTTTCAATTGGTCTTGTAGCATTGTAATAGTCAATCGCCTTCTTTCGTTAGCCGGATTCTTTCTGGATGGGTGTAAATATTCATCGACTTATTGCGGATGAATCCGACCGTTGTGATGCCCAGCTGTTCTGCTAAATTAAGGGCCAATTCTGTAGGAGCAGATTTCGATAAAACCATTGCACAGCCGATTTTAGACACTTTCATTAAAATCTCCGAGGAAATGCGCCCGCTGAAAACAATGATTTTATCTTTTACCGGGATGTTATTTCGCAAACAATAGCCATATATTTTATCAAGGGCATTGTGTCTCCCAATATCCATGCGGCTGATGACAATGCCTTTTACATCGCAAAGTGCGGCATTGTGGACGCCGCCCGTCTGTTTAAAAACTTGCGCAGAATCTTGCATTTCCTTCATCAATCGAAAACAATCTTCCGGAGCGATGCTAAGTTTCACATCTTCCAAATTTTTAGAAGCCAATGCATCGCTTGCAAAGACAAATCCTTGCCGGCTCATCCCGCAGCAAGAAGTCAAATACCGTTTATTTTGCAGTCGTTGGACAAAAGGGTTCACTTTCCTTGCTTTAATATGCACAAAGCCCTCTTCTTCCTGATGCCAAATATCCTCAATATCTTTGTAATGAAGAATGCGCTCTGAAACGAGATAGCCAATGACCATATCTTCCACATATTCCGGCGTGCAAACCATTGTCACGATTTCCTGTTGGTTGACCTTTACAGTGAGTGCATATTCCGAAACAATTAAATCCGTGACTTGCTGTTTTTCGCCGTTTTCAATTCGGATAATTTCCCGAGTAACCGTAGTTTTCATCGATTTTCTCCTTTATTCCGAAATTGGATCTTCAAAAATAAAGACCGAAACAGCACAGTCTTCCTCGATTTTGATGTCGGTAAACAAATGGAGCAGTTTAGAGCCCATCAATTCTTCCATTTCTTTCGGCGTTGATTTGGCATATAAATCTTTAATCATCGTTGTGCGGGCGGTATGCACCATTTTGGCTCCTTCTGGCGTTGTGGCAATAAATCGTTCTGTTGGGGTTAGATTGCCGTATAAAAGCGATACAACGATATTATCAATAAACACCGTATGAATGCGGTCCGGCCCTTTTCCAAATAAATTTTTGCGCAGTTTTCTGATGAGATTATTAAATTCATGTATCTTTTTAGACAAGTTGAACCCTCCAACATCTAGAAACTCGTTTATAATTTGATTATAATAATAACAAATTCTGAAAAATAAAAGAGAAAATATTTTCGAAAATTAAGAAATTACTTTTCTATTGTTGAATTGAACGTTCCGCGTTATGATATAAAAAAGGATATTGTGGATGAATTGGATATATTTTGATTTTTATGTATATGTCAAAACCTATGCATGAAAATCATAATATATTTTCCAAATGATAATGTTTGAGATTGGGTTTTTAGTAAGAGTTTGCTAAAAATTTAATCCACCATGACTAAGCAGCATGAACATTCATGCCGTTTCATGGTGGATTTTTTATTTTTTCAGGTGTCAAAACTAGAAATCTTTCGCTCACGATAAGGGGGTTCTCAATTTGGAGAAAATCAATATTAATGGCACTCTTTATGATATTCCTGAAGGGGCAACGATTTTGGATATTTTGAATCAAAACAGCATCCCTCACCCGCAAATTTGCCGTGCGCCGATTGTTGATCCAATTCAAACTTGCGATACATGCATTGTGGAGGTGGATGGAGAGCTTGTTAGATCCTGTTCCACCAAAGCCTTAGATGGCATGAATGTGAAGCTGGATTCAGATAGGGCGAGAGCTGCTCGAAAAGAAGCGATGGACCGCATTCTTGAAAATCACTTATTGTACTGCACCGTTTGCGACAATAACAATGGCGACTGTATTCTCCACAACACAGCGATGATGATGGGCATCAAATCGCAAAAATATCCATATCGTCCAAAAGTGGATCCTGATGAAGTCGATATGTCCCATCCTTTCTACCGTTATGACCCAAACCAATGCATTGCCTGTGGCCGCTGTGTGGAGGTTTGCCAAAACCTACAGGTAAATGAAACAATCTCCATCAACTGGGAAGCAGAAAGACCTTTAGTAATTTGGGATGATGGCGTAAAAATCAATGAATCTTCCTGCGTCAGCTGCGGACAATGTGTGACTGTTTGCCCAACCAATGCGTTGATGGAAAAATCCATGCTTGGGGAAGCTGGATTTCTAACAGGGCTGAATAAAGAAATTTTAAATCCAATGATTGATTTAGTGAAAGAAGTGGAACCGGATTACAGCACGATTTTCGCCATTTCCGAGATGGAAGCGTCCTTGCGCAAAAAACGCATCAAGAAAACGAAAACGGTTTGCACTTTCTGCGGCGTCGGCTGTTCCTTTGAAGTATGGACAAAAGGGCGAAAAATTTTGAAAGTGCAGCCTTCTGAAGGTCCAGTCAACGGCATTTCCACTTGCATCAAAGGAAAATTCGGCTGGGATTTCGTCAACTCTAAAGAACGGCTTACAAAACCTTTAGTCCGGAAAAATGGTGAATTTGTGGAAGTGTCATGGGATGAAGCATTAGACTTTGTGGCAGAAAACCTTCTCCGCATTCACAAAACTTATGGTCCGGGTTCAATCGGCTTTATCTCTTCTTCCAAAACGACAAACGAAGAAAATTACTTAGTGCAAAAAATGGCTCGGCAAATTTTCCAAACAAACGATGTGGATAACTGCTCCCGCTATTGCCAATCGCCGGCAACTGACGGACTGATCCGCACGGTAGGTTTCGGCGGTGACTCTGGAACCATCAAAGACATCGAAAAAGCAGGGCTTGTCATCATCGTTGGCGCTAATCCTGCAGAATGCCATCCGGTTTTAGCAACGCGAGTTAAACGCGCCCATAAATTGCACGGTCAAAAATTGATTGTGGCTGATCTTCGCAAAAATGAAATGGCAGAACGAGCAGATATTTTCCTCCGCCCGAAACAAGGAACAGACCAAGTTTGGATTATGGCCGTCACAAAATACATTATTGACCAAGGTTGGCATGATGAAGCCTTTATCCAAGAAAATGTCCTAAACTTTGAGGAATATAAACAACTCCTTGAAAAATATACCCTTGACTATGCGGAAGAAGTGACAGGCATTCCGAAAGAAACGTTGATGCAAGTGGCGGAAATGATTCGCAATGTAGACGGCACATGCGTACTTTGGGGAATGGGGGTTACCCAAAATACAGGCGGTTCCCATACTTCTGCGGCTATTTCCAATCTTCTATTAGCAACAGGAAACTATCGACGTCCTGGGGCAGGTGCTTTCCCTCTCCGCGGCCACAATAATGTGCAAGGGGCTTGCGATATGGGCTCATTGCCAAATATGCTGCCAGGCTATCAAAGGGTAACGGATGAAAAAGCCCGGGAAAAATTTGAAAAAGCTTATGGTACCAAAATTCCTTCTACACCTGGTCGCACAAATCCGGAAATGCTTGATGCCATTATGGAAGGCAAAATGAAAGCAATGTATTTAGTCGGGGAAGAAATGACTTTAGTGGACTGCAATGCCAATCATGTAGATGAAGTCCTTTCTAAATTGGAGTTCTTTGTCGTACAAGATGTGTTCTTCTCTCGTACTGCCCAATATGCGGATGTCATTTTGCCGGCTTCTCCTTCGTTAGAAAAAGAAGGAACTTTTACGAATACAGAACGCCGCGTGCAGCGGTTGTATCAAGTATTGCCGCCTCTTGGGGAATCAAAACCAGATTGGCAAATTCTTCAATTAGTGGCGCAGCGTTTAGGCTATGATTGGAACTACAGCCATCCTAGTGAAATCTTTGATGAAATGGCAAGCCTCACCCCCATCTTCTCCCAAGCCAACTATGATGTGTTGGCAGGCTGGGGAAGCTTCTGCTGGGGCAGCCTCGATGGTAAAGATACGCCTTTACTCTATTTGGACGGCTTTAACTTCCCGGACAAAAAAGCCCGTTTTGCTTTAGACGACTGGGTAGAACCAGTGGAATATGAAGGACAATTCGATTGCATCATCAATAATGGACGGATGCTCGAACATTTCCACGAAGGCAATTTGACGAACAAATCCACAGGCATTCAATCGAAAGTGCCGGAAATCTTCGTGGAAGTATCGCCAGAGCTGGCAAAAGAGCGAGGCATTGAAGATGGCATGTTCGTGCGCCTTGTATCTCCATATGGGGCATGTAAAGTCAAAGCCCTTGTGACAGACCGGGTGAAAGGAAACGAACTCTTCCTGCCAATGAACTCTGTAAGCAAAGATTCGGCCATCAACTTCTTAACGGGTCCGGCAGCGGATGTGAACACAAAAACCCCTGCCTACAAACAAACAAAAGTGCGGCTAGAGGTATTGAAAGATAAAGGAAAACGCCCGCTTCCAAAAACAAATCCAAGAACGAAAAAACGAAATCCGCAAAATGGTGTCGAAGTGGAACGAAAATGGAAGCGCCCTGATTACGTGCCGATCACGACTAATTAGGAGAAGCAGTAATAGAGCAGCTCTGCACAATCGGAAATTGCATTGGGCAGAGCAGTTCTGTCCAATCACAAACAAGCAATGCAAAAGGAGGGAAAACATGGCCTCACCAATTCGGACAATTCGAAAGCAGCCAGTAACAAAAGAAGAAATCGTAGAACAAAATTTGGAGAACTTGAAAGAGCTTGTTTCGGAAAATAAGGAAACTATTCATCAACTCTTTTCGATTTTAAATGAACTTCAGGAAATGGGTGCACTAGAAGCAGCGGAAAAACTCCTTGAAGCTCGGGAAGATGTGGCGGAAATCGCCCTTGGCCAACTGACTAGAAAACCAGCGACAAATCTCATGAATCATTTGATGAATGCAGCTGGTGCATTATCTACCATCGACCCGGAAGCAACGAAAACATTAGCGAATAGTTTCACCAATGGCTTAGATGAAGCGAAAAATGCATTGAACAATGATGAAAAACTCGGCGTATTCGATGTATTAAAAATGCTCAACGACCCGGACGTCAACCGCGGCCTCCACTTCGCCCTTCACTTTTTGAAAGGCTTTGGGAAAAGTTTGAAGGAATAAATGAATCCCCCGCTTTCGTTTTGGAAAGTCGGGGCGATTGCTCTATGTGGGAATGACCCGTGCCCGGGACTATAACCCGCGATTTTTCAAAAGCAACTTGGCTCAATGAACAAATGGCAACAGATGGCCGTCCGATCCTTTCGGCAATCCGGGTTGGCGAAGAGGATGGAGAAATCATTGTCAACGGACAGTCCTTAATCAAAAGGATTCAGGAGTCATCGATTGTTTAATTGAACTGCCGGACGGATGGGTCATCATCTACCATAAAACATTCCCGGACCGCGAAGAACTTTTGGCAGCGCGTACCTAAGATCTATGCCCACGCTTTGACCGAAGCTTCCGGCAAACCGGTGCTGGAAGGCTGGATCCATATGCCGATTGTCGGCAACATGGTGCAATATACAAAAGAGGATTTAGTGATCAAAGATTGGAATAAGCTCTCGTTGGGGTGAAACTTGGCAATCGAGTAGGAGGGAGCGATTAACTCCCGTCCTCTCACACCACCGTACGTACGGTTCCGTATACGGCGGTTCAATTAAGATGATTGACGCAAGTCTTTATAACTTCCGTGAATAGCTGTTCTCTTTATGCCAGTGGTCACTCCACCCTCCAAGAGGTCCCCCACGGGATTCACCGCTTCCTTCCTCAAGTGAGGTACTACGTTTTCTGTTTTCATCATGACTCACTGAATGCCAAGGGCTATTCTCTCTTAATTGTTCGGTCCTTCTTAGTTGTTCTAGACCAACTAATACTATGACCTCTGCTGACTTCTGACGGTTCAGCTACTTATCACTAAGTAGGTTATGAAGCGTACTTCACCTATCCGCCAGACCTCCCCGGGTAAGTACATGCACTTTCACACCATCTATCCGCCTCATCTACTCGATATGACCTTCGACAGAAAGAGCTTTGTTTTGTTTTGCAAACTCACTCAATCATACCTAGCCTTATATGAGGTTCGTGTTCCTCGGACCGGTGTTTTGCCTCCAGCTTCCTTCAGATTCCGCGTCACCACGGACACCCTTGCTCTTGGCTAACCTCTACTTCTGTCTTCGGGGTTCGGGACTTACACCCTATAGTTCATGTACATGCCGGGCGCACGAAAAGAGCGAATGAGAAAGCCAATCATCATTCTCATTCGCTCTTTTGAATAAACCCACGTTTTCTAGAACAAAGACATTTGTTCCTTTTCTGTCAGTCTTTCCAACGCTTCCGGTTCATGGTCGCGGAAGTATGCGTGGTGGAGCCATTTTTCCGTTGCGACGATTTGTTTATTGGCTTGTTTGGCTTCACGGAGTTTGCAGCTATAAATTACAGGGAAATAATCCCGCAAAAACTTCCCTTCCGCATGGGCAGTCAATGCGATGATTTGAAATCCCAATTGTTCCGCAACAAAGAAAACCGGACTGAGCACATGGTCGCTCGATGCTTTGCCGAATGGATTGTCCAAAATCACCACCCGGCTGTGCTTCATGTTTGTTTTTTGATGCTGTTTCTTTTCAGCGACGTATTTTAACAAGCCCAAAAACAACGTCATATTTTTGCTCCATTTTTCTCCGCCTGACCATACATTGCTCTGCTCCCAAGAATAGGACCTTGTCGACACTTTATTTTCGTTTGTCACTTTGCGGCAACTTACTTTCATGCCTTCATTTTTCATCACCACTTGCAGAAGCTGTTTGGTTTGCAGCCACATTTCAATGTCATTCCGAACTTTCGTTTCATCCTGAAGGCCATTTTCTTTTACATAACGATCCGACTCCAGTTGAAGCATAATCCACTCAATGTAATCGCGGATCCGCTGCTTACCTTCTTCTTCGTCCCATTGAGGGATCGTAAAAGTATAAATCGTTTTCCATTGATCCTCTTCTTTTACTTTTGTATGTTTTGGAATTTGTTTCAACTCTTCTACCACTGTTTTTAAATGGTTATGGATTTGGTTGATATATGCCTGCAATTCCTCATCTTTTTGCCGTATATGTTCATTGGCATAATTCGTCGACCGCTCGATTCGGATCATCATATTCTTTTTAAAATCCAATAACTCTTCATAACCCGTCTTATAATCCACACCTTCAATCGCCATTTTTTGCAATTTATTATCAGAAATCGTTGAACAAAACTGCTTATAAGCTTGTTTTTGGGCATCCACCGCTTCCTTTTCCTTCTCCACTTGTCCACTATGTTGCTCCAATTCTTGGATAATGGCTTTCACCATTTTCTTCCGATTATAGATAAAATCCATTTTTTCATTTTCACTTAAAGGGATTGTCACGACTTGCGGTGCGTTAAAATGATGTTTTTCAATGAATTTGATCAGCTCGCGTTCCGCTTCATCAATCTTGTTTTGCTCCCGTGACACTTGTTCCATCTGTTCATCCAAATAATTCTTCTCTTTTTGAAGCGCCTTCTTTTCTTCAGCAAGCTCTTCTTCCGCTTGGTTTAATGGAACGGAGAATGTGTAAATATCATAATCCGGAAAATTTTCACGGAAAAGCTGTTTCAAATGATTTCTTTTTCCTTTTTGCTCTTCCTTTGCAGAAAGCTTTTCTGTAACCTGTTTTTCCAACTTGTTTAATGCCTGTTTCAACTCTTTTATTTTGATAATCTTATTTTGCAATAAATGTTCTCCATCTGATGGAAATTCCCAATGTTCATGCACATTTTCACATTCATTGCGGATCTGATCCATCTCTTCCTGCAGTTTAGTCAAATTGTGTTTGGCATTGGCCAGCTTTTCATTCAATTCCCCGATACTTTTTGACGCTTGATGGATTTTCAAATTCAGCGTCTGGATTTTGTCGCGGAGATTTTTCCGGCTTTCCCCGGTAAAAATTGGGGTCAATGATTGCACTTCTTTATACTCTTCATCATTTTTAAGAGAATCTAATTTCCATTTTAAATTTTGTTTGCGTTCCTCCAGTGCAGCCTTTTGTTCGTTATAATCCAATAATTGTGCGGCTAAATGTGTTTTTTTGGCTTTTATATTGGCCAATACGTCTTTCAACTCTTTTTCAACTTCCTTGGCCTCTTTTACTTCACGGCAATAATGGAAATATTGATTCCCTTCCTGGATTTTCCGTTCAAGCCCTTGCATTTCTTCTTGGCAAAGTTCCATTTGTTCCCCGATGGTTGTGATTTGATGCTTCAGATTCTTTCGCTGCTGCTCCGCATTTTCAATTTCTCTTTCGATTTGTTCGATTTTTAACATTGTTTCCGACCATCTTTTTTGAAAATCGGTCAGCCGTTCATATGGATAGTCTTTCAAAAATTGTTGGAAGGTTTGTAGGGCATATTCCCATTCTTTTTGTTCCGTTTCTTTCAGTTCTCTTTCCTTCGTCGCTTTTTCCGCATCCACACGGACTTTTTCTTTCCATTGCCCAAAGGTCTCTTCCATCATCCCTTTTTCCCAATGAGCAGGAATAATCCAGGATGGCTCCGGTTGGACGGCATCTTTCTTTATCTTCGCCGCTTCTTCGGTCGTCAGTATTTGAATCGGGTATCGAAGTTCATCTGCAAGGTCTTCCACTTTCTTTTGCAATTCTTCCTTCGATTTATTGGTTGTAATCAAAGTGACAGCCCATAACGGATAGAAGACTTTTTCTTCATAATCCGCTTCATTCAGCATCTGCAAATATTCAATACCCGTTACGCAATAGTCCAATTGATTTTTCCATGATTTTATCCGCGCTTCAATCAACGGATCGCTGAAAAATGTTTTCTGTTCCCCATAATCATCGACTAAACGCAATGCCACCCGCTCTTTGTATAATAAAACCTCTTTTTCCTTTTTCAATTTTTCGATGGTTTCATAAAGCCGGTTATAAATGGAGTGTTCATTTTCATAGACCGATTCCAGAATGGCCCATTGCGGTCTTAATCTTCCCAAAATTCGAATCAATTTTCTTTGTTCATTTTCAATTTGGCTTTTCTCGTTTTTCAATTGTTCTTTGGCAACATGCAAACCGTTCTTCTCATTTTTTAATTTTTCGATGGTTTCATCCAGCTCAATCGATTGCTTCTCTTTTTCCTTCTTCTCTCCGTGAAGCCGTATCAGTTCTTCATCCAAAAATTGATGGCGGTTTTGCCATTCGGCCATTTTCTCTTCCACTTGTTCGTGCTGTGGATTGGAAAGCAAAGTTTGTTTCAACCTTTCGATATCCGCTTCCCTCATTTGGATGGTTTTCTGAACACCGGCGATTTCCCTTTGCTTATCCAAATCATGTTTTTCGATGGACCGCTTTTCTTCCTGCAATGTATCGATTTGCCTTACAATCGGATTGAGTTCGAATTGGATTTGTTCCATATTCTTTTTCATGTCATCCATCTGTTCAATAAAATGTCCGAGCAGCGCCTGCTTCGTTTCTTCCAATTGGTTTTGCAAATCCGAGAGCTCTTCTATTTCTTCCAGCTTCTTCATTTCGCTTTCAACAAACGCAATTTCCTTTTGATAATGATTCAAAAGTTGCTTGCATTTCGCAAATTTCAATGAATAATAGGCAAGGCTATGTTGCTCCAGTTCTTCCTTTTTTGTGCCATATTCAACATTTGCCAGATCATAATCTTTCTGCAGTTGTTCGTATTTTTCTTCCTCAACGGCAATCTGATAAGACGCCACTTTCACTTCATGTTCTTTTTTCTTTTGAATCCAAAGATTGAATTGCTCTTTATTCTTTTCCATTTCCTTTGCAACATCGATTTTTTGAATTTGAATCTCTTCCCAGATTCCCTTTGCCTTCTGCTTCGACTTGTCATAGGCAAGCTGGGAGGAATGCAGTTTTTCAAACGTTTGCACGTATTTTTCCAGTTGATGTTGGATCCGCTTGTTCTCTTCAATGGTTTCTTTCAGTTTTTTATAAAGTTTCAAATTATCCAGCTGTTTTTCAAAGATATCGGCAAAAAGGGTTGGATGATGACCCGCAATCGATTGTTCAACGGTCGGTATCAATAAGCGGTCAAATAACTGGGTGGTGTTTTTGCAGGCTTCGAAAAAGGCCTCGACGCCCCCTTCCGAGCTGTTGATTGTCACAATACTTTCCCATTCATCGGCAATAATATGGTATTGTTCTTCAATAAACTTCCGATATTCTTTGATTGTCGAAAACGTTCTTGCCGATAAAGGATATCGTTCCTTCATGCCATTGTAATAATCAAGCATTTCTCCCTTGTCGGCAGGTCTGGTGCCGCCTTGTCCTTCCCGAACAAAAGGAATGCCTTCGATTCCGTTCTGATCCCCTTCATCATATTCATAAACATAGCGGTAAGAATCCAATCCTTTATCCGTCATAAAAAGGGTCACCGCCGTCACAACATATCGCCGTGGACGTTCGTTGAGTATCCATTCGATCGCAATATGGGCCGGGGCATTTTCCAACACCAAAGTGTTTTTAATTTTTCGATCCGCCAAATCGGTATGGGGAATCATCCCTTGCAATACCGTTTGGATAAAAACGGTCTTCCCTCCGCCGTTTTCAAGAAGAATCGCCCCATTATATCCGTTGAATAAAAAGAGTTCATCATTATAACGCTTGTTGCCTTCTTCATAGACAATATTGGTCAATCTGATTTTATTGATGGCCGGCATGTTGTCCCTCCTTATCAAAACCGTAAAGAAACTCAAAAATCCCTTTGTTATATTCCACTGCCATGAAAAATCGCTGGATGATGGTCATCGCTTTTTCCGTCAAGGTGATTTCATTATTCCCGATTTCCCGGATCAACTGTTGGTCGTTCAAAAACTTTGCAACCATATGCAGGAAGCTCATTCGGCTAATCGTATTTCCTGATTGCCGCTTAGCGGTTTCCTTAATATCATCCATATCATCCCATTTTTCGATGATAGCGCTCCAATTGTAAGAAAACTCTTTTTCCGATGCTTTTAATTGTTCCTCATCATGGGATTTTAAATGATCAATCCGCTCCTGAATCAGCCGGATCCAATCATCCATGCCGATAAATTGCCTTGTGGGATGCGGACTTTGATAGGAATCATAAAAACTGCCGAAAAGAACAAGTATGCAAAAATAAAGAAGATACATATCCGCATTCGTCGCACCGGAACGCAAATATTTCCGTTTAATCCACTCATTGCTTACATGGAATGGAGACAGCTTCGGTTCAGGAACGAGAAACAGTTCTTCACTCGTTTTGATTATGGCGCAATGCACTTCCTGGCTGAACAACTCAAGAAGGGCGCGCACATCTTCATCGGCATTATAGATTTGAACGGCCTCTTTGCCCAAAACCCCGTCCCTTGCCAGTTTCGTATATAGTCGAAAGGCTTGCAACACTGTTTGTTCAGAATAGTTCATCTTCATCCTCCAACTTTATGTTCATTTCACTGATGGAATAGCGATCTACTTTTTGAATGATCGCTTTATCTTCCGTAACGATTAATTTGCGTTTTCCCAATAATCGAAAGGCCTCATCAAAAACCGTTCTGCTTTCTTCATCATCCGTTCCCGCTTGAATAGGCGAACGTTGGTGGAGAACAATCCAAAAATCGTAGAAATACCGCATTTGGAATAGATTCTCCAATTGATTTCTTTCGAGATAGGATATGAACTCGGATAACGTATTGCCGCTATTTTCTTCATAAGCCTTCAGAAAATGTTCCATCAGCTCTTTATATTTTTCTGAAATCCATTGTTTATATGAATTGAAGCTGTTTTCGTCATCCACTTCATAAAAGTGATATTCCACCTTCTCTTTTCGGTCTTCCACGATATTCTGTTCTTCCAAAACAGCAAGCGGCGACCAAAATTCATTTTCTTCCACTTTCAGGAAAGGATGGAGAACGCCTTTCATCGCATCCAACGGCAAAGGGGTGGACACAATGAGAGACACGATATCTTGGTCGAAGTTAAAGGAATGCATGCCCGTATAATAAAGCGACTCCTGGGCTGTAATCAAAGTCGTGTTTTTCAAATGGAGAGTCTGATTCAGAAGCTCGGAATGTTCATAGTGCACTTTCTCCAATTCCCTGTTGATCTGCAAAATGTATTGATACGTTTTCTGCTCCTTTTGATGAATATTTTCGGCAAACAATCGTTCCCTCGTTTCTTTGACAAACTCCCTCAATTCTTTGAATTCTTCATCTTCCCGTTCCAGCCTCTGAAAAATATCATCAAGCAGCTCTTTATACCGCTCAAACGTTTCTTCGGACACAATGCTTCGCTGGATTTCATGCTTCAATTTGACAATGCGTTCCTGCAACGTCTCGACGGCCACCCGCATTTCATTGATTTGCCGGAGTGCCCCCTTAAATTCCCCCTTTTCCAGCTGTTTCCGTAAAATCAATTGGTTGATGGATATTTGGAACTCACTATAAAATTCCTTCGTTGCAAAAATCAATTCCAATCCATCTTCATCCAATGTGTAGAATTGGGTATTCGTTCCGGCATCAAAATCGTTCGCCTTCAAAATGGAATATTCAATGGTCTCCTCCGCCTTTTCCTCCCAATCAAAATAACCGTAGCTGCGTTTTTTTCCGTGGGTCGGGCGGAAATTTTGAATCAAGGTTCTGGCCAGTTCTTCATAGGTTTCCTCTTTCAGCATATACACTTCTTTCGTGGCCTCTTTTAAAAAGGAAGCCAATTCTTTGACACCTGTCCTTTGATTTCGCATCAACTTCTGTTCAAAGAAAAAAAGCAAAGTGAGGAGGCCAAGCCCTTTCATATCAATCTTCGTCCCATTTAAATCAACATCCCTTTTCCGATCCAGTTCATTCAACGGTTCAAAAAGGGCGATGCGCCGGATCCGATCTCTGTATCCGCTTAATAACGCTTGCATATCCATCTGTTCCAATCGGATCCCCTCCAAATTTCCTGCAATTCTTTTGATTTTAAGATTTCCTGCGGGTAATACTTCCCTTGCGAAAACATCATCGCCAGTTGTTCTTGCTCCTTTTGCGGAAATTGGCTAATGAATTTTTCTTGAGCTTCAGTATATTGTCTTTGATATTCTTTTCCGGCGATCGGCTGTTTTTCAAGACAAGCTTTATAGAATGGCAATGCCAAATGGGCTTTGATTTTTTGATTCAACGAATGCCAAATGGACACTCCTTCCCGGTCAATGTCGCCGAAATAGAAAAAATGATGCTGGGCGTTGACCGGATATTGGTCCTGGAACTGTTCGATGCTATGGATGATTTTCTTCCCACTTCCGTAAATCAATGTGGAAAATTCAGTGGATGGCAAAGCCGGAAGCAGACCTTGATAAGTCGTTTTATTTTCAACAATCAGGTGAAACTGTGTCTCCTTTGTCACCAGCTTGGGATGGATGGCAAACATCAACGGGTCGGAAACAGGGATGATGTTAAAAGAATGGAAGAGTCCGATACGCTCCAGCAGCTCTTTTCCCCCTTTTTCAGTGAGCCATTTTTCATCCTGGACCAGTTCAAAACTGCGCTCCGGTGCAGGAACGGACTCTTCCGGAAAACCAAATGTTTTTATGTATTCATCGATTTTGATGAGATAAGGAAGATCGTGCCGCCAAATGGAAGGATCTTTTTTGTAATATTCATCAAGGTTTATGGATGGATGGAACTTGTTGCGATAATGTTGAATCTCTTGATGGAAACCGGTTTGAAGCAGACTTTTATTGATCCGGTACTGAAAGGCGAGCGATGGATTTCTTGTCGTTCTTCCTTTAGACTTCACCATCTCCAAAATGCCTTCCTGTTCCAGCTTCAAAATAAAGCCGGCATATTCTTCGTATGTATGAAAGAAATTCCCCATGATTGCTTCCAATGCGGATAATCCTATCATTCTTTTCGGATAGCCATTAAGTGCGCGGTAAATTTCATCCACTATCCTTACCTCCGAACATTCTTTTTTCCTATTTTACTTAAAATGAAGGGAAATTGGAAATACAAGTCTGTGAAGAAAGTTAGGGGAATGTTGCACAGTTCAAGAAATGTTTGGTTTTGGGGAGGGGATTTCAATAAAGATCGTTTTACGGGCAATCAATAGATTTGTCTAAACAATAAAAAATGGAAATTTTTGTTGAGAAGTGTTTCCGTTTCTTTCCATTCATGTATTCCTTATTTTCGAAACTTATGAATTTTTATACATCGTAGTGTGTTTCTCTTTATATTCACTATAATAAGAAATTAAATACCTTTTGTAATTATTATGGATTCGCCGATCGGACACTAGTGTCGCATAAAAAATATCAATAGACATAATAAAACTGAATTTTCTCACTAGCGTCGCATTAAAATAATTTAACACCTTCAAATAAACCGAATTTTCTGAAATATAATCCAAACACAAAAAAATCCTTTATAATGGTTGGGTGGTAGTAAACCATCCAAATCCAATACAAAGGACAAAACCATGGATAAGTTTACACGAAAAACATCATTTAAAAAACGCTGTCGTCCGTGTGTTAGAACGATTTTCGTTACCTGAAGATTCGCCTGTATTCTCCGATGAAATGGTGGATATTGGAACCACGCAAAATCGTTCTGAAAACGCGTTCCGTCTCATCAAATTATTGGATACAAAAGGAAATGAACTTCATTTACGGACGAATCGTTTTGATATGGATGCAGATGAAATCGCCGAAATCTATCAGTCACGTTGGGCCATTGAACTCTTTTTCAAATGGATGAAACAACACTTGAATAGCAAGAAGTTCTACGGCCACAGTGAGCAAGCCGTACACAACCAAGTATACGTAGCGATGATTGTATACTGTTTAAATGTGTTAGCTCAGTTGAACACGAATAGTGACCGAAGTACGTTACAAATAAGTCGATATTTGAAAGCAGCTTTATGGAAATCTGCACACATTTGGTTACGGAAAATCGAAGGGAAGAGCGTTCCTTAAAGGTTGATTTGTCGTTGTTGCACTCATCTTAAGCTATAGGTAATTACTACCTTTATTTAGGTGTTTTCGTTTTTCGCTAATTTTCCAGAAAAATAAAATCTGAAATTTCAAAACTTATTTATGCGACGCTAGTGATATTATCTTAATGTTAAGAAATGGGGGGATACAAAATATAACCCCCCTAAAATTAAAATACACAAGGCCATCAACAATTGTTATTTGTAACATCTAGTTAAAGCTTAATTTTCTAAGTGACAATATTTTTCGGTTAAATATAAAAACTATGAAACGTTGTCTGTAAATTGTAGAAACAAGAAGATGTATTGGAAATCATTAATCTTTAAAGGATTAGATTATTCAAAAATAAATTGTTGTTCAATCATAGTGTTTTCACTTCACCCAATATGCACTATGTCACTATACTTTAAACCATTTAAAATTTTTGCTTTAAAGTGTTTTTATTTACTGAATTCATAGCCATTCGTTTTTATACTTTTGATCCATTAATAATGAAGGGATAAAGCTATTCTAAATTTAGGTTTGCCAATTCTTTTATGTTTGGACACACTTTTTAGGTCGGAATTTTGTCCCTTCCACCTTTCGGTAAATCCCTTTTTAATTTTTAATCATCTTGATCATTCTTCTCCTCTTGAAACCATGAGAGGCTTATTTCATACATTTCTAAATAAGGATGTAAATGCCACTGATCTTCTTCCGATAGTTTAGCTGAACCTTTTTAAAAAATATAACAGATTCTTTTTTATTTTCCGATTATACGAATGCCATTCTTTTTTTGTACTCATCCTCAGACATCATCCAAAATCAATAAACCCAGCGTGTTTTTGGCAAGTAGAAATTTAGTTTGCCATAAACACCATACTGTAAAGATGAACTGATATCTCAATAGTGGAAATGGGAAAATAATATGTAAAAATATAAGCTACTTAACGTAAAAAGCCAAGTTAGCTCAAAGAAATACACGTAATTCAATTAACCGTATTTATTGTTCATTCAATTATAACAACCGGTTCAAACAACCAATCTCTTGATTTGTAATTATCATCGTCTCTATTTATAACTTCCCGAGTGATGCCATTTTCAATTAACAAATCTCTAAATTTTTTACTCAGAAATACAGGTCTATACGCCCAGCTTCCATTAGATTTCAACTCTTTCATGATATTTATATCTTTAATAGGATATTGTTCAAGATCCCTTTTATTATAGTGATATGGATAATCAATCCGTCCTCTAATGTTACACGTTTGACATCGTTCTTCCGGTTCCGTAATAAAATAATAATGTTTCATTTCGGAACTCCATGATGGAAGAACATTTGTAGGAATCACTTGAAATACGGGCTGTGCAGGCTTTTTACCGCTATGTATCACCTCTCTCAATTCGTACCCTGTTATTTCCCACTCTTTCATTAAATACGCCATTTTCTCCGATACAACCCAGTAATCGACACCGACATTGACCATATATCGATCCCCCACTTTTGAAGTATCCATGACTAAAGGGGAAGTCTGAACTTTTTCCTGAATGCCGCAAGATGGGCAAATCGTCTTCCATTCAATTCCATCCTCTTTGTGTTCTAAAAACGCTTTTGATGAATTACCTGTAGAAACCAACCTAAAAAAAGGCGATCGTTCAAAATCTAAATAATTAAACCTGCAAGAAAATGATTCACCACATGAAATCTGGTATTCTTTTTTTAAATGAGAAGTGATATAAGAAATTGTATCTATTCCTACCTTTCCGTTGAGTCGGATTGGAACCTGAAGATATACTTCAGTCCCCATTTTCGGCTTATCCGGAAAGTTTAATGAAATATCAAATTTTCCAAAAAGTCTTTCGAGTTCACTTTTTAAAGAATATTCGGCAAAAAAATCTATACATACATAAATATCCATACAGAAACATCCTCTTTTATAAGATTATGGGAAAGAGTGAGTCAAATTATATACTACCCACTCCACCCAAAAAACTACTATAATTTTAATAACAAAGACAGTATTTATTACTTAGCTTTATATTGTTTAGCTTTAGAAAATTGATACAAAAATTCCCATAATGGATCGCCAGTTTCATTCCAAAGTTCTTTATAAGCATATCCAAAAAAACATGATTCATAAATTCTACTTTTGTTGTTTCATATACAATCATGCGAAAAATTACAGCAGTCAATTATATTTTTTCTTAAATTTTACAAATTTATTATATAAATGCAAATTAGTGAATTATGATTTTCATAATTTTTCCAAAAAATAAAAAGCATCCACAGTTCATGAACAGAGATGCTTTTTACATAATTTTCCACTTGTATTAAAATCTTTCCTTAATCTCCCCCACACCTGCTGCAATCATCACCGCCAACTTCATGCGGGCTTTTTTGCTGTCGTAGTCGCGGCCGAGGATGGCACCTTTCTTTTGTAAGTCGTAGGCAGTTCCTGGTGTATCGTACACCACTTTGACGTTTCCTTCCGCCGTGCTTGTTGTCACCACCACGACGACGCCTTTTTCAATCGCATATTGCACTTGTTCCGCAACAGCTGGATGGACTTGTCCACGGCCGAACGCTTCAAGGACAATGCCTTTTGCTCCCGTCTCCACCGCATACTTAATCAAGCGGCCATCGGAGCCCAATGAACATTTGATGATTTCCACATAAGGCAATTCGGACTTCAGCTCATACGTTTCCTTTTTCACCGCTTTCCCGTAAAGGATGACTTCTTCCTCATCCACATACCCCAAATGGCCGAACCCCGGCGCGTTGAAGCCGTCCACATTAGAAGCATGATGTTTCTTCACATAGCGGGCAGGAAGAATCTTTTCATTAAATAACACGACCGTACCTAAGCTTCTTGCTTCTTCGCTTGCAGCCAAAATGATGGCTTGGCGCAAGTTAGCAAATGAGTCAGTGCCAATACTTACTGGACTTCTTTGCGCTCCTGTCACTACGATTGGGCGTTCATCATGGATCGTTAAATCAAGAAAGTATGTCGTTTCTTCTAACGTATCTGTTCCATGAGTGACAACAATTCCTGCTACTTCTTCTTTTTCAAATACATTTTCAATTTTCTCTTTTAAACGCACTAAATGGTCAAATGTCATTTCATTGCTCGGTAATTGGAAAATGGTTTCTACCTGCAATTCGATGTATTGTGGTAAAACACATTGTTTGGACAGTTCTTCACCCGTTAACATCCCGGAAGACAAAAGACCTGTTTCAGGATTTATACCACTAGCGATTGTTCCACCAGTACTGATTAAAACAACTTTTTTTCTCATTCCTCGCACCCCTAACATTAAATACAATCATATTCTAGAAAATATTAATTCATTGTTGGAATAACTTCAACTAATGGACTAGAAATCCCTACCGCTAAAAAATCGCATTTTAATTGGCTATCTTATTCTTATAAAAACCCCTTGGCACTCTTACCAAGGGTTCTTATGTTTAACCTTCTAAAATTAATTTTTCTAATTGCAACGGCTCAATATATTCTCCGTTTTTATAAGCTCGCATGTTACCGCCAGAAATTTCATCAATTAATAAGATTTCTTTTGTTTCACGATCACGGCCGAATTCAAATTTAATATCGTATAATTCGATGTCTTTTTTCGCCAATTCTTCTTTTACAATGCCAGCGATTGTTTGTGTCAGTTCTTTTAATACTTTGTATTCATCTTTTGATAAAATACCAAGCATATCTAAAGCATCTTCGCTAATAGGTGGGTCTTCTCTTTCATCGTCTTTAATTGTTACTTCCACAAATGCATCAAGTGGCTGCCCTTCTTGTGCATATAAACCATATCGACGTAAGAAACTTCCCACTGCACGGAAGCGGCAAATCACTTCCAAGCCTTTGCCGAATGTTTCCGCCGGTTTCACTTTCATCGTCTTTTTATCGATATCCGCTTCAATAAAATGCGTTGGGATGCCTTTTTCATTTAGCAATTCGAAGAAATATTTCGTCAATTTTAAGCCTGCAAGTCCGGCACCTTCAATTGTTAACCCAACCGAATTGGCACCTGGGTCAAAAACTCCGTCAACGCCCGTTACATCATCTTTAAATTCTAATAAGTAGTTGCCGTCTTCTAGTTCGTAAACATTTTTCGTTTTACCAGTATAAATGTGCTTCATGTCAAGTCTCCTTCTTCTCTTAGCCTTTACATCGATTAGAATTGATGTTGTCTATATAATAAATCAAAAAATTATTCTAGTACAAGGGGGATCACCTCTTATTATCTACCTCTTCTATATATTCTAAAAATTAAAAATTTTTAATTAGTGTGTAGCTGCTTATGTAATAGAAAAATATTAGACTTATATATGGAAATATTTCAAAGTGCTGCTCAAACAATAAACCAAGATAATAACGATTATATTAATGCATAATAAACGCACCTACGAATTCATTCGAGGTGCGTTTAATTTCATATGCTTTGTTCCCACAAGATAGCCTTATTACACATAACTCTCAATGTTCACACTTAACACCGAAGAAAGAAGCTTTTTCGTATATGGGTGTTCTGGATGCTCAAAGACCTTCTGGGTTTCCCCAACTTCCACGATCTCCCCTTTATACATCACCGCTACCCTTTGACACATATAACGGATGACGGCCATATTGTGAGAAATAAATAAATACGTTAACTGTCTTTCTTTCTGCAATTCTTTTAATAGGTTCAACACTTGCGCTTGCACGGAAACATCCAATGCTGAAGTTGGTTCATCTAAAACGATAAAAGAAGGGTCTGTAATAAGTGCGCGTGCTATTGCAATTCTTTGCCGCTGTCCACCGCTAAATTCATGGGGAAAACGGTCTAAATGTTCCTCTTTTAGTCCAACTCGTTTTATCAACTGTATAAGTCGTTCTAACTCTCCTTTTTCTTTTCTTTCGGGTTTTGGTAAACCATGTAAAGGTTCCTTAATAATATCTCTTACCCGCATTCTCGGATCTAAAGAACTTTGAGGATCTTGGAAAACGGTTTGAATTTCCCCTGGCCTTGTTCTTTCATATTTATTATTCTTCCATAATGGTTTTCCTTTATAAGTAATCGTTCCACTTGTCGGGGCTTCCAATCCAACTATCATTTTCCCTAATGTACTTTTTCCTGAGCCAGATTCTCCAACAATCCCTAACACTTCTCCCTCACATATCGTTAAATTCACAGATTTTACAGCTTTCATCGTTTGCTTTCTCGTGTTATATATTTTTTCAAGATTTGTAATTTCAATCATACTGTCACCTTCTCCAGCCAACAAGACACATGGTGACCTGGCTCGATTTCCTTTAATTGCGGATGGTTACTCTTGCAAATATCCATAACTTGATTGCAACGATCGGAAAAGGCACATCCAACAGGCCTTTTCAATAAATTTGGAGATTCACCTTCAATAGCTTGTAGTGGCTCATCTGGAGTAACAGAATCAGGCAAGGCCTTTAATAGTGATTTTGTATATGGATGGCGTGGGTGAATTAACACCTCTCTTGTCTTACCGCTTTCCACCACTTCGCCCGCATACATTACGATAATCCGATCACACATGTTACTCACAACGCCTAAATCATGGGAGATAAATAATACTGAAGTTCCTCTTTTTCTATTTAATTCTTTAATTAATTGTATAATTTCATATTGTATCGTTACATCCAATGCTGTTGTTGGTTCATCGGCAATTAATAAATTCGGAGGGGCAGCCATCGCAAGAGCTATAACGACTCGCTGGCGCATTCCACCACTTAATTCAAAGGGATACTTGTTAGCAACAAGTTCTGGTTGATCTATATGAACTTCTTGCAAAGCTTTAATCACTGCTTCTTTCGCTTCTTGTTTTGGCAATTGTCTATGTTTTTTGATGACATGAAATAATTGTTGTCCAATTTTCATCGTCGGCTGTAAAGCGGTCATTGGTTCTTGGAACACCATTCCGATTTCTTTTCCTCTTAATGCATGCAACTCTTTCTTCTTAAGCTTTAGTAAATTTTTCCCTTTATAATAAATTTCCCCTTGCACAATTATGGCATTTTCTTCAAGTAATCCTAATATTGATAAAGCTGTAATGGATTTTCCAGACCCTGACTCCCCAACAATCCCGACAATTTCACCTGAGTCTATTGAAAGATTCATATTTTTTAAAGCTTCAGTAATGCCATATAACCCCCGGAAATTCACATGCAGGTTTTTGATTTCAAGTAACACCTCAACACCACCTAACGAGCAGATTTCGGATCAAGTACATCTCGAATTCCATCACCGATTAAATTCAAAGCCCCAGCAGCTAAAAATAAAAATAGCCCAGGAAATACTGGATACCACCAATAAGTTAAAAGGTATGTCCAGCCTACACTAATCATCGCACCCCATTCAGGCGTTGGAGGTTGTGCACCTAACCCTAAAAAACCTAGAGTTGCAATTAGTAAAATCGTATCTCCTATATCAAGAGTGGCTTGAATAATTACCGGTGAAACTGCGTTTGGAATAATGTGTTTAATGATAATCAATGGTTTAGAAATTCCAAAAGTTTCTGCTGATTTCACAAAAAGCTTCTCTTTTAACCCTAGTGCTTCAGCCCTTGCTAGTCGTATATAGACAGGAACTTTTACGATGGCAATGGCAAGCATGGCGTTTTGTAAATTTGGTCCTAATACTGCCGCCAATGCCATCGCTAAAATTAAACTTGGGAATGCCAAAATCATATCGACAAGTCGCATAATGATGGTGTCCACAATTCCACCAAGATAACCTGAAATACTGCCAATTATAAGACCGACCAAAGCTGCAATAAAAATAACGACTATACCAAGCCCAAGGGATAAGATGGCACCATAAAAAATTCTTGTAAAAATATCTCTTCCTACTTCATCGGTACCAAACCAATGACTATTTGACGGTGGTTGAAACTTATTTGCTAAATCGATTTTGTTTGGATCATAGGGAGAAATAAAAGGCACGAGTATCGACAGGACCACAATGATACATAAAATTGCTAAACCAACGAGGGTCATTTTGTTTTGTTTCAATTTATACCAGAAGGGATTTTTTGTAGTTTCCAACTTATAGAATCTGCTTACCATAATTTCCCCCTTATCGCTTCAACTGCGGATTTAAAATCAGATAAATTATATCCACTGTTAAATTAATCAACACATATCCAACTCCAATAAAAATCGTAAAGCCCATAATTGCAGGAAAATCTAAATATTGTATAGACTCCACAACAAATTTCCCCATGCCTGGCCACCCAAAGATTGTTTCCGTTACAATAGCTCCGCCTAGCAAAGATCCAAAGGCTACACCAATTACTGTCACTGTAGGAATTAATGCATTTCGCAACGCATAGGAAACAATTAACAATCTGCCTTGAATTCCATTTGCAATAGCTGTTCTTATATATTCTTGTTTCATTACTTCCAACATACTCGCACGTACTTGTCTTGTAATTACAGCCAATTGTGCAAAAGATAATACGATGGCCGGCAACAATAAATGTTTGATGCTACTTTTTAGCGCAATAGTGTCTAGAGTCAGAATGCTATCAATAATGTAAAATCCTGTAATATGTGTTGGTGGGTTTACATCTGTTCCAATTCTTCCGTTTGAAGGCAGCCATCCTAACATTCCATAAAAAATTAAAATGGCAACCAATCCGCTAAAAAACACTGGTATGGAAACCCCACTAATGGAAAATACGCGGCTAACATGATCCCAAAAAGTGTTTTTCTTAAGTGCAGCTAACACCCCAAGAGGAATCCCTATTAATATCGCAATGAAAAAAGCTGCAATTGCCAATTCCAAAGTAGCAGGGAAAAATTGAAGTAAATCATTTAAAACAGGGCGTTGTGTTCGAATAGATGTACCTAAATCTCCTTTTAATAAATCACCTATATAATTGAAATATTGGATCCAGACTGGCTGGTCTAGACCCAATTGTTTACGAATGGATTGCAATGTTTCTTCACTTGCTCTTTGTCCAGCAATCATACTAGCAGGATCACCTGGAATGACACGGGACATAAAGAATGTCACCAATGTCACTCCAAAAATAACAAAAACTAATAATCCAAGCCTTTTCACAATTATCTTGAGCATGTATGCCACCCCGTTTTATTTAGACATCTCATGCAAATTGTACTGTCCTTCTAACATAGGATTGTAAACAAATCCTTTTACTCGTTTGTTCATCGGTAAAATAAAGTCTTTTTGATAAAGCAAAATATAGGGTGCATCTTCTAACACAATATCCTGAACTTGTTTATAAAGATTATGGCGAACTTCTTGATTATTTTTCGCCACAGCTTCTCTTAATAACTTATCTACTTGAGGATTTGTATAGAATGCACGATTTCCTGCTAAACCATGGTTTTCTGAATCAAACCAATAGTTCATGAACATATATGGGTCACCAAAGTCTGGACTCCATACGCCTAGCATCAAATCAAATTCACCTTTATCCATCATTTCACGAGAAGTAGCATAAGCAACTTTATTTAGATTTACTTTCACACCAATTTCCGCTAAATTTGCTTGAATTGTAATCGCTTCTGACTCCCACCATGACTTATTATCAGAATATAGTAATGTCAACTCGAGATTTTCCGCTCCTGCTTCTTGCAATAATTGTTTAGCCTTTTCCACATCATGGTTATATTGTTTCACCGATTTGTCATGTCCCCAAAGCCCTTCTGGAATTGGTCCGTGCATTTGAGTCGCAAATCCAAGTTGCACTCCGCTAATTAAACTTTCGTAATCAATTGCGTAGTTTAGTGCTTGTCTTACCCGTTTATCTTGTAGCGCAGGATTTCCATTTTTCGTATTGATATATACATAGTCAACTAGTAAACTAGGTTCTTGCAAAATCGTTACATGTTCAACATTTTCTAGCGTATGGATTTGATCTACTGGGATTCCTTCTGCAATATCGATTTCACCTTTCTCTAACTGCATTCGTTGAACAGATGGATCGTTAATAATTCTGAATAAAACCTTTTTAAAATGAGGTTGAATTTTTGAATGTTCGTTTACCTCTAATGTAATGGACTCTCCTTTTTTCCATTCCGTTAATTTATATGGACCACTACCCATCGTTGCACTAGCTAGATAGTTTTGCCCTAAATCTCCATTTTGGTCTTGTTCCATAACTTTCGGGTTTACAATATTTCCGTAGTTTGCTGCAAGAGTTGATAAAAACGGCGGGAATGGTTCAGATAATATAAATTTCACAGTCAATGGATCTTCTACTACAATTTCAGAAACCATGCTAAATACACTTGCTGGTCCTTGGTTGATTTTCAATGTTCTCTCAAAGCTAGCTTTCACCGCTTCCGCATCCACTGGTGTACCATCAGAAAATTTATGACCTTCTTCTAGATAAAAAGTCCAAGTTTTTCCGTCTTCACTTACTTCCCATTCTTTTGCAAGTCCAGGTTTAATATTCGTTGTTGCCCCATCATAATCTACTAATCTTTGATAAACATTATAGACAACTTTCCAAGTTGTATTATCCATCGTGATGGCAGGATCTAAAGATGTAACATCTGCTGGTATTGCAACAACTAGCTGGTCTGAACCAGACTGCGTTCCTTCATTAGTCGTTGCATCTTCTTTTGCTGGTGCGTTAGCATTTTCTTGACAAGCTGCAAGTAAGAAGACTAATGCAATCATTAAGAAATTAAACCAATTTTTTCTCATAACATTCCTCCCTAATAAATGTTTCATTTAATTTCTCCGATTTCAGACTTTGGTTTGTATGTTGAGTCCGCTTATGCTGATTAGAAGAAATTTAATAGAGTTTGCTATAATAACTAATCAATTTGAAATAAATATTTAACCTTCGTAATAGAATAGCTTTATTATGATATATGCACTGTAGAACTATTTTATGTTTAATGAGAACTATTCTTTTTCTATCAAATGTAATGAATTGAGAGGGAGAAATCTTAATAGGAAATATAAATAATAGAATGCAAAACAATCTTCGAATATATTTAATAGAGTTTTAATTATTAGGGAGTGTATAAATTGATTAAAGCAATTGTACTTTTTGTATTTGCAGGGTTAGCAGAAATTGGGGGAGGCTATTTAATTTGGCAGTGGTTAAGAGAAGATCGTTCCGCTCTATTAGGTTTAATTGGTGGAATTGTTCTATTCCTATATGGGGTCATCGCCACATTCCAATCCTTTCCAAACTTCGGCAGAGTCTATGCAGCTTATGGAGGCGTATTTATTTTTCTTTCAGTGCTTTGGGGATGGAGCGTTGATAAGAAAACCCCGGATATTTATGATTGGATAGGAACTGCAATATGCTTAGCTGGTGTTGCGGTCATGTTATTTGCACCGAGAGAATAATGTCTTAATATTTATGTATTTGTACATGGAATTGCTTTAGCATTGGTGAAGGACAACTAGATATTATAGAATAATATAAATACATACTTTTACCATTTTATTTAGGAGGCCGTCATGGAAAACGAATATGTGGTTGGTTGGGGAACTTTGGCATTAATAAATGCAGGTCTGGCACAAGGAAAAAATCGCTCTGGATTGAACTGGTTTTTGCTTTCCCTATTTTTAGGTCCTGTAGCAACATTGATTTTATTATTTGTAGAAAAGCGTTAAATTTTATTTCTTAAAAAGAGGGCGTCATTCGATTTGACATTATTAGAATGGACGCCCAATTCTTTTTATATAGATGTAAAAGCCCCTTACTCCATCAAAAAAAGACCGCTTAAATAGCATAGCACTTAAGCAGTCTTAACGATCACAATTTGATTTACAAAATCCGATAACTTGGAGAGATATTTTAAACCCCTCTTTTATTCCCCCACACAAGGGTATGGAGTTGCGGCAGTACTTTCACGTTTTGTAATTCCGCATCTGCCATTACTTTGTTAATGAGCCTTTCATATTTTTTCAGTAAATGGCTAACGAGTTTCGTTTGATCTTTTGTAGTTGTGTCATCATTGCCAACCTGTAAGAAAAATGGAATAGTCGGATATCTTAAATGTACTTTTTTTGCATATTCATAATCTTCCTCATCAAATACAACGACTTTCAATGAAATGTGCTGGTTGCCGTTTCGGGCATTTAGCTTATCTATGATTTCAGTAAGCACCGTAAAATCCGTTTTCATCCCAGAACTTGGCGGTTTAGGGGAAATCGTTAATTCATCGATTTCATACAGCCAATCTTGCCATCTGCTCCCTTGCGTTTCAACGCCAATTCTTATATCATTTTCCTTTAAAATCCGAACTAATGCCTCTAGATGACGAATCAATACAGGATTTCCACCAGAAATGGTAACAAAAGAAAATCCATTTCCTCCTAGCCCTTTTAACTCAGTCCAAATCTCTTCCGCTGTCATTTGCTTAATCAAACTTTTGCCGCTGCCATCCCAAGTAAAGGCAGAATCGCACCAGGAACAGGAATAGTCACAACCTGCCGTGCGGACAAACATCGTCTTTTGCCCGATGACCATCCCTTCCCCTTGGATGGTCGGTCCAAAAATCTCGATGACGGGGATTTTACTCATCTTCCATCCACTCCCGTCTAGCTTCTGCATAACTTGTAGGAGTCTCATAGAGTCGAATAAATTCCACCCGCGCCCCGTCAAAACCTTTCTCCTGCAACGCTTCCGCCAATTTTTCATAAATCCAAACGACCATATTCTCAGCCGTTGTGTTCATCGGGGGCAACGTTTCATTTAAATAACGATGATCCAAATAGATTTCTATTTTTTCTTTCCAGATTTTTTTAAGATCGGCAAAATCAATCACCAATCCCCGGTCGTCCGGATAGCCGCTGACGCCCAGCACCACTTTGTACGTATGGCCATGGAGATTTTTACATTTCCCATCATAAGCATGTAAATGATGAGCTGCGTCAAAAGTAAATTCCTTGCTGACGAGCACACGCTTCGAGTGATATCTCAATTGGTCTCTTTGAATATCTTCATCTAGTTTTTGAAGCTTATCAACAATTCTAAAATCTAACATGTGAAGCACCCTTTCTAGAACGTAAATACTCATCAAGACCTCTTTTTCTCAACTTACATGCTGGACATTCTCCACAGCCATCTGCAATGATTCCGTTATAGCAAGTCAATGTATTGTTTCGTACAAAATCAAGCACACCTAATTGATCTGCCAGTTCCCATGTTTGTGCTTTCGTTAACCACATGAGCGGCGTATGAATGACAAACGTATCATCCATCGCTAAATTCATTGTTACATTCAACGATTTGATAAAAACATCACGGCAATCAGGATAGCCACTAAAATCCGTTTCACATACGCCTGTTACGATATGATTTGCTCCTACTTGGCTTGCTAACACCCCTGCAAAGGAAAGGAATAGCAAATTGCGCCCCGGCACAAAGGTAGAAGGAAGCTCGCCATCTTTCCCTTCCTCAACTTCGATATCATCCCGTGTTAGTGCGTTTGGAGCTAGCTGATTTAAAAGGGACATATCAAGAATGTGATGCTTCACTCCTACTTCCTTTGCGATTTCCTTTGCACATTCAATTTCCAATCGATGTCTTTGACCATAATCAAACGTCACAGCTTCCACTTCTTTAAACTGTTCTTTTGCCCAAAACAAACATGTCGTGCTGTCTTGTCCACCACTAAATACGACGATTGCTTTTTCTTCTTTTAATATCATTAAAGACACTCCTTCATAAAGAAAAAAACAGCATCCTAAGAAGGAAATGCTGTTTCTTCTTAGTTTTTTATAGAGGGTAGCTAAGAACCTCTGTTATTCAATTATCGATTATCCACTTTTTCTGGATATAAATCATGATTCATTAAACGGTAATTTGCCATTTCTTCATATTTCGTTCCAGGTCTTCCGTAGTTGCACCATGGATCGATGGAAATTCCCCCGCGCGGAGTAAATTTCCCCCACACTTCAATATATCTTGGATCTAATAATTCAATTAAATCATTCATAATGATATTTACGCAGTCTTCATGAAAATCTCCATGATTTCGAAAACTGAATAAATATAATTTCAGCGATTTGCTTTCCACCAATTTTTTATCCGGAATATAAGAAATATAAATCGTTGCAAAATCCGGCTGCTGTGTAAGCGGACAAAGACTAGTAAATTCAGGACAATTGAATTTTACAAAATAATCCCGATTGACATGTAAATTATCCACTGCTTCCAATACTTCTGGCGCATATTTTGTTGGATATGACGTCTTTTGATTACCGAGCAGCGTCAAATCCTTTAAACCATCTTCTAATTTGCGACTAGACATAAAAAAACCTCCTTGCAAAATGTTTCCCAACATTTTCAAGAGAGGTAAACCCAATTCATTCTATTAAAACTGATGAAATAACATTGTTTCATAGTTTTTTATAGAGGGTTATGCTATGAACCTCTCCCGTTCTAGTCGGGTATTCAACTTTACTTAGTAATATTATAGAATATAGTGAAAAAGGTCAAATTTTTTTAGAAAGTTTATTAAAAAAGCAATGAGATAATCAATGGATTGCCATTTCAAATCTCAATTATCCCACCACTGATTCGCTTAAAGCCGCGCAATTTCCCTAGCTCCTCCACAAAACGGAGGCATGCAAGATCTTTCGCTTTTGCTTCAATCATAATATCTGCAGATTTTCCGAAATCCTTTAAGGCTTTAATTAATGGAAAAGCAAAATCCATATCAACATAATCCGCATGTGCCCGTAACATTTTTTCAGATTTTGGTGATGATAAATGAAATTTCGGAACTTTCCCTGTATGTTCCCAAGTCGCAAAAATCCTTGGCAACAACTCTTCTAATTCACAGTCTCCTTTATTTACTATATAGTGATGGTAATCAAATACAAAAGGTACTTTTAATTTTTCACAAATGGCTAATGTCTCTTCTGCTGTATAGGTTTTATCATCATTTTCCAGAGTCGTTTGCAAGCGAATTGTTGAATCTAATTTTTGGAAGTTTTGATAAAATCGAGAAATAGATGCATCTTTATCCCCGTAAGCTCCTCCTACATGGATATTTAACATTGCCTCTTTTTCTAGCCCCATTGCCTGCAACATTTTAAAATGATAGGTCATATCCACAATGGCATTGTTTGTTACATGAGCTTGTTTACTTGTGAATAAAGTAAACTGTCCTGGGTGAAAGCTGACCCGCATTCCATAATTTCGAACCATTTCTCCGATTTCTTTAAAAAGATGTTCAAACGGGGAGATAAACTCCCAATCCACTTCCGGATGTGCAGCTAATGGAATGAGAGATGAAGACATTCGGTACACTAGTATTCCGTGGGCAATATTGTAATGGAGAATGCGAATTGTATTTTTTAAATTTCGCTCCGTGATGGTTAATAATTTCTCGGCTCTACTTGTTTCATCGAGTTTTTTCCAGTTGGTAAAAGTAATTGAATGTGAAGGAGACGCTTCCCACAATGGGAGCGCCATTGAAACATAACCAAATCGAAGTATCATCTGTACACCATCCTAAAAAAGAATGATGAGGATAGTGTTTGTCAATGGAGAACGATACATACATCATGAAAGGAGGATTATGAAATCTGACAATAGTGATTACCCCACTATTTCTTTTCGTTTCTATAAATTTCATTCGAGATACTTCCAATCATTGACGAAATGAGATGAGGAAAGTTTGAAAAAATTATCCCATTCCATAATTTTATTTAAATCGTTACAATAAGATTCAATTCGAACAATTGATTTTGAATAATAACTAGAATTACTAATAATTCTCTAAAAAAATCTTGTATTGATTACCTATGAAATTTTTTAATAATACCATCTTCTCTTTTGTATCTATTACTTCAAATGGAATAAATACTTCATGCTTTTTTAATTTAAATGTTCTCATTTGCCCGATATCAAAATTTAAAATCTTTTGTATCTCCTTTTGGACGATTTTTCCTTTCGCAGATTCAGGATTTCCAGGATCAACATGCAAAATTAAACAACGATATCTTTTATCACCATTCAAAGTTGCAAATTTTTTAGAAGCACCTCTAATGGTAATTGGTTTATATCCTAATGATAAACTCTTATTAGCAATAGTACATTCGATAAAACCTAAGCTATTTAAGTATTTATGTAGTTCACCAAATACGAGTAATTCTTTCATTATTTTCCGCTCCATTAAATTTTTATTTTTTATGATAAATCAATTGAACAACTCCCGATGGAAACGTCTTTGCTTCTACAAGTTTTAGTGCTACTCTATGTTGAATATCAATAAATAATGGTTTCCCCTCTCCTAGAATAATTGGATGGACTGATAAACGATATTCGTCAACTAAATCATGATTAACAAATGTTGTAATGAGACTGGCTCCACCATATAACCAAATATCTTTCCCAGGTTTATTTTTTAATTTATTTACTTCTTCTACTACATTGCCGTTGATGTAAATAGCCTTCCCATCAGCACTTTGTTGTGTTCTAGAAAACACATATTTCTCTTTGCTTTCGATTATTTCCCACATTTCTATTTCTTCTGCGCTTGCATTTTCTCCAGGTGAATATTGTCCCCACAATTCATAACTTTTTCTTCCGTAAAAAATTGTATCGATTTGATGGAGAAATTCCGTAAAGTTCATTTCTGGTTCCATAATGCACCAATCGATTTCTCCATTCTTTCCTTCTATAAAGCCATCTAACGTCACGGCTAAATCTAGTATAATCTTTCTTTGGTTTTGCATCATTTCCCCTCTCTTCCTTAGATTTTCGATTGGAAAACTACTATATCATACGCTTGAACTTTATTGTCAAATATCTCCTTGATAGTGACAAAATCTTATGTTAGCATGATTGATTTTTCTAAGATTGGACGAATGATCCTCGTTGAAGTTGCATGTTCAGTGTTGGGCTAAAGAAGACAAATGACAAAAAGCGAATTGGGATCACTCCAATCCGCCTTAAATAAATTGCCATAATACCTCATTAAATCGATCCCGTTCTTCCCAAAACGTTCCATGGCCGCTATATTGGAAAGGAACGACCTTCGAATTTGGTATGAGTTCATTGAGTTCTTGAGCTTGTGCAAAAGGGATTACTTTATCATGTATTCCATGAATGATTAACGTAGGCACATGAATTTTTGAAAGATCCGCATATAAATTTTCATCTCTTAAAGTATTAATGATTGCAATTGTCGACCAAATTGCTGCATCCAATCCCATTTTCATAAACCAATCAGAAAATTTTTTGTAATATATTGGAAGAAAAATCCGTCGATTACTTTTTGCATCATTTTCGGTCGATCATTATATGCTAGTTGAAGAAAACTTTGTGCAGTCTCTTGTGTAAAGCCGATTGGAACTGCACTCGCAACAAGAATTAATTTCGATACACCAAAGCCATGATGACGAGACATATAACGTATTGCAATAGCTCCGCCAGTAGAATGGCCTACTAATGCAAAATTGTTTAATTTTAGAGCATCCACAACTGCACGAACATCATCAGCTAACCTGTTGTAACAATATCCTTCAAAAGGTCTATCCGATTTTCCGAAACCTCTCCAATCAATGCCGATACAACGATATCCTAACATCGGCAAGACGTTATACTGATATTCAAACTGATTATGATTTAAAGGCCAACCGTGTAAAAACACAATGGTTTTCTTTCCATGAGGATTAATATCTTCCACATATAATTTCACACCCGAATCAACGGTAACAAAATAGCCCATGCATACCCTCCCGTAATTCAGTCTCGGAATAGGATATTCAGGGCTGAAAATATAGGTGAATCTCTTAGTCGATAAAGAAACAACTTTTAATTTATGCTCGCAAAATTTTTTCCATCGCTTTTCCTTTTGCCAATTCATCGATAAGTTTATCCAAATAGCGAATTTCCTGCATCAAAGGATCTTCAATCTCTTCTACCCGCACTCCACAGATAACGCCTTTGATGAGTTTACGGTTAGCATTTAACTGAGGAGCTTCATTAAAGAACGTTTCAAAATCTGACTCTTTTTCTAATTGCGCCTCTAATTCTTCTTGGCTATATCCAGTTAACCAACGAATTATTTCATCTACTTCTTCTTTTGTACGACCTTTTTTCTCTGCTTTCTGAATATAAAGAGGATATACACTTGAAAATTTCATGTTATAAATCCGATTGTTTTTCATCACATGCTACTCCTTTTCTTCAGGCGAAATATTTTTTTCATTATATCGAAGTTCGAAATGAATAAACAGCCGCAACTTCCATACAGTTAGTTCCAACAAATTATTCCAATCAAATACCCTAAAACTGCTAAACCAATTCCTCCACCGTAAGTGATTATTATGTACAAAAGAAAATGCTTTTTATTCTTTAAATAAAATTGAATGAGTTCTAACTTCAATGTTGAAAAGGTTGTAAATGCCCCAAGAAATCCTGTCCCTAAAAGTAAGAGCAAGGTTTCATTTGCTTTTGCACCCGTGATGATGCCTAATATAAACGCTCCTAATAAATTTACAGTCATTGTTCCAAAGGGCAGTGACTCTTGTTTATTTAAAACTTTAGCAATGGCAAATCGAGAGATAGCGCCTAGAAAACCCCCAATTCCCACGTATACGAAATGCATCAACAAGTCGAATCAACCTCCTTACTGCCTTTAAAACCTAATCGGCTCATAACCAATCCACCGATAATACTTACTAAAATATAAAGCACTCCTAACAAATAATGCTTATTCTCAAACAACTCAATCGTTTCGACGCTCAATGTAGAAAAAGTTGTGAATGAACCGACATATCCTGTACTAATTGCCGTTGCTATGATTGGCGATACAGAAATTCTGTTGAATAATGATGTAGTCAACCAAGCTAATAAATAACTTCCAACTAGGTTGACGATAAGTGTAGTCCAAGGAAACACGCTATTAGTCATAAAGGTGATTCCGATGAAATATCTAGAAATGGCACCTAGTGCACCTGCAATGCCAACATACATATAAACCATTTGATTTTCCTCCTTTCCATAAAAAAACTCCTGCTCGTGATAGGGAAATTCCATATCACCAGCAGGAGTCATCAGCCAACTTCGGCGGTTAAAGGTGAACTCCATCACCTATTG
This sequence comes from Ureibacillus sp. FSL K6-2830, assembly GCF_038004145.1. NCBI lineage: Bacteria > Bacillati > Bacillota > Bacilli > Caryophanales > Caryophanaceae > Ureibacillus > Ureibacillus sp. FSL K6-2830. Next base: position 2,319,634 of record NZ_JBBOQR010000001.1, on the reverse strand, counting down.
TACTTATTTGGTAATTAACTTATAACATGATATCATACATTTTTCAATTATTTTGTACGATAGGATAAATTCTGTTTTGGCGTATAGATATCCTTAGCTCGTGCGGATAATCTACATACTGGTGCGTTTAGCTTCTTCGCTTGTACGGATAATCACTCGGCTTGTGCGTTTACCTTCTTTGCTCGTGCATATAACCACTCAGCTTGTGCGTTTACCTTCTTTGCTCGTGCATATAATCACTCAGCTTGTGCGTTTACCTTCTTTGCTCGTGCATATAACCACTCAGCTTGTGCGTTTACCTTCTTTGCTCGTGCATATAACCACTCAGCTTGTGCGTTTACCTTCTTTGCTCGTGCATATAGTCGTGCATATACTCTCTGCTCGTGCACATAATCCACTCCCTTGTGCGTTTACCTTCTTTGCTCGTGCATATAACCACTCAGCTTGTGCAGTTACCTTCTTAACTCGTGCACATAGTCATACATATACTCTCAGCTCGTGCACATAATCCACTCCCTTGTGCGTTTACCTTCTTTGCTCGTGCATATAACCACTCAGCTTGTGCGTTTACCTTCCTTGCTTGTGCATATAGTCGTACAAATACTCTCTGCTCGTGCACATAATCCACTCCCTTGTGCGTTTAACACCTTAACTCGTATGAATAGTTTCATTACTCGAGCATATAAACTTCCTTCTTGTGCGGATAACTACAGTTCTTGTGTAGATAATACATCCTCTTGTTCAAATACGATCCCAACTTGTGTGGATGATTACTTAGCTTGTGCATATAGCTTCCTGACTTGTGCACATCCCCTTATACTTGTGCATTTCACATCGTAACTCGTTTCCCTATCCAACCTCCACTAGATTAAGAGAATTTTTCTATTTAAAACTCATCCTAAATTTGTAATTTCTCAAAATTGGGAATAAAATCAATTTTATAGCATTAATTATTCATCGAGTTCTTAAATAAAAAAGGAGTGCAAGAAATGAAAGCTCAAGTCATTCAAACTTTTGGTAATCCATCTGTCTTTCAAATTCAATATCTTCCCACACCTGAAGTCATTCCTGGCCATGTGCTCATCCAAGTAAAAGCAACGAGTGTCAATCCCATTGATACAAAAGTTCGCTCTGGTTTCGTTCCCGCTGTTGCTCCTGAATTTCCAGCTGTATTACATGGAGATGTGGCTGGAGTCGTTTGTGCAGTTGGGGAAGGGGTCTCAAAATTTCAAGTAGGAGATGAAGTTTACGGCTGTGCCGGTGGATTTAAAGGAACTACAGGGGGAGCGTTGGCAGAGTACATGCTCGCTGATGCTGATTTACTTGCCCATAAACCAAAAAGTTTATCAATGGAAGAAGCTGCTGCTATACCGCTTGTTGCCATTACCGCTTGGGAAGCATTGTTCAATCGAGGAAAGCTGGCTCCTGGACAAAACATATTAATCCATGCAGCAACAGGCGGTGTGGGACATGTTGCCATCCAACTGGCAAAATGGGCTGGTGTGAAAGTCTACTCAACTGCATCTTCAAAAGAAAAGCTTGAAATCGGCGCTCGTCTTGGGGCTGATGTAACAATCAACTATCTGGAAGAAAGCGTCCAAGATTATGTACAAAAATATACGAATGGTAAAGGTTTTGACATCGTATTTGACACAGTTGGAGGGGAGAACTTAGACCGCTCTTTTGAAGCAGCTGCTTTACACGGAACAGTTCTAGCAATTGCTGCTCGTTCTACCCATGACCTCTCCCCTCTACATTCGAAAGGATTATCACTTCACGTTACATTTATGTTGTTAAAAATCTTAAACAAAGAATCACGAAAAGAATATGGTGAAATTTTAGAGAAGATTACAATTATCATTGAAGATGGAAAACTTCGTCCACTTCTTGATCCAAACATTTTCACATTTGATGAAGTCTCCAAAGCCCATGAACACTTAGAGTCCGGTAAAGCAATTGGAAAAATTGTTTTAGTAAATAAATGGTAAGATAAAAAACTCACAATCCTTTTATGAAAGGGTTGTGAGTTTGGCTATTTATTGATGGTTTTCCTGTGCCATGGCTTCAGCTTTCGTTCTTTGAACCGTTCCATGTGGGTGATGTGGCGGTGCGTAAATCGAATAAAGCTTTAATGGGATATTTCCTGTATTTATTACATTATGCCATGTTCCAGCAGGTACCATAATGGCTGAATCTTCTTTGACTCTTCTTCGATAATTCAAATGATTTTTAGTTCTTCCCATCTCCACAATTCCTTCGCCCTGTTCAATTCGTAAAAATTGATCAGTATCTGGATGAATTTCTAAGCCAATATCTTCTCCAGGAAGTATGCTCATCAATGTTACTTGCAAATGTGGACCTGTCCATAAGGCTGTACGATACGCATTGTTATTCTTCGTTTCCTTTTCAATATCTACCGTAGCTGGTTCAGGACCCAAATCTTGACTAGGGAATTGAGAGTAACCATGAGGATTTGGAAATAAGGGTAGCATTCTCTGATAATCTACATTATTTCCGCTATAATGTGGATTTCTGTACGGCATATGGTAATTGCTTGAATCGTAATAAGGATAGTGTTGTACATATTCTAAATTTCTATTCATATAATACGGAGATTCATAAAAATAATAAGGATATCCATAAGGGTTGTGATAATGGAAAAAATTCATTGCCCCATCCTTTCATTTTGTAATGAAAATACCTAATTAAATAGTATGAGAACGTAGTTAAATGTCCTAGGCAATAAACCAACTATTACCGAGGTTTATAAAAAACCGATACAAGTATGGCTTATATAAGGGCTAATTAAAAAATTTGTTTTCATAATTACTTTTTCTCCATTTCTTTAATTGGTGGATACCCTTAATTTCAGTTAACTTGCTATTGCCAAAAAGTGGGCGTCTGAAAAGATTTTGAGACGCCCACTTTGCGGCTGTCGCACATGCTTTCGCCGCAGATAAATTGCGGCTGTCGCACTTGCTTCGCCGCAGATAAATTGCGGCTGTCGCACATGCTTTCGCCGCAGATAAATTGCGACGAGGAGGCGCGTTTGATGTGACCACCGCAGGAGCAAAGTTTTTAAGAGAATATTACTATAAGAAGTAAGGCTGTTCAGAAAGTGTTCGACTTTCTGGTCAGCCCCTTCTTACCTCTAGTCAAGTGTTTTTTATTAAATAATTTGGTTAACATAGATTTTATTTTGGAAGGAAGGGGTACCCCTTCCTTCCAAAATAAATTTTCGCATGACAAATAGACCTCACGATTTCCATTTTTTTCGCCAGGTCTTTGTGATATAATCTTACTTACGATTACTGATGCATTGTTGCCTTTTCGTAATCGTATTTCAGATTATGTGTGATAAGGTGATAAGCCGATTTCAAGAACTTATTCACGCATGCTATGGACGCAACTTTATGAGGTTTCCTCTGGGGTTGCGTTTTTAATTTATCATAATAATCTACAATATGATTTTGTGTATTTTTCCGTAGTTGGATCATGGTCTGGATCATGTAAAATAGAATCTTTCTAAGTTTGTTATTTCCTCTTTTATTAATCTTGTCTTTATAAAAGGTATTCCCAGATTGATATCTCATGATATCAATACCGACGTAAGCATTCAGTTGTTTATGGTTTTTGAATCGTCGAATATCTCCTAATTCTCCAATTAAACGAACTGCAGTCGTTTCTCCGATTCCTGGAAATGAAATTAAAATCTGATACTCTTGTTTATCTTTCGATAATTTAACCATCTTTTGGACAAGTTGATCTCTTTTCTCCTTCAAGTCTGCAATCCGTTTGGCATAATCCCGCACTTGTTCACAGCGAATATCATCTTTTGAAATTGCTGGATACGCTTCTTTTGCTGCTTCGATTAAAGCGATCCCTTTTTCTTCAGCACGTGCCAATGATAAGTTTTTTCTTGTGTTGGCTTTTAAACGATTACGAATCACTGTTTTTGAACAAACTAACACATGATCCGGATGAGGGTATAATTGAACGACATTCAAAAATAAAGCAGAACGTTTACTGAATAGCTTTTCTAACTCGGGAAAACTCAATTGTAGAATCGCATGTAAACGACTATATAAATGCGTCATTTCACTACTTAATTCATCATAATATCTCGTCATTGCACGCATTTGTTTATAATAATCCTCTTCTTGATAAGTTTGTTCACGTTCAACTCTAAAGTGAGTTTTCGCAAGTTCATGAGCGTCGCTTTTATCTGTTTTTTGTCTCCTCATTGAAGCCATTTGAATATTCGCTTCGAGTGGGTTAACTCGATAATACATATAACCTTGATCACCTAAGAATCGTTCTAGTGGTTTTGAATATACGCCTGTTGCTTCAAAGACAATATCAGGTGCCTGTCCATCTTTTTGTGTTAAAGTTATAAGGGTTTTGTTTAATTTCTCGAAAGAGTAACGGTTATGGGTTATTTCACCCTCATATTCGCATTGACGATAACGGTCGTAAATGACCATTGTACTTTTCCCCATACTGACATCAAATGCCACTACGTGTTTCATATTTTCTGCCTCTCCTTTTTAGCCAAACATAGAAGTTCTTCACATTGCCTTATCGATTCCATTTTCTTATACACGGTCTCTATGGACCCAACATACTAAACTGATTCAAATAAGGGTGTGAAGTTGGTCTGTTTTTAATACGGACTCTATTTGGTCCCAGGGGCTGTTCGACCTTCCTTCACTTCTACTATAAAAAAATAGTAGCACAAACCTTGGCCTAGGTCTGTACTACTAATGTTAGTATGTTTTTAAATTGGTTATACTATTGTTCGCACTTACCTTTCACACGAATCCCATTGATTGTTACAGTTTTCAAAACAGTGAAAAATTCTTTGGCAGCTTGACCCTGCTCACGAAAACCTGTACTTGAATTTTTCATGCCGCCAAACGGTGCTTGCGGCTCAGCGCCACCTGTTTCATCATTAATTTGCACAAGGCCAACTTCGCTGCGTTCAATAAAATCAAAAGCCTTATGAATGTTCGTCGTATAGATGGAAGCACTTAATCCAAACTCCGAATCATTTGATAAGCGAATTGCTTCTTCATAATCTGCCACTTTAAATATGGCTAAAACTGGACCGAATATTTCTTCTCTTGCCAAATCCATATCATGCGTAACTTCAGTAAACAATGTCGGTTCTACAAAATATCCATGGGATAACTCTGCGACAGGTTTTCCACCGAAAATGCATTTCGCTCCCTGTGCTTTTGCACGTGCAATATGTTCAATAACGCTTTCGAATTGCTGTTTTGAAGCAAGAGGCCCCATTGTTTCTCCTACTTTAATTTTCTTTGCATTTTCGATTAATTTTTCCACTACCGTATCATACACAGATGCTTCAATATACACCCTGCTTGTAGCGGTACAACGTTGCCCTGTTTGCTTCATTGCACCTTCAATCGTCAGACGGGCTGCCAAATCTAAATCCGCATCCGCAAGAATGATTGCCGCATTTTTTCCGCCAAGCTCCAATTGAATTTTTTTATTCATTGGACCAGCTGTATTTAAAATCTGTTGGCCAACTGCGTTTGAACCAGTAAACGAAATAGCTTTGACTTTAGGAGACTTTATAATTACTGCCCCAAGTTTCGATCCGCGTCCCTGTACAATATTCAATACATTTTTCGGCAAACCCGCTTTTTCAAACAAATCAGCGATATACTGGCTTGTCAGCGATACTTCGATTGATGGCTTCCACACAACCGTATTGCCATACACAAGTGCCGGAGCTATTTTCCAAAGCGGAATCGCAATCGGGAAATTCCAAGGAGTAATAACTCCTACAACTCCTAAAGGAACGCGCTTCGTATAAAGCATTTTATCTTCAGAAGCAGATGGTAATACCTCACCAGCAGCACGCATACCTTCCTGTGAGAAATAACGTAAAATCGAAGCACCCCGTTTAACTTCACCCATCATTTCCGGAACCGTTTTTCCCATCTCTTTCGAAGCAAGCTCAGCTAATGGCTCCAGATGTTCGATTAATAAATTGGCCATAGAATTTAAAATTTCCCCACGTGATACAGATGACAATTTGCTCCACTGTTGGAATGCCTGCTCACTTGCTCTAATTTTCACTTCCGTTTCTTCAATTGTGTGTAACTCGATTTTTCCAATACATTCCGATGTATTCGCAGGGTTAAACTGTTCACGAATTTCTCTTACGCCCATTACCATTTCAATTCCCCTCCTACTTCAAATAATGGTGTATACGGCATGTTATGCGCCTCCGCTACTGCCTCATACGTAATTTTTCGGCAATCCCATTTAACCCTTTCACCTGTGCCAGATTTTCTGAACAAGCACGCTCGTAACCTTTATTGACAATTTGTAATGCATGTGTGATCGTAACGTTTGATAATGCCATTGTCGATGTTCGTGCAACTGCACCCGGTATGTTGGCCTTTGGAACTCCGATAATCATGTCATACTACCCCTTTATAATAATTTCTTTTTGAAATAATCAAATGTCTCATCAACAATGCGCAACATCTCATTCAGTTCATTTTTTGTGATGATTAATGGTGGAGCAAAAACGATTGTATCTTGATCGTACGTCACTGTACGCAAAATCAACCCGCGCTTTGTCATTTCCTTTATAGCAATCGGGCTTAATAGCGGATTGAATAGCTCACCTGTCTCTCGATTTTTTACAATTTGAATTGCCCCCAATAACCCGAATGTTCGGACTTCGCCAATAAAGTTATACTTTTGCTGCAACACTTTAAAACCTTTTAGCATTTCCTCGCCCATGACTTTCGCATTTTGCACAAGCCCTTCACGCTCTAATATCTCAATATTCTTTAATCCTACTGCACAAGCAGTTGCATGGCCACTGTACGTGTAGCCGTGCATGAGTACTCCCCTGGATAAAGTGCACAAATCTTTATGAATTTTTTCAGAAATTAACACTCCACCCAACTGTGCGTAACCACTCGATACCCCTTTGGCAAAAGTTATTAAATCCGGAACTACATCAAAATGTTCAATCGCGAAGTTCTTCCCTGTACGTCCAAATCCGGTAATCACTTCATCAGCAATAAATAAAACTCCAAACTCATCACAAATTTCACGCACTTTTTTGAAATAATCCGGCTTTGGCACATTCACTCCGCCTGCTCCTTGCACCGGCTCTGAAATAAATGCCGCCACATTTTCCGGACCAAGCTCAAGAATTAAATTGCGCAACTCTTCCGCAGAATCTTTATTGACATAATGGAAATCAGGGGCCGGTGAATTTGTAAATTTGCGGAACCCTTCAATACCCGTTGCATTTGTTGATCCGAATGCGACCCCATGATACGACAATGTTCGGGAAATAATTTTTTGGCGATTTGGCTGGCCTTTTAAAATCCAATAATGGCGTGCAAGTTTTATAGCTGTATCATTCGACTCTGAACCACCGGAAGTGAAAAATACAGTATTTAAATCTCCAGGCGCCAACTCAGCAATTTTCGCTGCAAGCTTGATTGCCGGTTCATTGCTGAACGTTGCAAAACAGGAGCTGAAAGCCAGCTTCTCCATTTGCTCTTTTGCCACTTCTGCAATTTCTTTGCGCCCATGTCCGACATTTACATTCCAAAGAGATGACATGCCATCAATGTACGTATTACCCTCTAAATCTTTTAAATAGATTCCATTTCCTTCATAAAAGATTGCCGCCGGACCGTAAGTTTGCTGCTCTTCAATTGAAGTTGTTGGATGCAAGAAATGCTTTTGGTCCAAATATTTTAATTGCTCAACTAATTGAATTGCCATTATATCAACCTCTTTCTTTTGAAATATTGCAATGAACAAAAAAAGTTTTTATTCACTACTGGCGTATTTATAAATAAATGAGCAAATCTTGTGCCAAGTAGCCAAAAATAAAAAAAATCGTTTATTTTATTTGAGTCGGAAGAAATTTTTTTGAGGCAAACATCCTATGAATCTTCAATCCTATTACAGGAATAACGAAAAATAGGCATTCCAGAAGCTCTCTTGCTTTCTGGAATGCCTATCACTCATTACTAAAAAATTAAAATAAATTTTTTCATTTTGTTGTGTATGTTTAAAACTTGTTAGGTTTCTTTACATAATTTAATGCAAAAATTAACAGATTGATGAAATTTTGCATCACTTAATGCATTAAAGTATAAATTTTGCATAATTAATTATATGTTACGTTTTTTGTCAGTTTATAACGCTGAATTTTCCTGACCAATGTAGATTGATCGCAGCCTAATGCTGTTGCTGCCTTTCTGATGCTATCATGCTCAGATAATGCTTTTTTTATGACTTCCTTTTCAAAAGCTGCCACTTGCTCCTTTAGCGTTCCGTTATATTGGGATATATCTATATTTTTTGCTAGATCGATAGATTCCTTAGGTTGCTTTTTCGTTTTGCTGCTCTTTTTCGATGCTTCTTTTAGTTCCTCACGAATCATGCTTACATTAATTTCCGGCTGATTCGCCAATAAAGATACTCTTTCGATAATATTTTTCAATTGGCGGATATTCCCCGGCCAATCGTACTCTTCCAATACCTTTAATGCTTCCTTATCAAACGTTCGATGAATATCATATTTTTGTTCAATTTGAGTTAAAAAATGATAGGCAAGTGGAACAATATCTTCCCGCCGCTCTCTTAATGGAGGAATGTCAATCGGAATGATATTTAAACGATAATATAAATCCTCACGAAACATTCCTTGTTGCACCATTTCAGCCAAATTGCGGTTGGTTGCTGCTATGATTCGCACATCAATGGGAATTGGCTTCGCACTTCCAATCCGCTGCACTTCCGATTCCTGCAATACCCGCAAAAGTTTTGCCTGCAATTGAAGCGGCATCTCTCCAATTTCGTCCAAAAAAATTGTACCGCCCGATGCAGTTTCAAATAATCCCGCTTTCCCACCTTTAATGGCACCTGTAAAAGCACCTGCTTCATAACCAAAAAGCTCCGATTCCAACAAAGATTCCGGAATTGCACTGCAGTTGATTGTGACCATTTGTTTTGTACTTCTTCGGCTGTTTAAATGAATTAGCTTTGCTGCTTCCTCTTTTCCGACACCTGATTCACCCTCAATTAAAACGGTGGAGTCCACCTCAGCAACCCGCAACATGCGTTTTAATACATTTTGCATCACCGGGGATGTTGCAATGATATTCACTTTTTTTCGTTCAAGTTCATTCAATTCTCTAATTTTTTGCTTAAACTTTTCATTTTGAATCTCGAGTTTTTTTACTTCTTCTTCCAAACTTTTCAATCGCGACATATCCCGGGTAATAATCAATACATACTGCAGTTCTCCCGCTTCATCAAAAATCGGTTTCCCTGTCACCAAAAAGCATTTATTATTCAAAAAAGATTGGAAAATAGTGACATCTTCTTTTGACTTCAACACTTTCAATGTCAGCGAGTCACTCATTGCTCCCTCAGCAATCAAATCCTTAGCGTATCGGTTGACACAATTGATGCCAACAATTTCAATATCAATGTCATTTTGAAATATAATCTTGCCATGTTTGTCGCTGATTGTAATACCATCCGAAATTGAATTTAATAATTTTATAGATAAGGGATTCAAAATATCCAAATCGGTGTACTGTTGAATTGGCATGAGGCAAAAAAGCATTCCATTTTGAGAAGGAAGCACATGCACATGAAAATCTTCCGCCGTGTAAAACTGCTTGCCTTTCTCATAATGTACAAAAATTTTTTCTATTTTCTCCATAGGAAGATTACTGGAAAACTTAATCTGATTGTCTTGTACATAAAAAAAGTGCTCTGTTTTTTGCATTTTTTGAACCGCCATAGATAATCTCCCTTCCCAAACTATTTTCTCTTAATTTTTATATGCTTATTTCTCTTAGCAAATACAAAAAATAATCTGCTCCAAAATGCAACCTTAGGATTACATTTAAAGGAGCAGGGCTTTTATCACATTAATTCGTTTCAGACACAGTTTCTTTCACTAATGTTTCTACTTCTTTTTTGGATTCCGATGGAGCGGGGTTAATCTTTCTCATGACAAAAAATAATGCAATTGAAGAAACAAACACCGCAGTACTTAAATAAAACTGCGATTGTAAACTTTCAATGAATAGTTGAGAAATGTATACTGCCACAAGCAAGAATATCGTCCCATAGGTTAAATAAGGGAATAACCACATACGAATCGGCAATTTTTTTTCATTCCACTTCAAGAATTCTTTGCGGAAGCGGAGTTGTGATATCGCAATGAAAATATATACAATAATCATTAAACCGCCTACACAGTTTCCTAAAAAGTAGAAAATCACATCCGGCGAAATAAAATATAACATAGCACAAATATACGCAACGATTGTACTGCCAATAATGGAAGGAACTGGTGCGCCCCGTTTGCTATTGATTTTGGAGAAAAATTTTGGGGCATCTCCTTGTTGAGACATGGACAATAACATACGTGAGCTTGTGTATAGTGCGGAGTTTAATACTGAAACCAGTGACACGAAAATAACGATTTGCATTAATTCAGCTGCGATTGGTAAGCCTGCCATCCTCAAAATGTTTGCATATGGTGCTGCTAAATTGTCAGCATCATTCCATGGCAATATTAAAACCATCAAAGTAACTGACCCTACAAAAAACAATGCCAGCCGAAAAACAACATTCCGGATTGACCGGACAATATTTTTCGCCGGATTTTCCGATTCAGCAGCTGCGATTGCCGCTACTTCTGCTCCACAAATGGAGAAAATAACAAATACAATTGCCGTCAAAATCGGAACTAAACCTTGTGGAGCAAAACCTCCATGTTTAAATAAAATACCGAATCCCTGTGGATTAAATGTCGGCCATACACCGAGCACCATTAACGTACCTACAATTAAAAACACAACAATTGCCGTTACTTTTAAGAAAGAAATCCAGTACTCAAATTCACCAAACGTTTTTACAGAATACACATTAATAATGGTCATAAGCAATGTAATGCCAATAGAACCCGCCCAAATAGGGATGACAGGAAACCAAGCATTAATCATTCCACCAATTAACGCTGCTTCCAGTCCAACAATGAATACCCAGCTTGCCCAATAAAGCCAACCAACTGTAAAACCTGCCCAATCACCAATGTATTTCGAAGCATAGGAAGCAAACGAACCCATTTCCGGATCGCCGTTTCGATTCATTCCTAAAGCCAGTTCACCAGAAGCCATTTCACCAACCATTTGCATAATGAATACAATAATCAAACATGCAATTAGATAAGAAAAAATGACAGCTGGACCGGTGCTTAAAATATTTTTACCTGTTCCAACGAATAGGCCTGTACCTATTACCCCACCAATAGAAATCATTGTAATATGCCTAGTCTTCAATGAATTTTGCAGTTTTCCCATTTGATTCCCCCTTTTTATGAAATTTAAAGTAAAATCCATAGTTAACGATCAAATCAATTTTTTATATTTTCAGAAATCGATGAATGGAAAATTTTAAAAAAACTACCATTATACCAAATGCATCATTAATCCCAATACGCCATTGAACGCTTGATCATCGTTTCCCTATATTGCTCTGTCGATTTAATCAATACTTGATTCGTTGTATAATCTATAATTACACCGTAACGGCGAATTACATCTAATTGATTGATTTCTCCATTTTTATACATCTTTTCTACTTCAAATGGATTTACACTGAGCCATACTTTTCTATTTTTTCGAATGTATTCTCTTTCTTTTTTAGTAGCCTCAAAGTCAATTTCAAATAGATCCAAATCTCGATTGATTTCTGTAATGACTACACCATAATCCTTTCTGGCTCTTTCGATTGATACGTACCCATCAATGACATCTTCCAAGACAGCGTTTACATCTCGTTCCAATGGATCACCTAAGCCGCCTCCACCAGCGGATGGTCTAGTAAACGAATCCCCCTTTTTCAAAGGAACATTTGAGAAAATGGTACCTAAAAATTGTTCTCTCTCCGTATCAGGATATAAAATGGCTCCTTGTGGAATCGATGGCAGACCTCCCATAATTCCCCAAGTAATCGAACGGGAACGGTCACAACAATAAGACATCACCCCGCCGAATACGTCTGTTAAAATGCCGCCTTTTTCAACTCCACATCCACCCCGATACTTTCCAGGTCCTCCTGAATCGGTGATAATTTCATGTTTTGTCGTAATAACAGGTGACAAACGCTCTTGCCCTTCACAAGGCTGTACGCTGAGCCCTACTCCAAAAACAGGTGAGGTTGCATTCGCTCCGTCGCGGTCTATGCGTCCGCCATGACCTCCCGCCATCCAGTCATACCACATAAAGTAATTGTTGGCTGCATTGCGGCGATCATATCCTCCAATTAATAAATATTCCAGATTGAATGAACACGCAATTGCACGTTTTGGCATTATTTCAGACCAAATCTCGAAACAAGCATTCATAATTTTTTCAAAAGCACCTGAACAGAAACCAGAAACAGCAACAGGTTCAGGAGCATTCACTACTGAATTTTCAGGCAAGTATGCTTTTACAACCCGGTAAAATCCGGAGTTTAGCGGTACTTCCGGGAAAAATGTTTTTGTACCTGCATATAATCCTGATAATGCTGAACCAAAACCTGCATTTAAAAAGCAGCTAATATATGGATGAGTTCCACTTAAATCATAATGGATTTCATTATTTTGAATCGTCATTTTCACTCGAATAGGAATTAACCCGTCTCCAACTTCAGGGTCCATATCAATATAGTCAACCGCTTCCCACGTGCCTTCAGGTAATGACTCGATTTTTTTTCTCGTTAAGCGTTCAACGTAATCCTGCACTTCCTTAAATGCAGTTAACACCGTATCAATTCCATATTTATCAATCAACTCTAACAGTTGCTTTTGCCCAACTTTTGCCGCTTCCACTTGTGAACGCAAATCGCCTAAGCGCTCTTTAGACACTCGCATATTCGAAATCAAAAGATTGACGACATCTGATAAGTATTCGCCTTTTCTGTAAATACGGACTGGTGGAATACGGATCCCCTCTCCAAAATGGTATCTGGACTTCACATCAAAAGATCCTGGGTTAGAACCACCAACGTCTGCCCAATGCCCATTTGTTTGCATGAAAGCAATTAATTTGTCTTCATAAAACACCGGTAAAATTACCCTTGTATCACAGAAGTGAGTGCCACCCCTATAAGGATCGTTCACTAAAAACACATCACCTGGATGAATATCATCTTTAAAATCTTCCAAAACTGCTTTTGCCGTTAAATGCAATGTCCCTACATGAACCGAAATATCATGTGTTCCTTGCATCACTGTATTTCCATCTGCGTCACACAAGGCACAGCTGAAATCACGGTTGTAAATGACAAATGAGTAACATGTTCTTAACATCTGTTCTGCCATTTGGTCAACCAAATTCACAAAACCATTTTTTAACACTTCAAAAGTAACCGGATCTAAAGTTGACTCCTGTTTAGGAATCGTTTTTTGTGAAGAACTCATAAATCATTCCACCTTTCCAAAATTATTCTTGATTTACAGAAATAATAATGTTTTTGTACTGATCAACCTTTGCTGTAAATTCCGGTGGGATTACAGTTGTTGTATCCAATTGTTCAATAATTGCTGGCCCTACAATTTCAGCTTGCACTGGAATTTTGTCCCTATCATAAATTTTTGTCGTTACAAATTTGCCATCGAAGTAAACTTTTCTTGTCCCTTTAAGGGCATCTTCAATTTTTCCTGCCGAGTTATACTTTGGAAATTCAGGTTTTGGCACAGTACCGATTGCTGTAACGCGAAGCCCATAAATTTCAACTTTTTGTTCCCTGTCAGAATATGCAAACTCACGCTCATGTTCTTTATGGAATAATTCTAAAATCTCTTCGATTGATGAATTACTTTCGCTTACTGGTACCGATAACGAACGCCATTGACCTTGATATCTTAAGTCAATGAAATTCATTAAAGTGGAATGTTCTTCAGGAATTCCTTCCTCAACAAGCAACGCTTTTGCCTCAGCTTTCATGTTTTCGAATTCCAGCTGTAAATCATCTAGTGTTATTTCCGAAGCTTGCTTTAAATATGTTTTTGAAATATCGTGCCGTACATCTACTAATAAACATCCCATCGCTGCTGCTACACCTGGATAAGGCGGAATGATGACTGTAGGGATATTTAATTCTTTCGCTAAATGAGCACCATGCAATGGACCTGCTCCGCCAAAGGCTACTAAAGCAAAGTCTCTTGGGTCATACCCTCTGCGAACAGAAATGAGTCTTACTGCATCGCTCATATTAGCATTGGCCACTTCGATGATTGCATTTGCCGCTTCTTCGATTGAATAGCCGAATTCATCTGCAATTTTTTGTACAGCTTCTCTCGCTTTCTCTAAATTCAATTTCATCGTACCGCCTAATAATTCTTCATTTAAACGTCCCAACACCAGATTTGCATCCGAATTCGTCGGTTCAGTACCACCGTGGCTATAACATGCTGGACCTGGTGAAGCGCCTGCACTTTGCGGACCATTTCGCAATGAACCGCCCTCATCAATCCAGGCTAAACTTCCACCGCCTGCACCAATAGTTAAAATTTCGATACTTGGGAAACCAATCGGATAACCATATTCAATTGCCCAATCTTTTGTAATCCGAATGTTACCGTCATACATTAATGAAATATCCGTACTTGTTCCACCCATATCTAAACCAATCGCATTACTATAACCGCATAATTTTGCAATATGTTTGCTTGCAATGGCACCTGCTGCAATTCCTGAGCTTGCAAGTCTGGCAGCATAACGAGGGACTGTACTGGATGTCATCACACCGCCGCCGGAATGTAAAACCAAAATATCGTCTTTATAACCGCGCTCATGCATTTCTTCTTCCAACTTATTAATGTACGAAGTCATAATCGGTCCTAATACAGCGTTAATAATCGTCGTACTCATTCGTTCATGTTCAAAGATTTCAGGTAATACTTCACTGGAGATACACACATATACCCCTGGTAATTCCTCTTGAAGAATTTCCTTCACCCTTGCTTCATTTTCTCCATTCACATATGAATTAATGAAACATACTGCTACCGATTCTGTTCCACGTTTTTTCAGTTTTCTTGCTAATTCACGAACCTCATTTTCATCTACAGGGATCAAAACATTTCCTTTATAGTCTGTCCGCTCTGTCACTTCAAATCGATCGCGCCTTTTAATATATGGTCTTGCTTTATCCTTATAAGTATCCCAAATATCTTCTTTTGTACCTCGTCCTATTTCAATTACATCCCTGAAGCCTTTTGTTGTAATCAGTGCTGTTTTGGGCAGTTTTCTTTCAATGAGTGCATTCGTACCTACTGTCGTTCCATGGGAAAAGACTTTAATATCCTCTCCATTAATTTTCGCCTTTGCAATTCCCTCTAATATTCCTTTCTCAGGATTGGATGGTGTTGACGATGTTTTCGTAACAAAAATTTCACCGGTTTCCTCGTTGAATACAAAAACATCAGTAAAAGTACCCCCGACATCAATAGCTAAACGTTTTTTGGCAGTAATCATGACATCCCCTTCTTTCTATAAAATTATCTGTAAATTACTAGAACACAATAGCTTCTGGTATGACCGCTGTTCTTAAATGCGTGAACTAATCACAATGCAGTTACAAAATTTAAAGCAAAAAATATGCCAACTTTCCCGTCATATCCTCAATCATTTTTTTCATAAAATATTAAAAAATGCATAAAAAAACTATTTTTTTAAAATTGACTTCAAAAAAAGCCATATTCAGCAAGTAATTAAAATTAGTATGAATAGAACTTGTTAACTGTTTCATAATTTATTTATGGCTAGTATTTTTTTATATTCCGATAAATGAATATTAATTCAAGAATTATTTAACAAAATTAATAGGTCTTTAACCTGATAATTCTTTCAATGGTTTTGATTTAACCAAAAAACCATCTTTGTATGCAGAAATTCAATTGTTATGCATTATTGCATCGGTTATTGTAATTTGAAATTATTTATAATGCCCTGTTAAATGAGCTAGCAATATTCATTTCTATTCGATACTTTGCCACTGTTCGTCTGGAAATACTTATTCCCTCATTATTGAGTTGGATTGCTAATTGTTCATCGGTTAAAGGTTTTCTTTTATTCTCTTGTTCTATTAATTCCTTTATCCGTTTTTTAATAAATATAATTGAATCTGATTTTCCTGATGAACTTATAATTCCTTTTGAAAATAATGACTGAAAACTATAAATGCCATGGGGAGTCTGCAGATATTTTCCTTTAACCATTCGACTAATCGTAGAAATATGGACTTTTAGATGATCTGCTATATCTTTTAATCTCATAGGTTTTAATCCTACTATTCCTTGTTCAAAGAAGTCAGGTTGAATCTCTAATAGCAACCGAACAAATTCATAGATTGTTTTATTACGCTTTTCGATTCCTAATAAAATTGCTTTTGCATCTTTCAAATAACGTTTTAAAAATTGCTTGTTTTCTGTTTGTTGTTTTAACAATTCCACATATTCTTCATTGATTTGAACCGCAGGCAAATTCTTTTGAATCACTTGAATAGCCCATTCTCCACCTGCACGGTATACTTCAATATCCGGAACAATATAATGAATGGCTGTTTCTTTAAAACCAGCAGGAATTGGTTTTAGATTTTTTATAAATGCAACAGCTTGCTGAATTTCTGATAAAGATTCGCTGTATTTTTTCGCTACCTGTTTAAGTTTATTTTCCG
The DNA here is from genome assembly GCF_038004145.1 of Ureibacillus sp. FSL K6-2830. Taxonomy (NCBI): domain Bacteria; kingdom Bacillati; phylum Bacillota; class Bacilli; order Caryophanales; family Caryophanaceae; genus Ureibacillus; species Ureibacillus sp. FSL K6-2830. The sequence continues at coordinate 2,302,873 of NZ_JBBOQR010000001.1, read as the reverse complement.
CAACTAAGTGCAAATCATTTTTTATAATCTCTTTTATGAATGGGGGCACATTGGGAAATCGGTTCGTTTGAATCAATAAATACTCAATGTAATTACGTGCTCCAACTCCGACAGGCTCAAGCGTCTGAAGCAATTGGATGATCTCTTCAACATGAGCTGAAGTCGTATGAAATTTTTCAGCTACTTCAGCTAATTCAACATCTAAAAATAAACGGTCATCTAAAGAACAAATTAAAAATTTTAATATTTTTACATCCAAATCACTTAGAGGAACCGCTAGTGGAATTTGCTCAATAAAAAATTGTTCAAAATTCTCTTGAACTCTTGCGCTGCGCTCAATAAAATCCCAATGATTTTCTTCGCTCGAAAAGGATGGAGACATTTTTTCTTTGATATAAGAGGTTTCCAAGAGCTTCTGAAAACTATTATTTTCACTATCTAAAGTAAGCAATGGGTTCTCATTTGCTTTTTCAATTAAATATTGTTCCAACTCCAAACTGGACATTTGCAAGATTTCCAAACTTTGAATTTGATCTAATCGCAGAGTTTTCATTAATCTATTTTCCAATTTTACTTGCATTTGCATTGTGTTCCCCCCATTTTTTAATCCCCATTTAATTTTTCCCTATAAAATTATTTATCTACATGAAAGAGAAAAAATAACAAAATTGTTAGAATTTTTTATATTTTTTATTGACACCTTAAAAAACTATGATTATATTTGTAATACGATAACGATTACCGTAATACGGTAAAATAAGGAGGATGATGTCATGTTTCGATTGCCAACAGTACAATTTACGCAGGAACAAGAAACGTTTCGTTTAGAAGTCCGCAAATTCCTGCAAGAGCATGTTAAAAAAGGAACCTTTACCCCAAAATGCGATTCCTGGTTGAGCGGTGTCGATCCTTCATTCTCAAAACTCATCGGTGAACAGGGCTGGATTGGCATGACGTGGCCAAAAAAATATGGAGGTCAGGAGAGGAGCACTATTGATCGCTATATTTTAACGGAAGAGTTTTTAGCAAGTGGAGCACCTGTTGCAGCCCATTGGTTTGCGGATCGTCAAACGGGGCCATTGCTACTTCGTTACGGTACAGAAGAACAAAGGCAATTTTTCCTGCCAAAAATCGCCCGAGGGGAATGCTACTTTGCCATTGGTTTAAGTGAACCAAACAGTGGTTCGGATTTGGCTTCGGTTCGTACACGGGCAGAAAAGGTAGAGGGTGGTTGGATTGTGAACGGTCAGAAAATTTGGACAAGCAACGCCCACGTATGTCATTACATGGTGACTCTTGTACGCACAAGTCCATTTGATGGAAAAAACAAACATGCAGGATTGAGCCAACTGATTATCGATTTACATGCAGAAGGAGTATCAATAGTTCCGATTAAATTTTTAACAGGTGAACATCATTTCAACGAAGTATTTTTCGATAATGTGTTTGTTCCAGACAATATGGTTGTAGGCCAGATTGGAAATGGATGGGAGCAAGGCTTGGCAGAACTTGCATTTGAGCGAAGTGGTCCGGAACGTATTTTAAGTACGTATCTCCTAATAGACGAATTGATTCAAGAATTAAAGCTTCAGGACAATAAAGAAGGATTAAAACAAGCAACAAAACTTCTTTCCCGTTTATGGAGCCTGAGGAATTTATCCATTGGAGTTGCAAAATTATTGGAATCCGGCGATGGAAAAAACGTTGCCATACCTGCATCTTTAGTAAAGGCAATCGGTACTAAGTTTGAACAAAGCGTTCCTGAGGTTGCACGACTGCTCGTTGAAACCTATCCAAAACTGGATGCAGAGAGAAAATTTGACCGCTATATGGCTCAGTCCATTTTACATTCACCCGGTTTTACAATCCGCGGTGGTACAACAGAAATTCTATACGGTATGTTGGCGAAAGGGGTTGTGGCGAAATGAGCGAAATGAAAGAGATGATTTTAGATGTTGCGGAACGCATGTTGGAAGATCGTGTTACAAAAGACGTAGTGGATGTGCTTGAAAAAGGTGATTGGTCAAAAGATACTTGGACATTATTTGTAGAAAACGGTATGGTCTCCGTTGCCCTTTCAGAAGAACATGGCGGTGCTGGAGGAGACTTAGAGGACCTTCTAAATCTTGTACGTTTAACAGGTAAATATGCTGCACCCATTCCTTTTGCAGAAACAGCATTTGCCAACTTCATACTTGAAACCAGCAATCTGGCAGTAGTTGATAAAATTGCGACTTACTCCCTTCAAGATGGATTTATTTCTCAGAATAATCAAATTAATGGTGTATTGCACAACGTTCCTTGGGCAAGACATGCCAAATATCTAGTAGCCCTTGTACAAAGCAATCAAGGGGTGCATGTTGCACTAATCGATTTGGCTAATGCTACGATACAGCCAAGCACTAACTTGGCAAGCGAGCCACGGGATACAGTCATATTGAATAATGCGCAAGCACACTCTTCAGCCGTTTTATCGGATGAACAAATTTTCTATTTCAAAACAATCGAAACTGCATTTAAAATCGCTTTAATGACGGGGGCCATTGAAAAAATCAATGAGTTATCTGTCCAATATTCAAAAGAACGGGAACAATTTGGACGCCCAATTCACCGCTTCCAGTTGGTGCAATACCAAATCGCACAATTAGCTGGGGAAACCGCCATTGCAATTGCTGCATTCAATAACGTTTGTGCCGCTATTCAATCACAAAAATTATTGCATGAAGTTGCATTTGCGCGCATCCGTTTTGAAGACGCAATTTCAACAGTTGCTTCCGTTTCCCATCAATTGCATGCTGCAATTGGTACGACACATGAACATGCATTACACCAATACACTCGACGTTTATGGGCTTGGCGGGATGAAGGAACAAATGCGGATTTTTGGAGTGAACATATTGCCGACTATTTATTGAATCGTGATGCTGAATTGTGGGCTTATCTCACAAAAACAGCTCAAACAGTTGTAAAAAAATAATATTTCTCAATTGAGTAAATTTAAGAAAAGCCGTGCTTTCGGGACGTTTTACTGCACTTTCCTCCAGTGTTTCACTGGAAAGATATCAGTAAACATCCCGTATCACCTTCCCCTTTCACCTTTTGAAATTTTTTGACTCAGATATTTTTTTAATAACGAAACTTAGCAGAAAGATAGAACAAGAATTTTAAAGGAGAGATTTTTTATGGCTGATTTAATTTTTGAAGTAGAAAATCATATTGCTACGATTACATTAAATCGTCCTGAAAGCTATAACGCTTTTAGCGAAGAAATGATTGCCAATTGGATAAAAGCACTGGAAACAGTAAGAGATGATGATTCGATACGAGTGGTCATTGTAAAAGGAAACGGAAAAGCGTTTTGTGCTGGGGGCGATGTGAAAGCCATGCAAGCTGGAGAAGGTTTTTTCAAAAGCAAGGAGGACATCTCTTCCACCGGATTGGCACGTAAAAATTCACTATGGAAGAAAATTCAACGAATTCCTTTGCTTTTGGAAGAAATCGATAAACCTGTGATTGCACAAATACACGGCTTTGCAATGGGAGCTGGACTGGATATGGCATTAATGTGTGACATTCGAATTGCTGCAGTCTCAACAAAGTTATCGGAAAGCTATATAAACGTTGCCATTGTGCCAGGAGATGGTGGTGCATATTATTTACCGAAACTTGTTGGCATCGACAAAGCATTGGATATGTTTTGGACCGCAAGGATTTTTACAGCTGAGGAAGCAAAAGAATTGGGATTCGTAACCTTTGTAGTAGATGATAATGAACTTGAACAATTTACCCGCTCGTATGCAGAAAAGCTTGCAAATGGACCGCAAACAGCCATTCGTTTTATTAAACGGGCAGTTTATCAAAGCCAAAAAATGGATTTACGCTCAGCGCTTGACTACATTTCATCTCAAATGGCCATTGTGACAGAACTTGATGACTTTAAAGAAGGCGTAGATGCAGTAGTCAATAAGCGTAAACCTTTTTATAAATAAGACAACTATTCGGGTGCAATATAGATGTAGTAATGAAAAAAGAAGCCGAATGATATATAACTTCATCAAGTATAGGGAAACATGCAGTACGTAAATTCTCTGGAAAGTAAATTTAGAGAGGAGAATTGAATATGCAACAGCCTCTACAAAATATAAAAGTCATAGATTTATCCCGAGTTTATGCTGCACCAGCAGGCTCTATGATTTTAGGCGATTTAGGTGCAGAAGTCATCCGCATCGAGCATCCAAAAGGCATGGACAGCATGCGTGATTGGGGTCCATTCATAAATGGACAAAGCACCTACTACCTTTGTGCCAACCGCAATAAACTCTCCATCACGCTTGATTTAAAAACGGATGAAGGGAAAGAACAATTAAAAAACTTAATTAAAGATGCAGATGTTTTATTAGAAAACTTCAAAACTGGCGATATGCAGCGGATGGGGCTTCATTACGAAGAACTAAAAAAAATCAATCCCCGCCTCATCCATTGTGCAGTAACAGGATTCGGCCAAACTGGTCCTCTCGCACATATGCCTGGATTCGATCCAGTCATTCAAGCAATGAGCGGTTTAATGGACGTTACAGGGCAACCGGATGGCGAGCCGACAAAAGTCGGGGTGCCTATTGCCGATATTTTAACTTCTCTATATGTTGTCATTGGCGTATTATCAGCATTGCGCATGCGTGACATGACTGGAGAAGGACAATTTATCGATCTTTCCCTGCTTGATGTGCAAATTAGCAGCCTTGCAAATGTTGCAAGTGCCTATATTAATGCCGGCTTCATTTCTAAACGTTTAGGCAACCTTCATAATAATGTCGCTCCATATCAAGTTTTCAATTGTGCAGATGGTCCATTGATGATTTGTGCAGGTACAAATGACCAGTTCCGTAAACTATGTAAAATGCTTGGCCACGAAGAATGGGTGGAAGATGAACGTTTCTTAACGAATTCCCTGCGCAAAAAACATGAATCGATTCTTAGCCAAATGATATCTGAAATTACGCTTACTAAAACACGGGATGAATGGATTCTCTTATTACATCAATATAAAATCCCTTGTGGAAAAGTGCATACCATTGCTGAAGCTCTTGAGCAGCCTCAAGTAAAAGCTCGCAACTTAATTGGAGAACTCGAACATCCTCAATATGGCAAAGTCAAATTCATTAAAAATCCATTGCAATTTTCGGGCTTAAATATCCAATATAAACTTGCACCTCCATTGCTTGGCGAACATTCCGATAAGTATTTGGAACAACCAATAAATTTTAAACAGTCATAAAACACTTTCGTTAATATGAAACAACTTAAATATTCTTATATAATAGTGGAATAGCAAAAGAACTCATTTTGCATTTTCTCTTTAATGAAGTAGGTTTCCCGGACAAGTGTTAAACTAAAAAACTGCATGAAGTAGGTGTAAGAATTGGATAAAGTAACATATGAAAAAAACTATACAATTACATCGCTGCACAAAGCCATTCGAGTATTAAAAGCATTCTCAAATGATGAACCGAGTCTTTCCTTAACAGAACTCAGCAAAAAAACTGGAATAACCATCTCCAGTTTGCAACGCATTGTTTCTACCTTCGTTGTTGAAGGATTTTTGCATAAAAATGAGCAAACAAAGCGTTATCAACTCGGCCACTCATTATTATATTTAGGAAACTTAGTGAAACAAGAGTCGAGCTTAATTCTTGTAGCAGAACCCATTTTAAAACGTTTAAACGAAGAAACAAAAGAAAGTCTTTCACTTAATATCATCGATGGTTATGAACGAAGATGCATTTTAAATTTTGATTCATCATATCCACTTTCAACAAAAATGCTAGTAGGTGACACTTCCCCACTTTACGCAGGAGCATCATCAAAAACGCTGCTTGCATTTATGCCTAATTATAAGGATTATGTAAATAATGTTCAATTAGATAAGATTACTGAACATACCGTAAAAACAAAGGAACAGCTCCTGAAACAATTGGAACAAATTCGTGAGCAAGGGTATTGCATCAGCAACGGTGAAAGAGTTCGCGGAGCATGGTCCATATCTGTTCCCATTTTAAATGCAGCACAGGAATCCATTGCATCAATCAGCATAGTCATTCCAGTAATTCGATATACGGATTACAATGAAACAGAACTCATACAAAAAATGCAACAAGCCGCAAAAGAAATTGAAAATCAATTGTATTAGGTGCCAGGCACTTTTTGTACCTAGCACCTATTCATTCAACAAGAACCGTACATTTTCCTCATGGCACTTCTTTAAACTTCTTTTGTAACGATATGAATCAACTAAATGTTCATGTTCTGCATTGGACTGAATCACTTGTTTAAGGTTATTAATATATTTAAGGCTATCCTGTTTTCTTATTAGAATTTCTTCTGTGCTGCGAGCAACATGGCCATGCCCTGTAATTAAGAATTTAATTCGGTGAACCGATAAAATCGCTTCCGTTTTTTCTAATGTTTTCATATAGTCGGTTGAACTTGAATAAATAAATGGGAATTCTATATCGGATAAATAATCGCCTGCAATCCAAATCCCGAGAGGCTCAACAATTGCAAAGATGCCATCATCCGTATGTCCCTTCGCTTCATAAAAAGTGAGCGTGGTATTGCCGATTTTCAGTTGCTCGCCGTCTTTCTTCACAACAATATCCACGTTGGGATAAACTACCGGAGTTTTTCGATCGATATAATACTCATCATCAAACGCCTTTACTTGTTCCAGAATCTCATTTGGATTTTTCAACTGAAAGGCTTCGCTAGCAATAACAATTGCTTCTGGAAATGCTCCAGCCCCCACGATGTGGTCCCAATCGGAATGAGTGATAATCAAATAAACAGGTCGGTTTCCTTTCATGCTTACTACATGCTCACGAATTTCATCCACTTCAGAAGGAAGCAGACATGGATCGACGACAATCACACAATCTTCAGTTTGAATAACAGTGGACGTAGTTTTATAAAGTTGGCTTTCGAATACGGTGAGGTGTTTGTCTTGATATTGAATCATATTGATCTCCTCTTTGTATTAATTTGTCACTATCGTAAATCTTCAATATTACCAATTTGAATCTCTTTCAATGATTGCTCTAAACAATATTCTAAGTCATTACGAGTACGTAATAAACGTTGAAAAGTACGCCCTTAGCTATCTTAAAAAGGAACCGTATTTACTTTTCACGTTACTCTATATACTGTTTTGTTTAATGGTGGTTAGTTTTTTAATCAAGAATTTGTCGGGAGATTTTGATATGTTGTTTTTTGATTAACTCATTTCATTTTTGTCTTTTATAACAAGCTTGCTTAACTTATTGATTTCTTGTAATTCTGTAAAGATAAAAAATTTTATTCCATTCTTTGATAATTATTATGGGAATTTGAATTTTAGAAAGTAAAAAAACTGTGGGATTGAACCCACAGTTAATTTTTTAATATTTCAATGAAATAATTTAGTTTGTCTATTGAAGTGATATTTTCATTACTAGATGTAGTATAGATTTATGGACACAACTTGGTTAAGTCATTAATATTAAACTAACGAAAGGTTGTGTCCGAATCATGAGTCAAAAACGGTATAATCAAGAATTTAAACAAACAGTAGTTGAGCTTTATCGCTCAGGCACTCCAGTCAGTCAACTCTCTAGCGAATATGGTGTTTCAGAAGTAACGATTTATAAATGGATTAAGCAACTCTCTCCAATTGAATGTGAACAGGAATTAACTTTGGCTGATATAGAAGCCATTCAAAAAGAAATGATTGAGCATTTTTTAGAGCCTGCTAAAAGTGCTGAAGAGATTAAAAATGATGAAAGTCTAACAGGTTTAAGCCTTCTAAAAGCAATGTCACCTAAATTTCAGAACTGGACAATTCTTGAGGCAAAACATTATTATCATAAAGTTTTTTCTGTTGAACCTCAAGATCATGAAATTCAATTATTTTTTGAATATCTTGGTACATTAGCTGAATTAAAAGCATACCAACAGGAAGAGAAAGATTTAAAACATAAAATTGAAAAATTAGAGAAAGAAATCAGAAGATTAAAGGGGGAAATGGTGTGAGTAAGGGTTTGATTTCACCAGAATTAAGAGAAAAACGCATTTTAATTTTACAATCTTTATTAGAATCTTTAAAAGTCCATTATCCTAACGCGATTTTTGATAAAAGCAAGGAAGGGAGGTATAGATTGTTAATCCCCTATACAACAAAGGATCAGTTTATCGTTGATTTTTCATCTGAAGTACCAGATGGAATTAGAATGGGATTTGTATTAGACATTGATCAACCAGAACCTAGAGATGAAGGAAGAAGAAAAGAATTTCAAAAAATAATAGCTCCATACCTTCCTCAGTTAGCAAAGATGTTAGATGCCGTAGTAATTGAAAAACAAAAGAATGAATCGATAATAAAGGATGGCCGTTTTTCCTGGATAAAAAATTCTGCCCATCGAAGAATGGGATTACATCAGTATAGAAGATTTTCAAATATTAATTTTGAAAATGACTCAGTTGACGATATCACAATAGTCATATTACCTGTTATTGAACGTTTTATAAAGTCAGTTTCAGAACTAATAACCAAAATAAAATTGCCTAATTAATACTCAGGGGGGATGATGAATGGCTAAAACAACAGGGGTACTTAGAGGATTTGATAAAGCTGGCAGATTCGTTATTCCTGCTGAATGGTTAGAACGTTAGAACTTGGAGTGGATGATCTTTTAGAAATTAGCTACGATGGTACCACAATATATCTCCGTAAACATCAACCGTTTTGTGTTTTTTGTGGTGAGCAGGATGAAAAGCTGGTTTCATTTAAAAATAAAAACATTTGTCAGTCTTGTGCAGCAGAGATAACTTCAGTAGTTCAAAGTTCATTAAAGGTAGAAGAAATAAAATAAGCAAAGGAGCCTTGAAAAAAGCCAAGGCTTCTTTGTTATTTAGCTAAGCGAAGATCATGAATAAGAAAGTCTTTTGTTATTGGACAGTTAGGCGTATATAAGAATTCGGTCAATGGGTATGCTTGGAGTTTTGTTACGTATCCCCCTTTAAAGAAAGCAATTGCTTCTTTTTTGTTTGTCGTTAATTTTAAGTGTTCATTGTTTTTACCGAATGTTTGAAACTGTTTGATTGCCAGCGGTGAGCAGTAAAACAACGGCTTTGGAAATGACATTCCGAATGGTTCTAACGCGCTTAAGTCATCAAAAATATGCATAGGGAACTGATGTAAGGGAATGGTACTAATATATTTTAATTTTGGATTTAGTGGCGGTTCGTCTAAGGCTGCTAGTTGAATCGCTTCTTTAAAAGCATGGATATGATCGAAATCGAGTTGAATCGAAAAACCAGCAGCGGCTCGATGACCACCGTATTTGGTTAGGAAATGTGAGCATTTCTCTTAATCACATTAATAATGGAGAAATCTGTACTATTTACACTTCTGGCAGAACCGGCTCCTGTCGAGGAAATCACAACCGCTGGCTTTTTGAATTTATTTGCTATTTTTGCGGCAATGAGACCAATAATTCCGCTGTGAAAATCATCGCAAACAACAATAACATTTTGTTTGTACCATTGGTTTTGAATAATTTGTTCCTCAATACGTCGGAATTGTTCTTTTGTCATTTGTTGCCGCTTTTTATTTAAAGTCATTAATGAATAAAGATCGGCTTTTGCACATAAAGGGTTGACTAGGATATCGACAGCTTGGTTTGGATCACCAATTCGTCCCGACGAGTTAAAAATCGGTCCAATTTGAAAGCTAATGGTGGAACTATCGACATATTTAATTCGTAACATCTCAAAGAGTTTTTTTAATACAGGGGTTGGTGTATAATTCATTTTCTGCAATCCAAGTTTACAAATAATACGATTTTCTCCTTTAAGAGGCATTAGATCCGCAATCGTACCTAACGTGGCAAACTCAATAAATTCGTAAACATGTTTATCCCAAGGAAAAGATATTGCGATGAAACATCATGTTTCTCATGCCACTGTCAGTCGTGTCATTGACAGCTTTTATAGCTACTATCAACCAAATGTTCACTACCTTCCAAAGCATTTGTGTTTTGACGAGTTTAAATCAGTGAAATCCGCAGCTGGAGCGATGTCCTTTATTTTCTGCGACTCTGAAACGGGGGAGATTGTGGATATCGTGGAGGACCGGAGATTACATGTCCTCAAAGAGTATTTCTTACGGTATTCCAAGAAGGCGAGAGATGCGGTAAAAACGATTGTCATCGATATGTACAGCCCTTATATTTCCTTAATCCAAGAAGTTTTCCCTAAAGCGGAAATCGTACTCGACAAATTCCATATCCTCCAACTATTTAGCAGAGCTTTAAACAAAACGCGCATCAACGTCATGAATCGGGATAAAAAGAATTACAATAAATTGAAAAAATACTGGAAGCTCCTTCTGAAAGATCAAACAAAACTTGATTATAAGAACTATACATATCATCGTTGCTTTAAAAAGCATATGTGTGAGGTGGAGATTCTCCACTATCTCATTGATTTAGATTCTGAATTAAAAGCGTCCTATGAGTTATATCAATACGTTCGACATTGCATCAAAACCAAAGACTTTGAGCTCTTGAAGAAAACCTTGGCGAATAAACAGAACAGCGTTTCCAGCTATATGAAAACCGCCATCAAGACAATCAACAAATACATCAATTACGTCGAGAATACGTTGAAATATGATTATAACAACGGCATTTTAGAGGGGATTAATAACAAAATCAAAGTGATTAAACGCATTTCTTTCGGTTATCGATCCTTCTATCACTTTAGAAACCGAATATTCATTACCCAAAACTTAGCGAAAATAAAAACAGCTTAGGGGAACCTCGAATTTCCCCTAAGCCATCCGATTACATATTACCAAATAATGTCACTAAAATTTATTCACCAACACCATTTGACAAAGAACCCAAATACATCAATTACGTCGAGAATACGCTAAAGTACGATTATAACAACGGCATTTTAGAGGGAATTCATAACAAAATCAAAGTGATCAAACGCATTTCTTTCGGTTATCGATCCTTCTATCACTTTAGAAACCGAATATTCATTACCCAAAACTTAGCGAAAATAAAAACAGCTTAGGGGAACCTCGAATTTCCCCTAAGCCATCCGATTACATATTACCAAATAATGTCACTAAAATTTATTCACCAACACCATTTGACAAAGAACCCATTATTACTGAAGGCTTTGATGATATAAGGTTTCCTTGAATCCTAATGCCGATGGTGGGAGTCGAACCCACACTCCTTTTGGGAACACGATTTTGAGTCGTGCGCGTCTGCCAATTCCGCCACATCGGCATAATAAAAAAGAGAAAAAAATAAATCGGTTAAACCGATATTTATTTTTTTGGAGGCGGCTACCGGATTCGAACCGGTGATAAGGGTGTTGCAGACCCGTGCCTTACCGCTTGGCTAAGCCGCCAAATTACTGGAGCGGAAGACGGGGTTCGAACCCGCGACCCCCACCTTGGCAAGGTGGTGTTCTACCACTGAACTACTTCCGCATGAATGGCTGGGGTACCAGGATTCGAACCTGGGCATGACGGAATCAAAATCCGTTGCCTTACCACTTGGCTATACCCCAATAATATTATATAAACAACTTATATTCTATTTTATGGGGCGGCTGATGGGAATCGAACCCACGTATGTCGGATCCACAATCCGATGCGTTAACCACTTCGCCACAGCCGCCAAAAGCAGGCATATTAAAATATGTATGGGGCGACTGATGGGAATCGAACCCACGTATGTCGGATCCACAATCCGATGCGTTAACCACTTCGCCACAGTCGCCAAAATATCTTGATGAAAATTAAAAATGGCAGGGGCAGTAGGAATCGAACCCACACCAAAGGTTTTGGAGACCTCTATTCTACCGTTAAACTATGCCCCTGTAATGGTGGAGGGGGGCGGATTCGAACCGCCGAACCCAAAGGGAACGGATTTACAGTCCGTCGCGTTTAGCCACTTCGCTACCCCTCCGGAAAGTATGGTGCCGGCGAAAGGAATCGAACCCTCAACCTACTGATTACAAGTCAGTTGCTCTGCCAATTGAGCTACACCGGCATATTTATGGTGGGTCGGGACGGAATCGAACCGCCGACACTTTGATCTTCAGTCAAATGCTCTACCAACTGAGCTACCGACCCACTTTTTATGGCGGTCCCGACGGGACTCGAACCCGCGATCTCCTGCGTGACAGGCAGGCATGTTAACCGCTACACCACGGGACCACTTTGGTTGCGGGGACAGGATTTGAACCTGCGACCTCCGGGTTATGAGCCCGACGAGCTACCAGACTGCTCTACCCCGCGATAATGTTAATTATTTTTTATGGTGGAGGATGACGGGATCGAACCGCCGACCCCCTGCTTGTAAGGCAGGTGCTCTCCCAGCTGAGCTAATCCTCCTAATTGGTGACCCCTACGGGATTCGAACCCGTGTTACCGCCGTGAAAGGGCGGTGTCTTAACCACTTGACCAAGGGGCCAATCTCTTAATTATGGCGGAGAGTAAGGGATTTGAACCCTTGAGACAGGTTATCCCCGTCTACACGATTTCCAATCGTGCTCCTTCAGCCTCTCGGACAACTCTCCAAGAAGAATGGCTCCGAAGGTAGGATTCGAACCTACGACCAACCGGTTAACAGCCGGTTGCTCTACCACTGAGCTACTTCGGAATGATTTTATATAAGCCTAGCAACGTCCTACTCTCACAAGGGGAAGCCCCCTACTACCATCGGCGCTAAAGAGCTTAACTTCCGTGTTCGGTATGGGAACGGGTGTGACCTCTTTGCTATCGCCACTAGGCTTGATTCCTTACCGAAAGACAAGTATTATTATATCATATTCTATACTTTTTTCAAGTATTTTTTATATTTTTTAATTACGAGAGGTTGTTCTCTCAAAACTGGATAACGACATTGAAATGATTGGTTAAGTCCTCGATCGATTAGTATCCGTCAGCTCCACACGTCACCGTGCTTCCACCTCGGACCTATCTACCTCATCGTCTTTGAGGGATCTTACTTGCTTATGCAATGGGAAATCTCATCTTGAGGGGGGCTTCATGCTTAGATGCTTTCAGCACTTATCCCGTCCACACATAGCTACCCAGCGGTGCCTTTGGCAAGACAACTGGTACACCAGCGGTGTGTCCATCCCGGTCCTCTCGTACTAAGGACAGCTCCTCTCAAATTTCCTACGCCCACGACGGATAGGGACCGAACTGTCTCACGACGTTCTGAACCCAGCTCGCGTACCGCTTTAATGGGCGAACAGCCCAACCCTTGGGACCGACTACAGCCCCAGGATGCGATGAGCCGACATCGAGGTGCCAAACCTCCCCGTCGATGTGGACTCTTGGGGGAGATAAGCCTGTTATCCCCGGGGTAGCTTTTATCCGTTGAGCGATGGCCCTTCCATGCGGAACCACCGGATCACTAAGCCCGTCTTTCGACCCTGCTCGACTTGTAGGTCTCGCAGTCAAGCTCCCTTATGCCTTTACACTCTGCGAATGATTTCCAACCATTCTGAGGGAACCTTTGGGCGCCTCCGTTACCTTTTAGGAGGCGACCGCCCCAGTCAAACTGTCCACCTGACACTGTCTCCCAAGCCGATCAGGCTTGCGGGTTAGAATTTCAGTACAACCAGGGTAGTATCCCAAGGGCGCCTCCAGGGAAGCTGGCGCTCCCCCTTCTACGGCTCCTACCTATCCTGTACAAGTTGCACCGAAATTCAATATCAGGTTACAGTAAAGCTCCACGGGGTCTTTCCGTCCTGTCGCGGGTAACCTGCATCTTCACAGGTACTATAATTTCACCGAGTCTCTCGTTGAGACAGTGCCCAGATCGTTACGCCTTTCGTGCGGGTCGGAACTTACCCGACAAGGAATTTCGCTACCTTAGGACCGTTATAGTTACGGCCGCCGTTTACTGGGGCTTCAATTCGGAGCTTCGCTTGCGCTAACTCCTCCTCTTAACCTTCCAGCACCGGGCAGGCGTCAGCCCCTATACTTCACCTTACGGTTTTGCAGAGACCTGTGTTTTTGCTAAACAGTCGCCTGGGCCTATTCACTGCGGCTCATCAGGGCTTGCACCCCAATGAGCACCCCTTCTCCCGAAGTTACGGGGTCATTTTGCCGAGTTCCTTAACGAGAGTTCTCTCGCTCACCTTAGGATTCTCTCCTCGACTACCTGTGTCGGTTTGCGGTACGGGCACCTCCCGCCTCGCTAGAGGCTTTTCTTGGCAGTGTGAAATCAGGAACTTCGCGCATAACGCGCTCCCCATCACAGCTCGGCGTATTAGGAAGCGGATTTGCCTACTTCCACGCCTTGCTGCTTGGACACGCTCGACCAACGGCGTGCATTCCCTATCCTCCTGCGTCCCCCCATCACTCAAACGGCGGGGAGGTGGTACAGGAATATCAACCTGTTGTCCATCGTCTACGCCTTTCGGCCTCGACTTAGGTCCCGACTAACCCTGAGCGGACGAGCCTTCCTCAGGAAACCTTAGTCATTCGGTGGATGGGATTCTCACCCATCTTTCGCTACTCATACCGGCATTCTCACTTCTAAGCGCTCCACCAGTCCTTCCGGTCTGACTTCGACGCACTTAGAACGCTCTCCTACCACTCGTGCAACGCACGAATCCACAGCTTCGGTGAATCGTTTAGCCCCGATACATTTTCGGCGCAGCGTCACTCGACCAGTGAGCTATTACGCACTCTTTAAATGATGGCTGCTTCTAAGCCAACATCCTGGTTGTCTAAGCAACGCCACATCCTTTTCCACTTAACGATTACTTTGGGACCTTAGCTGGTGGTCTGGGCTGTTTCCCTTTTGACCACGGATCTTATCACTCGTAGTCTGACTCCCGTGTATAAATAGCTGGCATTCGGAGTTTGTCTGAATTCGGTAACCCGAGGTGGGCCCCTAGTCCAAACAGTGCTCTACCTCCAGTATTCTTCACACGAGGCTAGCCCTAAAGCTATTTCGGAGAGAACCAGCTATCTCCAAGTTCGATTGGAATTTCTCCGCTACCCACACCTCATCCCCGCACTTTTCAACGTGCGTGGGTTCGGGCCTCCAGTGAGTGTTACCTCACCTTCACCCTGGACATGGGTAGATCACCTGGTTTCGGGTCTACGACCACGTACTCAAAACGCCCTATTCAGACTCGCTTTCGCTGCGGCTCCGCATTTTCTGCTTAACCTTGCACGTAATCGTAACTCGCCGGTTCATTCTACAAAAGGCACGCCATCACCCGTTAACGGGCTCTGACTACTTGTAGGCACACGGTTTCAGGTTCTCTTTCACTCCCCTCCCGGGGTGCTTTT
>NZ_JBBOQR010000001.1:1972500-2285000 GCF_038004145.1 Ureibacillus sp. FSL K6-2830 | reverse complement strand
GGTTCGCTCGACTTGCATGTATTAGGCACGCCGCCAGCGTTCGTCCTGAGCCAGGATCAAACTCTCCATAAAAGAAAATTTGATTTGCTCAAAAATTGAATGTCCGAATCTAGTTTGTTAACGAGGGTTAACAACTAGATAAATTATTGCATTAACGTTTTGTTGTTCAGTTTTCAAGGTTCATTCACTTTTTATAGCGACTTTCACAATATAACATGTTTCCCTATTTAAGTCAACCACTTTTTTAAGTAATTATATTTTTTATTTGAACTCATTAAGAGAAAACATTATGTCGTTCAGCGACGTTAATTATATTACAATAAATATTCCCAAAATGTCAACACATTTAACGAAAAATTTTTCGAGGAAAAATAAAAATTATTTAACCTCGAAAAATTATGTTTTAACCATCTATATACTTTACTGCTCATGATAATGTTTAGTATTTGCTCGATATAATCGATGACTAATGGATTCATTTTTGGACTCAATTTCTTCAATTATAATGTATCCTTTTTCAATTAAAAATTCAACGAAAAGCTCCAATTCAACTGAGTAATATCTGAGTTCATGATGATTATGTAAATCTTGGATTGTCCAAAGATCTTTTGTAATAAGGGTTTCCATAATATGTTGAGAGCATGATTGAATTCTAGAATTCATAGAAAATTCAATCGCTAAAAATAATAACTCTAATCTTTTTTCAATACTTTCTCTACTTGTAACTAATTCTTCGTATAATTTGTAAATGGAAGGTTCGATTTTTTTTACTTGCGACCAAACTGTCACTTCTGGATATAGACCGCTTTCGATGATTGATAGTCTTGCCAAATATTGAAGAGATTTTACTACATGATTGTATGCATCTAAATAATCTCCACGTTGAAAAAACTCTTTTCCTTCATGATAACTTCTTACTAATTTCGCAAACTGCACGCCCGCCTTAATTTTTCGTCCAAAAAAGGAGAAATCCTCCAACTTCATTTTTAAATTACTCATATATTCATTGCGCTCAAACATGACTTTCCCATGGAAAATCCAGTCTACTAATAGACGGTTTCTACCTATGTAAATCCATTTATTTATTAAATCTTCAGTTACGACATGCATTGCAACTTTTCGTTCCTCGTAACAATAGTGCTTTGTAAAAATCGGTTGCTGGGCTTCTTTAACAATAATTAAAATAATCGTATCAAATGTATCTGTTAAATTGATTTGATCTTCACGTTTATTGACGAGTATTACTCCTAAGGTTTCAGGTTGACTTGCACGTTCTTGATAAATGGAACGTAGTATATAATCCATGAATAGTCCTCCTATTTTACGATTACCATAATTCCTTTCGACATTAGGGAGAAGAATCCTTCTTTTTTTTCTTTCTATTCTCGATTCTTCTTGTCTATGTTATATTAATATCAAGATTGGGAGGGCACTCTAATGAATAAAAAATATTCAAGCAAAATTAATAGAATACGTTCCTTCGCACTTGCACTAATTTTCATCGGATTTATAGTCATGTATGGTGCCGTATTTTTCAGAAATAGTGTTATATTAGTTCTACTTTTTATGGGTTTAGGTTTATTATGTATTATTGCCAGCACTGTTGTTTATCTTTGGATCGGGATGTTGTCCACCCGGGCAGTGAAAGTAGTTTGTCCAAATTGTGGTAAGCATACAAAAATGTTAGGACGTGTAGATATTTGCATGTATTGCAACGAACCATTGACTTTAGATCCGTTACTAGAAGGAAAAGAATTCAGTGAAGATTACAATAAAAAATCGAAAAATAATCAATAAAACGAATGAGCCTGTCCAAATAGTACAGAACTTTTGGGCAGGCTTAAATTCTTATGACCAATATTTTTTATCATTTTCGCAACTATTTATCTGCGTCGAATGGATTTGTTCTCATTTTTCACCTTTCAAGTAACGCAACGGTTATCATCCAACTCTTTATAAAAAAGATAAGCATTAATCGCATACAAGCTATCTTTATGAAGACATAAAAAAACCTAGCAACGAAGGTTACTAGGATTTTTATAGCACTTGCTTATTCTTTTGTTCTAGACAGTCAGGGCATGTTCCATAAACTTCGAGGCGGTGAGAATTAACTTTGTAACCAGTAACATGAGATGCGAAGTGTTCAACTTCTTTTAATGCTGGGTAGTGGAAATCAGTAATTTTCCCACATCCTTCGCAAATCATATGATAATGGTCGTTTGTTACAAAATCAAAACGACTCGCTGCATCACCATAAGTTAATTCTTTAACTAAACCTGCTTCACGAAATACACGTAAATTGTTGTATACTGTCGCAACACTCATGTTTGGAAATTTACCTTCCAATGATTTATATATTTCATCAGCAGTTGGATGAGACATAGAATTAATTAAATATTCCAAAATGGCATGACGTTGTGGAGTAATTCTTACGCCCGTTGCCTTTAACGTGTCTAGAGCATTTTTTAGATGCAATTCAGACATCGTCATGCACCTCTTTCCACTCATTATTAATTGATAATCGTTATAAATAGTGTACCTAAATATTTGAAATTCGTCAACAATTCGACATATTTAAACTCTCGGTATATCGATTTTCTCAAATTCTTTTATTATGTTCAATATATTATTTATTGGAAGTTTTTATCATGATAACAATCTAATTTTTAAATAATATTTATTCTAATTTAAAATTAATATCCACGCAAAATATCCATAACATTTTCTAAATCTCTCTCACCGCTCATCCACTTTCTTAAGCTTGGTTTAAATATTTCAAAGCTACGTTCTAAATATCTTGAAGACCGGCTTGAAATATGAGGTGAGAGCGTTACATTATCCATTTCCCAAAGCTTGCTATCACTCGGTAATGGTTCCGTTTCATAAACATCTAACACTGCATAGAAAATTTGCTTTTCTTCAAGTGCTTTTATTAAATCTTCTGTTCGCACTAAATCTCCTCGTCCAAAATTCATAAAAATGCAATTATTTTTCATTAATGTAAAATCTTCATAAGTCAACAAGTATTTTGTTTCTTTTGTGCTTGGCAAAATAGAGATGACAATATCCGCTTTAGGTAACAATTGTTTTAATTTATCCATTGAATGCGTTTCATTCATGTATGGAGCACTTTCTCCGCTGCGGTTGAGTCCAATTGTGTATACTTCAAATGCTTGTAACATACGCCCAACTTCACTGCCAATAGCTCCTGGACCTAAAATAAGAGCAGTTGAACCATTTAATTCATACAATTTTGTTTGTTGATTCCAAATTTTTTCTGACTGCTGTTTATAAATAAATGGCAATGCTCTTTTAATCGACAACAAATGAGCTAATATGGATTCTGCCATTGGTTTTTTATGTATGCCTCGCACATTTGAAACAATAATACCTCTATCAGCAATTGCTTGTGCAGGCATTTTTTCAATTCCAGCAGAAGCTACAAAAATCCACTCTACTTTTTCAGCAATTTTAATTTTTTCATTATCTAAATCTTCCCCGTAAGTAACTAACACTTCCGCTTTCGCTAATTCTTCTTCATCGATTTTTTTATGGAAAACAAAATCAACTTCAGGAAAATCTTTTAGTAAAGATTCTTTTAAATCTGGTCTTGGATCAAATGTGAAATAAACCCTCATATCGTTACTCCCCTTTAAAATCACGCAAATATTGCAAAACTTCTTTAATATGATCTTTTACGCGAACTTTTCTCCATTCCTTCATAATGATTCCATTTTCATCTATTAGAAATGTAGAACGTTCAATTCCCATATATTCTTTTCCAAAATTTTTCTTTAAAACCCAAACGCCGTATTTTTTACATACTTCATGATTTTCATCTACTAGCAAAGTAAATGGTAAATTATATTTTTCAATAAACTTTTTGTGTCGTTCTGCCGAATCTCCACTAACACCTAATATCACCGCATTCAAATCGGCAAAGGATTCATGATGGTCACGGAAATCACAAGCTTCCGTAGTACAACCAGGCGTCATATCTTTCGGATAAAAATACAGAATTACTTTCTTTCCTCGAAAATCACTTAAGCTCACTGGTTCACCATTTTCATTTAACAGCGTGAAATCTGGTGCTTCTTTATTTACTAAAGATTCATTCATAAAAATTCCTCCCTTTTGAATATCCTACCGAACCGCGTAAAATGTTTCAATTTCTTTGGCGTATTGTACCAAAGAAGGCTAAAATAAAGTTGAAATTATAAAATGGAGGCAATACGATGATTCACACAAAATCTGAAGAAGTATATCAAGAAGCTTTACAACATATCGTAGGAGGAGTAAATAGCCCTTCACGTTCCTATAAAGCGGTCGGAGGAGGGGCACCCGTTGTAATGGCAAAAGGAGAAGGACCATATTTTTGGGATGTAGATGGTAACCGCTACATTGACTATTTAGCTGGATATGGTCCAATTATTACTGGCTTTGGACACCCACACATTGCAAAAGCCATAAAATTAGCTGCTGATACAGGGGTGCTTTTTGGAACTCCAACGGTTCACGAAGTAAAATTTGCAAAAATGTTAAAAGAAGCTATTCCATCTTTAGATAAAGTGCGTTTTACTAATTCCGGTACAGAAGCTGTAATGACGACTGTTCGTGTAGCTCGCGCCTATACTGGACGGACAAAAATCATCAAATTTGAAGGCTGCTATCATGGGCATTTCGACCAAGTATTAGTAGCTGCAGGTTCTGGACCAGCAACTCTAGGTTCACCAGACTCTGCTGGCGTTCCTGTAACAGTTGCTACAGAAGTCATTACGGTTCCTTATAATGATACTGAACAATTCCAAATGGCAATGGATAAATGGGGAGAAGACGTTGCTGCTATTTTAATTGAGCCAATCGTTGGAAACTTCGGTATGGTTATGCCAAAACAAGGTTTTTTAGAATATGTTCATAAAGTTGCAAAAGAATTTGGTGCTCTTACGATATATGATGAAGTGATAACAGCTTTCCGGTTCCATTATGGAGCTGCTCAAGACTTGCTAGGACTAACGCCAGATTTAACGGCAATGGGGAAAATTATCGGAGGAGGCCTACCAATTGGTGCGTATGGCGGCCGTAAGGAAATCATGGATACAGTAGCCCCACTAGGACCAGCCTATCAAGCTGGAACAATGGCAGGAAATCCTGCGTCTATGTTAGCTGGAATCGCTTGTCTTGAAGTATTGCAAACACCGGGAGTATATGAAGAAATGGATCGTCTAGGTGCAATGCTTGAAAAAGGAATTTTAGATGCTGCGGAGAAACATGGCATCACAATAACAGTCAACCGAATAAAAGGAGCGCTTACGGTATACTTTACAAGCGAAAAAGTTGAAAATTATAAACAAGCAGAACAATCGGATGGCGAAATGTTTGCCAAATTCTTTAAATTAATGCTTTCAAAAGGAATCAACTTGGCTCCATCCAAATACGAGGCGTGGTTCTTAACAACTGAACATAAAGAAGAGGATATTCTTGAAACGATTGATGCTGTAAATTATGCCTTTTCAAAATTAAAATAAGAAATGCAAGTATGGAATACTATGCTTCACTCCTAATAATTTTGGGATATGTTGCCTTCTGCAAGCTAAATGGGATACAATAGGATTTCATGCTTTAACCATATTTTCAATACTTATTTTTTGACTAGCATATTTCCTTGGGGGATTTATTAATATAAATGAGAATCAGATTGTTATTGAATTATTTACTTCATTTTAATTTCTTAAAACTTTATAAAGTGGGGGCTACATTATGCAATTAGGCGCCCGAGTATTAAAAACAGGAGTAGCAATCGTCTTTTCTTTATTTTTAGCAGAACTTTTAAGTCTTCCATCGCCTGTTTTTGCTGGTATTGCTGCAATCTTTGCAATTCAACCTTCCATCTATCGTTCATATTTGACGATTGTGGAACAAATTCAAGGAAACTTGATTGGAGCAGTTGTCGCAGTTTTATTCGGGCTATTTTTCGGCCATCATATTGTGGCAATTGGTATCGCAGCAATTATTGTCATTGGCATTATGCTAAAATTGAAATTAAATTCATCCCTTTCATTAGCTCTCGTTACAGTAGTAGTTATTATGGTATATGAAGGCAATGATTTTTTGGAATTTAGTATCATTCGTTTCGCAACGGTAATGATTGGAGTATTTGCTTCTTTTATCGTCAATATGATCTTCCTGCCACCTCGTTATGAAGTAAAGTTATTTAGACTTATTCAAACACTGCAGGATGATATCATTCGATGGTCGAGATTAGCGATTCGAGGTGCTTCAGAGCATGTCTCAACAAAAAAAGCTTTAAGTAAATTTGAAAAAAGACTCTCTGAAATTGAATCAATTTATGATTTATATAAGGAAGAGAGGCAATATAGCAAAAAGAAACGAAATACGCAACTTCGCAGGCTTGTTGTGTATCGTCAAATGATTTTGACAACAAAGAAAAGTTTTGAGTTGCTCGTGAGACTTCATAAGCACGAAAATGAAATCGTCCATTTACCAATCGCATTCCAAACAATGCTCCAAGAACGATTAGACTTTTTGCTAACGTATCATGAACAACTGTTATTGAAATATACTGGAAAACTTCGATCTGAGCATTCAAAATGGTCTGTTAGTAAACATCATTTAAATCGTTCGGAAGTAATGGAACAATTAATTAAACAAATCGAGATTGAAAAACAACGAGAAGGTGAAGAAGAGTTTTCTAGCTATCATTTATTCTACATTTTTTCACGAATTCTTGATTATGAGGAAAACTTGGAACATCTTGATACTTTAATCGTTTCCTTCCGCAACTTCCATAGCCAAGACCGCAATGAAGATTTAGAAGAGCAATTTTATTAATGGAGGGTTTTCTAAAGATAAGGGCTGTCCAGAAAGTCGAACACTTTCTGAACAGCCTTACTTCTTATAGTAATATTCTCTTAAAAACTTTGCTCCTGCGGTGGTCACATCAAACGCGCCCCCTTTGTTGGCTGAAAAATATTTTATTGTAGTTTTTCAACATCAACTATCATAATGATTCCACTATCATAAGATAGGGCTCCATCTTTTTTCCATTTACTTAAATAGTTACTGATTTTTTGACGGCTGCAACCAAGATAATTCGCCATTTCTTCATGGGTCAAAGGAGATTCAATTAATAGTACTCCTTCTTTATCTTTTGCCATTTTTAAAAGCAACCATCGTAACCGTTCAGAAACTGTCATCGTAGAAAGCACGAAGTTTAACTGTTCCGCTTTTTCTAATTGTTGTATCAAAGAATCAAAAATAAAACTTTCTCTTATATAAGGATTATGTAATAAATCAATCGGCATTGAATAAAGTATACAATCTGTCAGCGCCACAGCGTATCTTGTATATTCCTGACATCCCTTTAAATATTCTAAATATCCAAAAAACTCATTTGACTCGTTTAAAGAAATGGTCGTTGTTTTACCATCTAAAGAATCCTCAGCCAGTTTCACTATTCCCTTTTCAATATAATAAAATGAATTTATTTTCTCTCCTGTTTGATAAATCGGTTTTCCCCTTTTTACTGTAACTAACTCCCCGAATTGCATTAATTTATCAGCGATTTTTCCCATAATTCCTCCTTATATACTTTGATTATACTAAAATCTTTTAATTTTGTAACAAAAGTGACAGAATTTTTTTTTATTAATGTTTAAAATTTCTTTTAACAACAAAACCCATTAATTTAGTTTGTTTTATAAGAAATTAGGTGAATGAAAATGACCGAACATATTGTATTACAGAACGTATACAAAACGTTTTCTAAGAAAAATCATTCCGAGACAGTTGCATTAGAAGATGTTTCACTATCAATAAAACGTGGTGAATTCATCTCCTTACTTGGACCTTCTGGATGTGGGAAATCTACATTATTAAATATCATTGCAGGACTTGAAAAAGAAACTTCTGGAAAAGTGCTAATTAATGGCTCACCGATTACAGGGCCTGGAAATGATCGTATTGTTGTTTTTCAAGAATCCGGCTTATTTCCTTGGATGACTGTTTTAGAAAATGTCATGTATGGATTGCTTATAAAAAAAGTGCCAAAAGAAGAAGCAAAGATGCGGGCAATGAATTGGATTCAAAAAGTGCACCTTGGCAAGTTTGCTGACAGAAGCCCTCATGAATTATCTGGAGGGATGAAGCAGCGGGTTGCTATTGCTCGAGCTTTAGTAATGGACCCAGAAATATTATTAATGGATGAACCTTTCGCTGCATTAGATGAACAAACGCGAATGGTACTTCATCAAGAACTGGAGACCTTATGGAGAGAAACAGGTAAAACAGTTATTTTTGTTACCCACAACATTCGTGAAGCTGTCGTTCTTTCAGATCGAATTGTATTAATGAAAACACGGCCAGGTGGAATAAAAAATATATTTTCAGTGCAGGCAGCACGTCCACGCAATTCATCCGGCAGCATTTTAAATTATTTAGAAACTCGCATTTTATCTGAGCTTGAGCAAGAGATGGAAAAAGTGCTGAAGGAGGAATTAGGCAGTGATTACGCACTTAAGAAGGATCGCCTTCATATTGATCCTCATAATAATTTGGGAAGCGATATCTAAACTCCAACTATTTCCTGCATTTATGTGGCCACCCCTACTTTTTCCAAATGAACCTGGGGGAGTAACTGTATTTAAAACTTTCATTAGTGGAATTGCCTCTGGTCAATTGCTAGAAGCTACAGGTGCTTCCCTAATAAGGCTGATTATCGGATTTATTATTGCTGTCGTAATTGGGCTGCTATTAGGATTATTAATTTATAAATATAAAGTTGTGGATGATACGCTTGGATTTTTTGTAACAAGCTTACAGGCGATTCCAAATATCGTTTGGTTGCCGTTAGCCATTTTATGGTTCGGACTGGGGGTAGGATCTGTTCTATTTATTGTCATATTAGGTGCCGCCATCTCTGTGACCATTACATCGAGCGCTGCATTTAAAGGAGTAAATCCCCTATTGATACGTGTAGCACAAACGATGGGTTCTTCTGGCTGGCATTTATTCCGAACTGTTATTTTTAAAGCTTCCATCCCGCAGCTAATTGCAGGACTTCGCATTGCTTGGGCTCTTGCTTGGCGAGCCGTTCTTGCTGGAGAATTACTTGGCGGCGGTGGTGGCGGTCTTGGAACATTGCTTGACTTAGGCCGCTCTATTCAAGCTATGGATTTAATTTTCAGCATCATGATCATCATCGGAATCATTGGTTCTCTAATAGACAATATTGTCTTCGTTCGCCTCGAAAAATTTGTATTCCGTAAATGGGGCATTTCATCAACATAAAAGGAGATGTAAAAATGAAAAAGATTTTATACTTAGCGATTTTATCACTTATCGTATTTGTACTCGCTGCATGTGGAAACAGCGGTTCAGAAAATAGTGGAGAATCGGGAGGTAGTTCTGAAGCAACTGAAATTCGTATCGGCTATTTCCCAAATATGACACATATCGCAACAATTGTGGCATTGAAAAAAGGATATTTTGAAGAACAATTTGGCGATGTAAAGATTTCTACAAATACTTTTAGTGATGGTTCTTCCTTCATGGAAGCTATGTCAACTAACGCCATTGATATCGGTACAGTAGGACCTACTCCAGCTTTAAACACATTTATTAAAAATCCAAAACACGAAATTGTATCAGGTGCAGTTAACGGTGGAGCGGTTTTAGTTGTTGCTGGCGATTCAAATATAAACTCTGTGCAAGATTTAGTTGGTAAAAAAATCGCTATCCCAACATTCGGTAGTACGCAAGATGTTGGTTTAAGAAAATCTCTAATTGACGCTGGGGTAAATGTGAAAGATGTCATTACAGTTAAACAAGCACCAGCTGATACAGCAGCATTAATATTAAAAGGAGAATTAGATGGTGCTGCAACTCAAGAACCTTGGGGAGTAAATATCGAAACAACTGC
The DNA here is from genome assembly GCF_038004145.1 of Ureibacillus sp. FSL K6-2830. Classification (NCBI taxonomy): domain Bacteria; kingdom Bacillati; phylum Bacillota; class Bacilli; order Caryophanales; family Caryophanaceae; genus Ureibacillus; species Ureibacillus sp. FSL K6-2830. Next base: position 2,275,063 of record NZ_JBBOQR010000001.1, on the reverse strand, counting down.
AGGTGCTAAATTATTATTAGATGAAAATGAATTTGCTTGGGGCAGTGAATCAACAAACACTGTTGTAGTAGCACAAACAAAATTTACAGAAGCTAACCCAGAACTTACAAAAAAATATTTAAAAGCGCATATTCAAGCGATTCAATTTATTAATGAAAATCCAGATGAAGCGATTCAACTATTCTTAGATCATATTAAAGAAATTACAGGTAAAGAGCTTTCATCTGATGAAGTAACGAAAGCATTTGCTCGATTAAAAGCGACAACAGATGTAAATGAAGATGTCATTAAAGAAATGGCAGTAATTTCAAAAGAAGCTGGATACATTAATTCTGACAACATCGAAGGACTTGTAAACCTTTCTTATTTAAATGAAGTATTAAATGAACAATAATAACAAAATTTTATTGTAAAATGCGGGCACTTAACCAAGTCTTGTCCTTATCCTATGGGTATGAGCAACTTGGAGAAGTTGCCCGTCTTCGTTTAATGAAAGTACTGTTAATTTTTAGTAACACTCTTTGAAAGGACGTCCATTATGAAAAGATATAATTCGATCGTAGAACTTATTGGCAACACGCCCATTGTGAAATTAAATAAACTACCTTCTCCTGAAGGTGCAAACGTTTATATGAAATTGGAATCTTTTAACCCTGGTGGGAGCGTAAAAGACCGCGCTGCCTATAATATGATTGTACGTGCAGAAAAAGAAGGAAAATTAATCCCTGGGAAAAGTACCGTCATTGAACCAACGTCAGGAAATACAGGAATCGGGCTTGCAATGGTTTGTGCAGTTAGAGGTTATCGTTGTATTATTACGATGCCTGATAATGCAACGAAAGAACGCATTCAATTAATGCGGGCATATGGAGCTGAAGTGTACTTAACTCCAAGTCATTTGAGAATGCAAGGTGCCATTGATGAAGCATATCGAATTGCAGCAAACATTCCAGATTACTTCATTCCACTCCAATTCGAGAACGAAGCCAATTCGGATGCTCATCGAAATACAACAGCGGTTGAAATATTAAATGCTTTCGGAAATCAACTAGATGCTTTTGTTTTAACAGCAGGTACTGGCGGCACTATTACAGGTACAGGAGAAGAATTGAAGAAAGCTTTGCCAAACTTGAAAATTTACGTTGTTGAACCAGCTGGATCCCCAGTACTCGCTGGTGGAAGCCCAGGCCCACACAAAATTCCGGGAACAGGCCCAGGGTTCATTCCAAAAATTTTAAATACAAACATTTATGATAAAATTCTTCACATCCAAGATGAGGTTGCCCAAATGACTGCAAGACGCTTAGCTCGTGAAGAAGGAATTTTAGTCGGTGCATCCGGTGCCGCTTCTGCTTATTTTGCTTTGCAAATTGCCAAAGACTTGCCGAAGTCGGCTAATGTGCTGTGCCTTGCACCTGATACGGGAGAACGCTACTTATCGACCGATTTATTTGAACTATAAACAAACCACTAATGATAAAAAGAGCTTGCTAGAAAGACAAACCTTCTAGCAAGCTCTTTTCTATTAGTATTAGTTTTTCATTTTCGGATCAAGCGCATCTCTTAATCCGTCCCCCATTAAGTTAAATCCAAGAACAGTTAGCATAATTGCAAGTCCAGGGAAAATCATTGTCCAAGGTGCATTCATTAAATAAATGCGTGCATCCGCTAACATTTTACCCCATTCTGGTTGAGGCGGTTCCGCTCCTAAACCTAAGAAGCTGAGAGCTGCCGCTTCAATGATAGCAGTCGCAATTGCTAATGTACCTTGAACGATGACTGGTGCAAAAGAGTTTGGCAATATGTGTCTTAATAATATTCTGGAATCTTTCATTCCAATTGCCTTTGCTGCTGTTATATATTCTTCTTCTTTAACACTTAACACTTTTGAACGAATTAACCTTCCAAAATTCGGCACGTTTACGATAGCAATGGCAATGAGAGCATTTTGTAAGGAACTACCTAAAATTGAAACAATTGCAATAGCCAATAATATACTTGGAAAGGCTAGTAAAATATCAAAGACCCTTGAAATGATCGTATCAACCCATCGACCATAATAGCCTGCAATGATTCCTAAAAAACTACCAAGAACAGCAGACAATACAACCGCACCAAATCCGACTGTTAAAGAAATTTGTGCCCCCCATACAACACGAGAAAAAATATCTCTTCCAAATTCATCTGTTCCGAACCAAAATTCACTTGAAGGAGGTACTAAATGAGTGCTTGGATCTCCTAACTTTTGCTCGTTAATCCCTTCAGGAGCAATAATTGGAGCAAAAAGTGCAACAAGGATGAAAAACAATACAATGACTGTTCCCGCTACAGCCGATTTACTTCTTAGAAAAGTGCGTAACGCTTCTTTCCAAGGAGACGTCACTTTATCTTCCACTTCTTGCACATTCATGTCTTTTGTTGCTGTTTCTGCCATAGTCTCCCCCTCCTTCTAGTTGTACTTAATCCGCTTGTCAATGAATGAATATAAAATATCGACAATAAAGTTGATAATGACGAAGAGAAATGCCACAACTAAAATGCCAGATTGAATCACCGGATAATCCCTAAATCCAATTGCTTCATATATGTAGCGACCAATTCCTGGCCAACTAAAAATTGTTTCTGTTAAAATAGCTCCACCTAACAGCATTCCAGTTTGTAAACCAATTACCGTTAAAATTGGAATAATTGCATTTTTTAAAGCATGTTTATACACGACAATAAACATTTTTTGTCCTTTTGCACGAGCTGTGCGAATGTAATCAGATCGCATTACTTCAAGCATAGATGAACGAGTCATTCTGGCAATAATCGCCATCGGGATAGTTGCAAGAGCCATTCCAGGCAAAATTAGATGTTTTACGACTGTTCCGAATTGATCATATCTACCTTGAATTAATGTATCGATTAAATAAAAATGCGTTATGGCCATAATTGGATCTCGTACTTCCTCACGTCCAGAAGTAGGAAACCATCCTAAATTAATGCTGAACAACCATTGTTCTAACAAACCAAGCCAAAACACTGGCACCGATACGCCAATTAAAGCAATTACCATTGCTAAATAATCAAACCAAGTATTTTGGAACCAAGCTGATATAATACCAGCATTCATTCCGATTACAACTGCAATAACCATCGCAAAAAACGCTAATTCAAAGGTAGCGGCAAGATATGGCCAAATTTCAGTAGATATTGGTTGATTTGTTCGCATTGATACTCCTAAGTCTCCTGTAAGCAACCCTTTTAAGTAATCAAAATATTGGATATACCACGGATTATTTAGTCCTAAATTTTCTCTTAATGCTTCCACAGATTCTTTTGTTGCTTGTTGTCCTAAAATCATTTGGGCTGGATCCCCAGGAATTGCACGAATAATTAAAAATACAATAAAAGTCATTCCAAGAAGCACAGGGATTAGTTGCAAAAATCTACGCCCTATGTAGTGAAGCATATTCTTCACCCCTCTACAAATGGTATAAATGCTTGGCACTCATACAACTTGCATGAGTGCCTTGCATGAAATTACTGAATTTCTACATTCGATAATACTTCTGAACCCGTTGGATGTGGTTTGTAGTTCGTTACACCTTTCTTAGCAGCAAGAAGTGGTATAGAGTGAGCTAATGGTACCCAAGGAGCGTCTTCTTTTATAATCTCTTGAGCTTTCTTATATAGCTCATTTCTCTTTTCTTCGTCTACTTCAGATTGAGCTTGGATTAGTAAGTTGTGAACTTCTTCGTTTGAATAGTACGCATAGTTATTGCTTCCGATTGTATCTTTATCTAGTAATGTATAAATGAAGTTATCTGCATCCCCATTGTCACCAGTCCAACCTAATAAGAATGCATCGAATTCACCATTTTTCGCCATATCTAAATATGTTGCCCATTCTGCCGTTTTAATTTCAGATGGAATTCCAACGTCTTGTAAGTTTTTCTGAATAGCTTCAGCAACTTTTCTTCCATCTGGCATGTATGGACGTGGTACAGGCATCGCCCAAAGTTCAATTGGTGTACCATCATATCCAGCTTGAGCAAGAAGTTCTTTTGCTTTTTCAGGATTGTATTCATAATCTTGAATTTCATCGTTATAACCGCTGATGGAAGGTGGCATTGGGTTTACTGCCACTTCAGCTCTTCCTAAGAAGAATGCATCTACAATTGCTTGTTTATCAATTGCATGGTTCACTGCTTGACGCACTAGTTTATTATCAAATGGTGGACGAGTGTTCGTTAAACCTAAATAACCAATGTTCATAGATGGGCGTTCAATTAATTGTAAATTTGCATTTCCTTCAACTGATTGTGCATCTGATGGATTAATTCCGTCTGCTAAATCGATTTCCCCAGCAACTAATGCATTTAAGCGCGCTGAGTTATCAGGAATAGAGCGGAAAATAACTTTGTCTAACTTTGGTAAACCTTCTTGCCAGTAATCTTCAAATTTTTCAAGTGTAATAGAATCATTTCGTTTCCATTCAACAAACTTAAATGGTCCAGTACCAACTGGATTATCTCCAAAGCTTTCACCATATTGATCTAAAGCTGTAGGTGAAGCAATACCGAATGAGAACATCGCTAAGTTTTTCAAGAATGGTGCTTGTGGTCTTGATAATTTAAAAATCACCGTATAATCGCCATCAGCAATTACTTCACTAATAATATCTTCTCCATCCGCTTTAAACATGGAGTGATAGTAATAGAATTTTTCTGAAGCTCCAGCTTTCCAGCGTTCGAAGTTTTTCACTACCGCTTCAGCATTGAAATCTGTACCATCATGGAACTTGACACCTTCACGTAGTTTAAACGTATACGTTAAACCATCTTCACTTACTTCCCAGCTCTCAGCAAGTCCTGGGTGAATCGTTGTATCTTGCTCACCGAAATTTACTAATGTTTCATATATGTTGATTGTTACTTTTGCAGATTCACCATCTGTAACAATCGCTGGGTCTAGAGATACTGAATCTCCACCGCGTCCAAATACTAATACTTGCGGTACATTTGATTTTTTGTCTCCGTCCGTTTCAGCTGGTTCATTCGCTTTATCATTACCGCTACAAGCAGCCAAAACGAATATCAGTAGAAGCAGTCCTACTGACCAAAGTTTTTTCAACATAAAACCCCTCCTAATTTCAAATCTTAAATTTATGTCATTGCTGCGGTTCATCATAAAGATGACACGCAACAGAATGACCAGGTTTAACTTCTTTTAATTCTGGAACTTTTGTCTTACATGCTTCTGATGCAAATGGACATCTTGGTTGGAATAAACAACCATTCTTTGGTAGAGATTCTGCAACATCTCCTTGAATCAAGATTTGTTCCTTTTGATAAGTAGGGTCCGGTATTGGAACGGAAGAAAGCAACACTTTTGTATACGGATGTAACGGTTCCTCATAAAGAGAATCACATTCAGCTAATTCTACTAATCTTCCTAAATACATGACTCCTACCCGATCACTAATGTGTCGTACAACACCTAAATCGTGTGCAATAAATATATATGTTAGTTTCAAATCTTCTTGTAAGCGCTTCATTAGATTTAGAACTTGAGCCTGTATCGAAACGTCTAATGCTGACACTGGTTCATCCGCAATGATGAGTTTTGGATTTGTCATGAGAGCTCTTGCAATACCAATTCGCTGTCTTTGCCCACCGCTAAATTGGTGGGGATATCTTTTTGCATGGTACGAATTTAAACCGACGATTTGAAGAAATTCTTTTACCATTTCTTTTCGAACACTTTTATTTCCAATACCATGAACAATTAACGGTTCTTCTAATATTTGTTCAACAGTATGTCTTGGATTTAATGAAGCATAAGGGTCTTGGAACACCATTTGTAAATCTCTTCTTGCTTTCCGCATCTCACTTTTTGAGAGAGATGTTAGTTCAATGCCATTAAAATAGATTTTTCCATCCGTCGGCTCCAAAAGCCGCATAATCATTCTTCCTGTTGTGGACTTTCCGCAGCCCGATTCTCCCACAATACCAAGAGTCTCTCCTTCATATACTTCAAAAGAAACTCCATCAACCGCTTTCACTACTTCTGTCGATTTTGTAAATCCCTTTTTTTTCTTGGGAAAATGCTTTTTTAATTGTTCAACTTTCAACAGCACGTTTGTCATCCGCAATCCCCTCCCCTTTTTCCAATAAGAAACATCTTGCTTTGTGATTGTCTGAAACATCATATATTGGAGGATTTTCAGCAAAGCAACGTTTTTGCGCAAATTCACATCTTGGTGCAAATCGGCATCCTACTTTTATTGAACCAGGTTTCGGCACTGCACCAGGAATCGAGTAGAGCGTTTCTTTTTTCTGTCGCATATCTGGAACTGATTGAATTAATCCTCTTGTATATGGATGGCTTGGATTTTTAAATATTTCTATCACTGGTGCTTCTTCCACAATTTGTCCACTATACATTACAATGACTCGTTCACATATTTCCGCTACTACTCCTAAATCGTGGGTAATGAGAAGAACAGCTGAATTAAATTTTTTATTCAAATCTTGCATTAACTTCATAATTTGCGCTTGAATGGTTACATCCAAAGCAGTTGTCGGTTCGTCCGCAATAACAAGTTTCGGATTACATGCCAACGCCATCGCAATCATCACACGTTGTCTCATACCCCCCGATAATTGATGGGGATATTCTTTCATTAATTCTTCTGCCCGACGTAGCCCAACAAGTTTCATCATTTCAATGGCATGATTGGCAGCCTTCTTTTTATCCCACTTATTATGTATTCGTATGGCCTCTATCAATTGGTTACCAATTGTATAGAGGGGATTTAAAGACGTCATTGGTTCTTGAAATATCATGGCAATATCTTTTCCTCGAATCTTTCTCATTTCTTTTTCAGAAAGCTTCGTTAAATCTTTACCTTCAAGTAATATTTCACCTGATGTAATTTTTCCTGGAGGGTTTGGAACTAGTCCCATTATGGATAACGAGGTAACACTTTTCCCGCAACCAGATTCTCCAACAATTCCTAATATCTCTCCCTCATAAACTTTAAAATCTATATGATCTACTGCAGGAATTTTTCCGTCGTTAGTAAAAAACGTCGTTTCTAATCCTTTTACCTCTAACAACACTTTTCTTTCCATGTATTCACCCCATTTGTTTTTTGTAGCTTCGTGTTGAAAAATTGACTCATTTTACTTTTTACTTAGAATTTTCTGAAATAATATTGCAAAAAAAATTCGCTTGAATAAATGGCTTAGTTAATCATCCTTCTACCTTCAATCAAATATACTACTAGTAAAAAAGTAGAATATCATAATATAATGATTTAATTTTAACAAATGCTAGCACTAGCGTCGCATTAAAATAATTTAACACCTTCAAATAAACCGAATTTTCTGAAATATAATCCAAACACAAAAAAAGCCTTTATAATGGTTGGGTGGTAGTAAACCATCCAAATCCAATACAAAGGACAAAACTATGGATAAGTTTACACGAAAAACATCATTTGAACAATGGTTTTCACCGATTAATCGTCCATTATTTGACGACCTAGTGAAAACACATCAATTAAATCACTATACCAAGAAGCTTTATATGGCTTCATTTATGAAACTGCTTTTGTATGCCCAACTCCATGAAACCGAGAGTTTACGGGCGTTGAGTGACGCTGTCTTTTTAGAAGAATTACAACGAGCAACGGGATTGGAATCGATTAGTTTTTCACAGTTAGGGAGACGAATCAATACCATCCCAACTGAGTTCTTTCAAACGATTTTTCTCGATTTAGTGGCACAAATTCATCGGAAAACCAATTTCCAAACAAGAAGAAAAGTGACAACGCCTTTGAAAATCATTGATTCGAGTACATTACCGCTTAATTTGACCAATCATCAGTGGGCAGAGTTTCGAAAAACAAAATCAGGAGTAAAGCTTCACTTACGACTTGTTTTTATGGAAAAAGGACTCTCCTATCCAGATAAAGCCGTACTCACGAATGCCAACGAACATGATCGTGGTCAACTAGAAGTATTCGTGGATGACAAAGAATGCATGTACGTGTTTGATCGTGGTTACTTGGATTATGGGCGCTTTGATCAAATGACGGAAGATGGCTATTTCTTTGTGACCCGTTTGCGTAAAAACGCTGTTGTCCGAGTGTTAGAATCCTTTTCGTTACCAGAAGATTCACCCGTATTCTCTGATGAAATGGTTGTCATTGGAACACCACAAAATCGTTCTGAAAACGTGTTTCGCTTACTCAAATTGCATGATACAAAAGGAAATGAGCTTCATTTACTGACAAATCGGTTTGACATTGACGCAGATGAAATTGCAGAAATCTACCAATCACGTTGGGCAATCGAACTTTTTTTCAAATGGATGAAACAACATCTGAACATTAAAAAGTTTTTTGGTCACAGTGAACAAGCTGTACATAATCAAGTGTACGTAGCCATGATAGTGTACTGTCTGAATGTTTTAGCTCAGCTGAACACGAATAGCGAACGCAGTTACTTACAAATTAGTCGCTATTTGAAGGCTTCTTTGTGGAAATCCGCTCACATTTGGTTACGAAAAATCGAAGGAAACGGCGTCCCATAAAGGTTTGCCAGTCGTTGTTGCACAAGTCATAGGTTATAGTAAAAAAATGGATGTTTACTACCCTCGCTTAGGTGTTTTCGTTTTTTCTCTAAAGTCCAGAAAAAATAAAACTGAAAATTCAGGCATTATTTATGCGACGGTAGTGAAATGCTAGATAAGAAAAAAAATTCCCTAAACTAAAAATTTTTCCATTTTACTAAACATTTTATACTTTTATATCTAACCTAGCAATATTTGTTTTATTACAGAAAATTTAGAATTATTCAATTTATTCAATCCAACAAAAGTTTTATTTTGTTTTTTGATCTATATAAGGTGATAAAGAAAATAAATATTTTTAGAGCATAACATTATTTTCAACATAAAAAACACCCAACCTCAATTGGTTGAGTGCAAAATCAATTATTCTAAATGTTGTATTTGGAATAAATCATGATAAACTCCCTTTTTCGCCATTAACGACTCATGAGTTCCTTCTTCAATTAGTTCACCATGATCGATAACAAATATTTTATCTGCATGGGTAATTGTTGAAAGACGGTGGGCAATAATGATTGTCGTTCTATCACTTGCCAAACGTTCCAAAGATTCCTGAATTAACGCCTCACTTTCTAAATCCAAAGCGGAAGTTGCTTCATCTAACACTAATATTGGAGGATTTTTTAAGAACACCCTTGCAATCGCGATGCGTTGTTTTTGACCTCCAGAAAGCTTCACACCTCGTTCTCCCACTTTTGTGTCATAGCCATTTGGCAAGGACATAATAAAATCATGAGCGTTTGCTGCTTTTGCTGCAGCAACGACTTCTTCATCCGTTGCATCTGGTTTTCCCATTAAAATATTTTGTTTCACTGAATCGCTGAATATAATATTGTCTTGCAATACAATCCCAATTTGCGAGCGCAATGATTTAATATCTACATCCCGCACGTCTCGCTCGTCAATTTTTACCGAACCACTTGTTACATCATAAAAGCGTGGAATAAGGCTAACAATCGTCGATTTTCCTCCACCGCTCATTCCTACAAACGCAGCTGTTTCTCCTGGTTGAATTGTAAAGTTTACATTTTTCAAGACTGTTTTACCTTCTTCTTCATACTTAAATTCAACATTTTTAAACTCTACTTTCCCCGATACAGGTGGTAAAGGCAATGCATTCGGTTTATTTTGAACATCATATTCTTCATCCATCAAACTAAACATTCGATCCATAGAAGCAATGGATTGAGTAAGCGTTGTCGATGAGTTCACCAATCTTCTTAGCGGTGCATACAATCGCTCGATATATCCCATGAAGGCTGCCATTTCACCGACAGAAAGTTGTCCATTAATGATTAAATATGATGCAAAACCGATCACTAATAATGGCGCAATATCCGTTATGGTGTTAACAACCGCAAAAGATTTTGCATTCCATCTTGTATGATCCAACGATTTTTCTAAAAACTCTCCATTTTCTTTATCAAAAATCTTTTGCTCATGTTCCTCAAGAGCAAAACTTTTTATGATGCTGATGCCGCTTACTCTTTCATGTAAATAGCTTTGTACATTTGCTAACGCTTGCGAACGTATTCTTGTTAATGCCCTTAGTCTTCCAAAAAAATATTTTACGCTAATTGCAAATAAAGGAAGAGAAATAATAGAAACAATTGTTAACTTCCAATTCATTGTTAACATGATTCCTATTACAATAAGAATCGTTGTCATATCAAGCCACAAGTTCATAAGACCAATCATCACGAAGTTTTTCGTTGATTCGACATCATTGATTACACGGGATATAATATCTCCTGCACGATGATTGGAATAATATTTCAAGCTTAATTTTTGCAAATGTACAAACAGTTTTTTTCGAATATCAAACAACACTTTATTGCTGACGTGTTGGGCAAAATATTGTCGGTAATATTCAACAGGTGGACGAATAATAAAGAAAATAATAATCGCTCCACCTAGCCAATAAACCAATTGCTCAATACGCTCGGCATTCGTTAATTCCGTATTTAATATAATATCATCGATTACAATTTTAGTTAAAAACGGAATAAATAAAGGAATAGCAAACTTAATAACTCCTATAATGAGGGTTAACATAATTTCCCAATAATAGGGTTTTACAAATTGCATATATCTTCTAATACTATCCAAATATCGTCACATCCTTAATGCCACCCAAAGTTAGTTGAGTTCAAATTTTACTAATTGATATTTCATAAATAGAACGTTTATATTTTACCACAATAAAAAGACGTCTCTTCATATGAGACGCCATTGTTCGTTATTTAGTGTTAGACCGCATGTCTTTATAAAATAAATAACGGTTTGTCCAAACTTCAATAAAGTCTTGGGCAAAAGGCCCTTTTTTTTGCTTTACCCAGCTCAACAATTTCGTTACATTTCGCTTTAAAATTTTATCAATTACTTCTGGATATCCCATTTCATTTTTATGTTGTTCATATTCATCTTCGTCTAATAATGTGTAAGATTTATCTGGAAATACTTTTATATCCAAGTCATAATCAATGTATTTAATTGCGTTATTGTCAAATACGAAAGGAGAACTCATGTTGCAGTAATAATAAACTCCATCTTCACGCAACATGCAAATAATATTAAACCAATGTTCTGCATGAAAATAACATATGGAAGGTTCCCTTGTAAGCCAAGTTCGACCATCCGCTTCCGTTACGAGCGTTCTGTCATTCGCTCCAATAATAATATTTTTCGTTCCTTTTAAAACCATCGTTTCATGCCAAACTCGGTGGATGCTTCCATTATGTTTATAACTATGTATTTGTATGGTTTCTCCTTCTTTCGGTACCGTCATTTTAGCCCCACCTTTACTCTTTCTCTATATACTCACGTTTATTATATCAATGTTTATAAAAACTTGTAGAAAATTACCCATTCTTTTATTTATTATATTTAGAAATTTCCTTTTTTTCTATTTAAAATGTCATAAAATTACATAAAAGCTGTGTGACAATAAGCTACAAATACAAAAATAAGGTATAGACAGACGTCTATACCTGGAAGTGAAATTTATTCACTAATTGAATAATACCTTATTTGTTGTTATTGCGGTTGTTGTTTTGTTGGTTTTGTTGATTTTGTTGTTGTTTATTTTGTTGATCCTGACGAGTTTGTTGAAAATCTTGTTCTTGAGCAAACTCCTCTTGGTTATTTTTGTTGCGATTTTTTGCCATGAATATTCACCTCCACGCTAGATATTGTGGACAGATGAACAGGTTATTATTCCAAAGGTTTAAAAATATATTGTTTCAAGAAATTCTTAATTTTTATCATTGGCACAGGAAGTGGTAATTCCTCAATTTCTTTTAATGTTACGAACTGAACCATGTTTCCTAATGGTCCAATTTCTTTTACTTCTACTAAATGACATCGTAAATTCCAAATGAGATGTGAAAATACATGTTTTTGTTCAAAAAAATCTTCTTCCAATACTTTTGTAATTTTAACATTGTATGTTTTTTCAAAAGAGTTCCCTGTTTCTTCAGGTGATTTTTCCACAAAAATCATCGGAAATTGCCACATATTTGCAAGCAAGCCATCACTATGTCTTTTTTCAAATAAGACTTTCCCATCATTCACTGCGATGTAAACATCGTAATATTCGTTTTTTACTTTTGTTTTCTTCGACTTTATTGGCAACTGATCTGCGTCACCTTCCATAAAACCGACACAATATTCTCTAACAGGACAAAGTAAACATTTTGGTGAAGTCGGAGTACAAATCATCGCTCCCAAATCCATTAACGCTTGATTAAAATCGCCTGGGTATTCAGGATGAATAAGTTGTTCGACAGCTTTTTCAAATGTTTTGCGAGTTTTTGGAAGGGCAATATCTTCTGTTATATGTAAAACGCGGCTCAACACACGCATGACATTTCCGTCGACTGCGTGTTCTGGAAGATTATACGCAATGCTTAATATCGCTCCAGCAGTATAGGAACCTATACCTTTTAATTGTTGTAAATCATGGCGATTGTTCGGAACAATACCCCCGTATTTTTCTACAACTTCTTTAACGCCGCTTTGTAAATTCCGTGCTCTTGAATAATATCCTAAGCCTTCCCACATTTTTAATAATTCTTCTTCATCGGCATATGCTAAAGCTTCAATGGAAGGATATTTCTCTATAAAACGATGATAATAAGGAATAACCGTATCAACTCTTGTTTGTTGAAGCATCACTTCTGATACCCAAATTTTATATGGATCTTTCGTACGTCTCCAAGGTAAATCTCTTTTTTCACGGTGAAACCAATCAACAAGACTTTGTCGAAATTGTTGCGAATATGGATATTTCACTAGTACCTCCTACCAGTTTTCGATTTTAATTTTAATTAAAAGGGTATAATATAGTTATATAAATTTTGCATTTATTTTTAAAAAGTGTAGTCCTCCGATTATAAGGAGTTGATTTGGATGGATACAGGTACACATCTTGTCATGGGCATTGCGCTCGGAGGCTTATCTTTAATGGATCCAGTTGTTGCAAATCATAGCGTTACATTTGCAGCCGTTTTAACTGGGACGATTGTTGGTTCCCAAGCACCCGATGTAGATACGGTGTTGAAACTTCGCAATAATGCGGTTTATATAAGACACCATCGTGGCATTACCCACTCCACTCCTGCAGTCATTCTTTGGTCTATTGGAATTACCGCAATTGTATCACTCATTTTCCAAGACGCCAATGTACTACATCTTTGGCTATGGACATTTATTGCCGTCTTTTTGCATGTATTTGTCGATATATTTAATGCTTACGGAACTCAAGCATTACGCCCCTTTTCAAGAAAGTGGATCGCCCTAGGTGTCATCAATACCTTTGATCCATATATTTTTGCTATCCACTGTATTGGAATAATTTTATGGGCTTTAGGTTCAAACCCGGTAATAATCTTCTCCATTATGTATTTCATCATCATCGGTTATTATATTTTAAGATTTTTACTTCAACAATCTGTAAAAAATGCCGTTCGTAAAACGATTCCAGATGCAAAAATCATCATTGTTGCCCCAACGATGCGTTTTTTCACTTGGCGGGTTGCAGCAAAATCTGAAACTCATTACTATGTAGGACGAGCATTTGGAAGAACGATTAATATATACGATAAATTTAAAATTCGTCCTCTACCAAAAACGCCATTGGTGGAAAAAGCATTGAGTGATCCAAATTTATCTGCTTTTTTATCGTTCTCGCCAATTTATCATTGGGACATTTCTGAACTAGAAAATGGACTTACAGAAGTTCGATTAGTCGATTTAAGATATCGAAGTAATGAACATTATCCTTTTGTTGCGGTAGCTCATTTGGATGAAGATTTAAACATTATTACTTCTTATACCGGTTGGATTTACAGTGAAGACAAACTACAACGAAAATTGCAGATTGGTGCAAGTGATTGAAATTGAAGTGTTCTTTTGAAAAGTCATTATGAGACGGCTCACCTGCGACAAAGAAATTTGCTTCGACTAATATTTATAAAAATCATGATTTGAGGGTGTCTAGAAAGCTTTCGACTTTCAAGACACCCCTTTTCATTACTGTTCTTCCAATAAATGTGCATATTTCGGGTTACGTCCTGCAAATTCATGGATTTTATCGCCATAACTTTCAATCCATTGGCGAATAATTCTTTCTGTATATTCGGCCCCACGATAGACATAACCAGCTTTTGCATATGTTGCTTCAAAATCAGACCATAATAATTCAATCCAAGTGCGAGCTTTGTTTTCAGATAAAAACGGATTTTTTTCTAATAATTCTTTCGTCAATTTATCCATAAGTGTGTATGCGTCCATATTATTCCCCCGCTTTCAATGGTGAGAGCATGGAAATTGGTAACGCTTCTTCAAAATTTTCACCGTTTAATCGGAAACCCCATGCAAAGCGTCCTTTTAAATATTCTACTTTGAAATATTCCCCAGGAGCACCATCAATTCTGTAAATCTCACCAGGCTTAATAAGTGACGGATCCATTAAATACGCTTGAGCCATAAGCGCTTTTCTTTCGTAAACCGCAAACTCATTGACGATTCCTAATTGTTCTGCTTTTCTTGCTTTTTCCTTAAGGTTTGCTATTTCCTGTCTCAATTCTTCTGGAGTCATTTGAGCATAAGTTTTTTTCATTCCTTCTCCCTCTTTTCATCGATAAATCGCTCGATTATCTCTAATGGAAATCCTTTTTGATACAGGGCTTGTTTTACTTTTAATTCAAGTTGCTTGTCTTCATATTTCCGAACATATTTATTCCAAATTTTCTCACCTTGTATGGTAATTAATTCGTACCATTCATCATCTTCTCGCTCTAATTGAATTTGGTCAAGTATTTCATTCACAATTTCAAAAGAATATCCTTTTCGAATTAATACGTCCTGTATTTTTTGCTTTATTTGGGTAGGTGTTTTATTGCTATTCATCTTCACTGTTTTTTCAGCTAACTGCATCGCTAATTGCATTTGTTCTTCATATGTAAATGATTTTAATGTTTTTTCGAGCGTTTTTTTATCAATTCCTTTTTTTATTAAGTCTTGCTTTATAGCCATTGGACCTTTTTTTGCAGTTTTTTTCCTTGTTTCAAGCAATGCTTTTGAATACGTTTCATCATTGAGGAAACCTAATTTTTCAAGTTTCCGAATTGCTTCGAGTACAACTGATTCGCCAAAGCCCGCATCAAGCAACTTTTTTTTCACCTCATATTCACTTCGCATTTGATAGCTTAAATATGATAATGCTCGATTAAAGGCTTTCGCAATTTCATCCTCATATGCAATTTCATCAATTTCAAATGAATCGAGTAATTTCCCTTTTGTTAAGCCAAACTTAATTAAAGTGGATTCATCTACTGAAAAGGCAAATTCTTCATTTAAATATATATTGTATCGCTCTTTATTATTTTTTTGACGGGTGATTTTTGTAATTACTTGCATTGAAACACTCCTCGTTTTTAGTATACACAAAATCCCGAAACGTTCATATGATTTGGGATATTCGCCATTCGATATAAGTCGCATAAACACTTTCTTTTTGCACAATCTAAGGCAAAAAGGAGAGGAGGTAGCAAGTTGAAATGGATCAATATTGCCCTGGCCATTGTTTTGTTATTTAGTATCCCAGCACCTCAAGCATTCGCAAAAGAATACCATTGGGGTTTTACAAAATCGAAAAATGGAAATCCCCCAGATGTTGGTGCAGAGTTTGAAGGTTTATTAAAAAACTACGGTGCGTTATATAGAGGAAATCCAGAGAAAAAAGTAATTTATTTAACTTTCGATAACGGATTTGAAGCAGGTTATACGGAAAAAATACTCGATACATTAAAGAAAGAAAATGTGAAAGCAACCTTTTTCTTAACGGGACATTATTTAACAAGTGCATCGGATTTAGTGAAGAGAATGGTTAAAGAGGGGCATACTATCGGGAACCATTCAGATAAGCATCCGAACATGGCTAGATTATCTCGCGAAGGAATGATCAGAGAATGGCAAAATTTTGATAAGAAATTAAAAGAGATTACGGGTATTAATCGTACTTATTATGTTCGACCACCTGAAGGAATTTTTAATACTGAATTGTTAGAAGTAGGCAATGAAAATGGCTATACTCACATCTTTTGGTCCATTGCTTTCAGAGATTGGGATACCGATCAAAAGAAAGGTGCAGAATACGCATACAACGAGTTAATCAGTCAGCTGCATCCCGGAGCTATCATATTAATGCATACGGTTGCTGAACATAATGCTGATGCATTGCCGGATTTTATAAAAGAAGCGAAAAAACAGGGTTATACTTTTGGAACCTTGGATGATCTTGTATTTGATCATTTAGTTGATGATTATTTATGGGGGAAAGCTTCTTAATATAATTTGTGGAACCCATTTTAAAATGGGTTCCTTTTACAATGCTTGCTTGTGCAGATAATTTCATTACTTGTACGGATACAACTTCTGCTTGAGCAGATAAACATCACACTTGTGCATTAAGCTCCCCTGTTTGTGTGGATAACTCTTCTACTTGTGCGGATAAACATAGTACTCGTGCACTTAAATTCCTTTCTTGTGAGGATACAACTCCTGCTTGTGTAAATAAACCTCGCTTGTGCAGTTACCTCCACCGCTAATGCGTATACAACCCCTTCTCTTGCAGATATTGTGCAAATACCCTCAACTTTAGAAATAAAATCCTTCAACTTATAAAATCTACCTAATAAAAAAGCTGCCTAGAAAGTTTTCCTCTCCAAACAGCTTTTTATCTATTATTTAAACATCTTTTTCAAATTCGCCATTTCAATCGCAGAAACAGCTGCATCATAACCTTTATTTCCAGCTTTCGTTCCAGCGCGTTCAATCGCTTGTTCAATATTTTCCGTTGTAACAATTCCGAAAATGACTGGCACATTTGTTTGCAGAGAAACTTGTGCAATGCCTTTTGCTGCTTCATTACATACATAATCGTAATGAGTTGTAGAACCACGAATAACCGTTCCTAAACCGATTACCGCATCATACTCGCCAGTTTCAGCCATTTGTTTTGCAATAAACGGTATTTCAAAAGCACCCGGTACCCATGCCACATCAATATTTTCTTCATCCACTCCATGGCGCTTCAATCCGTCCATTGCGCCATCTAGCAATTTACTTGTAATAAATTCGTTAAATCTTCCTACTACAATGCCAATTTTCAGCCCTGTTCCAACTAAATTTGCTTCAAATATTTTTCCCATTTCCAACTACTCCCTCTTCTAAAATGTAAATACAATATCTTTGTTTAAATAAAATGATGCATTTTTTCTCTTTTTGTTTTTAAATAAAAAGCATTAGCATTATTCGGTTCGATTTTAATTGGCACACGTTCCACAACTTGGATGCCATATTTCTCGATACCTTCAATTTTTTCTGGATTGTTCGTCATTAATCGAATTTTTGTAATGCCTAAGTCTTTTAACATTTGTGCACTTAATGCATAATCTCTCAACTCTGCAGGAAACCCAAGTTTCAGATTGGCTTCAACCGTATCAAAACCTTGTTCCTGTAATGCATATGCTTTGAGCTTATTAATTAATCCGATGCCGCGTCCTTCTTGTTGCATATATAATAGAACGCCTTTTCCTTCCTTCTCTATCATCTCTAATGACTTTTCTAACTGTGGACCACAATCGCAACGTTTTGAATGAAAAACATCTCCCGTTAAACAAGCTGAATGAATTCGTACAAGCGGTGTTTCTCCTTCATGGATATCCCCTTTTACTAATGCCACATGTTCCAATCCATCAACATCATTTTCATAACCAATCATTCGAAAATTTCCGAATGTTGTCGGCATATTTACTGATGCTGCCCGACTTACAACCACTTCATTTCGGAAACGATAACGAACTAATTCCTCAATTGAAATAATTTTTAAATCATGTGCTTTTGCGAATTTCAATAAATCATCGAGGCGAGACATTTTTCCGTCATCCCCCATAATTTCGCAAATCACACCCGCAGGAAATGATCCTGCAATCCTAGCTAGATCAACTGCAGCCTCTGTATGCCCTTGTCTTTCCAATACTCCATTTTTCTTGGCGATAAGCGGAAAAACATGTCCTGGTCTGCGAAAATCTTCTTTTTTCGCATCATCATCTATCATTTTTAAAATCGTTGTTGAACGCTCATATGCACTAATGCCTGTTGTCGTGCTAATATGGTCGATACTAACGGTAAATGCTGTTTGATGATTGTCTGTATTATTTGCAACCATTGCATGTAAATCCAATTTTTGTGCCAATTCTTCTATGATGGGCGTACAAATTAAACCTCGGCCGTATGTCGCCATAAAATTGATGGTCTCTGGTGTTGCATGCTCTGCTAAAGCCACTAAATCCCCTTCGTTTTCCCGATTTTCATCATCCACAACGATGATGGTTTTCCCCTTTTTCAATTCTTCAATTGCTTCCTCGATCGTGTTCAACATTAAAACCACCATCCTTAAAATCCTTTTTGAGTTAAAAATTCTAACGTAATTTTTGATTCTTCTTTTTGATTGATTTTCTTTAAATGATGTAACACGTATTTTCCCAACATATCCGTCTCAATATTCACTTGATCGCCAATCCCTTTCATTCCTAAAATCGTTTCTGAATACGTATGAGGAATGAGAGAAATTGTGACGCTTGTATCACTAACTCCAAAAATCGTCAAACTTGTCCCGTCAATCGTAATGGATCCTTTAGGAATACATTGTTCTAACAGTTCTTTCGGCATCTCAATTTCGTAATACACTGCATTGGATACCGGCTTTTTGCTGCGAATCGTTCCTACTCCATCCACATGACCCGACACAATATGACCACCAAAACGTCCACCAGCTGCCATTGCCCTTTCTAAATTGACATAGTCTCCTTTTTTTAACTGATGAATCGTTGTGGCTTTTACAGTTTCCGGCATGACATCTACCGTCATTTCATCTTTTGTTAAATGAGTAACTGTTAGACAAACGCCATTGACAGCAATACTGTCTCCTAAAGACGCATCTGACACAATTTTTGGAGAATGAATAACGATTTTCATACTTTTTTCGTCTTTTTGAATAGCAGTGACAATTCCTTTGTCTTCAATTAAGCCAGTAAACATGTAAATCCCCCTCATTTTTTAATAAAAGCAAAAACCCCATTAAGCGAAAACTTAACGGGGTTGGGAGAATGATGTATTTTTAGGCATGACAAAAAAGCCTGTGTACAGGCAAATTTTTCACGTATACCTAAATAAAAACTCCCGCTTATATGCGGGAGATAGAATGTAAAAAAGGGTATACTAAACTAGCCCATTAACTAACGATTAATGGGTATTTTTTACAAACCATCCTTCTCCCATCCAGACTTTCACTGTCGGCTTTGGATTCTCACCAAATCCTGCTCCAAAAGAGCTCGCGGGCTTAGAAGCATTGCTTCATCACCGCCGATTGGGAATTTCACCCGACCCCGAAGGATATAAAAATATTTAATTATCTATAACAATAACACTTATTTCGGAGAAAATCCACATAATCAACTGATTTATTATCTTGCACTAATCATACATATGCAATTTTACCTATCCTTATTCGATTGCTATAATATTTGAAGATTGAATAAAGGACGTGAAAAGATGTCTGAAAAAGTGCAAATCGAAATCGGTCAAAAATTTCCATTAACAATTAAACGACTTGGAATCAATGGTGAAGGTGTCGGCTTTTTCAAGCGGAATGTTGTATTCGTAAAAGGAGCACTTCCTGGTGAAGTCGTCACAGCAAAAGTTTCAAAAATCCATAAAAATTTTGCCGAGGCGGAAATTGTGCGAATTAGAGAAACTTCAAAAAATCGCATACCCCCTCCATGCAAAATTTATGAGCAATGTGGGGGATGCCAATTACAACACTTATCATACGAAGGACAATTAAAAGAAAAGCGTGATATCGTTATTCAAGCTTTAGAAAAATATGTACCACAGATTGCTGAAAATGCAGAAATACGTATTACTATTGGAATGGACAATCCATGGCATTATCGAAATAAAAGCTCTTTCCAGGTACGAAAAAATGGTAGCTATGTTTCTGCCGGATTGTTCGTCGAAGGCACGAATAAACTCTTAAATATCAATGATTGCATCGTACAACATCCTATAACAACAAAAATTACTGTCGGCATTCGAAAGCTTTTACAAAAACTGAACATTCCAATCTATGATGGAAAATCAAAAGGAATTGTTCGCACCATTGTCGTTCGTACAGGTATTCAAACAGGAGAAACACAAGTTTGCCTTGTTACGACGAAAAAAGAAATTCCTAAAAAAGCGGAATTAGTACAAGGCATAAAAAATTTGGATTCAAGCATTGTTTCCATCACTCAAAATATCAACCCTTCAAAAACTTCCTTGATTTTTGGGGATGATACCATTGTACTTGACGGCAAAGAGACGATACACGAAAAATTAGGAGAACTTGCTTTTGATTTATCTTCCCGCGCATTTTTCCAACTCAATCCAAAACAAACCGTTGTTTTATATGATGAAATCAAAAAAGCCGCGGGGTTAACTGGCAAAGAAACAGTTGTAGATGCCTATTGTGGTGTCGGAACAATCGGTTTATGGCTTGCGAAAGATGCAAAAGAAGTACGTGGAATGGATATCGTTCCTGAGTCCATTGAAGATGCTAAAAAAAATGCACAAAACCACGGATTTACTCATGCCAAATACTATAACGGTCCAGCAGAAGAGTGGCTTAAGAAATGGGCGAAAGAAGGATTTGTACCAGACGTTGTAACGGTTGATCCACCTCGTACTGGTCTTGCACCAAGTTTTATTAAAACCGTATTAAAAATTAAACCAAAACGATTCGTCTATACTTCTTGCAACCCATCCACTTTCGCAAGGGATTTAAAAGAATTATCTAAGCTATACACCGTTGAGTACATCCAACCAGTTGATATGTTCCCTCAGACAGCTCGGGTTGAAATAGTATCGAAATTAACTTTAAAAAATAAGTGTTAGAAAAAGGGAGGACGGCTGAAAAAAATTTTAAGCCGCCTCCTTTTTCAACTGACGTTAACACTTTCGTTACAAAAAAATTGTTACGAAGCGGTGCGTTTAATGTGACCCCCATAGAAAAAAGAAATATGTAGATCATAAAGAATTTGGCTATTATTTTATTTGAATTGACTATTATCTCAGACGAATTGGCTATTATCTTTTTGGGTTTGACTATTATCTCATCTTTGCTGGAGCAAATTTTTGGCTTTGGCTATTATTTTCCCTAGATTGACTATTATCTCGGCCGAGTTGGCTATTATCCCTTTGAATTTGACTATTATTTCATCTCTGCTGGAGCGAATTTTTGGCTTTGGCTATTATTTTATCTAGGTTGACTATTATCTCGGACGAGTTGGCTATTATCCCTTTGAATTTGACTATTATCTCATCTCTGCTGATGCGAATTTTTGGCTTTGGCTATTATTTTACCTAGGTTGACTATTATCTCGGCCGAGTTGGCTATTATCTTATTGGATTTGACTATTATCCTTATCTTTGCTGGAGCAAATTTTTGGCTTTGGCTATTATTTTACCTGGGTTGACTATTATCTCGGCCGAGTTGGCTATTATCCCTTTGAATTTGACTATTATTTCATTTCTGCTGGAGCAAATTTTTGGCTTTGGCTATTATTTTATCTAGGTTGACTATTATCTCAGGCGAATTGGCTATTATCCCTTTGAATTTGACTATTATCTCATCTTTGCTGGAGCAAATTTTTGGCTTTGGCTATTATTTTACCTAGATTGACTATTATCTCGGCCGAGTTGGCTATTATCTCTTTGAATTTGACTATTATCTCATCTCTGCTGGAGCGAATTTTCGGCTTTGGCTATTATCCTATCTTTGCTGGAGCAAATTTTTGGCTTTGGCTATTATTTTACCTGGGTTGACTATTATCTCGGCCGAGTTGGCTATTATCTCACTTGTTTTGGCTATTATCCTATCTTTGCTGATGCAAATTTTTGGCTTTGGCTATTATTTTACCTAGATTGACTATTATCTCGGCCGAGTTGGCTATTATCCCTTTGAATTTGACTATTATCTCATCTCTGCTGGAGCGAATTTTCGGCTTTGGCTATTATCTTATCTGGGTTGACTATTATCTCAGACGAATTGGCTATTATCTTTTTGGGTTTGACTATTATCTCATCTCTGTTGATGCGAATTTTTGGCTTTGGCTATTATTTTATCTAGGTTGACTATTATCTCGGCCGAGTTGGCTATTATCGCTTGGGTTTTGACTATTATCTTTTATTTGCTGGAGCGAATTTTCGGCTTTGGCTATTATTTTCCCTAGATTGACTATTATCTCTGGCGAATTGACTATTATCTCTTTGATTTTGACTATTATCTCATCTCTGCTGGAGCAAATTTTCGGCTTTGGCTATTATTTTACCTAGATTGACTATTATCTCGGCCGAGTTGGCTATTATCCCTTTGAATTTGACTATTATCTCATCTCTGCTGGAGCAAATTTTTGGCTTTGGCTATTATTTTACCTAGATTGACTATTATCAAGGGCGAGTTGGCTATTATCTCACTGGTTTTGACTATTATCTCATCTCTGCTGATGCGAATTTTTGGATTTGGCCTCACTAAAAATGTACTCTTATACATTCGACAGCACCTAAATTTAAAAAGATTATAATTCTTCATCGCTCTTCTTCCGCTTTCCCCATAATAATTCTCCTTATACTTTCCCTCGATAACTTCCACTCATTATGCTTTACATTTATTAGCTATTGCAATTTTACTTACCCAATAAGGAAAATTTCGATGGGCTGCAATCATCATTTTCCCTTTTTTATTTATTACACCTTTCATTCGTAAGTTCCGAATTATTTAAAGCTACATATATATATGAATAGTTATTTCGATTAGTAGAGGGGTGTATAAATGCCGACGATCAGTCTTTGCATGATTGTCAAAAATGAAGAAGAGGTTTTGGCAAATTGTTTATCAAGTGTAGAAGATATTTGTGATGAAATCATCATTGTCGATACGGGTTCGACAGATAGAACAAAAGAAATCGCAAGTAAATTTACAGATAAAATATATGACTTTACTTGGATTGATGACTTTTCAGCAGCGAGAAACTATTCATTCAGTCTTGCAACAAAAGATTATATTCTCTGGTTAGATGCTGATGATGTTATTCTTCCAGAAGAGCAAAAAAAGTTTAAAAAGCTGAAAAAAAACCTTAATAGCAATATTGATGCTGTCTCCATGAACTATATTGCCGCTACAGACGGAAATGGAAATCCAACCTTCCATTACCGAAGAAACCGCCTTGTGAAACGAAGCAAAGGATTTAAATGGATTGGACCTGTACATGAATATCTTGCTGTTCACGGAAATATATTGGAAGCGGACATTTCCATCCATCATAAAAAGAGAGAGAAAAAAGTGGATACTCAATCAATCGGCAGAAACCTAAGAATTTATGAAAATCGCATCAAAAATGGAGAAGAGTTTTCACCAAGAGATTTGTTTTATTATGCCAATGAGCTTAAAGATCATAAACAATACAATAAAGCGATTATTTATTATCAAGAATTTTTAGATGGAAAAAAAGGTTGGATAGAAGATAATATTCGGGCTTGCATATATATGGCCGACTGTTATGCTCGTCTCGGAGAAAAAGAGAATGAATTGATGGCTCTCTTTAAAACGTTTAACTATGATGAACCGAGATCTGAGGCCTGCTGCCGCATCGGAGACATCTTCCAAGCAAGAAAAGACTTCAAAACAGCTTTGTTTTGGTATCAGTTGGCTGTGAAGATGAAACATAAAAAAACAGGCGGCTTTCACCATACTTCTTACACAACCTGGTATCCGCATCTCGCTCTATGCGTTTGCTATTGGCAATTAGGAAATGTTGAAGAATCAATTAAATACCACGAATTGACGAAACAATATATCCCAAATGATCCGAAAGTTTTATATAATGAAGAATTTTTTCAAAGCTACTTAAAAAATCAAAATAGGAAAGATAGCGTTAAATAGTAAGTCTAAAATATTGAAGGTGAATTTCCTTATTTTCGATTAATTCGAAGTTAGAAAACGAAAAGCCCTATTTCCAAAAACAAAAATGAAAGGATGAGCAAACTGGGGCAACCTCAACTACCTGAAAGCATTAAACTTGGGCAACATGTGGTAATTGAAGAAGGGGTCACAATCGGAGAAAATGTTACGATTGGACATCATACAGTAATCCTAAAAAACACGATTATTGGTGACAATGTAATCATTGGGTCCAATTGTGTTTTAGGGGTCAAAAAAAGCGGAAATCAAAAAATGAGGGCATCCAATGTGAAACAGCCTCATCTAATCATCGGAGAAAATACAAAAATCGGAAATCATGTAACGATTTACGCTGGCTCAGAGATTGCAGACCACGTTTTTGTTGCTGACCATGCTAGCATTCGAGAGAATTCAACAATCGGCAGCCAAACAGTTATTGGCAGAGGTGCTATTGTTGAGCTAAATACGTCAATTGGGAAAAGATGTACAATACAAACCTTGGCCTATATAACTGGTGATACCATTTTAGAGGATGATGTTTTTATCGGTCCATGTGTGTCTATGTCAAATGATAAATACATGGGGTTAAAACCGTATGAATTAAAAGGAGCGCATATTAAAAAAGGAGCGAAAATTGGTAATAACGCTACCCTTCTACCAAATGTAACTATTGGCGAAAACGCTATAGTCGGTGCTGGTTCCGTAGTAACAAAAGACGTTCAGCCAAATGAAACAGTTGTCGGCGTGCCTGCTAAAAAAATTTCAAAAATAAATTCTAACGATGCAGAAAAGTAAAGTGAAATTTATATATTCATAACAACTAAAAAAATGTATAACTCTTTTACCATCCTCATAAAGAGTTATACATTTCTTTTTTATTGTGAATCGATTAAACTTTGTTTAATTTTCAATGCAACCTCTACCGCCGCTCTTCCTTCCTCAACGCCGATAAGCGGCTTTGTATCTGAATAGATACAGTCAATAAAATGTAGAAGCTCTTCCAGTAATGGATCGGAATAAGGTAGGGCAATATTAGCAATAACGGTCTCTGTTCCGACTGGAACTGTAGAATGATTATTTATTTCATTCATGACAAGTTGTTGCTGTCTCATTAAATAATCCGTTTTAATCACTTTTTCTTTCTCATAAATAATAAGTTCTCTCACCTTTTCATGAGATATATTACTTGCTAATAAATTTGCGACAATTCCATTTTCAAACAGAAGTATTGCTGAAACGGTGTCGTACTTCGCAGCATCACGTAAACGAATCCCCTCTGCTGAGATTCGTTTAATCGGACTTTTAATTATGCTCAAAATAATATCAATATCATGAATCATAACATCCAATACAACATCTGTATCTTTTATTCTATCTGAATAAGCAAGTCTTTTTGCTTCAATATTCATAATTTGTTCAGGGCGAATATAGTCATGAATTCGCCTTATAGCTGGATTAAATCGTTCAATATGCCCTACTTGAAATTTAAGATTTTTATTTTTCAGAAGCGCTTTAATTTTATCTGCTTCTTCTACTGTCATTGTAATTGGTTTTTCAACAAATACATGTTTATTGTGAACAATCGCTTCCGCTGCTAATGAAAAATGAAATGGTGTAGGTGTCGCGATAATGACCGCATCAATTTTTTTCAATAGTTCAGTATAAGTATTGAACGCTTTAACTTGAAAGGCTTTACTAATCTTTTTTGCCCTATTCATATCTGGATCATAAATTCCGATAAAGTTCACATTTTTCATTTGCTTTAATTTTGAACAGTGAAAAAAACCCATCTTTCCAGTACCTACGACACCAACTCTTACTAAACTCATGATGAAACACCTGCAAACTCTTTCATAGCTTTAATAATATATTCCTGTTCTGTTACAGTAATCGTAGGATTAATTGGAAGTGCTAAAATATGTCTTGCCACCTTCTCTGAAACAGGGAAATCCCCTTGTTGATATTGAAGGTACTGAAGGGCTTTTTGTAAATGCAACGGAATAGGATAATAGATTCCAGTGGCAATTCCCTTTTGATTTAAAAAGTTTATAAGTTGGTCCCTTTCATCTACTTCAATACAATATTGATGATACGTATGGCTCCTATCTGTATATTGCGGCGGCTTTCGTTTCAAATGAATGAGATTGAGCTCTTGGGTATACTTGTTAGCCACAGTCATTCTCTTAAATATAAACATATCTAAATATTTAAGTTTTTCTATTAAAATTGCAGCTTGTATTTCATCTAATCTACTGTTCATCCCTATAGATGTATGAACATATCTTTCCTTGCTGCCGTGATTGCGTAAAAAACAAATTTTCTCAAAAATATCTGGATTGTTTGTTGCAACTAATCCTCCATCCCCAAATGCACCTAAATTTTTCGTTGGGAAAAAGGAAAAGCAGCCAATATCACCAATACCACCAACTCGTTTACCTTTATATTCCGTTCCTATTGCCTGACAAGCATCTTCAATCACTTTTAACTTATATTTCGAAGCAATCTTCAGAATCTCATCCATCTCTACTGCCATACCGAACAGGTGAACAACGATAATCGCTTTTGTATTTTCCGTAATCGCTTTTTCGATTTTATTCACATCGATGTTATAGGTATTCGGTTCTATATCAACAAATACAGGCTTTGCACCAACTTTTGCAATAACTTCTGCAGTAGCAAAAAAAGTAAACGGCGAAGTAATCACTTCATCTCCTTCACCTATATCCAGTGCTTCGAGAGCTAGAAGCAGTGCATCCGTACCATTTGCTACACCTACAGCAAATTGAACTCCTAAGTAATTTGCAATCTCATTTTCAAATTGCATTACTTTATTTCCTAGAATATAAGAACCACTTTGCATTACTTCGATAACAGCTTTTTCAATATTTTTTCCATACATCTCATACTCTTTTTTTAAGTCAATCAAGGGAATATTCAATTTGATTCCTCCAACTATTAAAAGTTAGAAATGTTTTTTAAGGATGTTAATCGTTATACTATGCAATATCCTTTGAAACTGATTGTACTTTTACAATTTGTCTAAAAATTTTTGCACCTCTTGGACAAATTCTTTGGCTCTGACATCATTTGTATGTTTTGTATGAATAAATTGATAGCCGTTTTCCGTGATTCTTTTGCGCTCTTTTTCATTTTTTAAATAATACATAGCCTTTTCATAGAAATTAGATTGATTACATGCAACAAAATTCTCTCCATCTTTAAATCCCAATTCCAAGATATCAGGTACAGGTTCTGCAAGGAGAAGGGTTTTACAAGCTGGAGCCTCAAAATATTTCAAGACAGGATATTGTAATCTCGAGCCGCAAGTAAAGAAGATTTTCGCACGATTCAATTCTTTTGCATATTTCTCATTTACTAAAGCATTGGAAGAAGCATTATGGCCTGGGTGAGGATGAAAGACAAATCCTTTCTCTCCCCTCAATTTCTCCAATACCGCTTCTCTAAATGGATATTTCCCTTTTGGCGTCATTGTTCGATACCCTGTTTTTTTTGTTCTGTCATACAATTGTCCAATTAATAAGAAGTCGATGTCTTTTTCTAATTGCCAATCTTTAAAAATAGTTGGATCAATAGAAAAAGGCAACCATCTGAATTTATCTTTATATTTTGCATGAGTTTTCAAAAAAGAAGATTTCGTTACAGAAAAAATCAAATCGATTTTATTTTGTTCGAAATATTTTCGTCTTTCTGCAGGTGAATAATGTGTATCAATTACATAACAACCTTTTGAAATGTTTATTTCATGAAGTCCTGTAATCCTTGGGGCTAATACGTATCCCCAACCTATATCATAATGGAAAATAAAGTCAGGTTTAAAATCAAGTTGTTTTAGAATATCGTGAATATTTCCATCCCTGTACCAATATCGAACATCAGCAAATTTTTCAATCGCTTTGATCGTTTCAAATTTATGTTTATGCTTCGGAAAATTTTTTGTAAATTGTCGAATCAGAATTAATATTTTAAGTTTTTTTTGCATTTTACACCCTCCTACCCTACACAACATTCAATATATGTTTCATTCATACCAAGTGTTTAAACGTTCTCACTAAATTTGCTAAAAAAAGAGAAAAGATGAGAAACTCTTACAACATCGACAACTTTTATACATATGATTTATGTGATGGAAAGAAAATAGAGTTTTTTTAGGATTGAACTCTGCAAAGTTGTTAAGGTAAAAAGGAGTTGAATGTATGAAAACTGTTACTGTTGTTGGTTTAGGTAAAATTGGATTACCACTTGCAGCAGTTGTTGCAAACTCTGGGCATTTCAATGTCATTGGCGCCGATAAAAACGAAAAAGTCATTGAAACTGTGAATAGAGGAATTTCACATATTCAAAATGAACCAGGATTAGATCAGCTATTATATGAAGCATGGAAAGCGGGGACATTTCGAGCCACAGTTGATACGACTAAAGCAGTGAAACAATCTGATGTGGTTATTGTTATTGTACCCGTATTAGTGAATGAACAAGGAACAATCAACTATGAATTCATTGACTCAGCTGTAGAAGATATTGGAAAAGGGATTTGTAAGGGAACGCTAGTTATTTTTGAAACAACATTACCTGCTGGAGATACTAGAAACCGTTTTGGCAAAAGAATCGCCGAGCTTTCAGGATTAACATTAGGAACGGATTTCCATTTAGGCTATAGTCCTGAAAGAGTTTACTCAAATCGTATTATTCAAGACCTTTCTAACTATCCAAAAGTGGTCAGCGGTGATAACGAAAAAAGTCTAGAATTAGTCATATCCTTTTATAAAAAAGCTTTAAACTGTGACATCATGCCTGTCAGCAATTTAGAGACCGCTGAATTTACAAAAGTAGCTGAATCCGTTTACCGTGATGTTAATATTGCATTAGCGAACGAACTGGCTGTATATGCTGACTCATTAGGAGTTAACATTAAGGAAGTAATTCAAGCAGCAAATAGCCAGCCTTTTTCCCATCTTCACTTTCCTGGTGTCGGAGTAGGCGGCCATTGTATTCCGGTTTATCCTTACTTTTTTATTAACAATGGTTTAAGTGATGGACTGGTACCTCTCTCAAGGGAAATAAATGACAAAATGGCTAAATATGCTGTTGATCAAGTGAAGGAATATTTCTCAACTCTTGAAAATAAAAACATTCTCATTTTAGGACTTTCATTCCGAGAAAATGTGAAAGAAACTACAAAATCTTCTACTCTTCTGCTTGCAAATGAATTGAAAAAAAGAGGTTCTACAGTATATGTTGACGATCCTCTTTACACTGCAGAAGAAATTGCTGCTTTTCAAGTAAAGCCTTTTTTTATAGAAAATCGTGAAAAGATTGATTCTATCATTCTTCAAGCTTTTCATGATCAATATAGAGATTTTAAATTTGAACTCTTCCCAAACTGTCAATTTGTTTTAGACGGAAGAAATGCTCTCGATCGAAAAAAGATTGAGAGTTTAGGAATGAAATATCGAGGAATTGGTATACAGTAAAACAGCATAAGAGACATCTGAAAATGGAGGAATCCTATATAAGTAGGAGTACTATGCACACAAATGGGGGACATCATCTGCACAAGTTGAAACGCTACCCGCTCAAACGATATACCTCACACTAGATAAAAAGAATTTGTCTAACCTATAAAAACAAGGAAAAAGAGCGAAGAGGAAATTTTTCATTGATTTCCTTTCATTCGCTCTTTTTTATTAAAAACTACCCGTGGTGCTAGTTGAGTCTTAACGCTCAACTAGCCTAAGAACAACAAGGGAGTAAGCCAGTAAAATACCATCCAGTGCCGTTTCAAATCCAGAAACCGAGTTCGCTCGAATCTCGGTGATCCGATACGAATCGACTAAAATCGAAAACACGGTTTCAATCACTTTGCGTTTTCGTTTCATCCACTGTTTCCATGCGTCGGATTGGAGAATTCGCTGATTTTTTCGAACGGGCGTCCAAAAAGCGACTCGATGCTCTTCGTACAGCTTCTTTTGCAGTTTTTGGCTGATGTACCCTTTGTCACCTAGGTTATATGGATGTGGAATTTGCGTCATGACGGTTTCAGCGGCCACCCGATCGTGACAAGACGCTTCGGTGACGACATATCCCATCGGAAGCCCTTGGTCGGTGACCTGCAGATGAAGTTTCAACCCATAGAAAGCGATCTTTTTCGAAGCACAATAGCCAATATCGGCAATTCCACGAAACCGTTTGGCGCGATACATTCGGGATGAATGACACAGCTCGATCGGCAAACTGTCCACGACCGCATACGCATGGTGTTGTCCACGCTTGGCCAGCTGGTGCCGCATCCACTTGATCGCAAAGCCAAGCGCTCGGCAGCGACGGTTGTATCGAGAACGTTCAGGGAACAAGTCCTTGGAAAACAAATTCCCGATCACAAACCGGTGCCAAGCCCGTTCGGAAGTGAAGCCTAACAACTTTCCAAGGACATGGACGGCGATGATGACCTCGTCCTTCTGTTTCAACAAATGAAGATTTCGACGTTGAAGATGAATCTGGATACTCGATAGTTGAGCTGATACAAAACACAAAATCGATACATGTATGAGTAAAATGTTTGTAGGCAAAATTAACCCCCTTCATTTGGTGAAGGATCGAAAGATCGTTCACCAAATGAAGGGGCCACCAAGCGAAAGCGCGGTAGGATTTAAGCAAGAAACATGAAAAGGAGGGTTACTCCTTGGTAGAATTATAGTCGACAAAAACCACACCACCAAAGGAGGTAACCCTCATGCAAAAGAATAACACAGTATATCCAAATTTAAAACAGATTGAGCAATTAGTTTGGAGGCAATTACAGGAAACCTTCTCAGAGGTCATGAAAACACTATTAGAGGACATGGACAAGCAGATTGCTGAAGAACGAAATAAAAAGCGTTATCGTCTACTCGATAAGCGTACTACCACTATTATCAGTCTTTTTGGCGAAATAAAGGTGAAACGGAACTACTACCGAGACAGGGAGAAAGGTGAATATGTCTATCTGCTTGATCGCTTTTTGGAATTCGAAGGGACAGGCTCCTTTAGTCCGCTGATAGAAGAAGCGGCTCTAGAGCTTGCCATTACGGGGCCATCCTATCGAAAGGCAGAACGCACGCTTGAAACACTTTTAGGATACCGAGTGATTAGTCACGAAGCTATACGTCAACATCTGTTACAGATTGAAAGTATCCCAAAAGAGCGACAGCCTGTAAACTATCCTGTCCTATTCGTGGAAGTAGACGGCCTATATGTGAAACGTCAAGGAAAAGGAAAACGGGGCAAGGAAGAAAAAATTGCAGCGGTTCATCAGGGCTGGGAAATCAACGGAAAACGAGTAAGTTTGAAAGACAAACGCCATTTTATTCACCGTGGGAATCAGCCATTTTGGGAGGCGTTTGAGGATTTTCTCATTGAAAACTTCGAGTATGACCCAACTGTCCATAAGCTAGTAATAAACGGGGATGGTGCCGGATGGATTACAGCCTGTCGAGACCATTTTAAAGGCAGGGCATTCTTTTCAATTGACCGTTTCCACGTGGCAAGGGATATTCGCAGCTTATTCCGTAAGCATCCTCGCTATCGCCAAATGCAAAAGGCACTAGCTTCCTATGACAGTCAGAAACTACTTACGGAATTAAACAGTGCTGTTGGAACACTAGAGACAGAGGATCAGGAAGAACGTCTTGAACAATTGATTCGTCAACTAGAAAAATATCCTGAAGCCCTCGGGGATTACCGGAAGTGGCTCCGAGAACAAGGTATTGACACCAAAGGAATGCGTCCAATGGGAAGTGCCGAGGGAACAATGAGTGTCTTCGCAAAAAGACTCAAAAACGGACGTAGCTGGGTAGAAAAAGGCGTAAGTGCCATGATTACTGGATTGGTGGCTTTCCTAGACAATCTGGCATTGAAAACATTATTTGGGAAAGTCGAAAGATGGACAGAAACCAAGGGAGAAAAGAATCCTCCGAAACATTATGTTGAAAAGGTGACAAGCACAGTTGGAGAAGCCACAAGAGACAATCTCCTATACTTGAAAGGTAAAGCCAATACTCCCATATACAAAGCCCTAAAAGCACTGACTGGTTTTTAAAAAAAAAGAAGAATTTTTTACCAAGAGAGTACCCTGAAAAAGTGAATTCGCTTTCAAAAAATAGCAATTAAAAAAGTTGCCCACAAATACTTGACTCAATCTCGATACATATTGTTTTTGAAGTTTGGCTCGATCTGTTGTAAAATGAAAGTGCTCTTGCATGGGACTTCTCCTTTTGGATGTTTGTTCGCACTTTCATTTTAAAGGAGATCCTCATGCAAGGGCTGTTTTTATGTCTTGAGATTTTATCTAGCACCACGGGTATTTCTATGTAAAAAAATCGTATGAACAAAGAAGAACTGATGATCGAAGAAAAGAAATTGTAGATTTAACGAATGAGCTGTATCGTGATGTTGTAGCGATATTGCTATGACCTGCGAGTCTCCGCACTTTCTCGATATCGTTGTTCGTCGCTTTTAACATCCACTTACAAAACGTATGCCGGAACATATGGGGCGTGAGCTTTTTATTCGGCAGGATGTAGCTTTCAATCATTCGCTGAATTCCCCTTAGTAAGAATTTCAGTGATCGTTGACTATAAAAGACATATGGAGATGCTGCAACATAAAGTTTCTTTTTTTGCCATTCCCACTCGAAACTTCAACTAATCCTCTAGTTCGGCTAATAAAATCTTCCGAGATAGGTACTACTTTCATTAATTTTGTTCACAATACGAATTCGTTTTAACTCGAGATTCAGGTCTGTTATTTTCAAATTGGAAATTTCTTCAACACATAGACACGCGTATGTACGAAGGTAAATGATCGCGTGGACGCATCGGTATTTATGTAGTGGGATTTTGGGGGATAAATCCAGTGAAAAAGTGGATAACTGGCTTGTATAATAGGGGTATCACTTGATATTTTGGGGGACGTGTTTTATGCCTACCTTTCAGTTTGGGAAGACAGCTATTGAGTACACATTGCAGCAGGTGAAAGGGAAAGAAGATATTTCTATTGTTGTAGAGTGGATGGAGGGGGTTACAGTGGTAGCTCCCGATCATCTAGTTCAGGAAGAAATAAACCGAGTTTTGCGTAAGAAGGCAACGTGGATTTTAGATAAGTGGAACTCTTTGAATAAGATTAAGCGACCACCGGCTCCGTTAGAATTTGTTAGTGTAGAGAAATTACCGTATTTAGGGCGGTATTATCGAATTAAGGTGAAACAAAATCAAGATATCGATAAGGTAAAAGTGTTATTTCATCAAGGGAAATTTCATATTGAAACACCAACATCAGCCGATGATATAGAGCATGTGCCTATGATTCGTGAAGCATTAAAATCTTGGTATATCCAGCGGGCGCAGGTGAAAGCGGAAGAACGGGTAAAACGTTATGCACAGCGTCTAGGGTTGCTGCTAGAATGTACGTCTCTCACTTAATCCAGCAGGGAAAAAAGTAGTTGCTCTCGACGGCTTAAATGAACTACGACAGTATTCTTCTTTACTTGGTGGCGAAAGTATAGAATACGATAAAATACAGCAAAGCCAATTCAATTCCCCATTGACTAATATCTTACTTCCAAGGGATGAAATACTTATAGAAGATTCTGTTGTAGATGTGTTAAAGAATTTAATTCTTCATTGTAAATTATCACTTTATTTCCGCACAAAAAAGACTCTTTTTTGCACATTCCTTCGGAATATCCCTCTCCCCCTTTCCGAAAGAATGTGCTAAATTTTTTGTGAATTATTTCGGAATGGGACATGGGTGATTTCCAGAGGGGGGGACGAGGACGTGATTCGGTTTCATGACTTTCAGGTCGATGTCCAGACATATGCCCAGCGGGGAAAACAAAACGACTTTCCCCTTCTTAAGCGGTGCCCTCATTGCCAGGCAAAACGACCTCTTTATCGCCATGGGTACTACGAACGAAATGCCGTGACGTCGCATCAGTCTTATCGCATTTGGATCGCTCGGTATCGCTGCCCGGAGTGCAGGAGGACGGTGGCCGTGTTGCCTTCATTTCTTCTCCCCTATTTTCAGTATACGTTGCCCACCATATGGAGAGTGGTGAAAGAACGGTTGGGCCTGACTCCGAAACGGGGGATGGAGGAGGCTCCACTCCTTCCTACGGATGAAGGGGTTTTATTTTATGTCCGACGTTTATTCCGAAATTTGAACCACCTTCATTGGTTTTTTGCGGAGCGCTGGAGAAAAATTGGTCCTGCCATCGCCCAAGCGAGAGAACGAGCCCTATGGTGGATCCAGACGATGGAGGAGATCGACCTCTTTTTCGTCATCCAAGAGATATGGGAGCACCGATCGACGCATCTTTTTGCACGTACATTCAGTTCCTGATTTTACTTATATCCCCTTATATGGAATCATTTATAGATTCCACAAACCTTTCCTCTCGACGGTCGGGGGAATGATCCGATAGGATAGAGACAGGATGGACCGATAAGGTCCTAGAATGGGATGAACGAAGGAGGAGATCGAAATGAATGAGTCGATGAGACAGGAGATCGCTTTATTTCGGTATGGATTGATCGCTCCATTGGTGAATGGACAAGTCGATCCAAAAACGTACTTGAAGGAAGTAGCGGAACGGATCCATCAAGTTCCCCACCATGGAGAGAAACGCATCGCCGCCAAAACGATCCTCGACTGGTGCACGCAGTACAAAAAAGGGGGCTTTGAGGCACTGAAGCCGAAACGACGGTCGGACCGTGGCCATTCCCGGAGGCTGTCACCTGAAGAAGAGGATCACATTTTAGCCCTGAGAAAAAAACACCCCCACATGCCCGTGACGGTGTTTTACCAACACCTTATCGAGCAGGGGGAAATCCAATCCATCTCTTATTTCACTATATACCGACTTTTAAAAAAATACAACCTCGTGGGGAAAGAAATTTTACCGATTCCTGAACGAAAACGATTCGCGTACGATCAGATCAATGAGCTCTGGCAAGGTGATTTGTCCCATGGCCCGTTGATTCTCGACCGTATAATGGAACATATTCGTTTAACCACCTTTCTTCATCATATAGCAGGCATCAGTCAGCTTAGTTATATGCAGAGCAAAAACTTAGTATTCAGTAGGCAAAGAATCTTCAATTATAGTGCACCGCGCTGCGGTTGCTTTATCTAAAGAATTCATCTACAAAATATCGACCCAAATTTTCACCGCCGTTGCCAAAATTAAAACGGCTAAAATGACTTGGAGTACTTTTGTATTCATTTTTTGTCCTGCTTTTGCCCCTAGCGGCGAGGCAATCAAACTGGCAACCACCATAATGAGGGCAGGGATATAATCGACCTGACCAGTGGTGATTTTGCCAAATGTCGAGCCAATGGAAGAAATAAAGGTGACAGCCAATGAAGTGGCAATCGTCATTCTAGTAGGAATTTTCAGAATCACGAGCATCACAGGAACGAGAAGGAACGCCCCCGCCGCCCCGACAATCCCGGAGCCAATTCCGATCAGAAATGCCAATGCGGCGGCCAGCCATTTGTTAAAGATCACTTTGTCCAACGGAATATCATCAATCCCTTTTTTCGGTACAAACATTATGATGGCTGCCAAAGCCGCCAAAATACCGTAAACGACGTTAATCGTTCCTTCGCTCATCAGTTTGGAGCCGTAGCCGCCGATGAAACTGCCGATTAAAATACTAATCCCCATATAAAGAATTAACGTTTTATTTAAATAACCGCCTTTTCGATATGCCCATACACCACCAATCGTGGCGAAAAAAACTTGCACGGCGCTAATGCCCGATACTTCATGGGCGCTAAACGCGGCAAGACCAAATAGCGGTGGAAGATAGAGAAGCATTGGATATTTAATAATGGACCCGCCAATGCCAACCATTCCAGAAATGAATGAACCGATAAAACCTATGAGAAAAATCACGATGATGAAATTCAGCGTCACTTCCATCAACACGTCACTCCTTTTGACGTTGTGAAAAATAGGGGGCACTTAATGTCCCCCGAATGATTATTTTCTTTTTATCCAAAATTTCCATACACCGTTTTCTTCTTTATAATCGACTAACTCATGACCGCTTACGTTTATCCAAGCGGTTAGATCATTTTTTGCTCCTTGATCCGTTGTTTCGATTTCAAGTATTTGGCCGGGCGGTAAGTCATCGATAGCCTTTTTTGCTTTCACAACGATCATGGCACAAGATAATCCTTTTGTATCTATGATCTTATTTGCATTCATTTTCTCACTCCTCAATTAACGAGTATGATGCAGCGCACAACGGTTTGGGCCGATTTCGAGTTCTTGCTGCTGTTCGATGTCGACCGCTTTTAGCCCGCGGTTAATCGCTACGATATCTTCAAAGTTTGGCGGTGTCTCTGTATTCGCGTTTTGAACGACAATATCGATAAATTCTTGTTTTTGCTTATACCGCATCATGTCGTTGCGGGCGCGAATGTTGCCTAATGTATCGCCGATATATCCCGCTTTGCTCATTTCTTCATCCAAATTAGCGTAATGGGCAGGCAGAACGATTACATCATCCGCAATCGCGGCTACTTTTTCGTATACCGTGTCATACAAATCCGCGGCCCATTCCGCCGCTTTTCCGCCTAAATCCGGGCGTCCGAGTCCGCCGACAAAAATTGTATCTCCAGAGAAAAGCAATTGATTATTCACGAAGAAGGAAACACTTCCCGGCGTATGCCCTGGCGTTTTCACCGCTAATACTTCTAATTGCACTTGCGCAAAATCAATGCGGTCATGTTTTTCCAGCGGTTCGAAATCAAACACCGCTCCTTCGCTTTTCATCAAATAGTATGTCGCTCCTGTCCGTTCCGCTAGCGCTTTTCCGCCGGAAATATGGTCGGCGTGCAAGTGGGAATCGACGATATGCGTAATCGCTACTCCTTCTTCTTTTGCGACTTGTTCATATACATCAATAAACCGCGACGGGTCCACGACAAGCGCTTCTTTTCCGGAAATCACCATATAAGAGAGACATCCTTTTCCGACACGAATGAATTGATATACTTTCATCTTGTCATCTTCATATACTTTTGCTTTATGAAGATGTTCACTCCACGCTTTCATGCCGCCAACGAGCGTATAAATATTGTCAAATCCTGCTTCTACTAATTGTTCTGCAACAAACGCCGCTGAACCGCCTTTGGCACAAACGACGACAACCTCTTTTTCTTTTGGAAGGCGGTCGATTACCGAATTGACACCATCAATCAACTCAAAGTATGGAACATTAATATATTCAAAGTTCTCCCCTTCAATTTTCCAATCATGAAAATCGCTTTCGTTACGTACGTCAAAAATAACGAGATGTTCTTTATTTAATACTTTTTCTGTTAATGTTTGCACCGTCATTTCTTTTACCGCCATTTTTATACCCCCCTATAGTATATTTTTGTTTTTAAAAAACCGCTCAATCAGGATTGAGCTGTATCGAGCGGCCCGTTCCATTGGGACATGCCTGGAACAACATTCCATACATTAGTAAATCCTTTTTCTGTTAATTTTTGTGCCGCTAAATCGCTGCGCGTGCCAGTACGGCAAACAACATAAATCGTTTTATCCTTCGGCAACTCATTAATGCGATCTTCTAATTCTCCAAGCGGAATCGACAAGGCGCCAGGAATATGGCCAAATGCATATTCTGCTGGTTCGCGCACGTCTAAAATCAAAGCAGATGGATTGTCCATTTGATTGTGCAATTCTTCATTCGAAACGACATTTGGAAATTTCGTTTCTTTCTTCGTCTCACTGTCAGTTGCTTTACGGATATAATGCTTTAACACCCCATATTCTTCAATCGTCCCGAGATATTGGTGTCCTGTGCTTTCGGCCCATGCTTTGATATCCGCCTTCGAACCTTTATCCGTCGCCTGCACTTCGAGCACTTGCCCCGGTTCAAGATCATTGATCGCTTTTTTCGTTTTTACGATCGGCATCGGGCAAGATAATCCTTTCGCATCGACTGTCAAATTCACTTGAATCACGCTACATTCCTCCTTCACTAATTACTCGACCGGCCCTTCCCACGCTAACATGCCGCCAGTCATATTGACAACGCGATATCCATGTTTTTCAAGAAGTTCTGCCGCCCGTCCGCTTCGCCCGCCGGAACGGCAGACAAGAATATACTCTTTATTTTTATCAAGCTCATCCATTCGGAATTCAATGAGCCCAAGCGGAATATGCATAGCCCCTGGGATTTTTCCAGCCGCGACTTCATCCGCTTCACGCACATCGACAATATTCAGCGGCTTTCCCTCACGAAGCAACGTTTCCACTTCTTTTGCTGTGATCGTCTTCATCTCGTTCCCCCTCCTTTACACCCATGCATTGATTCCGCCTTTCACATTTGTCACATGTCGGAAACCCATTTTCTTTAATAGTTTGCTCGCTTTCATGCTTCGCATACCACTTTGGCAAATGACGATTACTTCTTTTTCTTTTGACAGCTCATGTACCCGAGAAGGAAGTTCATTCAGTGGGATATTTTTAAATCCCGGCAAATGGTGAGCTCGAAACTCCATCGGTGTGCGGACGTCAACATATTGCACATCTTTTTTCCGCAGTTGCTGCTTCAGTTCCGTCGGGGTGATCATCCGCACTCCCTTCGGCGGCAACACTCTGCTTGTGATAAACCATATAATGAGAATGAATAAAACGATGTTAACAATTGTTTGGACCATGTCGATGTCCCCTCATTTAAATAAACAAATTTACATTTCCTTCAGAAGCATCGGCTAAATACGCGGCCACTCCTGCAAATTCAATTCCATCGATCAGTTCTTCCGGCTTCAATCCTAAAAGATCGACTGTCATTTGACAGGCTACGAGCTTCACCCCTTGCTCTTTCGCCATGTCAATGAGTTGCGGAAGGGGCATGGCATTGTGTTTTTTGATGACATGTTTAATCAATTTCGGGCCGATGCCCGCAAAATTCATTCGCGACAAGCCCATGCGGTCGGCGCCGCGAGGCATCATTTTCGCAAACATTTTTTCTAAAAATCCTTTTTGGACTGGAGCGTGGGCGTCTTTACGCAATGCGTTCAGCCCCCAGAACGTATGGAAAATCGTTACATCATGATCGTAAGCAGCGGCGCCGTTGGCGATGATGTACGCCGCCATTGCCTTATCGTAATCGCCGCTAAACAAAATGATTGTCGTTTTTTTCTTTTGTTGCGACATCTTTCGCCCCCCCTCCATGAATCATATGCAAGTGTACAGTAAGCGATCGTATTATCCTTTTTCGATCCAGAAAGTTAGAATGCCATTTTCTTCTTTAATATCGATCACTTTATGGCCGCTTGCCTGCGCCCACGCCGGCAAGTCGCTTTTTGCCCCTTTATCGGTTGTTTGGACTTCCAATACTTGACCAGACGTTAATTCATCCATCGCTTTTTTTGCTTTAACGACCGGCATCGGGCAAGACAATCCTTTCGCATCCAATACTTTTGCTACATTCATTTTTGATAACCTCCTTGATTTACTATTACTCCTATGGGTATATTAATTATTAATAAAAAGAGTGTTGTCAACACCTTTTATACTTGTTGACGCGACGATTTTAGCGACTTTTTATGAGCAATTCCATTGCTTCTTTCACAAGATGATCCGTTTTCTCGCCTTTTTCCAAACTTTCACGAAGACAATGTTCCAAATTAGAGCTGGCGATCACCGCAATGGCGCGATCAATCGCATTGCGCGCTGCCGACAGTTGGGCAACGACGCTTTTACAATCTTTTCCTTGCTCCATCATACCAAGAACCCCTTTAATTTGTCCTTCGATTCGTTTTAAGCGGTTTTTGATTTCTTTATTGTACTCCATTTTTTAGTATGGCTCCTTTCCTGGCAACGACAGACGGCCAAGGAGTAACTTTGGACATTATAACCGTAGCGGCGCAACCAACGGATGCCTAAATTTTTTTCCACGGAATCCTTAGCAATGACATGCAACGATTGCCGTGGAATAAGGAAAACATGTCGTTTCAAATACGCCAAAGGAATATTCAATGTCCCTTTAAGGCCGTCCTGACTTACTTCATTATAATCACGAAGATCGACCTTAATCAAGTGTTTGGGCACATCAGCTGACTGGATGCATCGAATTCTCTCCACTGGATAATACCGACGGTAAACGGCCAGCAACAATATCCCTAATACTAATAATAGTAACCAAATGATTTTATCCACCCGTTTTACCGCCTCCTTATTACGATTGTATTATATACCCTTATAGGTATATAATCAACAGAAATATTTTCATTTTAATCCGCTACTACTCAATAGTGGATTAAAACTCCATATATTGCCGGATGAAAACGAATGAACTCTACCTGGCTCGTTTTCGTTTTCAAATAAGCAAGCAAGTTACTTGAAGCGATTCGTTCGTGCACAGGCGGTCCCATTTCACTGTTAATCACTTCCCATTCAATGAACAAAAACTGTCCGTTTGGCTTCATAATGCGGCGAATTTCATCCATCACAGCATCTTTTGGCTCAACCTCATGAAACACGAATGCCATTAAACCTTTATCAATAGAATGAGATGGAAGGGCAGTAGAGCTGACATCCGCGACCTGATACTCAATATTAGTAATCGCCATTTGTTCCGCGCGCTGTTTTAGCAGTTGGATCATTTCCGGTTGTACATCGACAGCATGTACTTTCTCATTTGTTTCCTTAGCAAGCGGTATGGTAAAATAGCCGTTCCCTGCTCCAAGATCAGCGATCACATCGTCCCGTTGAACAGATAAGACAGAAATCACTTGTTCGGGAGAAATCCATTCCTTTCGTTTTGGATCGAGCAGTTTTTCCGCTTTTTCATAATGAAAACGATGTCCAGCCATATGTTCACCTTCCTGCTATTGTGTTTTGCCCTTGCATTAAATCATATCAAAAGCAAGGTGAAAACGAAAGATCGCGAACGTTATACAACGATCCAAAGTGAGACGGCTTTAAAAAATAGAGGGCTCGATGCAACTGCATACCAAGCCCCCTTTTCTTTTTAGCTGCTATATGCTATGAAACGGCTCGGTTATCGTACAGCGCAACGGTTCGGCCCTATTTCCATTTCCCGTTGCTGTTCTTCGTCCGGAGAAAGTTTGCCCATGTTCGTTTGCCGAATTTCTTTGTACGCGTTCGGCTGCGGCGGCAAGTTCTCTGTCACCGTTTTTCGGAATTCTTCCTCGCTTCCAATATTTAAACCATGATTTTGCTTATAGAGAACGCCTAACGCCTCTGCCACACTTCCATCCTCGTTCATTTCATTCGGTCCCATATAGTGCGCTGGCAAAACAACCAAGTCATCAGCGAGTTGTTTATAGCGTTTATATAACGTTTGACGCAAATCACTGACCCAGTCTTGTGCCTTCCCGGCCAAATCTGGGCGGCCGATCGAGTCAATGAACAAAATATCCCCTGTTAATAAATATTGATCATCAACAATAAACGACGTGCTCCCGATCGTATGCCCCGGCGAATACAACGCCTTGATCACCACGTTGCCAACTTGGATGCGATCCCCATCTTGAATCGGCGTGTAAGAAAACGTCACTTCTTCCGCTTCTTTCGGTGGCAAATAGTACGTCGCTCCAAGTTGTTCGGCCAGCTTGCGGCCTCCAGAAATATGATCAGCATGCAGATGGGTGTCAATCACATGCTTAATGGTAATACCGTGTTCTTTCACAAACCGAACGTATACATCTGTCATGCGGTTTGTATCAATGAGCGCCCCTTCGCCGTTGGACTCGACAAGATAAGATAAGCACCCTTTGCCAAGGCGAACGAATTGATAGAGCGTGCCACCACTTTTCAACTCTCCAATTTTAACTGGTTCTAAATGCTCGCTCCACGCTTTCATGCCGCCTTCAATCGAGTAAACGTTTTGATATCCGGCTTGCTCGAGCTGTTCCGCCACAAACTCCGACGAACCGCCTTTTGCACAAACCGAATAAATCGTCGTGTTTTTATCTTTCGGCAGGCGATCTAAAAAAGGCTCCACCCCATCGAGAATTTCAAAATATGGGATATTGACGACCTCTACGTTTTTTCCCTCAATTCTCCAATTAGCAAACTCTTCTGCATTGCGGGCATCAACGATAAACATTTTTTCGCCGCGAATAATTTTATTGGCCACTTCTTTAACTGAAATGATTTTTGCCATCGACTATACCCTCCCTCTAAAAAGATGAATGATCAAAATGCCGTATCCTCTTGGCGGTGTCAAAGACTATTTTTGGGACAAAATCTCTTTTTATCGATTCCATAATTGCATAATTGTTTCCGGGTCAAACCCGAGCACCCATTGCTCGTCAATTTTCGTTTGTGGCACGCCTATTTGCCCAGTTGTTGCAACTAACTTGCGCGCTGCCGCTGGATCTAGTTGAACATTCACCTCAGTAAACGGAATGCCTTGCTCGCGCAAGAAATTTTTTAACATCACGCAATACGGACACGTCGTTGTCGTATAGACAGTGACTTTCTTCATTCTCATTCATCTCCTAATGATCAAAACGCTAATGTAATATCGGCGTCTTTCGCAAATTGCAGAAATGTGGCCGCTCCAGCGACTTCAATTCCATCAACAAACTGTTCTTTCTCAAGCCCCATCACGTCCATCGTCATTTGGCAGGCGATCAACTTCACGCCCATTTCTTGCGCCATTTGGAGAAGTTCTTCAATTGACGGAACCTTCGCTTTTTGGAATCCTTGTTGGAAGTGTTCTTTTCCCGCTGGGATCGGAAGTTGTTTGTGCGCCTCTTTATGGATTAAATTCAATCCTTCAAACGTGAAAAATACTCCCACTTCCGCCTCGACAGCCGCCGCAGCCGTCGCGATATTGAATACTTTGTACGCATCAAACAAACCACCATTTGCAGCAATAATAGCTACTTTCATAATTGATGCCTCCTTATTTTTTTCGTTTATATTTTGGATTAAAAAAATTTCCCTATACACGGGTACATTATTATCCGTGTATCCATTCACATATACACATATAAATTACATATACGTGTATATGTATATTTTATATTACTTAACTTCTCTCCATCTGTCAACACATTTTCCTTATTGATTTTTATCATACCCTCTCATGCCCTATTGCCATGTTTTAATCTATCCAAAACATCAACACAACTGACAATATCCTGACCGCCTGTTTATTGCAAAATTAAAGTGGTTCTTACGTTCTTTTGGTGAAAAGTCGACATAATTGAGAATAAGAAGCTAAAAATTCTACACACTATTTTTCTCAATTAGTTCCTCCCTATCACCAAGATTGCGTAAGAACCATTAAAGTACAGAAATGTGCAAAATTTTTATGCAATGGTTATGCTGAGAGGCTTTACATGGAGGGGCAGCCATGGTAACATGTTTGGGTTTGCCAAGTCTGTTGCAGTTGGCCGCTTTGCAAAAGAATCATGGTTGTAGAGGCTCCATGTCAAGCCCCCAATAGCGAGAATTCAGATTGAATTTTTATACGATATAAACAAATTTATATACTGAAATGCTCTGCACTTTTTTCTTAAAAAACAACCGCCGCATAGAAAAATAAAAATCGTTTTCACCACTCTAGAACATAGGTTTTGAAAGTTATACTGCGATATAGGAGAATATACATTCACAAATGGCACAAATTATATCCTAGGAAACCATTCTGAAGGGAGGTTTTATTCAAATGAACAAAATTGTTCTAGCCACTATAATTTTATGTTTAGCCATTATCCAATTCCA
Organism: Ureibacillus sp. FSL K6-2830; assembly: GCF_038004145.1. Classification (NCBI taxonomy): domain Bacteria; kingdom Bacillati; phylum Bacillota; class Bacilli; order Caryophanales; family Caryophanaceae; genus Ureibacillus; species Ureibacillus sp. FSL K6-2830. The sequence goes on along the minus strand of NZ_JBBOQR010000001.1, from coordinate 2,231,093 downwards.
CACTCAGGCCTTTGCCCAGTCCACAAGCAGCTCTTTTATCATCCATGAAGTCAAAGCAGGGGAACCGTTATGGAAAATCGCCAACAAATACAATCAAACCGTAAGCAGTATTCAAAAAATGAACGATCTTTCTACCGATCAAATTGTCCCTGGATAGTCTCTTCTTATTCCAGGAACAACATATACGATTTCTCGAGGAAAATCATTGTGGACGATTGCAAACCGCCATTCTCTTTCGGTTTGGCAATTAGCTCGGTTCAATGGTATTAAAGACCCTTCCGTAGTAAGAAGCAAAGATCTACATTCCGCAATATAAAAAACACCGTATTATGACAGGTGCTTATATGGTGCCGAAAAATAAAGAATCTGATCAATCGCTACTACGTAATTATCGCCCCTTGGTCAGTCAAATCGGTGTATTCGAATATCATCCGGATTGGAATGGAAATTTAAGTTCATTGCAAGCAATAACGGACATTACTGAAGGATGAAAGCAACATATGGTACCAGTAGCCGTTATTACCAACCTAAGTGCAAAGGGATTTGATCATCAATTAGCACATCATATTTTGAATAATCCATCCTTAAGAAAAAAATTAATCAATAATATCGAACGGTTACTCCGATACAATGATTTCAAAGGGGTAAATATTGATTTTGAGGAAGTACGTTCCGAAGATAGGACAGCACTGAATCTGTTTATGAAAGAACTAGCTAATAAATTGCGACCGTCTGGATTCACTGTTTCCATTTCTGTGCCTCCTAAACAAGGAGATCGGTATCCATCTCATTTTGCGGGGTATGATTATGCGGCGTTAGGAAAAGTTGTCGATTATATGTTTCTCATGACGTATGATTGGCACTGCTTTGGAGGGCCTCCTGGACCGATCGCACCCATTAATCAAGTGCGCGCTACTTTAAATTATGCAGTAAATACCGTTCCGAAGCAGAAACTATTTTTAGGTATTGCTATGTATGCTTATGATTGGATCTATTTGCGAAACGGCGCGACAAAAGGAACATCCCATTCACAAAATGAAGCTGTAAAACTTGCCATGGATCACGGGTCGTCAATTATATACGATCCCTCATCAAAATCGCCATACTTTTTCTATACAGATAAAAAAGGAAATAAACATGTGGTATGGTTTGAGGATGCCCGGAGCATTATTGCGAAATATCGATTAATTTCTCAATATGGCATTAGAGGAATGGGGGGATGGAAATTGGGGCTTCCGTTTCCTCAAGCAGAAGCAATGTTGAGGCAAATATTTTGGGTTGAAAACCGTAAATATGTCCTCTCCCACTTGCCAAGGAGCGGGAGGGGATCTTATCTTTTGTTTTATGCATGATCAAAAAACAGACAGAAGCTAATTTCAATTACTGCTGTCCAATTTTCTAGAAGCTAACGGTATCGTAAACCAAAACGAATGTGTATTCCCTTCAGAATACATTCCTACTTCTCCCATATGACGTTCGATAATCTTTTTCACAATCGATAGCCCCAACCCCGTTCCGCCGGTATTTCTACTTCTTGCTGAATCTACTCGATAGAATCGTTCAAATAACCATTCTCTTTTCTCTTCAGGAATCGGTTCTCCTTCTCCTTGCACCGTCACCTTGTACATTCCTTCCTCTTTTCTGCCATAAATACAAATATCCCCATCTCCTATCTTATATTGAATACCCGTGGTGCTAGATAAAATCTCAAGACATAAAAACAGCCCTTGCATGAGGATCTCCTTTAAAATGAAAGTGCGAACAAACATCCAAAAGGAGAAGTCCCATGCAAGAGCACTTTCATTTTACAATAGACCAAGCAAAAATTCAAAAGCAATATGCCGCGATCTTATTCTTTGTATCAGAACAATTGCCTTGTATCCAGATGTATTTACAACGTCGAAATTGTCATTTGTTGAAGCAAGAGGATGAGGTCATCATCGCCATTCACATTCTTGGAAAATTGCTGGGCTTCACTTCCGAACGGGCTTGGCATCGGTTTGTCATTGGAAACCTGTTCACAAAGGAAATGTTCCCAGAGCGCTCTCGATACAACCGTCGATGCCGGTCGTTGCGTTGGGCGATCAAATGGATTCGTCACCAACTCGCCAAACGTGGACAACATCACGCTTATGCGGTGGTGGATAGCTTACCCATTGAACTCTGCCACCACGCACGAATGTATCGCGTCAAACGATTTCAAGGAATCGCAGATATTGGGTATTGTGCATCCAAAAAGATGGCTTACTATGGATTTAAGCTTCATCTTCAGATTACCGACCAAGCGCTTCCGATGGGATATGTCCTGACCGAAGCATCCTGCCACGACCGGACAGCTGCGGAAACCGTGATGGCCCAACTTCCTCATCCGTATACACTTGGCGACAAAGGATATGTGAGCCAAGCCTTGCAAAAGAAACTATACGATGAATACAAAATCGCTTTTTGGACGCCTGCTCGGAAAAATCAACGAGTTGCGCAATCAAAAAAATGGAAACAATGGATGAAGCAAAAACGCAAAATCGTCGAAACTGCGTTCTCGGTTTTAGTGGATTCATTTCGGATTACGGAAATTCGTGCCAATTCGGTTTCTGGATTTGAAACAGCGCTTGATGGCATTTTATTGGCCCATTCTCTCGTTGTTCTTGGGCTAGTGGAGCGTTGACGCTCAACTAGCACCACGGGTACACATATACACGCTGTATTATACATATACATGTATATGTATTGCAATAATCATACTATCGCATCATTGTTTTCTTGTCAACAAAAAAACGCAAAATCCAATGCAACGACTTTTCAGCCAGCTTCCAAAAAACGCTTCCCACTTCAAACGAAGCGAGAAGCATCCATTTTCCCGATTTCCCCGCTGACTAGACAACCAACAGAAATGGGTGTTTCTTATACTTTCCGAACAGTAAAAAACTTTCGCACCAACCATGGGCCTGGCGCAAATCGCAGCCCCAACTCCCATGCACCGATGCCCGCAATCTGAAATTGGCGGGCCAATTTCATTTTCTGTCCTATGCTTCTGACATCTTCAAACCATACCTCATGAATGTTTCCAAGTTCATCCGTATATCGAAAAAAGGGGGATTCATATTGAAACGAATATTGAATCGGCGATTGGTAACGCATGGCGGTTAAAACCGCCTCTTGGTTGGAGAGGGCCTTCGCCAATGTCCCAGGCTGGTACGGAATGATCCAATCGTATCCATATAAAGGGAGTCCGAGCAAGATTTTTTTTCGGGGGACGCGCTCGACGGCAAACTGAAGCGTCGATCTCACCTCACTAATAGGAGCGACTGGACCAGGTTCACTTGTTAAATGGTGCCAATCGTACGCCATAATAAACATATAGTCGACGACAGCACCAATGCCGCCGTAATCGTAGCCCCTGAGCCAAGGGATCTCCTCGCTCGTTTTCGCTGGAACGGCGATCGTCAAAACATACCCAGCCGGTTTTAACCGATCGCGCAACTGGCGCAAAAAACCCGTAAACAAATCACGATCCTCTCCGCGAACCTGCTCGAAGTCAATATTGACGCCACCATAGCCTTTCCGTGATACTAAATAAAAGATGTTCTCAACCAAGTTCGCCCTTGCTTCCGTATTGTTCAGCACTTGGCTTGCCAGTCTCGCACTAAATCCTTCTGATGTTAGGTTCGTCACTACCGCAATGGGTGTGACGCGGTTTTGCCATGCTGTTTCAATCGCTGCGGCGTCATCCCGCGTAGTGACAATGTCGCCATTAGGGGCAAAGTGATATTCGAACAGGGCAATGTACGATGAATACGGGGCAAAATCTCGCACGAACGTCCGATCTAAGTTCGGTTCGCGGAGAATGTAATAGGCTAACGTTATAGCTTGATACCAGGAAATATCAGGAATATAAATTTTCATTCCCGGATACATCCTGTACGGATCCACCGCCGGATTGGCTGCCCGCAACTGTTCGACCGTCACAAATGCTTTCTGTGCAATGGCGCTTAGCGTGTCTCCTGGCTGCACTGTATACGTATAGCTAGGAACAAGCAAAGCTTGACCAGGAACAATATTCGTTTCAACTAAGCCATTGACAAGGCGCAGACTTTCCAGCGGATAATCGTATCGCCTGCTGATTGAAAAAAGCGTATCTCCAGGTTGAACAATGTGGATAAACATGACCATCCCTCCGTTGAATCAACAAAGCTTCGGCGCTGGCATCATAATAAATATATATATGCTTAATAAATATATATATGCTTATCGACCGCAACCGCACCTTGTCTTGACATGGCTAGTTTGCGATTCTTTTGCATGTTCCTAACGCGCAAGTCCTCCACGCACACCAATGCTCACACGTGGAAGCGGGTGTCTTCTCGGTTCAGGATAATAAAAAGCGGCCAAAAAGCCGCTATTAAAGCAAGGTAAAAAATAATATCCAAACAATCCGGTGATCAGCAGCAACAGAGAAGCCAAAAGCCAAATAAGCGGGCGCGACGGCCGGAACGTTTGTTCATTAATTTGTTTGGTCTTCATGACATAACTAATGGTGGAAAACACAATCGTGCAGATGGAAATGACCACAGCTAATGCTCCGATCAATTGGACAATGGCCGTGGACAATGCGTTGCTTGTTGATTTTTCATGCAAATTGATCAATGAACCTGAGGGTGTCCCATTTTTCTGCTTTTGGGACATCCTCTTTTTTTAAAGATAAGACTCTGTTTAAATTTTAATGTTGATTTTTAGACTGCAGAAAAAGACCAAACTAAAGGTTCTTGCGCTATTTTAGGAGGTGACTTTCTATTAACTACAAGTTAAGTCCATATAATTGTGTAAAAAGGGAAATAGAAAAAGAGCCATGTTGCTTCCCCTTTGGTAGAATAAACAGTGGACAAACAAACACCAAACATAAGGAGGAATGCAACAACGGCTCAATATCATGAGAGGGGGCATTTCTTACTTATAATTAGTTATATAATATACGTTGAGTTTATTGTAATCCCCCTGCTTAGTCCCCTGTCCTTCATGTCAACTTAGACTTAACTAAGATTTCTAAACAATCATGTAAAAAAATTCAAACATAACCCGTGGTGCTAGATAAAATCTCAAGACATAAAAACAGCCCTTGCATGAGGATCTCCTTTAAAATGAAAGTGCGAACAAACATCCAAAAGGAGAAGTCCCATGCAAGAGCACTTTCATTTTACAATAGACCAAGCAAAAATTCAAAAGCAATATGCCGCGATCTTATTCTTTGTATCAGAACAATTGCCTTGTATCCAGATGTATTTACAACGTCGAAATTGTCATTTGTTGAAGCAAGAGGATGAGGTCATCATCGCCATTCACATTCTTGGAAAATTGCTGGGCTTCACTTCCGAACGGGCTTGGCATCGGTTTGTGATTGGGAATTTGTTTCCCAAGGACTTGTTCCCTGAGCGTTCTCGGTACAACCGTCGCTGCCGAGCGCTTAGCTTTGCGATCAAGTGGATTCGGCACCAGCTAGCCAAGCGTGGGCAACACCATGCGTATGCGGTCGTGGACAGCTTGCCGATCGAGCTGTGTCATTCAGCTCGAATGCATCGCGTCAAACGATTCCGTGGAATTGCCGATATTGGCTATTGTGCTTCCAAAAGGATCACTTTCTATGGGTGGAAACTTCACCTGCAGGTCACCGACCAAGGGCTTCCGATGGGATATGTTGTCACCGAAGCGTCTTGTCACGACCGGGTGGCCGCTGAAACCGTCATGACGCAAATTCCACATCCGTATAACCTCGGTGACAAAGGGTATATCAGCCAAAAGCTGCAAAAGAAGCTGTACGAAGAGCACCGAGTCGCTTTTTGGACGCCCGTTCGAAAAAATCAGCGAATTCGCCAATCGGACGCATGGAAACAGTGGATGAAGCGAAAACGTAAAGTGGTGGAAACCGTGTTTTCGATTTTAGTCGATTCGTATCGGATCACCGAGATTCGAGCGAACTCGGTTTCTGGATTTGAAACGGCACTGGATGGTATTTTACTGCTTACTCCCTTGTTGTTCTTGGGCTAGTTGAGCGTTAAGACTCAACTAGCACCACGGGTTAAAAACTATTTTTATCTGAAATGATCCACATGTTTATCAATAATATTATACCCTTTCAATATGCCAATGATTTTTAAATTTTTCACAGGCGCATGATAGTTTGGCGATAGTTGCAGTGCTTTTATAAAGTGCTCATAGGCGGTATTATAATTCTTCATATGGAGAAACGCTTCCCCAAGATAATTCTCCTCAATATGATCGCGATCCGTAATTTGCTGAAAATGATGGACAGCATGCTTATAATTATTTTCAACTAACCCCTTCATTCCTTCAAAAAAGTGACGATCCCTTTCTGTTTTAACTAATGGTATTGCCTCATGAAAGAGAGAAAATCCCTCTTGTTTCATCCATCTTCGTGATAAGGCAAGCCCTGCAATCAATTTTGCTGTTAATAAATTGTTTTCCTTTCTTTTTTCATCGACTTCGTTAAGACTCATCAAATCTTCATTTTGAATATTTAAACGGATATGCCTCGCTAATTCTTCATAACTTCTATTCTTCGTAATATTTGCTTGATGTCTTCTATAGATATACATCGGTTCAGGAACATGGGAAGAACGCCATTTTTCTTTCGCCACTTTTAAGATAAAATCTGTATCGGAACCGACTTTGATGCTTTCATCAAAATAAATATGCTCTACAGCTTCTCTTCTAAATAGGATCGTTCCATTATTAAATGGGGTACCAACATTAAGGAAAAATGAATAAATATCATTCGGAGAAATATTTGCTGCTTGCCAATAACTAAAAGGAGAATTATGTTCCGTAATAAGCAACATATCGGAATGAACATACCCAATTTGCTCACAGCAAAATTCAGCTAATAATCGCTCAAATCGATTGGGCAAAGACAAATCATCTGCGCCATGAAAAGTAATATAATCTCCCTTAGCAATTTTTAATCCTTCATTAAAGGCAGCGGCAACTCCTTTGTTGGTCTCGTGCTTTACATAACGTATCCGTTCATCATTGAATGACAATATAATCTCTTCACTATTGTCCGTCGAACCATCATTCACTACGATTAACTCAATATTCCTTTCAGTTTGCTGCAATATACTAGCAATCGAATCTTTTACATAATGACCAGCATTATATACTGGTAAAATGACACTGATCATCTGTCCACCTCATTCCTAATTTATCCCCCCTATACTGTTGAAACAATGTTAAAGAAAAATTCGGGATAGGATGTGGCATCACCTAATATTTTAAGGTTGTAAATCGGTTTTAAATTGTCTTTATCCTTTCCTTCCAATAGAAGAGATAATTTATACAAATCAGCATTATATGGATGTTTTGTCATTAATTCTTTTAATCTTCTCTTTGCTTCTTCTTTTCTTTGCAATCTCATTAACGTCAATATAACCCATTTTTCAGCTACGGCTTGCTCCTTCTCATCTCCGTTTTTCTGTAACACCAAAAATTCTTCTAACGCTTGCTCAAATAGTTTTAAAAGAAAAGACTGATAACCCTTCAGATTATAGAGTTGAAACTTATTATCTGGACGTACAGGACAAAAACATGTTTCTACCAAGCCATCTTCAACCTCTTTTCGAACTGCTGCTACTTCCCATCGTGCAATTGTAGGAATTTTATCGATTTGATAAATGACAGGTACTTTCACAATATCAGCATTTGTAACAAGGAGGAATTTTTCTAATCTCTTATAATCATCATGGTTGAAACAATTTTCTTGATGAATCATAATATCCCAATCGCTTAATTTATTTCGTGGTTGAACTTTAAAGGATGCAATTTCTTGATAATAATGAAAAATATTTCCAATAATTTTATTCCAGTTATATTGTTTTGCGGTCTCTAATCCGTTATGAATTAACTTTTCCTTCAATTCTTGGTTTGTCAGCAATTCTTTAATTTTTTCCGCCATATCTTCTGAATCCTTCATACGGCAAATTAATGCATTTTTTTGATGTACTGCATATTCTAATGCCCCTTTGTTATCCGTCGTTACAACTGGACATCCACATGCCATCGCCTCTAGTGGAGGCAAGGAAAAGCTTTCATAAGTAGAGCCAGATATATATAAAGCAGCACCTCGATATAAAGAAGCAATCTTTTCTTGTGTTGGACTAACAAAATACTTCGTTACTCTTTGTTTCATTTTTTCTGATGGTGTTTCAGGTATAATCCAATATAAATCAAGTGCAAATTCATTTTTGAGCTTTTCATAAGCATCCATAATATAGCAGATTCCTTTAAACGCAGTTCTTTCTCCTCCTACCATTAATAAATATGGATGCTCTCCTTCCTCCCGATGGCCTTCACGAGTAAAAATATGTTCATCAACTGCATTGGGATATACTTTCGCTTCTCTGCCATAAATAGCTTCAATTAAATCAGCAGCTTGTTGAGAAACAGTATAAATAAAAGAAGGTAATTGAAATTGTTTCTGAATAAAATTCTTTAATGTTTGATTCATGTTGTCGTAATCAAATAAATGAAAATCACCTTGTTCAAAATAAACAACTGGGGCAATACCTGTTTCAATACATGGTTGAATATGATCCCAGTAAGTCGCTACAATCAAGTCGCAGTCTGGAATGCCTTTCGCTAATTCTAAATCAAAAGGAACTTGAATATAATCTGCTTCAATCGGAAACCAAGCCGGCTTTTCATAATGAGCAACGATTGTAACTTTTGCTCCAAGCCGTGTAAGTCTGTTTGCATGTTCAAATATAATTTTTGCACCGCCTGAGACACCTGTATGGGTCATAACGTAAACAATATGAAGCATTTCTTTTTTTTCATCACGCTTTGTTACGTTTTGCTCAAACGCATGAGAAACACGTGCTAATCGATGTTGGAACTCCAGGGATCTAAGTTTTTGTATCAACGTTTCCACCTTCATCACATAGTTCGTTCCACAGTATTTTATGTAGGTTTGACGTTAAAGTGAATATCATCTAACGGTTAAAAAAAGCCATACCCGATTAACGAGTATGACTCGATATCTTAATTAATTGATCAACAATGTAATAATAAGAATAATCACGATTGGGACAATAAGAATAAGGAAACCAATTGGGTTAGCTAGATTAATCGTCCACCCTACACCAAATCGTTTCTCGACGAAAATCGATGGGTCATTTTTATTAAAATAAAACAAACCTGCTTTCCAATATGGATCATCATTCACATCCATAATTCCCTTTTCTAACGATGCTGGTGGCGTTTTATCCGAACGACCTACCTTTACTACAAGGACAATTGTTCCAGCTAAAATCAAAAATAAAAATCCAAAAGGCAAAATCGTTTTCAATATTGAATCGCCGAACAATTCCGGATGAATGGTCTTCAATTGGAAGAATGAAAACAACATTGTTAATAACAATACAGTGTAAAACGAAAACCAGCTAGTTGATTTTCTTAATGTTAATTGACGATTTTTCGAAGCAGTCAAGTTTGTGGCACTCAGCTTAATTCCAGAAAATTTCATTCCTATTTGTATTCCCAAAAACATCAATTGAAGCAACAGTAAAAATAGCAACATTTGAATAGCAGTCAAAGGTGTTTTTTCAGTAAAGGCATCTGGCTCTCCATTTAGTCCCCAATGAGTTGGAATTTGATTTGGCAATAAATCATATTGATAAAGCGTATAAACTATTAATCCAATAGTAATCACCATTGGGAATAAATAAATAAACCATGGTGGCAAATGATCTTCTGAACGAACAGATACATCAACTACTGACACTTGTTTCATTTGTGTCGTCCACTGCATTTCTTCTTTATATTGTTTCATTTTTTCTCGGAAGTAATAGAATAATGCTAAATTTACAAAAATAATTCCAAATTCAATGACAGTGCATACTAAAATCAATAATTCATCAGAAGGATTTTTTAGACCTATCCATGAGCAAAACATTAATATCATTAAAAAAGAAAAAATTAAGGACAATATAGAATATTGTTTTTTATAAGATACGACATAATCATCTTTTATATGTTGTTCAGGAATCATTACTCCAAAAACAACTGTTCTTTTAACTAAATATGGCACAATCGCTTGAATAACCCCTAAAAACAGTAAAATAGTCAATGAAATTAATAATGTCATTGCAATCCTCCTTTAAGGATTTTTTTTCATTTCATTTATAATTTTCTCAATTAAATCCACCAATTCTTCTTTCTCTATCCCTAATACAAGCCCTTCAGCAATTTGAGGCTTAAGCATCTGATAAAGCCTTTCATATGCTTCTTGATCTATATGGGAACGCCTCTTTATGACCGCACCTGATTTTGGCACAATTTCGATAATCCCTTTTTTTTCTAATTCGTGATAACTTTTATTGACTGTATGCATATTCACCCCCAAATCCGCTGCAAAAGCACGAACAGACGGAAGAAATTCCCCTGGTTTTAAATCACCTTTCGCAATCCCTTCAATAATTTGATTCGTTAATTGAATATAAATTGGTATATCTGAATCTGGTTCAATTCTAATGATCATATCCTCACCCCAATCTGTTCTACATTTATTATAACAAAATTGTTCTACTTTGTGTATAACAAATTTTTATTTCTTAGTAATTAAAAATTGAGTAATTGCTAAAAAGCATGACTTCTCGGACTTATAGATATATTTTTCCTAGACAATATTTTTGTCGAAAGTTGCGAATACTTGAACCCATTTGACGAATTTCCCTGCTTAATTGACCAATTACACACTCATAAATGTTGAATATTTTGTATCGTAAAATTTCACTCATTCCCATTTAAAAAGTAGACAACATATACTTCAGCCAATTAACAAGTAAAATAAGAAGAAACTCAAATCTTATCTAGCTTTTTAATTGACTAAAATTTTTTTTATTTTCATTTAAAAAAGAATTGATACGAAAAAAATTATTATGTATAATCTAATTCATTGTCTAATACTATTTTTCCATTAAGGGGGTTATAAAGAATTGGGTAAAGCATTGATTATTGGTGCTGGCGGTGTAGCTAGTGTTGTGGTACACAAATGTGTGCAAAATTCAGACGTGTTCGAGGAAATTATGATTGCCAGTCGAACAAAGTCAAAATGTGACGCATTAAAGGAGAAACTCGACGGTGGCAAAACAATTATCCACACTGCTCAAGTAGATGCGGATAATGTTGACGAACTCGTTGAATTAATCAATGGTTTTAAACCAGATGTGGTAATTAACGTAGCATTACCATATCAAGACTTAACTATTATGGAAGCTTGTTTAGCTACAGGTGTTCACTACTTAGATACTGCTAACTACGAACCACCTGAAACAGCTAAATTTGAATATAAATGGCAATGGGCTTATAAAGAAAAATTTGAAAAAGCTGGAATCACTGCTGTATTAGGTTGTGGATTTGACCCAGGTGTAACAGGGGTTTTCACAGCTTACGCATTAAAACATCATTTTGATGAAATTCATTACATCGACATTTTAGATTGTAATGCAGGTGACCATGGCTTACCATTCGCGACTAACTTCAACCCTGAAATTAACATTCGCGAAATTACTTCTAACGGCCGCTACTGGAAAGAAGGAAAATGGATTGAAACAAAACCATTAGAATTTAAACAAGTTTACAACTTCCCTGAAGTTGGTCCAAAAGATATTTACCTTCTTTACCATGAAGAATTAGAATCTTTAGCGAAAAACGTAAAAGGCTTAAAACAAATCCGCTTCTGGATGACATTCTCTGAAAAATATTTAACGCACTTACGAGTACTTGAAAATGTTGGAATGACATCAATTGAACCGATTGAATTTGAAGGCAAAATGATTCAACCTCTTCAATTCTTAAAAGCGGTTCTGCCAGATCCAGCGTCATTAGGACCTCGTACAAAAGGTAAAACAAATATCGGGTGTATTTTCCGCGGCATTAAAGACGGAAAAGAAAAAACATACTATTTATACAATGTATGTGACCATGAAGAATGCTATCGTGAAGTGGGAAGCCAAGCAATCTCTTATACAACTGGCGTTCCAGCGATGATTGGTGCAAGTCTTGTTATTAAAGGTCTATGGAAAAAACCTGGTGTTTGGAACGTAGAAGAATTCGATCCAGATCCATTCATGGAAGAATTAAATAAATGGGGACTTCCATGGAAAGAAAGCTTCGAGCCAGAATTGCTTGAATTAGATTTGGAAAAGCGTGAGGTAAAATAATGAAAGCGATTGACTGGAAAAGTGCACCATCCCCAAGTTATATTGTCGATGAACGTTTATTAAAACGGAATTTAGAAATTTTAGATACTGTACAACAACGTACAGGTTGCGATATTTTACTCGCTCTTAAAGGGTTTTCAATGTTTTCCACATTTCCTTTAGTGAGTAAATATTTAAAAGGGGTTACTGCCAGTTCACTATTTGAGGCTCGCTTAGGTTTTGAGGAATTTGGAAAAGAAGTCCATGCCTATTCACCGGCTTATGCAGAATATGAAATCGATGAATATTTAAAATATATCGACCATATTGTATTTAATTCTTTTAATCAATTGAATAAATACAAAGAAAAAATTCAAAATCTGGACAAGCATGTTTCTATCGGATTGCGTGTAAACCCTGGGTATTCAGAAGTGGAAACGGAACTATATGACCCATGTGCATTAAATTCTCGTTTAGGAATTCCCTTCGACCAATTCCGTCCAGATGAGTTAGACGGTGTGGAAGGGATTCACTTCCATGCAATGTGTGAGCAAAACTCAGACGTACTCGAACGCATACTTCCTCATTTTGAAGAAAAGTACGGACAATACTTGCACAAAATGAAGTGGGTGAACTTCGGAGGCGGACATCATATTACTCGTCCTGATTACGATGTGGAAAAACTAATCCACCTCATAAACTATGTAAAGGATAAATATGATGTTCAAGTTATCCTTGAGCCAGGTGAAGCCATCGCATTAAATACGGGCTACCTTGTGACGACAGTCCTCGACATTGTGAAAAATGGAATGGAAATTGCGATTCTTGATACATCGGCAACTTGTCATATGCCGGATGTATTAGAAATGCCTTATCGTCCACAAATTATCGGTGCAAGTACACCAAACGATAAACCATACACATATCGCCTCGGTGGTATGACATGCCTTGCAGGGGATGTAATCGGTGACTATTCTTTTGATGAACCACTGAAACCTGGAGACAAAATTGTATTTACTGATATGGCTCATTACACAATGGTGAAAAACCATATGTTTAACGGTGTAAACTTACCGAGCATTTGCTTATATAATGAAGAAGAAGGCATCAAAGTAATTAGACAGTTTAAGTACGAAGATTACCGTAATCGTTTATCGTAATTATTCAACACCAATTGGACTAGCCACCAATTGGTGTTTTTTTGGTTCTTTGTCAAATGGTGTTGGTGAATAAATTTTAGTGACATTATTTGGTAATATGTAATCGGATGGCTTAGGGGAAATTCGAGGTTCCCCTAAGCTGTTTTTATTTTCGCTAAGTTTTGGGTAATGAATATTCGGTTTCTAAAGTGATAGAAGGATCGATAACCGAAAGAAATGCGTTTAATCACTTTGATTTTGTTATTAATCCCTTCTAAAATGCCGTTATTATAATCGTACTTTAGCGTATTCTCGACGTAATTGATGTATTTGTTGATTGTCTTGATGGCGGTTTTCATATAGCTGGAAACGATATTTTGTTTATTCTCTAATGTTTTCTTTAGGAGCTCAAAGTCTTTGATTTTTATGCAATGTTGCACGTATTGATATAACTCATAGGACGCTTTTAATTCAGAATCTAAATCAATGAGATAGTGGAGAATCTCCACCTCACACATATGCTTTTTAAAGCAACGATGATATGTATAGTTCTTATAATCAAGTTTTGTTTGATCTTTCAGAAGGAGCTTCCAGTATTTTTTCAATTTATTGTAATTCTTTTTATCCCGATTCATGACGTTGATGCGCGTTTTGTTTAAAGCTCTGCTAAATAGTTGGAGGATATGGAATTTGTCGAGTATGATTTCCGCTTTAGGGAAAACTTCTTGGATTAAGGAAATATAAGGGCTGTACATATCGATGACAATCGTTTTTACCGCATCTCTCGCCTTCTTGGAATACCGTAAGAAATACTCTTTGAGGACATGTAATCTCCGGTCCTCCACGATATCCACAATCTCCCCCGTTTCAGAGTCGCAGAAAATAAAGGACATCGCTCCAGCTGCGGATTTCACTGATTTAAACTCATCAAAACACAAATGCTTTGGAAGGTAGTGAACATTTGGTTGATAGTAGCTATAAAAGCTGTCAATGACACGACTGACAGTGGCATGAGAAACATTATGTTTCATCGCAATATCTTTTTCGGATATTTTATCTTTGGCGTTTAAAGCAATTGATACTTTGGTATTGTTGGAAATACAACAGTTTTTAGCCACGACGCTCGTTTTTAAAGTAAACGTGGAATGACAATGTTTACAGAAATAACGCTGTTTACGCAATTTTAAGTAGGTATGAAAACCTGAAATGCTAGGCATTTTAATGAGAGACGTTTTAAAACCGTGTTTAATGATTTGAACATCAAAGACATGTCCACAAGCATAACAAGCTTTTGGTTGGTAAGTTAATTGGCCATAAAAGACTTTTGATTGGACCCCTTTAATGAGTTCTTCTGCACAAAAATTTTCATCAAATGTGATATTTTTGTCTTTTATATTGAGTAGGTTTCGTATAGAATGATGGTGAGACATGTGACACAACTCCTTTGGAAAATGTGTTTTGGCGATTACATTTTACCAGAGTTTTGTCACTGTCTCATTTTTTTTGTTCAAAAAAATTGGTGCTGGTTTATACTCACCAACACCAAATATTATAGAGCCGTTTTTTTATACTGCCCTTATTTTCAGAAACCCCCTGTACCCATTAATTATGCGTAAAAAATCGGCAACAGTAAGAAAATAAAGAACAAAAACAACTCCTGAATTTTTTCAATCGTTTAATTGGAACCGGTATTAAAAAACAAAAATTAAAACCCTAGGATTGTGCATCGTTATTGATGCACATCTACTAGGGTTTATCGTTTACTTACCACCATTATTGTTGTATAAACAGTTTTTGGCAATTAGTCAGGCCGAAATATTGTTTAAACACCCTCCTTTGCAATTAGAGTGAGCGTGTTCTTTTCGACCATCCCCTTTACGAATTGTTAATTATAATTTAACACAACACTTCATTTTTGTAAATATTCTGAATAATAAAAATAAAATTAATTCTAAATACCTATTATTTTCAATTTAAATCTTTATCTTTTATTGCAATTATCGCTGGTTTTCGTTATGATGACCTAGACGAAAGAGGTGGAAACGTGAAACCAATTCAAGACAAAAACACACAAGTTAAATACTTAAAAGAGCGTTTAGAAATCTTCCTCGAAGTATTAGAAGCAATTGATGAAGAAACTGCGGGTATCGAAGACATTGATCGCTTAATTAAAATGATTGACGATATTGAAGAAAAAATCGAGCAGTTTAAACAAAGATCTTAACAAAGCTGTTCATTTCCAAACTTAACAAACAAATCCAAACAATAAAGGGTCATCTGAAAAGTCATTTTGAGACGCCTTCTTTGCGGCTGTCGCTAAAGCTTTCGCCGCAGATGAATTGCGGCTGTCGCTAAAGCTTTCGCCGCAGATAAATTGCGGCTGTCGCACATGCTTAGCCTCAGATAAATTACGGCTGTCGCACAAGCTTAGCCTCAGATAAATTACGGCTGTCGCACAAGCTTAGCCTCAGATAAATTGCGGCTGTCGCTAAAGCTTAGCCTCAGATAAATTGCGGCTGTCGCTAAAGCTTAGCCTCAGATAAATTGCGGCTGTCGCTAAAGCTTTCGCCGCAGATAAATTGCGACGAGGAGGCGCGTTTGATGTGACCACCACAGGCGCAAAGTTTTTAAGAGAATATTACTATTAAGAAGTAAGGCTGTTCAGAAAGTGTTCGACTTTCTGGACAGCCCCGTTCTTACCTCTAGTCAAGTGTTTTTTATTAAATAATTTGGTTCACATAGATTTTATTTTGGAAGGAAGGGGTACCCCTTCCTTCCAAAATAAATTTTCGCATGACAAATAGACCTCACGATTTCCATTTTTTTCGCCAGGTCTTTGTGATATAATCTTACTTACGATTACTGATGCATTGTTGCCTTTTCGTAATCGTATTTCAGATTATGTGTGATAAGGTGATAAGCCGATTTCAAGAACTTATTCACGCATGCTATGGACGCAACTTTATGAGGTTTCCTCTGGGGTTGCGTTTTTAATTTATCATAATAATCTACAATATGATTTTGTGTATTTTTCCGTAGTTGGATCATGGTCTGGATCATGTAAAATAGAATCTTTCTAAGTTTGTTATTTCCTCTTTTATTAATCTTGTCTTTATAAAAGGTATTCCCAGATTGATATCTCATGATATCAATACCGACGTAAGCATTCAGTTGTTTATGGTTTTTGAATCGTCGAATATCTCCTAGTTCTCCAATTAAACGAACTGCAGTCGTTTCTCCGATTCCTGGAAATGAAATTAAAATCTGATACTCTTGTTTATCTTTCGATAATTTAACCATCTTTTGGACAAGTTGATCTCTTTTCTCCTTCAAGTCTGCAATCCGTTTGGCATAATCCCGCACTTGTTCACAGCGAATATCATCTTTTGAAATTGCTGGATACGCTTCTTTTGCTGCTTCGATTAAAGCGATCCCTTTTTCTTCAGCACGTGCCAATGATAAGTTTTTTCTTGTGTTGGCTTTTAAACGATTACGAATCACTGTTTTTGAACAAACTAACACATGATCCGGATGAGGGTATAATTGAACGACATTCAAAAATAAAGCAGAACGTTTACTGAATAGTTTTTCTAACTCGGGGAAACTCAATTGTAGAATCGCATGTAAACGACTATATAAATGCGTCATTTCACTACTTAATTCATCATAATATCTCGTCATTGCACGCATTTGTTTATAATACTCCTCTTCTTGATAAGTTTGTTCACGTTCAACTCTAAAGTGAGTTTTCGCAAGTTCATGAGCGTCGCTTTTATCTGTTTTTTGTCTCCTCATTGAAGCCATTTGAATATTCGCTTCGAGTGGGTTAACTCGATAATACATATAACCTTGATCACCTAAGAATCGTTCTAGTGGTTTTGAATATACGCCTGTTGCTTCAAAGACAATATCAGGGGCCTGTCCATCTTTTTGTGTTAAAGTTATAAGGGTTTCGTTTAATTTCTCGAAAGAGTAACGGTTATGGGTTATTTCACCCTCATATTCGCATTGACGATAACGGTCGTAAATGACCATTGTACTTTTCCCCATACTGACATCAAATGCCACTACGTGTTTCATATTTTCTGCCTCTCCTTTTTAGCCAAACATAGAAGTTCTTCACATTGCCTTATCGATTCCACTTTCTTATACACGGTCTCTATGGACCCAACATACTAAACTGATTCAAATAAGGGTGTGAAGTTGGTCTGTTTTTAATACGGACTCTATTTGGTCCCAGGAGCTGTTCGACCTTCCTTCACTTCTACTATAAAAAAATAGTAGCACAAACCTTGGCCTAGGTCTGTACTACTAATGTTAGTATGTTTTACATGTCGAAAACCCTGCTTTTGACAGTTTCCCTTTTAAGCTTCTACTCTTTTAATAGAAATTATAAAAAGGTATAATAGACATGGACTTTAATCTTTTTTTATTAATTTTGGGGGGTAGACATTTCATGTCAGTCGCAACAACATATTTACAAACTTTGGAGAAAAGTCTTTATGACTTAATTTGTGAAACGTCCACAAATTTACCGAAAGATGTTCGCCGTGCCATTAAACGAGCAAAGGAAGCTGAAAGTGCTGGTACTCGTGCTGCAATGAGTTTAGCAACTATTACGAATAACATTGTAATGGCAGAAGATAATGTATCACCTATTTGCCAAGATACAGGACTTCCAACATTTAAAGTAAAAACTCCTATTGGTGTTAACCAATTAGAAATTAAGGAAGCAATCCGCAATGCAGTAAAAAAAGCAACTGAAGATGCGAAACTCCGTCCAAACTCTGTTGATTCATTAACTGGAAAAAATAGCGGTGACAATCTTGGTGAAGGCGTTCCTGTTATCAAGTTTGAACAATGGGAAAACGATTATATTGAAGTGAAACTAATTTTAAAAGGCGGAGGCTGTGAGAACAAAAATGCTCAATACAGCTTACCTTGCGAATTAGAAGGTCTTGGTCGCGCTGGCCGTGATCTTGATGGCATTCGTAAATGTATTCTTCATGCTGTATGGAAAGCTCAAGGACAAGGTTGTTCTGCTGGTTTTATCGGAGTAGGTATCGGTGGAGACCGCTCTAGCAGCTACGATCTTGCAAAAGAACAATTATTCCGCCACTTAGAAGATACAAATCCTATTCCTGAACTTGCTAAATTAGAAGAGTACATCGTTGAAAAAGCAAATACACTTGGTGTAGGAACAATGGGCTTCGGCGGTGAAGCAACATTATTAGGTTGTAAAATTGGCGTAATGCACCGTATTCCAGCTTCTTTCTTCGTATCAATTGCTTACAACTGCTGGGCATTCCGTCGCATGGCGGTTGATATTGATGCCAACACTGGCGAAATCAAAAAATGGCACTATCAAGATGGTGAAAAAATTACATTCCGAAACGAAGAAGAAAAAGCTGAAACAAAATCTGAAAGCCGCGTAGTTGAATTAAAAGCACCAATCACTGAAGAGCAAATTCGTGAACTAAAAGTAGGCGACGTTGTGAAAATCAGCGGCCGCATGTACACTGGACGCGATGCAATCCACCATCATTTAATGACTCATGATTCGCCAGTAGACTTAAATGGACAAATTATCTACCACTGCGGTCCTGTTATGGCAAAAGACGAAAATGGAAATTGGACTGTAAAAGCGGCTGGTCCTACAACTTCCATCCGTGAGGAACCTTATCAAGGCGATATCATGAAAAAATTCGGAATCCGCGCAGTAATCGGTAAAGGCGGTATGGGTGCAAAAACATTAAAAGCATTACAAGAACACGGTGGCGTGTACTTAAATGCAATTGGTGGTGCAGCACAATACTATGCTGACTGCATTAAGAGCGTAGACGGTGTAGACTTCCTTGAATTCGGTATTCCTGAAGCAATGTGGCACTTAACAGTTGAAGACTTCACTGCCGTTGTAACAATGGACTCTCATGGAAACTCTTTACACGCAGATATCGAAAAATCTTCATTAGAAAAATTAGCTCAATTCGCAGAAAGAGTATTCTAATTAAATCCATCTAAATGATATAGGTTTTGCTGTTCAAAAAATCAGATGAATATTTGATTTTTTGAACAGCTTTTTTATGAATTTTTTGCAACTATTATAAAAATAATCGAGTAGGAGGGAGCGATTAACTCCCGTCCTCTCACACCACCGTACGTACGGTTCCGTATACGGCGGTTCAATTAAGATAATTGACGCAAGTTTTCATAACTTCCGTGAATAGCTTGTCTTCTTATGCCAGTGGTCACTCCACCCTCCAAGAGGTCTCCCACGGGATTCACCGCTTCCTTCCTCAAGTGAGGTACTACGTTTTCTGTGTTCATCATGACTCACTGAATGCCAAGGGCTATTCTCTCTTAATTGTTCGGTCCTTCTTAGTTGTTCTAGACCAACTAATACTATGACCTCTGCTGACTTCTGACGGTTCAGCTACTTATCACTAAGTAGGTTATGAAGCGTACTTCACCTATCCGCCAGACCTCCCCGGGTAAGTACATGCACTTTCACACCATCTATCCGCCTCATCTACTCGATATGACCTTCGACAGAAAGAGCTTTGTTTTGTTTGGCAAACTCACTCAATCATACCTAGCCTTATATGAGGTTCGTGTTCCTCGGACCGGTGTTTTGCCTCCAGCTTCCTTCAGATTCCGCGTCACCACGGACACCCTTGCTCTTGGCTAACCTCTACTTCTGTCTTCGGGGTTCGGGACTTACACCCTATAGTTCATGTACATGCCGGGCGCACCATAAAAATGGGCATTCACTTGTGATGAATGCCCATTTTCCTTTGGCGAATTGGAGTATTATTTAATGGTTAAACCAAAGATGTCTTTTCTGAAGTGTCATTATAAATTTCTGTATCCAGTTCTTTTGTGATACGGCTTGATACAATACCGGACACCATAGAACCACTTACATTCAGCGCAGTACGTCCCATATCAATCAACGGTTCTACTGAAATCAAAATACCCGCAAGTGCTAACGGCAAATCCATAGCAGATAATACAATGATTGCTGCAAATGTTGCACCACCGCCAACACCGGCTACACCAAATGAACTGATTGCAACGATTAAAATAAGCATTGCAATAAACCCTGGTGTAAACGGATCAATTCCAACAGTCGGCGCAATCATAACAGCCAACATTGCCGGATATACACCAGCACAACCATTTTGACCAATGGATAAGCCAAAAGAACCTGCAAAGTTGGCAATTCCTTCTGGAACGCCTAAACGTTTTGTTTGCGTTTGAAGATTTAACGGTAATGTAGCTGCACTTGAACGTGATGAAAATGCAAATAATAAAGTTTCAGCAACTTTTTTCACGTATAATACCGGATTTAAACCTGTCAACGAAACAATTATTAAATGTACAATAAACATTGCAATCAACGCTGCATAAGAAGCAATGACAAATTTGCCTAAATCGGCAATTGCACCGAAGTTGCTTGTAGCAACCGTACGTGCCATAATCGCCAATACCCCATATGGCGTTAATTGCAGAACGATGCGTACAACGCCCATTATGAGACCATAAATGGCATCGACGCCTTTTTTCACTGTGTTTGCTGTTTCCTCATCTTTTCGTTGAAGTTGTAAATAAGCAAATCCTAATAAGGCTGCAAAAATTACAACCGCAATCGTTGAAGTGGAACGGGCACCTGTCATATCAAGAAATGGGTTGGCAGGGAACATTTCCAAAATATGCTCTGGCAATGTTTTTACATTTTCAGCTTTTTGCACAATTTCCTCTCCACGTGCAACTTCAGAGTCCCCTTGCATGATTTGTGAAGCATCCAAATCAAAAATGGCTGTTGATAAAATACCTAAGGATGCAGCAATGGCAGTTGTACCAATTAGCACAGCCAAAATGATGCTTGCAATTTTCCCTAAATTTTTTCCTATTGTTACTTTCGTAAATGCCGCCAAAATTGAAATAAATACTAAAGGCATTGCAACCATTTGCAATAATTTTACATAACCATTCCCGATGATATTAAACCATGGCATCGTTTTTGTTATCGTTTCTGAACCAAATCCATAAATCCATTGCAGAACAGCTCCAAATATTACCCCAATAGCTAACGCTATAAACACTCTGTTTGAAAATTTTACATTTTTTTTCTTTAAAAAATATAAAAAGACCAACAAGCCTATTAAAATAGTAATATTTACTATGATTCCCATCACTTAGCCTCCTTTTATATGAACAAACTTTATAATACATCTTTATTCCGATAAGTCAAGTAAGATTAATATAATTTAAATTTTCTATAATTTTTAGTGTTTAATTGTTTACAAAAGAACCGTTTTTGATTATAATAATTTTAAAATAAAACTTATTATAAATAATTGATATTGATTATCAATTACTATAAAAATGGAGGTTTGAAACTGAAATTCATTATCACAAGGAGGATTTTATGGATAACAGTAATCGAGAAAGTTTCTCACTAATTGAGAATATAAAACAACATCAGGAACTAATCGCAGCTATTATAAGCGGAGTCATTATATTAATGGCGTGGAAATTAGAAAAAGAAGGCTTATCAACAGCTTCGGTATTTTCATATATAATCGCTTTTATTATTGGTGGTTATGCGAAAGCAAAGGAAGGAATCCTTGACACTATAGAAAATAGAACATTAAATGTGGAGTTATTGATGATTTTGGCAGCCATCGGTTCAATGACAATCGGCTACTGGACAGAGGGTGCCATATTGATCTTCATTTTTTCCTTAAGCGGCGCCCTTGAAACTTATGCAATGAATCGTAGTCATCGTGAAATCTCATCCTTAATGAATTTGCAACCAGAAGAAGCATGGCTCGTACGAGGAAATTTTGAGCCGATGAAAGTACCCGTATCTACTTTAAAAGTAGGCGACCATCTGTTAATTAAACCGGGAGAAAGAATTCCTGCAGATGGTGAAATCATAAAAGGCTCTTCATCTGTTGATGAATCAGCCATAACAGGTGAATCTATTCCCGTTTCCAAAAATGTAGGTGATGAAGTTTTCGCAGGTACCATCAATTTAAATGGCACCATTACAATTAACATGACAAAACCAAATTCTGAAACGCTTTTCCAAAAAATTATTACGCTCGTGCAATCAGCTCAAAGTGAAAAATCCCCTTCCCAACTATTTATAGAAAGATTTGAAAATCTCTACGTAAAGTGTGTTTTAATTGCCGTTTTAATTATGATGATTCTTCCACACTACCTATTTGGTTGGGACTGGAATACAACTTTCTATAGAGCAATTGTGTTACTAGTTGTCGCTTCACCTTGTGCCCTTGTTGCATCCATTATGCCCGCTACACTCGCAGCAATCTCAAATGGTGCACGACATGGCATTTTACTAAAAGGTGGCGTCCATTTAGAAAATTTGAGCGTCATTAAATTACTTGCAGTCGATAAGACTGGAACACTAACGGAGGGAAAGCCGTCAGTAACCGATGTGATTGTCCGAGAAGATTTGGATACGAAAGAAACGCTTCAAATTATTGCATCTATTGAAGCTCAATCCAATCACCCGCTTGCTCAATCCATTGTTCAATATGCGAAAGAACAACAAGTGGAAATTATCTCCGGCATTGATATTGCTGATGTTCCTGGATTTGGGTTAAAAGGGAATATTCGCGGTCAATCTTACCTGATTGGTAAGGGAGATTTTGTAGGAAGCAATGAAGCAAAGACATTTGCGAATGGTGTTGCAGCTCAACTGGCAGAAGAGGGAAAAACCGTTGTCTTTATGAAAGATGAGCAAGGTATTGCCGCATTGATTGCTTTAAAAGACATAATTCGTGATGAAGCGAAAGAAGCTGTTCAAACATTGAAAGAACTTGGAATCAATATTACCATGATTACAGGAGATAATGAAAAAACAGCCAAAACAATTGCGAAAGAAGTAGGGGTAACGGAATATATTGCTGAATGTTCTCCGGTTACAAAAACAGAATTTATTAATAAAGCTTTAAAACAACATCAATACGTTGGAATGGTAGGCGATGGTATCAATGATGCACCTGCCCTTGCAAAATCAACTGTAGGAATTGCTATGGGCGGAGGTACTGATGTAGCATTGGAAACGGCAGACGTCGTATTAATGAAAAACGATTTATCGAAAATTGCCTACGCTATTAAACTGGGAAGAAAAATGCAAAAAATTGTGAAACAAAATGTTATTTTTTCAACAGCAGTCATTGCTTTACTCATCATTTCTAATTTTCTTCAAATCGTCGATCTCCCACTTGGGGTAGTTGGGCACGAAGGTAGCACTATTTTAGTGATCTTAAATGGATTAAGAATGCTCAAAACACAATCATAGAATATTTAGTTGATGCATTGGTTTATATATCGAGTAGGAGGGAGTGATTAGCTCCCGTCCTCTCACACCACCGTACGTACGGTTCCGTATACGGCGGTTCAATTAAGATCATTGACGCAAGTTTTCATAACTTCCGTGAATAGCTTGTCTTCTTATGCCAGTGGTCACTCCACCCTCCAAGAGGTCTCCCACGGGATTCACCGCTTCCTTCCTCAAGTGAGGTACTACGTTTTCTGTGTTCATCATGACTCACTGAATGCCAAGGGCTATTCTCTCTTAATTGTTCGGTCCTTCTTAGTAGTTCTAAACCAACTAATACTATGACCTCTGCTGACTTCTGACGGTTCAGCTACTTATCACTAAGTAGGTTATGAAGCGTACTTCACATATCCGCCAGACCTCCCCGGGTAAGTACATGCACTTTCACACCATCTATCCGCCTCATTTACTCGATATGACCTTCGACAGAAAGAGCTTTGTTTTGTTTCGCAAACTCACTCAATCATACCTAGCCTTATATGAGGTTCGTGTTCCTCGGACCGGTGTTTTGCCTCCAGCTTCCTTCAGATTCCGCGTCACCACGGACACCCTTGCTCTTGGCTAACCTCTACTTCTGTCTTCGGGGTTCGGGACTTACACCCTATAGTTCATGTACATGCCGGGCGCACGTAAACAGAAAAGCGGATAACTTAAACCGCTTTTCTGTATAATTGTATGAAGTACAAAATTGCTATGAGTGGAGTGTCTGCTTTGGGAAATTTTTTAATTAGGAGATGTTGCCTTTCTTATTTTCGCAAAATGTCTTTTACGCATTGCTGCATTTAATATTCCACCGAATATTAAAATCATTCCCGTAAAATACAACCAAAGCATAAAAATAATGACACTGGCAATACTTCCATAAGTAAAAGTAAAATTCCCAAAATGTTTCACATAAAAAGAAAACCCGTAAATTAACACTACCCATGAAATAGTTGAAAATACTGTTCCAGGTAATACAGTCACAATATGAACTCGTGATTCTGTATAAGGTATAACCCAGTACAATAAAAGTAACACAATAAAAATGAGTAGTGGTGGTAAAATCCATTGTACATAATTCCAAAAGTCAACAAATGATGTCTCGACTCCTAAAAAATCGAATAGCAAGTATACATATCGTTGACCAAAAATCGGCACTATTAAAGCAAGCAGCAATATTAAAATTAATAATACTGTAAAGACTAATGACCAAGCTCGGTTTATAATTCCCATCTTTGGCTCTGTTTCATAAGCTTCATTTAACGTTTTAATTATCGCATTCATTCCTCTTGAAGCAGACCACAATGTACCTAATATCCCGATTGATAAAACACCGCCCCCATTATACGTTGTCAATACTTCTACAATCGTTCCTTGGGTCAACATGAAAACTTCAGCTGGTACAATGGTTTGAATAAAACGAAAAACATGTTCTTGATTAATATCCAAAAAAGGTAATGTGGAAACTACGACTAATAACAACGGGAAAAATGATAGTAAGAAGAAGTAAGCTAGTTGCGCCCCCATTCCGGAAATGTCCACTTTCTTCATTCTGATAATGATTTCCTGGACAAATCCTTTAAAAGTCGTAATATCAATTTTTGATTCATCTGGATTAAAAATTGATTGAAACATTAAAACCCATTTTGTTTGCGAAACTTTTGAATCATTCAAGCGCTAGCTCACTTCCCTTCATCCCACATCACATTATTTTTCTTCTTTCGATGAAAAAGCTGCTTTTGTATCTTCGACAATCGCTTGAACGGTACTTGGAATTTCTTTCATTTCATCGATTTTTTCCATAATAAAATTTACATTTTCCGTCGTATCTTCATATAATTTTTGCATTTTTTCTATCTTTTCATAAACGAGTTGTTGGAATTCATCACGATTTTTAGCATAGTAAATAACAGAATCCTTTATATTTTTCATTGTTTCAACGGTATGTTCTCTTGTTTTACGATCAAACATGCTCACTGCGGCACCTACTATTGCACCAATCACAACACCTTTGCATAATTTGCTTTGGCTCATTACCTTCTCCTCCTGTCGATTCATGTAAAGTTTTACTAATAATATTCTATAAGAACTTTTAATCTTTTAAAAGTAAGGGCGAATGCATGGATACAACTTGACAACCATAATATGAAATGAAATGATGATACAAAGCTTAATTGAAAGGTGGCTAAAAAGAGATGAATTTATCAACGCCTTCCAAAGATAATGTGGCGTATATTGTAGAAAAAATTAAAGAAAAATTGAAAATGGTCAATTCGAGCGCATTGCGTTCAGAAGATTTTACAAAAGCTAATTACGAAGATTTGTATGACTTATACGAAATGGTCATGAAGCGTGATTCCTTTAGCCCTAGCGAAATAGAGGCAATCGTCTCTGAATTAGGTTCGCTTCGAAAATAAACCATTTTCATTTTATTAACTACCGCATACTTTTTCCTATTTAATTAATCATTATTCAAATATCTTGTAAAAGGATTCATTATGTTCTTTTAAAGTAAATCATACACTTTAAATAAAACGATTTAAAAAGGAGCGTTCCACTATGAAACGCTCCTTTACAACAAATTATTTTAATTCGTTTCTGAAGTTGTAGTTTCATCTTTTTTCACGAGTTGTTGAATTAACACTTCAACCCGACGATTTTTCGCTCTACCTTCTGCTGTTTCGTTCGTTGCAATTGGATTGTATTCTCCATACCCTTTTGCACTGAAATATTTAGGATCTAAATTCGGATTTGAATCGATAATTAATTTTAAGAAATTCACTGCCCGCATCACAGATAATTCCCAATTTGATCGAAATTCCGGAGTATTTTGAGGCACATTATCCGTATGTCCAGTAATAACAATATAACGTGGTGGGTCAAATTCTAAAATAGCCGATAACTCCTGGGCAATTGGGATGTTTTCAGGTTTTATATCTGCTTTCCCTGAATCGAATAAAATACTATCACGAATTGTAAGCAGCAATCCCTCATCTGTCATTTTTGCTGAAAATGTATCTTCCAATTCATTGACAGCGATAAAATTTTCAATTTCACTTTGAATTTGTTTAAGTTGAGCTTGGTCTCTTAAATAAGCTTTTTGCTCTACTGTCATTCCATCCGTTCTAGCCGTTGGATTATCAATGACTGAGGTATTTTCCATAAACCCAACGCCGCCATTAAAAATTTCATTGAACACTTGCGACATTTTTTGGAACTTTACTTGGTCAATACTACTGGAAGCAAATAATACAATGAATAACGCTAATAGCAACGTCATTAAGTCCGAATACGGTAAAAGCCATGATTCATTGATTTCTGTTTCTTTTCCTCGCTTTTTAGTTCTCTTTGCCAAGACCGCCAGCCCCGCTTTCGTAGAATTGTTTACGCTCTTCATTTGTCAAATACGAAGCTAATTTCTGTTCAATAATACGCGGAGCCTCACCTTCTAATACAGATAAAACACCTTCAATCATTAATCGTTTTTGTCTAGCCTCAAAAGCGGATTTACGTCTTAATTTATTAGCAAATGGATGCCATAATACATAACCAGTGAAAATCCCTAATAATGTTGCAACGAAAGCCGAAGAAACTGCATAACCTAATTTATCGATATTTTCCATATCTCCTAAAGCGGCAATTAGACCGACAACCGCCCCAAGTACTCCGAGTGTTGGAGCATATGTACCTGCTTGCGAAAAAATTTGGGCACCACTTTCATGGCGCTCTACCATCGCTTCAACTTCTTCATTTAATACATCCCGTATGTAATCTGCACTTTGACCATCGATTGCAAGAATTAAACCATTTCGTAAAAATGGATCTTTAATTTCTTGGGCTTCACTTTCCAATGCAAGGAGACCTTCACGGCGAGCTAGGTCTGCCCACTTTGAAAACATTTGAATGATTTCTACATCGCTTACTGTTTTTTGTTCAGTAAAAATTACTTTTAATAATTTAGGGATTCTTTTTAGTTCTTTTCCTGGGAATCCAATCACAACAGATGATATTGTACCAACGATAATGATTAAAAATGCCGCTGGGTTGATTAAAATACTCAAGGACGCCCCTTTTACTATCATCCCGACAAATACCGCAATAATGCCGAGAAAAATACCTATAACTGTAGCTAAATCCATAACTGTACCTCCAAATCTTCCACTACTTTATATTTCGACATTTTCCAATATTTTTTTAAGTATCTTTTTACTAGATAACTATAATAATGAGTAATTTTTATAGAAAATAAATGGTTCATATAATAATTTTCTATTTTCATTCAAATATTATTTTTTATAATTAATAAATATTTATGTAAGGAAATAAAAAATGATACTTTCACATCAAATTTTGCATACTTCCCATTATTGTCTGTCACAATTTCTACAAAAATAGCAAAATTGCGTAACCACAGATTTTTCATGTAAATCGGTTCCACTACGTAAGTCACAATTTCTACAAAAATAGCAAAATTGCGTAACGTTCCTTGGAATTACTAATCCTATTTTTCTCCTAAAACCTTTATAATTGTCGTATAGTTATAGTATAATTAATTTAAATCATTATTGTTTTTTAGAAAGGAGTCTAGCAATGGGCTTATTTTTAGCAACTGTAACTGGATATATTAGCATTCTTTTAGTTGCAGTTATGATGTTCATTCACTATTTACGTAAAGGTTTAGATTCCACTTCTTCAGTAAAAGTTGACGCAAAACCATCTGAAAAATTTTAATGCCATAGCACTTGAATGAAAAATCGACAAAACAGGTTAACCTGTATTTGTCGATTTTTTTATCACTTTTTGCTATATTTATTCATATTCAATTCATTTGTATCAACCTATTTCTTATTGCTATAATCGTCCTTAACATCAGAAAGGGGGTTAATAAATGGCATCATTAAATGAGATTTTGCGTTTTAACAAAGAATTCGTTGAAAACAAGCAATATGAACCATATAAAACATCAAAATTTCCAGATAAAAAAATTCTTATATTAACGTGTATGGATACACGTTTAATCGAATTATTACCAAAGGCGATGAATTTGCGAAATGGCGATGCAAAAATTATTAAAAGTGCCGGTGCAATGGTAGCCCATCCCTTTGGGGGAATTATGAGAAGCATTTTAGTGGCTGTTTATGAACTACAAGCAGATGAAGTGTATGTAATCGGTCATTATGATTGTGGCATGAGCACTGTTGATCCTTATTTGATGGTTGATCATATGATTGAAAAAGGGATAAGTGAGGAGATAATCAAATCTATTAAGTATTCAGGAATCGATTTGATTGAATGGTTACGTGGATTCGGAGATGTTGAAAAAAACGTATTGAACAGTGTTGACATCATTCGTAACCATCCACTGTTTCCAAAAAATACGCCAGTGCATGGCTTAGTTATGAATCCTGAAACAGGCAAACTTGATTTATTAACAAATGGACATGAATATTTAGAAAACAAACGATACAACGATTGAACATTGAGTCCATCTGCATAGGTCAGGAATTAAACTGGCGAGCGGGTGGACTTTTTGTGCAAGTTTATCTTTTTCAACTTTAAGAAGGTTCTGCACAAGTTGAAGGATTTCCCACACATGTTCGTACATTTCCCGCACGAGCATGGTTTCATCCGCTCAAGTTAAACCATTTCCCGCACATGTTCGAACATTTCCCGCACGAGCATCGTTTCATCCGCTCAAGTTAAACCATTTCCCGCACATGTTCGAACATTTCCCGCACGAGCATCGTTTCATCCGCTCAAGTTAAACCATTTCCCGCACATGTTCGAACATTTCCCGCACGAGCATCGTTTCATCCGCTCAAGTTAAACCATTTCTCGCACATGTTCGAACATTTCCCGCACGAGCATCGTTTCATCCGCTCAAGTTAAACCATTTCCCGCACATGTTCGAACATTTCCCGCTCGAGCTTGACTTCCCTCACACAAGATACACGATTTCCCACACATGCAATATAAAAAATTCGCTCCTAACTAAAATCGCTAATTTTAGGATTTTAGTTAAGAAGCGAACGGTTAACGTTGATTACGAAAATAATCGCTTTGTAAAAGGGCATACATATAATGATCTTCCCAAGATCCGTTAATATACAATAATTCCCTTAATAGACCTTCTCGTTTAAAATTTGCCTTTTCTAAAACCTTCACAGAAGCTATATTTTTGGGTGATACATATGCTTCGATTCTATGTAAATTCACTACATTAAAAGCAAATTGCACAACTTCATTCACTGCTTCTGTTGCAATACCTTGTCCCGTAAATCGTTCGTCGATGGAGTAACCAATAAATGCACTGCTATATGGCAACCTTTTAATCGCATATAAGGAAATATGGCCAATTAATTGTTCCTCATCTTTTGTAAATATCCCAAAGGAATATTCGCGATTTGTACGCTGAAGATGCAATCCTTCTAAAATTTTTCGAAACTGTGCCTCTTCTGTATAATATTCCGCATCATGTAATGGCTCATAAGTTGCCCAAAAATATTTATTTCGCTGTAACAATTCCGCTAATTTTTTTGCATCTGTTTCTACAAAGGTACGTAAATGCAACCTGTCGCTTTCGATTCGAATCACATGATCACCCTTCTTTTTAAATATTTGTAATAGCTTCTTCACCATTGTACTTACCTAATGCCTTTCTTCCATATTTTATAATTCTACTAGCATTTAGTTAGTAGGTTATAAACATGCTAAAGAAACCCAAACTTTACTAGATTGTTTTTGTTCTTGCAGAAACGTAAACTCCATTATTTACCTACTCGATTGTACAGTATTATATGCACGTTGAAAGCTGTGCTTGTTTAGTTTTCATTCCACATTTCGTTCTCTCTATCCATTTAATCTATTGTTTTCAAAAGTACTATTCGAATATTTTCCTCTTGCTATATTTGTCATATATAAAAGTGAAAAATTTAATTCCTCACTTTAAGTTGTTGAAATAAACGTTTATAATTTTATGGAAAGGAGTGCGAAACATGGGTCGAATGATCGTCATTTTTTGTAGCCTTATAGCAGCGACCATCTATACCTTATATTCTTTTTGGCTACCAATCGAAGGAAAATCCACTATAGCAATTATCAATCGCCTACCACTTCTAATATCGCCTTCTACCTATGTATATATATTTTGGTTCTTTCTTTTTATTCTTTTATTTATTTGGGCAATTAATTATTCAAAGGAGCGTAACTCTGAAACCTTTATTTCGCCTATTCAGACAATTTTCTTTTTGCTCGTGATGATCTTCCAAATACTTTCGATATACTTATGGAATAAGGAAGCATTATTCTACTCCTTTATATGCGTTGGAATCCAACTACTGTCCTTATTCGCACTATATCTTACATATCCGATGCAAGGAGAACATTTGAAAAAAAGAATTCCTATTGCTATTTATTTCGGCTGGATTACTTTTATTTTTATTATCAATACCTGTTATTTACTATTGTATAAAGAATGGCACGGGTTCGGCTTGAGTAATGCTTTATGGGTGGTAATTATATTAACATTTGCCACATTAGTTGCATTGCATTTACGTTATCATCATTATGACACCGCATATCCACTTGTGTTTGTTTGGTCTTTTATAGGAATTGCAATTTCAAACGGATTTGATGAACTGTTAGTTACAACTTCATCCCTATTTTTAAGTGGTGTATTAATTGTTGGAGTATTATTTATGAAAAAAAATCCTGTACGTCATTAAACGTTCAGGATTTTTTCTGTGAAAATAATTTAATTCCACTTAGCCCATGAATAGCTTCAATCTATTGAGGGTAATATATAAATAACCTAAAAAAGACAATAAGAAAGCAGAGCTACCTAATGGAAGGTAACTTTGTTTAAACTTATTCTTCTTTGGTTATACTAATTAATTAAAGGTTCTTTATAAGGCTCCTTATTAATTAGCATGGAGTAAATGATTCGAAGCATTCGATGCGATATGGCAACGAGTGCTTTTTTCTTTCCTCTTCTTGCAGCAATCGACCAATATTTAGCAGCTAACCAACGATTCCTACTTCTAGAGATTGCCCATGCTACTTCGCACAGTACAGTTTTGATATGAGGATTCCCTTTAGTCGTTTTAGTTGACTTTCGTTTTCCTGCACTTTCATGATTTCCTGGAGCAACTCCGGCCCAAGACGCTAAGTGTTGAGAGGTAGGAAATTGTTCCATGTTCACCCCAATCTCTGCAATAATAATTGCTGCGGAATCCTTTTTAATACCCGGAATCGTTAGTAATAACTCCACTTCTTCTTTATAATTCTTCAGAATTTCATCTATTCTTTCCTCGATTTGGCTGATTAATGATTCTAAATAAACGATGTGTTGCCAAGATTGTTTGATTAGAAAGATTTGATGATCGTTTAAAGTACCGAATAAAGAGTCTGTAATCATTTGTTTTTTGTGCTTCATTCTTCCGTGAATACTATTTTCTACATCAATGGAATCAACATATCCATTTTGAATTAATTTGGATAGAAGTTTTCTTCCAGAAACACCAAACACATCTGAAATAACTGAATTTAGTTTAACATTTGAGCATTCTAATACTTTCAGAATCCTATTTTTTTCTGAAGTCAAATGGCCGATCCATTTTTTACGAAGCCGAGTTAAATCACGAAGGTTTCGTATATCTTCTGGTGGAACAAAACTTTTTTCAATCAGTCCATAACGCAATAACTTCGCAATCCACTCTGCATCCGAAACATCTGTTTTTCTTCCAGGGACATTCTTGATTCTTTGAGCATTCGCTAATGTAATATCAAAGTAATCCTCCAAAATGTTATAAACAGGTTTCCAATAAACTCCAGTACTCTCCATCGCAATGTGCGTAATGCCATGGTTTTCCAACCACTTTAGTAAACGAAAGAGATCCTTTGTTAAAGTGAGGAAAGTTTCTGTTTCAATGAATAATTCATCGTCCTGTTCGCCAATCATGACACAAGCAACAATTGTTTCAGCATGTACATCTAATCCTGCACAACGTGTCATCAGTACATCCAATATAATCCCTCCCATAAAGTAGATTCACAAACAGCGAGTGAATTTGAAATATAAGCATTTTTCTGTACGTAGTCATCATTCCAAATGAATGAGCTAACAATGGGTTGTTCACCAAATCCACTCAAACAGTTTTTTATTCAGGGTATCATCCACCATAAAAGCCTACGTATTGTTAACTGTTTGTGTTATCTACATTATGGGAAAGAAATATCCATTTTCATGCCAGGGTTGTGAATGAAAATTCATGATTGTTTTTTATGAAATAAAAGCTCATGATTATTCATTAATTTGCGTGATAATTATTGGCTTATCTTTTGTCACAACAATTGTATGTTCAACTTGTGCAACGAGTGATTTGTCAGGTGTAATAAATGTCCATCCATCCCCAGCTTCAATTATATGATCTGCCTTTTCAGAAATGAATGGCTCAACCGCAAGAACCATCCCTTCTTTCAAAATAGTTCCATCCCATGCATCATAGTAATTTAATATGTGTTGTGGGTCTTCATGCAAAGAACGCCCTACTCCATGCCCCGTTAAATTCATAATGACTTTTAATCCATGATCTTTTGCTTCTCGTTCAACGGCTTTCCCAATTTGATTTAATTTAGAGCCTGCTTTCACTTTTGTCATTGCTCGTTCGAAGGCAGACTTAGCAACACGGCAAAGTTTTTCTTTGTCTTCATACCCTTCTCCTACAACAAAAGAAATGCCTGTATCGGCAAAATAACCATCTAATGATCCTGAAACATCAATATTGACTAAGTCACCTTCTCGAATGACTTTATTGCCTGGAATACCGTGTGCAACTTCGTGATTGACGCTAATACATGTATATCCCGGGAAATCATATTCACCTTTTGGGCCAGAAATTGCTCCTGCTTCAGCAAACATGCGGCCGGCAATCTCATCCAACTCTTTCGTTGTGATGCCTGGTTTAGTCGCCGCTTTCATCGCATCCCGAATTTCCGCGCAAATGCGCCCAATTTTTTTTAACGCTTCTAATTCTTCTTGTGTTTTTACAATCATGTAAAAGTTCCTTTCTTCTATACAATTTCTTTTTATAATATAACATACTCTATAAAGTTTTTCGGAAATCCAAGTTTAAATTTAGGAATGTACTACACAATATGATATATGATTTTACTCAAGAAATGATAGAATATATAATGAAAATTTTATTTAGACCTTCAAAGGTATTTTAATCATGTTATAATCAAACATTATAAACATTAGGAGTTTTATCATTGCGAATTAAAGAGTGGGATTTATTAAGAGTTATTGCATGTTTATCAATTTTACTATTACATTCAACTACTTTTTATAACCTAGAATCAGGTCTTTCTGAAAATTCAGTAGTGGTTCATTATATCCGAATACTTCTATGTTATGCTACACCGACATTTATTTTACTTTCCATCATCATTCTTGCAGCAAAATATAAAGATGGAATCCCACAATCGTTTTGGTCAAAACGGCTTCAATTCATTTTACTTCCATATATATTTTGGGCTTTTATTGATGCCCTTGTCATTGAATATAACTACCAAAATGGTCTAATTTGGCAAACCTTTTATAACAATATCGTTCTAGGTGAATTTGTAGGTTGGTTTGTTTTAGTTATTCTTCAATTGTATCTATTGTTTTGGCTAATGATTAAATTTCAATGGCCATCTTTTGTCGTGTTACCTTTATGTGCATTGTTGTATTTTCTGCAGCATCGAATTTTTGATTTACCATATCCATTCTTTCAAGAAAATATGAAGTATGAAAAATTGTATGGAACAGCTTGGTTCGTTTATTTTGTAATCGCATTCATAATCGGTGCAAATTATGAAAAAATTCAGCCACTATTGAAAAAATATCGCATTTTCACTGTAATTTTCACGGCACTATCAGCTCTTTATATTTGGTATGGCTATAAATTCGGTATGGTTGAAATACATTCTAGAAGGATGGATTTGATTCCTTTTGTCGTTGGAATAACAAGCATGATCTTAGCCTATGGACAACTGATTCCATCTTTTAAAATTATTCGAATTATTAGCAAGTATGCATTTATGATTTATTTAATTCATTGGAACATACTATCATTAACCGCAAAGTACTTTGTATCATTTTTCAACAATGGTTATCTAGCAATTTTAGCAATGATGATATCAACGGTAATCGTTGCCATTACCATTTCAAAATGCATTTCGTATTTACCTTTTGGGAAATGGATTGTAGGTAAAATTAGATAAACGTATAAAAATTTATCCATAAAAAAGCGAATTAGGAAAACAATATTGTCTCCCAATTCGCTTTTTATTTTAATTCACAATTGTAATCAATTTTCTTTTTTTATCAATCTTGGGCTTGCAGTAAAGATGAGCACCGCTGCAACTGCAGTTAAAATAATAGCCGGAACCATATATGAACCATTATACCCGATAGAATAAATCCAGGCATTTTGATCGCCTGCATATTCTTTGAAGAAAATAGCTCCTGCAAGTGTATGACAAATAAAGCGCAACAAACCGCCAATAATTGTTCCGATGATAACAAATAATGCAATTTTATTTTTACGATTTTCTGATACTCCATCTAACACTTGTTTACGAACAATTGCCGCAAATCCTACGAAAGTAAATGCAAAAACATAATCAAGCAATGCTTGAGCCCAATGGACAATATAAGGATTAATTGTCATGTTCAATAATCCTACAATCAATCCAGTCATAAGTCCTGCAGATAGTCCCCAACGAATAGCGATTAAAATAATAGGCAGCATTACTAAACTAACGGATCCACCCTGCGCCCAAATAGAAAATTTCAATTGGTCTAACACATAACCAATTGCAGCAAAAATCGCAATTTCAACCATCCATAATAATTTTTGGTTTCTCATTCAATTATCTCCTTTCTCTTCGTTTATAGAACTTGAGAGAAGGATAGAAAACTACAAAATAAAAAACGTCCGGACAGAGCCGAGACGTCTTTGTTTCGGTTTCTATCCACATCCCTACGCAAGTACTAACTTACAGGTTCTAAGGGTTAGTGCATCCGGCACACTCTCAGCTGACTTCATCAGCACCCCTTGTGGTACAAATCTTATATTCTATTGGGAATAATGTCATTTTATCAAATTATATGAAGATTGCAACCTCATTATTTACTTTAATATAATGGATGTTTTACTATAGCCCTCTTTTAATTTTTCTACTTGTAATATAGCAGGCATTGCCGATTTTAATTCCTCCACATGAGAAATAACCCCTATCATTCGGCCGGATTTTTGTAGTTCAATGAGCGTATCAATTGCTTTCATCAACGATTCTTCATC
The DNA here is from genome assembly GCF_038004145.1 of Ureibacillus sp. FSL K6-2830. Taxonomy (NCBI): domain Bacteria; kingdom Bacillati; phylum Bacillota; class Bacilli; order Caryophanales; family Caryophanaceae; genus Ureibacillus; species Ureibacillus sp. FSL K6-2830. Next base: position 2,195,038 of record NZ_JBBOQR010000001.1, on the reverse strand, counting down.
AAGGGAGCCAAAACCTTCATCAATAAACATTGTTTCGATTTGAACATTTCCTTGGAAGCTTTGAATCACATCCGCCATTCCTAGTGCTAAACTTAACGAAGCATTAAATTTCTCTCCGCCAGATAAAGTTTTTACATCTCTTGCTTGTCCAGTGTATGCATCATATACATCTAATCCTAATCCACTTTGCCTACCGTAGGACTCCAATCGGTCAGAAACTTGCAAATAATATTGACCGTTCGATAAATTTTTCAAACGAAGATTGCTTGCTTCTGTAATGAGCTCTAAATACCCCATTTGTACATAGCGTTCAAAGGAAATTTTTTTGCTGTTGTGTCCACGAAGTAAATTATATAAATCTATGATTTGATTCGATTTTTCTTCCATTTGAAATATATTATTGGCAAGTCTTTCAAGCTTCTCTGCAAAGTCGATGCAATGTTTTTCACAAGCTTTCGAGTAGTTTAATTCATCTAATGCTTTTTCATAATTAAACTGCAACGCTTCCAATTCTTTTTCAGCTTCTGTTAAATCGACCTTTTCTTTATCTTTTAATTTTTCTGCTTCCTCTTTCACTTGCACTTGTAAAGAATGAAGCTCCTTTGAATAATTATCATATTGCATTTGTAAAGCTTCAATTTCCTGTTCTGGACGTCTAGCAAGTAGAAAATCTTCCGTCGATGTAAACCTTGCTTGTAGAAGAGCTGAATGGAAATTTTCCTTTGATTGTTGACATTTTACTTGAATATGTTTCACTTGTTCAGTTATTTGTTTAAATGCCTCTTCATTCATTACAACTTGTTTGTTAGCTTCCTGATACTGCTTTTGGGCTGTTTCCCAAGATTGTTTTAATTGTTGCTTATTGCTGATTGCTTGTTGAAGTGCAACTTGTAATTGGGAAAGGTCTTTAATCTCTTCTGGTATTAATTTTTTTTGTTGTTCTAAAATCGTACTATTCTGCGTGTATTGTTCATGTTTTTCATGATACTGACGTTCGATTTCCTTACGAAAATGAACTAATTGTGCATTTTCATCTTGCAGAATTTTTATTTGTTTTTTATTTAATGTAAGTATTTCTTTTTGACGTTCTTTTTCTTTTATAGCAATATTTATATCTTGTAATTGATGAACATATTTTTGATATTCTTTTAATGGCGCGTGATATTGCATTAATTTTTGTTCTATTTCTTGTAATTGATGTCGTTTCGATTCTAATTTCCCTTGAACAGCAAATTTCTTTTGCTGAGCTTCATCTAATGTTGCTTTCAGTTTTTTCAATTCCGTTTGATTAACGGTTTCAGTTGATGCTGTATGTTCGATTCGGTGTACCGTACTACCGCAAACAGGGCAAGGCATTCCAGGCAGGAGACTCTTCGCAAGAATGGCCGCTTGATTATTCAACCATTTTTCCTCTTCCTGAGCATATATATTTTGAACTTCTTCATAGGTAGATGTCGCTTTAAGCCATTCGTTTTCTAGTTTATGGACTTCAGCGTTTACCTCAAAGTATTTTGTGTAGGTATCTACAATTTCTCTTAATAGTCGTTGCTGTTCTAATAGTTCATTCAATGATTCTGTGTCTTCTTCCAGCTTTTCAATCATCTCGCTCAACTGTTGAATAGCCCATTCCTTTTCTTCGATCTGTTTTACTATGTTTTGTAGGCGAGTTTGCAATTGATTTTTTTCATTCAACAGTTTGTCCACGAGCTTTATTTGTTCGTTCATTTGCTCATAAATAGGGACAAGTTTTTCTAATTCATTTACTCGTTCATTCGCTTGTTCCCGTTCTTCCTCTTTCATTGCTTCCATCTTGAACATTTCTTCTGCTTTAGCAAATGTCCATTTTGCTGCTTCTAACTGTTTTGTAACGAGTTCCATTCTCTTTTCGATGGATTGTTTTTCCTTATCCAGTTCCATCAGATAAGAATAGAGTGGGAAAATTCGGCTTGCACGATTTGCTGCATCGATTGTTTGTTTTATTTGTTCATAATGGTCTTTTTGAGATTGTAAAAAGGATAGCTTTTCTTTTTTCCTTTCATATTCATCAATTTGATCATTTAACTTTTTATTCGCAACATAAACTTCATATGCCTCTTGATGTTTTTTGAAAGCTTCTCGATACATTCGTTCATCATCTTTAATTTTTTTCTGATAATATTGCTGTTCTTCTGCCAATCCTTCTAGAATCTGATAAATATTGGAATGTTGACTAAGCATTGTAAACAACAATGATTCTCGTTTTGGTAATGTTCCTTCAATTTGATTAATATAGCTATTTTTTAATGCCTTTGCTTCATTTAGTTGTTGATCCGCTAATCGTTTCTTTTCTTCCAGTTTATCAGCCATTTTTACAAAGCGATCTGTCTTAAAGATTTTTCTTAATATCTCTTCTTTCTCGTCCGATTTAGAAGTTAATAATTTACGAAACTCTCCTTGTGGCAGCATCACGATTTGGCTAAATTGTTCGTAAGTTAATCCAATCAATTCTTCAAGCTTTTCATTAATATCCGTCACTCGTTGCCGTTCCACCGCTGGAATTTCTTCGTTATTTGGCAGTATTTCAAACAACTCATATTTTTCACCAGTTGGTGTTTTTCTTCCTTTTTTCACATGGGACAACCTGCGCAAAACACGATATTTTTTGCCACGTATTTCAAAAACAAATTCAACAGAAGTATGCACATCATCTTCTGCAAAATCACTGCGCAGCATTTTTGTATCTTTCCTGTCTTGACCGCTACCAAAACCATACAACGCAAAACAGATGGCATCAAATATCGTCGTTTTTCCGGCGCCAGTTTGTCCGGAAATCACGAAAAGCTTTCTTTCCTGAAGTTTTGTAAAATCGATCACTTCTTCATTTTTGTATGGTCCAAAGGCGGTCATTTTTAATAAAATTGGCTTCATTTCGTCACCGCCTCCTCTTTCATTTCTCTTTCATCACGCAACATTTCATTCAATACTTCTTCAAATAATTGAAGAGCTTCTTCTGTCGGCTCAAAGCCTAAAATTTCTTTATGGAAAGCTTTAAATAACGTCATATCATCCAATTGTTCTCGCTGAATTTTAATATTCTCTTCAGCACTTTCAATTCTTTGAATCGTTTTTCGTTCCACATGCATGGCATTCGGGTAAACAGTGCGAATTTGTTCCATCGCTCCTACAACTGGTGTTAAATCAGTCAATCGTACGAATACATAATCTTCACAGTAATCATGTTTTAAAATTTCTTGAATGGTGCCTTCAATGATGCGCAAATCTCGTCTCGGTGTGAAATTTCGTTTTTCAATAGAAACTTGTCCATTTTCATCTAAATTGACTATTAAAAATCCTTTTTGATGATTCGCTTCAGATGCCGAATATTTTAATGGAGATCCCGGATATCGTATCGTTTCATTTAATACGTAATGAGCTTTGTGTAAATGCCCAAGGGCTGTGTAATGAAATGCCTGGAAATAATGAGCATTGACACATTCAGATCCTCCAATTGAGAGCGGACGTTCAGAATCGCTTGTATTTTCTCCCTTTTCTCCAGAATGCGTTACAAAGGCATGTCCAACGAACACATGACGCTTCGTTCTATCCATATTTTCTTCTATTTTTTCAACGATAGTTTTCATGGCATCATCGTATGTGTTAATTGATTCGCATTGAAATACATTTTTCACAGTGGAAGGTTCTGCAAATGGTACAAGATGAAAATGCACTTCTCCAAATTCATCCTGTAAAATAATCGGTTTTAATTGGTGATCGAGTTCGCCGACAATGTACAATCCGCTCTCTTTCATCAATTTGCTCCCAAATTCAAGACGTGTAGGGCTATCATGATTTCCTGCTATGCTAAGTACAGGCACGTTTCGTTTCAGCACGATTTCGGCAAAAATTTCATCAAGTAAATCTACCGCTTCCACCGGGGGAAGAGCTCGATCATATAAGTCTCCAGCAATGATAACAACGTCCGGTTTTTCTTCATCAATTGCTGTTATAAATTGATTGAGTACATAACGCTGGTCTTCTGTCATGTACACCCCTTGCACAAGCTTTCCTAAATGCCAATCTGCCGTATGGAAAATTTTCAAATTCAATCGACCTCCGCTTTTTGCTATGCATCTATTTTAACACGAGTTCAATTGAGTGACTACCAAATTTACGAATATATGTTCTTATCGATTTTGGAAAATTCTTCATCAACTTAAAATTTTCGTATTAATACTTGCAACTTCGTTAAACAAAAATTTTCATCCTCAACCTGAAAAACTTTATTCCAAATAAAAAAACCACATCTCTCATAGAGAAAAGATGTGGTCAAACCGAAATTAAAACGCCCAATTCCCTTTTCTAAATATCGGTTCTCTAGTTCCATCTGGCAAAATGCCATCAATATCCATCTCAGCACTGCCAATCATGAAATCCTCATGGGTAACTGAAACATTAATTCCGAGCGATTCTAATTGCCCTTCTTCTAATTCCCGTCCACCTTCGTAACAAGTTGGATAGGCTTCCCCAATCGCTAAATGATTGGAGGCATTTTCATCAAAAAGCGTATTGTAATATAAAATGCCTGACTTTGAAATTGGAGATTCATGTGGGACTAATGCCACTTCCCCTAAATATGCAGCACCTTCATCTGTTTGAATTAACTCCTGCAACAATTCATTGCCATGCTTAGCGTCTGCCTTTACAATTTTTCCGTTTTCGAATGTGAGTGTAAATTTATCGATAATATTTCCTTGATAAACGAGAGGCTTCGTATTGCTTACATAACCGTTAACCCCAAATTTTGATGGGAGAGTATACACTTCTTCAGTCGGCATATTCGCAATAAATGTAACTCCTTCTGGCGTTTTGCTTGAACCAGTGCACCATACATGCTTTTCAGGAAGTTCAATTGTTAAATCCGTACCAGGTGCTTTATAGTGTAACTTCGCATATTTTTTACTGTTTAATTGTTTTGCTCGATGTTCCAACTCGGCAAGATGTTTGCGCCAATTTTCAACTGCATCTCCTTCACCGATGCGAACGGTTTTAAAAATTGCTTCCCAGAGCGCCTTCATTTGTTCGTCTTCCGGTAAGTCTGGAAATACTTTTGCAGCCCATTTTTTTGAAGGCACAGCTATAATTGACCAAGCAATATCATCGTTCATAATTGCTTTTCGATAATTCACGAGCGCCTCTCCACTAGCTTTTTGCTGAGCAGTAATGCGACGCGCTGGAATCCCGCTTAACAAATCAGGATCTTCTGCGTCAATCCAAAGAATAGCCCCTTTCCGTTCAATACATTCATCCCGCTGTGCAACAATCCATTTTGGAAACTTGCTAAATTCATCTTCCGCTCCATATTCATAAAAAGCACGGGTAATTTCTTGGTCAGACAAATTGACATGTACTCTTCCTGCTCCCGCTTCGTACGCTTTTTTCACAACGATTTTAGTAAAATCTAATGTATCTGTCGTTGTATTAATTAATAAATATTGCCCTTTTTGAATGTTTACACCGACTTTGACAGCCAATTCCGCATATTGTTCTAATTTTTCTTCAAATGTCATAAACTTTCCCTCACTTTTTAGCGATGGTTTTTGAATTCCCTTCAATTAATTGACCTTTATAAATTATCTTTTGCACAGGTTTTTGTCCTACTTCTCTTAATAATTTTTTATAATTTTTTTCATCCTTATATGAAAGAAGCGTTATCACTTCTCCATCAGCACCCGCTCGGCCAGTACGTCCAGAACGGTGCAAATATTGTTCAACTGTATGAGGCAAATCAACATGAATCACATGAGTAAGCCCTTCAATATCTAATCCTCTTGCGGCTAAATCTGTTGCGAGCAAAATGCGGGCTTCACCTTTACGGAAATTATCCAAAGATTTTTTGCGCTCTTCTTTATTCATATCTGCATGAAGGGATACTACTTTTGCATCTTTATATTTTAATTTCACTTCTTTTAATAATAATTGATCCAAATTATTGATAAAAGCAAGGCCTCGTACCCCTTCCATATTTGCGAGTCTTCTTAACACATCCGTTTTTTCTCGCTCATCCACTTTCACAAAGGAGTGAACGACTTTCCCCACTTTTACCATATCTTCCGGTTTAATTTGAATGTTGATAGGATCTTTCATCATTCTGCTAGCAACTAACCGAATCTCATCAGTTATCGTCGCTGAAACAAGAACGACTTGTCGGTTTGGAGATGCTCCTTCAATAAAGGATTTCACGATGACCCGATAATCTCTGCTCAATAATTGATCACATTCATCTAATACAACGATTTCGATTTCTCTCAATTTTAATTTATTCGCTCTTACTAATTCATTTAATCGACCCGGTGTCCCTACAACGATGGTCGGTTTTTTCTTTAGTTTCTCAATTTGGCGAGCCATATTCGCTCCACCAATGAGCTGTTGGACGGTAATATCTGTTCCAACAATCCATTCTCGAATCACTTCTACAATTTGCATAGCCAATTCTTGAGAAGGTGCGACGATTAAAGCTTGCGTGCTTTTTTTTGAACCGTCCACTTTATTTAATATAGGTAATACATAAGCTAATGTTTTCCCTGATCCCGTTGGAGATTCGGCAACAATATCTTTTCCCTCCAACATCGCTGGAATCATTTGCTCTTGTACTTTCATTGTTGTTTCAAATTTCCACTTTTTTTGCAATGATTCATTCAATAAATTGATAGCTGACATCAGCATTCCCACCTTCCCAAATTTATTTTACCACATTTCGGAAAATATCAACCGTTGTTACATCCATTCTTTCCTAAAGTGTTCAAGTTATTTATAAATAAATAGCAACCTTATTAGCGTTCACGAAAAAAGAATTCGCTTAAGTACTAGTTATAGCCTCCCCAATTGAGGCTGCCTTCATATAAGCGAATTCTTTCTGTTCATTTTATTTTTTTACTTCATATCCACAGCTACGAATTGCTGTTTCTGCAAGTACGATTAATGAGTCTATGTAACGACTTCCTAATTGCAAGTTTTTATTTACAACGGACAACTCTGTACATCCTAAAATAATGTAGTCACAATTGAGCGCAACAACTGCATCTTCCACTTCATTCCACCGTTCTCTCGTAACTTCTTTACCCGATTTTACATCATCATAAATAATGGACATGACGAGTTTTTGGGTATTTTCATCTGGAATGACTGGCTCTATCCCCTCTTCAATCAGCGCCTCTTGATAAACATTTGATTGAATGGTGCCATCCGTTGCTAATATTGCTACTTTCTTCGCTTCAAGTTTTCGTGCCTGTTTCGCTGTTTCCTTAATCATATGAATAACAGGTATAGGCGAACCTTGTTGTATTTCATCATAAAATGTATGCGCTGTGTTGCATGGTATACATACTAAATCAGCACCATATTCTGCTAACTTTTTCGCATCTTGAATAATAATGGGTACTGGATTTCGATTGGATTTACCTAAAATAAAGGCTGTACGATCCGGAATTGATGTATCATTGTCAATAATCGTATGAATGTGTTCTTGATCTGATGTTGCCTTTGTTAGGCGGACGATTGTTTCCCCAAGAAACATCGTTGCAAGTGGGCCAACGCCGCCAATAATTCCTAAAGTTTTTTTCATTATTCTGCCAAACCTTTTTTATTAAAGTATTTTTTATATTTTCGGTAATAATTTAATTTATTTAATGTTAGTTTCATCCAACGTTTTGCATTCATATCATATGAATAATATAGGGAGTTTGTCCATTTGCCTTCTCGAATTAATTTTTTCGCTTCAATTTTTAATTTTTCATTTGTAGTATATTTAAATAATACGCCTTTAGGAATAACAAGCCATAAATGTTTGTTATCGGCATATGTTAACTCTTGTTTAATATTAAACACATGATCATCCGCAACATATTTCATAAGATTATATCCAGCAGCTGTTACAAAATAACTTGAACGTCCATTTCGCAAATTAATTTCAAATAAATTGTATTCTCCAGTTCTCGGATCTAATTTCATATCGAAATTGGCAAAGCCCGTATATCCGATATCTTCAAGGAAATGACGTACACGATCCATTAATTCCTTATCGTATGTAGTAATGATCGCTGCGTAACTGCCAATCCCTTCAGGTGAATGCTCCTCTAAAATCGGATTGCCTAAACACATTAATTTGACTTTCCCGTCTTTTCCTACATAAGCATTTAAAACGCGCATATAAGAGTCGTCGCCAGGAATGAACTCTTGAATAATTAAATGATCTTTATAAGTAGAGCTGTAAATAGCATCTAATATAGCATTTTTTTCTTTTTCATCGTGGGCAACAAATACCTTTTTCTTTCCCGGGAAAGAACATGCCCAATAGGCTACAGAATTAGATGCTTTGATGATAATTGGATAATCGAATGGAATTTCAAACTCTTTATAATTTTCATAGCTAATAATCGTTGTTTTTGGATATTTAAAGCCATATTTATCGCACATTTTATAAAAGTTTTCTTTTAATAAGATTTGATCCATTAAAGATTCATCAATATATGGTACAATAAAGTGCTTTTGCAATTCAGGCTTATTTTTAATGATTAATTTTGCATAATCGTCTCCGCAAGCAAGAAGCAATAGTTTTATATCTTTATATTTTTCTGCAATGTTCTCTAATGCTGGTAAAAAGGCTTCTTGCTTATTAAAATTGTCCACTTGTTCAAAGATAATGATTTTGCTGTCCTGTGTTGCTGTTAAGTGAGAGCGTCCCACTACGATTGATTTTATTCCATATGCTTCATGGAAGGCGCGTGCCATTCCATAGGCATTCATATCTGAACCACATAATACAGGTAAAAACGGTTGATTCATTGCTTCTTCATCTCTCTTCATCTTTACTTTTTATTTTTACAGACAAATTTCTTGACTAAAATGAAAGTAGCACGAAATGGTATCAAAATCAATTATTTGGATAGGTAAAACCTAACTAATATCATTCGTTTGCAATAAAGAAGTTGATTGTCCAATACGGCCTTGTGCCATCAAAGGCTACCCCCGTAAAAGCGTGTGTATATTGCTTAAATAAAATGTTTTCCCGATGCCCTTTACTATTCATTAACGCTTCATGAGCATAAATCGTGTTATATGCACCTGCTGCTAAGTTTTCTCCTCCACCATGGATAAAATTCATACCGTCAGCAAGCATTCGCTCTAGAGCATTTTTTCCGTCGCTACCTGTATGAGAAAAGAAATGATTTTTGACCATATCCATACTATGTTTTCTCGCCGTTTCCCTATATTGTTGTGCGCTTTTTAGCGGTGGTACTCCAAAAATGACCCGCGCTTGATTCATTAGCTCAACCATTAAATTTTCAAAGCCTTCTTGACGAGCTTCCACGCGATAATTACCATAAAAACCTTCTTTTTTCATCTCGTATTCTTCTTCTATCCAAAGTATTGATCTCACTACATCACTTTGGAATTGATCAAAAAAGAAAGTAACATATTTACCTTCAATTAAGTAGATTGCATGTCCATCATCTTTTGCTAAAATATAAGGCGTATTATTTTTTAATATTGCTTCAATCCCTTTCCCATAAAGCCGTAAGACGTCCTCTTTATCACTTTCTCCAATTGTAATGTCAAATAACTCCTTTCCTATAATTGTGCTGTAGAAACCAACAACTTCATTTTTTTCATTGACTCCCTCCAGCTCTAACTGTTCGTTTTTTCCGATCTGATTCCAAACAAAATCGTACTCTGACGGGAAAGTTGCTAATACATTTTTACTTGCTAGTTGCTTTTTTTCTTTAAATTTAGGTTCTTTGGAGGCTAAAATTTCATCTAATCCTGTAACTTGCATTGTTCGATAAATGAAACTAGCAAATTGGCCATTTGTTACAGGTTGATTTGGCATAAAGTAGCCGTTGCTTCCTTTCGTAATTCCTAGTCCGTATAATGTATAAATATAGTCATATGCCCAATGTCCTTCAGGAACGTCAATAAATGATGGAGTCTTACTAGAAGATTGTAAATTAAATGTATTGACTAGTATTTTTGCTAATTGAGCTCGATTTAATGATTCCTCTCCTTTAAAACGACCATGATCTCCATCAAAAATTCCTACTTCATAAGACCAAATAATAGATTCATAGTAAGGATTCGTTGATAACACATCAATAAATGGTTGCTCCTCATAATCCCTAATTTTCTTTAACTGGTCTTTGAATAATGTATGTATTACTTTTGCAACATCGCTTCTGGATATACTTTGATTAGGATAAAATTGATTCCCTTCTATATAATCATAAACGTTTAACTGATTTAAATAATTCGTGCTTTCATAATGATCATTAAACACATCTGTATCTATAAATACTTTCTCTGCATGGACATTTATAGGACTTAAAATTAATAATCCACACAGAACCAATGTATGAAGTAGAATGATAAAATGTTTCATTAATATCTTTTCCCCTTTCAAAGTCCCCGTCTGACTCTATTATAAGATTAAAAGATTGTGATTTCTGTAAATTTTTATACAAAGTTAAAAGGTAGTAATCTTTACTATGGAGATTTTAAAGTAAATAAAAAAGATGCAGTTTGCCACTGCATCTATGCATTATCAAAATGTTCTTTCTCATCAGGAGATTCTTTTCGAAACACTTCTTCTAAAAGTTCATCTCCTTCAGCTTTTACCCGTTTATTTAATTCGTCCACCGCTATCGCGTCCACCGTTTGCATGTCTTCATGCAAATCAAAAAGGCTGATATTATCTGATGGTACGCGGTCGGGTTTTTCTTCATAAGGCATTTCAGCAAATCTCTTTTTTGATTCTGGAAGCGATTCTTTTTTCATATCAACAACACACTCCTTTTTTGTAGTATGTGTTGATTGTGCTTCTTTATTCAAAATCAACGTCACGCCATTAAATAATCCAATTTTTCAGCAAATGTCACATTATTTGGATTCCATTTTCTAATTGGACATTGATACACTTTATAAGGCAAGCCAATTGCTCTTACGAATTCTACAAATTTCCCATCAAACCAAGGTGGAGTCCATGCTCCCGAACGACAAATATGAATAACATTCGTTTTAATTCCTTCATATAAATCTTCAAACTTCAAATATTGAATATTAAAAGCTTTATTAATTTCATTAAAAAATTCTGGTTTTTCTTTTGTAAAAGGACTGTAAATAATATATGCTTTTTGAATTATTCGATTTTGCAAAAGTTTTCCAAGCCAATTTGCACAGTTAACGTTAAATTGTAAGGAAGCAAGTCCTCCATAGCCTAAGTCAGAATGAGCATCAAATAGATATACTTCATCGACTTCAAATTTTTCTGCAATTTTGTAAGATAACGCATGAGAATCTGACACATATATTCTCACTTGCTGATCCCATCGGAAAATTTGTTTAATTTTATTCCAGAATTGATCGACATCTTTTGAAAGAAAAAAAGACTTTTCAAAATCTTTCCCAAAAGATTTGTATTGGAAGTATTTTTTGTACCATAAGTCATGAATAGTTCTTTTATTTTCAACACTTGAAGTAATTTCTTGATTTTCAGCGGAAATAAAATAGTCCCAATCAATTGACAACAAACTTGCCACTACTATCCCCTCCAAAAACCATATAAGTGTTGACAATAAAATCGTAATACTCAAAAAATTAAATTTCAAACAATCCCTCTATTTTTTGAAAAAATAGACAAATTTTTAGAGAGTATGCTTGTATTTTGATAGAATGATAAATATAGAAAAGGAGGTATCTTGTAATGTATGATGTAGCCATTATCGGTGCAGGACCAGCTGGAGGAAGTGCTACAATTTTTACTGCAAAGGCAGGTAAAAAAACAGTTATTTTAGATAGCGACCAAGGTGTTACAAAACGCGCAATGCTTTACAATCACTACGGCGTTAAAGAAATAACAGGTCCAGAATTAGTGAAAACGGGAATTGAACAAGCGAAAAACTATGGTGCTGAACTAATCGAAGCAAAAGTAACTGGTATTTCCAAAACAGACAAAGGATTTAAATTGCAATATGAGAATGGTGAAGTGGAAGCGAAACATATCATCCTTGCAACTGGATTTTTAACAGACTTAGCTGAAAGTGTTGGATTAGCAACAAAACCTGGCACTGAGCCAAGAGTTAAAACAATTTTTGATGTGGACAATGAAGGCAGAACAAATGTAGAAGGGATTTGGGCTGCAGGTACTTGTGCAGGTGTGAGTGTCCATACAATCATCACTGCTGGCGACGGTGCAAAAGTGGCAATCAACGTCATTAGCGAATTAAACAGCGAACGTTATGTTGATCATGATGTTTTGAAATAAGTTTAAAGAACCCTTTAAGTTAAAGAGGCTGTCTAAAAATTGATGTTTAGACAGTCCCCTTGCAATAAAAATTGTGGAAACTGGTTTCTACACATAAGCAAAGATCATATTATGATGATGTAGAAGTGGAGGAGTCTGGAAAGTTTTCTAGGCTCCTCTTTTTTCTACTAGTTTATATGTAATTTTATTAATCTGCCTATCTGCGGATATTAGTCATTCGCGGGAATTTATTAGCCATTCGGAGCACGATATTAGTCAAGTTCAGCCATATATTAGCCAACGGGAAAATTTTGGGCTTCCAGTTTGCGGATATTAGTCATTCTCGGAAACTTATTAGTCATTCGGAACATGATATTAGTCAAGTTCATCCATATATTAGCCAACGAAAAAATTTTGGGCTTCCAGTTTGCGGATATTAGTCATTCTCGGGAATTTATTAGCCATTCGGAGCACGATATTAGTCAACTTCATCCATATATTAGCCAACGAAAAAATTTTGGGCTTCCAGTTTGCGGATATTAGTCATTCGCGGGAATTTATTAGCCATTTGGAGCACGATATTAGTCAAGTTCATCCATATATTAGCCAACGGGAAAATTTTGGGCTTCCAGTTTGCGGATATTAGTCATTCTCGGAAACTTATTAGTCATTCGGAACATGATATTAGTCAAGTTCATCCATATATTAGCCAACGAAAAAATTTTGGGCTTCCAGTTTGCGGATATTAGTCATTCTCGGGAATTTATTAGCCATTCGGAACATGATATTAGTCAAGTTCAGCCATATATTAGCCAACGAAAAAATTTTGGGCTTCCAGTTTGCGGATATTAGTCATTCTCGGGAATTTATTAGCCATTCGGAGCACGATATTAGTCAACTTCATCCATATATTAGCCAACGATACTCAACCATATTGGTACTTCCGCAAAACTTGATGTATAGATAGAGGGTTTCCTGTAAAGGCTATAACGCCAACAGGAAACCCTTTCTCTATTCCTCTTTAGGCTTTTCTATAGTGCCATCAGCGAATTGGGCAAACCTGCCCGCATTCCTTTCGTTAACGGGATCCGGTCTATCCCATTTCCAGCCTCCAAATTTTGTCTTATTATATTCGGCAAAAGTGGCATAAATCTCTTCTTTTTTATTCATTACAAACGGGCCATATTGGGCAATCGGTTCATTTATAGGTTCTCCTTCTAAAAGGAGTAAGGAGCTGTTTGTATTACCGTTGTGGATAACAATTTCTTCATCTCCAACAAGTTTACAACGGTAAGAAGCTTGAATTGTTGCCCCTTCAATTTGAATTGTATTGCCTTCGTAAAAATATAAGTTCCTGTTAATAGTACTTGATACTTTAGGCAGTGTAAATGTTGCTCCTGGTGCCATATGTATCAAATAAATTCCTACATGATGCGACTCTTCTCTTGCCCATGAAGCTAAATTTGGCTCTAATGCTTTGATGCCGTACATTTCACCCGCAATAATTTTTACTGTTGTTTTGTTGCCATTGTTAAGATTCTCAATTACAGGTATATCTTCTTTCCAAAACATTCGATATTCCGGTTCTGCCTTTTTTCCATTTCGGTCTAGGTTTAACCAAATTTGAAACAATTCAAGTGGATTCGACTGTTCTCTATTCACAAGCGGAAACATTTCTGAATGTTGGCACCCCTTGCCCGTCGTTAGCCATTGAACATCGCCGCTAGCATAGCGACCAAAACAACCTTTAGAATCAAAATGATCAACAACACCTTGAAGAACAATCGTTACTGTTTCAAATCCTTTATGGGGATGAGCGGGAAATCCCGGAACTGATTTTCCATGATACATACGAAATCCATCTTTTAATTCAAAATCTTCCCCTAAGTTTCTTCCTGCTAACCTCTCTTTGTCTACCCCTTGTTCATCGTTGCCTGGTGGATAATGATCTTTGTGATATACGGTTAAAATAAAAGGGCTTTCTGTAGTCCATTGCGTTCCTAATTTTTGTAAACCAATAATTTTTCGTTTTTCCATAAAAATCACCTTACTAATTTTTCCTACTATTCCCATACTAACAAATTTTGTTTTAGATAAATTATTTTATATGGTACAAAATGATGAAAAACGCCTCAAATGAAGAGGCGTTTTTTATTTTATTGATTAGACTGATTCTTTTTGTTACGTTGTTGCGGTTGGAATCCACTTTCCTCTGCAATTTCTTCTCTTACTTGTTGAATATTTGTTCCAGCCGGTGTTTTAGCAGGCGTCGGATTTGGTTGCGAATTTGGAGTTGCAAAACCGCTTTCCTCTGCAATTTCTTCTCTCACTTGCTGAATATTTGTTCCAGCTGGTGATTTCACTGGCGTCGGATTTGGTTGCGAATTTGGAGTTGCAAAACCGCTTTCCTCTGCAATTTCTTCTCTCACTTGTTGAATATTTGTTCCAGCTGGTGATTTCGCTGGCGTCGGATTTGGTTGCGGTTTATTTGGAGTTGCAAAACCACTTTCTTCTGCAATTTCTTCTCTCACTTGTTGAATATTTGTTCCAGCTGGTGTTTTACCTGGTTGACTTGGTTGAGCAAAAGTTTGGTTTCCAAAACCACCTTCTTGAGCTATTTCCTCCCGTACTTTTTGAGGATTAGTACCGAAAGTTGAACTACTTTTTCCTTGTGCATTTTGACGTTTTACTTCTTCAATATCTGTTCCAGTTTGAGTAAATCGTTTATTGTTATTAGCCATAAAAACACCTCCAAGATTGTTATGCCTTTATCATGCTAAATTTGCAGTTAATTATTCGTGTAATGTTCCGTATATTTTTTTCCAAATGGAGCACTTTATATTGAAAAAAATCTTTGTTCGAATGAATATCGTTATTAAAGGCATAGCAATAGAGGGTCTTTTTGCTTTCAACATGATTTATCATTTTCTTTTTTTCCCTTTCATACAATAGTGCATGTCCTAATGTGGAGGAATGTTCATGTACTATTTACAAAAGGGACTAGCTATTATGATTGGCAGCATTTTATTGGCAATTGGCATTAACCTTTTTCTTGCACCTTATGAAATATTGGACGGTGGGATTATCGGGCTATCCCTTATTTTGCATTATCTTTTTAACCTCAAAATCGGATTGATGGTCATTGTGTTAAGCACGCCAATTTTTATTTTGGCATGGTTCAAATATAGACGATATTTTTACAATAGTGTTCACGGTTTACTAACTTCTTCTGTAATTATCGATATTTTCAAGCCCCTTCGTTATCTCTTAGACATAGAAGCCTCTTTTGCTGCAATCATTGGTGGGATATTTGTGGGGCTTGGTATAGGCATAATGCTTAGATATGACACAAGCACTGGTGGAACTGACTTACTAGCTCAATTCATCAGCGACAAAACAAAAATCAATGTTGGATTAATTATTTTATTTATTGACTCCATTATTGTCTTGATCGGAGGGCTTTTACTATCTGCAAGCACCTTGCTGTTATCAATTATGGCCATTGTTACTGTTGGAATCACAACTAGTGCTGTAACCAGCAAAAGATAAAAGGTTTACCTTAAATTCTTTATATGTCCTCCATCGCCTTTCTTTTGAAAAAGTCAGGCTTTGTTTCTGCTAAAATGATGGCCAATAATATTAAAATTGCTCCAATAATCATTCTTCCAGTTAATACTTCACTTAAAATCAAAACAGAGAAAACCATTCCCCATAACGCCTCTGTTGATAAAATAATTGCAGTTTTTGTTTCGCTCGTATATTTTTGCGCCGTCGTTTGAAAACAATACGCGAGTGTCGTCGAGAATACTCCTAAATATAATGTGGATAAAATACCTTCCCATTCCAGTGAGAAATAGATTTCTCCTTTTCCAATGACAAAAATCCATGCAAAGAGTGCTGCTACTCCCATTTGCACAACGGTAAGCAAGATTGGATCTTCATCTTTTACATATTTGGAAGTGTAATAAATTTGATAAGCAAAGCCAAAAGCACATCCCAATGTTAGCAAATCACCTATATTAATTTTCCCCACTGATAATTGCAACGATAAAAAAGCAATTCCGATAATGGCTAAGAACGCTCCGGACATTTCAAATTTATCGATTTTTCTTTTATCCATAATTAATGCAATAAAGGGGACTATCACAACGTTAATAGCAGTAATGAAAGCATTTTTTGACGGTGTTGTATATTGTAAGCCAACCGTTTGTAATAGAAATGCCAAGTATAATAGAAATCCTAATATAAAACCTCTCAATAGAGTCGATTTCTTAATGTTTCTCAGCCTCTTATAAAATATAAAACTTAAAATTAATACACCAACGGAAAATCGAACAGCTAGTATTTGGTAAGGGGTTAAATAGTCTAACGAAATTGCGCTGAACACAAATCCGCTCCCCCAAATAATCGCTGTAGTAAAAAGCATTATTTCTCCAATATATTTACTCATAGCCGCCTCCATAAAGACATTTATAAAATCAAACATTATTTATCCATTTTAGCATGTAAAATGTACTAATTTCTAAATATTTATATTTTTGAAGAATAATGAAAAATTTCAGAACATGCATTTATTAAATAATCATTGTGGTAAAATTATGGATGGTTTATAAAGTTGAGTTCATTATGAAAGGATGTACCCCTTTTGATTCAGTCTGTCCTCTCCAATATAGCTGTAATTTTATTAATGCATTTAACCATGACCTTCATATGGGATTATCAAAAAAAAATCCCGCCTTTCTATAGGAAAGTGATTTCAATCTTTTTAAATTCTACTTGTGTAATTGTACTTTTTTATTTACCAATCCATTTAAATGAAAACTATTTCGTCGATATGCGATTAGTTCCTTTAGCCTTTTTAGCATATTTACAAGGATGGATTGCAATACCAGCATTATTAATTGCTTCTACATGGCGCTTCTTCATGGGGGGAGATGGAATGGTTCCAGGAATTTTGTATGGCAT
The DNA here is from genome assembly GCF_038004145.1 of Ureibacillus sp. FSL K6-2830. Classification (NCBI taxonomy): domain Bacteria; kingdom Bacillati; phylum Bacillota; class Bacilli; order Caryophanales; family Caryophanaceae; genus Ureibacillus; species Ureibacillus sp. FSL K6-2830. Next base: position 2,177,802 of record NZ_JBBOQR010000001.1, on the reverse strand, counting down.
GATATTGCCGACGTTCATCGCCCTTATCTTCCACCATCGCTCAAACATCAAAAAACACTATATAGAAAAAATATTTATTGTTCTTTTATGCTGGTTCGTTTCAGATTTCCCTATTATATTTATCGTGCCGAATGGATGGGAGATTTTTAAAGACACAGCAATATTACGAGTATCCTCCATTGTTGTTACCTCAATCATTCTATATACATTCATTATGCAAGATCGACAACGCAGATTTTTGAATAGTCATCTAGAAAAAATGGCTGATGAAGATCCGCTCACAAAACTAGTAAATAAAAGAAAGTTCTATGAATTAGTAGAAGAGAAGGTAAATACTTTAAAGCCAAATCATTACATAGCGATGATCGACATTGATCATTTTAAAAAAGTAAATGATACTTATGGTCATATATTTGGAGATAAAGTATTAGTAGAAGTGGCTAAAATATTAAGAAAATATGAGTGCAAAAATTTAGTCGTTGGTCGCTTCGGTGGAGAGGAATTTATTGTATATATAGGAGAATCGGATTTGATAACTGCTAAAAATATACTGGAGGACATGCGAAAAGATATTAAATATACTTCCTTCCCTTATAGCACCGTTGAGAAAGTTAACATCACAGTTTCGATTGGCTTATCACAATTTAAGGGCGAAATGAATTTAATAGAAACAATTTATCATGCGGACCAAAACTTATACAATGCGAAAAGAAATGGAAGAGATCGCCTCGTTTACTCAACATAATGACCTGGTAGACATTGCATACCAGGTCGTTTTTATTCTTCAACAATTGTTGAGTTAGCGACAATTCCTATTGTACTTTTTCCTTTTTTTGATTTTTTAGCACCGATTATACCTGGTACGAATAATATGTGTTTAGTTATTAAGGGCTGGAGGTGTTATTGTGATTCATTATGTGAGACCTGGTGAGACCCTTGTACAAATAGCAAGAGATTATCGAATCGAGTATCTAGTACTTTTGGAAAACAATCCTCAAATCACAAATCCGGATTTGTTATACATCGGTCAGCCTATTAATATACCAGGTTTGCAAGATCCAAGTACAATTCCATATGAAATCGATATTTCAATAAATAATCGTACATTATCCTTATATAATAATGGCATCTTAGTAAAAACTTATCCAATTGCTGTAGGACGAATGCTTTTTGAAACACCAACAGGAAATTTTGTCATTGTTAATAGAGCACCTAATCCAGGCGGCCCTTTTGGTACAATGTGGTTAACTCTTTCCAAAGAAAGTTATGGAATTCACGGAACGGATGATCCAAGTTCAATAGGCTATGCTGTTTCAAGGGGTTGTGTTCGGATGTTAAATGCAGACGTGGAAGAATTGGCAAGCATTGTACCAAATGGAACAGCTGTATATATTCATTATTAATTCATTGGGGGCGTCTAAAAAAACCGATGAGATGTCCCCTTATTTTGTACCATAATTAAATTATGTGGCCCGCTTATCAATACTTGTATAAAACTATTATAGTTTTTCAATCTCTAGCTACTTTGTTTCTCATTGCTTTGTTATTCACGCATAATTATCAAGATTACGCATGTTTACATTCTCGTAATTTTTGTTGGAAAAGACGAGAAGATTAATGATGAACCCAACTATTTACCGCTACCTTTTCTCGCTGATCTCGTTTAATGATAATACTAAATTTCTTATGCCAATTTTTACATTCTTCCCAAATTTCCTCAAATTCTTCTGATTCAGTATCAATGCCTCGCTCGTCCTCATAAAACACAAATTCAATAAGCGGATTGGACAAATCATCAACAATTAATTTTAAACTTAATTTATTTATAACATCTTCTTCGTCAACATCATCATCACTATATAATTCTTCATCATCATTTAATATTGACCATCCATGAATACCACCCTTTGATATTAAAGAATAGATATTATCGTTAACACTAATGGCACACTCATAAATTTCATCAAATGCATAACTTTTCTTTTTAAAGTTAGACTCAACATCTTTTCTTTTCACATAGTAAAACGTTTTTGAATAATCGTCTAACAAAATAGCTGATAAACAATCTTCTGATACAGCTCTTCGGTTATGGGGAATTCGTTCCAACTTTTCAATCGTATCCTTTTCGATTTTTTCTTGATAGCGTTTTTCTTCCTCTCGCCTTTCAATAATCCACCAAAGGAAAATTCCTAATGCAACAAAGAAAAAAATATTGTTTCCAGATTCCATCCATAAAAACAAATAAACTATTTCCAACACGCATATTATGAGAGACATTCAATATCACCTCTATTAAAGTCATTAACCAAAACTTCAATCTTTCTATTAGTTATTAAACATACTATTCGCTGAATTCTTATTTATGATTGTTAATTAGAATTTTTATCTAAATACCCCATTCGGTAAACGAAATTTATTTTGAATCCTCCATTTTCATTAGACATATTTCTCGATTAAATATAATATACTCATAGGGGTATTTAAAAATTAAAAAGGGGGAGAATATATTGAAGAATGTCATAGTTTATACGACAAATAGTTGTCCTTATTGTGTGATGGTGAAAAACTTTTTGAATCAACAACGTATTCCTTTCGAAGAAATCAATGTGGAAGCGAAGCCTGAGCTAATGTTAGAGCTAGTAAATAAAACAGGACAAATGGGGGTTCCTCAAATAGAAATCGATGGTCAATGGATTGTTGGATTTAATCCTAATGCCATTATGAATGCATTAAATAAATAAATTTATTGCCTGTATCCTTCACTAAAAGAGGATGCAGGCTTTTTCTTTTTTCTACTGTATATGAAATAAAAGAAAAACCAATACTGTTAAAAGAATTTTAATGGATTGAGGGGATGATTTTGTCATCTAAACATATGCTCTCTATATTTGCATTAGGTGGTATCAATGAGATTGGAAAAAATATGTATGTAATTGAATATGGAGATGATTTGGTTATTGTCGATTGTGGGGGGAAATTCGCTGATCGAACATTTTTAGGTGTTGATTTAATCATTCCTGACTTTACCTATCTGTTAGAAAATGAACATAAAATTCGAGGAATCATTGTTACCCACGGACATGAAGATCATATTGGTGGCATCCCTTATTTATTGAAAAAAATCAATGTTCCTGTATATGCTACACGCTTTACATTAGGATTAATTGAATTAAAGCTGAAGGAACATAAAATTTTACGGGAATCAACATTGATTGAAATTCATTCAGAATCTGAATTGAATTTTGGACAAATCCAAGCAACTTTTTTTAAAGTGAGCCACAGCATTCCTGATTGTCTAGGAATTGTATTCAATACGCCAGAAGGAAAAATTGTCCATACTGGCGACTTTAAATTTGATCTCACACCAGTGAATAAGCAATATTCACAAATTCATAAAATGGCGAAAATTGGAGATGAAGGGGTATTATTACTCATCTCTGAAAGTACAAATGCAGAACGACCTGGATCAACTCCTTCTGAAAAAGAAGTAGGCAAACATATCGAAGAAACATTCTTTAATGCATCAGGAAAAATTATTATCTCTACTTTTGCTTCCAATGTAAATCGAATTCAACAAATTGTAGAGGCAACAATCAAAACAAACCGAAAACTTGCACTTCTTGGCAGAAGTATGGTAAACGTCGTCAGCGTTGCCAAAAGATTAGGTTATATCGATATTCCTGATTGGCTGCTTATTGATGCACGTGACGTTAAACAATGGCCATCTGAAAGGGTGGTTGTATTATGTACCGGCAGCCAAGGAGAACCCCTTGCTGCTCTTTCACGTTTATCGACGAATAGCAATCGAGATGTTCGAATAGATCCTGGAGATACGGTCATCTTTGCAGCATCACCAATCCCTGGCAACGAAAAAGACGTCACCAAAATCGTTGATAACTTATTCCAACTAGGTGCCAATGTTGTTTACGGTGCTGCTAGCAAAACAGGGATGCATGTATCCGGACACGGCTATCAAGAAGATTTAAAACTAATGTTGACATTAATGAAACCGAAATACTTCATTCCGATTCATGGAGAATATCGCATGTTACATCTGCACGCTAAATTAGCCGAAGATGTTGGGGTAGATCGTAAAAATATTTTCATATTGAATAATGGCGATGTGGTGGATATTCAATTTCAGGAAGCTCGCCAGACACGAAAAATACCAGCAGGAGACGCATATGTTGATAGCTTTGGTGAAGAAGGAATTGAAGATATTGTTTTGAGGGATAGAAAACAACTTTCAGAAGAAGGCATGCTTGTCATTGTCATCACCATTAATAAGTCGGACGGTAGCCGAATTTCTGAACCTGATTCAATTTCTAGAGGGTTCGTTTATGCGAAAGAATCGGAACAACTTATTCGTAATATTAACGAAATCGCAAAAGGGGCTGTCGATGCATTTAAAGACCCGAACATTTTTGCGATGAAGAAAGCCATCAAAAAGGAAGTTGGTCAATATTTGTATGATAAAACGAAGAAAAAACCGATGATCTTACCAATCATTATACCAATATAAGGAGTGTTAACCATCATGACTAACAACCAAGAAAAACAACTTACCAATATTGAAAATGATGATACATTAACAAACCGACAAGGTCATCCAATCACAAACAATCAAAACATTCGTACGGTCGGGAATCGTGGTCCAGCTACGTTAGAGAACTACGATTTTATTGAAAAAATTAGCCATTTTGACCGGGAAAAGATACCAGAACGCATCGTTCACGCTCGTGGTGCCGGTGCACATGGTTATTTTGAAGCTTATGGTACAGTAGGTGATGAACCAGCTTCTAAATATACAAGAGCGAAGTTATTCCAAGAAAAAGGAAAAAGAACACCAGTGTTTGTTCGTTTTTCAACTGTTGTTCATGGTACACATTCTCCTGAAACCGTTCGCGACCCTCGAGGTTTTGCAGTAAAGTTTTATACTGAGGATGGCAACTGGGATTTAGTTGGAAACAATTTAAAAATCTTCTTTATTCGGGATGCAATGAAATTCCCTGATATGATTCACGCCTTTCGCCCAGACCCAGTGACAAACATACAAGATGCAAAACGATTCTTTGACTTTTGTGCAAATTCTCCTGAAACGTTTCATATGGTAACTCTTGTCTATTCTCCGTGGGGAATTCCTGCTAACTATCGCATGATGCAAGGTTCCGGAGTAAACACATATAAGTGGGTCAACAGCGAAGGAAAAGCAGTTCTTGTCAAATACCATTGGGAACCAAAACAAGGCATTAAAAATTTAACGACAAAAGAAGCGCAAGAAATTCAAGCGAAAAATTTTAACCACGCAACACAAGACTTATACGAAGCAATCGAAAAGGGAGATTACCCTGAGTGGGAACTGTTCGTCCAAATTATGGAGGACGGGCCGCATCCTGAGCTTGATTTTGACCCACTAGATTGTACTAAGCTTTGGCCAAAAGATCAGTTTCCTTGGTTACCGGTTGGTCGATTAGTATTAAATAAAAACCCAGAAAACTATTTTTTAGAAGTTGAACAAGCCGCCTTTGGAACAGGAGTACTCGTAGACGGATTAGATTTTTCAGATGATAAAATGCTCCAAGGAAGAACATTCTCTTATTCTGATACGCAGCGATATCGCCTGGGAGCTAACTATTTGCAATTACCAATAAACGCTCCAAAGAAGCGGGTTGCAACGAATCAAGAAGGCGGATTCATGCGTTATCATAATGATAAAGGCCCAAATCAAAACTTGCATGTAAACTATGAACCTTCAAGCATGGGAGGCTTAAAAGAAGCAGAGCAAGTTGGAAAAGAATATACGCCTATGATTGAAGGGAATCTCGTGCGAGAATCGATTGATCGAACAAACGATTTTAAACAGGCAGGAGAAACATATCGTAATTTTGAACAATGGGAAAAAGATGAGCTTATTAACAATCTCGTTAATGACCTATCCATCTGTCCAAAAGATATTCAAGAAAAAATGATTTCTTATGCTGAAGCTGCCGATGAAGAATATGGTAGACGTTTAAGAGAAGGTTTAGAAGCCAAAAATAAAGAAAAACATCATGAAGAAATTGCAGAAGAGTTTCATCCACTTGGCGCTTACAACGCGAAAAAAGCGGTAGAACAAGCCATTCAGAAAGGAAAAGATACAAAATCTTATTAGGACATTTCCAAAAAATAATCACCTTTCAATTGTATAGGTGATTATTTTTTCCGTTTTTCGTTTCGTCAGACGTTTTCCGAGGAGCCCATCTTCACACTCCTCGGAGCTTTGTATTGTTTGACGCTTTTCACACAGGAAATCTTTGTGACTGTCACTTATTTTTCATCGCAGATAAATTGCGACTAAGCGTGCGCTACAGAGAATCGCCGCTTTCATTTCAGATAGCCTATGCTCTAAAAGAAAGTTTGCTGAATACTAAAAAAATTAAGCCCATGAATCTAGTTTTTCATGAGCATTTTTTAGAAACCATTATAATGTCTTCCTTGTATTTCGTTTTCCATCATATGAATAGAGAATAGGTTTATTTTCAACAACTGTTTCTAAGTGAACAGAACGGCCCCAAAGTTGATAAATATATGGCAACACATTTTCTAAATAATGAGGGTCTAATTCCATTCCTTCGTAACAATGTTTTAAATACAATTCTCCATTTCTTAAATAATCACCATCTTCTACAACGATGTACGGGAATCCTCCATTCACCCTCATTGAAACTAGTTGATCTCGAATATTTTCATAATCCTTATCGGTAATTTGATACGTATTCCCTTTTTTCTCAAATAAATACATATCTTCTTGATCCACAAGTTCCTTTGTTAAATAATTTCGAATGAAGGAAATATCCGATTCAATTTCTCGCACTTCAAAGATTTTTTCCCGACCTGATCCAGGTTTTACGCCCATCTTTTTCATTTCTTCTGTCGGATTGTCATAACGTCTTTCAATATCTTCAAAGATTTTCAATCCTAAATAGTATGGATTGATTGACGTTCTTGATGGTTGAAGTACACCAGCATTGAGTTTTGCATATTCAATGGTTTCTGCCGTCGTTAAATCTAATTCTCTCATAATTCGTTGGTGCCAGTAGGATGCCCATCCTTCATTCATAATTTTTGTTTCAAGCTGTGGCCAGAAGTATAACATTTCTTCTCGCATCATTGTAAGAATATCCCGTTGCCACTCATCTAACTCTCGGCTGTATTGTTCAATGAACAACAACAAATCCTTTTCCGGCTTCGGTGGGAATTTCTTCTTTTTTATTTTCTTTCGATTTTCTTCTTTTTTCCCTTCTAATTTTTCATCTAAATTCCATAAATCATCATATGGGGTTTGAATAAGGATGCTGCTCTCAACTTCATCTTCTTCCTCTTCGTATATTAAATGTGGACGAACTAAAGAGGGATCAATATGTTCTTGAATGGACAGGACCGCATCTAAAAATTGTTCCACTTCATATTTTCCGTACTCCCTCTCATAGCTAGCAATGCGTTCAGCTGTTGCTGTCATGCTTTCAACCATATCTCTTCTTGTATTAGAAAAGCGAATATTATTTTTAAAGAAATCACAGTGGGCTAATACGTGGGCTACAATTAATTTGTTTTGCGTTAGTGTATTGGACTCTAACAAAAAGGCGTAACAAGGATCCGAATTGATGACCAGTTCATATATTTGACTAAGACCTAAATCATACTGCAATTTCATTTTGTAAAATTGCTTTCCGAAACTCCAGTGGGAAAATCTTGTCGGCATTCCGTATGCACCAATTGTATAGATGATATCCGCAGGGCAGATTTCATAGCGCATAGGGTAAAAATCTAACCCGAATCCAATAGCTATTTCCGTAATTTCATCAATTGCTTTTTGAAGCTCTTTATCCAAGAAAACTCACCTCTCTTTGGAAAATCAAGCATTTGCTTCTTGTTTACGGAACATGCTTTTTAACGCCTCATATACATCGCTTTTTTGACGAATAATATAGTGGCGAAATTTCGGGTTATCGATTTTTTTATACGTATTCATTAAAGTGGAATAACGATTTAAAGCGTTTACTTCCCCATATCCAAACATTTGGGAAACATCCATTAGTTCGTTTACGAGCTTTAAACATTTTTCATTGTCACTGGACATGTTTTCACCATCTGAGAAGTGAACTGGGTAAATATTATATCGACTTGGACTATACTTCATTTTTATAAGTTCAATGGCTTTTGAATAGGCAGATGAACAAATTGTTCCACCACTTTCACCTTTTGTGAAAAATTCCTCTTCTGTCACTACTTTTGCTTCTGTACTGTGGGCAATAAACTCTATTTCAACTTTTTCGTATTTTGAACGTAAAAAGCGAGTCATCCAAAAGAAGAACGTGCGAGCACAATATTTTTCAAAATTCCCCATTGAACCACTCGTATCCATCATCGCTAAAACTACTGCATTCGATTCTGGTTTCACTACTTCGTTCCATGTTTTAAATCGCAAATCTTCATCTGTAATCGGTGCGATTGCTGGTTTCCCTTTTAGGGCATTTCGTTTAAATGCTGAAAGAATGGTGCGTTTTTTATCAATATTTCCCATTAATCCTTTTTTACGAATATCGTTAAATTCAATTTTTTCTGTTGTAATATTCGATATTTCCTTTTGTTGCAAATTTGGTAATTCTAATTCGCTAAATAGGATGTTTTGTACCTCATCAAGACTAACTTCTGCTTCATAGTAATCCTGCCCTGGAAGGTTCCCTGCTTCTTTCCCCTTTCCAGGCCCTAGAGCACCTTGGGAATCCCTTGCAACAATATCACCAATTTTGCTATTCCCTTGCCCTTGACCAACATGTTTAGACTTCCCATAGTTATACCGGATTTTATATTCATCGAGAGAGCGGATTGGAATTTTAATCACTTCACGACCGTTTGACATGATGATGCTTTCTTCACTAATTAAATCTGGTAAATTATTTTTAATAGCTTCTCTAACCTTTTCCATATGACGTTGTTGATCTTGATAACCTTTACGATGTAATGACCAATCTTCTCGAGAAACAATATAGCTTTTATTATCGTTTTTACCCATCTCATCATCACCCATCTTTCATGACTTTCCTTAATCTATCTGGAAAATCACTTTTTTTATCATATGCGGGAGTTTTATGGAATTACCACTTCATTTTGAAAATAAAAAAGTGCACTAGCGTCGCATTAAAATAATTTAACACCTTCAAACAAACCGAATTTTCTGAAATATAATCCAAACAAAAAAAAATCCTTTATAATGGTTGGGTGGTAGTAAACCATCCAAATCCAAAATAAAGGACAATCGCATGGATAAGTCTACACGAAAAACATCATTTGAACAATGGTTTTCACCGATTAATCGTCCATTATTTGACGACCTAGTGAAAACACATCAATTAAATCACTATACCAAGAAGCTTTATATGGCTTCATTTATGAAACTGCTTTTGTATGCCCAACTCCATGAAACCGAGAGTTTACGGGCGTTGAGTGACGCTGTCTTTTTAGAAGAATTACAACGAGCAACGGGATTGGAATCGATTAGTTTTTCACAGTTAGGGAGACGAATCAACGCCATTCCAACGGTTTTCTTTCAATCGATTTTTCTTGATTTAGTGGCTCAAATTCATGAGAAAACACATTTTCAAAAGCGAAGAAAGCTGACAACGCCTTTGAAAATCATTGATTCGAGTACATTACCGCTTAATTTGACCAATCATAAGTGGGCAGAGTTTCGAAAAACAAAATCAGGAGTAAAGCTTCACTTACGACTTGTTTTTATGGAAAAAGGACTCTCCTATCCAGATAAAGCCGTACTCACGAATGCCAACGAACATGATCGTGGTCAACTAGAAGTATTCGTGGATGACAAAGAATGCATGTACGTGTTTGATCGTGGTTACTTGGATTATGGGCGCTTTGATCAAATGACGGAAGATGGCTATTTCTTTGTGACCCGTTTGCGTAAAAACGCTGTTGTCCGAGTGTTAGAATCCTTTTCGTTACCAGAAGATTCACCCGTATTCTCTGATGAAATGGTTGTCATTGGAACACCACAAAATCGTTCTGAAAACGTGTTTCGCTTACTCAAATTGCATGACACAAAAGGAAATGAGCTTCATTTACTGACAAATCGTTTAGATTTAAGTGCAGTTGAAATCGCTGAAATCTACAAGTCACGCTGGGCGATTGAACTGTTCTTCAAATGGATGAAGCAGCACCTGAACATTAAAAAATTCTACGGTCACAGTGAACAAGCCGTCCACAACCAAGTGTACGTTGCGATGATTGTGTATTGTTTAAATGTATTAGCACAGCTGAACGTAAATAGTGACCGAAGTTATTTACAAATTAGTCGTTATCTAAAGGCATCTTTATGGAAATCGGCTCACATTTGGTTACGAAAAATCGAAGGAAACGGCGTCCCATAAAGGTTTGCCAGTCGTTGTTGCACAAGTCATAGGTTATAGTAAAAAAATGGATGTTTACTACCCTCGCTTAGGTGTTTTCGTTTTTTCTCTAAAGTCCAGAAAAAATAAAACTGAAAATTCAGACATCATTTATGCGACGGTAGTGAAAAAAGTGCTAAGAAAAAATCTTAGCACATAAATTAATAGTTTCTTTCTTCATTATTCATCTGTTCAACAAGCTTCCAACATAACGCAATAATTCATTGGCTGAAGTGGAATTATAACCATATTCATCAATTAACCTAGCAATCACTTCATTGATTTTTTTCAATTGTGCCTCATCAGGAGTTTTTGTAGATGTTGTAATTTTTACTACATCTTTCAAATCAGCAAATAGTTTCTTTTGAATTGCTTCCCTTAATCTCTCATGAGAATTGTAATCGAATTTTTTTCCTTTTCGTGCATAAGCAGAAAGTCGAATGAGAATCTCTTCTCGGAATGCTTTTTTCGCATTTTCTGAAATACCGATCTGTTCTTCAATAGAACGCATTAATTTTTCATCTGGCGGCATTTCTTCTCCTGTTAACGGATCTTTAATTTTATTTTTATTGCAATAGGCTTCCACATTATCTAAATAGTTGTTTAATAATGTTTTTGCTGATTCTTCATAAGAATAAACAAAGGCTTTTTGTACCTCGTTTTTCGCGATTTCATCATACTCCCGTCTTGCGATAGCAATATAGTTCATGTATTTTTCCTTATCTTCTGGCGTAATAGAAGGATGTTGATCTAGTCCATCTTTTAATGATCTTAAAACGTCTAATGCATTAATGGATGGTACTTCCTTGCGAATAATAGCTGATGATATACGGTTAATGACATAACGAGGATCTATGCCTTTCATTCCCTCATTAGGATATTCTTTTTTTAATTCCTCTACATCAACTGAATTAAACCCTTCAACAGTTTCTCCATCATACAACCGCATTTTCTTTACAATATCGATGCCTTGTTTTTTCGGCACTTCAAGTCTCGTTAAAACCGAGAAGATAGCAGCAGCTCTTAACGCATGTGGTGCTATGTGTACATGAGCCATGTCGCTTTCCTTAATCATTTTTTCATAGATTCGCTCTTCTTCACTCACTTTTAAGTTATACGGAATTGGCATCACAATAATTCTTGAATGAAGAGCTTCATTCTTTTTATTTGCAATGAATGAACGATATTCCGTTTCGTTCGTGTGAGCAACAATCAATTCATCTGCGCTGATTAACGCAAACCGGCCAGCTTTGAAGTTTCCTTCTTGAGATAATGATAATAAGTGCCATAGAAACTTCTCATCGAGTTTCAACATTTCTTGAAACTCCATAATTCCTCGGTTTGCTTTGTTTAGTTCTCCGTCAAATCGATATGCACGTGGATCGGATTCCGAACCGTATTCAGCAATTGTTGAAAAATCGATGCTACCTGTTAGATCAGCGATGTCTTGTGACTTTGGATCGGATGGAGTAAACGTTCCAATTCCTACACGTTTATCTTCTGAGAAGAAGATTCGCTCCACCATTACATCTTCAATGCGGCCACCATATTCTTGTTCCAAACGTAATTGATTTAATGGCGATAAACTTCCTTCAATACGTATACCGTATTCTTTATAAAAATCTTCTCGCAAGTGATGAGGGATTAAATGCAGTGGATCTTCATGCATAGGACAACCCTTAATTGCATATACCGCTCCTTCATCGGTGCGAGTATATTTTTCCAATCCGCGTTTTAACAAAGTAACAATTGTTGATTTACCACCGCTGACAGGGCCCATTAAAAGCAAAATCCGTTTTCGAACGTCAAGTCTTTTAGCAGCCGGATGGAAATATTCTTCCACTAAACGTTCAATTGTTGATTCTAATCCAAAGATTTCATTGCTAAAAAACTTATAGATTTTTTGTCCATTTTTTTCCTCAATCCCTGCACTTTTTATCATATTGTAAACTCTGGAATGAGCAGTTTGTGCAACTTCTGGGCGTTTTTTCACTATTTCTAAATACTCAGCAAAGGTACCTTCCCACTTCAGCTTTTCTTCTTCTTCTCTGTACTCTTTCACTTTCTTTAAAATGTCGATAGCGCCTTCCCTCCATTCAGGGCTAATTTATAACATAGTATGATTACGTTTTGTTTATGATACCACTGATTTTTAATTAGCTAGTTTTGGAAACGAACATAATGAGATAGAAAAAAGCTCTCCTAAGAGCACTACTGCTTTAGGAAAGCTTTTGAAGATTGTTCAATAATCATGTTATGTTGTTGCATTATAAATATGAATAAATTTTATTATCCGCCATAATAGAAACCTGTTTCTTTCATTGTTAGCGGATCTCCTTCACGGTGTACACCAGCATTAATCACTTCACCAACGTAAATATAGTGGTCACCTTTTTCAATCTTGTCCACCACTTTACATTCAAAAAAGCTTAATGCATCTTTAAAGATTGGACACCCTGTTTCTTCAGTGTAAAATTCGTAACCCGCTAGTTTATTGCCTTCAGGTTGTAATGATTTAAAGAAAGCCGTTACCATATCTTTCTGACCAGTTTCTAAAATATTTACACTAAATACCCCACTTTCAGCAATTTGTTTTTGAGAGCGTGTACCTTCTTTGGCAGCGATGGCAACGAGAGGAGGTTCAAAAGAAGTTTGTGTTAAAAAGTTTCCTGCGAAGCCGTTAACTCCTGAGTCATCTTTCGTTCCAATAATATACAGTCCATATGTGATGCCTCTTAGCGCAGTTCTTTTTGCTTTTGGATCCATTCCAATCCCTCCTATGATTCTTTTTTCTAATTCATATTATACAAACATTAGCAACATTTTTTCCACATTTTAGGACATATATAGCCAGATTACTACTTAAACTAACTTCAATTCCTTAATACAATGAACGGAAATAAAAAGAAAAAAGCTGTCTAGTTTTTAACTTTTCTAGACAGCCCCACATACTACTTTTTACTTTTTCTTTTATATAAGATTCCTAATGTGTTTGGTCCGCAGTGAGTTGAAATGGTACAACCGGCCGTTGTCTCAATAATCTCTTCAAATGATGCATACTGTTCAATTGCCTCTCTTACTTTTTGAACCGTTTCGGGTGAACAATAGGAATGAGTAATAAACACTCTTGAATAATCAATGTCATCATTATTTTCAATCCGGTCTTTTACATAATTAACGATACAGCGATCGAAGTTCCCACGATATTTTTTTCCAACAATCATTTTACCATCTACAACTTCAATGGAAGGTTTAATTCTTAACAATGTAGCACCGAAAGCTTCAATTCCGGAACAGCGTCCGCCTTTTCGTAAGTATTCCATCGTATCAATCACAAAACTTGCATCTACCTTAGGAATAATCTCTTCTAAATGTTTTATGATTTCTTCTGGTTGTGCTCCCTTTTTTGCCATAAGTGCCGCTTCGTAGACAACATGTCCACTTCCAGTAGAAAGGTTGCTTGAATCTACAACGAACACATTATCAAATTGTTCCGATGCAATTTTGGCATTTTGATAGCAAGAGGAAAAACCAGAACCTAAACTAATATGTATCACAGCATCGTAATGCGGTGATAGCTCCTTGAATAAATTTTCATATTCAAATACATTTACCGCAGCCGTTTTACAAGTTTTTCCTTCTTCACTTACATAACGAAAGATATCTTTTGGCGTAATATCAATTCCATCGCGAAAATCTTCCTCGTTAATTAACACATGTAATGGCATTAATGAAATATCTAACTGCTCAATAATTTCAGGAGATAAATCGCAAGTGCTATCGGCTGTTATTTTAATCATACGGCTCACCTCTATTTTCATAATCCCAACAAAATTTCTTCAATTATAACATAATTCTATATTAGAAAAATAATCATTGAGAAATGATCATCAACATTCCGCTGAACTCTTCTTTGTTCTTTATCTGTTCGAAAAGTTTTGAAATATCTTTGAACTCCTTTCTAATGCCTTTTATTTTATGTTTTTTGGAAGTACAATCTCAATAAAGAAATGAATTAAAGCTTTAGCTGATGAATGGCTCAACTATCCCGCTTAGTTGCTCATGTTTTTAAACATGTTCAAAATATTCACAACCCCTTTCTTATCTATAAGGTGCGAGAATAACCCTCGCATCTCTTTTTTTCTAGCTTTTATAACCCTTAATAAGAATTCCTTTTGCCAAATAATTTGATAAACTAAATGAAATGATTTCGTTTGTAAGAAGTTAATGAAAGAGGGATGGTTGTGAGTATAAAGAAGGTATCAATTATCGGTTTAGGTGCATTAGGCATTATGTATGGTCAACATTTTTCTCAAAAACTTCCGAAAGAAAATGTACGAATCATAGCCGATAAAAAACGTATTGAAAAATATCAAACTGAAGGGGTATTTTGCAACGGAGAACGATGTGAATTCCACTTTGTAACACCTGATGAGCATGTAGAACCTGCAGATTTACTTATTTTTACTGTTAAGTTTAACGGTTTAGAAGAAGCCATTCAATCTGTTAAGCACCATGTAGGTGAACATACGATAATCATTTCGGCATTAAATGGCATCATCAGCGAAGAAATGATTGGACAAGTTTACGGCTTTGAAAAGGTACTTTATTGTGTCGCTCAAGGAATGGATGCAGTAAAAATTGATAACAAATTAACATTTGAACATAAAGGAATGCTCGTCTTTGGTGATAGAAAACCAGGAATCCTTAGTGAAAAAACAAAAAGATTAAGCGAATTTTTCAAATCTGTTGAACTTCCACATCAAGTGGATACAAACATGCCCCATCGAATTTGGGGCAAATTCATGCTAAACGTTGGAGTCAATCAAACGGTTGCCGTTTACAATAGCAATTATGGGGAAGTACAAAATGAAGGTGAAGCAAGAAATACGATGATTGCTGCTATGCGAGAAGTTATTGCTATTTCAGATAAAGCTGGTGTTCCATTGACAGAAGATGATTTAAATTACTGGCTTGATGTATTAGATACTCTCAGTCCAGAAGGAAAACCATCAATGGCACAAGATGTCGATGCAAAACGACTAAGCGAAGTTGAATTGTTTGCTGGAACTGTATTAAAACTTGGCAAAAAGTACGGAATTGATACACCGGTAAATAAAATGCTGTATGAAAAGATTAAAGAAATTGAATCTGAATACGTTTATTGATTAGAAATATTCGTGTTATAAGAGAGAGGACTGTGCAAAAGTTGATGACAGTCCTCTCTTTATCATTTCTCATTTGAAATAAGGCTTAGCTATAACACTTTCGATTCATGGAAACTGATAATAGCCAAAATCAATCACTTAATAGTCAAACTAAATTGGATTATAGTCAAATGTGTGAACTTAATTGCCAATCGATTAAATTTCGATTTAGGGAAAACCGATATTAGCCAAAATCGATCACTTAATAGTCAAACTAAAATGGATAATAGTCAAATGTGCGAACTTAATTGCCAATCGTTTCAATTTCGATTCGAGAAAGACCGATATTAGCCAAAATCGATCACTTAATAGTCAAGCTAAAAAAGATATTAGTCAAAGTTTGCAAAATAATAGCCAATATGGATAGTTATTATTAGACTATGATTTGCCCATTACCTTCCGCTTCCCATTTCGCTACTTCTTCACGTACAATTGGTGCAACTTCTTTCCCTAACAATTCGATGCATCTCATCACATCTTCATGAGCCATTGAACCAACTGGGCAGTGGAGCATAAAGCGAGTAACTCCAACATTTTTACGCAAGAAAATAATTTTATCTGCTACCGTTTTTACATCGCCACAGTACAATGCTCCTTCTAAACTTCTAGCATAATCAAATGTCGCTTGCGTATATGGTCCCCATCCTCGTTCTCTACCTAAAACATTCATTGCGTATTGGGTTGGAGGGAAGAACTTTTCAACCGCCTCTTCTGTCGTTTCCGCAACAAATCCATGGGAGTGAGATGCTACTTTTAGTTTGGAAATATCATGTCCTGCTTCTTTTGCTGCACGATAATATAACTTCACTAAAGGAGCAAATTGTAATGGACTGCCGCCGATAATCGCTAAACATAAAGGTAAGCCTAACGCACCTGCTCGAGCTACCGATTGAGGCGTTCCACCACTAGCAATCCAAATCGGAACTTCATTTTCTGGTCTTGGGTATACTCCTCGACCATTAATACTTGGACGATGTTTACCGTTCCAATGAATGATTTCTTGTTTCTGTATTTGTAGTAATAAATCTAACTTTTCCTCGAATAATTCATCATAATCCTGTAAGTCATAACCAAATAACGGAAAAGATTCTATGAAAGAACCCCGGCCTGCCATAATTTCTGCACGCCCGTTCGAAATTGCATCCAATGTAGCAAATTGCTGATACACTCTCACTGGATCATCTGAAGATAATACAGTTACTGCGCTCGTTAATTTAATATTTTTTGTTTTCGTTGCGGCCGCAGCAAGCAATACAGCAGGTGATGAACAAGCATAATCTTTTCGATGATGCTCACCTACTCCATAAACATCTAATCCCACTTCATCAGCTAGTTGAATTTCTTCTACAACTTCTCGAAGGCGCTCCGCATGACTTATCACTTTTCCCGTTCTTACATCTGGCGTCGTTTCTACAAATGTCGTTAACCCTATTTCCATCCTCATTCCCTCCACATACAAAACATATTATCTCGAAATTGAAATATTTTTCTTTGTAATCATACACAAATATTAGGATGATTATCAAATATTCTGTTTTTAATTCTCATCCTTTTTTAGAATATATTCAGCTCCAAAAGTTAAAAATAATATAAAAAACAAGGAATGAATGTAGATGAAAGAAAGAAAATTTGAAAGCAAAGTAATTGAATTTTTAATGATTTTGATGTTCAGTTTTGGTATTGTTATCACATTATTCAGTTTGATTTCTATTGAACTAAATGTATATGATATTAAATTGTATTTCATGATTTTCATTACTTTGGTGATATTCTACAAGCCTTTTAGAACTTCAAGTTTTCGTTTTATTTTTTATTTAATTAATCGTACATTGCATTTAATAAAAACCGTTCACACTGACAACGATCTTTTACAGAAAGAACTTATACAATTGAATAATTTGCCAGAAACGGAGTACATCCATCTATTAAAAAAACTTTTTGAAAAACATCGTTACGTAGCACTTATTACAAAGGACATTGAAACTTTCAATGTGGATCTTATTTTATGGAAAGGTACGAGAAAATATATAGTACAGATTATAAAAGGGGCAAATGCAGTTGACATCCGAAAGGTTCAACAAGTTGCTGTCAATATAAAAACATACAGTGCAGATGGCGCAATGATTATTACAAATCAATCTTTTACACCATCTGCCAAAAAGTTTTCTTCCTTAAACCATATACTTTTAATTGATCACGATGAATTAATAAATATGATGCAGGATGAAAATAAAAAGTTCGTTTTCCAAACCGCATTATATTTATCACAACATAAATAATAATAAGAATTCGCTAGCTAAATTGAAAGGAGCTAGCGAATTTTGCATTCATAAAAAATATTTCAATCATCTACTTCTAATGTTCTTTTTTTACTCGATTCATTAAATACTCAACAAACACTTCATCACGTACTAGATAGGCTTCATACATCCTCTTTAAATATTTTTCTGCTTCTTCAAAACTTGCAAAAGTTGTTTCTATTAATTGTTCTGATTTTTCAATCATCCAAACGCCATCTTTTTGTAATATAAAATAATTGTTATCATCGGCATCAGCATACATCGTACCAAAAGAAGATTCCTTTACATTATACCGATTATATTTCGCATCTTGAGGCATTGGATCAAGCTGAAAAGTATTTTGTACAAATATTTGATATGTTTCCTCTGTTAAGTTACAACCCGCTGCCTTTTGATGTCCTCCTCCGCCATACACTGCTGCGATTTCCGAAACATCCACATGGTCATGAATAGTGCGGAAAGAAATTTTTTTACTTCCCATATTCAATATAGCGATATAGTCAAGATGAGGATGTTCTTTACTTAATTCGTTTCCTAATTCTGAATGATAAGATTCCGCATACACAACTCCAGCAAAATACTCATCATTTTTTATTTGCACTACCTCTCTTTTTTTGCGACGAATATATCGTTCTATCCGATCTTCTTCCATATTCAACAGCTTTTTTTCAAATTCATCAAAATCGAAGTGTTCAGAAGAAGTTAGTCTGTCAATCATCGTTTCTTCAAATTCATCGATGGACACTAAGAAAAACAATGAATTTAAGAAATGGGCTTTATGATTATCGTTTTTTTCCCACTCCCAAGTATCATATTGCCTTACGAGCTTCACAAATTCATCAATTGCCTCTGTTGGCTTTAATAACTCGTTTGCAACTAAAAACTGATAAAATAATGAAGTTGCACTTTCTAGCTTCCCTTCCTCATTTTCGACTAATACCGTTCCCCAATCATATTCATTAAAATGCAACGCTGTTTTATGATGATCAATAAGTTGAATATTTTTATATTGTTTAAAATGTGCATTTAATCTTTTTTCATTTTCTTCACTAGGTGATAAATCTGTAATAAATAAAAAAGTATCAGGCAAATCATTTTCTAAAAAGTATTCAATTTCCCGTTCAAGTGAAGCAATTGAATTATATCGGACTTTTACATCTTGTCCAAAGGCAAGTTTCGCTAAAATGCCACATCCAACCCCATCTAAATCATTGTGGGACAGCAATTTATACATTCTATTTCACCTCAGAAAGTAGTATGGATGCTTTTTATAAAAATAACAGCATTATTATTGCAAAGAAGTTAGAATTCCTTTTAAATTTTCAATTTAACAAAATTTTCGATTGAAAATTCAAAATTTTTCTGCATATTGTATAAAATTCAATCATAAATGATATTTAAATACTTAATTGTTATTGCTTTTCCAAATAAAAGGAGCTACAATTATATACAATTATCCATCGACTTATTTCAATATTGCTTTGAAGTAAGGATAGAGGCGCAAAAACCAAGAGTACACAGTTTGAGGATAATGAGGTCCAATGATAATTGTGGAAAGGGGGATTTGCCGAAGTCTCTAGAAACTCATTTTTCTAGGGGCTGGTTCTGCATTGAATAAGTGTAGGACTGTCATATAGGAAACTATATGGAGGGCTATCTTACGCAAAAAATCTTCCTTTTTGCAACAACGAGGCTCTTCGTTGTTGCTTTTTGCGTTTATAAAGAAATTGCCCTTCTCCATTAAAAAACATTGAAAAGGATGTGGAGAAGAATGAATTTCGGAAGAGTATTAACAGCAATGGTAACGCCATTTGACAAAAATGGTGACGTAGATTTTGAGGCTACGGAAATTCTAATTCAACATTTAATTGCAAACGGTACAGACGGATTAGTGGTATGTGGTACAACTGGAGAATCTCCTACTTTAACAGATGAAGAAAAAGTAGAACTGTTTAAATTTACTGTGAAGACTGTAAATGGTAGAGTTCCTGTAATTGCAGGTACGGGCTCTTATAATACGAGAGCTTCCATTGAGCTTACTAAAAAAGCAGAAGATGCCGGGGTGGATGGCATCATGCTTGTAACTCCATACTACAATAAGCCAAACCAAGAAGGAATGTATGAACACTTTAAAGCAATTGCACAAAATACAAAACTGCCAATTATACTCTATAACATTCCTGGCCGTAGTGTCGTCAATTTATCCGTTGATACGGTAGTTCGTCTTGCGAAAATACCGAATATTGTTGCAATTAAAGAGGCAAGTGGAAATTTAGATGCAATGGCACAAATTATCGAAAACACGCCAAATCATTTCTCACTATATAGCGGGGATGATAGCTTAACATTACCAACATTAGCAATTGGTGGTACAGGAGTAATTTCCGTTGCTTCTCATATTATCGGCAATGAAATGCAATCTATGATTAAAAATTTCTTCATTGGAAATATTCAAGAAGCTGCAAAAGAACATCGAAACCTGTTACCAATTATGAAAGCGATGTTCATTGCACCAAATCCTGCTCCTGTTAAGGCAGCATTAAATATGAAAGGCATAACAGTTGGTGGTGTTCGTCTTCCACTAGTGCCATTAAACGAAGAGCAACAAAAAATGCTAGATTATTTATTAAGAAATACACAATTACAATTGATTTCATAAATATTCTCCTGCCATGAAAATGGCAGGTTTTTATTTTGATAAATAATACTTGGTGGAAAAGTAAATAAAATATTCGATAGGAAAATGAATAGTGATATAATAGCATTTGTGAATTTTAGGCATTTAACTAAATTCATAAGTGCTTATTTTTTTTATCTTCAATATGTCACAATTCAACTTTGTTGGAGGATATGATTTTGCTCAATTTACTATTAGCCATTTTAATATTTATCATCACGCTCATACTCGTAATTCGCCAACCAAAAAATATCAATATCGGTTGGTCAGCCTGCTGTGGCGCAATAGTTGCATTGATTGTTGGAGTAGTGGATATTAATGACGTCTTTGAAGTTGTAAACATTACTTGGAATGCGACATTATTATTTATTGCGATTATAATCATTTCCTTAATATTGGATCAAATTGGTTTATTTGAATGGTCTGCACTGCACATGGCTCGCATAGCAAAAGGGAACGGTATTAGAATGTTCATTTACGTTACAGTTCTTGGAGCTTTTGTTTCAGCCTTCTTTTCAAATGATGGTGCAGCATTAATTTTGACCCCTATTGTTCTTGCAATGGTTCGAAATTTAAATTTTAATGAGAAAATGATTTTCCCTTTTATTATGGCTAGTGGTTTTATAGCTGACACTACTTCCCTCCCTTTTTTAATAAGTAACTTAGTAAACGTAATCGCAGCAGATTTTTTTGGAATCAGCTTTATGGAATACTCTTTACGAATGATTATTCCTAATTTCTTTTCATTAATAGCAACCATTATCGTTCTATTTTTATACTTCCAGAAATCTATTCCATCAAAGTATGATGTAATGATGCTAAAAAACCCACGGGAAGTCATACGGGATGAAAAGATGTTTAAATTAGCGTGGCCGGTAATGGCAATTTTATTAACCGGTTATTTTTCAGCTGAATGGATTCATGTACCCGTTAGTATTATTGGTTGGATTATGGCGATATTCTTATTGGCGATGGCTCGAAAAAGTTCAGCAGTCAATACAAAAGCCGTAATAAAAGGAGCGCCATGGAATATTGTATTTTTCTCCATCGGTATGTATTTAGTCGTTTATGGATTAGGAAATGCAGGTTTCACGAAAGGACTAGCCTATGTTATTGAATGGACAGTGCAAGGAGGATTATTCACTACTACGATTGGAATGGGGTATATTGCAGCCTTCTTATCTTCAGTTATGAATAATTTACCTACAATTATGATTGACTCATTAGCAATAGCGGAAACTTCCACGTCAGGTGTAATTCGCGATTCTTTAATTTATGCCAATGTAATCGGCTCAGATTTAGGTCCCAAAATTACACCAATTGGTTCACTTGCTACGCTTGTGTGGCTACATGTACTCTCAAACAAGGGGATTAAAATTTCTTGGGGAGCTTATTTTAAAATGGGGATTATCCTGACACTTCCAATACTATTCTTCACATTAGTTGGTTTATATTTGACGTTATTATTATTTTGATTCTTTATTTTTATATGAGTAAAATTTAATTATAATGGTTACAATAATAACACACCTAAGAACATTTGAACTTAGGTGTGTTTATTATTGCCAATTATTCTGAGTTTCCTTTCAATTGTTGTTGAGCCATTTGCACAAGACGTTTCGTAATTTCTCCACCAACTGAACCATTAGCTCGGGAAGAAGTATCTGGTGAAAGGTTTACGCCAAACTCTTGTGCAATCTCATATTTCATTTGATTCAATGCAGCTTCTGCCCCTGGGAATACTAGTTTGTTAGAACTACGATTTGTCATGTTGTTCACCTCCTTGTGCCATTAGAATGCTCAAGCTATAGCTTTTAATACTTTAGAAATGTAGGGAACATTGAGATTCACTGGAAAAAACAGATTATTTAAGTTGTAACATTATTACAATAGTGTCATATATTCTAATTTTTTCCTCCTAATCAGTATGTTAATATGTTAGTTAGTTAACGTTAACTTTAGGAGGAGCATTTCATGTATAAAATACGAGGGCATCATTTATTTTGCCTTGTTGGCTTTAGAGGTATGGGATATTCTAAAGAATTTGCGGAAAATATGAAGCGCATTCACCAAGAACTTAGGAAAAACCCCAAGACCTTAATTCACATCATCGAGGGCATCGATCAAATTTGCGAAAAATACCCAAACTGCGGAAAATATCATTGTCAAGATGAAAACATCCACATAAGAGATAAACAAATTTTGGAAAAGTTAGGGATACAGATTGGTCAAACTCTCACTTGGGAAGAAATTGAGTCTCGCATTCAAAAATTCGCAACTCCTGAAGATATAGATATTCTTTGTGAAAGTTGTACATGGCGTTCTTATGGTGTATGTAAAGCAGGCATCCAAAGAATATTAAATGGCGAAGGTTTATGGGAAGTAAATAAATAACCATTTATAAAAATCTCCTGGTGGGGAGATTTTTTATTTTATCTAAATATAAACACTATTTTTATTTTTCTGAAATAACAAATTCCTTTGGATTTTAAAAATTCATGCTAAACTATATCTATCTTAAATGTCCTTTTGGTGTAAACAATTGTATTTGTAAGCAAGATTTTATTCTTTGGAGGTTTTTATGAAAAAACTATTTCATACATGGAGTCAAATTAGCTTAGTCAAACGAATTTTAATCGGTTTAATTTTAGGTATTCTTCTTGCTATTACAATACCTGATACTTTCAGTTGGGTATCCATTTTCGGAAACTTGTTTGTCGGTGCGCTAAAAGCCGTGGCACCAGTACTCGTATTGGTATTGGTTATTCAAGCGATTGCAAACCATCGAAGCGGAACAAAAACCAATATGAAAATGATTTTAATCCTTTATGCTATCGGTACTTTTTCCGCTGGTGCAATCGGTGTCATTGCCAGCTTCCTTTTCCCAACGACACTGACATTAAAAATGAGTGCTGAAGATGTGTCTCCTCCAGAAGGCATCGCAGAAGTTTTTGAAACGTTGCTTTTTAATGTTGTTAGTAATCCGGTAAACGCTCTTATGAATGCAAATTACATTGGCATATTGGCTTGGGCCGTTCTTCTAGGAATTGCGCTTAAGAAAGCAGCAGATTCAACAAAAACCATGATTGACAATCTTTCAGAAGCAATTTCAACAATTGTGAGATGGGTAATTGAATTCGCACCTATTGGTATTATGGGGCTTGTCTTTGATGCGATAGCAACAAGTGGTCTTTCCACATTAGTTGAATACGGAAAATTGCTAATCGTTCTTCTAGGCTGCATGTTCTTTGTTGCATTAGTTATAAACCCGCTCATCACATTTATTTTTACAAAGCAAAATCCATATCCGCTTGTATGGATGACATTAAAAGAAAGTGCAATTTTTGCGTTCTTTACACGTAGTTCTGCTGCAAACATTCCAGTCAATTTGGCATTATGTGAAAAATTAGGTTTAAATAAAGATACTTATTCTGTATCTATTCCATTAGGTGCCACAATTAATATGGCGGGAGCTGCAATTACAATCTCTGTATTAACGCTTGCAGCAAGCCATACACTAGGAATTGAAGTAGATGTAATGACCGCTATCATATTAGTAGTACTTTCTGCACTTTCTGCTGCAGGTGCTTCAGGTGTTGCAGGAGGATCGTTACTTTTAATTCCTGTCGCTTGTAGTCTTTTTGGAATTTCCAATGATATTGCCATGCAAGTTGTAGCTGTTGGATTCATCATTGGCGTATTACAAGATTCTTGTGAAACTGCATTAAATTCATCATCCGACGTACTATTTACAGCAACAGCTGAATGGGCAAAAGAGCGTAAATCAAATTAATAATAGAATATGTATAAATTATTAAGGCACTGCTCTCATTTCTTATTACAGAGCAGTGCCTTTAATCAAATTCGTCTATATCACCATATAATTCAACATGTTTTTCCAATTCCTAAGTTACCTCCCTAAGTAATCTTTTATTATTTTCCAATATCTTAATGACTTGTTGAAGGATTTTTTCTTCTACCATAGGGGTCGAATTAATTTCCTTCCTTATGATTTTGTTTAATTCTAAAATGGTACTAACTTCGAGACGATGCTTTTCAGCTAACTGAAATGCCCGCTCTAACTGACCGGTTATCATCAGCATTCCTCCTATTTTCCTTTTAATTATATTTTATGATGTTTTTTTATTTTTTTCACCTGTAATTAAAAGAATTTTCTTTAATATGAATAAATTATATCAAATTTGTTATAACCATTTAACTCCATTTTCCTAAATAGTTACAGAAAATCTGAATACATCTCATAAATTGCAAGAAAATTGAATATAGAAATAGAGTAAACTCGTTTAATAAAGGGGTGTCCTTACTTTGTATCGAAAACTAATTGGAATTACATTAACCCCATTGCTCTTCTTTGGTGCTCACTCAATTGGTGGAGGTGCAGCAGCCCATGCAAATGAAGAAATTATCCCTGGAGCACATTCTGTAAAAGTTACTTATTTTGATGGACAAGATGATCGTTGGCTCACAACATTGAATCCTGAACAACTTGAAAAAGCTAACCTTTATGGTAACAATATGATAGCTCCCATTTATTGGGGTGACCCAGAAAAGGAAACAGGTTGGTTCCAAATGTATAAACCTGCAAAAATAACAGGCACTCAAGTAACTGGTTCATTTGATGATGCACAATTTGTCATTCGAGTACCTGACCAGTGGAATGGCAAATTAGTCGTTTCAGGCATTCCAGCCACAAGAAATGAAACCTCAACAGATCTTTTATTTAGCGATTTTGTTCTTGAAAAAGGGTATGCTTTTGCAGCGATTGATAAAGGAACTCAAGGCACTGAAGTCGAAGGTGATCCATTGGCAAAAGTGAAAAATGCTTTAGTTGATGAAGATGATTCTGTTCGAGAATGGCATCTTCGTTTTAGACAAATTACTAAAGCTTCACATCAATATTTGATAAACAATTTTAGCGACCGACTTATTAACCCGAATGATGCTTCAAATCCTGCAAGCAAATTAATTCAGCCAGATCATAAAGTGCCGACATATGCCATTGGAATCTCAAATGGAGGTTATGTTGTTCGTTTCGCATTGGAAAATGATAACCCTGAAAAAACCGGAGAACCGCGACTTTTCGATGGCGGTGTAGACTGGGAAGGTGTTCTTTGGACAGAAAAAACCCCTAATCTCATAAGTTCGTTAGTTTCTGTTGTCAACCATGCAGAAGAAGCCCTTTATGGTAGTGGAAAAGCAAAGGAACAAGCAATAAAAGAATTATATAAAGCAGGCGTTCCAAAAGGATCTGAAAAATTATGGGTTTATCATGACCAAATATATTGGTTTGTCACGTTAAACATTTATCGTGACCATTTTGATCCAACTGCACCTAATCGGATAGAATGGCCAAATTACTTAAGATTTGACGAAAACGGCTTACGTGATCGATCCTTTGACCATATTTTCAAAAACTATCAGTACAATCAAAGACGAAAATTAATCAAAGATAATATAAAAGAAATCGAAAATACAGGTAAGATTGAAGTCCCGTTAATCAGTATTACAGGATCATTAGATACGCTTATATTCCCAGAAATTCATGCAAAAGGATATGAAAAATTAGTGAAACGAGCGAAAAGAGAACATTTACATCGATTATATATTATAGAAAATGGTAATCATGTAGATGGACTCGTTTGGAATCCAGCAACAGATCCAGACAAAGAACTTCAACCATTGTTGCCGTATGCGCATCAAGCATTTAATTTGTTGGTGGATTGGGTAGAACAAAATATCCAACCACCAGAAAGCAAGACGATTCCTGCTCCTCTTCATAATGAAAAAGTTATCGATATCAAAACAGGTAATGAAATTGAACCGTGCATAAAATAAGAGACCCAAATGATTGGGTCTTTTTTGTACTATTGGAAAAGCACATTTATGTCCTAATAGTGAATAAACTGTACTAATTCAATAACAACTTAAGAAAGGTAAGATCTCTATGGAGAGCGATCGAATAACAGACGGAACCTTTCAAAATTTGAGTCAAAAGAACATGACTTTCGAGCAAGTTTTCGACGCAATTGTACAGTTTATGAGAAAAGAACCAACCGGTAATTTTGTTTTAATGTTTGGAACAGATTCACAAGTATTTAGTAAAGAAACAAAATTTATTACCGGAATTGTCATTCAGCAAAAAGGAAAGGGCGTTTGGGCATGTTTTCGAAAAGTCATTGTCCCAAGGAGAATGAAAAACTTACATGAACGTATTTCTTACGAAACCTCTTTAACCGAAGAAGTCGTTTCTTTATTTACAGAAGAAAAAATAGAGCAGTTAATAAATATCGTATTACCTTATGTATATAAAGGAGCTAGCTTCACCATTGAAGGACATATCGATATTGGAAGCGGAAATCGAAACAAAACAAGCGTCTTTGTCAATGAAATGATTGCGAGAATGAACTCCCTTGGAATTGAAGCAAAGATTAAACCAGACTCCTTTGTTGCAAGCACCTATGCGAATCGTTTTACAAAGAAATAACCATACAATGTATTCCTTTAATCATTCTATTATGAATATGATAAAATTGGAAAAAACACATGTGGAGGAATAGATATGCTACAAAATTTCCATGAGTTATTAAAAAAATATGCCAAACTTTTAGTGGCAAAAGGAATCAATGTACAACCGGGCGATTGGGTTAAAATGTCCATTTCCGTTGACCAAGCACAACTTGCACGTCTCATCACCGAAGAAGCATACGCACTAGGTGCAGAAAAAGTGATTGTTAAATGGACCGATGATGAAATCACAAAATTACATTATATTCATCAACCAACAAATGTTTTAACGGATATTCCTCCATATGAAATTGAGGAATCCGAAGACCATGTGTTAAATAAGCGCGTTTCAAGACTTTCCATTCTTTCCAGTGACCCAAGCTTGCTTGACGCAGCAGATCCTGCCAAAGTGGCTGCATTCCAAAAAGCTGCTAGTCAAGCCTTCCAAGTTCAACGAAAAGCAACACAAAATAACGATTTGAAATGGACCGTTGCAGCAGCAGCTGGCAGCGCTTGGGCAAATAAAATGTTCCCTCACTTAGAAACTACTGAAGCACAAGTCGATGCTTTATGGAATCAAATTTTTAAAACTTGCCGGGTATATGAGGACGATCCAATTGCTGCATGGGACAAACATATAAGTTTATTAAATGAAAAAGCAACAAAATTAAATGAATACCAATTTGAAGCCCTGCATTTCAAGGCGCCAGGAACTGATTTTAAATTAGGGTTGCCAAAAAATCACATCTGGACAAGTGCAGAAAGTTATAATCCAAAAGGTGAGCAATTTATTGCCAACATGCCAACGGAAGAACTTTTCACAGCACCCGATACTCGCCGCATGGACGGAGTCGTTCGCAGCACGAAACCTTTAAGTTATGCAGGACAATTAATTGAAGGCATTGTAGCTCATTTTAAAGACGGAAAGATTGTGGATATTTCCGCAGAAAAAGGCGATGAAGTTATTAAAAAACTTGTATTTGAAAATGAAGGAGCTACCGGCTTGGGAGAAGTTGCACTTGTACCTGATCCTTCTCCAATTTCCCAATCGGGCGTAACATTCTTCAATACATTATTTGATGAAAATGCTTCAAATCACATCGCGATTGGTTCCGCCTACCCCTCTACAATAGAAGGTGGTACAAAAATGAGCGAAGAAGAATTGCGTGCCCAAGGTTTAAATATTTCAAACGTTCATGTGGACTTTATGATTGGTTCTGCAGAAATGGATATTGATGGAATAACACGAGATGGCTCCATCGTTCCTATTTTCCGCAAAGGCGATTGGGCATTCTAATACAAAAAATGAGACAGGGGAATTTGGGTTTACTCAAGTTCTCCTTTTATTTACTCCATACAATATCCATAGATTTAACTCATTATTCTTGAAATCACCTTTTTGTCAGTATATTGTTTTTATAATGCTTTTCACATTAATTTTGAATACATAGTGGAGGAAATTTAATGCAGCATTTAATCGATATTGGAGTTAATCTATTAGATAAACAATTCCAAAGTGATCGAAGTGAAGTTATTGAACGTGCACTTCAAAATGGAGTAGTTCAAATGATTGTTACTGGCACTAGTTTAAGGAACAGTAAACAGGGTTTAGAAATTGCAAAAGAATATCCAAATGTGTTGTTTTCAACTGCCGGTATTCACCCCCACGATGCCAAAAATTTTACTAATAACACAATCGATGAGTTGGAACAATTAGCACAGTATGATGAAGTCGTTGCCATTGGTGAATGCGGTCTAGATTTCAATCGAATGTTTTCTCCCCAAGATATTCAAGAAGAGTGTTTTGAAGCCCATCTACATTTAGCAAGAAAACTTTCGATGCCTCTCTTTTTGCACGAACGTGATGCTCACAATCGTTTTTGCGAAATTTTTGCAAACTTTATGGATATGACCGAAAAATCGGTGGTCCATTGTTTTACAGGGAATAAAGAGCAAGTGAAAAAATACGTATCGATGGGATTCTATATAGGAATCACCGGCTGGATTTGTGATGAGCGCAGAGGGCAAGCCTTGCAAGATGCAGTAAAATACATACCACTTGACCGATTATTAATCGAAACAGACGCACCTTACCTTCTTCCTCGGAATATGGAAAATAGACCAAAAAATCGGCGAAATGAACCTTCCTTCTTGCCTCATATCGTAAATGAAATCGCTAAATTTATGGGCGTCAAACCGGAAGTGGTTGCGAAACATGCAACAGAGAATACACGTAAACTTTTCAATTTACCGGAACCTTCATTGGATATTTAGCAAATTCAAATTGATTTAACAAACATGATTGAAAAAATCAGTATAATAAGCATCTGTTTTTTAACAAATTAATGAAGATAATCGAGTAGGAGGGAGCGATTAACTCCCGTCCTCTCACACCACCGTACGTACGGTTCCGTATACGGCGGTTCAATTAAGATGATTGACGCAAGTCTTTATAACTTCCGTGAATAGCTGTTCTCTTTATGCCAGTGGTCACTCCACCCTCCAAGAGGTCTCCCACGGGATTCACCGCTTCCTTCCTCAAGTGAGGTACTACGTTTTCTGTGTTCATCATGACTCACTGAATGCCAAGGGCTATTCTCTCTTAATTGTTCGGTCCTTCTTAGTAGTTCTAAACCAACTAATACTATGACCTCTGCTGACTTCTGACGGTTCAGCTACTTATCACTAAGTAGGTTATGAAGCGTACTTCACATATCCGCCAGACCTCCCCGGGTAAGAATGTAATCTTTCCTTCCATCTATCTGCTTCATTTACTCTGTACCACCTTTGGCAGAAAGGACTTTGTTTTGTTTAGCAAACTCATCCAATGATACCTAGCCTTATATGAAGTTCGTGTTCCTCAGACCGGAAGTTTGCCGCTCGCTTCCTTCAGATTCCGCGTCACCACGGACACCCTTGCGTTAAGCTAACTGTTACTTCTGCCTTCACAGTTCGGGACTTACACCCTATAGATTACACCCATGCCAGGCGCACTAAGAAAGGAGAATTTGTTTTTTGTTCAAATTCTCCTTTTTAAAAATGTAAACTTATATTTACTATATAACCGTTTTGGAATCCGTCCATACTGGTTGACGCTTTTCAAAGAAAGCGCGAATTCCTTCTTGAGCATCTGGATGCTTACTATTTAGAGCAATTACTTCTGTAGCATAATTAAGTGCTTGGAAATCTTCCATATTAATTTGCTGATAAAATTGTCGTTTCCCAAGTTCAATGATATTTAAGCTTTGCTTCGTTACTTCTTTTGCTAATTTTTCTGTTTCGATATCTAGTAATTCAGGGGGAACCACTTTATTAACCAACCCATGTTGAAGCGCTTCTTCAGCAGAAATTAAGTTTCCTGTAAACAACATTTCCACTGCTTTTTTCCTTCCAATATTGCGGCTTAAAAATACTGCCGGGGTACTACAAAATAGTCCACTATTTATTCCGGGTGTTGCAAACTTAGCATCTTCACTAGCGATAGCCATATCACTTGCAGCAACTAATTGACAACCAGCCGCAACCGCTGCTTTTTTTACCTTTGAAATAACAAGTTGCGGCAACTCTCGTATTGTTCGCATAACTATTTGACAAGTTTGGAAAAGTTTGAGTACTTCATTCTCTGTCATCGATTCAATCTCTCGCAAGCTATGACCCGCACAAAAAACTTTGTCTGAACCTTCAAAAACTACCACTTTCACCTCACGAGCTTTCGCAATTTGCTTCAAAAGATTGTCCAATTCTTCTAATAATGCCATCGTTAAGGTGTTAAACTCCTGCATATTATCGATGGTAATATAGCCAATCTCCTCTGTTTGGCGGTATTGTAGATACCTCATTTCTCCACCCCTTTTCATTGATATCTTTATTTTGAATCTTCTGATATTTGAGGTCAAGATAAATCAGTTTACTTTTTTCTACAATTTTATTCTGTTACTTAGATTACTATATTGATTAAGCAGAGATGTCCCAGTCCTCGCCTTTTCGCCTCACCACTTCCCCTTTATTCGTGCGTATAAATCGATTACTCCATCAATATCGACAAATGAACCCCTAATCAATTCATGAATATATTACTATTGTATGTATGCCTAATCTTACGTACGTTAGAGTTTATGTGGAGGGAGCGTATTCTATGTCAATGCCTAACATTCCAGACATCTCACCTAAGATTCGTATAGATCGTGAAGATGTCATCAACCTTTTATTAGCTTCTATTGCTTTAGAAGAAATCGGTTTAGCTCACATCATTAATGCAGAAGGTGAAAAAATTCAATTTGCAATTGAAAAGATGAACGAATCATGTTCTCATCTTCCAACTACTGCTGAATTAATCCTGAAAATTAACGACAGTGTTAATCATACTTTAATTACTGCAATCAAGAAGGAACTTTTATTAGATAATAAATTAAAACAAGTAATCGAATTACTGAAGAATAAGCATAGGTGTTATTAATTTTTCAACTTTATTGCAATAAAATCTATGAAATTTGTTTATTGAATTAAGAATTGGGTTTTCAACGCAAATAGGCTTTTATTCCTTATCTCCTTTTCAAGAAAGAATAGATTATTAACGACTGTATTACCAATGGTCATTAACTATTTAAGGTTCTGAGTTAATGCCATGGTGAGACATTTACATTTTAAAGGAAAGGAGTTATGGAATGTCTCAGCCCAATCTACCAAACATTACCCCCAATATAACCATTAGCAGAGCTGATGTTATAAACTTATTGCTTGCTTCCATTGCAATGGAAGAATTAAGTTTAGCTCATATTCTTAATGCTGAGGGTGAAAAAATCCAATATGCGTTAGGAACAATTCCGGGTATTTCTGGGCTATCACCAGCAGCAACGCTTGATGATCTGTTACAAGTTAATAGCAGTGTTCATGATACAATCGCAATGTCAATTAAGAAAGAATTATTATTGGACAATAAACTAAAGCAAGTTACAAAGTTAATTTCAACTGAGGGACCTACGGGACCTACAGGACCGCCTGGACCGCCTGGACCACCTGGACCACCTGGATCACCTGGACCACCTGGACCAACTGGACCTCAAGGCGCTACTGGACCGACGGGACCTACGGGATCTCAAGGTGCTACTGGACCGACGGGACCTACGGGAGTATTTGATCCAAATCAGTTCTTATTCTATGTGCAAGGTAATTCAGGTATTGCCACAATCCGTTTAGGTGAAACCTTAACTATTAGATCTGATACATTGGATATTGAAGTTACTGAAGGTTCTGCAATTGTAGATATTAATTTACCTTCAATTCCTATAGGGCCAACGGGACCTACGGGACCGACTGGACCTCAAGGTGCTACTGGACCGACGGGACCGACGGGACCTCAAGGTGCTACTGGACCGACGGGGCCGACTGGACTTCAAGGTGCTACTGGACCGACGGGATCGACGGGACCTCAAGGTGCTACTGGACCGACAGGATCGACGGGACCTCAAGGTGCTACGGGACCGACGGGGCCGACTGGACCTCAAGGCGCTACGGGACCGACGGGGCCGACGGGACCTCAAGGCGCTACGGGACCGACGGGGCCGACTGGACCTCAAGGCGCTACGGGACCGACGGGGCCGACGGGACCTCAAGGTGCTACTGGACCTACTGGACCGACTGGACCTCAAGGTGCTACTGGACCTACGGGACCGACGGGACCTCAAGGTGCTACTGGACCTACGGGACCGACGGGACCTCAAGGCGCTACGGGACCGACGGGATCGACGGGACCTCAAGGCGCTACGGGACCGACGGGACCGACGGGACCTCAAGGTGCTACTGGACCAACTGGACCGACGGGACCTCAAGGTGCTACTGGACCTACGGGACCGACGGGACCTCAAGGCGCTACGGGACCGACGGGGCCGACGGGATCTCAAGGTGCTACTGGACCTACGGGACCGACGGGGCCGACGGGACCTCAGGGCGCTACGGGACCGACGGGGCCGACGGGACCTCAGGGCGCTACGGGACCGACGGGGCCGACTGGACCTCAAGGTGCTACTGGACCTACTGGGCCGACTGGACCTCAAGGTGCTACTGGACCGACTGGGCCGACTGGACCTCAAGGTGCTACTGGACCGACTGGGCCGACTGGACCTCAAGGCGCTACGGGACCGACTGGACCAAACTTTGCAGATGAAGGATTCTCGGCAGTTAGAACGGCAGCTAGTGTATCCACAGGTACTCAACTTGGCAACTGGAGTGTAGCTCCACCATACTTTAATACAACTAACTTTGATCCTACTACTGGTGTCTTTACAGTTCCAGCTACTGGAAGATACTCAATCGCAGCAACTATCAGTTATAGTACAACTGCAACTTTAACAGGAATCTTTGGTGGCGACCCAGCATTTGTAGTACGCAATATTACTACCGGCGATGATTTAATCGTAGGACTATTCCCAATTTTAAACATTGAACTTGCATTAGGTGTTGGTTTAAGAGCTATTCTTGGTAATGGAACAGTCACAATAGCAGGAGAAATAGAACTTACTGCAAATGATGCTATAGGTCTATTCTATGTGGATGATGGATTAACAATTAGCATAACCCTTGGCGGTGCTGATGCTCCAATCGTTTGGTCTATCCACCGAATCGCTTAAGCCAATCCATTTAAACTGCAGACTCACTTGAATCATCGGCTCTATAATATTTGGTGTTGGTGGATACAACCAGCACCATTTTTTTACACAAAAAAATGAGACATGTGACAAACTCTGGTAAAATGTAATCGACCAAAACCACATTTACAAGGAGTGATGTCACATGTCTCATCATTATTCTATACGTAATTTATTAAATATTAAAGATAAAAATATCACATTTGATGAAAATTTTTGTGCAGAAGAACTCATTAAGGGGGTCCAATCAAAAGTCTTTTATGGCCAATTAACTTAACAACCAAAAGCGTGCTATGCTTGTGGCCATGTCTTTGATGATCAAATCATTAAACACGGTTTAAACGTCTCTCATTAAAATGCCTAGCATTTCAGGTTTTCATACCTACTTAAAATTGCGGAAACAGCGTTATTTCTGTAAACATTGTCATGCCACGTTTACTTGAAAAACGAGCGTCGTGGCTAAAAACTGTTGCATTTCCAACAATACCAAAGTAGCGATTGCTTTAAACGCCAAAGATAAAATATCCGAAAAAGATATTGCGATGAAACATCATGTTTCTCATGCCACTGTCAGTCGAGTTATTGACAGCTTTTATAGCTACTATCAACCAAATTGTTCACTACCTTCCACAGCATTTGTGTTTTGATGAGTTTAAATCAGTGAAATCCGCAGCTGGAGCGATGTCCTTTATTTTCTGCGACTCTGAAACGGGGGAGATGGTGGATATCGTGGAGGACCGAAGATTACATGTCCTCTTCTTACGGTATTCCAAGAAGGCGAGAGATGCGGTAAAAACGATTGTCATCGATATGTACAGCCCTTATATTTCCTTAATTCACGAAGTTTTCCCTAAAGCGGAAATCGTACTCGACAAATTCCATATCCTCCAACTATTTAGCAGCGCTTTAAACAAAACGCGCATCAACGTCATGAATCGGGATAAAAAGAATTGCAATAAATTGAAAACATACTGGAAGCTCCTTCTGAACGATCAAACAAAACTTGATTATAAGAACTATACATATCATCGTTGCTTTAAAAAGCAAATGTGTGAGGTGGAGATTCTCCACTATCTCATTGATGTAGATTCTGAATTAAAAGCGTCCTATGCGTTATATCAATACGTGCAACATTGCATCAAAACCAAAGACTTTGAGCTCTTGAAGAAAACCCACCTATATGAAAACCGCCATCAAGACAATCAACAACTACATCAATTACGTCAAGAACACGTTGAAATATGATTATAACAACGGCATTTTAGAGGGGATTCATAACAAAATCAAAGTGATGAAACGCATTTCTTTCGGTTATCGCTGTTTCCACCATTTTAAAAATCGGATTATGATTACCCAAAATTTAATCACAATGAAAAAAGCTTAAAGGATTCGAAGTTCCTCTAAGCTGTGCGGTTGCATATACCAGGAAAGTCACAAAATTTTTTTCACCAACACTATTTGACAAAGAACCGAATCATTCAAGTGATCTGCAGTTTTTTTATGAAATCACTCATTCCAACACCAATTTTACTTAATTGAGAAACTAGTGATAGGTACTCACAAATTAATGATCCCATCATCAACGAAATCGTTGAAAATAGGCACAAATCTAACTTCTGTTCAATACACTAGAGAGTGTATTAGAGTACATTCGCCACTTTGTATGGTTAAATTTTTAAGGAGGTCACTTTCAATGTCTTTGCCTACCATTCCGGATATTACTCCTGAGATTACATTAGATCGATGTAAAACCATCAATTTATTGCTTTCTTCAATTGCATTAGAAGAAATTGGACTTTCCCATATTTTGAATGCTGAAGCTGAAAAACTTCAAATGTTTATAAAAAAGTCTCCTTGCGATTTTCATGGCTACTTAAAAATCAATGAGAGCGTCAATCAAACGTTGCGCACCGTAGTGAAATCGCAAATCTTGCTCCAATTCAAGCTTGAAGATGTGGTGACACTGAATCAAAAATCTTGCTGTCATCCTCGTAAACATTACAAATGTAAAGAATGCAAGGAAGAGAAAGATTGTAAATGTAAACATCATCATTGTAAAGACCCGTTCGATTCTTCATTATGCTATTGCCCTAACAAGAAGAAGAGGGATTGTCATTGTCCAAAGTGTAAATCCGAAAAAAATTACGATCATTAAGCATTATGCTTTTTACGAGGGGGGTGAACAATGGAAGAAAATCATCAAGTTGAGTTGCTACAATGTTCGCTGAACTTTTCAACATTCATTTATTCTTTTGCCCAATTCCTAATAAACTATTTTGAACGTCGCAATCAAACTCAAGAACTATCGGAAGAAGAACTATTGCAAAGTGAAACACAAGTAATCCAATCATTAGTATTAATTGAAAAATTGCACATGCTGCTCTTTCTTCACTTTTATATTTATCGAACATACTTTTCTTACGAAGTAATAACACCTTCGTTTACGGACTCAAATAGAGAACTATTTGAAAAAATGCAAATGTTATTACAACAATATCCTTTTCTTCTTGAAGAACATCAAATGATTTCAGAAAAAACGGTTGCTCAGATTTTGAACTATTATTACATTCGTATTCATGAAGAAACCTATGAAGAATCAAATGATGACGAATCAAATCTCGTAACAATCATTTTGTCACCCTTACCTCCACCTTGGTTGGCAAACAATATGCAAATACCTCGGAAAAAGGAAGTGTAGGTTTATTGTCTTCCCCTTCAATTTCCCTTTGTATGATTGTTAAAGATGAAGCGGATTTTATTGAACAATGTTTAAAAAGTGTTCAAAAGATTGTGCAAGAAATAATTATTGTTGATACTGGTTCAACCGATAAGACAATAGATATATGTAAAAAATATAATGCGACCGTGTTTTCATATGCATGGAATGATCATTTTGCAGAAGCGCGAAACTTCGCCCTATCCAAGGCAACAGGGAATTGGATTTTATGGCTCGATGCAGATGAGGAATTGGAAACTGGCCATGAACAATTGCTAATGGAAGTTTTAAAGAATTCCACTACTACAATGTATTTAATGCCAGTAATGAATTATTACGGTGAATCGTTTCCAGTTGATCGGGAAAAAGCTTTTATATATTATCAACCACGTTTATTTCAAAACCATAAAGGCATCCAATTCTATAATCGGATTCATGAAACCCCTATTTTTCCTAATCCTCATGATTCCAGTTACACAACCGATTATTTAGAGATTCCAATTCATCATTATGGATATATTGACCAATTAACCACCAAGCGTAATAAAGCAGAACGGAATCTACAACTTATTCAAGAGGAGTATAAAAATCCAAACCATAGTCCCTGGATTGAATACCATTTAGCAAATGAATATTATCGTAGAGGAGATTATAATAAAGCTTTTGATTATTTAAATGAATCCATTTTTCGTTTTTTACTAAACGGAATTAAGCCTCCATCTATTCTCTACCGTTTAAAATATGGGATTCTCGTTGATACAAATAGTTTGGATAATGCATTAGAAGGAATAGAAAAAGCCATTGCTTTATATCCTGATTATGTAGATTTACATTTTTTAAGAGGATTAATATTTTATCAAACCAACAATTATGAAGAGGCTTTAGCATGTTTTGAAAAATGTCTCGAGCTTGGGGAACATAACTCTAAATATTTAATATTAAAAGGAACTGGAAGCTTTAAAGCAGAACATTATAAACAACTTTGTTTAGAAAAATTAAGACAGTCTCAAAAACAATAAATAAAAAATTTAGGCTGTATCGATTTGATACAGCCTGTTTTATTTTTCATTGTTTTGTTCTTCGAAATACTTCTTGAAAAATTCTTCATTATAAAGCACTGATGGATCATTCGGACGATATTCTTTTGCTTTTTTATTATATTCGACTGCCAATTCTTTATCCCCTTTATGCCAATGACAAACGCAAAGCTGTAAGTATGGATACCAAGTAGAATATGGTTTTTGTACAATACCTTGTATGTTTGATGTGTCTACCATTAAAGCAAACTGATACCACATAATCGCTTTATCGTAGAGTTTTCTTTCTAGATACAAATCACCCATTCGACAAGATACTTCTGGTCTTGGTACATCGTATTGTATCGAACGGATTAACGTCTCGATTTCTTTTTCTATGTTTCCTAAGCTTCTATAACAAAAAGCCATATTAATACATGCACGGATTTTTTCTTCTTCCCAACCATCTTTATGATTTATAAATCTTTCGTAATATTCAATTGCTTTTTCATACTGGCCGTGATCTTTTAATTCATTGCTATAATAAAATAGATCTCTTGGTGTGAATTTTTCTCCTTTTTCTAAAAGTTTTTCATAAATTTTTAAATTCCGATCATTCCGTTCTTCCTTTTTTTCTTTTCGATGAGTAATCGCAACATCAGATTGGAGTAATCGCCCTCTAACTTCTAAGTATTCATGAACAGCTCCTTTCCAAACAAAATTTTTCTCTCTTTTGGCTAATCGAAATCTTCTAAAGCTATAGATAGGGTTATTGTACTCATCAAAAGCAAGATGATACACCATTGACACCGCATCAACCTCGCTTGTTAATTGTTCTTTTAATTTTTTAAATTTTTGTCGGTCTTCTTCTAACATGACATCATCGGCATCTAGCCAAAATATATAATCCATTGTGGCATGTTTAAAAGAAAAATTTCTCGCTGCTGAAAAATCATCAATCCACTCAAAATCTAATACTTTATCAGTGAATCTTTTTGCAATTTCCTTTGTGTTGTCGGACGAGCCCGTATCAACAATAACAATCTCATCAACAAGGTCTTTTACGCTATTTAAGCAACGCTCTAGTACGTTTTCTTCATTTTTGACGATCATACACAAGCTTATTGTAACCATGCATCAACCCTCCACATTTACAGAATTCATATTAGTATATGACTGAGTAAAATGATGTGAACAGGCTAATTTTCAATTCTATAGGCATTTGTTACATTTCGTTATAACGAGTTACAGAGGGGTGATGTGGTAAGTATTTTAGAAAGTCACTTTACAAAAATTGT
The DNA here is from genome assembly GCF_038004145.1 of Ureibacillus sp. FSL K6-2830. Lineage (NCBI taxonomy): Bacteria > Bacillati > Bacillota > Bacilli > Caryophanales > Caryophanaceae > Ureibacillus > Ureibacillus sp. FSL K6-2830. Next base: position 2,138,974 of record NZ_JBBOQR010000001.1, on the reverse strand, counting down.
TTCATCTTCATTTCCTTGAAGTATTGCATTTAACGGACGATATTGAGTCAGAAGTTAAAAAATTAAATCAGTTTTTCAATTAGTTCCCGATTTCGTTTATAGAAGACCTCATTATGCGAAGATACCATGCCAATAGCTTCTGCATCCGGTTGAACAAACACTTTCGCCTTATTTACTGCGTTGATTGCATCTTGAAATGCACCAGCGATCATGTGAACTTTTCCTTCATAATCAACTGCATCCCCCAATGCATAAAGCCCTGGGATGTTCGTTTCACAATATATATTCGCTTTAATGTAGTGCTCATTTGCGAATTCAATCTGTAACGGACTATTTTCAAGTAAAGTTTTTTCTCTTACATATCCATGATTCACAACCACTTCATCTACATTTAAATAAGTAATTTCTCCTGTCTGATTATTCGTTAATTCCACTTTCTCAATGGACATACCATCTTGATTTGGAATTAATTTAGTGATTTCTGTATAAAAATAACATTCAACCGAGCTGTCCAATAATTGTGATACTTGTGCTTCATGGGCATTCAATTGACCTTTTCTATATGTTAAATAAACTTTTTTCGCAATCGGCTCCAACTCATTGCACCAATCAACTGCTGTATGTCCTCCACCTGAAACGATTACAATCTTATCTTTAAATTTTTTTAAAGATTTGATTGTATAATTTAAATTGGAACTATAAAATTTAGAAGCTCCTTCCACTTCAAGCTTCTGAGGGTTGATTATGCCACCTCCAATTGCTACGATTACCGTTTTTGAAAAATGAGTATGTCCTTTATCTGTTTTTATTTCGAATATACCTACTTCATTTTTAGAAATTTCCGTTGCTTTTTCTCCTATCACAACAGTTGGATCAAAAGTCGTTGCTTGTTCTATCAATTGTTGAATTAATTTCTCACCTGTAATTGGCGTTAATGCACCAACATCCCAAATTAGTTTTTCAGGATAAACATTTATTTTACCTCCTAAGTAGTTTTGGGATTCAATGATTTTCGTTTTCATTTCTCTTAAACCGCAGTAAAATGCGGAAAATAAACCACTAGGTCCTCCCCCAATAATTGTCACATCATATAAATTGTGTGTTTCCATTATGTATCCTCCTGGTGAAATTAAAAACGATAATGATTATCAATTTCGTTTAGAATTTTATCACACAAAAATAAACTTTTGAATGGATAATTTAAGAGAAAATGAACAAAATTAAAAGGAATTTTCTCCTAATAAATAATCAAACCTTAGTGAGTTCTTGCTTATTTTTTGCATTATTCAATTGTTGATTCCTCTTTTTGTATAATCATTAACTTTTTTTCAACAGGCTACTACCAATAATTTTCCAACATGTCCCTTCATTACAAGTTGTCCGCAATAAAATAGCTGAACCTTTATTGATTCAGCCAATCATCTTTATATTAATAAAATAGATTATTCTTTTCCGTTTTGGTCTCTCTTTGTTAAATAATTGGCTTTATGGAATAAATCCTTTACAATCGCAGCTGCTCCTGCTACTAATATCCCTTGAATCACCGCTTCAATAATAAATCCATAATACCCGATACAAAATGCAATTCCGAGAACAACTTGCACCCAAGGCGTGACCCATGGCGGAACTTTTGGCGTTCGATTCAAAAACAATCCAAGTAGATAAAGTACCGGAATGATAATTACTGACTCAGGATATATATAATTTTCTAATATAATAATATCCATCTTTCATCCCTCTTCTTATTGAAAGTTAATAGAGTAAAACCTCTAAAGTATTCCTCTTATTATTTTATGTGTAAGGCAAAAAAACGGTTTAGGATGATTCACTACTTACGAACCAGAACATAGAAAAGTTATTAATTCGTTAGAAGGATGAAAGTTTTTGAATCAATTTTTATTAGTCAAAATTATAGGTTTCATTAATATAAATTTCTTCCTACTAGGTTATTACTTTTTCAACTATCTCCACACAAATTCACTCCAGAAAATTTACTGAATTTTTCAAATCTATAATACTACCACTCATTGTGACATGATTAAACGAAGGTTACAATGAATTTATGAAGGAAAAATGTAAACGATTCTTATGAGAGGATGACTATTTTCTGGAAAAAATAAACCATAGCAATTTAAATTGATTTAATGCAATAATACTCATTTAATAATACAGATTATCCAAAATTTTTCATATATATCCTTAAAGTTAGTCTAATTTGCTGATATAATAGAATTACAATTTATGACATCTATACTCGTTCAAAGTATAGATGCTAAAAGGGGTATTTTAAAATACATACAAAGGGGATTATGCAAGGATATATATCCAGGGGGAGTGAATATGAGTAAATTATTACGTTCAAATGTTGCAAAAAAGGCACTGATGAAAGTTCAAAATGTCGCATCCAAAGTTAGAAGCGTCTGGGACCATGAAAAAACAATTGAAGAACAAATAAATCAAATTCGTACTGTATTGGATCAAGAACTTGCCCGAGATGAATACCTTGTTATCGTTGATGAAAATGGTTTAGGTTATATTCATACGAACCGCTTAAGAGAAGGTTCATCCTTCACCGATGAAGTGGGTTTGGCTGCTGCCAAAACTAATACAGGGCTATTGCAAATTTATCCAAGAGATACGGGAGAAATACTTATTGATGCATCTTGCCCACTGTTAACAGATAAGAATGGGAAACGCTTTAATCTGAGAATGGGTAGACTAGTTCAACGACCTTTTATTGGGGCAATATTTGGAAGTTTAATTACTTTGTCCAGTATAGTTCCTGCTATCATTGCTTATTTTTTAAGCAATGATTTATCTATGACAACAAGTGTCCTCATTGGAACAGCAATTGTTACGGTTATTTTTAGTTTAATTTTTTATACTATCATAATGAAAAATTTGCGAGAATGGTATAGCGTTACAAAAAAAATATCCTCTGGCAACTTGAGTGCACAAATTGAAAAGGTAGGTCTTCGCAATGAATTTCACCAAATCGGTTATGAAATCAATAAAATTATTTTAGGGATTCGTGCGATAATTGATGAATTTAAACATGCCGCGGAAACTGTGGAACGAATTAGTAAAGAACAAGAAAAAGAAACACAACGCATTTCGACAACTTTTGAAGAATTATCAGCAGCTGTCCAAACTTTCCGTAGTGGTGCAGAAACACAACGTTACTCAATCACTAACGCCAACGAAATGGTAGAAATGATGATGAATCAAGTACAAGAAATGCAAGAAGAAGTTGAGAAAGCTGTGGTAGGTGCAGATGATGCATTACAAGATGCAAGCAAGGGACAAGAAGCCATTCAAATTGCCCACAGCCAAATGGCAAAAATTCAAACTGAAGTTGCAAACTCTGCAGCGAAAATCCGCAAAATCACTCAAGAAGCAAATGCTGTGAAGGATAAAGTTGCCTCCATTACAAGAATTGCCAAACAGACAAATTTACTTGCACTTAACGCTTCCATTGAAGCTTCTCGGGCTGGTGAAGCGGGGAGCGGTTTTGCAGTTGTCGCGAATGAAGTTCGAAAACTCGCTGAAGGAACGAATGAATTTGCAGAAGAAATTATGACATTATTAGAAAAAACATATAAAGATTTAGAAACTACTGTAGCTCAAGTTGAAGATAATGTGAAGGCTATTCATGAAGGGATGGAAGCCGTTTCTCAAACAGATCAAGTCATAGAACAATTAATTCAAACAACGCTTTCAACAAAAAATTTAGTATTAAATAATAGAAAATTTGTTGATCTTGTTCATGAAGACGGAAATAAACTACAGGAGATTATGCAGCAAGTGAATACAATTGCAGAAGATTTTACAAATATGGTTGTAGCTACAAATGAAAGCGTAGATATTCAAGTGGAAGGCATAAATGCACTCGCTCAAAATGCTACAAAACTAGCGGAAGAAGCTATTCATCTTAGCCGCATAATTAATCGTTTTCATTATTAAAAAATGCCAGGTACATGCCTGGCATTCTTCATTTCCTTGCAATCTATTTAGATTGTTAATTCATTTGTTGTTTTTGAACAAATTCCTTTACTTTATCTTGGATTTCTTCTGCTAATGATGAAAGGGCATTATTTTCTTCCTTTTTTCCTTTAGAACCGTTTTTATTCCCCTTCGATCCTTTTCTTCCTTGTTTTTTGTTCCCTTTTGAACCTTTCTCTCTTTGCTTATCTCCTTTAGAGCCGTTTTTATTCCCCTTTGAGCCTTTGCTTCCTTGTTGTTTATTTCCCTTTGAACCTTTCTCTCTTTGCTTATCTCCTTTAGAGCCGTTTTTATTCCCCTTTGAGCCTTTGCTTTTTTGTTTATCTCCTTTAGAACCTCCACTTTTATTTCCTTTTGAACCTTTACTTCCTTTTTTATTTCCTTTGGATCCACCTTTGCTGCCATTCGATTTCTTATTTTTTACCGCGATTGTTGTTTGAATTAACTCTGGGTCTTCAATTGGATTGTTATACATATATTGAATTAAATCATTCTCTTTAGCAATTTCAACTAGTTTCCTAACATCATCAACAATTAAAGTACTAATGATAATCCCCTCCAAACACAATGATTTGTTCTTTATAGTTTATGTAATTTATTTCAAACACTTTAGGTGATTTACCAATATAAAGAGGCATTTTCAGGAGGCATTTGTGTGGAAACTTATTTTATTGAAATATCAAAAAGCGATTTGAAAAAACTATATAAAAATATTTGGACAGAACATTATTTTTTTGCCCAACTAACAATCAATAGCCAAAGTTATGACATTCAAATTAGTTTGAGAGGAAATCAACTTCGAAAACATAAAAAAAAGTCTTATCATATCATATTTGAACATCCCCATCTAATGGACGGTCAACATGAAATCCATTTAAATGCGGAGTTTAATGATCCTTCTTTGATTCGAAATAAATTATCTTTTGATTTCTTTCAAAAAATCGGTGTTCTCTCTCCAAATTCCAACCATATTCAATTGTTCATCAATGGGAAAAGTGAAGGAGTATATCTAGCCATTGAGTCTTTTGATGAGCACTTCTTAAAGAAGAGAAATTTGCCGGTTGGTTCAATCTATTATGCTACGAATGACGATGCCAATTTCTCTTTATATACGCCTGAAGGATATATAAAAAAATCATTAATGGATGGTTATACAACAAAATATTCCTTTCAAGAAGAAGAACATCTAATAAAAATGTTAGTCATTATTAACACTTATCCTAAAGATAAATTTGATGAAGAAATAGTGAAAGTATTAGATATTGAAAAATATTTATTGTGGCTTGCTGGGGCAGTTTGCACGCAAAATTTTGATGGATTTATTCAAAATTATGCTTTATATCATAATAGTGAAACTCAACTATTTGAAATCTCCCCATGGGATTATGATGGTTCATGGGGAAGGAACTTACACGGAGAGCCCCTTGAACTTGAATATGTACCAATTTGGGGATACAACACATTAACTGCTCGTATATTAGAAAACGAGCATTTTAAACAAAAGTATCGTCGGATTTTAGAAAGCATACTACACAAACAATTTATTCCTTCTGCAATTAAACCCCAAATTGAACAACTGCAAGCTCTAATTCTGCCCTATATCGAAAAAGATCCATATATAAAACATAACGAAAAAATTTTCATGAGTGAAAAAGAATATATTCTACAATTTATTGAAAAGCGTAATCAATTTTTATCGGACCAACTTGAATCACTATTATAAGCATTTCTCCTCCTCTAATTAGGATGAATTCCTTAGCAACTAGAGGAGGAGCATGAATATGAGTGTAATTTTTAATTTCCTACACCTCACCAATTCATTCAGAACGCTATTATAAGATAAGAAGTATCCACAAATATAAACTGAGCAAGCTCACCATGAGTGTAACTGGTATGATTAAAATTGTAACGCTAATATATTTTCCCCAAGTCATTTTAATTCGATGTTTTTTTAATAAAAACATCCAAAGAAGTGTAGCTAATGTACCGATTGGAGTTAATAATGCACCAATGTCGCTTCCCATAACATTAGCTAGATATGCAACTTGCATTAATAATGGATTCAATTCCATTTCTGTAATCGAAAGTGTTCCAATCATCACGGCAGGCAAATTATTAAAAATATTGGAAAGAGCAGTAGTTAATAATCCCATAATCATTGTTGCATTAAATGAACCTTGTTCAATAAACTCTTTAAAATTTAAAATAATCAATGTGTTTAATCCTACATTTTTCAATCCATATACGAGTACATACATGCTAAAGGCAAAAATTAATATATGCCACGGAGAATTGATAATTACATCTTTTATTCCGACTCTCATTTTTAACCAACGAATCGTAATTAATATGAATGCTCCAAATAATCCAATCAACTCTAATGGAATACCAAATGGTGAAAGAACAAAAAATGCCACTCTTGTAATGACGACTACGGCAATGCATATTTTAAATAAATTTTTGTCTAATTCAGATTGAGCTGATGGATCAAGGGGATGAGTAAAGATATTCGACGGTTTATCATTGAAAGTTAGTAATCCTAATTGTTTCGGAATATGGTTTCTAAAAAGTAAATACAATAATAAACTCATTGTTAAAATGCCTATCATCGATGGAATAAACATAATTTTTACGTAGCTATTTAAATCTAAACCAACTATTTTTAATGCGATTAAATTCGAAATATTGCTTACAGCAATCGGCGCACTAGATGCTGTTGCAATCAGCGCCCCAGAAATTAAATAGGGGATATACTGATGTGGTTTAAGTGCTAAATACTTGATGATGTGGATAATGATAGGAGTTGTTATGAGTATGCTTCCATCATTATTAAATAACATAGTCATAAAAAAACATAACAAATTGGTATATATATAAAGCCTAAGCCCTGAATTATTCGATTTTAATATGATATTTTGAGCAATCAACTTAAAAAAACCAATACTCTCCAATACAATGGACATCATAATAGTAGAAAGTATTGTAAGTGAGGGGCCACTTACAATACTTATTATACTTTTAAGATCTTCATAGCTTACAAATCCTAGTATGACAATAATCGCAGCCCCTATTGTTATGGGAATCGTTTCATTGATTCCTCTAGGTCTCCATAGCATTATACCTATGGAGATTAAAAAAATGGTTAACATTAATATTGTAGAATAATCTACCATTTAAACAGCCGCCTTCGATTGTTCATAAGTTGATTGATCTGTTTCTATCACTGTTTCTTCTTTTACTGGCGAAGGTGGTTGCAAAAATAATTTATAAAATAAGACACCCACAATTGAGAAGTAAAGGAGCATCATATTCGTTTTCCCTCCTTCCCCTATCAACCTTAATAATAACTTCTCTCCTTTAACTGCAAATACATCTTCTCAGCATGTTTCATGATTGCTCGATATTGGTTTTCGATGTGATACATTCTTTCTGCAAATTTCATTAATGCATAGTACTGATATTTTAAAAGTCGCTTATTATCTTCCATTAACATTTTTACAGGTTCGTGTATGAATTCTGATTCTTCACTGGAAGATGTACACTCAATTGGTCCCATGATTTCTTCAACGATTTCTTCTGCTTCATCTATTTGTTGGGCTGCCATTATCTTTCCGGATGCTGGTTGAATTTCATACACATATTCAGATGATTGTTGTATTTCTTCCGACGGTTCTAATAAATTTTTGATTTCGAAATCTTCTTTTTCTGCAATCTTTACAGTATTTTCGATTAAACCCATTTCTGTTTTTTTTAATTCTTGATCTTCATAAAATAATTCAGTTTGTTCCTTTTCTTTACTTGGACTATGTGATTCCATCGTCATATCTTCCCAAGTACATTCTTGTATTGGAGAATTGAATTTTACCTCATGGAAGAATGGTCTTTTTTGGGTTTTTTCGGAGTTTTTGTTTGAAATAGCTAATGTGTTTTCTTGCTGTTTTGTTGGATTGTTTTCGATATTTTGGAGGGTCGCTTCTAGTTTTGATGGTGGTTCTTGGAGGATATTTTTCGATGTTGCAGTGATTTGTGCTAACCTTTCGTCTTGGAGGGTTTCTTCATTTTGTGATGGAGATGATTCTTCAAGTTGATTTTCTTGTGTTATTGTCGCCGTTAAATTGTCTATATTCATATCTGATGTTGTATCTTGCTGTTCATCTTCATTTGTCTTTGGAAAAAGCTGTATTACCTTTTCTTTAATTGCATCTGATATAGCTTTCTTTTGCTCCTCAGTTAGTTGCCCATCCCCTGAAGTCAAATTGGATGTTGGTAAATTAGTCAATGCTGTATTGGCAATTCCATTAGCCTCTAGATTTATAATTTGGTTTTCATCGATTTGTTCATTGAGAATACTTGTAATCTGTGACTTTAAAATATAGTATTGATTCTCTCCGTTAATCAACACGATATAATCTTCATAAACATTGCTGAGCACTCCTGAAAAGCTTTTATTGCCAAAACTATTAACAGTAATCCATTGTAAATACATTGTTTTTAATATTTCTTCCAACTTAAATCTGTTAAGTGAAGCGTTACTAAATCCCTTATTTATGACACTTGATTCTTTTGCGTTTTTCGATAATGCCTTGATATGGTTGATAGGGAAATATATTACATTTTCGTTGACTTTAACAATTAAATGGTCTTCTTGAACACTTAATAAAGTACCTTGAATGGATTGATTTTCAGCTAAAAATAAGCCAATCTCTAAACCTTCAAGACCTTTTATTGTATCTAACAAAAATTCAGCATTCAACATTAGGGCCTCCTTTTTAATGCAATCCGCACGAAGTCTCCCCTTTTAATTTGTTATTAGTTATTTTCTTCATCTTGCTTTTCAGGTTTCTTTTCTGGTTTTGGTCCATAACTCACATTTCGAATATGGAACATTGCCACGCGGATTACTTCTTCATTTTTTACGATTGTTATAAAATCATCAAATACTTCTTCTAATACACCTTCCACTGACTCAGGACCACCGCGGTTAATTTTAACCCATTTATGACGTAATTCATTTAATACTGATCTGAAATCCATGAAACTAGCAAATGGATAATCTTCAGGAACTTCAACATTCAACTTCATGCCATTTCTTGAATCTTGAGTAATACTCTTGATATGTTGATATTTGTAAAACACTATTCCATCTTCTTCTGTCAACAATGCGAAATAATCAGATTGAGCAGAAAATACTTTACCAACCCTAGACTCAGGCCCACCGCGATCTACTCTAACCACTTTGTTCAATAAAGAAAGCATTAACTCCCTATTCATTCTTGTTCCTCCCATTATAAAATTCATTATTATTTATACGTGTAAACGTAAAAAGGTATTTAGTTATCCGCCTAAACATCGTTAATTTATTGGGGATTTGCGTTATGTTATTGTATGAAAGAACATGTAAATCTGACAAAACAAATTCAAATTAATTAAAGAAGCTGAGACAAAACTTAAAAACATCATTTTCTCCTTTTGAGAAGGGTAGTGACCCCTAAAAGTTAGAGTCAAAATCTAACGCGAAACCATGGTGAACGAAAAGGACATCGGGTAGTGACCCCTAAAAGTTAGAGTCAAATTCTAACTTTTGGATGCAGAACCTTTCTCTTTTAGAAAATGATGTTTTTTATTCTCTTCTAGTAATTTCTATAAGAAGTCAATTAACTTTCAATTATGAAAATAAACAAAAACTCGTAATATTTACCCAAGTGAATCAATTTCATATATAAAATGAAAGTGCAGCACTTTGCTAACACCCGCAAAAGCTGCACTTATTTATTGCAAGTGAATAGAAAGAATTTACTTCAAATGGGTGAAGTTAAAAAACGGTTTACTGATCTTCAATTATGATATAAGTTGCTTTTATAGGTCCGTGTACACCAACAATTAACACCATTTCAATATCGGCTGAATTGCTTGGGCCCGACATAAACAATATACACGAAGGAATTTGTTCCCCCTGTTCAACTTGTTTATGAAAAATTTGTGCCGCTTGTGTTATCCGTGGAACAATTGTACTTTTTGGTACAAGCACGATTGTTTTTTCTGGCAATAAATTTAATGAACGTCCTCTATTTGGATAACTATATAGTACGACAGATGCGCTTTCAGCTAACGTCATTTCACTAATTAATATCGCTATATTCGCTTTTTCTGCTAGTTGGATATTTTGTTCGCGATTTTGAGGATGCCATTCGTATATTTCGATTCCCTTAGACTGCCATGACTTAAACACTTCTGTTAAACCAAAATATTTGAGTCGGTCATCTTTTGGGATCATTACTGAAATACCACCATAATCCTCTACTACTTGCTGCAATGTGCTTGCTAAATTCGCAGTCGTCGTTTGCAAACAAACTGTATGGATATTATGGCATTGTTGTTTTAACACGTCTATTAGTTCTTCTTGAGTTGCATGATTTAAGATTTGAAATTGTGGCAAGTGTTTCCATATTGGCCGTTCTACTTTCGTTTTCATAGGACGGCCAAGATGTTTAGCAATATTCATTAAAAATGATTTTCGATTAGTTATAGTCATCCTTGCTCCCCCTTTTGTCTTTCTTTTAGCCAATTGCGAAAGCTTTCTTTATTTGGTGCAGGAAAATCCCGATCTTCTGTCCATGCTTTCAATGGTCTAGGGCCGCTAGGAATTTTATCTTCCTTTACAAAGGGAGACATCATTGACGATGCAATTTTTGTTGCTGTACTAAAGAGATGAGGGCTAGAAGCACCAAAACCAAACGCTCTCATTAATAATCGTTCCGAGATGGGAGCCTTTCCTTCTTGTTCCACTATTTTCTGACGATGTAAATGCAATAGTTTGTGTAATGGAATTTTTACAGGACATACTTCCGTACAAGCTCCACAAAGAGTTGAAGCATATGGCAATTCTTTGAAATCGGCATAGCCTCCAAGAAGCGGTGTTAATACAGCTCCAATTGGACCTGAATAAATTGAACCATAACTATGCCCTCCAATATGTCGATATACAGGGCAAACATTGACACAGGCTGCACATCGAATGCACTGTAAAATCGGTTGAAAATCTGTACCTAATATTTTGGAACGTCCATTATCAACAATGACCAAATGAAATTCTTCTGGTCCATCAGATTCTTCTTCCCCTTTTACGCCGGTAATCATTGTTACATAACTGGATATTTTTTGGCCAACTGCACTCCTTGTTAATAAACTGACTAACACATCTAATTCTTCAAAAGTAGGTACAATTCTTTCCATTCCCATAACAGTAATTTGGATTTTTGGTAAAGCCGTAACTAAATCGGCATTCCCTTCATTTGTCACAAGGGTCACCGTTCCACTTTCCGCTACTGCAAAATTGCAGCCGGTGATCCCGATATCAGCAGTTAAAAATTCTTTACGTAACTTTTCACGAACGTAAAGAGCCATTTCTTCAGGTTTTTCGGAATTTTTATAACCGATTTTTTCAGCAAAGATGTCTCGAATTTGATATCGGTTTTTGTGTAGTGATGGCGCAATAATATGGGAAGGAGGTTCATGATTTAATTGAATAATATACTCTCCAAGATCCGTTTCAATTACTTCACAGCCTGCTTCTTCAAGCGCCGCATTTAAAAGAATCTCCTCAGTCACCATGGATTTCGATTTTACAATTTTTTTAGCCTGTTTTTGAATTGCAATATTCTTTATATATTGGGATGCCTCTTCAGCTGTTTCAGCAAAAAATACATGTCCACCACGTTTCATGACATTTTCACTTAATTCATATAGATAAGCATCTAAATTATCAAGCACATGTTTTCGTATTTCTTCACCATGAGCTCGCCATTCTTCCCAATTTTCTAATTCATTCACTCGTTCTTGTCGACGGGATTGAAATCTATTTTGTGCAGATGAAATTGCCCCGCGCATAAATGAATCATTTAAATTGTTTTCTACCCGATCTTTAAATTGTTCAGCGCTTGTTTTCATTGCCATTTCTAAATCCCCCTATCGACAATTTAATACTTCTGCTATGTGCATAATGCGAATCGGTTTTCCTAGGCGACTCATACGACCACCAATATTCATAAGGCAACCAGCATCCGCACCGACTAATATATTTACTTCTGTCTCTTCAATGTCACGTACTTTTTCATCTACCATTTGTGTAGAAATGTTCCCCATTTTCACTGAAAATGTCCCGCCAAAACCACAACATCGCTCTTTTCCAGAAAGCTCAATATACTCCAACCCCTCTACATTTTTTAACAGTTTGATAGGTTCTTCTCTAACGCCAAGCAATCGAGTCATATGACAAGAAGTATGATATGTAGCTTTACCTTTCAATCGTGCACCGACATTTTCAACTTTTAACACATTGACAATAAATTCCGTTAATTCAAAGGTTTTATTTGCTAATTGTTGAGCTTTTTCTTCCCACTCTTCATCTCCTTTAAAAATGTGGGGATACTCTTTAAACATGTATGCACACGAACCGGATGGGGCAACGACATACTCAGCTTGCTCAAAAGCTTTAATCATATTTTTCATTGCATTCTTGGATTGTTCAACATAACCGCTATTATAAGCAGGTTGACCACAGCATACTTGTTCAGTCGGAAATTTTACTTTACAACCAAGTCTTTCTAACAATTCCACTGTCGATTTCCCAACATTTCCTTGAAACATATCGACAAGGCAAGTAGCAAATAAGGAAACTTCCATATTCATCCCCCCAAAAAACTGCTTTTCATTCTTTCATCTAAAACTTTCTATTAATAGAAAAAGCTATATTTTATAATAGATATGCTTTCAACACCTATAAGTATGACTATTTCAACGATTGAGAGAAATCAATTGTTGCCTCAAATTATGTAAAAAAAAAATCGGGATAAACCCGAAAAACAAATTGATATATTAACGCAATGTGAGTGAATAGCTTTCTATGACTGGAACATTTAATTGTTTATCAAGATGTTTTGCAACTGAAGCAGTACCTAATACTTTACCGTAAATCTCCACCTGATCGTTTATACTGACCATATGATCCTGTTCTTTTCTTTTTACATAAACCACTTGATTTTTGTATGGTTCCAGTGACATGTCAATCAAAATATAATCACTGCCATCTAAAAGAAACACTTTTCCAGAGAATTTAACTAATTGATTCCTTTGGCTGCCATAACGTTCAAAAGCAATGTGATACAACTTGTCATAATCTACTTCAATGGCATTATTTTTTAAAAAGTTAAGAGAGTACGAATCAATAACTGTATGATCACTCGACTCATTCGTCAATGCAATCATCATTAGCATTCCTATCAATAGTCCACCTTGAATTAAAATAGATTTCATTGCCTCTCCGAAACCACTTTTTGAAAATGTCAACATGATATAATACATTCCAAAAAATAAATGAATCAAAAAGATGGTTGTGATGACCCCATTGACACTTCCTTCTTCTCCTCCAATAGAAATAAAACATGCAATTCCCATTATGATAAGTTCTAGGATTACAATAACTTTTACATTTTCAGTAAACTTCTTCCATTTAGAAGCACCATTATTGTTCATATTAAGTGTCGTTGATTGACTATCTTGGTATCGATGGCCACATTTTATACAATAAAAAACATGATTGCTATTTTCTTCATGACAAGAAGGGCATATCCAATACATTTTATAATTTTTGATATCCTTTTTAAAAAAACCACATTTAAGGCAATATGTCGCATGACTATTATTAGAATGATTGCATTTTGGACAATTCCATTTAGGCAAAGCCAACACTTCCTCATAATCATTTATAATATAAACACCTAGAATTTACAGATAAATCTGACATTCTCCACTAAAAGAAAAAGGCAAGAATGAATAGAATCCTTGCCTCTTTACATCTTTACTTCAGTTTATTTATTTTCAATACATCTTTCAACAAATTCCCATCAGAAGGAGATTGTATTGCCCAAACCTATTCATAACCCTAATTATTTTACAATATCTATAAAATCAATTTGTTTTTCAAATTCATCCAGCAATTGCCGCACCTCATTTGAAGATTTCGTGTTCATTAACCGATTTCTTAATTCACTTGCTCCACGGAAACTTTTTACATAAATTTTAAAGAAGCGATGAAGAGCAGTAATGGAGCGCGGAATTTCTTCAATGTATTGATCATGAAGATCTAAATGGTATCTTAGTAAATCTAAATATTCCTGAACACTATGCTCTCTCGGCTCTTTTTCAAACGCAAAAGGATTTTTAAAGACTCCTCTCCCAATCATCACCCCGTCTACTCCGTAGCGTTCAACGAGTTCAAGGCCTGTTTGACGATCAGGAATATCTCCATTGATTGTTAAGAGCGTCTCAGGAGCAATGCGATCACGAAGCTTCTTAATTTCAGGAATAAGTTCCCAATGGGCAGGAACTTGACTCATTTCCTTTCTTGTCCGCAAATGAATCGAAAGGTTTGCAATATTTTGTTTGAGGACATGAGTTAGCCATTCTTCCCACTCGTTCACATTTGTATATCCTAGTCTTGTTTTAACACTAACAGGAAGTCCTCCCGCTTTAGCAGCTTCGATTACCTGACTCGCCACATCTGGACGTAAAATCAGTCCGCTTCCTTTTCCTCGGGAAGCTACATTCGGGACAGGACATCCCATGTTAATATCAACACCTTTAAATCCTTGTTCCGCCATACCTATACTCATTTGTCGGAAGTATTCAGGCTTATCTCCCCAAATATGGGCTACGATTGGTTGCTCATCTTCGGTGAATAATAAACGCCCACGTACGCTTTTTTGACCATCTGGATGACAATAGCTATCTGTGTTTGCAAACTCTGTAAAAAATACATCCGGTCTACCTGCTTTAATAATAACGTGGCGAAACACAACGTCCGTTACATCTTCCATTGGCGCTAACACAAAAAAAGGCCGAGGTAAATCCAACCAGAAATTTTCTTTCATTTAATACTCAATTCCTCTCATGATGAATAATCTTTAAATAGTTATATTTACTCTTATATCATGATTTTAAACTGATTAACAAACATAAGAATATAATTAAACGTTCAATATATAAATGGATTCATATAAAAATATAACTCTTAATACATCTCTGTTAAATAAATATAATATAAATTACATGAAAGAAAAAAGTCTGTCTATTTAACCTTTCATTGAAAGCAATTGAAAAAAGAGCTTCTCATAGTGCAACACTACAAGAAACTCCTCTTAATTTTTAATATTTAAATGTAGATATAGCATTTTTTAATTCTTCTGCCATGGATGAAAGGGATTGAGCTGAAGCCGAAATTTCCTCCATTGAAGCCAATTGCTCTTCTACTGAAGCTACTACTTCTTCTGATGTCGCAGTGTTGTTTTGTGCCACAAGTACAATATCATCTAATTGTGCCGTTACATCTTGTATAGCACTTGACATTTCTTCAACTGCCACAGAAACTTCCTCCATTTGTGGCGAAATATCTTTCGTTGTTTGGAGTATATGATTAAATTTCTCAACTGCTTCGCTTGTAATCTCTACTCCGTTCTCTACGTCAGTCGTAATTCGCTCCATCATTTTTACGGTATTATCTGTATCATCTTGAATCTTCTTAATAATTGTATATATTTCCTTCGCTGAAGCTTGTGTCTGTTCAGCAAGACTCCTTACTTCTTCCGCTACAACTGCAAATCCTTTACCATGCTCACCTGCACGAGCCGCTTCAATGGCAGCATTTAATGCTAATAAATTCGTTTGGTCCGCAATATTTGTAATGACGTTCAAAATTTCACTTATTTCTTTCGAGCTTTCATATAAAGATTGAATTGTATCTTGTGATTCACTTACAGATGAATGAATCGATTTCATTTGTGAAACGGTTTTCGCTACCGCCTTACCGCCTTCATCTGCCTCAACAATTGCTTGGCGGGAAAGATCTGTTACTTTTGATGAACGTTCAGCAATGTTACTAACTCCGTTCGATACTTCCTTAAAAATAAGGGATACCTTATCAACGGAATTTGTCTGTACTTCCGCATTTTTTGCTACATCTTGGATGGAAACAGATACTTGCTCAGACGCTGCATTTGTTTCTTGTGAACATGCAGATAGTTGTTCTGCAGTGGCCGCAACATTTCCAGCCGTATCATCTATTTTTTGAGTTAGTGTACGAAGACCATCTATCATTTCGTTAAAAGCATTTCCTAACTTTCCGACAATATCATTGGTTTGTATTTCTGCGTACTGTGTTAAATCTCCGCGACTAACATTAACAGCTAATTGGCCTAATTGTTTAATCGGTTTTGCAATTGATTTAATAACCAACATTAAAGCAACTAGCCCAAATAATATGGAAAGAATCCCCACAATCAACGACGTATGTAAAATAGGTGAGTTTGCTTCGTTAATCTCTTCTGTATAGATAACTCCGCCTATTTTCCATCCAGTCAAATCATTAGTTATGTAGTCCAAAATAATGGATTTTCCATTAAAAACTTCATTTAATTGTCCTTTACTTTCTTTGTATAAGTTGTCATACAGTGTGCCTTCTGCTACGCTGCCTAATTCAGCGGTAGGATGTGCTAAATATTTTTTATTTTGGTCTAATATAAATCCATATCCTTCTTTACCAATTCGAATGTTCTGCACTACTTCTTGCAGTTTATTTAGGTTAATATCAATCCCTACAACGCCGGTACCATCATCTATTGTTTTTGAAAGAGTGATTACCATTTCACCAGTACTTGCAGCAACGTATGGTTCAGAAATTATTACTTCCCCTTTCCGTTCCATTGCCTGCTTATACCAATCTCTTTCTCTAGCATCGTACCCTTCAGGCACCCCTAGCTCAGCCGGCTCCATTACATATACTCCATCTTCATTACCTGTATAGACAATATCTACTTCTGGATGTGTCACTTGATAAAATTTTAATAATTTTTGAATTTCAGGGCTACTTGTTTCCCCGTATTGATTAGCTGTAATGCGATCAGCCAATGCTTCGATATCAAGGATTTTCGGTTGAATTGCATCTTCAATTGCACTATTCAGTATTTCTACATTTTCATTCACACTATTTAATATTTGATGTTCCAACTCATCCTTAGCAGTTTTAAAAGAAAATAATCCAATCAATAAGACTGAAATGATTAATATTGTAGTAAAAGAAGTAAGTAATTTCACATGAAAATTGCGAATACTAAACTTACTTATTTTTGAAATATCTTTCACTTTGCTACCTCCTTTATATTTATTTAAAAAAATAAGGAAAGCAGAATAGGTTTTGAAATCACTAAACTTATTCCATGTATTTAAACCTATCAAGGCTATCCATCACATTATGAACTCATTTAGTAGAACTGGGAGGAAATAATCACTTAGAGCTGTAATAATTAAATTATTTTATTAAAATAATTCTTGATATCTACCATGTGTAAACAAACTTTATAAAAATTGGATATTTTTAATAAAAAAATAAACGAAATAGTAAACTGGGACAAGGTAATGGTTCCTTGTCCCAATGCAAATATTGGCTCAATTGGATTTATTAAAACCTACAAATACCGTATTAGTATTTGTCAAAGAAGGATTGAATCTCTTGAGGATCATTCGTCACAGTTAAAGCAAGCATTAATAAAATACGTGCTTTTTGAGGATTTAAAGAGTCAGAAGTAATATATCCTTCTTTTGGTGAAACCGTTCCTGTACCAACACGAGAAGATAGTACTACTTTTACACCTTTATTCATTGCATATTTTACACCTTCAACGGACTTTGCTGATAATGTTCCATCTCCAGGTGCTGCAACAATAATCCCTTTTGCTCCGTTTTGTACAGCAGCTTTGTACATGTAAGTTGGGCTGTTTTGATATCCATAAATAATATCAACTTGTGGCAATTTTTTAATTTTTGAAATATCGAATGGTGTTTCAGTTGTATGTAGACGTTCTACATTATTATAGTAATAAGGTTTTCCAGCAACGATTGCTCCTAAATATCCGTTTTCAAAAGATTTAAATGCGTCAGTTGCTGTCGTATTTGTTTTCGTAATATTTCTTGCAGAAGCAATACGATCGTTAAGTGTTACAAGAACACCTTTTCCTTTTGAACTTTCATGACTAGCTAATAAAACAGCATTATACAAGTTGAAAGGACCGTCTGCACTCATTGCTGTTGCAGGGCGCATAGCAGCTGTTAAAACTACTGGTTTATCACTTTTTACTACTAAGTTTAAGAAGTAAGCAGTTTCTTCTAGTGTATCAGTACCATGCGTAATTACGATTCCATCTACATCATCGGAAGCTAATAATTCATTCACTCTCTTACCTAATTTAAGAAGAATCTCATTTGTGATATCTGTGCTGTCAACTTTTACAATTTGTTCACCTGTAATATTTGCAAGCTCCTTCATTTCAGGAACTGCTTCAATTAAAGTTTCAATACCTAAATCACCAGATTTATATCCAGTCGTCTGTGTTGATGAAGAACCTGTACCTGCAATCGTTCCCCCAGTTGCAAGAATCACGACATTTGGAAGTTCTTCTTTTTGTTCATTATTATTTTCATTATTGACTGTTACATTTTCGTTATTTGCTTTTGCAGAAAAACTAGATGCAATAGCAGAGATTGCAACAATAGCTGCTACAAATAAAGCAACATAAAGATAGAAATTTTTCTTCATTTGCTTAACCTCCAATAAAGTTATCTAACTTAAATCCCTATAATGACCCAAAAAAAGATTAATTTAAATAAGGTCACAGTTAGTAAACAGTAGCCTCCAAAATTAGCACACCCTATTCAAATTAATCTCACTCATTATTTCGACAAAACAATAAAATTATTTAGTTATAATATTATATTTTCAATTTTTACTAACTTCTAAATTTTCCTAATCTTCTTTTTTTCTAATAATACATTTTTCCCCAAAAATAATAACGACGAATCTGCTTGGAGAGTCGTCGTTTAGTCGATTTAATTCGATAATTCAATTGGTAAAAAATCAGGCAATCTACGTGGAGGTTTGTCGAGCATAATCTGTTCCGGTTTAATACCTTCCTCTAACAACACCTGAATGTTTTGTTTAAGGAAATCATCACTGCCGACAACATAGTATAGGCCATTTTTATCTGTAGAAAGCTTTTTTATTCTATCATAATATTCTTCACGGTTATCTACAAAATGAGCGGTGAAATTTTTATCATGATTTGTTTTAAAAATATTAGTAAATAAATAGTTTTTTGAAGAGTCAATGTTCAAGGAATGAATTTGCGGAACATTTTCTGGTTGCTCAAAATATTTCAACACGATTGGTCTGAAAGTTGCTAAACCTACCCCTGATGACAATAGGTAAATGTTTTTATTTTCCCGTCTAAGCGGCACATTGGAATGAGTTTTAAAAATCGCCACTTGATCTCCAACTTGTAGATTTCTTAAAATCGCTTTAAACTCTGAGCACTGTTGTCTAATACGTGTTGTAATACCAATCGCATTTTCATTCGGCAAAGTAGATATTGACATATGACGGACTAGACTTTTGTTTGGCTTTTCTCCGACATTAAAACCTTCAAGAGCTAAGTGAAGATGAGCCCCTTCTTCCCAAGAATATCCTTCAGGAATTTCAAGGAAGTAGGTTTTTATATCAGGTGTTTCATCAACGATTTTTTTAATTTTGATCCAATGAATTTGCATTTAAATTCTCCTTACTCATAAAATGTTTGCTATTTTAAATATACAACAAATGAAAATCATTCTCAATTAATCTTTCAATAGAAAATGTTTACTATATAAGTTATGAATATATTCAGCTTTTTTTGTAAAAAAATAGTAGTAAATTCCGTTTATAAAGATGTGCATATCAAAAAAACATCATTTTCTCAAAAGGAGAAAATGATGTTTTTTAGTCTTATTTTGGAGAAACAAGGATTTTTATTTGCTGTTTATCGTTAACTAATGTTTCGAATCCTTCTTTCACGATATCATCAATTTTAATACGTTTTGTAACTAATTGTTCAGCAGGGAAGTATCCTTTTGTCATTAAATTCATAACCGCTGGGAAAATGTCTCGATATGCGATAATTCCTTTTACAGTGCGTTCTGATAACACAATATTATTTGGTTGGAGTGATGCTTCTTTTTCCCAAATAGAAACAATTACTGTTTCACCCTCAAATGTTGTTGAATCAATTGCTTGTTTTAATACTGCTGGTACACCTGTTACTTCAAAGGCAACATCTACCCCACCATTTGTAAGCTCTTTAATTTTAGCTACTACATCCTCTTCTTCAGCTGGATTCATTACAGCAGTTGCACCAAGTTCTAAAGCTTTCTCTCTGCGCTCTTTTGAAAGTTCGACTGCATAAATCTCTGATGCACCTGCTACTTTTAATGCTTCAATTACTAATAAACCAATTGGCCCTGCACCAAATACAACCGTTTTATCTCCCGCTTTCAATTTGCTCATGCGAACTGCATGTAACGCCACTGCAGCTGGTTCTACTAAAGCACCTTGCTCAAGTGATAACCCTTCTGGCATTTTGTGCACCCAACGTTCATCCACTACAGTATATTCCGAGAAGCCTCCGCCGCCTCCGGATAGACCATGGAACCCCAAATGTTTACAAATATTATATTTTCCTTTTAAACATGCTGGACATTGACCACAAGCTAAAATGGGTTCTACTACAACTTTGTCTCCTACTTTTACCTTTGTAACCCCTTCACCTACTTCGACAACTGTTCCAGAAAATTCATGCCCCATTACAATTGGAGCCATTTCTTTACTTATTGGGTGAGGTTTTTCAACAGGAATAAAAATTGGACCCGCCACATATTCATGAAGATCGCTTCCACAAATGCCTGTCCACGCAACTTGGATTTTTACACGTCCTGGTGTTACTTTAGGTTCATTAATGTCTTCTACACGAATGTCTTTTGCATTGTACCAAAGTGCCGCTTTCACGAGTATCACACTCCAATTCAAATATTTACTACCAAAAAGTAGTAATTATATTTTACAAAACATTCCTATGATTATCTGTGGATAGAATGTTAAATTTTTTTAATATTTTTTAAAAACTTAAAATAACTGGTAAAAAATTACATTCAAACAGCTCCATATTTCCTTGCTATAATTTAAATCTAACCACGAAAACTCATTCTTTTTTCATAAGACCACCCCCAACTTATGTATTAGATGAATTTCAAAATAATAAAGCTTCAAATCCACACGTTTGGACTTGAAACTTTAAGTTAATAAATTCCAATAGTGCCATTTTATAAATTGGACTCTTTAAACCATGTAAAAGTTTCAAAAGAAATTGGCTAAAACAAAAATAATTGCACAATATAAATCAGCTGATATAATCATCAACCAATTATAAATAAAGATTAACTTTGCATTTATATCCGTTGTTAATACAGATTCATCTTTAATTTGTGTCTTCGATGAAGCAGCATCAACAGTCTTGTTCCTTTGCCTTAAATTAGGATTTAGATAATCAGCCTTTAAAAATCCATATTGAGGATTGACAATCGACAATATTTCCCTCCTCTGTAAAAGCCTCATTCATATAAATATGTTTGTTTAAATTAAAGCATTCTACATGTGACTAATTGTTTTTATTATTGGGAGTTCTACGGTGTTCACTTTTTGTGCTACCTTAAATATGGAGAATTTTTCATTAAGGATGTGTAAAAAACATGGATTTTTTAAATAAGACGGTGATTGTAACCGGCGCTGGACAGGGCATTGGAAAAGGAATCGCTTTGCTTTATGCAGAAAAAGGTGCAAATGTTGTGATAGCGGATATTGATGAAATAGCCGGATCAAAAACAGTTGATGTAATTAAAGAAAAAGAGGGAAACGCGCTTTTTGTAAAAACCGATGTAAAAGTTGAGGATGACATCATCCGCTTAATGGAAATTGCAAACCTTACATTCGGTCAAATTGATATTTTAATCAATAATGCAGGGAAATCAGTATTTAAGTCCCCTTATGAATTGTCAATCGAAGAATGGGACGATATTATCAACACCAATTTACGAAGTGTTTTCTTAGCATCAAGGGAAGCCGCAAAATATATGCGAAATAATAAAGAAGGCGGCTCCATCGTTAATATTGCTTCCACACGGGCCATTATGTCTGAACCGAATTCAGAAGCCTATGCAGCAACAAAAGGTGGAATTGTTGCATTAACTCATGCGCTTGCAGCATCATTTAGTGCAGATCGAATTACCGTGAACGCGATTTCCCCAGGTTGGATTGAAACAGGCGATTATTCCAAATTACGTAAAATTGATCACGAGCAGCATTTATCAAAACGTGTCGGAAGACCA
This sequence comes from Ureibacillus sp. FSL K6-2830, assembly GCF_038004145.1. NCBI lineage: Bacteria > Bacillati > Bacillota > Bacilli > Caryophanales > Caryophanaceae > Ureibacillus > Ureibacillus sp. FSL K6-2830. The sequence goes on along the minus strand of NZ_JBBOQR010000001.1, from coordinate 2,116,675 downwards.
GACGATATTGCGCGCGCTTGTCTCTATTTAACAGCGAAGGAAAATGATTTCGTGACAGGCATTAACCTTGTTGTGGATGGTGGAATGACAAGAAAAATGATTTATGAGGAATAGCAAAAACGAAAAACAGGCTGGGACAAAACTAGCTTCAAGATAGGAAAACGAGAATTTGATCCAACTCAAATTCTCCTTTTTCCATTTCTCTCCATTATTTTTGGTCAGTTGATCTTTGTTGGCCGTGTATTTTCGTAAATTCACAGCCATTAAGGCAATTCCGATTTCATTTTCCACCTTCGATTTTCCTAGTACGGAAAATCGAGTGAAACGCAAATTAGCCTTCAAGAATCCGGTCCTTTTGCACATTTAATAAATAAAATAACAGAATGAAACTGTCGAAACCAATCTTATTTTAAATTAAAGGTTTTTTTCTTTAAATGTTTTTCAGGATTCAAATCTTCTAAATACCATGTAAGAGGAACTGCGAAATTGTCTTTCTCTAATTCTGTTACATTATTGTCTCCACTGGCATCAACTAAGAAAATTTTTTCCTCTGATTCTAAACCAAAAATATTTTCTGATGAAACATATCCCTGTAAACTAGTATATCCTATGAAATTACTTCCATCTTGAGATAATGACTTGTTCAATCCTTTAATAGAATTTCCCACCTATCATCCCTTGCCTAAACTCTTCTTTTCAGCAAAGTATCCCCTTTTAAAATTGCTAATATCTTGTTCTTCACCGACAGGAAGTAAAGATTCATCAAAGTCCCCTGCAGTAAATTCATCGGAATAGCAGTAATCAATCCACGCAACAAACTGGAATAGATGATGTAGGGACAAAATCGCTTCATCACGCGTTAGCAGTGCATTCGTATGAACCGCTTGATTGCCGAGCTTCACTACATACTTCATCATTGGTAATAAGTCTTCATCAATAATCCCTAAAAATTCTCGATCATGAATTAAACTGGATAGATTATCTTGATAAGGAACTTTTACCGCACTGTCAAAGCTATAAACCCATTTCATCGCAAGCTCCAATGCACGTCGAGACTGAATGGCGCTGACAGCAGGGCTTACAACCAATCCTTTTTCTGCTTCAAAACAAGCCTCTGCAAAACTTTGATACTGTTTCTTATCTTTTAAAAAGCCAAAATTGGAAATATTGGCACTTCCCTTTTATTAAATAATTGACACTTCCTCTTCTGAAAATAATTCGCCTCTAAATGATTTTTGCAACAATACATGATATAAATTTTCTAATTCTAGTAAGCTAGATTCAAATACCTTCCTTTGTTCTTCAATTTTTTCCACTTTTTCATAAAACTCATTTTGTAATTCTAGCGGTGGATATGGAACCATACATGAATTTAAATTTTTTTGATTTAGTTTAGGTTGGGCAGATCCAGTAATCAAATGTGAAATATCTTGTAAATTGATAACGTATTTAATAAAACGCTGGGTGGATAAATGTTCAAACTTCAATACGTGGGCATGATTATTAACCCAAATTTTTCCTTTCACTTCAAATGCTATTGGCGTTACTCTAGATAACAGATTGGCTCCATCTTCTGAAACTAGTAATAAATTGTCATCAAAAATATAATCATCAACATAATCTACGATACCTGAAGCTCCATAATATGGATAAATACCTTTTTTGCGTTCTGATGAAGTAATTGGAACCCTCTTACTATCTAAATTTTGACAAATCTCACTTAACTTTTTATATTCCCATCCATTAGGGTTTGTTTCCGGATCCCCAAACATCTCGAAAAATATGCTTTGCGTTAATTGATCTAATAAATCGATTTGGGCTTTGCGACATTTAATTACATCTTGAGTCTTATTTAATAATGCCGCTATTTTGCTTTGTATCTCTAATGATGGAATGGGAATCATTAAATCGTCTATATGTTCATTTCTTAAATTATTAATATTTGCCCCATTAATAGACTGTAAGATTGTTCGAGAATAATAATCTGTATTAAAAAAGTGTCTTAAATAATCCGCATTAATATTTTGTTTTGGCCTAATTAATTTACAAAAGGCTCCAAAAGTATATTCACAATCTTCGTTTGCTTGTCCCGACTTTCCAACAACTTCTTTACTGCCGCTCGATGCTGCAATTAAGATATCGCCTTTTCTTAATTTTTGTTCCAATTTTACGAGAGAAGAATCTACATACAACACATCCTGATAGATTATTTCTCCATTTTGAATATTTGTGGCTCTTAACAATGGTATATATCCATCGATTGTTTTTTCTGATATTTGATTTTTTTTGTAAGATACCCCTCTAATTTGATTGATAAAATTTTTAAGGGGATAACATTTATATTTCGAAATCATTCAATTAGCCCCTTTTATTAAATTTTCAATTTCTTTTAAACCATCCATTATTTCTTTTTCATAAGTTCCAATTTTTTCGAGTATTTCCATAGGATTCTCATATTCAATTTCCTCATACTCGATTTCTTTATATTTATTAATAGACAAGTCATATTCATTTTCTCGTAGCTCTTCTATCGGTACAAAAAAAGATTGTTCTGTTCGCTTCCGTTCCTTTTCTGCTTCCAAATTGTTAAAGCGTGAAATAATATCCGGAATATCATTTTCTTCAATTGGAGTGCGTTTGTCGTCTAGAGAGAATCCGTCTGCTTTCATGTCATAGAACCAAACGTGATTTGTACCACCTGCACCTGTTTTTGTAAAAATGATAATCGCCGTAGATACTCCTGCGTACGGTTTAAACACTCCGCTAGGCATGGAAATAATGGCTTCTAATTTGTGATTTTCAATAATTTCCTTGCGTATAGCTTTATGGGCTGTCGAACTTCCAAAGAGCACACCGTCTGGAACAATAACTGCTGCACGTCCACCTGGTTTTAAAATTCGAATAAATAAAGATAAGAACAATAATTCCGTTTTCTTCGTTTTAGCAATTTTCAATAAGTCGTTTGATACTGCTTCATAATCTAATGATCCTTTAAATGGCGGATTTGCTAGCACTAACGTATATTTATCTTGATCTTTATTCATTTCAGATAAGGAATCCCGATATTCAATATTCGGATTATTTACACCATGCAGCATCATGTTCATGGCACCAATTCGAAGCATTGTTCGGTCCATATCATTTCCGTAAAACATCGTGTTATGATAATGTTCTTTTAACCCTTGAACGAGAAATAAATCCTGATGATGTTTCCGTAAATATTCACTTGCTGCAACTAAAAATCCAGCAGTCCCCATAGCAGGGTCAATAATAATATCCTCTGGCGTTGGTTTCATCAATTCAACCATCATTTGAATAATGTGTCTTGGTGTGCGGAATTGCCCGTTTGTACCAGATGTTGATAATTTGGAAAGCAGATACTCATATAAATCCCCTTGTACATCCCGATCATCTAAAGGAAGATTGTCAATTCCTTCGACAATTTTTGCCAACATGTTCGCTGTTGGGATTAAAAACATTGCATCGCTCATGTATTTTGAGTATGCAGAATCTTCTTGACCATGAAGATTTTTAATGAAAGGGAAAACCTCATCCGATACGATACGATACATTTCTTCTGGGGAACCAAGATTTTTAAAACGATGCCAACGTAAATGTTGTTTATCTTCTGGAAAGATTCCTTCAAAAGGAATACCAAGAATTTCTGCTTCCTTCTCTTTAATGGTTTCTGCTTCATCCAAACTTTTTATAAATAAAAGGTAGGTAAATTGTTCGATTACCGTTAATGGGTTGGTGATTCCACCCGTCCAGAACGTCTCCCATATTTTATCTACCTTATTTTTGATTTCACCTGTAATCATCTAGCTTCCTCCTACTTCTACACATATAACTTCATTATATCTAAATATATCTCTATATTAATATGGAAATATTGGGTACCCATCATATTGAAATTAAAACTCCCTAAATGAATAAACGGCTTAAGCACCACAGTGGCTCAAGCCGCATAAATACGCAACAATCAACATGTTACTTCATGTTTATAGATTTCTATTTTGTAAAATGCTTACTTTTAATAATTTGTTTTATATTTATTACAGCCTCTAGATAGCGAAAGAGCAAGAATATTACCTAAAGTCTTTGATAAATATAAACTACTAATAAATCGTGATGTTCTTCCATTTCCATCATAAAAAGGATGTATATAACCAAAGAAGTAATGTCCTATTGTCACTTTAATAATCTCTGGAACTTCATTAGGTTGATTCATAAAAACTAATAATTTTTCTAATTCATTAATTATTTTTTCTTCGGGAGTTATACCTCAGTGTATAACTTTACCGGTACCTGACTTTTTTAATACGTGTGTTACTTCCTTTCTGAAAATTTCACCATCTGGCAATTCACTTTCTTCAATTTCACCCTCAGTAATTTCATCATATACTTTTCTAATATTAACTGGATTAATAGGAAGTGATGTAATTCCATTAATTAGATTCATGTATGACTTAATCATACTATTAAATCTCTTTTTATCATTTTCTTCATTTTAACAGTTTTAACACTTCTAGCAATTTCCTCTTTTGAACATTTTACACCTTCAAGTTCATTTGTATTGAATAATTCTTCTACTAAACATTCTAAAATGAAATGATCTTTTGCTACTTTAGATAATTGATTGAAGATAAAGTTTAATTCTCCAGATAATTTGTAAATTTTTGCTACCATATCAATAATATTATTAGTTGGAACATAATACAGTTCAAAAGATTCTGGCTGATCAATTGGTTTTATGAATAACATCAATCGTTTAACTGCATCCGAATTGATTCGTTCGAAATATTTATTATGAAATTCATTTTTATCTTTCTCATAGAATAATTTATACAAATACCTCACAATCCCGCCCCCTAAATATAATTATTAGATTATTTTTTCATATCAATAAAAAAATCTAGTATTAAATATAAATTTTATATTTAGGGATTAGGTAAATTATCTATTAATTATTTTTACATAAGCACCACATTTGCATCTTCCATGACCATTTTTCTTTTTACTTTTCTATTACATGAAGGTCATTTAATTATCATGACTTTCCTCCAAATAAGTTATTAACACCCCCATTTTTGACTTGGAATAATAAAATTATACTAGGACACAATGTCACTTGGAATTTTATACATTATAAATAAAAATATGTCTTTTTCCATTCAAATTTTCTGTTATTGTTAACAAAATTGTTTATTTATTAAAGAAAAAAACGACTTCCGTAATTTGGAAATCGTTTTTTCTTTATCCTCTATTAATTTAATTTCGCTAAAATCTCACGAATAAATGCAGGTTCATCTTTCGGAGTACGGGATGTGATGATGTTTTCGCTCACAACGACTTCTTCATCACGATAGTCTGCACCAGCTAGCTTTACATCATCTCGAATGCCGATATAGCATGTTGCCGCTTTTCCTTTTAAAATGTCCGCACTAATCATCACTTGAGGTCCGTGGCAAATACCCGCAATTAATTTGCCTTGTTCATTGGCTTCTTTTACAAAGCGAACGATATCATCATTGACGCGCAATGCTTCTGGAGAACTTCCGCCTGGAATTACAACAGCATCAAATTCATCTGCTTTTGCATCTTTCGCACCGATCTCTGCTGTATATGAAACTGTTCCTTTTTTACCTTTGCACTCTGCTCCTTTTTCCAAACCAATGATGACTGCTTGGTGTCCAGCTTCTTTAATTGCCTCATATGGATTTTTCATCTCAGAATCCTCAAAATTACTTGCTAGTAAAAATGCAACCTTTGCCATAACAAATACCTCCTATGCAATAAATCTTACAGGATTAGTATAATTGATATGCAGATAGAATAGCAAAATATGTGATTTTTTCAGTTATTTATAAATTTATTGAATCATCTATTTTTTCTTTATAAATATAAAATCCTTTACTATGTTTAATATAAAAACACATAAAGGATTTGGAGCATTACAGCTATAAAATGTTACCCATTACAAATTTTCCACTGCTTATTTTTATGTTCTAAAAACCGACTTAATTTCGCTTTACGCTTATTACGTTCAAGATTGTTATACATTTCATCCATATCTTCGTAGTGACCTATTACATAAAATCTTAGCCCAATTGATCGACTATCCCGGTAAATATTCGAAAAATCGATTAATAAACCTTCTTTTGTCAATTCAAATAGTTGATTTTTTATTTCCTCAGCCATTGGATAGATTTTTCTTCTTTTATTTGTGGAAACAGTTCCAATGATTTTATTTGCGAGTATTTCCTTAAACACTAAAATATCTCTGCAATATAGTTTGCAATACCATCCATCATCGTGGGCGAGATAAACAAATTGATTTTTGATTCGATCAAAAAATGGCGAATTTAATGGCTTGCCAAAATGAGACAAATACAATACTTCCGCTTTCTCTTCCGGGGTACATTGGTTTAAATCTTCTTCATTGTTGTAATCAATCCAATGAAAATTACCTAAACCGTAAATATCTTCTCTTGCTAACTCTAAAATTCCCTCTTTCCCCACTGCCGTTTCAAAAAACCAATGATTATTAAAACCGTTGGCAATATATTGCCCATCTGTAATTAGTAAATTTTCTAAGTTTACCGGGCAATACTGAATAAATTCATGAAATTCCATTCCATAGTAAATAAAATATTGTTCTTCTAAATTGGCATTGATATAAAATACATCTCTTAATCTTCTCATATCTTAAATTTCCTTAACTTCACACAGATTTAGATATTCATTTTCTTTGAACAATTGCTGCAAATAAATTTGCCTTCAAGATTTAAATACGCTTTAATTTCAGTGATTCCTTTTCTCTTAGGATATCGAAGTTGTATTAATACTTCTTCATCATCTTCTATTACTTTATTGCATTTCATACATTTTGGAGTAATTAATGACATTTTATATCCTCCTTATTCGGAAATTCCCCAAATCGAATCAAACAATTCGTTAAAATCATCATATATCAAACTTGGTTCTTGCTTTTATCTTAGAAAACTACAAAAGTAGAAAACATATAAAATAAGCAATACATGGAGCAAAAAATCAATGGAAGATTCCTGGTGTTCCCAGCATATACAGGCTTATTGGCAAAGACCAAATAAAAGCGATTAGCATAAGGTAGTCTTTTTGAATTATTAAAGCAATTATTGCTTAACAGGCTGGGAGGCATAACGACAGAAAAGTATTAATTGCTGGACCGGCTTCAATAACTGTAGACGAATAAGGATTATAAAAAACAAAGACAATCCACAAACCGATGCTGAAAATCCCAGCGATTCCCCCTAAGACTAATCCAGTCATCCTCAATTATCGTTTCCTCCTTTCATAAATCATACCATTAATTTCCGCTATACGAAAACTTATCGTTCATTTCGGATGTACTTCTTTTTATGCATTAATTAATCCTGCTCCCCAAGAGAGAAAATCGTCTTGAAACATTTTCATGTACTTTACACCTCTACCATATAATGTTTTGTGTATGCTGAAAAAAGGGGGAAATCTGTGCTGATAAAAGAAATGCGTTTACAGCGTATACAACGTTTAGCTCATGAAATTATGTATGAAATAAATTCACAAGCAGAACAAAAACAATCTGAAGATTTGAACTTTGTGATTGACAACCTTTCTCGTGCTATTGGAGAATTAGCGGATCCATTCGGTTGTTATTCGTTAGACTATATTGAAGATAAAGTGGAGAAATCCTATTTTATGCTTATTAAAAAATTTAACAATTAGAAAAGCTAAAAATAATTCAATAAAAACGAATGAAAATGAGAGTTATTATCAATACTATAACTATAAAAGGTAACCAATTTTCATTGGTTACCTGATAAAAATTAATTCTCTGGTGTAAATGTTTTGCAATCTGTTTCTTCACTATTGGATGCTTCTTTTCCTTTTTGACTTACTACATAGATTCTTTCAGCACTACATTTGTTTCCATCAGCCCAATACTTGCAGTTATTTACTTCGCAAAGAATCTCTTGTTGCATTATCTCACACCTCCTCTTTTGTTATCATTGACAGATTTGAATTGGTTAATACTATCTTTGTCATACTAAATTTCAAATATTTTACACAAACATTGATTGGTTTCTATATATTTTCTTCTTCAATACCCTTTCAATTATGAAATAAACCAACAGATGAAAAAGGACTTTATCTCTTTTCAAATGCATAGTTAAGACACCTAATGACACACTAATGTCATGGAGGTGTGATGATGAGTAACAGAGAAAAGAAAAACTTAAGTGGCAACTTCAGCGATGAGCAGGCAGTAAGAAAAGAACTATCAAGAGAATTTGATCATGAACTTGCAAACGAACCTTTAACACCGCAAGAAAAACATAATAATAAGAAAACGAAGAAGCGACAATAAGTTATCCTCGGCTATTCATTCAATAAAAATAATTGTTGAACACATGAAAAAGAACGAATTTCTTTAACCGGAAATTCGTTCTTTTTTATTTCAGCCTTTGCTGTTAATATTCAACTGTTAGCTTAACTTTAACTACTTAATAAATTAATTGTAAGAAATCGTCCATCGTTACACCGCCGAAATATCTGGAAATATCAACATCCGCCAAAGCTTCTTCAATATCTTTATAAGCATAGCGTACACAAACTAAACGTTGCTCGATTTCTTCTACGTCTTCCATGCCAAAGAAATCACCAAAAATCTTAATTTCTTCAATCATTCCTTTGTTCACTTCTAAACGAATATCAATTTCCCCAGATGGGAAGCGCTTTTGCTTTTGCATATTGAAGCGCGGTGATTTTCCATAGTTCCATTCCCATTTTTGGTAGCGTTCTTTCGATATCGTATGAATATTTTCCCAATCTTGTTCTGACAGCTCGTAATATCGGATATTCTCCTCGCCACCGAAAATCGATTTCAAAATTTCCATTCGGAACTGTTCTACCGTAATTTTTTCCGGCAAGAAATCAATGATGTTTGCTACACGTGAACGTACGGATTTAATGCCTTTTGATTCAATTTTGTCTTGCTTTACTTTTAATGAATTTACCACCGCATCAAGATCTAGATTGAACATCAATGTGCCGTGGCTAACCAAACGGCCGCGCGTTACATATTGCGCGTTTCCTGAAACTTTTCGCCCTTCCACTAAAATGTCATTGCGGCCAGAAAGTTCCGCGTTCACCCCTAATTTTGCCAACGCATCTACTACAGGCTGGGTGAATCTTTTGTAATTGTGGAAGCTGTTTCCATCGTCTTTTGTGATAAAGCTGAAGTTTAAATTATTTAAATCGTGATACACTGCTCCACCACCAGAAAGTCGCCGAACGACGATGATTCCATTTTCTTCAACGTAGTCTGTGTTAATTTCTTCATATGTGTTTTGATTTTTACCGATAATAATGGACGGTTGATTGATATAGAACAGTAAAAAATCATCCTGCTCAACATCCATGTTTCTTACAAGATATTCTTCAATTGCCAAGTTCACTCTAGGGTCTGTAATGCCTTTATTATCAACGAAATACATGTGCATATCCTCCTTTATGTCCATATTTATTTTACACGAAAAAAGGATCATTTTGATTTTTTTAGTACGATAGAATTTTTCATCAAAATAAAAAATGACAACTATTATCGTTGTCATCAAATTAAAGTAAGCTCGAATCAAGTGAGACGAATAAAAAACACCTGCTCTTTTAGGACACATGACAAATAGCCCTTCAATCACGATTTTTTCGGACTGAGGGCTATTTTTTATGATTGGCGTAGATTTTGTATTTCATTTTATTGAAGGAGATTTTTCAAACGATGGATTTCTCCTAAAATCTCATTGTACCTCTAAAAGCTTAGGATCATCCTTTTTGGAAGGCATAAAAATTTTACTTATTACCTCCGTCAACCGAATTTCTAATCGTAAAATTTCTCCCTTAATCTGCTCTTTTTTCCTATCTTTAACTTCAGTCTTGCTAGCCATATATTCATCATAGCTGCCCTTGAAAGTTTTAAGTTTGCAGTCTTCGATAATCATAATCTGATTCGCTACTGAATTTATAAAGCGCCGATCATGAGAGACAAAAAGTAAGGTGTGTTCATACTCCCGAAGAACCTCTTCCACCACTTCCAGAGAGTTAGAAACAGTTTTTGGATTTCTGAAGGCTATTTTGGGATTCACACGATTTTCCGTTCGAGGAAAATTCAAAGTAAAAATTGAAATGGGAATTGCCCTAATGGCCACAAATTTAAGAAAATATGCACTACGAGGGGTGTAAAACTCTCATAAATTGGATGAAATTGTAAAATAGTTGAGCTTTTTCAAACAACTCACCCCTTATTTTTGAGGTTGAAAAATACTTATGTCCCAACCTCTTAATTACATATTATTTTATAGGTTGAGTCCATTCTACAAACTTAGTCGGTTCCTCATATGATCCATTGTATGGTCCATATTCATCGCCTGATGGAACTCCTGTACCTTTTGCAGTCCAAGTACCACGATTTACAAATGGAGTTAGCCAAAAAACATACGAAACATATCCAGAATCAATTGATGGTCCTGTGTAGGTTTTTTCGATAGTGTAAGTCAAATCACCAGTTTAATTACTTTCTACAGCAGCAGTTAGACCCTTTTCCTTTGTAGAACCACTAACAGTAAATGAGGATTTTGTTGTATATTTAGTAGATATTTTTTTAGTACCACCTGTTGGAACAGTTGCGATTTGTTTGGCTTGTAATGGGGTATCTGTTTGTTTTACAAATTTTGTTACAGACCATTTGATTGAAAGATCATACCAAGCATTAGGAGAAATTACATTATTATTTTCTCTTTCTGGTGAAACTCCTCCTAATCGTAAATTATTATCATGAAGTATATACATTATTAATAATGATTTCGTCGCTAGTAGCTTGCATTGAAATTGCTTCTAGTTCTTCATCAGTAATTTGTCCTTCCGCACTAGGAGAAATAATAAATTTTTTTCCATAAGCATCTATTACGTATTGTCAAAAATTACTTAATAAAAAATTACGTTTTTGTTGATATAACTAGTTTTATATAAAAAAAACTTGCCACCCCCTTAAAATTAGGGTATTTATGAGGTAACCACACACTCAAAAATCCCTAATAAAGGAAGTGACAAGTTGTTACTTCAATTATTAACCTATTTGCTTGAATATATCAAGTACCAAGATCAAATGATTCGAACATTACTTACCCTTCTGATTGGAAAAAACGCGTTTGATAAGCCAACTGAAAAGCCTGTCAATAAGCCTTATCAAAAACTCCAGGTGGATGAGCTGCCAATCACCAGTCAATGGTTTAAAATGGGAATTGGCAAGGGCTTCTTTGGTGTGCCTTCTTTTTGTTCCCTTCGCCCTTGTTGGTTCGAAATCAAACCATTGACGTGTTTGTCAAGAGCGATTGCGGCGGCATTTCCTCTAGTTTCGCTAGATCACATCCCTCCAAAACTAAGTTTTCATAGATTTTTTGACATTATCATCTATTATTAGTAATATTTTACTTTATACGTTAATTATTGTAAATATGTTAAAAATTGTATTTTTTCTACTTTTTATTATAATACAATTGAATGGAGGGATACACATTGAAATTTATCTATTTAGGATCTATCTTAATGATGTTTGGGGGTTTACTTTATACTTTGGAGAGAATAAACGCTTATTTATCAACGTATGTTATGTGGATTGGAAGTGCATCTGGAGCTGACCTTACCGTTTTTTATCCAAAATTTCTAGACAATTTTTTTGTCCCATTCTTTTTATTTTTAGGCATTTTTGTATGTAGCATAGGATTTTATCAATTGAAAATTATCAAACAATCTGAATGAATATGGATTTTAGTAAATGAGTTTTCGACAATAATTCTGTTCGGGAAAATATCAATATCCATTAACATTTGATAATGCAATAATTAATGCTACGTTTGAATTAGAATCCTTATCTGGTGAGAATCAAAAAGAATCCATTTTTGAAAAAAGAGTGAACAAAATGGATTCTTTTCATTCCTTTGCATAAACAAGGGGCAGAATTGTTATTTCAGGTTATCTCCATGTGTTATGAAACCAAAAGTATCATTGTCACAACAAATTTACAGTTTAGCCAGTGGAATAATGTCTTTGGTGATCCAATCTTAACGGAAGCAGTAATCTGAAACAATTACTCCCCACTTTTCCTCATACATCATCCCTTTCTTTTTAAATGATTTCTGTTTAGGGAGTTGATCTTCATCCGCATACTTTTTAGCTGTTCGCCAATTAATTCCCATTGTTCTTTGTATTTCTGAAATAGATAAACCTTTGTTATTTCTTAAATGTTTGATATAATTAATATCAGACATTGCTAGCATCCCTTCTTACCTCCACTACCAATTGCTTGACACAATTACTGTAGTGGGACTTGGGGTGACTGGCAAGTCTTTTTTTGTTTATGCACAAAAATTTAGTGCAGGACACTGCATTTTTCCTTTGCAAAGCTCTGCACTTTTATTTTGCCATACACAAGTGAGTTTTGAACAAAAATAAATTCAACATTTTCAGATTCCGTTGTTAATTCATTAATCTCTTTTTTTATTTTTTCAATTGTTGATTTTGGAGTACCTACTGTAATTCCCAAAATTAGTTTTCCGTTATTTTTCTGATCAATGTAAAATGAACCAATGTTATTCTCATTAATTTTTTCAAAGACCTTCTGCTTAATCTTCGGTACTTCATCTTTTTGGAATTTCATTCGTCTATCAAATTCTTTTGCTTCTTCTTTTGTAAATCCATAAGAAAAGCGTTCTTCTTTGTTTTCATCATTTAAAATTGATAATACATGATTTCTATTTATATCAAATCCAAGGGTTTTCCTTAATTTAATGTTTTTCTCCAATTCCATTTGAGTCGGATTTCTATTAATCTCGGAAGCCATTACAAAAGATGTACTAGTGAAAAAAAGAAAAAAGTAACAAAAAATACTAGTAAATGATTAATTAATCTCATCTCAAATACCTCCCTTTTTTTACCTAAGTGGTATAATATTGGTATATAGAAATCAACAAAAAATTTGAAAATAGGGTGATTAAATGAAAAAAAATTTTATTTAATTATCATTATATTTTTTATTTTATTTTCTAGTAAGCTTCTTCATAAGGAATATGTATATTTAGGTGAAGAGAATGGGGTTTTAGTTGAAGTAAAAATTAATAATTATTTACTATTTATCACCACATTTCAAACAAGAATTTATAATCAAACCGATGATGAAATTAGGGTGGCTAAGCCTATCACAAAATTATATATTAGTTCTGGAATTAACGTACCGAGCGGAATCCAAAATGATGTAATTAGATATGTGACAGTGAAACCAAATAGTAAAATAAATGGAAAAATCCATTTAAAGCTGATTTATCCGAAAAATAGACATTTTGCAACAAGTGTTAGTTATCAAATAAATAGTGAAGGATATACAATTCATATTGCTGATAAAATAAAATAATCAAGTGATGGAACTTTTCAGACACACCTTTCAAAAAGAAAGATCTTGGAGGAAGTGAAACATAAGAAAAGCATCTACCCGATTACAATGTAGATGCCTATTTTTTATTACGTCAAATAAAAATATTAATTACTATTCTTAATAAACGTTGCTACTATAATCTAATAATAGAATAATGCCATTTGCACATCTGAAAATAAAGTTCATTTTTCTATCGTTATTTAAGTTTAATTTAAAAGTTTCCACTGTTGTTGGATATCCTTTTCCTAACAATATCTTTTCGAATATGGCCTTTAAAACGAAATAGCGCTTCCCTTTATTCTTCAAGGAAAGAGCCATTTTCATCAACTTTTATTATTGGTTCATCTTGATTTGGTTGGCGGACTAAACACACAGTATTCCTTTCACTTCTTCATGGCACTCTTTGATTTTTTCCTTTAGCTGCTCGTCTTCCAAGTGCTTCTGAGAAGGGTGTTCCTGTCGTTTTACCCATTTGTAATATCTGCTTCGAGACACGCCTGCAATCTCACATAATTGTTGAATAGAACCATAACACCCGGCCATTTCTTGAATGATCGCGAACTTCTTGTGGGCTGGTACTGCTTCCATTCCCCCTTTCACCTCTTTAAGAGCTTTTTTAGCATCTCTACTTCCGCCTCAAGATGCTTGATTTTCGTTTCAGGATCTTCCAGACGAGTTCTCGGTCTTCCTTTATTTGGTCCTTTCGCTTTACCACATTTTTCCTCCAGACCTTGTATTCCTTCCTTTTCATAGCGTTTCACCCATCGATCTACCATGGAATGACTAATCCCTAATTCTTTCACCACCGTTTTGTATCCCATGCCCTCTTTCAAATATAAATCCACAGCTTTCTTTTTAAACTTTGCATCATATGTTTTTCGTATTTTCCCCATAGAAAAATCCCCTCCATAGTAGACAGATTAATTGGCTTTCTTTTTTCTGTCTATTATAAGGGGATCATATCAAAAAAGCTTAGCCTTCTTACAACATCATATCATTTCATGAAACATAGATAGGTTTGTGCCTTATTATTCCATTGTTATTTCCTGAATTTTTCTGGATATAGCCCTTCAGCTAGTGTCTTTAATGCAATTGGAGCACGAATTCCTTCTGCTGCTGCTGAAAGAGGAAGAATAATAAATCGCTTGTTTTTAATAGCAGTAACATCAGCAAGTTCCTTTTTAGAAAGCAATAAATCTTGTTTCTGTTTGACTGTTGTATCTCCATAGTCAATGATGACAATTACATCTGGATTACGGTTTACAACTTCTTCCCAGCTGACGTCGGCCCATCCTTTTTGAATATCATCAAAGATATTTTTAGCGCCTGCTATTTTGATTAAATGAGTTAAATAGTTGTTAGCTGCTGTGAACGGTTTATCAACTCCACTATCATACACAAACACCTTCAGCGGTTTTTCAACTGTTCCAATTTGCTTTGTTATTTCTTCTATGTCTTTTTTCATTTGATTTATCACTTCATTTGCTTTTGCTTCCACTTGAAAAATACGTCCGATATTTTCGATATCTTTGTACACATCTTCTAATGTTGGTGCTACCTTATTTGAAGATTCTTGAATATACCTTTTAATGCCTAACTCTTCGAGCTCTTCAACTGTTCCTAACGTTTTCTCTGTAAAAGCACTTTTCCAACCTGCATACGCAAAATCTGGTTCTTTTGCTAAAAAGACTTCCTTTGATGGGTACTGCTTTGAGAGCACAGGAATTTTTTCATAAGCATCCTTGAACTTTGGTAAAATTTGATCATCCAAGTAAGCTGTTCCAACCATCGAATCTTGCAATCCTAATGCAAGCATAATTTCTGTTGCATGTTGATTTAATGTAATCGCTCGTTTTGGAGGTTCTGTAAACTTAACAGTACGCCCCATGTTATTGATCACTACTTCACTGTATTCACTGTTGTCTTTTTGTTGCTTTTCTTCTTTGGCAACAGATTCATTTGAGCTGTTACAAGCTGCCAACATCATCATTACAAGTAAACAAATACTTAGCCAAAACATGTGGTTGTTTTTCTTTTTCTCCATAATTTTCCTCTTCTTTCCAAATTTATATATGTTTCATTGCCATGTTTAAACGTGTGTTAAAAAAGTGATATAAGGTTTTTTAGTTAAAGGATGAATAATGATTTCTGTTTCTACTCCAAATACCTCTCTGATTCGATCTTTTGTTAGCACGCTTTCTGGTGTGCCAGACATAACAACTTGTCCATTTTGTATTACATATAAATAATCACAATAATTGGATGCAAGGTTTAAATCATGCAATGCCGCTAAAACAGTGACATTAAGTTTTTTTACAAGGTCCATTAATTGAAGTTGATGACGGATGTCAAGGTGGTTTGTCGGTTCATCTAAAATGATAAGTTTCGCCTGCTGAGCAAGCGCCCTTGCGATCAAAACTCGTTGTTTCTCACCCCCTGATAAACTCATAAAACTTCGCTCCTCATATCCTTGCATTCCAACACGCTCCAAAGCTTCGTTGACAATGCGAAGGTCCTCATCTGTATCCGATTGAAATAACCGCTTATGTGGATTACGCCCCATTAAAACGATTTCTTGAACAGAAAAATCAAATGTTAAGGATGTTTCTTGACTAACCACCGCTATTTCTTGAGCTGCTTTTTTAGGTGACAGTTCATATAAATGTTGACCATCTAATCGAACGGCACCAGCATTTGGTTTCAAAATACGTGAGGCGATTTTTAAAAGTGTTGATTTTCCACTGCCATTTGGACCAATTATGCCAACAAACTGTCCATCCTTTATATGAATGGAAATATCCTGAATAATTGATGTTTCCATAATGGTACAGGATACATGTTCAATGGCTAGTTTCATTTACTGTCACCTCCAAATGAATACGTACTGCGACGTAAAAGCCAAATGAAAAAAGGGCCACCAAAAAGCGCTGTCACTACACCAATAGGAAGCTCTTGAGGGGCAAGTACCAAGCGGGCAAATACATCAGACCAAATAACGACAATCATTCCAATTAATATACTCGTAGGAAGCACTCGTTTATGGTCAGATCCGACTAGCAAACGTGAAAGATGTGGAACAACTAAACCAATAAAACCAATTGAACCACTGACTGCTACAACTGTTCCTGTGATAAGCGATGTGATTATGATGAGTCCTTTACGAAGCGTATCGATATTGACTCCAAGTGTTGCTGCAACGTCTTCTCCCATTAATAAAATATTTAAAGAGCGATATTGAAATAATAGATATACTAAGCCAACTATCACCACAACACTTGGAATAGTTAAGTACTCCCATTTAGCTCCAGCTAAACTACCCATAATCCAAAACGTTGCTTCACGAATGCCCGATTCTTTTGGTGCGAGCGTCACAATAAAATTTGTTAAAGCTGACATGATGAAAGAAACAGCAACCCCAGCTAACAGAAGGCGTGTTGTCTGAATTCTTCCTCCAACTTGAGCTAACAAATAAACAGCCACCAACGCTAACATTGCACCGAAAAAAGCTCCAAGCGACAAGGCATACTGACCGAAAAATGGTAGTGCGCCAAATAGAATTACAAGTGTTGCTGCAACAGAGGAACCAGAAGAAATGCCAAGTATGTACGGATCAGCGAGTGAATTACGTACTAATGCTTGAATGACTACTCCTACAACGGAAAGTCCAGCTCCTACAACAGCTCCAAGTAAGACACGAGGTAATCGAATATCCCAAATAATTCGTTCTTGTGCTTTGCTCCAATTTACTTCAATGTGATCACCCAAAAAAGAAAGATGTGATAGAGCAATTTTCCATACTGTGAAGGGAGACATTTTGACCGGACCAAGTGTAACAGCAAATGTAATGGACAATAAAAGCGCACAAAAAAGAAACAAAAAAATCAAACGAAACCCTCGTTTATGGTGGTAATCTGAAAATGGAACTTGTGGAACAATTTTTTCTTTTTTCTTTAAATGATTCTGAAGCAAACGAAGCAAACCTCCCTATCTGTAATCCTCTTAAACATAGAGTACCTTCATACACATAAAAAATCCTCATTCCTATGGATAAGAACAACGAGATCGTACAATACAAAATAAGATAAGAATCATCTTTTCATCTCTCGTACACCCCTCCTTCCCAAATATTATAAATATTTCCCAGCAACATACTCTTACAAAAAGGGGCAAAGCCCCTTTACTTATGACTTTTAAAACCGTTTTCTTTTAGACTCACGCTATACATGTAACAATCACATGGTAAAGTCATTGCTCTTCTGCTGCTTTCTCGAAAACAAATACAAACCGATACATAAAAAACAACAACTCAATGATAATGGATGGTACTTTCATTCGTTTGAGCACATACAATATCTCTGGAAACGGGGTAGTCATCAAGAGGAAAAATAAGCAAGACCATGCCGCGACCGAACGAGAGAGCAAAGACATTGCGATGAAAATTTTCGAACGGTCAATGGAAACATGAAAAGATTTGTCTATCGAAACAAGCAAAGCTGGAAAACTCATCATCAGAAACAATGCCACGACTCCGAGGGCTTTGGCGTACACCTTCCACGAAACACGCGCATAACCGATAATCCAAATGGCAAGCCAAATCGTCATCATTACTTGCGTTTTCCAGTTTCCTGTGATGGCCATCATTAATAACAGAAGCGCAAATATCACTTTTTGTTCGGGGCGTATTGTCCGCAGGCGGTTATCGTAAGCGATGGTGTCAAACTGCCGGATCATTTTGCTTCCTCTTTTCGGTTCGCCCGGCCTTTATAGACGCCGATAATATAGCCAATAATTCCGGCACCGATTGCCGCCTGCACAGAAAACAGCAACGTTTCCACCTCTCCGCCTGGCGGCTCAAATATGGTTTCCATCCAAGGTTGATAATGAGGAGCGAGCTTCTGAATCATTTTTTCCGCCTGGCCATCCGTGCCGCCAAAATCAGAGTGATGAATGAACAATAACGGCGCTACTACCAGTAAAACAGCAATAGCAAGAAGAAAAAGACTTCGCTTCATATTACACTCCCCTCTCTAACTGATTTAGTTCGCCGCTACTGTAAGTGGTTAAGAAATTCCAAACGACGACCGTAAGCAGCCCTTCTGTAATCGCCAGTGGTAGTTGCGTGATAGCAAAAATGCCGGCAAATTTGGCAAACGAAGCGAAAACCCCACCTGTCGCATCCGGGAACGCCAGCGCTAATTGCAATGAGGTGACAACATATGTGCCAAATCAGAGAAAAATGCAGCGAAAAAAATCGTCCAGCGTCGCGATATATTCCATTTTTTTTAAAACGATAAATGCCGTAAGCCACAAGCGGGCCGACGACTGCCATGGACATGGCATTTGCCCCTAATGTCGTCAATCCGCCATGTGCCAGCAATAACGCTTGAAACAGCAATACAATGCTTCCCATCACTACCATCGTTCATGGGCCAAACAGCACCGCACCGAGTCCTACCCCCGTTGGATGTGAGCTGCTCCCAGTAACGGTTGGAATTTTTAAGGCGGACAGCACAAACGTAAATGCCCCGGACAGCGCAATGAGCAGCTTTAGTTCCGGATGCTCGCGTGTAATCCGAATTAGTAAACGCATACCGATGATCAAAAATGGCAAAAAAACAAGCCACCAAAAAATCGCCCATCCAACAGGCAAAAATCCTTCCATAATATGCATCGCAAATGCCGATGTGCTGCCGGTAAACGTAAAATAGACGACTAAACCGCAAAGGAAAAGGGCGACTTTCCATTTTTTCATGCTTTCGTTCCTCGCGTTGCTTTACATAATTTCGAGATTCCTAGAGAGGCGTTTGATTGTTTTGTCATCATCAATCCTTGCTTCTCTTCATAACGGTACGTTATCGTTTCTTCCAACCATTCCCCATCTCGCAAATGCCTTTGCACAAGCTCCCTTGCTTTTTCCGGCGTCACACCGTTGTACCATACGCCTTCAGGGTAAACGATGACTACACACGCGTCTTGGCAACGGCCATTGCAGCGAGTCCGCGTCGTATGTACAATGCCATCTAACTCCAGCATCGCGATTTCTTCGCGGATGGCAAGCGTTACTTCTTCTCCCCCTTTACGCATGCAGCTGCCTCCATTGCAAATCAGCACATGATGTTTCATTCCGATTAAGTTCCATGTTGTCATGTTGAGTCTCTCCTTTTTTGCAAAATAAAAAGCACCTCTATACGCAGAGGTGCAGAAAAATGCATACAAATATAGCAAAAAAAGTATACCATTCTCCCGCACGTCTACCTATAATCCCGTAGGTATCCGTCCGAACAAATAAGGCAGGTCTCCTGACTTAGGATCATCGCTTTATTGCGCCTTCCCGAAGTTTCCTTCAGTGACATGATGCAACAAAGCTCCCCATCACAGTGGCGGGTACCGTGACGGATTTTCACCGTACTTCCCTTTTAAGCCTATTCTCTAATGAGAAAGGCACCTTATTTGTTTGGCATATAATGTCGATTTTTCAAAGAACATTTCTGTTATTCATAGTAGTACAAATTTTCAAACATCGTCAACCACTTTTTTAAATAAGTCCGTTTTCGCCAATACAATCCCGTCTTGATCAGTGTACACATAGGCGCCTGGCTCCCAACGAACGCCGCCAAATTCGAGCGCAACGTCCCGTTTTCCCTTTCCTTCTTTTTTGCTTTTCACCGGGCAAGTGCCAATCACCATCACCCCAAGCGGCATATTGGCGATTTTTGCGGAATCGCGAATGCATCCGTGAATAATCACCCCGGCAAACCCGCGCTCACAAGCGATCTGGGCAAGACGGTCTCCGAGCAGCGCGCAATTTCGCGAACCTTTTCCGTCTACGACCAATACGGTGCCCGCTGGAACAGTTTCGAGCGCCTCACGAACGAGCACATTATCTTAAAATACATCGACCGTCGCGATCGGTCCGGAAAATTTCGCTTTGCCGCCGTAAGATTGCATCGGCAGCTGGCATACTTGCAATTCACTTAAAAATTCATCGCATAAATCAGCTGTTTTCATCACAATCTCCTCCTTGCCATGTCTTATATTTGACATCCTTTGTCAAAACTCCTTCTGCTGGACTCCACGGTATCGTGTGAAACGAAGACCGTGGAGTTCTTTGCTTTCGGCGAAACTTCGCTCAATCGTCGATGGACGTACCGATCGCAACACTTTTCCTCTCATCGATAATCGTTGTTTCCGCATTCGTTCGTAGATATCTTGATGAACGGAAACTCGAAATACACGATCCTTTGCGCCTTTTGCGGCAGGACATCCCACACAACTTCCTTTTACTGCTGGTTTGTACTCATGATATCCAGAACGGGTGGACGTGGAATACGTGAACTTTACACCACAGGGACACGCATACACATCGTCTGTGACTTGCTGGAACTTTACGGAACGACAATCGGGATGTTCCTTTCGATGAAAACGTCGATACGACATATACGCCAAAATCCCTTTTTTCTCTAATTCTCTTGCTAGTCGGGCGTTATAATAGCCAGCGTCTAACACGATTTCTTTAGGAGAATATCCTACTCGCTGTTGAACACGCTCGATTCGCTCCATCAAAATACGATGACCAGGCACGGTGGCGGCAGTCACGTAAGCTAAATCTTGCCCAGCATTTTTCATTGTTGCACCTGCAACAAGTATACCTTCCCCTAATTGCTGTACATCTGTGTTGGACTTTTGTGATGTCTTTGCCATTTTGTCCATATACAAATCCATATCAGCAATTTCAAGACCTAAGGCAGCCATCGAGTCTGTCACTAAATCAGATGCTCTTGCTAAATCCATATCACCCGCGGCAGAAAGTGTAAGCACACCTGGAAGTTCTCCTATCGCCTGTTCTGTATCATATCCCGCTAAAGCTAGATAATTTAACGCTTCGGCTGATTCATATGCCGAGAAGCGTGTACTTGCTCCCGCATCTTTTGCTGCTTGAGATAATTTATTAAAGGCTTCTTCCCCTTCTTCGCCTGTAAGTCCCATTGTTGCCTGAACTTGCTTCATGGCATCTTCATATTCACCGTAAACATTTAAAGAGTCCTTAATAAATTTACCTGATGCGACTGCCCCAGTTCCAATTGCCGCCATGGCAGCCGCAGCTGCTTTTAAACCTGCCACCAATACTTTACCCGCAATTTCACCAGCTGTTTTTAAACCATTCACAATTTTTTCTACTTTTTCTCGATTAAGATTCTTTACTTCTTCTTGTGAGTCCTTCAGTTCACGTTCTAAGTTATTTAACTCAGCATTCGCATTATTTAACTGGGTTTGCCAAGAAAGTGTTCTTCTATCATTTTCTCCAAAGGATTCAGCAGCATTGGCAAGGGCCTTTTCTAGCGTTGATATTTTTTCCTTTTGTGCATCAATTTCTTTATTCAATACTGCATTTCTTGCTGTTATTGCTTTAATAGATTTATCATTTCTATCGAATTCTGATGTCACTAATTTCATTTCTGAGCCTAACACTCTGAAACATTGGTTAATTTCCCGTAGAGATTTCTTAAATTCTCGTTCCCCTTCAACACCAATTTTAAGACCAAAATTGTCTGCCATACTGCCACCTCCTATCCATAACAAGTAAAAAAGCACCTCTTTGATTTGAGGTACTAGTAGAAACTTTATATTTAAATACCATATGGAATAACTTCATCAATTGAAAGTTCATTTTTAGGTTTTGTGAGACCTGTGAATTGTTTGTGGATTTCCCATTGATCAAGTAAATGGCCAATAGGCATTAACCACACTTCTTCTTCAGTCCTTTTTAGTTGCGTGACTCCATAATAAATAAGTCGAGCAAACATTTCTTCATCGTTTACTCGACCACTTCGTTTTTTGTATCGGTTTCCTCCGACTCAATATATCGTTTTGTCCCTTTAAACATTGCTTCCATAATTGCATCTTTAAAAGTTGCCATCTCAGCAGGAGATGTTAACAGTTCCACATCATCTTCCGTTAACAATTCTTTCTTTTCTTCGTTCAATCGATTATGGATATAAATACTTTGATTGGCAAGTAAGGTAATTAACCAGACAATTTCATCTAAAGCCATCTCAAAGTTTTCAGCTTTCATTAACTTTTCACCTAAATCTTCTAAGCCCCCATACCTTTTTGCAATTTCCCCCTATGAGTTATATCAATACGTGCAACATTGCATCAAAATCAAAGACTTTGAGCTCCTAAAGAAAACATTAGAGAATAAACAAAATATCGTTTCCAGCTATATGAAAACCGCCATCAAGACAATCAACAAATACATCAATTACGTCGAGAATACGCTAAAGTACGATTATAATAACGGCATTTTAGAGGGGATTCATAACAAAATCAAAGTGATGAAACGCATTTCTTTCGGTTATCGATCCTTCTATCACTTTAGAAACCGAATATTCATTACCCAAAACTTAGCGAAAATCAAAACAGCTTAGGGGAACCTCGAATTTCCCCTAAGCCATCCGATTACATATTACCAAATAATGTCACTAACATTTATTCACCAACACCATTTGACAAAGAACTTATAATTATTACGACTTTAGTTTTGCTTTTAACTCTTTTATTTTTGTTTCTATTGTTGATATTACTTTTTTAAATTCCTCATCACTCTTACCTGTAGGATCATCCAACCCCCAATCTTCCCTGTGTTTACATGGAAGGTAAGGGCATTCCACATTACACCCCATTGTAATAACAATATCTACTGGAGGTATTTCATCAAGCAACTTTGAATGTTGAGTTTTCTCCATATCTATATCATAAAGCTCTTTCATTAGGCGCACAGCATCCTGGTTAATTTGAGGTTTTGTTTCTGTGCCAGCAGAGTAGCTTTCAAATATATCTCCTGCAAAGTGCTTACCAAGTGCCTCGGCTATTTGGCTTCGACATGAATTATGAACACATATAAATGCGACCTTTAGTTTATTACTCATTAAGCATTACCTCCTTTCTAGCTTTTTTCTGGAAACCAGTGCCTTGTATTATTCGCTATCTTTACTAATATCAACATAACAGGCACTTCTGTTAGAACCCCTACAATGGTAGCAAGTGCAGCTGGGCTTTGTGTTCCAAACAATGCAATCGCAACGGCAACTGCCAGTTCAAAAAAGTTAGAGGCACCAATCATACTAGCAGGCGCTGCTATCTCATGAGGTAGTTTTATAACCTTGCTTGCTAGATATGCAATGAAAAAGATTAGGAAAGTCTGAATAATTAATGGTATAGCAATTAAAACAATATGAAGTGGATTATTCAGAATTACATCGCCCTGGAATGAAAAGATTATTATTAATGTTAACAATAGACCTATGGTAGTGATATTCCCAAACTTCGGTATAAAACTCTTTTCAAAGTAATCGAGTCCTCGCTTTTTTGTGATGTAATTACGGGTAATTATACCACCAGTCAGCGGGATAACAACAAACAATACTACAGATAAAACAAGAGTGTCCCAGGGTATGGTTACACCGCCCACACCTAGAAGAAACGCAACTATGGGCGTGAAAGCTATGAGAATTATAAGATCATTTGTTGCCACTTGCACGACGGTATAAGCCGCGTTGCCTTTGGTCAAATAACTCCATACAAATACCATCGCTGTACACGGTGCAGCTCCAAGAAGTATTGCTCCCGCAAGATAGTCTTGTGCCAATTCTGCCGGAATTAGAGATTTAAAAATTACAAAGAAAAACAGCCATGCAATGCCGAACATAGTAAATGGCTTTATCAACCAGTTAGTTATCCATGTAACAAAAAGTCCCTTGGGATTTTTGCCTACATTTCTTATACTTTGAAAATCTACTTTTAACATCATTGGATATATCATAAGCCAGATTAAAATAGCCATAGGTATTGAAACATTTGCATATTCAAAACGCCCTAAAAACGCTGGGATTCCGGGTAAAAACTTTCCAATCAATACCCCTGCAAACATACATAAAATAACCCATACGGTTAAGTACTTTTCAAAAAATCCAATTCCACTATTTTGTTCCTTACTCATGTTAAATCAATCCTCCTTTCTTTCCAAGCTATCAAAAAATGTAATTAAGTTTTGTGGGATTTCATATTTCTCATTTGATAAAGGGATTGAACCATGGCCACTATAAACTTCTTTCAAAATTGCGTTGATAATCATGGATTTTGGAGGTTCCGTATACTCTATACCATCCTGCACCCAAACCCTGCAATCCACAGAGTCACCACACAGATTCCCACATTCTTTGCAGGAAGATTCCTTAACCTCAAGAGCAATATCCCTGGCATTTACACGAATTGTTGAAGAACTTAAAAATGATCAGTTCTACGTTCTTCCTTTATTTCTTCTAACGCTAAAATATATTTTGTTATAGTTTCAGCAAATTTTCTAAGCTCACTTATCGCCACATTGGGATTTTGATAGACATTTCGTTCTGCCGTTTCCCCAACACGGGCGAGAACTTCCCATTTTTCTTCTAAAAAGCGAAAATTTTGCGACATATACACACCTCACCCATAAGAACATGTATATAGTGCTATTTTATCATAAATTTTACAATATATATCATTTCCAGTCATACATCTATTTAATAGAGTTAAGTCCGTATAATTGTGTAAAAATGGATGGGTTAAAAATACTAGCCAATTTCAAATCCGATCCTTTCAGATGCTTGAGCTTGTAAAATCTGGTTTATTTTAACCGCGAATTTTTTGAATTTCCTTGAAAGAGTTGATGCAAAATTTCTAAATCTAGATTAATCTTGTTTTGGTACTTTCAAATCTTTTCTCCATTAGAGTTTGGCGGTCCAACTTAATTTCAACTGAGTGTTTTTATTTCCTTTTGTACATTTGCTTTTGCTGGCATTGGTATTGAATTATAACTTATTAAACATATATGATAACTTCTTACAATCATCGCATTTATAGAAACCATCCAAAATTTCTTTCAATTAATAAACCCCTCTAACTTATATAAGTATAGGAAGAGCTTCCACGGCAATATTAGAGCAGCTGCAAAATAATTCGCTTGTCTTTCCATTTCAACATAGGAATTATTGACCACTTGCACCAAAATGAGCAAGCTCATCATAATAAAGAAATAGACATTCGAGTTAATTTAAAACCAACAAGAAGCTTAAAACCTCAAATAATGAAATATGTTAATATAAACTCGAAAAGTAAGCACGTCTATCCAAACGTGTATTTTCTTTACTATGTAACCACCTGTCCCATTCGCACATTGTTAGCAAATCGAATGGGAACAGACTCGCAAATCATGCTTCCAGCCTAATCCCACATGTGGCGACAAATACCTTCATAAAGCTTCTTCAGGATTTCTTCTTGATACCCAGCTTTTTTGATTTCCCGTATTTTCTCTTTGATCGGCTGCAATTCTTCGATCGTAACAGTTTCTAGTTTCGCTACTCGGTCATCCGACAGCAAAACCTCTGGAGATGACGCTAAGTAATCTTCTAATTGGAAATGCCATAAATGAATATGCTCCTGATTCCGCTCCTTTAATCGCTGCGCCATTTTTAGTCCTTCAGGATCAAAATCTCCAGAATAATATATTTGACAACCTTCTTGGATGATTAAGTCTATTAACATCAGTGACGCTAGTTTAAATTGCCCATTTGTGCAAATCAGCGGCGGGAAAGCGTCAGGAAATAAATCCAACAAAGCGGAAAATACGCCTGAGTTCTCAACGACAAATACGGTCTGCCCCTTAGCAGGATATGCACGCTTTAACTTCAATATTTCCCGCAATGGCACATTGAGTACTGTATTGGTTTTTACAGCAGAAGCAAACACAGAATGAATTCCCTGTTCCGTTTCTGTCAAAATTCCCGCACATGTCACAAAGTTTAAAATATCTTCCCGTAAAATGCCAAATGATTGCAGGAGCTCATTGACTTCCTCGACTGAGGATAAGTCATAGTCTTGATCAGAGTAAAATTGAAGTGCATGAAGAAATACTTTTCCTTGAAACGTATGTAAGTCAAATGCGTGCGGATCTTTTAGCACTTTTTGTGAAAAAATTGAAAGACGTTCATAATCACCTTTTTTCGGCAAATGTTGAAGCGCAGTGCACACATTCTTTAAAACAGTCTCCAAATGTTCCCGATCTTGCGAATAGGCGATATGAATAAAGCGGTTTTGGGGAGCTGATTCAGTTATAAAAGAGAGAAGCCTTGCTTGTTCGGGATATTGATGAATAAGGTTTTGAAAAAATTCTTCTTTTTTCTTCCGATCTGTTTCCCTCTTCTCTTGATTGGTTGTAATGTCTTCACCAAAATAATTCTCAAGTAACGTAACGAGCGATATACCGGCAAAGCGCGTTTTCTCTAATTGTTCGGCAAACATTTTTAATGAAACCGAAGGAGTAGATTCTTGATGAAAATCCTTCCCAAAAAACGCCCCGAGCGCTTCTTTTTCTTCAAATGAAAAACCGTCTAATTTGACCGTTCCGCCGATTCTCCCAAGTGATTGATATTTCTTTTTCATCAGCAAAAAAAGGCGGTGAAAGCCGGGTTCACCGCGAAAAAACTCAACAGCATCCGCTACTTTTTGTTCCAACATGAACCATCCTTCCTATATGGATGATGTAAAAGTAAATTCTTCATCCAGATTTGACGCAAGTCGTTTCACTTTTCCATCCCAATGATAACGAATAACCGTAACGTACGGTGCATTTTTCGGACGAACTAGCTCGCAAATAGAAAGCGATGGTACCGTGTCGTAGTCTCCCCAAAGCGCCTGAGAGTTCATGATATAGTTAAAACCAAGCTCTTCGACTAAAGCAAACATATCACGAATGTTATTTTCATCAACGCCGGCAAACGCTTCATCTAACGAAATAATATATGGAGCATCCTCTGCAGCCTCTTGATATCGTGAATATGCCGCGGCAAAAAGAGGAATATACATCGCCATCGCCTTTTCTCCGCCGCTAAATTTATAAAACTTTTGGTTCGTTAATTCCCGCTTTGGTTCATTTGTTTTTTGGTAATAAAGCGTAAACGAGAACCACTTTCGGTAATCGAGCACTTCTTTAATGACTTGGTGAAGCGTATTGCCCTGCCCACTTTCTTCAAGCATTTCTCTCGCTCGGTTGATTTTTGAGCGGAAATGCATCGTAACCCGCTGCAAATCTTCTTCCTTTAGCAGCCGCGAATTCATTCGCAACAATTCGACTAAATCTTTCGTGTCCATTTCTTCTTCGGTTTCCGCGGTCTTCGGCTTCCATTGAATTGAAAACGTCAGACCTGAAGAAGTATCACGTTTTTCCATTAATGCGTTCATATCTTTTACCCAGCGTTCGGCACGCTGTATGCGGCTTCGCAATATTCGCCCGATCGTTTTCAAAATAATATCTTCATACAATTCGCGGTCCTGTTCGTTAATATATTCTTTTTGCAGCAATATATCTTTTTCAATCTCTTTTAATACATAATATGGTGTGACGCGTTGTCCTTTGTAGTCTAGTAAAATGATGATACGTCCTGCTTTTTCCTTCCAATCGTTCGCTTTTAGCTCCGATTCCTCATCTAATGAAAGCTCGACGAACGGATTTTGTTTGTTCCAATCGGCAGGTTCCTGTGTCGGACGATATTCGATTAAATTCGGTTGTTCTTGGAAAAATATTCGGTTTAATCGTTCGGTGACAGAAAGTCGTGTATTCTCTTTTAATACAGAACCATATTTCTTGGAAATGTCTATTGCTTTGTCCAAAAGTGAGCCTGTTTCATTTTCGTCAACAAACACTAGCCCTCGTTCCAATTCTTTGGCAAATAGCTCTTCCCATGCTTGGACAAGAACCTTTGCAAATTCCAGTTTTCTCTCTAAACTGCTTAATTTGTTTTCCATGTTTGAAAGTTGATTCCTTATACCTTCTTGCTTCTTAATTATCTCAGGAATTTCCGTTTTTAAAAACGTTAATCGTTCTCGAATCTGTTGAATCTCTTGGCGAATATGTTCCGCTCCCATTTTCGTTAACATCGATTCGATATGCTCAAGTTCAAGTGATACCCGCTGTTGTTGATCGAGAAGAACATTGATTTCGCCTTTCGCTTCGTCTATTTCGTTTTGTAATGTTTCAAGCTGATCATTTAGATTTTTGATCATTTCATCGGTGTGCACAATGTTTCCATGAGTAATTTGTACGTCATTTAACTCTTTTAAATATGATTTCATATAAGACAAAGCATCTTCGTACCCTTTTTTTGAAAACTTAAGGTCCAGTCCTTCTGTCTTGTTGCGCAAAGTATTTTTCACTTGCTGCCATTCTCTAGCGATTTGTCCGAGTTTTTCATTTTTCCTTACTGTTTCTTGTTCTTTGCTTGCTGCCAGGAGTTTCGTTTGCTCCCACTGGTCATAGGCATATTTGACATTTTTGTCAGTTGGAAACAATTGAAACCCTTCCGTAATGTGGCGGATTCGTTCATCAATGGCTACCAGCTGCTCTCGTTTTTCTCTGAGTTGAGTGTTTAAAAGCTGTAATTCTTCCTCAAATTGCTGAATTTTCTCAAGACGCAGCCGTTTCCGTGCGGCTCTTCCAATATACTTTGCCTTTTCCCTTTCAGGGGCATGTCCTTTTAAAAGTCCTAGTGAATATTGTCCGGATTCGTTTATGACAAAATAATCCTTTTCTTGCGGTTCGTCCGATACGATAATACTGCGCAATACCGCTTCGATTCGTTCCTTAGTAACACCTGAGTCATTCTCTACATCAGGTTTTAAATAATCCTCTAGCGTGTGTGCCATCATTGCCGGGTTTGGCATGATTACTCGATCATATTGGATATCTAAATCCGCTTCCACAATTAAAGCGTCGAGCAATCCAGCATGATTTAATGTAGATTCGATCCGTTCCCTCAACTCTTCAGAAACGTGCTCCTGAAATTCCACAGCTGCATAAAACGGAACGTAAGGTATTCCTTTCTCTTTTAACAAAACCCTTGTTTGCACCGTTTGCATGTCTCGTTCTGGTTCAGGATCTTTTTGTTCCTTCCAATAGCGTAATTTTTCTTCCGTTTCACGAATTTCATTTTCTATCAATTTCATTTCATGTTGTTTTTTAATTTTTTCCGCTTTCCACGATTCTAAAGATTGATAATATTGATTTGTAAACGGTCGTTTCACCTCTTCGAAATGATAGCGCTCATATAGCTCATTCAACCTTTGTAAAAATACTTGAAATGCTTCGTCATCCACCTTTATATCCGGATACATTTTGCTCCATTCAAACACGCTTTCCTGCAAACGGGATTTTTCGTCTTCAACCAGTTCATACCATTTTTTCTCTTCATTTTTTAGTTGATCTAATTCCCTATTTAATTCGCCGAGCTCTTTATACGTTTCTTCATAACGTAATTGAATTTCATCATGTTCTTTCCAAAGTCCGTTAATTTGCTCCAGTCGATCAAAATGTGCATTAGCTTCCCGCTTCCATACGGTAAAATCAAATTCATATTCTCGGTTCCGCTGAAAATCTTCTTCGTTGATTGTATGCTCGGAAAAAGAGCTTTCTAACGCATCGTTCCGCATCATTTCTAACTGTTCTGTTAGCTTTTTCAACAACTGTTCGAAACGTTCTTCATACATGTTTAAGTTTTGTTCAATTTTCCGTTCTTGCTCTCGTTTTTCATCTATAAATCTTTCTTTCTTTTTGAGCTCTTTGTTTACATTCTGCAGTTTTTCCGCTGTTTCATTACGCTTTTCTTCTGCCTGAAACACTTCATGATTGGATAAATCAAGTTCCCGTTTACGCAGCACTTCTTGTTCAATCGATAATTGTTGAGTCTCTTCTTTCAATGTCGCAAGTGTTTCCTCATATTCACGATGTTGTGCGACAAACTGTTTCTTTTCTTCAGCTAACTTTTTAAATCTTTTTTCCGATTTTACATATTCATTCGCTTTCTCAGCCAACATATACTCATTGTAAGTCGAATAATGCTGGCAAAGATGCTTTAGAGCCTTCTCGTCTTTTTCAAGCTGTTCTAATTGTTGTTTTGCTTGATCCATGTTTTCTATCGTTTCTGACAAGTGTCGCAGCTCTTCATCTGTAAGTGCTGGCAGCGAGCTTTCTAATATTTCGTAGATCACAGTTGGCTTAAAATCTTTTGAAAGCTTCGGACTGCGTAATTGAATGAGTAATTCAATCAATTCGTGGAACGCATCAAGCGACTCAAATCGAAAAATATGTTTATTCACTAACTCCATATATTCACGTTGCGAATCAACAACCGTACCGCCTTCACCAATAACAGTGATCAACTCCCGTTTCGTTAAAGGAATTTTTTGCGTCTTCCCGTCTGTCTTTTCTTCTTTATATAAACGCAAGTCTTTGCCGATGCGCCGATTGTCAAAAACGACAAATCCCCAAAAATCCATATTTTTCTGCCGTTTTGCCCGTAAGCCGATACCCGTTGTGATATATTGTTCAGAGTTTTTTCGCTTATATTCTAAAAATAAATAGCCTGTTCGTTCATCCCTGTCGACGAGTTCTTTTTCCCCAAGCAAGTAATCTTCCATTCTTCTAGCTCGGGAACCGAACGGATCGAGGCGGTCAGGACTCTTTTTTCCATCAAGCAGAACCGGAAGAAAACTTTGCATCGTCACCGATTTGCCGGAGCCGTTGCTTCCACGCAATAAAAGTTTTCCGTCTGCGAAATGAAAAAATTCTTCATCATAATACCAAAAATTTAACACTCCCGCTCGATATAACTCCCATTTACTCGTCATCTTCATTCGTTCCTTTCATTAGAAAATCATCAGGATATGTTCCGACTAATCGACCTAAAAGAGGGTAGAGAATAATCATCCCAGTCTCCGCTTCACGTTCTGCCATTTTCCACTCCTTTAATGCACTCAATACTTCATCAGAAAGCTGAGAGATTGTCATGTCGCGGTATGTTTTACTCCATCCTTCGGAAAATTCGTCACGGCATTTTTTTAACAGACCTAAAAAATCATTTGGTGTTAAGCGGATTTGTCCATATTCATCAGGCATGTGAACATCAAGATGCTGGCGAATAATTTTGGAAAAATGAAGAATAATCTCCGAAGTACCTTTTTGATCCGGAAACAGCGTATAGCGGCTTTGACGTTCCGGTAAAGTTAAAAGTGCCGCATTTTTAAAAAGTTCATAGTGATAATCAGTATGTTTTTCAATATCTTCCCGCAAGCGATGGCGAAAGTTTCTTAAATAATAAAAGTCAGGATCGTCTTTTTGTCTTCGATAAATGGCTGGCGACAAAAATAGTTGCCGATATATCCGATGGCGGCGATAGTCTTGCGGGGACGCTTTCCATTCTTCTTCTAAAATCTCCTCTATCGTTTCATATTGAAACAAGTCTTTCGGATATGATCTCATAAAATAGCGGGATACAACGGGAACTTCATAGAGTGCTTCATGGTCTTCTTTATTTGCAAACCCTTCAAGATCCCCATCGACGCGTTTTACGATACCAATTTGCTCCGACGTTCTCAGCACGCGAATGAGCGACTTCCGATGTTGATAATTCGTCCAATCGATTGGCAGTTCCCCAGGATACATCGCTTGAATCTCTTCACATAAATCGGACAGAAGAAATTTTTCATCGACGGCTTTGCTCTCTAAATATGCTAATAAGCAGCAAAACAAGGCATAATCTAATATATCTTGAAAATCTTGAATACCCATCCACGATTCTGGCTCAGCCGGGATTTTCTCGAGCTTTGCAAAATAGCGGTGAATGATTAGCCGATATCCAAACTTTTCTTGCAAGTAACGTTTCAATACTTTTTCACGTTCTCTAATCTTTTGATAAAGCTCTGGTTCCTCTTCCCGGACAATCCAGAAGTTTTCAAACAGGGCTGTCATGGCTTCTTTCGCTTTTTCATCAAACCCTTGCTCCGTCTTTTCCAATGTTACATCTCTCCCTTTTCGAGGACATAAAGTTCATAATTCGGCATCGTAAGTGTACCGTCAGAGGCTTTCAATTGAATCGAGGAAGAATCCTTTTGCAAGATTTTCACTTTCCACCCGTTTTCCGTTTTTACGACTCCGTCTTGTTTTGTCATTGATTTTGCTATCCAGCTTAACAATGTTTTTCGAATGTGCGGTTCGATCACCGGCAACTCTCGTAATACGATTTTATTGTCTTGAATGAGGTTCTCTAACTCTTCTTTCTCACGTTTTTTCTCCAGCAAAAATTTCTCCTTCATCTCCTGTTTCTCTTTTTCATGTGTTTCGATCGCTTCCGGCTTTTTCTTTTCACGGTAATGGCGAACGCGAGGCTTTACCGTCCATTCTGTCGGCTCTTCTTCCCAAATATCGCGATAAAAGTTTTCTGTTGCATCGTTCTCTGTTATGAGATGCTTTGTATGGAAACAGCCGAAAACAACAGAGGATAGTCGGTGGGCATCTACTAAACTCGGAAGCTCGGAAAACCACTTTGCTAAATGGAGAAAATCTTTCTTGCGGCTGCGGAAATTGTGATGACGTTCCCCCAGCCTTTGCACGACCCGAGTCATGCGGCGAATGGCTTCATTCGTTTGGTGCTGAAGAAAATACAATTCACTTTCACGTCCTTCTCTGCCTAAAAACCATTCTTTTAGACCTCTCCACTTTTCGAATAAATCTTCTTCAAGTTGTTCTTTCGTCACTTCCATTTCTTCTAATCGAGGAATCGTCATTTGATAATCAGCAACAATTGCGACTAGTTTGTGAACATCATCTTCTGCGATATCTTCCAACAACTTTTCAATTTTTAACGATGTTTTCTGTAAGGCAACGATGAAATCGCGTAAATATGTCGTAAATTTTTCTTTATATACAAGAAAGGCTTCCGACATCATTCGTTCTTCCGTGTTCTCACTGTTAAGGTAAGCGATGTAATCCGCAGAATTTTGAATGATTTTTTTGAAATAATCGAATGTTTCTTCCCAAATTTGATTAATCTCTTCTCGTTTTTCTTGAAAATCGTTTTGTATAATATTTTCTATTCGAACGAGTGAAGAGTATAAACGGTCAAAACGAGTTTTTTCTAAAGATCCTCCGAATGAATCCCCTAGCTTCTCTAACGTGCGGATCATCCTCTCAATTTCAACCGTGTAAGGACTGCATTGATAACGAAACCGTTTCTTTTTAAATTCTTCGATTGTGCGAATATTCACCGTCTCTTGCCGAGCAATTAAGTTTTTCCATTTGACAAGCTGATCTAAATCCTGCTGGAGATCGTCTTCCGTATAGTTCTGAAACTCCTTATGTTCTTTTAAAAATGCAAATACTTCTTCAGGAAACAAATATTGCCGCATTCGTTCATGCTGCATATAAAAATATCGTAAAATCGCCCGATAGCGATAAGCATTGTCCGTTGCCAAATACTTTGCCTCAGAAATCGGCTTCAGCCATGAAGAATCCATTATGCATCACCTTATAAATTATGTTTTTATTTCTATTGTAATAGATTTGCAGAGAGATTGAGACAAGATTTTGATGGGGATTTTTTTGCTGTTTTGATTTTTTGGGTATATTTCGTTTTTACGATCTGTTTTGTAAGCGTTCGCCAACCATCTCATCCTGTTTGTGTGTGCCTCTTTTGTTTTTTAAAACCCTTTCAACACTTTTAATGCTTGTAAATCGGTGTTCCTGCCGTTTTCCGAAATACTCGCGGCAAGCGGTGATCCACGCGGTTCCATCTCCATTCAGAAAACCAGTCCATCATCGGGTCATAGCCGTATTCTTCCATCATAAACCTTTCAAGCCCTTCCTACACCGGCTCATTTCGTCTGATGCACATAGTGACGTTTGTTTACCAAGGGCACTCGTGATCGATGTACTCCAACACCTGTTGAAGCAGTTCCCCGAAGGTTTCTTGAATCATCGAAAATAATTCCATTTCGATCTTTCCCCAGTACTTAGGTGCTGGGGGTTAATGTATTTATTGGAGAAGATTTCTTACGAAGAAAATCTACATAAAGGTCTGCAATGTTGAATGATTTCGCACCAAAGCGGCTGAATTACTTGTGTAATTCAACATAATTAATGTACGTGTTCACTTACAAGGGGTAGAAAAGAGCATCCGTTGATTTTGCTGCCAGCTGCCTAATAAATAGAAAAAGGTATTTTTGCCCGGCAGATCAACGAACAAGAACAATACAAAGGGCAATAAGTTAAAATTTCTTTGTTATATACAAGAAAGACTTCTAACATCATTCGTTTTTCCGTGTTCTTTACTGTGAAGGTAAGCGATATCATCCGCACAATTTGAAATCATCGAACGTTTACTCTCAAATTTGATTCATCACTTCCAGTTTTTGTTCATAATCAGTTTTTCAAATATTTCTATTCAAACGATTAAAGAATAGAAGCCGTCAATACACATCTTCTAAAGCCCCTCCAAGTGAATCTCCTGCTTCTCAACGTGTGAAGCATCTGTTCAATTTCTTTATACCTTCCTATGGTATAATGAAGTAAGTTTTTTGATCATGAAAGGAGACGAAATGAATTTTGCAGACAAACCATGATTTATTTTCCATAGAAGATGTCGAGCAATTTATTAATAGTCATCATTTGGCATTTTTATATATATCCAAAACAAATTGCAGTGTTTGTCATGCTTTGCTGCCAAAGGTGGAAAAAGTGCTGGCTGAGTTTCCAAAGATTCAAATGGGCTTTATCAACGTCGATGATATTCCGAGCATAGCCGGTCACTTATCCATATTTACCGCACCTGTTTTAATTTTGTATGTCGATGGAAAAGAGGTTTTGCGAGAAGAGAGGTTTGTTCATGTTGAACAATTTAAGGAGAAAGTGAAGAAAATTTATTTTTTAGCGGAACAATCGTAACTTGTTTGCGTGGTGATAGGCACCTTTTGGCTGAGATGTTTCACAGAGGCGGAATGCTAACTAATGTATTCCATGAGCGGAGTCTTCTACACATAGGGGCTGTCTAATAAGTCGATTTTCCGGCTTATAGACGCCCCTTTAATATTTTAGAAACGTTGATATATCAATGCTTATGATGTTTCATTTTCAGTGGATTTTGACTTTCTGGACAGCCCAAAAAATATTCTTGTTCTAAAAGGGAATGAGCCTGCTTAAAGTTAGACTGGATCATCAAACGAAAGCAAACTTGCCAACGCCGCAAGAAAAATCTCCAATGATAAAAATGAAATCTGGAATAAAAAGAAACGTTTAGTTATTTCATTCATGAAAAATCTATATGTTCTCACAACCGTAAAATCTATCTTGATGGCGGTTGAAATAACGGAATGCATGCGCGGTACATTCCGTTTCTTTTCTTCATTTTATGTTGAATTTAACTTAAAATCAGACACAGATGCTTCCGAAGGTCTGAGACACTTGAGTAGAAGCTACTTCAAACAAGTCCGCTTCTTAGAGAAAGTCCTCCCCCAAAATCATCTGAACAAAAAACTGCAGCTTAGCAATTAAACATTCACATTAAGTTTCAAAATTACATCAAATATAGTGCTTGTTCGTTATTTCGCTGCTTCTAACAATAGATCCACAATATGAACAGCTTTTACATCCTTTAATCCTTCTCTTTCAATTCCTAGCTTCATTTGCATGAAACATCCTGGATTAGCTGTTACTATTGTAGTGGCTTTGGTTTTTTTCATTTTTTCCATTTTCTGATCTAAAATTTCCATGGATGTTTTCGGTTCGACAATGTTATAAATGCCTGCAGAGCCGCAGCAGCTATCGGCATTTTCCATTTCTGTGAATGTTACTCCTTTAATTGAACGAAGCAATTCTCTAGGAGCTTTTGACGTTTTTATGACGTTTCTCAGATGACAGGAATCTTGATATGTGACGACTTGTTCAGGAAGTGAAAGGCGAAATTGTTTGTGAAAATCAAGCTCATATAAAATGGACGTAATGTCTTTTATTTTTGCAACAAATTTTTCAGCGCGCTCTGACCATTGCGGATCATCTTTTAATAAGTGATCATATTCAATCAAGAAAGCGCCGCAGCCACCTGCGTTTGTTATAATATAATCTACTTCGTTTTTTCCAAACGCTTCAATATTTTGTTTTGCTAATTCTTTCGCTAGTTCTTTTTCTCCGCTATGACCGTGCAAAGCTCCGCAGCATGCTTGTGTTTTAGGAATAACAATTTCACACCCGGCTTTTTGCAATAATTGAATGGTTGCATGATTTGTTTCGAGAAACAACGTGTCCATTAAACATCCGGAAAAGAAAGCAACAGTTGCTTTTTTCTCTCCTTTTGGCGGGAAATATTCAGATCGCTGTTTCAGTGTCTTTCTCTCAGGAACATCAGGTAATATTTTTTCCATTTCCCGGAGATGATATGGAAACAGTTTCATAAATCCTATTTTACGTGCCGCTTTTTGAAGTCCAGATTTTTGATAAAATCCAACTAAGCTAGTTATGTTGATTAAATTACTTTTTTTAGGAAATAGTTGTTTAAAAACTACATTTCGAACTGCCCGCACAGGTAAAGAATGCTTTTTATTTTGGTTAATTATGTCTCTTGCTTCTTCTAATAAATGTCCATAATTCACACCTGATGGACAAACCGGCTCACACGCACGACATCCTAAACACAAGTTTAAAGACTTTTCAAATTCATCATCCGGTTGAAGGACCCCATCATAAACTGCCTTCATTAAGGCAATTCTTCCTCTTGGTGATTGGCTTTCTTTATATCCAGACACAATGTAAGTTGGGCAAGATGGCAAACAAAAACCGCATCTCATACAATTTAACAGCTCATCTTCGTCCATGCGTTCCTTGAAATCTCGTTGGATATTTTGCTTTTCTGATTCTGTCATCATTTTGAGATCACCACTCGTTTTCGTGTATCCTTTGCAAATAATTTCCCAGGATTCATAATATTGTTTGGATCCAATGCAGCTTTGATCGACTTCATCACATCGATGCCAGATTTTCCTAGCTTCCATTCTAAATAAGGCGCTTTCATGGCTCCTACTCCATGTTCTCCAGTAATTGTTCCTCCCAGTTCAATGGCCTTTGCAAATATTTCAGCAAAAGCTTTTTCCACCCGTTCCATCTCATCTTTCTTCCGAATATCTGTCGTGCAGGTAGGATGAAGGTTTCCGTCTCCCGCATGACCAAACGTGCATATTTTTACGTTATGTTTTGCGGCTATTTCATTAATGGCTTTGACCATTTTGGCAATTTCTGATCTTGGTACAGTCGCATCTTCTAAAATAGTAGTTGGTGCTAGTCTGGCTAAGGCGGACAAAGCGGTGCGTCTCGCTGTTCGTAAAGCTTCAGCTTCTTCTTCTGACTGGGCAATTTGTACAGATACGGCGTTTTCACTCCTGCATATTTCTTCCATGACCTTCATATCTTTACTCACATTTTCAGGCGTTCCATCTTGTTCAATCAGTAATACGGCTTGAACGTCTGTTGGCAGTCCGATTTGTGAATAGTCCTCCACTACTTTTAGCGTCGGCTGATCTAAAAACTCTAAAGTTGCCGGAATTACTTTATTGGCAATAATTTTCGATACGGAACGCGCAGCAGCTTCTAAATCTTGAAATAAAGCAAGCATTGTCTTTTTTGATTCAGGCAGTGGGATCAGCTTTAATGTCGCTTCTGTAATCACTCCTAACGTTCCTTCAGAACCTATAAATAAGCGTGTTAAATCATACCCTGCCACATCTTTCGCTAGCTTTCCTCCTGTTCGAACAATTTCCCCATTAGGAAGAACCGCCTCTAGCCCCAGCACATAATCACGAGTTACTCCATATTTCAGTCCTCTTAATCCTCCAGAATTTTCGTTAATATTTCCCCCAATTGTAGATATTTTCATTGAGCTTGGGTCTGGTGGATAAAACAAACCTTTTTGTTCCACCGCATGGATTAAATCAAGTGTGATAACTCCCGGTTGACATGTGACGGTTAAGTTTTCCTCATCGATCTCTAAAATTTTGTTCATATGTTTAAATAGAAGAACGATTCCTCCTTCAACAGGACAAGTGCCGGCGCATAAGTTCGTACCAGAGCCCCGCGGAACAATCGGTATTTTATTTTCATTACATAATTGCAATATTTTAGATACTTCCTCTGTATTTCTAGGCGAAACGACCGCATCCGGAATCGATTGAAAATTTGGAGTCGCATCATACGAATATACTAACCTTTCAACTTCCGAATCTTCAAAATTTTCTTCTCCTACAATATTTATGAATTCCCTCTTTATATCAGGAGCAATCATTCAAACCCCTCACTTTTATTCTTTTCGTTTTATTATAAAGAATGAGAGTCATATTATCTATGTATGATGATATAATTAACATACCAAAAATGCCTATTTTATTGTCTTTTTAACCAAAAGGGTGGTGATACGAGTTGCAATTATCCCCAAAGCTGGCTGCTAAAATTATTTCAGAGGTTCAGGACGTAGTCAAAGAGGATATTATATTAGTTGATATTAATGGGATCATCATATCCTCCACTGATGAGAGTCGGATCGGCTCTTTTCATGAAGGAGCTACGATTGTTATTAAGTCCAAACAAAAGCTTTACATTGATCAAATCAAAGCACAAGTGCTGAAAGGCGTCAAAGCAGGAATCAAT
The DNA here is from genome assembly GCF_038004145.1 of Ureibacillus sp. FSL K6-2830. Lineage (NCBI taxonomy): Bacteria > Bacillati > Bacillota > Bacilli > Caryophanales > Caryophanaceae > Ureibacillus > Ureibacillus sp. FSL K6-2830. The sequence continues at coordinate 2,077,619 of NZ_JBBOQR010000001.1, read as the reverse complement.
ATGCCCATTATGTTTCATAAGAAGGTAATTGGAGTGATCGGAATAACTGGCGAACCGAAACAAGTGGAGCCTTATGCGGACTTAATTAGAAGAATGACAGAGCTCATTATACAAGAAGCATATTATACTGAAAGAAACGAATGGGAAATAAGAGGAATAGAATCGTATCTTTATGAATGGATCAATGCTTCATCTGTGGATAAAGATTTTTTAGAGCGCGGGTTTATGTTAGGCATTCCTGTGTATGACACTCATGTTTGCACACTCATGGAATTGGAGATACACACATTAAATAATTACGATATTCATCGAATTCAAAAAGAAATCATAGAATTGTTTTATTCTATCTTCGGGAAAGAAAAACATTTTATTGTTCGATGGGGGCAAGAGCGCTTTTTAGTATTAAAAAAGATGGATGCTTCTTATAAACAAAATTATTTTTACAGTCAGTTAAACGATTTAAAAAAAAGATTCGAAAACAGATACAAAAGCACTTTAGCTATTGGCATAGGAAAAACAGCTTGCAAACACATGATCAATAAATCTTTTAAAGAAGCACAAAAAGCATTAAAGGTAGCGCGAAAAAATAAAGGCATTGTATTTTATGAGGATCTTATATTAGAGATCATCTTGGATGATATCCCAACAGAGATGCAAAAGGATTTTTTGAAGCAAACCATTCATATGATGGAAAAAGATCAAATTCTAATCGAAACGTTACAACACTATATGAACAATAATCAATCGATCAAAAGAACGGCAGAGGAAATGAATATCCATATTAATACACTGCACTACCGTTTAAATAAAATCGAAGAGCTGACAGGAATTAACCCTAAAACAACAGAAGGAATTGTCATATTTTATATATCGTTACTGTTATTAAATTCTTTAAACCGTTAAGTCCGTATAATTTGATCGAAACGGGAGTGAATGAAAAAAGACAATCGGCAAATGTTGTTCGGGGAGACGACCGGCAGGAAAACTTTGGGATTGCTGCCATACAGCAAGCATTAATTCCATAGTGTCTTTCAATGGGCAATTTCCTTTTAGACAAGTAATTAAGAACTGCTCTACTGGAGCTTCTTTTTAACAGGTGAGGCAATTGTACAATTAATATTTTCTTCAATACAACGATAATAAGGATAAAAAGTTGCAGAGAAAGAAGAAAATTTTTCAATTGATTTTGAACTAGAAGCAGCTTTTGATGAAAAAGGTGAACAGTTTGGAATAACTGCTGAGGCAATTGCATTTTATCAAGTGTATGATAAGGTACGAAAAGGATTTAAGATTGAAAGAATTGTAAAAAGTAACAATAGAGTCCAGTATCGTTTATATAAACCTGAATTGATCGGCGTTTCTCCTCCGAGAAATGGAAGGAAATCAAAAATATATTGGGAAGATGATTTAAAGGCAAAAGCAAGACAGGGCAATCCACCAAAAGTGTCTTCATATGTTCGTCCTGGAGCAAGTGCAGTAAGTGCATTAAAAAGTAAAGCAGGTTGGATAGGTATAGGGATTTCAACTGTAGAAAATGTAGTTGAAAATGTAAATAATGGTGAAGATGCAACAAGAATTATTGGGGATGCAGCGGTTGATGTTGGTATCGGTGCAGGAACATTGGTATTAGGTGGAGTTGTTGCAGGAGTTGCTGGGACTTTAGGGGCTCCAGTTATTGTTGGTGCAGGTGTAGCTGCTGCAGTATCCGTAGGAATTTCTGTATTACTTGAAAGTGTCAAAATTAATGGAAAGAGTATCACCGACCATGTTAAAGATGCCGTTAATTCTATAGCTAATAGTGCAAAAAATGCTGTTAGTACGGTTGCTGGTTGGTTTGGATTTTAAAAAAATTATTGAGCCTGATACAGCAATATAACCACGGAATCAATTTTGTAATACTAATATTAAAGGTGGATGACAATGAAAATCGATACAGAAATAAAAAAAGAACATTTACCAACATATGTTCAAGAACATTTAATGTTTTTTGATTCGCTCCAAAAAAACGGCTTAGTTGCAGGAATCACCTTTGCAGGGCTGGATGTGTTGATCGCAGTTCCTTTGTTTTACCCAACTAATAACTTATTTCATTTTGTATTATTGCCTTTTTTAATTTTCATTAATATTTGGGCGATAAGACTACTATTTAAGAATAGCTACTCCATTCAATATGAACTGATTCTTTTCATTGGTTCGATTGGTTCGATTGGTTCCTATACTTATTATTTACTTGCGCTTAAAATGGCGTATCACTACGTAAATATCACAGAACCCATTTATTACTTCATTTCCTTTGCTATATTTATTATTTCCGTCGTTTCATTGATTATTTATCAAATAAAAAAATATTCAAATATAAAACCAGTCAACAATAAAGAAAGGGCATTGGAGGAACTTATTAAAGCAAGAAAAGAAAAGTATTATTCAGTTGCAGCTATTTTTCCTGCTTTAGGTTATTTTGTTGCACATAATTGGATTATTAAATCTGATGATTTAGCACTTGGGATTCTTGTTTTAATCTTTTATTTAATGTCCTTCTTTTATGCATACATTGGCGCTAAGTTTTTCCACCGATATTTTTTCATGAAAGCAAACCCTAGTTTCGTTCATTTATTAAAACCTTCTAAAAGCGAAATTAAAGAAATGCGAAAAAAAGGGAAAGAAATTATTATTAAGTAATTAAATCTGTAAAACATAAATAATTTAAAAAAGTAGCTTTATAAAAAAGTGGTGATTCTTATGTCATTATCTTATGTAAATTCGCAAATTCAATATTATAACCATTTAATATCTTTGACTAACGTAAGCATTGGGAATAAAGAGGAAAAAATACAACGATTAAAGAATGTAAAGTCAGAATTACTAGATATCAAAGGTGAGTTCTCTAACTATGAACGTCGAACAAAAGAACCAGAATTCACATCAACCACTTGGCACGGAAAATTAGCTACTGAATTCCATTCATTTCGTCTGGGAGATTTAGTTTCAAATTATCGATACCTTTATCAAAATCAATTAAGTGACATTGTATCGAAAATAGAAACAAAAATTAATGATTTAAATCAACAAATTCAAAATTTAAAAGAAGATATTAATAAATACGAAAACCGAAGAAGTGATTTATATAATCTAAGGACAAAATTAAAAAACGAGGGGGGAATGAATTAATATGAGTGAAATAAAACATGAAGAAGATTAATGAAGAGTTCTATGAATTAATTGCACAGGATAAGCTACCTAGTGATAATAATCCTTATGAAGTGGACTGGAGTAAATACGATTCATTAGCTCCTAGAGAGGAGGCTGTCAATTGAAACAGGACATTAAAGAATTGTGTAAGGTCATTGAGGTTAGCTTATGTTGCGGATGTATACGAGCAAATACCGTTTGAAACTCCGGAACAATTCTTGTATGGGCTACTTAAGGAGGAAATAAGATTAAGAGAAAAAGCGAGAGCGATCCGCTTGATAAAAAAGGCGAAGTTCTTAGATAAAATCGTTACTTCTGAAACACCATATTCGCTAGAGAGTTGACTGACTGGAGTGCCTGAGCGATAAAGCTCAACTACTGTTTGTTTAAATTCTTGATTATACCGTTTTTGACTCATGATTTGGACACAACCTTTCGTTAGTTTAATATTAATGACTTAACCAAGTTGTGTCCATAAATCTATACTACATCTACTTGTACCGCCCACACGATAAAAGAGGATTTTCTAAAAGAAACAATCCTAGATGACATCCAAACCTTAATTCAACAAGTTGATAAAGAGAAATATATAAAGAAGATGGAGAGAAAATCGAAAAGTACAAAATCGGATTCTCAAAAGAAAATCAATAAGATTAACAAACAGATGGATGTTTTAAAAAATCGAAAAAGGAAATTCATCAACCTGTTAGCTGACGGAATCATTACCAATGAAGAATATCAAGAGAGTATTGAAGCAACGAACAAGGATTTAACTGAATTAATGGAACAGAAAAATGAACTTCTTTCATTGATGGAAAGCGAGGATGTAATCGAAACAATTGAAAAGCTCAAAAAGGAATTACTTCAATTCCTAAATTTCGATGAATTAACCGAGGATATTCTCCATCGACTGATTAATCGAATCGAGGTAAAAGAGGACGGTACACCAATAATTCATTACCGGTTTACCACACCAAAAATTGAATAGAGGCAAGAGAGAAACCTTATCTTGCCTCATTTTTTTCATTTTAAAACTATCTGCGAAACGCACTCAACGTGTGTTGACTATACAGTAAGAACAATTATTCAGAAGTGGATAGTGTTTGCTGTTTTCTTAATACCCGTGTTCAAGATGTTATTTCTTTAGAACTATATCCTGAAACAAGCAATTCTGGTGCTACTGCCGCATCATTCCGATTCGCTGTGGTCAACACAGGAGATAAAATGATTCCCTCGGCAGTGGTGGAGAGATGGAGCTTATATCCTTTAAACCAGTGGTATCGGGTGGCCGCTCCTCATTTTGCTTGCGAATCGTAAAAACTACTTCGAAGTTCCGTGCTGTCGGATCCACACAATTTGGGGATACCGTACTTCTAAATCTTTGAGCAGCTGTGCGCGAAAAACAGGAAATCCCTGTTCTCAACCACTTCGCCGCTCGGAAAAACGAGGAGGGACTTCCCGAAGCCCGCAAGCTCGCTGAAAATAGCGAAAACGCCGGAGGATGGGCCTAACATAAAAGAAGTACACTTCATATCCAACACCTAATAATTTACATATAACCAAATAAAAACCTTAGTTCCCTATATATGTAGTGGAACTAAGGTTTTCAGGCTTTCTTCTATAATCTATCATGTACCTTAATTATTTAAATTTAACGCACGATATAAGAACACTGCAAATTCAGCTCGTGTCGTTTTAGAACGTGGATCAAACATTCCACCTTTTCTACCAGTTGTTACCCCATTTTGATAAAGGATTTTTATATTTTCTTGATGAGCAGGCGAAGCGGATTTTAAATCAGATAATTTTACTTGAACATGGTTTTGAGCTTTTAAAGAAAACGCACGAACTAAAATAGTCGCCATTTGTTCACGGGTTAATACATCATTAACACCAAATGTTCCATCTGCTTTTCCCTTAAAAATGCCTTTTGCTTTTGTTGCAGCAATTTCTTTAGCATATGGATGATTTTCATTCACATCTTTAAAAGCGTTTAAATCAGTTGGAATCTCAAGATTTAATGCACGCTGCAACATAACAGCTGCCTCAGCGCGTGTAATCGCTTTGTTTGGATAGTAGTTTCCTTTATCATCTAGAGAAATGACATTTTGACTGATTAAATGTTGAATTTCATTATAAGCAAATTGACCCTCTTTCATATCGGCAGGAGTTTGTCCTGTTTTTGGTTTATTCACTTTTTTATTTTCTAAAATGTCAAAAATAATTTTCGCATGATCAGTGTTGTCAATTTTACCAGCAAAACGTTCAATTTGCGGTCCGTATCCATAAACCGCTACATCTTCTCCAGTATGACCGCCTGTTGTCCAACCAGTAACAGAACGGGTATTAAAAATTGCTTCAATCGCATCATCAATTGTTCTAAGGTCTTTCGTTTGCGCAGCGTCTTCTACGGATTTAATTTCTTCTTCCGTTAAATCAAGAGCAATATATTTCTTTAATGTTTCTCTCACATTTGCACCATTGACGATTTTTTCTGCCATAAAATCAGGTGTTCTTTTCGCTGCTTTGATTGGCTCTGGGAACCAGTTATAAATACCATTAGCTCCTAATGAGAATCCCCCTGTAGAATGGTCTGCTGTTAATACGACTAAGGTTTCACCGTCTTTTTTCGCAAAATCAAGAGCTACTTTAAAAGCTTGTTCGAAATCTTCCATTTCAGACATTGCCGCTACAATGTCATTATCATGTCCAGCCCAGTCAATTTGGCTTCCTTCAACCATTAAGAAGAAACCATTTTCGTTTTTACTTAAACGTTCAATCGCTTCTCTTGTCATTTCTTCTAGATCCGGAGTTTCTTCAGTACGGTCAATGCGTTTAGGAAGACCGCCTTCAGCGAACAATCCTAAAATACGTTCGTTATTGTCTTTTAACAATTCATCTTCATTTGTCACAAAACTGTATCCATCTTTTTTAAATTCTTCGACTAAACTCCGATCTTCACGAATGAAGTTCTTAAGTCCTCCGCCTAACATGACATCAATCTTATGTTGGCCATTGATTAATTCGTCATAGTAGTCATCCGCAATCGCATTCATGTTCTTTCGGTTCACATCATGGGCACCGTAAGCAGCCGGTGTTGCGTGCGTAATTTCTGATGTCGCTACAAGACCTGTCGACATTCCTTTTTCCTTTGCTGCTTCCAATACCGTTTTTACTTCCGTCTTATCATTATCAACCGCGATAGCCGCATTATACGTTTTAATACCAGCTGACATCGCTGTTGCTGCAGAAGCAGAGTCCGTGATATTTTGATGTTCATCTTCTGGATTTGTAGATTGCATACCAATTAAGTAGTCATCAAATGTTGTATTTTCGACAACAAATGTATCAGGGTTATCTTTCATATAACGATGTGCTGTTAGGTAAGAAACCCCCATTCCGTCCCCTATCATAAAGATGATATTTTTAACTTGCTTCGGTTTTGTCTCAGCTTTGACAACATCATGATTCGTTACTAAGCTGCTGACTCCTAAACTAGAAGCTAACGTGAACGCCGCTAATCCTCTAAAAAACTTCTTCTTGTCCAAATACAAAACCTCCTTACAATGTTTTATATCAATAATAAACATACAACGATTGTATTAATAGATTATGAATTTTCTATTAATATTTGTAAAATTTCCGAAAATACAATAACAATTAAACTTGACCAACTGTACAAAAACTGTTCATTCTAGACGTAATGCTTCAAAGAGATATGCCATTATTTTTACACCAATTTACATTCATTTAATTTATATTAAAAGAAAATTCATATTTCTTTATTATCATAAATTTATGCTACTTAAAAATTTCGTTTTAGGAGGAACACGAATGGTGAAATATGTTCCATTGATTTTAAGTTTTATGCTGTTATTCGGATGTTCAGCCAATCAAGATAAAAAAGAAGAAATAACCCGGACAAAAGCTGCTAATCAAAGCGAAATAAGAGAAAACGAAGCAAATAAGACCGAGTATTCAAAGACAGAATATAGCGGTAATCCTCAAGTTACAGACGATTCGTCATTACAAAAAACCGGTGATTCGTTTTGGGATGAAAAAGGAAAATTGATATTAGAAGACATAAAAGAGGTGAACAAAACGTATAAAATCGGTCCTATAGAGTTAACCATATTAGATGTCAAAGTACTTCATTATCTTCCAGCATATAACTTAATTGATTTTTTCCATGGATTTACACATGAAGCAGAAGACTTTGATTTTATAAGAGTGCAGATGAAGATTAAAAATACAACAAATGAAGAAGTATACTTCGCACCAATCGCTTTATTAGAAACAAGCTCAGGGGAAAAGATGACTTGGGAAAATGATTTTTATCTTGAAGAATTAAACGGCATGTATAGCGGCAGCGAAGAGAAGATAGGCAACATGGGATTTCCTTTAAATAACCATGTTCATGGGCAAGAAGACAAAGCTAAGAGTAATCATTTAGAATGGATCAAACTAATGACAAGTGAAGTGCTAAATAAAGAACATAAAGAAATTGCCGGCAAAAAAATAATAGAAATAAAATTCTAATAGTGCGACTTTAACTTTGAAAAGAACAGTGAAGTTCATTGATCAGCCTGAAAGCTGAATGAAATAGGTGTACTTGTTTATAGAAGTTTAGCCAAGAAAACCTGTCATCTTGCCGTCAGAATGAATCAGCTTTAGACAAGAGAGGACTTTCCCTCTCAATTGTCCGACTTTCATACTCTTTTGCATAGATCATCTACAACTTGCTTTTTCTTAAAAGCCGGTGACATTGGAATATGAAATGTTCTGCCTTTTTGTATTTGAATTGCGAATAACTTCATTCGAAAAATTCGTCTTTATTAAATTGCTTTAATGTTTGTTGAGCAGCAGAACTCATTAACTTTAACTTATAGTTTTAGTTTTCGCTCGTTTTGCATTTATGATGGTTTCGAAAAAGTGTTGTCAAACAGAATAAAGACCGAAAAATAAACTTTTGACATGGAAAAGGGGAAAGGGCTTGAGAAATAAGGATTTCCCTTCCCCTTTCCCTTTTTTCTCGCAAAACTTTATTTTCATTTTCGCACAAGTTTATTCAGTTTCTACAATTTCAAGGCTAGTTTCGCTACACACTCCACATGACTCGAGAGGACAGAATGAATGTCATTTGAGTATGCCTGTTCTCGGAAACATATCTACTTCATTTTTAGAGCTATCGGTAGACGGGAACATATCGACCCAAGCAACCACTCAATTTACGAAAGGGACACTCTATTTAAGAGTGCCTCGGATTTAAGTTCCCTTTTCCGCCGTGGTAGAAAGGCCCGAGTCTAAAAGTTTTTCATTAATTGCTCTTTCCATTTATTAATATTAACGATTGCATTTTGCTCCCAACCTAAATATATATCTTCAATTGTCATTGCCCAAAGTCTTAGTTCACGCTTTCTTGCGTTGCTTGGTAAAGGGTTTGTTACCAACCTCCCTTATTTAAATTATTTTAATATTCATTAATGTAATGTTTGCCAAAGAAAAAAGTCTTTTTACTTTAACAATGAAGCCGCCAGCCAGAGAAGCCTATTCTGACCAGCGACTACCTTACGTTTAATGTTTCAGATTTATTTTCTTATCACTAATTTCATAAATCACATCAGCCACATTATCAAGCAACCGTTTGTCATGGGTGATAAACACTATAGTTCCAGCATACTCCTTCATTAAAATTTCCAAAGCCTCTAAGCTTGGTATGTCAAGGAAGTTGCTTGGTTCATCCATTAGTAGGATGTTATATCTGCCCATAAGCATTTTAGCTAGCAACAATTTTATAATTTCTCCGCCGCTTAAAACAGATAAACTTTTCCCAATATCGTTTTGTTTAAACCCCATCGAGGCTAGCACTGAACGAATTTCTGAAACATTGTAATCACTATCTTCCTGCATAAACTCCAATACTTTCTTATTACTGTCGTACTTGTAACCATTTTGTGCAAAGTAGCCTATTTTTGCCTTAGGTGAAATAGATATTCCATCCTCATGGTTTAAGATCATTTTGATTAAAGTTGATTTTCCGGTTCCATTACCACCAGTTAATGCTACTTTTGCGCCAAGCGGAATTTGAAAAGATGCTTTTTCAAACAATACCTTATCTCCAAATATTTTATTAATTTCCGTACCGATAATAGGATATGGATTGTGGAGCTCCAATGCTTTACTTTGCCTGAAACGAATCCTGCGAATGTCTTCTGGAGCTTCTACATTTCCTAAGGCCGCAATCCTATGTTCTAGGGATTTAGCGGCATTATGCATCTTTTTTTCCTTACTTCCTATAGATTTTTGATGAGCTAAACGCCCTCCGCCTTCAGTACTTTTTTTCTTTGAAGCACCTTTTGCCTTCTGTCCTATTTTACGAGCCTGTTTTCGCTTTTCCTCTGCAGCCCTTTCCAATCGGGCACGTTCTGCAACAAATTGTTCGTATTCTGCAGCTTGGCTCTTGCGTTCTTCTTCTTTCTGGCGAAGATAATCAGAATAGTTTCCCCAATACTCAGTGATTTTGCCATCTTTCAGTTCCCATATTTTATCTACTACCTCATCAAGAAAATAACGGTCATGGCTAATAACTAACAGTGCACCTGTAAAATATTTTAGCTGTCCAATTAGAAAATCAATTCCTTCACGGTCTAAATGGCTCGTAGGTTCATCCGCTAAAATACCATGAACCTGTGCTGATAAAGCCTGTGCTATTTTAAGCCTTGTTTCTTCACCACCGCTCATGGTCTGTATATCTAATTGTTCAACACCAAGCTTTCCTACAAGTGCAAAATCTTTTTCTTTCTGCAAAGTTACTTCGTCTAACTGAGGGATATAGGCAAGTTCACCCAGACGATTCAATTTACATCCTGGGGGAGTTAATTCTCCTAAAAGTACCTTGAGTAGAGTGCTTTTCCCTGCACCATTTGCTCCCACTAAACCAATACGGTCATAATCATATACTTCTAATTCATCTATATCTAAAACATCGCGTCCTTTGAATTCCACACGAATGTCTTTTGCTTTTAATATCAATTCCATAACATTATCCTCCTGTCTATAATCGCATGTTTTCATTTGCTTGTACGCAGGGAAAACCCTGCGATTTAAGCAGGAAGAATTACATGAAAATAAGATACATAAATATCCCTCCAATATTGTTTATTTTAAATCTAATTTTCTAACCTCAGTTATCATGGGGCAAACAATAGCAATGCCAATAATTAAAATACCTGATAGTAAAAACCAATGATTTACACCGATCCTATCAGCAAAGAACCCAGAAAGAATTAACCCAATTGGCATTGCAAGTGACATGATACTTCCGGTCAAAGAAAATACACGTCCTAAATATTCAGGCTTAATTTTCTCCTGAAAAAGAGCTGTTTGCACACCGCTATAAAACGGCACCGAAAGCCCCATTATTGCACAGCAAACTACAAATATAACAAATCCACTTGGAGGAAGTATTCCTGAAACGGCTAAACTGGCCCCCATTATAAAAAACGAACCTGTTATTAGTAGTACACGCTTTTTGAAACTTCCTAATCTCCCCAATAGTAAGCCTCCTACTAGCATTCCAGATGCAAAAGCGATTTCGGTAATAGAAATATGCACAGGTGTTCCATTAAAGTATTCCATGCTTATTAAAGGAAATAGTGCATTAATTGGCATATAAACAAACGTATATAGTGTTCCTAAGAGTAATAAGGCAAATAATCCTTTGTTTTGTCTCAGTACGACAATTCCTTCTTTCATTTCTCTTATGAAATTTGGTTTCAAGCTTTGCACTTGATCGCCCAGCTTAGGAATACGTACAATTGCCACCGTAATAGACGCAATCACAGCACCTAATACATCGATGGTAATAATAGCATTTAATTCCCAAACAGAATATAACAATGCTGCAACCGCCGGACTAACAATATAGCTTATAGACTGCAAAGACTGACTATAGCCTGCGCATTTCGTCAGCTGCTCTTCTGGTACTAAAAGTGGCGTAACTGCATTGAGTGCTGGGGTATGAAAAGCTGTTCCAACGCTGCGGATAAACAATACTACCATAACCATCCAGACAGGTAGCTCCATATACAATGCAACAATAGCAAGCACTGCCCCAGCTGCTGCGATAATTAAATCAGCACCAACCATTATCTTCTTCCTATCATGACGATCCACTAATACACCAATTGCAGGTCCAAAGACCGCATAGGGTAAAAAACCTACTAGTGAAGCCATAGACAAGACCATCGCAGATCCTGTTTTTTCTGTAAGGTAAAAAATAATCGCCATTTGCAGGATAGCACTAGTGATTAATGATACTGCCTGCCCTGCCCATATTGTATAAAACTTAAGTTTCCAATTGTTGTTGTTTTCCATTTATATTATCTCCTGCATATTATTTTGCTTGAATTTCTATTTTGAATAGCATTCTAGGCAATAAAAAATGCAGGCCTAAATCCACAATGTGGCTTTTGGTCTGCATACATACAACTTGGAAACATTCATATTAAAGACATAGCTAAATAAAGGTATAGTTAAATAGCCTATATCCTCACCGTAACTAATGAATGCTCAATATCGTATAAATAAGCACAACAAAAAAGCCTATCATCGGGGATAGATTCTGCCTTTTTTATTGCCAGCTTATCTTAAACGCATTGAGGCTGTCATAGTTTCGGTTCCTCCTAAATTCTTATTTGTATCATCGTACATTTTAACACAATAAGGTGATATATTCAATATAAAAAATATAAAAGCAGGAAAAACCGCCAAAGGGCGATATTTTCCTTAATTGCGGTTGACCCAATAATCTATATCATTTCCTCAATCGTCACACCTGATTTGAATTCTACAGTGAGCTTTTCTTCATATATCGTTACTTTTTCAATAAGTCGCCTTACTAATTGCTCATCATACTCCTCCAACTCACAGGATTGCTCATTCAAAAAATCAGTCATTTCAGCGATTCGTTGCCTTTTCCCTTCTCGCTCTGCATTCTCTACAAGTGCATTTTGCTTTAACTCCCGAAGTCGATAAATTTCGTCAGCCACTTCTTCATAGTCATTCTTTGATTTTGCTTGTATAAGAAGCTGTTGCTGTAATTCTTCCAATTTGCCATCAATATCGTCAGTGGCATTATCATTTTCTTCATTAAATACAGTAGCTATGTTTTTCTGCAAGGTTGAGAGGAAGGGTTCTTTGTTAGCCAAAAGTTCGTTAATGGCCTTGACCACTGCTGTCTGCAATGTTTCCTCGTTTATGGTTGGGGCCATGCATTCAGACCCTTTTTCCTCCAATCGGCTGACGCATCTCCAAACAATAGACTTGTATCCTCGGTTATTCCAATGTACCCGTCGGTAAATATCGCCGCAATGACCGCAGTACACAATACTCGATAAAGCATACTTGCTGCTATAGACTCTCTTTTTACCGCCTTTACCGCCACGCAGGTTGGCTCTTCGAACCATTTCTTCTTGAACCTGCATAAAAAGCTCCCTTGGAATAATCGGCTCATGACTGTTTTCTACATAATACTGGGGAACGATGCCGTTATTCTTGACCCGTTTTTTAGAAAGGAAATCAACCGTATAAGTCTTTTGTAGAAGGGCATCACCGATGTACTTTTCATTCTGCAATATCTTTTTCAGTGTTTCTGGTCTCCATTTAGCTTTGCCTGCCGCTGTAAGAATACCGTCTGCTTCTAGTCCTCTTGCTATTTGTAAAAGACTAGCTCCTTCAAGGTACTCTCTATAAATCCGTTTAACAACCTCCGCACCCTCTGGGTCGATGACTAGTCGCTTGTTTTCGTCCTTGGTGTACCCAAGGAAACGCTTGTGGTTGACCTGAACTTCACCTTGTTGATAGCGATACTGAATACCTAGCTTTACGTTCTGGCTTAAGGATTGGCTCTCCTGTTGGGCAAGAGAAGCCATAATGGTCAGCATGATTTCGCCCTTAGAATCCATGGTGTTAATATTCTCTTTTTCAAAGAATACGGCGATGTTTTTATCCTTTAATTGACGAATGTATTTAAGGCAATCCAACGTGTTTCTGGCAAATCGGCTGATGGATTTTGTGATGATCATGTCTATTTTTCCTGCCATACACTCTTCAATCATACGGTTGAACTCTTCACGCTTCTTGGTATTTGTACCTGTGATACCGTCATCCGCAAAAATACCTGCCAATTCCCATTCCTTGTTCTTCTTAATATAGTTTGTATAATGTTCAATCTGAATTTCATAACTTGAAGCCTGCTCTTCACTATCCGTTGAAACACGACAGTAAGCAGCTACTCGTGTTTTGGGTTTGCTTTCACTATTATTATTATTGTTTCCGATTCGTTTAATTGCCGGAATTACTGTGACATTCCTACTCACTGCCACTTGTTACACCTCACTTTCTATTAAACTGTAGGCATATTCGGCCTGCTTGTATGGATCTTCATATTTTTGCACTAGAGGTTTTGCTTTGAACTTTACAGGGTAGGTCGTTTCCGGCACATCTTTAGGTTCCCATATCCTTCCGAGCTTTTCTGCTCTTTTTCGTTTTTCCACCCTGGCTTTTTCAAAGGTCTCCTCATCAATAATGGGAGGGTAAAATTCATCGCCAAGGTAGTGCTTGTTCTGTAACATCTTACCTGCTGTGCCATGATAACAATCTATCCCAGCTTTTTTAGCAGCTTCCTTCAAAGAAAGGCCTGCCAAGTAACCTGAGAATAATTCTTTTATCTGCTCAGAAGCTTTTTCATCCACAACAGCCTTTCCATCCTCAATTCTATATCCATAGGGTGTGTGACCCATCTAATTCACCAACCTTTCCTTCAATGTGATTCCACATTTTAATTCAAAACCTACTTTCTCCCGTGAAAAGACCATAATCCTCTCTACGTAATCTTCAAACAACTCATCCTCATAAGCTGTGAGCATTTTGGACTTAGTGGCAAACTTAATCAGACGGTCAACTTCATCTACTTTTGCAAAATTGCCATTGACGGAACGAGTAAGTTGATCCTTTTCGGCAAGAAGCCTTTCTCTTTCTGCCTCCAGTGCATTCTTTTCTTTATTAAACAGAGCAGGTTCCAGATACCCTTTGGCCATTAAACCTGTCAGTACCTGGCTCTGCTCCATGTTGTTTTCAATTTTAGTTTCCAGCTCTTCAATTCTACGAAAACTCGCTGCATTGTTCTGGTTACGTAACGCCTGCAAAAGTGGTCTTAATATGAACTTCTGACCAAATATGAGTTTATTCATCATCGTAACAAATGCAGTCTTTATATCTTCATCTCGAATGAACTGCATAGAACATTCCGTTATATTGCTTATATGCTTACTGCAGCACCAAGCAATGTATTTTCTTGGACCAGATGAATGAATCCGTCTTTTAAAGGTACTGCCACATTCCGAGCAGATAATTTTGCCAGAGAAAGAATATCGGTTTAGATATTTACTGTTGCGCTTTTCGATGCCTTTTTCCTTTGCTCTCTGATTGAGAATGGCATCTACAGCTTCAAAATCTTCATGGCTGATAATTGCCTCATGGTGGTTTTCTACTAGATACATATTTTTCTCACCATAATTGGTGTGCCTGTTAAAATGGCTATCAGTATAAGTCTTTTGCAAAATAACATCGCCAGTATATTTTTCATTGGTTAGAATCCCTCGAATAGTAGTAGCCGTCCAACGACCTCCTCTTTTTGAAGGGACACCCTTTTGATTAAGATCATTAGCAACCTTCTGTGTGCCTTTGCCCGATAATACCTCTGCAAAAATATACTTTACAACTTCAGCCTGCTTGGGATTTACTATCATCTGACCGTCAATGTTTTGATATCCATACGGTGGGTAGGAAATTTTAAAGGTTCCGTTTTGGAATCGTCTTTGAATTGCCCATTTCGTATTTTCAGAAATTGAAATTGACTCACTTTCAGCAAGTCCACTTAAAATGGAGAGCATCAATTCACTTTCCATTGAACCCGTATTGATGTTTTCCTTCTCAAAATAGATATGAACCCCAAGGTCGATCAGTTTTCGAACCATCTCCAAGCAATCTGTAGTATTTCTCGCAAATCGGCTAATTGACTTTGTAATGATTAAGTCAATTCTTCCAGTTTCACAGTCTGATAACATTCTAAGTAGGTCAGAGCGGTTTTCCTTTTTCGTGCCGCTGATTCCCTCGTCATAATACAAGCCTGCGTATTCCCATTCTGGATTTGCCTTTATGTAGCTCTCATAATGGGCCTTTTGTGCTTGCAAGCTGACAAGTTGTTCATCACTGCCTGTAGAAACTCGGCAGTAGGCAACTACTCGTATTTTTGGCTTAATAAAAGAATTGGCCGTATTTCCTTCTATTTTCGTTATCTTTTTCATCCTCTCACCTCCTTCTTGGTAGGTCACATATTACCTCTGAAACCCTTATATATCAACGATTTCATGGCATTATCTCCGCTAAAAAGGGGGAGAAAGTTTGGCGATTTAGAGCGTCTATCTTGTTGAATTCCACCTCTGTTATTAAGCCTTTTCCGAGCATCTTTCTTAGCATTTTTTCTGCCTGGATATAATCAAACTCACGCTGTAGCTGTTCCTGTGATACCCTCTTTAATTCAATACTTTTGTCTATAATCTCGTCTGAAATTTTTGTAACTTTTTTATCCTCGTGCTGATTCACTAGGAAACACCTCCTACCTAATAGCCGTGGGAACAGGTCGAAGTTGAGGATTTGTAAAATTTAACGTGAATCAGAGCATAAAAAAAGAGCCTGCAAGGGAAGAACCCCCACAGGCTGGATAAATCTAATAGTTTAATATTTTATTTGGGAACCCGATGAAATTCTAGGAGCACCGCTTTTTAGCTTGCCAATTGATTAGTCATACTTAATAAATGCATCCTTAAAGCCTGCCTTTTTAGCTTTGGCAAGCTGTGCCTCAGCATTTGCTTTGTCCAAATATGCACCGATCTGCACACGATAATATTTCTTTTTCACTGGCTCTGATGGTTTATTTTCTGTGATAAGTAACTTCTTCACATCTGCTCGAAAGGTATTCATACTCTTTCCATGCTTAGGAAACCAATGCATCACATCCGCATGATTACTGGCAATGCCCAGTTTATAGCCTTCACTGTGACAGATGATATCTTTCTCACTAAACCCATAGAGTTTGCAAAGATATACACAAAGCTCCGTAGCTTCCTTATAAACTGCATTAAAATACGAGGCATCGGTCAAACCGTCCTCGCAGATTTCAAATCCAATATGAGAATTATTTGCAGTTCCTCCAGCATGCCAACCTCTGTGATTCCAAGGCAATGTTTGATAGGTAGCAATGGAACCATCTGCTAATTTACCAATAAAGGCATGGACACAAACTTGACGGCCTCCAGGTTTATCTTGATTCCAATGGTTATTGTATTGATTCCTCCCGAGCAAGCCATCGTCTGGGCCAACGTATCGCTTGAGCCATGGGTTATTGGCACCGGTCGAGTGAACCATGATACCCTTGGGTTTTATAGTTCTGCCCGCCTTGTAACAAGCGTTTTTTGTAAGTATTAGTTTACGTAAATTCATTATAATCACCTCTAATTAGACATTCTGAGCCAATCATATTCCATCACCTGGCTTACGTGGCTCTTCATCACGTCCATGTAGTTGCCGAAGAACCGATTTTAATTTTTCTGGGATGGGCAGTCCAATATGACCAGCATTCTCTAAAATAGATACTCCTTCATTACTAAGGTAGAAAAAGATTACTGCTGTGCGCAAAGCGC
This sequence comes from Ureibacillus sp. FSL K6-2830, assembly GCF_038004145.1. Lineage (NCBI taxonomy): Bacteria > Bacillati > Bacillota > Bacilli > Caryophanales > Caryophanaceae > Ureibacillus > Ureibacillus sp. FSL K6-2830. The sequence goes on along the minus strand of NZ_JBBOQR010000001.1, from coordinate 2,060,667 downwards.
CACTATTGTCTCCAATGCTTCCTAAAATTTGTGTATCGATAATATGAGCGATACCTACCATTGCAAAGATGAGTACCTTTTTGAAAATTCCCTTAGCACCGATTTCGCTACACAGCTTTTTATCTATAATGGCGCAGAGTACTCCCGTGACATAATCGATGACAATAAAGGCTATCAATGCATAGAGAAATCCATCATAACCTCCGAGAAACCACCCAAGAAATCCACCTATAGCTGCAATAGCCAGTTGTAGCCAATTCCAAATTTCTTTCATTCAAGACACCTCCATTTCGTGTATGTCCATATAGAAAAGCGCCCCTGCAATTACAAGAGCGCTGAATGTTACCTTTACATTATTTTTATTAGGTCATGAATTTGTTGCATTACGTCTGCCTTGGGTCGTCCTGAACCGATAGGCAACCACGTGACAGGTGGTATATCGAATACCTGGGAAGAATCAAAACTATTAATCATCAAAATAATCTCATCTATTGCTTTACGTATTTCAACGATATGAAATGGCCAATTCTTAATTGTAGTCTTTCCTGCGATAATCTCTTCTTTCCAAGTTGCAGGGGACAGATTGTAATAGCTACGCACCCTGTTTATAGCAGTTCGAAGCGTCTGAATATGCGATGCCTTTACGTGTGTTACATTAGCAATGATGATTTCAAAAGGTAATGCTAAAATCGTGAAGGTACGAACAACTTCTGCGCTTGCCGATTCGATATCACTGTCAAGACAACGGAAAGTAACTGTATGGCTTCCTACTGAAAGCGGTTCAGCTTGGTAAACGGTCCTGACCCCATTACCAAGGTAGCCGCTTATGGAAAACCTCTCAGGATTATCTACGCTGTTTTGCCATGGACCAGAATCAATCCTTACCTCCACTATTTGTGTTTGTCCATCTGGTTCAATACCTGTTGTGATCATAAAACGTGGTGTGGTGTTATAAGTAAAATTACCAGACATTGGACAGTCCACTACCGGTGCTGCAGGTGGGCTGTTTTTCTTTACCGTGTTGCTAACTACAAAAGCAGAAACTGCATCAAGTGCATCCGTAACACTTATTCGATAACGGGTATACCTACCGGCTATCTGTGTGGCATTTACCTGAAGGTTACCTGAAGAATTGTTTGAAACAATAGTTGCCAGTGCTTCGTATGCCGACCAATTCACACTATCTGTCGATGTAGCCTGTTGTATGACATATTGCTTAATGGCACTGGTCCCAGGTACTGTTCCACTCCATGAAAGATTTATTGTGTTAGCTTCATATATAGGAGGGTTTGCTGAAAAAGTAGTCGGCGGGATCGGCAGTATATTTTTACGAACAGTGTTGCTTGATATAGCCCAGTCTGAGTAAAAATCTTCTCCAGCCGTACCACGGGTTCTTATTCGGAACTGACGATAATGACCACGTGTGGTAGGTGGACTGACATTTAAAATACTGCTTGTTGCTGAAGTATTGACGATAGCCAATGCCAACCAAGCACCCCAGTTGCTGTTATCGGGTGAATCACTATATTGTATTTCATAGGATGTGATGGCATTACCTGCACCACCAGATGCCCCACTCCACGAGAGAGTAACATTTCCTTCGGATAATGTTGCACTTACCGTGCAAAGGGTCGGTGCTGTACAAGCTGTGACGTTACAATAAATGCTATTGCTGATTTTCTCTATTGAATAAACATCCAATGAATCAATTGTCCAGATACCAAATTGTGTATATGTTCCCGAAGTCCTCGATACTATTGGATTATAACTGCCACCACTTGCCGCCAATGTCAACGTAGTCAACACATTCCACGCACTCCAAGTACTATTATCCGTTGAAGTACGGCTGGCAATTTGGTATCCCTTAATTGGACTCGTACCACTTGATGCTCCACTCCAAGTCAGTGTAATCGTTTCATCACTATATGCTGCAGGGGAGGCAACAGCGGTGGTTGCTGGCTTTGGTACAGTGTTTCTGCGGACGCTGTTTGTGGATACTTTCCAGCCAGAGTAATAACTAGCACCTGCTGAACCACGGGTTCGCACCCGAAATCTACGGTAATTACCTCGGGTAGGAGGTGATGCAACAGATACACTACCACTTGTTGCTGTGGTGGTCAGCGTAGACAGGGCAGTCCATGCACCCCATGTGATGTTATCGGCGGAATCACTATATTGAATCTCATAACTGGAAATCGTATTATTAATACCTCCAGAAGCCCCGCTCCAAGAAAGAGTCACATTCCCTTCTGCAAGTGTTGGAGAAACCGTACAAGTTGTTGGTGCTCCACAAGCTGTAGTGAGCAATGGAGAGCTTAATACCGTATAGCTTGAATTGGTAATCACACCTGAGGTTAATGACAATCGTCCATCAGATACTACTTTAAATGTGACTGGCTGGTTTGCATTACCTGTAGTGGAAGCACAGGTCACCGAAACATATCTGATCCTTGGTGTGGTCCCTTCCCAGTTATCGCCGTCCGCTGCTTTAATACGCACCTGTGAAGAAGATCCATTTACAGTCATCGTGCAAAGCAATGCATAACCACTACGGATAAAGGAACCTGATGAACCCAACGCAGCGGATATGGTGAAGTTGTATGTCATTTGACTATTATTAGGTCGACTTTTAGTATAAGTAATCGTGTAATAAACGGCTGGGCTGGAACCCGCCTGCAGAGTAACGCCGTTAATATCCGCCACTTATATTCACCTCCTATTCATAAACCGCAGAAACTAGCGAGTTTACCAACCCGCAAAGACTAGTATTCAATCGGGTATCAACAATGTTATTTGCTGAAATCGACGTAGCAGCAGAAGGTACTAAAATATCAGCAATACCAAGTTCATAGATATCACTTGTTCTTGTCAGTTCTGGGGCTATGGGCGATGCTGTTGGAGTACCAGTAACAATGGCAAGCTGAATACTTCTTGTAATTTGGCTTAGGCGAACCACAACTCGGTCTATGCGTGGATTGCTCCCATCTGCTGTAGCAAGAGGTTTGTTTAAATCATCTGTGTTTTCATATCTATAACCATTAATCCATGCACTGCCTGGTGCTATGGTTACTGCTAATCCAATCCCAGGAGATACCAGTAGGTTTGTTGGTGTCGCATAAAATACACCATTCGAAACAAGGCTTCCAAAATATGCAGCGAAGTCCGTTGCATCATAGACTCTATCCCCATCGGATGAATTGAAAAATCCACTTTTCTCCATTAATCACTCCTCCTTCTATATCGTTTTTGTATACTCTATTACTACATAGCCTGTATACGCGGTTCTATCATTGCCTGGTTCGACTACAATGTCGGTCTTATTTGCGAAGAGACCAATTTGCGATTCGAAGTTGTTATACCGAGCAAGGGGCAGTGGCAAGAAAACACTTCCGTTCGTGACAAAGCCGGATAAACTGACAACAGTACTGAGGTTTGCTATACCATGAGGTACATGTTTTGGTGTTGTATCTGTAAGGGAACCGAGATTTATCTGTTTACGATAAATCGTCTTGCCATCTATCCATAGTCGCCCTGTGTTTTGTTCTGTAGTTGAATAATCGCTAAAGGAAGAAGCCAGTTTAGTAGCAGTAATTGTACGGTCTGCAATTTTTAAACCTGTAACTGCTCCGTTTGCAATTCTTGCAGTAGTTACAGGTTCGTTATTGATATTAAGCCAGTTTGCTTGACCAGAAGGATTATCAAATACGAAAACGGAAATCACATAGAATGTCATGGTATTGCGAGAAATGAAGAAACCCATTGCCCTCTGATAGCCATTTCCCGTATCGTCACCGTTATGTTTTATCAAAAAGACATGCCCATCGTCACTTGGCTGGTCACTAAACTTATTTCCGCTCCATGAAGTGAAATAAAAGGCATCTCCAGGGTTCATATGGTACAACGCATATTGGCCAATCGATATAGTACCTCCACCCACATTAATCTCCAGTGCAGGTAATTTTCCATATAGATTGTTAATAGTAGATGCAACGTTGTCTCCTTGAATCTCTGAATCTACCTCCGTCAAGTCGCCTAAGGTTTCCTCAACTGTTACTAGCGTATCCTCCACGGCTCCTAAAGCCTGTGCAATTTCAGATATGCCCGTTGGAGCGGATATTGCTGTTTTTACCTCACTTAACTCAGAGCGGACTTTTTGGGCGATTGTCAACTCCGCTTTTCCGAACACTACGCTGATGCTCTGTCCATCTGCGTCATAGGTTTCTTCGACTTCGGTGATGCGCGTCGTCATGGATACACCCCAGGCTTTGGAAATGACTTTGACAGTCTGCCCAAGATCGAAGTCTACTTTATATGTTAAATTGCCGTGTGGATTGATAGATGTATCAAATGAATAGCGTATGGCTTGCTCACTCAGCTTACTTTGACCTCGAAAGATTAGTGTATCAATGTATTCTGAACCAAAGTCTTCTGCCCGCAAGTCCTTAGCATCCACAAACATTTCGTGCCTTGTCTCACCAGAGCCACTTGTAATTGCAACAAAAGTTCTGTCTGAACCTTCTCCTTCACCACCAACAAGGGCGGTGTTGGCATAATCTCCAGCACTTATTGTATAAATCTGTTCTGTAAGGTTTTCATATTCCTTAGAAAATACAGCTTGTGATTCCGTTCCCATATATAACACTACGGTAAAAACCCCTGTAGCAGGAGTGAACACAGTCTTAATGCCAACATCCGATGCAACACATAGTTCCGTCACAGCATCCATCAAATTTCGGTACGATACCTGTGTGCTAATGGGAACATTTAAGTTTGGAGCAGAAAAGGTTATGTTCGAAATCTTCCTTGCTACATCAGAAGGATTGATAAGATTATTACTTATCAGCTGCTCTACACATACAGAAATGTCACCAGAGAGTTTCTCCGTTTGCCATACAATGCGGCGGGAAAGGAAGGAAGTTGCAAAGCGACCACTTGCAGTAATAATTTCATGCTCGGTTTGAGAAAGTTCCAGATGCTCAATGATCCCGGCTTCCTCATCATCATTTTTCCAGATGATATTCCCTTCCTTTAAGAGTTCTGTATTCTCCGGAGTTGCAATCGCTTTTAATTCAAATGAGCCACACTGGGAATAGCGCCTCGTCCAGCGCAAGTACTCGAAGGATTCCACAATGCCCGCAAGCTCTCGGTTTGAGTTGTAGATATACAGTTCCATTTTTACACCCCCAGAAACTGCGGACGAAAGTAAATACTAACCTCTAACAGTTCCATATTGACTGAAGCATCGTAGCGCAGTGTGTTAAGACCAGCGGAAAGTTGAAAGAACGCCGAAGTGGTATCTAATAACGAAAAAGCATTTGTAATCGAAGAACCCTCCACTTTTACTACACGCTTTCCGGCGAAATGAGTATATACACGCAGCTCGTCTCCGGCATCCATTGTCGTAAGAAGCCGAATGTATTCACCAGTGTCTATCTTTAAGAGTTCAGGATTCGTAACAGTACCCAGAGCTCGAAATACAATTTCACATCCGCAGGACACATCACCGATATTTTCCACCGTAATGATTTGACTTGGCTGACGCATTCCAAATTCCATCCCACTCATAGGAATTTCCAATTCAAACTCAAATAGCGGTATCCATGATGCCAGTTCCTCTCGCACCTCATTTAATGTCTCGAAGAAAGGGGATGGGCAGAGTAGACTGACAAAGAAGTTTGGTATTCGTTGCCGATTAGAAACACTAAAACCTGCCTCCTCCACCACGCAGGATATCTGTCGGTCACGGTATTGAAGGGTCCCTAGTAGCTTTGGGCTGAATATTTTAAGGAATCGTTGCCTCCTTTTAAAGGCTTCATCGGGAGTATCAGCAACAACCGTACCTTCAATCGTTATGTTTCGCATATCTAACGTGGAGGAAATATAAAAAGCGCCATCCTGATCTGGCGCCTTGAAAGTGTTGACGGTTTGACGCATATTGCCAGTGCCGTCTACCTTCGTAAGAAAGTACGGTCGGCTTTGCTTAAGCGTAATGCTCTCTCCATCTCTATTTGTATATGTTAGTTCCATTGCCGTACCTCCCTTACAATTCCAGTGCCAGTTTACGGGATAGGTTCTTAAACTCCCGTGCTAGTTCTTTTTCTGATAGAGCCTTAGGTGTCACAACTGAAATATTTTGAGTAATACTTGCACCTGTAGCATTCCCTTGCCCAGATACACCTCTGTAATTAAAATCAAAGCTAGTTGGTACTGCATTTTGCATATCCCTTGAAACTGCTGTCATTGCATCCTCAAAACCTACACCGATACCTTCACCCATGTTGTGGCCAATTCCAGCAAATAGAGTTGAAGGGGAGCGGATACCGAAAAAGTCTTTTATCCTCGATACAACATTTCCGAAAAACCCGGATATTTTACCCCATAACCATGCACCTGCGTCTGATATACCCTTCCACAACCCTTTAATCAAATTGCCGCCCACTTGTGCCATTTGACCGATATAGCCAGTAAAGGCCCTAACCAGTCCAGAGATAATCTGCGGTACGGCTTTTACGATCTCCACGATTATCCTTGGCAGATTTGCAATCAGTGCCACAAACAGTTGTACACCCGCTAAGATAATCTTATCGATGTTACCAATAATGGCATTGACCAGCGAGCTAACAATCTTGGGAATAGCACCTACAACAGTAGTTATAATCTGTGGCAATGCCTGTATGAGTGATATTAGAAGCCGGATACCTGCATCAATAATCAAAGGAATCGACCCTATAACAGCACTGATGATACTATCGATAATTTGCGGAATTGCTTCCACAACTGCTGTAATAATGGTAGGCAAAGCTGTGACCAGTGAGGTCAATAATTGAATACCCGCATCAATAATCTGTGGAATAGATGCAATGATAAAATCCACTATTGCTTTGATGATGACCGGTAAGGCAGAAATAAGCTGAGGTATTGCCTCTACCAATCCCTGTGCTAATCCTATAATCAACTGCAAAGCGGCATCCAAAATGAGTGGTAGGTTATCCATCAATCCTTGGACAATCTGCATAACTGCAGAAACTGCCGCAGGGATGAGTTGTGGTAACGCTATGCCGATTCCCTCCACAAGTGCTGTTACTAATTCAATTGCTGCATTTATTAGCAGTGGAAGGTTATCAATTAATGCACCGACAATCGTCATTAGAGCACTTACCGTCGCTGGAATAAGTTCGGGTAAAAGGCTCAAAATTGTTTCCAGTACTTGCGCGAATATATTTGTAACCAATTCAAGAAGCATTGGTAGCAAGTCTGCAACCGCCGCTAATATTGCGCCTGTCGCTGTTGGCAAGGCGGCTACGATATTTTCCAAGACCGGTACGATATTAGTAACAACTGCCTCAAAAGCCTCCACAAGATTCTCAGTCAGATTCGTCATATCAGCATTGGCATTACCGAGTCCAGCTGTAAATGAACCAAGTGCGGCCTGTAGTAACCCAATAGAACCGGAGATTGTCTCGGTTGATTCTTTTGCAAAGTTACCTGCATACTGCTCTGTGTTCTCAAAGAACATTTGCATTGCTACTTCGGCTTTTTCCGCTTGTGTTGCAGTATTCCAAGTAAAATCCAGACCCTTTGCAAGAGCGTAGGCTTCGATGTTTGTAGCGTTCATCGCAACACCTAAGTTATCCATCATATCAAAGTTACCCTTTGCCGCCCCAGTGACTGCCTCTAATGCCGAGGACATATCAATACCCATAACAGATGCCATATCTGCCGCACGTTGCATGGCCTTTTCAGTTAGCTCAAGACTCCTCTGTTGCTGTATACCAGAACCTTGTAACAATGCACCCATTTTGTTGGCGGTCGCAAGATACTCACTTTGGGAAACACCAAGATTTTTATAGGCTTCCTCACCAGTTTTCTGAATCGATGCAGCATATGCTCCAAAAACCGCCTCTGATCCGCCTAGGTTTTGTTCCAGCTCTCCAAATTGAGTGACTACTTCTTTACCTAACTTAATAGCAGCGGCTCCGGCTGCAACAGCAACCGCCCCCATCGCCACACCAATTCCCTTGAGTACACCGCCAAGCTTTTCAAACCTGCCACCAGCATCCTCTGCACTTTTACCTGAATCCTCTAACTCTTCACCGAGATTATCCGCTTCAATTGTGGACTGTTCAAGTTCACGCTCCATAAGATTCAGTTCAGCCTGAGCCCTGTTTAATTGGATTTGCCAGTTTTGGGTGCGGCGGTCATTTTCACCGAAAGAGGAGGAGGCATTATCAAGGGCAGCCTTAAGAGTAGAAATCTTTTCCTTCTGTGCGTCAATTTCCTTATTTAGAACAGCATTACGAGCGGTAACTGACTGAATGGATTTATCGTTTTTATCAAACTGACTCGTTACAAGAGCCATTTCACTGCCCAATACTTTAAATGATTGATTGATTTCTCGCAGTGCGTTCTTGAATTCACGCTCGCCTTCAACACCTATTTTTAAACCAAAATTATCTGCCATGCCTTCACCTCCTCCTAAATACCTGGTGGGATAATATCGTCAATGGTCCGTGTTTTCTTTGGCTTTTCGATACCATGCCATTGTTTATGACAAGTCCATAAATCAAAAAACAGCCCAATTGGCATAAGCCAGAATTCCTCTGTCTCCATGCCCATCTGAACTGTTCCATAATAAAGAAGTCGGGTAAAGACCTCATCGTCCGTTACCCGACTTCCACGTTTTTTGGAGCTTCCTCCTCACTTTCGACATTTCGCTTTGTACCTTTGAACATCGCCTCGGTAATTGCAGTTTTATATGCCGCCAAGTCAAGCGGTGAGGTAAGAAGCTCTACTTCTTCCTCTGTCAGTAATTCTTCTGGTGCATTCTTATTCTTTAGGTTTCGAATCAAAATGGACTGGTTTGCAAGCAGCGTGATGAGCCAAACTATCTCGTCCAGTGCCATCTCAAAGTTTTCTGATTTCATCAGTTTTTCTCCAAGATTTTCAAGACCACCGTAACGACCAGCAATTGCCTTTGTTGCACGTGTAGTTAAAACCAGTTCATATTCTTTGTCACCTATGTTGATTGTGGCACTTCTCTCATTATGCATCATTTCTCCTCCTATGGTTCAGGTGTATATACGGGTTCATAAACTTCAGTGAACCAGCCTGTTATGGTGGACGATGAAACACCGGGGTCACCTTCTGTGACTTCTGCTTTCCATGGGTGCTTGCCCAACCCATCCAGCTTGTTCCTACGCATAACTGTTCCTTCAATAGTAGGTGTAGAAAAGGTAATGGAATCCGCCTTTGTCTGTAAGTTGGTTGCTGGCAGTCCAAACTTAACACGATACAACCAAAAATATCGGTATGTTCCATTGGCCTTTTGCGCACGAAACCCCACTGCAACAGGTGTACCTACACTCTCACTTGCAGAAATTAATACCCCGTTGTCGTCGGTGGACGCACCAGTTAGATCTGCTGCGACCGTCGGGCCAATGTCATCTACACCGAGAGTGAGTGTACCGCTGTTAAAGTCCTTCACAACCTCGGCAGCACCATCATCGGCATACAGAATTGCTTCCACCAATTCTACCGAAAGTTCGGCAGTAATGGCTTTTGCGAGTACCGAAGGCACACCATAGGTTTCCTCGCCATTTGAATCCTCGGTTATTTTTGCATAGTACAGTTTATCCAAACCGATAGTTGCCATATGTTATTCCTCCATTCCATAGTTTTTCGCCACGTCGATGGCGTAATGATGATATCCAGTATCATCCTCGTGACCAATATACCTACGCTCAGTCACTGTAAAATCATCGTTTAACAAAGCCGTTGTAATCTGCCTCTTTCTCTCTAAGTAATTTCTCTTGGAAAATAGTGATATCCGTGCTTCCTGCACATCAAAGCCAGGGCGGTTATCCGCATGAACTTCAAAAACATCCGAAAGTGGGAGTATCACCACGTACTCATCCGGTGCCAAACCTGAAAAAACCCCGGTTTCTACGGGGATAGGTATTGCTGTCAGAAGTGTATTTAGCTCCTCTAAGATATTCATATTTTATCAATCTCCTCCTCTAGCTTTGCGATCATCGCATTGATGCAAGGTTTCCTAGATGCAGTTCTCGCAGGCTTTAGGAAGGGTTTTGCAGGCTGACCATGCTTACCATATTCAATGATTGTGGCAATTTTAGCATTGCTCTCACCATCAGAACGTGGCTCGGCAAAGCCAACTTTTACATTGAAGTTTCCGTTTCTATCTTGCTTTGCTCCAGAAAGACCCAGTGAAGATAGCAACTCACCAGTGCTTTTGGATGGATATTTTGTGTTCTTACCAATCACTTTACTTAAATTTCCCTTAACTTTATCCAGTACCACTTCACCGCCAACTTCCAAAACCTTAGGAAGAATTACATCGGTCTGGTCAGCTAATCGTGATACCTTTAAAAGGAATTCTTCTGGCATCTTTATATTTACTTTTGCCATATCCATCACCTCACAGTTGGTTCTATCTTTTCTGCTAAAACCTCGACATACATGCCTCGTTTTCTTACATCATCAACACTTAAAATCTGATATCTGCCATCATCACAAACGATGACCATTTCATTTGTCACCCTAAGGCCAGAAATTTTCCTAAACCTAAATAGGGAAGTTGCAGAAGAAAATGATGCTCTATTCGCCCACCGCTCACTGCCATGCCGATCTTCCTTGTAGGCACGTACACTAGCAAGTATGTTATCGCCTATAGCAGCGAAACCATCCTTGTCTTTAATAGGCTCTGTACTGATGATATCAATAAAGGTGTTCATCTTTCCAAAACTCATAATTTACACCTTCCAATTCCGGTCTAGTCTAAGAAGTAGGTTCACCGTGTTCCAAACCTGCTGCCCCGCCTGTACGCTATCGGCGAAGAAACCAGCCGTCGAGCCATCTCTGCTTTCGTAGAAATGACTCGACAGCATGATTACTGCCTGTTCAGTTGTTGGGGGCATGATGTTTTCAGTGTAATAACCCTCAGCAACATGCTGATAACTTTCCGCATAAGAGACGGCGGCTTTGATGTAATGCAGCAGAAGTCCATCGTCTGCGTCATGCGTCAGGATCAGATTTGCTTTTACTTTAGGTAGAAGATTATCAGTTGTCATGCCGTCCGCCTCCCTCCGGTCATTCTTCGTCTGCTGCCATTAACCCAGCCGCTTTTAGTTTAGCGAGCAGAGCATTAAAATCCGTGACAAGAGTGGCTGTATCCTCGGCTATGCTGTCGGCTTGATTTACAGCCATTTTTACCAACCCAGAGACTGACTCCGTAGCATCGGTAGGATATGCTGGAGCATACAGCTTACCATCTTCACCAATTTTTACTTCGACGGTGTCACCCTCACCTGCGGCAGTAGCTTTTACACCGCCAAGAGTTTCCTCTGTTGCCACGAGTAGTGGATCGGCGGAGAGCCCCGTTACCGAGGCTCCTTCCTTGATTTCAAGCGTTCCGCCTATAACAGTTTTCTCTCCGCCTTGTTCGGTGTAATTCTTAGTGTTATAGCTCATAATGCACCTCCATTAAGCTTTCTGCTGAAGTACTTTTATGGCTTCAGGTAGAATCAATTTTCCATCCACACGCTGAGTAGCAACAAAGCCTACTTGGCCAGTAACAGCATAAAGTTCATTAAGCCTCTTAAATACACGACCCTGACGATCAGCTACCCAGTAATAACTAAAGTCACCAAATGCGATACTCTTCGCAGCTGCAGCAATAGTTGGCATATATGCAGAAGTATACAATGGTCGATTGAGGATAGTATCCGGTGTACCTGCCTGTAAGGAAGGTTGCCATAGGTACTGTCCTTGACCATCCTTTAGTTTACGGATTGCTTTTACAGTGGCGTCGTTCATAACGAATACAGCCTTATTACGGTAAGGTGCCTTTAATGAATAGAACAGATCAAGTACCTCGTCCATAGTAATTGCCGTAGCACCTGCAGTAGTCACACCAATTTGGGCACCACCTGTAGAAGCAAGTATACCTGTCGGTTTTCCAGATCCATCACCAGTAAAGAACGCTTCTTCCTCTTTGTTACCGATACGTCTTGCAAATTCCCTAGAAATATAAGGTTCAAGTTCAAATACACTATCGTTTAGAAGTTCCTCAGAAACCTTAATCATCGTACCTAGCTTATATGCTCCTATAGATACTTGACCGAAGCTATCATCACTTTCTGGGATTGCACCTTCCTCGTCAATCCATGAGGCTGTGCCCTTAGATGCTACCACTGGAATTTTTCTATCGCCAGAAGCGGTGGTAATAACTTTAGCCAGTCTACGGAAGATGTTCTCCTCCTCCAAAGCCTCGACAAGTGTTCTCTCAAACTCATCAGGAACTAAGTATCCACCCTCAGAATCTGTGCCAATTTTAAGAGCATTTTTTACAACCGGGTCAAGGCCTTCCCCTGCACGAGTACGCATAGCATTCCAGAATGCTTTCTTGTACTCTGCGGATGCACGACCCGTCTTTTCTTCAACACCTTTGAATGGAGTGTTTGTAATAGGGTTACTAGTGGCTTTGGAAAGTTCTAAGTCGATAACCGCCTGACGTTCCAAACGTTCTATTTCCTTACCAAGTGCAACAACATCGGCTTCCATCTTTTCATAGGTTTCTGTGTCCTCTGCGGATAACAATCCATCACCGCCACGTTTCGAATCAAGGAATGCTTTCGCCGCATCCCATACCTTAGCACGTTTCTCGCGCAATTCTAGAATTTTACTCATTGTTATTTCCTCCTTTAAATTAGTGAGAAATTAAAGAAAGCCGCTTATCCAGCGACTCTATAGGTGTACCTGTTTTTCGTTTTTGTTTTTTAGGTAATTTGCTAATAAGAGAGTTAGTAACCGCCATCCTGCTAAAGATAAGGCTATCCGTCAAATCCGGTGTTTCATTTTCCATAAACATGATCTTATCTGCAAAACCAAGTTCTATGGCTTTGTTTGCATTCATCCATGATTCTGCATCCATCAGATGAGAAAGCTTTGTTCGGGAAAGACCAGTCTTTAACTCATAGGCATTAATAATACTTTCCTTAACCTCATCTAATAGAGCTTTAGCTCGCAGCATTTCCTCGCTATCACCGATGGCAATGGTCGAAGGGTTATGAATCATAATCATGGATACCGGCGACATATATACATCTCCACCCGCCATTGCAATAACAGAAGCTGCACTTGCCGCAAGCCCGTCAATTTTTACAGTGACCTTTCCTGTATAGTCCATAAGCATGTTGTAAATCTGAGCTGCTGCAAACACATCCCCGCCAGGAGAGTTAATCCACACTGTAATATCACCGGTGCCAGCCAGCAGTTCATCTTTGAACATCTTAGGTGTGACCTCATCACCCCACCACGTTTCTTCGGATATCACTCCATTTAAATAGAGAGTGCGCCCTTCATCAGAATCTCGCACCCAATTCCAGAACTTCTTCATTTACTGACCTCCTTCGGTTTTGGCAAACGCTCCTGCGTCAGCCAATTTCGTCATATTTCCGTTAACCAGATATAAATCGCCACCTTCCTCAGCTGGGATACGGTTCATGTCCTCCAGTTCACGGATATCGTTGGCTGACATCCAGCCATTTTGACGACCTGTAGCGTAGCCATTCATTCGGCTTTGGTAATCACCACGAAGCAGACCGTCCAAATTGAACTTGATAAACAGTGAAGCTTTCTCAGAAGGCAAAATAAGCGATTGCTGGAGACTTTGTTCCCATCGCACCACCCACGGATCGAGGGTGTATTTTACAAACTCCAAAGACTGCTGTTCAATATTGGAAAAACTAGACTTCTCAAGATCACCCACCATATGAGGCGGTACTCGGAAAATCCTCGCAATCTCATTAATTTGGAATTTCCGTGTTTCAAGAAATTGCGCCTGTTCCGGCGGGATACCAATGGCTTGAAACTTCATGCCTTCTTCCAACACAGCAATTTTGTGAGCATTTCCTGTGCCTTGGTAGGCACTATTCCAACTATCCTTGACCCTCTGTATATCTTTGATTACTCCTGGGTGTTCCAGCACACCTCCGGGATTAGCACCATTGGCAAAGAATGCCGCACCGTACTCTTCAGTAGCAAGTGACATACCGATTGCATTTTTCGCCATAGCGATTGGGCTATAGCCAATGAGTCCATCAAAACCTAAGCCAGGAATGTGAAGAACCTCATCTTTACGGAGTGTGACATAGCCACCCTTTGGGTTTAGACCACTTTCGTCCGTATCACGGTAATAGGTATAGACCAGTTCACCATTTGTTGCTCGACTAACCTCCATCTTGTTGGGGAGTAGGGGATAAAGCGCCAGTGCCTGCCCACGACCGTTTCTGACCACCTGTGCATAGGCATTTCCCCAAAGCAAAAGATGACTCATCAGTGTTTCTCGAAACACGAATGAAGTCATCTCTGGATTTGGTTCATCATGAAGAAGGTAATACAGCGGGTGGAAAGGAATCTTTTCTTTACCTCCATCAGAACGATATCTATATACATGAAGTGGTAGTCCTGCAATCGCTTCAGCTAGTATCCTTACGCAGGCATACACTGCTGTTGCTTGCATTGCAGTACGCTCGTTCACTGTTTTGCCGGATGACGTACCACCAAACAGGAAGGAAAATGCACTACCCACACGGTTTTGCGGTTGGTCCCTTGACCGAAACAGTCCTTTTATTAGATTCATAGGCGTCACCTCCGAATATAAACATTGTGTTAACCATTAAGCCTTAAAAGACAATCAAACCTCTCTCGTCATACACTGAATCTCCGCTATTACCTGAGCCGCAACGGATAGCACGATCAAGTGCCATGATGGTCGCTACCGCACCATCTATCTTCTCTGTACTTTTTTCCTTATCCGGTTTAACGTTACCTGCTGGGTCAGTTTTTATAAAGATGTTGTCCATCATCCATCGAAGCACTGGATGTCCACCATGCGCTATTCTTTCTTCTAATGTCAATTTCATTAATTCTTTGGTTGGCGGTGACATATCTTTAAAGCCTTGACCGAATGGAACGACAGTAAAGCCTGCTCCTTCAAGGTTCTGAACCATTTGAACTGCTCCCCAACGGTCAAATGCAATTTCTCGAATGTTATACTTTTCGCCAAGTTCTTCAATAAACCGCTCAATGTAGCCGTAATGCACTACATTGCCTTCTGTAGTTAGAATATATCCCTGTTTCTCCCAAAGATCGTATTGTACATGGTCTCTTCGGACTCGGAGGTCAATATTATCCTCCGGCATCCAAAAATATGGGAGAACGGTATATTTATCTGTTTCATCCTCCGGTGGGAACACCAGCACGAAGGCTGTAATGTCAGTGGTGGATGATAAATCAAGTCCTCCATAGCATACTCGACCTTCAAGGCTCTCTGGTTTTACTGGAAACGCACAGGCATCCCACTTTGCCATTGGCATCCAACGGACAGATTGCTTAACCCACTGATTCAGACGCAGTTGTCGAAAGCTATTTTCCTCAGCAGGGTTCTGCTTTGCGCTTTCACAAGCGGCTCTAACTTTATCGATACTTACTGTAATTCCTAAGCTTGGATTTGCTTTCTTCCATACTTTAGGATCAGTCCAATCATCCTCTTCTTTGGCACCGTAGATTACGGGATAAAAAGTAGGATCGTATTTTCTGCCCTCAATAATATCAACCGCTTTTTGGTGTGTTTCATAGCAGATACTCTGAGTATCCGTCCCTGCAGTGGTGATAAGAAAATATAGCGGTTGGGTCCTCGCATCACCAGACCCTTTTGTCATAACATCAAATAGTTTCCTATTTGGCTGAGTATGAAGTTCATCAAAAACAACACCATGTATATTGAAGCCGTGTTTTGAGTAGGCTTCAGCCGACAATACCTGATAAAAGCTGTTGGTCGGCAGGTACACCAGTCGTTTAGTTGAAGCCAGCAACTTCACTCGTTTATTCAGTGCCGGACACATCCGCACCATATCGGCTGCTACTTCAAATACAATTGATGCCTGCTGGCGATCTGCGGCACAACCGTATACCTCTGCTCGTTCTTCACCATCTCCACAAGTGAGGAGAAGAGCGATTGCTGCTGCAAGCTCGCTTTTTCCCATCTTTTTAGGTATTTCTATATAAGCCGTGTTAAACTGCCGGTATCCATTAGGTTTTAAGATACCGAATAAATCACGGATAATTTGCTCCTGCCAGTCGATAAGTTCAAAAGGCTTACCTGCCCATGAACCTTTCGTATGGGAGAGTGCTTCGATAAAAGCCACAGCGTAATCAGCAGCGTCCTTATCGTAATATGACCCTTCAGCTATAAAGGCGGTCGGCTTATATTTCTTCAGTTTCCGCATAAACACCGCCCCTTTTATGGAAAAGGACATAAGAAAAGAGCCTCAATCCTATAGATGAAGCCCTTCTCATTATCCTGTTTAATTTTGTTTACTTATTTTCATCCACTTCCCCCGTCAGTATGAAATGGGCATATTCCGCTTTATGGTCTATTAAATAGACTACCAATTCATAAAACCCTCGTTCATTTGCCTCATACTGTACCCGGTCCACATCAAACATATTTGTGACTCCGCTTTCTCGAATGGAAAGGATTTGTTCCTTGATTATTTCATTCATTGACTGCCTCCTCCGATTCGACTGAATCGGTTGTCGCCTTGCGCAGGATATCCACATCGAAGCCCGCACTTTTATAGCCTTCTAAAATTGTACTGTAATAATAACAACTCGGCTGTCCAAGCGGTCTACCATCATTCATGATGTAGACCATCGCCTTGACGGTTTTGCTTCCCAACTTCACTTTTATTGTTTCCTTTCGATAAAGGAACGGCCATCCCTCGTAACGGTCAAGTGCCGCTTCATCGGTCGGTGTAATCTCCCACACTAAAACTGGTACGTTGCCACCCTCAAAAGGCTCGATTGTCGCCACAGCGCTCGCGTGTGCCCCTCTAAATAATAGGCGGTGGTCATTGATTTGGCTTGCTCCTACCACCTTCGCTGTGGGGCATCTGTCGGCCATTTGCTTTAGATTAAGGTTGGAGCCATAGGCAAGGTATAATTTATTCTTCATTGTAATCCTCCTTCTCAGCTTTGTGGGTTAGGGGCAGCTCAGGCCGCCCGAAACCGCCATGCAGCTGAACCCGAAAGTGCTGCGGTCAAATGCTCTCTGCAGTTTGCAAATTCATCTCCAATGAAACCAATCCGGTTTAGGTAGGTCCTCATGGCAAACTTCTCGTTTTCCACCTGCGGTTTCTTTGCTGATGCACACTTTTGCGTCAAGGCTTGATGGTTAATGGCAAGTGCTAGAACAATGTAGCTTCTTATCTTTCCTGCATGAAGCTCACTATTGAATCCTCTAAGTTCAACTGTATGGTTTCCGGTAAAAAAGCTGTGAAGGTTGAGGAAATGGTAGCGGCTGTTGTGATAATGAGTGCTTCTGCTCTCGCTGTAGCCCTCGTACCAAATGTCCTCAATTTGTCTCATCGTTTTAGGCTTTTTACGGTTCATCTTCTCAACCAAAATGCTGTCCATCTTTTTGCAGTAATTCATTCTCTGCGGTGCAATCTGAAGTGCTTTATAAAACAAGTCATTTTTGCTTGCAATGATATTTACAAAGTTTCGAATGCTTCGTGGGGTATGTTCAGCACCGTCTAGATGAATGTGAATTCCGCATGATGTATTTGTAAAGGATCCAGCTTTGCGAAGCTTTCTTACTAGCTCCTGCAAAGTTTCAATGTCCTCCCGGTAGGTTAGGATTGGACTAACCAACTCAACGCTATAATCTCTACCTGCAGCTACTTTTCTTCTACCTTCTTTTCTTTGGCAATTGATGCTCCCATCGTACATAAACTTCCACACTCGACCATCTGGAGTTTTTACCTTCTTGGTGTCGTAGTATGTCCCGCCTTCACTGTAAATGCCTTGCAAAAACTCTGCAGCGACTCTAGCCGCCCTTTCCCTTGTAATCCCGGTAAATTCAATCTCAATCCCGAATTTTGCACTTAACATCGTATCTCGCTCCTTTTAAAGTGTGTTTGTCCTTTCGGCATGTACATATATCACTCTAAAAGGCTTATATAGCAAGACATTTCTGCAATATAAATCTACATATTTACTGCCATATTGGGCTTAAAATGTGTTTGTTTACTCTTCAATTTTCTTACATAAATCCTCTCCAAAGACCACTCCAAGGGAACTGCCTGAATCCCAACTTATGTGGATAGTTCCCATATCATCAACACTAGTAACCGTACCTTTATCTCCTGGCTGAAGCTTGGTATAAGGGTCATTCATCTTAAGTAGCATGACACGAGTTCCTGGAGTGTAATAACTTCTAAGTTGCTTTAGCATTTCTGGGTGAATGATATTCATTATTCACTCACCTCCTCATGCTTGGCACTTCCGCTTTTGAAGGCAGAGCTACCCGACAGTTTTGAGAGGAGAATTTTTCGTTCTGTTTTGTATTCTGGCCCGATAAAGCCAAGTCTTAGAAGGAAACAACGGAAAGCGTACTTTTCATTTTCCACTGATTTCTCAGTCGAGTTGACGCGGGTCTGTTTCTTTGCCATTTCACAAAGTGCTGTTACAAAGTGGGTATAAGCTTTAACCTCTTCTGCGGAGCATTCACTTTGGAACCAAGGGAAGGTTACAAATTCCTCATTTACGATAATGGGAATAGAGTCAGTATCAAGTGCTTTCTTTATAAGGATTTCTTTGCTTTCTACCAATCCTTTTAGGTTATCAAGTGCGGTTTCGCTAAAACCCTCCTTCGGCATTTGAATAATCAAACTAATAGCTTCTTCGGTTTCATTTGATTCCCTGTATACGGGAGGTTCTTCGTAATCACTATTTGGACTTACCCTACCCCCAAGAGCCGCTTCATTGGGAACTTGAATATTTTCAAGAACAGGCTCTGCTGCTGGAAGTGGTGTGGCAAATTCTACTGTAACCGCCTTAAAGTCATGAAGGCCTAATAGATCATTAACCAGTTCAGAATTATCTGGTCCTCTGACCACCCCGTTTTTGTCAATGTTGTAATCTGCCACCTCATATGCAAATGTAGGCGCTCCAAGATATCTTGCAGGAGCATTCAGTTTTTGGCTGATTGCATTGACTAGCTCTTTTCTTTTTTCTCCTGTGACATTATAGTTTATCTGCATTTTTTATACCGCCTTTCAATTTTCGGTACATACATATATCACTCTAAAGGCTGTTAATATCAAGTCATATAGAGCATCTTTCTGTAGAAAATACTGTTCCATTAATCGGCGGTAGCAACGTCTGGCAGGTCACAATATCTTATTTTCGAACCATCTCTTAAAAGAAACACACCGTCTGAGTTTCCAACTTGCTCAATATACCTTTTCACAATGACATCGCAGTACTTTTCATCTAGTTCAATGGTGTAACAGATTCTATCTGTCTGCTCACAGGCAATCAATGCACTTCCTGAACCACCAAAGGGATCAAGTACGATACAATTAGAAAGGCTTGAATTCAAAATAGGATATGCCACTAGTGCCACTGGTTTCATGGTTGGATGGTCACCGTTTTTCTTCGGTTTCTCAAACTCCCAGATGGTGGTCTGCTTTCGATCTGAATACCAGTTATGCTTGCCTTTCTTTTTCCACCCATAGAGAATAGGTTCATGCTGCCACTGATAAGGGGAGCGTCCGAGAACAAGGGACTGCTTTTTCCAAATACAAGTGCCTGAAAGATAAAACCCCGCATCAGAGAATGCTCTTCTAAAATTGAGTCCTTCCGTATCCGCATGGAATACATAAATAGAAGCGTCCTTCGCCATTACTGCTTCGGTGTTCTGAAATGCTGCAAGCAGGAAATCATAGAACGCTTCGTTAGCCATATTGTCATTTTTGATTTTTCCAGCTGTTCCTTCATAGTTGACGTTATATGGAGGGTCTGTAACTACCAAATTAGCAGTTTTCCCATCCATCAAGACATCAAAGGTGTCTTTCTTTGTACTGTCTCCGCAGACTAATCGATGCTGTCCAAGTAGCCAAATATCCCCTAAATGCGAAACAGCGGGCTTTTTCAGCTCGCCGTCTACATCGAAATCATCTTCTTTTATATTATCCTTAAGGGAATCCTTGAAAAGATCGTCCAACTCTCCTGGGTCAAAACCTGTCAAAGACACATCAAAGTCTGAAGCATTTAAGTCCGTGATGAGAAGTGCTAATTTGTCTTTATCCCAATCACCACTTATTTTATTTAGTGCAATGTTCAGCGCCTTCTCCTTTTGCTCATCCATTTCAACAACTACGCATTCTATCTCATCCATGCCCATACTCAGCAGGATTTTCAAACGCTGATGACCTCCGATGACTCTGCCTGTGGTCTTATTCCATATTACGGGTTCTACATATCCAAACTCCTCAAGGGAGCGTTTAAGTTTCTCATATTCCGGATCACCCGGTTTTAAATCCTTCCTTGGGTTATATTCAGCGGGGATGAGCTGTTTAGTTTTTATCTTCTCTATCAACATACTTTTCCACCGCCTTTCTAAATTCACTGTACTTATTTACATCCTCCCACGGGAATAGACAACTATTAAAGTGACCATAAACAGCTGTATCAGAGTAAATCACATTCCTTAGACGCAACTTCTCAATGATTGCCGCAGGTCTTAAGTTGAAAACCTCCTGTACAGCAAGGGTTAGTATTTCGTCAGAAACAATACCTGTGCCAAGGGTATTTACAGAAAAGGCTACAGGATTTGCCTTACCAATGGCATAGGATATACTAACTTCACATCTCTTTGCATAACCGCACCAGACGATATGTTTTGCAATGTACCGGGCCATATAAGCACCACTTCGGTCAACTTTGGTGGGGTCTTTGCCACAAAGAGCGCCACCTCCATGGGGTGCAAGTCCTCCATAAGTATCAACCATAATTTTTCTACCAGTTAAGCCAGTATCCGCAGCAGGACCACCAAGAACAAACTGACCAGATGGATTGATGAGAAGTTCTGTTTCATCATCAAAAGGGAAGTCCTCAAAGCACGGCCACAAGACATTGTTAAGGATATCTGCCTTAAGTTCTTCCTGTGTTTTGTTCTTATCATGCTGTACCGATATCACAATCGTCTTTATTCTCACTGGAGTGTCATCTTCATATTCTACTGTTACCTGTGCTTTACCATCGGGAAGAATCCCTTTTATCAGTTTCCCTTTGCGGCAATCATCCAGTCTCTTTACGATTCTGTGAGATAGTACAAGGGGTAGGGGAAGCATTTCTCCTGTTTCCTTTGTAGCATAGCCATACACAGTTCCTTGGTCTCCAGCACCTATTGAACCATACTGTTCATTTATTCCATTCCTTACTTCCAGTGCAGTATCCACGCCAGTTGCAATATCTACACTTTGTTTGTGTACGAATACATAAATTAAGAATTTAAGAGGGTTGTATCCAATCTCTTTAAGGACATTCCTAACAATGTATCGGATGTCTATTTTCTCGCTGCAGGAAATTTCGCCCGCCACGATAATTTTCCCTTTGGTTGCCATTACCTCACAAGCGACACGTGATGCTTTGTCTTTACGTAAACATGCTTCTAAAATGCTATCTGCTATGATGTCGCATAGTTTATCAGGATGTCCAGCACATACACTTTCAGCTGTTAAATATCTTTTACTCATTACATATCTCCTCATCTTTATTTTCCTCTGCGGGCAGATAGCAGTCGCTCCATCACATCGTCCTGTGGGTTTAAACCAGAATACTCTGTAGCACAATTCTCCCTAACGATTTGATATATCTCCATCCATAGCCTGTTTGTCTGACTCATAAAGCTTTGGCTCATTGCTACATAAGGACTTTGAATTGCATTGCCGGTTGTTGGATGCTTGGCTAGGAAACCAAATTCGGTTACCGCTTCCTCACACTGTATCCATCTGGCCGCACTCATGGCATACCGTTCTAGAAGCTGTGGAAGTACCAAATGGGCACATTCTCGCTCCTCAAGCCATTTCCATGTAATTTCATAGATTTCACTCGCTACTAGGGTTTTCCCATCCTTTTGCACTGCGGAGAGCATGGCCCTTGGCTTTGGCATTTCCTGCCCCTTCAGGTCAGCAGTATTCTTGAACTCGACAACTTCAAGCTTTCTTTTACCGGGATTTCCCTCTGCAATTTTGTCAGCAAGTGGTTTTTTCTTTTGACCGGAGCCTATACGGGCGCCGCCTCGATTTGTTCCATCTTTGGCCATTCACTCACCTCTTTTCATCGATGGGTCTATTACCCCGTTTGAAACCGCGAATTTTCACGCGTTGCCCCACGCCCGTTACACAAAGAAAAAGCTGTGGAGATTTGACTCCCCCTACCGGGTTCCCCAACGGTCTCCATCTCTTGCAGTGATTGCAGAGTGGCAAGGTGTACAAAGAGCCATCAGATTACTTCTATCGTGAGTCCCTCCTCTTGCAAGAGGAAGAATGTGATGCACTTCGGCTGCTGGGGTCAGCTTTCCTTGTCTTTTACATTCCTCACAAAGAGGATGGGCTGCAATGTAACGGTCACGTATCCTTTTCCAAGCACGACCATAACGTTTACGGGTTGCTGGATCACGCTGATACTTCTCATACCGTGCAGCTTCCTTCTTGCTATGCTCTTCACAAAAGCGCTTGTCGGTTAGCTCTGGGCAACCAGGGTAAGAGCACGGTCGCTTAGGTTTCTTTGGCATACTGCACCTCCTTTTTCCCATAGAAAAAGCCCTCGCAGGAGAAATGCTCCCGTGAAGGCTTCTGTTTATTAATATTCCATACTACCATTATATAACTTTCACTACGGACAAACAGTGTCATCTTATGCCAAACTGTGCCAAAGTGTGCCAACTTTTATTTTGGAACCTTTAAATGTTGCAAAGCGGATGAATGGAGTCTATGCACGGTTCTCATAGAAACATTAAGGTTGACACAGATTTCTTCCCAGTTAAGAAAGTTAATGTATCGGTAGCGAAGGAGCAGCTTCTCATCCACGTTTTCCATCTGGTTAATCGCTTCACGGATATCTGATTTCAGCTTTATTAATCGTTCAACCTCATGTTGTATCTGTTGTTCCAAATCTATTATCCTAATCACATATTTTTCAAAGGGTGGGTCAGTACTCTTGGTTCGACTGACTTTCTCATCAAGCACAGGGGATGAAACACTTCTTGATAAATCCCTTAAGTTTTGCAACTCTTCAAGGTCTGAGTTAATCAATTCATTCAAACGGTAAGCCTGTTTTAAGAATTCCTTAGCTGTCATCATCGCACCACCTCCTCTTGTAGCTGTTGAATTAACATGTCAGGGTTGAGAGAGGTAAGGACATTGAACAATTCAGAATGAAAGAAACGCTCAATCTCACATTTCGTATATCTAGCAGAATCATTGCGAGGGTATTTTGCTAGTCTTTTCAGAGCAAAACGATAATCTTTGACCGCCTGTAGAATAATGGCATTTGCCAGTTTTTCAAATGCATCCATCATACAACATCCCTCGCTTTCCCAAGATTTGCTTTGACCGCATTAATAAGATCGGATTGTGTCTTTTCCTTTCGTTTCAAGGCTCTCATCACATCTTCATCGATTGTGCCTTTAGTAATGATGTGATGGATTACCACTGTCTCTTTTTGTCCTTGTCTCCAAAGTCTCGCATTTGTTTGTTGATAGAGTTCTAGACTCCAAGTAAGTCCAAACCAGATAAGCGTTGAACCTCCACTTTGTAAGTTGAGACCATGTCCCGCTGATGCAGGATGGATAACTGCCACAGAAATATCACCGTTGTTCCAATCCTTAATATCCTTGGAAGTTTTAATTTCTCTGACATTAAATTTTGCCTTAATACGCTCTAAATCGTGATTATACCAATAGGCAATAAGCACAGGTTTGCCGTTAGCACCTTCAATTAAATCCTCAAGAGCATCTAGCTTGCGGTCGTGGATAATATGGGGGTTTTTATCATCATCATAGATAGCACCGTTTGCCATTTGCAGAAGTTTGCCTGAAAGGACAGCTGCATTCATGGCATCTATTTCTTCATCGCCAAACTCAAGGACCATCTCTTCACGAAAGTGTTCATATACTGATTGTTCTTTTTCATTTAGATACACAGGCACTTCATTGATCACGCATTCAGGCATTTTTAGAAAATCTATCGACTTCATGGAAATGGTAATATCCGAAATGAGCCGATATATAGCATCTTCAGCACCTGGCAATGGTTTATATGAAAATACGATTTGCTGATTGCGTTTATCTGGTGTGAAGAAGGAATTGCGGTAGTGAGTAATGTACCTGCCGAGTCTCTTACCCATGTCGAGAATACGAAACTCTGCCCACAAATCCATTAATCCATTACTGGAAGGTGTACCCGTAAGACCCACAATCCGTTTTGCCCTTGGTCTTACTTTTAGTAAACTTTTAAACCTTTTTGCTCCATAGGACTTAAAAGATGAAAGCTCATCAATGACCACCATGTCATAATCAAAAGGTATGCCACTTTTATTTACCAACCAGTCAACATTTTCTCTGTTTATAAGATAGACACTTGCAGGTTTCCTTAGAGCCGCCAATCGCTCCTGCTCTGTACCGATTGCTACCGAAAACTTGAGTCCTTTTAAATGCTCCCACTTATTTATCTCAGCTGGCCAAGTATCCCTAGCTACTCGAAGTGGGGCAATGACCAGAACCTTTCCAATTTCAAAACGATCAAGACATAGGTCGAATATAGCCGTTAGAGTAATGACGCTTTTGCCAAGACCCATTTCTAAAAACACCGCAGCAATGGGATGCTCTAGAATGAAGT
Organism: Ureibacillus sp. FSL K6-2830; assembly: GCF_038004145.1. NCBI lineage: Bacteria > Bacillati > Bacillota > Bacilli > Caryophanales > Caryophanaceae > Ureibacillus > Ureibacillus sp. FSL K6-2830. The sequence goes on along the minus strand of NZ_JBBOQR010000001.1, from coordinate 2,035,900 downwards.
TCGTTGCATAGGTCTGATATTTATGAGGATTGTATTTCACCCAGCATCCCTCCAATCTGCTTAACATCATCAATGACATAGCAGGCAAAGCCTAACTTCTGTAATTGCTTTATTCTTCTAATCTGTAACAGGCGGGGTTTCTTTCCGGGAGCCTTTAATTCCACAAATGCCATCTTCCCATGCGGTAAAAGCACTAGGCGGTCTGGCATTCCATCTAAACCTGGGCTAACAAACTTCGCAGCGATGCCTCCCATCTTTTTTACCTCAGCCACCAGTTTCTTTTCGATATATTTTTCAAGCATAAATACCTCCCATATAAAAAGGCCGGAACAAGAAAACAACTTTGAACCAATTTTCCTATACGCGCGTGTATGCGTGTACGCACAGGCTACTATTACTTCTTTTTACTATTTATAAATAAATAGGTTACTTCTTGTTCCACTTGTTCCGAACCGTTGATTTTCCTTATCATTGCTAACTTTAGGGAAAGAACAAGTATGGGAACAAGGTAAGGTACAACTTAGCGTTGTTCCTCGACTCGGGAATAAGCTCGTTGCTTTCCGTAGACAGGAAACATTACAACACCATTCTTGTTCCCAGTGTACTTGTTCCACTCACTGATCTTTCTCATAATGGCACCGATGGCATAGGAATCTGAAGGCTTTAGCATTGATGCCTCTTTACCGAAACACTCACACCAAATTTCCATATTGCAGACAAGGGTCCTTTTTACTGTTCCAACACGGGTGCCGCCGCCAAATTCGCTACCGCCGAGGAAATTTCTACGCTCGTACAAAGACATCGTGTCCCAATCATCAGGTAAGAGCGTATCCAAGTAGGTACGAACCAGTCCTTCTCGTTCATCCGTTTCCATAGCATCTGCCTGTTCACTGGTTGCCATGGTTACATCTTCACCTTCAAGGTAGAGTTTTTCGCCCTTCTCGTAAAGAACTAGAGCCTCTGCCCAAATTTGCTGTACTTCCCCTTTGGTCATCTGCCACGCTTTCTTTTTACCGTTACCGCTAATGCGGACTGGCCAAAATCTGCGGTTACCTGTTATATCACGAAGAAATCCGCTTTCTGCATTGGTAGAACCTACAATTACGCATTGACGGGGATGGCTTTCCACGTTGACACCATAACTGGCACGGTACTTATCATCAGCCCTCGAAATAAAGGACTTCACAATCTCCACATCCGTCTTACGCATTCCTGCAAGCTCACCGAGTTCCAACAACCAATATCCTTGAAGTTTTTCAGCACCTGATTTATCTTTCATGTCCGTAATGGTCAAACTGTCTGAAAACCAATCTCCGGCAAGCTTAGCAAAGAAGGTTGACTTACCGATACCTTGAGGCCCGTTTAAGATTAGAACACTATCAAACTTTGTACCAGGTCTATAAATGCGGGCCACCGCTGCAACCATCGTTTTACGAATCACTGCTTTTGTATAGGAATTATCTGTTGCACCGAAATAATCAATAAGTAGATTTTCTACTCGGCTAATACCATCCCATTTTGGCAGTGAGTCGAGATACTCCTTAACAGGGTGGTAGGCTCGTTCTGACGCTACAGCTAACACAGCATCTTTGGTCTTGGTAGGGGAATAGACTCCGTATTTACTGCTTAAGTACACCTTAAGAAGCGCGTTATCCGAATCATTCCAACCAGCCTTGATCTGTTCCCAAGGCAGACCACCTTTGGCATCGATCCCATCACGGTGGCAATTGAAAGCGATATGTTGTAATTCCTCATCATGCCGAATAATCAAGACGATGTTATCCAGTGTGTCTTTTATCCGACCTTGCTTATCTAGTTCCAAACCTGTCTGCCAATCCTCATCACTAAACTCCTCTTCAGCCTGGACCTGTCTTTCCTTTGCGAACTCGGCTTTTACCGCTTCATCTTTTATAGCAAACTCGCACATTGCCACAAAAGACGGCATCCTGTCAGGAGCCGTAGTAGTGGAAGCTCTATCATCTAAAGAGCCGAATTTATGAATACGAACTAGATCAAAAGCATTGAGGAGCAGGCCGCTTGCTGGATCGGTGGCATGGTGGCTGTATGCAAATTTATCATCATAGATAATCACACCCGCACTGCTGTCAGCTGGAATATAGTCATAGCGCCCTTCCATAGCAGATGCTTCATAAACTGTACCTAAGAATTTCTCTATTGCTTCACGAACGGAATAAGCGCGACAGAAAGTTCCTACCACACCTTCCTTTAAAAGAGGATCTGCTTGTTCTTTAAGACTGCGATTAATAACTTCAGACTGCCTGCTTGATACGGGCCAAGTTGTTGTATCTCGCCAGTTTTCATATTTTGAAAGATAAATATCTGGGTCAAGTAATGCTCCATCCTGCTCTTCGTAGACAAATTGACCGTTAGAGGAAGTGGATGGCCAATACATAAGGCGATGGGCTTCATATGTCGTATCATCGAAAAGGTCAATACCGATTTCTTTTGCCACCATACGTCCAACAGCTGCATATTCTTCTTCGCTGATCTCACGAGCAAGGGGAACAATAAGCCTGAGTCTTGGATTTTCCGGTGTGTGCTTATGGGTGGAGTAAACGCAACATTTGAAATCAAAAAGCATACTGATTTGCTCCCAAATATCTGGTCTACCGTAATCCATATCAAGGGTGAGCAAAGAACGACACAGAACATTGCCCTTCTTTCGCCTTCCTTCTTTTAAATGTCCTCCGACAAAGCCGCCTACATCCTTGATATCATCTTGTTGACCTCTTTTTAACTTCCGATATTCTTCTACTGTTTCCGTGGTGCGTTGCGTCGTCTTTACACGGGAGCAAAAATCCTCCCAGGAGATATCTTTGTTTTTCCATTTTCTATCCATCCGGCTATTGCCCACTGCAATTTTCATAAGCTTTCAACCTCCTCATGCTCCGGACTAAAATATCTAACCGTTTGTCTGCGTTTCTTGGCTACTTCAATTTCCCTCGCCATACCGGTTGAGATGGTATTGCCCAGCACCCACACCTCGGAGCATTTGCCCATAAGCACGATGTCCATAAATATGGCAAGCTCCCGTTCCTCTGGGTTTTCATCATCCATAAACTGAGGAAACATAAGATGGGGAGCAATCGGGATACAGTTTTGGTCTAGAGCAAACCTGCAAAAACTGCGAGCCTTTTTAATGTTTCCTTCTACATCACCGGAATAGGGAGAACAGATATATACAAGCGGCTTAAAGGCAGATTTTTTCTCTGCCTTTTCCTTTTTCATTATGTTGGTCAGTGCTTCATGGGGAGTTGGATCATGGTATCCTTCATGATTGAATTTGTTGATTCCCATTACACACCCTCCATTTCTATCTGTGGCAAAATACCGTCTGCCTTCATCAGTTCGTAAATGAAGAGTCTGCCTTTTTGAGTCCAGTATGTATGGACCTTTGTATGTTGCTGGCCGTTACTGCCAAGATAGCTATGTGTCTTGGTGCTGGTGTAGCCTTTTTCCGCATACTTCTGATATAAAAGCCAGATGCCGCCTTGTTTAAACTGGACACCCTTTTTATTAAGATAGCGATTCATCCAAATAGCTGACTTGCCGTAATCTTTGGCAATTGCTGAGGTGGAAATGAGGTCTTTGCAATTTAAAACTACATCGTAATAGGAGACTTTCGGTTTCATTTCTGCAATTTGCTGATTCTGAACGGCAATCGTACCTTCAAGCACTTTATTTTGTTTCCTTACTTGAGTTAGCTGTTGATTGGCAATCTGAAGTGCCCTTGCCATGATTGCTTCTGGGGAATTCCATCTTCTTTCTATTTCAAGAAAGTATTGGCGACACTCTTTCCCTTTTGGAGTACGCTGTATCATGCATAGCTCTTTTGCCATGTCAATTGTTAACTGATGGTCAATGCTTGGTCTGCCTCCAGTACTTTCGCTCAAAAATGAGCTAAAGTCTGATCCTTCCTCAAATCCGTACTCACACATTCTTGGAAACCAATCTTTATAAGCGGTCTTTACTTCCAAGGCTTCATGTAAATCACGACCGAGTACGGTTGGTCGTTGATTTTCATAATTGATTTTTACTAATTCGTCCATACGAATTACCTCCTGCAATATAGTCAGAGAGGAAACCCCTCTACCTAATAGCCACAGGAGGTAATAATTGTTGAGGATTTTGAAAAAATAAATTATACATCCGGATTTTTGTTCGAAATTTGTGTATGTAAAATAGATTTAAAAGCTGATTCAGTAATTTTCTACTTTTACAAACGGACTAGATTGATGAACAAAAAATGGTAACGTAAACTGTAATAGGCCTATAGGATTTGGAGCTAATAAGAGAAGAGGAAAACAATCATTTTGGTATCATATTTTATCTATGACCTGGATGAGTAAGGTTGGTAGAGCCTCGAGGAGAATCAATTAAAATAAAAAATACAGAGCGAGAAATTCTCACTCTGTATTTTTTATTTTACATCATTCACTTATTGCTTTTACTTGATGTTATTTTACGAGTGGCTAAAGCTATGATTCCACCAACTGCAATAAATACAATGTCCAAAACGATTTCAAACCCTTGAAACGCATCAATATAATTTACTAAAAACCAACTTTTTCCCCCATTAGTCAAATGATTGATTAATCCGCCTATTCCCTGAATAATAAAAAGTAGACTGAGACCACTGATAATTTCTTTCATGATGAACACCTCTTTAATATTTTTTCTAATTTAAAATGCCTCTAAGACCGATATTAAAAAAAACTGCACCTATGACTCCTGTCGCTACCAAGAGCGAAGAGATTGGAGCTTCATTTAATTTTGACCTGATTTTAATAAGAAATTGTTGCAATCTTTCTTTAAATATAATATTAACCCCTAACAGTAATAGAGAAGGAAGCACCATTACTAGATTGTATCCAATTATTATTAAGATAGCAGGTGTAGTCTCAATTGTTTGATGATTCATTAAAAAGATTGAATAAAAGTAAGGCAATGCCGTTACAAATTCAATTAGGAAAACAATGATTCCTAGTATAATCATCCCTTTAATTGTTGTATTTTTGGGGATAAATGAAATTAAACGTTTTTTTGTAGTCTCTTTTGGTTTACTGAAGCTTATTAGAACAAGAACTGCTCCAAGTAGGATATAAAACCAATTGATAAAGTCAAACTGAGACAATTGTTCTATTCTCTTCAATAATGAATTTCCACCAAAGTAGAGTAATAAACCCGTGATGAAATAGCCTAACTGCGTGATGAATAAAAACACAAATAAACGAGAAGATAACTGATTCGGTTGTGTCAGTAATAAATAGGCTGTTACAGTCAGTACACCGGGACTTAAAATATCAATTAAAGCACACAAAGAAATAATCATTAATGCTGAAGAAATGTCTAATGATGAAGAAGGCATCAATGCTTCAATAGTTTCGATCAAACAAACTAGTCCTCCTTTAAATGTTGTGGTATTATCTATTTAACACACCGTGCTATAAAAAGATAATAACACACTGTGCTAAATAAAGGAAGTGATTTTTATAATGCCAAAAATTGTTGATCATGATGAAAAGCGCAAACAAATTGCTGAGGCTGCATGGAATATTATTAGGAAAGAAGGGGTTGAGAAAGCGTCTATACGAAGAGTTGCAGCTGAGGCAGGGATGTCTTCTGGTGCGTTAAGACATTATTTTTCAACTCAAGATGAAATGTTATTATTTATTATGAATTACTACTTAGAAGAAGGGAAAAAACGTTCTCAAAATAAAGAATGGTCAGAAAACCCAGTGCAGGCAGTAGAAGAAGTTTTATTAGAGCTAGTACCAATAGATGAAGAAAAGAAAATTGAAACGAGTGTTTGGTGGATTCTTGCATTACGTTCACTTACAAGTGATACAATAAAGGACAAAAAAGATGAAATGACGGACGGTACATATGAATTAGCAAATTCAATGATTGAAATCTTAGCTCTAAAAGGCGTATTATCAGATTCAATGAATGCAGAATTAGAAAAGAGTAGGTTAACGGCATTAATAGAGGGATTGTCGATTCATGCTTTATTAAGACCTGATGTATACTCTCCAGAAAAGGTGAAGGAAGTTATTCGTTATCATTTAGAGACACTCTGCAATAAAATCAATTAAGCTAATCGGTCGATGTATCAATTATTGTCCCATTTGTTTTTAATAGATTTAGTCTTACCCCTTGATTTATTATTAACTTGGCTCTGTTAAATTTAATTGTTGTTTTTTAAATAAATAATTGGGGGAACTTGATTTATTGTGGTTCCCCCATTTTAGGTATAGTAAGAGAAATATGTATTTACAACAATAAGGAATATACACAATTTTATGCAAGATAGCGAAAATACCCATCAAGTACAAATACAGTTGCATCAACAATTTGAGCCATCTGTATAAAATACGGTATAAACAATGTTCACAAGAAAAGGCACGAAACGATGTTAAATCAACGTTCGTGCCTTTTTAAACTGTCCCTAAACTTTGATTTGGGAACGTTATTTTGAATACGGATGATTTAAAAGGCTTGAAAAAAGACCGTCCAGACGGTATTATAGAGATTGGAGAAGGAGGTTTTGTATGAGTCAAAAAGCAAAAGAAAAACGCGAAACACTAATAAATAGTGCAATTCAATTATTGCAAGAAGAAGGTGTAAATGCTCTAACACTTGATGCTGTTGCAAAAAAAGCGAACACAAGTAAGGGTGGGCTACTGTATCATTTTCCAAATAAACAAGCATTGATTGAAGGCATAGTGCAAGATATTTACGAAAAGTTTTCGGAGGAATTCTTTATTCTAGTTGAAAAAGAAACAAGAAATCGTTATACAAAAGCATTCATTGAGTTATGCTTCAATGATTTAAGTAAACACAGCGACTTATATGTTGGTTCGATGGTTGTACCATTTTTAGAAAATAAACAGGTGCAGGACATTTACCAAAACATCCTAGAACATTTGAAAAAAGATGAATTAGATGAGACAACAATCAATTTAATTCGTCTAACAATCGATGGTGTTTATTACAACAAATTTTCAACAATCGCACCCTTAACAGCGGTCGAAATGGATGAAATCAAGCAAAAATTATACCGTTTAGCAGAAGGAGAATAAGGAAATGACATATGTTTTATTAGGTATTGCAATTCTTTTTGAAGCCTTTGGAAGTGCGATGTTAAAAGTGACAAGTATGACAAAGAACTATGGTCCATACATTGGTGTTGCAGTTGGCTATGCAGCAGCGTTTTATTTTCTATCTTTAACTTTAAAAGAACTTGAGATTGGTGTAGCATATGCCATTTGGTCAGGGGTCGGTACAGCTTTAGCTGCTACGATAGGTGTCGTCATATTTAAAGAAGGATTTGACAGAAAAAAACTAATTGGTATTGCAATCATCATTTTAGGTGTTGTACTGCTAAATTTAAGTAAGTAAGGGGTTGTATTCGTGGCAAAATATATATATTTAGTATTAGCGATTGTTACAGAGGTATTTGGCACAACAATGATGAAATATTCAGAAGGATTTACAGTCTTATTACCATCAATAGGCTCAGTTGCTGGTTATTTATTATCATTCACATTTTTAGGGTTAACCTTACGAGGAATGTCGCTAAGCGTTGCTTACTCGGTGTGGGCGGGTGTAGGTACAGCTCTTACAGCCTTTGTTGGATTCCTTATTTGGGATGAACCATTAGGATTGTTAAAGGTGTCTGCGATTCTACTAATTATCGTGGGCGTTGTGATTTTAAACTTTTCAAATCAAGAGGAACCAGTTGTAAAATCAAGTTAAATAAAAATCACAGTAGCACTCTACCTTTTGAAATTGAGAGCTATTGTGATATTTTTTTCTCGATGCATTACTAAAACACCTTCAAAAATATTCCCAAAGTGTCGTTTGTAAACTTTATTGTTTAACGTTGTAAATCCGCAAAAATTTGCCAGAACTCTATTTTGATTTAGTCACCCTAACAGTCAAATAAGCATTACATATTGAATTTCGATAGCCTTAAACTTCGATAGGTTTCTGTCATTTCAAAAACAAAGGATGTCAAAAGTAATTCTTTGATATTGTGTTTTGTACTTTCATTGCTATGACTATCTACAAATAAAAACCAAGCAAGGTAATTATCAAGGTATTTAGAAGCAACACCTTTAAAACGATGTATCCAATGTTTTAAACGTGAATGGAGTCCATTTACATTTTGGATATGGTATAAGCCTTTAATAACGTGTTTTCCATCGTCAGACTTAATGCGATAATGGAGTCTGTAGAATAAATTGTGTAAACTCTCAAACCTATTAAAATGGAATTAATAGAAAGGTTGGGAGCACATATGGGATTATGGTCGAAGGAGCAGCTTAGATCGTTTATCAAGGAGAATAACCTTGTCACCGCTCAGGATGCACAGAATGCTTTAAAGGACTTGTTTGCAGAAACGTTGCAGGAGATGCTCGAGGCCGAGATGGACACGCATCTGGGCTACGAGAAGCACGATGTGCAGAACAAGCAGACGAGCAATAGTCGCAACGGGAAGAGCAAGAAGAAGATCATAAGCGAATATGGTGAACAGGAAATCGCAGTTCCACGGGATCGTCAAGGCGAGTTTGAACCGCTCGTCGTTCGGAAGCACCAATCGAATGTAACGGGCATCGAGGATCAGATTATCGCGCTCTACGCCAAGGGTGTCAGCACCCGTGAAATTCAGGATCATCTGCACCAACTGTACGGCGTTGACGTCTCGCCAACGATGATCTCGAACGTAACGAACAAGATAGTTCCCCTCATCAAGGAGTGGCAGAATCGCCCGTTGCAAGCCGTCTACGCCGTTGTCTTTCTTGATGCCATCCACTTTAAAGTGAAGCAGGACGGCGCGATCGTGAACAAGGCGGCTTACATGGTCATCGGCATCGATTTGGACGGCAATAAGGACGTTCTGGGCATGTGGATCGGTGAGAACGAGTCTGCGAAGTTCTGGCTGAGCGTGCTGAACGATCTCAAAAACCGCGGCGTTCAAGATATCCTTATCACCTGTGTCGACAACCTAACCGGCTTCTCCCAAGCAATTACGGCTTGCTACCCGAAGACTGAAATCCAGAAGTGTATAATCCACCAAATCCGCAATTCGACGCGCTACGTATCCTACAAAGATCTCAAGAAAGTGACAGCGGATCTCAAACCTATCTACAAGGCTGCAACGGAAGAAATGGCGCTTGTGGAGCTGGATCGTTTTGAAGAAACGTGGGGGGCTAAGTACCCCCTTATCATCCGATCGTGGCGTACCAACTGGGACGAGCTGGCTACGTTCTTTAAGTATCCACCAGAAATCCGTAAGCTCATCTATACGACAAACATGATCGAGAGCTATCACCGTCAGCTTCGTAAGGTAACCAAGGGCAAGAGCATCTTCCCGACCGACGAAGCGCTCCTAAAGATGCTGTATCTGGTCACAATGGATGTCACCCGCAAATGGACGGGCAGGGTCCAAAATTGGGGGCAAATGCTTCTCCAGCTCTCTGTCTTCTTTCCGGACCGGATTGGTCAGCATTTACCGTGAGGGCCAATCTCCCCCTCGGGGGAGATTCTCTATAAATGAGTTTACACAAAATTATTGACAGACCCCGATAATGTTCTATCCCTCTTTCATCTGCATAGGTTTTATAGGCTCTCCAAGCGTCTGTTACAAGTACATTATTAGGTGTTAGTTTAGACCCAATCATACCATCAACTTTGGTTTTAACAACACGCCCCATACAGGCTACCTTTGAAACTGTTGCTTTTGTTCGGTCTCTAGCAACTAGAACACAGACTTGTTCCTTACTAACTCCTCTTAGTGTTGATTTACCGCCTCGCTTACGTGGTTTACGTTCACTAATGCCACGTTGACCTTTTTGAGAATACAAAAAATAAGTCTCGTCCACTTCAACGATACCATCAAATTGTTCAAAATCCATTTGTTTAAGAGCTGATAACAGCTTATGTCTCCAATAGAATAATGTAACCCAAGTAACGCCCACAATTTTTGCTGATTTACGCAAGGAATATCCTTTAAACATACATTCAACAAAAGTAATCCATTCATTACCTTTTCGAGTGCGATAAAGAATTGTATTTGTAGTATCCATAAACGTTTTACGACAAGCCTTACAGCGATATCGTTGGCGACCATTAACTTTACCGAATCGATTAATGTGTTCTGAAGTGCAATGAGGGCATTCAAAACCTTCTTTATAACGTACTTCCCGCATTTCATCGATTAAGCGACCATCAACAGTTAAAGAAGGTTCAACATAGTGTTTTACCCATTGAAACACTCGTTCTTTATCTGTATGCGATAATTTATCGATATGTTTTAATAAATTGCTAAACGCTTTACTCATCCTTTGGACCCTCCAAATAAGAATGTTTGTTCTTATTATAACCACTTTTTTGAAGGTAATCAATTTTCAACATCAACCTTTAACAGAGCCATTAACTTTATAGAGAGAGGAGTCAAAATCGGTTCTTTCACTATATTTCTTCAAGATTAGAATTTTAACCCTTTATTCCACAAAAATGGAGCGTTTATTAAACAAACAAGATAGCACGTACCGGTCATAAAATAAGTGCTATCCTGTTTTCATTATTTAAAAATTGAAGGTCTTTTAACCTCCTCCCACACGATTATCCGATTACCAATTAATTTAATCTTTTTGATAAAACTGACACTCATAACCATCAGCACTAAGCAACAGGCCATTTGCCCATGTTGGTATCTTAGCCATCTGTTCACAGATAGCGGAAAGTGACGTCCCCATATCTGCCTCGATGATAATTTCATCGTGTACATGAGCCACAATGGAACAATTCTTTAATGTCTGCATGGCATGACACAAGATGTCACGACTGATTGCCTGAACAATATTCTCTACAAATTTGGGTCCATAGCTATCGATTCTTTCCCATTTCTTCGTCCCACCGACCCCTTCGTAAGTAACCGACTCACCGCCAAACATATTCTCTCCCATACGAGGTTTCACATAGGCAAGCCGTCTACCAGAGGGGAGGACAATAAAGAGCATTCCACTTTGATAGATAAATTTAATGCCGTGTGTCTCTGTAGGAGTTTTTTGCTTAACACAAGTTTTTACTGCACGGTCAACATCCCACCAAAGTTTTGTGATATTGGGATTGGATTGTCTCCAAGCCGTTACAAGGGGCTGAAGTTCCTCTTCTTCAATTCCCATCTCCAAAGCACCCATTGATTTTAATGCTCCAACAGATCCACCATAACCGAGGGCAAGTTCGGCTATTTTCCCTTTCTGACGAAGGTGACCGTTCACACCATGCTTTTCAACAGGTACATTAAACATCTGAGAGGCACTGGCACAGTAGATGTCACCGCCGTTTTGGAATACATCTATTCTCCATTTTTCACTTGCAAGCCAAGCAATGACGCGAGCCTCAATCGCTGAAAAATCTGCCACAATGAACTTCATACCTTCTCGCGGTATAAAAGCAGTACGGATAAGTTCCGACAGTACCTCTGGGATTGAATCATAGAGTAAAGTAAGAGCATCAAAGTTTCCGCTTCGAACTAAAGCACGAGCCTGTTCCAAATCGGGCATATGGTTTTGGGGGAGATTTTGCAACTGAATCAGCCTGCCAGAGAATCTCCCAGTTCTGTTGGCCCCGTAAAACTGAAACATTCCTCTTGCACGACCGTCACTACATACCGCATTTTCCATTGCCGTGTATTTTTTCACCGATGATTTTGCAAGCTGCTGGCGAAGTTCCAAAACAGTGCCTAGTGGTTCAGGAGCCGTCTTTAACATCTCAGCAACCGCTTTTTTACCAAGGGTATCTGTTTCTAGCCCATTGTCGGCAAGCCAGTCTTTCATTTGTTGTACAGAGTTTGGATTCTCCAAATTAGTTATATCTTGCATCGTAGCCATTAGCTTTTCACGAGAATGTTCATCCATCTCTACAGCCTGTTTTACGAAAGTCATGTCAATGGCAATGCCACGATCATTGATTACCTGGTCGAGATGATATTCCTCCCAGATGTTCTCTGGTACTTGAAACTTGGATAATTTCTGTTGTATTGACATCTCGGATTCCACATCGCGAATGTTATATACTTTAAACCGCTCCCATTTATCCATGTCGTGTTCTGGTAAATTACGAACTCGACCACCATTAGATTTTGTAGGGGAGCAAGGTGTACAGAAATATTTGATGAGGTCTTTACCCTCTGTTAGCTTTTGTTTCTCCAAACCTAGAACTGCACCGACTCCCTCCAAAGAAAGAGGTAATCCCATATATGCCGACCATATCATGGAACATTTCCAGGATGCGGGGTTAAGATATTCAGTAAGGTTAAGCCATTTTGATAGACACACACGCTCAAACATTGCATTGAAAGCCCACTTGGTAACGGAATCATCCATAAGTGCGTTTATAATTTCATCGGGGATTTCCTCCCCACTGGCAAGGTCAACCACATGTACTTCACCGCCATCCACCGAATAACCAAATAGTAGAATTTCAAAATCATCACTCTCGGCATAACGGTAAACTCCACATTTTTGAAGATTGGCACTACTAAATGTTTCAATATCAATTGAAATAGAATTCATGTATTACCACCCTTTCCAATGCAAACGAGGGTGGCAGAAGAACAACTTCCACCACCCCGTTTGTATTCATACTTTAGCTGTTATGCTAGGAAATCATCATCTTCAATTGTGGTGAAATCATCAGCCGCTGTGGTTCTGCTGCCTAAAGGCTCTCCATCTCTAATCTTCTGGATGTTACCAAGTCCGCAGGCCACACCCTTGTTGCCGTTAGAATTGAAAGCATAAAAATTAAGTGACACTCTTGCATAGCAACCACTGTATACCTCATTGCGATCCAGAATAGGCTTGACTGCTTTATCTACAATCTGAGGCGGGGTAGTGCTGTTTGCATTTACAAAATAATGTCCTTTATAAGCCTCATCATCTCGTTCTACATCACCATCTCGAAGCGGCAGCTTGATAGCAGCCTTATTTGGTTTTTTACCGCCAAACTTTGCAATGCCCTCTTCAATAGCTGCATCAACTGCTGCATTGATGGCATTAATGGTTTCCTTATCCGATTTAGGAATTAATACCGATACACTATACTTTTCTGCCCCACCATTGATGGATACCGGTTCCCAGCCATGAAAGTAGCTGAGACGTGTGTTTACACCAGTAATAACCTTCGTTCTGTTTTTGTTATTCATATTCACATTCCTCCGTTATTTCGTTAAATTCGTTTTTTGCATTAGATACGTTCATAGCCGGACGCTTATCCGATAGCGGGACCAGAGCCGGCTTTCCCGGTGGCTTGTATATAAGATCACCGAGTATCTTCTCAAATTTTGCCTTGCCCATAAGCCTTTCCATTTCCGTAAGAGTGATGAGACTCTGACGAAAGATATCTTTATAACCGTTTGCTTTGGCTACTTCAGCCACAGCATCTTCATCCTTGAATTTGCGGACAGATCTGCCCTCAACAACCTTAAAACCATGCCACTCTTTACCGTGATTAACAGCTGCATCGGTGGCATAAGCAATGATTTCATTTGCCCACTTCGTAAGATCGGACAGTTTAGATAGAACTTCCTCGATTTCAGAGTCCGTAAGTAGTGGAGGTAGTTTAAACTCCGATTGTGCCAATTTCAGTTTTTCCTCAGCCCTAGCACGGCATTTAACTGCCGCTCGGCAGAAAGTACACCACTCACCCGGAAGATATTCACCTTCACCGTCATAAGCTTTTTTTGCCTTTGGTTTTAGTTCTTTTTCTGCCCAATCTTTTAGATCCTCTACCCGTATTGTCCATGTGCTGACATTCTCTCTGCGTGGCTGGAAAATGGTCATGGAAACTTCCTCGATGTCGTACAAACTATCGTAAATTTCTAAAGCACCCAGTGCGTACAACTTCATCTGCGGATTGTCCACCGCATCTACCAATACTCCCATGCCATACTTGAAATCGATAATGTGAAGTTTCTTATCGGCAATAATGATGCAGTCACCGGTTCCAAATCCCTGTGGAACATAGCAAGAAAAATCAAGACGCTGTTCGATTAGTATTAAAGGGTCTGTGCAGCTCTGCTTTGCCAGCTCCAACTGCTCCATTACAAATTCCACATATGCATCACTGTGTTCTTCCATCTCATCGGAGTTATAAACTGAGACAGGACGCTTACTTCTCATATGAAGTGCTTTTTTGAGTTTATGTTCGCAGAGAGCATGGGCGGCGGTGCCTTCGGCAGCTGCACTGGATTCGTTATTTACAAACTCCAGTTCCAATCGTGCAGACGGAAGGCAATTCAGCCACCTATGGGCGCCTGATGCGGAAAGAACTGCATGATCACTCATTCCCAAGTACCTCCGCATCTTTTAACATATCTGCATAATGTTTTGGGTCAACTTCGCTTAATTTAGAGCCACCGTATTTTTGGATAATTTCTCTTACTTGGGCAGTAAGACCGGCTTGACTCTTTTCAGCGAGTTTTGCTCTGACTTCCTCCAGAGTGATTTCCTTTTTATTTGGTTCAGGCTCTTTTACAGTTGTAGTCGGTTCTTTTGTTTCGACAGGTTCATTGCCCGCCATTACATCAGCAACCGCTTGTATGCTGTCTGCCAAAGAGCGCATATCGGAAACCACATCAAGGAGTAGCTTGATCTTGCTCATGGTTTGTTCCTCCTTCCTTAATCTCACTGATGGCGAGTTCCTGTACGGTGTCACCCGGAACAAGGATGGTTATTTTCTGCTTATCACCAAGTAAAAAACGAAGGAAACGCTCCCTAATGGTGACGTTTCGACAGGAAACAATCCCGCCAGTCTGTGGTTTTTTTGAAACACTGATTTTCAAGTTGTGCTTCATGTATTCACCTCTTTCCGAGAGCATTTATGTATTGCCCTCTAACTATTAGCCGTGGCAAGAGGGGAAAGTTGAGGATTTTGGATAGATTTTTTTGAAATTCCTCTTAGCTGTATCTAAGCGGTGTGAAATGGCACTTACACTTACTCCCTCACGTTCTGCATACTCCGTTACCGAAACACCATCCAAGACTATAGCGATCAGTAGCTCTGCTTGTTTTTTCTTGAGAGCCTTGCGAATAATTTCACAGATATGCTCATACTCTTCTTTTTTCTCTCTAGCCATTTCATCTGAGTAGTCAGGGAAGTAGTCCATATGGTCGGTTTCATCAACCTCTTGCTCATCCTTGCGGAATGGTTTCTTTGGCATACCTCTGTGTCTGTCAAATTTATGCCAGTTATTGTATTCCGGCTTGTTGAAACGTTCGTCCATTATCTCCTGTGGAGAGCGCCGGGTCACAGTTTCTTTGTCCTCTGCAGAAGATAGCCTGTCCTCATAATCCGCCTCAATCATTAAGGTGAAGTCCTCGTCTGGTACCTCTAGGTAGATAGATTTGTTTTCGTGCTGAATTCTAATTTTCATTTTGCATCCTTTCCGCCGGATTGCATTGGCGGCAAAGGATACAAAAATAGGCCTGTACCAGAAGTACACAGACCTTTTTATCCTGAAAATGAGCGCAATAAGGTAAGGTACTTCTATTGCACCGCAACAATCCTTACGGATTGGAGCGAAACAATATGTATCCTCTGCCCTTATTGCAAATCAGGCATTCGATATTTTTTTTAGACGAGGAACGGTCTTAATCTAGATACTTACGAAGGACCTTTCCTTCGTCTTAATATTATTGTAAGGTAGAAATGGACAGCCTTGGCGGACACCTCATGCCCGGTAATTTCATACTCAAAACGATGCCTTTTTTCATATAAACACCTAAAAACAGCAATAAAAAAAGCCATACACAAACCCTTAAAAAGATTTATGTATGGCTCATGTTCCTAACAGCTAAAAAAACGGACATCTCGTGTCCGCTTTTTCAAAAATATTTTGAAATTTTATAATGGATCTGCACCATGTTCTTGTAAAAACGCTCTAATCTCATCCATCGATTTTGGATATAGGTGAGTCAGGGCAAAATTATACCAAATATGACTATCGTTATTGAAGTTTAACGAAAAGGGGGAATTGCGAATTATATGACTACTAATATTAGGTGGTAGATGAAGTCCAAGGCAAATTAAGATTATGGAATTGATAGAACCTGGCTCTTCACCATTAACGATTCGTCTTATAGTTCGTTCGTTAATTAGTATTCGTTCAGCTAATTCTTTATAAGTTACATTTTTCCATTCACGCACTATTTTAAGAGAGCTTGTATAACTATTTGGCAGTTCATTATAGATCCGCGTTTCTTCAGCCAGTGTATCAGCTAATATCTTTGCTTTCTTCTCTGGAGCCGCATACTCAAAACCATTACAATACTTTATATCAAAATCTATATTTGATGTCTTATCACGGTTGAGGAAACATTCAGTATAGTATCTTTCCCTACACCCGGATTTGACTGATAACTCGAAAACCAAGCAGCACTCTTCCATATGGGTTCGTGCGTGGTCAGTAAGTACCGTTTGTCCGAATATATCATGTGTTAAATATTTTGGATGGTTTAGCACAAAGTGAGAATCTACATATATATAACTTCCGTCTCTAACTAGAGCGGCCATTTCTGGATTGGTTATGCTTTGGATGGCAGCATCCTCTGCACTTATAGAGAACGTTTGATTTCTTTCAAGCGCACCCTTCTTAAACCTATGAGGTTTGACGTAACGACCATCTATGTAAGTAAAAGTTCCAATTGCTTCCTCATATCCAGCATCAATCATTCGGATTTTAGCCGCTGTCCGAGATACGCCGAAGAACGTTGCTAAGGCGTCAATAACTGGCTCCATTACATCTATAAGTTCGGATGTTCCTAACTCCGTACGAAATTGCTTAATATACTTAAACGCTTGGGTTTTAAACATTGCAAGAGGCATTTGTATCTTAGGAGTGAGAGCATTCGCCTGCCATTCCATCCAGTCAGTTGCATCTCTGGTATTGTCTTTTATACCCCCAACTACCTGACACTTGATTCGTGTGGCACTACTATTATATAACCGCTCCAATTCAAATGCTTTTCTATGTTGGTCCCAATGAACACACTCATGCACAATAGTATTATTGACTGATCCCAGATTACGAAGGAAGTAAGCTTTAGGGTCCACGATTATTGTACGGCTACTCACACGGGTCTGTACCATTTCATCGCTATCTTCATCATAAAACTCAGCATCACAGTCGTGAAAGTATATCTGCCCAAAAACAGTGAAATCCTTTGTAATCTCTCTCATTTCTACTGTAAGACCCATTTTTTCTGCCAACACCTGTGGCTCAACTGCCATTGGGTTTTTTAATGCTTCAGGATAATGTCTTCTAAGGAAGTCTGTGGCAACAGATTCTAGTTGTTCCTTATGAATGATAGGGACAAGGGAGTCTGACATAGGTTTCGGCTGCTTATTTTTACTAGTATACTCAGTTATACTAGAGATTGAAAAATCATCCAAATTGTCATCTAAATCTCCTGAGCATTCCAGCATAAACCATTGCCGACAATTTTCTGATTCATCATAACGATGATTTGATTCACGGACTTCGAATTCAGCTTCAACAGCAACATCAAATTCTATTTTCATACCTGGCAAGTCATTAACAGATACAAACTTTACTTCTATATCTGATAATTCTATGCCACCAATATTTCGAACCCTGTATAGCCTTAAGTCCAAATCATCGTAGTTATCCGTGGTGTAACTTTGTATAGCAGCAAATATTTCATTATAGAATCTATCTGCCACATAATCAGTAAATGAGCGATTGGTTGCCACGACATCCCCTCCTCTCCCTGTGAAAGTTAACTATCAAATATCCCAAGGATAAATTAAAACTTCACTATCATCTCTGTTTCTATAGAAAATTAGAGCATGGAGTCTTTTCAACAATACCTATTTTGTCGTTTTCAATCAGAACCTTTAGCAACTCTGTTGCCAGCAACTTGATTACTGGTACAGATACCGCATTGCCCGCTTGCTTATATAAATAACTATCTGCAAAAGCCCTTCCTTTGTATCTTTCTGGAATCTTAAACCCCTTTCCTACTGGAAAACCTTGTAACCTCAATGTTTCAGCAGGAGTTAGCTTTCTAATCCCCCAATTATCTCTTATTAAAGGGACATTGTGCCCTCCAGTCCCCATATTTGCAGTCAAAGTAGGACAAACATCGCTTTTGTTCTTCCTTACATACATCCCTCTTCTAACTTGATAAAACTGGTACATTTCATCTATTTGCTCGTCCAAGTTGACTCTAACACTTTTCCTATCCTGCTCGGGTATGCTTTCGTATTCCTCAACTGAAAGAAAGTAGTGAGGATATTTTTCTTTTGTATAGTAGTATTTATCATCAGCTTTTTTAGTATAATCGATAATTTTCTTAATTTCATTTTTTCTATCTTGAGCATTCTGCTTAAGTTTGAATTTCTCCATATCTTCAAACATAGTAAATTTGTCGGCATCTTCCTTGTTTAAAAAACAAATTATATAAATTCTTTCTCTGTTTTGTGGCAAGTATGAATAGTCCATTGTATTTATAATATGCTCTTTTACTATGTACCCAAGCTTTTCAATTTCACTTTTTATAACTTTATAAGTCCTGCCCCCATCGTGACTCTTTAGATTCTTGACATTCTCTAAAAATAAGATTCTCGGCATGCCATGAATTTTATCAAGTTGCTCGACAAGGTTAATGATGCTCCAAAAAAGGTTCCCTCTTTCGTCATCAAAACCCCTCCTCTCTCCAGCTATGCTAAAAGCCTGACACGGAAATCCTCCTGTTAGCACATCAATTTTACTTTTTAATATTTCTTGTTTCATAAGCTGATAGTATTCTTTGTTTCGTGCCTCGCCCTCTTCTGCAAGTTCTGGATTTAGGACTTTATTTATATCGCCTTCAATCAGTTTATGGGAAAAGTTTGTTCGATAAGTTTCGCAAGCATACTCATCTATTTCATTTGCCCATTCAAGTTCATATCCAGCAATGCCATCAAGCTTTGCCTGCTGAAACCCTAAACATATTCCACCAATCCCTGCAAACAAACTTCCAACCTTGTATATTCTATCCATTTCAGCAATCTCTCCTTATGATTAATATTAGTGATGTAATTTACCATGAAAGCTGAAATTTATCAACTCATTATTGCTTTTCATAGTCATTTACGTGTTATCTGCAAACATTAATTTGCTTCTATCTTTAAAAACTTCGTGTATAAATAATCTAGCAAAGCGAGCAGTTCCTCAGTACGGTCAACATCGCCCGCATACTGGTTTTTCAACCCGACATACTCAATCCAGCCTGATGAACGTTCAAATTCAGCAATTTCAATACTATAATATCTATTTGCCTCTAACTGTTCGTCATATATTGAACAAGGTCCTGCCGTCTCAATAATTAAGCTTTTTTTGTTAATCTTCTTTATCCTAATATTCTCCGGATTGTCACAAACAACAGGAATTAATTGCTTGTTATTCCAAGAAAGCTCATATGCCCCTTTCGTGCTATTATATTCGAACATCTCATCAAATCTTTTATCTGCATTAGAGCCGGTTACTCTTTCTCTAATGGTAATTTCCTTTACATAATAGACATTTTCTTTTTCCACGCATCTCGTTGTTCTTTTTCTGAAATCATCGCCTTTTATTACAGTTATAATTCCAATGCTTCCGATTTCACCACATTCAAACGGAGACACTGGCTGTGTTTGTGTAATAATACCACTGTTATTGCTCTTTATAAATTGCTCGCTCATACGAATTGAATCTAAGATGCCTTTATCAAAAAAGGAATCATCAAACATGCTAATTAAATAATCCGGCTTAAAGTCTGATTCAACGAAAACATAATAATTGTCATCCTTAAGTTGCGTTTCACGTACAGAAACAAGCTTTTGATTTTTCCTGAAACTCTTTACTTCAATATATGGCATTCCCTCAACTGGCACCCATGTGTTGTCGAAAAACTCAGCAAACTTGAGTATATTGCCATTTGCCTTTAAGCCTAATATATCTGGAGCATTTTTATCAGACTTTGCGCCGTAAATAAAATAGTCATTAATAACTTTATAATTTTTGTCTTTAAGTAGTAAATTATTGAACAGAAGGTTTTCCGGTATTTTATTTATCCATCTGTCAATATATCCTCCGAGCATATCACTTTTAGAGCTTGTTCCCTGACGATGATTGTTTTCTTGTTGAAACATCGAAACAATAAAGTATATTAGGGGAAGTATGTCCCTTTTAGTTACGGGTATAGTTTTCACAGCTGTATAATCCCCCTTTCTGTTATCTGATAGGTTTCTTTTGATATGTACCGGTTATGCAGAATCAATCCGCTATATATGCTGAACCTGGGTCTACGGCCTTGCGCTTGTTGATCTGAAAGGGTTTGAGTGGCATTGACCGGGTAATTTTTTATGTCATTTGTGTCTAGCTCGTAAATATCAAATGTTCCGTCCCAATTGCCTTCACGATAAAAATCTACAAAATAAATTCTATCCCACTGCGAATTTGGGCCAAACGAAGTTAAATCCGGCAAAACGCTGCAAGCTTTAACCTGAATGCGATTATTTCCTCTACCGCCATTTGGGTCGTAACAGTCAAAAGATGAATTTGCTCCAGGTATACTATTTGTACATCTCCATACCCCTTTGGCTATAGAGAAGGCGATCTCAGACAGTCCTTCCGGTAAGTTAACCGCTCTTGCATTCATTGCAGCAAGGGTTCCACATAGTGTGCGCCAACTCTCATATATTGTCTTAAGACTACTAGCATCCTCATTAGTAAACTGACTAACGGTTGTTATGAAATTGCCTTCTGGCAACTCAAGTGTAACTCTCTTATTCTCCATTTTCCCCCTCCTGTTTTAACACCTTTTTAATATCTTTTATCGGAAGCATATCTCCAGATTGTATATAATAGTTGTCCGCGTCCATCCTTGTCTTGCCATTAAGCATTTGACCTTGTTGGATTATATGCTTGTTTGATATTGCGTACTTTACTTCCTCCCTTGTTACAAAACCAGGTATATCGTATTTCCACTTTTCTGACAAAATTAAAGACTCTAGGCTCCTTTTACTCTGAGTTTGCGAATACAAAGCCCTGATTTTCTTTAATAAATCTTCACAGTAGGGCTCAATTCTCACTAAAATAAAGATGTCGTATGAAGCTGTTCCTTTTTCTAAATTTGGAATATACTCCGCTGAATCATTCCAGTCTTTAGTCTCTAATAACAATAGGTTTCCAAAGCTTTTTGTAGATTTAATCGATGCTTTCATTCCATTAATAACAAAATCCCAATCATCCCATTTACCCAGTCCATATGTAGATAAATCTGGTTTTTCTAGTACAAAATCCTTGTACAGCTGGTTGTATACAGCAAATTCTGATAGCTTTCCTTGGAACGTGTTTGCAAATATTTCTCCGTTCTTTCTTACATGAGTTCCACCGCTTCTATGATTTCTATGTTCGCCGCCATCACCAAAGCTCATTTCATATGCAAAATCGAGGGTTTTCCTTATTGTTTGTTCTTTAAACGTTCCTAATGGGTTAAATTCTTTCTTTTGGTTAATGTATACACCATCATATCGCAACTCTAATTTATTAAGAGCCATCTTTATCACCTCTTTTTAAAGCTACTGAAAGTGTCTGGCTGTTATTTCACTGGATATTTTATCGCATTCTTTTGCATTTTCTCTTTAACTATCTCAGCAACATCGAAACCAAATTGGTTTGAAAGCGAAAAACAATATATTAGTACATCAGCCAGTTCTTCCGCTATATGCTCTTTCACATGCGTGTCAGTTATTCTCATTGATTCTTCAATCGACATCCATTGGAATATCTCCATAAGCTCTGCAGACTCAATAGCGATACTCATCGATAGATTTTTAGGATTATGGTCAGATTCCCATTTTCTATCTTCTACAAATTTCCTTACCAGTTCCTGAAGTTGAGTTGTATTTTCTCTACTTTTCATAGTTGTAAATCCCCCACCGCTAAAAGTTTCTGTTTATCAAATTTTTGTTTATTGCCTCCCACAGATATAATGATGCAAAAGTTCTATAAGGTTTCCATTTTTCACTTATTTGCATTAATTGCTTTCTTTTTGGTACTTCATCTAACCGATACAGCCATTTAATTGATCTTTGCAATCCTCCATCTCCAAGAGAGAATACATCACGCCTTCCCAGGCAGAATATTAAAAACATCTCAGCAGTCCATTGCCCGATTCCCTTAACTTTTGTGAGATTTTTCACTATCTCTTCATTTTCAATGCCCTCTAAATTGTCTAAGCAAATTTCATTATTTAACACTGCGCTCGACAAATTTTTCAAATAGCCAATTTTAGAATAAGATACACCAATTTCTCTAAGCTTCTCGTCCTCTAAAGAAATCAATTTTTGAGGGCTTGGTTCCCCGTCCATCAATGAAAGCAACCTATTCCAAATAACAAATGCTACTTTATTTGATAACTGTTGGCCTATAATTGACCTAGAAAGAAAAGAGAAATAATCGGTAGATAGCTCTACTTCTAATGGTCCACAAGCATTAATAATCTTTTTTAATACAGGATCCAACAAAATCAATTCATTATTAATATCTGGCTCCGTTCTAAATACTTTTCGCATCACTTATCCCCGTCGCCTCTTCGCACCCATTCATCAACCTCGCTCTTCTTGAATTTCCAAAGTCGCCCGATTTTGTGAGCGGGAAGATTTTTATTCGATATCCATAAATAAATTGTGTCCTTGCTGACACCAAGATGATTTGCAATCTCTTCTAGAGAAGACCACTTTTCATTTATGTTTTCAGTCATAACTACACCTCCATAATAATTTACATTTTATCACACCGGACTACATTCGTCTATGATTTAATATGAAATGAGATGGTTTAAGATGAAGCAAATTGATTTAAGATGAATAAGTATTACTTTTTATTAAAAATCTGTTATTAAAAAAAGACAGCATTTGCTGTCTCTTTATATGGATTGGTAGTTGAGTTTAATTTTCTTTCATGCTTTTTATTTTATCGATTTCTTTCAACAAGCCCATCATAGTTGCCTCAAAATCAGATTTAACCTGACACTCCCAAACAACAAATACATTCCATCCCATTTGTTCTAGCTTTTCCGTGTTAGTCTTATCTCTTTTTTTATTTTTCTCTAGCTTTTCTTTCCAGTATTCGAGATTTGATTTGGGCAGGCGATAATATTTGCAATTGTCATGTCCATGCCAAAAACAACCATGAACAAATATCGCTATTTTATATTTTTGTATAGCAATATCTGGTTTGCCAACTATCGTGTTGCAGTTTTTTCTATATCTTATTCCGCGATGATAAAGCCAGTGGCGAACTTTAATTTCAATTTGTGTATCTTTGCTTTTTATCTTAGACATAACCTCGCGTCTTTTTTGTTTTGAAAAACAATCAGCCATTTTCGCCTCACCTACTACTCACTCTCCGCTTGGTGCTTTTAGATCCCACTGAATCTTTTGATTTATACTACTATAACACTTGTTGCATTGAATATAAAATCCTTCCACGACCTATGGATATATAAACATCTATCCTGTCTTCACAACCCTAGCAAAAAATCTAATCTGTCAACTCAACCCTATCATTTTTAGGCTAGTTGATATGTTCCCCCAAATATTAAAATTAAGGCGTTCCTGGCACTGTCATCTCCTTAAAAGCGACCATGAGAAAATCTCGATGCCAGAAAACCCTTTATTTATCAGTGTTTTGAATACTTCTATTTCTCTACCCTTGACATCAATACCACGCACTCAACATGTGTCGTCTGCGGGAACATGTCCACCGGTGTAATCTCCACCGTTCTGTATCCCCCGTCTTCCAAAATACGCAAGTCCCGCGCAAGAGTGGAAGGGTTGCAGGATACATAGACTACCCGTTTTGGTTTGTATTCGATAATCGTGTTGAGCAATGCCTGGTCGCAGCCTTTGCGCGGCGGGTCGACAACGAGCACATCCGCGCGTTTTCCTTCCTGATACCAACGAGGAATTACTTCTTCCGCAGGTCCAGATTCAAAGTAAGTGTTTGTAAAACCGTTCAGCTCTGCATTGCGTTTTGCGTCCTCAATGGCTTCCTCGACGATTTCAACTCCCATCACTTGTTTCGCTTTTTTCGCTAGAAATAAGGAAATCGTTCCAATGCCGCAATAGGCGTCGATGACCGTTTCTTCCCCCGTTAGCGCCGCATATTGCAAGGCTTGGTTGTATAATACTTCCGTTTGCACCGGGTTTACTTGGTAAAAGGAGCGGGCAGAGATTTCAAACCGGATGTCGTCGATGGTATCTTCAATCGTTTCCTGACCCCACAGCACAATCGTTTCTTTTCCTAAAATGACATTCGTTTTTTCACTGTTCACGTTTTGTACAATGGATGTAACATGCGGAATGAGTTTTCGAATCACTTCTACCGCCGCATCCTTCTGAGGAAATTTGCGTTTTTTTGTAACGAGCACCACCATCACTTCGCCAGTGGCTCTTCCTGTCCGCACAATCACATGGCGGAGCATTCCTTGATGAGACGTTTCGTTGTAAGGCTCTATCCCGATCTTTTCCAACTCTTTTTTCAAATTGGCCATGATGATATCCGCTTCACTCATTTGAATGAGGCAGCGCTCCATATCAACGATTTGATGGGTTCTCGCTTTATAGAAACCTGCAATTGGACCTGTTTCACTCATAGCAAAAGGAATTTGCGATTTGTTGCGGTAATTCCATGGATGTTCCATTCCTTTGATTGGTCGTACTGGTGCATCAATTTTTCCAATGCGTTTCATGACATTGCGAACCATGTTTTCTTTCCATTGCAACTGGGCTTCATAAGATAAATGTTGCAATTGGCATCCACCGCACTTTTCAAAGTAAATGCAAGACGCGTCTACCCTGTCAGGTGAAGGTTCTTTCAATTCTACAATTTTCGCAAAGCCATAGCTTTTTAGTGTTTTCAATACATGCACTTCCGCCGTTTCTTGAGGCAACGCTCCATGGATAAATAACGGATACCCATCCACCTTCCCCACGCCCAGGCCATCATGGGTCAAATCTTCTATGTAAACCGTTACTCGATCATTTTTCTTTACGGGTGCTGTCATACATTCCGTCCTCCATTTCGTTTTTCTTTGTCGCACGGAGTTTTTATTAAAATCAAACAAATATTATTCTACCTCAAAATAGAATAAGGATATATTGAAATTTCATTTTTTCCGAACCGCTTGTAAAATTGAAGTATCACTATGTATTGGGTGGATGAAGATGGACTTTTATCTTGTCGCATTGTTTTGCATTGCCATTACCCTTCATAATATCGAGGAAGCCATTTGGTTGCCGGAATGGTCACAACAAGCTTCGATGTTTCATAAACCCGTTACCCCGGGTGAATTTCGTTTTGCCGTGACTGTCATTACTATGCTGGCTTATTTATCCGCACTTTATTTTTCTATAATCAGGCATCAGAATTGGCAAAATGGTTTTTCATCGGATTTTTAGGTTCCATAATCGTGAATGCGATTTTTCCGCACCTGATTGCAACGATTTTGATGAAACAGTATGCACCCAGGCTTATCACTGGTTTATTCCTAAACATTCCATTCAATTTATTCATCATCGATCAAATGTTCCAAAACCATTATATTACCTGGAAAGAGCTAATCATATCAACTATTGCGGTTGGAAGCCTTCTACTCGCCCTGATTCCGTTATTATTTAAAGTGGGAGGAAGAATCGCTTCTTCCCGTGAACAAAAATAAAATACTCTCGCAGCTGCGCGAGAGTTTATTTTTCTTCTTCCCTAACCCCTTTATCTAGTGGCGCTGTGAAAAAGGCAATCACAAGAGAAAGTAGAACCGTCAAAAACGGCGCTACAAATATCATGAATTCATTCATGGCAACCCCTCCTATTAGGCATGAAAATCCTTTTGATTCCCAGTAAGGTATTCTTTATTAAATAAAAACAATCGAAACAGTAAATAGAGTGACGGAATAAGCAAACATAGTCCCGCAATAAAGGCAATCACAAGAGAAATGGCCATTTCTTGATTCGTAAACCCTTCATAGATTGTTAAATACGGATAGAGTAAATATGGATAATGGGAAATACCGTATGCAAAAAAAGCAAATAAGAATTGAAGAATCAACAACCCAACTGAAAGCCCTAGCCCCCGTTTCTTCCAAATCAGCCAAACCGTCATCAAAAATAACATCCCAGAGATGCCAAACATCGGCCAAATGGAAATCATATTTCGAAATCGGTCCGGGTTATGCTGTTGCATTTGTATGATGATTGCAACGGCCATAAAAATTAACGGTCCTGCCCAAATGAGCGCATACTTTCTCATTAATTCATGAGCTTCCCAATCTTGCGCTTTCCATGCATACCATGTTAAAAACACGGCAGATATATATAACACACTGGCAATACTTAAAAGAACGATGCTCCAAGTTAAGGGGCTTGTAAACAGAGCCCAAAAATCCAACTGAGGGCGGTCATCAATTATATCAACAAATCCACCTTCTGAAATCGTCAACACAACAGAAAGGGATGAAGGAATGAGTAAGCCTGATACCCCATAAGCAACTGCATATCCTTTATGGCCTCTTGATCCGTACGATTCAAAGGCATAATATGAACCTCGTACCGCTAATAAAATGATTGCAATGCTTACAGGTACGAGCAATACCGTTCCGTAATAGAAGGCAGTTTGCGGAAAAAAACCAACTATGCCGACAAAGAAAAATACTAAAAAAACATTCGTCACTTCCCATACAGGGGATAAATATCGTTGAATAATATTCGATAAAATATGTGATTTGTTCGTTAATAAACTATAAGCGTTAAAAAATCCTGCTCCAAAATCGATTGAAGCGACAATGACGTACCCGAAAAGGAAAATCCATAACACAATAATTCCTAACACTTCTAGATTCATCGTACGCCCCCTTCCACTTCTGCCATTCGGTCTTGGATCTCCTGTTCAATTGGATTAGCACGGTACATTCTACTTAATACGACAATGCTCCCAATTCCTAAAACGATGTACAAAATACAGAATAAAATAAACATCATATCCACATGTTCACTCGTTGTAGCTCCTTGTGCAGTTCGCATATATCCTCGCAAAATCCATGGCTGTCTTCCTACTTCTGCAAGCCACCAACCAGTTTCTATCGCAATAATGGATAATGGCCCTCCTAAAACGGTCAACCATCTGAACCATACCTTTTTAATGAATTGCCATCCTCTCCATACACCAGCAACATAAAGTATTGAAACTAACGTCATAAACATTCCAATAAATACCATAATATTAAACAAATAGTGGATATAAAGCGGAGGAATTTCATCTTCAGGAAATTCATTTAGACCAATCACTTCTGCCATTGGATTTCCATGAGCTAATATGCTTAAAGCGTAAGGAATTCGAATGGCAAGCTTTATATTTTCCTCTTGATCCATAAATCCTAACAATATAAGTGATGCTGCTTCTTCTGTTTCAAAATGCCACTCTGCAGCAGCCAATTTTTCAGGTTGATATTCTGCTAAAAACTTTCCTGAAAAGTCCCCAATCACCGCCGTAGCAATCGAAAAGATTAGTCCCAACTTCATCATCAAAAACAACGATTTTTTATAATAGATGTGGTTTGAACCTTTAAGTAGACGAAAAGCGGCAATGGATGCTAGTAAGAAAGCAGATGTCATATAGGCAGAAGCTAATACATGAGCTACTTTTGTTGGCATTGATGGGTTAAACATCGCAATAAGCGGTTGAATATTCACTAGCTCCCCATTTACCAATTCAAATCCTTGTGGCGTATTCATAAAAGAATTCACAACGGTGATAAATACGGCAGACATCGATGCACCAATCGCCACAGGGATAAGGAGAAGCATATGTTTTGTTTGATTATCAAATCGATCCCACGTATATAGATAAATTCCTAAAAAAATAGCTTCAAAGAAAAAGGCGAAAGTCTCCATAAACAACGGTAATGCAATCACTTGTCCAGCCAATCGCATAAAGTTCGGCCATAACAGTGATAGTTGCAACCCAATTGCCGTCCCTGTCACGACGCCAACTGCAACCGTAATGACAAACCCTCGTGTAATACGCCTTGCAAGCAAAATATAATGCTCATCATTATTTTTCATCCCTACCCATTGAGCAATCATAATCATAAGCGGAACGCCGACTCCAATGGTTGCATAAATAATGTGAAAGGATAATGTTAATTCCGTTAACATTCGACTCCAAAATACAGCGGACTCGTTCATCAAAAGTTATCCTCCTAACTACCGAAAATCCTTCCGATCATCGAAAGAAACATAATGATAGCCACTCCAAAGGTTAAATACACCAACCATTTTTCTTGCTTTTTATACATTTCATATAAACTCCTTTCATCTCCAGTTATTTTGTGTAAATAAAAAAAACCTATGCAAATGCTTGTATAACAACATTTGCATAGGTGTAAGGACTCTTAGCACATTTTTTCGAGTCAAACTAAACGCGATCTTGTTCGCGAATATCATCAATTGGTACAAAAACTTCAATATGTCTTTTTAGATTTTTAAATGTTACTGGCGCTTTTCCACCTAATTCCCCATCTAAATTAATCAACACGTCCTCATCCGATGATACTTTCACGACATTTGCCTTACGATAAATTACATGTGGATCACTTAAATGTTCTCCTCGAAGTGCTAGCGTAAGGACTTTAATGAAATCAGCTAAACTACATTTTTTTAAAATCATCATCGTAAATTTGCCATCGTTAATACTTGAATCTGGAGCAATTTTTTCAAACCCACCGACTGAGTTCGTGAGTGCACATAAAAAGGCCATCACTTCGCCTTCATACACTTCTCCGTCCATTTCAAATCGCATATTGGTTGCTTTGATGGAAGGAAGCATTTCAATTCCTTTAATGTAATATGCTAATTGCCCTAAAACCGTTTTCATTTTTATTGGTACATCATAGGTTAACTCTGTGATGCGTCCACCAGCTGCTATATTGATAAAATAGCGCTCCTCATTTAATAATCCAACGTCGACTGGGATTGTATCGCCTTTTACAATCACATCAAGAGCATCTTCAATTTTCCTAGGAATATGTAGAGCACGAGCAAAATCATTTGTTGTTCCCATTGGAATGACACCGAGCTTTGGACGTTTTTCAAAAGAGCTGATTCCCGAAACGACTTCGTTTAATGTCCCATCTCCACCAGCAGCAACAACTATATCAAATCCACGTTCAACGGCTTTTTCTGCAGCAGCTTTTGCATCACCTGCGCCAGTTGTTGCATGGCAAGATGTTTCATACCCAGCAATCTCCAGCTTTTCTAGCACTTCAGGCAAGTGCTTTTTAAAAGTTTCTCTACCTGATGTTGGATTATAAATAATTCTCGCTCTTTTCATGTTTTCGCCATCCTATTTATTTTTTTAAATTAAAAACGTTTATGTATCTTTGAATGTTCCTTATGATGAATGAAACTAACAAGAGAAAATTTCCAATCCAACGAAAGGGAATTTTTTAAGTTTAACAAACTTTGGTTTGAAATCAAGATAACATTTCCATTATAAATTTTTTCATATCTTCATATACCCACTTTGCACATTGTGGATCTTTTACAAATTTCTCCTTCAAAGTAGTATACAACTCTTTTTGTTTTTCTTCAAATGTTGGGTCATCTTTAGTCGGCAATTTTGCTCTTTCTTCCACTACTAATTGTTGCAGCTCTGGAGCTCTAGGTCCCCATTTTCCTATGACTTGTCCTTCTTCATTTAGGAATAAATAAATGGGAATCGCTCTTCCTCCGTTTGTTAAATAGCGGTCAATTAAGTCTGTATCTTCGTCTCGGAATACACATCGAATGTCCAACCCGGCTGCTTCAGCAATTTTACGCATGATGGGATTATTGAGCATGGCATCTCCACACCAATCTTCCGTAATAGTTAAAATATGTGGCTTTTTTTCTTTAAGCAGCGGGATCAGTTCGTCATTTTCATCAATGTTGAAGTTGTGATATATTTCAAAACTTCCCTCTTTTAAATTCGTTTTCATTTGCTCCATGTATTCTGCCATGGAAATCCCCTGTTCGAAATATTGTTGTTCTGTTTTCATGTCATCAACCTCCCTTTTGTTACTATATTGCATGGAAAAGTTTAGAATTACAATGTTTTTGATTATATAAAGGGATGTTGCATCTGCAAAAAATGAAGTGCTATGACTTTTGCACACCCCTTCCGCACATGTTGATTTGCTCATGCTCCTATCCGCACATGGTCATTCTCTATACACACAAGCAGTACTCCTATCCGCACGAATGACACTTTATCCGCACAAGTGATACTCCTATCCGCACATGGTCATTCTCTATACACACAAGCAGCACTCCTATCCGCACGAATGACACTTTATCCGCACAAGTGATGCTCCTATCCGCACATGGTCATTCTCTATACACACAAGCAGTACTCCTATCCGCACGAATGAAACTTTATCCACACAAGTGATGCTCCTATCCGCACATGTTGATTCTCTATACACACAAGCAGCACTCCTATCCGCACGAATGACACTTTATCCGCACAAGTGATACTGCTCATACTCCTATCCGCACATGTTCATTCTCTATACACACAAGCAGCACTTCTATCCGCACATGTTGATTCTCTATACACACAAGAGACGCTCCTATCCGCACAAATGACACTTTATCTACACATGTTGATTCTCCATATGCACAAGTGGACACCCTATCAGCTCATGTTGAAATCTATCTCACAAATGAACACCTTATCAGCACATGTTAAATTCTCTATACACACAAGCAGCACTTCTATCCGCACGAATGACACTTTATCCGCACAAGTGATGCTCCTATCCGCACATGTTCATTCTCTATACACACAAGCAGCACTCCTATGTACATGTAGAAATCATATCTGCACAAGTTTACATCCCATCCACACAAATGGAAACCCTATTTTCACAACTAGACACCCTTTTGCACAAGCACCTCATTCATGCTGTAACCACTAATATAAAAATCCGCATAAGCCAAAGAAGCTTATGCGGCACATATTATTTATCGTTTATTAATTTCTTCAAGTAATATTTTATTAACCATTGGTGGGTTTGCTTGTCCTTTTGTTGCTTTCATAATTTGACCTACTAAGAAGCCAATAGCACGATCTTTACCATTTTTAAAGTCTTCGATAGATTGTGGGTTATTGTCAAGCACTTCAATAATAATCGGAAGAAGTACGTTTGGATCAGAAATTTGAACCATACCTTTTTCCTTCACGATTTTTTCAGCATCTCCACCGTTTTTCACTAACTCATTAAATACTTTCTTCGCAATTTTGGAAGAAATTGTACCATCAGAAATAAGTTTTACTAATCCAGCCAAGTTTTCAGGCGTTAATTTTGTTTCTGTAATTTCAATTTGTTCTGCGTTTAAGTAAGCGGAAACGTCACCCATTAGCCAGTTAGCAGAAAGTTTTGCATCTGCACCGAGTTTAACCATTTCATCGAAGAAGTCTGAAATCGTTTTATTTACTACTAGTACATTTGCATCGTACTCTGTTAAACCAAGCTGTTCAATGTAACGTTTTTTACGAGCATCTGGAAGCTCAGGGATGGAAGCTTTCACGCGCTCTAACCATTCATCATCAATTTCAAGATGAACTAAGTCTGGCTCTGGGAAGTAACGATAATCCTCAGCAGCTTCTTTTACACGCATTAAGATAGTTTTTCCTGTTTTTTCATCGAAACGGCGTGTTTCTTGCTTGATTACCCCACCGCTCATTAAAACTTCTGCTTGGCGTTTTTCTTCGTATTCAAGCCCTTTACGAACAAAGTTGAAAGAGTTTAAGTTTTTCAATTCTGTTTTTGTACCGAATTCTTTTTGTCCGTATGGTCGAATGGAAATATTTGCGTCACAACGCAATGAACCTTCTTCCATTTTCACATCAGAAACGCCTGTATATTGGATAATGGACTTTAATTTTTCAAGGTATAAATACGCTTCTTCTGGAGTACGTATATCTGGTTCAGAAACGATTTCTAAGAGTGGCGTTCCTTTACGGTTAAAGTCAACAAGTGAGTAGCCATCTCCGTGTAATAATTTACCAGCATCTTCTTCCATATGAAGTCGTGTAATACCGATTCGCTTCGTATATCCAGGTTGTCCATCTTTTGCAGGTACTTCGATTTCAATCCATCCATCATAGCCGATAGGTTTATCATATTGAGAGATTTGATAGCCGCTCGGATTGTCTGGATAGAAATAGTTTTTACGGTCAAATTTTGTATGCTGATTAATCTTCATGTTTAATGCAAGAGCAGCTTTCATTGCATATTCAACAACAGTTTTATTTAAAACCGGAAGTACTCCTGGATAAGCAAGGTCGTAAACTGTTGTATTTGCGTTTGGCTCTGCACCGAATTGGTTAGGTGCTGCAGAGAAAATTTTAGAATTTGTTTTTAATTCAACGTGTACTTCTAAACCAATAACTGTTTCAAAATTCATGATTATTTACCCCCCAATCTAGGAGATTGTTTATGGAAATCTGTTGCTTTTTCAAATGCATAAGCAGCGCGATAAACTGTTTCTTCATCAAAGTGCTTACCAATGATTTGTAAACCTAGTGGCAAGCCGTTGTCAAATCCACAAGGGATTGAAATTGCAGGTACACCCGCTAAGTTAATTGGAATTGTTAAAATATCATTCGCATACATTGTCAATGGATCATCGAAGTTTTCACCAATTTTGAATGCTGGTGATGGTGTTGTTGGACCAACGATTACATCATAATCTTCAAATACTTTATCGTAATCTTGCTTAATTAATGTACGAACTTGTTGTGCTTTTTTATAGTAAGCATCATATGTTCCTGCAGAAAGTGAATACGTACCAAGCATGATACGACGTTTTACTTCATCTCCAAAGCCTTGTGCACGTGTTTCTTTATATAATTCCATTAAGTTTTTCACGCCTTCTGCACGGAAGCCGTAACGAATTCCGTCGAAGCGAGCAAGGTTAGATGAAGCTTCAGAAGATGAAAGGATGTAGTAAGTTGCTAAAGCGTATTTAGAGTGAGGAAGTGAAACCTCTTCAACTGTTGCACCAAGTCCTTTGAACACTTCAAGAGCATCTAAAACTGATTTGCGTACAGATTCACTTACACCCTCACCTAAAAATTCTTTCGGTACTGCGATGCGAAGTCCTTTAATATCTCCGTCTAATTTAGATACATAGTTTGGCACTGGCACATCGGCACTTGTAGAGTCATTAGGGTCCACGCCAGCAATCACTTCTAGTAATAACGCATTATCATACACATTGCGTGTAATTGGTCCGATTTGGTCAAGAGATGATGCAAAGGCAACTGCACCAAAACGGGAAACACGGCCATAAGTTGGCTTCATTCCGACTACACCACAGAATGCGGCAGGTTGACGAATTGAACCACCTGTATCTGTACCTAATGCGAATGGAACTTCTCCTGCTGCAACACTTGCTGCTGATCCACCTGAAGAACCGCCTGGTACACGTTCAAGATCCCAAGGGTTTTTCGTCTTTTTGTAATATGAAGTTTCCGTTGATGAACCCATCGCAAATTCATCCATGTTGAGCTTGCCAATTGTAATCATGCCAGCTTCTCGAAGCTTCTTCACAACTGTCGCGTCATAGATTGGAATGAAACCTTCTAAGATTTTAGAAGCACAAGTCGTTTCAAGTCCTTCAGTCACGATATTGTCTTTAATTCCAATTGGTAGACCGAACAATGGGCCGCGTTCGTTCTTTGGTACTTGATCCTTTTCTTTTGCTTCCTCAAGCGCTTTTTCTTTATTTAAAGCAAGAAACGCTTGCACATCTCCATCAACTTCTTCGATTCTTTTATAAGATTCATTCACCAAATCAACAATTGTAAAATCGCCATTATGTAAACCTTCTTGTAATTCTTTAGATGAACGTTCTAATAACGTCATGAAGTTCCCTCCTTTAATATGGGTATATTGAACAATGCAAGCCTCGCTAGTGACTTACACAAAAAATAATGGCTTTTGCCATTAACAAATCCATCCATTAACTTTTATTCTTCTAAAATTGGTGGAACTTTAACAAGACCATCTTCATGTTCTTTTACATTCAATAACACTTTTTCCCGATCCAATCCTTTTTCAGCTACGTCTTCTCTCATTACATTAACGATCGGTAAAACGTGTGACGTTGGCTCTACATTTGTTGTGTCTAATTCATTTAATGTTTGTACATATTCCGTAATTTTTCCAAGCTGTTCAGCAAATTTTTCAGCTTCTTCTTCTGTAATTGCTAAACGAGCAAGGTGAGCTACGTGCTTTACTTCTTCCTTCGTCAATTTTGACATTGATGATTACACCTCCACATTTCGTAAACCTGGCAATAATAATACCATTTTTTTATTGAAAAATCACACTTTTATAGGAAATTCCCTTCAGTTAAATATTACTTTTCAATTATCTCCAAAAACTACATATTTTCAAACATCACTATCAAAGAGAAAATAAACAATTTGAAAGGGGCTGTCCAGAAAGTCGAACACTTTCTGAACAGCCTTACTTCTTATAGTAATATTCTCTTAAAAACTTTGCTCTCCTGCGGTGGTCACATTAAACGCGCCCCCTCGCCGCAATTTATCTGCGGCGAAAGCTCTAGCGACAGCCGCAATTTATCTGCGGCGAAAGCTCTAGCGACAGCCGTAAAGGGGGCGTCTCAAAATGACTTTTCAGACGCCCCCTTTTTCATTAATAATCATAGATATGAACAAATGGCTCCTGATCATTGCGATCTTTTAGAATAAGTGCTTCCGGTCCATTAATGGAAGTAATGCTCACTTCAATATCAAAGCTATTAGGGAATCTTTTCATTAATACGCCTGTTAAATATTGAGTAAAACCGATTATTTCCGTCGTTCCATAAAATTGAATCGGCACTTCCACATTTAATCTGACTAATTGGTCGTTCTGGTAAAATCCTCGACCGATGACGCTTGTATAATTTGAAAAATAATCTTGAATATCTTGTTTGAAGTTTAGGAAGTTTGTATTGATTTCTCGATAAATATCCTCTGGATTTGTCATAGGGAACGTTACATATTTTTCATTGATAGACGTCCATTCTTCTAAACTATTTTGTCCTGGCTTGGATAGACTATATGCAAAATAAGTTCCCGGAACGATGGAGTTACGTGCTTCCTGTTTAAATAATGCAATCAGAATAGGAATATCTTGTAACTCCGGACGGGCACGTAAACGACGAATTACCTCTTCCGCTATTTCTTTTCCTTTTTTCTCTAGTTGTGCAGGAGGTATTGGTTCATCATACCATTCGCCATATTGTTCTTTCTGATAGTAATAAATGGAATTTAATGCTAGTCCAATGGAGATTCCGCCAAGCGTCACTTTATTGTCATTCGTCTTTGTTAAGTAGTTTTGCTCGATAATATGCGCTAAGTATACAGGCGCTTCTTTTGCCCGTTTTACAGGATCCATGTCTTTTTCAGCAGGGGGATTTAACCCATCTTCCGTTTGGTTGCTTCGTGCAAGCCAACTGGTGACCGTATCACTATCTAAATATTGTCCTTCTTGGAAATAATACTTATCTGTGCTGAATTCGTTTTGCGAAATACGCATTAACCCTTCTTCTGCTTCTTTAATGTCGTATTTCGTATAAATATTTGATACGACGAGACCTCTGCTTGCACTCTCTTTATATGGAATCAATGTTTTATAATATCTTTCATCCAGTTGCATATTTGGGATGATAGTCGTTTCAACTTCTGCTTCAGATTTTTTATTTGGTCCTACTACTTCCGTATCTTCTCGAAAAGAAGGCGTACAACCGCTAAGCACAGCGACAACGACCATCGCCGTTATCCAGCGAAATCGGTTCATTGTATGAATCCCCTTTACTTTTCTAATTGTTCAATAAGGCGGTTTTCGTCCCAAACTTCTATACCCAATTCTTGTGCTTTCGTAAGTTTAGAGCCTGCATCTGTTCCTGCAATAACAAGATCTGTCTTTTTACTGACGCTTCCTGTCACTTTACCACCCAACTCTTCTATTTTCGCTTTAGCTTCATTGCGTGTCAATCTTTCCAATTTTCCAGTTAAAACAATCGTTTTCCCTGCAAATGGGCTATCTGAAATTGCTGCTTGAGACTTCTTCTTCCCTTTATACATCATGTTGACACCGGCTTCTTTGAGTCGGGCGATTAATTGTTTCGCTTCATCTTTTTGGAAATAAGAAACAACTGATTGAGCGATTTTTTCACCGATTTCATGAATATTCGTCAGCTCTTCTACTGTTGCCTCCATGATGCGATCCATTGTTTCAAATTCTTCCGCAATGAGCTTTGCTGCTTTTTCACCAACATGGCGAATTCCAAGGCCAAATAATAACCGTTCTAATGAATTTTCTTTTGAACGTTCGATAGCATTGACTAAATTTGTTGCAGAAAGTTGCCCCATACGTTCCAATTTCGCCAGCTCTTCCACTTGTAAATGATATAAATCCGCTACATCACGAATATAGTTTTCTTTTAAAAGCTGTTCCGTTATTTTCTCTCCCAAACCATCGATATTCATTGCATTTCTAGAAACAAAGTGCTTAATTCCTTCAGCAATTTGAGCTGGACAGGCAGGATTTACACAGCGAATTGCTACTTCTTCGTCAATACGAATGAGTTCGCTGCCACAAACAGGGCAATGATCAGGCATTTTATATGGTACAGTACCTTCTGGCCGCTGTTCTAAAATGACGCTAACGACTTCCGGAATAATGTCTCCTGCTTTATGAACGATGACCGTATCACCAATTCGGATATCTTTTTCACGTATTAAATCTTCGTTATGAAGGGAAGCTCGTCCCACTGTAGAACCTGCAATTCTGACAGGTTCTAGAATTGCTGTAGGAGTTACAACACCTGTGCGTCCTACTGTTAATTCAATATCGATGATTTTCGTAATGGCTTCTTCCGCCGGGAACTTATAAGCGATGGCCCAGCGAGGACTTTTTGCTGTAAATCCGAGTTCTTGTTGGTGAGCAAATCGATTCACCTTGATTACAATACCATCGATTTCATAGGGCAAGTTTGGGCGTTCCGCTGTCCATTTATTTATAAACGCTAATACATCATCAATTGTTTCACAAACTGCTCTTTCTTTGTTGACACGGAAACCAATCGAATCTAAGTATTCAAGCATTTCTGCATGGCTATCAATACCGTATGCTTCTCCATCTCCACCAATTGAGTAGATAAATGTTGCTAAGTTTCGAGAAGCGGTGATTTTTGAATCGAGTTGGCGCAGTGATCCAGCAGCTGCATTCCGAGGATTAGCAAAAAGATCTTCTCCATTTTCCGCTCGCTGTTTATTTAATTCTTCAAAGGATTTTTTAGGCATATAAGCCTCTCCGCGCACTTCAATTGTTACCGGCTCTTTTAATCGCAATGGAATGTCTTTAATAGTTTTTAAATTTACTGTAATATCTTCGCCGACTGTACCATCACCGCGGGTAGCGCCTTGTACAAATATTCCATTCTCATATCTTAATGCGATGGCAAGCCCATCTATTTTCAGTTCACAAACATAGTTGTATCGATCGCCAATCGCTTGACGAATTTTTCGATCAAAATCCCGCAAATCATCTTCGGAAAATGCATTCGAAAGGCTTAACATCGGGTATCTGTGAGTTACTTTGTTAAACCCTTCAAGCGGCTTTCCACCAACCCGTTGAGTAGGTGAATCCGGATAGATGAATTCCGGATGTTCCTTTTCGATTGCCATTAATTCTTGCATTAGCTGATCATACACCGCATCAGGAACTAAAGGCTTGTCTAGTACATAGTAGGCATGAGCATATTCATGTAAAAGCTTATTTAGTTCAGCAACACGTTTTTCAAGGTCTTTCATCGTAATCCTCCACTAATTGTTAAGTGAAATGTTATTTAACCTTTTGTAATTGGGGCAAACTTGGCAAGTAGCCTTTTGATGCCTTTGTCTGGAAAGGCAATATCCAGCTCCATATCGTCACCTTCACCTTTTACACTAACAACAACACCTGTACCCCATTTACCATGAATCGCCTTATCTCCAACTTTCCATTGGAATTGTTCTCCACCAGTCGATTGGAGAGTAGCAATTTGCGATTTTGATTGAACAACACCAATTTTTCTTTTGTAACTTGAAGCTCTCTGCTGACCTGCGAAAGGCAATTTTTCTTCCACATCACCAAAGCTATATGAATTCGAAATTGGATAAATGATGTCATCCGAAATTTCTTTGATGAAACGGGACGGTAAGTTTGAATTAGAGCGGCCAAAAAGCGTGCGATAAGAGGCACAAGTTAAGTATAGCCGTTCTTCTGCCCGTGTGATTCCCACATAAGCTAAGCGGCGTTCTTCTTCCATTTCAGCTTTATCTCCAATTGAGCGGGAATGAGGGAAAATGTTTTCCTCCATACCGATAATGAATACAACCGGAAACTCTAATCCCTTCGCGGAATGCAACGTCATTAATACAATGCTCTCTTTTGAATCGCTTTCTTGATTAAGCGAATCAATATCTGCAATCAATGCGAGATCTGTTAAAAATGCAACGAGGGATTGATCGTCGCTTCTTTCTTCAAAGGCTTTTGTTACAGATAAAAATTCTTCAATGTTTTCTAATCGACTTTGAGATTCAATCGTATTTTCTTTCTCAAGCATTGCACGATATCCCGATTTCTCAATGACTTCTTCCACCAATTCCGTGACAGATAAATAATCTTGCATTTTCGTCAATCCTTCAATTAATTCACGAAATTTTTCAATTGCGTTCATTGCCCTAGGTGTTAACCCGATGGAGGAAATGTCATTGAATGCTTTAAAAATGGATATATCGTTTTCAATTGCATAAGTCGCAATTTTATCGAAAGTTGATGGACCGATGCTTCGTTTCGGTTCATTGATGATGCGGGCCAGTGATAAATCATCATCATTGTTGGCAATTAATCGCAAATAAGCAAGTAAGTCTTTAATTTCTTTACGATCGTAGAATTTCGTACCCCCAACAATCGTATACTGCAAATTGGATTTCACTAAAACTTCTTCCATGGCACGGGATTGGGCATTTGTGCGGTAAAGTATAGCAAAATCTTTTAAACTACGCCCTTCTTTTTCCATTAATTCTTTAATTGTTTTAACTACAAATTGCGCTTCATCTCTTTCATCACGAGCGGTATAGAATACAATTTTTTCGCCTTCAGGATTATCTGTGCGCAGCTTCTTTGGATAACGGCTTTCATTGTTTGAGATGACATCGTTTGCTGCTTGCAAAATTCTCTTTGTGGAGCGGTAGTTTTGTTCAAGCAAAATAACGTTTGCATTCGGATAATCTTTTTCAAAAGATAAGATGTTTCGAATGTCTGCACCACGCCACTTATAAATGGATTGATCAGAATCCCCTACAACGCAAATATTTTTAAATTTTGAAGCGAGCATTTTGACAAGTTTATATTGAGAATGGTTCGTATCTTGATATTCATCGACGTGAATGTATTGAAATTTATTTTGGTAGTATTCTAATACGTCCGGTACGCGTTCAAACAAAGTAATCGTCATCATAATTAAATCATCAAAGTCAAGGGATTGATTTTTACGAAGGGTTTTTTCATATTCCTCATACACATCTCCTACGATTTTTTCGTAAGGATTATGTGAATTGGTTATTTTTTTATATTCTTCTGCAGTGATGCATTCATTTTTAGCAGAACTAATCGTGCTTAAAACCGTTCTTGGATCATATCGTTTCGTATCAATATTGAGTTGTTTAAAAACGTTTTTTATTGCTGTTAATTGGTCGGATGAGTCAAGAATCGTAAAGTTTTTTGAGATACCGATGCGATCAATATTTCTTCTTAATATGCGAAC
This sequence comes from Ureibacillus sp. FSL K6-2830, assembly GCF_038004145.1. NCBI lineage: Bacteria > Bacillati > Bacillota > Bacilli > Caryophanales > Caryophanaceae > Ureibacillus > Ureibacillus sp. FSL K6-2830. Next base: position 1,995,891 of record NZ_JBBOQR010000001.1, on the reverse strand, counting down.
GCACATGGAGTGAAATGTAGAAACCCACATGCTTTCGGATATACCGCTTCCCAGTAAAGCATCAATTCGATCACGCATTTCCCTTGCAGCTTTATTCGTAAAGGTAATCGCTAAAATATTTGAAGGGTATACTTGTTTTTCAACAATTAAATATGCAATCCGGTGAGTCAGCACTCTCGTTTTTCCTGAACCTGCACCAGCCATAATGAGAAGGGGACCTTCCGTTGTTTTGACCGCTTCCTTTTGTTGTGGATTCATTCCATCCAATAAATTTTTTGTTATGTGTTCCATGGTGCACCTCACTATTCCAAACATTTGTTCTCAATTATACTACAAAGAGATCATTTTCGCACCGTTTATCTTGTTACACTTTTTACTGCCTCAACGGTTTTTAGCGCTTCTTTTAAATCTTCATAAATGACGTTTCCAACGATAACAGTATCTGCAAATTTGGCCATCTCTTTTGCTTGTTCAGCGTTGCGGATACCTCCACCATAAAATAGTCGAGTTTCTGATAATACTTCTTTTACCCCAGCAACAATTTCTACGTCACCATATGTACCGCTGTATTCTACATAAAAAATAGGCAATTTAAAGTAATTTTCAGCAAGTCGGGCATATGCAATTACGTCTTCTTTTGTTAAATTTGTATCGGCCTCCGTTGCTTTTGCTACTTTGCAATCTGGATTTAATATACAGTAGCCTTCTGCAACTAGTTCATCCCATACCATGACATCACCAAATTCTTTAATGGCCGCATGATGAAGGTCTTTTACCCATTTTGTATTCGTACTATTTAAGACAGTAGGTATCAAATAATAATCAAATCCAGGGGTAATAGATTCAATTGTTGATATTTCTAAGGCAATTGGAACAGAATATCTTCTGATTCGAACGAGTTGTTCGAGCACGTTATCTAAAGTAATCCCATCTGTCCCTCCTACTAAAATGACATCTGTGCCAGATTCGCACACCTTTTCTAATGCTTCATCTGAAAGTTCTTTTGAAGGGTCAATTTTAAATACATGTCTCCAATTTTTATAGTCCATAAAGGCCTCACCTATTCCTATTTATTTTGTGCTTATAAGTATATCTCAAAGTAGCTTTTACCGAAAACTCCTACCTACTTTCCTGTAAGTGAGAGCGCTGCATATATAAGAAACGTTTCTCAATCCTCGTTCAGTTGTCCTTGACCGAAAAAGAGAGTATGAGGAATGAAGAAAGCATCCACGAAATCGAAAATCGACAAACAAAAAATTATCACCCAATTAAACTGAGTGATAATTTTTACTTCTAAACAATCCCAATTTTAACAAACTTATCTTTTTGGTTCATATGGTTTTTCATTTGGATAAAGTCGACTTAACATTTCTTCATAAGCATCATTGCCATAATCGAAACAACGACGCACCCGTGAAATGGTTGCAGTAGAAGCTCCGGTTTCTTTTTTGATTGTTTCATAAGTTTTTTTCAAACGTAATAGATGAGCTACTTCAAATCGTTGAGCCATCGATTGAATTTCACTAATCGTACATAAGTCATCGAAAAATTTATAGCATTCTTCAAGGTCTCTCAATTCTAATATCGCTCTAAAAAGCTGATCTGTTTGAGGACCACGAATTTTATCTACCTGCATTTTCTTCCTCATCCTTTCAACTTTGCTGCTCAGAATTTGAATAAGTTACAGAAGTAGCAATTCCCGGATTTGTTGGTACAAAATGAATCCATGTTTTACCTGGCATAAGTTTTGCTTCACTGCCGTCGATTTCTACCGCTGTTAAAACGCCGTCAATATTTTCCCAACGCAGTTCTCGCATCATCCCTTGTTGGAAAATATAAGCTCTCCCACCAGAATAAATATCAATCTCTCTACGGCCTTTGTTGTCAATCACCTGATGATCCATTTCCAAGACTAACACATTGGATAACTTTATCGGTTCTCCCGTCAATAAATCTGTTGTTACCGTTCCACCAGAAGAGCGGGAATAAGTGTTGCTCACTGGATCATATGAATAGGTGCTGTTAAAGTTTTCATTATTACTATAACGGACATGTATACGATCTGCTTGCGCACCTACTTTAACACTTTCCTCATCATCATAATAAGTATACGATACTTTTTTCTGATAGAGAAGTGAAGCATTCACTTTTTCTGCAGCAGCTTCTAGGTTATCGCTCATAAAATATGAGTTATGTGGTGCAACCCGATCTTTAGAACGTTTGAAGAAGGAACCATCGTAATACATACCGTTCATGTTATCAACGATGCCATTTTCGAGCATCTGTTTTGCTTCTGGACTGAAACCGTGTGCAATGTAAAAGGCGTCAAGTCCATCCGCTAATTCAATAAAATAGGATCTTGCACTACGAATTGGTCCGATGCTATCAGGAATTTCCGATTGGAACAATGCCAAAAATCTTGTAACATCCCCTTCTGCAAGCATTTCATAAACTACATCAGCACTTGCAATACCAGATTGCGGACGGGCAGCAGGGTGATTGTTAATCGTAGCAATAACAGGCCTCATTGTAATCTCATTAGAAATCAGTTCTCCAGTAAATGGTGTCGGATATAATATTTCTTTCGGTTCTTCTTGAACTGGTTCAATTGGTTTATCACTTATGCTTTTTTCACTACCATCTCCACATGCTGCAAGAAGTGAGATACTTGCTAAGACACAAAGCAATGTTTTTTTTCGAAACATAATCTTCATCCTTTCAGCTAGCGCATCACTGATGGAATCATTACTTCTTTTTTCATGACATCAACAATTCCATTTTGTGTGATTCGGATATAAGGTAAATGAGTTGATTGTAAGAAGAACAATGTATAAATCGCATCGCTATGCTTATAACCTCTTTCTCGCAATGCCGCTATTAATGCCGCCTCATTTTCCATTAAGTCTTCCATCTTTCCAGTGAAAAAGTTACCTGCTCCAGTCAATGGTAGAGACATAATAACTTCATTGTCTTCTGTAAGGACAATGCCGCCCTTCATTTTTTTCATTTCATTAAAAGCAAGCATCATATCTTGCTCATTTTTACCTATTAAAATGATATCCCCTGTATTAGAGTACGAGGAAGCAAATCCTTTTACATTTGTTGCAAAACCTTTTAATATTGCATTAATTCGCCATTTTCCGTTTTTATCTATAAGCATTAATAAACTTTCATCGGAATTTACAAGAATTTCATTTTTATGCAATTGGAAATTCACAGAGTATGGTTTTGTTATGACATCGTTAACCAATTCAATTCCAATTGGTGTAGATACTTGGAAATCTTCCTCGTTTAACTCAAATTCTAGTTCAAGAGATGGATAATACTTATTCCAATCGATTTCTGGTAATGTTTGTACTTTTTGTCCATCTTTTTTCAACCAAACACCTTTTGATAATACCGATTCCGGATTTGGAGTAAATTCATCTTTTAAAATATTTAAAGTAGCAAATCTTCCTGTTGCAATCAAACCATGTAAATGAGATAAATTATAATACTTCGCGATATTATATGAAGCCATGTTATATGCATCAATAGGGTCGACTCCTACTTCAAGTGCAATTTGGATGCATAAATTCATGACACCTTCACGATGGAAACAAGGTGTTGAACCATCTGTTGTCATCATTAAATGGTCAAATATATTTAACTTTTTATTTAGTATTCCTTTTAATAGATTTGGAAGATCAGGACGGATGGAAGAATATCGTAGCGTTACACCATAACCATGAAAAATCCGTTTTTCAACTTCCTCAACCGTCATTGCTTCATGATCGCCATCTGCTCCAAGTAATTTCATTCTGACAAGGGTTTTATCAGATGCCCCTGGAAAATGTCCTTCAATTTTCTTCCCATTCTTCTTTGATGACTGAATCCAATAAAGCATTTGGTCATCACCACGTAAAAGACGTGGCCAACCAGTTAACTCGCCTCCAAGTAAAACGTCATCTCTTCCAATCCATTCAAAAATAGATTTATTCGTAAATATTTGATCTTCATTACCCAATTCGGTTTGCGCATCATAACGAGTCCACCAATAATAAGAAAACGGCATCTTTTTCAATTCATCTAGAAGTGAAAACGCTTTCGTATTAGGGAGTTGTAACGCAAAATGTAGATTATCGCTTATAAACATTGTTGTTCCAAATTGTGCTGCGTAATCTGCAAATGTTACAGGATTATATAATTGAAACGGATGGACATGGGGTTCAATATAACCTGGTACAACCGTTTTTCCCCCTAAATCTATTACTTCAGTATCAAGTAAATTTTCTGGCATTTCATTACCAACATATACGATTCGATCATGATGAACCCAAATATTACCGAAAACCCATTGTTTTAACATGCTATGTAAAAAGCGTGCATTTTTTAAAACAATGGTTGGTGATAGCTTTCCTTCTATCACAGCAATTTGATTTCGGATTTCTTGAATCTTCCAAATAGATTCTGGCATATGTTACACTCCCTTCTATTATATAAAATATTTATTTCGTTTAATCGAGTTTTATTCGCACATACTAACAATGCTGAAAAGCAAGTATATCTGATTTTATCGTAACACAGCACTTTACTAAATTAAAGTTCTTTCGATCAGCACATTTGAAAAGGAGTGATTTTGATGTTGGAAGAAAATATTTCTGAAAAAAGCGGCTTCGTTCGACTTGCTTTAGGCATTGGGTTAACAGCTTGTGGCATTAGTCATATAGTGAAAGAGAACGGAAACAAAACTTTAGGAATGCTATCAATTACAGCAGGTTCATTAAAAATTGCTGAAGGTATCTTTTTATACTGCCCTACCAAAGCAATGTTCAGCAATAATGTGAAAAATGCCGTTACAACATCCATGCAAGAATTTATGGATGGCGATAGCTTAATGACTGCTTTTAATTCAAGATATAATAGCGGAAATCAAAATTCCAATGGCGGCAATGGCTCCACTATGCAACAAATGACACAAACTGCAGCTAAAGTTGCAGAGACAGTTGCTAACACAACCCAATCGGGCACAATGATGGAGGAAGCTGCCAAAGCCATTCAAGGTGTTACAAATAATGCAAATCAGAAGAAATCCAAATAAATAAAAATGTTTAACTCAGAAAAAGCACAAACCCCATTACTTTTGGTTTGTGCTTTTTACTTCATTTTATCTCATGGAAAAATTATTTAAATGTTCTCCATCCAATATCTTTGCGGTAGAAGAAATGATCCCAAGAATACTTATCTATTCCTGCATATACTTTTTCTTTCGCTTCTTTTAAAGACTCTGCTTTTGATGCCACTAATAACACACGTCCACCATTACCTACATATCGTCCATCTTGAAGTTTCGTTCCTGCATGATATACTTCATATTCTTTACTAAGCTCATCTAAATTTGGAAGTGGATGTCCTTTTTCAACTGTTCCAGGATAGCCTTCTGCCGCAATGACAACTCCTAGCATTACTTCATTAGACCATTGTAAATCAAAGAATTTTTCTTCCATTAATGCTTTCATGAATAATCCAAAATCAGAAGTCATGCGGGGAAGCACTACTTGTGTTTCTGGATCGCCAAAACGTGCATTAAATTCAATAACTTTTGGACCTTCCTTCGTAAGAATTAATCCTGCATATAAAACTCCAGTGAAGGATACGCCTTCTTCTTCCATAGCTTTTACAGTTGGTTCCACAATTTCTGTATATGCGCGAGATACCATTTCTTGCGGAATTTGCGGAACCGGTGAATATGCACCCATACCACCAGTATTCGGTCCTGTATCGCCATCATAAGCTCGTTTATGATCTTGAGCAATCACCATTGGATAAATTTGCCCTTTATGTACAAAGGACATGAAAGAAAATTCTTCTCCTTCTAAATATTCCTCAATCACTACTTTTGATGAAGATTCACCAAAGCGTTGATTCCCAATCATATCCGTTACAGCATCAATCGCTTCTTGTTCTGTCATTGCAACAACTACACCTTTACCAGCTGCCAAACCATCTGCTTTTACAACAATCGGTGCCCCTTGTTGTTTAATATATTCAATCGCTTTATCCATCTCAGTAAACGTTTCATAAGTTGCTGTTGGGATGTTGTATTTTTTCATTAATTGTTTTGCAAATGACTTACTACCTTCAATTTGAGCTGCTTGTTTTGTTGGTCCAAAAATGACAAGACCTCGTTCTTGGAAATAATCCACAATTCCCTCAGCAAGAGGTTGTTCAGGACCGACAAAAGTTAAATCAATACCTTGTTCTTTTGCGAAGTTTGCCAAGCTTTCAAAATCCATTGAATCAATCGCAACCAATTCTGCACAATCACGCATTCCATCATTTCCAGGTGCTACATACACTTTTTCTACCGATGGAGAAATGCTAAATTTTTTTGCGATAGCATGCTCACGTCCACCGCTACCAACTACTAATACTTTCATACGATCGATGCCCTCCTACAAATTATTGGCATATATATTTCAAATGAAGTTAGAAATAACTGCAAATCTTGAAAAAATATGTCATCTTTAGAAAAGACGGCTACGAAACGAGCCGTCTATATTCATTAATGTTTAAAATGTCTTACTCCTGTTGTAACCATGGCAATACCAGCCTTGTTGGCCACATCGATGGAGTCTTGATCGCGAATAGATCCCCCTGGATGAATGATTGCTGTAATTCCAGCTTTGATTGCTTCTTCTACTGTATCTGGCATTGGGAAGAAAGCATCCGAAGCCATTACCGCTCCTTTCGCTTTTTCACCAGCTTGCTCTAATGCGATTTTCGCTGCTCCAACACGATTCATCTGACCTGCACCGATTCCTAATGTCATTTGTTTATTGTTTACGACAATAGCATTTGACTTCACGTGTTTCACAACGGCCCAACCAAGTTTTAAAGCTTCCCATTCTTCATCCGTTGGTTCACGGTCTGTTACAACTTTTATATCGGCATCGTCAAAGCCATATGTATCGTCTTCTTGGACGAGTAAACCACCTTCAACGGAAACAACTTTGAACGGATCTTGTTTTTCTTGAGAGAAATTGATTGTAAGCAAGCGAATGTTTTTCTTTTTCGTTAAAATTTCTAATGCTTCTTCTGTAAATGAAGGTGCAATGATAATTTCTAAGAAGATATTGCTTAATTTTTCTGCAGTAGGTGCATTTACTTCACGGTTTAACGCAATGATTCCACCAAAAATTGAAACTGGATCTGCTTCATAAGCTTTGTCAAAGGCTTCTTCAATCGTGCTACCTGTACCAACACCACATGGGTTCATATGTTTTACCGCTACGGCAGCTGGTATTTTAAATTCTTTTACAATTTGAAGAGCTGCATTCCCATCTTGAATATTATTAAAGGATAATTCTTTTCCATGTAATTGAGTAGCATAGGCAAGAGAAAAATCTGAGCCTAATCGTTTTTTATAAAATGCAGCTTTTTGGTGAGGATTTTCACCGTATCGCAACGTTTGTTGTAATTCGTAAGTAAGTGTTAAACTTTCAGGGAATGATTCTTCTGTTAAGTAGTTTGAAATATATGCATCATAGCTTGCTGTATGGCGGAATACTTTCGCTGCAAGTTTTTTTCGCGTTTCAAAAGTAGTTGTACCGTTCGCTTTCAATTCTTCAAGAACCGTAGCATAGTCATTGCTGTCAACGATTACTGTTACATATTGATGATTTTTCGCAGCTGCACGCAACATTGTAGGGCCACCAATATCAATATTTTCAATTGCATCTTCCCAAGTGACATTTGGTTTTGAAATTGTTTCTACAAATGGATATAAGTTTACACAAACGATTTCAATTGGTTCAATTCCGTGTTCTTGCATTTGTGCTTGGTGGGAAGGATCATCAAATTTCCCTAATAGACCACCATGAATCATGGGATTTAATGTTTTTACACGTCCGTCAAGAATTTCAGGAAATTTTGTTACTTCATCTACACCAGTTACCGGTACGTTATTTTCTTGCAATAACTTTTTCGTACCACCAGTAGATAATATTTCATAACCAAGCGCAACTAATTCTTTCGCAAACTCTAAAATTCCATCTTTATTTGAAACACTAATAAGTGCACGTTTTGCCACAGTTAAAGCCTCCAGTTTATACTCTATTTTTGCAATTATTTATTTTCAAATAATTTTTTTAACGTTTTTGGATAAAGTTCATGTTCTACTTTGTGAATACGTTCTTCCGTTGCTTCTCGATTACCATCCACAACTTCTACCGCTCTTTGTGCAATAATTGGACCTGTATCCATCCCTTCATCAACATAATGAACAGTAACCCCAGTGACTTTCACGCCATGTTCCATTGCTTGTCCAATCGCATCTTTTCCAGGAAAAGCTGGTAATAGAGAAGGATGAATATTAACGATTTTATTAGGATATTCAGTAAGTAATGTGTCGCCAATTAAGCGCATATACCCAGCTAATACAATCCATTCCACCGCTTTTTGTTTCAATATTTTTACAATTTCAGATTCATATGTAGCTTTTGAAGCATAATCTTTTGGTGAAAATGCGAAAACTGGGATGCCGAATTTCTCCGCTCTTTTAACCACATATGCATTGGGTTTATCTGTTACTACAACTTCTATGTTTGCATTTAATTCTCCACGTTCGATGGATTCTTGAATCGCTTGAAAATTCGATCCACTTCCTGATGCAAACACTGCTATTTTCGTTGTCATTGGCTCAAGCTCCCATCGTGTTTTCCATTAAATAAAACCCCTTCGCCTTTTACAACACGCCCAATTTGATACGCTTTCTCCCCGTGGGCTTCTGCAATTTGAATTATTTTATCCGCATCTTCAGGAGAAACGGAAAGAACAAATCCAATCCCCATATTAAATACGTTGTATAAATCTCTGTCTGATAGCGAACCTTTATCCTTCAAAAATTCGAAAATTCGAAGAGTTTCCCATGATCCTAAATCAATTTCTGTTGCAAGTCCTTCTGGCATCATTCGAGGCAAGTTTTCATAAAATCCACCACCAGTAATGTGAGCCATGCCGTGAACGTCCACTTGCTTTAACATCTCAAGAACTGGTTTGGCGTAAATTTTTGTTGGTGTAAGCAAAGCATCACCAATTGGCCCCAAATCTTCATAACCTTCAATCAATTCATCATATTTATAGCCGCAATTTCCAAATACGATTTTGCGAACTAAGGAATAACCATTGGAATGCACGCCGCTAGATGCAAGTCCAACAAGGACATCCCCTTCAACAATTTTTTCCCCAGTAACGACACGAGATTTTTCACAAGCCCCAACCGCAAAACCAGCTACATCATATTCATTTTCATCATACAAACCAGGCATTTCAGCAGTTTCCCCGCCGATGAGTGCAGCACCTGCCTGAACGCAACCATCTGCAACGCCACTTACAATTTGCTCGATCTTTTCAGGGTCTGCTTTCCCAATTGCAATATAATCTAAAAAGTATAACGGTTCTGCACCTTGAGCAACGATATCATTCACACACATCGCCACGCAGTCAATGCCAATCGTGTCATGTTTATCGGCCATAAATGCTAATTTGAGCTTAGTCCCGACACCATCTGTACCAGAAATTAGAACAGGTTCTTTTAAATTTAATGAAGATAAATCGAACATGCCACCGAAGCCACCAAACGTTCCCATGACACCAATTCGTTTTGTTCTTTCTACATGGGATTTCATGCGTTTAACAGCTTCATAACCAGCTTCAATATTGACTCCCGCTTGTTCATATGCCTTTGACATGATTCTTCCTCCTTAATGTGAAAGTTCTTTAATATGTGGTAAGACAGTGTCTGGAAAAATTTCAGTTGGATATTTTCCAGTAAAGCATGCCATGCAAAGACCGCCATTCTCATCGTCAAAAGGTCTTGAGATTGCTTCTACTAATCCGTCTGGAGATAAAAATGTTAAGGAATCTGCACCAATTGCATTACGGATTTCGTCGATTGTTTTTCCTGTTGCGATTAGCTCTTCATCTGATGAAATGTCTATTCCATAGAAGCAAGGATTCGAAAGTGGAGGAGAAGTGATTGCTACATGCACTTCCTTTGCTCCAGCTTCTTTTAACATTTTGACAATTCTACGAGAAGTTGTTCCTCGAACGATGGAATCATCCACCATGACGACTCGTTTTCCACGAACGACTTGAACGACAGGAGATAATTTCATTTTTACTCCGCGTTCACGCAATTCTTGTGTCGGTTGAATAAATGTTCTTCCCACATAACGATTTTTGATTAATCCCATTTCGTAAGGAATGCCAATTTCTTCTGCAAAACCAATTGCAGCTGAAATGGAGGAATCCGGAACACCTGTTACAACATCCGCATCAATTGAACCCATTTCTTTTGCTAATTGTTTACCCAAACGTTTACGAGCCATGTGAATGTTGACATAATCAATATTTGAGTCAGGACGTGCAAAATAAACATATTCCATTGCACACATTGCTCTTTGTTCCATTTGAGCATAGCGATCTTCTTCGATACCTTTTTCTGAAATAACAACTAATTCTCCCGGCTCCACTTCCCGTATAAACTCTGCACCAATCAAATCAAAGGCGCAAGTTTCAGACGAAGCCACCCAAGCGCCCCCTAATTTACCAATTGACAGTGGACGTAAACCATTGCGATCTCGAGCTAGGATCATTTTATCTTTCGTTAAAATAATGACGGAGAATGCACCTCTCAATAGAGAAAGAGCTTCTTTTACTTGCTCACGGAAGCGAGGCTTTTTGCTTTTTTTAATTAAATGCACAATTACTTCCGTGTCTGAAGTAGAATGAAAAATACTACCTGATCGTTCAAGGTGTTGTTTCAAATGATTCGCATTGACTAAATTACCATTATGAGCCAAAGCAATCGTGCCAGTTGAGGAACGAACCAATAACGGCTGTACGTTCTCTATTCCTCCGCCGCCTGCAGTTGTATAGCGAACATGAGCAATGGCAGAAGTGCCTTTTAAACTTTTTAATTTTTCTTCATTAAATACTTCATTTACTAAGCCTTCACCTTTTACCACTTTGAAGTACTGGCCGTCAGTAGCGACGATGCCAGCACCTTCTTGACCGCGATGTTGTAAAGCATGTAAACCGTAATAGCTTAAATGAGCTGCAGCTTCATGTCCCCATATCCCAAAAACCCCACATTCTTCGTTTAAGCCTCTGATTTCAGCAAGCATGGGATAGCTCCTTTCCAAGCAGAACAAAATTCTTCCACAGACCCCTCAATTAACAAGCCTGATTCGCCTTCAATTGTGATTTTCCCATCATTTGTAACAAGTCCGATTTTCTTTGCATCAGTAATCAATTCTTCAAATTGCTTCACGTTTTCTTCTTTTACTGTGACGATAAAACGAGATTGAGATTCACTGAATAAAGCAGTTACAGGTGATCCTTCTAATCTCACATGAAGTCCTAACCCTTCAGTTCCGAAAGTCTTTTCAGCTAACGCGACTGCTACGCCGCCTTCAGATACGTCATGAGCAGATTGAACAAGTCCAGCACGAATTGCAGAAAGTAATGCTTTTTGGCGCGCTGCCTCCACCTCTAAATCGATGCTTGGCGCTTTACCAAAGATTTTGCCATGAACTAATTTTTGTAGTTCTGATCCACCGAATTCTGTTTTCGTTTCACCAAGTATATAAACAACGTCACCAGCTTGTTTAACTTGTTGTGTTGTCACATGTGATAAATCTTGAATTAAACCAACCATACCAATTGTTGGAGTAGGATATACAGCTTGACCTGAATGTTCATTATAAAGGGATACGTTACCGCTAATCACTGGAGTTTCTAAAGCTGTACAAGCCGCAGAAATACCATCCGCACTCTTTTCTAATTGCCAGAAGATTTCTGGCTTTTCTGGATTACCAAAGTTTAAGCAGTCTGTAATTGCTAGCGGTTCGCCACCTGATGCAACAATGTTGCGAGCAGCCTCTGCCACCGCGATTTTGCCACCTGTTTCTGGATCTAAATAAATGTAGCGAGAGTTGCAGTCAGCTGTCATAGCAAGTGCTTTATTTGTACCTCTAATGCGCAATACTGCCGCATCTGAACCAGGAGTTACTACTGTATTTGTACGAACTTGATAGTCAAATTGATTGTAAACCCATTCTTTTGAAGCAATAGTCGGTGCTTGAAGTAATTGTTTCAACGTTTCTTTCAAGTCACTTACTTCAGGCTCCGCGTTTTCCATTGCTTGGAACTCGCTAAAATAAGCAGGTTCTTTAGAAGGTTTATGATAAACTGGTGCATCTTCTGCTAATGCATCAGCTGGAACTTCAGCTACAACTTCACCTTTATGAATCAGCCTCAACATTTTGTCGTCTGTCACTCGGCCGATTGCAACAGCATCTAATCCGTATTTTTCGAAGATTTGTTTGATTTCTTCTTCGCGACCTTTTTTCACGACTAAAAGCATTCGTTCTTGTGATTCTGATAACATCATTTCATAGGCAGTCATGCCTGTCTCACGTTGCGGCACTAAATCTAAATTCATTTCGATACCTGAACCTGCTTTTGAAGCCATCTCTGCTGAAGAGGAAGTTAAACCTGCAGCTCCCATATCTTGTATACCAACGAGAGCATCTGATTTTACAACTTCTAAACAAGCTTCTAATAGAAGTTTTTCCATGAATGGGTCCCCAACTTGAACTGCTGGACGATTTTCTTCTGATTCTTCACTTAATTCTTCAGAAGCGAACGTCGCACCGTGGATACCGTCACGCCCTGTTTTAGCACCCACATACATGACAGTATTGCCTACACCTTTAGCCACACCTTTTTGAATATCTTTATGGTCAATTAAACCAACACACATAGCATTTACTAAAGGATTTCCTTCATAGCAAGGGTCAAATTGAACTTCTCCACCAACAGTTGGGATACCGATGCAGTTTCCGTATCCAGCGATTCCTGCCACTACTTCTTCAAATAAGTATTTCACTCGAGGCGACTTTAATTCACCGAAACGTAAAGAGTTTAACAGTGCAATTGGACGAGCACCCATGGAGAACACGTCACGAATAATCCCTCCAACCCCTGTTGCTGCACCTTGGTAAGGTTCAATCGCTGAAGGGTGGTTATGAGATTCCATCTTGAATACAACTGCTTGCTCATCACCTATGTCAACAATCCCCGCACCCTCTCCAGGACCTTGTAATACGCGAGGTCCGTTTGTTGGGAATTTACGCAATACCGGTTTTGAGTTTTTATAAGAACAGTGTTCAGACCACATAACAGAGAACAAACCTGTTTCTGTCCAATTTGGAAGACGGCCTAAAATTTTCTCAACCATCGCAAACTCTTCATCACTTAACCCCATGTCACGATAAAGCTTTTGTTCCTTAATTTGTTCTGCAGTTGGTTCTAAATTAGACATGTGATTCCCTCCACTGTTTCACAATTGATTTGAATAATGCTAGTCCGTCTGCACTGCCAAGTAATGCATCCACCGCACGTTCAGGGTGTGGCATCATACCAAGAACGTTACCACGCTCATTCACAATACCTGCAATGTCTGATAGACTTCCATTTGGATTTTCACCTGAATAAGTGAAAACGATTTGATTCTTTTCTTGTAATTTTTTTAATGTTTCCTCATCACAGAAATAGTTTCCTTCACCATGAGCGATTGGAATATTAATGATTTGCCCTTGCTCATATTGATTTGTAAATAGCGTATTGTTATTTTCAACTTTTAATTGAACTGTTCGGCAAATGAATTTTAAGTTTTGGTTGCGAAGTAAAACCCCTGGTAGCAAACCCGCTTCCGTTAAAATTTGGAATCCGTTGCAAACTCCTAAAACTGGTTTTCCTTCTTCTGCCGCCTTTTTCACTGCTTTCATAACATTTGATTGACTTGCCATGGCTCCACAACGGAGATAATCCCCGTATGAGAATCCTCCTGGAATTAAAATGGCATCAAATTTACTTAAATCTGTTGCATCGTGCCAAACATATTCTACTTCTTCACCTAGTTCGTCCTTTATTGCATGATACATGTCGATATCACAGTTCGACCCTGGGAATACGAGTACAGCAAATTTCATGATTAATTAGCCTCCTCGACTTCAAAGCGATAATCCTCAATCACAGTGTTTGCCAGCAGCTTCTCACACATTTCTTTTACCAATGCGTCAATATCACGTTCAGTATCTGAAATTAATACTTCTAAATATTTACCGATACGTACGTCCTCAACTTCTTTATATCCCATATTTACTAAAGATCCTTTTACCGCAGAGCCTTGTGGGTCTAATACACTTTCACGTAACGTAACGTAAATTTTAACTTTTTTCATATCACTTTCCTCCAAGTCTAGAAAGAATAATGTTATAAACATCTGTTAAACTACCAAGATCACGTCTAAATACGTCTTTATCCAGCTTTTCATTCGTTTCCGCATCCCAGAGTCGGCAAGTATCTGGAGAGATTTCATCCGCAAGCAAGATGTTGCCTTCTTTATCACGACCGAATTCCAATTTAAAATCAACTAATACGACATCGATTTCTTCAAATATTTTCCTCAATGCTTCATTCACTTTAAATGCATTGTTAGTAATCGTTTCAACTTCTTCTTTTGATGCAATCCCAAGTATGTCAATATGTTCATTGTTAATCAAAGGATCTTTTAATGCGTCATTTTTATAGTAAAACTCAACAATCGGACGCTTTAACTTTGTTCCTTCTTCAATGCCAAGCCTTTCAGCGAAGCTACCTGCTGATATATTGCGAACAACCACTTCAAGGGGGATGATATCCACTTTTTTTACTAGTTGTTCGTGTTCAGATACACTCTTAATAAAGTGAGATTCGATACCATGCTGTTTTAATTTTTCAAAAATCAGGGTAGAAATTTTATTATTTAATATTCCTTTCCCCTCAATTTCTGCTTTCTTCAGCCCGTTAAAGGCTGTCGCACTGTTTTTATACTCAACAAACAAAACATCTTCCACATCTGTTGCATATAAGCGTTTCGCTTTTCCTTCGTATAACAGCGCACCTTTTTCCATAACCGTTCCCCCAATAATTTAAATTTTTCAATGGCTTCGCCTTTTACTGTACCGATTAATCATTTAATCCTAAACGTTGAAAAATCAAATCAACATTTTTCAAATGCCAGTTGTAATCGAAACAATCATCAATTTCTTCTTTAGATAAAAGTGAACTGATTTTTTCATCTGCTTCAACAAGCGGACGGAAATGTCTTTGTTCATCCCAAGCTTTTGCCGTTAATGGTTGAACAGTATCATAAGCTTCTTCGCGAGATAATCCTTTATCGATTAATGCTAGAAGAATACGCTGTGAATAAATTAGTCCGAACGTAGCGTCCATATTGCGTTTCATGTTTTCTGGGAAAACGGTTAAGTTTTTCACGATATTGCTGAAACGGTTCAACATATAGTTAAGTGCTATCGTTGTATCAGGAATAATGATACGTTCTGCTGATGAATGAGAAATATCACGCTCATGCCATAAAGAAACATTTTCGTAAGCTGTGATCACATGTCCACGTACTACACGAGCAATTCCAGCCATGTTTTCTGATCCGATTGGATTGCGTTTATGCGGCATTGCTGATGAACCTTTTTGTCCTTTTGCAAATCCTTCTTCAACTTCTCGAGTTTCGGATTTTTGCAATCCTCGAATTTCCGTTGCGAATTTCTCAATGGAAGTTGCAATTAGAGCTAATGCTGCAATGTATTCTGCATGGCGATCACGTTGCAATGTTTGAGTTGAAATTGGTGCTGGCGTTAGACCTAATTTTTCACAAACGTATTGCTCTACAAATGGATCGATGTTGGCGTATGTTCCAACAGCTCCTGAAATTTTACCTGTCTCAATCGTTTTTGCTGCTCTTTCAAATCGTTCTAGATTGCGTAACATTTCTTCACGCCATAAGGCAAGTTTTAATCCAAATGTTGTCGGTTCTGCGTGTACTCCATGAGTGCGCCCCATCATCACCGTATATTTATGTTCTTTTGCCTTGGCTGTTAATACATCAATAAAGTTTTGAATGTCTTTTCGTAGAATGTTGTTTGCTTGTTTAATTAAATAAGAGAGGGCAGTATCTACAACATCTGTTGAAGTCAGTCCGTAATGAACCCATTTTCTTTCTTCCCCAAGCGTCTCAGAAACAGCGCGAGTAAATGCTACTACATCATGTTTCGTTGTTTGTTCAATTTCGTAAATACGGTTAATATCAAATGAAGCGTTTTGACGCAATTTCACTACGTCCTCTTTTGGAATAACTCCAAGTTCAGCCCATGCTTCACACGCTAAAATCTCAACTTCAAGCCAAGCTTTAAATTTATTTTCTTCAGTCCAAATTGCTCCCATTTCTGGACGAGTATAACGTTCAATCATTTTCAAATCTCCTTTTCCTCATTCTGACCAAATGCCAGAAGCTTCAATTTCTATTAGTGTTTCTTCGATGTTATCAGTTAGTATTGTTACATGTCCCATTTTTCGGTTAACTTTTGCCTCTTTCTTTCCATAGAGGTGAATCGACCAATGTGGATATTTAGTAATGGAATTGGAAAGCGGCGCTACATGTTGCCCTAATACGTTTACCATCACTACTGGAGAATGTAGTTTTGGTTCACGCAATGGCCATCCTGCAACAGCACGGATATGTTGCGCGAATTGAGAAATGTTGCATGCTTCAATGGAATAATGACCGGAATTATGCGGTCTTGGTGCTAGTTCATTAATGATAATTTGTCCATCGTTTAATACGAACATTTCAACTGCTAATGTTCCAATTAATTGCAAATGTTCAGCGATTTTTCGTGCTGCTTCTTCCGCTAATTGTTTTGTTTCTGTAGAAATTCGAGCAGGCACAATTGTTTCATGTAAAATGTGGTTAATATGAACATTTTCGCCAACTGGTAAACAATAAGTTTCTCCATTTCCATTCCTTTGGATAATGACGGAAATTTCCTTCTCAAATGGGATAAATCCTTCCACAATACATTGTGAGTGATTAAATAAATTTTTAGCTAATGGCAAGTCTTCTTTTGATAGAAGCTTTTGTTGACCTTTTCCGTCATAACCAAAACGGGCAGTTTTCACAATGCTCGGAAAACCAATTTGATCTATTTTTTCAACAAGTTCTTCATAGCTCTCGCAAACAATATACGGTGCAACAGGGCAACCGGCATTTACAATAGCTTCCTTTTCCGTTACTCGATTTTGAGTAATGCGAATAATTTCCGCGCCTTGAGGAACGTAGGCAATCTCTGTTAATCGTTTTAGTCCTTCATAATCTATATTTTCAAACTCAAAAGTGATGACATCACTTGTTTCCGCTAATTCTTCAAGTGCAGCTTCATCATCATACGGAGCTACAATTTGTATATCTGCAACTTGACCACATGGTGAATCCATTGTCGGATCAAGAACTGCAATTTTGAAACCTGCTTCTCTTGCACTGAGAGCCATCATTCGTCCTAACTGTCCACCCCCGATGATGCCAATCGTTTGACCGGGGTATATTGTTTTTGTCACTTCAAGTCACCTGAACTTTCTAATACTTTTTGTTTTAATTGTTCACGTCTTGCTTCCAGTTTTTCTGCTATTTGTTTATCTGTAATGGATAAAATTTGTGCTGCTAAGAGTCCAGCATTTGTGGCACCTGCTTTGCCAATAGCAACTGTCGCTACAGGAACACCACCAGGCATTTGCACAATGGAAAGCAATGAATCAAGTCCATTTAAAGCTTTTGATTGTACAGGTACACCGATGACTGGCAAAGTTGTTTTACTTGCAACCATCCCCGGTAAGTGAGCTGCTCCTCCCGCTCCGGCAATAATGACTTCAATACCACGTGAACGGGCAGTTTCGGCATATTCAAACATCAAATCAGGAGTTCGATGAGCTGATACAACTTTCTTTTCGTATGGCACTTCTAACTCGTCTAATATGTCACAAGCATGTTTCATCGTATCCCAATCACTGGAACTTCCCATTATGACTCCGATTTTAGGATTCATTAATAACGCTCCTTTTTAAGTTAACAATGTATTTACATGTATTCGTAAAAAAATCCTCAAATAGCCCGCCTTCGCTACACGGTAGAAAGCAGAGTACTTGAGGACATAGCAAAACAGAAGGTTGAGGTAATTTATTTCCAACCTACCGAATCATCCAAAAGTTGCTTTCCCGCATAGTCCGACATTTACGGTGTCGGGTAGAGACACTAGAGCCATATTCTCTAGCATATATGAGGGAGTTTTCCTCTGTTCATTGTAGCAAGGGTGAAGAAGAAAATCAATTAAAAAATGCGAACGATTATAAAATACCACTATTTAATGTTCGTGTTTTTTCTCATTATTTGTTTTTTCTTCAAGTAATTCCGCCTTAAATTTAACTTTTTGACGAAAATACGTAATCTCACCATTAGTATATTGAAAGACTGGCTCCTCTTTTCGAACAATTGGCTTATACCCCATTTGTTCTATTCTTGTTATACATTGTTCAGGCGTTTCATTTTCTTCCATTTCCACCCAGATTGTTTTTTTAGCCAAATAATTCATCCTTTCATGAAAAACATTTTATTCTCCTATTATACATAAAGAAAAATAATGAATTATATGGAAGATTCAATAACTAATTAGTAAATTCTTATTATTTTCGTGTGTAATTCTGTTTTTGGCAATTAAAAAATGCATGAAATGGCAATTTAATTTATTCGATATTTTGAATAATTATTCGTATCTATAATCGCTTGAGATGGAGCCTCTGCGAGCATGATTTCTTACAAAGGGGGCAAGCCATAATTATATTTAGACTTTGCAAGGCAAAGTAGCCTATCATGCCCGCCACTCCATGTAAAGCGTCAAATATGCAAAAATTTATGCATAACCTTAATTGCCAAACACTACAAAAATTAATTACCATCAACAGTTTTAATTCTTTAATCAATATTATTTGTAAAAACTAATGTTATTTATGGAACATAAGAATTTATTTTTTGATTAATGTCCGAGTATTAAATGGATCTTGAGTTTGAAGGATAAATTACTGATGTAGCGAATACTAAAACTGAAGGTTTAATTAAAAATCAGGAGAGTGGATATGATAATTCTTTTTGATTTAATATTGCCCGAATTGCATGGTTTTGATGTACTAAAACAGTTACATACGATACATACATCCGAACAATTGACATAGACATGAAGGATATTATGATAAATTTAATCATTCAATAATAAACTGGGTAAAGAGAGGTTATGTTTATGATTAAACCAAAATTATTAAAACCGGGGGATACTGTAGGAATCATATCTACTTCATCTCCAGTTGCAGCAGCTTGCCCTAATAGATTTCAAAGAGGAATTTCTGAATTAGAGAGTATGGGTTTTAAGGTGAAAATAGGGAAAAATGCTCTGAAACGCATTGGACATTTAGCAGGAACCGTTGAAGAAAGGTTAGAGGATTTACATGAAATGTTTCAAGATCACGAAGTAAAAGCTATTATTAATACAATAGGTGGTTACAATTCGCACCAACTATTAGAATACATTGATTATAATCTTATAAAGCAAAATCCAAAAATAATATTGGGTTATAGTGATTTCACTGCTATTCTATTAGCTATTCATAAAAAATCTGAACTAATAACCTTTATGGGACCCGCACTATTACCTCAATTTGGTGAATATGGTGGAATGTTAGAATACACAAAGAAAATATTTAAAGACGTTTTAATGACCCAAAATGATGAAATACACATTCCTCCTAGTAAATATTGGACAAGCGAATTTTTAGCTTGGGATATAGAGGATAATCGACCACGACAACTTACTAAAAATGAAGGACCTCTTATTATTAAAGAAGGAAGAGCAAGGGGAAGTATCTTAGCTGGCAATATGGGGACAATGTTACTATTAGCAGGAACAGAGTTTCTTCCAACCTTTGATAACAAAATACTATTTTTAGAAGAAGATGAACAAGAAAATCCTGGTACTATCGATCGCTATTTAACTCAGTTACGGCATATGGGGGTTTTTGAAAAAATTAATGGAATAGTGGTCGGACGTTTTCATCCAAAAGTAGAATTTTCACAAGATTATACATTTATAGATATCATTTGCCAGGCTACTAAAGGATATGATTTTCCAATTGTGTATAATGTTGATTTTGGACACACGGATCCAATGATGACAATTCCAAACGGTATTGATGTAGAAGTTGAAGCGTCTAACAATAACGTCAATATTTTATTTCTCCTTAAATAGATAGCCAGTTTTCGACTATGTGCTGTCGTAGGTTTTGTACGGGCATCTTATCTACTCCATGGCTTCCTTTATTCTGTTCTACACGTTTTAGTGCTTGAAGCATGTTCTCCCGTGACAGGATTTGATTCAAAAGCATCGTTATTCTCCTTCCGTGAATAGCTGTTCTCTTTATGCCAGTGGTCACTCCACCCTCCAAGAGGACCCCCACGGGATTCACCGCTTCCTCCCTCAAGTGAGGTACTACGTTTTCTGTGTTCATCATGACTCACTGAATGCCAAGGGCTATTCTCTCTTAATTGTTCGGTCCTTCTTAGTAGTTCTAAACCAACTAATACTATGACCTCTGCTGACTTCTGACGGTTCAGCTACTTATCACTAAGTAGGTTATGAAGCGTACTTCACCTATCCGCCAGACCTCCCCGGGTAAGTACATGCACTTTCACACCATCTATCCGCCTCATCTACTCGATATGACCTTCGACAGAAAGAGCTTTGTTTTGTTTTGCAAACTCACTCAATCATACCTAGCCTTATATGAGGTTCGTGTTCCTCGGACCGGTGTTTTGCCTCCAGCTTCCTTCAGATTCCGCGTCACCACGGACACCCTTGCGTTAAGCTAACTGTTACTTCTGCCTTCACAGTTCGGGACTTACACCCTATAGTTCATGTACATGCCGGACGCACACATAAAAAAAGCACCAATATTGTGGTGCCTTTTTGCGAAGCGCTCGTCTATCTCTCACAAGGGGACCCCTTAACTACCATCGGCGCTAACTCCGAAGCACGTTGACCGGCGAATTTCTGCGTCAGCTTCGGCGGTCCGGTGCTCACGTACATAGTACGCTCCGCTCCGAGCCGCCTCGCTTCCTTGAACTTCTTGGTCCCCGTGCTTCTCGTCTCCTCCAAATAATTGTTTTGCTTACGTTTTAAATGCCACTTCTCTATCGCGCCGATCGGACTTTCAGTCCTTGGTAGTAAGGGGCTTCAATTTTTGCAATAAAAAAAGCACCACTGTTGTGGTGCCTTTTTGCGAAGCGACGTCCTACTCTCACAAGGGGAAGCCCCTTACTACCATCGGCGCTGAAGAGCTTAACTTCCGTGTTCGGTATGGGAACGGGTGTGACCTCTTCGCCATCGTCACTTCACTATATGAGAGGTTGTTCTCTCAAAACTGGATAACGACATTGAAATGATTGGTTAAGTCCTCGATCGATTAGTATCCGTCAGCTCCACACGTCACCGTGCTTCCACCTCGGACCTATCTACCTCATCGTCTTTGAGGGATCTTACTTGCTTATGCAATGGGAAATCTCATCTTGAGGGGGGCTTCATGCTTAGATGCTTTCAGCACTTATCCCGTCCACACATAGCTACCCAG
Source organism: Ureibacillus sp. FSL K6-2830 (assembly GCF_038004145.1). Classification (NCBI taxonomy): domain Bacteria; kingdom Bacillati; phylum Bacillota; class Bacilli; order Caryophanales; family Caryophanaceae; genus Ureibacillus; species Ureibacillus sp. FSL K6-2830. The sequence continues at coordinate 1,974,282 of NZ_JBBOQR010000001.1, read as the reverse complement.
CGGTGCCTTTGGCAAGACAACTGGTACACCAGCGGTGTGTCCATCCCGGTCCTCTCGTACTAAGGACAGCTCCTCTCAAATTTCCTACGCCCACGACGGATAGGGACCGAACTGTCTCACGACGTTCTGAACCCAGCTCGCGTACCGCTTTAATGGGCGAACAGCCCAACCCTTGGGACCGACTACAGCCCCAGGATGCGATGAGCCGACATCGAGGTGCCAAACCTCCCCGTCGATGTGGACTCTTGGGGGAGATAAGCCTGTTATCCCCGGGGTAGCTTTTATCCGTTGAGCGATGGCCCTTCCATGCGGAACCACCGGATCACTAAGCCCGTCTTTCGACCCTGCTCGACTTGTAGGTCTCGCAGTCAAGCTCCCTTATGCCTTTACACTCTGCGAATGATTTCCAACCATTCTGAGGGAACCTTTGGGCGCCTCCGTTACCTTTTAGGAGGCGACCGCCCCAGTCAAACTGTCCACCTGACACTGTCTCCCAAGCCGATCAGGCTTGCGGGTTAGAATTTCAGTACAACCAGGGTAGTATCCCAAGGGCGCCTCCAGGGAAGCTGGCGCTCCCCCTTCTACGGCTCCTACCTATCCTGTACAAGTTGCACCGAAATTCAATATCAGGTTACAGTAAAGCTCCACGGGGTCTTTCCGTCCTGTCGCGGGTAACCTGCATCTTCACAGGTACTATAATTTCACCGAGTCTCTCGTTGAGACAGTGCCCAGATCGTTACGCCTTTCGTGCGGGTCGGAACTTACCCGACAAGGAATTTCGCTACCTTAGGACCGTTATAGTTACGGCCGCCGTTTACTGGGGCTTCAATTCGGAGCTTCGCTTGCGCTAACTCCTCCTCTTAACCTTCCAGCACCGGGCAGGCGTCAGCCCCTATACTTCACCTTACGGTTTTGCAGAGACCTGTGTTTTTGCTAAACAGTCGCCTGGGCCTATTCACTGCGGCTCATCAGGGCTTGCACCCCAATGAGCACCCCTTCTCCCGAAGTTACGGGGTCATTTTGCCGAGTTCCTTAACGAGAGTTCTCTCGCTCACCTTAGGATTCTCTCCTCGACTACCTGTGTCGGTTTGCGGTACGGGCACCTCCCGCCTCGCTAGAGGCTTTTCTTGGCAGTGTGAAATCAGGAACTTCGCGCATAACGCGCTCCCCATCACAGCTCGGCGTATTAGGAAGCGGATTTGCCTACTTCCACGCCTTGCTGCTTGGACACGCTCGACCAACGGCGTGCATTCCCTATCCTCCTGCGTCCCCCCATCACTCAAACGGCGGGGAGGTGGTACAGGAATATCAACCTGTTGTCCATCGTCTACGCCTTTCGGCCTCGACTTAGGTCCCGACTAACCCTGAGCGGACGAGCCTTCCTCAGGAAACCTTAGTCATTCGGTGGATGGGATTCTCACCCATCTTTCGCTACTCATACCGGCATTCTCACTTCTAAGCGCTCCACCAGTCCTTCCGGTCTGACTTCGACGCACTTAGAACGCTCTCCTACCACTCGTGCAACGCACGAATCCACAGCTTCGGTGAATCGTTTAGCCCCGATACATTTTCGGCGCAGCGTCACTCGACCAGTGAGCTATTACGCACTCTTTAAATGATGGCTGCTTCTAAGCCAACATCCTGGTTGTCTAAGCAACGCCACATCCTTTTCCACTTAACGATTACTTTGGGACCTTAGCTGGTGGTCTGGGCTGTTTCCCTTTTGACCACGGATCTTATCACTCGTAGTCTGACTCCCGTGTATAAATAGCTGGCATTCGG
>NZ_JBBOQR010000001.1:1600000-1967500 GCF_038004145.1 Ureibacillus sp. FSL K6-2830 | reverse complement strand
TCTCAAATTCTTGTTTATTAAGTTCATCGCTAAAGTTTCGATAATTTTCTGATCGTTATCCACGAGCCATTACACTTTTGACCGAATGAGTTAATCAAACATTTCCCTTCGTCTTTCACCAATAATTTCCAATAGGACTAAAGCATTCCAATTACAGGGGAAAAGTGATCTTCCATTCACAGACATCTCCCCTTCATATGAGCAATACAAAAACATCGAAGTACTTTACCATCATGAAATTACAACAGGAACAACTCCGACAACTTTTGATCCGTACGCTCCTGTAACGAGACAACAATTTGCAACGTTCATCATGCGTTCGCTGAATGCATCTTCGAAATAAAGACCGCATTTGAAGGATTATTCAATCACTGGATTGGATGATCCTTTTTATTTTTTTGTGATGTAAATAAGAAATATCAATACTATATTTCATACATGGCCAAATCTTTTTCTGCTTTGTACAAGCAATAAAAAACACAAAAAAACTTTCCTTTATCCATGAAGAACTGGATAAAGGAAAGTCGATTGTTGATTCATAAAGCAGGTATTCTGTTTACTCCCACTCGATTGTGCTAGGTGGCTTAGATGTAATGTCAAGAAGTACGCGGTTTACATGTGGCACCTCATTTACGATACGAGTAGAAATTTTTTCTAACACGTCATAAGGAATGCGTGCCCAATCACTAGTCATACCGTCAACGGAAGTTACCGCACGTATACCAACCGCATAATCATATGTGCGTTGGTCTCCCATAACACCTACAGATTTAATGTTAGGCAATACAGTGAAGTATTGCCAAATTTCACGATCAAGGCCAGCTTTTGCAATTTCCTCACGTAAAATTGCATCGGATTCACGAACGATTTCTAGTTTCTCTTCTGTTACTTCTCCTAATACGCGAATAGCAAGACCTGGACCTGGGAATGGTTGACGCCAAACAATCTCATCCGGTAAACCAAGCTGAGTACCTAGTTCTCGAACTTCGTCTTTGAACAATGTTTTTAATGGTTCAATTAATTCAAATTTCATATCTTCTGGTAAGCCACCAACATTATGGTGAGATTTAATTGTTTGAGCAGTTGCTGTACCAGACTCAATGATATCTGTATATAAAGTTCCTTGTGCTAGGAAATCCATATCATTCAATTTGCTTGCTTCATCGGAGAATACATAGATGAACTCATTTCCGATGATTTTGCGTTTTTGTTCAGGGTCTGTTACTCCTTTTAATTTGTTCATGAAGCGTTCACGAGCGTCGATTTTAATGACTTTCATTCCGAATTTACCTTCGAATGTTTCCATTACGCTCTCCGCTTCACCTTTACGAAGAAGGTTGTGGTCGACAAACATACAAGTCAATTGGTCTCCAATTGCTTTATGAATTAATACCGCAACAACAGATGAATCCACACCACCTGAAAGGGCACATAATACTTTTTTGTCGCCTACTTGTTCGCGGATTTTTTTGATTTGTAAATCAATGAAATTTTCCATTGTCCAATCGCCTTTTGCGCCACAAATATCAAATACGAAATGACGTAAAATATCATTTCCATGAACAGAATGATGCACTTCTGGATGGAATTGAACGCCATATAATTTCCGTTCTTCATTTTGCATTGCAGTAATTGGGCAACTTGGACTCGTTGCAATTGTTTCGAAACCTTCAGGTAATTGAGTTACAAGGTCGCCGTGACTCATCCAAACCACTTGCTCTTTTGGAAGGTCGCCGAACAATGGATTGTCTTTTGTAATTTCAATTTCTGCCTTACCATATTCACGAGTATTTGCGCTTTCTACCTTACCGCCAAGAGTATGGGCGATTAATTGCATACCATAACAAATTCCTAAAATCGGTAAACCTAAATTAAAAATCTTTTCATCGACTTTAAAAGCATTATCGTCATATACTGAATTTGGACCACCTGAAAAAATAATCCCTACCGCATTCATCTCTTTAATTTCTTTAGCAGAAAGTGTGTGAGGCAAGAGCTCCGAAAATACACCAAATTCACGAATTCGTCGGGTAATTAATTGATTGTATTGACTTCCAAAGTCGAGAACAACGATTTTTTCTTGTTCTTTTAATTGAGTCGTCACGATTTACACCTCTTCTATATTTACTGCCTTATAATTTTTTAAATTTTACTCTTACTCATATATAAAATCAACTACTAGTGCGATTGATTAAATTTTCCCAACATTCTTTCACTTTTCCGTAGTCAATTTGCTGTTTATTACCATAGATATAATTTTCGTAGGCTTCCGTAATCTGTGACATATGTGTAGAAGAAAATATTTCATCAACTTCTTTCGCAAAAGATTGTAACGTTTGACCTTCTTTCCTCTGCAATCCGTTTAATTCCAACACTTTCAACAGTCTCAAATAAATGATTTCAAAAGTTGCTTCATTAATAGTTTGATGTTTCAGCCACCGACTATACAATTTCGGCATCCATCTTTTGCGGAAAATAAATAATAGTATACTCGCCATAACTATTCCAATAAAGGCAATGTTTAATATAGGTCCGATATGGTTAAGCCAATTCTTAAAACTCGTAAACTCAGCATTATGTTGTTTCATTTCCTCATTTTGTTCATCTTTTAGTTTGTCAGGTTCCGTATCTTCATCTACTGTTAACATATCATCCTGATAAGCATCCGTTTCAAAATCGTAATGAATGTTACGATTTGTAGTAAAACCAATTGTTGGTTCAAATGGAACCCATCCAACCTTTGGAATATATGCTTCTACCCAAGAATGAGCATCGTTGTTTGTAATTTCATATGTTTTTAAATCACCGTCACTTGCAATCACTTCGCCTCCAGCAAACCCTTTAACCCAACGAGCTGGAATCCCCACCGCTCTCAGCATGACAACCATCGCTGTTGAGAAGTTGTCGCAATAACCGATTTTTGATTCAAACAAAAATTGATCAACGTAATCTTGTCCCTCATCAGGAACAGGCACCCCTTCCGTTTCATAGCGGAAGCCATTTAAACGAAAATAGCTTTCGATTGCGCGAGCTTTATCATAATCACTTTCTTTCCCCTCAACAATTTCCTTTGCCAAATCAATGACTCTTTGAGGTAGGGATTCTGGCAACTGTAAATATTTTTCCTGAATGCTAGAATCAATGGGTTGTTGAATTGTTGAAGTCAAATCGCTATATAAATACTCCGGAGTGCTATACTCAACGTGATACAAAAACTCCCCAGCATAATCTGTAGATATTTTCTCCGTTTCAAGATTCATAATCAGACGAATTGGGTTTTCCACGTCTGTTCTTGCATCGATGGAAATAAGTCCATACGGTTGAATAATAAAATCGTATGGGTATCTTAGTTCTATATGGGCAAATTGCCTTTTTTCATCAGGTCCCACTGGTAATGAGTGAAAATGATGAATCGGCTCTCCAAGTGGAATGGATGCCAATTCATCTGAATGCGACGTCTCCCAACCTTTTGACGTGTATACATCTTTTGTTTCAACCCGCCAATATTGCTTTGTCGTAGCATGAGCAATAAAAACAACTGTATCATCCCCAACGAACGATCCTCCTAGTTGGGAGTCATCTTCATCATAACCGATTTTTTTCACAGGGCCGCCCAACCCATTTCCTTGTCCTGCCATAGTTTTGATATACGGAACAGGATCTGGCCATTGTGGGGATGCTTTCGGCAATAACGCCCCTACCAATACAACCATTCCTATCATCAGCAGAACAGGTAATGCAAGTTTTAAATAGTTATACCAATTGAACGATATACCTGATTGCAACATGAGCCTTTTCACAAACAAAAATACCATCATTAATAATCCAAGCAGCACGACTTTAACAATGGCCGTCGTCCCATCGTAATCAGTAAATGTATCTAAAATACCAATGAATACTACCGTTAACACAAGGAAGTAAAAAATATTCATTCTTACCGTTAACCAATGATGCACTAAATAAACAAGCATCCAAATGAGAATAAAAAATAAAATAGATTGGAAAGAGTTCGTTATATGAAAAAATTCTCCTTGAAACATCAAAGCAAAATTGTACAATAATTCATTCAACAGAAACTGAATACCTTCATTTGAAAAAATCGATAAATCACTATACACATAAACGATAAACCATGAAATATAAGATATTTTCACAATCCATGAAATAAAAATTGGTAAACGGAACAAACTAATAGCGAGGCACAGAGCAATAAATAACAAGATTAAATCCACATACCCTATTCCTGTAACGCTCATGATAGGCGTCAACCATTCCCGTAATATAAAAAAAATAAGAACGTAATATAGTGCAAGTTCTATTGTTTTATAAGCTCCATTTTTCACGGTTTTATCACCTCCGTGAAGACATCACTAAACCTCTCTTTTGTAATTGGTATAATAGTTACGTTGAAAAACTCTTCCCTCGCTTGTCCTATTTCTTGTTGGGATGACAAGACAAAACAAATAATTCCTTTTGTCTTTTTCGAGTGATTCATAAAGAAATTTCTTAACGACTCTGTTAATTCACCTGTAAAAAGCAGCATGAAAGAATCGAGTGTCTTGCCCTCTCTCGTTAATATCCATTCTATATTTTTTGAATCAATCGCTTCCACCAACGATAGTTGTTTCATAATATTTCCAAATTGACTTTGTTTCAGTTGTGGATAAAAAACTTGTTCATCTCCTGCAATGAAAAATGATACTTCACCATGATTTTTTACAATGGTTTGCAAGACTGATGCTGCTAATTCCACCACTTCTTCAAAATGTCTTTTCACAGTAGCATCTAACACAAGCATTACTTCATGGCTTTGCTGCACTTCAAAGTCTTTCGTCCTTAACGTTTCATCCTTCGCAAATGACTTCCAATGAATCCAAGAAAACCGGTCGCCAGCTTGATAATTTCTAACGCTTGAAACCAAAGTAGTATCTTTCAAGAAAGCAAAAGGAGCTAACACTCCACCTTGATCAATATGCCGTTGGAATTGGCGATATTTCATTTCCGTTATTTTTGGATATACTATTACCTTTTGTTTTACATCTACAAATTTATGTCGTACCGTCCAACCAAAAAAATCGGTAAAAGTAAATTGTAATGTTGAAAATTCAATAACTCCTCGCTCTAATTCAGGTATCTCATACGTCCAATGAAAGCTTCTTTTAAATCCCGCAAAAAAAATGTTTGAACACCCTTTAGACTTTGCAACAATATCATCTTTCAGTCCAATCTCCCTTACTGTTACAAATGCTAATGGAAACCATGTTTTATTTTTAAAATGAATTGTGACGGACGCTCCATCGCCTCTCACTAGTTTGGTAGGGTGGATTTCCCTCTTAACTTCCTCTATGCGTACAGGAATAAAGTTGAGAACTAAGGAATAAAGCAAAAATGGAATTAATGTGTAAAATAAAAACCAACTGACAAACCCACCTTGAAACATGGCATAACTGAAGGTAATTAGAATTAATAAGATATTGACGATAAAGCGACCGATCTTGCTGAATATTCTGTTCCAATAACTCATTTTTCTACAAACCTTTTAATAGGGATGACAGACTTTGTAATGATATTGTTTAGAATTTCATCCACCGTTAATCCTTCATAGCGTGCCTCCGGTTTTAAAATAATGCGGTGGCTGAAAACAAAGGGAGCTAAGTATTGTACATCATCAGGCTTTACAAAATCCCGATTGTGTATTTTCGCATATGCTTGACATGCTCGCATTAATGCAAGAGTTCCCCTTGGACTAACTCCTAAATATACATTTGGTTCTTCCCTAGTGGCTCTAGCCAACTGAACAATATAGCCTTTTACCGAATCATCTACATAGACGTTTTTCACTTCGTCTTGTATCGCTAACAATTCATCTATTGTAATCACTGGTTCTAAATTTTGAATCGGTGCTGATTTTTCAGCTCTTCTTAAAATTTCTATTTCTTCTAGTGCTGTTGGATAGCCCATATGAATTTTCATTAAAAATCGATCTAACTGTGCTTCTGGTAAAGGAAATGTGCCTTCGTATTCTATCGGGTTTTGTGTAGCCATGACAAAAAACGGTTTCGGTAACTCAAACATTTCTCCATCGATGCTCACCGATGATTCTTCCATGCTTTCAAGTAAAGCCGATTGCGTTTTAGGAGAAGTTCTATTAATTTCATCTGCTAAAATAATATTTCCAACAATCGGACCTGGTCTAAATTCAAATTGCAATGATTTGGGATTATAGATTGAAACGCCAATGACATCAGAAGGTAACAAATCAGGAGTAAATTGAATTCTTTTGAAATCTGCGCTCACGGATTTCGCAAGAGCACGCACCATCATTGTCTTCCCTACTCCTGGCACATCTTCAAGCAGTACATGTCCACTAGCAAGCAATGCGACAATGCTCAATTCTGCGACTTCTCGTTTTCCAATCATTACTTTCTCAATATTTTTGATTATCATTTCAATTTTTGGATGCATACATAAATCCTCCTGATCTTTGAGTAAAAGTCAGAATTTACACAAAATAACATAAATAAAGCATAAACGAACCTTCAGTTAAAAGACAACTAATTACAATTTAAAAAAGTTAAGATTATACATTAGTATAGTTTCCACCTTTTACCGAAAAATTAAACAAAAAAATGAACCGTCTGAAATGATTTTGAGACGGCCCATTTGCGATAAGGATAGCAAATATAGAAGGTGCAAAGGTTTATAAAAGACACGAGGTGATGGAACGTTTATACTTTATGGATAAATCCTTCCAAAATATATTTGTTATTGGCTGTAAAACATTGCTCTTCCATTTATTTTATATCTTGTTTTCAAATAGAAGTGCGGTAAGCGCGGATGAGAACTTTCTTATTTCTTGCCCTCTTGATTTTCTCTTTATGTTGTAATAATCTTTTTCGCATTTTTTCCATCGATTCACCATCAAATTGTTGCCCTACAATAAACATTCTTTTTGCGTTGCGATTTAAAACCGTATTGGATAAGCGTGATTGAACAGCACTACTTTTACTTCGATTTTTCCGCTGTTCTCGAGGATTCTTCGAAAACGGATGATTTCCTCTTCCTTCATCCATCACTCGAAATACTTGTTCATTGTTTGTGTGTAAATATTGCTTCGAATAAGTGCTACTCGCAACAGGTTGAATACGAGAAGTTCTCAATGCGCTCACCTCCATTCCCTGTTTATTTACCAACTTTTTTATTATATTATCGGAATAAATTGATTAAAATGAAATTTTACAATATGAAATTTGTACTAAATTTATATTTTTATTTTTTCGTTCCAATACATTTAATGCATATAAAAAAGAATTCGCTACAAATAATGTATGCGAATTCTCTTCATAAAATGATGTTCATTTACTTCCAAAAATCATCAAAGATTGTGATAGGTAAATGACGTTTATGTTTTGATCGTAAGTAGTGGCCTTCAATTATTTTTTTTGCATCCTCCGGAACAGCTTTTCCTTCTAAATAATCATCAATCATTTCATAAGTAACCCCAAGAGCTTCTTCATCTGGTAATAGCGGTCTTTCATCTTCTAAGTCGGCTGTAGGTGTTTTCATATATAAATGTTCAGGACACCCTAAATATTTAAGCAACTGTTTTCCTTGGCGCTTATTTAATCGGAAAATCGGAACTAAATCGACTCCACCATCGCCATATTTTGTGTAAAAACCTGTTATTGCTTCAGCGGCATGATCCGTACCAACAACAACCGAGTTTGTCATCATCGCAATGGAATATTGCACTTTCATTCGTTCACGTGCTTTTTCATTTCCTTTTGCAAAATCGCTCAAAATAATTCCCGCTTCTTTCAATGCTTCAATACTAGCGTCTACCGCCTTTTTAATATTAACTGTAATAACTTTAGTAGGTTGGATAAACTTTAACGCATCTTGAGCATCTTGTTCATCCTTTTGTTCACCGTAGGGAAGGCGAACCGCGTAACAAGAATATATTTGCTCGCCAATTTCAGCATTTAACTCATCCACTGCGATTTGAGTCAGTTTTCCAACTAGTGTTGAATCTTGCCCACCGCTAATTGCGATGACAAATCCTTTAACAAACGGATGTTTCTTTGCATATTCCTTCAAAAAATCAATGGATTTTCGAACTTCTTCTGCTGGATCTATTTTTGGAAGTACACGCAACTCTTCAATAATTTGTTTTTGTAAACTTTCCAAGAGCATCCCCCTAAATTATTCGATATTTTCAATCGCATCGCGAATTTCTTGAATCTTTTGCATTTTGTTATCCCAACATTTTTGGCTAAGGTCAACAGGATATTCTTCAGGATTCAGAGAGCGTTTATATTCATCCCATAATAATTCTAGACTTTCCTTTGCATATTGTTGCATTTCCATCACTGAAGGACTTTCATATACGATGGCACCTTCATTGATGATTTGTTTATGTAATTCTCTCGCTTCGAAGTTTGTAACAAATTTTGAAATAAACGTATGCACTGGGTGGAACATTTTTAAACGCTTCTCTTCTTGCGGGTTTTCATCCGCCATTGTAATATAGTCCCCTTCTGCTTTTCCGTTTTCTTTATTCACAATGCGAAACACTCTTTTTAATCCTGGTGTCGTTACTTTTTCAGCATTTGAAGTAATTTTTAATGTATCTTCCATCTCACCTAGCTCATTTTCAATCGCGACCATTTTATATACAGCACCTAATGCCGGCTGATCGTAGGCAGTTATGAGTTTCGTTCCAATTCCCCAAGAATCCACTTTAGCCCCTTGAGCTTTTAAGTTTAGGATGGTGTATTCATCTAAATTATTGGATGCAATAATTTTCGTATTAGTAAAGCCAGCTTCATCTAGCATACGTCTCGCTTCTTTTGATAAAAAGGCAATGTCGCCGCTATCAAGACGAATTCCGACGAAATTGATTTGCCCTTCTAATTCTTTAGCTACACGTATTGCATTTGGTACGCCTGATTTTAACGTGTTGTAAGTGTCTACTAAAAATACACAATCTTTATGACGTCTTGCATAGGCTTTAAAAGCTTCGTATTCATTTTTATAAGCTTGGACAAACGCATGAGCATGGGTACCTGATACAGGTATATTAAATATTTTCCCTGCACGAACATTGGAAGTTGATTCAAAACCGCCAATGACTGCAGCCCGTGCTCCCCAAATAGCTGCATCCATCTCTTGTGCACGGCGAGCACCAAATTCTGCAGCAGCTTCTTCCTTTACAATTTGCTTTATACGGCTCGCTTTTGTTGCAATTAATGTTTGAAAATTAATAATGTTTAGTAGGGCTGTTTCTATTAGTTGAGCTTCTGCTAGGGGAGCTTCGATGCGAACAATCGGTTCATTAGCAAAAACAACTTCCCCTTCAACTACTGAATACATGGAACCTGTAAAGCGTAAAGAACTTAAATAATTGAGAAATTCCTCATCATATCCTAACTCTCGTAAATAGGCCAAATCTGTTTCAGTGAAACGGAAATTCTTTAAGTATTCAATAATCCGTTCAAGCCCTGCAAAGATGGCATATCCATTCCCAAAAGGAAGTTTTCTGAAAAAAATTTCAAATACAGCTTTTCTATCATGAATACCGTCTGCCCAATAACATTCCACCATATTGATTTGATATAAATCTGTGTGCAAAGTTAATGAATCATCCTTATATATTTCTTTCATTAGGAACTCCTTCTTCCATTATTCATTAGTCCTAGTATACACTATTCCATTATTCTAATCGAAATTTTAAATAAATTATATTTAATTATTATAAACATCCTTTTTGTAATAACACATATAATTTGTAATTATTTTTCTTTTGTTCTATATAAAAGTTATGATGACCTTAGCATCTTCACATATCACTTATTGACCATTATCAACATTTTGAATAGGAGATTGTTATGACGCAACCTTTGGAAGTTACCATTCATTTTGAACACGTTCATTACGAAAAAAATAGTTCTTTCATATTAAAAGATGTTACCGGCGATTTTTACAAGGGAAAAATTACAACGATCGTAGGTCCATCTGGAGCAGGAAAAACTACCGTTCTGAAAATGTGCAATGGATTAATTTCACCAACATCAGGGGATATTATAATTGATGGCAAGAATATTAATGAGTTCAGCCCGACTTCCTTGCGTCAATATGTTGGAATTGCCCTTCAAAATGCTCCTTTAATTAGAGGAACAGTATATGATAATTTAGCTTTACCAATGACTTTACAAAACAAATTGTTATCGGAAAAGAAAGCGATCTCAACCTTAGAAGACGTTTCATTAGATATGAATATTTTATACAGAGATGTCCATAATTTATCTGGTGGACAAAAACAAAAAGTTTCGATTGCTAGAACATTAATGAACCAACCAAAAATACTCTTATTAGATGAAATCACATCCGCTCTCGACCCAACATCAACAAATGAAATTGAACAACTAATATTAAGCATTAATAGGAAATATAACGTGACAATCATTTGGATCACACATAACTTGAGGCAGGCAAAAAGAGTTGGTGACTATACTTGGGTGATGATGGGTGGGGAGCTCGTTGAAAGTGGAGAAAGCAGCTTGCTTGATCATAGTACAAACAAACGAATTCAACAATTCGTAGAGGGGAAGGCGTAAAACATGACATATACTTCCCTCGCATTGACTCTTGCGTTTGTACTCATCCCACTCATCCTTTCCAAAACATTAAAATTAGGTTTGGAAAAGGACACAATCATCGCAACCGTTCGATCTGTTATCCAACTATTTTTTGTCGGTTATGTATTAAAATTTGTCTTTGATTCCGAGAGTTTTTTTTATATTATTTTAATGGTGCTATTGATGATCACGGTAGCTACACTAAACGCCCGTAAAAAAGGAAAAAATATCAAAGGAATTACATGGAAAATTGCTTTTACGTTGATTGTTATTGAAATAGTGACTCAAGGGATTTTGATTGGTTTTCAAATTATTCCGCCTACCGCCCAATACATTATTCCAATCAGCGGGATGTTGCTAGGAAATTCCATGGTGTTGTCCATTTTATTTTTAAACCGGTTTACAGCAGAAATTGAGGCAAATGTAGAAATCATAGAACTGATATTATCTCTTGGTGGCACTCCTAAGCAAGCCATTCACAATCAATTGATAAATGCTATTAAAACAAGCGTAATCCCTACCATTGAAAGTCAAAAAACGATTGGCTTAGTACAACTACCCGGAATGATGAGCGGTCAGATTATCGGTGGTGCCGATCCAGTGCAAGCAGTGCAATTCCAACTATTAATTTTATTTGGCTTACTTACAACAGCGACTTTGTCCAGCATTTTAATTGGTTTCTTAAGTTATCCAACGTTATTTAATGAACGAATGCAATTTATCACACATAACTTGTCACAAAAAAATAATGATTAACAAGTATTAACTGAAAGTATTATAATTCTTGTGTGATATAATGAACTTAAACTACAACTTATATGAAAAGAGGAGATCATCTATGCCAGTTTTACGAGATTTTTTCATCGCATTATCAGAAAATCAACTTTTAAATAAAGCCGCACAAAAATACGGTTTAAAACTCGGTGCACAAAGCGTTGTTGCTGGTACAAATATCCCTGAAGTTATTGAAAGTATTAAAGAGCTAAATGCTCACGGCATTTCTTGTACTGTGGATGTACTTGGTGAGTTTGTTAACGAACGTTCAGAAGCGATTAAAGCAAAAGAATATATTATCGAAACAATTGAAGCTATTCATGAACATGGTGTTGATGCACATATCTCAATTAAACCTTCTCAACTTGGTTTAAAAATTGACTTCGATTTCTGTTATGATAATATCATGGAAATTGTTGGAACTGCACACAAATATAATATGCACGTGAATTTTGACCAGGAAACTCACGATTTACTTCAACCAACATTCGACTTAATGGAAAAAGTATCAGAAACTTATGATAACGTTGGTACTGTTATTCAAGCATATTTCTTTAAATCAAATGAATACGCGGAAAAATATAAAAATTACCGCCTTCGTATTGTAAAAGGTGCTTATAAAGAATCTCCAACTGTTGCTTATCAAGATAAAAAAGATATTGATTTAAACTTTATTGAAATCATTGAATACAGCTTGTTGAATTGCAAATTTACATCAATTGCAACTCATGACCATAACGTAATTAATCATGTTAAACAATTTGTGAAAGACCATAATATTCCAAAAGATAGATTTGAATTCCAGATGCTTTATGGATTCCGTAAAGATATGCAGTTAGAATTGGCTAAAGAAGGCTATAATTTCTGTACTTATGTTCCATTTGGTTCAGACTGGTACGGATACTTCATGCGCAGACTTGCGGAACGTCCACAAAACATCAACCTTGTAACAAGACAAGTATTCAATAAAAAGACAAACACAATTATTGGTTTAATGGCTGCTGCCTTTGCATTAGGCCGCGTTACAAAGAAAAATAAATAATTAAATATAATGAAGGACATAACAAGCAAAACGTTGTTATGTCCTTCATTTTTTATTTATTCCATCCTTTTTCTTTAAAGCGAGAAATGGCTTCTATTCGATTTCCAACCCCAAGCTTATCTAAAATAGTGGAAATGTAGTTTCTTACAGTTCCTGTTGATAAATATAGTTCGGCAGCAATTTCCTTTGTTGTTTTTCCTTCTGCAACAAGCTCTAGCACTTGGCTTTCTCGTTCAGTTAATGGATTTTCGCTTTCTTCATCATATACAATATCAACGAGTTCTGGAGCATAAATTCTTCTTCCTTCCATAATGACTCGAATTGCATTTACTAACTCTTCAATCGGACTATCTTTTAGTAAATATCCTCTTACTCCCGCTTTTCTTGCTCGATCGAAATAACCAGGTCTTGCAAAAGTCGTTAAAATGATAATTTTACAATCTGTTTTTCCATTTAATTCTTCAGCAGCATCTAAACCGGTTTTTACTGGCATTTCAATGTCCATAATGCAAATATCTGGTTTTAATTCATTGACAAGTCGCACTGCTTCTTCACCATTTTTTGCACGCCCAACTACTTCCATATCATCTTCCATGTTTAATAGTGAGCTCAACGCTCCAAGTAGCATCCCTTGATCTTCAGCTATCACGATTCGAATCATCATACACTTCCTTCCTGATGAGTAATAGTAAGGGGAATGGTAATTGTTAATTTAGCTCCTGGATTATTTTCAATAGTTAACGTGCCGTTAATAAATTCTAATCGTTCTCGTATCCCTTTTAATCCATTCCCTTCATATCCAACTTTTTTATTGAGTCCTTTCCCATCATCTTCTATCATCATCATCACTTCATTTTCATTTTGTTGAATTTCGATTTTGCAATGTTTTGCACCGCTATGCTTTACGATATTTGTTACTGCCTCTTTTAAACACATGCTTAACACATTTTCGACTAATATCGGTATTTTCAGTTTATGGACATCCCCAATCAACTGATAGTGAATCTCAGCAGCTTGTAACATTTCCTCTACACGTATACATTCATCGCTCAACTTCACCGCTTTCATATTGGAAACGAGCTCCCGTACTTCCTTTAATGCAATTCTCGCCGTATGTCGTATTTCTTTAATTTCTTGAATAGCCGCTTTCGGATTTTTTTCAACAAGCCTACTTGCTAGGTCGCTCTTTAATCCAATCATGGATAGTTTTTGCCCTAATGTATCATGCAAATCCCTTGCAATTCGCTGTCTTTCTTCGTGGATGATCAGTTCTGCAATCCGCTCCTTTGCATTTTCCAACTCGCCTTCCAAGTTTTCCTGCTTATTTCGGTTATAAATGGCAATCGGTAAAATGACTACCCCCACTACGGTGATAATGATAAAAGGGGTCTGGTCAAGAAACGATTCCAATTCGATGAAATAGCCGGCTACGATTGATAAAATCGTAAATCCAATATGTAAACCGTACATGATATAAAATCCGACAGTGCTTTTTATATTCCCAATAAAGAAGGAAGTAAATAAAGCCAAATAAACATAACCATAAAATAAGGTCATGATGATATTCAGCACCATATCAAAACTGACCCACATATATAGGAGTCCGTTTTTCGACTGGAAGGAAAAATAATAAAATAAAAAATAGAGTAAAATGATGACTACGCCGAAAAAAATCTGGATGTGAGATAATGTACGAACAAGAAAATAGAAAGGCAAAATACAGAATATAATCCATATATATATACTGATCCATTTACTTTTTGGAAAAATCATGTACCAACTACGCATTGCTTTCATCAAGTCCTTTTTCTATTCATTATACATCACTACCGTCGCATAAATAATGCCTGAATTTTCAGTTTTATTTTTTCTGGACTTTAGAGAAAAAACGAAAACACCTAAGCGAGGGTAGTAAACATCCATTTTTTTACTATAACCTATGACTTGTGCAACAACGACTGGCAAACCTTTATGGGACGCCGTTTCCTTCGATTTTTCGTAACCAAATGTGAGCGGATTTCCACAAAGAAGCCTTCAAATAGCGACTAATTTGTAAGTAACTGCGTTCGCTATTCGTGTTCAGCTGAGCTAAAACATTCAGACAGTACACTATCATGGCTACGTACACTTGATTATGTACAGCTTGTTCACTGTGACCAAAAAACTTTTTAATGTTCAGATGTTGTTTCATCCATTTGAAAAAAAGTTCGATTGCCCAACGTGATTGGTAGATTTCTGCAATTTCATCTGCGTCAATGTCAAACCGATTTGTCAGTAAATGAAGCTCATTTCCTTTTGTATCATGCAATTTGAGTAAGCGAAACACGTTTTCAGAACGATTTTGTGGTGTTCCAATGACAACCATTTCATCAGAGAATACGGGTGAATCTTCTGGTAACGAAAAGGATTCTAACACTCGGACAACAGCGTTTTTACGCAAACGGGTCACAAAGAAATAGCCATCTTCCGTCATTTGATCAAAGCGCCCATAATCCAAGTAACCACGATCAAACACGTACATGCATTCTTTGTCATCCACGAATACTTCTAGTTGACCACGATCATGTTCGTTGGCATTCGTGAGTACGGCTTTATCTGGATAGGAGAGTCCTTTTTCCATAAAAACAAGTCGTAAGTGAAGCTTTACTCCTGATTTTGTTTTTCGAAACTCTGCCCACTGATGATTGGTCAAATTAAGCGGTAATGTACTCGAATCAATGATTTTCAAAGGCGTTGTCACTTTTCTTCTTGTTTGGAAATTGGTTTTCCGATGAATTTGTGCCACTAAATCGAGAAAAATCGTTTGAAAGAACTCAGTTGGGATGGTATTGATTCGTCTCCCTAACTGTGAAAAACTAATCGATTCCAATCCCGTTGCTCGTTGTAATTCTTCTAAAAAGACAGCGTCACTCAACGCCCGTAAACTCTCGGTTTCATGGAGTTGGGCATACAAAAGCAGTTTCATAAATGAAGCCATATAAAGCTTCTTGGTATAGTGATTTAATTGATGTGTTTTCACTAGGTCGTCAAATAATGGACGATTAATCGGTGAAAACCATTGTTCAAATGATGTTTTTCGTGTAAACTTATCCATAGTTTTGTCCTTTGTATTGGATTTGGATGGTTTACTACCACCCAACCATTATAAAGGCTTTTTTTGTGTTTGGATTATATTTCAGAAAATTCGGTTTATTTGAAGGTGTTAAATTATTTTAATGCGACGCTAGTGATTATACATGGATAAATTAAAAAGGGGGCGTCTGAAAAGGTCATTTTGAGACTCCCCCTTCGCGGCTGTCGCACATGCTTAGCCGCAGATAAATTGCGGGCGAGGAGGCGCGTTTGATGTGACCACCGCATTAGCAAAGTTTTTAAGAGAATATTACTATAAGAAGTAAGGCTGTTCAGAAAGTATTCGACTTTCTGGACAGCCCCCTTCTCATTTAAGCCTCAACCGACTTTACTTTTCCAGCATACACTTTTTCAACCTCTTTAAAAGTTACAAACTTTTTCTTTTTTGGATCGTACAATTTATAACGTATCGATTGAAGGCTCGTTCTAATTGTAATAGTTGTCGCTTTTTGAAGTGGCGGTACGGAATTATGGGCGGCTTCTAAATAATAATTTGGTACTCTTGGCGCTAAATGATGGACATGATGATATCCAATGTTCCCAGTAATCCATTGAAGTACCTTTGGGAGTTTATAAAATGAACTTCCTTCTACTGCCGCCTTTACATAATTCCATTCCGGGTCATATTCAAAATAAGAATCTTCGTACGTATGTTGAATATAGAATAACCAAATCCCAAGAGCTCCTGCAATAAACATCGTGGTACCATGTACTAGCAATACTGCCTGCCAACCAAATGCCATAATCAAAGAGAGAATAATACATAGTACCATTACATTTGAAAAATATGTGTTTAATCGCTCTTTTTCTTTAGCGTCTTTACGATTAAAGCGATTCAACACCAACACTAAATACAAAGGCCCTAATCCGAACATTACAAATGGATTGCGGTATAAACGATAAGCCAGTCGTTTCATTTTCGAAAGAGCCAAATATTCATCTACCGTTAACATATCGATATCACCAATGCCGCGCTTATCTAAATTGCCACTTGTTGCATGGTGAATTAAATGTTCCCTCCTCCATTTTGCATAAGGGAAGGAAGTGAGTATTCCCGTGATGTTACCAACGAGATCATTCGCTTTTTTACTTTTGAAAAATGAGCCATGAGTGCAATCATGAAAAATTATAAACGTGCGCACAACAAATCCAGAAGCAAGCAATCCGCAAAAAGCGCCAATCCATGGATTTGTATTCGCGAAACCATATCCAATTCCCCAAATGATAAGGAGGGGAATAATCGTATTCATTATCTGAATTATACTTATCTTTGTTTCCGATTTTGCAAAAGGAGCAACATCCTTACGAAGCTTTTTCGTCTTTTCAGCATCTGTCAATGACATCTTGTTTTCACCTGTTCCTATAATTTGTTATTATCATCGTACAATTGCATAAGGGTTTCCAGTAGAATCAAATATCATGTTTTTCACATTACAAATGTCATATAGACTTCGATGCAAAAAATGATTCATCCCATCCATATTTGATATGAATCAAATCTTTATTAGTCATTCATATAATTCCAATTGATAATAGACAATATCCAACCATTTTCCAAATTTATATCCAACATGTTGTAATCTGCCGGCAAAATGAAAACCAAACTGCTCGTGCAACTTGATGCTTGCGATATTGTCAGAATCTATGACCGCAATTAACGTTCTTACTTCTCTCTTTTTCGCTTCTTCGATTAATTTTTGCAAGAGTTTTTTTCCGATTCCTTTTCCACGATGTTTTGCTGAGACATAAACAGAATGTTCCATGGAATATTTGTACCCTTCGTTAGAAACAAATCGTTTAAATGCGGCAAATCCAACGACTTCCCCATCCTCTTCATATACGAACATCGGATTATTTTCCTTTTCAATTTCTAAAAACCATCTTTGTTTTCCTTCCAACGTTTCCGGCTCTGTGCGATATAGCGCTGTCGTGTTCAAAATGGCATCGTTATAGATTTCAAGTACACTATCGAGATCTTCCATTGTCATTGGACGAATCATACTGCATCTCCTCCCCATCGTTGCTAATTGAAAAATATGAGATGGTGAAAATCTTCACAAAATCCGTCGATATGCTCACAAATCCTGTTGATAAAAATCAAGCACGTTGATATTTTCACAAAATCCGCCAATATTGTCACAAAATCATCCGATATGTTCACAAATCTTGTTGATAAAAATCGAGCGGGTTGATATGTTCGGGATTTTCATAAATCCATTTGCTAATACATAAAAATATCCCCTAATGTTAGGGGATGCTCATTTTAAACATTGAAATATCTAGCGCTTGGGTGTGCAAAGACGATTGCTGATACACTTGCCTCGGGTTCCATCATATACCCTTCTGTCAAATGCACTCCAATTTGTTCTGGCTTCAGCAATTTAAACAGCTTTTCTTGGTCCTCTAAATTTGGACATGCCGGGTAACCAAAGGAGAAACGTTGACCTTGGTATTTTGCGGCAAAACGTTCCTTCATCGTAAAGTCTGTCGGATCTGGGAATCCCCAACCATCACGAATTTCTTGGTGAAGGCGTTCAGCAAATCCTTCTGCAAGTTCTAATGCAGTTGAAAGGAGGGCATGGCTTTCTAAAAATTTGCCTTCTTCTTTTAGTTGATCTGCTTTCTCTTTCGCTCCATGTCCTGCAGTCACTACCATTAACGCTACATAATCCATTTCACCACTATCTACAGATTTTAAGAAATCAGCTAAACAAAGATAAGGTTCCACTTGTTGGCGTGGGAAATGGAATCGCTCAATTTCAGTTTTACTATCTATCGGACTATAAATAACTACATCGTCGCCGTCACTTTGAGCAGGGAAGAATTGATACATCCCTGAAGGTTTTAAAACTCCAGAATTTAAAATATCTAGTACTAAATCGTATAATTCTATCGCCCGCTCGTCTTTCTCTGCCAACAGTTTTTCCACATTGCCTTTCAAACCTAAATGGTGGCCTAGCAATGTACGCATATTGATATAAGGCAGTAAATGTTGAACAGAGTAATTTTTCTTAATGTGTACTTTCAAATCTCTTGGTACGAAAACCGGTGCATCCTCTACAGTGCGAGCTTTCCTTTTTGAGACTTCTTTTACTGATTGATTTGCCCGTTTTGCATCTGCTTCTAATCGTTTTTCACGTGACTCTCGAATTTCTTGTAAAAGTACTTCACGTTCATTCGGATCCATTAAACGATTGGCATGCTCTAATCCTTGCATTGCATCCTTAGCATAAATAACTGGTCCATCATATTCTGCAGCAATTTTTGTTTCAGTAAAACGTTTCGTTAAAGCTGCACCACCTACGAGAATCGGGATATCAATTCCTGCTGCTTTAAAGTCTTGAGCAGTTAATACCATTTGTTGTGCAGACTTCACCAACAATCCTGACAAGCCAACTATATCTGGCTTTTCTTTGCGAATGGCTTCAATTAATTCGGCAGGCGCCACTTTAATACCCAAATCAATCACTTGATACCCATTATTGCTTAATATAATATCCACTAAATTTTTTCCAATATCATGGACGTCACCTTTTACCGTTGCCAAAATCACTTTTCCTTTTCCAGAACTGTCTTCCACTTTCTCCATATACTGTTCAAGGTGAGCAACCGCCGCTTTCATGACTCCGGCACTTTGCAATACTTCCGCAACGATTAATTGGTTATCATTAAATAATCGGCCTACTTCTGCCATTCCGTCCATCAACGGTCCATTTATGATATCTAATGGTGTATCAAAGATTTTTCTTGCTTCTTCTAAATCTTCAATTAAGCCCTCTTTTGTACCTTCGACGATGTAGTATTTAAGCCGTTCTTCCACCGTTTCAGGAAGAGCAATCACTTTTTCTTCTTTCTTTTTATCGCGATAAAATGCCGTAAACTTCGCCAATGTTTCATCGTTTGTATTGAAGATTAAATCATTAGCTAATTGTATTTCTTCTTCCGGTAGAGAGGCATAACGCTCCAATTTTTCTGTATTAACAATGGCATAATCTAAGCCAGCTTGCGTGCAGTGATATAAAAATACTGCATTTAATACTTCCCTGCCAACCGGTGGGAGACCAAAGGAAACGTTACTAATCCCAAGAACCGTTAAAACTCTCGGAAATTTTTCCTTTATGAGTCGAATTCCTTCGATTGTTTCTTCTGCAGCGCCAATGTATTGCTCATCCCCAGTACCTACGGGGAAAACTAATGGGTCAAAAATAATATCTTCCGGCGCAATGCCCCATTTTTCCGTTAAAATTTTATAAGAGCGTTCTGCTATCGCCAATTTTCTCTCGCGAGTGACGGCCATTCCCTCTTCATCAATTGTACCTACAACAACTGAGGCACCATATCTCTTCACGATTGGCAGCACTTTATCAAAACGTTCTTCTCCATCTTCTAAGTTGATGGAGTTGATGATTGCTTTTCCTTGACAATATTTCAATGCCTCCTCTATCACTCGCTCGTCAGTTGAGTCTATGACTAAAGGTACTTTCACTTTCTTTACCACTTCTTGCATAAATCTGCGCATATCTTCTAGCTCATCTCGGTCAGGGTTCGCTAAACAGATATCAATCACATGCGCCCCGTTTTTCACTTGGGCTCGAGCAATTTCAGCCGCTTCCTCATATTTTCCATCAACAATTAACTGCTTAAATTTACGAGATCCAATAACGTTTGTTCTTTCACCAATAAACAACGGACGCATTGAATCATCATAAAGCAGCGGTTCAATGCCTGATACTGCATGTCCATGGGATTTTTCCTTCTTCTTTCGAGGTTTATAGCCTTCTACTGCTTCACGGATTGCCTTTATGTGGGCAGGAGTTGTACCGCAGCATCCACCGACAATGTTTAACCAACCTTTTTCAGCAAATCCTTGCAATTTCTTCGATAAAGATTCGGGTGTTTCATGATAATGTCCCTCTTCATCTGGTAATCCAGCGTTCGGATAACAGCTTATATAGCTTGTAGATAATTCGGAAAGCGAGCGAATATGATCTGTCATAAATTCTGGCCCTGTCGCACAGTTAAGTCCGATTGAAATGGGATTAATATGTTCAATAGAAACATAGAAAGCTTCTATAGATTGCCCAGCAAGTGTTGTTCCCATTGGCTCAATCGTCGCAGAAACCATAATCGGAAGCTCTTTTCCAGTTTCTTCAAATGCACGCTTCAGACCAAGGGTTGCCGCTTTCACGTTTAACATGTCTTGGCTTGTCTCAAGTAACAATAAATCTGCGCCGCCTTCAATTAGCGCTTTTGCTTGGATATAGAAGTTTTCGGATAGCTCATCAAATGTAATACCGCCCGTTACAGACAATGTTTTCGTCGTTGGACCTATAGATCCTGCAACGAAGCGAGGCCAGTCGCTTGTTGAATATTTTTTAACTTCTTCTTTTGCAATTTCTACAGCCCTCTTATTAATTTCTTCTGCTTTATAACCTAATCCATATTCATTTAATACGAGTGGGGTTCCTCCAAATGTATTTGTAGAAATAATATCTGCACCAGCTTCTAAGTACGCTCGATGGATTTTAGAAATGACATCAGGTCTAGTTAATACAAGGTGTTCATTACATCCATCAAATTCTTCCCCACCAAAATCTTCCGGTGTTAAATTTTCCTGCTGGAGCATTGTTCCCATTGCACCATCGATAATCAATATTCTTTTTTGCAATTGTTCCTCTATTGGATGATTAACCATTTGCTTTAACTCCTTTATTTTGCTCGTCAAGTTGTTGAATATATTGCAATAGTTGTAAAGTGATTTCATATCGCATAAACGGCGTAATTAGATAAATGCCGTTGAAGTATTTCGTTGCTGTATCTAACAATTCTTTTGCAATTTCTAGTCCTACTTTTGTTTCTTGTTCTTTATTTCCGCTTACTTGTTGCATTCTTTCTAACACATCATCAGATAATTTAATTCCCGGTACTTCATGATGCAAAAATTCCGCATTTTTAAAACTAGTAAGCGGCATAATTCCTATATAAATTGGTGTATCTAAATGTTTTGTCGCTTCATGAATTTCCACAATTTTTTCCTTCGAATAAACTGGTTGCGTAATGAAATAATCCGCACCATGTTCAATTTTTTTCTCTAGACGGCTGACAGCACGATCTAACACTCTCACGTTAGGATTGAAAGCCGCTGCTACTGAGAAATTCGCTTTTTTTCTTAGTGCTTTGCCAGAAAAAGAAATTCCTTCATTTAACTGTTTAATTAATGATATCAATTCCATCGATGAAACGTCATAAACACTTGTTGCACCCGGAAAATCCCCTACCTTTGTTGGATCACCAGTTACAGCCAACACATCATGAAGGCCAAGAGCATTGAGTCCCATTAAATGGGATTGCAGCCCAATTAAGTTTCGATCTCGGCAAGTAATATGTGGCATTGTGCGTATGCCATATTGCAGTTTTAAAATGGCCCCCATTGCCAAGTTACTAACCCTTGGAGATGCTAATGAATTGTCTGCCATCATGATAAGATCTGCCCCTGCATTGTAAAGAGCTTTTGCTCCTTCAACAAACTGTTCAATTTCAAGATGCTTCGGCGTATCCAATTCTACAATGACAGAACGTGCTCTTTTTGCTTTTTCGTGGAGAGGTTCAAAATTATGCGGTTCAGGCTCGCGAATGATTATTTCCCTCTGAGGTTTTGCCTCTTTCTTTTCAACCGGCTGAAAATGAGCAAGCTTCTTTTTCATCGCTTCAATATGTTTCGGTGTTGTACCGCAACATCCTCCAATGAGCCTTACTCCTTCATTGCATAATTCAACCGTTGCCCTTGCAAAATAATCTACTTCTGATTCGTAAACGACACGCCCCTCTTCAATATCTAATAAAGAAGCGTTCGGATAAACAGATAAATACGCTCGTTCAGGAATTTCTACCTGTTCAAAAGCCTGTATTGTGTGGTATGGACCAAGTCGACAGTTCACCCCTACAATATCTGCACCTAATTTTTCTAACTGCTTTAATGCTTCATTCAATTTCATGCCATTCATTAATACGCCCGGCTCTTGCATTGAAACTTGAGCAATGATGGGCATATCCGTCATGGCTCGTAACATTTTTAACGTCTCGCATAGCTCTTCAACATCATAATAAGTTTCTAACAACAAACCATCTAACTGCCCCGCAATTAGCACTTCTGCTTGTTCACGAACTGCTGCAAGAATTTCATCTAATGTATAATCTACTTTGCGAACACCGCGGATACCACCAATCGAACCTAAAATAAACACTTCACTGTTCTTGGCTGCTTGTTTGGCAACACCTATCGCACCTTCGTTAATTTCCACTACTTTTGACTCCAAACCATAACGAGTGAGCTTGATTCGATTAGCGCCATATGTATTCGTTTGAATAACATCTGCGCCAGCTTGTATGTATTCACTATGAATTTTTTTAATGATTTCCGGTTTTTCAATATTCATTTCTTCGTGACAATTTTCAAGTCCATATGAATATAACAGCGTTCCCATAGCACCATCTGCAACTAACACTTTATGTTTTAACGCATCTAGTAGCCCCATTCGAAATTCCCTCACTTTTCTTTACTTCATAAATTTTCTGTCAATTCATCTAATAGAAAAAGCCTTCTTGCGAAAGAAGGCTTGTCATTTCCTTTAGAATTCACCTTATCTTTCGGCAATTGCCGCTGGATTTAGCACCTTACTAAACATTTTTAGTGGTTGCTGAAGCTTCACCGGGCCAGTTCCCTCCACTTCTCTTGATAAGTCATATTCGATTTTAAAATATCAATATAATAAGTTACATCATAAAATCAATACTTCATTTTGTCAAGTTAATTAGTCGGAATTATTTAAAAAGTTGTTTATAATTTGGTTTGCTGTTTCTTTCCCGTTATCAATGCATGCACCAATTCCTACGCCGAAATAAGAGCAACCAGCAATGTAAAGATTCGGATAGAGGTTATCTAATTTTGTAATTATTTCTTGCAAAGCTTCATGATGAGCTAAATCATAAGTTGGCATGGCATCGATCCATTTTGTAATATTCACAATGGTAGGTTGTGCTTCTATATTCAAACTGAGTTGAATATCGTTCAAAGCAACCTTTGTTAACTCTTCATCACTCATTTTCACTAATTCTTGGTAGCGAGGATTACTTTCTTTATAAAACAGTCGAACAAGTAGATTTCCTTCTGTTGAAGTATGCTTCCATTTACGGCTTGTCCAAGTAGAGGCATTACATAATAAATCGCTGTTGTAGGAAACGATAAATCCAGTGCCATCCTTAGGCAAAATAGAATCTGGTAGATCGAAGCCTACATACATCGTAATGGCTGATGCATTTTTAAATTTGTTGAAATAAGGATTTAATTCATCATTATTTAAAACTTGCTTCACGACTTGGTTGGGCAATGCTAACACAACAACATCCGATTCCAATTTTTCTCCGTTAGCGAAGGAAATTTCATAACGTTGTTCTTTTTTCTCAACAAGTACTGTTTCAGTATCTTTATATATTTCTACATCCACAAGCAGTTCTTCCATTCGATCAATTAGTTGAGATAGTCCGTTTTTAAAAGAAAGGAATTTTTTATTCGCTTCCCGTTCAAACTTTTCCCGATTTGCTTGCAAACCTTTCATTATACTTCCATATTCATTTTTGTAATCAACTAAGTATGGAAGCGTAGAGGCAATGGACAATTTATAAATGTCCCCTGAGTAAACACCAGCTAATACAGGAGCTATTTGTTTCTTCACAATTTCTTTTCCAAAAAAGTATTCTAAGAAATCTCCGATAGAACTTTCCTTCGTAAATTTCGTATTCGGTATTTCCTCATCTTTTAACACTCGTTGTTTCCCTTCTTCTGAAATTAATGTGCTCGCTTTTAGGGATTCGAGAGTCATAGGAATGCCAAAGACAGAATCCTTTGGAATCGCATGTAATTCATTATTGGTGTGAATATAAGAAATTCCTGTTTCGTTATATACGACTTCTGATTCAAAATCTAGTTCCTTTACAAGTTCCATTACGCTTGGATATCGTGCTACAATGGAATCCGCTCCCGTTTCCATGATGAATCCTTTTTCACGCGCTGTGTGCATTTTTCCGCCAAGGTACGGATTTTTTTCCACAAGTACTAAACGGGCAGGAATTTCATTTTCCTTTAATTGTTTTTGTAAATAATACATCGTGCAAAGTCCTGTAATTCCTCCACCGATAACCGTTACCGTTTTCATTCGTTACAACTCCTATAAGATCTTTTTACCGTACTTTTAGTATAATCTTTTTTTATAACTCTTTCTGTGTCGGCTTTAGTAAATTTCAATATAGTAAACAACAAATATGCTTTTGACTGTTGAATTTATTTCAAAAGGAATTTTGATAATTTATTCAATTTATTAAACAATAAAAAACAGCCCTTTCCACTATACTACAAAGGACTGTTTCACTATATTCAACTAGTTTTTCATAATCCAACTTTAGAATCACAATCTCTTCATAGCATGTAATGTTCTGTCATCCCCACTACATTACGGAATCATGGAATGTAGTAATGCAATACTTTTTAGTGTGCTTATTATTAATTATACTCATTTTGCTTTTGTTGTTTTGCCAGTTCTCGCCAGCGGGCTGCCGCTTTTTTATCTACTTCAACATCAATCCCATTTTCGTAAATATATGCGATATTTAACTTTGCTTGATAATCTCCTAGCAACGAAGCTCTCTTATAATAATAAAGTGCTTTCTTTCCGTTTCTTTCAACACCGATTCCATTCTCATATAGAAACCCTAAATTATAAATTGAATCAATGTGATGGTATTCCGCTGCTTTTTCAAACCACTCAATAGCAAGAGGGACATTCCTCTCCCTGCCCAATAGACCCTCAAAATAGATGGAACCCATTCGATATTGGGCATCGAGATCCCCGCCTTCAGCTGCCTTCAAATAATATTGAAATGCTTTTTCGTCATCTCTATTTACCCCAATTCCTTGCTCATACATAATTCCTAATGTAAACATTGCTTCTACAACATTCTGTTTTGCAGCCACTTCAAACCATTTTAAAGCTTCCTTATAATTTACATTTCCTACTTCACCGTTTAAATACATGTCTGCTAAGTTATTAGCTGCATCAGGATTTCCGTTTTTTGCTGCCTTTTTATATAATGAAAAAGCCATTTCAATATCTTCTTCAACGCCAAGTCCTTCGTAATAGCAATTAGCCAACTGATATTGTGCTTCACTATTTCCCGCTTTACTCGCTTTTTGCAACCAGTAAACAGAAAGAGAATATTCCTCCATGATCCTGTATATATCCGCTAATTCAACCATCGCTTCTACGTTCTTTTCATGGGCAAGTTGGTATATATTTTTCGCTTCTAGCATTTGTTCTTCTGTAAGCAAATGACGCAATTGTTGTAAACGCTCTTCAAATCTTTCCTGCATCTCTAATTCCATCACCATCGACACCTTATCTTCATTTAAAATATTCGACTAAATAATTTTTAAATTTCGTTGCAGCAGGAGACATATAACGGCCTTTAACCCATGATACACCGATTTTCCGCTCACAAATGGGTTCTTTAACCGATATTTTTCTTACATTATACTCATTCAATCCTTTAATGTCTGGAATAATCGAAATACCATGGCCAGCACTAACAAATCCTGCTACTGTATGTGGATCTTCTCCTTCAAATGTAATATTCGTTTTAGCAATTCCCACATCTTTTAATAATTGGTCTACAATATGACGTAATGCATTCCCTTTTTTTATAGATACAAAAGGTTCATCTTTTATTTCAGACAAATTGATAAATTCTTTATTTGCAAACCGATGATTTTCTGGAACGATAACAAACAATTCTTCCTTCCATAATTCAATCCATTCAATATCAACTATTTTTGATTCAATACGTTGGGATAAACATAAATCGATATCCCCTTCTTCCAACAATTCTAATAAATTCAATGAAGAAGCTTGAGTTAAAGTAAACTTGATATTCGGATATTTTTCGTGAACATGAGCCATCAATTCAGGCACAATCTCCATCCCTAAAGTGTGGATAAATCCTAATGATACCTCTCCATATCCTGGCATAATCAATCCATTGATTTCCTGTTTCGCTCGATTATATTCTTCTAAAATCGTATTCACTCTTTCCAAAAAAAGTTTTCCATAGCGATTCAATACAATGGAACGGCCTTGCCTATCAAAAAGAGGTACTCCAATCTCTTGTTCTATATTTGAAATTGATTTACTTAATGCTGGTTGAGAGATGTTTAACAATTCAGCAGCATGAGTCATATGTTCTATTTCAGCAACAACTTTGAAATATTCCAATTGTTGTATTTCCATTTACATACCCCTTTTGTTAATTGATAACCATTTAGAATGGTTTTGATAAAAATAATAAATTGTATTTATGTAAGGCTGTATCTATAATAAGTTTACAAGATTGATTTACATAACAAAATTCATTTTAAAAAACAAGATATTTTCATTTTTTTTCATTTTATTGTAACATTATTTATAAAAGGAGTACTTCATAATGAAAATCGTTTCGCCAAAACCATTTACTATTGAGACGGGAAAACGCGCTGTCTTATTACTACATGGTTTTACAGGCAACACTAATGATGTGAAGCGTTTAGGTCGTTATTTAGCAGATCGCAATTATACGGTTCATGCTCCTTTATATAAAGGGCATGGAAGTGATCCTTTAACCCTTATCAACACAGACCCGATCGAATGGTGGAATAGCGCTGTTGAAGGTTACGATGAACTTCGCAGAAGAGGGTATAAAGAAATTGCGGTTGCTGGTGTTTCTTTAGGCGGCATTTTCTCACTACGCCTAGGCGAAGAACGACCAATTAAAGCAATCGTAACAATGTCAGCACCAGCGTTATCTAAAAGTGTTGACAGCTTACAACAACGTATTATTAGCTACACAATTAATTACAAAAAATTAACTGGCACATATAATGAAGATGTAGATAAACCAGAAAACTTAGCGAAAACATATCGAATGCCGAAGCTAGAATACTTGCAAGGCATTATTAATGATACAAGCGCGAAATTAAATCAAATAGATAAACCTGTTCATATTTTACGTGGGTTAAATGATGATGAATACTACTGCCAAAGCGCAGATTACATTTATAACTCTGTAAAATCGCGCATTAAATCTGTTAAAAGCTTTATTAATTCAGGTCACATTTTAACTGTAGATAAAGAACGTGACCTTGTATTTGAAGAAGTATATCGCTTCTTTGAAAGTTTAAAATGGGAAGAATAATATTTGAATCTTCTCAACATAATAAATAATGTATCCCCTAGCAAATTCCCCAATTTGCTATAAAATATATGTCCTTGAGACATACATCCCTTTGGCAAGCTACGAAATAGATCCCCGTCTAACTTCGTAGCTTGTTTTTAATTTATAAATAGGAGAAGCTTAAATAAGTTAAGCATGTTTTTTTACTCAATTACTTTCCCATACACACCGCCTCCGCCAACCTCAATATTTAATTTTCCTCTTCTTGCTAAATCAATTAGATTAGCAATTTTCTTTGGAACCACTTGCTCCAATTGTTCTACCGACACTTCATGTAAAATAGCCATTTCCGTACCGAAAGCTTCAATCAATCGACGAATCGTCTTTGCTCCAACTCCCGGGATAAAATCTAACGGAACTTGATGGATATATGGTGGTCGATGACGAGTAGGGGGTTTATGATCCTTCAATTCGTTTATTCTTTTAGAAACGCCCTTTACCAAATGGCTGCTTTCGCATGCTGAACATGATTCTTCCGATTCAACATGTTCACCACATTCTTGACAAACAGTGGAGTGATACTTTCCTAATAGAGGATTTAATCCATAATTCGCTAAAATCTTTCGGCCGCCTTTTTCTTGTAAAGCGTAAACAAGCTCTTTAAAATTTGCATCCTCCAATTGAACTTTTTGATATTCTCTTGCCAGTTTCCCTAAAGAATGAGCATCTGAGTTTGTGACGAAAGGATATTTTTCAAGTTCACTAATTCCTTGCACCATGTATGTATCAGAGCTCAATCCAAGTTCAATGGCATCAATTCGTTCAGAATCAAACACTTCCGATAAACTTTTTTCTACTCCCTTTCCATAGAGGCTTTTAAAAGGTGTAAACACATGGGCTGGAATAAATAGCCCTTCTAATTCTTGTACTTTTTGTTGTAAAGTCCTCCCATCACAATAGATGCGTTGTGAACTTAAATGAATATTTTTCAAAAGAGGACGCATCCATTCGGAAAATTTCTTCATGTACTCAAGAGTTGGAAAGAAGGAGAGAACATGAATCGGCCCCTTACAGTGTTCATCAAAAATCTCGATTTCCGAGCCTGGAATGAGTGTCGTCTTATCAAATCGCAATCCCCCTTCCGGAAGAAGCTCAATTCTTTGTTCTTCTACCAGTTGTTCGATTTCCTTTATGACTTCAGGTGAATGGCAATCGATTATCCCTACGATATCAAGTCCTTTTTGACTTGAGGCGGTTTGTAATATATTTTTTAGCGTTAAATTTTTACTC
The DNA here is from genome assembly GCF_038004145.1 of Ureibacillus sp. FSL K6-2830. Taxonomy (NCBI): domain Bacteria; kingdom Bacillati; phylum Bacillota; class Bacilli; order Caryophanales; family Caryophanaceae; genus Ureibacillus; species Ureibacillus sp. FSL K6-2830. Next base: position 1,938,370 of record NZ_JBBOQR010000001.1, on the reverse strand, counting down.
CCTGTTATTTTTACTGCTCGCCCACTCTCAGTTCTTCCGATATGTATATGTAAATCAACATAATAATTCTTCATCTTTTCACGTCCTTGTAACTTAAATTTTATTTTAGCATATTTTTTTCGTAAATTTTTCGTATAAAAAAGGACATTACAAAGGAAGTAATCTTTGGAATGTCCCTTTACTCAAAATGTATTCATGAAATTTTTTATTCTAATGAAGTGTTTCATTCATCAATCAAAAAATTAAATAGTGCAACATTATGCTTCTTTTTTCTCTTTTGTTTTTTTCTTTCTTGTGGCAGGTTTCTTTTTCGTTTTATTTAATGATGCTTCTAGAGCACTCATTAAATCGGTCATATCAGGTGGAATGGCTGGATTTTTCTCCGCAGCTGTTACGGTTTCTTCCGCTTTCTTCTGCTCAATCAGTTCGAGAAGTGCTGTACGATAATCATCATGATATTTCTCTGGTTCAAATTTTACCGTCAGTTGATCAATTAACATCAATGCAGTTTCTAATTCTTTTTGTACAACCTTTTCATCACTCGGGATATTCGGAACATCTTTAGCATTTCTAACTTCATCTGGAAAATAAATTGTTTCCATTAACAATGTATCTTCATATACCCGAACAACTGCTAATTGTTCTTTTGAACGTATAGTAATTTTAGCTACTCCGATTTTGCCTGATTCTTTCAACGCTTGACGTAGCAAAGCATATGCTTTCAATCCACCTGTATCAGGTGATAAAAAATAGCTTTTTTCAAAATAAATTGGATCGATTTCTTCTAGCTTGACAAATTCTATAATTTCTACAGCCTTTTCTTCATTTTCTTTCCTCAATTCTTCCAAATCTTCCTCATCCAACACGACAAATTTATTCTTTGCGTATTCATAAGCTTTGACAATCTCTTCACTTTTCACTTCTCTGTCGCAAACGGGACATACCTTTTTATAATTAATGGGACTATGACATTCTTTGTGAAGCTGTCTAAGTTTTACATCTTTATTTTCTGTAGCTGCGTGGAGTTTAACAGGTATATTCACTAACCCAAAACTGATGCTACCTTTCCATATCGTATGCATAGCGTCACCTACTTTTTTCTTATTATGCTTAAATGAAAAATAACTATGTATAACCTTTAACCTCTGTTCAACAATAATGAAAAAAGAGGTTTTCGTCATGAAGCCAATGTTATTAACTTCAGTAGAGGAGTTACCTGTAGGTGACGAGTGGATTTATGAAGCTAAATATGATGGTTATCGAGCAATCTTGGTATGGGAAAATGAAATTCCTACCATTATCAGCAGAAATGGCAACGAATTAACACCACTTTTCCCTGAATTAATTGAATTTTGTAAGCGGTATTTTTCGTTCGTTAAATCTTTTCTTCCACTAACTTTAGATGGGGAAATTGTATACTTAGAAAACAATTTTCGAAGTAATTTTTCTATCGTTCAATCCCGGGGAAAAACAAAAACAAAACAAAAAATTCAACAAGCTAGCCAAAAATTTCCTTGCCAATATATCGCTTTTGATTTACTGCAATTCAAAGGAAAAGAAATGCATTTCTTTCCTCTATCCAAAAGAAAAGAACATTTAAGTCAGCTTTTTTCAAAGGCGAACCTCCCAAAAAATATACAATTTTTCTGCCGTGGACAAATACAATGTATTGAAAGCTTCCAACAGAGGGATGTTCTTTGGAAAATCATTAAAGAGCATAATGGTGAAGGAATGGTTGCAAAACGAAAAACAAGCCTATGGATTAGTGGAAAGCGTTCAACGGACTGGTTAAAAATAAAAAACTGGCGACTTGTATCCGTTGTTGTCCATTCCTTCAACAAAGCAAACGGCTATTTTACAGGTGCAATTTTTAAAGAGCATCAATTAATAGAAGTAACAACTTTTAAACATGGTTTGTCCGATGAAGAATTTAACACATTGGGATCGTTTTTTGAGACGAAAGGAGAAAAAATCTCCAGTTCAATTTGGACTTTACCTCCTTCCATTTGCGTTGACATTGCATGTATCGATTTTGATGGAAAAACATTAAGAGAACCTCGTTTCCATTCTTTTCGTTTCGATTTACTACCAGAAGAATGTAATTGGAAAACATTTTTAAAACAACTTCATCCCATACCCGAACATGTACAAGTTACTCATCCTGAAAAACCAGTCTGGCCGAAACTTAATTTATTGAAAGATGATTATATTCTTTATTTAGACATGATTGCTCCCTATTTGCTTCCCTTTTTACAAAACCGAGCTCTAACGGCGATTCGTTATCCACATGGCGTTCCTGGCGAAAACTTTTATCAAAAAAATGTACCAGACTACGCACCTGATTTCGTTCAAACTATGCGGATCGATTCTATTGATTATATTGTTTGCAACGACATACCCACATTATTATGGCTAGGCAATCAATTAGTATTGGAATTTCATATTCCTTTCCAAACGATTAACACAACCTATCCAACAGAAATCGTGTTTGACTTAGATCCACCTTCCGTCAGCGAATTTCCATATGCCATTGAAGCAGCTCTAAGAATGAAAGCAATTTTTGATCGATTTCAGCTGCAATCATTTGTCAAAACGTCTGGCGGAAAAGGTTTGCAACTCTATATACCGTTGCCAAAAAATCAATTCACCTATGATGAAACCCGCATCTTTACTGAATTCATTTGTAAATTTTTAGTAAATCAGGAGCCGAATATTTTTACATTAGAGCGGTTAAAAAAGAAAAGAGAAAATAAGTTGTATTTAGATTATGTGCAACATGCAGAAGGAAAAACAATTATTGCACCATATTCTCCCCGTGGAAATGAATTAGGCTGTGTCGCAACACCTCTTTACTGGGAAGAGGTGAAAGAAGGATTGCATCCAAATAACTTTACGATTCCAAAAGTGGTTGAACGACTGAATACGTTAGGCAACCCATTTAACAATTATTTTGAGGCTGGAGAAAAACAGAATTTTAAAGAAGTCATTGAAGAATTAAAAAATATATTAAAATAAAAAATCCTCCATCAAAATTGATGGAGGTCCATATTAATGATGATGATGGTGTTGATTACCTTGAATTTTACATAATACAGAATCTTCATGTACATGATCAGCATCTTCTATTTGTACGGTCATATGTGCAATTCCTAAATGCAGCAGTTCATGCTCAATTTTTCTTAATATCTTCTGAGTTTCTTTTAACGTTAAATGTTCATCTACCACTGCATGACAGGATAGTGCGTTTTGTCCACTTGTAATACTCCATACATGTAAATCATGGATACCGATAATACCAGGCGTATTGTTAAATAATGAAATAATTTCATCTATATTGACGTTGCTTGGGACACCTTCCATTAAAACATGAATGGCATCTTTCGTTACTCGATAACCGCTATTTAAAATAATTATTGCCACAATAATACTTGCCACTGGATCCATCCATCCCCAACCAAGGAACATGATGGATAGTGCTGCTACAATTGCTGCAACGGAACCTAACATGTCTCCAATAACATGAAGAAAAGCAGCTCTCATATTTAAATTATCGTGAGTATCGCCACCGCGCATTAATATCCAAGCCACAAGCACATTCACTGCCAACCCGACAATTGCAATTCCAAGCATACCAACAGATGCAATTTCCGGAGGGGAAATGAATCGTTCAATTGCTTCAATAACAATAAAAATTGAAATAAGAATTAATGTAACACCATTAAAGACCGCCGCTAATATTTCAAAACGTCGATATCCATAAGTTCTTGAATAATCCGCAATCTTTTCACCAAACTTGAAGGCAAGCACACCAACTCCTAGTGATACTGCGTCACTCAACATATGTCCAGCATCCGAAAGAAGTGCAAGACTGTTTGTTAATAAGCCGCCAATCGCTTCTACAATCATATATGTGGCAATAATGAAAAATGCAATAGTTAATGTTTTTTTGTTAGCACCATGAGTATGATCATGGTGTGCATGATTATGGCCATGCCCCATCAGTAAACCTCCTTTATATTAGTATATATTCATATAAAAATAAATGTTCTTAATGTTTAGAATGCTCTATTGTTTGATGTAACATATGCATCACGTGGTCATCATCGTGAGAATAGTAAAGTGTTGTACCTTCTCTGCGATATTTGACAAGCCTTAAGTTTTTTAAAAATCGTAACTGATGAGAAACGGTAGGTTGACTTAAATTCAATTTTTTGGCAATCTCATTAACCGAATACTCATTACGCGAGAGTAAATATAAGATTCGTATTCGAGTTGGGTCGCTCAACGCTTTAAACGTTTGAGAAACTAAAAATAGTGTTTCATCATCTAGATCATTATGTTCCAAATTTTCTTCTTGATGAATGAATTCGTTTTCCATGTCTAACACACCTCAAATAATTTCTTATATGAACATTTGTTCATATAAATATATTATAAATCATAGTATTCTCTATGGGAAGTAGTGAATGAATTTAATTTACTCTAAATAAATATCGACTAATTAATATTAAAAAAAATAGTATTCGTGAAATTTTGACATCTATATAAGTGATTTGTCATAAATTGTCGGAAAAATCTGTTTTTTGATGTATTCAATTTTTCTTTTATTATATGTACACTAAAAACTATAGTTTCAAAAAAATCCTTCGGAGGTAAATTTATGAATAAAATACTATTTTTCGCTTTTGCACTATCATTATCATTGATGCTTGCGGCATGTAACAGCAGCGGAAATAACCAAGCCAACGACAATGATAAATCAGCTGCAACTGATGGATTAGATACGAACATCGTAACAATCGCAACAGGAGGAGCAAGTGGTCCTTACAATATTATTGGTTCAACACTTGCCGACCAATATACCAAAACATTTGATGTGAACTCCCGCACTCAAACAACAGGTGCTTCTGTTGAAAATATTAATTTATTAGAACAAGGTAAAGCAGAAATTGCATTTGTCATGAGTGATGCTTTATCCCAAGCTATTAACGGTGAAGTAAGTTTCAATGAGCCAGTGAAAAATATATCTCATGTCGCAACTTTATATCCAAATGTTGTACAAATTATTACAAAAAAAGGATCTGGTATTAATACGATTGAAGATTTAAAAGGTAAACGCGTTGCTGTAGGTGACCAAAATTCAGGGGTTGAAATCAATGCACGTGTGTTATTAAAGGGACATGGCATTACTTACGATGATTTGAAAGTGGATTATTTGGGTTATTCAGAAGCAGCTGATGGATTAAAAGCTGGTACAATTGATGCCGCCTTCTTAACAAGTGGTCTTCCTAATGCTTCAGTATTAGAATTAGCCGAATCAATCGATTTACAATTAGTTTCAATCAATCCTGACAAAGTGGCAGAAATTGCAAAAGAACATCCGTACTTTGTTGCTTACGACATTCCAGCAGATACTTACGGAAACAAAGAAGCGATTCCTACAGCAGCAGTTCCGAATGCACTAGTAGTTCGTGCAGATATGAGTGAAGATGATGTATATAAATTAACAAAACAATTCTTCGAAAGTTTGCCAACATTACAAAATGCTCACCAAGCAGCAAATGATATCACATTAGAAGGTGCACAACAAAATATTGTTGCACCGCTTCACCCAGGTGCTAAACGCTTCTATGATGAACAAAGTAAGTAAAACACTTCTCATGGGAGGTACGGGTATTCTCGTCCTCCTTTTCTTATCCCACATGATCAAGTTTCCTCTCTTAACTTTTGAAATTAAGGAACACCTACTTTGGTCAACCAATAAACATTTCGCAATCAAATGGATTCATTCTGTAGAAAAGGAAGAATGGGTGGAGTTCTATGAAATAAAAGAAGAAGCTTTGTTATTAACAAAAACAAAATTTAAAACTTTCGGTGCCGGGGTTCCAAGCACCCCAAAAGAGAGCAAACAAGCAGCATTAATAGATGGATTTGTAGAATTGGAAATTAATCGTTCCTTTCCATCCATTCAACTAGTCGTATCTGAAAATGTGAAGAGTACCTTAATTATCGATGATAAAGAAATTTTATTATATGAACTGGCGGGAGACTACGAACCCGTAACCATTTCCATACAAACAATTTCTCTTTGGGACATGTTATTGAAGGGGGAATGTCTATGACACAAACAATCAAAGAACCAGTCCTTTCAGAAAATATTTCGGACGAAAAAATACAAGAGGTTTTGGAAAAATACGATGCCGATTCGAAAGTGAGAAAATACAATTCAAAAAAATTAATTATTTTTGTTAGTATTCTTGGCATTTTATATTCATTATTTCATTTGTATACAACTTTCAACCCGCTCCCTACACTTCTCATGCGATCCATTCACTTATTATTTGCGATGGGACTTGTTTTCCTCCTTTATCCTACATACGGAAAACAAGGACGAGATAAAATTCCAGTATACGATTGGCTCTTGTTTGGTTTATGTCTTGTTTCTTGCGGCTATCTATTTATGGAATACGAAGAAATTATGACTGCTAGAGGAGGCATTCCAAATACATTCGATATCGCAGTTGCCATTATAACTGTTTTACTGGTACTTGAAACTGCAAGACGTGTAACAGGTTGGATTTTACCTCTGTTAGCACTGACATTTTTAAGTTATCCATTCTTCAGTCATCAAGCTTGGCTGCCTCGTATCATGATGACACGTCCCTTTGATTTAGGAGATATTTTTGGACAATTGTACTTAAAAACGGAAGGATTATTTTCTACTGCAATTGGTGCCTCTGTGCAATATATTTTCCTTTTTATTTTATTTGGTTCATTTTTAGCCAAATCTGGAATGGGACAGTTTTTCAACGACTTGGCTCTTGCTCTTGCAGGCCATAGACAAGGTGGTCCTGCAAAAGTTGCAGTCATTTCGAGCGCCTTTATGGGAAGTATCAATGGTTCAGCAGTTGCCAATGTCGTTGGAACAGGTGCATTTACCATTCCATTAATGAAAAAAATTGGTTACGAGAAAAACTTTGCAGGCGCCGTTGAAGCCAGCGCTTCGATTGGTGGGCAAATTTTGCCTCCAGTAATGGGAGCCAGTGCATTTATTATGGCTGAAACCACAGGAATCAGCTATGTTACAATCGCCCTTGCGGCAATTATACCAGCGCTTTTATACTTCTTAGGTGTTATTATGCAAGTTCACTTCCGGGCAGGTCGTACCAATTTAAAAGGGATTCCGAAACCTGATTTACCACGTGTAAAGGAAGTATTTAAAGAAGGCGGCCATTTAATCCTTCCTCTTATCGGGCTTATAGTATTACTCGGTTCAGGTATGCCTGTTGCTCATGCTGCCTTTTGGACAATTATCATGACAATCGTTGTCTCTGCCCTTCGTAAAAATACACGAATGTCCTTTAAAGACATTTTGCTTGCTCTCGAAGACGGGACACGCCAATCATTATCGACAGTTATAGCATGTGGTGTAGTTGGAATTATTATTGGGGTAGTCAACTTGACTAGTTTCGGCGCTACGTTAACATCTGCGATTACAACTCTTGGAGGCAATAGTTTATTTTTAACATTATTCTTAACGATGATTGCTTCGATTATCTTGGGAATGGGCTTACCAAGTATTCCTGCTTATATTATTACTGCAACGATGGTTGCACCTGCATTAGCGGATTTTGGAGTACCAGTTTTAGTTGCACATATGTTTGTTTTCTACTTTGGTATTTTCGCAAACATCACACCTCCTGTGGCACTGGCTTCCTTTGCTGGAGCAGGTCTTTCAGGTGGAAGCCCAATGAAGACCGGTTTTATTTCCGTACGTCTAGCACTTGCAGGCTTCATCGTTCCGTATATTTTTGTCTATGCACCAGAGATGTTATTAATCGATCCAACAGGTCTTCCAATGAATGCAACAGAATTTCCATTTGCTTCTCCACTTGATATTATTAAGGTGACGGTTTCTTCCATAATAGGTGTAATAGGCATTGGGGCTGCGATTGAAGGGTACTTTAAAACTAATCTCAACATAGTCCTTCGTCTTGTACTCGCTGTAGGATCATTGTTATTAATTATTCCTGAATTTTACACAGATATAATTGGTATAATCACTGTGTTAGGAATCTTCGCATTTAATACATTTCAAGCAAAAAAACAACTTAAAAATGCATAGAAAAAAGGAGGCTGTCAAGAAAGTCGAACACTTTCTGAACAGCCTTACTTCTTATAGTAATATTCTCTTAAAAACTTTGCTCCTGCGGTGGTCACATCAAACGCGCCTCCTCGTCGCAATTTATCTGCGGTGAAAGTACTAGCGACAGCCGCAAAGGGGGCGTCTTAAAATGACTTTTCAGACGCCCCCCTTTCAACCATTATTAGTCAAAATACAAATTCATATCATTTGCTTTCTTGGCAAGTCGTACTGCAGATGTAACAAATTCAGCATATGTGACAGGTCGTTTTGGTTCAAATAGGTTATTTTCTGCAGGAATTAATCCAAGAGAATTGGCTAACGATACATAGCCAATATAATGACTATTTACTAAATCTACATCTTTCACATTGCTTTTATATATTTCTGAATGCTTCGCAGCTTCTTCTAATCCTAATGCTCTAATGTACCAAACAGCTAATTGTTCTCTCGTAATGTTTGTATCTGGGTTAAAGCCTTTATTTTTCGGATCAAGAATGCCCATAGAAACAGCTTTTTCTACGATATGGAAATACGGATGATCTGGTCCGATATTTTCGTATGTTTGTTTTTTCATTTCTTCGCTATTGTAATAATAGTCTTCATAGAAGTAAGTTAAAGATTTAACTAAACCTTTTAATACTTCTCCTTTCGTAATTGGAGCATCCGCATTAAAGCTATCAATATCCCCTATTTCTAAATAGCCGTTCTCAATAAAGAAATTCAATTCTTTTTCCGCAGTTGGATGAGAAACCTTTTGCTCTTCACTTATTTCTGGATTTTGCAAATAGCTCGGAGTTTTCCATTCCCCACTTATCGCATCTAAATAACTATAAATATTTCCATTATAAATTGGCGAGTACACTAAAGCATAATGAGGATTTTCATCTGGTTGTATATAGCTAAGCTCCACATCTGTACTGTTCATTATAATATTTTTTGCTTCTTCTGCTGAAATTGCATTATTTATTGCCGGCCATTCACTGTTTTCATGATATCCGACATGTAAATTAATCAATTCACCAGTATCACTTATAGCTACATGTAATTCATCGCCAATCACTGGAATTCCATTTACTATTCTTGGGAATGTAAAGAAATACAATCCATTATAATGTTCTATCCTTTGCTCGATTGGTTTTGAATAATGGTGAAGTTTTGATGGCGCATATTGTTTTAAATAGCCAATCGCTTTAGAAAGGGCTTGTTCCTCCGTTATTTTTCTTTGATTTTTTGGATTTTCTCCAATCTGAGCTAATACGTCAGATTTAATATCATAGTACTCGATTAAATCTCCAGTCTGTTTATCAAATGTAATGTTTGTCCCATATCCACCACGGTCATATTCATAGCTATATGAAACGTAAATAATTTCATTTCCATAATGGTTCTCTGTCTCTTCCACGCTATCAATCGTTAAACGTACTTTATTAGAATTAATCTTTAAAATTTGTTCTGCTAATTGTTTTGCTTGTTCAACAGTCATCCCTTGATATTTTGGTGAAAGGGGTTGATTCGTTAATTGGTCCACATTTTTGTTTTCTGGTGGATTAGATTGAAATTTATTTCCTACCAACCAATTTCCAGTTAAGGCATGAATTCCCTCTTTAATGGACGGCACATATACTAACTCTGCTTTTTGTTCTCCCGTATAGTAGTTGTAATCTAATTGATATCGTAATTGAACAGATAAATTGTCTTTTATTTTTTTCATTATTTCTTCTTTATTTATTACTTTATTTACATCATCAAATGTTGCTGATAAGAATTCACTGCGATATAAATGAGTTACTTCTCCATTCCCTAAAACTGATATTGAAATTCTTTGATCTGGAATTGTAATACCGTTTTCTGTACGTACAAATGAAAATGAATATTGAACTGGTTCAGTTAATAATTGTTTTGGTCCTGGATAATAATATACATCGTCTTCTTCAAAAAGTTTATATTTTTTGCCTGCTGTAAATTGTTCAATAAATTTTTTTGCAATTTCCTTTGCTTCATCTTTTGATACTTTCGCAGGGAACATAGCATCTTTTGTATCAATTGGATCTAAATATAAAGATTCAATCTCTAAGTTTTCCCCAGCAAAAGTAATATCACCATAAACGTATCGATTGCCGCTTATTTTTTTGTGGAAGCTTAAATTGTAACGAACGGTATTATCATTTGGATAGTGTCCACTTCTTAAATGGAAGTCAGATTCTGATAAAAAATCATATTTATTTGGGAAAACATCTTTAAACTTTTTAATTAATTCGCTTTTTGATACAGTAGTTTCAGTAGATGCAATAAGAATTTCCAATTGTTGAGGTTTTTCATATACGTCCAAAGGCGTTTCAGCTAAAGCTGGTGTTGCAAGTAATCCAACTGACAATGTAGCAGCAGTTGCAATCGTTCCTATTTTTTTAAATTTCACCAATAGTCCTCCTTTTTATTTACTAATTTTAATTTTAAGACATTTCTATATTGGTTTAAATAGGAAATTACCCCTGTATTTAACTCTGAAATTAATACTTCTATAACAAAATTAGCATTTTTTAGTAATTTTAAATTTATCAATTTTACATATTGCTAATAATCCGTACTTTTATGTATTAGAAAAATATATTTGATATGTCATTCTGTGAACAAATTAATGCCCGGCTCGAGCTTACTGATGAAATAGTTTTCTATATCTCGAGACTCGGGCTAGTTTCCTAAATTTTGAGGATTCTTTTTTATAATCATGCAATTTGTGCAATTCACTATTAATGAAATCTCCATCAACCGTTTAATAATTGCATTGCCATTTCATCTTTTAACAATATTAAAATTGTCTTGAATTAACAACCAATTTTGAGGAAAAGCAAAGCTTAACTTCCAATAACTAATCCCCCGTAAATTCAACCTTTTCATTAAATTAAACTTCGCTTGAATCGACCTAGCATCTTCAAACCAAACTTCATGATTTTTACCCTCATCATCTACATAATAAAAATAAGGAGCTTGAGCAATTGGGTCAAATTGAATTTCTGCACTATGTTCACGGGCAAGAGCAATCGCTTGTTGAGGGCTTATAGCTCTTGCATATTGTCCTCCTTCAACATAAGGAAGGGTCCAATCATAACCATATAAATTTTGTCCCATCATAATTTTGCTTGGCGGCATCTCTGTTAAAGCATAGTTTAACACTTTCTCCACTTCACTAATTGGAGATACTGCCATTGGTGGTCCTCCTGAATAGCCCCATTCATAGGTCATTAATACAACAAAGTCCACTATTTCTCCATGTGCACGATAATCATGAGCTTCATACCATTGACCTGTTTGTTCACGGGATAGTTTTGGAGCTAATGCACTGGAAATTAACAATCCTTCCTCATGAAGACGATCTGCTGCTTTCCTTAAAAAATTATTGTACGCTTCTCTTTGATCTGGAGGTAAAAATTCAAAGTCAAAATGAATGTCAGATACCGTCCCAATACGTTTTGCCTCATCAATAATGTTATCTAGAAGAACATCCTGCACTGCTGAGCTTTGCAATATATCCCTACCAAGTTCCCCACTAAACTGACCATTTTCTAAATTCGTCACGACAAGCATCAAAGAAGCTCCACTATTCTGAGCCACTTCAGGTATTCCCTGTATTGGCATTGGCACGAGACTACCATCTCTTCTTGCTTCATAACTGAATGGCGCTAAGTATGTTAGATAAGTTCCTACTTCACGGGCACTATTCAATAATTGTTCACTAACTGTATCCCCGGATGGTTCAATATAAATATTAACTTCTGCTCTCGTTTTCGTCCTCGGTGGAATATATAATCTTAGTCCTGGCAGCAATGGCTGATTGGGATTTAGTCCGTTCACTTGTGCAAGGGTGAGATAGTTCATTCCAAAACGCTGTGCAATGGTAAATAACGTATCTCCCGGCTGAACCCAGTAAAAACTTCCAACAATCGGAATCACAATTGCTTGCCCCACCACTAAATCATTTGGTAATTCAATTTGATTCGTTTGGATGATTGTTTGAGGATTGACATTGTAGCTTTGCGCAATCCCCCAAATCGTTTCTCCCGGCCGAACAACGTGTATTTGAATGGTGCATCCTCCTTTTCGCACTTATGGCAATCAATAGATTTTATGATGTGTTTTGAAAGAAAATAACAATTGTAATTGATAAACATTCTAAGGAGTTTATATGGAGGTTTGAATGTGAATAGAGCATTTCTTGTGAGAAGATTCCCTTGAATCGTGCGGATAACACCTGAACTTGTGCAGATAATTCTTCTACTTGTGCAGTTAATTCTTCAGCTTGTGTAGATAATTCCTCTACTCGTGCGGATAAATCTCCAGCTTGTGCAGATAATTCTTCTACTCGTGCAGATAGATCTCCAGCTTGTGTAGATAATTTCTCTACTCGTGCGGATAAATCTTCAGCTTGTGCAGATAGATCCCCAGCTTGTGTAGATAATTTCTCTACTCGTGCGGATAAATCTCTAGCTTTTGTAGATAATCTCTCAACTTATGTAGATAGCCCCCCTTCCAGTTATTCTTCTCCATCAAACAATTAAGGCTATCTAGAAACTTCTAGATAGCCTCCAAAAATTTACTTTTCCTTTCATTTATCGAATACAAATTCATTACTAATGTAACAGATTGTGTTCATATAAGTAATCGTACGAAATGTCAACAAATAAATATTCATTGTCAGCTAATGCCATGGAGAACGTACGAGTTAATTCGCCGGTTTTGATGTCACTATATATATTCGAAAGTTCACCTTTCACATCATCCTTTAATTTGATGATATTTAAGAGGAAGTAAGGTCGCCAACTCCAATTTTTACCGATAGCTTCTTTTTCCACTATCCAATTTCCGTTTCTACGCACGATATTTGGTGATATTTGAAATCCTTCTTCATTGCAAATATAAAATCGAAAAGCATATTTTGTTAATTTGTTTGCTAATGCTAAGAGTGACTCCTCATCATGACTTTGTAGTTTTGATTGATCAACAATTGTAGCAATATCCTTTTTCAATTTTTTCATTTCTTCATATTTTATTTCTAACTGCTTTCTTTCGGTTGCAATAAATTGTTTACAATCATTGCGGAATCGCTCTTTTAATGAGTCTTTCGGATTTAAATGTGTAGAAGGTTTCTGTAAATATTCTCCTTTAAAATATCGAGCACCATGCTTCCAAGCGTGATGTAATTGATAATCCGTTTTTATATCATTAAACATTAAAGCGGCACCCATCTTGATTGCCAAACTTTGAATCGTTGTAAACACATGACTTTGGGATCCCCAAGCATTGTAATTCAATTGATTAATGTTGATTTTTAATACAGTTGGCTCCAACATTAGTATTTGATCCAACTTGCTTTCTTTACCAATTTCGTCTAAAGCGATTTTGAAACCAAACGTTTTCATATACCGAATTGGATGCTGTAATTCATCAGCTTCCCCTTCATATTTATGCGCTGGAATTACTAGAAATATTTTGGATAATAACGATTCACCAATTGTTTGTTTTATTGCTTGAAAATAAGCATCTCCAACATCTGTCATAAACAAATTTGGATTACATGGTAAATAAACATAGAAATCATTCAACGAATCCTTTACTTCTGTAACGGCTTTTTTTATGAGAGCAAGTTCTGCTTCTTTCCGCAAATCTTCGAGTATCGTTGAATCATAAGTTAAATTAACAATATCGATTGTTTTATCATTTATTGAAAGCTTTCCAGAAACTTCATAAGCAACAATCGAATGCGAATCCGCACTAAAAATTGGCTCATAAAACACTTCTATTTCATTTATTCTATCTAAAATATCTAGTACTTCCATAAGAAACCTCCACACACAAATTATGTTCAAACTTGCTATGCTAACTGTATTATACATGAAATAATGCATTAAAAAGCAACTTAAATAGAACATTCATCTCTAATATACATATAACTGAAAAAAGAGCTACTTCCCCTTTCACTAATTCAAAAACATTCCTCAAATTTGATTTCGAATCAATTCAAAACAGAATATGAATTATTATAAAATAATTTTATTACAAAATAAATCGTATAATTCTTATAAATTTTATCGAGGATATTGGAAAATAAAATCACCATTTTTCAAAACGGTGATTTTTGTTCGTTTCATTTTTATTTAATTTGAGGCTGTGTTACACGTTTTAAGAAGAATGATAAAAGTAGTGGAATAAGAGTAAAGCAAGTTGCTACAAAGAATGCTAATTCAATTCCTTCTAAAAGGGCCTGTTGGGTAATGCTTGCCATTACTTCCTCCGAAAATGTGCCAGCTTGCATCGCTTCCGCTGCCATTTTTTCTCCAACGGATGTAGCCTTTGTGTTCATCACCGCAATCAAGACTGCTGTACCAATGGAACCAGCAATTTGTTGAATGGTGTTATTTGCTGCAGTACCATGTGGATTCAATCGAGGCGCTAGAGAATTTAATCCATTTGTCATGACAGGCATCATCACTAAAGATATCCCGATTGTTCGCACAGTAAATACGGAAATGATATAAATAATTGAAGTGTCAATTGCTAAATGAGACAGTAAATATGTTGTAACCGTCATAATACTCATACCAATTATCGCCAATACGCGTGGACCAAACTTGTCAAACAAGCGACCAGTAATAGGTGACATTGCAGCCATAACAAGCGCTCCCGGTAACATCATTAACCCTGACTCCATCGGTTCGATATGACGCACACTTTGTAAATAAGCTGGAGTTAAAATCATTCCCCCTGTTAACCCCATTCCAAGCACGGAACTAAAAATTGCGGAAAGGGTATAGGAAGGAGCCTTAAAGATTTCCATACTTAAAAACGGAGATTCAAGTTTTAATTGTCTCAATACAAATAAAACGATGCCAATTATACCAATGATGATGATTGTAATAATTACAGGGTCGGACCATCCTTTATTACCAGCTGTACTAAATCCGTATAAAAGAGAACCGAACCCCATTGTACTTAACACAATTGAAAAATAATCCAATGATTTTTTTTTCGTTGGTATGACATTCTCTAATTTCCATAAACCTAATAAAACACTAATAACTGCAAAAGGCAAAATCATCGTAAATAGAATTCGCCAATTATAATGTTCTACAATATAGCCCGATAAAGTTGGACCGATTGCTGGTGCAGCCATCATAATAAGCCCGAAGAAGCCCATTGCTGTCCCACGTTTTTCAATTGGGAAACTAACTAACATCACATTCATTAAGAGCGGAGCCATAACGGATGAACCTGCAGCTTGAACCATTCTTCCGGCAAGCAATGTTCCAAAGTTAGGAGAGAAGGCTGCAAGTAGCGTACCTAAAGTAAAAATACTGGTAGCCACTACAAATAAAGGTTTTGTGTTAAATCTCGTGATGAAAAAAGCAGAGGCAGGGATTAAAACACCGCTAACTAACATATAGCCGTTAGAAAGCCACTGTACAGTTGCATAACTAATTTGAAAATCTTGCATGATGGTAGGTAATGCAACATTCATTAAGGTATTATTTAAAAACGAAATAAAGGCTCCTATAAACAATACAGCGATCATTAAATAAGGAGGCCTTTGTACTGACAGTTCTTTAGTCATATCTATTCACACTCTCTGTAACAATTTTCAAGCGAAATCTATTCTATACCTACAGTTCAAATTTATCAAGAAAAAATATTACCTTTTCATTTTACTTTAAATTTAGTAATTTTGAATTTATACTAGCAGTTCAATATTGTTATAGTGAAGATGTAAGCGAAAAAAAAGGTTCTTTCCATTGCTTCGGAAAGAACCCTTTTCTATTCAACACTGCCAAAAGGATGGCGTCTTTATTTATAACGTTATTACATCATGCCCATATCTGGCATTCCTGGATTTTGAGCTGGTGGTTCTGGAATGTCAGCAACCACTGCTTCAGTTGTTAAGAATAATGCAGCTACACTAGCAGCATTTTGTAATGCTGAACGAGTTACTTTAGCTGGGTCAACAATACCTGCATCAATCATGTTTACCCATTCACCAGTTGCAGCATTAAAACCAACGCCAACTTCTTCACGTTTTAAGCGATCAACAATGATTGATCCTTCTAAACCAGCATTTTCTGCGATTTGACGAACTGGTTCTTCTAGAGCACGTAACACAATTTTCACACCAGTTGCTACATCGCCATCTACTTCATCTAATACTTTTTCTACTGCTTTATAAACATTTACTAATGCAGTACCACCACCTGCAACGATTCCTTCTTCAACCGCTGCACGAGTAGCGTTTAATGCGTCTTCGATGCGAAGTTTACGCTCTTTTAATTCTGTTTCAGTAGCAGCACCTACTTTAATTACTGCTACACCGCCAGCTAATTTCGCTAAGCGTTCTTGTAATTTTTCTTTATCAAATTCTGAAGTTGTTTCTTCAATTTGAGCACGGATTTGATTTACACGTGATTCGATAGCAGCTTGATCTCCAGCACCTTCAACGATAGTAGTGTTGTCTTTATTTACAACTACTTTACCAGCGCGTCCTAAAGATGTGATATCAGCTGTTTTTAAGTCTAAGCCAAGGTCAGAAGTGATAACTTGTCCACCTGTTAAAATGGCAATATCTTCAAGCATTGCTTTACGGCGGTCACCGAATCCAGGTGCTTTTACAGCAACTACTTGGAATGTACCGCGTAATTTGTTCAATACTAATGTTGCAAGAGCTTCACCTTCGATATCTTCAGCGATAATTAATAATGGTTTGCCTTGTTGTACTACTTGCTCTAATAATGGAAGAATATCTTGAATGCTAGAGATTTTCTTATCAGTAATTAAAATGTAAGGATTTTCAAGCACTGCTTCCATTTTATCAGTATCTGTTACCATGTAGTGAGATACGTAACCGCGGTCAAATTGCATACCTTCTACTACATCTAATTCAGTATTGAAACCTTTTGATTCTTCGATTGTGATTACACCGTCAGTTCCAACACGTTCCATCGCTTCAGAGATGAATTTACCTACTTCTTCATCGGCTGCAGAGATAGAAGCAACTTGTGCGATTTCTTCTTTATTTTGAACTTGACGAGAAATGTTTTTCAATTCTTCAATTGCAGCGGCTACTGCTTTATCAATACCTTTGCGAATTCCTACAGGGTTTGCACCGCTTGTTACGTTTTTCAAACCTTCACGAATCATTGCTTGTGCTAAAACTGTTGCAGTTGTTGTACCGTCACCTGCTACTTCGTTTGTTTTAGAAGCAACTTCTGCAACTAATTTTGCACCCATGTTTTCATAAGGATTTTCAAGTTCGATTTCTTTCGCAATTGTTACACCGTCATTAGTAATTAAAGGTGAACCAAATTTCTTTTCAAGTACAACGTTACGA
Organism: Ureibacillus sp. FSL K6-2830; assembly: GCF_038004145.1. Lineage (NCBI taxonomy): Bacteria > Bacillati > Bacillota > Bacilli > Caryophanales > Caryophanaceae > Ureibacillus > Ureibacillus sp. FSL K6-2830. Next base: position 1,920,857 of record NZ_JBBOQR010000001.1, on the reverse strand, counting down.
CCTTTAGGACCTAATGTTACTTTTACAGCGTTTGCTAATTTATCTACACCTTGTAACATTAACGAACGAGCTTCTTCTGCAAATTTAATATCTTTTGCCATTTTGCCTTACCTCCATTTATTTTTATCTATCGGTAATCAAAATCGGTATAAATACGCCTGACATTTCATACAATGAAAGAAGCGCAATTTTACTTTCTATATGATTATAAAACAGCTAAAATATCGCTTTCTCTTAAAATTAAATATTCTTTACCTTCATATTTCACTTCTGTTCCGGCATATTTAGAGAAGATAATCACATCGCCTTCTTTTACTTCAGGCTCAACGCGAGTGCCGTTGTCTAATACACGACCAGAACCTACAGCAACCACTTTTCCTTCTTGTGGTTTTTCTTTTGCTGAATCAGGTAGTACAAGTCCAGAAGCAGTTTTTTCTTCTACCTCAACTAATTCGATAATCACGCGATCTCCTAATGGTCTTAGCAAGTGAAACAACCTCCTACATTTCGTATTTTATCTTCCATTATTAGCACTCTTATCACCCGAGTGCTAACAATTATATAATAATGAATCATCCTTTTTTTTGCAAGTGAGAAGTATAAAAAATTTCTTTTCTTTGTATCTTCCTCTACAATAGAATATGATTAGTAAAAACACCATTCCTTAGTTTGAATCGGAAAGATTAATTTTATGATTACATTTTAATGAATTTGCATAAGAAAGAGGGAAATATACGATTGGCTAATTCGCAAAATATTCAAACTCAAAAGACCGCTTTTTATGTATTAATCACTTATATCTGTTTTCAACTTTCTTCTTTTCTACTATGGATTCCCCCGCTAAAAAGTTTCTTTTTAGGCTTTATTGATTTAGAGGGGCGTTTAGCGTATATTGCATTAGCAGGCTGGTGGTCATCCATTACCGCAGGAATAGCATTAATTATTTCTTTTATCTTGATCTCCAAAAATAAAAACTTTTGGAATTGTTTAAAAGGAGAAAAAATGCCATTGTCGGTAGCAATTGGTTGGGGAATTATCGGTTTTTTCATGATTTATTTAGGTCAAGTGATTGGTATTCAAATTGAATCGGCATTAGGCATTGAGCTTGGCTCTGAAAATACTGAAGCCATTATAAATATTACAAAAATCGCACCAATCATGATTCTAGCTTCCGTTATTTTTGGACCAATTTTAGAAGAACTTGTGTTTCGCCGCGTAATATTTGGATCGATTATGCAAGCACAAAATAATTTTTGGTTAGCTGCCTTCATAAGTGCAATTGTCTTTGCGATTATTCATTTAGATTTTAGTCATATCATTCTTTATACCATAACTGGTTTTATTTTTGCCTTCCTATATAATAAGACAAAACGTTTAATCACTCCAATTATCGCGCACATGATGCTAAATGGTTTTGTTACATACTTACAATTGAACATTGAAAAAATTCAACAATTTTTTCATTAAGATAGCCTGCTTTATAAGCATGAATAAAGAAAAAGCCTATTTTCCATGAATTTCATAGAAAATAGGCTTTAATTTTGTTCCTTCATTTGTTCAATTAGACGTCTTTGTTCTGCTAACGCAGCTTCCACTTGTTGTCTTTGTTCCGCTTCCTTTTCTTCTTGCATACGCTGTTCTTCTGCTTTTAAATATTTCTTATATCCGATTTTTGCAATAGCAATGCTAATTTCATACAAAACAAATAACGGAATGGACATTAGAATATATGAAATTAAGTCAGGTGGCGAAATTAATACGGCAATAACAAATAATACAAAGTAAGAATACTTTCTAAACTTTGACATTAAGTTTGGATTCAATACCCCGAGACGGGATAAAAACAATGTAATGACTGGAAGTTGAAATAAAAAACCAAATGGAATCACTAATTTAAATAAAAAAGAGAAATATTCGTTAATGCCGATTGTTTGCTGAATATCTAACCGCTCCGACAAGTTCATCATGAAATTCATAACGTTTGGGAAAAGAATAAAGTAAGAAAACAATAATCCAACTAAAAACAAAACAAAGGAATACGGTATATATTTTAATGTTGCTTTCCTCTCAGATTCATACAAGCCCGGTGCAATAAATGCCCAAAGTTGGTACAAAATCACCGGAGATGTCAAAATTAATGCTACAAAGAAGGATACTTCTAAATATACAGTAAGCGGGTCGCTTACTTTGAATGCATTTAATGTTAATGCCTCTAATTCTTCATTATCATGCTGAATGAATTTAATGATTGGTTCTGCAACATAGAATCCAGCTATTAATGCGATAACGAAAAAAACAGCACAAATAATTAAGCGCTTTCTTAATTCCTCTATATGTTCTATAATAGGAAGTTCTTTTGGATCCATTTTTCTTTTAGACATCCTTATTATTACTTATTGTGTTCTTGTTCTTTCGTTTCAACTTTCTCAATGGATTTTTGTTGCTGATCTATCTCTATGATGTTCTTTTTATCAGTAACATCGCTATCATCTATTAAACCTTGTGTACCCTTTTTGAACTCACGCAAAGTCGTTCCCATTGCTCGTCCAAATTCAGGTAATTTTTTCGGTCCGAAAATAATCAATGCAACAATCCCGATAATAATAAGGGCAGTTGGTGTAATTGCACTTAAATGCACAACCATCGATGACACCTCCTCAGTTTATGTATTTATTTTACCCCAATTCGACATATTTTGCATTACATAACGGAAATAGATTGTGAAAACTTTTTATCAATCACTATTTCGAATTAAATAAATTAAAGCCTCTAGTTCAACTGCTAAATCGATATTCATTACTTTCATCGTTTCCGGAACATTTAAACGAACAGGAGTAAAATTCAATATTCCTTTTGCGTTGATTGCTGATAAGCGATCGGCAATGGCTTGGGCAGAGCGTGAAGATACAGTTAATATTGCAAGTTCTGCATTATATTTTTGATACATTTCTTCTAATCGATCGGGATGATAAACTGGGATTCCATTTACTTCATGCCCTTCCATTGGCGCCTTTGTATCGAACGCAACAACGATTCTCGTATTATGATTTTTTTGGAAATTATATTTCAAAAGGGCATTTCCTAAATTCCCCACGCCAATAAGAGCGACATTCGCGCCGTCATCTTGATCTAGAATTTGTCTAAAAAATTCCAACAAATACAAAACATCATATCCATATCCTTTTTTACCTAAGGCGCCAAAATAAGAAAAATCTCTTCGAATTGTAGCGGAGTCAATCTTCATTGCCTCACTTAATTCTTGAGATGAAACTCTCTGTTTTCCATCATTTGCAAAGTTCTGTAAAAACCGATAATAAAGAGGAAGTCTTTTTGTTGTCGCCTGTGGAATTTTTATATCTCTTTTCACAATAATCCCCCTGTTAACTTCAACTCGAAATTGATTTTATATTACTAAACATAGCTAAATAAGTAAAGCGTTCACATTGCTTGAATTCCTGTCTTCTATTACACTAATAGTAGTGAACAGAGGTGTAAACATGATCATACTTCAAGTAAATCAATTAACAAAATCATTCTTATCTGATGAAATATTAAAGGATGTAAAATTAGAAGTTCAACACCGTGACCGTGTCGCATTAGTAGGTCGCAACGGTGCGGGTAAATCTACGTTATTAAAAATCATCGCTGGACAATTGTCTTACGATTCTGGCGAAATCATTATTCCTAAAGATATAACAATTGGGTATTTAGAACAACATGCTGGTCTTGAATCCAAACGTACAATTTGGGAAGAAATAATGACGGTGTTTGAACCGTTAAAAAAACAAGAAATGCGACTTCGCGAATTAGAACAACAAATGGCTGACCCATCCGTGTATGAGAGTCCAACGAATTACTCTCGTATTATGGCAGAATATGATCAACTACAACATTCTTTTAAAGAAGCAGGTGGCTATCAATATGAAGCAGATACACGTTCCGTACTCCATGGTATGAAATTCTTCCCCGACATGTATGATAAACCTGTTTCTTCCTTATCGGGTGGTCAACGAACACGACTTGCCCTTGCAAAATTGCTACTAAGTAAACCGGATTTACTGATTTTAGACGAGCCTACGAACCATTTAGATATCGAAACATTAAGTTGGCTTGAAAATTATTTAAAAGCTTATACAGGTGCCATTTTAATCGTTTCTCACGATCGTTATTTTCTCGATCAAATCGTCAATATCGTTTATGAAGTATCAAGAACTCGCGTAACAAAGTATATAGGAAATTATAGCGATTATTTGGACCAAAAAGCAAAACAATATGAACGCGATTTAAAAATGTATGAGCAACAGCAAGATGAAAAAGCGAAACTTGAAGCCTTTATTCAAAAAAATATCGCACGTGCTTCTACAGCAAAACTTGCAAAAAGCCGAAGAAAAATGTTGGAACGTATCCAATGGATGGATGCCCCAATAGGCGATGAAAAATCAGCAAAATTCGGATTTGATATCGAAAGACAAAGCGGAAATGATGTACTATCAATCGATGATTTATCAATTGGATATGAGCAAAATCAAATGATTTCTGAAAATATCTATTTGCGCATCTTCCGACAAGATCGAGTTGCGATAGTAGGACCGAACGGAGTCGGAAAATCCACTCTATTAAAAACCATTGTCAAAGATTTATCTCCACTCTCTGGAAGCATTCGTTATGGAACGAACGTTAAAATTGGCTATTACGATCAAGAACAAGCAAAACTCGATAGTAATAAAACCGTTTTAAATGAACTTTGGGATGAATGGCCGTTAATGAATGAAAAAGAAATTCGTTCCGTTTTAGGTCAATTTTTATTTAGTGGCGATGATGTACTAAAACTTGTTAATACATTATCCGGTGGGGAAAAAGCACGCCTTGCCTTAGCAAAACTCATGTTGCAAAAAGCAAATTTCCTCGTATTAGACGAACCAACGAACCATCTTGATTTAGACAGTAAAGAGGTCTTAGAGAATGCGTTGATGGACTATCCAGGAACGATACTATTCGTTTCCCATGACCGTTATTTCATGAATAAAATTGCTACAAAAGTCGTTGAACTATCCGCCACAGGCACATTTGAGTATTTAGGTGATTATGATTATTATGTAGAGAAAAAACAAGAATTAATGGAATTAGCTGAACTGAATGAAACAAAGCATGAAGCAAAACAGGAAGAAATCAAAATCCAGCATCCATCTTCAGTAAACAAAGAAGTCAAAAAACGAGAGCGTCAAATTCGAAGAAAAATTGAAGAGCTTGAAAAAGAAATGTCCAATTATGAAGAGGAAATTAACAATATCGAACTGAAGCTCTGTGAACCAGAGATTTTTAGTGATTACGAAAAGGCATTAGAGCTCCAAAATAAACTGGATTCGTTAAAGCAATCTCACAGCGAGCTCGAAACTCAATGGCTTGAACTACAAGAAGAATTGGAAAACCTGAAAATTTAAGCTACCTGAATAATATTCAGGTAGCTTTTCATTTATATATGGAAAACATGAATCTTGTTTTCGAATATTACATATATCTTGGTCAATAGACAAATTTCGATAAATTTTCCCCACAGTTTTATTCACAATAAAAACTCAGTGATATCAACATATCAACAGCCTTTTCCACATTATCCACATCACCAGAAAAAAAAATCCACACTTCGTTCTGGAAAAATACACACAATATATTGATTTTTCACAGCTTTATCACAGGTTATCCACAAGTTATACACAGATTGTGCATAAGTACGAATGTTCGTCTTGACAAAAAAAGAAAACTATTCACAAACTTGCGGATAAGGTTTAAGAAAAATATTCAAAATTTTAATTCTGTACATAACTTTGTGTATAAATAAAAGGATATGACTTCATGTCATACCCCATCTTTTTTTGAAGAAAATATTATACTTTTATCGAAGTTTGTCGTCTGTATTACTCCAACTTTTCAATTCTTTCCCTGGCAAACCATTCATCGATAAATCGGATCTTACCCCTGCTTCAAACATGTAAGCCGCACAGGCACCAATCATTGCTGCATTATCTGTGCATAAAGAAAGTGGAGGAGCCGTAAATGGTATCCCTTCCTGTTCAAGTGCTTTACTTAAACTTTCTCGCAATCCACGATTTGCAGAAACACCACCAGCTACTATTACTTGTTTAACCCCTAATTCCTTAGCTGCTTTTATCGTTTTAGTTGTCAATACTTCTACAACACTGTCTTGGAAGCCTTTTGCGACTTCTTCAGGCACAATCGATTGTCCTCTTTGCTCCAAATTATGTTTATAATTAATGACCGCTGATTTTAATCCACTAAAACTAAAATCATACGTATCTTCTAACCACGCTCGTGGAAAATCGACACCTTTTTCAGCTTCATGAGCCATTCGATCAATATGCGGACCACCGGGATAAGGTAAATTTAACACCCGTGCCACTTTATCATAAGCTTCCCCGGCCGCATCATCGCGAGTTTCTCCAATGACTTCAAAAGATCCATGTTCTTTCATATAGATTAATTCCGTATGCCCTCCAGATACAACAAGTGCTAATAAAGGAAATTTCATTGGTTCAACAAGCGCACTTGCATATATGTGACCGGCAATATGGTGCACCCCAATAATCGGTAATCCGTGAGCAAAGGCAAAGGCTTTTGCTGCATTAATGCCGATAAGCAATGCACCAACTAGTCCTGGGCCTTCCGTCACTGCCACTGCGTCTAAATCTGATGGTACAATGCTTGCCTTTTCCAATGCTTCTTCAATTACAACCGTTATTTGTTCAACATGGTGGCGAGACGCAATTTCTGGTACGACCCCCCCAAATCTTTTTTGACTATCGATTTGTGAAGCTACTACGTTTGAAAGAATTTCATTTCCATTTCTAATTACGCTAGCAGCTGTCTCATCACAGCTTGTTTCAATTGCTAAAATTAAGTTTTCCATTATAAATTCACCCACATTACTAGAGCATCTTCCTGGTTATCTGTATAATATCCTTTCCGAATTCCGCCATCTTGGAATCCGAGCTTTCGGTATAAATTTTGTGCCACTATGTTTGATACACGTACTTCTAAACTCATCGTTTCCGCATTGTGTTCTTTCGCTACTCTCATTGCCTCTCGCATAAGCCCTTCACCAATGCCTTGTCCTCTTGATTTTTCAGTAACCGCCACATTAGTAATTTGAGCAGAATCAACGACAATCCACATACCACAATATCCAACAATTGTTCCATGGTCATCTTCTGCTACAATGTAATGAGCAAAGGGATTTTCTCTCATTTCATAATGAAAAGAATCCTCGGTCCAAGGAGTTGGAAACGATTCAACCTCTATCGCATGCACTGCCTCCACATCTTGTGCCGTCATTTTTCGATAGTGAATCATCCTTTTTGCTCCTTTTGATGTGCTTTTAACCAATTTGCCTCTGCTTCAGCTAAACGATGATATTTTGGCACAAAGGAATGAACCATTTCTAATGTTGGCAATGGTTCTTTTTCAGCTAATTCGATTAATTTTGAAGCTCTCGGTAAGTTAAGAGAAGGCGGTGCAAATCTAGCCTGTCCACCTAAAACGGATTGAATCTCTTCCTTAAATTTTTTCACATCTGAACCAACAAACATAATTGTTTCTTGATACTCTTGTAACTTTTGCAACAGTTCTTCCAAAGATCCATGATGTTCTGGAATAATCGTTTTCAATTCTTTCCCTTTATATACTGCAGCGTATACATTCTTTCTTCTAGCATCAAACATCGTGCAAATAATGCCATCAAACAATTCAACATTACTTGCAAGCACTTTTAGACTTGATATGCCAACTAATGGTTTCTTTAAAGTCCAAGATAACGTTTTTGCAATCGTTACCCCGATTCTTAGCCCAGTATACGAACCAGGACCTTCGGAAACCGCTACGGCATCAATATCAACAGGTTTTAAGTTAGTTTTTCGAAATACCTCTTCTATTGTTGGCATACAAGTAACAGAATGTGTTGATTTTGTATTTTGTACTATTTCTGAAAGCACTTCTCCGTCTCTTACGATAGCGACGGAAAGTGGAGCGTTTGATGTTTCAATTCCTAACCAAATCATGTAAATAACTCCTCACATAATCGTTCATACCGTTTTCCTATTGGTCTAAATATAAATTTTCTTTTATTTTCATCAAGTCGTTGAATTTCAATATCTAATCTTTCATCCGGTAGATTTTCCTCAATTAAATGTGCCCATTCAATTACCGTTACCGCATCACCATAAAATATTTCATCCCATCCTAAATCTTCATCACTATTTTCTAAACGATATACATCTAAGTGATTAAGCGGCAAATTCCCTTCATATTGTTTCATGATTGTAAAAGTAGGGCTATTCACTGTTCGGGAAATACCAAGTCCTTTCGCTAAAGCTTGAATAAATGTTGTTTTCCCGGCACCTAAATCCCCTTCAAATGTTAGATTATCTCCCGGCTCAAGTAAATTCGCTAAACGAATTCCAAGTTGATTTGTTTCTTCTAAAGAATGCACTTCCTTTTCGTACATCGTCTTCACGTATCCTCTCACCCTAACATTAACAATAGTTTATCTAAAAGAATTCATTAATTCAAAATGTATCATTTATAAATCCAAAAAAAAAACATCTCTCTATATAGTAACTCATTCATTTCTTATCTAGAAATAAATTGTTTTCATTTTATAGAGAGATGCGTTTCCCTATCCACTTATTGAAGAAAATAATGAAAGATAAAATGAATAAGACTTGCAATTAATATAAAAATTATCACCATTATATTTCTTCTTAACCGTCTCATTTTTCCACCTCAAAAAGGGATATTACTAATATATTTATTCTTTACTTGCTTTTATGACATGGTGGATTCGGTGATGTTATGTGCAGAAGAACTCATTAAAGGGGTCCAATCAAAAGTCTTTTATGGCCAATTAACTTACCAATCAAAAGCGTGCTATGCTTGTGGACATGTCTTCGATGATCAAATCATTAAACACGGTTTTAAAACGTCTCTCATTAAAATGCCTAGCATTTCAGGTTTTCATACCTACTTAAAATTGCGTAAACAGCGTTATTTCTGTAAACATTGTCATTCCACGTTTACTTTAAAAACGAGCGTCGTGGCTAAAAACTGTTGTATTTCCAACAATACTAAAGTAGCGATTGCTTTAAACGCCAAAGATAAAATATCCGAAAAAGATATTGCGATGAAACATAATGTTTCTCATGCCACTGTCAGTCGTGTCATTGACAGCTTTTATAGCTACTATCAACCAAATGTTCACTACCTTCCAAAGCATTTGTGTTTTGATGAGTTTAAATCAGTGAAATCCGCAGCTGGAGCGATGTCCTTTATTTTCTGCGACTCTGAAACGGGGGAGATTGTGGATATCGTGGAGGACCGGAGATTACATGTCCTCAAAGAGTATTTCTTACGGTATTCCAAGAAGGCGAGAGATGCGGTAAAAACGATTGTCATCGATATGTACAGCCCTTATATTTCCTTAATCCAAGAAGTTTTCCCTAAAGCGGAAATCATACTCGACAAATTCCATATCCTCCAACTATTTAGCAGAGCTTTAAACAAAACGCGCATCAACGTCATGAATCGGGATAAAAAGAATTACAATAAATTGAAAAAAATACTGGAAGCTCCTTTGAGTTATATCAATACGTGCAACATTGCATCAAAATCAAAGACTTTGAGCTCCTAAAGAAAACATTAGAGAATAAACAAAATATCGTTTCCAGCTATATGAAAACCGCCATCAAGACAATCAACAAATACATCAATTACGTCGAGAATACGCTAAAGTACGATTATAATAACGGCATTTTAGAGGGGATTCATAACAAAATCAAAGTGATGAAACGCATTTCTTTCGGTTATCGATCCTTCTATCACTTTAGAAACCGAATATTCATTACCCAAAACTTAGCGAAAATAAAAACCGCTTACGGGAACCTCGAATTTCCCCTAAGCCATCCGATTATATATCTTATATATCACCAAATAATGTCACTAAAATTGATTCACCAACACCATTTGACAAAGAACCAATTTTTGCAAAGCGCTCGTCTATCTCTCACAAGGGGAACCCTTAACTACCATCGGCGCTAACTCCGAAGCACGTTGACCGGCGAATTTCTGCGTCACCTTCGGCAGTCCGGTGCTCACGTACACAGTACGCTCCGCTCCGGGCTGCCTCGCTTCCTTGAACTTCTTGGTCTCCGTGCTTCTCGTCTTCTCCAAATAATTGTTTTGCTTTCGTTTTAAATGCCGCTCCTCTATCGCACCGATCGGACTTTCAGTCCTTGGTAGTAAGGGGCATAAAAAAAAGCCACTACCGACCTTCCGTCAGTAATAGCTTTTTGAGCCTAGCAACGTCCTACTCTCACAAGGGGAAGCCCCTTACTACCATCGGCGCTAAAGAGCTTAACTTCCGTGTTCGGTATGGGAACGGGTGTGACCTCTTTGCCATCGTCACTAGACTCATTTGATTATGTATGTAATTACAGAGAGGTTGTTCTCTCAAAACTGGATAACGACATTGAAATGATTGGTTAAGTCCTCGATCGATTAGTATCCGTCAGCTCCACACGTCACCGTGCTTCCACCTCGGACCTATCTACCTCATCGTCTTTGAGGGATCTTACTTGCTTATGCAATGGGAAATCTCATCTTGAGGGGGGCTTCATGCTTAGATGCTTTCAGCACTTATCCCGTCCACACATAGCTACCCAGCGGTGCCTTTGGCAAGACAACTGGTACACCAGCGGTGTGTCCATCCCGGTCCTCTCGTACTAAGGACAGCTCCTCTCAAATTTCCTACGCCCACGACGGATAGGGACCGAACTGTCTCACGACGTTCTGAACCCAGCTCGCGTACCGCTTTAATGGGCGAACAGCCCAACCCTTGGGACCGACTACAGCCCCAGGATGCGATGAGCCGACATCGAGGTGCCAAACCTCCCCGTCGATGTGGACTCTTGGGGGAGATAAGCCTGTTATCCCCGGGGTAGCTTTTATCCGTTGAGCGATGGCCCTTCCATGCGGAACCACCGGATCACTAAGCCCGTCTTTCGACCCTGCTCGACTTGTAGGTCTCGCAGTCAAGCTCCCTTATGCCTTTACACTCTGCGAATGATTTCCAACCATTCTGAGGGAACCTTTGGGCGCCTCCGTTACCTTTTAGGAGGCGACCGCCCCAGTCAAACTGTCCACCTGACACTGTCTCCCAAGCCGATCAGGCTTGCGGGTTAGAATTTCAGTACAACCAGGGTAGTATCCCAAGGGCGCCTCCAGGGAAGCTGGCGCTCCCCCTTCTACGGCTCCTACCTATCCTGTACAAGTTGCACCGAAATTCAATATCAGGTTACAGTAAAGCTCCACGGGGTCTTTCCGTCCTGTCGCGGGTAACCTGCATCTTCACAGGTACTATAATTTCACCGAGTCTCTCGTTGAGACAGTGCCCAGATCGTTACGCCTTTCGTGCGGGTCGGAACTTACCCGACAAGGAATTTCGCTACCTTAGGACCGTTATAGTTACGGCCGCCGTTTACTGGGGCTTCAATTCGGAGCTTCGCTTGCGCTAACTCCTCCTCTTAACCTTCCAGCACCGGGCAGGCGTCAGCCCCTATACTTCACCTTACGGTTTTGCAGAGACCTGTGTTTTTGCTAAACAGTCGCCTGGGCCTATTCACTGCGGCTCATCAGGGCTTGCACCCCAATGAGCACCCCTTCTCCCGAAGTTACGGGGTCATTTTGCCGAGTTCCTTAACGAGAGTTCTCTCGCTCACCTTAGGATTCTCTCCTCGACTACCTGTGTCGGTTTGCGGTACGGGCACCTCCCGCCTCGCTAGAGGCTTTTCTTGGCAGTGTGAAATCAGGAACTTCGCGCATAACGCGCTCCCCATCACAGCTCGGCGTATTAGGAAGCGGATTTGCCTACTTCCACGCCTTGCTGCTTGGACACGCTCGACCAACGGCGTGCATTCCCTATCCTCCTGCGTCCCCCCATCACTCAAACGGCGGGGAGGTGGTACAGGAATATCAACCTGTTGTCCATCGTCTACGCCTTTCGGCCTCGACTTAGGTCCCGACTAACCCTGAGCGGACGAGCCTTCCTCAGGAAACCTTAGTCATTCGGTGGATGGGATTCTCACCCATCTTTCGCTACTCATACCGGCATTCTCACTTCTAAGCGCTCCACCAGTCCTTCCGGTCTGACTTCGACGCACTTAGAACGCTCTCCTACCACTCGTGCAACGCACGAATCCACAGCTTCGGTGAATCGTTTAGCCCCGATACATTTTCGGCGCAGCGTCACTCGACCAGTGAGCTATTACGCACTCTTTAAATGATGGCTGCTTCTAAGCCAACATCCTGGTTGTCTAAGCAACGCCACATCCTTTTCCACTTAACGATTACTTTGGGACCTTAGCTGGTGGTCTGGGCTGTTTCCCTTTTGACCACGGATCTTATCACTCGTAGTCTGACTCCCGTGTATAAATAGCTGGCATTCGGAGTTTGTCTGAATTCGGTAACCCGAGGTGGGCCCCTAGTCCAAACAGTGCTCTACCTCCAGTATTCTTCACACGAGGCTAGCCCTAAAGCTATTTCGGAGAGAACCAGCTATCTCCAAGTTCGATTGGAATTTCTCCGCTACCCACACCTCATCCCCGCACTTTTCAACGTGCGTGGGTTCGGGCCTCCAGTGAGTGTTACCTCACCTTCACCCTGGACATGGGTAGATCACCTGGTTTCGGGTCTACGACCACGTACTCAAAACGCCCTATTCAGACTCGCTTTCGCTGCGGCTCCGCATTTTCTGCTTAACCTTGCACGTAATCGTAACTCGCCGGTTCATTCTACAAAAGGCACGCCATCACCCGTTAACGGGCTCTGACTACTTGTAGGCACACGGTTTCAGGTTCTCTTTCACTCCCCTCCCGGGGTGCTTTTCACCTTTCCCTCACGGTACTGGTTCACTATCGGTCACTAGGGAGTATTTAGCCTTGGGAGATGGTCCTCCCGGATTCCGACGGAATTTCACGTGTTCCGCCGTACTCAGGATCCACTCAGGAGAGGATGGATTTTCGACTACAGGGCTTTTACCTTCTCTGGCCGTCCTTTCCAGAACGGTTCATCTAACCCATCCTTTTGTAACTCCGTATAGAGTGTCCTACAACCCCAAGAGGCAAGCCTCTTGGTTTGGGCTGTTCCCGTTTCGCTCGCCGCTACTCAGGGAATCGATTTTTCTTTCTTCTCCTCCAGGTACTTAGATGTTTCAGTTCCCTGGGTGTGCCTTCTTAACGCTATGGATTCACGTTAAGATACTGTTCCATTACGAACAGTGGGTTCCCCCATTCGGAAATCTCCGGATCAAAGCTTACTTACAGCTCCCCGAAGCATATCGGTGTTAGTCCCGTCCTTCATCGGCTCCTAGTGCCAAGGCATCCACCGTGCGCCCTTAACAACTTAACCTTTACGGTTTTCGATACGCTGCGCAATACTTCGTCAATTTCGCTCGTTCGAATCCTCATGTACGCATATAGTACACTCCGGTTCTCACTCGCTCATTCCCTTGTCTTGCTTGCGTCTCGCAACCCTTACGGCTTTAATCCACGTCGCATTTACGTCGTGTTAGCCTAGTTGTTTGCGCTTTACAGTAAATTGCTTGCTTTCAATGTCGTTTATCCAGTTTTCAAAGAACAACACTATAACTTTGAAGGTCATAAACCTTCAAAACTGAACACAAAACGCTAATGCTTCCGTAAATATCCTTAGAAAGGAGGTGATCCAGCCGCACCTTCCGATACGGCTACCTTGTTACGACTTCACCCCAATCATCTGTCCCACCTTCGGCGGCTGGCTCCCGAAAGGGTTACCTCACCGACTTCGGGTGTTACAGACTCTCGTGGTGTGACGGGCGGTGTGTACAAGGCCCGGGAACGTATTCACCGCGGCATGCTGATCCGCGATTACTAGCGATTCCGGCTTCATGCAGGCGAGTTGCAGCCTGCAATCCGAACTGAGAACGGTTTTTTCGGATTGGCTCCGTCTCGCGACTTCGCGACCGTTTGTACCGTCCATTGTAGCACGTGTGTAGCCCAGGTCATAAGGGGCATGATGATTTGACGTCATCCCCACCTTCCTCCGTATTTGTACGGCAGTCTCCTTAGAGTGCCCAACTGAATGATGGCAACTAAGGACAAGGGTTGCGCTCGTTGCGGGACTTAACCCAACATCTCACGACACGAGCTGACGACAACCATGCACCACCTGTCACCGCTGTCCCCGAAGGGAAGGCTATGTCTCCATAGCGGTCAGCGGGATGTCAAGACCTGGTAAGGTTCTTCGCGTTGCTTCGAATTAAACCACATGCTCCACCGCTTGTGCGGGCCCCCGTCAATTCCTTTGAGTTTCAGTCTTGCGACCGTACTCCCCAGGCGGAGTGCTTAATGCGTTAGCTGCAGCACTAAGGGGTGGAAACCCCCTAACACTTAGCACTCATCGTTTACGGCGTGGACTACCAGGGTATCTAATCCTGTTTGCTCCCCACGCTTTCGCGCCTCAGCGTCAGTTACAGGCCAGGAAGCCGCCTTCGCCACTGGTGTTCCTCCATATCTCTACGCATTTCACCGCTACACATGGAATTCCGCTTCCCTCTCCTGCACTCAAGTCTCCCAGTTTCCAATGACCCTCCCCGGTTAAGCCGGGGGCTTTCACATCAGACTTAAGAGGCCACCTGCGCGCGCTTTACGCCCAATAATTCCGGACAACGCTTGCCACCTACGTATTACCGCGGCTGCTGGCACGTAGTTAGCCGTGGCTTTCTAGTAAGGTACCGTCAAGGTGCAGCCAGTTACTACTGCACTTGTTCTTCCCTTACAACAGAGCTTTACGATCCGAAGACCTTCTTCGCTCACGCGGCGTTGCTCCATCAGGCTTTCGCCCATTGTGGAAGATTCCCTACTGCTGCCTCCCGTAGGAGTCTGGGCCGTGTCTCAGTCCCAGTGTGGCCGATCACCCTCTCAGGTCGGCTACGCATCGTCGCCTTGGTAGGCCGTTACCCCACCAACAAGCTAATGCGCCGCGGGCCCATCCTATAGTGATAGCAGAACCATCTTTCAACATCAAAGCATGCACTTTGATGTGTTATCCGGTATTAGCACGCGTTTCCGCGAGTTATCCCAGTCTATAGGGCAGGTTACCCACGTGTTACTCACCCGTCCGCCGCTAACCTCATGAAAGCTAGGCTTTCAATTGGTTCGCTCGACTTGCATGTATTAGGCACGCCGCCAGCGTTCGTCCTGAGCCAGGATCAAACTCTCCATAAAAGAAAATTTGATTTGCTCAAAAATTGAATGTCCGAATCTAGTTTGTTAACGAGGGTTAACAACTAGATAATTTGTTACATTAACGTTTTGTTGTTCAGTTTTCAAGGTTCATTCTTATTTAATACATAAAATTGGAGCGGGTGATGGGAATCGAACCCACGACATCAGCTTGGAAGGCTGAGGTTTTACCATTAAACTACACCCGCGTTATTATTAAAAGTTGTTATAGATCTCGCATTAGCACTTGGTGCGGCCGAGAGGACTTGAACCTCCACGGGGTTGCCCCCACTAGGCCCTCAACCTAGCGCGTCTGCCATTCCGCCACGACCGCATTTATCGGTGGCTTTATTAATTATACACTTTCGATTTGATTTGTCAAGCGTTTGTAATAAAAGAAGTGAGCCATGAAGGACTCGAACCTTCGACCCTCTGATTAAAAGTCAGATGCTCTACCACTGAGCTAATGGCTCATAAGGGAATGGCTGGGGTACCAGGATTCGAACCTGGGCATGACGGAATCAAAATCCGTTGCCTTACCACTTGGCTATACCCCAATAATGGCGGTCCCGACCGGGATCGAACCGGCGATCTCCTGCGTGACAGGCAGGCATGTTAACCGCTACACCACGGGACCTAATTATAATGACCCCTACGGGATTCGAACCCGTGTTACCGCCGTGAAAGGGCGGTGTCTTAACCACTTGACCAAGGGGCCATGGCTCCGAAGGTAGGATTCGAACCTACGACCAATCGGTTAACAGCCGATTGCTCTACCACTGAGCTACTTCGGAATAATTATTTTGTCGAATCATCCTACCGACTTTTATTATTATAAAGACGGTCAGTCGAAAAGTCAACACTTTTTTTTCATTTTTTTATTTTCATGAATATGTGTAACTTTCGAGGATTCATCGGTCTAACTAAGTAATTTAGCGACTTTAATAATCTAACATAAATCATTAATAATGTAAAGATATTTTTTCATAGTTATATTAATTTTTTTAATAAGCCGTAACATTTACCACAACGATATTTGCTAACATTTATTCTTCGCTTTCTAGGATATTGTTGTTTACAAGATAAGCATTCATATAAATGAATCATCTTATTATATTTTCTAAAGTTTTCTTCGATTCTAGAACAATATCTAGGTGCTCCAACTTTAGTTAATAAATCTCGAAAATCTTTATCGCGATGCTTATATCCTTTCCCTTGAATATGTAAATGATAATGGCAAAGTTCGTGAAGTATAATCCCCCGTAATTCATCAATCCCAAATAGCTCATATGACTTTTTATTGATTTCAATATTGTGACTTTTAAGCAAGTATCGACCTCCTGTTGTTCTTAACCTAGGATTAAAATAAGCTTTATGTATAAACTGTCGACCGAAATACTCTAAAGACAATTGTTCCACTAGTTGTTGTAACTCTTGATCAGTCATTTTCCCACCGTTCTTCATTACAATATTTTATCCCTTTTCAACACAAGTTTATCATAATAATAAAAGAGGTGTCTGGTTGTTTAGACACCCTTAGCACTTCTAATATAATAGAACTGATAATTTATCATTTAAAACATGACAACTATTATTAAGTTTTCACTTTTCCATTTCGTTAGCAACATTTTCTTTTTCCGGTGGAATCATCGTTAAAGAAATTCTACCTTTTTCAATTTCTACTTTTTCCACCCAAACCGTTACAATATCACCTAATGAAACAACATCAAGCGGATGTTTCACTCTTCCTTTTTTCAATTTTGAAATGTGCACAAGTCCATCTTGTTTAACCCCGATATCAACAAAAGCTCCAAAGTCTACAACATTTCGAACAGTACCTTGTAAATCCATTCCCACTTGTAAATCTTCCATTTTTAAAACATCGGTTTTTAACAACGGTTGCGGGAACTCATCGCGAGGATCTCTCATTGGCTTCATTAAACTATCTACAATATCTTTAATTGTGATTTCACCAACACCTAATTTCTCGCTTAGCTCTACCATGTTCACTTCGCTTAGCGTCTTTTCACATTTTTCAGTACCAATATCTTGTTGAGTTAGTCCACACATTTCAAGTATTCTTTCCGCTATTGAATAGCTTTCTGGGTGAATACCCGTTGCATCGAATGGATTTTCTGCATCTGGTATCCGCAGGAATCCGATTGCTTGTTCATAAGTTTTGGCGCCTAGTCGAGGAACTTTTTTCAATTGAGTGCGTGATGTAAACTTTCCATTTTCACTTCTCATTTTTACAATATTTTCCGCTACAGTTTTAGAAAGGCCTGAAACATATTGCAATAACGAACTTGAAGCAGTATTTACATCAACCCCTACTTGGTTCACGGCCGTCTCTACAATAAACGTTAACGATTCTGCTAATTTCTTTTGGGATACATCATGTTGGTATTGACCAACACCTACTGCTTTAGGATCAATTTTTACGAGTTCTGATAATGGATCTTGTAGGCGTCTTGCGATTGAAACAGCACTTCGTTGTTCTACTTGTAAGTCAGGAAATTCTTCCCTAGCAATTTCAGAAGCAGAATATACGGATGCTCCTGCTTCATTAACGATGACATAAGATACTTTTCGTTCCACTTCTTTTAGAACATCCGCAATAAATTGTTCAGTTTCTCTAGATGCCGTACCATTACCAATTGCAATAATATCAATTGGATATTTATTCAATAACGCTTTGATTATCTTTTTCGATTCTTCTGTTTTCGAAAGTGGCGGATGTGGGTAAATGGCTGAAACTTCTAACATTTTTCCGGTTTCGTCAACAACCGCTAATTTGCAACCCGTTCGATATGCAGGGTCTATTCCAAGAACCATAATGCCGCGCATTGGCGGTTGTAAAAGTAAGCTTCTTAAATTTTCTGAGAAAATATGAATTGCTTGAATTTCTGCCTTTTCAGTTAATTCGTTTCGAATTTCTCTTTCAATTGAAGGTTGAATCAGGCGTTTGTAACTATCTTCAATTGCTTCTTTCACCGGTGTTATTGAAGGTGAGTTCGATTTGAACGGAATCCATTCTTTTTCCATGATGAAAAGAGCCTTCTCTAATGGGACATGGATGGATACTTTTAGCACTTCTTCTTTTTCGCCCCGGTTGATGGCTAGTGTTCGGTGAGGAACAATAGATTTTACAGGTTCTTCGTATTCATAATACATTTCAAATACTTTCTTTTCATCTTTATTCTCATCTTTTACCGAAGTAGTAATGAGCCCTTCTCTCCACGTTAGTTTTCTTAATAAATCACGAATTTTTGCATCATCAGAAAAACGTTCAGCTAAAATATCTTTAGCACCATTTATCGCATCTTCTACCGTGAATACTTCTTTCTCTTCATTAATGAATGGGCTGGCTAACTTCTCTACTGGATCGTTTCCAAATTTCATTAATTCTTCAGCTAACGGTTCTAAACCTCGCTCTTTGGCAACAGTAGCTTTTGTTCGACGTTTCTGTTTATATGGGCGGTATAAATCTTCCACTCGTTGCAAAATCGTTGCTGCTCGAATTTCAGCGGCTAATTCTTCTGTTAATTTTCCTTGCTCATCGATTAGCCGGATAACCTCTTCTTTTCTTTGCTCTAGTTGTTGTATATAATGATAGCGTTCTTCTATCAATTTAATTTTCACTTCATCAAGGGAGCCAGTTGCTTCTTTACGATAACGTGCGATGAATGGCACTGTATTCCCGTCTTCTAATAATTTAATGACCGCTTCCACTTGAGATGGTTTAACTTCTGAGTCGTTTGCAATCAATTGAAACATTTGCTTTTCGTCCATTTTTCCACTGCCTTTCTACCTTAGAACCTTTCCAATTCAATCGCCTAAAAATTATTTAGACAGAGTTATTTTATCATTATACTTATTTAAATGACCAATTGATGTATTTGTAATAGTAAGTAATAAACTTATATAAAAATAGCCCACTCCAGTAGATTGAGCAGGCTTGTCCACATTTTCTGTTCTATTAAATTGAAACACTGCTATTAGTCGTAATAGCGCTCTTCAGTTTTTCAAGGGCTTTTCTCTGTATACGAGAAACATGCATTTGAGAAATCCCTAGCATTTCACCAGCTTCTTTTTGACTTAATTGATCTAAAAAGGTAAGTTGAATTATTTGCTTTTCCCGTTCTGATAAGATATCTATTACTTCAGAAAATACAATTCTTTTATTTGTAAGCTCGAATCGATCATCCTCTTTTCCTAGCATATCTAATAATGTAACGGTACTTCCATCTGTATCTGATTCAATAGAATGATCAATCGATAATGCTTGATAATTTTTTCCGATTTCCATTGCTTCCAATACTTCTTCCACTTCAACACCTAAGTAATTCGCGATTTCTGGAATAGTAGGGGAGTGCTGTAATTTCACTGTTAACATTTCCACGGCTGATTTTATCTTCGGTCCTAACTCTTTTATACGGCGTGGAACATGAACATCCCAAGTTTTATCACGCAAAAAACGTTTAATTTCACCAATAATTGTCGGAATAGCAAAAACTTCAAAATTTTTGCCAAGAGAGGGATCATAACGTTTTATTGCACCTAACAATCCCAACATCCCAACTTGAAACACATCATCATAAAGCGATTTTCCATAGGAATATTTTTTTGCAATGGATTCAACTAAATTCTCATAATGAAGCACAATACTTGTCAGAAGTTCTTCATCTCCTGTTTGTTGATATTGGAGAATGAAAGAAACAACTTCTTCTTCGAGCCTAAGTGATTGGGATTTTGTGGACATTTTCTTTCACCTGCTCTCTTGCGACATATTTCGTCATGAAAACAGTAACTCCACCTTCATTG
Organism: Ureibacillus sp. FSL K6-2830; assembly: GCF_038004145.1. NCBI lineage: Bacteria > Bacillati > Bacillota > Bacilli > Caryophanales > Caryophanaceae > Ureibacillus > Ureibacillus sp. FSL K6-2830. The sequence continues at coordinate 1,900,707 of NZ_JBBOQR010000001.1, read as the reverse complement.
TTCACTCTCACCTCGTCCATTAAAGTTTCCATTAAATAAAGACCTAGTCCGCCTTCTCGTAAACTTCTAATATTTTCGTCTTCTCGATATGGTCCAATTTTTGACTTAATCTCTTCGAAATTAAATCCATTTCCATAATCTGAAACCATAATTTCCATTTTATTATTGTACAGTGCACAGCCGATGACGATTTCTCCTTCATCCATACCATAATAGGCGTGTTGCACTACATTTGTAACCGCTTCACTGACTGCAATTTTCATATCTTCAATTTCATCATAAAAAAAGCCTACTCGAGTGGCTAAACCAGATATCGAAAGCCTAATAACACTTACATATTGTGGCTTTGCAGGAATTCGTATTTCTACATAATCAAATGCACTCATTAGCTGGTTCCACCTTTTTATCAGTTTCAATATCCATTAATTCACTCAGCCCAGTGATTTCAAACAATCTAGCTAAGCGACTAGATAGGCGTACTAACTTTAATTCGGCATTTTCTTTTAATACTTTTTTATAAAATGCAACAAAAACTCCCAATCCCGTACTATCCATATAGGTAACTTTTGATAGGTCTAATTCAATAATCGAACTTTTATTGATTGTGATTACCTCTAGTTCCTCCCTTAACATTGGAGCAGTGTAAGTGTCGATTTCTCCTTCTATTACCCCATATATACGATTCCCTTCTTCCCGAAATTGTACATTGACATTCATCCAGGACACCTCCAAATTGACTAAAGTACCTTTCCCCCAAAATACAATGATTAAACCTAAAATTATATTACTTTCTAATATTTTTTAATTGTAACAATAGTAAAATCATCTTCCAATAGAAAATCTTGCAATTTATTTAAGTATTCAAAAATCTTCTCACACATTTCTTGCGCACTTAAATGATTTAACGATTTCGCTAATTCCTTAATATATGCTCGTGAGTCAAAGTTGTCCATATTTCTAAATTCTGTTACACCATCAGTGATCATAATGATAAAATCATTTTCTGATAGATGAATGTCAGTTTGAGAGTACTTCATCTCAGGCAATACTCCTAATAATAATCCATTAGAATCTAAATCTGTAAATGTTTGTTGTTTGGAGTTATAGTAAAGTGCAGGTTCATGTCCCGCTGAACCAAAAGTAAATATATCCTTTTCCAAATCATATCGACCGTAAAACATGGATACGAACATACTGTCATCAACGCTCTTTTCAATAATACGATTTAATACTTCTAAAACATAGGAAGGATTATTGTTTGCATATTCTAACGTATCCAAACCATATTTCACCATCGACATACATAGTGCTGCAGGTACACCTTTGCCAACTACATCCGTAACAGCTACACTAAAATATTTCCCATCATCATGCATAAAGTGAACATAGTCACCATTCATTTTTCGAACAGGCACAGAAACCATTCCAATATCAAGACCGTTGGGTTTCGGAATTTTTGTTTCAAGCAATAAATTCTGAATTTTTGCGGCTATTTCCATTTCAATTCGAATCTCTTCTTGCTTTAATAATAAACTTTGATGTTCCTTTAACATCAATCCAAAGTCAACCATCACTTCGATTAAAAAATCAAAAGAATTGAATACAGAATCAGGAAGATCTGGAACGATATATTCTAGCGACTGTTTATGAATACTAACTAAATCTTCAGGAGAAACATTATTCTTCATTAATTGGCGCACTAAATTTTGACCGATGTATAGATTGCTTTCATTTTGATTTAATAAATAATCTGATAAGACTTTTTGATATTGGACTTTTAATTTTTTCAAGAGGAATACACTCCCTATTCCAACCACTTTTCAATCCTTATCACAGTTCCTTTACCTAATTCAGAATTGATTTGGAAAGAATCCATTAATCGTTTTACACCTGGAAGTCCGACTCCTTGGCTATTGGATGTTGTATAATTATCTTCCAGGATTTTGCGAGGATCAGAAATACCTGGACCATTATCTATTGCTGTAATAGCAATTCCTTTTCGTCCATCTTTCTCTAATTTTTCGACAATAATTTCCCCCATGGTGGCATATAAATAAATATTTTTTGCTAATTCACTTGTAGCGGTGGCAATTCTTGCTTGATCAACAACTTCAAAGCCAATTTCCTTGGCTAAATAGCGGCTTAATCGACGTGCAGCAACTATATCTAATTCCGTAACTATATTTACTGTCGGGTGATTTCTCATTTATTAACACCCCCATTGATGTTCCCTAATCACTAGGTCTTTATTCTATTAAAACAATATGTAGTTAAAAATATTGATAAGGATATTGATAAAAATAGTATTTTATATATTTAATATAACGTATTGAATAATCTTCCATCAATTAAATAAATATAGCCGCAATGACGGTACTTTCGAAAATTTAGATATTTTTGATAAGAACGATCGAATTATTATTTCTATCTAATTAATATTATTTTCTAAATCATCTTTGCATTCTCCTCTTTTTTAAGCAAAAAAAGCTAATAAAGCATCGTTTGCTTTATTAGCCTCATCGAATATGTATTAAAATTTTATTAAACCTAAACTTATTTCCAAAGCGATATCGACTTTTTCCATCAGCTCATCGTCCAGATGGGTTATTCGGTCGGTTAATCTGGACTTATCTATAGTGCGCAATTGTTCAAGCAAAATTACCGAGTCCCTTTCGAATCCATATTTTTTCGCATCTATTTCGACATGGGTAGGTAATTTTGCTTTTTGAATTTGCGCAGTAATTGCAGCAATAATCACAGTAGGACTAAATCGATTCCCAATATCATTTTGGATAATTAACACAGGCCTTGTACCGCCCTGTTCAGAACCTACAACAGGCGACAAGTCTGCAAAGAAAACGTCCCCACGTTTTACAATCAATAATGTCATCCCCCGCTTACGAGACGCTCCACTGTATGTTCTGCTTCATACTCGGCATGTAGACATTCACATGAAATCGACAAATTAATTTGAGCCATTTCTACATAGCCTTTTCTCAAAGCTTCCCGTATTTGATTTGGTTGCTTGCACGCAGCTTCTCTTCTCTTAAACGTATAAATAAACGTTTCATTATTCGAATATTCTAAATTTCCACCGCAAAATTCCATGACCATTTCCTGAGGAAGAGCCACCTTTACTTCCTTTGCACCATTCACTTTTTTTGCGTACACAACAAGCACCTCCACAAAAACCGTACCTTTTCTCATCACTCTATCTCATTCTATCATCTGAATATAGAGTTGAAAAGACAAGATGTTACAAATTCTGATGTTTTTACAGTTTTTGTTGAGGATTTTGTCGTATTTTAGTCATTTTTGTAATAAATTCTCGGTACTCTGGAAGTGATGATGCAAGGAACTTCGTAGTTAATTGTATCTACTTTAGCAGCCCACTCATCAATAGTAATTTCTTCATTTTTTTGCTTTCCAATTAAAACAACTTTTTCACCAATATTATATGCAGTAGGTAAAGCAATCATACATTGATCCATACAAATTCGTCCGACAATAGGTACTCGTTTTCCATCAATCAATACATCCTGTCCGCTATATTTGCGAATTAATCCATCTGCATAACCAATCGGTAATGTACCGATATAAGTTGGTTCATTAACAGTAAATGTAGCTCCATAACCAACAGACTCCCCAGGTCCGATTTGTTTTATTGCTACTAATTCCGTTTCCAATGAAAAAGCAGGTTTAAATGGAAAAGGATGTTTCGATTTTACATATTTTGATGGTGCTAATCCATACATTGAAATACCGAAACGTACTGCATCATACTGCAAACGCGCATCTTTTACTAATGTGGTTGCAGTATTTGCGACATGAACGATTCTCGGTTTTTCAGGTAATGCTTTTATAAATTGTTCAAATCGATGAACTTGTTTTTGGAAGTAAGAATCATCCTCTTCATCTGCTGTTGCAAAATGAGTAAAAATTCCATCAAGTATAAAGTGCTCTGCCGATTGAATTGCATCATACAGGGAGCGCAACTCTTTTACTGTTGTTACGCCAATACGATTCATTCCAGTATCTACTTTAATATGTAGTTTCAGTGACTTGTTGCAAACTTTTTTTGCTTCTTCAACCCAATTTGGAGAATATACCGTTAATGTAATATTTTCTTCTGCTGCGTAATCTGCAAAGGATGCTGGTGAATATCCTAGCACTAATATTTCGGCTGTCGGTATATGTTTCCGAACATGAAGAGCTTCGTCAGGAGTAGCTACTGCGAGCATGCTTGCTCCAGCTTCCAACGCCGCTTTCGCTACTTCAATATCTCCATGTCCATAAGCATTCGCTTTCACGACTGCAATAATTTGAACATTGGGTTGAATATGTTTTTTTAATTCATTTACATTGTATTTTATTGCATTTAAATCAATAATTGCTTTTGTTGGACGGAAGTGCTTATTGTTACGCATATTAAGTATTCCCTCTTTTATTTTTTTTAAACTTCAAATCTTAAGCTTTCTTGTTTGTATTGTAAATCTCTCCGTCCAACAAAGCAATGAAATTACTTCAAACTACCCGCTGTAACTGACGCTGCAACTTCAATCAATTCTTCCTTCGTTAAATCATTGGAAGCAATGAAGAATGAAATACCATCTTTTTCCCAACTAATTGAATGGTCTGTAATAGCACCAATTGTAAATCCTAAATCTAGTGGATCTCCTGGTTGGAATACAGGAATTGTTGCAGATTCGCCTAGCTCAATCGGTTCTTGTACTAATGTGAAGGACTTATCACCTTCAAATGTGAGAATAACACGCTCTACGCCGTCGTTTTCAATACGTTTTTCATCTACTAAAGTTGTGTTACCCCAAGTTAATATTGGATAATGTGTTTGGAATTCAGTACTTTCTTTTTCGGTCGCTACATTTGGTTCATTTTCTTTCGTAAATTGTTCAACTGCATATTCTTTTTCTTTATGCTGCACACCTAAATCGATCTTTTTAAATGTAATTAGCATTTGCTCTTCTTCAGACTCGTCTAATATTGAAACACTTTTTGGGAGCAATGTTTTCTTATCTACGGTTACTCTTTGAGTAGGCATGATGCTCTTATGATTATTTCTCGTTGCAACAGTAAAGATATAGCTATCTTCCGTTTCCTCCATCACAACATTTTCATCTGCCAACAAGTCTTCAGCTAACGCTCCAATTAGATACGGTTGGCTATTTTGTTTTGGCCATTCACTTTGGAACTTGTACGTTTTTTTCAATGAAGGTGTGACGACGAATACTCCTTCTTTATTTCGAATAATCATTTGGGTTACATTTTCATCTTTTTGAGAAACTTCAACTCGATAAAAATCTGGTTGTGTGTGCCATACATTAACATCATAAACTCTTGGTTCGTTTCCTGTTTTAATTTCCATTGTAGCATCGAGTTCGTATCCTTTGCCTTCTGCCCATTTTTCGTGCAGCTTTTCCAAAACTTCTTCCTTCGAATCTTTACCGCAAGCACTCAGCACGACGACACTTAACAGCAAAACGAAAAATATAATGACTTTGTGTCTCAAAACTCCATCCTTTCTACTCTAACTCGATACGACAAATATATGAGGGGCAGTAGAAGTTTATGCTATCACTTTTGGACAATAACACAATTTCATGTTGATAATCAGGAATTCAAAATAATAACTTGTGCTGCAGCATAATCCCTCGAATGTGTAATGCTGACAAAACCATTTACAACTTGGCCATTAAAATAAAGTATTGGCTTCCCAAGTTCATCATTTAAGATTTCAATTTGGTGAAACTCACATCCCTCCCTTATCCCCGTTCCATTTGCTTTGGAGAAAGCTTCTTTTGCTGCAAATCTTCCTGCTAAAAATTCGCATTTTCTTTTTTCAGAAAGCTCTTTAAAAACGGACAATTCTCGTTCTGATAAAATGCGTCTCTGGAACTTATCTGTTCGATTCATTAACTCATATATTCGATCAATCTCTACGATATCTAAACCTATTCCTTTTATCATATGTTGGCGTTCTCCTTTTAATAATCTCTAAATTCAATGTATAATAATTTTATAAATTGAGGTGACTATTATGTTTGTTCGAAGAGAAAATTTTAGACAATATATTAAGTTCTATCCAGTAGTTTCAACGATAATTGCGTTGAACTTAATCGTGTACATATTAACGCTGATTCCTATTATTGGCGATAAAATTTTTTACTCAGGAATGAGCGTGAATAGGTTGATCGCTGAAGGCGAATGGTGGCGAGTAATCACTGCTACTTTTATTCATGCAGGATTCTTTCACATTCTATTTAACATGTTTGCTTTATTTTTATTCGGTCCAGAATTGGAAAGAATTTCTGGTAAAATTCGCTTCTTTACGATTTACCTAATATCAGGACTGTTTGGTAACGTCGCTACCTTCATTTTTCAACATTTGGATTATGCCAGCGTAGGAGCCAGTGGTTCAATTTATGGTATTTTCGGAGCTTATGCAGCACTTGTCTACTATACTAGAAATACAATGCCGCAACTAAAACAAATCATTATGCCAATTATTATCATCGGGTTAATTATGACATTTTTACAACCGAATACGAACTTTTACGCCCACGTTGGTGGATTAATTACTGGATTCATGTTAGGGCTTGCCTACTTCTCACCAAAAAATATATTACGTTGGCGCATGAAATAATACTAATTTGGACAATAAAAAATTTTTTATATAAAAAGAGGATGCATTAGGCATCCTCTTTTTTCATTTCCTTTGATTTTTCAAACCAAGAAAGTAACTCATTTACATCTGATTCATTTAAATGAGATACTCTCGCAGTTGCACCTGTAATACCAGACATAACGGTAGCTTGAATAGAAGCGATGTTTTTTCTTTTTTGAAAATAATTTTGTTTACTCTGGACAACTTGAATCCGTTTCTTTTCTGCAATAAACGTCACTCGGCTAATCACACGATAACGCAATGTTAGTTGGTTACCTGTAATGATAAAGCCATTTGTTTTATACTGCCATAATCTAAGCATAAGAACAGGAAGTACAAATAATATCGAAAATAAACCTAATGGATAAAAGAAGTAAGAACATAATCCAATGATTGGAAGAAGCCACAGAATATCAATCCTATAAAAATGAGGTTTTGCCTTCTTTGGTGGACGAATAAAATCCGGTTCCATTTCAAAATCAAAATGTGGAAATAATTGTCGTAACGGTTCTAACATTCTTTGATTCGAAATGATTGGAAACAACATGATTTTTTTATCGTGTTCTCCAAAACCACCGCTTGCGCTTTCTACAACGACTGTTGCATATTTAACCATTTGTCTTATAGGATTTTCGACAATTTTAATTCCTTGTACTCGATTTTTTGGAATCGTAATTCGCTTTTTTTCCAATAAACCGCGTGTAATTACAATTCGGTCGTTCTCTTGAACAACTGTAAAATCATAGTAATTAATAAATGTAATGATGATTGATACAATCCATGCCATTAAAAATGTAAAGAAAATGGTCATCAACACAATCATAAATCCAAATTGTATAAATATTGATAGCTCTTCAAAAATCCTTTCGTAAGGTATAAATTCAGAAACTTGAGAAATAAAAGCCGCTACCCCTGCAATAACCACTCCTATACTATTCGATGTAGTGGCAAGCAGAAATAAGTCTTTTGCTGAAATTTTGTAAATGATTTCATGAAGATCTTGTTGAACTTCAACTGCTTCCAATTGGTTTTTATCTTCGAATTCATTTTCACTTGCTTGCTCTATGTTTACTTTCTTTGTTTCTCTTTCAATCTGAGAAGCCTCTTCTCTCGTTATAGCTGTTAACACCACTTCAGGTTTACCATCCGTACTTCCGGCTGTTTCTACCATAACTTGAACAAGACCGAAAATACGGTGGAATATCGATTCTTTATAATTAAAACTTTGGATGCGATCAAAAGGAATATAACGTTTCTTTTTGATAAATAGTCCATATTCCACTCTTAGTTCATTTTCTTCAAACCAATAAACAAAAGTCCACCATCTAATAAACCCGGAAATTAAATAAAATATTAGAACCAATAAAAAAATTAATAAAGGGATATATTCCCAAAAGTCATTACTCTCAATTTTAAAACCGTTCGCAACTGCAATAATTAAAAATGGAATAATTAATTCTTTTAATCCCTTTATAAAGTTAATAACAGCCGAAACTGGATGGAGTTTATACTTTTTATACATCATCTTCAGCCACCCTCGCTAACTCGGAAATTCTTGCTCGCAAACGGTCTGCTTCTTCTGTTATTAACATGGGAATTACATGGGTCGTGGCTGCTGTTGAAATCGAAATATTTGCTAAATCATATTTTTTTAATATGGGACCTTGTGATGTATCCACATGTTGTACTCGAACCATCGGAATCAACGTTCTCGTTACGACAAATAAGCCACTTTGAATTTCAATTTCATGTTCCCTAACTTCATAACGCCAATGATCCCATCGAATTTTTGGAAATAGCCAAATTAATGCCAAGGCTGGGATGGCAACAAAAACAATTGCAATGTAATAAATAAATGTTGGCCCATCAAATTTATATGTAAGAAAACTAGCTACTCCAGCAATTATTGATAGAAAAATAGTATAAATAAGTCCATATAATCTCCATACCGTTAATCCTTTTCTAGGAATTTGATATTCCGGTTCTCTTCTTATCATTATCTCTCACCTCTTATCTATCTCTTTCATATACGGTTTTCCTTTTATTTTGTTTCAAAACTCCTTATTTTTTTAATTCATCATTTTTTAGCTTAGTAAATTCATATATATCATATTAGACTTCCTAGTGCTTTCTCTGTATAAATTTTAGAATTTTCAGTCTAATAAAATCACTATTCATTACGTAAGGAGTGTAGTTGGATGAACGTACCTTTAGTTTTAACCCATTTTTTAGATCGAGCCGTTGCATTATACGGAAATAAGGAAGCAATTATCAGTTATGAAGGGGATCGGCGATTCACTTATTACCAGTTCAACACCCGAGTAAATCAGCTGTCAAGGGGGCTACAATCTTTAGGCATTAAAAAACATGATAAAGTAGCATATCTTGCCCCAAACACGATTGAAATGCTAGAAGGTTTTTATGGGATATATCAAGTTGGTGCAGTAATGGTACCTTTAAATATTCGTTTAAAACCTGAAGATTATCTTTTTATTTTAAATCATAGCGAGTCAAAAGTATTGTTTGTAGATCAAGAACTTTATCATTTAATTGAACCAATCAAATCAAAATTAAATACCGTCGAATCAATTATTGTTCATAACAAAAATAGTGAAACAAATGAAATCAATTATGATGAATGGCTTGCTTCTTTTGATGGTTCAAACTTTGACAGAGTTGATTTGGATGAAAATGATGAATGCAGTTTATTATATACAAGCGGAACAACCGGTAATCCAAAAGGCGTCCTTCTAACACACCGAAACAATTATTTACATGCTTTAAGCTCGATGCATTTCTTACGCGTTACAGATCGAGATGTATACTTACACGTCTTACCGATGTTCCATGTGAACGGGTGGGGATCACCTTTTTATTATACTGCCAATGGAGCAACTCACGTTACGTTGAGAAAAGTTGCAGCTGATCAAATCTTTGATGCTATTCAAAAATATAAAGTAACAGTCATTCATATGGCACCTACTGTATTAAATACATTATTGCAATATTATGATGAACATAAACCTGTGGTGTCTCATAAAGTGAGAGTTGTTATCGCTGGATCTGCACCACCTCCTGCCTTTGTTGAACGGGTTGAAAAAGACCTTGGCTGGGAATTCATCCAAGTTTATGGAATGACAGAATCTTCACCACTGAGCTTAGGTTCCCGAATACTTTCACAATATGAAAATCTTTCAGAAGTTGAAAAAATGAGATTGAAAGCAAAAGCCGGTACACCATTTATAGGTACAGAAGTAAAAGTAGTGGATGAAAACGGCGAAGAAGTTCCTCACGATGGGAAAACAATGGGAGAAATTATTGTTCGTGGACACGGCGTGATGAAAGGCTATTGGAAAAACGAAAACGCTACAATGGAAACAATCATTAATGGTTGGTTATATACAGGCGATGTAGGCACCATTGATGAGAAAGGTTATATCGATATAACTGACCGTAAAAAAGATATTATTATAAGTGGCGGTGAAAATATCTCTTCCATAGAAGTAGAAGGCGTATTATATGAACACCCTGCTATAAAAGAAGCAGCCGTCATTGCTATTCCACACGAAAAATGGGGAGAAACTCCTCACGCCATTGTCGTATTAAAAGATGGCTACCAGGTTACTGAGCAAGAACTAATCGACTTCACTCGTTCAAAATTAGCACATTTTAAGGCAATAAAAAGTGTATCTTTTGTAGATGAGTTGCCAAAAACAGCTTCAGGCAAAATACAAAAAGTTCAATTACGCAAACAATATATTGAATCGGTTCAACAAATATAAAAAGCAGGAGGGAAGCCCTTCCTGCTTACATTTATTCTTACTTTCTACCTCGACGGCGTTCTCCCGTTTTCTTACCGCCTTCTCTTCTGCTTCCACGGTGTTCTCGGCGAACACTTCGTCCCCCACTGCGTCCATTTGAACGTTCTTTTCGCATTGGAAGCGGACGTTCTTCTGTAATTTTCACTGGAGTATCGTCCGGCTCTTTTGTAAATGATTTGATGGCTGCAGCTATAAGATCTACTGCATCATAATCTTCCAATAATTCTGTTGCTAGTAATCGATAATCTTTTAAATCATTTGCTTGAACAACTTCCACAAGCTTTTCAATCGCCAATTTCTGTTGCCCTGCTAATGCTTCGTCTTCAGTTGGTGGGCGCAGAGGCGTCATGCGTTTATTTGTTGTTTCTTCAACGATTCTTAAATAGCCCATCTCTCTTGGTGTTACAAATGTAACAGCAAGTCCTGATTTCCCTGCACGCCCAGTCCGACCAATTCGGTGTACATAACTTTCCGGATCTTGAGGGATATCAAAGTTATACACATGAGAAACTCCAGAAATATCTAATCCACGTGCAGCCACATCTGTTGCAACAAGGATATCAATTTTATTTTCTTTAAACTGACGTAATACAGACAAACGCTTTGATTGGCTCAAGTCTCCATGAATACCTTCTGCTAGATATCCACGAATATTTAACGCTTGCGCTAATTCGTCTACACGGCGTTTTGTACGACCAAATACGATGGCCAATTCCGGTTGATGTACATCCAAAAGACGAGTTAAAATATCAAATTTTTCTCGCTCCTGAGTTTTCACAAAATATTGTTCAATATTTTCAACCGTCATTTCTTTTGATTTAATTTTCACTTCTTTTGGATTCTTCATAAATTTCGTTGCAATTTTACGAATCGCTGGCGGCATTGTTGCTGAGAACAACAACATTTGGCGATTTTCAGGCACTTTTTCTAAAATCGCATTAATGTCATCAATGAAGCCCATGTTTAACATTTCATCTGCTTCATCTAATACAAGGGTTTGAACATGTTCAAGTTTCAATGTACGACGGTTGATATGATCTATTATTCGACCAGGAGTTCCAACGATAATTTGCGGTTTGTTTTTTAAAGCACGAATTTGTCGTCCGATATCTTGTCCACCGTAAACAGATAATATTTTTACTCGCTTATCATATCCAATTTTATAAAGCTCTTCTGAAACTTGAATAGCTAGTTCGCGAGTCGGTGCAATAATTAATGCTTGAATATCCGGATTATTCGTATCAATTTTTTCGATAATCGGAATACCGAACGCCGCCGTTTTACCGGTACCTGTTTGTGCCTGTCCGATAATGTCGCGACCTTCTAAAGCAAATTTAATAGTTCCTTCTTGAATGGGTGTTGCTTCTTCAAATCCCATACGTTTTAACGAACGTAATGTAGATTCACTAATATTAAATTCTGAAAAATTTGTCAAACTCTTCAATCTCCTTTTTTCTCTTAAGTCGACAAATGGTTACATTTTTCAGATGGAATGTCGGCAAATATCGAGCCTTTAGTTAGAACGTTCCGTCAAATTAATAAATCCTCATACTTAGAGAAAACATTTATTTATATGAAAAGGAAAGCCCGGTCTTTGCCGAGCGGTTCAATTCTATGCATTTCAATATGTTCCAATAGAATAAAACCGATAAACTCAAAAAAAAGTACTCTTCGTTTCCTTTGAAGAGTATTTGTATAAAATGTATCCATTGCTCTCCCTAGTCTACACGGTACATGAAAATTATGCAACGATAATGCTTCTATTGTCTAAAGCTTATTTTTCAGATTGTAAAAAATGCAGTACATCCGGAAACCAAGATTCACAATCGTCGCTATAACAAATATGGTGTTTACCACAAGATGAAAAGTAAATATATTTTTCCTTTGATGAAAGTTTATCGTATAAATATTGAGCGGTTGTATACGGAACGATTCCATCACATTTTCCTTGAACAATAAAGGTTGGTATATTGATTGACTCAATATATGGTTCAACCTGCCGGACGATTTTCATAAATTGTATTGCTGCACTAACAGGTACATTTTTTAGTTTATACTCATATCGCTTAAATAATTCATTATTTTTTAAATGTCCTTCAATGGCTTCTTTTGCAAACTTTTGTAAATCGCTTAATAACTGCTTTGGAGCAATATATTTCACAGCCGCACTAAGCAAAACGATTTTCTTTATAGGATATCGTTTTCCTAAGTATAAAGCGATGACTCCTCCCATGGAAAAACCTACAACATAAACCTTGTCGACTTTTTTAGCTAATCTTTTATAAGCAAGCTCAGCATCAATCAGCCAATGCTCAGCTGTGAAACCTTTTAATGAAAGTGTTTCACCATGACCACAAAATGTGGGGATTTCCACAATCCAATCGGTTTGATTTCGTATGTATTCTGCTAAAGGTTGCACCTCATACGGTCCTCCAGAAAATCCGTGCAACATCAATACACCAACAGACATAAGAAAACACTCCTGTTGCAGAAGAATTCTTAAAAAAAGTGAAATTCACTTCGAACACCATTCGTCCCGTTCTTTTCTGCCGGAGTCTCCATGAATTCCACTTTAATGGCGAATTCTTTATTTATTGAAAGTATTAATTATCGTCTCTAATTTCATACCTCGAGATCCTTTAATTAAAATTAACGAGTCTTTATCGGCATGTTGTTTTATATAATCAACGATTTTCCCGTAGTCATCTTTCGTGTGCAATATTCGCCCAGAAAATCTTGGTGCTATTTTGTGATATAACCATTCCATACGAGGCCCAAATAAACATATTCTTGAAATACGATTTTCATCAATGTATTTAGCTAATTCTTCATGGAATTGTTGCTCTTGATCTCCTAACTCCAACATATCTCCTAAAACTAGCCATTTATCTTTTCGCATCGATGTGGATTGGAGGAATTCAATTGCCGCTTTCATTGATGTTGGTGCTGCGTTGTAAGCATCATTTATAAACAAAACATCTCCAACAGGAACAAGTTGCATCCGCATATCTGTAAGAGATACTTGTTCCAACCCTTTGCGAATTTGTTCATCTGACATTCCTAAAGATTTTGCGACAAGCATAGCACCTAACGCATTTTTCACTTGATGTTTTCCTAATATCGGAATAAAAAATTCGCCGTTTAATTCACCATCAACAATAAAGCGGCTGCCCTTTTCCGTCGTCTCTATTTCTCGAATCATTAAATCATTTCCTTGTTGAAAACCGAATGATTTCGATCTTAATTGGGGAGTAATTTCAATTAATGCTCTCAATAGAGGCTCATCACCGTCATAACATAATACACCTTCTGAATCGAATCCCTTAATAATTTCAAATTTCGCCTTCGCTATACCTTCTCTTGATCCCAAATCTTGCATATGAGCTTCGCCAATATTCGTAATAACAGCATAATGCGGTTTAGCTAATGTGGATAAAAACTCAATCTCGCCAAACCCGCTCATTCCCATTTCTAAAACTGCAATTTCTGTATCTTCATCAAGAGACAATATTGTAAGAGGCAAACCTAGTTCATTATTAAAGTTACCAATCGTTTTTTGCACTTTATAAAATGGTGAAAGCAAACTTGCTAAAATATCTTTTGAAGATGTTTTTCCGTTCGAACCTGTGATTCCAATGAATTTTGCCTTCAGCTCATTGCGGTACATACGCGCCATTTGTTGCAACGCGAGCCCAGAATCCTCTACAAAAAGAAGCGGTACATCTTTTGGTGGATTCGGTTCATCTTTTAACCAAAGGGAACAACTTGCTCCTTTTTCAAAAGCTTGAAGCACATATTTATGTCCATTCGTTTTTTCCCCGCGAAAAGGGATAAATAAATCTCCTTCTTTAATTGTTCTTGTATCAATGGATACGCCGGTTACGATTTTTTCACCATGTTCACCAGCTTCGATATTTAACCAATTTGCAATGTCTTGAATACTTTTTCTCATCATTCATCCCACTTATTCTCTATTAAATTGAAGTTGTTGTTTTTCTTTATGTCGCTCAAGTGCTAATTCGATTAGCTGATCAATTAATTCAGAATAGTTTAACCCACTGTTTTGCCAAAGAAGTGGATACATGCTGACAGGAGTGAAGCCTGGCATCGTATTTACTTCATTTATAAATACTTCATCTCCACATACGAAGAAATCAGCTCTTACTAAGCCGGAACAATCTAAAACTTTAAAGGCACGAATGGCCATATCTTTCATTTTCTCTTCCACTTCTTTTGTAATTTCTGCCGGAATAATTAATTTTGTTGATCCGTCCTTATATTTTGATTCGTAATCATAAAACTCAGTTGTTGGCTTTATTTCTCCTGCTACGGATACTTTCGGTTCATTATGTCCAAGCACAGCCATTTCAATTTCACGGGCTTCAATTCCTTGCTCTACAACTACTTTCCGATCATATTTAAAAGCGATATTAATCGATTTCTCTAATTCTTCTCTGTTCGATGCTTTGCTTATTCCTACGCTAGAACCTAGGTTTGCCGGTTTAACAAACATCGGATAAGTTAATTCACGTTCACACTTTGAAAGCAATGCCTCTTTGTTTTGGTCCCATTCATATCGAATAAAATAAACGAATGGTACTTGATTTAGTCCTGCAATGCTAAACAATTGCTTCATGACAACCTTATCCATTCCAGCTGAAGAGGATAGAACACCATTTCCAACATAAGGAAGGTTCAATAATTCAAGCAATCCTTGTACTGTGCCATCCTCACCATAAGTACCGTGGAGCAATGGAAAAATCACATCAAATTTTGCTTGTTCCTGATTCTCATCCAAAATAAATTCAAGAATGTAGTTTGGTTTACTTTCTTTCTTTGTAAATTGTAATTCTTCAATAGATTCAGCTGGTTTCGTTAACTGAGGACCTCTGCACCATTCGCCATCAATGGTAATATAAATCGGAATTACTTCATATTTATCAAAATCGATAGCTTTGGTTACCGCTGTAGCCGTTATTAGTGATACTTCATGCTCCGCGGATTTCCCCCCATATAATAATCCGATTCGTTTTTTCATTTTTCGACCTCCAACTTTTGAGTAATACTAGTTTATCATGAAAAGATTTAATTCATGAATGCTAAAAAGAAAAAACTCCCTGTCATTTGGCAATACCCTTGGACAGGGAAGTTTACTTCAGTTTAATAAATTCATCATGTTCTTGTTTTAAAATCATTTTTAAATCATTCCATACTTCATCAGGATAATCATAATCGGAGAGTGTGCGAATTTCTAAGCCAAAGTGGTTGTCTGGTTTATCCACTTTATAAAGTGAAATCAAGGCACCTTCTTTAAAATAATTGCGATATGCTTTTAATAATGAGACGTCAATCGTTGGAATTGTTTCCTTCGACTTTCTTCGCCAAAAACCCCCATTTCCTCCGTTTTCTTTTATAATATTATTGATAAGTGTTGAAATGAGAGTCTCAAAATCTTCTAAGTAGCGAAAATAAATTTTCGTTGTTTGATCAGCTGCGGATGAACAATACACATAACGATTTTGCAGGTTCACAAAAAACGGTGTTGTAACAGGTTCCTTTTTATGAGCTAAATATAATAATTCTGCTTGCTCAATGGGAGTAAGCTGATTTACATGCCTTTCGTCAGCAAAATCAACCCAGCACAAATCTTGATTTGTATCATCCACTTTTTTAACAAAGTTTTTTATTTCATCGCTTGGAATATAATCTAGCTGGGTATGCATATTAAATAAACCATCTTCGTAATTGTGTTTTAACAGTAAAACATTTTTGATTGAATCGATTGCTCCAATAAATTGTTTTAATGACAAACCACTAAAAATAACAAAGCGATCAACATCGTTCATATGTATAAACAAATGGTAAAAATAATCATCAACCGTCTTATGTTTTTTAGCCATTCGATCACTCTCCAATACCGCAACAGTTAAGTTTATTATATGATGTAATTATATTTTTTGAAACAATTTCACAAAGGTTTCGTCTTATTGTTGTGTTTTAATCGGATAAAATCATATTTTCGCTATAATACCATATAGAATATGATACAGTATATTGATGAAGAGCTTTGTTGATTGCAATATTATAGAACATAGGTGGACAAAATGGAGAATAACAGAAATTTTGCAGAAAGATTCGATTGGAAACTTGCTGCCATACTCGTCATGTTTTTAATTATTAGTTTAGTAGCTATTTCTTCCGCTCAAACGACAGGGCAATATGGTCAAATAAATTTTGTTTTTAAACAATTACAATGGTACGTGATTGGTTCCTTCATCGTTGCTTTTGTCATGTATTTCGAGCCGGAGCAATATAAAAAAATGTCTTGGTATTTATATGGTTTTGGAATTTTACTCTTATTTGTACTTATTTTTATGCCAGAAGGTCAAGGCCAAATAGGGGAGCCAAAAAACGGAGCAAAAAGCTGGTATCATATACCAGGTATCGGAAGTATTCAACCTTCTGAATTTATGAAAACTTTTTTTATTCTTGCAACCGCAAGACTGATTAGCACTCACCATGAAAAGTATGTAAGTAAAACACTTAAAACAGACTTTTTACTTTTAGGAAAAATTGGTTTGTCATTATTCATTCCGCTTGCTCTTATCATGCAGCAACCTGATTTAGGTTCATCACTAGTATTTATTGCCATTACTGCTGCACTCATTGTTGTTGCAGGAATTTCATGGAAGATTATTCTACCTATTTTTATCAGTGGTATGAGCATTGCCGGATTAATTTTATGGATGGCTTTATATATGCAAGATTTTCTTGCAGAATATTTAGGAGTAAAACCTTACCATTTCGGACGAATATATTCATGGATTGATCCATACTCATATGCAGATAAAGCTGGTTATCATTTAATCACTTCACTCAATGCCATTGGTTCAGGAGAAATTTTCGGCAAAGGATATATGAACCGTGAAGTATATGTAGCAGAAAACCATACCGATTTTATCTTTGCCGTAATCGGCGAGGAATGGGGATTTATAGGTGCTAGTTTCGTCATTTGTCTTTATTTCCTATTAATTTACCATTTAACAAAAATCACACTCACATTAAAAGATCCATTCTGTACATATGTGTGTGCTGGTATTATCGCAATGATTACCTTCCATGTTTTTGAAAACATCGGAATGACAATACAACTACTTCCGATTACCGGAATCCCTTTACCGTTTATTAGTTACGGTGGAAGTTCACTTATGGGAAATGCCCTTGCTATTGGTCTTGTATTTAGCATGAAGTTCCATTACAAAAAATACATGTTCTCAGCAAATGAAGATGATGAATTATAAAAAAATTCCCGCCGATGCGGGAATTTTTTCGTTCAACCAAATCAATATTGAGAAGTAGTTTTTGGTGGTGCTAATACTTTTAACAATTCCAGTCGTGACTTTGTTACAGTTGCAGTTACCCCTAATTTTGATAATTTTGAAGCAATCTTTCTCAAATCCATTTCCTTGCCCATTCCAACCACCTATCCTCACATTATATTATTTACAACGTACAAATAGTGAAAAAAGTTTCGTACAAATATCCTCAAAAAATTTTACCATGATTCTATTCCGTTTAATTTTTCAAAAATGTTACAACTACAATTTTGTCAAATAAAATGCCTTAAAAATTTATGGCATATTGAATTTACTTGTTTTCAAAAATCGGTAAAGTTACAATGTACAGTGTTCATACTAATTTAAAATTTATAAAGGCAGGAACATTATGAAAAAGATTGTTCTATTATTAGCTATACAATTTCTCGTTTATTTGGGATTCGGAATTATTATTCCTGTTTTGCCTGAAGTAATTGTGCAAAACCAATGGGATGAAGTTCATGTTGGCGGGTTATTAACGGTTTACGCATTAGCCAGCTTCTTTACAGCACCTTTTTGGGGACAATTATCTGATAAATTTGGCAGAAAACATTTAATCTTAGTAGGTCTTGTTGGTTTTTGTTTAAGTTTTCTTATTTTCAGCTTATTTATCGATCATTTATTTATGCTATATTTTTCACGCATCGTTGGTGGATTGTTTTCTGGGGCTTTATATACATCTGTCACAGGATATATCAGTGATATATCCACAAACGAGAATCGCAATAAATATATGGGCTTAATGGGCATGTCGATTGGTCTAGGGTTCATTTTTGGTCCTGCGATTGGCGGAGTGCTCGGTGAAAAGAGTTTGCATCTTCCTTTCACTGCGTCAGCAGCTCTAATTGCCATTCTCTTTGTTATCGCACTTATTGGATTAAAAGAACCTGAAAGAAAAGGAGAAGCAAACAAGCGGCAAATCATACCAAAAGGTGCATCCACGCTTTTCCAATATCGCGTTCGATATTTATTTCTCTTTTCATTTTTCGTTACATTTACGTTAGCGGGAGTAGAAGCAACATTTCAATTGTTCCAAATTAATCGCATCAGCATCACTCCCCTTCAACTAGGATATTTATTTATGTTTAGTGGATTTGTCGATGCTTTCATTCAAGGAGGAGTCATTCGACAAATAAAAGATGGTACAGAAACAAAATGGCTGTTTGCAGCTCAAATCGTGACTGCTATCGGGCTACTATTCATTGCTCTAACATCTAGCCTGGTAACGGCCGGCATTGCTCTATGCGTGTTTACAGCAGGTAATGCATTAGCTAGAACATGTGTTGTTTCGCTAACAACTAAAGAATCCGGAGGAAAATACGGTCTCGCTGCTGGACTTTCTTACTCAATGGATAACTTAGGCCGAATTATCGGACCGTTATTTTTCACTGTTTTATTTAAAGTTGGAATGTCTCTAACTTATTACATCTCGTTCATCATTAGTTTGATTATCATCGTATTCATTTTCATTTTCAGTCGTTCAAAAAAATCCCTTCGCACTGAATTTGAATAAATAGCTAATTATCAATAAAAAGGGAGCGTTAAATCCTTCAAGCGCGCCTTTTTCATATTTTAGAAAAGGTAACAACATATTTTTATGCATATATTTACTACAAACGGTTATAAGAATAATAAAAATGTGTTGGAGGATAGAACTTGGACTTTTCATATTTGTTACGATTGCCGTCCCAATTTGAAGGGATTCGTACAAGACTAGAAGCATCATTATTAAAAGCAATAAATATTTTACCTACCATTCAACAAACCAATATCACTGATAGTAAATTTGCTGGTTATCCATATTTACCAAAAACTATGAAGTATCCAAAAGATATAGATGGGAATTATTTAATACTTCTTGCTCAAATAAATTTTGAACAATGTCACTCGTTTCATCCATTTCCGTCACGAGGAATATTGCAATTTTTCATTTCACCTTCATTAGCGAAGTATCAACTGACCGAAGAGATTTTTCAACATTATTTTAAAGTTCGCTATTATCCCAATATATTACCTGAACATGAACTAGTCACAGATTTTTCATTTCTGCCAAACTTTGCATACTCCCCGATAAGAAATGAGATGGCACTCCGATTTAACTATACGATCGAACCAGTTTCTGCAATGGATTATCGATTAACAAAATATATCAGTCACTCAGATTTAAATAAACAGCTTCATGATGGACGTACACTTGAGGAACATTATTTTGAACATTTTTTAGGAGCAGAGCATAAAATCGGAGGATATCCCTACTTCATTCACCAAGATACTAGAACTCATTCAACCCTGTTAAAACGTTATGATACGCTACTATTGCAAATGGTTTCAGATGATGAGCAAAATATAATGTGGGGAGACTCTGGAATCATCAAATTTTTTATTAATAGCAAAAAACTCGCCCATTGTGATTTTACTGATATATATTTGCAGGCTGAACAGTACTAGCTAATGGGCAACCAATCAAGAGGTTGCCTTTTTATATGCCAATAATTTCTATCTAATCAATAAATACGTTATAATAATATATAATTACTGGGGGAGTAGGTGGGTATGGAATGAGCATCATCATTAATTCAATCCCTTTCATTCCTATCTTATTTGCTTTAAATATTATTCTAGCCATTACAATTATCTTTTTAGAAAGAAGAGATGCATCTTCCACTTGGGCATGGATTCTTGTTTTATTTTTCCTACCCTTAATTGGCTTTATTTTATATTTATTACTTGGCAGACAACTACGAAAAAAACATTTATTTCGCTGGGATGGACAAAAAGATATTGGCATCGACAATTTAATCAAATATCAAATCGAAGCCCTTGAAAATGATACGTTTCAGTTTAATGAAAACTACGTTAAAAATTATAAAAATCTTATTCAAATGAATTTAAATACGGGAGATGCCATTCTTACGCAGGATAATCAAGTACGAATTTTTGATGACGGAGTTGAAAAATTCCAATCATTAATCAATGACATATTGAATGCAAAAGATCATGTTCATATTCAATATTACATTTTCAAGCTCGATAATTTAGGGCAAAGAATTTATGAAGTATTAAAGAAAAAAGCAAAACAAGGTGTCAAAATTAGAATCTTATACGATGAAATGGGTTCAAGAAGCATAAAAAAAAGGCACTTTAGAGAATTGATTAAATTAGGTGGAGAAGTTGAAGTATTTTTCCCTTCGATTTTCCCGCTTATTAATCCGCGTTTGAATTTTAGAAACCACCGAAAAATCGTCGTGATTGATGGTCGAATTGGTTACATTGGTGGCTTTAATGTCGGTGATGAATATATAGGTTTAAACAATAAATTTGGCTACTGGAGAGATACCCATTTACGCATAGAAGGCAGTTCAGTTCTTCCAATCCAAACTCGCTTTATTTTAGATTGGAATCAAGCTAGCGAACACAAAATAGAATATTCAGAACGTTATTTCCCTGCCATCCCTAAAAAAGGGGATGTGGCTATGCAAATTATCTCCAGTGGTCCTGATACAGACTGGCCAACAATTAAAAACGCATATTTAAAATTACTCATGGAAGCAAAACGGTATATTTATATTCAAACACCTTACTTTATTCCGGATAACAGCTTCTTAAATGCAATTGAAGTGGCTAGCCTATCTGGAATCGATGTACGCATTATGATTCCAAATAAACCTGACCATTTGTTTGTTTATTGGGCTACCTATTCTTATATTGGGGAATTATTGAAGGCTGGCGCGAAAGTGTATATATACGATAAAGGATTTATCCATGCGAAAACCATCGTAATTGATGATGAAGCAGCTTCAGTAGGAACTGCTAATATTGACGTTCGAAGTTTTAAATTAAACTTTGAGGTGAATGCATTTATTTATGATAAACTTGTTTGCCATGAATTAGCCGAAATCTTTGAAAAAGATATTTTAGATTCTAGAGAATTAACACTGGAACAATACGAAACTCGTTCAGTCATAATCAAATTTAAAGAGTCAATTTCTAGACTGTTAACTCCAATATTATAAAGAATTCGTTTTTCCAAAAAAACCTTTGGAAAAACGAATTCTTTTTATTTATCAATTCCCAAATATTCTTCTAAAGTCACTCCTGAATCTTTTACTTTAGTTGCAAGCTCCACGCCTAAATAACGAAAATGCCAAGATTCATACATATAACCTGTAATGTGCTCTTTCCCTTTCGGATATCTTAATATAAAGCCGTATCTATGTGCATTCTCTGCTAACCATTTACCAGCTTCCGATTGTCCAAACGCTTCTGTAAGCCATAAATCTTCACGGCCTTTTTCACCAATATCAAAGGCTAAGCCTGTTTGGTGTTCGGAATAACCAGGACGTGCACTGTAGCGATCTGCATTCTCTTTGCCATCTCGTTCTACATATTTGTTATAAAGTAATTCCTGATATTCATAAGAACGATATGTACTAAATGCTACTAATTCAAAACCTAATGTTTTTGCTTCTTGGGCCATTAATTCAAAAGCGGCACGAGCTTCTACGTTTTCACCCGGAGCATAATCTTTTGGAAGTGGATATTTTTTATTCGCAATCAGTACTCCTTTAATATAAGTAGGCTCACTAGGCAATGTTTGCCCTTCAATATAACCATTATTCTCTTTGTATTTCTTATCTTCTGGTTGTTGCTGTTGTTGTTTTTGCTGAGGTTCTTCCCCTGCAACTTTTCCTTCATCTTGTAATTCACTGGAATTTTCCAACTCATCTTGTAATGCTTCTGAATCTTCCTTTTCTTCTTTAAGCTCATTTTCTTTCTCTTCGGAAATAGCCTGATCTTCCGTTTTAATTGTTTCACTCACATCGTTCGGATTGCTATTAATCAAAATGATGGAGACAATAGCAATCATCATTATCAACAACATGCCAAGTAGTATATAATTCTTTTTTCTGTTTTTCATAAAATCACCTAATCCCGTCTCATTTCAAAACACGCTCTATTATTTTAACACTATTTTCTCATATTTACTGCAAAAAATAAGTCGAGCCCATTTAGACTCGACTAAACTACTTATTTTGCTTCTTCAACTGGATGCTCAGAATAATATTTTCTTCCTATATAGGTTTGTAAAATTAGCAATATCCCGCTGACGGACCAATATAATGGTAATGCCGCCATGGACGAAATAGAGATGATTACAATCATAATCGGCGAGATATAAATCATCATTTTCATTTGTTGCTTTTGAGCTTCTGGAACTGTCCATAATGAAACTTTTGCTTGTATGAAATAAACAATTCCAGCAATTGCCGTTATAATGAGATCCGGTGTTCCTAAATTAAACCATAAAAATTCGTGAGTTTTTACCTCGTCTGAATAAAGAATAGCAAAGTATAGACCCATGATGACCGGCATTTGAATTAAAATCGGCAAGCATCCTAAATTTAACGGGTTGATATTATGCTCACGGTATAAGGCTAACATTTCCTGTTGAATTTTCATCTGTTCTTCTTTTGTTGTTGCCTTTTTTAATCTTTCTTGGATTTCATCCATTTTAGGCTTAATAACATCCATTTTGGATTTCATAATCGATTGTTGACGATAATTACGCAACATAAAAGGCATCAAAATAAGACGAATGAGAACTGTAATCGCAATAATCGCTAAACCATAACTACCGCCAAACCATTCGCCAAGCGTATTCAACAACCAATCCATTGGCTTGACAAAGGTATGATAAAAGAATCCTTCTTGATTTTCAACTGCTTGGCATCCTGATAACACCAATAACATGATGCCGAAAAGTGAAAACAGCATTAGTTTTTTCATTTTTCCACCTACTATTAAATTCTAACTAAATTGAAGTATACGGAATATACTTTATAATTTCAAACAGCAGGTGTCAAAATAAAAAACATCTTATAATTTTTCTTTTTCAACATTTGCTGTTTCTGGAAGTTCGAATCTAAAAAACTCATGATGCAATTCATCTCTGAAGTGTTTCGGCGTAACTCCGGTATACTTTTTAAAAATTCGAGTAAAATAACTTTGGTTGCAAAAATGGAATTGTTCTGAAATGGATGTAATGCTTTTATTTGTATGTCTTAAATAGTATTGGGATTCTTCTACTCTTCTTACATTTAAGTATTCTACCAATGTAATTCCTACATGTTCGCGGAAAATGCGGGATAAGTGGCTTGTACTAATATGAAATTTTTGCGCAATACTTTCTACTGTTAAATCATTTTCTAATTCATCATTTATGTACATGATTACCTTATTGACAGTTTGATGGCGGAATGTAGGTTGTTTTCGATCCGCAATAAAACTTACATAAAAGTCTATTAACTCATCAGCAAACTGTAAGAACTCTGCATCTTTCATTTTATTTTGAATCATGTCTATACAAGCAACATTAAAGGCAAAAGCTTTCTTTGAAGGCACTTGATTCTCCATAAGTTTTCTTGCAACAATCGAGGAAAGTGTCATAAAATAATTTCTAACTTCTTTAATAACTTGCTTTCCAAAACGAATTGATAAGATATCAATTAGCTCGTGCAATGATTTTTTCGCCTTATCTGCCTCCAAATGGAATATTTCAAATAACAAACGTGATTCAATGGTAAAAAATTCTTCAATCCCGGTGTATTGATTAATACTGTCAATTTCTTGAAAATACCTCTTCGAAATCGTTTCAGAAATTGATTGTTGGTGTAGTTGCATAAAATACCCCATCTTTCTTCAGAATGAAATTTGCATCAAATGTATATATGTCAATAGTTACTATACTAATATAACCAATCATAAAAATGCTATAAATAAAAATTTTTTAATAAGAAATAGGTGCCATTTTGATTAGTTTCATGCTAAAAATCTGTCCTAAAGACCGAAAAAAATTGAAAATTTAAATAAATATTTATAACTAAAGTGAATATTACCATAATTTTCGTTTTTTTTTCAACTACCATTTCCTAATTAAATTACCGATGAATATTATCTTTGATTCACACTATGCAAATGTGATTTCTGTTTTTCAATAATATATATTTCCTAATAAAATAGAACTAGATTTTTCAACAAAATTTTTCATTTACTCAGATGTAAAATGTTCTTATTATGTTATTACATTCTTCTCTATTTCTTTTCTAAAAATATGTAGTAAAATAGAAATTATTAAAATTATAATTGTGGACAAACGAGGTGTTTTAGAGTGGATCCAAAAGAAATCGAAGAAATTATGGATGTCATTAAAGAATTCTTCCCTGAAAATACATCTATCGCTATTTCAGATACTAAAGAATATATATATTACCAGCCAAGTAAACATGTGGACTTAAAAATTAAACCTGGCGACCCAATCAAAGAAGGTTCTGCTGCATATAAAGCAATACAATATGGTAAAAAAATCAACACTTACATTGAATCCGATGTTTTTGGCGTTCCTTACTATGGTATGAGTATCCCTTTAATTACTGAAGGAGAAATTAAAGGGGCTGTCACTGCAATTTTCCCTCAAAAGCCATCACCTTTTTTAACAAACTACATTACAATCAAAGTTGATGATTGCTGGTATCCAATTAAACATAATGAAGTTGTTTATTTAGAAACTCAACTTCGCAAAACTTTCGTAAAAACAATGGATAAAGAAGGATTCCATCGTTTAAATCTAAGCGATCTTGAACTGTTCCTATCCAACGACCATTTTATTCGTTGCCATCGTTCATATATCGTAAACATCGATTATATTGATGAAATTCAACCTGATTCCCATTCAACATTCCTTTTAGTTATGAAAGATGGGACTAGAATTCCTGTAAGCCAAAGATATGCAAGCTACTTCCGTCGTTCATTAGGTTTCTAATATTTCGCTAATGAAAGTGTTTTGCCACATACTTTGCAACATTTTCATCATATAAATTTTTTAAATAATATCGCCGTTTTCCTTTAAGAAAGCGGCGTTTTTTTTATATTAACCTACATATTTATATAGTTTTTAATTTTCTAAAATAATTTTTTGTCGAAAAATCTTGTATTTTCTCGTTCAAACGATAATTAAGCATTTTCATGCAACTTTTGAAGATTGTGTGACAAAGAAGTGCTATTATTAATGTATTCTTGAGCATGGCAACGTTACTCGCTCAATATACTGAAAATTCTTACAAGCTTTTTTCTCTGTTCAACACGAACAACAATAAAGGGGAGGATTATATGAATTCAAACATTGAAAAAAGAATTGGTATACCACAATTAAAAGAACGTATTGTATCTGCCGAAGAAGCAGCTGCCCTTATCCCAGATGGTGCAGTAGTCGGCATGAGTGGTTTTACACGTGCAGGGGATGCGAAAGTTGTTCCAATGGCTCTTGTTGAACGAGCAAAAAAAGAACAATTCAAAATTGATGTATATACTGGTGCTTCGCTTGGACCTGAAGTAGACCATTACCTTGCAGAAGCTGGCGTTATTCGTAAACGTGGACCTTACCAAGGCGAAAGAGCAATGCGTAATTTGATCAACAAAGGTGACATTCTATATGTAGATGCACACCTTTCACACAATGCTGAGTTAGTACGTCAAGGAATTATCGGTCCAATTCAATATGCAATTATTGAAGTTTGTGCAATTACTGAAGATGGATTACTTATTCCAACTACATCTGTAGGTAACACACCAATTTTTGCACAATACGCTGAAAATATCATTCTTGAATTAAATATTTCCCATCCAGAAACTTTAATTGGTATTCATGATATTTATGTTCCCGGTCCTCAAGGTGAGCGTGAACCAATTCCTTTAACAAATGCAAACCAACGAATCGGTGAAAAAGGAATTCGCGTTAACCCAGAGAAAATTAAAGCAATTGTCATTTCTGAAGAACCAGATGCTCCTTCATTAATCGTTGATCCAGATGAAGAAACACAAAGAATGGCAGATTTATTATTAGACTTCTTCCGTTCTGAAATTAAAGCTGGACGTTTAACAAACCAATTAATGCCGATTCAATCTGGAGTTGGATCTGTAGCAAATGCTGTTTTAGACGGCTTTAAAGAATCTGAATTTGAAAATTTACAAGTTTACTCTGAATGTTTACAAGATGCTGTATTTAATTTGATCGACGCTGGAAAAGTAAACTTTGCATCTGCAACATCCATTACTTTAACCGCTGAAGCACAGCAAAAAGTATATGGCAACATTGAAAAATATATAGATAAAATTTGCTTGCGTCCTCAAGAAATTTCTAACCACCCAGAAATCGTTCGTCGCCTCGGATTAATTTCTATTAACGCTGCACTTGAAGTGGATATTTACGGTAACGTGAACTCTACTCACGTAGCTGGAACAAAAATGATGAACGGTATCGGTGGTTCTGGAGACTTTGCTCGTAACGCTCGTCTAACTATTTTCGTAACAAAATCTTATGCAAAAGGTGGAGCAGTTTCATCCATCGTTCCAATGGTTTCACACCATGACCACACTGAACATGATGTGGACATCATCGTAACTGAACAAGGTATCGCTGACTTACGTGGTCTAGCGCCAAAAGAACGCGTGCCGTTAATCATTGAAAACTGTGCGCATCCAGATTTCAAAGATCAACTTTGGGATTATTATCATCGAGCAGTAGAAAAATACGGAAATGTTCAAACTCCTCATATTTTAGAGGAAGCATTAAGCTGGCACGTGAACCTATTGAAAAACAACACGATGAAAAAAGAAGTAGAAATAAAATAATGTTTGATTTTATTAATGAGGCTGGGACATAACTAATAAAGTGAACGAGCTGCAAAAAGATTTTTTGTAAAAAATTGATTGGAGTGACGGGGCGAGTTTCTGTCGCGCACGCTTAGTCGCAAAGCGGAGCAAGTTCAAGGAAGTAAATTCAAAGCTTTCCTGCGACGAGCCCTCTCGAGACCCCGCAGGAACGAAGGATTGAATCAGAGAAGGCTCGAGCCGGGCCCGCGGAAAGCGTCCCTGGAACGGAAATCAATTTTCTTCAATTATCAATCGAGTAGGAGGGAGCGATTAACTCCCGTCCTCTCACACCACCGTACGTACGGTTCCGTATACGGCGGTTCAATTAAGATAATTGACGCAAGTTTTCATAACGAGCTTCAAGACTTTTCAGCCCTTGGTTTCTCCAATAGGAGTTACCAAGGGTTCTGTGTAATATTGGACTATTTGAAATACGCCAATAACTCTTCCGAGTATTTCCCCATTCATACGCTTGCCATTGTGGTACGCCAAGTTGAATAAGGTTGCGTATCTTTGTTTTCGGTTTCTTCCAGTTCTTCCATAGACACATTCGAAGTCTTCTACGAATCCATTTATCTAATCCAAGGAATATAGATTTGGTGTCTGCTAACGCAAAATATCCACACCATCCCATTAGATATTGATTCAGTTTCTGAATGCGGTATTCCATCGGGTAGGGCATCTTGCGTGATGTGATTTCACGAACTTTATTCTTCATTCGTTTAAGGCTTTCTTTTGCGATACGAACCTTTGGCTCTTTATGATAGGTAAAGCTAAATCCTAGAAACTTACGTTTCCATGGACGGTCGACCGCTGATTTCTTTTCATTTACTTTCAGTCGTAGTTTTCCTTCAATAAATCGCTGGATACTTGCCATTGTGCGAAGTCCTGCTCGTTTACTTTTCACGTAAATGTTACAGTCATCCGCATATCGAACGAATTTGTGTCCTCTTCTTTCCAATTCTTTATCTAGTTCATCTAGTACAATGTTAGATAGTAGCGGACTTAATGGTCCTCCTTGTGGAGTTCCTTCTAATGTGCTTGACACCACACCATTAATCATGACTCCCGATTGTAAATACTTACGAATCAATTTCAGTAATGGTTTATCTTGGATTCTCTTCGCGAGTGTACCCATTAATCTGTCATGGTTGACCTTATCAAAGAATTTCTCCAAGTCCATATCTACGACCCATCGATGTCCATCTCTTATATATTCTTTCGCTTTCCTCACCGCATCATGAGCACTTCGGTTTGGTCGAAATCCGTAGCTGTTTTCAGAGAATGTAGGGTCATACACTTTTGAAAGTACTTGGGCGATTGCTTGTTGAATCAAACGGTCTGTTACGGTAGGGATTCCTAGTAAACGAACACCGCCGTCAGGTTTCGGGATTTCGACTCTGCGGACTGGCATTGGTTCATAAGTTCCCTTGAGAATTGCCTCCTTAATAGATAGCCAGTTTTCGACTATGTGCTGTCGTAGGTTTTGTACGGGCATCATATCTACTCCGTGGCTTCCTTTATTCTGTTCTACACGTTTTAGTGCTTGAAGCATGTTCTCCCGTGACAGGATTTGATTCAAAAGCATCGTTATTCTCCTTCCGTGAATAGCTGTTCTCTTTATGCCAGTGGTCACTCCACCCTCCAAGAGGTCCCCCACGGGATTCACCGCTTCCTTCCTCAAGTGAGGTACTACGTTTTCTGTGTTCATCATGACTCACTGAATGCCAAGGGCTATTCTCTCTTAATTGTTCGGTCCTTCTTAGTAGTTCTAAACCAACTAATACTATGACCTCTGCTGACTTCTGACGGTTCAGCTACTTATCACTAAGTAGGTTATGAAGAGTACTTCACATATCCGCCAGACCTCCCCGGGTAAGTACATGCACTTTCACACCATCTATCCGCCTCATTTACTCGATATGACCTTCGACAGAAAGAGCTTTGTTTTGTTTCGCAAACTCACTCAATCATACCTAGCCTTATATGAGGTTCGTGTTCCTCGGACCGGTGTTTTGCCTCCAGCTTCCTTCAGATTCCGCGTCACCACGGACACCCTTGCTCTTGGCTAACCTCTACTTCTGTCTTCGGGGTTCGGGACTTACACCCTATAGTTCATGTACATGCCGGGCGCACAAAAAACACCATTTTCTCCCGTGAGAAAATGGTGTTTTTTATCTTTTGTCCCAAGCTCATTTTTTTAGAACATTACATCAATCGAATACGTTCAAAGCTTCCACATATTAAGAAAATTTCCAAACTATCAATATGTATTATGATGGGCTTTAAAGAAAACAGATTGATAATAAAGCCTAAACAATTGCAAGGTTGGGACAATAACACCGCGCTAAATAAAATGGCCGATTGGGGGGTGTCTAGAAAGCCGAAAATATTCTAGACATCCTCAAATTATTTATGATTTGCTCCTGTGGTAGTCAAAATAAGTTTCCACAATTCTCGTCGCTACTACGACCATTTTTCTTTTGAGTTCGTTATCCCAACCTTGCACTAAAATAGTTATCTAACTTCTTGATTGTTTTCGTTATAATAAATAACCGCCGTTTGTAGTCCACTTTCTGCAATCATATTGTTTTCTCTAATTTTTGTTTCAGTATCATCTGCAGCCGTTTCAGCAATTTCTTTTAAATCATTATGATTATTTTTGCTATAACGCTTTTCACCAAAGTCCGTTTCCTTCGAAAATGTTGTCCTCATATTTTTTATCATCTTCTTCGTTTTATCTCGATTTTCTTTTTTGCTGAGAAATGCTGCTACACCTGCTACAAATGCAGTCAATACAACACCTTTCCCTTTTGCCATGGAAATAACTCCTTTCATTTTCTTTTCTTACTGACAATAAAAAAGTGACATAAAAACATAATGTTCTTATGTCACTTATCTTTTACGCTTTTACATCATCATATACACCGCTACGAAACTCATTCACGACGTATGAGCATATAGGATTCATTTTATATTGATGTTCCCTCGCATATTCCACTGCCCGTTCTAATAATTTTTTCGCGACACCTTGCCCGCGAAGCTCTGGCGAAACGAAGGTATGCGTCATATCCATTACTCCATCATGCTGATTCCACGTAATTTCCGCTAACATTTTCCCATCTTTTTCATACTCAAAAGCAAAGTAGTTCGTCCCTCTTTCAACAAGTTTGAATTCCATAAACATTCCACCCCTTTTTGAATTAGTATATCATAGGGAACATGCATTGTAATTTAGTTTGCTTCCTGTTCTTCAGAAGAAGAGAACCATGAGGAAATTGTTTCGATTAATTTGCTAAAGAAGTTTTTCACTTTTTCCCAAAATCCTTCATCATGCAGAAGATTTCCAAACTTTTCTTCAATCTTTGAACTGATGTTTGACAATTGATCAGCCCATTTTGAAAAATCAATATCCAGCTGTCGAATTCGGTCCATTAAATCAATCAACATTTGTCTATCGGCATCACTTAGCTCAATTTGTAATTTTGATAATTGATCAGTTACAATTTGCTCCACTTCTTCTCTCGTTTGTGGATCGATTTCAGCAATTTGCTTTTTAATCTCCGTTAATAACTGCGCAACTTGTTCATCGCTAATATTTGTGTTATCAGCAAGTTCTGTTGCGACATATAATTCTTCGTTTGCAACATCTGTTCTTTCAATATCTAATGTTTCTCCTGTTTTTACTTCATATGCTTTGTAAATTCCAACAAGGGCTGAATGTCCCGTTACTGGCTTTGGAGCGGCTACTTCCACCATTGCATCTTCTAGGCCCGCCGTCAACATGGCATTCGCATACATTTCAGATGTCACTTCTGTTATATTTTCCGGCGTTACGATGCTGACAGTAAGACCTTTCCCATCCTCTTCACGAGTAATTTTGGCTGAAGAATACATGCGAGCATTTGGATTACTATTACTAATGTATTTTACTAAGTCTTGACCCGAAACGATGATTTCATCTACTTCTTGTTCTTCATCTACTCTTAATACTTCCCGTATCATTTCTTTTTCGGATTCAGAAAGATTGGCTCCATATACAACAATTGGAACACCAAGTTTTTCATTAATCGCTTTAGGTGCTGCAAATGCTTGTCCGGGTATTAGCGTTATGAACCCTAATAATACCGCAGCAATAATCGACATCCATTTCTTCATTCATCATTCTCCTTTCAAACCCAGCTTTCAGGTTTGCTAATAATTAGTACGAATAAAAAACACAAAAGGTTTCTGTACTGTCCTTTTGTGTCTATTCATAGAAGCATTAAATGATTTCTGTCCAACCATCTTCTTGTTTTACTTTTTTTTGTTTCATGAGCACACCTAAAGCTCGTTTAAATGCACCTTTACTCATATCAAACATTGCATAAATCTCTTCCGGAGTCGACTTATCGCTAAAAGGCATCTTTCCTCCTACACTTTGTAGGTACTCATAAATCTTCTCAGCATCATTGCTGAGTCTTTCGTGACTGCGAGGTAGCATGGAACCATTCATTGTTCCATCTTCCTTGACAGCAATAATCCGAACTTCTACGTCTTGCCCTAGCCTTGGTTCAGATTCCATTTCACTATGGTGTACAAATATTCGATAAGGATAATCTATACCTAATAAAAACGAACCTACTGGCAATAGCCGATAAGCTCGAGCCATTATATTTTTATTAAACAATTTTTCAGAAGCCTCTTCGTACAACTCACTTACCTTTTCTTCTGTTATGAGACGCCCAAACAATTCGCCCTTTCGATTTGTATACAACGTAATAAATAAATGATCTCCTGCCTTAGGCCATAAAGAACGAATTTTTGGTAAATCTTCTGCTTTCACAAGGGCTTCCCGAGTTGAGCCGATATCTACAACAGCACCTTCATTCGAGATTTTTAATACCTTTGCCCATCCATATTCTCCTTGAATAATATGCGGTACCATTGTTGTCGCTAATAACTCCCCACGGCGATTCGCATATAAAAATACCTTTATACGATCTCCTACTGTGAGAGGGGTAGCTGCTTCAGAACTATTAAGTGGGATTTCTAGTTCACCATTTGTCAGTATCCACCTTGAACCAGCTTTCTCTAGGACTGTTAGCTCTACTACTTGACCAGCTTTTAAATCTTTCATTATTGCTTCCCTTCCGCCAATAAATTATGGTTGTTGTTTCATTTTTTCAAGCTTTTTTACAATTTCCTCATCTTCTTCTAACAATTGAACTAAATCTGCGATGCGATCGATTGAATTCCAACTTAAATGATGTTCAATCCCTTCCACATCTTCATAAATCTTATCTTCATCAACACCAATGAGTCTTAAAAATTGCTCAAGAAGTTCATGTCGTTTAACAAGTCGCTTCCCAAGCTTTTCTCCCTTTGGTGTAAGTGTTAACCCTCTGTATTTTTCATATACCAAATAACCGTCTTTATCTAGTTTCTGCACCATTTTTGTTACGGAGGAAGGTAAAACCGATAAAGCTTCAGCTATGTCAGACACCCGGGCATATCCTTTTGTTTCAATTAATAAATATATTTGTTCGATATGATCTTCCATACTAGGTGTTGGCATAACACGACCCCTCACTTTCGTCTATCATATTCAGTTTACTACAATGTAACTAAAAAATGTAACTTTTAACGGCAAAAGAATCAAACAAAAATGTCCAAAAAGTTTAGTTTTCAACTTTTTGGACATCATTACTCTACATGGCCACTTCTTTTGCCCACAGCATGAATGGCACGTATGATTTCCTTATTAATGTTTTCTATATTTCTTGAGTCCTTTAATTCTTTAAACGCTTCTTCTCGAGCATTTAAAGAAACTACATAATATGTAGGCAAATTATTTAACACATTTGCCACTATATTTAATTCGCATTCTTCACAATTACAGAATGTTTGATATTCCACACTTCGTAAAAAATAACGAACAAGTCCGCTTACTATCTCTTCCATTACATTTACTAATCTAAGTTGTGACATACATTTGTTTCCCTCCGTTCACTTTTATTAAGTAATACTATAAACGGATAGGACTAAATACTCAATAGTATCAAGTTATTTTTTTCATAGAAATCCCTATAAATACAATTTCATCTTGTAGAATTGTTTCAAAATTTGCTATTTTTATTAACATTTTTACATCCCCCTTGATGTTATATCTTTAGTAGGACTATTTATTATTAATAATTTCCTATTATTTACGAACTAATAAATTTTCATTTAATTCCAAAATAATTGGACAGTGGTCACTTCCTAAAATTTCAGAATGTATTTCACTATTTATGATCGCATCGACAATCAAATCTGAAACGATAAAATAATCGATACGCCATCCAATATTCCGTTCTCTTACTTTATTCATATAGGACCACCAAGTATATGCATCTGTTCGGTTTGGATATAAATATCGAAACGTATCAGTAAAACCTTCTGATAATAATCTTGTCATTTTTTCCCTTTCTTCAAAGGTAAATCCAGAATTTCCGATATTGGATTTGGCATTTTTTAAATCAATTTCTTGATGAGCGACATTTAAATCTCCACAATAAATAACAGGCTTCTTACAATCTAACGCTTTCAAATAATCGAATAAATCATCTTCCCATTGCAATCGTTTATCCAATCTTGCTAAATCCCTCTGTGAATTTGGTGTATACACATTTACTAAATAAAATGAATCGTATTCTAATGTAATAATTCTGCCTTCTGATTCAGAATCCATTTCTCCGACTCCATATTTTACTGAGAGAGGTTTATACTTCGTAAAAACTGCTGTTCCTGAATATCCCTTTTTCTCTGCATAGTTCCAATACTGATAATATCCTTTTAGCGGCAGCTCTACTTGTCCCACTTGACATTTCGTTTCTTGAATACAAAAAAAATCTGCATCCATTCTATTAAAGTAGTCTAAAAACCCTTTCTTTAAACAAGCTCGTATTCCATTAACATTCCACGAAATAAATTTCACTTTCCCACCTACTACGTATGAAAAATTTAAAGAAAAACAAAATAAGGGAGAAGCAACCTTTTTAATGAAGGTTGCTGCCTCCCTATGAATAATAAAGATTCAATTGGGAAATTTCCAATGATTTATCTTGGACATTAATCTTCTCCAACAATTTTCACTTCAAGTTCTAGCTCAACACCAAATTTTTCTTTTACAACTTTTTGGACCATTTTGATTGTTTCTATATAATCCGTCGCAGTTGCGTTTCCTTTATTAATAATAAACCCGGCATGTTTTGTAGAAACTTCTGCTCCGCCAATCCCTTTTCCTTGAAGACCGCAATCTTGAATTAATTTTCCAGCAAAATAACCTGGTGGGCGTTTAAATACGCTTCCTGCTGAAGGATATTCTAACGGCTGTTTAGATTGTCGTTTATAAGTCAAATCTGCAATTTTTGCATCAATTTCTTCTTTATTACCTTTTTCTAGTCGGAATAATGATGAAAGCACAATATAGTTCTTCTGAGCTATAATGCTTTTTCGATAACCTAATTCTAATTCTTCTTTTGATAATACAAGACGCTTTCCTTCCTTAGTTAGTACTGTGGAATGAACGATGATGTCATTGATTTCTCCACCGTAAGCACCGGCGTTCATCGCCATTGCTCCACCTACTGAACCTGGAATTCCGCAAGCAAATTCTAAGCCTGTTAAACTTGCTTCTGCTGCTTTTTTGGAAACATCCATAATAAGTGCTCCACTTTGTGCGTACACTTCGGTTCCTTCAATTTTTATTTGATTGAGTTTCGATAAATTCATCACAATTCCACGAACGCCACCGTCACGAACAATCATGTTAGAACCATTTCCTAAAATTAACAACGGAATTTGATGGCTATACGTATACTGTACAATTGCCTCAACTTCCTCTTCCGTCTCCGGCATGACTAATATATCAGCATTTCCTCCAAGTTTTGTCATTGTATATTTTTTTAACGATTCGTTTATTTTTATATTTTCTTTATTTGTAACCCCAGATAAATCCTTAACCCATTGTTCAATTGTCATAAAAGCATATTCCTTTCCTGTATTAAACCTTGTATCTGTAATTGTATACTTTTTGACAAGCAAATATATGCTTTAATTGCAAGAATTTTACGATTATTTTCCAACTTTTCAAAACATAAATCTTTCCTCGATAAGTGTACCATGTTTTTCATTAGTTATAAAAGTTTAGACTATAAATATTACTTCCAAGTATTGTCTCTAACATTATAATAAACTATTATGAAAATAAGAATGTTGAAAGCAGGTGAAAAAATGAAAAAGTTTGCTGTAGATTTTTCCCACTCTTCCATCACTTTTTCTGTAAAACATATGATGATAGCAAATGTAATAGGCCATTTTAATTCTTATCATGCGGAAATCGAAGCAGATTCAATTGAGGATTTAACAAATGCAAACATTAGTATAGAAATTGATGTAGCCAGTATTTCAACAAACGATTTATTGAGAGATCAACATTTAACTTCAAACGATTTTTTTTATGCGGATAAATATCCAAAAATCACTTATAACGTAACAAGCATAGAACAAATCGATCATAATAAATTTTACATACATGGTGATATGACAATAAAAGAAGTAACAAAACCTGTGATCTTTGAAACGACTTATAAAGGACATGTTAAAAGCCCTTGGGGACAAGATACGTATGGATTTTCAGCAGCAGCGAAAATCAACAGAAAGGATTTTAACTTAACTTATAATGCAAGGTTAGAATCTGGAGGACTTCTAATTGGAGAATTAGTAGATGTTAATGCGGAATTTGAAATTTATCCAATACTATAGTGTTTTATAAATCTAAATCTATTTAAGAAACATAGTGGATTAGATAACCATTTTTAATAAATTCATATTGAAGCGTCCATACATTTATATGCAATAAAGGGGTGCCTTGAAATCACTCCAGGCACCACTTTTTCTATTAAACTACTACTGGTACTAGTTTTTGAACAGAAGCTTTTACTTGTTCTAAACCTGCTTCAATTATTTCATTTGCTCGATTTGGTTCAGCGTTATGGCCTTCAATAATCACTTCATCAAGAAGCTCCATTCCCGCAATATTACCAAGAACATTTTTAATATAATTTACACTCATTTCCATCGGTTGAGCTTCTGGTGATGAGTAATATCCACCTCGTGCGTTCAAAATGACGAATTTTTTATCTGTTAATAACTGTACTAGTTGCCCTTTTTCATTATATTTAAACATAAATCCTGCTTGATAAATATAGTCAATGAATGTGTGTAAAGGTGCAGGAATTGTTAAATTCCATAATGGGAAAGCAACAACGATTACTTCTGCTTCTTTTACTAAATCCATCGCTTTTTTCTTCGCAGCTAGTAAACGAGACTCTGATTCCGTCAATTCTTTACCTTCATTTTGTTTTGCCAATGCATCGAATAATTGTTGACCGAAATATGGCATATCTTCTTCGAAAACATCGTATATTTTTAGATTAATATTTTCAATTTTCTTCGCTTCTTCAATATATGTTTCAAACATTTTTGTTGAAATCCCGTCTGGACGGTTATTTGCTTTAATTACTAACACATTTTTCATGATGTATATATGCTCCCTTTCTTTAATTTAAAACATCTCAAATTCAAGATTCACAAAATCAAGTATAAAAGGGGGGATTCATTTTATCAAGCAAATAACACTCATACTTTTGACTGAAATTAAATATCGCAATGTCCGTCCGAGCAAATATCTCCGTCTCCGCCGAGCATTTGTAATGATGGTTTTAATCCTTTTTCTTCAGCTACTTTCTTTACTGTCTGATTAAATAACTCTTGAGGTTGTGCTCCTGAGATTGCATATTTGTTTTCAAATACAAAAAATGGAACACCCCGAATACCGTACATTTGAGCTTGTTGAATATCTTTTTCGACTTCTTCAGAAAATCGATTGCTCTTCAATATTTCTTCTACTTCTTTACTCTCAAGTCCAACTTCTTCTGCCAATTTGATTAACACATCTTCTTTTCCAATAGCTTTCCCTTCAATGAAATACGCATGGAATACCCGTTCACTGAACTCTATACCTTTTCCTTTTGAATAAGCCCATTTTGACAATCGATGAGCCTTTAAAGTATTTGCTGTTTTTAGTTCATCAAAATTATATTGAAGTCCTACTTCATTCGCCCGCTGTACAACACTGTTTGTCATTTTCTTTACTTCATCAATCGGCATCCCATATTTTTTTGATAGATGCTCATAAATGGACTCATCCGAATCTTCTAATGTTGTAGGATCTAATAAAAAGCTTTTTAATTCTACTTCCACTTGTCCAATATACCCTGTATCTTGAATTGCTTTCTCCAACTGCTTCTTTCCGATATAACAAAATGGACAAACGAAATCTGACCAAACTTCTACTTTCATTTCTTTTCCTCCTTTTTCGCTATTTTACTTGTATCATCTTAAAACAACAAAATATATGCTCCTACTGAATAATGTAATGATTTTTTTTACATACTCGTAAAAAACACATTTTTAGGGGGATTTTCATGCAGAATTCGCTTTGGTTACATAATGTAACCCCTTTATCTTTAACATCATTATCCACTTCCCTGAACTGCGATGTATGTATAGTTGGCGGTGGATTAACGGGGGTCTATACTGCCTATCTTCTTGCAAACAAAGGGATAGATGTTGTTTTGCTAGAAGCGAAATCTTCTGTTGCGTATGGTACAACAGGTCACTCTACGGGAAAACTAACTCCCCAACATGGTGCAGTTTATGATTTATTACTAAACACTTTTAATGAAGAAGAAGTGCGCACCTATTATGATGCCAATGCAACGGCTATTGAAAACGCACTTCATGATGCAATAGCGGATACATTCCAACGAGTTGATTCTTATTTATATGCAACAACAGAACAGGGTGCGGAAAAAATCCAGAAAGAAATAGAGGCTTACAAGAAAATAGGTATACAAGGAATCGAAACAACTGATACTGAACTGCCTTTTGATGTGATCACTGCATTAAAAATGGAAAATACCTATCAAATCCATCCGATGAAATTTACGAATCATTTTGCAAAATTAGCATTAAAAGCGGGAGCAAAACTATTTGTAAATACAAGGGTAACAAAATTAATTATTGATGAAAATCGCCTTTTAACGGAGAATCATTTTGAAGTAAACTTCAAATCCATAGTGCTTGCAACCCATTATCCAATCGAGGCGATAAAGGGGCTGCAAATTGCAAAATTATCCATTGACCGTTCTTATTTAATGGCAACGAAAACTTCGGAGATATTGAAAGGGCAATATTTATCTACCGATCAATCTTCTCGAACAATTCGAACAGCTTTAATTAATCATCAACCATACTTTATTTTCGGCGGCAGCTCCCATGTTGCAGGTGCTGTTCAAAACACACAATTTTATTATGACATGTTAGAAAAAGAGCTTATGTCTACTTTCGATTTGCCTAAACCTGAATATTTATGGAGTGCTCAAGATCCAAATACGGCTGATTAT
Organism: Ureibacillus sp. FSL K6-2830; assembly: GCF_038004145.1. Lineage (NCBI taxonomy): Bacteria > Bacillati > Bacillota > Bacilli > Caryophanales > Caryophanaceae > Ureibacillus > Ureibacillus sp. FSL K6-2830. The sequence continues at coordinate 1,861,628 of NZ_JBBOQR010000001.1, read as the reverse complement.
ATTCCATACGTAGGTCGCATTTCAGAAAGTGAACCGAGTATATATATTGCTACTGGTTATCGGAAATGGGGGCTTTCCAACTCGCTTGTTGCAGGTGAAATTATTTCAACACAAATTACTGAGGGACAGCACCCTGCCCAATATCTTTATAGTCCTTCGAGAAATATGTTCGGGAAAACTTTTATGCGAATGTTAAAGGAAATTGGCTTTACAGTATCGAATCTCGCAGAAGGATATTTAATGCGAATAGAAGCTCCAAAATGCACCCATTTAGGTTGTAAAACACAATGGAATGAAGCGGATGAAACTTGGGATTGCCCTTGCCATGGTTCACGATTCGATAAGTTGGGTAACGTCATTGAAGGTCCAGCAGTATATCCACTATCATTGGAATAAAAAATGGTGTCAAGGATTTCCTTGAACACCGTCTTTTTTTAACTTAATGCATCTGTTAACACAGGAACTACTTGTTTTTTACGTGAAACTACTCCTGGTAAATCGAATTGGTTATCCACTAATTCCTTACCGAATGCTTTTGCTGCATCTAGAGCAGCATTTCCTGCAACTATCGCTACGGAATCGTTGTTTAAAATATCAGTAATAAAGAAGAAGAATAAGTTTAAACCTTTTTCTTCAACATTCTTATTCAGTAAACTTACTAATTCTTCTTTACGGTTTAACACATCATTCACATCAACTGCGTTCACTTGAGCAACAACGGATTTCACTGTACCAAACGTAAATTCTTTCGCATCTAAAGAAAGTAAATCTTCTAAAGATTTATCTGAAAGATCCGCACCAGCCTTTAGCATCGAAAGACCGTATTCTTCCGCATTCACTCCTGCAATTTCAGCCAACTCTTTACCTGCTTGTACATCTTCTTCCGTGCAAGTAGGAGATTTGAATAAAAGCGTATCAGAAATGATGGCAGAAAGCATTAATCCAGCAATGTTTGAAGGAATTTCAACATTTTTTTCTTTGAAGATTTTATTTAAAATCGTTGCCGTACATCCAACTGGTTCTGCGCGATAATATAACGGATCAGCTGTTTCAAAATTTGCAATACGGTGATGGTCAATAACTTCTAAAATTTTTACGTTTTCAATTCCGTCTGCAGATTGTTGGCGCTCATTGTGGTCAACTAAAATAACTACACCAGTTTCTTCTGCAACATTTGAAATAAGTCTTGGTGGCTCGAAACCGAACTTTTCTAAAGCATATTTTGTTTCATTATTAATTTCACCAAGTCTTACCGCTTCTGCATCTACTCCGAGTTGCTGTTTTAAATAAGCATAAACGATTGCGGATGTAATCGAATCTGTATCAGGGTTTTTATGTCCGAAAACTACTACTTTGCTCATTCAAATAGTTCCTCCTAAATTTGTGTATAGTCCGTGTCTATTTTATCATAACTTCCTTATAATAGAAAAACGTAACATATAACATAAAATTTATGAAAAACAAAAAAGTTTTTGAAAAATTCAAAGTTTTACGAATATTTAAGTATCACTATTTCATTGTTAACGTTCTTTTTTCTAAAAAATGGAGACGATCATCTAATTGAGCATTTAAATTTAAAAACTTTTTATAATAATTTCTATTATGTAGAGTCATACCTTCGACGAGAGCGTGTACAAGGGAATTAGCTGCGGTATTTGCTTCGAAAGCAATTTGTTTTTGAGCCCCTGCAACAAAACTGATATTTGCATAATCACGTACAGGGGATATGGAAGAATTTGTTATAGCAATAATTTTGACCTTTTTATTTTTCGCTAATTTAACAATTGTTAATATATCTTCTACTACCGAATCTAAAGCGATTACAAACAATACTGAATCTGTATCCATTCTATTTATTTGATTTACAATATCTTCAACATTAAATTTGATTTGAGTAACCTTTTTTCCGAAATTTTCTAACATTGAAGTTAAATAACATGTAGATGGAGCACACTGTCTATAACCCAACGTATAAATGATCCCTGCTTCATGTAAATAAATTGTGGCTTTTTCAAAGCTTTCTGCATCAATGCATTGTATTGTATTTAAAATACTTGTTACATCCCGATTCATTATTTCACTGAATAAATATTCATGTTTTTTTCCAATGGATAATTGTTCGCCAGCCGAAACATGTTTCGATTCTAATAAATCCTTTCGAATTCTATCTTGCAGTTCACTATAGCCAGATAAATCCATTGCATAACAAAACCGAATCACTGTTGACTCACTTACACCGATAATTTTTCCTACTTCAGAGGCAATATGAGTAGCGACTACATTCGGATTTTCTATAACAAATTGCGCTACTTTACGTTGTCCCCTTGAAAGTCGGATAAAGCGTTTCTTCACTTCATCACAAAAGCCCATTTTCTTAATGAATTCCTCCTTCATGAAATTACTATAATGTATGCAATATTATAAAGAGTAGGTTAGCATGTATAATAAGTGAATACAATGAGTTTTCAGAAAAATTTTTAAGAGTAACTATGCAAATATTCATTAAATTGTCAAATTTATGAAGGAAGCTTTTTGTTCTCGAAAAGCTTCCTTCATGAAATTTACTCTAGTTCTATTTGTTTTGTTTCTTTTCCTAAAAAAACAACTGCCGCTACTCCAATTACAATCGAAATGCAAAATACAGCAAAAATAAATCCGAAATCAAATCCTGCCGTACGCAACCACCCTACAAGCAAAGGACCAAAAATGCCTCCAATCCGTCCAATTGCTGCTGCCATCCCTGCGCCAGTTCCACGAATTACTAATGGATATTGTTCCGGTGTATAAGCATACAAAGCTCCCCAAGCACCTAAGTTAAAGAAGGATAAAAGAATACCTGAAATTAAAAGCACTGTAATGGATTCTGCTTGTCCAAATACATATGCACTTGCAGCTGTTCCTAATAAATAAGTAACTAATACAAATTTTCGCCCAATCTTTTCTACAAACCATGCAGCAGTAAAATAACCTGGCAGTTGAGCTAGGGTCATAATCAAGACATATTTAAAACTAGAGATTAAGCTGAATCCTTTTCCTACCATAACACTTGGAAGCCATAAAAACATTCCATAGTAAGAAAACACAACGGAAAACCACAGAACCCAAAGCATAAGGGTAGACTTCGCATATTTTTTTGACCATACACCACTAATATTTTGAAAAATAGTGCGTTTTTTCGCCTCAGGTTTTGCGGCAAATTGAGGAGAGTCAGGTAAATGCAAACGAATAAATACCGCGTATAATGCTGGTATAGCTGTTATGATTAATGCCACTCTCCAACCGGCAATTGGCCATATATCACTTGGAATAACAAAGTAAGCAATGATTGCAGCTAACAACCATCCAAATGCCCAAAAACTTTCTAACAATACAACTACCCGGCCACGTTCTTTAGCTGGTACACTTTCTGAAACCAATGTAGAAGCAACAGGAAGTTCACCACCAAGTCCCATACCAATAATAAATCGTAAAATTAAAAACGCAGCTAATGTCGTTGTAAATGCCGATATACCACTTGCAATGGAGAAAACCAATAGTGTTACAATAAAAATGGTTTTTCTTCCTATTTTATCTGCCATCAATCCGAATAGAAAAGCTCCTACGGCCATCCCAATAGAATTGACACTTCCAATCCAGCCCATTTCATTGGAGGAAAGACCCCAATCTACCGCTAGCGCTGCAATAATAAATGAAAGTATTCCGACATCCATTGCATCGAATAACCATCCGACACCAGCAACCCCCAACAATTTATTGCGAGAGATGGTCCGGGTTTTCTTGGATTGCAACAACTTATTATCCATCTGTTATTTCACCTGTCTTTACAATTTAGATGATACTATTACATTAAACCCATTCACTATTATTAGCAAGTATTATATTTAATTTATTTTTGTACACTAGCGTCGCATTAAAATAATTTAACACCTTCAAACAAACCGAATTTTCTGAAATATAATCCAAACAAAAAAAAATCCTTTATAATGGTTGGGTGGTAGTAAACCATCCAAATCCAAAATAAAGGACAATCGCATGGATAAGTCTACACGAAAAACATCATTTGAACAATGGTTTTCACCGATTAATCGTCCATTATTTGACGACCTAGTGAAAACACATCAATTAAATCACTATACCAAGAAGCTTTATATGGCTTCATTTATGAAACTGCTTTTGTATGCCCAACTCCATGAAACCGAGAGTTTACGGGCGTTGAGTGACGCTGTCTTTTTAGAAGAATTACAACGAGCAACGGGATTGGAATCGATTAGTTTTTCACAGTTAGGGAGACGAATCAACGCCATTCCAACGGTTTTCTTTCAATCGATTTTTCTTGATTTAGTGGCTCAAATTCATGAGAAAACACATTTTCAAAAGCGAAGAAAGCTGACAACGCCTTTGAAAATCATTGATTCGAGTACATTACCGCTTAATTTGACCAATCATAAGTGGGCAGAGTTTCGAAAAACAAAATCAGGAGTAAAGCTTCACTTACGACTTGTTTTTATGGAAAAAGGACTCTCCTATCCAGATAAAGCCGTACTCACGAATGCCAACGAACATGATCGTGGTCAACTAGAAGTATTCGTGGATGACAAAGAATGCATGTACGTGTTTGATCGTGGTTACTTGGATTATGGGCGCTTTGATCAAATGACGGAAGATGGCTATTTCTTTGTGACCCGTTTGCGTAAAAACGCTGTTGTCCGAGTGTTAGAATCCTTTTCGTTACCAGAAGATTCACCCGTATTCTCTGATGAAATGGTTGTCATTGGAACACCACAAAATCGTTCTGAAAACGTGTTTCGCTTACTCAAATTGCATGACACAAAAGGAAATGAGCTTCATTTACTGACAAATCGTTTAGATTTAAGTGCAGTTGAAATCGCTGAAATCTACAAGTCACGCTGGGCGATTGAACTGTTCTTCAAATGGATGAAGCAGCACCTGAACATTAAAAAATTCTACGGTCACAGTGAACAAGCCGTCCACAACCAAGTGTACGTTGCGATGATTGTGTATTGTTTAAATGTATTAGCACAGCTGAACGTAAATAGTGACCGAAGTTATTTACAAATTAGTCGTTATCTAAAGGCATCTTTATGGAAATCGGCTCACATTTGGTTACGAAAAATCGAAGGAAACGGCGTCCCATAAAGGTTTGCCAGTCGTTGTTGCACAAGTCATAGGTTATAGTAAAAAAATGGATGTTTACTACCCTCGCTTAGGTGTTTTCGTTTTTTCTCTAAAGTCCAGAAAAAATAAAACTGAAAATTCAGACATCATTTATGCGACGGTAGTGATTTTTGTAATTATTTATCTTATTGTTTAATAAAAATGATAAAATAATTTGTGTATATAATATTTTAAATTTTTCGTTTTCTATTGAAATATACTATTATTGTGCGCTAAAATGTCTTTTATATAAAAACAGATGTTCATCTAGCGAAAACAAAAGGAGATATTACTATGTGGAAAGGTCTTATCGAAGAATATAAAGAATTTTTACCTGTGACAGAAAAAACACCTACATTAACTTTGAATGAAGGAAATACTCCTTTAATTTATTTAGCAAATTTATCTAAAAAACTAGGCATAGAATTATACGGAAAATATGAAGGATTAAATCCTACTGGCTCTTTCAAAGATCGTGGAATGGTCGTTGCAGTAGCAAAAGCTGTGGAAGAAGGAGCAAAATGTGTTATTTGCGCATCTACTGGTAATACATCTGCTGCTGCTAGCGCTTATGCTGCTCGCGCAGGTATTCAATCCATTGTCGTTATTCCAAAAGGAAAAGTCGCTCTTGGGAAATTAGCACAAGCTTGTATGTATGGTGCAAAAATCATTGAAATTGATGGAAATTTCGATGATGCTCTTTCAATCGTTCGTAAAATTGGTGAAGAAGGAAAAGTAACGCTCGTAAACTCTGTCAATCCGTACCGTATCGAAGGACAAAAAACTGCTGCCTTTGAAATTGTCGATGCTTTAGGAAAAGCCCCTGATTATTTATGTATTCCTGTTGGTAACGCAGGTAACATCACTGCCTATTGGAAAGGCTTTAAAGAATATAATGAAGCAAAAAACAGTGGTTTACCTAAAATGTATGGCTTCGAAGCGGAAGGAGCAGCAGCCATTGTAAAAGGTCAACCAATAGACAATCCTGAAACAGTTGCGACAGCTATTCGCATTGGTAATCCTGCGAGTTGGAAATTCGCTGAAGCGGCTCGCGATGAATCAAATGGAATAATCGACTCCGTTACTGATGAAGAAATCATTGCTGCATATAAAGAAATCGCAAAAAGTGAAGGAATTTTTGTCGAACCAGGTTCAGCTGCTTCCCTTGCTGGTGTAGTCAAATCCGTAAATAACGGAAAAATTGAAAAAGGTAGTACAGTGGTCACTGTATTTACGGGGAACGGGCTAAAAGACCCTGATACTGCTATGAATGTATCGACTGTGGAAGTCGTTTCTTTGAAAAATAACATGGAAGAAATTCGAAACTACATTGAGGGTTTAGTATGAGTAAAAAATGGCAAGTTACAGTTCCAGGAAGCACTGCAAATTTAGGCCCGGGATTTGATTCTATAGGGCTTAGCCTATCACTTTATTTAAAGTTAACTGTTTCTCCTCAAGACGAATGGGAAATTGTCCATTTATCAGAAGGATTACCTAAAAAATTTGAAATAAAAGATCACTTAATTTATAAAATTGCTCATGAAACTGCAAAACAATATAATAGAGAAATGCCTAGCTGTCGTATCGAAATCACAAGTGAACTGCCTTTTGCTCGAGGAATTGGCAGTAGTGCAGCAGCAATTGTAGCAGGAATTGAAATTGCAAACCTCCTTTGTGACCTTCAATTATCTGTGCAAGATAAATTAAATCTATCTTCACAGTTTGAAGGCCATCCAGACAATGCCACTGCTTCTGTATTAGGTGGATTAACCATTTCAACAATGGATGAAGCAGGCAATGTTGATACAATTCACATCCATGACCTTGAAGCATCATTTGTATTATTTATTCCGAATGTAAAGTTAAAAACTTCTGAAGCAAGAGATGTGTTGCCAAAAACATTCCAAAGACCATATGCCGTCCAAGCAAGTGCTGGTGCAAATATGCTCGCAGCAGCATTAGTATTAAAGGATTATGAACGCATCGGAAAATATATGGAATCTGATTTATTCCATGAGCCATTCCGTGCAGAACTTATCCCTTATTACCATGAAATTCGCAAGGAAGCAAAAAAAGCTGGAGCGTATGGTACTGCATTAAGTGGTGCTGGACCAACAATGATTTCAATAATTCCAAATTCCATAGGTCAACAATTTGTTGCAAAAATGGAGGAATTATTCCCGACACATAAAATCATTCTGACAAAACCAGATCAATGTGGCGTTTATGTTGAAGAAATATCAAGCGTTTCTAAAGCATAATAAAACAGGAGTTGTTCGAAAGTTCCCTACTTCAGAACAACTCCTGTTATACTTTTATGACAACAAAATTAAACTTATCGCCATTACCGCCATTCCCACAACCACCCCGTATATAGATGAGTGGGTCTCATCATATTTTTTCGCAGCTGGCAATAGTTCATCAAGAGAAATAAACACCATAATTCCTGCAACTGCTGCAAAAATTATTCCAAACATAATGTCATTTAGAAACGGCATCAATATTAAAAAGGCAACGAGTGCACCAATCGGCTCTGCAAGTCCTGAAAAAAAGGAAAGTTTAAAAGCTTTCTTCTTCTTACCAGTTGCATAAAATATCGGTATAGCTACAGCAATCCCTTCAGGTATATTATGGATAGCAATGGCAATGGCAATAGCAATTCCCACACTCGGATCGTGTATTGCTGACATAAAAGTCGCAATCCCTTCAGGAAAATTATGAATACCGATAGCAAGTGCCGTAAATATTCCTACCTTCATTAAATTAGCTTCATCTAATTCCTTAGGTGATAATTCTGCTTGCATAACATCCTCTACTGTTTTTACTTCATGAGGATTTGTTTTTTTCGGAATCAACTTATCTATCATAGCGATAAATAGCATTCCTCCAAAAAATCCGATCACCGTCATCCAATACCCTTTCGACTCTCCTAAAGCAACCGTTAATGCATCTTTCGCTTTAAAAAAAATTTCAATTAATGATACATATATCATTACGCCAGCTGAAAAACCTAAAGCAGCAGATAAAAACTTTTTATTCGTTCTCTCGGTAAAAAATGCTATAAGCGCACCAAGTCCAGTTGCTAACCCTGCAAATAAGGTCAGACTAAATGCTAATATGATGTTACTCATTCGAACATCCTTTCTTTTAATATCCTAATATTATTATATACGCAGAACTTTCCTTCGTGCAACTTTTTTTACCTTATCTATATTTTGTGGATTTAGAAAACTTATTTCAAAAAAATAAACGCTATATCAGCGTTTAATACTTTCAGACAAAAAAATACCAATACAAAACCATGTAAATCCTAAACTCCAGCCATTACATCTGTTGCAAAATGATTTTTCTCCGCCACTCTTGCTAATCCTGTCAATATAGCTAACACCAATCCTCCAATCCAATACCACAACTTACTTTTATGATTTTTTGTAAATTCAGACAATAAATAAGCTATGGTGAATAAATACAATAACCCCATCATAGCATGACCAGATGGAAAGCTATACGATGCCATTTGATCTGCTATTTCTGGTCGTGGACGTGCTACCCATTCTTTTACGAAATGATTGATCAATCGGCCAATCGGAATCGTAAGAATCACAAAAAGCATTCCTCTGTAATTTTTGAACTTTAACCATAAAATGAATAATACAATAATAGCGATTAAATCTATTAGTGAAATTTCACCAAAATAGTGGAAAAAGCTGAAAAACTTATTACCTTTTAATAATAATTCCATGTTTTGATCAAATGAAACGATAGTAGAAGTGTCATTAGTATAGCGTAAAATAATAAAGGGAATAAATGAAACAGTCCACTAATGTAAAGTAATACACGATTATTCATCAACTTCTCCACCTTAAAATATTAAAAATCACCCTTATGAAAGCTTAATAATAACAATAAATTTACTTATTAACATATTGTGCAATTTAGATGTTATTCAGTCGAAAGTATATTATACAATAATAACAGTAATAATGGATTCATTTCATCACATTTGCAAAATCAATGTTAACAGACAAAAAAATGATCACCCAAAGATGTATTGGGTGACCATGACTGGACAAACGATTTATTATTTTAATTCATTTAAAATTTCATCAATTTTCGCAAGTTCAGATTGTAAGCCTCCACCGCTTAAATACCAAAGCGCACCATCTAAGTATACGATTTTACCGTTTTTATAAGCTTGTGTTTTTTGGATAATTGCGTTTTCCATGTCAGCTTCGATGTTTGATTGTCCACCTACAGCTGCAGTACGGTCAACTACAAATAATACTTCTGGATCGAATTCTAAAATCGCTTCGAAACCAAAGTTTGAACCGTGAGATGAAGCTTCGATATCTTCAGTTACTGGAGTAAATCCATAAATATCATATACATAACCGAATCGTGAATTTGTAGCAAAGCCAGATAATTTACCTTCGTTATACATTGTAACTAATGAAGTTTTGTATTGGCTTGCTAATTGTTTAATTTCTTCAAGTTTTGAATCGAATTTCGCTAAAAATTCTTTCGCTTCTTCTTCTTTATCGAAAATTTGTGCTGCAATATCTACTGATTTTAAGAATGTGTTCCAGTAATCATCTTGAGAAGTACCAACGAAAATTACGTTTGGAGTAATCTCTTTTAATTGGTCATAGAAAGTTGCTTGACGACCAGAAATGAAGATTACGTCTGGTTGTAATTCAGCAATATCTTCAAGTAATGGGCTTTTTAATGAACCAACACTTGCATATTCGTCAGCAGCAAATTTAGAAAGATGTTCTGGTAATGTACCATCTTTTGCAACACCAACAATTCCTTCAACACCGAGAGCATCAAGTGTATCTAGGAAACCATAGTCAAATACAACAATTTTTTCAGGCATTTTTTCTAAAACAACATCTTCAAATACAGTAGTTGCACCAGTTTCTTCGTTTTTGCTTTCTGAAATTGTAGATGTAATTGTCATTGGGAATCGGCCATCTTCTTGAGCTTGTCCCTGTGTATTTCCTTCATCTGTATTTGAGCCCGTATTTTGTTCTGCCTCTTTGCCACCGCATGCAGCTAAAACAAATACAAGCATTGTTAGAATAACTGCGAATAATTTCCAGTTCTTCATTATAACTTTCTCTCCTATTCCTTATAATTTTAATATGTTTTGATATTGATAATCATTATCAATAACTGACTCTAATTATAATTATTAGCTTATTGTTCGTCAATAAGTTTTTTTACATTTTTTATTAAACGATTAAAAAATATTACATTTTAAAATGATTTAGAAAAGCATACAAGCTTTTCTAAATCATTCTTATGATTACGTATGAGAATTAAAATATACGCAAATGCGGCAACCATTTTGTTCTTGCACTGGAATATTCATATCATAAATTTCTCGTAAAGATTCTGAGTTAATAATCTCCTCTGTCGGCCCATTTTTCACAACTTTACCGTCTTTTAATGCCACAATATAATCTGAATAAACTGAAGCAAAGTTGATATCATGCAATACAATTACAACCGTTTTATTCAATTCATCAACAAGTTTGCGCAATATCTTCATAATTTGCACAGAATGCTTCATATCCAAATTATTTAATGGTTCGTCTAGAAGAATATATTCAGTATCTTGAGCAATAACCATTGCAATAAAAGCTCGTTGTTTTTGCCCACCAGACAATTGATCTAAAAATTTATCTTCAATTCCCTTCAAATTCATGTATTCAATCGCTTGGTCCACATATTGCTCATCTTCAGGTGTAAGTCTTCCTCTTGAATATGGATAACGTCCAAAAGACACAAGTTCCCTTACAGTTAATCGAACGTTAAGAAAGTTTGATTGCCTAAGGATTGAAACTCGTTTAGCAAATTCATTAGACTTCCAATTTTTTACGTTCTGTTTGTCCAATAACACTTCGCCAGTATCAGCATCAATTAACCTGCTAACCATTGACAACAATGTCGATTTACCAGCACCATTCGGTCCAATAAAGGAAGTAATAGCCTTTGGTTGAATCGATAATGATACATCACTTACAACTGGTTTATTACCATACTTTTTCGTCAACCCTTTAATTTCAATCATCCTTGTGCCCTACTTTCCTTTAGTAATAAGTATATAAAGTAAATACCACCAATAAAATTAATAATGACACTTAAAGTCGTTTTCATTTCAAAAATATGTTCAACAATAAATTGCCCGCCGACTAACGCAATAACACCAATTAAACCAGCTCCTAATATGAGAACTGAATGCTTGTACGTTACAAAAAATTGATAGGATAGATTTGCAACAATCAATCCAAAGAATGTAATTGGACCAACTAATGCTGTTGATGTTGCAATAAGAACTGAAGCTAAAATTAATACATTCATCACTAAACGATCGTAATTAACACCTAAATTTATAGCATTGTCTCGGCCTAATGTAGCAACGTCCAATTGATGTAGCATTCTAAAACCTATAATGAAGGCAGAGATTAAAATAATACTTGCAACAAGTAACAGTTGAACTTTAATTTTAATAAAGCTTGCGAAAAGTACGTTTTGTAAACTCAAGTATTCAACTGGATCAATTAATACTTGCAAGAATGAAACGGAGCTACCTAAGAATGTTCCGATAATCATTCCGATTAATAAAAGCAAATAGATTGGATATTTGTCTGCTCTAAATAATGTACGGTATAACAAAATAGCAAATATGATCATAGCGGCGAGCGCCGCGAAAAAGTTTAAATATTGATTGACTACCCAGATTGATGCAGATCCTGCAAAGAAGAATATAAGGGTTTGCACCACTTCGTACATGGAGTCAATTCCCATAATCGATGGTGTTAATATTCGATTGTGCGTAATTGTTTGGAAAATGACCGTTGAATAAGCGATTGCAAAACCAGTAATCACCATTGCTCCAACGCGCATCATACGTCGAGGGAAAGCATAATCGAATCCACCTTTAATATCGTAAAATCCATAAAATAAAATACAAATGATTGCAATAATCGCTAATATTATTAATTTCACAACATTATTTCGCATATGCTCTCCCCCTAAACAACATAATTAAGAAGAGCAAACTACCAATTACTGCAACTGTTACATTGACCGGTATTTCGTATGGATAAATCACTACTCGACCAATAATGTCGCAGACTAATAAGAAAACAACTCCCAGTACAATTGTATGTGGAATCGTTTTACGTAAGTTGTCCCCCATATAGATTGACACAATATTCGGAACAACCAAACCTAGAAAAGGTATTACACCGACTGTTAAAACAACGGTCGTAGAAATGGTCGCCACAAGAATTAAACCGAGGTTCAACACAGCTTTGTAACTTAAGCCTAAATTTTTTGCAAAGTCTTCACCCATTCCGGCAACCGTAAATTTATTCGCATATAAATAAGCCAAGATAATGGCAGGAACACTTACATATAACAGCTCATAACGTCCTGAAATAATGAGTGTAAAACTACCCATTAACCAAGTATTTATGTTTTGAATCAAATCCCCTTCATACGCAAAAAACGTCGTAATGGAGGATAAAATATTTCCATACATAATACCGATTAACGGTACGAAAATCACATCTTTAAATTTGATGCGGTCTAAAATTTGCATAAATAAAATCGTACCTGCAAATGCAAACACAAAGCTAAAAATTATTTTTTGCATATATGCAGCTTGTGAGAATAACAAAATTGAAATAAGGATCCCTAACTTAGCTGCATCTAGAGTACCTGCTGTCGTAGGTGATACGAACTTATTTCTACTTAAACTTTGCATAATTAAACCAGCAATACTCATTCCTGCACCCGCTAAAATAATGGCAAGTAATCGAGGAACCCTACTAATTAGAAATATTTGAGTTTCTTGTGATTCCCAGTTTAGTAAATCAGTAGGTTTTATATCGATTGCTCCAATGAATAGCGAAATGAATGACAGGATGATTGCTGCTACTATCAACATCCATAGTCTCATTTTTGCTCCCCAATTTTCTCTTTTCTGTACTCATTAATGAAAATGATTCTCATCACCAAGTACAATATCATTATAAAGAGAAAAACTATAAAAATCAAATACAATTGAGAATGAAAATCAAATGAATTTTAGCGTTATTTCTTATTTTATATACCATCCTGACTGTATATTCTTATTTTCCACACAATAAAAAAGAGGGGGGCTAGAAAACATATACTTTCTAAGCCCCCTCACCTTGTCATAATTATGATTTATTTAAAATCTCTACTCCTTGCGGTAGTTGAAACACTTCTACCTATCTATCCCATCGCAAAGGAGCCGTTTCAAAATATCAAACGGCTCCCCTTCCTATTATTTTACGCCTCTCATTGCTTTAGAAATAATCGGAGTAAATAGTAATATGATGACACCAAGAATAATGGATAATCCACCAAGTGCACCAAAATAAACAATTTCCGTAACGGCTTCATAAATTCTTACTAGCTGTGCATTGATTGCTTGTGCAGCCGCGCTAGTTAAGAACCAAAGCGACATTGTTTGAGAAGCAAAAGCTTGTGGAGCAAGTTTTGTCGTTGCCGATAGCCCCACTGGGGAAAGCAATAACTCCCCTATTACAACTAAGAAAAATGATAATACTAGCCATAACGGACTTACTAATTCTGTTCCACCAGACAGTTTTGAAGGAATCATCATCACTAAGAATGAAGCACCTGCAAAGAACAGTGCAAAGGAAAACTTCAGTGGTGTTGAAGGTTGACGATGACCTAGTTTTACCCACATCCACGCAAAAACTGGAGCAAAAAGAATAATAAATAATGGATTTAACGATTGGAACCAAGAAGCTTTTAATTCAAAGCCGCCAACATTTAGATTTGTTCGCGTATCTGCATAAGTTGCCAAAATTGTTGCACCTTGCTCTTGAATTGCCCAGAACATTACTGCGGCAATAAATAAAGGAATGTATGCTAACACACGAGATTTTTCATCTTTTGTCGTTTTTGGACTTCTATACATGATGATGAAAAATGCTGTAGGAATTAGTACACCTAAAGTTGTAATAATCGTACTAAATACACCCATTGTTAAATTGCCAGTTGCATACAAACCGCCTAATACAACAACAATCGCTAAAATAATGATTGTGAAATTCAAAATCGCTTTTTTCTTCTCGGCTTCATTTAATGGGTTTGGAACTTGAAGACCTGCTAAGCCCAAATTTTTCTTTTGCGTGGCTATGTAAATAATTAAACCGATTAGCATTCCAATACCTGCTAAACCGAATCCTAAATGGAAGCTATAAGTTTCCCCTACAGTCCCAACAATAAACGGAGCTAAAAATGCTCCCATGTTAATACCCATGTAGAAAATACTAAAACCAGAGTCGCGACGGCTATCTTTTTCTGCGTATATCTCGCCGACAATTGATGAAACATTCGTTTTTAATAAACCTGTACCAATAATGATAAATACCATTGATATAAGGAGACCCGTTAAAGCAAGTGGAAGAGCTAAAATGAAATGCCCGATCATGATGAGGATTCCGCCATAAAACATTGTCTTACGAGGACCCCAAACTCGGTCAGACAACCATCCACCAATAATACCAGACATATAAACTAAAGAACCGTAGATGGCCATAATGGAGTTTGCAGTTCCGCGTTCAAGCCCCAATCCACCTTCATGTAATTCATAGTACATATAAAAAATTAAAATGGCGCGCATTCCATAATATGAGAAACGTTCCCAGAACTCAGTAAAAAATAGTGTAAATAATCCTTTAGGATGTCCAAAAAAGCCTTTCTGGGGGACAGATTTCACAATTTCTTCTTTAGATAACATATCTTTCCCTTCTTTCTGTTATTTTACTTTTTATTTTTTTCTGAAAATTTCATCACTTTTGAAGCGACCACAATATTTATTTTTAAATAATTTCCATAGAATTTTCAATATATCTGTATAATGTTTAAATTTTAAGTTTATTTGATATTTTTCAAAATTTCCTATCATTTTAACTGTTTAATGTCTCTATAACCACCGTTTTTATTATTTTGGTATAACAATTTCGCTAATTTACTATCCTCTGAAAAGTTTTCTTCTTAATTTGTCACCTGTTATGTAGTTTGGAATGTATCAAGTCTATACATACCAAAAAAGCGAGGGGAATTTGATTCCACTCGCTTTCTGCTATTTCTTGACTACAAAGTCTTCAAACTTTTTATAATCTGATTCTTTCAATTCTACTATTAACTTTGTTCCCGCTTCTTCATACTCTGTTGACTTTACTGAAGCATTCTCGTTTAAATAGGATACGATATCCCCCCGGCTGAAAGGAATGAACATTTCACAAGTATAATAATTGGAAAAAAGATGTTTACGAATACATTCAACTAACTCATTCAATCCTTTGCCTTCTTTCGCGGATATCCAAAGGTCTTCTCCGTAAACTTTTGGGTAAGCAATATTGGCTAAGTCACATTTATTATAAAGGTAAATGGTTGGAACATTTTCTACTCCAATTTCTTTTAATGTACGATTCGTAACATCCATCATAAACTTATATTCACTGTTAGAAACATCCACTACATGTAACAATAAATCCGCATCTCTCGCTTCTTCTAATGTTGATCGAAAAGCTTTTACTAATTGGTGGGGAAGCTTGCTTACAAATCCAACGGTATCAGTTAGTAAAAATTGTTTTTTATCCGGTAATTCAATTTTTCGCACTGAGGTGTCTAGCGTTGCGAACAGCATGTCCTTTTCAAATACTTCTTTGTCCTCTTGCCCAAATTTTGCAAGCATTTGGTTCATAATTGTTGACTTCCCTGCGTTAGTATACCCAACTAGTGACACTACAGGAATTTCACTTTTACGTCGCTTTTTTCTTTGCGTTTCTCGTTGTTCTTTAATTTGTTCTAGTTCTTTTCGCAACTTTGTAATTTGGTCTTCAATTTTCCGTCGATCGAGCTCTAGTTTTGTCTCACCAAGTCCTCTATTTCGAAGACCTCCACCTGTTGCTCCAGCTTGTCTTGATAAAGAAGAATGTAATCCAACTAATCTAGGCAACATATATTGCAGCTGTGCCAATTCAACTTGCAATTTAGCCTCTTTTGTTTTTGCTCGGCGGTCAAATATATCTAAAATTAACGTTGTTCGGTCAATCACTTTGCAATCTAAATCACTTTCTAAATTTCGGATTTGCGAAGGAGATAGTTCATCGTTGAATATGACTAAGTTTGCACCAACTTCATCAAAAAAATTTTTAATTTCTACTACTTTTCCCTTTCCTACATAATGAGATGGATTAACGCGCTCTAAATTTTGAGTTACTTGCCCTACCACTTCGACGTCAAGGGCTTCCGCTAAATTTTCCAATTCTTCCATTGAATATTCAAAATTTGGGTCATTTAAGTTGACACCCACTAATATTGCTTTCTCTTTAATCATCTCTACTTCTTTTAACTGAGTCATAATCCTTCCCTCCGAACAATGGGTCTTATCCCGTTATTATACAGTATACCCTGTGAAAGAAAAAGAAAGACCCACAACACAAAGTTGTGGATCTTCCTCGATAACTCATTATTTTTCCTTTTCAGCTTTTAAAACCTCTAATGTTTGATTGAATTCTTCTTCAATTTCTGGATTTTGTTTATACGTAATCATACTTACAATAACTGCTACAACTAAGTTAGAGAAGAATCCAGGAACCATTTCATAAATCATGCCTGAAAGAGTAGCGGATTGACCCCAAACGAATGCTACAATAGCACCAACAACCATTCCGCTTAATGCACCAATGTTTGTTAACTTTCTCCAATATAGAGCAAGGATAATAATTGGACCAAAGGATGAACCAAATCCAGCCCAAGCAAATCCAACTAAATCTAAAATTGAGTTGTTTGGATTCCAAGCTAAAATCATTGCGACAATAGCTACAATCAATACCGCTACACGTCCAGCTGTCACATAGTGCTTATCGGTAGCATCTTTTTTGAACAACGCTTTATAAATATCCTCAATTAATGCAGAGGAAGTAACGATTAATTGAGATGAAATCGTACTCATAATTGCCGCTAAAATGGCTGCAAGTAAAACACCTGCAATAAATGGATGGAATAAAATTTGTCCCATTACAATGAAAATCGTTTCTGGGTCATCAAGTGTCATTCCGTTTTGTTGGAAGTAAGCAACACCCACTAGCGCCGTACACATCGCACCAACCAAACTTAAAATCATCCAACCGATACCGATACGACGGGCACTTTTCATTTCTTTTACTGTATTAATCGCCATGAAGCGAACGATGATATGTGGTTGTCCGAAATATCCAAGACCCCAAGCAACAGAAGAAATAATTCCTGCAGCTACTGCTGTTGATGGTAATAAACTTAAATGCTCAGGATTTACAGCAGTGATAGCAGTTCCTGTTTCACCTAATCCTCCTGTAATGAAAACGCCTACAAGAGGAACTAAAATTAAAGCGAAAAACATAATTGTTCCTTGTACTACGTCTGTATAACTTACCGCTAAGAATCCACCAAATAATGTATAAATGATAACAACTGCACTTACAAGGATCATCCCAGTGTGATAATCAAATCCAAATGAACTTTGGAAAAACTTACCACCAGAAACCATACCAGAAGAAACATAGAACGTGAAGAATACAAGAATAACGATTCCTGATGCAATTCTAAGTAATTTCGTATTGTCACGAAGTCGGTTATCTAAAAAGCTTGGGATTGTAATAGAGTCTTTGGAAATTTGCGTATAAACACGTAAACGCGGTGCGACTAAAACATAGTTTAAATATTGTCCAACTGTTAAACCAATCGCAATCCACGCTTCTACTAAACCTGCTGCATAAATGGCACCAGGTAACCCCATCAATAACCAACCTGACATGTCGGCTGCTCCAGCACTTAGAGCGGTTGTAATTGGCCCTAATCCACGCCCACCTAACATGTATTCCTTTAAGTTAGATGTTTTTTTGAATGCATACCAACCAATTAATAACATTGCAATCATATATAATATGATCGCTAACATTTGGAAAGCATACTCACTCATAAAATTCTCCTCCTTGTTGTTACATACTTAAAATATGTCGAAATAGAGAAAATAATGTCGATTTCTAAGAAATCTTTTATAACAATACTTTAACATAGGGATAGGTTTTTGGATATAATATTTTTTTGGAAAATTCTCTTTTTGTATAATTTTCCGTCAACATGGTTTACAATTTTCCCGACCTTTTCTATAACAATAATGTATTATGTGTTAAACTATTGTCGATTATCCTAAAACGAAGAAGGTTTGATATCCATGGAATTTACTGATATGAAACAACAATTGCTTGAGCATATTTTTAATAAAAAACTAATATCTGCAACCATTAGTCAACCAAGGAAAAAAGCAGATGAATTGAAAAGAGTTAAATTAAAGCCAGTTGAAATAAAGGGACAATACCATATTCAACTGGAATATCAATATGAAAGGATATTAAAACATAAAAATATCCTATTAGAAAATTTCCATCCCTATTTGGATGAGTTGCTACAGCAATTTAGACAATTTCACGGGCAATTCACCGATCGCTTAATTCAAATCCAATTATCTAAAAAGAATAAAGTCTTTTGGAAAGAAGAACAAACAGAAATGAAAAAAGAGCTGTCTTTAGCCCATAACCGTAAAAAGAATTACTTGCTGAATGAAACAACTCCTTATCCATTCTTAGTGCGGCTTGGGGTTCAAACTCCTGATGGAAAAGTCAAAAAGCAAAAATATGACAAATTTCGACAAATTAACCGATTTCTCGAATTTATTGACGATTCCTTAGATTACTTACCGACAAATCGGCAAATTCGGATTATCGATTTTGGCTCAGGGAAGTCTTACTTAACCTTTGCCTTATATCACTATTTGAAAATTGAAAAAGGATTAGATCTTAAAGTTACAGGACTAGATTTGAAAAAAGAAGTAATCGAAGAGTGTAATAATATTGCAAAAGATTTACATTATGACCATTTAGAATTTATTATAGGAGATATAAATGATTATGATGAAGAGACTTCTGTCGATATGGTCGTAACATTACATGCTTGTGATGTGGCGACAGATATGGCACTGGCTCGAGCTGTAAAGTGGGGAGCAAAAGTCATTTTAAGCGTACCATGCTGTCAACATGAATTGAACCGTCAATTAAACGCCCCGCATTTAGAAATCATGACACAACACGGATTAATCAAAGAACGTTTTGCCGCTCTCGCAACCGATTCAATTCGTGCAGAAATTTTAAAATTAGTCGGATATGAAGTACAGTTAATGGAATTTATCGATATGGAGCATACACCTAAAAATATATTGATACGTGGTTTTTATACTGGAAAGAAACCGGGCAAAAACGAATTCGAAAGATACAAAGCTTTTATTGAATTCTTATCAGCAAAGCCATTTTTGCAAAAGGAACTTGAAGAATACTTATCATAAAGTCAATCCATAATAAGCATATTAATATGGCACTGCCAATTAATATGCTTATTTATATTCCTTATTTTCAATACAATAACTAATTATTACCAAATAAATATTACAGGAATGTAAATTTTGTTATTTTCCGCATTTACATTCTATAGTTTTTGAATTTTTTTTGCTATCATAATAAAGGTTTTAAAACTAACGTATATCAGGGGGCATTACTTTCATGTTTAATCCAAAAAAATCAGATCCATTTTTTGTGTCATTACACAAAATTGCTGAAAACATGCGAGATGCAGTTCACTTTGCTAACGACTTTAATATCGATTCAATTGCTGATTTAAAGGAATTAAGTATCAAAGTTAAAAAATTTGAAACGGATGGTGACAATTTAATACACGAACTTATCGTCATGTTAAATAAGTCATTTATGACACCAATCGAAAGAGAAGATATTTTAGCATTAGCTATTAAAATGGACGATGTATTAGATGGTATAGAGCAATGTTTTGCTCACTTAGAGATGTTCTCCATTCCAGAATTAGACGAGTCAATGCGCACATTTTTAAAATACATAACAAGAAGTGCAGATGAAATTGTATCAGCAATCGACTTGTTAAATAAAAAAGATTTAACTTCAATGAGAAATCATATTATTTTAATCAAGGACTATGAACGCGAATGTGATGAAGTATCCCGTTCATCCATTAAACAACTATTCTTAAATGAAAAAGATCCAATCCGTTTAATTAAATATAAAGATATTTACAACCAATTGGAAGATATCGCTGACCATTGCCAAGACGTAGCAAATACACTAGAAACAATTATCATGCGCAATGCATAATAACGGAGCGGAGTTTTAGATATGGATGCCATTTTAATCATCACAATATTAATCGTTATATTTGCGCTCGCATTTGACTTTATTAACGGATTTCACGATACAGCAAACGCGATTGCTACGTCTGTTTCTACTCGTGCACTGCCACCGCGTACAGCTGTAATGCTTGCTGCTATTATGAACTTCCTTGGAGCAATTTCTTTTGTAGGAGTAGCAAAAGCAATTGCTAGCGATATCGTAGACCCATTTTCACTGAATCAAACGCCAGATGATACAACGGGATCTGTCGTTATTTTAGCAGCACTTATTTCTGCGATTACATGGAACTTACTTACTTGGTATTTTGGAATTCCGTCTAGCTCTTCTCATACATTAATTGGTTCCATTGCTGGTGCAGCAATTGCTGCGGCGGGATTTGATATTCTTAATTATAAAGGTTTTATGGGCATTTTAGAGGCGTTAATTTTCTCTCCATTTATCGCTTTTGGTGTCGGATTTTTATTCATGACAATATTCAAGTTGTTGTTTAAAAATTTGAACCTTTATCGTACCAATAAAGGATTCCGTACGATGCAAATCTTTACCGCAGCATTACAGGCTTTCACTCACGGTACGAATGACGCCCAAAAAGCGATGGGAATCATTACAATGGCTTTAATCGCTGCCGGCATCCAATCAGATAACGATGTACAAGATTGGGTACGAATTGCCTGTGCGCTTGCAATGGGATTAGGAACTTCCATCGGAGGATATAAAATCATTAAAACGGTTGGTACAAAAATTATGAAAATCCGACCTGTTAATGGCGCTGCAGCCGATTTAGCATCTGCTACTGTTATTTTTGGAGCAACCTTAATTCACTTACCGGTATCAACAACTCATGTTATCTCTTCATCCATTATGGGTGTGGGATCTGCTCAACGTGTAAAAGGTGTTAAATGGGGAGTAGCTCGTAAAATTGTTTTAACTTGGATTATTACAATGCCAATTTCAGCAGTAATTGCTGGTTGTGTTTATTTCATATTGGATTTATTCTTCTAAATAAAAAACACGAGCTATAAACGCTCGTGTTTTTTATATTGTATTATTGGAATGACTCAATTCAAAAGGCAGAATACTTTGGTTTATAGTTGGCTCATAAGTGGCATAAAAGATTGTAATGGCAACGATAACCAAAATGCTAACTAAAAGCATAATACTTACAAGAATGATAGCAGCTCTCTTTCCGCTCATACAAAATCCCCTTTTTTCTAATAATCGCTCTCTCATAAAAATGCCTTTTCTAAGTATACAATACAAGATTAAAAAAAACAGCTTCCCTTTAAGTGTATACCGATTTATATTATAACGTTTTCGTTGCAGTTTCCTTAATTTTCTTCCGCTCCTCATAGATATTCTTTATAATTACTTTTAATACTGCATAAGTTGGAATACCAATCATAATTGCAATAAAACCACCTATATTACCAGCAGCTAATACTACTGTTATAACCGTTAACGGATGGATATCTAAAGATTTTCCCATAATATTTGGGGTAATTAAATTGCTTTCCAATTGTTGCGCAACAAGGGTAATTACACATACCCAAATCACCAAGACTGGATCTTGAATAATGGCGACAAGAATTGCTGGCGCCAACGAAATCCATGGACCGATAAACGGAATCATATTCATGAAAAAGGAAAAAATTGAAAGTAATAAAGCATATTCAAGTCCTATAATTAAGTACCCTATAAACATCATCGTTGCTAAAATTAAACTCACAAGTACTTGTCCCTGTACATAGGTTTTTAGTGCTTCATTGATGTCTTCTAACGTATTCTTTACCCATATACGACGCTCGCCGGTAAAAATCTTGTAAATATTTGGTGCAAATTTTTCATGATCCTTTAACATGAAAATATAAAAGAATGGTACCAAAATTAAAGTAAAAATTGTAGAAACAGTACCGCTAACAAAGTTTACAATGCTTTTACTACCTACAACGACAATGTCTTGAATAGAACTTGTTACAGAATCAACGAAGTTTTCAACTTGAGGAGGTAAATTGTCTTTGTTTTCTAGAATAAAATCCGTTGCTTCCATTATTTTATCGCCAATATTTGGAGAATTTTGCACTAAGCGGTTCACTTGTTCAACAATCGGATTTCCGACAATTAACAATAATCCCGTTACTAATCCTGCTAATAGTAATACAATCGTTGAAATACTTGCCCATCTAGGAAGCCCCTTTTTTTCTAGCCAACGTTGGAAAGGCTCTGATATGTAAAAAAGGACGCCACTTAATAACACTGGAATAAAAATTGTTTTGATAATAATAACAATGGGATTAAAAATCCAATGAATTTCTATTACATATTTAATAATTAATAAGGCAATTAATAATCCAATTCCCACTTGAAACCATAATTTTTTTGTCATCGTTCATTCACCCCTACCCAAGTTTAACACTTCCTGAAAATTGCTATACAAATCTATTTTCGTTTATAAAAAAATCAATAAAGAATGATGTAATTGCGAGCATTTTCCTATCATTACAATTCGGTTGGAAGTTTTATTTTCCAAGGATTAATGTTTTTATGAGAGCAAACTGTTCACGAATATGTAACTTCTGCTCAACAATTTTTGGTGTTTTTGATGCAACTATGTCCACTTCTAAGTCCAGTTTATTTGCTAATATTTTTGCACGTGCACAGTGAAAATCGCTTGTAATAAGCGTAACGTTTTTTGTATTGGTTGGCAGTAATTTTTTTGAATATAGCAAATTTTCGTATGTAGACGTTGCTTGTTCTTCACGGATAATTCGATATTCTTCAATTCCTGATTCCACTAAAAATGTGTACATTGCTTCAGCTTCACTAATCGGTTCGTCCAATCCTTTCCCACCAGAAACGATGACGTTTACATGAGGATAGGATTTCAAATACTCTATCGCCTCTTTCAAACGATACTGCAAAGTTAAGCTTGGTCTTCCATCCGATTCTACTTTCGCTCCTAATAAAATCGCATATTCATAAGTACCATCTGCAACCGGTATTGGCTGTTTCATGGTTTTATAGGACCAAGTAAATAATGATACACTACTCACTATTAAAATTCCTAATATTATTAAAAAACTTTTTTTCATATGATCACCTTAAGATTTTCTCTTAGTACTTACGTTTAAACGATTATAAAGTTCCAAAATTATACTTTAGAAACGTGGAATTTTTCTTTGAAAATCCAGTTCCCCAAAAACTGACAATGAAAAAGACCGTGACACTCAACATGTTACGGTCTTTCCTTTATTGAATATTAATCTTCTAAATCTGCGTTATGATATACACGTTGTACATCTTCAAGATCTTCTAATGCATCAATCATTTTTTCAAATTTCACTTTGTCTTCCCCAGTTAGTTTTACTTCAGTTTGTGGAAGCATTGTTAATTCAGCTACTGTAAACTCTTCAATACCTGCTGCTTTGAATGCTTCTTGAGCAACATGGAATTGATCTGGCTCCGCATAAACGATTGTGATTCCCTCTTCATCAAACACATCACGTGCATCAATATCCGCTTCTAATAAAATTTCTAATACTTCATCTACTGACTTACCTTCAATTCCAAATACCGCAGTAGAATCAAACATATATGATACCGAACCTGTTACCCCCATATTTCCTCCGTTTTTGCCAAAAGCAGCACGGACTTCTGAAACAGTACGGTTCACATTGTTTGTTAACGCATCAACAATCACCATTGTTCCACCGACACCGAAGCCTTCGTAACGAAGTTCATCATAATCTTCTCCGCCAGCACCTTTCGCTTTTTCAATGGCACGATCAATAATATGTTTAGGTACATTATATGTTTTTGCTCTTTCTAATACTGCCTTTAATGCCTGATTTAATTCTGGGTCTGGTTCACCTTTTTTTGCAGCTACATAAATTTCCTTACCGAATTTTGCATAAATTCGGCTGGTGTTTTTATCTTTTTCTGCTTTTTTATCTTTAATATTATTCCATTTGCGACCCATTAGATTCACTCTCTTTCCTATTCAAAATATCAGTAAAATTTCATTCTGACAAATACGACTGTATCATTATACACCATGATTTCTTTGATGAAAATAATCGCTACTTGATTTTTTTGTAAAATGCCTTTATAATATCAAACTTTAATCTTCCATCTCTTCTATTATTTTGCTCAATAATGCTTCGCAACCATCTACAACTAAGTCATATGTCTCTTGGAAATCCCCCGTATAATATGGATCTGGAACGTCTTTTTTGTGTGAAGTTAAATCAAGAAAACGGAAAATTTTTGGATGTTCCGTTTGACCTAATATTCTACATATATCCCTTATATTACTTTCATCCATACCAACAATATAATCAAACTTTTCAAAATCATCTTTTTTCAATTGCCGCGCAGTGATTCCTTCTGTGGAAATATTATATTCTTTTAATTTGTTGGAAGTACCGTAATGCGGCGGTTCTCCCACGTGCCATGAACTTGTTCCAGCAGAATCCACTTCGATTTTATCTTCTAATCCTCTCTTTTTTAGCAAGTCTCTAAATACTGCTTCAGCCATTGGCGAGCGGCAAATATTTCCTAAGCATACGAAAAGTACACGTTTCATCATAACAACCCCTTTTGAAAAAGCACCTTCCGTTGACGGAAAGTGCTAATTATTTTCCATTTGTTCGTTTTATTTCTTCTGTTAACCTTTGAAGCTCTTTTTCTAAAAAGGCAGTGTATTCATCCCGCGCTTCTTTTCCAGCAGGAACGGTAAAAGGTTTACCATATATTAAATACCCTTTTTGTCTTTTTATTACTTCCTTTATATTTTTTGGACCAATATAGGCTGCTGGAACAATTTTCGATTTTGTAAGTTGAGCAATAGTAATCGCTCCTTGTTTTAACTCTGCGTTATTTGTTGTACGAGTACCACTCGGAAAAATTCCAACAATTTTTCCTTCTTTTAGAAGTTGACGAGGTATTTTAATCACGCTCGGTCCCGGATTTTCACGATCGACAGGAAAAGCGTTCAGTTTTTTAATCAACCAACCTAACACTTTAATATCAAATAGTTGTTTTTTTGCCATAAAATGTATTTGTCTAGGATATATGGAAAGACCTAGGTTTAAAATATCAATATATCCATTATGTGTACACGCAACGATGTATCCCTCATTCTTTGGTAAATTTTCCTTACCATATACCTTCGCTTTTGATCCATTTATTGTTAAAAACACGTTAACTACTCTAGCTCCGAAATCGTATAACACTGTTGATTCCTACCCTTAAATTTTTTTATTCATTCTTATTTTAAAGAAAACATCCCTTTCTTTCAATCTCATCACAAACTTACACTTCTCCCACTAATATATCCAAATCAATCGTCAATTCCTCTAAAGATATATCATGGGTTTCTGCATGCCATCCTAGAGGAGTCATTTCAATTAATTTAGGAATTAGTTCCTTTTTAATAGGCACTTTATAAGTAACTCTTTGTTGTGACACGTTCATAAATTGCTCATGAAATCGAAAGACAGTTTGCTCGTTAGAATAAAGCTCTTTTTTTGAGTTTGCAAATACTTGTTTTCTTAATTCCATTAAATATTCGGATTGGGGAACTACTTTAATCAATTTTCCCCCTTGCTTTAACAGGCGTTTAAACTCACCATAGTTTGCTGGCGATAAAATATTCAATATTACGTCAAATGATTGTTCACGAAAAGGACTATCTGCTAAATCTCCAACGCACCAAATTTTCCGGTCATAATATTTTGCCGCAGTAATAATTCCTTCTTTAGCAATATCAACCCCTACACCAACTACCTCATCATTTAATTGCTCACAAATACGAGCCAAATGGGAACCTTCCCCGCATCCAGTATCTAAAATTGTCTTAACTGAATTTCCAATGATAGTTGCTACTTGTTTATGCATTTCATTGAACAAACCGCTATCAATTACAACTTTACGAGATTCAAATAAATTTTTCGTATACATAGAACGGACAGGTTTTGTCAAAAAATTCACATATCCTTGTTTTGCAATCGTAAAGTTATGACGATTACTACAGAAAACCTCTCCGTCATGATGGACATCCATTTCATTATTACAAATCGGACAAGAAAACAATCTGCTATTTTCTTTCATAAATTCTATGCTGTTTTGCCGTTTTGAGCGCTTTCCCATTGTTATTTCCTTTCAATATACTGTGATATTAATGATTAGTAGTTGCTTGATCCATGTTCATTTTATAAGAAGGTTGATGAATATTAACAAATTGTTCTAGTGAATGATGAATTTTTTGGATATCCTCTACTGTATGTTTTTTATCAGTTCGTTTTTTCCAAAAACGCTTTAATTCATTTACTTTTATTACTGGCACATTATTTGATTTCGTCATAATTTTTTTAATGAACAACTATCTGTAAATAGAACGATTGAATGATGTTACTCATTATTCTACCAAATGCACCTTGTATTGGCTATGATAACCCGTTTGAATCGAATCTATTTTTTGCCTTTATTGTTTGGTGAATAATATCGAAATTTCCTAGGAAATATTGTCGATTCAATTTCTTTAAACTCTTTCTTTGTCGACCGTGACTTTTTCTTCCCTTAAGCAACTAATTTTATGACAGGATAAAAAGGAAATTATCAGTCCTTAATTTTTTTCAATATTATTCGACACTTTAATTCACATACATTTTATACTAATGATTACTCGGAGTAATGCGACAAATTGTTTTATTAATATATAAACTTAATTGATTTACTGCATATCTTTTCATTTTATATACTTTTTTTGAATAACATTTAGATTTCGACAGCTCCTTATCTCAATAAAGGTAGATTGTTAACTTGGTTGATATTAATATTCATTTCATTTTCGTTATTGTTAATGTTATCTTCTATTTTATTTAAATATCATGATTAAGATATTATTTTTGTTTTGAAACATACCCATTCTATTGTTTTCGACAGTTCCATTTCTTTTTGTAAACCTTAGTATATAAAAAAGCAGTTGGTAATATGCCTAATCCATTTTTATCACTATTTTGACTTTATCTAACGGAGTAACGAGAAATTATACGCAAATTTTTACAAGAACCGTCAAACCTACTTTCTTTTTTGATAACCTTGTTTACAATAAATCCAAATCGAATCCTCAATATACCTATTTTTCCAATTCAAATATCTATTGGCATTCAGTAATTCGACATGCAACAATTTTACACTCTTATATCGACATAATCCCTTTTAGTTCAGCAGCTAATATTCCCTGTTACTGCTTATTTTCTCTTAATCTTGTAAATTTCTTGTAATTAAAACCAACTCCCTGTAAATTAATAAGTAATAAGGGGGCATGATTTTGTGGAGAAATATGTGCGATTAGGAAAATCGGAGCTTTATGTGAACCCTATTGGATTAGGAGCGAATGCAGTCGGTGGACACAATATTCACCCTCATCTAAGTGAAGCAGAAGGAAAAGAGCTTGTTCGTGTTGCTATCAAAAACGGAATCAACTTCATTGATACGGCATATTTGTATGGATTAGGCCGTTCAGAAGAACTCATTGGAGAGGTCTTAAAAGAAATGGGCAACCGAGATGAACTGATCATTGCAACAAAAGTCGGAGCTAAAATGGTTGATGGCCAACGAGTTATAGACAACTCTCCTTCATTTTTAAAAGAACAAGTGGAAAAAAGTTTGCAACGCTTAAAAACAGACTATATTGATTTACTTTACATTCATTTTCCCGATGAGCATACACCAAAGGATGAAGCGGTTGGAGCATTGAAAGAATTAAAGGATGAAGGAAAAATTCGAGCAATCGGTGTTTCTAACTTTTCATTAGCACTATTACAGGAAGCGAATAAAGATGGCTATGTGGATGTGGTTCAAGAACACTATAACTTAATTCATAGAGATGCTGAAAAAGAGCTGTTTCCATACACACTAAAACACCAGATTGCTTTTATCCCATATTTTCCTTTAGCTTCTGGCTTGCTTACAGGAAAATATACAAAGGATACTGAAATACCTGAATATCGTCAAAAATCTCAGTTCTTCCAAAAAGAAACGTATGAGAAAATCGTAGAAAAAGTGGAACGATTACGCACAATCGCCCAATCGAAAGATGTAGAGGTTGCAAATGTCGTTCTTGCTTGGTATTTGACACGAGAAGCCATAACTGCCATCATTCCAGGAGCAAAATGTGCTGCGCAAGTATTGAACAATTTAAAAACAGCCAAAGTATTATTGAGCGAAGAAGAAATTCAAGAAATTGATGAATTATTTAAATAATATGAGGAGTGCACGCCAACAAAGAGCGGATAAGTTAATTTTCTAGCTCACTCTTTGTTGGCTATTATTTTGTTAGATTTGACTATTATCCTTAGTAGCTTGACTATTATTGGCTAAATTTCGACTATTATCGTATTCTCCAAGAGGCGTTTTTAGATGATTGACTAATAAGTTGAAGAGTGTGACTATTATCTTCTGTAGTTTGGCTATAACTGATTCGATTTTGACTATTATCATAAATTTCAAGAGCAATTTTTGTTTGATTGACTATTATGTTCACAAATTTGACTATTATGCTTTATAGAATGACTATTATTGTCATGGATTTGGCTATTATTCCCCCACGAGAATAACAATCATGAATCAGTGTTTCCCCAAACTGAAAAATAATCCATCTAATTCAAGTACAACTGCTCCACCAACTGAAATTCCAGCATTTCTTTATTACAATAAAAAATGCTACTTTCCCTATATTCCCTATTTCCCTTATTTAGGACTTGTTTTTATTCAATAAACAGTTCGGATTTTTGTAAACTAAATTTACAATATTATTTTAGTAAGATAAAAATTTTAAAAAAATATCGCCTCCAAAAGGAAGCGATTCGTTCGAATGGGCAAGGCTTTAACATAAACCTTCATTTATCCCACTAAAATATATATCCTAGTAACAACCCAGCTGATAATAAAAAGCAGAAAATTGTGTTCGTCATGGCTGTTGATTTCATGGCAATAGGCATAAACTGCATTTCGCTTTCGCCCTTTTGAAAGCCTCGAATAGCGTCTATAGGTTTTTTTACGCTTAACAGCACTACTAGCGCCCAAGGACTGATGCTTCCCGTCACCACTAATCCGACAATCCAAAGATAGGAGATGATAAAACCGATTGCTAGTAATCTCACTGCATTGGTTCTACCGATTAATATGGCAAGCGTCTTTCTTCCGCCTCTTTTATCTTCCTCAATATCTCGAATATTGTTAGCCATGTTGATTCCGCCTACTAATATCCCTGATGGAATGGAAAGGAGTACTGAAAGCAGCGTGACTTCACCTGTTTGAATAAAATAGGCAATTAACACGAAAGCAGTTCCCATTAAAGCTCCTGCAAATAACTCACCAAAAGGGGTATAGGCAATCGGCAGCGGACCACCAGTATATAAATAACCTACCGCCATTCCAAACAATCCGATGACTACTAACCACCAACTAGAATTCGAGCAAATATATACACCAACAATCCCAGCAAAAACATATAAAAGAATCGCTACCGCCAATACATTTTTTGGCTTCAAGCCGTGGCGAACGATTCCTCCACCAATGCCAACCGATTCTTCCGTATCAAGCCCTCGCTTGAAATCGTAATATTCATTAAATAAATTTGTCGCAATTTGAAGTGCCAAACACGCAATCATCATCGCCAGAAATAGCAACCAATCGATCTTTGTATCATACAGTGCCATTACCGTCCCTAAAATGACCGGCGCAAAAGTTGCCGTTAACGTATGTGGACGAGTCATCTGCCACATAAGCTTTAATGATGAAATTTCCTGATTCTTTTCCATAACTGGTTTCATCCTCTTTCTATCATTCATGAAAATAATTATAACAAATTCAAATGATTCACAGGTACTTATGAAATGACATGAAAAGAAGCCCACAATTTTATTGTGGACTTATATTCATTAGGCAATCAAGATTCCCCATACGCATAAAAATCTATTTGAATTGTCTTCTGGAATCCAGCCTTTTGATAAACTGATAAAGCTTGTTCATTTTCCATCTCTACTTGAAGGAAAATTTGTTTTGCTCCGCTTCGATAAGCAAAGTCTTTCACCCAGTTCAATAAAGCTGTCGCAATCCCTTTTCGTTGATGGAGGGGATGTACTGCTAAGGAAGTAATCCACTGGTTCATTTCTTCCTTTGAAGTAGTTACAGTTCCGACAACTTCCCCATCCTTTTCTGCAACCCAAATCACTCTTCCTGGAACTTTTGTATTCAATTCAATGAGTTCGATTGTTTCTTCCCTGAGGTCGCCAAATGTTTCTCTAAATATTTCAACAAGGGGTTCCAAATCCGTAGATTCGTTATACGGTCTTATATATATAGAATCATTCATTTCAACCATTTCCGCTTGCGCTTCAAAAGTCGCTTCCGAAAAGCTATATGTATATCCGTATTTTTCCATGATTTTTCTTCCGTATAGGTCATTTTCTAGGACAACTACTAATTCTCCAACAGCGTGTCGATCTTTAAAAGCTTTTGATAATAAACTAAGTAATGCATCATCTATGCCTGTTTGTCTGTACATAGGATCAACTAGCATGGTCCATTCATATGTATCCAAACCAATTCGATCTACCGCCGTAATAAAACCAACTAACTCATTTGTTTCTTCATCGTAAGCAAGGATGCAAAATCCCCTGCTATATGTTTTATTTAATAAAGGTAGATTTAAAGCATAGGAATAAGGGCATTGGTCCACTTCTGTTGCAAATCGAGATAAATTTTGAATTTCTTGATATGTTTCTTCATCTATAGGTAACGATGTAGTCATAAAGGCAATGTTCATCTTTAATACTCCGATCTATTTCTTTTACTTTTAACATTTTAGACAAAGCATTCGCCCACTGCAACAAGCTGCATCACATTCCCATAAATTACGTCATTCGCTCTTTTTCACCTTTTCTCTCAAGTTTCATCGCTTCATCCATTCTTCGTTAATAAAACGTCAAATATTTCTAAAAGTAGCCGTTTGAAAAGTCATGTAGAGACGGCCGAGTGCAGTTGTATCCGTTAAAGTTTCGGGCGTTTTTCAACTCCCCTTGAGATATATAGCTTGGACGAATTTCACCCATTTTTATCATAAGGAAATACCCTAAAAAGGTATTGTTTGCCAATTCAATAATGTGTAAAATGTATATATATAATATATACATTTTTTTCGAGAGAGGTTTTTGCATGCAAGTTATAATTTCGAACCAATCTAAAGAACCGATTTATAAGCAAATTTATGATCAAATTAAGAAACAAATTTTAACGAATGAACTAAAAGCTGGCGAGATGCTACCTTCCATGCGTCAATTAGCGAAGGATTTAAATATAAGTGTCATTACAACAAAGCGAGCATATGAAGAACTTGAAAATGATGGCTTTATTTACTCAATAGTTGGAAAAGGATCGTTTGTATGTGAACAAAATAATGAAATGATTCTGGAAAGGAAAATGAAAGTCATTGAAGAACAACTTTTGTCTGCAATTCAAAATAGTAAAGAAGTAGGGATAGAATTAGAAGAATTAAAAGAACTTCTTACATTGTTATATAAGGAGGATACATGATGGAAAATGTAATTGAATTACAGCATGTATATAAGGCTTTTAAAGGATTTGAATTGAAAGACTTATCTATCTCAGTTAAGAAAGGCTTTGTTACAGGGTTTATCGGTGGTAATGGGGCAGGAAAATCCACAACCATCAAGCTGATAATGAATTTGTTAAAACCGGATAGTGGAACAATTTCTATTTTTGGTATGGATTATAAAAAAAATGAAAAAGAAATAAAACAACGAATCGGCTTTGTGTTCGATAGTAACATTTTTTATGAAAATATTACATTGGCTGAAATGAAGAAAATTATTAAACCTGCCTATCGTAAATGGGATGATACCTTATTTAATCAATATGTAGATATGTTTGAACTGCCTTTAAAGAAAAATTTAAAAACCTTTTCAAAAGGGATGAAGATGAAAGCCTCATTAACC
This sequence comes from Ureibacillus sp. FSL K6-2830, assembly GCF_038004145.1. Lineage (NCBI taxonomy): Bacteria > Bacillati > Bacillota > Bacilli > Caryophanales > Caryophanaceae > Ureibacillus > Ureibacillus sp. FSL K6-2830. The sequence goes on along the minus strand of NZ_JBBOQR010000001.1, from coordinate 1,829,104 downwards.
ATCGCATTATCCCACCATGCTGAGTTAATTATCATGGATGAACCGACATCGGGATTAGATCCAATCATTCGCAGTGAATTATTAAATATCCTACACAACCTTATGCAGAATGGAGAAAGAACAATCCTTTTTTCAACGCACATTACGACAGATTTAGATCGAATAGCAGATTATATAACCTTTATTCATAATGGGCAACATATCTTTACAAAAGAGTATTATAAAATCGAAGAGGAATTCGCAATAGTAAAAGGAGGAACGAATCTATTAGATCGTGATACAGAACAAGAATTTATCGGAATTCATAAAACTAATCACGGATTCCGAGCATTGACAGCGAATAAACAACGTACAAAAAATATTTTTGGTGATACGGTCATTATAGAGAAACCGACACTTGAGGATATTATGCTATATACAAAGAAAGGAGAAGAGAGAGATGCTAAATCTTATTCGTAAAGATATGATATTACAGAAGAAAACATTGCCATTCATGTTGTTATTTTTGTTTATCTATTTATTTGTAAATGTTTCTACTTCTTGGGTGGCTATCGTTTTTTGTATTGTAATCATCATGAATGCTTTTCAAACGGATGAAACATCGTCAGCCAATCTGCTTTTAAATTCTTTACCATATACACGAAAGGAAATTGTCAGTTCAAAGTATATTGGTGCGCTAATTTTTATTTTTCTTACTCTGCTGACTATTTTTATAGGAAATTGGATGATTCATAGAGAAATCATGCAATGGGAAGTATTATTGTTCATTACGAGCATTGTAATGGGTTTAATTTCATTTGCTTTCCCATTTTCTTATCTATTTAACAGTAAATATTTATTAATTGGATTTGGTGGTGTGTTTGTTGTCTATATGGTTACCCTAAGCTTTATACCTAATTTGAATGATAGGGTAAGAGAGCTAGTCCAAACGGTACTATCTTTGGATAATTCCCTGTTTTATCTTGGCATAATATTATCGGTTGGGCTTCTTTATGTTCTTTCGTGGATACTCTCGATTCGAATATATAGTAGAAAAGTTTTTTAGAGACGATTGTTAAAAGGATTTTTAAAATTTGACGTAACATCTAAAAGGTCCTGAAAATAAAATTATGGAAATGTTTGAAATCAGGTTACGAGGCTGGGACATAACGAATAAAGTGAACGAGCTGCAAAAAGCTTTTTTGTAAAAAATTGATTGGAGTGACGGGGCGAGTGTTTAGAAAGTTACACCTTTCTAAACTCCCCCTCCTTTTGATTGTTTTAACATATTTGCATAAATTCCATCTTTTTCGATTAATTCTTGCTGAGACCCCGATTCTGCAATTCTTCCGTCTTTCATCACAAACACGATATCTGCATGACGAACGGTATTTAATCGATGGGCGATGACAAAGCTAGTTCGTCCTTTCATTAACTCCTCTAATGCCTCTTGAATTTTCTTTTCCGTTACAGTATCGATGCTACTTGTCGCTTCATCCAATAACAAAATTGCAGGGTTTGCTAAAAATGCTCTTGCAATCGATAACAATTGTTTTTGACCTTGCGAAATTTCACTACCATCCGCTTTTAACACCGTGTCATAGCCTTTTGACAACTTCATAATGAAATCATGAGCATTGGCTTTTTTTGCTGCATCCACCACTTCTTCATCGGTTGCATCAAGCCTTCCATAACGGATATTTTCTCGAACAGACGCTTCGAATAAAAAGGGATCTTGCAACACAAAAGCCATTTGTCGTCGCAACGTTTGCCGCTTATAATCGCGAATATTCTTTCCATCAATGAGAATTTCACCGCTATTTGCATCGTAAAAGCGGGCAATCAATAACATCGTTGTCGTCTTCCCGGCTCCAGTAGGCCCAACAAGCGCCACCGTTTGACCTGGTTGAACACGGAAATTCAAATTGTGCAATGTATCAGATTTGTTTTTTGACTCGTATTTAAAAGACACATTTCGAAACTCTACTTCACCTCGAATTTGGTAATCATCAGGTAGGTTTCCTCGGTCTTCTTCCATCTCCTCATCCATAATCGAAAATACTCGTTCAGCCCCTGCAATTGCTGATAATACGGTATTGATTTGGTTCGCTAAATCATTTAATGGTCGGGTAAATTGCCGGGCGTATTCTGTAAAAATCACAATAGTTCCGATTGTTACCCACCCGTAATACGCAAAAATTCCTCCGATTCCGGCGATAATAGCAAAACTCATATTGTTTAGAAAATTAAAGACTTTTGGAATATAACCTGAATATACAAGCGCCCAAAATCCAACGTTCTTTAGACGTTTACTTTTCATATAAAAATCCTGTTTCACGTGGTCCTCTTGAGAAAAAGCCTTCACAATACTTTGACCAGAAATCGTTTCTTCAATCATCCCGTTTAAATCTCCAAGAGCTTCTTGCTGCGCTTTAAACAACTTGCTCGTTCTTTTCGTAATCCATCTCATTGCTATAAACATAAGCGGGATGACGATCATTGTAATGAGTGTTAAAGACGGGCTTAAATAGAGCATCACGATGATTGTGCCGGCAAGGGTTAAAAGGCTCGAAAACACTTGAATAAAAGATGTATTTAGCGTAGCACTCACCGTTTCAATATCATTTGTCAAACGGCTCATAATTTCTCCATGCTGCCTTTTATCAAAATAAGAGATTGGGAGCTTTAACAAATGTTTAAAAGCACCAGTCCTCATTCTGTATACCGTTGTTTGTGCAATGCCTACCATCCAATAGTTTTGCATAAACAATGTCACTGCATAAACAATGTACACACCAATTAGCACACCAATCATCGGAACCATACGTTGAAATTCTTTCGGAATAACAAAATGGTCAATGATATATCCCATCAAAAAAGGTCCTAATAACCCGGCAATCGAACTGATGATGACCATGATGAAAACTGCAATCAACAACCCTCTTTGTTCATCCACTAATTTCCAAATACGAAGGAGCGTTCTTTTCCAATCGCTTGCTCTAGGACCTTTGTGTTTTTTCTCCGCGTTGCGTAAATCTTCTTTCGTCAAAATCGGTTCGTACCCAAAAGGTTTTTTGAACATTTCCATCATTCATCACCTACCTGTTCCTCTTGGGTGCTGGCGATTTGTTGATAAAGCTTGCTACTTTTCATCAATTCTTCATGTGTACCGATAGCAACAATCTTTCCTTCATCTAACAATACAATGCGATCTGCCCCTTTTGCTGTATGGATTTTTTGAGTCACAACGAGCATCGTCGCCTCTGTATCTTTTAAGGCATCCCATAAAGCAGCTTCCGTCTTTACATCGAGAGCGCTTGTACTATCATCTAGTATTAAAATTTGAGGCTTTCGAATAATCGCCCTTGCAATCGATAATCTCTGTTTCTGGCCACCGGATAAATTGACGCCCTTTTGGCCAACCCTTGTTTTATACTGTTCAGGAAAATTGAGTATCGTATCGTGGATTTGTGCCTTTGTCGTAGCAGCCACAACTTCACGATGTTCTGCCATTCTTTTCCCCCACTTTACATTGTTTTCAATCGAACCTGTAAATAACAATGCCTTTTGGGGAACATAACCAATCATGTTACGTAAATCCTTCAATGACCAATCGGAAATATTTCTTCCGTTAACTACAATTTCTCCTTTACTGGGTTCATAAAAACGGGGAATTAAACTAAGTAACGTGGTTTTGCCAGAGCCAGTCGTCCCCATTATCGCCAATTTTTCTCCTTGCTTTACTTCGAAAGAAATATCTTGAAGGACTAATTTTTTTGTATTTGGATACTTAAAGGAAACGCCTTTAAAACGAACCGTTCCGAATTCCTCTTTCGGTGTTTCCGTCCCGCTTTTTTCTTCTTCCAGCCCCTCTTCCATGACTAATATTTCCGCCATTCGTTCACTGGAAGCTTTAGCTCGAGTAAACCCGTTTAAAATAAAGGCAAACATTCCGAAGTATCCTGTAATACGTAAAGCGTAGTTGACAACTGCCACTAATTCCCCCACTTGCGCCTCGTTCATGCTGACTTCACGTGCACCATACCAAATAGCAAGCAGTAAACTCACATTCAGCACAAAACTCATGATGGGCATCATTAACTCCATCATTCGGAGAGCTTTCATCGTATCCAGTTTTAAATCTTCGGCTATCCGGTTAAATTTTTCCGTTTCGTAGGCATTTCGCATATAAGCTTTCACTAAATAAATCCCTTGTAAACTTTCTTGAAGCGCACGATTCACTCGATCCATTCGACGTTGTACTTGTCCAAATAAAAGACTCCCGTTTTTTACAATTATATATAAAAAAATAGTGAGAAACGGTGTACCAATCATTAATATCATCGCCATCTTGGCATTAACGAAAAACACCATTACAAGGCTCAGTACAACCGCTAAAGGAGCACGAATCATAATGCGTAGACTCATAAATAAAATGCTTTGTACTTGTTGAACATCGTTGGTGAGCCTTGTAATCAAACTGGATGTTGGATATTTCAAAAAAGTTGTCATGGAGAATGATTGAATTTTTCTAAATAAAGCATTTCGTAAATCCAAAGCAAAACTTTGTGCCGCATGTGCAGCGAAATATGTATTTACAATTCCGCATAAAAAGGCTAAAGATGCAATTCCTATCAACATGCATCCCCATAAGAAAATCACATGAAAATCCTTTAAGACAATACCTTCATCAATAATTTTGGCGATGATGATCGGTTGTGCCAATTCAGCTACAAGTTCTAACAACATTAATCCTAAGGCAATTAGCGCAAACCATTTATATGGCTTTAAATAACTCAAAACAACTTTCACAAACCCACCCCAATCTATAAAACAACGCCAAATTCATTTTTAAATCAAAGTGCATTGCTCCCAAACATTTGGGAACATTTATCTCGCTAAATCGTACCATTTATTCAGCGCTAATTTTTATTGTATTTTTCCGCTTTTTCACTCGCTACTGAAATCCACGTTACGCATGCTAACATAAGAAGTATTCCAATTGCTTGCCATAGACCAAATCTTGTTGAAAATACAATCATCGAAATAACCATTGTAGTGAGCGGCTCCATTGTGGATAATATACTCGTTAATACCGGGCTAATATAATTCATGCTGCTTAAAAACATAACAAAAGCTGCGGTACTAAAGAAAATGATACTAAACATAGAAATCAATAATTTAAAATCGAAGAGCAACCCCCATTCATCGCTTTGCCAAATAAACGATCCCATTCCTAACACGACTCCACCAATCAACATTCCCCAACCAACTACAAGTAAAACCCCCCACTCTGCCATTAAACGTGCAGGATATAACGTATAAATAGCGAAAGTAATTCCTAGTACAAGACCCCAAAAAAGCGCTTCACGACTAACCAATAACTGATCAATTTTCGCGTTTGTTAGTAATAAAAATAACCCAAGCAGCGTACCAAGGACACCTAATATTTGGTATTTAGGGGGCCATGTTCGAACTTTAATAGATGTATAAGCAAGAATAAAAAGTGGCCCTAGAAACTGCAATAGTGTTGCAAAAACCGCATTGCTACTTTGAATGGTCATTGTGAAAGAATATTGTAGCCCAAGCATACCTGCTACGCTGTATATAACAAGTTGGCGACTCCAATATTTTGTTTTCCAAACAGCTAAAACCGAATTATTGGTAATCTGTAAAAATGATAAAATCGCTACTCCAGCAACAAGCAATCGAACAGTAAGAAAAAAATTCACCGTCATACCTGAATCTTTTAAAATCCACTCTGTTAGTGGCCCTGTTGCCCCCCACAGCATTGCTCCTATGATGATTAATATAATTCCTTTTAAATGTTGCATAGCATGAACTTCCTTTTTATAATATAGAATTATTATTGTAACAATTTACTATTTTTATAGGCCCATTTTAGTATCATTGTTTAATGTCAAAAAATTGATAGTCCTACAATAGTGACTATTGACTTCAAAATAATTTATAATAAATATGGTATAAAATTACGGTATGCAAGGAGACGGAATTAGGATGAACCTTAATATAACGCAAAGCTATGATGAAAACTTGCTACTGAAAGCTCCCTTCCCATCTTTTGCATTAAATGTAAATGCAGATACAATCACTTGGAACACCATATGTGAACAATATTTTGGTTACACAAAACAGGACTTTCAGAGTGTTGATTCATTAAAAGAACAATTATTTTCTACTTTATCTGAAAATACTTGGCAGCGCATACTGAATGCTCAAGAATACATTCGATTAAATCATATACAACTGATTCATAAAAATGAAACGCTTATCAAAGCAGACGTAATCGTTTTCCCATGCACGATTAACAACAATCGTTGCATTGTTTTTTATTGCTTGCCAGAACAACAATTTTCTCAATTAGGAGAATCGGACCAAGAACTATCTGATTTAAAGAGTGGGCTTCTCTCATCCTTTATGATGGTTACGTTAGATTATGAAGGATTTATTGTTAGCTGTAATCCTTTATTCTTAAAAACAAGTAAATGGACGCCAAAACGAGTGTTAAGAAAAACCTTTTGGCAACTATTCCCTGATACAGAAGAAAGCCATGAAATAGCAGATACTATATGGAATACTATCTCTCAAGGGAAAGTTTGGCAAGGCGATGTACAAAAAATGAAAAAAACCGGTGAAACTTATTGGGTTCATTTAACTGCCATTCCCACTTATTCTCATAGTGAACAAAAATATCGCTACACATTAATAGAGCAAGATATTACAAATGAAAAAGAATTGCAACATAAACTCGAAAAAATTGCTTACGTTGATGCAGAAACTGGTTTAATGAATGTCCATCGCTTAGAAAACGTTGTAAAAGAAATGATTGCAGAGCAACAACAATTTTACTTCGTTTATTTGAGTATCGATAAATTCTACACGTTGAAGGAACTTCATCATGTTGAGCTGGACAACAACTTTATTTTAGAGTTCACGAAACGCTTAAAAATTTACTTCCAGGATAGTTTACTCGCTCGCATAAACGAAAGTGATTTTGTTGTGATTACTCCCCTTGGCGAATGGTTTATCCAAGGATTTTTATCCTATTTAAAACAAAATCCAATTTACCTTGGCAATCGTGCAATGCCGATTACAATCAGCGGTGGAATTACTCGTTCTCCGCAATATCAATCGAACTTTACTCAATTAATGAACGCTTCTCTTGCAACGATTGCTAATGTTCGCGAAGCTGGTGGAGATAATATATTATCTCTTTCTGAAGCTGCCCATAAAAAATTAAATCGGAAATCCATCATTGAAAAACGTTTGTTAATGGCGCTCGATCAGCATAATTTAAAGGTATTGTATCAGCCGCAAGTAGATTTAAAAACAGGACAAATTTATGCGGTCGAAGCTCTTGTGAGATGGGATGACGAAGAAATTGGCGTAGTTAGTCCCGACGAATTAATCCCAATTGCTGAAGAAACTGGTTTAATTAACGATATCGGTTCTTTTGTGATTGAAGAAGCATGTCAACAAGCAGCTAAATGGAAAAAACAAGGCCTCGAATTAAAAGTAGGGATTAACTTATCTGTTCGAGAATTTAGGGATAAAAACATGGCAAAATTCATATTAGATACATTGACGAAAACAGGTTGTCCTGCTCATCTCATACAAATCGAAATTACAGAAAAGTTTGCATTAGAAGCTGAAGCGGAAACATCCATCATTCAACAAATGCGTAAATTAGAAGAGGAAGGCATTACCTTTGTATTGGACGACTTTGGAACAGGTTATGCTTCATTCCGATACATGCAACTTTTACCAATTAATACATTAAAAATCGACCAAACTTTTGTTCATTCACTTACGCAATCCGAAAAAACGCAATGCTTAATTAAGGGCATTGTTCATTTCGGAAAATCCATGAACTTAACAGTGTTAGCTGAAGGTGTAGAAACAAATGAACAAAAAGAACTGTTAGAACAATATGAATGCGATGCTATACAAGGATTTTTAATCAGTAAACCTGTTACAGCAGACAATATACCTCAGCTTTTATCTTCTTAAATAAAAAAGGCTACTCCTTAGTGTTTTGAGTAGCCTTTTTAAATAATGCATTTATTGTCGTCTTTTATTTCGACTAAAAGATTGCATAGAAGTCAGACTATTCCTCATAAATTGAACGAATAATTGAAATATAACTTCAGAAAAAACAATCCCCATAGCAATTGCCCCTGAAATTAAAAACGCACGAATTCCGGTTTCCAATCCTAAAGTATAATTTTGCTCCACAAAATAACGCAATGTATTATATGCAAGCCCACCAGGTACTAAAGGAATAATCCCTGAAACAATAAAAACAATCATCGGAGATTTTAATCTTCTTGCAAATCCTTGTGCACAGATTGCGACAACGAAAGCCCCTAAAAAAGAAGCGAATACTTCTGTTAATTGTAATTGCAAGGCACTATAAAAAATCATCCATCCAACAGCCCCGACTAATCCGCAATAAGGAATCGCTTTAATCGGAGCGTTAAAAATCACACAAAGACTCGCTGTTGCAAGGAAACTAAAAATCAACTGAATTACATATTCCATATCCATTACTCCTTAATAAAATGCCACAACCACTGCAACACCCGAACCGATAGCAAAAGCCGTTAAAAAAGCTTCTGTCCCTTTCGCAATGCCAGCGGTTAAATGACCCGCCATCATATCTCGAACAGCATTTGTAATTAATACCCCAGGAACGAGTGGCATCACACCACTAATGATAATTTTATCGATTTCATTTCCATAACCAAATTTAACAGTAGAAAATGCCACGAGCGCAATGACAAAAGAAGCGAAGAATTCAGAGAAAAATTTCACTTTCGTTAAATGTTGAATGGCCAATAATGCAAGGTAACCTGTGCCCCCTGCTATAAAAGCTGCTGGCATATCAAACCAAGTCCCTTTAAATAAAATTAAAAAGCAAGCACTTGATACGGCAGCCATTAAAATTTGCAACCAAATTGGCAAAAAATAATTTGTTTTTTGTATCATTCTTAGCTCGTCATACGCTTCATCTAATGTTATTATTTTAAGTGTAAGCTTCCTAGAAACATTATTTACTTTCGCAATTTTATGCAAGTCTGTAATACGGCTTGAAATGGAAATAATTTTTGTTTTTTGTTGTTTACCAAGGGAAAGAATAATCCCCGTAGGTGTTACATAACTTTGGGCGTCTAAATTTTGGGAGCGAGCCATTCTGAGCATCGTATCCTCTACTCGATAAGTCTCAGCACCGCTTTCCATCATAATTTGTCCCGCTAACAATAAGCAATCTAACGCCAATTCACCATTCTTTTCATTTACCATTGCTTTATTCTCCCTTTCTTCTTTGCATCATACCGAACGGAAAGGCAAATCTCAAGTACATATCTTTTTCAACTTAAATAAAACCACCTTTTGATAACTTTAGAGAGGAGAGCCATAGATGAGACAGCGGAAGTCAAAACGCCGCGCATGGATTGACTTAATATTAATCGGTTCCATCATTGCGTTAACTACGATTATTGTTATTACAATTTCCATTACGGGACAGTTTAAATTCCAAAAACCAACCGTTTCTGCTATAACAAAATATCCAGAGATTCCCTCTCTAATTGATGAAACAGATTCAAAATTTCCGGAAATCCGAATCGTTTCCGAATCGTCAATGAATAGCTTAATACCATATTCGATAGATTACCCAAAAACACCTTTTGAGCTGGTGAATGAACAGATTACTAAATACATAAAAGATTCGAAGCGAGATTATATCACTTCACTAAACGAGAAAAATCATGTAAATAAAGTAAAAACGATTGGTGACTTAGACATCTCCACAGAAATTCACCTATTTAACAATCAGTTTTACTCAATCGTATTAAAGAAACGGCTATCGCTGAACCGAGTTTCATATAAAGAAACCTATAAAACCATTGTATTTAATAAAGAAACCGGAGAGTTAATCGATTCTAGTACATTATTAAACAAAGATATCGGGCATTTAGGTTTGTTAGCTGAATTCATTCAAGCTGAACTAAAGGAATATTACGGTAAAGAAATAATCGATGAAAAACTAGTGCAAACAACAGTACCTAATTGGAATCATTTCAATCGCTTTGCCATAACGAGCGAATCGGTTATATTTTACTTTAACCAAGGAGAACTTGCTGAAGAACATGCAGGTTCTGCAACGATTAATATCCCAATCTATTATTTGAATCCTATTTTAGCATCCGCATTCCAAAGCGAAGTGAAAAGCAATGTAACTATTGTGACTCCTAAAACAGACCGCAAAAAAGTAGCTTTAACTTTTGATGACGGACCACATCCACAAGTGACGATGCAAATCTTAAACACCCTTGAAAGGTACGGTGCAAAGGCAACGTTTTTCATGCTTGGAAAACAAGTGGAAAACCATAAAGATATCGTACATGAAGTGTTAAATCGAGGTCATGAAATTGGTAACCATACATATAACCATCCAGTATTAACGAAACAAAGCACCACTCAAGTTTCTTGGCAAGTCGATTACACAAGTCAAGTGATATATGATGTGATTGGAGAATATCCTACTCTATTTAGACCTCCTTATGGTGCTACTAATTCATACGTTGAAAGTTTAATTGATGTACCTGTTATTTTATGGACAATTGATACTTACGACTGGAAATACCGCGATTCAAATAAATTATTGCCAATCATAAAAGCTAACTTGCACGATGGAGCAATCATATTAATGCACGATATTCATCAGTCAACAGCAGACGGGCTTGAAAGCGTATTAGCATATTTGCAAGAAGAAGGCTATGAATGTGTGACGGTAAGCGAAATATTAAACGTTCATTGAATATGAAAAATCCCCTTAGCAATGATGAAGCTTGGGGATTTTTTATTTAATGTAGAAACAACTTGGCTGTGTCCATGTGAGGATGTACCAACTACTTGTGCAGATAACATCCCTGCCCGTACAAATCATTCCTCTGCTTGTGTAGATATCTCATACACTTGTGCAGATGCATTCCCACTCATGTAGATAGGACTCGCACTGATACGGATGTATACTTCGCTTGTGTGGATAGGACTCGCACTGGTACAGATGTATACTTCGCTTGTGTGGATATCCCTCTACTTGTGTGGATACTTTCTCCTCTCGTGCAGATTGTCTATTCCATCTGGATATTTCCTCTGCTAGTTCTGATCACTTATCTACTCAAGTTGATTTACTTGTAATATTCCCTTCTTAATAAAAAATCTGCTCTTCAACCAGAGCAGATTTTTTGAACTTATTTGATTTTCATTTGTCCAATTGGTTCAAAAGTTTTCAAATCATAGCTTTTTATTTCTTTCGGTGATATTGTATACAAGGCATCATCAATATACACTAAACGAGATATGCTTGATTCCCAATCTTCATACAATTCATTGGCTTTCGCAGGTGTAATTAAGTTTCCTTTTAACTGAATCCCCTTCTCCGTGGTAATTTCGTACACTAACGCACCCAATCCTTTATATTTCACATCGTCATTCTTTCCTTCTTCATACAATATCACTGGGAATCCATAATAATTTAACGCTTCATTTCTAAAGAGTGCTTTGTGATTATATTGCACTTCCGAATAAGTTCCGCGTCCTCCAATCATAACCATATCTTGTTCTTTTGGATTCGCGAAATCAGATACATCAAATAAAGAAATTTTCATTCCCTTTGTTACAGTAAACGGTTCCTTCGACCATGAATCCATCCGTTGTTCTGTATCATAACCGATTCCAATTAAATGGTTTTCATCAAGCGGATGTAAATAGTTGCTGAAGCCCGGAATTTTTAATTCACCTAATACTTTTGGATTGCTCGGTTCTGCCGTATCAATTACAAAGAGCGGATCTGTCTCTTTAAATGTCACAATATACGCCTTATCGCCCATAAAACGAACGGAATAAATGCGTTCGCCTTTCGCTAAACCTGTAACTTCTCCGACTTTCTTCAAGTTCTCATCTAAAATGAATAGATGGTTTTTGGAATTCGCTTGACTGCCCCAAGCAACTCCTTCCGTTGTTGCAATGCGGAAATATCCGTTATGTTCATCCATAGAGAATTGATTTAATACATTCCCTTTTACTGTACCTGTCCCAGTAAATTCAATATTTGTTCCATCAATTGCAAATTTATAAATGTTCGTTTTTGGCTCACCTGATTGTATAGGAGCTATTGACTTTTCTGTTTCAGAATCAGAAGTCGTCACTCTTAAATCGATTGGCAAAGCCATTCCATAATCAAAAGCTGTTAAATATAATGCATTTTTAGACATGTATAGAGTAGAACTACTTCCTAAATATCCTTTAGTATTTACTTCTTTAGATGTTAAATTGTTCAAATCAATCGCTGAAATAATAGAATAAGATGGTTCTGTAGAGCTTGGAATAATCGAGATTTTCTCAATTTCCAAAGGGTTGGATTCATCATCTTCAACAATGTATGGTCTTAGCTCGACCTCTGCATCTTTCATTATCCAATAATTTGGTGTATAGTTTGAAACAATGTAAAGTACACCGTTATATTTACGAACACCATTCATGTAACCTTCTTGACCAAATTCCTTTACCAGTTTTGGCTTGGAAGCGTCACTGACATCATAAATCGCTGCTTTTGTAAACGTTTTTCCGCCATAATATTCTTTATGGCTATTTCGTGGATCTTCTACAAATTCATCCAATAAGATGATTAAATAATTTCCTTCTTTCATTAACTGATGAGGATAGCCGTTGCCTTTTAGTTGAATCGTTGCAACCTGTTTTAAGTTTTTCGGATTTTGTGCATCAACAATTTTAATTTGCTGTTCTACAGTTGCATAAATATATTTGCCATCAGTAATAACGACATCGCCCTCATCAATTCCTTCGACTTGATTATTCGTTGTCGAATGGTTTCCTCCACTTGAAGCAGTATCTGCTTCAGTTGATTGTTTCATCTCAACACGTTCTTCTTCAAAAAATTCCCATTTAACTCCGTTTTGATTATGCTTATTAAGCAATGTTTGGAAGTATTCCTCTAATTCTTTAACGGACTTTATGGATTCCAACTTTTCAATCACTTCAAATTCAATTTTTTGATTCTTTAAATTTACCGAAGATTTTCGGAAGGATTTATCTTCAATATGAAGAATGTATTTGCCTATTTTTAAATTTTCAACCGTTAATGTGCGTTGGTTTTTGCTTAATGTAACCGTTGCGTCCACTTTGTTTCCATCTTCATCCGTAACGTACACTTTGCCGCGTTGAATTGCCTGTTCATTTAATGCATGGGAAAGATGAACATCATAAGGCTGCCCATAAAAAACGACGGAAGCTGCATTTACTTCAACCTTTTTTCCGAGCAATATGAAGCTCAGAAACACCCCAAAAACGAGTAGAATGAATCCACTTGCCAAGATCTTGGTTTTATTATTCATCCCATTTCACTCCTTTTTCTTCCTTTTATCAATTAGACTGCCAAAATTCTATATAGTTACATCATTTAAAATGAATTTCCGATTTTGCCACTTTTATTTTTATGCTATTAAAGAAGAAAAAGAAAAAACGTGAAGCATTACACTTCACGTTCTAGTGGACATCCAAGTCTTGTTAAAAAAGCAAAAGAACGAATGGGAAAACTCGTTCTTTTCTCCATTCGCTCTTTATACAGAACATTCAGATAAATAATTTTAGCACACGTTTTTACCATTTTACAATCGATGAACGATGAGACGTTTCTTTAATTATAACGCCGCGTTTATTCATTTTTTCAATAAACTCTTTACCTGGTACAATCATTTCTGGTGGGAACACACCACGTTGTGAAATTGTTCCTTCACCAATCATAATCGCTACGGAAGCAATCGTACCAGCTGTTGCCTGTGCCATTGCCGTCACTTCTGAATTTTCGTCGCGTTTTAAAATCGTTTCATATTCGTATGTGACTTGCTCACCAGATTTTTCACCAATGATAATTGCTCGTAGCACTACCGCATCTTGTTTTTTACCTAAGTACAATTTTTTCTTTAGCGCTTCTCGAACAACGCTGCGTACTTTCACTTCGACACCATCTACATTGACAATATTATCTCGATCGAAGAATCCTAATTCTCTCAATAACTGGAACTTTTCAGCATGCCCTTTATAGCGAACTGTTTTATACTCAAGAGTTTTCACATTCGGGAATGTTTTGTATAATGTTGAAGTTCCTCCAGAAGTATAGAATGCCTCTAATGTTCCAAATTGATCGAAGTAAATAGGTTCTACTCCTGAGAGTGACTCCACTTTCACCAATTGTCCATCACGAATAATTTTAGCTGGCTCCGTATAGTGGTCGATGACACCTTCAAGGGAGAAGACGCGAGTATAGTTTAATGGAGGTTCAGGTTTTACCGGAATTCCCCCAACATATAGTTGAATGGACTCTACCCTATCCAATTTCGAAGCCCCGTATCCAACTAAAATATTAATCATTCCCGGTGCTAAACCTAAATCTGGAATAATCGTTACATTTTTTTCTTTTGCTTGTTCATCTAATTTCAGTACATTTTCTGTTACTTCCCCTATATGTCCCCCTAAATCAACAGAATGTACGCCAACATCAATTGCAGCATTTGCTACACGTTCATTAAACTCATAGAACAATGCGTTAACACACACGTCTCCTTTTGAAATAATATCACGCAATTGTTGTTCGTCTTCTGCATTACAATACACTGCTTCGATTTTTTGTAAATTTGCTTCATTGATAAAATCATTTACCATTTCAATATCTAAATCTGCTAAATAAACTTTTTCTACTTTGTCGCTTGCACTTAAATCTCTCGCAATTTCTCTCCCCATTAGTCCTGCACCTAACACTACTACTTTCATTCCAAACATCCCCTTTTCTTTTTATTTATCTGTATCAATTTGTGCACGCTGAAGCTTGCCACTATAGTCTACATAGATGCTTTTCCATTCTGTAAATACGTCTAAAGCGGCTTGACCGGAATCTCGATGGCCATTCCCCGTTCCTTTTGTTCCCCCAAATGGTAAATGAATTTCAGCACCTATTGTACCTGCATTCACATACACAATCCCCGTATCTAAATCTCGTTGCGCTTTAAAAATTCGATTTACATCTTGAGAGTAAATGGAACTGGATAAACCAAACTTCACACTATTATTGACTTCAATAGCCTCATCCAAGCTATTTACCTCAATAATGCTTAATACCGGTCCAAAAATTTCTTCTTGAGCAATGGTCATATCAGGTTTCACATCTGTAAATATGGTTGGTTCAAAGAAAAATCCTTGGTTATATGGTGGTGTTGTAATAATTTCTCCACCAGTTAATAATCTTGCGCCTTCATTTTTGCCGATTTGCACATAATGATAAATTTTTTCTAAAGCTGCTCGATTAATAACGGGTCCGACTTTTACATTCGGTTCAAGACCATTGCCAATCGTTAAATTACTAAGTGCTGCTACTAACCTTTCTTCCAATTCATTTTTCACATTTTTGTGAACAATGACTCGGCTGCAAGCGGTACATCTTTGCCCTGTTGTACCGAAGGCGCTCCATAGAATTCCTTCCACAGCTAAATTTAAATCTGCATCATCCATTACGATAATGGCATTTTTACCACCCATCTCAAGGGAGACTTTCTTCAAATGTCGGCCGCCTAATTCTGCTACTTTGCGTCCTGTTTCGTTTGAACCTGTAAAAGAAATCACTTTTACATCTGGATGTTCTATAAGTGCCGTACCAACCGTAGAACCTGACCCAAATACAATATTCACAACTCCTTCAGGCAGGCCAACTTCTTCAAAAATTTTTCCTAATTCATATGCCATGAGAGGGGTTTCCGTAGAAGGTTTCCAAACAACTGTATTACCAGCAACAATCGCAGGAAATGACTTCCACGTAGCAATGGCAATAGGGAAATTCCAAGGTGTTATAATGCCAACAACGCCGACGGGACTTCTTACACTCATCGCAAATTTATTTGGTAATTCGGAGGGAGTCGTCTCACCAAATAATCGTCTGCCTTCACCCGCCATATAAAAAGCCATATCAATGCCCTCTTGCACTTCGCCACGGGCTTCTTCAATCACTTTCCCCATTTCTTTTGTGAGGATTTGAGCTAGATACTCTTTCTTTTCCTTTAATTTATAACCAATTTCATATAAATATTCAGCTCGTTTAGGAGCTGGAATGAGAGCCCATTCTTTTTGAGCTTGTTTTGCTGAACGAACAGCTTCTTCCACTTCATTCTTCGTTGAAAGAGGGACTTTCGCTAATTCCTCACCTGTTGCTGGGTTAATGACTGCAACTTTTTCTAAATCTTGTTCAATCCAACGGCCATTTATATAGTTTTTTAAGTCCATAACACCCTCCTTATATTTTTAATTACTTATTGTACTATTATTCAACATTTTCTCGATAATCCCTTTTTTTTCTCAACAATTCATAAAATGTCTTGAACTAGTTGAAACTTTATCCAAAGGGAAACGTATGAAAATATCGTATATATTAAGTAAATGCTAAAGGAGGCAAGGACATGAATAATCATGAAATTGATTACAAATTATATGGCGATGATATGCAATACGTTGAAGTGGAACTAGATCCGAATGAAACAGTTATTGCTGAAGCCGGGAACTTAATGATGATGGATGATGGCATAAAAATGGAAACAATTTTCGGTGATGGATCTTCTAAAAGCGGTGGAGGATTCATGGGGAAATTAATGGGAGCTGGGAAAAGGCTCCTAACGGGGGAAAGTTTATTTATGACGACCTTCACAAACGTTGGCATGGGGAAAAAAAAGGTATATTTTGCAGCTCCTTATCCAGGTAAAATCATCCCAATGGATTTAAGTAAATTAAATGGTAAAGTAATTTGTCAAAAG
Organism: Ureibacillus sp. FSL K6-2830; assembly: GCF_038004145.1. Lineage (NCBI taxonomy): Bacteria > Bacillati > Bacillota > Bacilli > Caryophanales > Caryophanaceae > Ureibacillus > Ureibacillus sp. FSL K6-2830. Next base: position 1,812,224 of record NZ_JBBOQR010000001.1, on the reverse strand, counting down.
GATGCTTTTTTAGCTGCGGCAAAAGGGGTTTCCGTCGGCATCGAATTTCAACGGAAAATCTCTGCTGGGTTCTTCGGTGGAGAAGGATTCATCATGCAAAAACTTGAAGGGGATGGCATGGCGTTTATTCATGCAGGCGGTGCCATTCATCAAAAAGAATTACAGCCAGGTGAAGTTCTTCGAATCGATACAGGCTGCTTTGTCGCAATGACTTCAGAAGTGGATTATAGCATTGAAGCTGTTGGTGGCATTAAAACCGCTCTGTTCGGTGGGGAAGGTATCTTCTTCGCAACTTTACGAGGCCCTGGTACTGTTTGGATTCAATCATTACCATTCTCGAGACTTGCAAGCCGCGTATTCGCAGCAGCTCCTGTTTCCCAAGGCGGAGGAGGAAAAGATAAAGGTGAAGGCGGTATAGGCGGTTTATTTAACTTATTTAATGATTAAAAGATGCAATTTCCAATATTTTTAATGTTGGTTGTGTGTATTGCTCACTCTTGTGTGGATGACTCCACTACTCGTGTGGGTACTTCCTCATCTTGTGCGAATGATATCCCTACTTGTGTGGATACTTCCTCATCTTGTGCGGATAGCACTCCTTCTCGTGTGGGTACCCCCTCATCTTGTGCGGATAGCACTCCTTCTCGTGTGGGTACCCCCTCATCTTGTGCGGATAGCACTCCTTCTCGTGTGGGTACTCCCTCATCTTGTGCGGATAATATCCCTACTTGTGTGGATATACCTTCATCTTGTGCGGATAACACTCCTTCTCGTGTGGATACACCCTCTTCTTGTGCGGATGATATCCCTACTTGTGTGGATACTTCCTCATCTTGTGTGGATACTTCCTCATCTTGTGCGGATAGCACTCCTTCTCGTGTGGGTACCCCCTCATCTTGTGCGGATAGCACTCCTTCTCGTGTGGGTACTTCCTCATCTTGTGCGGATGATATCCCTACTTGTGTGGATATACCTTCATCTTGTGCGGATAGCACTCCTTCTCGTGTGGATACACCCTCATCTTGTGCGGATAATATCCCTACTTGTGTGGATACTTCCTCATCTTGTGCGGATAGCACTCCTTCTCGTGTGGGTACCCCCTCATCTTGTGCGGATAGCACTCCTTCTCGTGTGGATACACCCTCTTCTTGTGCGGATGATATCCCTACTTGTGTGGATACACTCTCTTCTTGTGCGGATAGCACTCCTTCTCGTGTGGATACACTCTCTTCTTGTGCGGATAGCACTCCTTCTCGTGTGGATACACTCTCTTCTTGTGTGGATGCCACTCCAACTCGTGTGGATATGACATTACAACACAAAATTGTACAATCTACACTTATTTGTAGTCATAATAATTAAAAAAATCCTTTCCCACTTAATGAGAAAGGATATTTTCATTACATTACGAATAATACCGCAATCAATACTGCTGCCAACACTAAACGGTAAATAGCAAAAGGTACTAATCGAATACGAGAAATTAATTTTAAGAAAAATTTAATAGCAATTAACGCAAAGATAAATGCACTAATAAATCCGACAGCATAAAACCAAAAATGATCAGGATTAATTTGATCCCAGTTTTTTACTAAAGATAATCCACTAGCTCCTGCCATAATTGGAACAGCCATAATAAACGTAAAGTCCGATGCCGTTTTATGGTCAAGCCCCATCATCACCCCACCGGCAATCGTCGCACCAGAGCGGGAAAAGCCTGGCCATAAAGAAAGACATTGAATTAATCCAATTTTAAATGCTTTACCATAAGATAATTTGTCTAGTGATGTAACTGCTGGTCGTTTTGGTCCAAATTTATCAGCAATAATCATCCAAAAAGCACCTAAAACTAACCCGACAATGACCGTTTCGGTTGTAAATAAATGTTCGTCGATAAAATCTTCAAACAATACGCCAAACACGCCAGCTGGAATAATTCCCACAATTACGTGCATTAAATTAAAACGTTTCGAATATTCTTGTCCATCGATTTTGTATAAACCAACAAGACTTAACATACGTTTCCACATGACGACAACGACCGCCAAAATGGAACCAAGCTGAACAACAATTTTAAATGTATTTGCGGACCCCTGTCCTAAAAATTCCGTCGTCTTTAACCATAGGTCATCCACGATAATCATATGGCCTGTAGATGAGACAGGAGCAAACTCCGTCATCCCTTCTACAAACCCGAGGATGAGTGCTTTTAATAATTCAATGAATTCCATAAGACGTTATTCCCCTTACTCTCTTTTCACTCAATTTACAATACACGATACTTTATAAAATGTCCATCACTTAAAAAACGTAATAACTCCATTTTGGTTTCCATCTTCAATAACCCTTACTACATTATTTATTCTTCCGCTAAAGTATTCCAACTGAATTGACGAACGAAATAAAAAAAGAAAAAGGTTGCGAATTTCATATCGCAACCTCTCCATCATTCCGCAGTCACCGTCACAACGACTTTAAATAAATCACCATCGACGCTAATTCTCAATTTTCCATTATGCATATCCACAATCGATTGAGCGATGGCAAGTCCTAGGCCAGAACCTTCCGTATGACGCGACTCATCCGCTCGTTTAAAACGTTCTGTTAATTCCTCTACGTTATCACCTAATTCATAGTTTGCAATATTTTTCACAGCTAATTCAGCAACTGAATCTACCTTTTTCAATGTAATATATACCCTAGTACCTTTTAATGAATATTTCAATGCATTTACAATTAAATTATCAATCACTCGCCACCATTTTTGTCCGTCTACATAGGCATAAAGGGGCTCATTTGGTAACATAACGCGAAGATCTAAATTCGCTTTTTCAAAAGCTTCTTTATGTTCGCCAATCGCCTGCTGTAATAGCTGTGTTAAATCAATTCGTTCTTTTTTTAATTCCACGTTCCCGCTAGACATTTTCGACACTTCAAACAAATCTTCAATAAGCGTTTTTAAACGGTGGGATTTTTTCTCTAATATTTCGATATATCTCTTCCGCTCATTCTCTGTAATATTGGGGTTTTTTAATAAATCTGTATAAGTAATAATTGATGTGAGTGGTGTTCTCAAATCATGGCTCACATTTGTAATTAATTCCGTTTTTAATCGTTCACTTTTCGCCTGTTCGCTTAAAGATTTCCGAACCCCTTCTTGCAACTCGTTTAAATTCTGTGCATGTTGTGCAAGTGGTGATTTCCCTTTTACCTGTACTTCTCTCGTCAAACGTCCTTCTGCCATATCTTTCGTTTGCTTCATAATTCGATTCAAATACCCTGCATTTCGTAAAAAGAGAATCAAGGCTGGTAATGCAATGAAGATAAACAGTATTGCATAAACTAATAGAAAAATTGGCTCTATGAAAACAATTGCAAGCCCGAATCCTGCCAAAAATGCAACCGTTAAAATTGCCAAAGCTTGTATTCCGATTGACCGAGATAAAAATAAATCTTGGATGCCGTCAGATAAACGATAAGCTAATGATCTTTTCCACTCATATTTAATATTTTCTTCATTGTTCACGGATTCCCAAGTCCATAGTGCTCCCAAAATACTAATGCTTGTAAAAATATAAATTAATACTAAGTCGATTGCTAAATGAATGCCGATTTGAATCCATTCATGATTCATGTAATAATAATTGAATCGGATGAAATTACCTGTAATGTCAAATATTAAAGACGTAATCAGTATTGCAAATAACGTTGCTGCAATACGTAAGTCAATCGGCATTTTTAAAAAGTATTCTTTTAAGCGGTTTTCAAATAAAAAGTCTCTAAAGGACGGCTTCGCTACCGTCATCAACCCAACAATCGCCAATAAAGAAGTAGCCCAAATGCTATAAAGTATTATTTTTACAGTCATAAACACTTGATAATCTTCTTTAAATTGAGTATTCTGCATCATCGATTTTGGAATGATGATAGTACCTTCATAACGAGATACTTTTCCTTCAATCGTCATCTCTGGTTTCATAATTGTGTAGTCATATTCATTTGGGGAAATCGTTCTTGAACTGTTTACGACTAAATACGAATTTTTATCTCCAAAATTCTCTTTAAACACCGCTTCCGCATTCACATCGCCAGATTGAAAGGTTTCTCCCGTTTCAATATTTCGTAAACTGTAAGCAAAGTAATTATACTCATCTAAAAACGCCTTTTTATTTTCATTCTCTAAAACAGCGTACCGGTGAATAATTGCCTCTTTTTGCTTTCGAATTTTTTCTTCTACGTGACTATCATCCTGAAAGTTTTTCTTAATATCTTCAATTTTTTGATCCCGTTCATGTAGAAGCAATTCTTTCAATTCCGGATCGTCAGCAGCTTGTTCAATTCGTTCTTGATATTGATATTTAATATTTTCCACTTGATCGGTTAGCGACCCATAATAATTTCGGTGATATTCAATTTCCTCTTTTGTTACAGTAATTTGCTTTTTTGCCTCTTCCACATCAAACGGTTCTAATACATATCGCCCTATTTCACTTTTAAAATTTTCTAAATTTCCTTTAAAGGAATTCGAATCAAAGTAAGATTTTCCGATATATTGTGAGCCATAAGTAATTAATAAGAAAACTGAAAAAAGAGTCCAAGATATAAGAAAAAGAGAGAGGAGTATTTTACTTTTTTCTTTCATAACATTTCCTCCTCAAAAGATTTTGACAAAGAACGTGATAATGTTGTTCCATTCTTTTGTTAAAAATCGAATCGTAAAGCTAATAATCAATATGATGCCGATAATCGATGCAATGAGGCTTGCTCCCATCAAACCGACTTCTAACTTATTTTTCAATTTTGTACCCAATACCCCACACAACCTTTAAATATCTCGGATTTTTTGGATCTGCTTCAATTTTCTCCCGTATTTTTCGAATGTGTACAGCAACGACATTTTCCGCATTGTACGCCTCTTCGTTCCAAACCCGTTCATATATTTCTTGTATCGAAAAGACGCGACCAGCATTCGTGAGCAATAGCTCGGTAATTTTATATTCAATCGGGGTGAGCTTGACAATTTCTCCATTGAGTCGAACTTCTTTTGCTTCACGATCGATTGATAAACCATTTACTTCGATTTTCGAATTGGTTGCTCCATTGTACGTACCAAGTTGGGTATATCGTCTTAATTGAGATTTTACTCTAGCTATCAGCTCTAACGGATGAAAAGGTTTTGTAATGTAGTCATCCGCACCAATTGAAAGTCCATGTATTTTATCTGTGTCTTCCGCTTTCGCACTGAGCATAATAATCGGGATATTTCGTTCCTCCCGAATCCTAAACGTTGCTTGAATGCCATCTAAATTCGGCATCATGATATCAAGGATAATCAGATGCACTTCATTTTTGGAAAGAATTTCGAGAGCCTCTTTTCCGTCTTTTGCCTTCAACACATTGTATCCTTCGTTTTTTAAATAAATTTCGATGCCGTCACGAATGTCCTGATCATCGTCTGTTACAAGTACAGTAAGTTGCATTCGCATCTCCTCATCTCTTTTTCTTATAGTTTTATCATAAAGTATGTTTCTTACAAAATTGCTAGGGAAAATCTTAAGAATTTCTGAAGAACAACAAAAAGAAAAGAAAAACTACTCAAGGTCCCCCTTAAGTAGTCTCTTTAGATACAACATCATTTTGCTGTTGTAAATTTACTTCTTTCATCTGTTTAATCGATTTTCTACTACCAAGAGTCAGCACCAATATACCCCCAAGCAGTAACATTACGCCAATCCAACTAGTAGGGCTTAAATATTCTCCAACTAAAAACACACCGAGTAACGCTGCCGTTAAAGGCTCCGCTAACGATAACGTCACCGCAGAAGAAGAACTGATTTTCTCAAGACCTGCTAAATACAATATGTAAGCTAAACTCGTGGCAAAGAGCCCCATAAAGAGCATAGGCCAAAGATTTTGCGTATTTAACACCCACGAAACACCATTTTGAGAAAAAGGCAGTAAAAATATAGCGGATAACGTAAAGGTTAACGCAACACTCGGTAACGTCTCTTCCCTTTCAGTTAATTGCTTGCTGCTATTCGTATAAAGTGCAAACATCGACCCAGCACATAGGGCAAGTAAGATTCCTAGAGGATGAATCGTCGTTTCTCCACGATTAACAAATAACAGGATGCAACCGATAATCGCCAGCAACGTGGCAATTCCCCAAACTCGACTTGGTCGACGTTTAAAAATCAACCATTCAATAATTCCTGCAAACACCGGCGAACTTCCAATCGTAACGACCGTCCCAACAGCAACTCCTGTGTAACGAACAGACGTAAAAAATAAACTTTGGAATAAAGCAATTGTCAATGCAGCTAAAATCGTCCATTTCCAAGACCATTTTTTTAAGTTGATTTTTCGCATCCCGAGGACTGCAATGAGTAATACCCCTCCTCCAATCGCTGATCGTACTCCAGCAACAGCAATCGGTGAAATGCCTTCCTGTAAAAAAGTTTGGGTTGTCCCAACGGTTCCCCAAAACATCGCTGCAAGCAATACAAAGATATATGGCAATATGTTCATTGCATATCCTCCCACTCAAAATACAATTTATTGTAATGCTATCATAATTTTTAATTGGCAACATCGGAATTTTGATTTAAAAACTCTTCGATTCCCATAATAATATTGTAAAATAAACTTACCATTAGTCAGAAATTTTCTTTAAGGGAAATCATAAATGAAAGGCGGGTCATGTTGTGTACAAAACAGTGAGCGAGACGGCAAAAGATATTTCAATGACTGAAGAAATGGTCCTGCGTTACATTTATGAAGGGCGTATTAAAGCAGTTCATGATGGAGAACAATTTCTCATCAATAGCGCTCAATTTGAAACATACCACGAACAATTAAAGCAAATAAAGGAAGAAATTGAATTTTGGCGGAACACGCCTATACCAGAAGATATTGACGTCAAAGATGAAGATTAACAAGGGTTGCCAATGCAACATATTAAAAAATGATCATCCAACCCCACATGGATGATCATTTTTTTCTCCAATTATATTTCCTTTCAATGGCTTCATCCCCTACCATAAAATTAAGACATCATTTCAGATAGCACAATTCTCAATGCTTAAAATAAAATATAAATGTTGATTCTTTCGATGAAGTTCATCATATGAATGTTTGAATATAATCTTTTAGATTTATAGAAATAAAATGCCTCTTAAACCGAAAGTTTTTCAGAAGCATTTCCAGAAACAACTAATTTATATTGTTACCACAAAACCAGCACGTTTTCCGATAATTTCAGCGTAATCTTCTACCATCACACTTGCAGTTGGATACATTCCAGCACCTGGGCCAACAAGAGTCAGCGTTCCGATATAGTTTGTTTCCATCGTAACCGCATTAAATACATCATCAATTGGATAAAGTGGGTGTTCTTTATCAACTAGCATTGGTCCAACTTGGGCAAAAATTGTACCGTCTGCTAACTTTTCCACTTCTGCGACGTGACGATACCTTAGTCCTTTTTCAGTTGCCTCTTTCACTTGTTCCGGCGTAATGTCATCGATTCCTATTACTTTTACATCATTCCAGTTCGGCTGCTCACCAAAAGCCAGGGCAGATAAAACCATGAGCTTTTTAAAAGCATCTTGACCTGAAATATCCATAAATGGATCCGCCTCTGCATATCCAAGTGCTTGTGCTTCTTTCAACGCTTCTTCGAAAGACCATCCTTCCGCACGCATTTTTGTTAAAATATAATTGGAAGTACCGTTTAAAATACCCTGTATTTTTGAAACATCATTCACAAGCAAAATATTTTTCATAGTTTTAATTACAGGTACTCCGCCTGCTACTGTTGCTTCAAATCCAACAAAGACGCCATTTTGTTTCGCAAGTTCCTGCAATTCAAGTCCATATTTTGCAAACATGACTTTATTCGCTGTTATAACATGGCATTTATTCATAACCGCTTTTTTCAAATATGTGTATGCGGGTTCTTCTCCTACAATGGCTTCAAAAACAACTTGCAACCCCTTAACAGATAAGCAATCATCAATACTATCCGTCAATAGATGTCGCGTTCCTGGAACTCGCTCCTTTGTAGTGTCACGCACTAAAATTTTTGCCACTTCTAGATCGACACCTAATTTATTACGTAAATCTTCTCGCTTTTCATTCAATATATGATAAATGCCTTGACCTACTGTGCCAAATCCTAAGATGGCCGCCTTGATTGTTGCCATTTCCTTTTCGCCTCCATCTTTCTTTCCATGAAATTACATTGTTGAATAGTGAGTGCAGCGAATTTGTACTACACAAACACTTTCTTCAGCGGATGAAAATAATAAAAAATTCAATATTTTTTGAAACATACAGAAATTTTAACGTATATTTCAAAGGAACTCAAGGGAATTCTACCCAAGATGGACAATTGTTTTCTTCAGAAGGGCATATAAATGCATAACTGATTCATTTTTCGTTAAAATAAAAAAGCCAGTACTATATTATTGTACTGACCAGTCATTCATCTTATCACGATGCATGCACTAATAATGCAGTTTGATAGTTACGTAAAATCTTTCTCATCAATCGTTCTTCTTCCGCTGAAAAGGCAGGAACAGCAAAAGGTCTTCTTATCAATTGGAAATCCCCATATGTTAAAAACCATTCTTTTGCAGGTTCTAAAATTGGTTGTTCACCCAATTCTTTATATGCATCGTATACTTCTTTTACTATATACCCGTGTGCTAAAAGCGTATAGGTTTGCTCTTTATACGGGCTGTATCCAAAAACACTTTCCCACTGTTTTTTTACTATTTCAAGCAAATGTTGCAATGATTTTGCATTTACAAAAGTATTCATGTCATTTAATTCGTATATGATATAAGCCGCAAAATTTTGGGCACTATAAATCTTTTTCATAGGATTCAACTCCTTTTAAAGGGGAAAGCCATTAAAGGCTTTCCTTAAACATTTAGGGGGAATTATTGAAAATACCAAATACAATAGCATTCAATCAACTCTTATATACACTATAAATGATTAAACGAAAAAATTCAAGTAACCTAATTAATTTACTAGGAATTAATTTTATATATCGAAAATGGGGTGTCTAGAATTGAGAACGATTGGTTCTACCAAAATGACAGATCAGCCTATTTATTAATGTGAATTGTATTCGAATGGGAATACAACTCACATCGTATTAAATTATTTTTGCTACAAATGAGTAGCCTTTCGATTAAACGCCTTTGAGAAAAATTTGAATTATCTACTGCAAATGAGCAGCCTTACTCAAACAATTATTTTAAGAAACTTTGAATAATTGGATCGGCTGCGAATGAGCAGCACTTTCCTATTAAATTTTTCTCTGCAAATGAGCATTTTTTCTCTTGAATCACAGAGGATTTTAATGTTGCAAATGAGCAACTTCTTCTCATAAACGACTATTATGGGAGCGTTTAATGCTTTATTTTTTAACAGCCGCAAATGAGCAGCTATTATTAGCGATTCAATAGCGGTTCTTAGAGAGCTTGAACGAATGATTAAGCCTTATTTACACTAAATTCTGCCTCAGCTTTTGCTAAAGCTTGATCTAAATCTGCAATAATGTCATCTACATTTTCTAAGCCGATGGATAAGCGAATGAGTTCTTCCCCTACTCCAGCAATTTTTAATTCCTCAGCAGATAATTGTTGGTGAGTTGTTGATGCAGGATGAATAATGAGCGATCTTGCATCTCCAACATTCGCTACGTGAGAGAATAATTTCACGTTGTCAATTACCACTCGACCTGCTTCACGACCACCTTTAATTCCGAATGTTACCATTGATCCGTAACCGTTTTTTAAATATTTCTTCGCAAGGTGGTGAGATGGGAAGTTTTCATCCCCTGGATAATTCACATATTCTACGTATGGATGGTTTTTCAAGAATTCCACAATTCTTTCTGCGTTTTCACCGTGTCTCACGTAGCGAAGGTGAAGAGTTTCCAATCCTTGCAGGAAGCTAAATGCTGCATCTGGACCTAAAGTTGGACCTAAGTCGCGTAATAATTGAACACGTAATTTTGTTGCAAAAGCAGCTCCTGCTGTATCGATGCCGTAACGAATTCCGTGATATGTGAGATCGGGCTCAGTGAATCCTGGGAATCGACCTTGTGTCCAGTCAAATTTACCCCCATCTACAACAATTCCTCCGATTGTTGTACCGTGTCCCCCAATCCATTTTGTTGCCGAGTGTATTACGACGTCTGCTCCAAATTCAATTGGGGTGCATCCATATGGAGATGGGAACGTATTGTCAATAATTAATGGTATGCCATTATCGTGAGCGATCTTTGCCACCGCTTCAATATCTAAAATATTTAAACTAGGGTTTCCCACCGTTTCAGCATAAATCGCTTTTGTCTTGTCCGTAATCGCTTTGCGGAAGTTTTCTGGATCTCTTTCATCTACAAATTTTGTAGTAATTCCCCAGCGCGGCAATGTGTTTGCAAATAAGTTGTATGTTCCACCATATAAGGAACCAGCTGAAACAATTTCATCTCCTGCATTCGCGATGTTTAAAATGGAGAATGCAATCGCCGCCTGACCGGAAGATAAAGCAACAGCTGCAGTACCACCTTCTAGTAAAGCAACACGCTTTTCAAATACATCTACAGTTGGATTCATAATGCGAGAATAAATATTACCCACTTCTTCAAGAGCGAATAATTTGCGCGCATGTTCTGTGTCTTTGAATGCATATGCTGTTGTGCGATAAATAGGAACAGCAATAGCACCTGTAGTAGGGTCAGGTTGTTGGCCACCGTGAAGTAATAACGTTTCTGGCTTGAATTCGGACATCGTTTTCTCCTCCTAAATAAATAATTGATGGATTTCTTGAGGAGGCATTGAAGTAAAACAAAAACCCTCTTCTTATATAAGAAGAGGGTGTTGTATGCACGTACATTTCCTCCTCTTATCTTTCAGATCCATACGATCTGTAGGATTTAGCACCTTTGCAATTTTCTTGCCGGTTGCCGGGCATCATAGGGCCTAGTCCCTCCGCCTCTCTTGATAAGAGTATTAATTTGATTTCCATCGTTAGATTAACTATAAAACATAGTATGCCACTCTGTCAACTAATTTTTTAAAAATTTGAAACTATTTTTTATTTTATTGAGTATAATATATTAAAATGCACTTTTCTATAAAGGAGTCCAATAGAATGATAACTGCAGTGATTACATTTCTTATTGTCGGCTATTTTATTGGATGTATTCATGGGTCAAATGCAGCACAATTACTTTCCGGTGTGAATTTAAAAGAAGCTGGACTCGGCAATGCAGGAGCTTCCAACGCTACCCTTACGCTGGGCTGGAAATACGGCATACTTGTTGGATTCATTGATATCGGAAAAGGAGTTTTTGCGATTATCTTAACAAGATATTTTTTAGATCACTATACACTATTTGAAACTGAGCAAATCTCAATTTTGCTCTATTTGACAGGTGCCGCAGTAATTCTAGGTCATAATTTTCCCATTCATATGCGCTTCAGAGGCGGTAAAGGAACCGCTTCCCTCATCGGAATATTCCTTGCAATCAATTGGAAGTTTGGTCTTCTTTCTGTGATTGCTCTTGTCATTGTCTCTTTATTATCCAACTATTTAATTATCGGTGTATTCTTTTTGTATATCGTTTTTGCTATAAACTCTTTGCTATTTGAACCAACTATTTGGCCATTCATCATCGTAATATTGCTGTTATTGGTTGCAACGATTTTACATTTGGAAAATATTAAACGCATTAAACTCGGTACAGAACCAACCATCAATGCTGCTTTTAAAAGAGAGAAAGATGAAACCGCATAAAAAAATCTCCCGTAAAGGTAATACACCTAACAACTACGGGAGGTTCTTTTTATTTCATTCTTCGATTTGAGAATCATCACGATATATTTCTTTCCCCTTAAAATAAGTTAACACGACTTTCGCTTCACTGATCTCACTAGGAGGTATTTTAAAGATATTTTTATCTAATATGATAAAGTCTGCTTGTTTCCCCACACGAATCTTCCCAATCCTTTCTTCTTTTCCTATTTGTCTTGCCGGATAGATGGTGTAACTACGAAGCATTTGTTTCAACGTAGCACTTTCTTTTGGCCATAACGGTTTAAGATTTTTTTCTTCTTTCGCATGAAGTCTAGTCATTCCCGTTTCAATTCCGTATAGTGGATTCAACTCGCCAAAAGGATAATCACTCGAAGATGAAACTGGTAATCCCCGCTCAAAATAGCTTTTCATTCGATGCAAATCTTTTAATTCTTCCACCTCTTCTTTAACTCCCATTGTGTAATAAAAGAGGGATGGCTGAACAGATGGAATCAGGCGAAACTTTCGAAATTGGGTTAAATTTTCCCTCGTCATAAAAGGGATCTTGGAAATAGTGTGCTTGAAGTTCTGTTTTCCATTAAGCTCTCGAACATATTCAAAACCCTTAACAATTTCCTCCAATTCCCCATCTGCTTGCACATGTATTCGAAATCCTTCCCGATCTAACAATTCCAACAGTTGATAAAACTTGTCCTTCTCCCATGCAAAACCATCTTTTGATAAAACTTCTGCACCATACAATTTCACCGTTTGGTAACTATAATTCTCTCCCTGATACTTTTCTCTCCATTCCTTTAACGAATCAATTTGTTCTAATCCTTTAAAAGGATCTACGTATAACCCTAACTCATAGAAAAGCGTCAGCTTACCTTGTTGATCAAGTTCATCAATAGCTTTTAATAAATTTTCCGAATGGTATCGGAACGGAATAAATACTGACGTAATTCCATATGTTGCCGCTTCTTTTTGAAATTCCAACAATGCTATCTTATATTGTTCTACTGTAAAATCCGATTGAGGCAAAGATTGGATAACTACTTTAATGAACTGTCCTTGAACTACCCCCAACTCGCCTTTTTCTAAAAGGTCAATTTGTCCTTGTTCCTGTTTTTCTGTTTCTACATCTAATCCTGAAATTTCGATTGCTTTTGAGTTAACCCAAAGCTCGTCTCGATGATTTGAAAAAGCTACAAACGGGATATCTGAAACAAGTTGATCAATTAATTCTCTTGGAGTTTGTCCACTCTTTTGACTAGCTTCTTCCGTCACATTTTGATTCCATCCAACAGCACGAAGCTGCCTTAATTGCGGATTTTGTGCACGATACGTCAAAATCGCTCTTTTATATTGTTCAAAATTTGAGTATGGGGTTAAGTCCAATAAATACAGTTTTTCGGCTTTTAAATATGCATAATTATGACCGTCAATAAATCCTGGCAATAACAGCTGATTATCTAAACGCATTACTTTCGTCTTTGGACCTTTATAGGCTTGTACGCCCTCCCGATCTCCTACATAAACAAACTTTCCATTTTTCACCGCAATGGCTTCTGCTTTCTCATTTACTTTGTCGACAGTAAATACTTCAACATTTTCAATTACTAAATCCGCTTGAACAATTTCTTCTTCTGCAACAATTGGTTTGAAATGGAAAGCTTCCAACAATAACACGAGAAGTACGATGAAAACGAGTCTTTTCATGTATATGACCTCGCTTTTATAGGAGCGTTATTTCAATATAGGATATTCATTTTTCAATAATGAATACATTTTATGTTTTGATACAAGTTCAATAATTGTTCAATTACTGAAAAATTTTAACCATATACTAACTGGTAAAATAAAGGAATGAATAATCAATCTATTTCATAGTATCATTAAGTGCCCTACAAAACACGTCGGCTTACACAGGTGCTTTTTCTTTAAAATTGCAAATAACCTTAATGAATGGAGCTTATCTTCTAGTGCTCTTTTTAAACAACGTACTGTAAATCGATTGGGGCTTCTATAATTCAAATTTTTGTCATCTAGAAGAAAGTGTACTAATATAGCCTTAAAGGGTGAAATTCACACTATTATTGATGAATACATAAGGGGTGTAAAACATGAGTGTAAAAGATTTATTACGCAGCCATACTTCTGTACGTAAATATACAGGAGAAGAAATTCCAAGAGAAACGGTTATTGACTTAATTCAAACTGCTCAAATGGCTGCTTCTTCTCATTTTGTACAGGCTTACAGCGTAATTTGGGTAACAGATGAAGAAAAGAAGCAAAAACTTGCGAAACTATCAAACAATGAATTTCAATTCCAAACAGCGGGTGCCGCTTTTCTATTTTGCGTAGATTTTAAACGTTTAGAAGCGGCTGGAAAAAAACATGGTGTTGATATCACTGTGGATACAGCGGAAAATGTATTAGTTGGTGTGGCAGATGTATCAATTTTTGCTCAAAACTTCGTCATTGCCGCAGAAGCAGAAGGTTATGGAATTTGTTATATCGGAGGAGCACGAAACAATCCGAAAGAAATCAGCGAATTATTTAACTTGCCTGATTACGTCTTCCCACTCTTTGCGATGACGATTGGTAAACCAACGAAAGTTAATGAGACGAAACCGAGATTACCAGTAGAAGCAGTGTTACATGAAAATGAATATAACGTTGAAAAATATGATGAACTGTTGGATGAATACGATGCAATCATGGAAAAATATTATGCTTCTAGAAGTTCGAATCAAAAATTGGCTAACTGGACGAAACAAATGGCGGATTTCTTAATCGAACAGCGACGCCCTCATATTAAAGAATTTTTAGCTTCTAAAGGATTTACTTGGAAATAACCCATTGAATCATTTCAATCCAAATTTAAAAAAACTCTTTCCATAAAGGATTAAGGTAATTTCAAAGGAAAGATGCTCATGAAACACGATAAACAAGTCACTTTATCCCTTGAACAACAGCATATCAAACATGTAAAAAGTTACTATCGTACATTAGCAGAAATTAACTTATGCTTAGGGAATATTCATCGTAATATCGAACGAAGAATCCAAAAACAAAAATATCGCTATGCAACGGAATATGTAAATCAATATATTTCCTACACAAGCGTCTGGAATATCAAATTCGTATATAATTTAGAAAATCCAGAAGTGGCGCTTCTGCAATTTTTTCATTTAGACTACATTTTTGAGCATGAACCAAAAAATCGTTTTAAATCAGAACGCCTTCAGCTCGAAGAACAAAGAAAGCTCTTTTCAACAGTGAACCCATTTAAAGAAGAACAAATACAATTAAGAAAACAACAAATGCTCAAATTTATAAAGGAGCGTTCAAAAAAATCAACTAAAAACGAAAAACTTGAACAATAAAATTTCCCGAAGCAAATGCCTCGGGATTTTTATTATTGGCCAATATTGACTACACCTTCAATTTTCAACTCTTTCACCGGTAAAAACATTTCTCCAGTTTCAAAATACCGAATGACCACTTCGTCCCCTTCTTTTAAGTAAATGGAAAGCGGTTCATTTTGAGAACTGACAACAAAGTTTTGACCATTATGCAGTAAGAAGGACACAATTGTGTAATCCCCTACTCGCTCTTTATAGACGCGAAGGACATTCCCTTTAATCGTTTTTTGTTCTGCATTACTCGATCCTTCC
This sequence comes from Ureibacillus sp. FSL K6-2830, assembly GCF_038004145.1. Classification (NCBI taxonomy): domain Bacteria; kingdom Bacillati; phylum Bacillota; class Bacilli; order Caryophanales; family Caryophanaceae; genus Ureibacillus; species Ureibacillus sp. FSL K6-2830. Next base: position 1,796,724 of record NZ_JBBOQR010000001.1, on the reverse strand, counting down.
ACCGAACTTGCTCCTCTTGTTAAAGCCGTTTTATATTGTCTTAGCGCTTCATTTGGTGTGGATCCATAAACGGAAATTTCCGGATTCGCTGCAGATACAATAAAGTAATTTTGCAAGAAGCCGTTTGAATCAAGCACAGGAGCAAGCCAACTTGCTTCACCGTAGAAGTTATAAAGAATAGGCATTACTCCTTGCCACTCTTTTTCAATAAACTTCTTCTCTATAATGGCTAATGCCCCTTGGGAATCCATGTATGATTCTTCTAAATTCCCAGTATAATACACCGCTTCACCTGTTCGCGCGTGAGTCAATGAATAACCGAGCATCGAATCAACGCCTTCTTTCGGACTTGTAAAATCAGTAAAATAATACATTTCTCCATCTTGATTAAAGACTGGACTCACATTCGCTTCTGTTCCTTCATCAGAAGGCAATTTCACATCTTTTTTTCCAAAGAGACTATTCCAAAATCCATGCACATATTTTCCGAAATAACTATTTTGAAGGCTCACTGCTTCAGGCGATACAGCACCATCAATAAATTTCGGCACTTCTTCTAAAGGAATTTTTTTCGTCTCTCCTGAATAAGCATCAACCATGACGATCCCTTTTACATCAAATCCATTTCGGGCAGAAATGAATTCACCATAGGAACGGATATAATAAGGTGTACCATCATCATCCACCTCAAGCTGAGGCTCACCGTAGAAAATAAGTGTTGGATATTGTAAACGTATATGGCGCTCTAAATTTTTATTGAAAAAGGCAGACGGTACATAGACCATTTCTTTCGCAACAAATACTGGATTATCATTGGAATCCGTTGCACTCATTTTAAAATAGCCGGGCGTTGTATCCCCATTTAACCATTTGAAAAATCCTGAAAACTCAACGGGAGCAATATAAACAAATTCACCGTTTACTTTTTGAATTTGCAAGTTCCCAAGCTCATAGTAACTTGTATTAGGCACCTGTCCGAATGCTTTTTTCATTTTATTTTCCGCAAAATGCGGCGGTACGCTGGCAGGTGTTTTTGTTTCATCAAAAGGTTCAATTTCGACTTTTTGCTCCATTTTTGCAGACTCATACTTTTCATCCGCATTAAAAATGGGTGCTGTAAGCATATATATTAATCCAATTAAACTAGCTAAAAACAGAATCCCTTTGATATTTCGTTCTGCTCCACCAGATGCCAATATACCCATTAACAATATAACAGGTAATGCATAAATGAAAATTGTCCAATGCACATCAATTTTCGTCAAATATACGAATAGAAAATAAATAATCCAACTACCGATGAATACAAATAATAATGATTGCAAGAATTGTTTAAATGATAATGTAGCTTCTTTCGGCAATCTTCTAGTAATTGGAACGATAAGAATCGTTGTAATAATAGAAAATATTAGAGTCGTGATGAGTAATTGTGTCATCCTATTCACCATCCTTCTTCTATTCTACGGTGGGTAGCTATAAATAGTTTCAATAATTTCAATAGTAATTTTTGACACAAGTAATTTTTGACACAGCATTTTTCTCATCATAAAAAAGGAAAAATGATACAATAGTGGCAGTATTAATAAGGAGGCAGCGTCATGAAAGAAAAGGTTATTGAACGATTGATTCGATACGCTAAAATCGACACACAATCTGATCCGGAAAGCTCTACAACCCCTTCTACGAAAAAACAATGGGACTTATTAAATGTACTAAAAGATGAACTAGCCGAAATTGGACTTACAGACATCACATTGGACGAGAATGGCTACTTATTTGCCACATTACCATCCAATACAGACAAGCCTGTACCAACTATTGGTTTTTTAGCTCATGTTGATACATCACCAGATTTTTCTGGAACAAATGTCCAACCGAAACGAATTGACAATTATGACGGCGGAGATATTCAATTAAACGATGAATGCACTCTATCCCCTAACCAATTCCCAAATTTAAAGAATTATGTTGGACAAACATTGATTACAACAGATGGCACGACGTTACTCGGAGCAGATGATAAAGCTGGAATAGCAGAGATTATGACGGCAATGGAATATTTAGTAAATCACCCTGAAATTAAACACGGAAAAATTCGAGTTGCCTTTACTCCTGATGAAGAAATCGGTCGTGGGCCACATAAATTTGATGTCAAAGCTTTCGGTGCGGATTTTGCTTACACGATGGATGGCGGTCCACTAGGAGAATTACAGTACGAAAGCTTTAATGCGGCGGCTGCAAAAGTAACAACTCGCGGAATCAGCGTACATCCTGGTACTGCAAAAGGAAAAATGGTGAATGCTATCACGATGGCGATAAAATTCCATAATTTCATGCCTCAAGAAGCAGTTCCTGAAAAAACAGAAGGCTATGAAGGATTTATTCACTTGATGAATTTTAATGGAACTATTGAGGAAGCAACTCTTTCTTATATTATTCGCGACCACGACCGCAACAAATTTGAAGCGAAAAAAGAATACTTCCGAATGGTTGAACAGCGAATAAAAGAAGAATACGGTGACAATGCCATCACTGTCGAATTAGAAGACCAGTATTACAACATGAAAGAAAAAATCGAGCCTGTAAAAGAAATCGTAGACATTGCAAAACGAGCAATGGAAAATTTAAATATTCAACCAATCGTCGAACCGATCCGTGGAGGAACTGACGGCTCTCAGTTGTCCTATATGGGTCTGCCTACTCCAAATATTTTTGCTGGCGGAGAATACATGCACGGTAAATACGAATTTGTATCTGCCGAAACGATGGAACTCGCTGCAAGAGTTATCATCGAAATCGTCAAACTCTTTGAGGCAGAAACGAAATAAATCATGTTTGAATATTCTGTTAATATATTTGTAGTATAGAATTTTTCGATGTTTTCTCTCAGAAAGTAGGTATTAATAATGAAAGAAATCACTCTTGGCATATTTGCAGCCTTATTTTTTGCGGTTACTTTTATTTTAAATCGGTCCATGGAGTTAAGTGGAGGAAGTTGGCTGTGGAGTTCTTCACTAAGATTTTTCTTTATGCTTCCCTTCCTTATTGCCATTGTTTCTTACCGAACTGGTTTTGAAAATTTACGTAGAGAAATGAGAGAAAATACTTCAAAATGGTTGCTCTGGAGTTTCGTGGGCTTTGTTCTTTTTTACGCACCACTCACCTTTGCAGCAGCTTATGGACCTGGTTGGCTTGTGTCGGGAACGTGGCAGTTTACGATTGTTGCCGGTGTAATTCTTGCACCGTTATTTGTAACCGTCGTAGATAACAAAATCATACGTCAAAAAATACCGCTCACTTCCTTATTCATTTCATGCATTATTCTAGTCGGTATTATGCTTATTCAAATACCACAAGGAAAAGAGGTAACTTTCAATCACTTACTGCTTGGAATGATTCCGGTAGTCATCGCTGCCTTTAGTTATCCGCTTGGTAATCGAAAAATGATGGAGTTATGCGGCAGTCGAATCGATGCGTTTGAACGAGTGCTTGGTATGACCATTGCATCGCTGCCAGCTTGGTTTATTTTAGCTGTTATTGCGATTTGTACAGTGGGGCTCCCTTCCATGAACCAAGTCATACAATCCTTAATTGTCGCTGTTAGTTCCGGTGTAATCGCGACGACGTTGTTCTTTATTGCCACAGACCGTGTGCGAAATCATCAAGGAAAACTTGCTGCAGTTGAAGCCACTCAATCGATGGAAGTCGTATTTGTCATTATCGGAGAAATGATAATACTTGGAGTTCCTCTACCAGATCCAATTGCACTTTTCGGTCTTGCGATTATTATCGTAGGCATGCTACTTCATAGCTATCACACAGCGATTATCGGAAAAAAATCAGACCTATCAGAAAAAGCCAAACTTCTACAATGATGTTTGGCTTTCCCTTCTAATATCATCACCCAAAACAAAATCAGCAAAAACATGTTATGTTAAACACAGTGAAATAACATAGAGGTGATACGATGCCCGTTTTAACATATGAACAACTTACTTTCCTAAATTCCTATAGTATTGTTACAGAAGAGCCGAAAAACCCTTTATTTACATTGGAAAATATACATAAAGAATTTTTTCTAAAGGATTTTCTGAAGCTCATGATGGAAATTACTCAAGCAAGTACAGAGGCTGCAGCTATATCCCATTTCAGCTGTCGCTATGGATTATTCGTTGCTACCCAATTTTATTTTCTCACTGCTTATGATGAAATTTGGGACGGAAAATTAGAAGATGTTCGTTACTTCCATGTACATGAATATGGTATGGATACGCTCGGAACATACATTACTCCTACAGACTTCCGCTATGTAGAAGAAAATGAAAGGGAATATGTCATTTCAAAAATCCTGTATCAAGCCCATCAAATTATTGTACAACTTCGCCAAACAACAACCATCTCTCCTCTTACTCTTTGGGGGAACATCTTCGGGTATATGTTGTGGAATTATAATGTATTGCTACAAAATCCTCTGCTGGCAGACCGAGCTTTTGAAGATATCGAAATACTTGAGGATACAAAAGTATGGCAACGTTTTTCAAATAAATCTTGGTTTTATGAATATACAAAAGGAAAAAATCCGATGGAACTCGTCAATTCGCCAGTGCGAAAAAGTTGCTGCTTTACAAAGGATATTCCTGGATTAAACGCTTGCACTTATTGTCCAATAAAATAATGTTAAGAGATTTCCTGCTTATCAAAGGTAGTTACTTTGATAGAGTAAATAGGAAATCTTTTTCTTTTTTATAACATTTTCTTCTCAATTAATCAAAAATTTATTAGAGCTAGTAGATGCAAGACTTTCAAAATTTTGATAAAATTAAAAAGCACTCTTAGGAGAAAGGATTGGAACCTATACATATGCATGAAGAAAGTCATGAACCTACCTTATTGAATAGAATTGTAAGTATTACCTTTATTATCATCGGTGCATTTATTGCTGCCTATGGTCTTGAAGCTGTATTAATTCCAAACAGCGTATCTGATGGTGGAATTACCGGAATATCCATTATTCTCTCGACGCTTACCCCACTTCCGTTAGGTCTTTTCTTAGCAATTTTAAACATCCCATTTATTTATTTAGGTTATAAATTAATCGGAAAAACATTTGCGATTAATTCCGTTATTGGTATCGGTACATTATCATTTGCTACTTCGATTATGCATCATATCCCAACTATTATTAATCAGGATTCTTTATTAGTCACAATCTCAGGTGGTATATTACTCGGGATTGGTATGGGTCTAGCATTACGTAACGGCGGCGCCTTAGACGGTACGGATATGCTTGCTGTATTAATTAGTAGAAAAGTACCTTTTTCAACTGGTGAAATCATTTTAGTTATCAATATCTTTATTTTCATTTTCGTCGGTTTTGTATTTGGCGTTGAAGGAGCCCTTTCTTCAGCAATCGCCTATTATATCGCTTCAAAAGTTATTAGCATCATTGAAAACGGGATTGAAGATGCGAAGTCCGTTACTATTATAAGCAAAAATTCCCGAGAAATCGGAGAAGCGATTATCAACCGATTAGGTCGTAGTGTTACATATTTAAATGGGATTGGTGGATATGCCAACGAGCCAGTTGAAATTATTTATTGCGTCATCAACCGAATGGAAGAAAGTAAATTAAGAACCATTGTCAGACAGAAAGACCCAAATGCATTTATTACTTTCAATGATATTGCAGAAGTTCGTGGCGGCAATTTCAAGAAAAAAAATATCCATTAATTACAAAAAATTAATTCCAAAGAAAAAACAACAAGTTTCAACACTTTGTTGTTTTTTCTTTTTTACAAATACTCACCCATATATTGTTCTCATCTCTTTCACCGCTTCAGTTGAATACTTTGTAATAAATTCCCCATGACCTAAATCCTTCAAAACCTTTTCTTTTATGTTAGGTATAACTTGTTTTAAGTATTTAATGGATTTTGCAGGGATGATTTCATTACTGCCGTACCAATAATACATTTCTGTTGAGTTCCGAAGGGATTGTTGTAATGAAAATTTGAATAACTCTAGAAAGCAATTTTCAATACTTTTGAGAGAAATTTGAGGATATAAAGCCTTCTTTAAGCTTTCAACATCCACATCGTAATAACTTAATAACGAGCGCATTTTAGGATGTAATTGATTATTTCGTAAGTCTAAAAGGATTTTTGATAAAATCATCGCTGCCGTTTTCGAATAAATCCCTAAAGGAAGATAGTAGGCTGCATCTAAAATTACTTTTGATATTTGTATTTTTTGATTCGCTAACAACTTTAATAAAATGGTTCCACCCATCGAAAAACCGTATGCCCCATGTACATAATCCGTATATCGACTTAATATATAATTTTCAATTTGTTCTGTTTCTTGATCAATACATTCAAAATGAGATGACGAATCTCCATTATGTCCATCCAGAGAAGGAATAATTAAATAATAATGCTTTGATAATTCATCAATGAGTGGATGAAAACTTTCCCAAGTAACGGCCATTCCGTGGATTAATAGTAACTTCGGGTTTCGGAGATTCCCAAACTCGTGAAATTCCATATCCATCTTCCTTTTTTCACTTAGTTTGGATATCCTTTTCACCCTTATACTAGAAATGATGAAAATTAAAAAGGCTTGGTCTATTCCAAGCCCTCGTTTGAAACTTTCTTATATTCAATAAACCAATCATCGTCTTGTTTTTTGTATGCAACTCCAACATATCCATTATGTAATAGGTTCTGTTGACCTTCAATATCTCCCATTGAAATAAACACCGATTCATCTCTCAATTGCAAGTGTTTGTGCAAATATTTCACGAAAATGTATCGCAATTTCCGGCCGTACTTTTCCTTCAATGCAGCAATATGCATTCCTTGATGAAATTTATCTTTTATGCTTGGGATATTATAAGGCATGACTGTCGCTAGCACATAATCGAATTTCGATGTATCAATTTGGTTCATGATAATCGTTGCCATCTTTTTTTGTAATCCATATCCACGGAAATCAGGATGCACATTTGAAATTTCTTGATATAATATTCTTTTCAAATCTGCTTCATCCGTCAATCCAATATCTCTTCCCAGACTCTGATCATCTACAATTGGGATTAAGAGCGCACGAAAAGCAATGAGACGATCATGATTAAAAATTCCAATCATCAATCCATTGCCCTTTAGAATAAATAAAAATTCCTCCGCAGAAAGAGGCTCTAACGTTTCTTGATTTGGCAGTGCTTTAACAACTTCTTGTTGGAGATCTAAAATCCGTTGTAAATCCTCTACCGTTAATCTTCTGACATAATAGGGAATATCCCCTAAAACACCTTGTTCTAACACTTCAGACATGTCTTCCACCTTTATTCAATAATGCAAGAATCTGTTGTTAATTGAGATAAAACCTCTTCATCAATTTTTACACCTAAACCTGCTTTTTCATTCAACTCAATAAATGGAATTTTATAACTTTCCTTTAAATCCCCAATATCCGTTTTAAATTTAAGTGGCCCCGTTAATTCCACACTCGTAATAATTTTTTTCGAAAAGGCTACATGAAAACCAGCAGCCGATCCAATGGATGACTCCACCATCGAACCAATTTGACATTCAATTCCGGCCATTTCCGCCATTGTCGCTAGTTTCACCGCAGGATAAATTCCTCCGCATTTCATTAGCTTAATGTTCACTTTATCTGCAGCTTTTTTTGCAATAATTTCCCTCATATCACGAACATTGCAAAGGCCTTCATCAATCATAAGAGGTATGTTGGATTTTGATTTAATTTCAACCATTGCCTCAATATCATCTGCAACCACTGGCTGTTCAATCCAATCGATGCCCATGGATTCCAAATATCGCAATGCTTTTAAAGTATTTGCGCTATTCACCCATCCTTGGTTTACATCAATGCGAATGGCAATTTGTTCTCCAACCCGTTGTCTTACAGCTTTAATTCTTTCTACATCACTTTCTACATCTCTGCCAACTTTCATCTTAAAAGATCGATAGCCTTCTTTTACTTTCTCTTCTGCCTCATCTGCCATTTTATTAGGCTCATCAATACTTAATACGTGAGTAATTGGAAATTTTTTATGAAATCTTCCTCCAATGAGTTGATAGATAGGTACTCCAAGTTTTCTTCCCACAACGTCAAAACATGCAATATCGATTGCCGCCTTTGCACTCGGTGCGCCTTTTAATATGCGATTCATTTTGTCATGAATTTTTTCAAAATGAAAAGGCGTTTCATTAATCATCGCAGGTGCTAACGAATGTTTTAACACATGAAACGTGGATTCAAACGTCTCACCTGTTACGTGTTCATCCGGTACACTTTCTCCCCATCCAACGAATCCCTCATCCGTTGTAAGTTTTACGATAATCGATGGCATCGTTGGATACGTACCGTAACTAACAATAAAGGGTTTTATCAGTGGGAATTCCACTGCAAAAATTTCTATGCTCTTAATATTCATCAAAGTCAACTTCCTTCTAACAACATTTATTTATATTGTGTTGCATTAAACAAAGTTTTAGCCAACACTTTTGCTCCGATAATTAACGCATCTTTATTGAAAGTCATGTGCGGATGATGAAGGCCTGGCTGTAAATCTGCACCGATACCAATCATTGTCGCTTTCAACTCCGGTTTCGACACAGTGTAAAAATGAAAATCGTCACTACCTGGCGTGTGCACCGGCTCTGCTAAGAAGCCCTCTCCAACAGTATCCATAATCGCTTTTTCCGCAATTTTCTTCGCTTCTTCGGATACTTCAGCACCAGGCGTTTTATCATACCAATCCCAAACAATTTCTGTATCAAACATTTTGCTAATATTTCGAAGTCCGTTTTCTACATGTAATTGCAATGCATCTAACACTCTATTTTTTTGAGCTCGAATATCGATAGAGAAGGTAGCGTTCCCTGGAATGATATTAACGCTTCCACCATCAGCCACCACTTTCGTTAACTTCACACTATGCACTTCAAAAGGGTTTAAATAAATATTTTTCAACATTTGTTGAATCGCTACAATGATATCGATAGCATTTTTCCCTTGATATGGCCTTGCTCCGTGTGCATCCACACCTCTAATCTCACCTTGTAAAAATAGTGCGGCACCATGGTGAATCGCAGGAGATACTTTACCAAAAGGCAGCTCATCGATTGGTCTTAAATGGATACCAAATAGATAGGATACATCATCGATTATTCCACGCTTTACCATTTCAATCGCTCCACCGCCTACTTCTTCAGCTGGTTGGAAAATAAACCGCACCCGCTTCTTTAAAGGAAGGTCTTTAATTCTTAGCAATGCACCTAATACCATTGATATATTCGCATCATGTCCACAAGAATGATTGGCTTTCATGACACCATCTACTTCTTGCCAAAGGGCGTCGATATCAGCTCTCACTGCGATTACTTCATCCCCTTGACCAATTTCAGCAACAAGTCCAGTCATATCGTTAAACCGTTTATATGGTACCTTTAATTCATCCAAAATTGATGCGATTTTATTAGTAGTTTGATACTCTTTCCAACTGACTTCTGGACAGTTATGAAAAAGCTCAAACCAACTAAAGACGACTTCTTCATATGTTTTCACTTGACCCATATTTTCGCACCTCTATTTTATTGCTTACTCTATTATACATAATGTAGTAATATTTATTAATTGCTTTTGCCTACACAAAAACAATTACTTCCATCATAAAATAATCATTAGAGTTTTTGTGCGAAAATTATTCCATGTATTCCATATATCCTACGAATTCAGTTCAATCTATCATTATCTATTAATAGAGTAGCTAGAAATACATTTTTGCAAAAAAATATCCGCCTCCAATCGAGACGGATTAAAATCATTAGTTGATTGATGCATCTAATTTAGTGTTATTTCCTTTATTCTTTGTGAATAGTTGAATCGCAAACATGATACCGAATACAACTAATCCAATAATATCTGACATTGATTCTGGATAGATCATGGCAAGACCTGCAAAAATCACAATGATTCGTTCAAGCCAATTAATTTTTCTATACCAGAATCCAATTACACCTGCACCAATTGCAATCATACCTAAAAATGCTGTTATTACAACCCAAACAACTTGTAATAGCGTTACATCAATCATTAATAACGCTGGAGAGAAAACAATCATATACGGAATAATAAACGCTGCAATTGCTAGTTTTGCAGAATTCACACCCGTTCTAATTGGATCTCCACCCGATATACCCGATGCCGCAAATGCTGCGAGTGCAACAGGCGGCGTAATATCCGCAATAATACCAAAGTAGAATACGAAGAAGTGTGCAGATAACATCACAACAAGTGGAACTGCTGCCTGAGGAACATCTGGTGCGAGTAGTGCTACTATCGCTGGTGCCGCAATTGTTGAAGTAATAACATAGTTCGCTGTTGTAGGTGCACCCATACCTAAAATTAATGAAGCAATCATAACAAAGAACAATGTTAATAAAATGCTACCGCCAGCTAGTTTCACTAAGCTGTTTGCTAAGCCTAAGCCAAGACCCGTTTTTACAACGACTCCTACAATAATACCCGCACAAGCAGTTGCTGCAACTACGGCTAATGCCGTTCTCGCTCCATCAACAAGCGCTTCAATAATATCTTTCACACCAAATTTCACTTCTTTGTTGATAAAACCAATAATAATACAAGATAGAATACCGTATAACGCTGCATGAATTACTGGAACACCAGACATCATTAATACGATAATAAGTACTATCGGAAGTAATAAATACAATTTTTTGAATATCTCTTTTCGATTAGGAATTTCTTCTTCCGACAGACCACGAAGCCCTAATTTTTTTGCTTCAAAGTGAGTCATAATCCAAATTCCTGAGAAGTATAATATGGCTGGAATAATGGCTGCCTTCGCAATATCCCAATACGTAACACCGCGTCCAATAAATTCAACCATTAAGAATGCTGCTGCCCCCATAATCGGCGGCATTAATTGTCCACCCGTTGAGGCAGCTGCCTCTACTGCACCCGCAAATTCTTTTTTATATCCTAGCTTTTTCATCATTGGTATTGTATATGAACCTGATGTCACTACGTTGGCAACGGAACTACCTGAAATTGTTCCTTGTAATGCAGAGGAGAAAATTGCTACCTTTGCAGGTCCTCCAACTAATTTCCCTGCAATGGCAATCGCTAAATCGTTAAAATAAGTTCCAACTCCTGTTTTTACTAAAAAAGATCCAAATAATAGAAAGGCAAATATATAAGTGGCAGATACACTAATAGGAGTACCTAAAATTCCGTCTGTTGAGAAATACATTAAGTTGACGATTTGTTCAAGAGATTGGCCACGATGGGCTAAAAAGTCTGGCATGTAAGGACCAAAAAACGCATATACCAAGAATAGTGAGGCTATAATTGTAATCGGTAAACCAACCGCTCTTCTCGCAGCCTCTAGCACTAATAGAATAACTATCGTACCAACGATAAAATCCATTTGGTCAATTTTTCCTAAGCTTGTTACAAGTCTTTGATAGTTAAGCGTCCAATAAATACCTGTAATAGCCGCAATAATCGCCAACAGATAGTCATAAAAAGGAACTTTTGTTTTGGCTCCCTTTTTGCGTGAAGGGAATAAAAGGAATATAATGGTTAAACCGAATCCTAAGTGAATACTACGTTGTATGTAGGCTGTAAATTGACCAAATATAGCCGTATATAATTGGAATAATGAAAAGGCAAGAAGTAGACCAAACACAATCCATTTCATTATTCCACCTAAGCGCCGAACGTTGGATTCGGTGTCATACTTTTCCAATAACTCTTGCTGCTGTTCTTCTGTTAGAACTTCTAGTTGTTTGTCAGTTGCCATGCGCTATTCGCACTCCTTTCATCTTGTCATAAAGAGAGATTTTTTTCACCTCAACGATATAGGAACCTCCCCGTTGAAGGGCTTTTTTTAAATCATATTCTTTATCCTCGTAATAAAACCATAAATCCCTATTGACATCACCGACATAAAGAACAAAGTTTTCTAAAATAGTATTTGAATAAAGCTTATACTTCCCATCTTCATATATTAATGTTTGCCCTTCTTCTGCATAAGCTGGCATACCAATTGCTACATCTTCATATTCCATTGATATCATTTTGATTTTATTGTCTATTATTTCATATGTTTCTAGTACATCCGTAAGGTGAATGGAATGGGTAAAACGAATTTGAAATAATGTATCACTACCTACATCTATATAATACATTTGCGGTTCATTCGTTTTTGTTTCCGTGAAGGCTATAACAGAAAAAAAAGGAAGGAAGGAAAGTACTGCTAAAATGGCGATTAGAAGAATTGCAAATTTTTTCATGTTATCGCTCCATATATAAAGGGCCTGAAGAAGCATTAGCCTTCAAGCCCTTCACTTTGCAAAAATCAGTGATTATTCGTCAAAGTATTTTTGAGCACCTGGGTGCACTTCAATTCCAATACCATTTAAAGCAGTTTCTTTCTTAATGAATGCACCTTTAGCATGTCCAATTTTATCAGTATTGCCATAGATTGCTTTTGCGATTCCGTACGCTACATCTTCTGGTAAATCTTTCTTCACAGCAAGCATTGCAAGTACAGATACAGTAGGAACATCTTCAGCTAAACCATATGTTCCTGCTGGAATTACATCTTCTGTATAGTATGGATATTTTTCAATTAATGCTTTTGCTTTTTCAGGATCAACTGGAACAATTACTACTTCAGCTTGCGCACCTAACGCTTCCACTGCAGCTGTTGGATATCCAGCAGTAATGAATGCCGCATCAATTTGTCCTGATTGTAAGCCATCTGTTGATTCACCAAAGTCTAAGTTTTGTGCTTGGATGTCACTCATTGTTAAACCATGAACTTCTAATAATTGTTCTGCGTTTGCGTAAGTACCAGAACCTGGAGCACCGACAGAAACTTTTTTACCTTTTAAATCTTCAAAAGATTTAATACCTGATTTAGCAGTTGTTACTAGGTGAACTGTTTCAGGATAAAGAGCACCGATTGCCACTAAATCTTCCATTGGCTCGCCTTCAAACATTAATTCACCATTTTTTGCGTAATATGCAATGTCTGTTTGTACGAAAGCGATTTCAGCATCGCCTGCTTTTAAAGCATTTACGTTCGCAGCAGATGCTTGTGAAACTTCAGCAGTTGTTTTGATTCCAGTTTCACTTGTGATTAATTCAGCAAATGTACCACCTAAAGCATAGTAAGTACCTTGTGTACCACCAGTTACCATGCTTAAGAATTTAATATCAGATGTTGTTTCTTTGTTATCCCCTTCAGATGAACCTTCATTTGTGTTAGAAGTGTCTTCTTTGCCACCACATGCAGCTAGCAACATGAGTAACATGATGCTAATTACTGTTAGAAATAGAAACTTTTTGTTTTTCAAATCAATTCCCTCCTCTTTGTAGTGCATAATAGGTGTTTTAACACAGTATAATTGTAACTATTGCAAATTACTTATGTCAAATATTTTTATAGAATAATAGCGCATTAAGTAGATAATAATTTTATTATAATAGAATTTTTTATATCAAAAAATAGGGTTTTACATTACAAAAGTGTTATATTACAAAGCTTTTTTCAAATTTTCTAATATCTGATTTATTATATTTAACAAAATAAATATAATAATAAAAAAATTTAGGATGTCGCTTAAAAATGAGCAAACATCCTGATTTTTTGGTTAATTTGACTCTACTACACCACAAGCAATTCGCGAACCAGAATTTCCGGATGGATCCGTTTTATAATCGTCAGGAGCTTCATGTAAAATAACAGAGCTTCCGTCTTCATCAAATAAGGAATTTTCCTTTCCTTTTTCTAAGGTAATATTTTTTGCAATAAATTCTATATCAACAGAGCCATTTTCATCTGGTGATATGTTCGGTAAATCTCCTGCATGGAAGCCCTTCGGATTGTCAAAACCATGTTCTTTTCCTTTAGGATTGAAATGCGCTCCTGCAGATTCAAAAGTCGGTTTTTCACACTTTCCTACTTCATGAATGTGGAAACCATGCTCTCCTTCCGGTACATTTTCCAATTTTACATGGATTCTCACACCTTCTGATGATTCGGTCAATTCAACAACCCCCATTTCATTACCCTCTGTATCAATCATGGTTGCTGTTGCAGCTAAAGCTTTTCTTGCATTCGTGGGGATTGTTTCGTTATTCTCTTCATTCGCAGCTCCAAAAAAACTGCATCCGCCTAAAAGTAATATGCTAAGTGGTAAACTGTTTAATAAGATGTTTTTCATGCTCATCCCTCCCTCGAAAAAAGTTTCGACAAAGGAGTGGATAAATATTCAAAAAAGATGGGAATGGCGAAAAACTTTCCGATATTAATGGAAAGGAGGGATTTCCGTGGATATCAATTCAATTATGTCTAGTCAGCTAGCCTCACTCCAACATACTCTACAATTAAGCATTCTAGACAAATCCTTAAATTTAGGATCATCCGGTGTCATTGAGATGTTGGAAAAATCAAATCAAGCACAGCATCAAATAAACCATCCGTATAAAGGAAATGTTATTGACGTGTCAATATAATGGAAAAGTTGGCGCCTGATAAGTCATTTAAGGCGCCAATTTTCTATTAACGATGACCCTTTCATCTCAAATAAATTGCGGCGAAGAGGCGTGTTTGATGTGACCACTTTAGGAGCAAATAAATTATTTATCATAAGTATTTAAGCATGACCAAAAAGTTTGCACTTTGGACAGGCCCTTCGTATTTTATTTACAAACTCCTTGGAATCTTTAAAAAAACAAAAAGTAGCATTTCGAACCATTTATCATATGAATAATATTACAACCTTTCTAACAACATAAGATTCACCATAGCATTGGTTTATCAACCATCAACCACAACATAATCAGCAATAATATGATATATTTCCATGTTGCTTTTCGTAATTTCTTGATAAATTCTTCTTTCTTATAACGACTCGTCCCAAAGGTTTTTAATGTGGGCTTGAAAGCACTTGCTAGGAAAACAATGGATATTAACATAATGGCAACCGTTAAAACAATCCACGAATCAGTCCATTTCCATCCGCTAACAATAATAAGGATCGCACCAGAAAGTACAAGAACATGACCGGCATGCTTGACAACGGTAATAGCTAGTCGAAAAGACTGTACAAATCCTATCATTTCTATCTCATCCGCAGCTTCCATTTTCTTTGTTAAAGGAATCAATGTAACTAACGGACCTATTGAAACGACTGCACTTAAAATATGAATGAATAAAAAAATAGTATGCATCATTTCTTTCACATCCGATCTATAATACCTACTTCTACTATAACATGTATTTCAAATACTTAATTTATAAATTCAATGACAAATCATTTTAGCATTTTATTAAACTATTTTACTTTTATGTTAAATGTTTAATAATCGCCTCTCATTGGATAAACTTTGATGTATGATTAACACACAGGATTTTCATAATCATGGTTGTTAGGAGTGTTTACAATCGGTATCCATAAATTTTTTACTAGTTTAAATGATCTAGAACGTATTTTTCGAGCTCCAGGGCGCTTTAAATTTGAAGAACATAATGTTGCTGCCCATTCTTGGAAAGTAGCTCAATACGCATTGTTTTTCGGAACGCTTGAAGAAATGAACGGGGCAAAAGTCAATTGGAAATCCCTTTACGAAAAAACAATCAATCATGACTTTGCAGAAGTGTTTATTGGTGACATTAAAACACCGGTAAAACATGCAAGCGAAGAGTTAAAACAAATGCTTGCTCACGTGGAAGAAAAAATGATGGAAAAATTCATTAAAGAAGAGATTCCACCTGAATTCCAAGAAGTTTTCTTCGAGCGAATGAAAGAGGGAAAAGATGGTACGTTAGAAGGCCGCCTTCTTGAATTTGCGGATAAGCTTGATCAATTTTATGAATCATTCGCTGAACTGAAGCGAGGTAATACGGATAAAGAATTTATTATTATGTATCAACAAGCATTAACAAATCTTCTTCAAATGCCTTTAAAAGTAAGTGTCAATTATTTCCGAAATGAAATTTTAAAGGATGTCATGAAAGAAGATACGCAAATTAATATCGCCGATTTAACAAATGAAATATTGAACAAAATAAAGCCTCAAGAGTAAGGATTCTGCTATAGTGAGGCTTTTATTTTGCATCTAATTCTATCTCTAATATCCGTTACTTTTTTATATTAAATATTTGACTTTTTTATTAAAAGATACTTACTTGCACGAGGCTACATATTCAATTACTATTACATTAAAGCTGCGTTGTACGTTGAATATTAAGTTTTAACCTTTGAACTGAAAAAGGGAGTTTTAGATCGAAGGTGGAATGGCGAGCGTCACACTACGGTGAATGACGATATACAGGAAATCTTCTGCGAACACCCACTTGGTGGAGTCGTGGTTTTAAAACTTTCTATAATATTACGGCAAGGCAGCTTGTACTACAAACATTACCTTAACAATGTTTGTAAAAGAGCTCTTCGATCAGGAGGGCTTTTTAATTTATTGAAAAGGCTCTGTTAGATTTTAATGTTGATAAATAGGAAAATAAAGAGGGAACACCATTCTTTAGTGTTTCCTCCTATTTTTTGAAATCAAATCTTTTTTCTATTTCTTTGAATTCTTCACTATCAATCGTTGGTGGTTCTTCATCCGTCTCTCTTAATTTCCAACTAATTAATCCAGTAATTATTGAAAATATAACAGCACCTTGCCATTCTATCTTAATGTTCGCCATAAAGGTATCAAGTAAATTAATTAAGGCAAATGTCAATCCTGTATCCAATAAAAATGATAACAACCCTTTACTTGATTGAATTATACCAACAGATTTTAGTGCTTTCGGTATCGCATTTGATATTAATGAGAGAGGTATTTCAAGTAATAAATATAAAACAAAGAAGAACACTAAAGAACCAATTGAATTATATTGTAATCCAAGTAATCTCAAAACAATAAATTCAAAAAAGATAATACCGAGTAAAATAATTAGTACAATGGATAAACAAATAACTATTGTTTTTACTTTGTTGATATTAAACACTTCCTTTCGATTCAAATATTTTGAACACTAAATTTGATAAGCATAACTTCTCTTTTCATTTGAGAACTACTTTATCTCGGCAGTGTTTGTATATACAAAGGTTCATAATAATTGATACGTTCTTAATGGCTTATATGTTTCATTGATTGGTAATAAACAGCTATCTATAATCATTTTGCTTATTGATACATCGTCACAACGATGCTTCACTATATCTAAGAATTGAAACCAACTCAAATAATGGTCGAGGTATTTTGTAGCCACACCATTAAATCTTTGTATCCATCCTTTTAATCGGCTGTGATAGTTATTTACGTTTTGAATATGATATAGACCTTTTACTCGTTCTTTCCCGTCTGACTTGAAGCGATAGTGTTCTAATCCCTTCGTTTTGGCATACGCAGAGAATGTTCTCCAAGCATCTGTACATAGGGTGTTATTCGATGATAATTTTGAACCAATTGCTTTATCTAATTGGCTTTTGACAATACGACCTCTGCCAAGAACTCCTGAATAGGTAGATTTTTGACGGTCTCTTGCAATTAGAACACAAACTTGTTCGTGACTAATCCCTCGAAATTTCGAAGAACCTCCACGTTTTCGAGGTTTACGCCCTTCAATGTTTCTTTTACCTTTTTCAGAGTATAGAAAATAAGTTTCATCCATCTCTACAATCCCCGAAAAAGATTCAAATTCCATTTGTTTTAATGCAGATAACACCTTATGTCTCCAATAAAACAAGGTAACGTAATGAATATCACCAATAAGTTCTGCCGATTTACGGAGTGAATAACCTTCTAACATACATTTAATAAAATCTAACCATTTTTCAGGTTTATGCGTTCTATGCAATGGTGTTGCAGTTACATCGGTGAATGTTTTTCCACAATCTTTACAACGGTATCGCTGACGTTCAACTTCTTTCTGCCCAAATTTTACAGTATATTTACCAAAACGAGCCACTCGTTTTGAACTACAATGTACGCAAGTATAACCATCTTTATTTTTCCGTTCAGTTACTTCTTGAAAAACAGGTTCACTTGCAGAAAATGACATAAGGGATTTGATAAAGAATTCTTTCAAGCGATGTTGTTCTGTCGAATTCAATTTTTTAATCTCAACTATCAATTCTCTTAATGTCATTGTCATTGTAAGACCCCCAAACAAAAGTTCCTACTTATATTATAGAACGTTTGTTTGTTTTTATCAAATATCAACAGATTAATCTAACAAAGCCATTGAAAAAAATAAGCGGAGAACCTTCCCCGCTTTCCTCTATAATAATATATTTTGATACCACTTCTACTTCTACTTCGCTCATAGTTAACAGGTGTCCGTGTTTTTCCCAATGGCAAGCAACTTTCAGCACTTTTATGCTCCCACATAGCGATGATAAATTCTTTTAGCCTTTTCTTCTTCTTTCGTTCCATGAATTAATGCCCGGCCATCTTGAAAGAGAACGATTTGAACATCTTCTGCTTGGAACGAAATTAAGTAAGGATTCGCTTTTAAATTTTGAACAAGCGGTTGGAGTCTTTTTGAGATATGATCCAATGAAATTTGTTGTTTTTGGTGCGGTCTGATTTGCACCGTATTTCTGCCACACAACACTGCTGTTTTCAAACCTGTTTCTAATGTTAAGTAAGGATGTGTGGGATTATTCCCACATGAAGGACAATCCTCTCTTTTTAAAGAAGAAACGTCAATAATTGAATGCTCCCTTTTCCAAACATCAAAGGAAACCAGTTGTTTAGACACCTCTCCACTCACTAAGTATTTCAGGCTTTCCGCTGTTTGATAAGATGCAACGATTTGCACCGCTGGACTAATGACTCCAACGGTATCACAAGTCATACCATCGGATGGAATCACTTGAAGCAAACAATTATAACACGGTGTTTGTTTTGGCACGATCGAAACGCTCATACCATAACTTCTTACAACCGCACCGTGAATCCATGGTATGCCGTGTTTCATGGCAACATCATTGATGAAAAATCTCGTTTCAAAATTATCTGTTCCATCAATGATGAGGTCCACATCTTTTACCATCTCTTCTAATTCAATTGAAAAATCCCCAACAATCCCTTCAATTTGAATGGTTGAATTGATTGTTTGTAGATGTTTTTGTGCAGCAACAGCTTTCGGAATTTTATTTTTTGCATCTTCTTCCGTATAAAGTTGTTGACGACCGAGATTCGTCAAGTCGACGTAATCCCGGTCAATGATAGTGATTTTACCGATGCCAGCTCGAGCTAACATCTCAGCATTCGCGCAACCTAGTGCCCCTGCACCAACAATGAGTACATGGCCTTTCAGTAATTTTTTCTGTCCCTCCTCACCAATCGGAGAAAACAAAATTTGTCGCGAATATCGCTCCATTATGAAAGAATCCCTTCTGTTGGACTGGAGGCAACAGCATAGCGCTTTTTCGGAATTCTTCCTGCTTCATATCCAAGTCTTCCAGCTTCAATAGCGAGTTTCATTGCTTTTGCCATTTTAACTGGATCTTTTGCACCTGACACCGCTGAATTTAATAAAATGCCATCTGCACCTAACTCCATTGCAATCGCACAATCTGCTGGGGAACCAATTCCTGCATCGACAATGACAGGAATATTTGCCTGTTCAATGATTAATGAAAGATTTAATGGATTGATAATACCCTGTCCAGAACCAATAGGAGAAGCTCCTGGCATGATAGCATGAACTCCCAATTCCTCCAGCTTCTTCGCTAACACTACATCATCAGAAGTGTAAGGAAGGACAATAAATCCTTCTTCTAATAACATTTCTGATGCTCTTAATGTTTCAATAGGATCAGGGAGAAGAGTTTTATCATCCCCAATGACTTCGACTTTCACCATGTCACATAACCCTGAAGCTTTTGCGAGTTTCGCAATTCTCACTGCTTCTTCCGCTGTTTTGGCTCCTGCCGTATTCGGTAAAAGCGTGTATTTGGAAAGATCCAACATTTCTAAAAAGTTCGGTTGGGATGGTTCATAAATATTCATTCTTCTGACCGCAAAAGTTAAAATCTCTGCTCCAGATGCTTCTACCGCTTCCTTTTGAATCTCAAAATTCGGAAATTTCCCTGTACCTAACAACAATCTTGATTGAAAAACTTTATCTGCAATTTTTAACATGTTTATCCCCCTCCAACAAAATGAACAATTTCAATTTTGTCGCCATCATTTACTAGCTGCTTGCTGTACTGTTCTTTCAATACAATTTCGCCATTCTGTTCAACCACGACTATGCGATCTTGTAATTTATAAAACTTCAACAAATCTTCAACACTTTGAATACTACTTTGCACTTCTGTTTTACGGCCATTAATGTAAAGATGCAACTTCATCCCCCTTTTTGAACAATATTTTTTAAATGGATTGCTGCTTCCTTTGGTTGACTCGATGAGAAAATGGTAGACATCACCGCAATGCCATGCACTTTTTTCTCCAGCACTTGTTCAGCATTGTCTGGCGTAATTCCACCAATCGCTACCACGGGAATCCGCACCTGTTCAACGATTTTACCTAGGGCATTCGTTCCTCTACCTGCCAATCCTTTTTTGCTGTCCGTTTTAAATACATGACCGAAAAGACAATAATCTACCCCCGCTTCTTCGGCAATTTTTGCTTCCTCAACGGAATGCACGCTGACCCCGACTCTCATATATGGGTACGCCGTTTTTACTTTTACTGCCGGAAGACCATTTCCAGGAAGATGTACGTTCCGTATACCCGTAAGTAGGGCTATATCAAGCCTGTCATTAATGACAAGCCTTTCTTTCCCCACCCCTGCATAAATAAGTTCTTCTACTAGCGCAACGATTTCTGCGGGCACTTTACTTTTCTCGCGTATATGAATGTAATCAACAACATCGGCAATGGATGTAATAATCTCTTTCAGCTCTTTAATTGATTTTTTTCCATCAGTTATGGCATGCAGTTCCAATACATTGACTTCCTTTCATGCATTGACTTTTTCATCAGTCGGCCACATTTGCCTGTTGTATGCCATGTCCCAAAACATGTATTCAAATCGTGTTGTATTTAAGAAGATTTCTTCTAGTCGTAAAAGTTCAGATTCCGGTTTTCCTTCTGCCAATTGATTAAGCAAATCGAGATTCCATTGCGCTGATTGGCCAAACTCTTCGGAACTGTACATTTTTACCCAGTCTCCATATAATCCGTGTTCTTTAGCACCCTCGATTTCAGCAAGTTCACATCCAATTTCCCAGTAGCTCCATGCACAAGCTAAATGAGCAGCTGCAAGTTCAGCGATAGAACCATTTTGTGCAACAGCTAACATATAGTGCGTATATGCAAGCGTTACCGGAGACGGTTTTGCCTCTTCCAGCTCTTTTTCCGTTATGCCAAAACGACTCGCATATTTTCTGTGCAACGCCATTTCTCCATTCATTGTGTAATAAAGCAGGTTGGCAAACACCGTCATCACTTCAAGATTTGGCGCTTTCACCGCACCTAAAGCAAACAATTTGGAATAATCGATTAAGTATAAATAGTCTTGAATCATATAAAAACGGAATTTGTCAGGGTCCAATGTGCCTGCACCTAACTCTTTCACAAACGGATGTTCATGGTTTTTTCTCCAAGTTGACCAATACTTTTCAAAGAGTCGGTCAGTAAATTTCATCATTTCTCCCTCCCATTCAATTCACCATTAAAAAAAGCCACTTCAAAAATGAAGTGGCTTAAAACCCGAAATGCAAAAAGATATAAAAATAGACAATACGAGTCCCAACAACCACTTCCCTTCGCTAGCATTACCTAGTGCAGGTTCAAAGGGTTGAGGCAATGCCTCTCTCAGCTAAAATGAATTAGCACCCCTAGTGATTTATAATGCTTTATTAAATTACAATCATTATTGCATGAACTCATAAAATTTTCAATAAGTTAAAATGAATATAAATTTTGGTATTTTATTCTAACTATTTATAACTTTCTACTTCCCAGTGTCTCATTGAAAAGCATAATCTTTTTTAGCACACTGGATATTCTTCAAATACTTGTAGCTAAAAATGTTTGCGGCTTCTACCATAAAATAAATAGAGGCTGGGACAAAAGATCTTTTTGCAGCTCGTTCACTTTATTAGTTATGTCCCAGCCTCTCTTGTTATTTTTGTCCCTTCTTTGTTTGTTTTTCCCATTGCAAAAGATGTGGATATGGGTCAAATGCCCATTCTGTACGGCCATTAAATTTATACATTCCGTAATGTAAATGTGGTGGGAATTTTCCGCTCGTTCCTTCTTTACCATATCCAGAACTTCCTACGGCGCCAAGAATTGTTCCCGGTTCTACAATATCTCCAACTTTCAAATCTTTATTGAAATATGCTAAATGTGCGTAATAATGATACGTATTATGATTATCCCGAATGCCAACTCGCCAACCGCCAAATTGATTCCATCCCATCACTTCTACAACACCATAAGAAGTTGACAGAACAGGCGTGCCATAGCCTGCAAAAATATCCGTTCCTTCATGTATACGTCTTCCGCCCCATCCCCTGCTAGCACCCCAAGTTCCTTTATAGCTGTAATTATAGCCTCGAACTGGGAGGGGAAAAATATGCTTGTCTAACTCAATAGAATTGAAATGTTTATAAAGTATTTGAATGGTTATAATTTGATTGATAATTTTTTCATCTTTGTAATACTCCCATAAGGCAGTTTTAAAATCCTCTTCTGACGGGCCAAATTCGCTTAAATACGTTGCCATTGTATAAAGAATATCTTGGTCATGATTTCGATCTGCCTTGCCATCTCCGTTTCCATCAAGACCTTTCCCCCCAAAATATCCAATTGAAAAAGGTGAAGTATCTTCCTCATTTGGATTCAATTCTCCAACCCAAAATTCAGGAGAAAACTGAATCGCGATGATACTCTCACGCTTCGGAATATCCTTCCGTACTTCTTGGATATTTCTTTCATATTGATCGACCGCCGCCAAACGATACCATGGGACAAATGGCGTTTCGTAGCTTTTGTACAAATTCATTCTTTCCTGATAAACATTTTCCTTCGTTTCTTTTGCATTTACGTAAGTCGGAAATATATAAAAGCATACAATCGCCAAACATAAGGGGAGAAATATTTTTCGAACCAAAACGAATCCTCCTTTCTTCATTAGAATATCCCGAATTTTTTAAACCATGAGTGATTTTCCTATGACAATAAAGTCCATTATTTTACATACCAATTTCCTTTATGTAGGAGAGTTTTATGCAAATAAAAAAGTGCTTAACAACACATGTTAAGCACGAAAGAATCAAGCATGTATCAACTTTGTAACTATTAATTTTCTAGCATTTGGAGTTGTAAGTATTATTTCTTCATCACTATTTGAAAATTTTACAACTGTACCATCTAAGTTTTCGTAAATTTTTTCTATTTTTAATCCCTTTTCTAAATACTTTTCAATAATTTCTTTTTCTTTAAGAAACTCCTTATATTCTTCAGACATCAAATCACCTCATTCTATGTTTTTCGATGGGATGACTTGCTCGGTTGCCTCCTCCTCTAGCTCACCAAAGATCACTTCTACATCCGGCTCTTTACCATCAATCATCCAGTCCCTACCAGCTGTAATTCCTAAATATTTGGAATCATCTGGATCTACTATTTCAGCTTGAGGATATTTTTTAAACCACCAATATTTTGCAAGAATATAATAAATAACCGCACCTGCTACCAACCCTACAATTGAAGAATAGGTCGGTAATAAATTGGCAATGATTCCCCCAATAATCCATGCAAGCATACCTGCCCAGTTAATTCCGTTAGCATAACGATATTGACCATCTACTTCATATAAATCCTTAACATTCACTCTTCTTTTACGAAGGATATAGTAATCTGCAAACAATACACCAACAATGGAAGTTAAAATACCGCCAACGATGAGCAATACATGAGTAAGAATATCAAACAGATTCCATGGTTGGACTAATATACCGATGATGCCGGCAATAATTACCCCAACCCAGAAAGGCACTTTTGGTCCACCAATATTTGAAAATATCGTTGCTGCTGGAATAACATTTGCTGACGTATTCGTTGACCATTGGGCGAGAATAATCATCAGTAGCAAGATGACTAAGATGAATCCACTTGCTGCTTCTTGTAACGCCACAATTGGATCGCCAGTACCAACCGATGCATAACAAACTGCACCAATCATAATCATCAACGTATTAAAAATCGGCATCACAATGATTGAACCTACTAATTGCGTTTTATTACGCTTAAACCAATTTCGCTCATTTTTTGGCGCTTTAAAGAATCTGGATAATGAGGGCATATCTGCTGCGAGCGTTGCCCAGAATCCCATATTGGCCATTACAATAACCATGAAGGCAGTAAAAGCAGCAACACCTGTTGCAGGTGATTCAACCCACGTCCAAATATCTTTTCCTTGCACGCTTGCTTTATCGGCTAAGGAAATATACATCCAAATGGAAATGAGTATGATGATTGGTGCTGCAAAATCCGCAAAGCGTTCAATGGATTTAATTCCTAACGACACATTGATTAATTGGAATGTTGCAAATAGGATAAAGCAAATAAACCATTGATCAAATCCAAATAATATGTTTAAAATCCCGTTTATTGCCGAAGCACCAAAGTATGTGTTAATTCCAAACCAACATGAAGCGGTAATCCCACGAACTGCTGAAGGGATATGAGTACCAATTGTTCCAAAAGGAGCCCGCATATAAACGGGGAAAGAAAGCCCATGTTCAACGCCAATATCCCCAATAATCGTCATTAAAATTCCGATCGCAACAGAACCAATAATCGTTGCGAGAATGACCATTGGAAGCGGCAAATTTACAATCCCTGCCGCTCCAATGGCAAATGCCGCAAGTACAATGGCCATACCTACCCAAATAACAGCGAATCCGAACGGACTAATGTTTCTCTTTGCATGCGTTATCGGAAGCAAATCAGGAGACTTTAAGTAATTACTCTTTTTATGCAAAATGTCCTCTCCCTGTTTTCAGCATGAATTATTCACTAGATACATTGGCCATAGAGTATTTTGCAATTGCCGCTTGACGCTCGTTCCAAGTCATCTTCGGTAATCGGTCTTTCACTTCAACCATTTCAATTGCGCCATCCACCGGACAAACAATCGAACATAAATTACATCCTACACAATCTTCTTCTCGTACTTTTAAAATCGGATTACCATTCTCATCATTCAATCTTTCAATACATTGATGAGAAGTGTCTTCACAAGCGATGTAACACTTGTTACAGTTAATGCACACATCGTTGTTGATTTTTGCAACTACTTTATAGTTAAGATCTAAATCTCCCCAATTGGAATATTTCGGAACTGCTTTTCCGACAATATCCATCACAGAGGAAATGCCTTTTTCATCGAGATAGTTATTAAGACCATCAATCATATCTTCTACGATACTAAATCCATGATGCATCGCCGCTGTACATACTTGAACACCTGTAGCTCCCATCAGCATAAACTCCACTGCATCACGCCAATTGGAAATGCCTCCAATACCAGAAATCGGAACATTGATATAAGGGCTTCTTGCACATTCTGCCACCATATTGAGAGCTATTGGTTTGACAGCTGGACCACAATATCCTCCATGCGTTCCTTTTCCTGCAACATGAGGTATCGTGTTCCATGTATCTAAATCAACACCCATTAAACTATTAATTGTGTTGATCATACTAATTGCATCTGCACCGCCTCTAGTCGCAGCTTCTGCTGTTGCTGTAATATCTGTAATGTTTGGCGTCAGCTTCACAATAACAGGTGTTTTTGCAACTTCTTTAACCCAATAAGTTTGTTTTTCAACAAGCTCTGGAACTTGCCCAGAGGCGCTTCCCATTCCTCTCTCTGCCATACCGTGTGGACATCCGAAATTCAATTCTAGCCCGTCTACGCCCACATCTTCAACCCGTTTCACAATCTCATGCCATTTCTCTCGTTTTGGTTCCATCATTAAGGATGCAATAACAGCATGATTAGGAAACTTCTTTTTCGTTTCATAGATTTCTTTCAAATTCACTTCGATAGGCCGATCTGTAATGAGCTCAATATTATTAAATCCTGCCACTCTTTGACCGTTATATGATAATGCAGAGAATCGTGAAGAGACATTTAAAATAGGCTCACCAAGGGTTTTCCATACCGCTCCACCCCAACCTGCTTCAAAAGCTCTTTGAACTTGATAGCCAGAGTTTGTCGGTGGTGCTGAAGCAAGCCAAAATGGATTGGGTGATTTAATTCCCGCTAAATTTATGCTTAAATCCGCCATGTTTCAATCCCCCCTATTTAGGCTTTTTCCTTTTGTAATTCAAACGATTCGTGTATAGCTTTTGCTACTTCTTTCCCTTGTTGTGTAGCCGTTACAACCATTGCCTCTCCTTGACCTTTCCCAAAGATAACATCTCCACATGCATAGACATTCTTCTCAGACGTTTCTAAACACTCATTGACTTGAACAACTCCGCCTGAATGTTTCACACCAAAGGCTTCTAATAGATCGATGTGACGCGTTTGCCCAATGGCTTTAATTACTGCATCTACATTTAATACAAAATTAGAACCTTCTACTGGTACCGGCTTTTGTCTACCGTCTTCACCCGGTTCGCCAAGTTCCATTTTGATGCACTCAATGCCTACGACTTTATTGTCTTTTCCAATAATCTTCACAGGCGTTGTTAACCATCTAAATTCAACGCCGTCCATTTTTGCAAAATCATATTCAAACTCATAAGCTGTCATTTCATTTTTAGTTCTTCTATATAAAATTTGAACGTTTTCTGCACCTAAACGAATTGCGCATGTTGCAGCATCAATCGCTGTATTCCCTGCCCCAATGACAACAACTTTTTTCCCTCTGAAAGATTCTGTAATAGATCCTAATTTTGTATTTTTTACAAATTGAATTGCATCATAAACGCCTTCTAATTCTTCCCCTTCAATTCCTAAATTCGGAACATCACCCATTCCGATTGCCAACACAACTCGATCATAATTGTTTTTTATTTCATCAACGGAAACATCTACACCAACACGAGTATTCGTTTTTATTTCAACACCTAATTGCTCAACTTGTTGTACTTCCCATTCCACAACATCTTTCGGTAAGCGGAAAGGAACAATTCCGAAATAATTTAACCCCCCTGCTTCCTTTTCCGCTTCGAAAATCGTTACTTCGTAGCCTAAACGAGCTAAATCTCTTGCTGCAGATAATCCTGCCGGACCGCTTCCGATAATGGCTACCGTTTTGCCGTTAGATGGTTTTGCTTCAAATAAAGGTTTTTCTTGTTCTCTTGCCCAATCTGTTGCATATCGTTGCAAGTTGCCTATTTGTATCGGTTTTGAAACAGAACCTAAAACACAAGCGCCTTCACATAACTCCTCAGTTGGACAAACTCTTGCACAGCTGGCTCCAATAGGATTTGCCTCAAGTATCAATTTTGCTGACCCTTTTAAATTACCGGATGCAATTTTCTTAATAAAATTAGGAATTGGAATCGCCGTTGGACAAGCTTTAATACAAGGTGCATCATAACAATACAAACAACGATTCGCTTCTTCGATAGCTTCGCTTGGTGTCATTCCTTTATAAATTTCTTCAAAATTTTCAGTCAAATTAGATGAAATGCGACCCCCCAAAAGGCTTGTCATACATCCCCCTCCTAAACTATCAATTGATGATTTGAGTTTCTTTTTTTGGTTCCTTAGCTAAGCTGCGATGAATATATTTACCGCCTCCGATTTTACCTACGAATTCTTTGTCTTTAATAATGAACTCTCCGCGCAACAACACACTTACCGGTTCACCAGTCACTTCCATTCCTTCGAACGGATTATAATCGACATTCATGTGATGTGTTTCAGCGGAAATAGTCCGTTTTACAGTCGGGTCAAAGATGACAATATCTGCATCGCTGCCAACCGCAATTGTTCCTTTTTGCGGATATAAATTAAAGATTTTTGCCGCGCTCGTTGCAATCATGTCAACAAAGTCTGTAATGGAAATGCGCCCTTTTGCAACACCTTCTGAGAATAATACACTGAAGCGGTCTTCAATAAATGGTCCGCCATTTGGAATTTTAGAGAAATCATTTAACCCTAAACGCTTCTTACCGTTGTAGTTAAATGAGCACATGTCCGAACCAATCGTTTGTAATTGTTTTGCCTTTAATGCGTTCCACAATGGCTCCTGATGAGATTTCGGTCTTAAAGGAGGCGACCAGACATATTTTGCTCCTTCGAATCCTGGTTTCTCTAGGGCTGTTTGGTCTAGCACCAAATATGGTGGACAAGTCTCTCCGTAAACTTCGTATCCTTTTTCTCGGGCTCTAATAATTTCTTCAACTGCTTCTTTACATGTCACGTGAACAACATAAAGCTTTGCTCCCGCAATATGAGCGAGTTCAATTGCTCGCTTCGTCGCTTCTCCTTCCACTTCTGGCGGTCTCGTCAAAGCGTGATAAATTGGTGCTGTATGGCCTTTTCTTCGTGCTTCTTCCACCAGTTCATCGATTACGGAACCGTTTTCACAGTGAACCATCACAACAGCACCAGTTTCTTTTCCTATCTTGAAAGCTTTAAACAATGTTCGATCAGATGCTTGGAATTCTTTCGCATAAGCCATAAATACCTTAATGGATGAAATTCCTTCTTTTTCTAATAAAATAGGCAATTCTTTTTCCGTTTCTTCATTTAAGTCATGAATCATTAAGTGGAACCCATAATCAACAACTGCTTTTCCTTCCGCCTTTTTGTGCCATTTCTCCACAGCATTTGCTAGCTTCGATTCCCCCGCAGTTAATGCAAAGTCGATTATTGTTGTTGTTCCACCAAAGGCTGCAGCAATTGTCCCTGTTTCCCAATCATCATCAGTCACAGTATTATTGAAAGGCATATCTAGATGCGTATGCGGATCGATTCCCCCTGGAAACACGTACTTTCCACTTGCGTCGATGATTTCAGCATCCGGATCAACAATGTTTCCACCGATTTGAACAATTTTCTCTCCTTCAATTAAAATGTCACCTTGGAAAAAATCTGAGGCAGTTGCAATCCAGCCGCCTTTAATGATTTTTTTTGACATATAAGCACCTTTCCTCCTTTAATTAGTTTGCTTTTCTTGCACTTTTAGTGAAAATTTTGTTTGAAGATTCAGCACTGTTTCCAGCAATACATCTGCACCTTTTGCACAATCTTCGTAAGGGGTTTCTTCTTCTTCGCAATGACTTTTTCCATTGATGCTTGGCACAAATATCATCGCTGTAGGAATGTAGCTTGCAATAAATTGTGCATCGTGGCCTGCACCGCTATATAGCCTTTTTGATGAATAACCAAAGCTTTTACAAGCCTCTTCGATTTGATTGCAAATTGTTTCGTCAAAAACGACTGTATCACGATTCCAAAGCCTTTCAATTTCCACTTTGCATCCTGCTTCTTCTTCTGGTAAGGAATGGATTACTTCTTCTACTTGTTTAATTTTTGCTGGATCTTTATGACGTGACTCTAACGTGAAGACAACTTTGTTAGGAATGACTGTGTGAATATTTGGAGAGACATTCATTCGACCGATTGTATAAACTAATTCTTCATCGATTTGACCTAGTTTTTCTATGAGGAGTGATATATATTTGTTAGCTAAAAATAAAGGATCTTTACGCATTTTCATCGGTGTTGTGCCGGCATGGTTTGATTCACCTGTAATGCGAATTTCATAGCAAACCATTCCCACTACACCTTCAACAATACCTATTTCAACATTTTCCGCTTCTAGTACAGGACCTTGTTCAATGTGCAATTCAATAAAAGCACTGGCTTCTTTTAGCCGATTTTCTTCGCTTCCTTGATAATTGCTTTCTTTCAATGCTTGTTCAAACGTGATGCCACTTACGTCTGTTGATTTTAACACGCGTTCTTTATCGAATTTTCCAGAAAGTACCCCGGAACTCATCATTGACGGTTCAAAACGAGCACCTTCTTCATTGGTAAAATTCACAATCGTTAACGGAATCTCTAATTCTAGTCCATTTTCTTTGATTGTTCTTACCGCCTCTAGCGCAGTTAATACGCCAAGCACTCCATCAAACCGACCGCCTCGCACGACGGAATCAAGATGCGACCCCATCACGATTGGTGGTAAATTCCTTTTTCCCGGCAAAGTCGCATAAATATTGGCCATATCATCTGTTTTTATTTCCATCCCTAGTTGTTCACAACATTGAACGAAATAGTCCCTTGCTTGAAGATCTTCTTTTGATAAGGCGAGCCTTGTAACACCGCCGTTACTTGTAGCACCGAATTGACTAAACTGAATGATGGATTCTTTCAGCCTCGCCTCATTGCACTTATACATTAACTCCCCCCCTTTATACCAACTAAACTGTGACTTATTACGATAATTTTATTAGAAACTTAATCCTCAATTAATGGTCATTCTGACGAAAATTATTGTGCAGTTGCACAGTTCTATTTGATAATTTTTTTTCATATAAGCCAATAGGGGATTTACGCGTATCAATTTATTTTGGGGGGATTCTATGGTAAAAATTTCGGAGCTATTATCTGATCCAAATTTCCAACATCTGCAGTTAATTGGTGGACAGGCTGGAATCCATAAAAGTTTTTCTGGAATTAATGTAATCGAATCGGCTGACTTAGTTCCATTTTGTCGACCAAATGAATTAATTGTAACGACTGGTATTCAAATGAATAATGATGAAAGGCAACTGGAAAGATTAATTAAGTCCTCACATGCAAAAAAAATAGCAGGTTTTATTATCAATATCGGACCCTACATTCCTCGTGTCCCCAATGCAATCATTCAATTTGCGAATGAAAAGCAATTACCTCTTTTCCAGTTTGAATGGAAATATCGAATCGCGGATTTATTAAAAATGACTTTTGAGTTTATTTCGAAAAAACAAAATATGCACTATCAACAAAACAATGAAAAAAGAATTTTGCAGCAATTACTGTTTGATATCGATTCCCCTCTCGAAGAATTAAAAGAATTATTGAAGCAACGTGGTATTTCAAAAGAAGAATCTTTTTGCGTGATTACTTGTTTATTGGATCAACCAAATAATAAATATTTTCAATACCGAAAATTGATTGATTATGAGTTTCAACAATATTTCAAACACTTCTTTTGTTTGGAACATAATAATCAATTGATATATGTCATCTTTTCCTATGATGAACACGCTAAGAAAATTCCAATAGAATCCATCTTTCAAAACATTTATAAAAAGGAATACGAAGAACTGGGGACAAGACAATTAACCATTGGTATGGGAAATAAATATCACTCAATCCAACAAGTGAAAAAAAGTTATAACGAATCGCTCACTGTGATCCATTTAACCCAATTGCAACAAAAATCTTCTTTTTTTAAATATAAAGATATCGGTGCATATCGTATTCTTTTGGCATTATACGACGATCCTGTCATCAAATCCTTTCATCAAGAAATGCTAGGCCCCCTATATGTATACGACCAAATGAATGGATCGGACTATGTGCAATTTTTGAAAATTTTTTTAGAAGAAAACGGAAGTGTAAATCGGATTAGCAAAAAACTTTTCCTTCATCGAAATACCGTCAATTATAAAATTCGAAAACTCGAATCTTTGTTAGATGTTGATTTAAACGATAATTTTACAAAAACCAATTTAAGCATCGCTCTGATGATAGAAGATGTATTAAATAAAACATAGTGGTTTAGTTTGTTTTGGTTTAAATAATATGGTATGATACCTTTTAACTTACAATACATTCACTTGGAGGAGAAACAATGCAATCACTACAATCCATTGAACAGTTTCATGAACTAAAAAACGACGAACGTGTAATCTTTGTGTTTTCAGCAGATTGGTGCAAAGACTGCATATTCATTAAACCATTCCTTCCGGCAATCGAAGAAAAATATGCTCAATATACGTTTGTATTAGTAGATCGTGACGACTTTCTAGATTTGTGCGGCGAACTTGATGTTTTTGGAATTCCAAGTTTTATCGCTTACAACAATGGAAAAGAGATTGGACGTTTCGTTAGCCGCGACCGCAAAACACAAGAAGAAATTGAAAACTTTATTGATAGCTTAAACATTTAACATAATATTAAATAGATTGGATAATCTTCTCATTGTGCCCTTTAAGGTAATATAAAAACTTTTTTAACATAAAGGACTCCGCATTAGATAGGGGTCTTTTATTCTATTTTCCAACTTGTGAACTAAGGAATAAATTAAACATATGCTTCTATTCGAGTTAATTACTGTTGCGAATAAGGTATCGAAAGAATCAAATGCGACTCCAATAGCCTAATATTCACTAACAGAGGCAAAACTCTCATAAATTTTTCCACCAACAATCTTCCAATTAGGCAAACCCACTAATTTACATTTCTCCATGTGTTTTTACATCATAGTTAGACATCGTTACCATCAATCAGCTTCAAATTTGACTTTAATGGTCTATCATCATACGTTCTATCTGTCCCACTATTAGAAACATAAGATGATGCTGATGAATAGGATAGATATGAAAGTATGACAAAGGAAGTGAAAAATTGCCTAAAACGAAAGTAAACCCGAAAGATCCTGCTTCAATACCAAAGTTTGTAACTCCTTTACAAAAACCCCCTGTAGTGAAACCGAAACCCAACCCTAACTATCCAACCAATTCATATTTTGAAATTACGATGAAAGAAGCGTTTCATCGATTTCACCGAGACTTTCCATTAACAAAAGTGTGGGGATATGATGGAATTTATCCGGGGCCAACAATTGAGGCAAGAAAAGACAAAAAAATTTATGTGAAATATTTAAACAAACTTCCAAAAAAGCATTTCTTACCTATCGATCGCACATTGCACGGTGTAGGTGACTCACCAGAAGTTCGTTCAGTTGTTCATGTACACGGTGCTAATGTATTTTGGGAAAGCGATGGTCATCCAGAAGCTTGGTATACACAAAACTATGAATATACGGGACCAAAATTTAAACGAAAGGTTCATGAATACACAAATCATCAGCCAGCAGCGACCCTTTGGTATCATGATCACACAATGGCGATGACAAGATTAAATGTTTATGCAGGTCTGACAGGTTTTTATATCATCCGAGATGCATTAGAAGATCGATTAAATTTGCCAAAAGGAGATTATGAATATCCTCTTCTCCTCCAAGATAAGTCATTTAACGAAGATGGATCATTATTTTATCCAGATCGTCCACCGGAAGATGCACCATTCCCAATTCCAGCACCTTTTATTCCTACCATTGTTCCATTTTTCAACGGAGATGTGATGGTTGTTAACGGAAAAGCTTGGCCGTATTTAGAGGTAGAACCAAGAAAATATCGATTCCGCATTTTAAATGGTGCGAACAGCTCTACTTACAATATCCAACTTGAAAATGGGGAACCATTTTATCTCATTGGTACGGATGGCGGTTTTTTAACTGCACCTGTTAAAGTTACTTCTATACAGCTTATGCCAGCGGAACGAGTAGATGTAATCGTTGACTTCTCCTCGTTCAAAGGGCAAAAAATCAAATTAATTAATACTTTATTTGATGAAGATGAGCCCAAAAGGGACATTATGGAGTTTCGTGTAACTCGCCCGTTAAAAGGAAAAGATACAAGTGAGATTCCAACTAAACTTGCTGAATCAATGGATTTACATGAACACCACGCTCATGTCATTCGTAAGCTACCTTTATCTGTCGGAGAAGATCAATACGGTAGAATTATGATGATGCTAGATAATAAAATGTATCACGATCCATGCTCAGAAAAACCTTCTTTAGATAGTGTTGAAATTTGGGAATTTATCAATGCCACACCAATTGCCCATCCTATGCATATTCATTTAGTACAATTCAAAATTCTTGATCGAAGACCGTTTGATCTTGAATTATACCAAAATTCCAACGGGGAAATTCTTGAGTTTATAGGTGATCCAGAACCGCCTCTCGACTACGAAAGAGGTTGGAAAGATACGGTGAGCGCTCCTAGCGGAATGGTCACAAGAGTCATCATGCATTGGAAAGAACATACGGGGAACTATATTTGGCATTGTCACTTGCTCGAACATGAAGATCACGATATGATGCGCCCTATCAGAGTCATTGATGACGCCCATCCTGTCGTACAACATGATTAAAGATAATTATTTTACAAATATCGCCAATTTCCTATCACATGAAATAGTTCAATAAATTTCACTATTATCCCGCCTTTTAACAGGCGTTTTTTTTTGCATTATGTATATATCCTTTTTTTATCCATTCGACTTTTTACATTTTTCCCCTTTAATACTTACTCAATGCTTCTATTTCTTCTACACCTCGAGACCTATAAAGAAATAAACCCCCGGTTTGTTGTTGGCCATCCCCTTTTTATCTAATATGTTGATATAAACAAAAATATTTAGGAGGTTTTCTGTGAAGAAAATACTTTTAGCCATCGTCGTTATGTTATTGCTTTTTAGTTTAATTAGTATTGGTCACTTTTCATTCTTTTCAAAAGATTATAGAGCGGAAGTTACAAATGAAATTGATACAATCGAGTTAGATCTTGCAGGAGCAAATGCAACAATACTTACTAAAAATCAAGATTATGTTGAAGCGAAATTAAAAGGTAAAGGCAAAGTATCCCTTTCTAAAAAAGACGATACGATTGAAATAGAATATGATCGCAGATGGTATGAATTTTTCAATTTCGGGGATCGAACAGAGCTTATTATTACAATCCCTGAAAACTATAATCGTGATTTAGAATTTGATGTTCGTTCTGGAAACATTAACTTTGAATTATCAAAAGACATGGAACTCCATGAATTCAAAATGGATGTAAGATCAGGAAACATTCGCATCGATTCGTTACAAGCAAATAAAGCTGAATTGGATGTTAATTCTGGGAATGTGAATATTAAACATGTGACAGGCCAATTGGAGATTGATGTTTCATCCGGAAATATTTCCATTCAAGTAGATGATTTAATAGGTGATATAGATGCAGAAGTAAGTTCTGGCCATATTGCACTCGATTTACCAGATGATAGTGACTTTACATTATCTGGCGAAATTTCAAGCGGAAACATTCATAATCGTTTTCCTTTAAATAATGAAGTGAGAGAAAAAAATCGTTTACGAGGCACTCATGGAACTGGACAATACAATATCGATTTAGAAGTATCTAGCGGTAGCATTGAAATTAAATAAAATAAAAACCAAGGTGAAATAAATCTCTAAGAGATCTTGGCTGATCACCTTGGTTTTTTTAATTACCTACCACAACATTTTTTATATTTTTTCCCGCTTCCGCAATGGCATGGATCGTTGCGGCCAATTTTATCACCAACTACTACTTTCGTTTGTTTTGGTTTTGAAAGATCTGTTAATTCCTTTGGAGTATACCCACGATTGTCCCAAAGTCTTGTAGTATTTGCAATGGAAAAAATCACCCTTGTTATTTCGTTAACCTGATTGACATTTTCAAACACAAATTGATTTAAAAATTCCCTCATGATGATATTAAATTTATAATTCATCACCTTGATTTTCCATACAAAATCATCCACTAACTCTTGAATCAATCTACTTTCTAGCCCTTCAACTCTTTCTAGTATTTTAATAAGTTCTCGATGATACTTCGTTTCTTCATAATAGAACTCATCTTTATAACGCAGTAATTCTTCTTTTTCAGGAATGTAAAATGGCTTCCCAACCACAAGTTGTTCCAATTTTTCCGTAATATTGTTCTCTTCAAGAGTTTTATGAATAAAACGATCTAATTTTACAACGACATTAGCTTCTTCAAGTAGTTTTTTATATTTTGAATCCGTTGTAATTGCTTGTAATTCTTTACTCGTAATTTTTGGCTTGTTTTGCAAATTGTAAATGTGTATTACTTTATAATTTGGAACAATTCCATATAAGTTCGTACAACTTACAATATAGTCATATATTAATTCTTTATTCGCTACTTTTTCTGGATCGATAACTTCAGAACCCCTATATTTGTCAGATATAATTAAATAATTTTCATGATGAATATGTTCCCATTCTGTCTTTTTGAATTTTACATGTTTTAAAAGAGAATTAATATGGTCTATATTTAACGGTTTATATCCGACCGATTCAGCCCATTCTCGAGTTGAAGTATATTGTGGATGAGTTGGGTCATGAATAATTTCTAAAAAATTCATATATCCAACTGGTCCCCCAACATCTTCTGGCGGTGCCATACCTCCGCCGTCTAGCAAAGTCGGATAGCCAAAATAATAATCATCTACGGTATCTTCTAACGTTATGGTGATTTCCCAATTATCCCCGAAATCATATTGATAAAGAATTTTACCGTTCTTCTCGATATATTGATCAATTTTAATGCGGCTAGGTTGCTTTACCTTTTTTCCGTTCAATTCTTTCTGTTCAATTAATTCTTCATTATTTGTGATCATAACATCTTCCAAAGGGAAGCAAAAATGATGATAGGGTTCCATATAGCTTTTAAAATTTGTTACGTACTGTATCGTTTCGTGCAGTCGATTAAAGGTTGCTCCAACCGGTATAATCACCTTTCGCCAAACTTCTGGTTTAATTCCTTCGAATGTCAATTTTAAAATATAAGCTCTCATTGTTTCACCTTACTTTCTAAATAAATTAGTGATGACTCGCTTAAACCCTTTATAATTATATATAAATAACTTCACAAAAATAGAAGTTATCATTTTTTATATGAAACTAAAAGTAAAATATGAATAAAAAAAGTAGCTAATACTAGCTACTATAATTTAACCATCGCTTTTCTACAATTATGAAAGCTTCTTCCAAATAATTTTTTAATTCATGGAATCGATCGATCTCTGGTGACTCATGGAAATCTTGCTTTATAATGCTTAAAAACTTTAACAACTTATGCTCTTCTGTTTTTGAATTATTATAGTTATGAATTAAATCTTCTAATAAATGCAGTGGAATTTTATTTAAAAAGTGATGACTCCAAAGCCATTTATACGAAAGTATTTTTAACGATTCATCATTGCCTAAAATGGAAGTCAAAACGAAAGCAATTCCATAAATTTTTTGGCATTTTAATATGTTATTTAATAATTGCTCGTCTTTGAATTCGCTTTTTTCAATCGAATTATAAGCGTGATCTAAATAATGATAGAACACCTCATAAGTCGCTAGATTTTTTGCCTCTCCTCGACCTTCAAAATACGCTGCCGAATTAAAGTAACGATAAAGCGCATTCATTAACTTCGCATTTCCATAACTAATCTTTTCCTGTATTTTACCTACGACTTCATCTGAACTAATTTCAATCATCGGTACACCTGTTTCTTTGCGATGATCAGTTTTTAACTCGATAAATAATAACACTTCATTTAAATATGGCAGGACGAAATGTTGAGCAATTTCTTTATATTCTCTTGATTTTTCTCTACGTTTTGTTTGCATATATATAAAAGCTTGTGAAAGGATGAACAAAATAAGTATGGAAAATCCCATTTCCACCATAGGCAACTCAAGCCCTCCCCCCTTTTATATGTTGTTATAAAAATTTCCTTTTTCGTAATAAAATGGACACAACTTTATAGTATATATATTCATTTAGAAAAAAATTATTCTATGTTTGGGATATTTACTCTAGAATTGAGAATCACATTAATAAGATGTTACTAGTTTATTGTTGTGGTAATCGTGCAAATTTAAACGAGGATAAAACGAGAAATAGTGGAAGAAACAGAAGCAGTAGAGGAGAAACAGTTTTTTCAAGTTAACATTTCAGTTTCGACAACAAGCATATTACTTCTTCCTAAAATCTAAAAACACCTTCGATTATACCTACGATAATCGAAGGTGTTTCATTAATTAACCTTCTTTAATAACGTCCCTTTTATTTCTTCAATCTGTTGCAAATGACGCTCTTCATGATAGCCAATTAATGATACCCACTGTCGTATTGATAATAGCCCGTACCTTCTATGAATAAAAGATTTTTGCTCTAAATCTTCTTCACTAACACCTTCAATACTTTGCAACAATGCTTCTCTAGATTTTTCTAATTTTTGTATAAGCTCTTCTAATGTTTGAAATTTCTCTGAAGGTGTTAAATCATCTGGCGCTATTCGTTTTACCGTACGATCTAATATATGGCAAAGGGGTTTTTCTTCAGTTGGATTGTATTCATCTTTTGATAGCGTTTCCAATATTCCATCTACCGTATTCATTTCCATTAAATATAAATGCTCTAACACTTGAGCGATTGACCATTTCCCTTCTTCAGGTACTGCATTTAATTGTTCATTAGACAAGGAACGAACACTTTGCAAAAGCTTTTCACGGGTTTTCTGTATTTTTTCCAATCTTGCTACCCTCCTTCATTCTTTCTAATTATTATTCTTTTAAAATAAAAAAAAGAACTACTTATTCTTTTTATAATGAACGGAATAGAACTATTTTTTAGAGTTAACGGCCTATGTTAAAGTGACGCGAAAAACCGCTCACTTCAAACATAGGCATATCCATTGAAATTCAATATTGTATATCATTAAATTAATAACATTGGAAGAATGCAATACGTTGACGATTTAATACATCGTAAACCCAACCTCGATTTCCTCTCCAACGGAAACCAATAATTGAGTTACCGAAAGCAAACATCGGATAGAACCAGAAGCTATTACCATTCGTTAACCAAATAAAAGTATTGCGGAACAAACATCTCCCAATTCCTCGTCCTCCACTGCGACGACCAAATTTAGCTGTTCCTTGGAATGAGCTAAGTTGAGGTGTGAAACTTGGAGGCGGAGCTGCAGGTGGAGTCATTTGTCCTCCAGATGGTCTTCCTGGTGTACCTGGGAATCCCCCTGGTGCACCCGGGAATCCTCCTGGTGTACCTGGGAATCCTCCCGGTGCACCTGGGAATCCTCCCGGTGTACCTGGGAACCCTCCTGGTGTACCTGGAAATCCTCCCGGTGCGCCTGGGAATCCTCCTGGTGTGCCTGGAAATCCTCCTGGTGTACCTGGAAATCCTCCTGGTGTACCTGGAAATCCTCCTGGTGTACCTGGAAATCCTCCTGGTGTACCTGGGAATCCTCCCGGTGCGCCTGGGCCTCCCCCTGGTGCACCTGGGAATCCTCCTGGCATACCTGGGAACCTTGATGGCTGGCCTTGAAACCCTCTACGCGTTACATCATCATCAAAATCAAATTGATTATTATTATCATTGTCGTTAAAAAAAGGATACACGCTTTTTCCCCCTTTTCTTCAAGCTAATTTCAATGTATGTAGCTATTTCAACGCTACATAGGCATATATTCATCTTCATTGAAAGAGGAGAAAAAGATGTGTTTGTATCCTAAAAACACCTTTTGTTGAATATTAACAACCAAAGTATACCAAGTTGTTTTATATGTTTTATTGGTATAATAACAAAAAAATCATTTTTATTAAAGTATTACTTAGCTACTTTTCACATTTATTTTATTTTTCTGTTTCGAATTAACTTAAATGTTTCTATTTCATCACTTCTCATTCTGAATAAAAACCGCACAGGACACTTAACATGCACTGTGCGGCAAAATGGACACTAAAAGACTCGTACTAAATTATTAGAAATTAATCTTCAATGACCCCTTCGAAGTTAATTAAATCTTCAAACTTAATAATCTTTGTCGCATTTGGTATACCAATCACAAAGTTTGGTTTTTCATTTACATTCGATTTACCCATTTTATAGTTTATTTTTAATCCGAATGTTTCGCCTTCCATTGTAAAGTCTATATCAAAATTTAACACATCATAGCCAATATATTTTTCTGGATGTACAGCAATATATTCTTTCAATTCATTTAATGTCACATAATTATTAATTTCACCAACAAAATCTTTAATATCTAATTCTGCAGCTTCCAGCGATTGTTTTAACATCTCGATATCTTCGGAAGTAACACCAAGTGCTTTGGCGTATTCTGGGTTTTCCAATAATGCAACGAATTCAGGTAAAATTTTATTAAATAGTTTTTGAATGAAAGGCGTTAATTCATCATTCGTCATTTCAAATTTAATTACTTTGTCTACTTCAATACCTTCTGGTACTTGAATTGCATCTTTAGATACTTCTTCATAATACTCCCCACCGAAGTGATCAAAGAAGAGATCGAACAATTCTTCATTAAATTTTTGCTGTAATTCTATATCCAATACAGGAGCAGGTTGTCCAGTTACTTCTGAAAGCTCAGCAAAATCCATTTCAATAAATTTACCTTTAAACTCTTCTGGAGTTGGGGCAAATGGCAGTTCAGGAATTTGAATCCACATTTTATCAACAGTCATCACAACTGGCAGTTTAATATCACCAATTGGGAACGGTCCGTTTAGTTTAAATGTCATATCCATTTCAAGTTGTAATGGGTCTTTTTGATAAACCCCTTTGAAATCGACATGAATATCTTTAAACATATCAAAGATTGCAGTTGCTTCTTCAGTTGCTCCCTCAATTGTAGGGAATTCAAAACCGTAATTCATTGTTCCTTCAAATTCATAAGAATTCAATTCAAATTCTTTTTGATAAATTTCTTTTAGTTCTTGTACAATTGGATCATTTGCATATTGTTTATCCAATACTCTTGATAAGAATACTGCAAAGTGAGCACGTGTCGTAGGTTGATTTGGATTGAAGGCATTTTGTTCATTACCCGTTGTAATTTCATTTGCATACAGAGCATCAATTGCTTCATATGCATAGAAATCTTTCGCTACATCTTTAAAAGATGTTGTTCCATTACCTTTTAATTTGAAGGCATTTGTTAAAATAATCGCCATCTGTGCACGAGTAACATCATCATTCGGTCTGAATTCACCATTAGACCCTTTCATAATATCAGCGTTTGTTACAGCAGCAATAGCGTCATATGCATAATAATCTTTTGAAACATCCTTATATACAATCTTTGAATCTTTGCTTGTATCAAGTTTTAATACTCTTGATAATATAACTGCAGCTTGAGCACGTGTTATAGTTTGATTTGGCTTGAACGAATTGTCTTCATACCCTTTAATAACCCCTTTGCTTACTAAGCGGTTGATTTCGTATGAAGCCCAATGTTTACCACTTACATCTGTAAAGCCCGCTGCACCTGCACTCCCAAACGGGACCGCTAACAATAAAACAATTGCTAGTAAAATAGAAAAGAATCTTGTTTTCTTCATTTTTCTCCTCCTCCGACACATAATAGTTAGCCACATTTACAATAATTGTAACATATCCCTTTACTGGAAACCCCTATACTTTGTTACCAATTTATGTGACCTGTTTATAGATACGAAGATTCTATCAAAATGGTTTCGAAATTTTTTAAGTTTTTCTTTAATTCTACCTAATGGGTGATAAATAATATGTTGACTCCTGTCGTCGAATCGTTTTTTATGAAACTTCTTTATTGATAATTCGTACATATTCAAAAAAGGCTTTTTGAAAAGGAGGAAGTTTAGCATGATCGATAAATTTTTCAAGTCCATCATAGGGGGAAAACGTCATTCTTCTTCCAACTATAGAAGATTCACAAAAAGGCATAACTTTTACGGACATCATTATTACAAACGTGGACATAAAAGCAGTGGTATTTTTCGTTCCGGTAGCTTCTTCAGTTCAAGAAGTTTCTTCAGTAGTTAAACGATGATTCGATATTTTCTTGAAAACAAGTACCATCGAATATTTAAAAGGTATATAGATGAAAAGACAAATTATTGTTTTTCTGAGGTACTTGGTACTGGTACTTATGGTATAGCATATTTAATCATAGAAAAGCGGACCGGAAAAAAATATGTCCTGAAACGTCTAATAACGAAATATCGACATTCTAAGAAATTACGTCAAAGATTTCAAAAGGAAATCCAAATTCTTAAAGAATTGAATTTTCCCTTTGTCCCTTCCGTCATTGTTGAAAATGAAGTTGAAAATATCCCTTTTTTCGTAATGGATTATATGGAAGGCCGCACTTTTGAACAAACAATCTTTGAAGAAGGTAATGTTTATTCTTTACCTGAATCCCTTCATATTTTAAAAATACTTCTAGAAATGGTCGTCCAAATTCATCATAAAGGTATTGTGCACCGCGACTTAAGAATCCCTAACGTATTAGTCCATCAAGGAAAGCTCTCTATTATTGATTTTGGATTAGCTACTTATTTAAACCCGAAGCAAAAGATCGAGGAAGTTAAAAATCCAAAAAAGGCTGCAAATCATTGTAGTGATCTTTATTTTCTCGGTCATTTTCTACTCTTTTTACTTTACTCATCCTATACTCCTACAGAAAGTAAAGAGAGAAGTTGGCAAGAAGAATTACAATTACCTGAAGAAGTAAAAAACTATATTGAACGTTTACTATTAATCCGGCCACCTTTCTCAAGCGCAGAGGAAGCATTACATTGCATCCCTAAAGTCTAATAATAGCCAATTTTTACAAGTATTTATTTCAACAGTAGGCTATTATTTTTTTAAAAGAAATCGAATTAAGTCGCTTCATTGAAGAAGCGACTTATTAATCGTTGACTATATTCAAAACCATTTTAACTTATTTGCAGAAAATATATTAGAAACTTGCTCCATTAATTGCAACATGTTGACTCACCGCTTCAAATTCCCGTCCATTCCAATTTAAAACGTTCTCAACGTATCCTAAACCATCTGCATGATATCTCCCGGCGATTTTTTCCATTGTTAATAATGAATACTTCCCATCCCCCGTTAGATCAATTGGATATATCCCACTAGCAGGATCTACCCAACCTTGAATAGGTTCCTTTAGCTTTCCATTGGAATCATATATTTCATGTAAATACTCTTTTCCTTTATAACGAATATTTAATAGATAACGTATGTTAGGATTCCTGCTCGTTACCATTACTTCTGCATTGTCTTTATAGTTTACTTCATACTGCCGTTCTTCATTAAACTTAATAGAATCAAAAATTTTCCCTAACTTGCCATGTAAAAACGAAAATACATAAGCAAAGACTATCGCTCCGCTTCCACCGGATTGAACAGTTACTAGAATATCATTTACCTGATCACCAGTTAAATCTCCCGTCCAAATCGTTGGATTATATCCTGCTACATCTCTTAAATGATATACGGATATTTCATGGGTGAAACCATTTTGAACAACTAGACTCATATTGCTTAAATAAGGACTATCGTCGAGTTTTGAGGCTATCAGAAAAATTCCATCAAGCACTCCATCACCGGTAACGTCACTCAATTGATAAGCTACTACAGAGGGGCCTTTTGATTGGTCAAAGGGGGGCATTAAGCTAGGCAAGATGTCAAACTGATGTGGTTGCCAATATGGATACATGTTGTTCCTCCTAACGAGTAAAATACCGTTACCCCATTATATATGTGAATAATGAGTGATTGGTTCTTTCATAAATAAAAAAACCTGAGAATTGCCTCAGGTTAAGCTCCCTTTTCTTTTTAGCCATATCCAACAAGTGATAATGATTACGATAAACCCAAAATATCCCATAATGGAATACACAGTTTTCACAATGGTAGTAAACCCGATAAAGCTTGCAAAAAATGCAATGAAGGCAGAAACAATGAGAAAATATTTATACGTTTTGGACTTTGGTGATACAAATCGAATGACAAAAGAATAAAGTACACCGACTGCTGTACTATAAATCATTATAATTAAAGTAATAGCCATCAGCACACCAATAATTGGATGTATATTTAAGGCAATCACTAATGTAGGCATCGGCTTCCCAAAAATCACATCCATTTTTGCCATTAGCGCCACATAAACTAATAGAATCAACATGCCCATTAATAATCCACCAATAATTCCACCCATTCCTGCCTCTCTTCTACTGTTCACAGTACTCCCCATTACCGCAAGCATTGGCAACCCTACCGCTAAATTATACGAAACATATAAAAGTGCTGCTAATAGCCAATGCCCTGTTGATAATTGATTTGCCATTTCCACATGTTCATTGAAACTACCATCCATCGTTAAAATTGAAGCAATCACTAGTATGAAAATCACGATGATTAAATAGGGGATTGCTAGGGCAAGTATACTTATAATTTTTTC
This sequence comes from Ureibacillus sp. FSL K6-2830, assembly GCF_038004145.1. Taxonomy (NCBI): domain Bacteria; kingdom Bacillati; phylum Bacillota; class Bacilli; order Caryophanales; family Caryophanaceae; genus Ureibacillus; species Ureibacillus sp. FSL K6-2830. Next base: position 1,752,491 of record NZ_JBBOQR010000001.1, on the reverse strand, counting down.
TACATTGAGCATCAGTGTGAAAATTGTGAATATCATCATAAAGAAACTACCAATAAAACCATTTATTCCAAATAGCACTTCAAAAGCACTCGCTGCCCCTGCAAACATAGCAACCGTAATACAAAAAGAAAACACCGTTATGAGACAATCGATGATCGAGCCGAATGTTGAACCTGCAATAAAAAGCACGACTTCTTTATGGGATGTTGTTTTCAAAGAATATCCTAATGTTGCTATATTCATTCCTAAAAAAGAAAATAGTACACTAGCAACGAAAACCCCAAACAGTCCATACCAACCGTAGGAGATAAAAAATTGGAATATCTCTTGTCCAGATGCGAAGCCTCCCCCAATCATTAAACCGACAAATGCTCCCCCGATTTTTAAACTATTTCTCACCATTTCCCCCATTTCTCTAACTCAATAATCGTTTGGAATGCTCGTATTCAATTGTAAACATTCGAGGAAACTGTATATTTATCAATAATCTTTCGATTAGGCTCGTACCCAATTCCAACAGTTTGCGGCACTTGGATAGTTCCATCTTTCACAACAACTTCGGGATTTATGATATCTTCCTCAAAATAATGGCTTGACCCTGCAGTATCTCCAGGTAAAACAAAATTTGATAATGATGTTAAAGCGATATTATATGCTCGGCCAATTCCTGCCTCGAGCATTCCACCACACCAAACCGGTATGCCCTTTGATTGGCAATAATCATGAATTTTGATTGCTTCAGACAAACCTCCAACTCGTCCAATTTTGATATTTATAACACCACAACTCCCCAATTCAATTGCCTTTCGTGCATCTTCAAGGGATATAATACTTTCATCTAAACATATAGGTGTCTTCAAATGCTTTTGAAGTGTCGCATGATCCACAATATCGTCATAAGCTAACGGCTGTTCAATCATCATCAAATTATACTCATCCAACTGTTTTAATAAGTCGATATCGCTTAAAGTATATGCTGAATTCGCATCTGCCATCATCGGAACATTTGGGAATGCTTCCCGCAGCTTTTTGATGACTTCCACATCCCATCCAGGCTTTATTTTGACTTTAATTCTTTTATATCCTTCTGCAATGTACTTCCCGACCACTTCAATCTGCTTTTCGATTGTCGATTGAATACCGAGACTCACTCCTACATCTATTTTTTCTTTATTTCCTCCAAGGACTTTTGCTAAAGATTGATTAGACTGTTGTGCGTAAATATCCCAAATTGCCCCTTCAATCGATGCAATGGCCATTTTGTTTTTCCGTATGCCTGCAAACATTTTACTTACATCATTTGGATGATGGATGTTCTTTTGTAAAATCATTGGAATCAGAAAATCTTTTAGCATATGCCAACAAGTTTTTACGGTTTCTTCACTATACCACGGCGCTTCGAAAGCAACGCATTCACCAAATCCAACAATTCCTTCATCTGTGTGAACTTCCAACAATAAAAAAGATTTATCATGTAACGTGCCAAAGCTTGTTGTAAATGGATTTTTCATTGGCATTTTTACATAACGAACAATGACTTTATGAATTCTCATCATTAATTCTCCCTTATTAATACATATGTATTTCGTTTATACAAATTCATTAAAAAGTATTTTCTCATCACATTATCTCTGAATAATAATTTAAATAGGGACTATTAAATCCATAAAAATTCTTTACTACTTGAGAAACCGAAAATAGTTGTAGTTTTTCTTAAGAGTGAAGTAAAGAAAAAAGTTTAGTTCAATAATAGACTTTTATCTCTAATTTTTCTCGCTATAATTGTTTATTATTATCAAAAGATTGGCTAATTGTCCCTTCATATAAACTATTAAATGAATATGATGAAAACAAAAGGAGGTGAGAAATTTAATTATTGTAATGGGAAGTAAATTACCCTATGAATATAAATGTACGGCAACAATTATCCTTTTCAATTTGATGTAACAAACTTTGAATTGGATAAATCAAGGATACCCATTTCCTATATTGTGAAAATGAACAAATACAGCCCTCTGCAGTAAATCAATTTGAACTCCCTATATAACGATGTAAAAATAAGAGCCTGAATTTGTTTCATTGAAAAGGATCTGTAAAGTTAAGTCGATGGTGAATAGATCCCTTCACAACAGGAATGGTTTGGACGCATATTGTATCCTAACTTCTTAGGTTGGCATGAGGGTGGAGTTTATAGTTTGATCATTGTTACCTCCATTTATTTAGTTGGGAACGTCTCTCCGAATTTGCATTCCCAGTAACCATTGTACACCCCTTATACGACGGCGAGTGGTGAGTGAGCACACATTTCTTCCACAAATCCCATTATCATTCATGGATGGCAAGTAGCCATCCTTTTTTTGTCATGTCTTTTTCCCTTTTACTATTTTATGTAAGTATTCTGAAACATTTGTGTTTCCTTGACTCAGTCTTTCGTAAAGGTTTAAATAGGAATAGACCTTTTTGCACTTTCAATTTCTGTAAATGTACCGTTACAATATCACTACTGCTATTTAAAAACAATTTTATAGATAAAAATTCAAAGGGGATATTTATGCAATCAAAATCTCAAAAAGTTGCCTTAGCTCTATTACTTGGAAATATTTTTATTACCTTTGTTGGTATTAGCCTAGTTATCCCTGTCTTGCCTTCATTAATGAATGAATTATCCTTAAGCGGCACCGTAGTAGGAAACATAGTAGCTGCTTTTGCATTAGCTCAACTAATCGCTTCTCCCATTACAGGAAAATGGACGGATCAATACGGCCGGAAAATAATGATTATCATCGGTCTTTTTTTATTTAGTTTTTCAGAGTTGTTATTTGGTATTGCTAAAAGCCTTGAGATTCTTTTCCTATCAAGAATTTTAGGTGGAATTAGTGGCGCATGCATCATGCCTGCGATTTCTGCATATATTGCGGATATCACATCTGAAAGCGAACGTCCGAAAGCCCTTGGATTTATGTCTGCCGCGATTAATACTGGATTTATTGTAGGGCCAGGTATAGGCGGATTTTTAGCGGAATTTGGAATTCGTGTACCATTCTTTGCTGCCAGTGTTTTGGGAGCATTAGTAGCCATTGCCTCCATTTTTATTTTGAAGGAGCCTGAACGTAGAGAGCATCCGAAAGTGTTCAAAGATGAAAAAGTTGGTTGGAAACGAATTTTTATTCCAATGTATCTTATTTCATTTATTATTATTTTCCTATCGACATTCAGTTTAGCTTCCTTCGAGTCATTATTTAGCCTATTTATTGATCATAAATTTGGATTTACACCAAAAGATATCGCCATAATCGTTACAGGCGGTGGTATTGTTGGAGCAGTTGTGCAAATTTTATTATTTGATGCATTAACAAAGCGGTTCGGAGAAATTAACGTTGTTCGAATTAGTTTAATTATGTCAGGCCTATTAGTGTTCGTTATGACAATTGTAAATTCTTACTGGACAATCATGTTAACTTGTTGGTTTGTCTTTGTAGGCTTTGATTTAATTCGTCCAGGAATTACATCCTATCTTTCAAAAATTGCAGGAAATGAACAAGGTTTTGTAGGCGGCATGAATTCCATGTTTACAAGCATCGGAAATATCTTTGGCCCTATCATTGGTGGTATCTTATTTGATATGAATTATAATTATCCATACTACTTTGCAACAATCATATTAATTTTAAGTATCATCATTGCAATGTTTTGGAGAAACCAACTGAACTCTTATCATTAATCAAAAAAGGGGCGTCTGAAAAGTGGACAGTCCCTTTATTTTTATCCTTCATAAGTCTTTTGAAAAAAGTTTCAATCGAACCCTAATGCCTAATAAAAAGATCAAATTATTATAATAGTATTGATAATTTAAATTCTTTCGATTAAAAAATCACATCTATCATATATAATGAATTTATAAGCAATTTTGCTAAAAAACACAATTTTTTTATGCTTCATTACATTAAGGGGGATTTTTCAATGGTTAAAACAACAAAAGAAATTATAGAAATTACAGAAAAGCTAGGTGCTCATAACTACCACCCACTACCAATTGTGATTAGTGAAGCAGAAGGAGTATGGGTAAAAGATCCAGAAGGTAAAGAATATATGGATATGCTATCTGCTTATTCGGCTCTAAACCAAGGTCACCGTCATCCAAAAATTATTCAAGCATTAAAGGATCAAGCAGATCGAGTTACTTTAACTTCTCGTGCATTCCATAACGACCAACTTGGTCCATGGTATGAAAAAGTATGTAATATCACCGGAAAAAACATGGTTTTACCAATGAATACTGGTGCAGAAGCTGTGGAATCAGCGATTAAAGTTGCTCGCCGTTGGGCTTATGATGTGAAAGGCGTTGAAGAAAATAAAGCTGAAATCATCGGTTGCAACGGAAACTTCCATGGCCGCACTATGATTCCTGTCTCTCTTTCATCTGAGAAAGAATATCAACGCGGTTTTGGACCGTTAATTCCAGGAATTAAATTAATTCCATATGGAGATATCGAAGCTCTAAAAAATGCTATCACTCCAAACACGGCAGCTTTTATTTTTGAACCGATTCAAGGAGAAGCAGGGATCATTGTACCTCCTGAAGGATTCTTAAAAGAAGCAGCAAAACTTTGTAAAGAACATAATGTATTGTTTATTGCGGACGAAATACAAACTGGACTTGGCCGTACAGGAAAAATGTTCGCTTGCGAGTGGGAGAATATTGAGCCGGATGTTTATATTCTTGGAAAAGCACTCGGCGGGGGCGTAATGCCAATTTCTGCTGTGGTGGCAAACGATGATATTTTAGGGGTATTAAATCCTGGTTCTCATGGTTCTACTTTTGGTGGTAACCCACTAGCTTGTGCTGTTTCAATCGCTTCTCTTGAAGTCATCGAAGAAGAAAAATTAGTGGAACGTTCACTTGAGCTAGGACAATACTTTAAAGAAGAACTTTTAAAAATTTCATCACCTATTATTAAGGAAGTGCGAGGAAGAGGTTTATTCATAGGGGTTGAACTTTATGAACCTGCTCGCAAATATTGCGAACAATTAAAGGAAAAAGGTCTATTATGTAAAGAAACTCATGAATATGTAATTCGCTTTGCCCCACCATTAATCATTACGAAAGAACAAATTGATTGGGCACTTGAACGAATTAAAGAAGTTCTTGAGAATGCAGAAAGTGCAAATTAAGAGAATATATAATATTCACTAACATGCACTAAATGCAATTCATTTATGGGCTGTTTAGAAAGTTAAAATTTCTAAACAGCCTTATTTATTGATTTTTTTATTCTCATTACATTATGATTCAATTAATATATAGCAAAACTATTCCTTATATTAAGAGAGGGATTAGAATGATTCAATCGCTTTATGTGTCAGGATACAGACCCCATGAATTATGTATATTTAAAGAAAAACATCCTGGCATTCAAATCATAAAAAAAGCCATTGAGAATGAATTGAGAAGTATGATTGAGGATGGATTAGAATGGGTCGTCGTCAGTGGACAACTCGGTATTGAAATATGGACTGCAGAAGTTGTCATTGAACTAAAAAATGAATTTCCTCAATTGAAATATTCCGTTATTACACCTTTTTTAGATATCGAGAAAAATTGGAATGAACAAAGACAACAACAATACGCTTACATTATTAGTCAAGCAGATTTTGTGACAAGTATAACAAAAAAACCATATGAAGCACCTTGGCAATTTGTTGAAAAAGATAAATTTATTATTCAAAATACCGATGCCCTATTACTTGTCTATGATGAAGAACATGAAGGATCTCCAAAATATTTAAAGCGACTGGTTGAGAAATACATGGAACGCAATCCATATGAGCTATTTGTGATTACGTCTTACGATTTGCAAATCATTGCAGAAGAATTAGAAAGAGCTGAATGGTGATTTTTTCAAATTTTTTTGAATTTCCTGTTGACAATTTAATTGATAATGATTATCATTATCGTAAATAGAAAATTTCCGAGCTGACCCCCCCAAAATATATCTCGGGAACAATATTTTCCATTTTATTTTCTCCAAATTATGTCTATATCCCCCTATATATAGACATTTCTAGGCTGCAACTATTATGTTGCAGCCAAAATTCTATAATCAATACTATTTTTTTATTTGAAATACATATACTAATACAAAGGAGTTGTACAAAATGGAATATCGTATAGAAAAAGATACGTTAGGTGAAGTCCGTGTACCTGCAAATAAGATTTGGGGCGCCCAAACACAACGTAGTAAAGAAAACTTCCAAATTGGCGATGAAAAAATGCCAATAGAAGTCATTCGAGCATTTGCAATACTAAAAAAATCTGCAGCGATCGCCAATAAAAAATTAAATAAATTGCCACCAGCAAAAGCAGATGCCATAATTTCTGCAGCAGATGAAATTCTAGAAGGTAAATGGGATGACCAATTTCCACTAGTTGTTTGGCAAACAGGTAGCGGTACTCAATCTAACATGAACGTGAATGAAGTTATTGCTTACCGTGCAAATCAATTATTAATTGAACAAGGATCATCGGAGAAAGTTCATCCAAATGATGATGTCAACATGAGTCAAAGTTCGAACGATACATTCCCAACAGCATTACATATCGCTGCTGTTGAAATGGTAGAAGACTATTTGTTACCTCGATTACAACTTTTGAAAAATACATTAAAAGAAAAATCAGAAGCTTTCAAAGATATTATTAAAATTGGTCGTACCCACTTACAAGACGCAACACCTTTAACACTTGGACAAGAAATTAGCGGTTGGCACTATATGCTAGAACGCTCAGAACAAATGATTAAACATAATACCGAGTATTTAAAGAGCTTAGCCATCGGTGGTACTGCAGTTGGTACTGGTATCAATGCTCATCCAAAATTCGGAGACATGGTGGCAGACGAAATTAGTAAAATAACAGGTAAACAATTTGTTTCCTCTGAAAATAAATTCCATGCATTAACAAGCCACGATGAAATTGTTGCTGCACATGGTGCTTTAAAAGCCTTAGCTGTAGACTTAATGAAAATTGCGAACGATGTTAGATGGCTTGCTAGCGGCCCTCGTAGTGGTATTGGTGAAATTATTATTCCTGCAAATGAGCCAGGAAGTTCGATTATGCCTGGTAAAGTAAATCCTACTCAATCTGAAGCTTTGACGATGGTTGTTACTCAGGTAATCGGTAACGATGCAACGATTGCTTTTGCTGCTAGTCAAGGAAACTTTGAATTGAACGTATTTAAACCTGTCATTATTTATAACTTCCTTCAATCAGCCCGACTTTTAGCTGATGCAATGAAATCCTTCAACGACAAATGTGCTATAGGCATTGAACCGAACCATGAAGTACTTGAGCGCAACTTAGAAAATTCTTTAATGCTTGTTACTGCATTAAATCCTTACATCGGTTATGAAAATGCAGCAAAAATAGCGAAAAAAGCACATGCGGAAGGCACTACTTTAAAAGAAGCTGCACTTTCTCTTGGCTTACTAACAGAAGAACAATTCGATGAATATGTAGATCCGAAAAAGATGATTTATCCAAATGCTTAAATTTCTAAATTTGTGTTTTCATCCCTTAACATACCCCTTAAAAAGAAATAACCGACGAGCAATTGGCTCGTCGGTTATTTCTTTTCTATATTACTCTTCTGCTGTTGTTGCATACATGGAATCTACTTTTTTTGGACCAATCATATTAAATATGATGTTTAACACAATCGCTGATAACGAACCGCAAACAATTCCATTAGACGTTAAAATGGATAGACTACCTGGCAATACTTCAAAAATATTTGGTACAAATGCAACACCTGCACCTAAAGCTACAGAAATTGCGACAATCATCGTGTTTTCTGGTGATTTCAAAATTTCAGGTGCAAGCATTGTAATACCTTGCGTCAATACCATTCCAAACATTGCAAGCATAGCACCACCTAGTACAGCTGTTGGAATAATTGTTGTTAGTGCTGCGATTTTTGGTAAAAAGCCTAAAGCAACGAGCATTACCCCAGTAATAATGATGACTTTTCGATCTTTTACCCCTGTCATTTTAATTAATCCAACATTTTGTGAAAACGTTGTATATGGAAATGCATTAAAGATTCCACCAATGATTGAAGCCAATCCTTCTGATCGATAGCCGCGTGCCAAATCACTTGCTGAAATTGACTTTTTCTCAATATCGCCTAATGCAAAATAAACACCACTCGATTCTACTAACGAAACCATCGCAACAAGCGTCATTGTAAGGATTGAAGCCAAGTCGAAGGTTGGCGTTCCAAAATAAAATGGTTGTACCATATGGAACCATCCTGCTTCTAATACAGGCGAAAAATCAACTTTCCCCATAAAAATACCTATAATTGTTCCGAACACTAAGCCTAATAATATGGAGATGGAACGAATAAAGCCTGTTGTAAATCTATAAATCAATAAGATCATTATGAGAGTAACTAACGCTAATGTAAGGTTGGAAGCCGAAGCAAAATCTGGTGCTCCCTGTCCTCCGCCCATGTTATTCATGGCAACTGGAACTAATGAAATTGCGATAATTGTAACAACAGAACCTGTCACAACAGGAGGGAAAAATTTTACTAACTTTCCGAATACTCCTGATATGAGAATAATAAGAAATCCAGAAGCAATAATAGCTCCATAAATCGCACCGATACCTTTACTCTGGCCAATTGAAATAATCGGAAATACCGCAGTAAATGTACATCCTAATACGACAGGCAAACCAATTCCGAAAGCTTTCCCCCTCATTACCTGTAACAAGGTAGCGACGCCACACATCATAATATCAATTGCCACTAAATACGTTAGCTGCTGCTCATCAAACCCTAATGAACTCCCAATGATTAACGGTACTAAAATAGCTCCAGCATACATCGCTAATAAATGCTGTATACCTAGGGTAATTGCTTTTCCATTCGTCATGAAATCATGTTCCTCCTCGAAATAATTAAACAATCAATTATTCAGCAAACTCGATTGTGTTATTTTTTAAAGATTTGATAATGGCTAAAGACTCTACACGAATACCTTGTTCTCGCAACGCTTTCCCACCATTTTGGAATCCTTTTTCAATCACAATGCCAACTCCAACGATTTTACACCCTGCTTGTTTAGCTATATCCAATAATCCTTTTACCGCCTCACCATTTGCTAAAAAATCATCGATGATTAACACATTATCGTCTGGGGATAAAAAGTCTTTTGAAACGGATATTTCGTTTGTTTCTTGTTTTGTAAATGAGTAAACTTGCGAAGTATATAAATTTTCAGATAAAGTTAAAGATTTTTTCTTGCGTGCAAATACTACCTCTGCACCAATAGTCAAACCTAACATCGTCGCAGGTGCGATACCGGAAGATTCAATTGTTAAAATTTTTGTAATCACTACATCCTTAAATCGATTCGCAAATTCTTCGCCAATTTCTCTCATTAAAAGCGGATCAATTTGATGATTTAAAAAAGAATCCACTTTTAGCACAGTGTCCGAAAGCACTTTCCCTTCTTGAGCTATTTTTTCTTTTAACAAATCCATTAAAAATTCGCCCTTTCATCATTTCTTTAATAAAAAAACTCGAAAGACCTTTCCTATGAGGAATAAGCCTTTCGAGTATATCGAAAGCACATAGACTTGTGCATATGTACTAACATCCGACAAATCTAGACAATCCCCTCATAGTCGACTTATTTACGGTAAGTCGGTAGAAACTTGCGAGCCATATTCCCGCGATTATATGAGTGTGGTATTTATTTATTTTTGAATGTTTATTATTATAAACACGTCATATGTCGAATGCAAGATATTTCTTAAAATAAACACATGTATTATTCGGAAATCGGTGAAATTTCAACTAACAAGCAGATAAATTGTTCGTATTTTCTGTTTTTTCTAAACTATCACAAAAAACTATTTCAACAGGCGGCTAATTACTTCTTTTACAGTTCCAAACGCTGCTCCTTCTTTGCCAAAGTAAGACATATTACGGCATGCAATAACTTTGACATCCTCACCGTTTTCGAGGGGATATTCTGCAATTACTCCTAATTTTTCAAGTTCTTGTACAGTACCTGTCTCAAACGTTTCTACTTTATGAATCAAACGTTCTTGATAAATTTCTCGAAATTCATCAAACGCTTTAGAACCTTGAATGATGATAATTTCTGGTGAAAATTCATTCAGCACTTTTTCAAACAACTGTTTTCCCGAGAGATATAGTAAATGATTTTCTTTTTTCATTTGCTTAAACTGTTTATAATCCTTTGCAAGAAGACAATTTACATTCGTCAAAACAACGTTTTCATTAAATTCTTTTTTCATCCATTGTGCAAAATTCAAGCTACCTTTATATTCCCGAGAAGCTGCAATGATTTCAAGTCCGTTTAATTGTTCAAACAATTCTCCATCAACGAGTGAATCAGCATACATTTTTATATCATTTAAATCAAAATAAGCTAGTGATTCCGGATATAAACCGACTAAAAATACTCTCGATTTATAAGGGTTCCCATCCACTTGAAATGGCCGATATTGAATATCGTCAGAACGCCCATCCACAACCCATTCGTATATTTTTCTGAAAAAACCCACGGAGACCGTCATTTTACTCATCCTTTACCAGTCTTTTGATCTTTTTCACTTGATTAGACAGAAAAACCCTTAAAACTTTCCATTTTTCCCATTATAACAACAGATTTAGCCTCTTATATATCCTTTTGTTGTTGGCTTATTTTTTCTCTACATCTAAATTACATTCCTCAAGCGGAATCAATTTTGTTTTGTGTTTCATCTTATACCCTAACCAAAAGATGATAAACAAAGGAATTCCGATGTACGAAACCGCAATTCCATACCAATCGATTGTTCCGATAAAAGCCGTATAATTTTGCCCAATGATGACGATTAAACATAAAGTTAATGCAAACAGTGACCCAAATGGATATAAAGGTGATTTGTAAGGTAAATCATTTAAGTCTCTTCCTTGTTTAATATATGCTTTTCGGAATCGATAATGGCTAACGGCAATACCAACCCAAGCAATAAAACCTGATAACCCAGATGCATTTAATAGCCACATATAAACTATTCCATCCCCAAAGAAGGAAGATAGAAAAGCTAAACAACCTACTGCAAGAGTTGCAAGTAAGGCATAAATTGGTACACCTCGACGATTTAGTTTGGCAAAAATCTTCGGAGCTTTTCCGTCTACAGCCAATTGCCATAACATACGTGAAGAAGCATATAAACCTGAATTCCCAGCTGAAAGCATAGCAGTTAAAATGATGGCATTCATCACAGAAGCAGCAAAGGCAATCCCTAATTTATCGAATACTAAAGTAAATGGTGATACCGCTACATCTTCTGATAATAGTCGTGGGTCTGTATAAGGAATTAATAATCCAATTGCAAGAATGGCTAATATATAGAATAGTAATATACGCCAAAATACCGAACGTACAGCTTTCGGTATATTTTTCCCAGGATCTTCAGTCTCTCCAGCTGTAATTCCTAACAATTCTGTTCCTTGGAAAGAAAATCCCGCAGCTAAAAAGATTCCGAATATCGCTAGAAAACCACCATTAAACGGAGCCTCATCTATAAAGAAATTTGTTAAACCGACTGGCTCTCCACCAATAATGCCAAAAATCATTAAGAAGGAAGTAATAATAAAGATGATCACTGTGGCTACTTTAATCATGGCAAACCAATATTCACTTTCGCCATACATATTGACTGATAATATGTTAAAAGTTAATACGACTACAATGAAAAGGATTGTCCACAAAGCTGATGAACTATTAGGGAACCAGAATTTCATAATTAAATTTACAGCTGAAATTTCTGCAGCAATTGTAATTGCCCAGTTGTACCAGTAGTTCCACCCCATTGCAAATCCAAAGGCAGGATCCACAAATTTTGTTGCATATGTACTAAATGAACCTGAAGAAGGCATGTAGGCAGCCATTTCCCCTAAACTTGTCATTAAAAAATAAACCATGAACCCGATTAAGGCATACGCTACTAAAGCTCCCCCTGGCCCTGCTTGGGCAACGGATGCTCCACTGGCTAGAAACAACCCTGTTCCAATGGTTCCTCCTAAACTAATCATTGTAATATGCCTACTTTTCAATCCTCGTCTCAGTTGTCTATCATTTTCAATCTCTTTTCCCATGATATATCTCCTTTTAACTCCATTTCCTCTATTCTTACATTATTTCCTTTTGAAAAAAATTTTTTAGTTATTATTGAAAAAGCATTCTCCTACCAAAATTTACAATTGAAAGGTATTATTATTCTTGTATCCGTTCAAGAAGGCACTTTATTAATATAACACTATTTTGGTTATTTTGAATTATTGGAGGTCTTTTTTATGAAGATAGAACAAGAAAGTTCTGTTAATAAACTCCCTTTTACTTTTGCAACCTTTATTTTTTTCATAGCCATCATCTTTTTTGCTACGACCGTAAGAACTCCGATAACGGGAGTTGGGTCTATCATCTCCTATATTCGAGAGGATTTACGCATTTCCAATACTTTAGCAGGATTTTTAACGACGATTCCGCTTCTTGCTTTTGCTATTGTTTCTCCCTTCGCACCAAAGATTTCACGTAAATTAAGCATGGAATATACCTTGTTCTACTCATTGATTCTTTTAACAATCGGAATTATTTTGAGATCAGCCGGAAATATCCCCTTACTTATTATCGGTACGATATTAATAGGTGTTGCTATTTCTTTTGGAAATGTATTGTTCCCGAGTTTTTTTAAAGCAAAATATCCATATCATGTCGGATTGTTAATGGGAATATATACTGTATCAATGAACATCTCCGCCGCAGCATCTCTCGCTTTTAGCCAACCTATTGCGGAACATGCTGGGTGGCAAGGTGCTCTTGGATGTACTGTTATTTTCGGTTTGCTTACAATGATTGCTTGGATTCCTATTCTGCGCAGTGAGCACGTAGAACAAGGCAAAACAGAAAAAGAGGCCAAATTGGGGTACAGAATTTGGAAATCCCCTCTCGCATGGGCAATTGCAATTGCGATGGGAATGCAGTCTTTATTGTTTTACTGCTCCACTGCTTGGATACCAGAAATCTTAGTATCACAAGGTTTCAGTTTAGAAAAAGCTGGTTTAATGGCATCTGTTTTTCAGCTCTCACAAATGCCCATGACATTTTTTGTTCCAATACTAGCTGAAAAATTATCATCTCAGCAGCCAATTGTCTATTTCTTTACTCTATGCTATCTCATCGGTTTTAGTGGTCTATTATTCCAATGGACAGATGGCATACTCATCTGGATGATGCTTTTAGGACTTGCGGCTGGTGCTTCCTTTGGACTTGTTTTAATGCTTTTTACGTTGCGTACCAGAAACGCTTATGAAGCATCTGAAATTTCTGGATTTGCTCAGTCTTTTGGTTATTTAATTGCTGCAGTTGGCCCCGTTTTGTTCGGATTCATTCAAGAAATAACAGGTAGCTGGACAGTGCCGAATATTCTGTTTATTGCAACTTCTATTATTTTATTTGTATTTTCCTTCATCAGTTCAAAAAAACGATATATTTAACAAACACAAACATACGTACCCTTTTTTATGATACTATATAGGTTGAGAATTGCAGTAAGGGGTTAAGACTGTTGGCAAAGAGAATTAAAAAGAAAAATCGATTTACTCGTGCATTGTTTAAGCTTCTGCTTATAATCGTAGGTTGCATCGGATGGTACTTTACAAGAACTTGGAAAGGTACACTGATTTCATTAGGAATTTTTTTATTCACTGCTTTCCTTATAAAATTATGGTGGAAAACAAGAGGCTTTTTTCGCCTTCGAAAAGCCGGTATTAAGCAAATAGATGAAATGACAGGCGAAGAATTTGAAGAGTTTTTAGGGATGCTTTTTAAAAAACGTGGCTTTAAGGTAACGTATACAAAGACCTCTGGTGATTATGGCGCTGACCTCATTTTACAGGACCGAGAAAATACGATTGCCGTTCAGGCAAAAAGATATGCCGGAAGTGTAGGTGTAAAAGCAGTCCAAGAAGTAATCGGTGCTTTAAAAATGTACGATGCAACAGAAGCTTGGGTTATTACAAACAGCTATTTTACAAAACAAGCACAAAAATTAGCAGAATCAAACGATGTATATTTAATCGATCGCGATGAATTGATTGAAATCATTTTAGATTCAAAATAAAGGGAGTGCATCATCTTCTTGATGATGGAACTCCTTTTCTTATAACGGAAATATAAAAGGAATAACAAACATCATCACAATAAGCATAATCAATTGTAACGGTATTCCGATTTTTAAAAAATCCGTAAATGTATATCCTCCCGCAGTTAATACTAATGAATTCGTTGGTGAGGCGATTGGTGTCGCAAAAGCCATCCCACTTGCAGCGGCAACTGCAATCATAAATGTATATGGATTCGCATCCATCGTCAAAGCGGCGTTCATTGCAATTGGAGCAAACAAAACAGCAGTAGCAGTATTACTAATAAATTGTCCGAATACAATGGTCAGTAGATAAACCCCTACTAATACACCATAAGAGCCAAAACCACCTAATACATGTATAATGCCATCTGCTAACAGCGTCATTCCACCGGTTTTTTCTAACGCTGTCGCCATCGGTAACATTGCCGCTACTAATACGATACTCTCAAAATTCATTTGATCATAAGCATCATCTACATTCCGTAAACAACCAGTAATAATCATTAACACCGCACCAATTAATACACAAATTACCGCATCGAACACTTCAAATACCATTAATGCAACCATAAATAGGAGGATGGCTGCCGCAATTTTGGCTTTTCCTGTCGCAGCAATGTGTCCAGCCATTTCTTTCGGTTGTCCAACTACTACTACATCTTGCGTTTCCTTGGATAAAAATTCAATCGCATCCCACGTTCCTTGAACTAAAATTGCATCACCAAAACGAAGCCTTTGAGAAGCAATGTTCTCTGTGAAATATTCTCCTTTTCGATTAATTCCAATTATATTTACATCGTATTTTTCCCTAAATCCAATTTCACCAACTTTTTTTCCAATCAGTCTTGAATGAGGAGTTAATAATACTTCCGCTACACCAATATCTTTTGAAACTAATTCATTCGATTCCTCTCGATCAAATTCACGAACTACCAAACCACAATCTTTTACAAAGTGATATACATCTTCTTGCTCCCCTTGAACATATAATACATCTCGAGCATGGATAATAGATCTAGGCCCTGCTACCATTTGATGAGGATAAGAAAATACTTTTGATCCTTCTGTATGTTTCAGTATTTTCATCACATATACATTGAATGTCGAAGGCAATTTCAATTCAGCAAGGCTCTTCCCTACAATTTTTGAATTCATTGGAGCGTAAACTTTAAATAATTTATCGTTTAGATGATACTCTTCTACAATCTTCTCTGGAGACAACTGATAAGCGTTATTTGAACTAATTCCTTTGTTTTTATTTGGTAGCAGCTTATTTCGCACGAATACTAAATAAAGAATCACCACTACCGCTGCAATCATCCCAATTGGTGTAATGGCGAAAAAACCCAACTTGTCAAATCCATAATCCACAAGAGTCTGGCTAACAATCAAGTTTGGAGGTGATGCAATGAGCGTCATTAGGCCGGACATGCTGGCCATATAAGATAGTGGCAATAAATACTTAGATGGACTTACTTGAATACTTATTGCAATACTTACTACAATCGGCATCATTAATGCCACCGTACCTGTATTACTCATAAAAGCACCGACAACCGCAACAATGAGAAGAAGTAATACAAACAATTTTAATTCACTATTTCCAGACCACTTCAATAACAATCTTCCTGCCATACCACTTAATCCAGTTCGCATTAATCCTGTTCCGATTATAAATAACCCCGCAATCATGATGACAACTGAATTAGAAAACCCTTCCAACGCCTCTTGTGGTGTAAGGATTCCCAAAGTGACAAACGCAAGTAGCGCCATGATAGCAATTAAATCTCCCCGAAAACGATTTAAACTAAACAGGAATATTGTTACTACTAAAAGGGTAAAGGTAATTATCAATTGCATAAGAATACTCCTTAATCACATACCGTACATTTTTATATTGAATCAACCACACAATAGTTCATTGTACTGCAATAAATATCTTTTTTCACTGGAATACAATAATTTTTCATTTAGATTTATTCATTATCAATTATTTTGTCATGTATAGAATCAATACAACCATTTTTAGCTTCATTTTTTCTCTTTCACTTTTTTACTATGTTTTATTACATTCAAGTAATTGAAGGAATTCAATTCAGATTAGAATATTTACCTCTTTATAAATTATTTCTAAAAATAATTATTCTAATTTAGTAGAAATTTTTATTTAGATTTGTTATAGTTAATACATAAGCGAAGAACAATTTAGGAGGTACAATGATATGACTAATATTAACGATAAACGCCAACTCTTTACAAAAGCAAATGGTGCACCCGTTGTGAACAACCACGATTCTATGACAGCAGGCAAACGTGGACCTGTCTTATTACAAGATGTTTGGTTAATTGAAAAACTTGCGAACTTCAACCGTGAAGTAATTCCAGAACGCCGTATGCACGCAAAAGGTTCAGGGGCACATGGTACATTTACAGTAACGCATGACATTACAAAATACACGAAAGCAAAAATGTTCTCACAAGTTGGGAAAAAAACCCCATTATTCATTCGCTTCTCTACAGTTGCTGGTGAACGTGGTGCAGCTGATGCAGAGCGCGATATCCGCGGTTTCGCAATCAAATTCTATACTGAAGAAGGAAACTGGGACTTAGTTGGTAATAACACACCTGTATTCTTTTTCCGCGATCCATTGCACTTCATCGATTTAAACCACGTAGTAAAACGCGATCCTCGTACAAATATGCACAATGCTAATAGCAATTGGGATTTCTGGACACTGCTTCCTGAATCATTACACCAAGTGACAATTACAATGTCCGACCGCGGAATCCCTGCAAGCTACCGCAACATGCATGGATTCGGTTCTCATACTTACAGCTTTATTAATGAAGATAACGAACGAGTTTGGGTTAAATTCCATTTCATAACACAACAAGGGATTAAAAACTTAACAGATCAAGAAGCAGCTGAATTAATCGGTAAAGACCGTGAATCTCATCAACGCGACCTTTACAATGCAATTGAAAATGGTGACTATCCAAAATGGAAAATGTACATCCAAGTAATGACTGAAGAACAAGCAAAAGAAATGCCTTACAATCCATTCGACTTAACAAAAGTATGGTACAAAAAAGATTTCCCTCTCATTCCAGTTGGTGAAATCGAATTAAATCGAAATCCAGATAACTACTTTGCAGATGTAGAACAAGCTGCATTCTCACCATCAAACATCGTACCTGGTATCGGTTATTCACCAGACCGCATGTTACAAGCTCGTATTTTTGCATACGCGGATGCACAACGTTACCGTTTAGGAGTAAACCATTATTTACTTCCTATTAACGCTCCAAAATGTCCATTCCGCACATTCCACCGCGATGGTGCAATGCGCTTTGATGGCAACTTAGGAAGCACGCTGAGCTACGAACCAAACAGCTACGGCGAATGGCAACATCATCCTGAATTGAAAGAGCCACCTTTAGCTCTTGAGGGAGATGCGGATATTTATGATTTCCGCGAAGATGACAATAACTATTTCGAACAACCTGGAAAACTGTTCCGCATCATGACTGCAGAAGAACAACAACGACTCTTTGAAAATACGGCTCGCGCTATGGAAGGAGTAGAAGAACATATTAAACGCCGCCATATTTTACACTGCTACTTAGCAGACCCTGCTTATGGTGAAGGCGTTGCAAAAGCACTTGGTTTATCATTAGATGGAATGGATTTAACAAATCCATATAAAGATTCTGTCAAAAAATAATTAATTATACTGTTCAAATAACCTATTTCAAATCGCTTACAAATGAATCTATCAATCCACTAATCATTGATAAAAAATCCTACCTTACCATCATCGGCAAGGTAGGATTTATTTTTGTCATCACTATCCTGAAATCCTGAAATTGATTTAACACTTTGGGGTAGTTAAGACCTTTTATTAAGCTTTCTTTTTATCCAAAAAAAATGTTGGATAGATATATCACGATTGTTACCGTAAAGCAACTTACAATCGTAGAGAATAAAACCGTTTGTGCGGCAGTATTGGATTCCACATCATATTCTAAAGCTAGACTTGAGCTGTTGCGGGATGTAGGAAATGCGCTTGCAATAAATAGAGATTTTGCAACGACCCCATCGATTCCAAGTAGATAAATGATTAGTAGTGCAATTGCTGGGCCTAGTATTAGTCGCGTAAAGCAGCTTGTAATAATCGTTTTGTTAATAATTGTGCGTATTTCAATCTGGGATAATTGAGCCCCTAACGTAATTAAAGCAACTGCAATAAATCCTTCCGCAACATGATCCAATGGAATGCGAAAAGTTTGGGGAATTTCAAAATCTGCGATATTTAAAATAATCCCAATGATTAATGCATGAACAATCGGCATTTTCAAAAAGCCCTTTAAAATTTCCAACCCTGATTTTGTCGCAGAAATTAAATTGTACAAGCCGTAAGTATACGTGGTCATATTTTGGAAAATAACGAGAATTACTTGAATGGCAACCCCAATCGGTTGAGTAGCAAAAACCATTTGTGCAACAGGTATACCATAGTTCCCAGAGTTGATGAGCACAACACTATTTTTGAAGACAGCCGATTCTAA
Source organism: Ureibacillus sp. FSL K6-2830 (assembly GCF_038004145.1). Classification (NCBI taxonomy): domain Bacteria; kingdom Bacillati; phylum Bacillota; class Bacilli; order Caryophanales; family Caryophanaceae; genus Ureibacillus; species Ureibacillus sp. FSL K6-2830. The sequence continues at coordinate 1,733,695 of NZ_JBBOQR010000001.1, read as the reverse complement.
ACGATTAAGACCTAATAGTTTGGCTATGTAATGGCTAATCAGCATTTGACTTCCAATAAACAAAACAATAAATATTGCTACTTGTGCAAGTACCGACATGTCAATTGTCGTTTCGTATATATTGACAAGGACTGCAGCTGGCATAAAACAGTATGTAACGAGCTGAGACAATGCTTTTAAGTTAAATTGAAATTTCTTCTGTAACAATGCACCTACTACAAGCAATACAAGAATCGGTGCAACAATTTGGAAAAAAATCATTGATAAGTAGTACATTTTGCGACCTCGCTTAGTTTAGATGGGTGGCTTCATTCAATATTACATTATACTAAATATATCGTATTCTTCGAGTTGCTAGTCTTACTAAGAGATTGATTCTTCACCAATTGGTTTTCAGTGATACATGCAATATGATGGCTATTTCAACATGAATAGCAAACAAAACTAGCTAAAAGGTAAATCTTTTTTGCATTTTTATTATTTCTAATCTTTGGTATATTCATCTTAAGTGATTTAGGAGGAGAGGCAGCATGCTCAAATTTGACGAACTGCTCTTTCAAAAGACGAAAGGTCAGATAGGTATACCTTTTGAAGAAGCGATTGAACAGCTTAGTAGTTATGAAATTGACGAAAAAATATTTGGCAACGTGATCCCTCTTAAACAGATTCTTTTCAATAAAACAGAAGCAACAAACGTTATTTATAGTACCGTTAAAAACAGCTGGGGAAAAATGGACTTATTTACACAAGAAATGTTTCGTTTATCGAATATAGAACTGCAAAACGTTGGAAAGAAACTCGACGCATTTTTCTCATCTCCAACTAGCAAAAAATTAATATTCGAGCATGCACTCATGAAAAATGTTTTTAACTTTTCACATTTTATTGAATTAGTTTTTGGGAAAAAGTCGAATTATTCAAAATCAATTACTAAATTGAATGAAATTCATTTATATAAAATAGGGAGAAAATATTTCATACATATACTATATAATCAGAAACCTGACTTTTGGCGTTATTTGTATGCCAAAAAAATTTATTCAATTTTCTTACAAACACCATTACATACGATTCAAAATCCCCTTGATTTAATGAATCAATTTAAGCAATTAATTCAATCTTTTCAAACGAAAAATCAAGTGGTCACAACAATGAATAAATTCATTCAAAAGATTGATTATAAAAATCCACGTTCCTATTTGTTAAAAGAGTTTCATTTATTAAATATCTCCCTTCATTTTATGGGAGGAAAACGGCACTATAAAAAAATCAATAAATTGATATCGGATGTAATTAGAACGTGGAAATCTGGAGAATGGGCACTGACCGAGAAAGAACAAACTTTACTATCGTATATTTTAGCAATTGATGGAGCAAAGCATTTTGATACGGAAAAAACCATTGCTCATGGAAAGTATTTAATCATGAATGATCGTTTAATTAATCATTCCATCGAATTATTAATAGAATATGGAGAAATATTACCTAACTTAAAACCTGAGCCACAATCGTTAGTAAAACGATACGATAAAAATTACCTAGAACAAGTATTTTTTATTGTCATTGATGCTCTTGTAAAAAACGAACAATATTTCGATGTGCTGCAATTGATGAAAGAGTATGAAATCGCTTCATGTACAAGCATCTATGATTTTTTAAATGCAAAAGCCTTCGATAAAGATTTATTGCTTAAAATTGAAGCAACTGTGCAACGGGATATTGCTTACATCGTTGATCATTCGCCTCAGCACGTATTACAATCTATCGAAAAATGGCTAAAACAATATAAAGAGATTGAAAGTCCTTTCTATCCTATTGCTAAAATGACATCCCAACATGTTTGCAATTTGTTGAAAGCTCTTTTCGCCACAGAACAATTTGAACTGTTTGAACAATTAATCAACATCTATATAAAATACTTAATACTACAAGAAGATTTTGAGGATTTGCGTAATTTCGTTTCCGGTTTTGTACAAAAATAAACGTCCCAAAAGTAATAGCCATTACCTTTGGGACGATTTTTATTGCAGCACGCCCTTTTGATGGAATGTTTCAATCTCCTCATCCGAATAACCAAGCGATTTTAAAATTTCTACTGTATGTTCACCGACTTTTGCACCAACAAATTTATAGGTTGGTTCGACACCGTCAAATTTTATTGCAGTTCCAATCTGCTTTTGTGTTGTACCGTCTTCTTTTGGAACATCGACAATCATATTTCGAGCTTGAATTTGCGGGTGATTGCAAGCCTCTTCAAAGGTTAGAACCGGTTCAACACAACCGTGAAAATCTTCATTGAACACTTCCAACCACTCATCAAAAGTTTTCGTTAAGAAAGCATCTTTTACTGCCTCTTTAAATCTCTTTTGTGTATAAGTAGAGTCATTAAACGTGCTTTGAATTAATTCAGGAATATCTAATGCTTCACACAATAACTTGCGGAAGTGCGGCTCCAAACTACCTACTGAAAAATAACGGCCATCCTTTGTTTCATAATAATCATAAAACGTTCCACCGTTTAATATTTCTTCTTCAGCCTTTGGCAACTCACCGCTTCCTAAAAAGGCTGTTCCATATAATGCATTCATTGTGAAGACGGCATCTGTCATGGATATATCAATGTATTTTCCTTCTCCCGTTTTTTCACGATGTAGTGCACATGCAAGCACACCTATCGCTGCATGTAATGTTCCCCCAGCTATATCTGCAATTTGTATCCCCATCGAAACAGGTTTTTTCCCTTTGTGTCGTGAATAATCAAGTATACCTGCAATCGATAAATAATTATTATCATGACCTGGGCGATTGCGATATGGTCCTGTTTGGCCATAACCCGTGACAGAACAATAAATCAGCTTTGGATTTACTTGTTTTAATGATTCATAATCTAAGCCTAAACGTTCCATTACACCAGGCCGAAATCCTTCAATGACAATGTCATATTCTTGGATTAGTTTTTTTACGATTTCCACTGCTTCTTGTGTTTTTAAATTTAGTTTGAGTGATTTTTTGGAGCGATTTAAATGCTGATGAATGTACGACTCTTTATTATCATCATATGGCGGCATAATGCGCATTAAATCCACTCTACGTGTGGACTCAACGTGAATGACGTCTGCTCCAAAATCCGCAAACATCATCGTCGTAAAAACCCCAGGAAGCATTGATGAAAAATCGAGAATTTTTAAATCTTTTAATATAGTCACTTTTCCCATCCCCTCTATGAACAAGCCAACTATTCATATAATTTTTGAAGAAACAAACTGCTATCATTACGAGCTTTATAACAGTTATATCTCAATAATTATAGTAATATTTTAAAATAATCTGAAAATTTTGTGAACCTCTTATTCAATATATGATAATTCATTCATAGATATTATTAAATCTATGATAACGGAATGGAAATAGTAAAATCCATTAATAGTAATTATTAGATCCCTCTTGAATGATAGGGATTTGATTCTATAAAAAATGTATTTTTATGAAATATTTTCCTAGTATACTAGTTTGTTCGTCAACATAACCATCTATATTAAGCGAACTCCTATTTATGCATAAAAGACCCCGTCATCTCTATGAATGATAGGATCTTTTTCTCTTATGATATACTATTCACCTTGTTGTGCTAATCGCTCTTTACAGAAATCGAATAGGTACTGCTCTTCGTCTTCCTCTAATGCTAATTCAATATATTTTTCATCTTGCTTATCCATAATAAAATAATTGATAATAAATGGCCCTTCCCCATTATCGCCTACAAGAAGGCGGATTTGTGTTCCTGCATCAGAATATAATTCATCTTCTTCATCAACTTCTATGTCCAACAAAAATTCGTAGCGTCTTCCCTCAATTATACCAGTCGGATCAATTAATTCTTCCATTGTAAAATCAATGATATTCATATACATTTTCTCCTTTAAATTAGTCCTAAAAATTCTAATTACAATCATAATCAAAAATGAATAATGGTCAAATATCTTCTCATATTCATAAAACAATTTACAACAAAAAACCGCCTCAATTTGAGACGGTTATATTTTGAGCAAAACAGCTTATTTGGCCTTTAACTCTACAACGACAATCTCAGGCAAATTAAAAATTCGATAAGGTACTCCACTATTGCCTAATCCTCTATTCACATTCATCGTTGTCCCATTCTCTTCATAAAATCCTGCCGTGTATACAGGGAAAAATCCTTGTCCAGGTGCTACTAAGCCTCCAACAAAAGGAATTCTAATTTGACCGCCATGGGCATGTCCTGTAAATATCAAGTCTAATTCATTTTTTACATAAATATCAAACTTTTCCGGACGATGGGCAAGTAGCATTGTAAACATATCTTTCGGAACAGTTGATAATGCAGTATTTAACATAGTTTGCGTATCAGTTCCATTGAGAGGATCTTCAATGCCCGCTATAACAATTCTTTCTCCTCCCCGTTCAACCCATGTCGCAGCGTTCGGTAAAATATGTACTCCTATTTCCTCAAGGGCATGATAAATTTCGGTTACTTGATTAATTGCTACTTCATGATTACCAATTACATAGTACACATCCGCGATTTTTACAAATTCACGGACAGCTAATAAACTCTGTTGTAAATTGTAACGATTGCTGTCAATAAGATCTCCCGTAATAAAAATGACATCTGGATTTGTTTCCCGTACTTTTTCAACTAATTTTTCTTGATTTTCACCAAATAAAGCATCATGCAAGTCAGATACTTGAGTAATTCGAAAACCGTTAAATGAATCAGGAATTTCATCAGATTCATATATTTGTTCCGTTATGACAATCCAATGATTATTTACGTACAAAAACAAATATAAACCGACAATTAACAATATCAGTGTTAGTAACTTTTTCAAAACCATTCGCTCAATTCTATTCTTAGTTTTCCAAATGTCCATTCATTATAATATTGCTATACAATTAGACAATCAAGTATGAACTTACTCTGATTGTTTAGTTGGTAAAGGTTCTTTCTCTCCAAATAATACTGGCTTTAATTCGTCTTCACCTGAACCCTCAGCTAGTGGCACCCCAGAGCGATAGGCTGCTCGTATCACAAGATGAGTGGATACGGGGGAAGTGATAAATACAAATAGAATTCCTAACAACAATCGAACACTTATATACCCATCTTGAACCCAAATGTAAATGAATGAACCCACTAAACACGATAGAACAGCTAGTGTAGCGCTTTTTGCTACAGCGTGAGCACGAGTATATACATCAGGAAAACGAAGCATTCCAAATGCGCTAATCACACTAATGATTGAGCCAATGAAAATAATGATGACACTGAACCACTCAATGATCTGACTTACGCTCAATAATGACACCTCTCTCTATATATTTAGAAAAAGCAATTGTCCCAATAAACGCTAAAATCCCTAATATTAAAATCGCTTCTAAAAAGGCAGTCGTTTTTAATAAGATTGAAAGTATAGCCATTGATGAAATCAAATTAACACCAATTGTATCAAGAGCAATTGCTCGGTCGGGCATTGTTGGACCTTTAATTATTCGAATTAAATGTAGCGCAATAGCAACCATGAACAAGACTAGAGAAATTAGCAATATCGTATCGATCATTAACGAGATACCTCCAATATCACGGTCTCAAATCTTCCTAATGAGCGAATTAAGTCTTCCTTCTGTTCAATATCCATCGCATGAATATACAATTCATCCCCAGATTCTGATATCTCCATCACTACAGAACCAGGAGTTAATGTTAACAACAACGAAAGAGCGGTTACTTCCCAATCATTTTTCAATATTGTCTTGTACTTAAAAATACCCGGTGTAATTTTTAAATTGGGAGTTAAAATTTGCTTCATTACAACAAAACCTGAAACGGTAAGTTCTTTAAAGAATATCAGCACAAGTTTCATAATTTTCATAGCTCGAACTAAATAAAATTGTGTGCCAAAAAATCGATGCATTACGTAAAGAATTCCTATCCCAACGATAAAACCGGTATTAAAAGTCGAAAGTGTCGGTGTAGACTCGTCTTTGAACAATAGCCAAAGAAGCGCTATAAACAAATTTAAAATAAATTGGGCAAAAAACACCTTCCCACCCCCTAACTTTCACTTAAAATAGCATCAATATAGATAGATGGATTGACAAGGGTATTTGTCGCATCTTGTACATAAACTAATAGCTGTTCTGCACCTAGACCAATTGCAATCATGCAAAGGGCTAAAGCAACAAAGGAAGCCATTGAAGCAATCGGAAGCGGTTTTTTATCTTCATTTGTTATAATCGTTTCTCCAAAGAACGAACTTAAGAAGATTTTTAATAATGAAAATAACACGACAAGACTTGATGCAAATCCAAGAAATAATAATACATAGGATCCAGCTTCAATCGACCCTTTACCAATCAACACTTTCCCTACAAACCCGCTGAGCGGTGGGATTCCTACTAAAGCTAACATCGTTAAAAAATAAATCCAGCCAAATAATGGATAATTTCGAATGAGTCCACTCATATGATCTATTAACTTTTCACCCGTTAAGTAAACCATCATCCCTACCAATAAAAACAATAACGCTTTTGCTACCATGTCATGTATTAAGTAATACACAGAACCTGCAATTGCTGATTCCGTGCCAACTGCTAAACCAATTAAAATGAAACCTACAGCAATTACAATATTGTAGGCTGCAATTGTTAATACATTTCGTGAAGCAAGCGCACCCATACATCCTAAAATAATCGTTGCTCCTGCAAAAATTCCGATAATTGTATGAGTCACTTCTGGTTGATGCGGAAACATTAATGTAAAAGTTCGAATCAATGCATACACGCCAACTTTTGTTAGCAGCGCTGCAAATAATGCTTGTACAGCAGTAGGCGGCACAACATAAGAACCTGGCAACCAGAAAAATAGCACTAAACCAGCCTTTAAACTGAAAACAATAAACAATACAAGCGCCACAGTTGTTAGCATTGGATCTTGGCCGGCTTCAGCAACTCGCTCGGCTATATGCGCCATATTCAGCGTTTTCACTGTACTGTATAAATAAGCGAGAGCAATTAGGAAAATAGAAGATCCAATAACGTTTATTAATACATATTTTAATGACTCTCGAAGTTGTACCTTTTCCCCTCCCAATGCCACCAGCACGTACGACGCCATTAACATGACTTCAAAACAAACGAATAGATTAAAGATATCCCCTGTTAAGAAGGATCCATTTACTCCGCCAACTAACAATAAAACAAACGAATAGATGAACATATTTTCATGCCGTTCGCCTATCGTTGAAAAAGCGTAAAGTAAACAGAACACCGTGACAATGCTTGAGGTTAATACCATTAACACTGAAAAAGTATCGGCGACAAACAAAATTCCAAAAGGTGGTTTCCAGCCACTAAAGTCCAATTTTATAATTCCTTCTCTTTGTACAAGCTCTAACAAAAAGAATGATATGATACTAACTGCAATCATCGTGGTAATCGTAATCATTCTTTGTACTACTATATAATTTCTCAAAAATACCAAAATAACTGCAGTAAATATTGGAATAATCAGTGGCAATACTATGATGTTATTCATCTGACATTCCTCTCAATTCGTTAAAATCATCTGAGCCATTCGTTTTATATGTTCGATAAGCTAAAACAAGTAAAAATGCAGTCGTAGCAAAGCTAATAACAATGGCAGTTAAAATCAACGCTTGAGGCAATGCATCAGTAAATGGACCATCTCCATGTCCAAGCAGGGGCACGTTGCCTGTTTTTAATCCCCCTGACGTCATAATGAGCAAATTAACTGCATGGGATAGCACCGCAGTGCCGATAATGATACGAATCATATTTCGAGAGAGGATTAAATAGGTTGCCACAGAAACGAGAATTCCAATAAGTATAATCATTACTTGCTCCATTCACTACTCATCCTCACTTATACTTAAAATCATCGTAACTAGCGTACCAATTACGGTTAATGCAACCCCCGCCTCAAACAACGTTACGGTTGTTAAGTGTTTATCACCTATAAACGGAAATTGAAAATGCCCGTCTGTTTGAGATAAAAAAGGCACGTCTAAATAAATTGCTCCAAGACCTGTTCCCGTTGCAATCAACACACCAAGAGCAGCTACTTTCTTAAAATCAAAGGGCATTTTTTTTTGGATAGTGTCGATATCATACGTTACGTAGAGTAAAATGATCCCGGAAGCGAGAACAAGCCCCCCTATAAACCCTCCTCCCGGTGCATTATGACCCGAGAAAAAAAGATATACACCAAGAGTGAGGATGATGAAAATTACTACTTTTACAACCGTCCGCAATATCACATCATTAATTCTCATTCGTTCCCCCTCCTTTTGCTTTTAGCTTGATGAGGGTGTATACGCCTAAACCTGCGATAAATAATACAACCACTTCGAGCATCGTATCGAATGCACGGAAGTCTCCTAAAATTGTGTTTACAATATTTTTCCCACCAGCTAACTCATACGAATCGTTAAAGAAATAAGAAATAGTGATAAATTTTTCATAATTGAGAGCAGCAAAACCTACTAAAGTTACCGTTGCCCCTACAGCTAACGATATGAAAATATTTCTCATTTTTATCCATTTCGGTTGAATCTCTTTTCTTATTTCTGGCAAATGTCTAAAACAAATTAAAAAGAGTACCGTTGAAACGGATTCAACGACAAGCTGTGTTAAGGCTAAATCAGGAGCTCGGAAAACAATAAAGAAAAAGGCAACTGAATATCCTAATACACTACTAAGAAATACGGTTGTTATACGAGATTTCGCAAACAATATACAAACGGACGAAGCAATCATAATCAACACTAAAATGATTTCAAATACTTCTAATGACTCCCTATCGACAGGGCTCCAAGAAAATATACCAGCTTGGAGGAAATATCCACCGACAATCATTAAAAACGCTAGAAAAATGTAGACAAAATAATCTGTCAAATTACCTGTCATGTATCGACCGGTAACGCGATTCGAAAAAGATTCACTAAATGAAATGCCATTATTAAATAGTGAATTTAATGATAAATTTTGAGGAAGTGCTCGATAAATTGGCTTCCAACGTTTCAATAATCTGTAAAGTAAAATTCCGACAACGATTACAAAAATCGTCATCCATAGTTCAGGACTAAATATTCCATGCCAAGCATGTATATGCGGAGTTAATTCTTGTGTTGTTGGAAAAGTAGGATAAATACTTGCCATCGCAGGTCTTAAAATATAATGGCCTAGTAGATTTGGGAAAAAGAAAATTCCAACCACAAAAACGATGAGCGTATAAGGAGATATTAACATTCCAATCGGTGCTTCATGAGGATGTTTTGCTAATAGATGCAGCTGAACTTTACCAAAGAATGTTTTACCCACAATAATTAGACAGTAAACAAAAGTAAAGACGCTCGCAATCCATGCAACAATTGGAATTAGAAAACCTATACTATCTAAAGAAAAAATATTTAAATCTTGTATATGAAGGGTTGCAGCAAAGAACATTTCCTTGCTTAAAAATCCGTTAAATGGAGGAAGCCCTGCCATTGAAAAACTACCGATAAGTGCGATTGTGAAGGTTAACGGCATAAACGACATAAGTCCACCGAGCCTACGAATGTCGCGCGTCCCTAATTCGTGGTCGATAATTCCGACCATCATAAACAGTGCACCTTTAAAAGTGGAATGGTTTATTAAATGGAAGATGGCTGCAAATGCCGCTTGTGTATAAATAATCGTTTCCGAAGAATAACCTAAGTAGATTGCCACAGAACCCATACCTAATAAACTCATGATGAGCCCAAGCTGACTGACTGTCGAAAAGGCGAGCAACGCTTTTAAGTCCACCTGCTTTACAGCATTGAAAGAACCCCAAAACAACGTAAACAACCCAACGCCTGTTACTAACCAGAACCATAACGGCTCTCCACCAAAAACAGGTGTGAGTCTTGCCACTAAATAAATTCCTGCTTTTACCATTGTCGCAGAATGCAAATACGCACTTACTGGTGTCGGAGCTTCCATCGCATCCGGCAACCAAATATAAAATGGAAATTGTGCAGACTTTGTAAATGCACCTAATAAAATCAATACAAGTGCTGGTACAAACAATGCGTGTTCTTGTATCGCTTCCACATTTCCAATAATCTCACGGATGCTTAATGTTTTTGACATCTCATAGAGCATCAAAAAACCTGCTAGCATAGAAATACCGCCGGCAACCGTAATGATCATTGATTTTCTTGCCCCAGCTCGTGAAGCTTTTCGGTGATGCCAATATGCAATTAGTAAAAACGATGAAACACTTGTTAGCTCCCAAAATCCATATAAAACCATTAAATTATCAGAAAGAACAACCCCTAACATTGCCCCCATAAACAGTAACAGGTAACAATAAAAATGGTATAGCTGTTCGCTTCTGGATAAATAAAAAATCGAGTACAAAATAACTAAACTTCCTACTCCGGTAATGAGTAAACTAAAAATTAAGCTGAGTCCATCTAAATAAGTTGTGAAATGAATACCTAACGAGGGGATCCACTCATGAGTGAAAGCAACAACTTCACCGTCAGATATACGAGGGATGTATGTAGTTAAAAAAAGAAATAATATAAAGGAGACACTCAATACGAGCCAGCCTATATATTTTTTGTTAATAAACCTGTATAATACAGGAGTCAATGCAGCAAAAATAAACGGAGTAAGGATGATGGCAACATCAACTGTCACAAGTTCTCTCCTCCCATTACTATATTTACTTGACGAAAACAAATCTACGTAGCATAATAATGTGTCAATAACAATATATACTATTGAATTAAAATGCTAATAACTTAGAAAAATTTAATCCTAGCTACAATTTTAAGTATATAATAAAGCAATTTGTATTTCATTGATTTTGACTGAAAAATATAGAAGTTTGTTATGATATTAATTTAAGAGGTGCTAATATAAAATGATGAATGGTGTCAAAAAGCAAGCGGATGAAAGTATTTTAGTTTGCGTTTATTATGGATTAAACGGTGAGCGACTCATTCGTAGAGGTCATAAGCTTGCTAGTTTGCTTAATTGTCCATTATATATATTAACGGTTGATTCAAAACCTCTAGACAATTTTGATGCTGAAAAATCCGGTTATATTGAACGTTGGACCGAGTTAGCAAATGAACTAGGGGTTGAAGAATTTATCATTCGGGACAACGAAAAAAGACCGATTCAAAAAGTAATAGCTGAAGTAGCTAGAGAATATAATATTTCCCAAATTATTGTTGGTCAAAGCGCTCAAAGTCGATGGGAAGAGATCACTAAAGGTTCCTTCCTCAATGTATTATTAAAAGAAATTCCTTTTGCAGACTTCCATATCGTTGCAGTAAGCCGACCTACTGAAGATGAGGGCATTGACATGTATGAAAAAGGTGTCCGCGCTTTCATCGTGTCGGAGGGTGAACAATATAAAATTGTATTTACTTGCCCAAAATCCCGCTTTATAGAAGGAATCTTCTTTAAAGAAATTGGCACAGACTTTGATAATGGGATTTTCCGTTTTTCTTACAACAATAAAATGCATGAGTTAAAAATTGAAGAAGACTTCGTATTAAATCCTGAAAAAATTCCAGATGAATATAAACATTACTTAGTGTAAATTTCTCCATTAAAACAGAAGCGTAATAGCGCTTCTGTTATTTTTTTTGCATAATCTTACTTATTCCGCTCATTCTAAATTGAGAGGTGAAAGGAGTGGATTCACAATGGAAAATTTTTGGGAAGTTAATTTTTGGCAAATTGTTATCCGAAGTATTGTTGCCTTTAATGTCATCTTAGTGTTAGCAAGAATTATTGGAAAAAAACAATTAAGTCAACTAACTTTCTTCCATTACATCACTGGTATTACTATCGGATCAATTGCTGGTGAAATTACAACGCAAATTGACACTCCTTTTTTTGACGGTATCGTTGCCCTATTATGCTGGACTGCTCTTACTCTCATTATGAGTTTTATTGCAATGAAATCAACTAAAATTCGTGTTCTTGTTGATGATCGTCCTACAATTTTAATTCAAAATGGCGTCATCAATCAAAATGGTTTAAAAAGAGCAAGACTTCACACCGATGAATTAGCAATGTTATTACGTGAAGAAGGCGTTTTTTCATTTGATGAGGTCCATTATGCAGTGTTTGAAACCAATGGTGAATTGAGTGTATTAAAAAAACCTGCTAGAAGTCCCGCTACGAAACAAGACGTCAAAGCGGATTGTTCAATTCCCCCTTACTTCCCAACCGAAGTCATTTCCGATGGGAAGATTGTGAAGAAAAATCTCTCAGAATTAAACTTAACTGAAGAATGGCTGCTAAATAAGCTAAAAAAGAAGAACATCAAAAATATAAAAGATGTTTTTTTCGCACAAGTTTTAGAAAACGGTTCTTTATATGTTTCACTTTATAATGATAAGAAAGGTTTGTCCAAAAAAGCCAATTAAGGACAAACCTTTTATTCATATTGTCTAGATTGGAGATATGTATAATTATGGCACTTTCATCAAATCAAGGGGGGTAATGATACCTATTAACTTCTGATGTGGTTTACCATGTTCCGTAATGAGCAAAGCATCATAACGTTTCCCCCTCTCAACCCCTTCTTTAAAAAACTCTTTAGCATGATACACAGTCAAATACCGACTAATAAACTTATAGTTTACCCGCTTTTTTTCGTAATGCAATATATCTTTCATAGTTGGCATTTCGTAAACTAAGATTTTATGATTTGCTACATCCGCTAACCAGTTGGTAATACCTACTGTTGTAACGAGACCTTGGAATTCCTTCCCTTCATATATCGGGAATTGAGTATATTTCCGTTGTTGAACGATGTCGAGTGCATCTTTTAATGAATCTGTCGTCTGAAAAGTAACTACTTTTTTTCGAAAAACTTGTCCTACTAAACTTGGTCGATCTAATAGTTGATCTATGTACTCGATGCGTTCAACAACTTGTATATGAGGCTCAGCAATGACAAACTCCTCAGATACTCGATGATGCACAATTACATTTCGCAAATCTGCAAAAGTACGTAAATCATCTTCATATTTTTTTACTAACGGACTTTTCTTTTTTGCCAATTCAATTAGGCGATAAAAGGTCAAGTGCTCTCTTGCCTTTACGATTTTTCGCAAAGTGAATGTAATTCGATTAAACGCTAACAGGAAACGATCGGAATTTTTCAATTTTGATACACCACTTCCCTAATAGATTACTAGTTTCTATTATATTCTAAAATTTTAATCAATTAGAAATCTGTTATTATACTAGCAACCTTATTTTCCGAAAATATCAAAATTTGCTATACTTTTAATTATGATAAAGCAAGCTTTCAACAATCATTAAAGAATGCTTCATAAATGAAATTTGTATCGATTATGAAGGAATTCTAGACGACAAAAAATTGTTAAGTAGGTTAAGACATCATGAAAATGAATTTTATTTACCCTTTACTTATCATTATTGGAGCTAGTAGTTACGGAATACTTTCAACCATTATTAAAGTAGCGATGGGTTATGGATTTACACCCGATGAAGCTGTCACAAGCCAATATCTGATTGGATTTTGTTTAGCGTTGTTATTATTTGTCTTTACTAAAAGAAAAGTTCCTAAGCTTAAAAAAGAGGAATTCATTACCTTAATATTTGCTGGAATTTTTACAGGTACAACCGGCATTGTTTACGGTAAGTCTTTAAATTACTTACCGGCATCTCTCGCCGTTGTATTGCTCTTCCAATTCACATGGATTGGCATGTTGATAGACTGTATTTTGCGAAAAAGATGGCCGAACCGCCCGGAAATCATTTCCCTAGTCATTCTTTTTATCGGAACGCTGCTTGCCGCTGGAGTGTTTGATGCCGATTTATCAAACATTCACTGGCTAGGTTGGTTTTTTGGTTTTTGTTCAGCTATTAGCTTTGCGATTTTCTTACAAATCAATTCAAAAACAATACAAGGTATTACAACAACCGAAAGAACACTATTTACATCCTTTTTCGCCCTTATCTTGATTAGCATCTTCTTGTCACCAGAAATAGTATGGAACGGTATATTAATAAGAGAGGGGCTTTGGAAATTTGGCTTAATACTAGGTTTCTTTGGAACGATTTTGCCGATTTTCCTACTTGCAACTGCTGTGCCAAAAGTCGGCGGAGGTCTTGCTTCCATCTTAAGCGCCATGGAATTACCAGTTGCTGTCATCGCTTCTGTCATTGTATTGCATGAACCTATTACTCAGTTACAAATTATCGGCATTATTCTTATTTTAACGGGAATCGCGCTGCCAACCGTCATCTCTCAAAGGCAGTCAATGAAATATATTGAAGAGAAGTCAGAAGCCAGTTAATTATTTAGAAGCCAATACCTCTCTTCAAATTACCTTTTTAGCAATAATACTGGGGGCGATTATTGTGATGTTCCATGAGTATAAAAGCCGCATCCATGAATACGAAGGCACTCAATTTCCTTCAAATAGTTATCGAAAAATCGTGCTTCAACCTGCCTATGAAGAAGCAAAAAAACATTTCCTAAAATCAATGGTGCAAATACATATTGCCCATTTAAAAATGCTGGAAGAACAACAACTTGTATCAAAAGATGATGTAAAAAAAATCGGTTTTGCCATTAGTCAACTCGACTTGGAATATTATGAAAAGCAAGATTACAAACCTCAATTTGAAGATTTGTTTTTCCGAATTGAAAATAAACTGATGGAGATTGCTGGAGATGTAGCGGGAAATTTGCATATTGGAAGAAGTCGAAACGATATGGGGATTGCCATTTATCGTATGACAATACGAGAAAAACTTCTTGCCCTTATGGAAGAATTAGTAACTTTGCGAACTTCACTCATCGCCTTTGCATTAGAACACGTAGATACCATCATGATCGGCTATACTCATACACAACAAGCCCAACCAACAACTTTCGCTCACTACTTAAAGGCTGTTATTGACCAACTTACAAGAGATTTTAAACGCATGCAACATGCTTATGCAACGGTAAATCGAAGCAGCATGGGAGCCGCCGCATTAACGACAACAGGTTTCAACATTAATCGCCAACGAATGCAAGAACTGCTCGCTTTTGATGATTTAGTGGAAAATGCATGGGATGCTGTGGCCGGAGCTGATTATATTGCTGAAACAGCTAGTGTTGTGCAACTTGCCGCATTAAATCTTGGACGTACCGCACAAGACTTCTTACAATGGGCAACACAAGAATTTAATGCAATCAGTCTTGCCAGTCCATATGTTCAAGTCAGCTCCATTATGCCACAAAAGCGAAATCCCGTTTCAATAGAACACACCCGTTCACTACTCTCATCGGTTGTAGGGGATGCTTCCACAGTCTTACAAATGATTCATAACACTCCATTCGGGGATATTGTTGATACGGAAGATGATATGCAGCCTTACATTTGGCGTGCAATGGAGAAGCTGCGTGGAATCTATAAACTATTTGGCAGTTTAGTAGTGACAATGGATGTCAACAAAGAAAAATTATTAGAGCGAGCTGAAAGAAGTTTTGCCAACGTTACCCAACTAGCTGATACCCTCGTCATTACTGAAAACATTTCCTTCCGACAATCACATGCAATCGTTTCAAACTGTGTTCGTGCTTTGCTAAAAAATAATAAAGATTCCATTGAAGATTTAACATGGGAGCTAGTCAACGAAAAATGCATTGAACTGACTGATAAGCCATTAAACATTTCTAAAGAAGAATTCTATCAATCTTTAAAACCTACACATTTCGTCAATATTCGAAAATTACCAGGTGGCCCTGCTCCCATGACAATGAGAAAATCGCTCTTAAAAGCAAAAAGGGAAACCCCTTTACTGAATAGATGGATTCAGATTAAAAAGGATGCAATTTTACAAAGTGAAAAACGTTTACAACAATATTTAGATGAATGGAGCAAACAGGAAACATGAATCAGTATATTTTAGCCATTGATGGTGGAGCGACAAAAACCACTTTGTCATTGAGAGATGCTAGTGGAAAGGTATATTTCGAAAAAACATCAACAAGTACAAATTACCAAGCCATTGGCACAGAAAAGGTAGAAAAAGTATTAACTAATCTATTAAATGAGGCTTATAAAGCTACAGGCATACTGGACATTGCAGTTGCTACCTTTGCCATTGCAGGTGTTGATACACAAAACGGGCTTGCAATAGTTCAACAAATTATCCATCGAAGTTGTGGAAACTCACCCTTCTCTATTCGTCGTACAATTGTTGAAAATGATGTACAGTCCACATTAATAGGATTAACTGGCGGAAAAGCAGGTGCCCTCCTCATTTCAGGTACTGGTTCTGCTGCTTGTGCTACAGATGGTCAAGGAAGGATTGAACGCTCTGGTGGATGGGGACATCGGGTTGGAGATGAAGGAAGCGGTTATTGGATTGGAAAAGAGATTTTAAATACGATTTTTCGCTCTGAAGATGGCCGTCTTGAGAAACCTACCGTCCTCACTGACCTAGTTTACGACATGTTACAAATAGACAATATTGAACAACTTAATGATTGGATCTATCAACCAGATTATACAAATGCTCAAGTCGCTAACATTTCGAAAATCCTAACGAAAGCTATTTCCCTTGGAGACGAGCAAGCCATTCAAATCGCTTGCAACGCGGCGAAAGAATTATCGATCATGACAAACGCGGTATTACGGAAAATTGAACCGATTGGTGAAGATTTTATCGTTTACTTAAACGGTGGCATATTGAAACATAATCCGATCATCTTAAATGTCTTTAAAGATTATGTGAAAAAAATATATCCATATATTTCTTTCCATTTATGCACTCAAAATCCGATAGACTATATTGCCAACAGGGCACTTAGTTCATTAAAATAATAGTGGTTTTTCAATTTCGATCAAGTCGGTCGGTACGTTATGACTGGGGCTAACTGGAAGCCCCTTTTTTGTTTCGGTAAATCATCAAAAATTTCGTATCTCCATTTTTTTCAACCCTTCGTCCGTTGCGAATATTAAATAACCATCTTCAACCAATAAGTCACTAACCTTTTCCCGATAGATAATGGATTCATCTGAACCATCAGTGCGTATTCTTGCAAGGTATGCACCCTTTGAATAGTTGCTGAAAAAAATCCATTCACCTAACCCCACGATATATTGTGCTCTACTCTTTGTTAATCGTTTATTTTCCCCGGTCGATAAATTTAATCGATATAAACGATGATCATCCGCAATATTGCTGTAGTAAATATAACCATCCTTTTCATAAGCATGGTCAATTTTCGACATCACAGTGTATTTTTTACTTATCGCCTTAGGATAATCCGCTTCATTCCAACGATGATCAAGTTTCATTGTCGCATCATCAAGGAGAAAATATTGATATCTCACCGCATTACCACGATCAGGTACTGGATCATTCCATGTAGTATCGAGATGATACCATTCCCCATCTACTTTCACTAAGTTCCATGCATGAGGACCTGTATGCACTTCTCCAACTACATATAACGTTTCAATCCCTAAATCTCTTAGCATTTTTAATGCAAGAAGCGCGTATCCTTGGCAAACCCCTTTATTTTCTTTTAACACTGCACATGCACTATGAGGACTTAACGATGTGTCCGTACTATAAACTGTATTTTTTACTATATAATCATTAACAAATTTGACCTTTTCAAAGTCCGTCATGGAGTTTACATCGACGCTTGCTAAAATGGCTGCAATTCGTTCATCCACATATTGCTCCTGCACAGCATTTGTTAAATATTGTTGCTGCACTTTAATTTTCGCTTTATATTTTCCATATTCATATTCAATTTTTCGATCACTCAAATGCCCTAAAATATAATGATCTCGATTAGAAGCTTCTTCTACTGCTTGTTGAATGATATGTTCAATATCGCTTGTGCTTCCAACATAATGTATTTCAAAGTTTGTTTCCCAATGACTAAAATGATAAAAAAATGCATCTGCTAACTCTTCAACAGATTGCACTTTTTCCGGTAAGTGAACGGTATCTTGTAAAGCGGATATGGTTGAAGCTGTTTCGTAAATTGTTTCCTTCGCCGTTTTTCCTATCTCTGAAATATTTATGTTCTCCATGGTTGTTATAGCAGAATTGATATCAAGCCAGTTAACTATTTCATCCCAAATTTGTTTGGACAAATCATATGCTGGTTTAATCATGACAAGGAGAATAACAAGAATTATCAATCGCTTTAACAATTACCTTCACCACCTAACACAATAAATTTCTAAGTTCCTTCTCTTTCCTACAAGTATTGCCATTTATAAAAAAAGAAGTACCACCAAAAATGAAAAAGTTGGTAGCCCCTTTGGTAGTACTATAAAAATGTACGATTTTTCGAACAAAAAAGTTTCATTCCTGATTTTTTTTATGATACTTTGTGAAGTTTGCAATAATTTGCTGTATGATTTTTTGAGAATTAGTGATCTCATCATAGTGAATAATCGAATTCTTTCTTATTTTTACTCGTCCAATTGGAATTTCGTAAATCGGGGTTTTTCGATTGATTGCTTCCACCAGCATATTAATATCATAATCATAAGAATCCCCAGGTACATTCAATAACCATGATAATTCTTTTGTTGGTATGGAACGCAATCCTGTTTGAGTATCTAATATTCGTCGATGGAATAATAATTTAAATAATAGTGAGGCTGCTCGGTGACCAATCGCGTTGAATAAAGGCAAGTCTTTTGAACGAAAGTTACGAACCCCTAATATAATGCCATTAGAAAATACTCTTAAATTTTGTAATATGAGCTTTACATCATCTAATGTATGTTGGCCATGAGCACCTACCGTTAATACGAAATTTGTATTAGGGAAATATTTTAACACGTAACCAAATCCGGTTTTTAATGCTCTCCCTTTCCCTTTATTATCCTCATGCTTTAATACAATACAATGCTCAATCATCGATAGTTCTTGAAAAATATATTGATATTTTGGATCACTGCCATCATTCACAATGATCACTTTGTAAATATTTAATTCTAATAAAGCCTTTGTATAGTTAATAAGTGTTGGTAATGGGTTTAGTGCTGGTATAATAACAATTGGTCGTTCCACAGCTTATTCTCCTTAAAAAGTTTATTAGAACCTATTATACTACTTTTATTTTATATCTAAGAGAATGATAGTAAAATGTGCTGTAACATTTCTTAAAATGATAAATATGGGGGCTGTCCAGAAAGTCGAACACTTTCTGAACAGCCTTACTTCTTACTAGTAATATTCTCTTAAAAACTGTGCTCCTGCGGTGGTCACATCAAACGCGCCTCCTCGTCGCAATTTATCTGCGGCTAAGCACTGGCGACTGCAGCAATTTATCTGCGGCTAAGCACTGGCGACTGCAGCAAAGGGGGCGTCTCAAAATGACTTTTCAGACGCCCCCTTTTTCTATGAATCCTTTTGCATTGTATTGCATCAGTATATGAAAACTAATTTCGTACTGCTTGTTCTATTTCTTCTTTGAACGCTTTAATTGCTTTTTCAATATTGGCCGTATAACCGAGCTCTTGAAGCACTTCACCGATTGCTTGGATTGCCTTTTCTAACATTTCAGGAGTTGTATTCCCCATATGACCGATGCGGAATGCCTTCCCTGCTAAATGAGCTAATGCACCAGCAACGATAACTCCACGAGAAGCTAAACCACTACGAAACGCGACATCATCTACTCCCTCAGGATATAAAATGCAACTCAATGTCGGAGCAGCAACTTCTTCATTTGCTAACGGTCTCATGCCGTAGGAACGCATCGCCGCTCGAACCCCTCGTCCATAGGCAATATGGCGTTTTTCTCTCTTTTTCATCCCCTCATTTAAAACGATTTTTAACGACTCATTATAGGCATAAATCAAGTTAACAGGAGGAGTCGCAAAATATTTTGAAGGGTCTCTCATTATTGGTAACCAATTTTTTATGTCACAATAGTAAGCTTGAACTTGTCCTAAATGCTCCCGAGCCGCTAGAGCGGTTTTATTAAACGCAACAATAGCAAGCCCTGGTGGCATACCAATAGCTTTTTGTGAACCAGTAAGGACAACATCCAGTTTATAGTCTGGATGGCCATAAGTTTTACTCATATTTTCATCGATTGCAGCACTTGCCACAACACCATCAACAATGACTAGGGCACCTGTTTTTTTGATAATTGGCACCAATGTCTCTAAATCTGAAACAACACCTGTAGATGTATCTGCATGTGTAATCGTCACGGCTTTATATTGTTTACGTTTCAACGTTTCTTCCACTATTGATGGATCAATTTGTTTTCCCCATTCTGATTGTAAAACATCTACATGTATATCGTATGCCTGCGCTAATGGAATAAAACGGTCGCCAAAATATCCGTGACTTAAAACAAGTAGATTTTCCCCTTTTCCAACCGTGTTGACTATAGCCATTTCCATTGCTAACGTTCCTGTGCCAGCAATGACAAATACTTCTCCATCCGTTTGAAACAGCTCTTTTGTTTGCTGTAACGCATTTTTATAAACTTCTACAAAGCGTGGGTCTGTATGCCCCCTTGTTTCTAACGCTAAAGCATCGTAAATTTCATCCACTACCGGAGTTGGTCCAGGAATCAATAGTAGATCTCTATTTCTCATTTTCTTTCCCCCTTTAAAAACTTATTAAACAAACGAATTTTTTGAACAATAACTTTTTCTTATCGTTTATCAATATTAAAAAAGACCTTACTCGCTCTGTTCTCGAGACAAGTAAGGCATATCCATCCCCAATTTAACTTAATATTTAATCCCTTAACATAAACCCCTTCAGCAATAAAACGATCAATATAGGAGGCAACCTATATTAATTTAACGATCCCCTTTGTAAGTAAGCGATTTAATAGGTTCAAATAACTCGTTCATTATGTTAAAAATTTAACAAGTAAGCTGCATCAAAACGACCGAAAGTGTACAATTCTTCAACAACTTTGTTCAAAGTTTATAAGGCTCAGACTAAAAACTTTCAACTTCATTCGTCATTTCGCCAATAACCTTTACTGTTTGTACTGTTGCCTGTTCTATAAAAATATCCCCCGTCTTAGACTAAGAAAGAAATTCTATTATACGAATTGTTCAGCTTCTGTTGAACCTGCCATTGCAGTTGTAGAAGAAGTACCTCCAGAAATAACCATTGATACTTCATCGAAGTAACCTGTACCAACTTCACGTTGGTGTCTTGTAGCTGTATAACCCTTTTTCTCTAGATCGAACTCAGCTTGTTGTAGTTTAGAATAAGCTGCCATACCGTTGTCTTTGTAATCAACAGCCAATTCAAACATTGATTTGTTAAGTGAGTGGAATCCTGCTAATGTTACGAATTGGAATTTATAACCCATTTTTGCAATTTCACGTTGGAATTCCGCAATCTCTTTTTCTGTGAGATTTGCTTTCCAGTTGAAAGATGGTGAACAGTTGTATGCTAACATTTTGCCAGGGAATTTTTCATGAATTGCTTCCGCAAATTCTCTAGCTTCTTCTAATGAAGGTTTTGATGTTTCGCACCAAATTAAATCAGCATATGGCGCATAAGCTAAACCGCGAGCAATTGCTTGTTTAATTCCTGCTCTTGTTTTAAAGAAACCTTCTGGAGTACGTTCACCTGTAATAAATTCTTTATCTCGTGGGTCAATATCGCTCGTTACCATATCTGCTGCATCAGCGTCAGTTCTAGCAATTAAGATTGTGTCTACACCCATAACATCCGCAGCTAAACGAGCAGCAATTAAGTTACGAATCGCATTTTGTGTTGGAAGTAATACTTTACCACCTAAGTGACCGCATTTTTTCTCAGAAGCAAGTTGGTCTTCTAAGTGAACTCCAGCAGCACCCGCTTCGATCATGGCTTTTACTAATTCAAACACGTTAAGTGGTCCACCGAATCCTGCTTCAGCATCTGCTACGATTGGTGCAAACCAATCAAAACCATCATCGCGACCTTCAGCATGTTCTATTTGATCAGCACGTTGTAAGGCTTGATTAATACGTTTTACGACAGCTGGAACTGAGTTAGCTGGATATAATGATTGGTCTGGATACATATGTCCTGCTAAGTTAGCATCAGCCGCTACTTGCCATCCTGATAGATAAATAGCTTTTAAACCTGCTTTTACTTGTTGTACTGCCTGATTACCTGTTAATGCACCTAACGCATTAATAAAATCTTCTTCATGTAAAGATTTCCAAAGTCGAGCAGCACCACGTTTTGCCAATGTATGCTCTACGACTACAGACCCCTGTAATTTCACTACTTCTTCAGCAGTATATGGTCGTTCAATTCCTTTCCAACGTGGATTTTCAGCCCAATCTTTTTTTAATGCCTCAACTCTTTCATTTCTTTCCTGTTGCGTCAACATTTCATTCACACCTTCCCCTTTATTTCAATACACTCTGTTAGAAAAGTAATTTACATTCTGTTTCATAACAGGTATATTAATGTTAAACCTAATATATAACAGATAATAAAAAAATGTATTATTTTGTGACGAAATACTAAAAATTCGGGATAAAACAATTATTTCCAAAGATAATTTAGCATGATTCTGAATTTTTAATAAGGGGGAAGTAGTGTAGAGATGTTATGTGTGGATATTTCAAATGAGGGATTAGAACAATTAAAAATTATATTAGAAGATTGGATTCCTAAAAATGCATCCATTGCTGTAGCTTCCGAAGATTCTTATATTTATTATTCACCAAGTATCGAACATTTACATCTTACTATCGAGGACAAAATCCACCCAGAAAGCGTTGCATCTCATGTATTACAAACTCGAATGAAAACTGGAATTGTATTGGATTCAACAATATTTGGAAAACCCTATTTCGTAATAGGCTACCCTATTTACTTAAGTCAAAAAAATGCCGCACTCATTATTATTTTCCCATCTTCCTATACTCCAGAAAAAAAGGAAGCCTATAAATTTTTAACTGGTAAGCAGGAAGATTTGTGGACACCCGTACCTGTAGAGGAAATTTCTCATATCGAAAGCTTGCAAAAACGAACTTGGTTTTATGCAAATGATGAACATTTTAAAACAAATTATACGTTAAAAGAGCTTCAAACAAAGTTACCGGAGTTTTTTGTTCGAGTACATCGTTCATATATATTAAACATTTATTTTATTAAAAATATCACGAAGGATATTACGACAAACTTTATCATTCAATTAAAAAATGGCACCGAATTACCTGTTAGTCAATCGTATATTAATGACTTAAGAAGATTACTTGAATTTTAATGATTTAAATGTTTGTTAATTATGTTCCAAAGTAATCCCGAAATATGTGAGATAAATAAAAAAATGCGCACCCTTCTGGTACACACGACGAATAGCCCTTCAATCCCAAGTTTTTTCGGATTGAGGGCTATTTTGCCATTGCACATGATTCACAAATTGTTTTCGACCATGGCAAATAGCGATCTAATATTTCTGGCTGTTGATGGATTGGTAAACTTGGGAGTTCCGACAATACTTTCACTAAGTATTGATAAAAATCAATTCCATTAGCTTTTGCCGTTTCAGCCAAGCTTAAACAGATGGCATTTGCATCGGCTCCCGATTCACTCACGGAAAACAGCCAGTTTTTTCGTTGATATGCGTCGTTTGAATTCGGGCTTACTTTTTGTGTAGGCTATGTTAAAACTCATTGTTGATATTCGATTTATACGAACGTGGCATTAGTAAGCAACAAGTCTGTGTATTAGTTGCAAGAGATAGAACAAAAGCAACTGTGTCTTCGGTTTTAGGTCGCGCTCGTATTGAAACAACACAATTAGATAAAGCGGCAGGAGATAAATAATCCTCTACTAATACGCTATGCACAGATTTTTGGAGAGCTTACAAACCATTTGCAAAAACAAAAGGTATTATGGAACATTACACATTTACTGCACCAAAGAAAGAACACGCAAAAGGCATTTTTCATATCCAAAATGTGAATAATTTTGATAGTCGTTTAAAGGGATGGGTGCGTAAATTTAATGGAGTAGCAACAAAATATCTCCAAAATTACCTTGCTTGGTTTACGTATCTCGATAGCATCCAATTTAAAACAGATGATGTATTTATTAAGGAGTTTCTTGTTCAAAGTTGTATTCATAGAATGACGGAAACTAACACATCACTTCGCTTAAAGAAATTTGCTGTGTGAGAGAAGCATGAAGGTAATTGGGAATAATTGTCGAATATTCTATATAATATGATTGGATTGTCTTGAAAGATTGTAAATAGGAGGTATTTTATGAAAAAGCTGTTATTAGCAATCGGATTGATGATTGTATTTGTTGGGGCTTTTGTATTCTACAACAAACTCTACTATCCTTCACTTCCGATAGAAAATATGAGCAAAAAAGAGGTCATAGAAAAATTAAATAATTCTGATGAAAAAATCGTTAAATTATTAAACGAAAACGGTCAGCAATGGTATATAATAAGCGAACGAAATATATCCATAGCTGATGAAATTATCAAGGAAATGGTTAGTCAATATGGTTGGGTTTTCAAACAAAAAGATGGAAATGGACTCTTCTTTGAAAAGCAAGGGGAAAATTTGATTATATCGACACAAATGTGGACTGGTGACTATGTGTTAGTTAACATTCCACCCACTCTAAAAGAGTAAAAATAGGCTTGTTCTCTAAAATGAGACAAGCCTATTTTATATAATCATAAATTCAACAATAAAGTTTAACAGAGCCTTTGTGTAAAAAATGGTGCTGGTTGTATCCACCAACACCAAATATTATAGAGCCCTTTTTTGCGAAGCGACGTCCTACTCTCACAAGGGGACCCCTTATCTACCATCGGCGCTAACTCCGAAGAACGTTGACCGGCGAATTTCTGCGTCTGCTTCGGCGGTCCGGTGCTCACGTACATAGTACGCTCCGCTCCGGGCCGCCTCGCTTCCTTGAACTTCTTGGTCCCCGTGCTTCTCGTCTCCTCCAAATAATTGTTTTGCTTACGTTTTAAATGCCACTTCTCTATCGCGCCGATCGGACTTTCAGTCCTTGGTAGTAAGGGGCTTCAATTTTTGCAATAAAAAAAGCACCACTGTTGTGGTGCCTTTTTGCGAAGCGACGTCCTACTCTCACAAGGGGAAGCCCCTTACTACCATCGGCGCTGAAGAGCTTAACTTCCGTGTTCGGTATGGGAACGGGTGTGACCTCTTCGCCATCGTCACTTCACTATATGAGAGGTTGTTCTCTCAAAACTGGATAACGACATTGAAAATGATTGGTTAAGTCCTCGATCGATTAGTATCCGTCAGCTCCACACGTCACCGTGCTTCCACCTCGGACCTATCTACCTCATCGTCTTTGAGGGATCTTACTTGCTTATGCAATGGGAAATCTCATCTTGAGGGGGGCTTCATGCTTAGATGCTTTCAGCACTTATCCCGTCCACACATAGCTACCCAGCGGTGCCTTTGGCAAGACAACTGGTACACCAGCGGTGTGTCCATCCCGGTCCTCTCGTACTAAGGACAGCTCCTCTCAAATTTCCTACGCCCACGACGGATAGGGACCGAACTGTCTCACGACGTTCTGAACCCAGCTCGCGTACCGCTTTAATGGGCGAACAGCCCAACCCTTGGGACCGACTACAGCCCCAGGATGCGATGAGCCGACATCGAGGTGCCAAACCTCCCCGTCGATGTGGACTCTTGGGGGAGATAAGCCTGTTATCCCCGGGGTAGCTTTTATCCGTTGAGCGATGGCCCTTCCATGCGGAACCACCGGATCACTAAGCCCGTCTTTCGACCCTGCTCGACTTGTAGGTCTCGCAGTCAAGCTCCCTTATGCCTTTACACTCTGCGAATGATTTCCAACCATTCTGAGGGAACCTTTGGGCGCCTCCGTTACCTTTTAGGAGGCGACCGCCCCAGTCAAACTGTCCACCTGACACTGTCTCCCAAGCCGATCAGGCTTGCGGGTTAGAATTTCAGTACAACCAGGGTAGTATCCCAAGGGCGCCTCCAGGGAAGCTGGCGCTCCCCCTTCTACGGCTCCTACCTATCCTGTACAAGTTGCACCGAAATTCAATATCAGGTTACAGTAAAGCTCCACGGGGTCTTTCCGTCCTGTCGCGGGTAACCTGCATCTTCACAGGTACTATAATTTCACCGAGTCTCTCGTTGAGACAGTGCCCAGATCGTTACGCCTTTCGTGCGGGTCGGAACTTACCCGACAAGGAATTTCGCTACCTTAGGACCGTTATAGTTACGGCCGCCGTTTACTGGGGCTTCAATTCGGAGCTTCGCTTGCGCTAACTCCTCCTCTTAACCTTCCAGCACCGGGCAGGCGTCAGCCCCTATACTTCACCTTACGGTTTTGCAGAGACCTGTGTTTTTGCTAAACAGTCGCCTGGGCCTATTCACTGCGGCTCATCAGGGCTTGCACCCCAATGAGCACCCCTTCTCCCGAAGTTACGGGGTCATTTTGCCGAGTTCCTTAACGAGAGTTCTCTCGCTCACCTTAGGATTCTCTCCTCGACTACCTGTGTCGGTTTGCGGTACGGGCACCTCCCGCCTCGCTAGAGGCTTTTCTTGGCAGTGTGAAATCAGGAACTTCGCGCATAACGCGCTCCCCATCACAGCTCGGCGTATTAGGAAGCGGATTTGCCTACTTCCACGCCTTGCTGCTTGGACACGCTCGACCAACGGCGTGCATTCCCTATCCTCCTGCGTCCCCCCATCACTCAAACGGCGGGGAGGTGGTACAGGAATATCAACCTGTTGTCCATCGTCTACGCCTTTCGGCCTCGACTTAGGTCCCGACTAACCCTGAGCGGACGAGCCTTCCTCAGGAAACCTTAGTCATTCGGTGGATGGGATTCTCACCCATCTTTCGCTACTCATACCGGCATTCTCACTTCTAAGCGCTCCACCAGTCCTTCCGGTCTGACTTCGACGCACTTAGAACGCTCTCCTACCACTCGTGCAACGCACGAATCCACAGCTTCGGTGAATCGTTTAGCCCCGATACATTTTCGGCGCAGCGTCACTCGACCAGTGAGCTATTACGCACTCTTTAAATGATGGCTGCTTCTAAGCCAACATCCTGGTTGTCTAAGCAACGCCACATCCTTTTCCACTTAACGATTACTTTGGGACCTTAGCTGGTGGTCTGGGCTGTTTCCCTTTTGACCACGGATCTTATCACTCGTAGTCTGACTCCCGTGTATAAATAGCTGGCATTCGGAGTTTGTCTGAATTCGGTAACCCGAGGTGGGCCCCTAGTCCAAACAGTGCTCTACCTCCAGTATTCTTCACACGAGGCTAGCCCTAAAGCTATTTCGGAGAGAACCAGCTATCTCCAAGTTCGATTGGAATTTCTCCGCTACCCACACCTCATCCCCGCACTTTTCAACGTGCGTGGGTTCGGGCCTCCAGTGAGTGTTACCTCACCTTCACCCTGGACATGGGTAGATCACCTGGTTTCGGGTCTACGACCACGTACTCAAAACGCCCTATTCAGACTCGCTTTCGCTGCGGCTCCGCATTTTCTGCTTAACCTTGCACGTAATCGTAACTCGCCGGTTCATTCTACAAAAGGCACGCCATCACCCGTTAACGGGCTCTGACTACTTGTAGGCACACGGTTTCAGGTTCTCTTTCACTCCCCTCCCGGGGTGCTTTTCACCTTTCCCTCACGGTACTGGTTCACTATCGGTCACTAGGGAGTATTTAGCCTTGGGAGATGGTCCTCCCGGATTCCGACGGAATTTCACGTGTTCCGCCGTACTCAGGATCCACTCAGGAGAGGATGGATTTTCGACTACAGGGCTTTTACCTTCTCTGGCCGTCCTTTCCAGAACGGTTCATCTAATCCATCCTTTTGTAACTCCGTATAGAGTGTCCTACAACCCCAAGAGGCAAGCCTCTTGGTTTGGGCTGTTCCCGTTTCGCTCGCCGCTACTCAGGGAATCGATTTTTCTTTCTTCTCCTCCAGGTACTTAGATGTTTCAGTTCCCTGGGTGTGCCTTCTTAACGCTATGGATTCACGTTAAGATACTGTTCCATTACGAACAGTGGGTTCCCCCATTCGGAAATCTCCGGATCAAAGCTTACTTACAGCTCCCCGAAGCATATCGGTGTTAGTCCCGTCCTTCATCGGCTCCTAGTGCCAAGGCATCCACCGTGCGCCCTTAACAACTTAACCTTTACGGTTTTCGATACGCTGCGCAATACTTCGTCAATTTCGCTCGTTCGAATCCTCATGTACGCATATAGTACACTCCGGTTCTCACTCGCTCATTCCCTTGTCTTGCTTGCGTCTCGCAACCCTTACGGCTTTAATCCACGTCGCATTTACGTCGTGTTAGCCTAGTTGTTTGCGCTTTACAGTAAATTGCTTGCTTTCAATGTCGTTTATCCAGTTTTCAAAGAACAACACTATAACTTTGAAGGTCATAAACCTTCAAAACTGAACACAAAACGCTAATGCTTCCGTAAATATCCTTAGAAAGGAGGTGATCCAGCCGCACCTTCCGATACGGCTACCTTGTTACGACTTCACCCCAATCATCTGTCCCACCTTCGGCGGCTGGCTCCCGAAAGGGTTACCTCACCGACTTCGGGTGTTACAGACTCTCGTGGTGTGACGGGCGGTGTGTACAAGGCCCGGGAACGTATTCACCGCGGCATGCTGATCCGCGATTACTAGCGATTCCGGCTTCATGCAGGCGAGTTGCAGCCTGCAATCCGAACTGAGAACGGTTTTTTCGGATTGGCTCCGTCTCGCGACTTCGCGACCGTTTGTACCGTCCATTGTAGCACGTGTGTAGCCCAGGTCATAAGGGGCATGATGATTTGACGTCATCCCCACCTTCCTCCGTATTTGTACGGCAGTCTCCTTAGAGTGCCCAACTGAATGATGGCAACTAAGGACAAGGGTTGCGCTCGTTGCGGGACTTAACCCAACATCTCACGACACGAGCTGACGACAACCATGCACCACCTGTCACCGCTGTCCCCGAAGGGAAGGCTATGTCTCCATAGCGGTCAGCGGGATGTCAAGACCTGGTAAGGTTCTTCGCGTTGCTTCGAATTAAACCACATGCTCCACCGCTTGTGCGGGCCCCCGTCAATTCCTTTGAGTTTCAGTCTTGCGACCGTACTCCCCAGGCGGAGTGCTTAATGCGTTAGCTGCAGCACTAAGGGGTGGAAACCCCCTAACACTTAGCACTCATCGTTTACGGCGTGGACTACCAGGGTATCTAATCCTGTTTGCTCCCCACGCTTTCGCGCCTCAGCGTCAGTTACAGGCCAGGAAGCCGCCTTCGCCACTGGTGTTCCTCCATATCTCTACGCATTTCACCGCTACACATGGAATTCCGCTTCCCTCTCCTGCACTCAAGTCTCCCAGTTTCCAATGACCCTCCCCGGTTAAGCCGGGGGCTTTCACATCAGACTTAAGAAACCGCCTGCGCGCGCTTTACGCCCAATAATTCCGGACAACGCTTGCCACCTACGTATTACCGCGGCTGCTGGCACGTAGTTAGCCGTGGCTTTCTAGTAAGGTACCGTCAAGGTGCAGCCAGTTACTACTGCACTTGTTCTTCCCTTACAACAGAGCTTTACGATCCGAAGACCTTCTTCGCTCACGCGGCGTTGCTCCATCAGGCTTTCGCCCATTGTGGAAGATTCCCTACTGCTGCCTCCCGTAGGAGTCTGGGCCGTGTCTCAGTCCCAGTGTGGCCGATCACCCTCTCAGGTCGGCTACGCATCGTCGCCTTGGTAGGCCGTTACCCCACCAACAAGCTAATGCGCCGCGGGCCCATCCTATAGTGATAGCAGAACCATCTTTCAACATCAAAGCATGCACTTTGATGTGTTATCCGGTATTAGCACGCGTTTCCGCGAGTTATCCCAGTCTATAGGGCAGGTTACCCACGTGTTACTCACCCGTCCGCCGCTAACCTCATGAAAGCTAGGCTTTCAATTGGTTCGCTCGACTTGCATGTATTAGGCACGCCGCCAGCGTTCGTCCTGAGCCAGGATCAAACTCTCCATAAAAGAAAATTTGATTTGCTCAAAAATTGAATGTCCGAATCTAGTTTGTCAACGAGGGTTAACAACTAGATAATTTATTACATTAACGTTTTGTTGTTCAGTTTTCAAGGTTCATGGTGGAGCATAGCGGGATCGAACCGCTGACCTCCTGCGTGCAAGGCAGGCGCTCTCCCAGCTGAGCTAATGCCCCAATATAATGTATGGTCGGGAAGACAGGATTCGAACCTGCGACCCCTTGGTCCCAAACCAAGTGCTCTACCAAGCTGAGCTACTTCCCGATTTTATGGCGCGCCAGGCAGGAGTCGAACCCACAACCTTCTGATCCGTAGTCAGACGCTCTATCCAATTGAGCTACTGGCGCTAACTTCTATTTTACATGGTGCCGAGGACCGGAGTCGAACCGGTACGGTAGTCACCTACCGCAGGATTTTAAGTCCTGTGCGTCTGCCAATTCCGCCACCCCGGCATTATTGGAGCGGAAGACGGGGTTCGAACCCGCGACCCCCACCTTGGCAAGGTGGTGTTCTACCACTGAACTACTTCCGCAATAATTATATTTTAAATGGTGCGGGTGGAGGGAGTCGAACCCCCACGCCGTGAGGCGCTAGATCCTAAGTCTAGTGCGTCTGCCAATTCCGCCACACCCGCAAAATGGTGAGCCATGAAGGACTTGAACCTTCGACCCTCTGATTAAAAGTCAGATGCTCTACCACTGAGCTAATGGCTCATGATGGTGCCGGCGAAAGGAATCGAACCCTCAACCTACTGATTACAAGTCAGTTGCTCTGCCAATTGAGCTACACCGGCATGATATGGTGGAGGATGACGGGATCGAACCGCCGACCCCCTGCTTGTAAGGCAGGTGCTCTCCCAGCTGAGCTAATCCTCCATATATTAGCCTAGCAACGTCCTACTCTCACAAGGGGAAGCCCCTTACTACCATCGGCGCTAAAGAGCTTAACTTCCGTGTTCGGTATGGGAACGGGTGTATCCTCTTTGCCATCGTCACTAGACTATTTGTTTTGAGACAAGAACTATTATATCACTTAATCAAAGAATTGCAAGTGTTTTTTTAAAATAATTTTTGTTCTCTCAAAACTGGATAACGACATTGAAATGATTGGTTAAGTCCTCGATCGATTAGTATCCGTCAGCTCCACACGTCACCGTGCTTCCACCTCGGACCTATCTACCTCATCGTCTTTGAGGGATCTTACTTGCTTATGCAATGGGAAATCTCATCTTGAGGGGGGCTTCATGCTTAGATGCTTTCAGCACTTATCCCGTCCACACATAGCTACCCAGCGGTGCCTTTGGCAAGACAACTGGTACACCAGCGGTGTGTCCATCCCGGTCCTCTCGTACTAAGGACAGCTCCTCTCAAATTTCCTACGCCCACGACGGATAGGGACCGAACTGTCTCACGACGTTCTGAACCCAGCTCGCGTACCGCTTTAATGGGCGAACAGCCCAACCCTTGGGACCGACTACAGCCCCAGGATGCGATGAGCCGACATCGAGGTGCCAAACCTCCCCGTCGATGTGGACTCTTGGGGGAGATAAGCCTGTTATCCCCGGGGTAGCTTTTATCCGTTGAGCGATGGCCCTTCCATGCGGAACCACCGGATCACTAAGCCCGTCTTTCGACCCTGCTCGACTTGTAGGTCTCGCAGTCAAGCTCCCTTATGCCTTTACACTCTGCGAATGATTTCCAACCATTCTGAGGGAACCTTTGGGCGCCTCCGTTACCTTTTAGGAGGCGACCGCCCCAGTCAAACTGTCCACCTGACACTGTCTCCCAAGCCGATCAGGCTTGCGGGTTAGAATTTCAGTACAACCAGGGTAGTATCCCAAGGGCGCCTCCAGGGAAGCTGGCGCTCCCCCTTCTACGGCTCCTACCTATCCTGTACAAGTTGCACCGAAATTCAATATCAGGTTACAGTAAAGCTCCACGGGGTCTTTCCGTCCTGTCGCGGGTAACCTGCATCTTCACAGGTACTATAATTTCACCGAGTCTCTCGTTGAGACAGTGCCCAGATCGTTACGCCTTTCGTGCGGGTCGGAACTTACCCGACAAGGAATTTCGCTACCTTAGGACCGTTATAGTTACGGCCGCCGTTTACTGGGGCTTCAATTCGGAGCTTCGCTTGCGCTAACTCCTCCTCTTAACCTTCCAGCACCGGGCAGGCGTCAGCCCCTATACTTCACCTTACGGTTTTGCAGAGACCTGTGTTTTTGCTAAACAGTCGCCTGGGCCTATTCACTGCGGCTCATCAGGGCTTGCACCCCAATGAGCACCCCTTCTCCCGAAGTTACGGGGTCATTTTGCCGAGTTCCTTAACGAGAGTTCTCTCGCTCACCTTAGGATTCTCTCCTCGACTACCTGTGTCGGTTTGCGGTACGGGCACCTCCCGCCTCGCTAGAGGCTTTTCTTGGCAGTGTGAAATCAGGAACTTCGCGCATAACGCGCTCCCCATCACAGCTCGGCGTATTAGGAAGCGGATTTGCCTACTTCCACGCCTTGCTGCTTGGACACGCTCGACCAACGGCGTGCATTCCCTATCCTCCTGCGTCCCCCCATCACTCAAACGGCGGGGAGGTGGTACAGGAATATCAACCTGTTGTCCATCGTCTACGCCTTTCGGCCTCGACTTAGGTCCCGACTAACCCTGAGCGGACGAGCCTTCCTCAGGAAACCTTAGTCATTCGGTGGATGGGATTCTCACCCATCTTTCGCTACTCATACCGGCATTCTCACTTCTAAGCGCTCCACCAGTCCTTCCGGTCTGACTTCGACGCACTTAGAACGCTCTCCTACCACTCGTGCAACGCACGAATCCACAGCTTCGGTGAATCGTTTAGCCCCGATACATTTTCGGCGCAGCGTCACTCGACCAGTGAGCTATTACGCACTCTTTAAATGATGGCTGCTTCTAAGCCAACATCCTGGTTGTCTAAGCAACGCCACATCCTTTTCCACTTAACGATTACTTTGGGACCTTAGCTGGTGGTCTGGGCTGTTTCCCTTTTGACCACGGATCTTATCACTCGTAGTCTGACTCCCGTGTATAAATAGCTGGCATTCGGAGTTTGTCTGAATTCGGTAACCCGAGGTGGGCCCCTAGTCCAAACAGTGCTCTACCTCCAGTATTCTTCACACGAGGCTAGCCCTAAAGCTATTTCGGAGAGAACCAGCTATCTCCAAGTTCGATTGGAATTTCTCCGCTACCCACACCTCATCCCCGCACTTTTCAACGTGCGTGGGTTCGGGCCTCCAGTGAGTGTTACCTCACCTTCACCCTGGACATGGGTAGATCACCTGGTTTCGGGTCTACGACCACGTACTCAAAACGCCCTATTCAGACTCGCTTTCGCTGCGGCTCCGCATTTTCTGCTTAACCTTGCACGTAATCGTAACTCGCCGGTTCATTCTACAAAAGGCACGCCATCACCCGTTAACGGGCTCTGACTACTTGTAGGCACACGGTTTCAGGTTCTCTTTCACTCCCCTCCCGGGGTGCTTTTCACCTTTCCCTCACGGTACTGGTTCACTATCGGTCACTAGGGAGTATTTAGCCTTGGGAGATGGTCCTCCCGGATTCCGACGGAATTTCACGTGTTCCGCCGTACTCAGGATCCACTCAGGAGAGGATGGATTTTCGACTACAGGGCTTTTACCTTCTCTGGCCGTCCTTTCCAGAACGGTTCGTCTAACCCATCCTTTTGTAACTCCGTATAGAGTGTCCTACAACCCCAAGAGGCAAGCCTCTTGGTTTGGGCTGTTCCCGTTTCGCTCGCCGCTACTCAGGGAATCGATTTTTCTTTCTTCTCCTCCAGGTACTTAGATGTTTCAGTTCCCTGGGTGTGCCTTCTTAACGCTATGGATTCACGTTAAGATACTGTTCCATTACGAACAGTGGGTTCCCCCATTCGGAAATCTCCGGATCAAAGCTTACTTACAGCTCCCCGAAGCATATCGGTGTTAGTCCCGTCCTTCATCGGCTCCTAGTGCCAAGGCATCCACCGTGCGCCCTTAACAACTTAACCTTTACGGTTTTCGATACGCTGCGCAATACTTCGTCAATTTCGCTCGTTCGAATCCTCATGTACGCATATAGTACACTCCGGTTCTCACTCGCTCATTCCCTTGTCTTGCTTGCGTCTCGCAACCCTTACGGCTTTAATCCACGTCGCATTTACGTCGTGTTAGCCTAGTTGTTTGCGCTTTACAGTAAATTGCTTGCTTTCAATGTCGTTTATCCAGTTTTCAAAGAACAACACTATAACTTTGAAGGTCATAAACCTTCAAAACTGAACACAAAACGCTAATGCTTCCGTAAATATCCTTAGAAAGGAGGTGATCCAGCCGCACCTTCCGATACGGCTACCTTGTTACGACTTCACCCCAATCATCTGTCCCACCTTCGGCGGCTGGCTCCCGAAAGGGTTACCTCACCGACTTCGGGTGTTACAGACTCTCGTGGTGTGACGGGCGGTGTGTACAAGGCCCGGGAACGTATTCACCGCGGCATGCTGATCCGCGATTACTAGCGATTCCGG
Organism: Ureibacillus sp. FSL K6-2830; assembly: GCF_038004145.1. Lineage (NCBI taxonomy): Bacteria > Bacillati > Bacillota > Bacilli > Caryophanales > Caryophanaceae > Ureibacillus > Ureibacillus sp. FSL K6-2830. The sequence continues at coordinate 1,699,049 of NZ_JBBOQR010000001.1, read as the reverse complement.
CTTCATGCAGGCGAGTTGCAGCCTGCAATCCGAACTGAGAACGGTTTTTTCGGATTGGCTCCGTCTCGCGACTTCGCGACCGTTTGTACCGTCCATTGTAGCACGTGTGTAGCCCAGGTCATAAGGGGCATGATGATTTGACGTCATCCCCACCTTCCTCCGTATTTGTACGGCAGTCTCCTTAGAGTGCCCAACTGAATGATGGCAACTAAGGACAAGGGTTGCGCTCGTTGCGGGACTTAACCCAACATCTCACGACACGAGCTGACGACAACCATGCACCACCTGTCACCGCTGTCCCCGAAGGGAAGGCTATGTCTCCATAGCGGTCAGCGGGATGTCAAGACCTGGTAAGGTTCTTCGCGTTGCTTCGAATTAAACCACATGCTCCACCGCTTGTGCGGGCCCCCGTCAATTCCTTTGAGTTTCAGTCTTGCGACCGTACTCCCCAGGCGGAGTGCTTAATGCGTTAGCTGCAGCACTAAGGGGTGGAAACCCCCTAACACTTAGCACTCATCGTTTACGGCGTGGACTACCAGGGTATCTAATCCTGTTTGCTCCCCACGCTTTCGCGCCTCAGCGTCAGTTACAGGCCAGGAAGCCGCCTTCGCCACTGGTGTTCCTCCATATCTCTACGCATTTCACCGCTACACATGGAATTCCGCTTCCCTCTCCTGCACTCAAGTCTCCCAGTTTCCAATGACCCTCCCCGGTTAAGCCGGGGGCTTTCACATCAGACTTAAGAAACCGCCTGCGCGCGCTTTACGCCCAATAATTCCGGACAACGCTTGCCACCTACGTATTACCGCGGCTGCTGGCACGTAGTTAGCCGTGGCTTTCTAGTAAGGTACCGTCAAGGTGCAGCCAGTTACTACTGCACTTGTTCTTCCCTTACAACAGAGCTTTACGATCCGAAGACCTTCTTCGCTCACGCGGCGTTGCTCCATCAGGCTTTCGCCCATTGTGGAAGATTCCCTACTGCTGCCTCCCGTAGGAGTCTGGGCCGTGTCTCAGTCCCAGTGTGGCCGATCACCCTCTCAGGTCGGCTACGCATCGTCGCCTTGGTAGGCCGTTACCCCACCAACAAGCTAATGCGCCGCGGGCCCATCCTATAGTGATAGCAGAACCATCTTTCAACATCAAAGCATGCACTTTGATGTGTTATCCGGTATTAGCACGCGTTTCCGCGAGTTATCCCAGTCTATAGGGCAGGTTACCCACGTGTTACTCACCCGTCCGCCGCTAACCTCATGAAAGCTAGGCTTTCAATTGGTTCGCTCGACTTGCATGTATTAGGCACGCCGCCAGCGTTCGTCCTGAGCCAGGATCAAACTCTCCATAAAAGAAAATTTGATTTGCTCAAAAATTGAATGTCCGAATCTAGTTTGTTAACGAGGGTTAACAACTAGATAATTTATTGCATTAACGTTTTGTTGTTCAGTTTTCAAGGTTCATTTTTCTTTTTTTTGAAACAACTCTTTTATTATATCGTTTGTTATTTTTTTCGTCAACAACTTTTTTGGAGTTTTTTCATTTTTTATCACTTTCGTTAAGAGCTCTATTAGAATTACTTTCTCTTAGCGACAGCTTTTATATATTATCACCTTACCTAATCAAATGTCAACATATTTTTCAACATTTTTTTGTCTAGCGTTATAAATTATTTTACATTTAATTTTTTTATTGTTTGAAAACAATATCCCCTTATATCATTCAACTAAAAATGATATAAGTTCTCTAAATAAAATCAAATAATGTAAAACTCCCTCACTATTCTGATGTAAGAAAAGAATTAGAACAATAACCACAGATTTAGGAATACAAAAAATTACGTTGAATGAAAGCGATTAAAGATTTCATCTTTCATGTCTATAAAAAGTTGGCTGTCTAGAGATTTTCTAGACAGCCATAGATTGAACTAATGATTTTCTATAACCAGCTAATTAATCTCTTGGACGCATTGTTGGGAATAATAATACGTCACGAATGGATTGAGAATTGGTTAATAACATAACTAATCGGTCAATACCGATACCTAATCCACCTGTAGGAGGCATTCCATATTCTAAAGCTTCGATGAAATCTTCATCCATATCATGTGCTTCGTCATTTCCTGCTTCTTTTTCAGCTAGTTGCGCTTCAAAACGTTCGCGTTGATCGATTGGATCGTTCAATTCTGTAAACGCATTTGCATGTTCACGACGAACGATAAATAATTCAAAACGGTCTGTGAAGCGTTCATCTTCTGGATTTTTCTTTGCTAATGGCGAAATTTCAACAGGATGTCCGTAAACGAATGTTGGTTGTACTAATGTTTCCTCTACTTTTTGCTCGAAAAACTCGTTAATGATGTGTCCCACTTCATGCATTTCTTGAATTTCCACACCATGTTCTTTCGCTAAACTTCTCGCTTCTTCTAATGTCATAGGTTGCCAGAAGTCTACCCCGGTTACTTCCTTAATTGCATCAACCATATGCACTCGTTTCCATCCTGGTGAAAGGTCTATTTCTTCTTCACCGTATTGGATTTTCGTTGTACCAAGCACCTCTTGTGCTACATGAGAAATTAAATTTTCTGTCAATTCCATAATATCTCGGTAATCTAAATATGCACCGTATAGCTCTAATAATGTAAATTCTGGATTGTGACGTGTTGAAATACCTTCATTTCGGAACACTCGTCCTATTTCATATACTTTTTCGAGTCCGCCAACAATTAAACGTTTTAAATGCAATTCTAATGCAATACGTAAATATAGATCCATATCTAATGCGTTATGATGCGTAATGAATGGTCGAGCAGCTGCCCCTCCAGCAACAGTGTGTAAAATTGGCGTCTCTACTTCCAAATAACCTTGTCCATCTAAATAGTTTCGAATAGAACGAATAATTTTTGAACGAGTAATAAACGTCTCTTTGCTATCAGCATTCGTCATCAAGTCTAAGTAACGTTGACGATAACGTTGTTCAACATCTTGCAATCCATGGAATTTTTCAGGCATTGGGCGCAGTGATTTCGTTAAGAAAGTAAATTCGTTTGCTTTTACGGAAAGCTCTCCTGCATTTGTTCTGAAAACAACCCCGCGGATGCCCACGATATCTCCTAAATCTGCATGTTTAAATAAATCGTATGCTTCATCGCCTACTCGGTCTTGACGAACATAAATTTGAATCTGGCCAGCCAAATCTTGAATGTGAGCAAAACCAGCTTTTCCTTTTCCACGTTTTGTCATAATACGACCTGCGATGACTACTTCATCATTTTTTTCTTCCAGCTCTTCTTTCGTAAATACATCAAATTGTTCGAAAACATCTGAAGACAAGTGTGTGCGCTCGAAACGTTGGCCAAATGGATCGATACCTTTTTCACGAATATCACTTAACTTTTGGCGTCTCACCAAAAGTTGATCATTTAATTCTTCAATATTTGACACGTCTTTCACTCCTCATAATTTTAAAACGTTCTGTTCATAGTCCACAATGTATCTATTGTACACAATTTCTATCTTCTCTTCATCATTTTTGAAAGATTTTTTTAGTTTCCTTATATTTTTGATTAGGGTAATTTTTCTACTTTTGTATATAATGTTCTTATATTCAGATAAAAGATTCAACTTTTTGAGAGAGGTGTTTCCATGTATCGTAAAATAGACGATTTTATAAAAGATTGGCAACACAATAGTGCGGGTACTATAGCAATTATGGAATCCATTACGGAAGATAAAAAGCATGTTGCTATTGTTGAAGGTCATAATTCTCTTGAATTTTTAAGCTGGCACTTAACAAATGCCCCTTTATTCTTTTGCGGATTAATAGGGCAATCACTAAATGTCCAAATCAATCCATCTACACCGCCATCTACAATGAAAGAAATCATTGACGAATATAAAAAAGTAAACGAAAAAGTTGTAAATGCGGTTAAGAAACTAGATGATAGTTCATTAGAAAAAGAAGTGGATATGATTGGACAACCTACTGCGATTGGAGCAGTACTACGCATGCTTATTGATCATCAAACTCATCACAGAGCACAGATGCAAGTATTATTAAGACAAGCTGGCCTACCTGTACCGGGTGTCATGGGACCAACAAAGGAACAATCAAACGCATAATCTTACCAATTCAGGACAAGCCGCCTCAGTTGTTGAGACGGCTTTTTATATTGCTTAATTAAGCGCTTCACAATAATCGTAACCATTTGTTTTCACACAACATGCATCTCTCGTTCTTGTTTCTCACTACTTTGTTCAACCACGTTATTTAAAATTGCACGCAGTTCTTCGGCTGTTTCAACTTGATTAATCGCATTACGGATAATGCCATTGCCACGAATCCCTTTTAAATACCAAGCTGCATGTTTACGCATTTCACGTACGGCAACAAATTCACCTTTTAATTTTATCAAACGATCAAAGTGTAATAAACAAACGTCTATTTTTTCCTGAACAGATGGCTCTGGTTTTAACTCACCTGTTTCGAGGTACTGTACAGTTTGATAGATCATCCATGGATTTCCTAACGCAGCTCGACCAATCATCACCGCGTCTACACCCGTCTCATCCAACATTCGTTTTGCATCTTGTGGAGTTTCTACATCGCCATTACCGATTACAGGAATGTTTACATTTTCCTTCACTTGGCGAATGATTTCCCAATTCGCTTTTCCTTCGTACATTTGAACCCTTGTACGACCATGAACGGCTACAGCACTGCCGCCAGCTCTTTCAATCGCTTGGGCATTTTCAACAGCAAAAATGTGTTCATCATCCCAACCAATCCGCATTTTTACCGTCACCGGTTTCTCCACCGCATCAACAACTGCCGCTACCATTTCATACACTTTATCCGGATTCAGTAACCACTTCGCTCCTGCTTCACATTTAATAATTTTATTTACAGGGCATCCCATATTGATGTCAATAATATTCGCGTTCGTATGTTGATCTACAAACTTGGCCGCTTCAACGAGGGTTTCTTTTTCACCCCCAAAGATTTGCAAGGCGATTGGTTTTTCCCTTTCATCTATATAAAGCATATCTAACGTTTTTTTATTGCGTAAAATAAGTCCTTTATCACTGATCATTTCAGCATAAACAAGACCCGCACCGAATTCTTTAACCGTTAGCCGGAAAGCAACGTTACTTACTCCTGCCATTGGGGCTAGTACTACACGGTTTGCCATCACGATATCTCCTATTTGGAACGGCTTTTTCTCTTCCATGGCCTATACCTCCTTTCCCATAAAAGTGTTTTTATATCCGTCACTACTTCATAGTGTTGAGTGGCGTAATACGTATTGTTACAAAGAAAAATAATCCTTCCACTTTTGAATGCCCTCTTTTTCAAGATTGATATTCTTTAATGCTGCTTCCGCTTGAATCAACTTTTCCGAGTATGGCTTAGATGCAATATCTAATAGCGGAACCAATACGAAAGCTCTTTCAAACATTCGAGGATGTGGAATGATTAAATTCTCTGACTCAATATTGTCGTTATTAAATAATAAAATGTCAAGGTCAATAATTCTTGGCCCCCAGCGGATATTGCGAACCCGACCAAGATCATTTTCAATTAATTGACAGGTCTGTAACAATTCAATAGGTGAGAGTATTGTTTGTGCATAAATCGCAATGTTTAAAAAAGAGGGCTGATCAACATACCCCACTGGAGCCGTTTCGTAAATTGGGGATATTTTTTTTATCCTTATCCCCTCCTTCCTTTGAAGCAAATCAATGGCAGATTTTAAATTGTTTTCCCGATCTCCCAAGTTTGTACCTAAAGATAAATAAACATCATTCACCATAATGACCCCTTACTATTTCAACAGCTACTTCTTTATAATGGCCTGGAATAGGTGGATCTGGTTTTATTAGTTCCACTTTGCATCCAAACACTTGTCCTTCATATTTTTGTAAGATTGATGAAGCAATGGTTTCTGCAGCTGCTTCAATTAATTGGAAGGGCTCTCCTTCCATGATTGATTTGCATAATTCATACACTTCTACATAATTCACTGTATATTGCAGGTCGTCTGTTTCCCCTGCCTTTTTCGTATTGACCGCAAGAGATACTGTAACTCGAAAACGCTGCCCTAACATTGTTTCTTCAGGTAATACACCGTGATATCCATAAAATTGCATATCTCGCAAATGTATATAGTCCATAATAGACCTCCTATCGAAATTAGTGTCTCTCAGGAAGTTCATTCTTCACTTCAAATTTCCCCATTAATGCATCAATCATTTTCACGGTTCTTGCTATTTCTTTTACATCATGCACTCGAACAATATGACAACCTTTCATAACACCATATGCACATGTCGCCGCAGTACCTTCTACTCTTTCATGTAATGGAACATCTAAAATAGTGCCAATCAATCGTTTTCTCGAAGTCCCCAACAAAACGGGGTATCCCAATTCTGCAAGTTCATCTAATCGTTGCATCGTTTCAATACTTTGCTGCAAGTTTTTCACAAACCCTATTCCCGGATCAAGTATGATATGCTCGTCTGGAACACCAGCCGTTTTCACAATATCAATACTTTCTTTTAAATCATTTAAAAAATCTTCGAAGTAATTTTTGTAATTCGTGTTCTCTCGATTATGCATTAGAATGATAGGTGCATTATATTCAAAAGCCACTTTGGCCATTTCCGGATCTGCCTTCGCGCCCCAAATATCATTAATGATATGGGCACCAGCTTCCAATGCCGCACGAGCAACCGCTGATTTGTAAGTATCAATTGATATAATGGCAGGTACTTCTTCTCTCAAAGCTTTAATCACTGGCACGACACGAGCAATCTCTTCTTCATCAGGAATACGAGTATAACCAGGTCGTGTCGATTCTCCACCCACATCAATAATCTTCGCACCTTCCTGAACCATCTGTTTCGCATGTGCAATTGCGGCATCAATTGAATTATACTTTCCCCCGTCAGAAAAAGAATCGGGTGTCACATTTAAAATCCCCATCACAAAAGTTTCTTTTGTATAATCGAGCTCTATATTATTAATTGTTAACGGTTTACTGTATTTCGATAACATCTTCGTACACTCCTTTATCAATAAGAGGACTACTCATTCGCCTTCATTACATTCTAAACAAGTATATCATTTTCAAAGTCAAAGCACTCAATACTTTTAAATCTAAAATTCGGTGTAATCATATAACATGTTTTTCGTCAAACAAAATCGGCATCATCCAAAAGGATAATGCCGTTTCTTATTAGTCTTCGAAATTGTATAAAGCTGTTGATAAATAGCGTTCACCATTAGATGGAACAATCGCTAATACGTTAGAACCTTTGCCTAAACGTTTTGCAGTTTGAATTGCAGCGTGAATAGCAGCACCTGATGAAATACCGCATAAAATACCTTCTTCACGACCTACTTTACGAGCTGTTTCGAATGCTGTTTCGTTATCAACTTGGAATACAGAATCGTAAATTTCTGTATTTAACACTTTTGGTACGAAACCTGCTCCAATACCCTGAATTTTATGGGAACCTGGATTTCCGCCAGATAAAACCGGAGAGTCTTTCGGTTCAACTGCAATAATTTCAATGTTTGGATATTTTTCTTTTAATACAGCACCTGCACCTGTGATTGTACCACCTGTACCTACCCCAGCAACAAATGCGTCTAATTGCACACCTTCAAATGCTTCCACTATTTCCGGACCTGTTGTTAAGCGGTGGATTTCTGCATTTGCAGGGTTTTCAAATTGTTGCGGCATGAAATAACCATTTTCTTCTGCAAGTGCTGTTGCTTTAGCAATTGCGCCTTTCATTCCTTCTGGACCAGGTGTTAATACTAATTCAGCACCATATGCACGAAGTAATTTACGACGTTCAATACTCATAGTTTCAGGCATTACTAAAATAGCGCGATAACCTTTTGCTGCTGCAATCATCGCAAGTCCAATTCCAGTGTTTCCTGAAGTTGGTTCAATAATTGTTCCACCTGGTTTTAGTCGTCCATCTCTTTCTGCCGCTTCAATCATCGCTAAAGCAATACGATCTTTAACAGAGCTTCCTGGGTTAAAATATTCTAATTTTACCCAAACAGTTCCTTCATCTTCAGTTGTAGCATGGTTTAACTTCACGATTGGTGTGCGACCAACTAATTCTGTAATAGAATTATATAATTTACTCATCACGGTTCCCCTTTCATAATACCGACTATTTTTATAGGTTTTTCTTGTTTTAATATTAACCCTACTAATCGTTTGTTGTCAATGAAAATGAGAGTGAAAATTTGTAAAATTTTTAATCATTATTCACCATAGAACCATGTCACATCAAATTCTTTCCAAAACATTTCCGGGGTAATGGATGATGACAGTTGCTCCATCGCTAACCCCCTTTTAATATGATCTTTTACCTCTCCATAAGGGAAAGATCTTCCTTCCATTTTTTCATGTAATTGAACAATTCCATATCGGCCGTCTCTTAATAAAACAGGCTTGCTAATTTCATTTTTATTTAGTTTTTGAAGCGCTTTCAGTATAGCTGGATCTACATTGGATTGATTCGTAATATAGCCAATATCTCCCCCGAGACTTGCCGAAACTTGTTCAACAGAACGTTCCCGAGCTAATACCGAAAAATCAGAACCTTCATTCAGTTCTTTTAAAACACTTTCTGCTTCATCTTTCGTATTCACAACAATTAATTTTGCTCGGTACGTCGTTGGAATATTATATAACGATTCATTTTCTTCATAATAAGATTCAAGCTCTTTTTCATCAATAATAATATCTTTTGTTAATACTTTCTCTAAAATCAACTGGGACTTAATCTGCTCTTTAAGTTCCTTCTCCCCTAATTGTTGCAACGTTGAATCCATTTCACTGGAAGAAACCATAAGGGATAGCTCTAAATCAATTTCATCCTCAGTCACGTCAATGCTATATTCTTTTGCAGCCTTTTCCATTACTTTTTGATTCACCATGCGCTGCAATGTATCTTTTCCATAATAACGTTCCATTTCAGCCATCCATTGTAGGCGAGTAATATTTTCACCATCAACGCTAGCGACGATAGTTTCATCGTCGCCAGCTTCTTCATCTCCACCTAATGCAAATAACCAAAGAACAAACCAAAAAATATTCCCAACAAATAAAATCGCAAGTAATGTGAGTACAGGTTTTGTTTTTAATCGGCGTTTTGATAGTGGCGTATGTTGAGTCGTAGGTTGGTTAATTTTTTGCCTCGATCTCACGGATAAAACCTTCTAGCTCCTCTTGGCTATAATGATATTTTTCTAAACAGAAGTGGCACTCCGCTTCTGCTCCTCCATCTTCATCAATCATTTCTTGAATTTCTTGTACACCTAGTGATTTAATAGCCGCTCCAAAACGCTCTTTTGAACATCCACAGTTAAATTGAACAGGCATAGTTTCTAACACTTTTACATTTCCTTCTCCTAATACTGCATCTAATATTTGTTCAGGGGTATAGCCTTTTTCAATCATTTTCGAAATCGGTTCAACGGATTTTAAGTGGTTTTCAATTGTTTCAATTGTTTCATCATCGCATCCTGGTAATAATTGAATAATAAAACCTCCAGCTGCAAGTACGGAATTATCCGTGTTCACCAGTACACCTAATCCTACTGATGAAGGAACTTGTTCTGATACTGCATAATAATAAGTGAAGTCTTCAGCAATTTCTCCTGAAACGATTGGAGTTTGACCTGTAAACATTTCTCTCAAACCTAAGTCTTTTACAATCGTAATGTTTCCATTCGTTCCAACTGCACGACGTACATCTAGTTTTCCAACTTCATTTAACGGGAAATGAGTTTGTGGATTCGTGACATATCCCCTTACTTCTCCTTTTCCGTTTGCATCTATCAATATAATACCGATTGGACCTCCACCTTCGATTTTGATTGTAATCTTATCATCGGCATTCATCATTGATCCCATCATAGCTCCAGCAGTCAATGCGCGACCTAGGGCAGCAGTAGCGGTAGGCCATGTATTATGTCTTTTTTGTGCTTCCCCAACAGTATTCGTTGAACGCACCGCATATGCACGAACTTTTCCATCAAATCCTAAAGCTTTTACTAAATAATCTTCCATAACAAATTTCCTCTCTTTAATGATTTCTTTTGTAAATGATATATAAACCTTTTAAAGTTAAAAACTTGTCTACTACATCAATGAGTTTTGTCTCATTTGAAAAAAATTCTGCAAGACCTCCTGTTGCAATAACTAAAGGTTCAATCTTACTTTGCTCTTTCATGCGGCTTACAATTCCCTCAACCATGCCTATAAAGCCATAAAAAACTCCCGATTGAATGGAGGTGATTGTATTTTTTCCGATAATGTCAAACGGCTTTGTAATTTCTACTCGTGGCAATTTGGATGCCTTTGTAAATAGTGCATCCAAAGAAATCCTTACGCCAGGAGTTATGGCCCCTCCCATATAATGCCCTTTCTCATTTATGTAACTAAAAGTAATAGCCGTCCCAAAGTCTACTACAATAAGCGGCCTTGTGCCATATTCATGTACGGCAGCAACTGCATTGACAATTCGGTCTGTACCCACTTCCCGCGGATTATCACAAGCTATGTTTAATCCTGTTTTGATGCCAGGCCCTACGACAAGGGGGGTAATGTGAAAATAATTTCGGCACATTTCTTCTAATACATACATAATAGGAGGGACAACGGAAGAAATAATAATGCCACGAATATCGCTAAAGGCGATTCCAGCATAGTTAAAAAAGGCATATAAATGCATTGCATATTCATCGGAAGTTTTATTTTTCTCCGTCTCCATTTTCCAATGATGAATCAATTGCTCATCTTGATAAACTCCTGCAGAAATTTTTGAGTTTCCTACGTCAATGACTAATATCACTAAAACCACTTCCATTTTCGTTTGATGAAATCATACCATATTGCATGTAGTTACCTCAAAAAGATTAACCTGTAACGAAAAAAGTAGCATCAGAAAATTTCTGACACTACTTTTATCAAGTATTCATTATTCCTTTTTGCCTTCATTCAAACTATCCGTAGAATTTTCTTTAGGTAAATCATCTGTTGTCGGAGCTTTTTCTTCACCAGCTGCCTCTTGATGAATTTGAGCAGAGCCAGATTTTTCTACAGTAACTTCTTTAGGCTCTTCACTCTCTTTGTTCTCGTCGTCAGCTTGCTTCGGCTCTACTGTTGTGATTTTGATTGTCTCAGCTTCTTCTTCTTCTGTTTTTTCTGGAAGGCATCCGTAATCACGTAAGTGTTCGATTTGCTCAGCATTTAATGTTTCATGCTCCAATAAAGCTTGAGCGATTAAATCTAGCAAATCACGCTTCTCTGTCAATATGCGTTTCGCTCGTTCATATTGCTCATTCACAATTTTTTGCATTTCTTTATCGATTTCAAAAGCGATGGCTTCAGAGTAATTTTGGTCTGTATTAAAATCTCGACCTAAAAATACATTTCCACCTTGTGATGATCCAAATTGAAGTTGGCCAAGCTTTTCGCTCATACCAAACTCTGTAACCATTCGGCGAGCAATATTCGTTACTTTTTGGAAGTCGTTATGAGCACCAGTGGATACTTCTCCTAATACAATTTCCTCTGCCGCGCGACCACCAAGCAATCCAGTAATGCGATCCAGCAATTCTTCTTTCGTTTGGAAGAAACGTTCTTCTTTCGGAAGCATAATAGCATAACCGCCCGCTTGGCCCCGCGGAACAATGGTTACTTTATGAACTTTTTCAGCTGAATCAAGCGTTAAACCGATGACAACGTGACCTGCTTCGTGATATGCAACGAGTTTTTTCTCTTTCGGTGTATAAGTACGGCTCGTTTTCGCTGGACCGGCAATCACTCGGTCACTTGCTTCGTCGATATCATCCATATAAATTTTTCGTTTCCCCTTACGTGTAGCAACTAAGGCTGCTTCGTTTAATAAGTTTTCTAAATCCGCACCAGAAAAACCTGGCGTGCGTTGTGCAACAGCTTTTAAATCCACTTCTTCTGCCAGCGGTTTATTCCGGGCATGGACTCTTAGAATTGCTTCTCGACCCTTCACATCTGGGTATCCCACAGTAATTTGTCGGTCAAAGCGACCAGGACGTAATAAAGCTTTATCTAAAATATCTGGTCGGTTTGTAGCAGCGATAATGATAATTCCTTCATTTACACCAAAACCGTCCATTTCGACTAGCAATTGGTTCAATGTTTGTTCACGCTCATCGTGACCTCCACCAAGACCCGCACCACGTTGTCGTCCAACCGCATCAATCTCATCAATAAAGATAATACATGGCGCGTTTTTCTTCGCATTTTCAAATAAGTCACGAACGCGGGACGCACCGACACCGACAAACATTTCTACGAAGTCGGAACCGGAAATAGAGAAGAAAGGAACACCAGCTTCTCCAGCAACAGCTCTAGCAAGCAATGTTTTACCAGTACCTGGAGGACCTACTAATAAAATACCTTTCGGAATACGTGCCCCCATTTCTGTAAACTTGCGATGGTCTTTTAAGAATTCCACTACTTCTACCAATTCGGCCTTCTCTTCATCTGCCCCTGCAACGTCATCAAAGCGAACTTTTTTCTTTTCAGAATCATAAAGTTTCGCTTTACTTTTACCGAAGTTCATCACTTTATTGCCTCCGCCTTGAGTTTGACTCAAGAGGAAGAAGAATAAAATGATAATGATAATGAATGGAATGATTCCCGTGAAGAATTGAACCCATGCGCTCGATTCAGGGGCTGGTATAAAACTTATTTTCGAATTTTTAATTGCATTGTCTATCTTCTCCATCAGCGCCGGGTTGTTTTGAGGAAGGTTTACAGTGAAAGTTTGTTCTTCATTTCCTGTTAACTCACCTTCACCAACTAAAACACCCGCATCTGGCTGAATATTTAACGATTTTATTTTCCCTGTCTCTAAAGCATTAATAAACTCATCATACGTTAATTCCTTTGAAGGCGTTGCACCTCCATTAAAGGTACCGAAAATACCTATCACCACAAGAAAAATTAACAAATAAAGTATGGTGTATCGAAATATTCGATTCATCCCCAGCCTCCTCACAACTTAACACAAAAACTATAAGTAAAATCTTAACATACCATTATTTCATCATACAATGAAAAGCACTGATAATGTAGCCTTTTTACATTTTTGTCGTTATTTATACAAAAATACTTACATTAAAAGGAATAAACTTCACTTTTTAATATACCAATATATGGTAGGTTTCGGTATTTTTCTGCATAGTCTAAACCATAACCTACGACAAATCCATCTGGAACTTCAAAACCAACAATATCAGCTTTTAAGTCCACTTTTCGGCCAGACGGTTTATCTAATAATGTAACAATTTTAATGGAATTTGCTTTTCGATATTTAAATAAGTCTACTAAATAACTTAGTGTTAAGCCGCTATCTATGATATCTTCGATGATAATGACATCCCGACCTTCTACACTCGTATTTAAATCTTTTAATATTTTTACCTCTCCTGAAGAAACGGTTGCATTTCCATAGCTTGAAACATCCATAAAGTCTATTTCAATATATGATTCAAAACGTTTTATTAAATCTGCCATAAAAGGTACTGCACCTTTTAATACGCCGATTGCTAATGGAAACTTATCTTTATATTCTTCCGTTAACTGGGCGCCAATTTCTGCGATTCTTTCTTGAATTTGTTCTTCAGTAATTAGTATTTTTTCGATATCCTTTTCGATCATAATGTAATGTTCCTCCTAAACAGCGTTGAAAAATTATTTGTTAAAAAATTATTTAATTGATGGCAAAATCCTCTTTACATGAATTATAGCCATTTTTAAAAAATATTTTATAAAATTTACCTTATTTGTTGTAAGGAACTTTTTCAACTATCATTACCATATTATCATCAATTCTTTTTGTTCTTGAAAATTGATGATTAGCCCGAACACCTAATACCGATAAAATTTCTTCATTTGAATCTACAAGTATTGGCCAATCGTCTCTTTCAATTAAAGGGATTTTTTCATCAATAAAAAGGCGGGATAATCGTTTCGGCGCTTGCATTCCGTTTAACTGAATTCGATCACCTACTTTTCGCTTCCGAACCTTAAGAGGAAAAGCAATTGCGTTGGAATTGAAATAATATGCGGCTATATCATTTTGTTGGCAGCCCGTTTCATCAGAGAGTTTTCCTATGTATAAACGAAAACCATTTAAAACGTTCCATTCCCCAATTTTGATTTGTTGAATATAGTCTTCTTCATTATTGGATGTTTGATATTTAAAGAATGCAATGTCGCCATAACTTCTATTTGCAATAATTTGGTTTGGTAAATGAATTGTTGCGTTCCCTTCTTGGGACTTACATAATTCCAAAATATTACTATAAATAGCGTAACTTTGGTTGTCTGAAGGTTGATAAAGATAGTTTAATAGTATTAAAATGATTCTTCTTTGTAAAGCAAGTGGCTCTTTTTGAAATGGACGAATATGTAGTACAAAACGATCCTCCATTTTTTCTACAACTGAGGAAAAGCGTTTTTTTGCGAGTTCAAGTAAAAATTCGTCATCTTGTTGCAAATTTTCCGCTAATTGAACCGCATGAATTGCCACCTGTTTATTTTCGTTTTTTAACAATGGAATAATATGATGTCGGAATCGATTTCGAGTATAATCATCTTTCATATTGCTCGCGTCTTCTCGGAAGGAACCGCCTTTTTCCTCTAAATAATTTGTTATTTCTTCTTTTGTAACCACTAAAAAAGGACGGATTATAGCGCCAACCGAAAACGCTCGTTTTGCGGAAATGCCTTTGAACCCATTGACGTTTCCGGATCTTGCAAGAGACATCAGCATAGTCTCCAACTGATCATCCGCATGATGAGCTGTCACTAGCTTATTGATGTTGTATTGTTTCATGATGTTCGCAAAAAATGCATACCGCTCTCTGCGACAAATTGCTTGAGAATTCCCACCCTCTTTTTCCAACAAATCTGGAATGGGGATGCTTGTGCTAAAAATCGGAATCCCATGTTCTCTGCAAAACTGTTCCACAAATAGCCGATCTTCATAAGAAGCTTTCCCTCTCAGCATATGGTCCACATGAGCAACATATAAATCAACTTTACATTGTTCTTGTAATTGAATAAAAAAATGAAGCAATGCCATAGAATCAACGCCACCAGAACAAGCGATGAGAAGACGGTCTCCCGCTTCAACTAATTGTTGTTCTGCTATAAAATTTTGCACTTTTTTCTCAAAAGTTACCATCTTCTCACCTCATTTCCTCTAATTAACTAACCGGTCTAAAAACAGCCCATTTTGGCACCACATGTGAAACATTAAAAATAATTACCGTGCAGTCATCTTCCACTTCATACTGGCTTTGATAACTGTCCATCACATCATATAGAAGCGCTTCAATCGGCATTCCAACCCTGATTTTTGACTTTAATAATTTAACAAAATTACGTTCCTGTTCGTCCCAATCATATTTGCTAGAGAACAAACCATCGGAAACCATTACGACATAATCATCCGCTAGCAAATTGACTTTTTCCGTTTCAATGGAGAATACAGGCATGAACCCTACAGGTGCTGATGATCCTTCCACTTTCATTAGCTGCTCTCCGCGCAAAATATAAGTAGACATGCTACCTGCTTTCCAAGACCATAATTCACCCTTTTGTAAATCAACTAATGCAAAATCTATCGTCGCATACATATCAACTTCACGGTTTAGACTAAGGACATAATGCAATGTATGCATAGCAGTCTCTGGATTCATATTATAGCTTAAACATTCCCTCATTAATCTTACCAATCTTCTACTTTCCCTCTTTGCTTCTCGACTTTGACCCATGCCATCCGACAACATTATGGCTACTAATCCCGGATGAATGTGGAAAATGGCATGAGAATCCCCTGACACAACATTAGAGTTTTTCGCTCTACTATATATATCATACTGAATTTTATAGCGAACTGCAGAGCGAAATCTCACTTGAAAATGAGCAAATGGTGTCTTATGATTCGATATTCGATCCACTTGGAACGGTTCAGCAAAGACTTCATATAGAACTGGTAAAATGATTCGTTCACATAATAAATATAAATCATCTCGAGTATCGTTGTTAATAAAGGAACAAACAATCACACGTTCCCCCAACGTATTATTTAAAACATCAATTTGAAAACAATCAATGTTTGCGCGTTTAAATTCATGGCTTAATTCTTCCTCAATCGTCTTAAATGAAAGCGTCTCGTTTTTCATATCTTCCATCAATTTATTCAAATGATTACTCAAGTCCTTCAATTGCAAAGCAATCATCTTTTTCCCATGATAGAATTGCCCATTCATTTTATCGTTATACAGCTGATAATCAAGTTCTTCCAACAATTTTGACGATTTTACGCATTTTGTTCGAATTTGTTCTTCCGCAAGCATTTGTTCTTTTTCATTTAATCCCGATTTCGCTAGGAACCATTTTCGAATATTTTCATCCATTCCAATATTGTTTTCTCCCCAGCATCTATCATATCGAAAACAACTCATACAAGTGGCACAAGGCTCAATCTTTCGAATTTCACTCACATTCTCAGTTGACGTAAAGCGCTCAAAAACTAATTCTTTCATAAACAAAACAAAACGTTGAAACGTCTCTAACTTTTCCGTTGTATGTTCCGTTAGCCATTCCTGCCTTTTAAGCAATACTTCATCTCGTTTTGGACGAAAGATATTTTCCAAAAAGTTTAGCAATTTTTGCGGCAATAATAAAAAGACTACACCCGCTATCAAGACCGATACAAAATAAACGCTATCGAGCGGCAACGTTGAATCATAAAAAAAGAAAAAGATGCTGGGTATTAAACTACCTATTACAGCGCCTACTCTTCCAATCCCTTTACACAACCCGCTCGATACGCCCGTTAAAGCATAAACAGCAATCATTCCCGTGAAAGAAAGCTCTGATATTCCTACTAATGCTCCAATAATAGTTGAAACGCTTGAGGCAACCGTTATTCCCCCAGTAATGGCAGCAATGCAAATCGATAAATGCAGAACAAATGTAAAAAGTGAAAAATACGATATCGTTAATGAATGCATCCCAGTTAAAACGACCGCTAAAATTACTAACCCCGCTCCTACCCGCTCATAACTCCAGGAAGCAGACCAAAAACGATAAGGTTCAACGAAAAACAGCTTCACAAAGATTGTCATGAAAAAAGCTAATATCATTTCATAATAAACATACAACTGTACTATGAAAGGAGGGATGCCCATATGCAAAATGCTTTGCCATAACAATTGTCCAAAAAAGATGGCAAGGGCCACAGCAATAGCCATAGGGGGCTTCCAATATCGGAACCGAATCAATAATTCGTAAAAACCAAGTTGCAGTAACAAAATCAAACCTTGCCCTAAACTCAAACTCAATGCACCAATTAACCCGCCGATGAACACTGCCCATTTCTCATTTTCATATCTATTTCGCACGATCGCCCATAATGGTAATAAAAAAGGAACAGCCGCTTCAAACATTACCGCTCTTGATAGAAAAAATGCTAACAACATGAAGAATAAATGAAGAATTAGGCTTACCTTTTTAATAGTAAAACGACTGAAATGCTCTTGCCATGACGACTTTTCATTCAGCATTTGGATATTTGACATATTCCATCCCCCTCATCTATATCATTTGTTTCGGTCTATTATATAAAAGAAGGGATGTAAAATTTGTCTAGTACTGTTCTAGTTAAAAAAAATTGTTCGACGAATTACTTAATAACATAACAAATTGTTAATTTAAGCTAGTTTTTGTCGTTTTTTTATTAACATTTGATAACTATAAGGAATTTTTTTGGGAATTTTATGCTGATAAAATGAAGATATTTTGGGTTAATCGGAATTCTAAAGGTTCTTGGAAGGTATAAGCTCTTACTCAAATAAGATTGAAAGCTACAATTAAGTATTTTTATAAACTAATTCAATTCCATAAAATTTTCACAATCTAACTTTCTAGAATAATTTTGTCTCGCAACTACAAGTAAAATCATTACCAATTAAATAAAAAAAAGTCGACTATTGACGGAATATAGTCGACCCATTTTAACGAATAACCGATTTTGTTATCTGTATTTTGACATTTTCATTGTAAAAAAGATTATTTAAAAATTACTCAATTAAAACAGACAGCAAACTACCCTCTTCTTGCGCCACGTCCACCTCGTTTTGACTCAGTTGCACGTCTTAATGAAGCAAGACGCTCATCACTATCTCTTAAGAATTTCGCCATTTTCTGTTCAAAACTTTCTTTTGATTGGCGTTCGTTTCGTTCATTTGAACGGTTTTCACGACGTGGTCTTTGAGGACGTTCAGGTCTTTCTGATTGAGCTTTAGCCTTTCTTATCGATAGGCCAATTTTTCCATCCTCTTCAACATTTAACACTTTCACTTCAACGATATCTCCAACTTTTAGATGATCGTTAATGTCTTTCACGTAGTTATCAGCTACTTCACTAATATGGACAAGGCCCGTCTTACCATCTGGCAGCTCAATAAACGCTCCAAAATTTGTAATTCCTGTGACCTTCCCCTGTAATTTGCTGCCTACTTCAATTGACATAAAAAAAATGCTCCTCCTTAAAATTTAAACGGCTAATAAAATATCGCCAGTAATCATAATTATATAAAATGAGCAAAAAATTTGCTAATGCTCTCTTTTATTATAGCCAACAAAAAAAGAGTGTCAACAAGACAACTCTTTTTCAGCTTGTATTTTTTATTCTCTTCATTTCTTCAATAGTAATTTCTTATTTTTAAATAACAATTTTAATACAGCCTGGAAAAATGTCATTTTTTATTCTTTTTATCTTCTTCATTTTCTTTTTCTTCTTTAGGGATGGAGAAAATGATTTCTCCTTCCTCCGATAAGAAGTATTCTTTACGGGCTAATTTTGCAATATATTCATCATCTTCAAGTTTTTTTATTTGCAACTGTAATAATTCTTGTTCTTTTTTTATTTCTTGAAGTTCTGATAATACCTTTTCTTTTTCTGCTTCTTTTTGCGCTAATCTTTCATTTTGGTTAAAGATCATACTGATTAAACTAATTATGACGACGGATGCGATGACAAAGAATAGAGACAGCCTTCTTCTTAATCGAACTTTTTGCTTCGTCAACTTTTCCATTTGACGATTTGCAGAACGGACATAGTCATTATCTATTTTACGAATATTCATATTCCCATGTCTGTTATTATAATGCTTGGCCACATCCGTCACCTCCTAAATAGTCATTGTATTGTCATTATACTTAGTATTTAACGTTTTTTAAAGATTGCTCTTTTTAAGTTTATAAATTTTCTGTGAAAAGGTCTTTTCGCAACCACAAATAGTTTGTAAAAAGGGTTAAATAGTACAATTAAAATTCGAATTACTAGTCTAATTATCCCTTTTATTGTTTTCAGAGTAATTTTTACAATCGCTACTATTGGATTAATAAAAATAATGATAAATACCCTGCCGAGAAACCGGAAAAATGGCTGAAAAAATGATTCATATAGAAAAATACCTAAAATTTGTGATAATGGGTCTACTAAACGCCACTCTCCACCCTTTATTAAATAGATAATATAAAAACTTGCAACACCTAGCAGTGCCCAGACGAAAACCTCAACGATTAATGAAAACTTTCGTAATAATGACTTAGGTGACAAGGCGCTGATGTAAATTCTTGTTGCATCAATAACCGCGCCAATTATAACGCCACTTATCGTCATTATTACGATACTGAAAAACTGTTCGTTAACTGTCATCCAAATAATTTATGGAGGAAGCCTTTAGTTAACCCATTTTCATCATCATCATATTGAAGGGCTTTTACATTTCCTTCTAGTGTTAATAATCCTTTGTCCACATCTAAATGAACAATGCGCAATTCCTCTCCACGAATAAGCAAGTGTCCTTGTGATGTTCTTACGTAAAATTCCTCCTGGTCGAATCTTTCAATTTCCTTTACTGATGTCATGTCCATTCTTTTTCTATTTCTCACTGTCACGAGATGATCTCCAGAAGTAATAGTGTAATTGCTTTCTTGATGTATTTGTGTCATTTATCGTTCCTCCTTTAATGGTTTGTTCTGTTCACTTTATGCGGGAAATAAAAAAAGCATGACAACAAAAATAGATGTCATGCTATAAAAAATATTTTTTCTTCTCTTTTTTTATTCTTCATCATCGATAAATTCTGGTTCGATTTTTTCTAACTTTTCTTCCTTGATTATGGTAAACATTTTACTTGCATCTTCTTTTCGAACATTCTCTTTAATTTCTTCTATGCGAACAGTGACGATTTTTTGTCCAAAGCGAATCATTAGCTCGTCACCTGCACTTACGTTGGAAGAGGCTTTTGCAACTTTTCCGTTAATTGTAATTCGCCCTTGTTCGGCAACTTCTTTTGCCAAGGTGCGGCGTTTAATTAATCGAGATACTTTTAAAAATTTATCTAATCGCATAACTTACTCCTTTTCTAAATGTTTTGCTTCATTCCAAAATTCATCTAGTTGTTCTAACGTAAAATCTTGAAAAGTTTTTCCGCTCTTTCTCACTTGTTCTTCAACAAATCGAAATCTTCTAGCAAATTTTTCATTGGCGTGAACCATTGCTTCTTCAGGGGATATATTATAAAAACGAGCAATATTGACAAGGGTGAACAGAACATCTCCAAATTCGTCCATTATCGATTCATTGTTACCTTTCTCCAGTTCTTCACGGAATTCCTTCCATTCCTCATTGAATTTCGATAAAGCACCGCTTGCATCTGGCCAATCAAAGCCTACTGCAGCGGCTTTCTTCTGGTAATTATAAGAAGTTTGCAATGATGAATTTGGTCGATACTCCCCTTTCAATAAAGATTCTTTTTGTTCACCTTTCTCTTGCTTTTTAATTTCTTCCCAATTTAATACAACTTCATCTGCATCTTTCACTGAAAGATCGCCGAATACGTGCGGATGACGACGAATCATTTTTTCAGAGATGCTTTCCAACACTTCTTCTAAATTAAAATAGCCTTCATCTTCTCCAATTTGAGCATGCAAGAAAACTTGCAATAAAATATCCCCAAGTTCTTCTACCATGCCAAAATCATCTTTTTCATCAACCGCTGCTAGGAATTCATGAGTCTCCTCAATCAAATATTTTTTTAAACTTTCATGAGTTTGTTTTCGATCCCATGGACAGCCATTCGGTCCGCGCAATGTAGCAATAATGTTTCTAAAAGTAGTCCAGTCTTTTAAAGCGTCTAGATGACTTTTTACTGGCGGAACATAGATGGTCGTTAAATTATTCAATTCCATCGCTTGATCCAATTCATAAAGCGGAATCGTTTTAATCAGTTCATTACTAGATCCTGCACCAGTAACAACGGTAATTGGATAATCATCCCGATATTTTTCCATTAGTGTTAATTTCACTTCGGATGCACTAAATTGGTCATACACTTGAGCTATCAGTACATGGGAACGCATGTTAACGTCATGAATGGAGAAGTTTGTCCCATCTAGCAACTGGAACCCTTCAATAGGATCGATTTTTAGGGCAGCAAATATCGGATCTAAAAAACTTTGTCCTCCTTCAATTGCTAATTGAACTTTTCCTTCTCTTTCAGCTTCAATTAACAATTGTACTGTTTGCTCAGCCACTAAAGGATGGCCAGGTACTGCGTATACAATAGGTTCTGACTGCGCAGCTTCTAATAAATGTTCAACAATCTCTTGATAAACCGGTTGAAACGTATCATGTTTTTCATACACGTGATCAAAACTTTCAAATTGGATTCCTTCGTCTTGCAACACACGCAATACAGGGTGTTCCATTGTACGAACAAAAACTTTTTTTGCTTCTTTTAATTTTTTATAAATACCAATTGGTAATTGTTCATAATCCGATGCACCGAGCCCCATGATTGTTATATGCATTTTTCCACCTACTTTCTTCTATTTAACAAAAGCTGATAAACAGCCATTCTCCGGCCAAAAGGGATTAAAAACCACTCTTTTTCGGAAAGCATACGAGATTTTGCTACAAACGTCAAAAATACAAAAGCTCCTGTAGCAATTAAGATTGTTCCGAAACATACTGCTTCTACTCGACTGTTAGCAAATATACCTCTCTTCATTTGGAGGAACCCATCTAATAAGAAAACAGCAAAAGTCATTACAGTGCTTGCGCCGATTAATTTTATGTAATAGTTACGAGGAGCCAATTGAATGAACGTTAATTTTTTTAAATAAAGGATAAGTAAAATTGCAGCGATAAATAGCACTGCGCTGCTCGTAACTGCAGAACCCAATACGTTCATGAAAGGTACAAGAGCCATATTGCCGATTAATTTAAAACAAATAGCACCTGCTAAAATGAAAAATGGCACTTTTAATTTCCCCATGCCTTGTAAGATAGCTGTGAACGTCAAAATAATCGATAACGGTATAATTTGTAGTACATAAACGGTTAATACGTTTTGAAGCGAATTCGTTTCAAATAACATTTCGTTCACATAAGGCATCACAATCATTAATCCTAATGAAGAAGCTACTCCAAAAAGTAGGGCTGTTCGATATGTTAACTGAATAAAAGGTTTTGCTCCTCTTCCTGTATTTTTTTTGGACTGAACAGCTACTAGCGGAACAATTGCAATTGATAAAGAAGAGGCAATCAAGATGCCCAATTGCACAAGTGGTTGGCCACGATCATAAATCCCTTTCGTTTCTTTTGCAAGTTGCGAGTCAATTCCATTTTCAATCATTAACGAATAAACAGTAAACGAATCAATTAATTGAAAACTTAAGAGCAATAAACTGCTCATACTTATACTTAAACTTAATAAAGTCGCTTCTTTCACAATCGGCCATTTCTTTACTGCACTTTTCGTTTTTTGGAAAGGAAAGGAAGGAAATGTTTTCTTGGCATAATATAACAACAATAGAACCCCTGCTACTTCCCCTATGACGGTTCCTAACACTGCCATATTGCCCGCTAAGTAAAGAGACCCAGAAGTAAACATCACAAAAATGGCACCAGCTAAAATAGTCGTAACTCGAATGAGTTGCTCAAATACTTGGGCATTGGCTACTGGGGCCATCTCGCCTTGGGATTGAAAAGTTCCCTTCAGTATTGCAAGTAGCGGCATAAACAATGTAACAAAGGAACCTGTTCTTAGAAGTGGAGATAACTGTTCATCTCCCATCAATATTGCTAATAAATCGGCTCCTAAAAATAGTACCAAAAAAAAGAATAACGATAACGCAACTAAATAGAAAAATACCGTTTTGGAAATAATATTCTTTTTCCATTCAGCATTAGGAGATAGTTCCGCATCTGCTAACATTTTAGAAATCGCTACAGCGAATCCTCCTGAAGTCCATACAACGAAAAATGATATAAAAGGATATACTTGTTGATAAATATAAAAACCCGCATCTCCCACTAAATTTTGAAAGGGCACTCGATAAAAGGCACTCAATATTTTTACGATAATCGCTGATATGGTTAGTAATAAAGCGCCTTTCATATATCCTTTCATTCCAAATGAATTTGACATACCTTATCCTCTTTCCTTATCTACATAATAGAAAGTATACCAAAGAGTCGTTTAAATAAAAAAATCTACTTTCTTCCCACTTGTACATAACTACTGCCAGAATTTTATTTGCAATCGAATCTCCTAACCGGGCCAATCAATGGTGAATTCTTAAGACCATACATTGAAGCAGTAAACATATGCTTTTCAAGGTGCAATTTCTTATGTTGCATGTTGTGTTATTTTCCCAAACAACGAAAAAACGCCTCTTATAGAAAGAGACGTTTTCCTTCTGATTTAGTTTTCCATTTGCTTTGCTAAGAAGTGTGCCGCTGTTTCCGCTGCTTTTTGTTCCACTTCGCTTAGGAAATGAACTTTAGATAGCAAATATACTGCCCCAATTGTATCACCATTTGCAACGATTGGAGCTACACAATAAGATTTCACTTGCTCAAATTGTCCTGGTACTAATTCAATTGTTGTTTCATTCTTTTCCATCACAACAGAGCGCTGTTTCATAAAATCCTCTGCAAAAGTTGAAAGTCGACGATTTGTGTAATCCTTCTTAGATAATCCTGCAACAGCGATCATTTCATCTCGATCGCTTATTAATGCTGGAGTGCCAATTGTTTCATACAAAGATTCTACGTATTCTTTTGCAAACTCGCCTAAGTCATTAATAGGTGAATATTTTTTCAGAATAACTTCACCTTCTCTATCCGTATAAATTTCCAAAGGGTCTCCTTCACGAATGCGCATTGTTCTGCGAATTTCTTTTGGTATTACAACACGACCTAAATCATCGATACGACGTACTATTCCTGTTGCTTTCATCTATGCTGCCTCGCTTTCTGAATCGTATTATTTCACAGATAGTATGTTTACTCTTTAGGCAAAGTATGCAAAAAATACATTGGGAGGATTTTGTTTTTATTTCGTCGAAAATTTGTAAAATTAATATGCCCAAAAAATTTTTAAAATATAACAATAATTGAAAACATTAAACAACAATGAAGGAATAAAAAGACCCAAAATATAATATTTGGGTCATTTCTTACAGTCTTATTTTGCCTCTTGTTCCACTACATTATTCTTCCTTGCCTTATAAACAATTTCAACGACTTGTTCCAATACATCAAGCGGTTCATATTTTCCACATTTTTTTTCATCAATTGTTAGAGTCAATATCGGTCCATCCATACTAAATCCAACTGCTCGATCAAATTTCATTGTTTCTGTTACTACAACAGAACCATCCACATTTTTTGTGCCTTCTTCCGAAAACACAATTGAAATGACTTTTTGTTTTTCTTTAATTGACACAATGCCCGAATGTGTAGCCCACGCTTTAATTCGAGCTATGCGCAATAGCTTTTCTGTTTCAGGAGGCATATCGCCAAATCGGTCGTGTAATTCTTCCAGAATTTCATGGTAATCTTCCGGATTTTCCATCGCTTTAATCCGTTTATACATTTGAATTTTCTGATACCCATCAGGAATATACCGATCAGGTATATACGCGTCAACATGAAGAATCACTTCGACTTCTTCTTTCTCTTCACGTTTCACTCCTTTTTGTTCAGCAATCGCTTCTTCTAATAATTGAGTATATAAGTCAAATCCTACGGTATCGATAAAACCATGCTGCTGTGCGCCTAGTAAATTCCCTGCACCACGAATGGAAAGGTCGCGCATTGCAATTTTAAAACCGGATCCTAATTCCGTAAATTCTTTAATGGCTTGAAGTCGTTGTTCTGCAACTTCGTTTAGTACTTTATCACGTTGATACATGAAATATGCATATGCTACTCGGTTTGATCTTCCTACACGGCCACGCAATTGATAAAGTTGAGAAAGCCCCATCTTATCAGCATCTTGGACAATGAGCGTATTTACGTTTGGCATATCAACGCCCGTTTCAATAATCGTAGTAGTCACAAGCACATCAAATTCGCCATTTAAGAAGCTAAGAATCACTGACTCCAGTTGGGCCTCAGTCATTTTTCCATGCGCATAACCAATTCGAGCTTCCGGCACGAGCATTTGAATTTCTTCTACTTTTTTCGCCATATCCTCTACACGATTATATAAATAGAAAGTCTGACCTCCTCGTGCCATCTCCCTTTCAATGGCTTCTCGCACTAACGCGCCATTATATTCCATCACATACGTTTGAACTGGGAAACGATTTTGCGGAGGTGTTTCAATAACAGAGAGATCTCTTACACCAACCATTGACATATGGAGGGTTCTTGGAATCGGAGTCGCTGTTAATGTCAACACATCCACGTTCGTCTTTAACTGTTTAATTTTTTCCTTATGGGTAACGCCAAATCGTTGTTCCTCATCGACTATCAATAATCCTAAATCTTTAAACGTTACATCTTTAGAAAGAAGTCGATGAGTACCGATGACGATATCCACCGTTCCATCTTTTAGTCCTTTAATTGTTTCCAATTGTTCCTTTCGAGTGCGGAATCGGCTTAATAAGCCCACTTTAATTGCATAATCCTGAAATCTTGTGCTAAAGGTTTCATAATGTTGTTGTGCTAATATGGTCGTTGGCACAAGAAACGCCACTTGCTTACCGTCCATTATTGCTTTAAAAGCTGCCCGAATTGCCACTTCCGTTTTACCATATCCCACATCACCGCAAACGAGCCGGTCCATTGGTCGTTCCCGTTCCATATCCCGCTTTACTTCAAGAATTGTACGAAGCTGATCCTCAGTCTCTTCATAAGGGAAAGCACTTTCAAATTCACGTTGTTCATCTGTATCAGGCGAAAAAGCAAACCCCTTTTCTGATTCCCGTTTTGCGTATAGTTTAATTAATTCTTCTGCTATATCTTTAACAGCAGATGAAACTTTTGCTTTCGCTTTTTTCCATTCTGTACCGCCCAGTTTATGAAGCTTTGGTTCCTTCCCTTCTGAAGAAACATACTTTTGAATTAAATCAATTTGATCAACAGGTACATATAATTTATCATCACCGCGGTAACGAATATGAAGATAATCTTTATGCGTTCCGTTCACTTCAAGAGTTTGAATACCAATATATTTTCCGATTCCGTGATGAACATGAACAACATAGTCGCCCGGCTTTATCTCTGTATAGCTTTTAATCCGTTCAGCATTGGTCATCTTTTGAGAACGAGTTTTTTTCCGTTTAGCTTGCTGTTTAAATAATTCATCATCTGTCACTACTGCTAAACGTTGCAATGGCAATTCAAATCCTGAACTAAGCTGTCCATCAATTAAGAAGATTCCTTCTCCCTTTGGATGTCCAATGGTGACATCAATCTTGTAATCTTCTAAAATATTTTTGATTTTTTCTAATCGACGTTCTCCATCAGCGACAAATAGCACAGTAAATTTTTCTCGATTCCAGCGTTCAATTTCACTTTGTAAGAGCGGTATTTGTCCGTGAAATTGTTGCATTGGTTTGCAGGAAAAATTCGTCGTTTGGTCAAACCGAATACCGGTAAAGTTGCGAGTAAACAATGTAAGATATATTTTTTGCAAATCCAACATAGAGAAAATTTCTTTAAAGGTGTAAGAAGGTTGAACATCATGAACCATTTTTCCTTCTTCTATTAATGATATGAACCACTCTTCTTCTTCCCGCTCCCATGCTCCTGTCACTTCTTGAATTCGACCAAGCTCATCGAATAAGATAATGCCATCTTTTGAAAAATAATCTCCTAAAAATGCTGGGTGTTCATATAATAATGATCCATATTTCGTCACATGATTAGGTAAATTCCCTTGTTTCAACATTTCAATATCGTACTTGATATTTTCATATAATGCTTCTTGAACTTCCTGTTTTTTGACCTTTTTTATACTTCTTGAAAGCGCTTTTTCTAAACGCTCTGCCAATTGAATGCGCTGGTCTAACGTCAACAGCAACTCAATGGCCGGCAAAATACGACACGACTCTAGCTTTTTAACGGAACGTTGATCGTCTGCAGAAAATTCACGGATGGAATCTACTTCGGTATCAAAAAGTTCAATACGAAATGGTGACTCTGCATAGGGGGGATAGATATCTAGTATTCCTCCACGCAATGCAAACTCACCTGGTGTTGTTACCATTTGGCTTCGTGTATATCCCATTTCTACTAATTTCGAAAGCCATTGGTCTATATCTATTTCTTGACCGACATGTACTTCTAAAAGGTTATGTTTCCATTGTTTCACTGGCGTCATATATTTACGCATACCTGCAATAGGAATAACGTAAATCGCTACTTCTTCTCTTATTAAGTGATCCAATGTAGAAATCCGTCCTGCTCTTAATTCAGGAGATGCTATCGTCATGTCTGCTGCAATAAATTCATCTGCAGGATAATAATGAACATATCCTTCTCCTACAAGGGATGTTAAATCGTCTACTAACTTTTGCGCTTGCAATAAATTAGGAGATAAAATATAAATTGGTCGTTTTAATTCATTAAAAAGCGCATTAATAAAAACTGCACGTGCACTTCCAGTTAACCCTGTAATTAATTGAGATTTAAACGTTTGTTCTTTCAATTGGTTAATTAGCATGTTTATATGTTTATCTTGAGAGAATAATTGAGTTATAACTCCCATTGTATAAACCTCCTTCCAACTTAGGCACTCGTTATGTAGCCATTCTATAAATCAACCGAAACATTACGTTTATTTCGTTTACTGCAAGTTTACAATATATTGGAAAAAGCCTTGGACAATTTTCGTCCAAAGCGTTATTTTTATTGAATCCATTTTTTT
The DNA here is from genome assembly GCF_038004145.1 of Ureibacillus sp. FSL K6-2830. NCBI lineage: Bacteria > Bacillati > Bacillota > Bacilli > Caryophanales > Caryophanaceae > Ureibacillus > Ureibacillus sp. FSL K6-2830. Next base: position 1,670,726 of record NZ_JBBOQR010000001.1, on the reverse strand, counting down.
AAAGCATAATAATCAGGAAATTGTCGTAACGATTCCTCACAATGTTCACAAATACAGTGTACTGTCGTTACTCCAAGTTCATCTTTTTCGATAAATTCTTCTATTTCGCCAACTTCGAATAAATGAAGCTTGCGTATTGTTTCTTCTTCATTAAAAGGTAATGTACCTAATTCGGTATCGCAATATCTACAACGGTAACGAACAGTCATACTGGATCCTCCTTAACGAGCTTCGGTATATATTCCAAGTATAGACTGTTCGATTATCAATTATGCACTGTAATTTATTTCAACACTTTTTGCTTAATTAAATTCATTCATTACATCAATGAATTTTTTAGACAATGATGCCTCACAGGCTTGGACCACTTTTTCAATTGCTTGTTCAATAACAGGCTCTTCTTCCTTAGAAAACTTTGAAAGGACATAATCAGGGACTTTCATGCCAACCGGCGGTCTGCTAATACCGACACGAATGCGTTTAAATTCCTGCGTTCCAATATGCTGAATAAGCGATTTAATGCCGTTATGCCCTCCAGCACTTCCTTTTTGCCGAAGCCGAAGTTTACCTGTCTCCAAGTCTAAATCGTCGTAAATAACAATTATATCTTCAACATCTATATCAAAGTAATCCATGATTGGTCGAACACATTCACCAGATAAGTTCATGTACGTTAGCGGTTTCAACAACATTACTTTTCCTTCAGGTCGATGGACAACTGTATACATACCTTTAAACTTTGATTCACTTAATGTCACATTCCATTTTTCTGCTAACGCATCTATACACATAAATCCAATATTATGTCGAGTACGATCATAATTTTTGCCTGGATTACCTAAGCCTATTATTAGTTTCATGAAACCATTCCTTTTTATCCTAATTCGCTGCGCTTATTTTATCACATAATATAAAAAAAAGTGTTAAATAAAGACACTAAGTATGTAAACTTTCTATCATTCCTCTTACATTGTTTACGCTAATTACCCATACTATCATCAAATTCAACCTATCTGATCACAATAAGAAAAGGGTTGTCCAAGTCAGATACTTAGACAACCCAATGGTTTATGCTTGAGATTCAGGAGCTTCTGTAGCCTTCATATCTTGATTATCATTATCTCCTTGTCCTGCATCGCGAGCAGTTGCTGGTGAAGTGACTGTAAATACTGTTACGTCATCACCTTCAATAATATTGAAATGGAGCCTTTCTCTAAGATCACTTACAAAAAGTGTATCTCCAATCCCTAATTCCGATACATCCACTTCGATTTTCTCTGGAAGTTCAGCGGGCTTCACTTTTATTTTTAATGTACTTAGAATTTGGGTTAGTACTCCGCCTTCTTTCACACCAATCGCTTCTCCAACTGCATGGATTGGTACATCAACTTCAACTTCCTCATCCATGTTTACTGACAAAAAATCAACATGGAGTACTTGTCCTTTTAACGGGCATCTTTGCACTTCATTAATGAGTGCTTTTAGTTTTTTCCCTTCTACCTCAATATCGAAAATACTTGTACTTCCTCTTTTTTGAACTTCTTTTGCTACCTCTTTATAATCGATTGCAATTGGCGTATTTTCGATATTATAGCCATAAATGACAGCAGGTAATTTTCCTCCTTTTCTAAGTTGGGTAAGCTCTGAACGTACACCAGTCTTACGTACGGACGCTTGTAATACTGTGCTCACGATTTCAACCCCTCCATTAGAAAATTATGGACTACCTAATTTCTATTATAGTCCATTTTCTGAAAGTTTCCATAAATCACACACCTCAATAAAGAATGTGTTCTTTTTCATTCTGTCCAAATTGCTAAAATTTTAAAAAAAAATGTAGACAAAATCTTATCTGATTTTATCTACATTTTAATTCAAGCATTAATCAAATAATGTACTTACAGATTTGTTTTCATAGATGCGGGAAATTGCTTCCGCCATTAATGGTGCAACAGATAATTGAGTAATTTTTGAAATCATTTTTTCCTCTGGTAATTTAATTGTATTTGTAACAACTAATTCTTTAATAACAGAGTTTTGAATTCGTTCGATTGCTGGACCTGATAACACGGGATGTGAACAGCAAGCATATACTTCTTTTGCTCCGTTTTCTAGCAATGCATTCGCACCAATTGTAATCGTTCCAGCAGTATCAATAATATCATCAATTAAAATACAAATTTTTCCTTCAACGTTACCAACGATGTTCATTACTTCTGCCACATTTGGTTTTGGTCTACGTTTATCGATAATGGCAATCGGCGCTTTTAAGCGTTCAGCCATTTTTCGAGCTCTTGTCACTCCACCGTGGTCTGGAGAAACGACTACAACTTCATCTTCAGCAAAGTTTTTAGATTTAAAGTAATCGGATAATAGCGGAACGGCCATTAAATGGTCAATTAAAATATCAAAGAACCCTTGGATTTGAGGAGCGTGTAGATCCAACACAATTACACGTGTTGCACCAGCAGTTTCCAATAAATTCGCTACTAGTTTTGCAGTGATTGGTTCACGAGCTTTTGCTTTACGATCTTGTCGAGCATAACCATAATAAGGAATCACTACATTGACTGTGCGTGCAGATGCTCGTTTTACTGCATCGATCATAATTAAAAGTTCCATTAAATGTTCATTTACTGGATGAGAAGTTGATTGAACGATAAACACGTCACAACCGCGAATACTTTCTTCAATATTAATTTGAACTTCTCCATCACTAAAGTGTTTTACAGAACATTTTCCTAACTCAACACCCATTAGTTCTGCAATTTCTTGTGCTAGCGGATAATTTGAATTAAGCGAAAATATTTTTAATTTAGAATCAGCGTATGAATACGGCATGATGGCCTCCTAATTTATTTTAATTTTTTTGCGTAATCTATTTTATTTTCTTGTCGAGCACGTGCAATTGCTAATGAATCTTTCGGAACTTCTTTTGTAATTGTAGATCCAGCAGCAATGAATGATCCTGTTCTCAATGTCACAGGTGCTACTAAATTAGCATTGCATCCTACAAAGACATTATCCTCGATAATTGTTTTATGTTTATTTTTCCCATCATAGTTAACGGTAATGGAACCGCAACCTATATTAACATTTTTCCCAACTTCAGCGTCACCTATATAACTTAGATGCGATACTTTAGATTCATCTCCAATTTTGCTTTTCTTCACTTCCACAAAGTTACCAATCTTCACATGATTGCCTAACTCTGCTTCAGGTCTTAAATGAGCAAATGGTCCAACAGAAGTATCTTCCCCTATTACACTTTGTTGCACTACTGAATGTTTAACAACAGTACGATTACCAATTGTGCTATCATTAATTTGGCTATTCGGTCCGATTACACAATCTTCTCCAATCACTGTTTTCCCTTCAATTACAACACCAGGATAGATGATTGTATCTCGACCAATTTCAGCATCAATACTAATATGTGTCATGGAAGGGTTAATAATTGTTACTCCATTCGCCATATGTTTTTTATTGATGCGTTCACGCATAATTTCTTCAGCTTGGGATAAGGCAATTCGATCATTTACACCTAGCGTTTCATTGAAATCTTCACAAACGTAAGCGGTAACAATTTCGCCTTTCTGTTTTAAAATTTCAATGACATCTGGCAAATAATATTCTCCTTGTACATTATTATTATTCACTAATTTTAATGCTTCAAATAACGCCTTGTTATCAAAACAGTAAGTTCCAGTGTTGATTTCTTTCTCCAAACGTTGTTCTGGTGTCGCATCTTTGTGTTCTACTATTTGAGCCACTTGACCTTGATCATCACGAATTACTCGACCATATCCTGTAGGATCATCTGCAATTGCAGTAAGAATTGTTGCTTTTGCATTTTGAGCAACGTGATGTTCAAATAACGCCTTCATTGTTTCCGGGCGAATCAAAGGTGTATCTCCACAAACAACTAAGGTTACGCCCTCTAAATCACCTAATATTGATTCAGCCTGCATTACGGCATGGGCTGTTCCAAGTTGCTCTGACTGAAGTACGTATTCAGATTTTTCGCCAAGTTGTTCTTTTACTTTATCTGCACCATGACCTACAATTGTTACAATACGATTAACATCTAAAGTTAATATATTGTCAACAACATGTTCGACCATTGGCTTACCACATACGGGATGTAATACTTTGTATAATTTGGACTTCATGCGAGTTCCTTGGCCTGCAGCCAGCACGATCGCAAAAATGTCATTCATCCTAAGTCCCCCAATTTCAGCTCATGTTCTCTTATGACTATATAGTAATTTTGTTCGATTTTCAAGGCATTGAAAGGTTGTCAAGACATCTTATCTCCCTCTCTATTATATTTTTTTCACATCTGTTTTCATATATTTTTTTAGAAAGTTTATGAAAGTGTTCATTCATGCTAATCTTGTAAACATTAATTCCTTTACAAGCACATAAAAAAACGTCCCAAAAGTAAATAACTTACTTTTGAGACGCTTTTTTTTTATGCGTTTGCTTTTTCTAATTGAGATTCTTCGTTTTGAATTTCTACTTTTTCTTCACCGGCAGCATGATAAGCAGCTAACACAACGTCTTGAATTTTATTGCGTGTGTTAGAATTAATTGGATGCGCTATATCACGGAATTCACCATCCGGTGTTCTTTTGCTTGGCATAGCCACAAAAAGACCGTTATTCCCATCAATCACTCGAATATCATGAACAACAAACTCATCATCTAGTGTGATGGAAGCAATTGCACGCATACGTCCATCTGTTTGTACACGTTTTAGTCTTACGTCAGTAACTTCCATTCTTTCACTCCTCTCTTTCCTCTAGGATGCCTTTAAGTTTTTACAATTCTACAAAACTGAAAAAATTCCTTCTAACTTTTCGGAAAATTTTCAAATAATTTTTAAGTGTTTTATATTTTTGTAAATAGACGTTTTTCATAATAAATAATTGAAAAAAATAAAGCGATGAATTCACCCTTGAATTCATCGCTTATTATTTATTCAAATACCGCAATTACTTCGATTTCTACTTTCACATCTTTTGGTAGTCTAGCAACTTCTACTGCTGAGCGAGCCGGTTTATGATCGCCAAAATTCGCTTCATAAACTTCATTCATCGCAGCAAAATCGTTCATATCACTTAAGAATACAGTTGTTTTTACTACATTTTTTAATGACAATCCTGCAGCTTCAAGTACAGCTTTTAAATTTTTAAACACTTGGTTTGTTTGAGCAACAATATCTCCTTCAACTAATTCGCCTTCAGGAGTTAATGGGATTTGACCAGAACTAAAGAAAAATCCATTTGCAATTATTCCTTGGGAGTAAGGTCCAATCGCTTGAGGTGCATTTGTAGTAGATACTGATTTCATTATAATCTCTCCTTTGAAAAATAATTTCCTTCGCTTAATTGAATCGTTCTCTCTTTTTCATTGACCGAATGAAGTTTTACTAATGAATAATAATCATCTACTAAAGTTTCACCTGCATGTTCAGCTTCGACTAGAACAGCAATGCCTCCTAGAGTACAATCAAATTCCTCTAGCAAGTTTTTCATGCCATTCATCGTTCCGCCAACCTTCATAAAATCATCAGTAATCAAAACTCGTTGACCACTTTTCATACTACGCTTTGATAATACCATTGTTTGGATTCTTCTGGAAGAACCTGATACGTAGTTGATACTTACTGTTGAACCCTCTGTTACTTTACTATCCCTACGCACGACAACAACCGGCACATTTAAATGTCTAGCAATCGAATGAGCTATAGAAATTCCTTTCGTTGCAACTGTCATAATTGCATCGATTTGTTGGTCTTTAAAAATACTTGCAAACACTTTTCCTACACGATTCATCAATTCTGGATTTCCCAATAAATCGGTCATAAATAAATAACCACCAGGAAGTAAGCGATCTGATTTGCTTAATTCAGATATTAATATTTGTATGGTTTCTCGAACTTCATCATCCGATACAGTAGGAATATATTTAACTCCCCCACTCGCCCCAGGAACAGTGACTAATTCTCCAATACCTCTTTCTTCAAAAGTTCCTTTCACAATTGCTAAGTCTTCACTTATTGATGATTTAGCAGAATTATATAACTCAGCAAAATAGGTTAGTGGAATGAGTTGATGTGGATGCTCTAATAAATAATGTGTCATATCAACCAAGCGTTCACTACGCTTCCATTTCATGCAACCCTCTCCTAATACAAATTAAAATACGAATATTTTATAGAAAAAGTATCATAAATGTACGTATTTAGGCAAGAGAATTCCTTTCTCCTAACATTCGTACCGCATAAACTTCATCACAAAAGCCTTTGAGGCCGTTGTACACTCTATTTAATCTTGATTCGCTATCAACAAACCCAAAAACTGTTGGACCGCTTCCACTCATTAGTGCGGCATCTACACCGAATCGGATCATTTGATTTTTAATGACAGCTACTTCTGGATATAGAGAACATGTGACGGATTCAAGAACATTTCCTAAAGTCTTACACATTAAAGAATAATCTTTATTTTCCAAAGCAGTCATCATTTGCTTTGTGTTAGGATGTTCTATATTTTCTAAATTCAGACCTTCATAAATTTTTGCAGTCGATACTCCAATTCTAGGTTTTGCAAGTATTACCCAACAAGAGGGAGGAGCAGGCAATGGTTGAATTTTTTCTCCCCTACCCGTAGCTAAAGCTGTACCTCCATATACACAAAAGGGAACATCGGAGCCAATATTAGCTCCTAATTCTGCCAAAGTATCAATCGATAAATTTAAATTCCACAGTTGATTCAATCCTCGAAGCGTAGCAGCTGCATCACTGCTTCCTCCAGCCAGTCCAGCTGCAATAGGGATTTCTTTATGAATCGTAATGGTTGCTCCTTCGTGAACGTTATATGTATTTTTTAAAAGTATTGCTGCTTGATATGCAAGATTTCGATCATCTTCCGGTACGATGCTACTTGATGAATGAATGACAATTTTTCCATCGTTCCTTAATTCAAGCCCAATACGATCGGCTAAATCAACTGTTGTCATGACCATTTCTACTTCGTGATATTGATCGGGACGTTTATAAAGTACATCAAGTGTTAAATTTATTTTTGCAGGTGCTTTAATATAAAGCATTCTGATCCTCCTAACAGCTCCTAATACAGGGAAATTTCTTCCGTATATTGTACCATAATGATGGTATCACCATAGATGTTAAATATTAAACATAGAAGTATTAAATAATTTTTGAAAAATGAAAAAATGCCAACAGCCCTTTTAAGAGCCATTGGCCATGTCAACACTACTTATTGATCGCTATTTTGGTTTGCTTGCTGTGCTAAACTTTGTTCAGCCATTTCAATTGCTCGCTTCACCATATTACCTGCATCTCTGGCTCTAATTCCGCCCCAACCTTCTCGTTGGACTACATCATAGAAACCGAGCTCTTTTGCAATTTCCTCTTTAAGACGACTCGACATGATCCCGTTTCTTCGTGCCATAGAGATTTGCCTCCTTCAAATAAGTAGGTTGACATCCGTAGTATGTGCAGGTTCATAAAAAAATTGTAGACAAAGTCGATGTAAATATCGGCTTTGTCTACAATTTACAACAAGGCAGAAAATTATTTCACTGCAAGTGCTTGATTATTGTCATCTAAAAAAGTAATTTCCACAGCTTCAGTTAAAATATCAGTGTAACTATAAGAAACACGCTTACAAGCACTATCCTTTTGATCGAGTTCAACAACAAAAACAGCATTGTACGTTTCGCTTAAAATCCCATTGCACTCCATCGTTTTTTTCCGGCCACCATTTGCTTTTAATCGCAAAGGTTTCCCGATGTGTTCATCCAATGTTTTTTTAATCTCAGCTAATGTTTTTGGCATTTCCGCATACACCTCACTAAGTACTAGTATAGACTAGAAATGCCATTCTGTCAATAAATTATAATATTTTATCAGCAGACAAATATTTTTGTCAACTTATTTTTTTATAAAAAATTAAGTTTTCGTCATATTTTTTGTAATGTTTCCCACTAATTACCCAAAATGTGGTAATAAAGCGTCTGAAAGTTTCCCGAATTCTTCAATTGTCAATGTTTCGCCTCTTCTGGTAGGCTCAATGCCACATTGATTCAATGCATCCACAATCTGCTGTTTCTTTTCTTTTCCTGATGGAAGTCCAGACTGTAAATTATTTAAAATCGTTTTTCTCCGTTGAGCAAAAGAGGCTCTAGCTACAATAAATAAAAAGTCTTCATCGATTACTTGGATTGGCGGCATGTTGCGCATCGTTAGTCGAATTACTGCTGAATCTACATTTGGTTGCGGCATAAATACAGTCTTTGGAACCGTCATTACAACCTCTGCTGTCGCATAATATTGCACAGCAATTGATAACGAGCCGTAATTTTTTGTTCCTGGTTTTGCCGTTATACGGTCTGCCACTTCTTTTTGCATCATGACTACCAACCCTCGTATCGGTAAGCGGTCATGCAACAATTTCATCAATATTGGGGTTGTTACATAATACGGAAGATTTGCAACCACCATAATATCTTTGATTCCCTGCATCTCTTCTTCTATAACCTTTGCGACATCCGCTTTTAAAATATCTGAATGAATTACCTTTACATTTGAATAAGGGCTTAATGTATCTTCCAATACAGGTAATAGACGGCCGTCAATTTCAAATGCAACGACTTTCTTACAATTCCTTGCTAAATGCTCTGTTAATGCTCCAATGCCCGGTCCAATTTCAATTGCCCCGCTCTCTTCACTCAAGTTTGCGTAACTCACAATATTCCGAAGAATATTTGGATCAATAATAAAATTTTGTCCCAAACTTTTTTTAAAGGAGAATCCGTATTGATTTAATATTTCTTTTGTTCGTACTGGCGTTGCTATGTCTTTATACATTTTGTTCCTCCTGATCAATTTGCGCTATCGCTTGTGAAAATTGCTCAAAAGTGATTTGAAACATGATTAATCGCTTATGCAATTGTTTTCCATTTGTCAACCCAATATTTAGTATTTCGCCTAACCGAATTCTGCGATTCTTTGCTAGCGGATGGCCAATGAGGCGGGCACTCATTAAATCCCCAATGGTTATCTCTTCTTTTAAAGGCTTTTCTGTAATGGGTGTATATACATTTTTTAATGCTTGACGTATATCATCATCACTTGCATGTTCAATTCCAAGACCTTTTCCGTTTTTAGCTATACATTTTTCTTTTGAAAGAAAGGCATGTTTTACTCCTGGAATACGCTCCTCGATAATTGCTCGAATTCTTCTACCTGGATAATCAGGATCTGTGAATACAATAACTCCACGTTTTTCGTGAGCATGTTGAATGCGGAGTATTGTTTCTTCAGAAATAGCAGAACCATTAGTTTCAATCGTATCTGCTTTTACTGCTCTTTGAATAGCAATAGTATCATCTTTACCTTCGACAACGATGATTTCTTTAATTTCCAACTTTGTTCCTCTCTTCTACTTTTATCTTGGACAATTGTACAAAACATCAACCTTTTTCACAAGAAATGTTCGTTTAAGATTACTGCTCTTCTGCAATTTTAAAAAAAATAAGGCTTTCCCGTTTTTTAAAAACAGGAAAGCTCAATAAAATTTAGTCTAATACTTTAATTCGTACTTTTTTACGACCCCATTGAATAGCTTCTTGCTTTGATTGTACAAGTACGTCAATTTTATTTCCTTTAATCGCACCGCCAGTATCACCCGCAATAGCATATCCATATCCTTCAACCCAAACTTTTGAACCTAAAGGAATTACATTTGGGTCTACTGCAATTACTTTTAAGTTCGGATTGCCGCGCAAATTAATTCCTGCAGCGGATGTACCGGAACAACCATCACAGTATGGAGTGTATGCAGTAGCAGTTACATAAAATTCTTTCCCACTCGCGCTTGTTCCACGAGATACTTTAGCTGTTACTACTTTAGTTCCCACCGCTACCACTTTTGCTTTTGGTTTTTCGATAATTTGTTCATTCTTTAAAACCTTTTTCACTACTTTTCCATTTTCTTTCGTAATTTCATATGTTCTTGATACTTTTCCTTTTTTTCCTTGTGAAATTACTTTTTCTCTGCCTTTTAACAACGAAGAATCTGATCTTGTTTCTACTGGATAATTAATTTCTTCCTCCACTACATCGGTAACTTTTTCTACGCGAACAATCGTGACTTCGTCGTTTGGTTTTAGCTTATCACTTAATTTTTTTTCGACACGATCTAGTTCATTTAGTGTTATCTTTTGTTGCTTTAAAAAGTTAGCGACCGTAGTGGAAGTGGACCATACTTGCTTCATTTCAGTTCCATCTACAAGTGTTACCTGAAACGCTTTATTAATTTTAATTTGATTTTCATCACCTAAATCTTGATCCAAAGGAATAGAAACTTCATCGTATTCGGCTACTTGAATGTTTGCTTCACTCAAAATATTTTTGACTTTCGTTTCAGTTGTCCAAATTTCTTGTTCTTTTCCATCGATAATGATTGTTACTTGCTTTGCTTGAATCCACTCAATCTCCATGCCCGATGTAATTTTTGTATCAAGTGAATAAGATAATTTATCATGCATCGATATTTCAATATTTTCATCTTTCAATAATTCTTCAACAGTTTTTGCATGAGTTAATATTTTCATTTCTTCACCATTTGCATGTATTGTCACAGGCTTTTTTGTTCCTTGATACAAAACAAAGGAGATAACTGCCACAAACAATACCATAAACAAAATGGTGACCACTGATTGTTTATACTTGATCCCAAACAAAATTTTCCTTATGGGATTACTTGACATTTAAAAACGCCTCCTTAACACTCGTTGGATTATACGGGCAACTTCTAATTATGTCAACTAAAAAATTTTTTAGTTTAGTATTTTAGTAACTTTAAACCCTATTAATCTGCAGTATTGGAGGCTTTTTTAAAATTTATACATTTAGCTTAAAAATTTTGATTGCATTTTCAGTCGTTGCCTTCGCAACTTCTTCAACCGACATCTCTTTTAACCGAGCAATTTCTTCTGCAACTAACGGCACAAAAGAAGGTTCATTTCTTTTTCCTCGATATGGATGTGGTGCTAAATAAGGTGCATCTGTTTCGATTAATAGATGCTCCAATGCAATTTCTTTCGCCACCATTTTCGGTAAGCGGGCATTTTTAAATGTAACAGGCCCACCTAAACTAATCATAAAATTCATTTTGATGCATTCCAGTGCCGTTTCGACGCTTCCACTAAAACAATGCATGATGCCACCGACCGTTTGAGCGTTTTCTTCCTTCAAAATTCTTACAACATCCCCCGTTGCATCACGATTGTGAATAATGATTGGAAGATTAACTTTTTGCGCCAAACGAATTTGTTGTCGAAATAGTTCTTGCTGTACTTCTTTCGGTGATTTATCCCAATAATAATCCAATCCCGTTTCGCCAATGCCAACGACTTTAGGGTGATGGGTCAACTCTTCAATCCATGCTAAATCTTTTTCTGTGCAATCGATTGCGTCTACTGGATGCCAACCAATTACTGCATATATAAATTCATATTCCTCTATGAGTTTTATTGCTCGCTCGATCGTTATTCGATCAAAGCCAACAACAATCATTTTTTCTACTTTTGCAGCTCGTGCTCTATCAATTACTTCTTGTAAATCTTCTTGAAATTGATCTGCATTTAAATGAACATGTGTGTCAATAAACATTTTGATTACACCTACCGTCTATTTTATTGCTATCGAACATTACTAACTTAACAAAAAGATTACAATTCGATTACAAGAACCCAATCTTATGACATTTACCTTATTCCTTCGTAATAAATATAGTCTATTCATACTAAAAGGTTTTCATTTAATTCCAATTAACCACCAAAATCGTTATGTTAATATAATTAATTAAATGAGTTTTGAACAAAAATGCCTGTTGAATCATTTCATCAACAGGCTAATCACATTATTTTACTTTCGCACCATTTTCCAAAGCAGAATCTACTGTCGCAATTTTTAACACACCATCATGAGAACCAGCTAAAATCATACCTTGAGACAACTCGCCACGAAGCTTAACTGGTTTTAAATTGGCCACAACAATTACTTTTTGACCAATTAATTCTTCAGGTTTATAATGCTCAGCAATTCCTGAAACTACTTGACGTTGTTCATAGCCTAAATCCACTTGAAGTTTAAGTAGTTTATCGGTTTTCGGAACTGGCTCACATGCTGTAACAGTACCTACTCTTAAATCGAGTTTTAGGAAATCTTCAATTGTGATTTCAGGCACTTCAGGAGCTTCTATTGGCTTTTTCGTTTCTTCCTCTTGAGGTGTTTTTACAGAAGCTCGCATCTGCTCACGAATATATTCTATTTCTACTTCAGCGTCCAATCTTGGGAAAATTGGTACTCCTTTTTCTACCACTTTTGTATTTTCTGGTATAACATTTCCGAACTCTTCAATCGTTTCCCAAGCCAATAATTTTTCATCTAAACCAAGTTGTTCCATTATGCGTTTTGGCGTTTGTGTCATAAACGGTTGTAACATTACTGCAATATGACGTAAACTTTCGGCCAAATTATACATTACTTGACCTAATTTGCCATGGTTTTCGTCATTTTTTGCCAACACCCAAGGCTCTGTTTCATCAATGTATTTATTTGTTCTTGAAACAAATGACCACAATTCTGCTAATACAACACTAAACTGCATTTTATCCATGTTGGCTACATATGCAGCTTTTGTTTCTTTTGCGTGAGTTTTTAATGATGCATCAAATTCTGTTTCTTCTAAACCTTTTGTTGGTATGATTCCATCAAAATATTTATTAATCATTGAAACCGTACGATTCAATAAATTACCTAAATCATTTGCTAAATCATAGTTTGTCCGCTCTACAAATGATTCTGGAGAAAATACACCGTCTGCCCCAAATGGTAATTCGCGAAGTAAGAAGTAACGCGTTGCATCCAATCCGTAACGATCAATTAACATTTCCGGATAAACAACATTCCCCTTCGATTTCGACATTTTTCCATCTTTCATCATGATGAAACCGTGAGCAAATACTTTTTTCGGAAGCGGTAATCCCAATGCCATTAGGAAGATCGGCCAATAAATAGTATGGAAACGAACAATATCTTTTCCTACGACATGAACATCAGCAGGCCAATACTTATTGAATAATTCTTCATTATCTGAACCATATCCAAGAGCAGTAATGTAGTTTGTTAGCGCATCTACCCATACATAAATGACATGTTTTGGATCTCCTGGTACTTTAATTCCCCAATCAAAGGAAGTTCTTGAAACAGAAAGATCCTCTAATCCCGGTTTAATGAAGTTATTAATCATCTCATTTTTACGTGATTCCGGTTCAATAAACTCTAGGTTTTCTTCATAATATTGAAGCAGGCGATCAGCATATTTTTGCATATTAAAGAAATAGGATTCTTCTTTCAACTTTTGAACAGGGCGTCCACAATCTGGACAATTGCCTTCAATTAGCTGAGTTTCTGTAAAGAAAGATTCGCAAGGAGTACAATACCAACCTTCATATTCTCCTTTATAAATATCTCCGTTGTCTAAAAACTTTTTAAAGATTTTCTCAACACTTTTTACATGACGTTCTTGTGTGGTTTGGATAAAATCATCATAAGAGATATCCATTTTCTTCCACAATTCTTTTGCTGCTTTAGCAATTTCATTCACATATTCTTGCGGATGTTTTCCAACTTCTTGGGCTTTTTGTTGAATTTTTTGTCCATGCTCATCCATTCCTGTTAAGAAACGAACATCATATCCGCGCAATCTTTTATATCGTGCCATAGCATCAGATGCCACAGTTGTATATGCTGTACCAATATGAAATTTTCCGCTTGGATAATATATTGGTGTTGTTATATAAAACGTTTTCTTCTCACTCACCTAAACTGCCTCCATTGTCAACTATATATAGTATTTATTGTAACGATTAACTATTTCTGTTTCAACGCTAACATATTATACTAAAGTTTTGACGAATTTTTCTAATTCAATCAATCAAAAAATTAATGGAACATTTTGTCTAAATACTACGTTTTATAATAATATTCTTTAACGAATAATACTTTTTTAATAAAAAAAAATGAATTTTTATAAATTCTTTTATTAAATCTCAAAACTTCAATGCTAATTTATTGACGTTTATTCCTTTTATTGGTATTATTCTAGACAGACAAAGAATAAATGTCGAATTTTGGCGAATACGAGATTTATTCTAAAATTATGACTCATTTATAGGAGGAAAACATTGTCATGAAATCTACAGGTATTGTTCGTAAGGTTGATGAGTTAGGTCGTGTAGTGATTCCAATTGAGCTTCGACGCACACTTGGCATCAATGAAAAAGATGCACTAGAAATATACGTAGACGATGATAAAATCATCCTCAAAAAATACATGCCTAACATGACTTGCGCTATTACTGGAGAAGTTTCAGATCAAAATTTCCGCTTAGCTGGAGGAAAATTAATTTTAAGTCCAGAAGGTGCCGAAATTTTACTGAAAGAAATTCAACAACAGTTAAACAAATAAGTTGAATATGAGGACGTGTCTGATAAGGCAAATCGCTCCTCATACGACACTAGTGCATTTTTATCTATCAGAGGAACATAACTTCGATTTTCGAAGAGGGTTGGGGCTGTCCAGAAAGTCGAACACTTTCTGAACAGCCTTACTTCTTATAGTAATATTCTCTTAAAAACTTTGCTCCTGCGGTGATCACACCAAACGCGCCTCCTCGTCGCAATTTATCTGTGGCTAAGCATGTGCGACAGCCGCAATTTATCTGCGGCGAAAGCACTAGCGACAGCCGCAATTTATCTGCGGCGAAAGCACTAGCGACAGCCGCAATTTATCTACGGCGAAAGCACTAGCGACAGCCGCAATTTATCTGCGGCTAAGCATGTGCGACAGCCGCAAAGGGGGCGTCTTGAAATGACTTTTCAGACGCCCTCCTTCTTTTTCATAAATGATATTGCTGATAAACCTCCCTTTTTGGAAGACCTCTTAATTTAGCCACTTCTTTAATTGCCTCTTTTGAAGAAAGTTGTTTTTCTCTCATTAGTAAATCTACGTGTTCTTGGATCGTCATGTTTGTCCAATAAGCATCTTCATTGTTTTCTTCCACTTCATTTTGCGATCCTTCAATTACGATACAAAATTCCCCTCTCACTTCATTCTCTTCTGTCCATTGAATTGCTTCTTCTACAGTACCTCGTAAAAACTCTTCAAATTTTTTTGTTAACTCTCGTGCTAAAACAATTTTCCGATTGCCTAACTCCGCTGCTAAATCTTTTAATGTATCTTTTAGACGATGGGGTGCTTCATAAAAGATTAATGTTTCTTTTCGATTTTTGAGATTAGATAACTGTTTTTTTCGTTCTTTTTTGTTGCGATTTAAAAAACCGAAAAAGTAAAATGGTTGAGGCGTTAAGCCAGATGCAATTAAAGCTGACATGGCTGCATTGGCACCTGGTATAGGAACTACTGCAAAATCTTCCTCAATCGCTTTTTGAGCAATATCAGCACCGGGGTCAGATATGCAAGGCATCCCCGCATCACTTACTAATGCTACTGATTTCCCATCTCTTAACCACTGCAATATTTTTTCTCCTGCTTGTTCTTGATTATGTTCATGATAGCTAACTAACGGTGTCGTAATGTCGTAATAATGACAAAGTTTTTTCGTATTTCTTGTGTCTTCTGCCGCAATGATGTCCACTTCTTTTAAAATGCGCAATGCCCTGATTGTAATGTCTTCTAAATTTCCAATGGGCGTTGCAACTAAATATAAACAACTGCTTTGTTCATACATGCTACTTTTTTGAGATTTCATTTTTTACATCTCCCAATATATTTCAATTTTTCGCTACGTTTTAATTGTTTAAAGGCGTATTCAGCTCTCATTGCTTGCTCTTTTGTTTCATAAATTTCATAATATATGCATTTTACCGGCCGCTTTCCTCTCGTATATTTTGCTCCTTTGCCCGCATTATGCTGATTCACTCTTCGTTCTAAATCATTCGTATATCCCGCATAAAAAGATGAATCGGCACATTCCAAGACGTAAAAATAATGTTTATCCTTTTCCACCATATAAGATTTCACTCATTTCAGCTGTATACTGATTGTTGTCATCATAAACATACAGAGGAGGCAAAATTTTCAAATCCGGCTTGCCATCTTTGATTCCCTCAATCAACAACATATTTGCTTCTTTCCCCATTTTCGGATAGATAAAGCGAATTCGTTTCGGTTCTAAACGATGTTTCCGCATAGAAGTAATCATATCAAGTAATCTCCCCGGTCTATGTACAAAGGCTGCTTTTCCACCTTGTTTCAACAACCTGCTTGCCGCATGAATTGCCTCATCCAATGTAAGCAATACTTCATGGCGGGCAATCGTATAGTGCTCGTTTAAGTTTTTATCGCTTGATTCAATATCTAAAAAATACGGTGGATTACATGTCACAGCATCATATTTTTCAATGCCGAGTAGCGGAGGAATGTCCTTTACATCACCATGAACCATTTGAAGTTGATTTTCTAATCTATTGTATTGAATACTTCTTACTGCCATATCATACAGCCGCTCTTGAATTTCCACTCCAATAATCTTTGCTTTTGTGCGAGTGCTTAAAAATAAAGGAATAACACCATTTCCTGAGCACAAATCGACAATTTGCCCCTTTGAAATAGGAATGTTAACAAACTTCGCTAATAAAACGGCATCTAAAGAAAAAGAGAAAACGGAAGGACTTTGAATAATTCGTAAATCCTCTGCTAATAAATAATCTAACCGTTCATCATCCTTTAACCAATCTTCCACACATACACACTCCTCATGAAAATAAAAGACTGTACCCAATTCGGGTATCAGCCTTTACATTAAACATTTTTATTAAAAAACGATAGACAAAACAAGCAGTCTTCACCCTTGCGGGAACTTCCGAAATGTACATTGCATACGTGAAACCCTTCTTGATATAGTCGAGCTAAATTATCATATCCTTCCCCAATATCTAAATAGCTTTTCTTTTCACCTTGTTCAGAAGTTCCTTCTGCTGCTTTCGAAAGTTCTTCTAGTCGTCTTCTTAAATGAAAGTTTTCTGTTTGAAGTGACTGATGTTCTTCTACCATATGTGCAACAAATTTTTTTAACTCGTTAAACTGCTGTTGTAACGTTTCTAGTTGCTGTTCAAATTCCATTATAGAATCCAAAAAATTACGGTCCCTCAACCAAGCCACCCCATTAGTTTTAATCTATATCAGATTCTTTTCACACTCGAGTATTTCCTCCAGCGTATATTCAACGGTGCGTTCAAGCTCTTCTAAATACACTTGAATGACTCTTTCTAGCACATTAATCCCAACGACTGTTCCAATCCCATCAGGAGTAATAGTTGTCTCGCCAATATCAGGCATTCCATCTTTCGCTGTTTCGTAATCGTCATTTTCATATTTTAAACAGCACATAAGACGACCACATAATCCTGAAATTTTTGTCGGATTTAATGATAAATTTTGATCTTTCGCCATTTTAATTGAGACCGGATCAAAATCTCCTAGAAATGTTGAACAGCAGAGCATTCGACCACAAGGACCAATACCTCCAAGAAGCTTAGCTTCATCCCTTACACCGATTTGGCGAAGTTCGATACGAGTTCGGAAAATCGCCGCTAAATCTTTCACTAATTCACGGAAATCGACTCTTCCCTCTGCTGTAAAATAAAAAATCACTTTATTTCGATCGAATGTATATTCAACATCAACAAGTTTCATCTCCAGTTGATGTTCAGCAATTTTTACATTCGCTATATCAAAAGCTCGTCTTGCTTCAGCTTTGTTTTCTTCCACTTGGATTTTATCTCGCTCTGTAGCAGGACGTAAAACTTGCTTTAAAGGCAAAACAACATCATTTTCACCAACTTGTCTCATTGGAACAACAATTTTTCCATATTCGACACCTCGTGCTGTCTCAACAATGACATATTGGTCTTTTTCAAGTTGATATTCTCCAGGGTCGAAATAATATATTTTACCCGCCCGTTTAAAGCGGACACCTACCACATTATACAAAGGAATACCCCTCCTGCAATTTCAGCATAAGCTGTTCCATTAAAAGCGTGCGATTCATATTACGACCTACATTTTGTCTTGCTTGTAATATTGCTTGCATTTGATTCGACAATTGTTCAAAAGTAGAAGATAATGCAATTTCCTTCCATGTATCTACCATATCTGGATAGGTACAAGAACTTTCAGGGTTTGCCTTTATAGCTACAATATCACGATAAGCTAACAGAAGTAAATCAAGACTGAGTTCAAAATCACTTTTATCTTTTACATTTGGAAGCCATTCATCATATACAATTAGCATGGCTTCATTGACATTTTTTCTAACAGTCTCAACTAATTTTAACACTGTTTTTCTCGCTAGTGCAAACTGCTCATCTTGGGCTAAAGCAAGGCCTTTTTCTACGCTATTGGTCACTTGGCTGACTGTGGAAGCCATGGAAAAGGTTAATCCATGCTCCTGCAATTGTTGAATTAAAAATTCTTTTGGAATATTTGAAAACTTAATGTGCTGACAGCGGGATTGAATGGTCGGAAGTATCGATTGATATTGCTCTGTTAAAAGGATTGCAGTTACTTGTCCATCCGGTTCTTCTAAAAATTTTAATAATGTATTACTTGCAGCATTATTCATTTTATCTGCATGATGAACTACATAAATTTTTCTGCCTTCTTCCATACCTGTTTTTGTCATATTTGATATTAAATCACGAATTTGTTCAACTTTAATAAATTGACCATCAGGTTCTATTTGCAAAACATTGGGATGATTGCCTGATTCTATGCGTTTACAATTTCTGCATGTTTCACATGGAACATTTTTCGACGGACTTTGACATAACATTAATTTAACAAAAAACTTCATTACTTCTTTTTTGCCTGTTCCTCTTTCGCCTTCAAAAATATAAGCATGTGCAATACGTCCCTTTTCAAAAATCATTTGTAATTGTTTTATGACGATTGGTTGCAGCTTCATTAGCTCATCCACTGTATCAAGCATTTCTTTTCACCTTTTCTTTAATCAGGATGTCTTCCTTCATTTTCTTTAGAAAAAATCCCGTGTCTATCACCATGGTAAAAGACACGGGTTTTACATATATAAATTAATTAACAAACCTTTTATTTCGCCAATTTTATCAAGCAAATCAATCGTTTCTTTTTCTTCATCTAATAAATCTTGAGCTAGTTCAACTAAACGTTCATCAATTTTCTTAATAATTTTAAGTCTTCTACCTTCACCAAATCGATTCCAAGTGTGAGACTGTTTTAGTTCAAGGCCATATTCAACAGCTTCTTGTAAAAATCGCCTCACAAGCATCTTAAATCTCGCTAAATCTCGCAAGTTTCTTGACCTTGCTACTCGATCACCTGCAGCGGAAATATCTCCTAGCAATCGAGTTAATTGCTCACTTTGCAGTTTCTGTCCTTGCTTCACAACCAATTCTCCAAAGCGTTGATTTGCCTCATTTGGTTGCTTCATTTCATGTATATTTGTTTTGATTCCAACTCGTAAATCTTGATTAATTTTCACTTCATTCAGCCCTCGCTCACTTTTTCATGGGATTTGGCAAAGTATAAGCTGTTAAAAGTGGTGATATTCTTCGATTGGTAAAACAAATACCGTTGCACCACCAACTTCCACCTCAACCGGATACGGAATATAGGTATCTGCATTTCCTCCAAGAGGTGAAACAGGAGTGACCATTTGTTCCCTTGCCCGACAATTATCTCGAATAATGTCTAATACCTTGGAAACATCTTGATCGTCTACACCAATTAGAAAAGTAGTGTTCCCTGAGCGCAAGAATCCTCCTGTACTCGCTAACTTAGTCGCACGAAAATTTTGCTTCATTAAGGCATTAGACAGTCGGTTACTATCTTGGTCTTGAATGACCGCAATTACTAATTTCATACGCATTCACTCCTAACTTGCGTGTTTTTATTATACCATACATTACATGTTCCCTTCATTTCCTTGTTCTTATGACAAGAATAAATAAATAACTTTTTAGCAGTTAAGAATATTTATGATTAAAATATGGAAATTTATATTATTTTATTGAAGATTCCTTTTTATCATTACAAAATACCTTTATTAACAAAGTAAATCCAATTCTCTATTACTCTTACCCAAAAAAGTTTATTCTACACAAAGGGCTATATCCCCATCATCCTTATGCAGTTATTTTACGCAAAATAAAAGGAATGCGTTCTTTTCATTAGAATGCATTCCTTTTGGCTGTATGAAATTGGTTTTGAAAAACATTAGAGAACTCGAAATCATTAACTTTTGTCTTTTAAGAATGGTAATACAATATTTATTACCTCTTCTAGTACTACTTCAATTTCATTTTCTGCATTAATGGCCTTTATTCTTTCTGGAAACTGTTTAAGTAGTTTCAAATAACCTTCTCTTACTTTTGAATGAAATTCCAATGATTCTAAATCTAATCGGTTGACTTCTCGTTCACCATCTTTTTGTATTCTTGAAAGTCCAATTGTTGGTGATACATCTAAATATAACGTTAAATCAGGGAAAAAATTACCGATAGCAAATTGATTGATTGTATATACTTCTTCTATCCCCAATCCTCTTGCATATCCCTGATAAGTAAGGCTACTATCAATGTAGCGGTCGCATAATACAATCGTTCCTTTTTCCAACTCAGGTATGATTTTCTCAACTAAGTGCTGCCTTCTTGCGGCAGCATATAAAAGCGCCTCTGTCTTTGCATCCATATTTACATTCTTTTTGTCTAAAATTACATTTCGAATTTGTTCTGCTATATCAATTCCGCCAGGCTCTCTCGTACAAACTACGGAATATCCCTGTTGAATTAAATATTCTGCCAATCGTTTAAGGATTGTACTCTTACCTGAGCCTTCTCCACCTTCAAAACTGATTAAATAACCCACAAGTCTGTTCCTCCATCCAGTTTACTCTCTGTTTATTTATAGACGCATATCAGTTTTTCTTCAAGTTGATGATTCCCTTGGAAAGATGATCCGACCGCTAATAGTTCTTCCAATTGACTGAGCTTCGATACAGTAATTTTTTCTCCAGGAATGAGTAAAGGGATACCTGGTGGATATGGTATCACCATACTTGCTGAAATTCTACCTATTGCTCGCATATAGGGAATCCACTCCGTATCTTTTTCCTCTAATTCACAAAATGAATATTCAGGAATGGATATTTTATTCACTTCTTTAAATGCTGTTGCAAATTCGATAGGTACTTCTTCAACGCTTTGTAAAGACTCAACTGCTTCCTTAATACGCATTCTCGTTTCTGCAAAAGGATAACTTTGTCCTTGTTTTAATAAAGGCAATATGAATAATACCTGATGTAAATCTGCTAATTCTGAATATACTCCTTGCTTTTCTAACGCATCCTTCAGTTGAAAACCGCTATAGCCTCGCACCCTTAATAACACTTTTAAAGGATCGTCCATTTCAATGACTTGTAACGATTGAATTGAACGCAATGCTTCAATCCAATGCTTTTTCTTGTCCAATAAATAATTTGCATCGCTTTCTAAATATGTTTGAACATAATGTCTTGCATCATCTAATGAAGCCAATAATATATAGGATGGACTGCTTGATTGCAACATTCGTAAGTAACGGTTAACCTGCTCTGCTTCAACAATATTAGACTTGATATGTAAAAAAGATGCCATTGTCATGGCTGGTAACGTTTTATGAGCCGATTGAACAACAATATCTGCTCCTAAATCTAATGCAGACTCCGGAAATTGTTTACTTGCTGTTAAATGAGCTCCATGGGCTTCGTCGACTAATACCGGAATCTTCATCTGATGACATAGATCAATTTGTTGTTTTAATTCATTTGATACCGCTCCATAGTAGGTTGGAGAAGTTAAAATTACAGCCTTTACATCTCGATGTATTCGTAGTGCCTCTTTTAAAGTAGTTAACGAAACGTGAGTTGCTGTTCTAGTTTCATCGTCCCATTCAGGCGAGACATAAATCGGTTTAGCACCAATTAATTGCAGAGCATGAAAAATAGATTTATGTGCATTTCTTTGTACTATGATTTTTTCGTTTCTTTTACAAGTTGCATAAATCATCGCCAAATTGCCCACTGTTGAACCATTCACTAGAAAAAAACTGCGATCTGCACCGTATGTTTGGGCTAATAATCTTTCGGCTTCATATATAACTTCTTTTGGATGATGGAAGTCATCAAGTCCTGTTAGTTCTGTTACATCGAAGGGTAACATGCCTTGTATTGGTTGCGGCAATCCTGATATCAATCCATTTTTATGGCCCGGAACGTGAAAGGATGTTGGTTGTTTTTCCACAAAATTCTTCAATGTTTCAATTAACGGCCGTCCTATTCTCATCATCTCACCCCGCTAAATACTCTTCCTTTATTATAGTCTTAATAGGGAGAAAACTCATCTTGTTATTACCTATAAAATAGTTAGAAAGATTTTATTACCACTTTACAGTGGTATTATTGAAAAGCCACATCCATTCTCACAAGGGGACCCCTTAACTACCATCGGCGCTAACTCCGAAGCACGTTGACCGGCGAATTTCTGCGTCAGCTTCGGTTCTTTGTCAAATGGTGTTGGTGAATAAATGTTAGTGACATTATTTGGTAATATGTAATCGGATGGCTTAGGGGAAATTCGAGGTTCCCCTAAGCTGTTTTTATTTTCACTAAGTTTTGGGTAATGAATATTCGGTTTCTAAAGTGATAGAAGGATCGATAACCGAAAGAAATGCGTTTAATCACTTTGATTTTGTTATGAATCCCCTCTAAAATGCCGTTGCTATAATCATATTTCAACGTATTCTCCACGTAATTGATGTATTTGTTGATTGTCTTGATGGCGGTTTTCATATAGCTGGAAACGATATTTTGTTTATTCTCTAATGTTTTCTTTAGGAGCTCAAAGTCTTTAGTTTTGATGCAATGGCGAACGTATTGGTATAACTCATAGGACGCTTTTAATTCAGAATCTAAATCAATGAGATAGTGGAGAATCTCCACCTCACACATATGCTTTTTAAAGCAACGATGATATTTATAGTTCTTATAATCAAGTTTTGTTTGATCTTTCAGAAGGAGCTTCCAGTATTTTTTCAATTTATTGTAATTCTTTTTATCCCGATTCATGACGTTGATGCGCGTTTTGTTTAAAGCTCTGCTAAATAGTTGGAGGATATGGAATTTGTCGAGTACGATTTCCGCTTTAGGGAAAACTTCTTGGATTAAGGAAATATAAGGGCTGTACATATCGATGACAATCGTTTTTACCGCATCTCTCGCCTTCTTGGAATACCGTAAGAAATACTCTTTGAGGACATGTAATCTCCGGTCCTCCACGATATCCACCATCTCCCCCGTTTCAGAGTCGCAGAAAATAAAGGACATCGTTCCAGCTGCGGATTTCACTGATTTAAACTCGTCAAAACACAGGTGCTTAGGAAGATAGTGAACATTTGGTTGATAGTAGCTATAAAAGCTGTCAATGACACGACTGACAGTGGCAAGAGAAACATTATGTTTCATCGCAATATCTTTTTCGGATATTTGATCTTTGGCGTTTAAAGCAATCGATACTTTGGTATTGTTGGAAATACAACAGTTTTTAGCCACGACGCTCGTTTTTAAAGTAAACGTGGAATGACAATGTTTACAGAAATAACGCTGTTTACGCAATTTTAAGTAGGTATGAAAACCTGAAATGCTAGGCATTTTAATGAGAGACGTTTTAAAACCGTGTTTAATGATTTGATCATCAAAGACATGTCCACAAGTATAACAAGCTTTTGGTTGATACGTTAACGTCCCATGAAAGACTTTCGCTTTTACTTTTTTGATCGTTTCGGTAGAACAAAAATTTTCATCAAATGTGATATTTTTGTCTTTAATATTTAATAAATTACGTATAGAATAATGATGAGACATGTGACATCACTCCTTGTAAATGTGGTTTTGGTCGATTACATTTTACCAGAGTTTTGTCACTGTCTCATTTTTTTGTTCAAATCGAGTAGGAGGGAGCGATTAACTCCCGTCCTCTCACACCACCGTACGTACGGTTCCGTATACGGCGGTTCAATTAAGATGATTGACGCAAGTCTTTATAACTTCCGTGAATAGCTGTTCTCTTTATGCCAGTGGTCACTCCACCCTCCAAGAGGTCTCCCACGGGATTCACCGCTTCCTTCCTCAAGTGAGGTACTACGTTTTCTGTGTTCATCATGACTCACTGAATGCCAAGGGCTATTCTCTCTTAATTGTTCGGTCCTTCTTAGTTGTTCTAGACCAACTAATACTATGACCTCTGCTGACTTCTGACGGTTCAGCTACTTATCACTAAGTAGGTTATGAAGCGTACTTCACCTATCCGCCAGACCTCCCCGGGTAAGTACATGCACTTTCACACCATCTATCCGCCTCATTTACTCGATATGACCTTCGACAGAAAGAGCTTTGTTTTGTTTCGCAAACTCACTCAATCATACCTAGCCTTATATGAGGTTCGTGTTCCTCGGACCGGTGTTTTGCCTCCAGCTTCCTTCAGATTCCGCGTCACCACGGACACCCTTGCTCTTGGCTAACCTCTACTTCTGTCTTCGGGGTTCGGGACTTACACCCTATAGTTCATGTACATGCCGGGCGCACAAAAATTGGTGCTGGTTTTTACTCACCAACACCAAATATTATAGAGCCTGAACTTCTTGGTCCCCGTGCTTCTCGTCTCCTCCAAATAATTGTTTTGCTTACGTTTTAAATGCCACTTCTCTATCGCGCCGATCGGACTTTCAGTCCTTGGTAGTAAGGGGCTTCAATTTTTGCAATAAAAAAAGCACCACTGTTGTGGTGCCTTTTTGCGAAGCGACGTCCTACTCTCACAAGGGGAAGCCCCTTACTACCATCGGCGCTGAAGAGCTTAACTTCCGTGTTCGGTATGGGAACGGGTGTGACCTCTTCGCCATCGTCACTTCACTATATGAGAGGTTGTTCTCTCAAAACTGGATAACGACATTGAAATGATTGGTTAAGTCCTCGATCGATTAGTATCCGTCAGCTCCACACGTCACCGTGCTTCCACCTCGGACCTATCTACCTCATCGTCTTTGAGGGATCTTACTTGCTTATGCAATGGGAAATCTCATCTTGAGGGGGGCTTCATGCTTAGATGCTTTCAGCACTTATCCCGTCCACACATAGCTACCCAGCGGTGCCTTTGGCAAGACAACTGGTACACCAGCGGTGTGTCCATCCCGGTCCTCTCGTACTAAGGACAGCTCCTCTCAAATTTCCTACGCCCACGACGGATAGGGACCGAACTGTCTCACGACGTTCTGAACCCAGCTCGCGTACCGCTTTAATGGGCGAACAGCCCAACCCTTGGGACCGACTACAGCCCCAGGATGCGATGAGCCGACATCGAGGTGCCAAACCTCCCCGTCGATGTGGACTCTTGGGGGAGATAAGCCTGTTATCCCCGGGGTAGCTTTTATCCGTTGAGCGATGGCCCTTCCATGCGGAACCACCGGATCACTAAGCCCGTCTTTCGACCCTGCTCGACTTGTAGGTCTCGCAGTCAAGCTCCCTTATGCCTTTACACTCTGCGAATGATTTCCAACCATTCTGAGGGAACCTTTGGGCGCCTCCGTTACCTTTTAGGAGGCGACCGCCCCAGTCAAACTGTCCACCTGACACTGTCTCCCAAGCCGATCAGGCTTGCGGGTTAGAATTTCAGTACAACCAGGGTAGTATCCCAAGGGCGCCTCCAGGGAAGCTGGCGCTCCCCCTTCTACGGCTCCTACCTATCCTGTACAAGTTGCACCGAAATTCAATATCAGGTTACAGTAAAGCTCCACGGGGTCTTTCCGTCCTGTCGCGGGTAACCTGCATCTTCACAGGTACTATAATTTCACCGAGTCTCTCGTTGAGACAGTGCCCAGATCGTTACGCCTTTCGTGCGGGTCGGAACTTACCCGACAAGGAATTTCGCTACCTTAGGACCGTTATAGTTACGGCCGCCGTTTACTGGGGCTTCAATTCGGAGCTTCGCTTGCGCTAACTCCTCCTCTTAACCTTCCAGCACCGGGCAGGCGTCAGCCCCTATACTTCACCTTACGGTTTTGCAGAGACCTGTGTTTTTGCTAAACAGTCGCCTGGGCCTATTCACTGCGGCTCATCAGGGCTTGCACCCCAATGAGCACCCCTTCTCCCGAAGTTACGGGGTCATTTTGCCGAGTTCCTTAACGAGAGTTCTCTCGCTCACCTTAGGATTCTCTCCTCGACTACCTGTGTCGGTTTGCGGTACGGGCACCTCCCGCCTCGCTAGAGGCTTTTCTTGGCAGTGTGAAATCAGGAACTTCGCGCATAACGCGCTCCCCATCACAGCTCGGCGTATTAGGAAGCGGATTTGCCTACTTCCACGCCTTGCTGCTTGGACACGCTCGACCAACGGCGTGCATTCCCTATCCTCCTGCGTCCCCCCATCACTCAAACGGCGGGGAGGTGGTACAGGAATATCAACCTGTTGTCCATCGTCTACGCCTTTCGGCCTCGACTTAGGTCCCGACTAACCCTGAGCGGACGAGCCTTCCTCAGGAAACCTTAGTCATTCGGTGGATGGGATTCTCACCCATCTTTCGCTACTCATACCGGCATTCTCACTTCTAAGCGCTCCACCAGTCCTTCCGGTCTGACTTCGACGCACTTAGAACGCTCTCCTACCACTCGTGCAACGCACGAATCCACAGCTTCGGTGAATCGTTTAGCCCCGATACATTTTCGGCGCAGCGTCACTCGACCAGTGAGCTATTACGCACTCTTTAAATGATGGCTGCTTCTAAGCCAACATCCTGGTTGTCTAAGCAACGCCACATCCTTTTCCACTTAACGATTACTTTGGGACCTTAGCTGGTGGTCTGGGCTGTTTCCCTTTTGACCACGGATCTTATCACTCGTAGTCTGACTCCCGTGTATAAATAGCTGGCATTCGGAGTTTGTCTGAATTCGGTAACCCGAGGTGGGCCCCTAGTCCAAACAGTGCTCTACCTCCAGTATTCTTCACACGAGGCTAGCCCTAAAGCTATTTCGGAGAGAACCAGCTATCTCCAAGTTCGATTGGAATTTCTCCGCTACCCACACCTCATCCCCGCACTTTTCAACGTGCGTGGGTTCGGGCCTCCAGTGAGTGTTACCTCACCTTCACCCTGGACATGGGTAGATCACCTGGTTTCGGGTCTACGACCACGTACTCAAAACGCCCTATTCAGACTCGCTTTCGCTGCGGCTCCGCATTTTCTGCTTAACCTTGCACGTAATCGTAACTCGCCGGTTCATTCTACAAAAGGCACGCCATCACCCGTTAACGGGCTCTGACTACTTGTAGGCACACGGTTTCAGGTTCTCTTTCACTCCCCTCCCGGGGTGCTTTTCACCTTTCCCTCACGGTACTGGTTCACTATCGGTCACTAGGGAGTATTTAGCCTTGGGAGATGGTCCTCCCGGATTCCGACGGAATTTCACGTGTTCCGCCGTACTCAGGATCCACTCAGGAGAGGATGGATTTTCGACTACAGGGCTTTTACCTTCTCTGGCCGTCCTTTCCAGAACGGTTCATCTAATCCATCCTTTTGTAACTCCGTATAGAGTGTCCTACAACCCCAAGAGGCAAGCCTCTTGGTTTGGGCTGTTCCCGTTTCGCTCGCCGCTACTCAGGGAATCGATTTTTCTTTCTTCTCCTCCAGGTACTTAGATGTTTCAGTTCCCTGGGTGTGCCTTCTTAACGCTATGGATTCACGTTAAGATACTGTTCCATTACGAACAGTGGGTTCCCCCATTCGGAAATCTCCGGATCAAAGCTTACTTACAGCTCCCCGAAGCATATCGGTGTTAGTCCCGTCCTTCATCGGCTCCTAGTGCCAAGGCATCCACCGTGCGCCCTTAACAACTTAACCTTTACGGTTTTCGATACGCTGCGCAATACTTCGTCAATTTCGCTCGTTCGAATCCTCATGTACGCATATAGTACACTCCGGTTCTCACTCGCTCATTCCCTTGTCTTGCTTGCGTCTCGCAACCCTTACGGCTTTAATCCACGTCGCATTTACGTCGTGTTAGCCTAGTTGTTTGCGCTTTACAGTAAATTGCTTGCTTTCAATGTCGTTTATCCAGTTTTCAAAGAACAACACTATAACTTTGAAGGTCATAAACCTTCAAAACTGAACACAAAACGCTAATGCTTCCGTAAATATCCTTAGAAAGGAGGTGATCCAGCCGCACCTTCCGATACGGCTACCTTGTTACGACTTCACCCCAATCATCTGTCCCACCTTCGGCGGCTGGCTCCCGAAAGGGTTACCTCACCGACTTCGGGTGTTACAGACTCTCGTGGTGTGACGGGCGGTGTGTACAAGGCCCGGGAACGTATTCACCGCGGCATGCTGATCCGCGATTACTAGCGATTCCGGCTTCATGCAGGCGAGTTGCAGCCTGCAATCCGAACTGAGAACGGTTTTTTCGGATTGGCTCCGTCTCGCGACTTCGCGACCGTTTGTACCGTCCATTGTAGCACGTGTGTAGCCCAGGTCATAAGGGGCATGATGATTTGACGTCATCCCCACCTTCCTCCGTATTTGTACGGCAGTCTCCTTAGAGTGCCCAACTGAATGATGGCAACTAAGGACAAGGGTTGCGCTCGTTGCGGGACTTAACCCAACATCTCACGACACGAGCTGACGACAACCATGCACCACCTGTCACCGCTGTCCCCGAAGGGAAGGCTATGTCTCCATAGCGGTCAGCGGGATGTCAAGACCTGGTAAGGTTCTTCGCGTTGCTTCGAATTAAACCACATGCTCCACCGCTTGTGCGGGCCCCCGTCAATTCCTTTGAGTTTCAGTCTTGCGACCGTACTCCCCAGGCGGAGTGCTTAATGCGTTAGCTGCAGCACTAAGGGGTGGAAACCCCCTAACACTTAGCACTCATCGTTTACGGCGTGGACTACCAGGGTATCTAATCCTGTTTGCTCCCCACGCTTTCGCGCCTCAGCGTCAGTTACAGGCCAGGAAGCCGCCTTCGCCACTGGTGTTCCTCCATATCTCTACGCATTTCACCGCTACACATGGAATTCCGCTTCCCTCTCCTGCACTCAAGTCTCCCAGTTTCCAATGACCCTCCCCGGTTAAGCCGGGGGCTTTCACATCAGACTTAAGAAACCGCCTGCGCGCGCTTTACGCCCAATAATTCCGGACAACGCTTGCCACCTACGTATTACCGCGGCTGCTGGCACGTAGTTAGCCGTGGCTTTCTAGTAAGGTACCGTCAAGGTGCAGCCAGTTACTACTGCACTTGTTCTTCCCTTACAACAGAGCTTTACGATCCGAAGACCTTCTTCGCTCACGCGGCGTTGCTCCATCAGGCTTTCGCCCATTGTGGAAGATTCCCTACTGCTGCCTCCCGTAGGAGTCTGGGCCGTGTCTCAGTCCCAGTGTGGCCGATCACCCTCTCAGGTCGGCTACGCATCGTCGCCTTGGTAGGCCGTTACCCCACCAACAAGCTAATGCGCCGCGGGCCCATCCTATAGTGATAGCAGAACCATCTTTCAACATCAAAGCATGCACTTTGATGTGTTATCCGGTATTAGCACGCGTTTCCGCGAGTTATCCCAGTCTATAGGGCAGGTTACCCACGTGTTACTCACCCGTCCGCCGCTAACCTCATGAAAGCTAGGCTTTCAATTGGTTCGCTCGACTTGCATGTATTAGGCACGCCGCCAGCGTTCGTCCTGAGCCAGGATCAAACTCTCCATAAAAGAAAATTTGATTTGCTCAAAAATTGAATGTCCGAATCTAGTTTGTTAACGAGGGTTAACAACTAGATAATTTATTGCATTAACGTTTTGTTGTTCAGTTTTCAAGGTTCATCAAGTGTTAATTTAGTGACGCTAAAATATTATATCATGTTTATTTAATATTTCAAGCGTTTTTTTACACATTTTCAGCTCTCAAAAGAGAACTCTTATATTATATCTAATTCATCTTTTGTTTGTCAATATTTTTTAATTCCCTTGTTTATTTTGTAACTCAAAGGGAAATTCATTATATCAACATAATTAAAACAATGCAAGAGATTTTAATTAATTTATTGTAAAAGAGTTAAAACCGCTATGCATAGAACTCCTGGAACTCCTAATATAGTGATTGTTAAAGCAGAAAAGAAGTTAACAGGAACGATAATATCAAAACCATCAACCGTTATATGTGCTATATACAAAAAGGCGAAAGAACAAGCTAGGCGGAACCAAAAAATTGCGAGCTTTTCAATGATTATTCCATAGCCAATTCTTTTACCAATAGTAAGAAGTATCATGAGTAGCACGCATATAGCACCTAAAATTAAATATGTACCCATCTAATCTCCTCCTGAGTTTAAGTACATTGGAAACATATGCTATAACGGCTACTCTTAGTATTTAATTTTTTATGAATCAGGAAATTGTTTTATACGATATGGTCCTACTTTTATTTACGCAACATGATTTTTCGGATTCGTGCTTCCTTAAAAAGATAAAAGTGAATGCTTTCAGCAATTTTACTTTGAGCAATGACATCTAAATTATAATCTTCGGTTAACTCTTCAAGAAGTTTTGCATTATTCCAATCTTCTTTCGTTTCTTGCATTAATCGCGCTAACTGCTCATCAAATTCTTTTTTTAATTTTCCTTTTCTACTAAATAAACCCACTTTATATTTCACGCCGTCCTTCCAAAGCTTTAGATAACGTTACCTCATCAGCATACTCCAGATCGCCACCTACTGGTAATCCATGGGCTATACGGGTTGTTCGAATTCCAGATGGTTTTACTAGACGTGAAATATACATTGCCGTTGCTTCTCCTTCAATCGTTGGATTGGTTGCTAAAATAAGTTCTTTTACTCTTTCATCTTTTAATCGGTTGATTAAAGAAGCTACATTTATGTCTTCTGGTCCAACCCCATCCATCGGTGAGATAGCGCCATGCAAAACATGATACAAGCCATGGTAGTCCTTCATTTTCTCCATAGCTATCACATCTTTCGGGTCTTGTACGACACAAATTGTCGAGGCATCCCTTGATTGATCAGTACAAATTTGGCACGGATCCACATCTGTAATATGCCCACATACAGAACAGTATGTTAAGTCTCTCTTCGCATCAACTAATGCCTTTGCAAAGGACAAGACTGCATCTTCCTTCATTGTTAAAACGAAAAATGCCAGTCGAGCCGCAGTTTTCGGACCGATGCCTGGCAATTTCATAAAGCTATCAATGAGCTTTGATATTGGTTCAGGATAATACATTTAATTTTTCCTCCTAGAACGGAAGGTTTAAGCCTTGTGTAAATTTGCCCATTGTTGCCGCAGTTGCTTCATCCACTTTGTTCAATGCATCATTTGTTGCAACGGTAATTAAATCTTGCAGCATTTCTACATCTTCAGGGTCCACTACAGAAGGATCTATGTTGACTTCAAGCACTTTACGTTCACCGCTAACTATTACTTTTACCATGCCACCGCCAGCTGTTCCTTCAAATTGTCTTGCATTTAATTCTTCTTGTGCTTGAAGCATTTCCTTTTGCATTTTTTGCATTTTTTTCATCATACTTTGCATATTACCCATTCCACGCATAAATACGTCCTCCTTCATTGACATTCATTATAATTATGCTGAAAATTATCAATCTTCTACTACTTCAATAAAATCTTTCCCAAACATTTTTTCCGCTTCTTTCACAATTGGGTCTTCCGATTCGATCTCTTTTGCATCGTCAATATATGGCGCCTCAGGAGCGCTTTCCTGAACCTTACCTGCATTTTGATCTTTTTTTAGATTTAAACCGTTCTCCCGAATAAAGTTTTCACGCAAAACGGTCCATTGACTTTCTGGTATACATAAAATTTCGTACATGATACCCATTTGTTGGAAAAGTATTTGAGAAAATGTAGAAGTGAGGTCTTTGTTTTCAGCAACCATTTGACAATGTATATCATACTTGAATTTTATCACAAATGCACTAGAAGAAGCTGCAACTGGTTCTGCTTCCGCAAATAGAGCTGATTGTGATTTTTGCAGTTGGTTGAGTGCAGGTAACCAAGCATTTTTAATTTGAATAATGTCTTTTTTAGTAGCTTCTTTTAATACTTCTTTTATTCTACCCGTCGGCGCTTTGTATGCATTCGTTATTTTTGTTCTTTGGCGATTCTCATCTTTAACTGGTGCATCCGTTGCAGACATCGCCGCTCCATTTTCAATTTGCTCTTTCAATTGAAAAATTATTTTCTCTAATTGTATGACTTTATTATTCAATACAGAATCCGCTTGTGGCATTTCTCCCGCTTTCAACACACCTACATTCGAAAATTGAGTCATTTTCAATAAAGCCGTTTCCAAATAAACTTTCGTGTGATGAGAAAATCTCATATCTTGCTGTGTTTTAGATAGGATATCGATATATCCGTAAAGCGCATCGGCTGAAAACTCGCGGGACAACTCGATAAATTTTTCCTCTGGCGTCACTAGCTCTAACAGTTCCTCTAAATCCTCGCTTGTTTGAAGCAATAATAAATCTCGGAAGAAGGTAATTA
Organism: Ureibacillus sp. FSL K6-2830; assembly: GCF_038004145.1. Classification (NCBI taxonomy): domain Bacteria; kingdom Bacillati; phylum Bacillota; class Bacilli; order Caryophanales; family Caryophanaceae; genus Ureibacillus; species Ureibacillus sp. FSL K6-2830. The sequence goes on along the minus strand of NZ_JBBOQR010000001.1, from coordinate 1,637,978 downwards.
AGTCTTCCGATAAACGAAGAGGATCTTTTCCTTCTGCAATTAACTCTTCCAATAAAGATAGGACATGTGCAATGTCTTTTTCTTTTAAAGCAACAACCATATCATAGAATACATCTTGACTTATGGATCCGCTTACCAACAAAGCATTTTCTAAAGTCAACTTTTCCCCGCTAAAGGATACGACTTGATCTAATAAACTTAGTGCATCCCTCATCCCACCACTAGCTGCTTGGGCAATGACTTTTAACGCCTGTTCCTCAAAAGGTAAATTGATATCCTCTAACACTAATTTCATTCGTTCCACAATATCGTTGGAAGAGAGGCGCTTAAAATCAAACCGTTGACAGCGAGAAATAATTGTAGCTGGTAATTTATGAGGCTCGGTTGTTGCTAAAATAAATACCGCATGAGATGGAGGCTCTTCTAACGTTTTGAGTAAAGCATTAAAAGCACTTGTAGATAGCATATGCACTTCGTCGATTATATACACTTTATAGCGAGCACTTACTGGAGCAAACCTTACTTTCTCAATAATATCGCGAATTTCTTCAACACGGGAATTGGAAGCAGCGTCGAATTCAATGACATCCGGATGCGAGCCTTCTGTTATACTTCGGCAAGTTGGACATTCATTGCAAGGTTCATTTGTTGGTGCTTTTTCGCAATTTAATGCTTTAGCAAAAATTTTAGCAGTACTTGTCTTACCTGTACCTCGTGGACCAGAAAACAAATACGCATGCGTTGTTTTATTTGCTAGGAGAGCATTTTGAAGTGTTCTTTTTACGTGGGTTTGACCAGACATTTCGCGGAAACTTTGTGGTCTGTAAACACGATAAAATGCTTGGTACGTCAACGATTTCCTCTCCTTCTACCTTCGTCATTCTTGTAGCTACATTATAGCACAACTCATTACATTACTTCTTCTTTTCTGTAGAGCATAATAAATGATTGAAAAAAGATGGCGCCACCTACTACGACACCATCCTATCCTTTTATTATTATTTTTTCCTTAACTCTTTTAATATTTGAGCTACATTCGTTTCTTCCTCTGTTACCTTTTGTGCTGTCACAATATTTTTCGATTTGCCCATTTGCTTGAAAAAGGCCCAACCAAATCTCCTTATCGTTATGTCGACAAAGAAAAGCAATAAACTAACGAGCAATATAATGGTAGCAATGCTTTGTCGTGTTGCTCCTTGTTCGTTGAATTTTCGAAATACTTCTTGAGGATTCTCTACGATTTTACCACCAGTTTTATCTGCTACTTCTTCTAATAATTTCTCATTTGGTGGTTGCAATCTATATTCCGAGCTATACGGCACCGTTAATCCCGCTTGATATACATTGTCATCTTTTGAAATTCTGAAAAATACAAGCCCCGGTTTTGCATCCGCAACCGCTCGGACTTTACTTGCAGAAATCGGCTCTAAATGAACCTCCAATTCATTTCCATATTCATCTACAACTGCTACATCTAAAAATGCAGCTTGATTCGTTGGGTCGGTAATTAAGAATGAGCCTTCTCCATCCATTCGAATATCATAAGCAATTTCGTTATAAGTAGGCAGCAAGCGAGAAATTGCTGTATTCCAAAAGTCAACCCATCGATCCCAACGTCCCCAATCACCTGCCCAAGCACCTGTTGAATCGGAAGTAAATGCAATCGTCCTTCCTAATCCATATTGCCATTCTGCAAGCACCGGATCTTCTTTTTCACTTTCTGCTATCACATTAGCTGTAGTTTTCGCTGTCGTACCTATATAAGCATTCATTTGAGGAACGCCCTCTTCAAACAACTGATTCCAACCTTCTGAGTGATAAATGACCGGATAAAACGGATCATCTACAATATATGTCCGAGAAATCATCGCTGTCTCACGAGATAAAATCGAAGGAATCGTCGTTTCATCCTCCACGTCATAAAATCTTCCTCCAGCTAATTCACTTAAGCTTTCTAAAAGTTGACGATCCGCATCATGCCCAATGGCAACAGTTGATAACGTAATATGTTTTTTCTTCCCACTTTCAATTAGTTCTTCGTAGTTACCTGATGTAGCTGACTGTCCATCTGTTAATAAAATAATATGTTTTCTTTGTAATGGTAAATCAAACAGATTATTATAGGCTAAAGAAAGAGAAGGATAAATTTCCGTACCTCCTTCAGCCGGAATCGATAAGATGGTATTAGTCACTTCATCTTTATTTCCTAATGGTTTAGTTTCAATGATTTCCCATGGATGCGAGTCGAAAGCAATTAATCCAAAAGTGTCTCCCTCTCGAAGCAACTCCACGGAACGCACCGCTGCTTCCTTTGCTAATTCCATTTTTAGCCCAATCATACTGCCAGAACGGTCAAGTACAATGACAAGTCCTAAAGATGGAAGTTGTTGTTTACCCTTTACTTCCATTTCTACTGGTAGCAACTTTTCAATTGGTGTTTTAAAATATCCGCCAAGGCCAAAGCTGTTTTCACCACCAACCATCATAAAGCCAATGCCAAAGTTTTTTACCGCCTGCTCGATGACACCCATTTTCGCTTCTCCTACAAGATGGCCAGGAACATTGTCAAAAATAATGGCATCATACTTCAACATATATGATAGCGAGCTCGGCAATTCTTCAGATAACACTTCTTCAAATTGAATTGAAGAAGGATTTAACATATCAGCAATTGGAGAGCCTTCTTCTCTATCACTAACAATGAGTAATCGTGGGGTACTTTGAACCATTGTTATACTTGTCAACTTATTATTTTCTAAGATTGCATCTTCATCGGTTTGAATGTATGCTTCGTATTTGACTAAACCTTCTTTATTGCCTTTATGTCGATAAGTAAAAACATTTTTCCCTTCTTCTAGCTGAATTGTTTCCCGGAAAATAAGTTGATCATTTTCATATAACAGCAATTCGCCCATTGTATCAGTTGTTGATTCAATTTCAGTCACTAATGTTTGTTCTTCTCCCTGATAAGCCACTTGCGGTGTTGTAAAGCTCTGAATTGAAACATCGTTGCTTATTTTTCTACCTAATGGAACAACATCTACTGAAATTTTTGAACCAGCTATTTTTGTTATGCTCTCTAAAACTTCACCTTTCGTTTGTAAACCATCCGTCATAAGAATAATGCGTGTTGCTTTGTCCTTATCAACGATTCCTGTTGCTAGTTGTAGTGCTTGTTCAATATTTGTCTCACCCACTTCACGTATTTCACTTAAGTTTGGAACATGCTCTAATGTCTTAGATAAGATTGCTTCAGTTTGAAAGTTCGATGCAAAAGAATAAATCCCTACCGAATGGGTTTCTTTCTTTTCTCGTAAACTTTCTTCGATAAACTTTAACGCTTCATCCTCAGTGCCTGCCATTGAAGCAGAGCGGTCGATAAGGAATAATACTTGCTCTTCCTTCACCGGCAATAACAAATAAGGAGATGCAATGGCAAAGACAAGCATAATAATAGTGATAATACGTATGATGAAGACAATTCCATGTTTCCTTTTTAATAATGAACGATGATGTAACCACGTCCAAATCAAATACCCTAAGAGTGGTATGAGCAAAAGCAGGAAAATTGGATGATCAATTCGCAAATCCACGTCTTCTTTGCACCTCCCACTCAACCACAATCAAAAATAAAATAAGTAGCACAATCCATTTCGCAATTGATTGATTCGTTATTTCCTCTTGTCCACTTACGACATTTCCTAATTCAAAACTCGTCCCTTCTTCAATTGTCCGCTCTTTCTGTGGTAATTGAACAATAAAAGGTCTCTCCCCATGTTCTGATTGAACAACATATAACCCTGGTTTTGATGGCGCTTGAAAATCCCTTGATTGTTCAAAAGAAGAAATATACACGCCATCTGCAGTGTAAATGGACCAATCACCTGGCAATAACGAAACAGCTCGTTGTTCATTTGGCGTAAATATTCCTAATGAAGTTTTACCTTCCATTAGTTCATTTTGAACACTCCATAAAAACAAAGGAAATGAAGGATAAAGCGGCCAGTCTGTTGACTGAATATCCGCTAAAACGACAATATCTCCTTTAGGAGACCGTTGAATAAATGGTTTGTCTCCAACCTTTGCAATCGTATCAAAGTCATCAAATGGTGGGTAAACCGCACTTACATATACATCTTCTAGCGAACTGAACGCAAACAATTCATCTTGTATTACTTCTATTTTTCCGCTTACTTCACTTTCAATCTCATCATCTCGGCCAATTAATACAATCGGTTCATTACGCTTAAGAAGTTCGGTTTGATTCGTTACTACAATCGCACCCCTTAAGGATTCCAATTGATGTTCAGGAACAGATTTCACATCAAGACCTACCGATTGAAACCCGATTTGCACTAACTTATGCATATCTTGTCCTACCGCAATTTCATAAGGATTACTTCCAACGATGGTCATCATCGAATTATCTGCTTCGTAATCATCCTTTACTTGAATCGTTGCAACAAGCACATCAATATTCGGCAAAGCTTCAAATGTGTTGGCCAATTCTGCTTTTGGTTGTAACGTAATGGTTTTTTCCAATAACTCATCGCCATCTTTATTTGTAATAGAAAGCTGTACCGTTTGATTTTCTTCTGTTTCATTTTTTAATTGTAACAATGCAATCGTTTCACCATTTATGCTTGTTGCTGCCAATCGAGTGATTGCCACATTTTTTAAGTCTCTATCTGCTCCCTTAACAATCCATTTCACATGTTCACTCTCTATAGGCAAATCCGAACGGGATACAGCATCTGTAAATAAATAGATTGTTGTTGGCAAATCACCGATAAAAGCATTTGCCATCTCAATTGCTTTCGTTAAATGCTGCTCTTCGTAAGTTACGGCTAATCCGTCGATTGCTTTTTCGATTTGCTGCACATTCGTTTCTTGACGAATAATTGTTTTTGGATCACTACCTGTTGTAATGATTGTTAATGGTCTTCCCCCAATCTCTTTCACGAGTAAACGCATTTCCTCTAGATGTTTTTCAAAGGTCGATTGTTCTTTTCCTGCAAGCATTGTCGCAGACGTATCCACAATCCATATTACTTGTTCTCCGCCAATTTCCTTTGTTTTTAAATAGGGATTCATTAATGCAAGAACAAACAACAGTAGTGCTAACATCTGTAAATAAAATAGCGCATTCCTTTGTAAATGTTTTAAGTAAGGCGATACGCGGGTTTCTTGCATCACTTGTTCCCAAAAAAGTGTGGAAGATACTTCTTGTTCTTTATATTTCTTTCGAAAGAAGTAATATAAAAGGACAATGATTGGAAAAGCAATGGTCCATAAAAAGATTAATTGACTAACCCCCAAAGCGTATCACCTCACTGTACCCACCGATTCATTAATAATTGATGAAAAATCGCGTGCTGAATTCCATTTTCAACGACTAATTGAATTGTTTGAATGCCGAAGCGACTGCATATCTTATGGAAAGCTGCTTCGTGTTGAGCGCGTTCTTTTTTATACTGTTCTAGCACTTTATTCGACATAGAAACGTTTAATTCTTCATTACTTTCTGCATCAATTAACCGAACATCCCCTGTATAGGTTGGATTTAATTCTTCTTCCGTCACAATTTGAATACAACGAACGTCCCCTGCAAAACGAGGAAGTTTACGGAAAAAATGTTCCCATTCCGTTATCGGTTCTAGACTATCCGTTATAACAAATAATACCGTACTATCTTTTGGTAAAGCCTTTAATCCATTCTTTGCAAAACTCTCTTTAAAAGTAGCTTCCTTCATTTGCGACACTATTTGCAAATAGACTTTTCGATAAGTTGCTCCTTTTCTTCTAAAAAAAGTGTCTGCCTCTAAAGTAGAAAAGGAGAGTCGATCATCTCTGTTTAATACCATGATTCCTAAAGCAGCAACAAGCTGTCTTGCAAATAGCCACTTTTTCTCGTCACCCATTGAACGAGAGGAATCCAGCAATATATGCACTCTCATTTCCTGCTCATCTAAAAAACGCTTAATAAAATATTTTTCCGTCCTTGCGAATACATTCCAGTCTACTTGACGCACATCATCTCCTAACGCATATTCTCTATAATCTGAGAAATCTAAGGAAGAACCAAAGCGTTGAGAGCGATGCGAACCTTTATGATGCCCTCTTAATTTGGAAGATGTGGCAACCGATAAGCGTCCTATTTTGGTAATCAATTCATCTGATAAAATGAAATGATTCATGCGGAGACACCTTGTTGAATGTGATGTAGTATTTCTTCTATTAAATCGTCCGTTGTTTTTCCAGTTGCCTCTCCTTCATAATTTAAAAGAAGTCGATGACGCAAAGCCGGTTTAGCCACAGCTTTTATATCTGCAAGAGCTACATGAAATCTCCCGTTAAATACCGCTCTCGCTTTTGCTAGCTTAATGATACTTTGTAATCCCCTCGGTCCACTTCCATACATGATGTATTGTTTTACAAAAGGTAAAGCATCCTCCCCTTTTGGATGGGTTGCCATGACTAAATCAGCTGCATATTCTAACATTTCATCAGCTACTAATACTTCCTTTACCATTTGTTGGGCAATAATTAACCGTTCTGTATTCATCACTTTTTGTAATTGAATATCTTGTGAACCTGTCGTCCGTTTCATTATTTCCATTAACTCGTCTTTACGAGGATATGGTACTAATATCTTGCATAAAAAGCGGTCCATTTGTGCCTCTGGTAAAGGATATGTTCCTTCCATTTCAATTGGATTTTGTGTCGCTAATACAAAAAACGGTTTTGCCATAGGCTTCGTATCTCCTAAAATTGTCACCGTCTTTTCACCCATTGCTTCTAATAATGCACTTTGCGTTTTGGGTGTTGCTCGGTTAATTTCATCAGCCAACACCATTTGGTTAAAAATCGGTCCTGGTTGAAAAACAAATTGTTGTGAGCCTCTTTCAGTTCGTTGAATGATATTTGTCCCTGTAATATCAGCAGGCATTAAATCTGGCGTAAATTGGATACGGGAGAAGGATAAATCTAAAACACTTGAAATCGTGCGAATAAGCATCGTTTTCCCCATCCCAGGCAACCCTTCTAATAATGCATGACCATCTGCCAATATAGAATAAAGAGTGTATTCGATCGCCTCATCCTGACCAACAATAAATTTACCAATTTCCTTTCTTACTCGCTGCAGCTGTTCTGCAATTTCCGAATATTGCTCTTCACTAAACACACTGATTCCCCCTACTCTTCAGACTGAATCGATGAAAAGTATGATTCCACTACATTTTGTAGATCTTTCGGTAGTTGCAAACGTTCGGTACTTTGTAAATACTTTTCTTCATATTCTCCGATGACGTCTTCATATGGTCGAACACTTCCCTTTGTCACGGGAACTGGTCCTTTTTTTTCTATTGCTGGATCTCCTTCACCAATCGGACCACTGTCTACAGTTTGTTCATTGCTTTCTCCAAGCCGCCCACTAGGCACTGATAGAAGATTGCGACCTCCCTTTTCTTTTCCTGCACCGCTACCTGCCGTAGATCCATTTCCTTGACCTTGGCCAAGACCTGTTGTTCCATTGCTGCCCTGACCTTGATTACTCCCGGACCCAGATCCAGTATGTCCTTGGCCTTGACTACTGCCAGAACCATTACTTCCTTGACCAGTCTGATTATTATTTTGTTGCTGATTGGCTTTACTGTTATTATTCCCCATTGAGGAATTGCCATTTTGGTTATTCATGTTTTGAGAGTTGTTTCCAATGTTAGACTCGTTCGTTTGAGAATCCATCGCTTTAGCTATCGTGTTTTGCAAATCAAAGCTAATAGGCTTTCCAATTTTACTTAAGGCATTTTGAGTGTTCGAAGCATTTTTTGCAAGTAAACTTTGCATTTCCGCTAAATCTTTCAGTTTTTGCAATTCTTCTTCCGATAATTCCGAAGTTTCACCGTTTTCTCCTAACTTCTTATCCTGCAATTTTTGTTGTTGCAGTTTTAGTTCTTTTTGTTTCTTTACTACCTCTCGAAGCGCTTGTTCAGAAGTCTCTACCTCTTTCAATTTTTCAAGGAGCTCTTTCATTTCCTTTTTTACTTCTTCAGATTGAGCTTTTTTCTCTAATTTCGCTATTTCCTTTTCCATTTCCTGAATGACTTCTCGTTCTTTTTCAACAACCTGCGCTTCCTGTTGCGTTTTGGAAGGAAAAATGACTAAAGTAGCCATAATAATGATAGCACCCAAAATTCCAAGCAATACTTTTGGTCGCCAATAGTTTTTTGGTCGCTTTTTAAAACGGTCATAAGCTCCTTCCAATTCGTTAATAGCTTTGTTCATAATTGAATCTGCTAATGGATGTTCCTCATTGTTAAATGAAAGAGCTGTTACTAATTCGTTATAAGGATAAAAAGAATCTAATTCCCGTATCGCTTCCTTCAAACGAATGCGCTTAAAGTATATATAAACAACCGTCACGATAAGTGTTGCACACGCCACAAACAAAGCAACTTCGTCATAATAGGCGAAAACAAAGAAGCGAGAAACGAAGAGGATCGCCAGGCTAAGTACTAATGAAAAGAAAATTCCGTATTGTAACATAGGCAGCATTTTTTCAATGTTTAAGCTTCTTTTTGCTTTCTTCGCGTATTTTAATAATCCGCTTTGACGATCCATCTTTCTCACTCCTATCGATTTGTTTTCATATTTGCTCGCAATTTTCGAATGGCAATGGTTAAACAAACAATGGTGATAAATACATAAAAGATTAAATAAACAATCCAATTTGGAAAACTAATTCCAACTGTATCTATTAAAGCTGTTTTCGTATCAGGGATAAGCAAAGTAAGAATAAGTACGCCTGGGTTAATACTCGCCCAAAAATACGATATTGGTAAGAATGTCGTTAAACCTTGAGTATTTTGTTGTTGCGACATCATCATTTGTTCTAAAGAAAAACCTACAAAGAAGAAGAAAGCAGTAATACCTCCTAAAAATATCATCGCTCCGTAAGTTGCAATCATCGAAATAATCGTTCTTTTTGTAATCGTTGAGAACATGATGCCAATACTACCAATCGCAATTAATGTAACTAAATAAAAGAAAAACATTGTAAAAAATTGTCCTGGTGACACTCCTCCAAATAAAAACACAATGCTATAAAGCGGCAGCCCAGCTATTAACATTAAAATAAGAAATGCTACAGAGGATAATAGCTTTCCAATAATTATTTGCGAAGAGGATTGGGTTGTCGTCAGTAAAATATTTAAAGTTTGTTTCTCCCGCTCTGTGCTAATTGCCCCAGCAGTAAGCCCTGGTGTAATAAACATAACAAGGGCCATTTGCAATACAGAAAGTACAGAAAACATCGTAAAACTATTGCTAGGTACGAAAAATCCAGAGGTAGAAAATTGCGTAAATATTAGTAAGAAGCCTGAAACAAATATGATTAATACCGCTAAATAAAACATTAAGCCTGAAAAGCTTTTAAAGGTGCGGAAACGCAATTTTAATTCTTTCATCAATACAGGATTGGATAATAGTCCTTTCATTTTGAATCCGCTCCCTTCGTAATCGCCATATAAACATCTTCCAAATCTTTTTCATCTTCCATGAAAGAATAAACCGGAAGTCCCGCAACAATTGCTCTTTGCAATAATTTCATTTGTTCTTCCTTCGTCCCTTTATAAATAAACGTTATTGCTTCATTTCCTTCTAGCACTTCAATTGATGAAACAAATGGATCTTCCTCTAAAAACTTCACCGTTTTTTCAATTTCATGTAAAACTTTTATCGTAATATTCTTATCTCCCTGTAATTTGGACTGTATGGAATCAACATTTCCATGGGCAATTAATTTCCCTCGATCAATAACACCAATTTCATCACACATTTCCGCAAGTTCAGGAAGTATATGGGATGAAATTAAAATCGTTTTCCCCATCTGTTTTAATTGCTTAATGATTTCTCGCATTTCTACCCTTGCTCGCGGATCTAAACCAGATGCTGGTTCATCTAAAATTAACACTTTCGGATCATGGATGAGCGAACGAGCTAAACATAGGCGCTGCTTCATTCCCCGGGATAACAAATCTACATATTCATAACGTTTATCCGTTAAATTGACGAGCTCTAACAATTGTGGAATCAGCACTTTCCTTTGTTTTTCTGAAAGTCCATAACACGCACCATAAAAATCTAAATATTCATCTGTTTTTAATTGGTCATAAACTCCAAAAAAGTCTGGCATATAGCCAATTAATTTCCGCACTTCTTTTGGCTCTTTTACAACGCTTTTCCCATTAATAAAAGCATCGCCTGATGATGGGGAGAGGAGGGTGGCGAGAATAGAAAAAGTTGTAGATTTACCAGCCCCGTTTGCACCAACAAAACCAAAAACTACACCTTCTCCAACAGTCATAGTCAACTGGTCAAGGGCTGTAAAAGTACCAAATTTTTTTGTGAGATTTTGAATTTCAATCATTTATTAGCCACCCCCTGAATCTCTACAGTCGGTAATTTAATTGGCGACATTTCAATATTGTTTTTAACCTGTAATAACATCTTTATTTCATGATACTCTGAAATATATTGTTCGAGATTTTCCTGTAATAACATTTCTTTCTCTTGAATTTCTTCAAAACGATTTGTCTTATAATTCCAAAGGGAAATTGTTAGGTTTTTATTTTCGTGATTCGATATGTTTATTTTTGTCAATTGCAATTTTTCATCAAATAATTCTTCTGGAATGACAGCTATATATTCATACTCACCAGGGTCTAATTGCCATTCATTATTTTGTTCATTATACATTTCCATATATCCAGCATTGACAGGATATATATTTGTTTCCATCATGCTATCATTCACTGTAAATTCCCCTTCAAGATCCATATTTGGTTCAAATGTTTGAAGAATAACAGCGATAGGGTTTACTTCTGCCCTACCATCTAATTGAATACCGACGATCGCTTCTTCTGCCCAACCAATAACTACCGGCTGATTTTCATCCATTAAATTTAAAGCCTGATATTTCAGTTGCATGATCCTTTTTGGAATCAATTCTTCTGCCGTTTTTGGCGTTCCTAAATAATTACCATAAACAATTGGTTTTAAAAGAATTGAGCTGTTTAAGGATTCAGAAACCTTTACTGTCTCATTCGGTTTAATATCTCCTAATAGAATCTCTCGTGCACCAGACCAAATAGCAACATCCTTCACAGCAAATGGGAAATTATTTTTTACCGTTCCCTCAATTTTTGAATCTTTCACAGTTAAATCGATATCAAAGTTCCCTGCATTTGGTATGTTAGTTTCACCAATAATTGATTGCACAGACCAATAATTCAAATTTCGTAAGTGAATGGTCGTTCCATTCCCATGATGTTTAACATAGGATTTTTCATGTAAGATACCGAAAGTATTCATTCCATAATTTCTTTTCGCAAAGGCAGACGTATTTTCATCTACAGTAAATACAAAATCTCCCCCTCGATTCGTTAAAATTGACTCTACATAATAGCCTGATAAGTTTTTGCCATTCACTTTATAAAAAGCTGACTGATTGATTTGAGCTTGCATAATGCGATCTTTTGCTCCAACAATGAACATTGACAATGTTAATACAATTGATAGAACAGGGATAAGCCACCATGCATGTTCCCTTTTGTCGAGCTTTTTTAATACGAGATATAAAATAGGTCCCACAATGAACATGTAAAGTATGATCGTAATAATGACGAGTGGTGTGTTTACTTGGAATGAAGGGAATAACTCATTAGAATTTCCAACCTCATATGGCAACTGATCTAAAAAATTCCCTCTATTCCATTGATTGCTTTTCGATTGAAGCTGCAACATTTCGTTTATTAACTTTCCATAACCATCCATCGTTGAGAGCGGCTGATCTCCTAACGAAAAAGTCGTTTGAATAATTTTTCCTTTCCCTAAGTCAATGGATGAGGCAAGTATTGTATTTCCATCAGCGAGGATTCTTTTGCTACCTTCTTTTTCAGTTGCACGGAATACTTCAATATCTTCCGTAAAAATGCCGCCTTTAGATAATGTTTCTAATACTTCTTTCGTGACGATAACTTTCTCAGATGACAAATTTAATGGAAGATATTCACCAAATATCCCCATGGAACGCTCCACTTGTTCAGATGCTCCAACTAGCAGAATTCCACCGTTTTCTACCCACTCATAAATTGCCTGTTGCTTCTCTTCTGATAAATCGGCAATATTCATTTCATCCACAACGAATATATCTGCCATGGCAAATCCTTTGAAATCTATAGGAAAATCATAATTAGGGATTTGATTTAAATGGAAAATTTCAATATTATTTGGAACATATTGACTCAAACGTAATAATGCCGCTAAACGATCACTATTTTCCGTATAAGTAAAAATAAATGAATAATCTCCGTCGTAATAAGATCGAAAACGAATATTTTTATCGCCTGAATAATCAATTAATTTTCCTTTTTCAATACCACCATCATAAAAGGAAAAAAGGCTTTCGTTTTGTGAGCGATAATAATAATCGTCTGATAAACCGTCCAAATAAAGAGTAATTGTTTTTGTTTCACCTTCTGCCAGATCTAGTGCATAAACTTGAGCAGAACCGGCTGAAAAAGTAACTGCGGCATCGATGACTAAATCCCCCGAAAAGGGACTCCCATTATTTGTGATTGTTAATTTTACTGGTAAAGGTGTATACAATTTAATTTTGTTGTCTACACCTACTTCTGCTTTCACTTCCAATTGTGGTGCAGCACGTGTTGTATCAATTTGAACAAAGAAAGTAATAAAGACTATCATCATTAGAATGAATATATTTCTTTGCACCCAGCGACATCTCCTTTTCACATCTTTTGTTGATTAGTACGTTTTTTTTAACATATAGTTCCGAGTAATTGAAAAAAATAACAAATTCTTAAGTTTTTATTAAGAAACTGTTCGCATCTGGTGGAATACAGGTTCAATTCATTTGAATTAAAAAAGGCTGTAGATATCTCATTGTTTAAGATATCTACAGCCTTTCCAAAATTGTTCGATATAATATTTAACTATATAAAATAGCCGACACGGCAAATTTTTCAATTATAAAGCCGTGCACCTTTCCTCGACTGCAGCACATAGGTGCTACTCTTGTCGCCAGCTCGGGTCAGGCTACCCCACGGCACATGGGTGAAACCACTTAATGCTGCTTCCTTCCGGACCTGACATGGTTCATGGCTACCCATTGCGCGGGACCCAACCTTCAACGCTACGTGCAAGAGGCAAACCCTACATGCATACAGCCTCAAAAAGGACTTCAGTCTCGCTAGAGCGGATTGCGAGTTACAGGGCACCGCTACCTCCCCACCTAGCACGGCATAAATTAGTATACCTCATATACAATGATAATTGCAATGTTTTGTTCTGGGTATTCTTCTACTTGTAGCACACTATTCCATAAACATCCTAATTTTGTGATTTTTATATCATTGTTTTTATTGACTTATTGAAAATTCCATGTTATATTATTGCTTGTCCAAATGGAGGAATACCCAAGTCTGGCTGAAGGGATCGGTCTTGAAAACCGACAGGCGGGTCAAACCGCGCGGGGGTTCGAATCCCTCTTCCTCCGCCATACATACATTTGAAATTTCAACCACTACTGAGTTTCAGTAGTGGTTTTTTATTTTATCGAAATACTTCTTTTTTATTTTCCTTCTATTTTAGATTAGAATAAATGGAAGAACTATTTTTTTAAGGAGTTATTATGGAACAAGCAAAATCAATGAACTATCGGTATGATTATTTGTTGATATTCATTGTTGCAATTTTGACAGCTATTGCAAGTGAAGTGAAAGTCATTCCTTTTGAAGGTGCACCTTTCCGAATCGGTTTAGGAACCGTAATATTTTTATTAGTAGTCTTGATTCGACCATTACCGCTGATTCATACTGGATGCATAACTGGAATCGTTGTAGTCCTTTTTCGTGCATTATTAGATGAACTATTATTAACAAGTTCATTTTCGGTTTCATTAATTTCTCATATTCCAGCAGGTCTTTTTTATATTTTATTTGCTATAGGTCTAAGCATTATCAAACTTGAAAAAAACAAATCGAAACCTTTCTTATTAGCAAGTTTGGTAACCATCGTTGAATTTGTAAGTAATTTTGTTGAACAGCTAACAACCACATTATTTATTACAGACATTTCTGTAACAATCAAAGAAGTTGCATTACTACTTTTAGTTGCCATCATCCGTAGCTTCTTCGTCATCGGTATTTATAGTTCTATCACTGTAAAAGAACAAAAAAGACAAATGCAACAATTATTAAACTTCATCTCAACACTTTACGTAGAAGCATTATATTTAAAAAAATCCATGAACGAAATCGAACATATTACCGCTAATAGTTATAGTTTATATGAACAATTAAAAAAGATAGATCCATCGCTAAGTATTAAAGCGCTTTCAATTGCTCAAGAAATTCACGAAGTCAAAAAAGATGAACAAAGAATTTATGCAGGCTTATCAAAAATATTAAAAATGGAACAATTAGATGCTTATTTCATCTCTGATTTACTTCAATTTGTAAAGGAAACGAATGAAAAATACAGTGAAATGCTAAATAAAAAAATTCAATTCAAAGTTTCCTATAATCAAGATTTTTATACAAAAGAACATCTTCCTTTACTTGCACTAATGAATAATTTAGTTGCAAATGCTGTAGAAGCAATTGAAGAGGAAGGAACAATCCATATTGCGATAAACACATCTAAGGACTTCACAACTATTACAGTAGAAGATACAGGTATTGGCATTCCAAAAAATTTAATCCCTGTCATATTCGACCCAGGTTATACTACAAAATTCAACAGTGAAGGCGTACCTTCGACTGGAATCGGCTTATCTCATGTACAAGCTATCGTTCACAAACTAAATGGATCGATTGATGTAATAAGCAATGAAACGACAACTTTTTCAATCAAACTTCCATTAAATATACTGCAAAAAGGAGAATCGTAATGAGGTATTTTATAGTTGATGACGATCGTGCAAGCCGTGCCATGATCACCCAAATTATTGAAGATAGCCAACTTGGAACAGTAATTGGAGAAGCCTCCAATGGACAAGAAGCGATTACCCAAATATTAGTGATGCAGCCAGATTTCGTTATCATTGATTTATTAATGCCTATATTAGACGGGTTAGCAACGATAGAACAACTTCGGGAAAATCTTTACGATGGAAAGTTTATTATGATTTCTCAAGTCATTAATAAAGAGATGGTCGCTCAAGCTTACGAAAAAGGAATTGAATTTTTTATCCATAAGCCAATTAATAAGGTAGAAGTAGAAATGGTATTAAGAAAAACTGAGGAACAATATCGATTAAAAAGCTCCATTTCCGCAATACGACAATCTCTTTCAAATTTCGAGACACCTAGCATCCATCATTCCAAAAAATCAACACGTGATCATGTTTTAAGCATCTTAAATGATATGGGGATTATTGGAGAGGTAGGGAGTGAAGATATTACAAAAATCATAGAATTATTGATGGCAGATAAACAAAAAAATACACCTCTTCCACCATTAAAAGAGTTGTATGAGCGAGTTGCTGGTCTGACAAAAACCACTCCTGATGAAATCATAAAAGAAAGTAAATCAATTGAACAGCGTATTCGTCGAACGATATTAGCTGCTATGATTAACCTTGCAAACTTAGGTTTAGTAGATTATACAAACTCAGAGTTTGAATATTACGCCCCCCGCTATTTTGAATTTACAGAAATTAGAAAATTAATGAATCAAATTAGAAATAACGAAGAAAGAAAAGTAAAAATTAATATAAAAAAATTCATCCAAGTGTTATTTGCAGATATTGTAAATAAAGCAAATTAAAAAATTTTTATCGGATTTTGTCGGATTTTGTATGAAACTTTTTAATATTATTTTGGTTATTTTTTTATTTAAACAGGGGGGAATATTTTGAAAAAGAAATTCAAACTCAGTTTAGCAGCACAGATTTTAATTGCGTTAGTATTGGGGATAGTTGTAGGGGCTGTATTTTATGAAAATCCAGCTGTCGAAACATATTTGAAACCACTTGGCACCATCTTTTTAAACTTAATTAAAATGATTGTTGTACCAATTATCATTTCAACGCTGATTGTTGGGGTAGCTGGTACAGGCGATTTAAAACAACTTGGTCGCCTTGGTGGTAAGACGATAATATATTTTGAGATTATTACAACGATTGCCATCATTATTGGTTTACTCATTACAAACGTGTTTAAACCTGGTGAAGGTATTGATATGAATCAGTTGGAACAAACGGATATTTCATCCTATGTTGAAACAACTGAACAAGTAGAACATGATGGTGGTTTCATTGATACGATTGTTGGCATTGTACCAACAAACGTCGTGAAAGCAATGGCAGAAGCCGACATGTTATCCGTTATCTTCTTCTCCGTATTGTTCGGTTTAGGAGTTGCAGCGATAGGTGATCGTGGAAAACCAGTCCTTGACATTGCGCAAGGTGTAGCAGATGCCATGTTCTGGGTAACAAACTTAGTAATGAAATTTGCTCCATTTGGGGTATTCGGTTTAATGGCTGTAACCGTTTCAAAATTTGGATTAGAATCATTGATTCCGCTTGGTAAATTAGTCATTACAGTTTACGGTGCGATGATTTTCTTCGTAATCGTTGTATTAGGAATTACAGCGAAAATTGTCAATGTGAACATTTTCCAAGTGATTAAAATTTTAAAGGACGAGCTTATTTTAGCGTACTCCACATCAAGTTCTGAAACGGTATTACCGCGCATCATGCAAAAAATGGAGAAGTTTGGATGTCCAAGAGATATTACATCCTTTGTTATCCCTACAGGTTATTCATTCAACTTAGATGGTTCAACTTTATACCAAGCAATTGCCGCTATTTTCATCGCTCAGTTATACGGCATTGACTTAACAATTGCTCAACAGGTTACATTAGTGCTTGTACTAATGGTTACTTCTAAAGGTATTGCAGGGGTACCTGGTGTATCATTCGTTGTATTACTCGCAACTTTAGGTTCTATAGGTATTCCATTAGAAGGTTTAGCATTTATCGCTGGTATCGACCGTATTCTTGACATGGCTCGTACTGCTGTAAACGTAGTTGGTAACTCTTTAGCAGCGATCGTTATGTCGAAATGGGAAGGTCGATTTGATGAAAATAAAAAGGAAGAGTATCTTACAGAGTTAGCAAAATAAATTTTCGATTTGATTAATCGAGTAGGAGGGAGCGATTAACTCCCGTCCTCTCACACCACCGTACGTACGGTTCCGTATACGGCGGTTCAATTAAGATCATTGACGCAAGTTTTCATAACGAGCTTCAAGACTTTTCAGCCCTTGGTTTCTCCAATAGGAGTTACCAAGGGTTCTGTGTAATATTGGACTTTTTGAAATACGCCAATAACTCTTCTCCATGGCTTCCTTTATTCTGTTCTACACGTTTTAGTGCTTGAAGCATATTCTCCCGTGACAGGATTTGATTCAAAAGCATCGTTATTCTCCTTCCGTGAATAGCTGTTCTCTTTATGCCAGTGATCACTCCACCCTCCAAGAGGTCCCCCACGGGATTCACCGCTTCCTTCCTCAAGTGAGGTACTACGTTTTCTGTGTTCATCATGACTCACTGAATGCCAAGGGCTATTCTCTCTTAATTGTTCGGTCCTTCTTAGTTGTTCTAGACCAACTAATACTATGACCTCTGCTGACTTCTGACGGTTCAGCTACTTATCACTAAGTAGGTTATGAAGCGTACTTCACCTATCCGCCAGACCTCCCCGGGTAAGTACATGCACTTTCACACCATCTATCCGCCTCATTTACTCGATATGACCTTCGACAGAAAGAGCTTTGTTTTGTTTCGCAAACTCACTCAATCATACCTAGCCTTATATGAGGTTCGTGTTCCTCAGACCGGTGTTTTGCCTCCAGCTTCCTTCAGATTCCGCGTCACCACGGACACCCTTGCGTTGAGCTAACCTCTACTTCTGTCTTCGGGGTTCGGGACTTACACCCTATAGTTCATGTACATGCCGGGCGCACATCAAAAAACAAAATTACCGTCAACGGAAATTTTGTGTTAAGACCTTTTTATTTGGAAATATTTATTTTTTTTGGAAAAAGTTAAAGAATAAACTTTACGGAATGTGGTAAAATTGAATACAGATACCGCTTTACTTCCTATTCTCGTTACACCTTGCAAATTCCACAAAAAAACACTTCCGATATTCATAATGAATCCCTTTTATATGGGGTCATTATGAATATATCGAAAGTGCTTTTTAGCAAAAGTTCAATTATTCTAAATTATTAAGGTCAAACTGTGCGATTGTTTCATCCTCGACCATAACCATTAAAGTGGCATCCATTGCATTTTCTTTTAACTTCTCTAACTGTTCGGAAGATGGTGCAGCTTTTAATTGTTCATTGTCCTTTAAGGCACCTAATACAAAATCAAGCGAGAATTCGCCTTCTTGATTAGGTTTAAGAACTGGTAAACCTGTATGCCCCGTACCATAATTTTTTTCCTTATCATAGATATTTATCCCAATTAGTTCTTCCGAAATGGCTTTCAGTTTTTCACTGGGTTCAATATAAATTTTTATACCGTCATCATAATCATATGTTGCGTCATTTAAACGCTTATCTCCTCCAAGATCCTTTCTTCCAACATTTTTTAAAACGAAATTATAATGCAAGTTAACAAATTCTAATTCATCACTATCTTCTACTAAATTATTCTTTTCTATCTCAACTGTCCCACTAATTATTTCTACAGAAGGAGTATTAGAACAACCGGCTAAGAGTAATACAACGAAAAGAATGCTGAAAATCGATTTTGACATATTTTTAACGCTCATTATATATCCTTTCTAAAAAAATAATTAAATACGCTTATGGAGTTTAGATATTATTTTGTAATTGTAGAGTCCATACAGAACCACCTCTACTTTTTAAAGTAGCAGTAGAAGTCGCTCCCACATAATGAGTATATTGCAGACTTACATATTTCCAGTCTTTAAAATCAGAAGAATAAGACCATTCATTTGAAGTTGGTGAATAATCCTTAGCCTGAGTTAGACTTGGGAATCCACTAGTACCAACGGATACTTTTCTGCTCGTAATAGAAACCGTTGAATCACTAATTTTCCATCCTCCAGTAGCTTTTGTAATCTTTGCGTATTCGATATTATTTTCTTTCTTTCTTGAATAATAAATAGTTGAGTAAGCCTTTACACTATAAGAAGAATCCCATTTTTCTTCGCTTTTATTTCCGGATTCTGCGGATGCTATATTGAAACCATTAATATTGTCCGTTTCTTCTACTAATCCAAAAGTAGTAATGGCGAATTCTTCAATTTCAACATCTCCAATTTTTTCTACTTTTAACAATTGAGATGTAGAAACATTCGTAACGTTAAAATCTTCGCTTAATTCACTATTTGTTAATGTAGACGATTTTATTTTGTTTGAATTTGTTAATTGATATTTAGGTAATTCAATATTATTCAATTCAACTTCATGAACTCCATTTAAAGCCCTTTCAAGCAATTCATCTATATCTGTAATTTCTTGAGCTTGATAAATGATTTTTTTGTTATCCTCAACTTGTGCATTTGCTGCTGGTACATTTACAAATACAAGTAAGAATGTAAATAAAAGAAATAAAGAATAAAAATACTTTTTCATACTAATTTCAGGAAATTTTTTATGAATGGAAAATAATATAATTTTATTTTGATAAAACTTTTTCAATATATTGGCGTATTGATTCTTCCCCGTTTGCTAATGCATCCTTTTCTCTCGCTTCATCTTTTGCTAGTTTTTCTTCGGCTTTTTTCAAAATTTCTTCTTCTTCTCCTTGTGGAACAACAACAACACCGTCTACATCTCCAATAATGAAGTCTCCTGGTTGGACGCTCACACCACCAATGGCAATCGGAACATTTACTCGACCGCCGCCATGTTTATTTCCACTAGCAACGGTTGTTCCTAGGGCAAACACCGGAAAATCTAATTCTCGAATTGCTGCAATATCACGTATTACACCATTGACAACAAACCCTTGAATCCCCAATCCTTTCGCAAGAGAAGCTACAAAATCCCCTGCTACTGCTCGATTTGTATTCCCTTTTGCATCAATAACAAGAATATCCCCTTTTTGTGCGATATTAATTGCTTCTAATACAGCTTTATTTTCCCCATCCGGCAATCTAACCGTTACAGCTCGTCCAGCAATTTTATAATGATCGCTTAACGGTTTGATTTTTGCATCTAAATTGGTATGTCCACCTGTTGCATCAGATATTGCAGTAGTCGGTATTGTTAAAAATCTTTCAATTAAATTGGACATTGCGACATAACCCCTTTGAATTTACACAATATTTTAATAATTCTATATTATAGGATAAACTTAACTTTTTCTATATAATTTACAACTAATTTCACTAAATTTTAATAAAGATAAGAAGTTAGCATTCCTACAAATACATATACTATGAATAACCATCATTGCTTTGTGATCACGAGTTGTGCGTAAAAATTTATAAGATGGTTACACTGTATAAAAATTACATAATTCTACAAGGAGTGACACGGCAATGATAATGAACCGCTTAATAAAAGAATGCATCAATGAACAAGGGAAAAAAGTCTACCGGATGGCAACCTATGATATCGAAGTCATTGCAAAGTCAAATGGTGGCCTCTCACCAACTATTATCTATCTTCATCATAATCAAGATGTTACAGATGATATTCGTGACATCCGCTTCGGCGCACGTTCACCCTATTCATATATTGAAGATTACGATGAATTTCAAACAATGCTTTACAATAAAGAACAAAAAGCCATTAATGATTTATATGATTCCATTAGCTTAAGACCGAAGAATATGACTGCTACTGAACAAACGTTGTGGAGTATCGGGGTATTAGTCTTAATGTCCATACCTTTACTCGTAGCAATGCTTATCTTCCATTAAAGGGGGCGTCTGAAAAGTCATTTCAAGACGCCCCCTTTGCGGCTGTCGCTATCGCTTTCGCCGCAGATAAATTGCGGCTGTCGCACATGCTTAGCCGCAGATGAATTGCGACGAGGAGGCGCGTTTGATGTGACCACCGCAGGAGCAAAGTTTTTAAGAGAATATTACTATAAGAAGTAAGGCTGTTCACTTTCTGGACATCCCTTTTTTTCATGATAAAAAACAAAAGAATCCTTGATTAGTGTATTTATTTACACTAGCCTAGGATTCAAATATTGTTAAACATCTTTATTCACGAGATTACTATTGCTCATTTCCAACATTTCAAATAGTTCTTCTAATGAAGTTGCTACTAAAAACAATTCATGTTGTGATTCTCGTAAAAATCCCTCTTCCATCATCTTTTCAAAATGCTGTACTAGACCATCATAAAAGCCATTTACGTTATATAAAATAACAGGTTTCGCATGTAATCCAATTTGCGCCCAAGTAAAAGCTTCAAAATATTCATCAAGTGTTCCGCAACCACCCGGTATCGCTACAAAAGCATCGGAAAGATCGGACATTTTCTTTTTTCGAGCATGCATTGACTCAACGATATATAATTCAGTTAATCCTTTATGCAATTTTTCTTTATTCACTAAATGTTCCGGCATGACTCCGATTACTTCTCCGCCTTCTGCAAGAGCTGCATCCGCTACTTTCCCCATTAAACCTTGAGTTGACCCACCATAAACAAGCCCGTATCCACTACGTGCAATCATTTTCCCTAATTCAATTGCTTTTTCTACATAAACCGACGATTTTCCTGATGATGAACCACAATAAACCGCTATACGCAATTAAGTCACCTTCTCTTTTACTTCCATTATATCGAAAAATTATTAAATCAATGTTAAAGGTTCAAAATTCTATTTTATTTTTTCTTGCATTTTGTTACGGCAAGCATGAAGATGATTCAATCATGAAATCATGATACACTTACACAGAAGGAGAGAGGAATGTGGAATTATATGATAAAGATCAATATTTTATGAGCGAAGCAATTAAAGAGGCAAAAAAAGCGGAAACTCTTGGTGAAGTTCCCATCGGTGCTGTTATTGTCTATCAAGATCAAATCATTGCTCGTTCCCACAACTTGCGGGAAACAACTCAGAACGCTATTACGCATGCGGAACTAATGGCAATTCAAGAAGCTTGCAAAGCACTTGGAAGCTGGCGGTTAGAAGAAACGACATTATACGTGACCCTTGAACCTTGTCCAATGTGTGCTGGAGCGATACTGCAATCAAGAATCCCTCGGGTCGTATATGGTGCACGGGACCCTAAAGCTGGTAGTGTCGATTCGTTATATCGTCTATTAAACGATTCTCGACTAAACCACGAATGTGATGTAACAGAAGGTGTTTTAGCTGATGAGTGCGGCTCTCTATTAACAAATTTTTTTAAAGCGATTCGAGAAAGAAAAAAAGAAGAAAAACGAAAAATGAAATTGAATGAGAAGGAAAATTGTGATTGAGAAATCAGTCACAATTATATTTTTAAAACTATCCACCTAGCATATTATGTTATTTTTTAAAATATATATCATATTTTCTCCTGATTTTTCGTATCTATAAAATATCTAACTTTTTAGAATCAGGAGGAACATGAAAATATGAAGTTTTTAACGAGAATATCAAATGCTATTATGGAAAAGTATTTACCTGATCCATATATTTTTGTTGCAATATTATCAGTACTCGTTGTAATTCTTGGTGTTGTATTAACCCCCTCCTCACCACTTGATATGGTTATTTATTGGGGAGATGGATTCTGGGGATTACTAGCATTTACGATGCAAATGGTCATTGTACTAACTGCTGGACACGTACTAGCAAATAGCCCTTTATTTAAAAAATTTCTAACTGCTATTGCAAGCAGCATCAAATCCCCTGGTATGGCCATTATTATTGTTACATTTGTTTCTTTAATTGCTTGCTGGATTAATTGGGGATTTGGTTTAGTAATCGGAGCTATTTTTGCTAAAGAAATCGCTCGTCATGTAAAAAAAGTGGACTATCGCTTATTAATTGCTAGTGCTTATTCTGGTTTTATTATTTGGCACGGTGGGTTGGCAGGATCCATTCCTCTATCAGTAGCAACTGAAGGACATCCTTTTGAAGAGATGATGGGCGTAGTTCCTACTTCGGGAACAATTTTTACTCCTTATAATTTATTTATTGTACTGGTTATCCTTTTTACTCTTCCATTCTTTAACCGCTGGATGATGCCAAAAGATGATGATGTAGTAGAAGTGGATCCAGCTTTATTAGTAGAAGAAGAGAAGAAATTCCCACCGCCTGAAAATACTTTTGCTTCTCGTTCAGAAAGAAGCTATATTTTAACTATTTTAATTGGAATTATTGGTGTAACGTATCTTGTTTATCATTTTGCAACGAAAGGTTTTGCTCTTGATTTAAATATTGTGAACACAATCTTCGTGATTCTCGGAATTATTTTACACGGAACACCACAACGCTTCTTAGCAGCTACTCAAAATGCCATTAAAACAGCAAGTGGCATCGTATTTCAGTTCCCTTTCTATGCAGGGATTATGGGGATGATGACAAATTCAGGTTTAGCTGCTGTCTTCTCTGAGTGGTTTATTGCTATTTCGAACGATACAACTTTCTATTTATTTACATTTTATTCTGCTGGTTTAGTCAATTTCTTCATTCCTTCTGGTGGAGGTCAATGGGCGGTGCAAGCACCAATCATGTTAGAAGCAGCTCAAGTGATAGGGGCTGATTATGCGAAAACGGCTATGGCTATTGCTTGGGGTGATGCTTGGACGAACATGATTCAACCTTTCTGGGCTCTACCTGCACTTGCCATTGCGGGCTTAAAAGCAAAAGATATTATGGGATTCTGTGTATTCGTTCTCATTTTTACAGGAATTATTATCAGTATTGGATTTTTATTCTTCTAAAAATTAAAAAGCCTGATCATAAAAGTTTTGAACTTTTGATCAAGCTTAAATCTTACAATAATTATTTTTTAACTCTTTCTCTGCGGTGGTTACATCAAACGCGCCTCCTCATTGCATTTTCTGTGACGAAAGCGGGAGCGACAGACGCAAAGGAAGCATTTAAATAACTTTTTAGGAACCCTCGTCCCCTTGTTTATCTCAATTTAAATTGTCGAACTAGTCGATTTAATTCCTCAGCAAGGACTGCCAGTTGTTCAGAACTAGCAGAAATCTCTTCCATTGCACTATTTGTCTGTTCTGATGCAGCCGTTGTTTCTTCAATACCGGCAGCAGCCTCTTCAGAGATTGCAGCAATTTCTTGAATGGAACTGTTCATCTCACTACTGTTTGTTGCGATGGTTGATAAATTTTCAGCTACAACCGTGATACTATCGACCATTTCTTGCAAAGAATTTTGAATCGTAGTAAATGTTTCGTGTGTTGTTTTTATTTGAGTAGACCCCTGCTCAACTTCTTTATAACCATTTGTTAACGCTTCTGTCACAACACTAAATTCTTCCTGAATTTTATTTACAATCTTTGTTATATCCGTTACAGAATATGCTACTTGTTCAGCCAGTTTTCGAACTTCTTCTGCAACAACAGCAAATCCTTTTCCATGTTCTCCTGCTCTTGCCGCTTCAATTGCAGCATTTAAAGATAAAAGATTTGTCTGCTCAGCAATCTCTTTAATGACTATAACCAATTGAGAGATTTCTTGTACTTGGGTATGAAGTTCATTCACTTTACCGACTGAATCACGAACAATATAATCGATTGTTTGCATTTGTTTAGCGGAAGATTCCATCAAACGGCTTCCGTCATTTGTTAATGCCAATATTTCTTTTGCTCTTTGCTGAACACGTTCTCCGTGCTCGTTTGCCTCTTGAGAAGTCGCTACAAAGTTCGCTGCTATGGATGATAAGTTGCTTGCATGATCTGCTTGTTTTTCGGAACCTTGAGCAAGTTCCTCCATTGTCACGACAATTTGATTTGCACCCAGTTTTACCTCATTTGCAGCCTGCGTTAATTCTTCGCTACTACTTGAGACAATTTCGGAGTTTTTCGCAATTTCTTGCAGGATATTCTTCAACTTATCTTGCATATCATTCATTGCCAAAGCTAATTGGCCAGTTTCATCCTTCGATTTAATCCTTATCGGTTCAGGGCTTAAATCTGCTTGAGAAAGTAAATTCATTCTTTCCATAACCATTTGAATAGGCTTTGATATGCTATTTGTAAATACCCATATAACAATTAAACCTATGATTACTGCTATCAACAACGTAAACAAATTCACTTTTAAAATATTATTTGCAGGCTTATTAAAATCCATCATGTATGTACTTGCAACAATTATCCATCCCCAGTTTGAATCCTCTTTTGAATAAACTACTTTTTCTTCAATCTGATTTTCATTTCCGATTAATGGATAATCATAATAAACAAAGCCACCACCTGATTGTCCCACTTTAATAATTTCTTGTATGAATTTTAATCCTTTTGTATCTTCATCATCCCAACTATTTTCGCCTTCTTTTGTTGGATGCGCAAGCATAGTTCACTTTTCATCGACGATAAATAAGTAACCATGTTCTCCTATATCGATATTTTTATTGATTGGTCGTAATCCTTCCTCATTCTTGCTTCCTAAAATTGCTTCTTTTACTTTTTCCTGCGCATCCTCTAATGAAATTTCCCCTCTATCAACATATATTGATTTTTACCAATATTTATACTTATTTAAGAAATTATATTATTCCGAATTCATTTATTCAATATAAATTTTCCGTTTAATTAAATTATTAGGAATATTAAGAAAACGGAAATGCATTCTAGCAAAAAGAAAAAAGCATACCTTTTACTCGGTATGCTTCTTTTTATTACTTTTATTTTTTAGGTGGTGTCATCATTTCTTTTCCACCCATATATGGTCTTAATACTTCAGGAATAATGACACTTCCATCTTCTTTTTGATAATTTTCTAAAATGGCAGCAACTGTACGACCAATAGCAAGTCCTGAACCATTTAATGTGTGAACGTATTCTGGTTTTGCTCCTTGTTCACGACGGAAGCGGATATTTGCACGTCTCGCTTGGAAATCTTCAAAGTTTGAGCAAGATGAAATTTCACGATATTTATTTTGTGATGGCATCCATACTTCTAAATCGTATTTTTTAGCAGCCGTGAAGCCTAAATCAGCAGTACACATTTTCACACGCTGATAAGGCAAGTTTAATAATTGAAGTACTTTTTCTGCATGGCTTGTTAATAACTCTAATTGTTCATAAGATTCTTCCGGTTTAACAAAGCGGACAAGCTCTACTTTATTGAATTGATGTTGGCGGATTAATCCGCGTGTATCTCGACCCGCAGATCCTGCTTCTGAACGGAAACATGCACTATAGGCAGCAAACGCTTTAGGCAACATATCAACGCTTAATATTTCATCCCGATAGAAATTCGTTACTGGCACTTCAGCAGTCGGAATCATGAAATAGTCAGTATCGACAAGTTTAAATACATCCTCTTCAAATTTTGGTAATTGTCCAGTTCCTAATAAACTGTCTCGATTGACAATGACTGGAGGGAGCATTTCCTCATATCCATGTTCTTCCACATGTAAATCCATCATGAAATTCATAAGTGCTCGCTCTAATCTTGCACCTAAGCCGCGGTAAAATACAAAACGGCTTCCCGTTACTTTTGCAGCTCTTTCAAAATCGATGATGCCTAAATCTGTAGCTAAATCCCAGTGTGGTTTAACTTCAAACTGGAACTCCGGCACTTCTCCCCAAGTATATTCCACAACATTATCATCTTCGCTCTCACCAATTGGAACAGATTCATGAGGAATATTTGGCAAACGCATCATCATATCTTTGAATTTTTCCTCAATTTCCTGAAGCTCTGCATCCAACTGTTTAATTTCTTCTCCCACTTGACGCATGCGAACGATCAATTCATCAGCATTTTCTTTATTGCGTTTCATCACAGCAATCTGCTCTGATACTTTATTGCGCTCTGCTTTTAATTCTTCCGCTTTTGCAATTAATTCACGGCGTTTTGAATCAAGAGTTTCAAATTCATCAATATTTCCTAAATCTTCGTTGCGTGTTAACAGGATTTTTTTTACTTCTTCAAAGTTGTCACGGACACGTTTAATATCTAGCATGTTTATTCCTCCAAACTTATTATGAAATTTTCCATATAAAAAGCTCTCAATCCCAAAAGGGACGAGAGCTACCCGCGTTGCCACCCTAGTTGATTAAACAAAATGTTTAATCCTCTTATTTCATAACGGCTTTTCAACCGACCCAATCCTACTAAACATTTCAGCTGGGCAACTCATGGACGGATTCACAAGGGTTTTTATCAGCTTCCACCAACCGCTGACTCTCTAAAAAAAACTGACTTGTTACTACTTCCAATCATCGCATTATCGCTAATCGATTTTAACCATAGCGTACTATATCCCATTCAATTTTGCAAGAAAAGACTTTATGATCTTTCTTTTAACAAATTTTATCTAACTTGCAAAAGTTCTTCTTTCGAAAGGGTCGCAATATCAATGCCTTTCATAGGGGAACCTAATTCCTTTGAAAGTTCTGCAATGAACTTGTAGTCTTTATAATTTTTTGTTGCTTCAACAATGGCGCGTGCAAACTTTTCCGGATTTTCCGATTTGAATATACCGGAACCGACAAACACGCCGTCTGCACCTAATTCCATCATTAAAGCGGCATCTGCCGGTGTTGCCACTCCACCTGCTGCATAATTTAATACCGGTAATCGGCCTAATTCTTTAATTTTTAGCAACAACTCATAAGGGGCACCTAATTTTTTTGCTTCAACCATTAATTCATCATTACTCATGTTGACAACTTGACGAATTTGGGCATTTACTTTGCGAATATGGCGTACAGCCTCCACAATATTTCCTGTGCCAGCTTCACCCTTCGTACGCAACATGGCTGCCCCTTCGCCAATTCTTCTAGCTGCTTCTCCTAAATCACGGCATCCACATACAAAAGGTGCTTTAAATTCACTTTTTAATATATGAAATTCATCATCTGCCGGTGTTAATACTTCACTTTCATCTATCATATCTATACCAATTGCTTCTAAAATGCGGGCTTCAACAATATGGCCAATTCTCGCTTTTGCCATTACCGGAATAGATACCGCATTCTTTACTTCCTCTATAATTCGTGGATCAGCCATTCTGGCTACGCCGCCTTCTTTACGAATATCAGCTGGCACTTTTTCTAATGCCATTACCGCAACAGCACCTGCTGCTTCTGCCACTCTTGCCTGCTCTGCATTCACGACATCCATAATTACTCCGCCTCGTGGAATATTAATTTGCACTAAATTTTCCATAATATGACCTCCTAATATTTTATAACTTTTAGTATAATGAATTTTGACTATATAAAAAGTTCCAATAATTAAAAATTCTATATGGTCAGTTGGAGGTACATATGATGGACATGCTGATCTTCCAATTGGAAAAACAGAATAGTAAGCCTTTATATGAACAACTTTATAACGGAATAAAAAATGCGATTATTCAGAAACAAATTGAAGTGGGAACAAAACTGCCTTCTAAGAGGAAATTGGCGGAGTTTTTAAATATTAGCCAAACAACTATTGAAATCGCCTATTCTCAATTATTAGCTGAAGGATATATTACTTCCGTTCCGCGTGTAGGATACTTTGTGGAGGAAATTGATGAACTGCCATATGTGGAAAAAATTCAAGAAACAAATATAGAGATTCCTCAAAAAGAACAAAAACAATATCAATATGATTTTCATCCTGGTAAAGTCGATGAAGATTCTTTTCCTTTTGCTTTATGGAGAACGTATGTAAAGGATATTTTTGATATCAGCTCAAAAGAATTGCTGCAAATGGGCGAACCTCAAGGAGAAATAGAATTACGGAATGAAATTGCCAATTATTTATTTCAATCCAGGGGCATTTATTGCGAACCTGAACAAATCGTCATAGGATCCGGAACTGAGCATCTTCTTCCGATGATTTTGCGCCTATTTGAAGACAATTCCATACTTGCCCTTGAAAACCCGGGCTATTCAGCTATTCCTAGAATACATTTAAATAATAATGCCATTCCCATTTCTGTTGATGAAGAAGGCTTAATAGTGGATGAACTTGAAAAAACAAATGCAAATATTGTCTATATTACTCCTTCTCATCAATTCCCAACAGGGGCTGTCCTTTCAGCAACAAGAAGAGCCCAACTGCTTAAATGGGCCAGCAAAGATACCAATCGATATATTATTGAAGATGATTACGACAGTGAATTCCGTTATATCGGTAAACCAATTCCAGCACTTCATGGCTTAGATCAGAATAATAAAGTTATTTATATGAGCACATTTACAAAATCGCTGATGCCATCTTTGCGCGTTGCTTATATGGTATTACCCCATCATTTATTAATGAAATATAAAGAAATGTTTAGCTATTACTCAGCAACAGTTCCAAGATTTGTTCAGCACATACTGGCAAATTTTATGAAAGATGGCCATTTTTCTAAACATTTAAATCGTATGAGGAAAATTTATCGTAAAAAACATGATAAATTGAAACATACACTATCTACTTATTATCCAGAAGTAACAATTACGGGAGATCAAGCGGGAATGCATGTACTCTTATCTGTACCAATCGACAAAAGTATAGAACAATTAAAACAACTTGCAAATGATTGCGGAATCTCCATAACTCCTGTAACAAATTATTTATTAAAACCGATCGAATACGAACATCCTACTTTCCTCCTTGGATTTGGGGGTATTCCTTTAAATGAAATTGAAAATGCAATCCATCAATTAATGCGTTGTTGGGGAATTCAAAAAAATCCATAAACAACAAAAGCTCGCTAAAGGATAAACGATTAGCGAGCTTTTATCATAACAGTCTAATATATTTCCCACAGTTATTTCCCAAGCAATATTTTTTAGTAGTACTGATCCATCCACCAATAGTCATTAATAGAAATTTGAAAGTATGTTAAGCATGTCTTCGGGATTATATTCGTACCTAATGAATAAATTGGAACCCAACATTATGATCGAAATAAGTCACATAAAGAAAACATACTAACATTAGTAGTACAGACCTAGGCCAAGGTTTGTGCTACTATTTTTTTATAGTAGAAGTGAAGGAAGGTCGAACAGCCCCTGGGACCAAATAGAGTCCGTATTAAAAACAGACCAACTTCACACCCTTATTTGAATCAGTTTAGTATGTTGGGTCCATAGAGACCGTGTATAAGAAAATGGAATCGATAAGGCAATGTGAAGAACTTCTATGTTTGGCTAAAAAGGAGAGGCAGAAAATATGAAACACGTAGTGGCATTTGATGTCAGTATGGGGAAAAGTACAATGGTCATTTACGACCGTTATCGTCAATGCGAATATGAGGGTGAAATAACCCATAACCGTTACTCTTTCGAGAAATTAAACAAAACCCTTATAACTTTAACACAAAAAGATGGACAGGCACCTGATATTGTCTTTGAAGCAACAGGCGTATATTCAAAACCACTAGAACGATTCTTAGGTGATCAAGGTTATATGTATTATCGAGTTAACCCACTCGAAGCGAATATTCAAATGGCTTCAATGAGGAGACAAAAAACAGATAAAAGCGACGCTCATGAACTTGCGAAAACTCACTTTAGAGTTGAACGTGAACAAACTTATCAAGAAGAGGATTATTATAAACAAATGCGTGCAATGACGAGATATTATGATGAATTAAGTAGTGAAATGACGCATTTATATAGTCGTTTACATGCGATTCTACAATTGAGTTTTCCCGAGTTAGAAAAGCTATTCAGTAAACGTTCTGCTTTATTTTTGAATGTCGTTCAATTATACCCTCATCCGGATCATGTGTTAGTTTGTTCAAAAACAGTGATTCGTAATCGTTTAAAAGCCAACACAAGAAAAAACTTATCATTGGCACGTGCTGAAGAAAAAGGGATCGCTTTAATCGAAGCAGCAAAAGAAGCGTATCCAGCAATTTCAAAAGATGATATTCGCTGTGAACAAGTGCGGGATTATGCCAAACGGATTGCAGACTTGAAGGAGAAAAGAGATCAACTTGTCCAAAAGATGGTTAAATTATCGAAAGATAAACAAGAGTATCAGATTTTAATTTCATTTCCAGGAATCGGAGAAACGACTGCAGTTCGTTTAATTGGAGAATTAGGAGATATTCGACGATTCAAAAACCATAAACAACTGAATGCTTACGTCGGTATTGATATCATGAGATATCAATCTGGGAATACCTTTTATAAAGACAAGATTAATAAAAGAGGAAATAACAAACTTAGAAAGATTCTATTTTACATGATCCAGACCATGATCCAACTACGGAAAAATACACAAAATCATATTGTAGATTATTATGATAAATTAAAAACGCAACCCCAGAGGAAACCTCATAAAGTTGCGTCCATAGCATGCGTGAATAAGTTCTTGAAATCGGCTTATCACCTTATCACACATAATCTGAAATACGATTACGAAAAGGCAACAATGCATCAGTAATCGTAAGTAAGATTATATCACAAAGACCTGGCGAAAAAAATGGAAATCGTGAGGTCTATTTGTCATGCGAAAATTTATTTTGGAAGGAAGGGGTACCCCTTCCTTCCAAAATAAAATCTATGTTAACCAAATTATTTAATAAAAAACACTTGACTAGAGGTAAGAAGGGGATGTCCGGAAAATCGATCACTTTCTGAACAACCTCCATTCTTATATTCATATTTTCTTAAAAGCTTTGCTCATGCGGGTTACAGAAAATGATGCCACTATCCTTGCCGAAAAAGGGGCTTCTCAAAATGATATTTGAGAAGCCCCCCTTAACTAAAAATTCATCTATATTTAATAGATAAAACACGTCAACTATTTTGCAATGGGCAGATTATTATGAAAATAACCCGCCTACAAAACTAGTAATTCCTCCCCAAAGATTACTGAAGAAATTACCGATTCCTTGGAAGAATAATGAGATAAATCCTGCTCGTTCAACATCGTCTGCTGTTACTACATCAACAGCCATTTCTTTACCATCGATAAAACCGTAATCAGAACCTTCTTTTCTTTCAATTACGACTTTCCCAACTACCGTCCCTTTTTCAACTTTCGCTTCAAGGGACTCTTTATCTAACACTAACTTTGGTTGATATAAATCTTTTTCTGATGTTTTTACAAGCATGGATAAAGGTTCTTTTACAGCAATTTTTACTTTATCTTCTTTTCCTTTAATGACTTTAATAGATTCTTTTCCTTTTTCAGAAAAGTCGGCTGGAATAATTTCTTGTTTTGCAAATTGGCTAAAACCATAATCGAACAATTTTGCTGTTGCATCAAAACGCGCTTTATATGAACCAACACCGTTTGAATCAACAGCATTCATTACAACTGAAATTAAACGTGTACCATTTCGTTCAGCAGTTCCTGTAAAACAGTATCCCGCTAAATTAGTTGTACCTGTTTTCAATCCATCGACACCTTGATATTGATATACCAACCCTGGCAACATGAAGTTCCAGTTTTCCATCTTAATGGCATCATCTGTACCTTCTCTGAACGTTTTTCTCGGAATGCTAGCAGTCTCTAAAACTTCAGGATAATCTTTCAGTAAATGATAGGCAAGTTTTGCAACTGAGCGAGCTGGCATTACGTTTTCATCTTCCGGACCTGTCCCAGCAGGATGCATGCCCATTAAATCAGCATTATTTAATCCTGTTGAATTGACAAATTTATACCCTTCTAGTCCTAATTCTTCCGCTTTTTTATTCATTAGCTTTATAAACTCTGTTTCCGTTCCAGCTACTGTTTCAGCGATTGCCACTGTAGCAGCATTTGCAGAGTAAATTACCATTGCCTCATACAATTCTTGAATCGTATAAGTTCCATCTGCTCTTAACGGCACATTACTTAATGCACGATTTTGTGACAACTTATATGTATATTCCGTCACGCGATATTCTTGATCCCAACTAACTGTACCAGCTTTAATCGCATCTAATAAAATATACTCTGTCATCATTTTTGACATACTCGCAATACCAAGCGGTGTGTCAGCATTTTGCTCGTATAATATTTTCCCTGAATCTGCATCAATTAAAATGGCAGCCCCAACATTTAATCCTAAATCTGTTTCAGCATTGGCTTGGGGTGTCGTAACAATCATGCTAATTAACAGAATTGGAATCATGAGTAAGCTGATCATTGATGTCTTCCTTGCTGTTTTCACTTAAATGTACCTCCACTCATTATTATCATCTTCGCTCATTTTACCATAGATAGTATTCGATGTGTGTAACGAACAAGAAAAAACACTCTTCTAACATCTACAGTGACGTTAGAAGAGTGTTTAGGTTTCAAATTATTGAAGAGAATAGTTTGGAGCTTCTTTCGTAATTTGTACATTGTGTGGATGAGATTCACGAAGACCTGCATTTGTCATGCGGACGAATTGAGATTTTTCGCGTAAATGTTCTAAGTTAGGAGCTCCGCAATATCCCATTCCTGAACGGATACCACCCACTAATTGTTCGATTGTATCAGCAAGAGGCCCTTTGTATGGTACACGTCCTTCAATGCCTTCAGGAACTAATTTTTTCGCATCTTCTTGGAAATAACGGTCTTTTGACCCTTGTTCCATCGCAGCAAGAGAACCCATTCCACGATATACTTTAAAACGACGTCCTTGGAAAATTTCTGTTTCACCAGGTGATTCTGTTGTTCCTGCAAGAAGTGAACCAAGCATAACAGCATGTCCACCTGCTGCAAGAGCCTTCACGATATCACCAGAATATTTAATGCCACCATCTGCAATAATTGTTTTACCATATTCACGAGCAACTGTTGCGCAATCGTAAATCGCTGTAATTTGTGGTACACCTACTCCTGCTACAACACGAGTCGTACAAATGGATCCAGGGCCAATACCTACTTTTACTACATCTGCTCCAGCTTCAAACAATGCACGCGCTGCTTCAGCTGTCGCAACATTTCCTGCAATAATCTCTAAATCTGGATATTCATTTCGAATTTCTTTAACTGTATCAATTACGCCTTGAGAATGGCCATGAGCTGTATCAATAACAATAACATCTACTTGCGCTTCAACTAATTTTTTTACACGGGCACTTGTATCTTTTGAAACCCCAACAGCAGCACCTACTACAAGTCGACCAATGCTGTCTTTTGCTGCATTTGGGAATTCTATTACTTTTTCGATGTCTTTAATTGTAATTAAACCTGTTAATTTTCCTTCATTATCTACGATTGGAAGTTTCTCAATTTTATACTTTTGTAATATTTTCCCAGCTTCTTCTAATGTCGTTCCTACAGGAGCTGTTATTAAATCTTCTTTTGTCATTACTTCTTCAATTTTCAATGAATAATCGGAAATGAAACGTAAATCTCGATTCGTAATAATTCCCACTAATTTTTGTTCTTCTTCATTATTTACAATTGGAACACCCGAAATGCGATATTTACCCATTAAATGTTCAGCATCAAACACTTGATGACTTGGTGTTAAAAAGAAAGGATTCGTAATGACACCATTTTCAGATCGTTTTACTTTTTCTACTTCTTCTACTTGTTCTTCAATGGACATGTTTTTATGAATAATCCCGATTCCACCTTGACGTGCCA
This sequence comes from Ureibacillus sp. FSL K6-2830, assembly GCF_038004145.1. Lineage (NCBI taxonomy): Bacteria > Bacillati > Bacillota > Bacilli > Caryophanales > Caryophanaceae > Ureibacillus > Ureibacillus sp. FSL K6-2830. Next base: position 1,603,252 of record NZ_JBBOQR010000001.1, on the reverse strand, counting down.
TTGCAATCGCCATTCTAGATTCAGTTACTGTATCCATTCCAGCACTAATAATAGGAATATTTAATTTGATTTTTGGTGTAAGTTGTACTGATAAATCTACTTCTTTTGGTAATACTGCTGAATGCGCTGGTATTAATAATACATCGTCGAATGTTAATCCTTCTTTTGTAAATTTCGTCTCCCACATTTCGATTATTCCTCCTAAGTACAAAACGAATATTAATAGTAAGATTAACAACATGTTTTCCTAGTGTCAAGAATCTAACAAATAGAAAAAGTATTCGGACTATTGAAAATTGTCATTTTGTGTTACACTATTTTAATTTAGATATGTAATGCTAAACTAGATTTATTTTGCTCTTTTTACATGCAATTATGAAATTTGATATCTTCCAACATTAAAAATGGCTATTAACTAATTAAAAGATGCAACCCAACTATATATATCATGAAGGGGATTACGACTAACTTCATCATTCAATTAATAAATGGCATCGAATTGCTTGATAATCAGTCATATTTGACTTCATTTTTTATACCGTTGGGTTTTACGAATTGAATATTTTGCAGTGGCATATTGAAAAACAACATCCTGTTCGCGCCGATCGGACTTTCAGTCCTTGGTAGTAAGGGGCTTCAATTTTTGATCGAGTAGGAGGGAGCGATTAACTCCCGTCCTCTCACACCACCGTACGTACGGTTCCGTATACGGCGGTTCAATTAAGATGATTGACGCAAGTCTTTATAACTTCCGTGAATAGCTGTTCTCTTTATGCCAGTGGTCACTCCACCCTCCAAGAGGTCTCCCACGGGATTCACCGCTTCCTTCCTCAAGTGAGGTACTACGTTTTCTGTGTTCATCATGACTCACTGAATGCCAAGGGCTATTCTCTCTTAATTGTTCGGTCCTTCTTAGTTGTTCTAGACCAACTAATACTATGACCTCTGCTGACTTCTGACGGTTCAGCTACTTATCACTAAGTAGGTTATGAAGCGTACTTCACCTATCCGCCAGACCTCCCCGGGTAAGTACATGCACTTTCACACCATCTATCCGCCTCATCTACTCGATATGACCTTCGACAGAAAGAGCTTTGTTTTGTTTGGCAAACTCACTCAATCATACCTAGCCTTATATGAGGTTCGTGTTCCTCGGACCGGTGTTTTGCCTCCAGCTTCCTTCAGATTCCGCGTCACCACGGACACCCTTGCTCTTGGCTAACCTCTACTTCTGTCTTCGGGGTTCGGGACTTACACCCTATAGTTCATGTACATGCCGGGCGCACCAATAAAAAAGACACCACTGTTGTGGTGCCTTTTTGCGAAGCGCTCGTCTATCTCTCACAAGGGGACCCCTTAACTACCATCGGCGCTAACTCCGAAGCACGTTGACCGGCGAATTTCTGCGTCAGCTTCGGCAGTCCGGTGCTCACGTACATAGTACGCTCCGCTCCGGGCCGCCTCGCTTCCTTGAACTTCTTGGTCCCCGTGCTTCTCGTCTCCTCCAAATAATTGTTTTGCTTACGTTTTAAATGCCACTTCTCTATCGCGCCGATCGGACTTTCAGTCCTTGGTAGTAAGGGGCTTCAATTTTTGCAATAAAAAAAGCACCACTGTTGTGGTGCCTTTTTGCGAAGCGACGTCCTACTCTCACAAGGGGAAGCCCCTTACTACCATCGGCGCTGAAGAGCTTAACTTCCGTGTTCGGTATGGGAACGGGTGTGACCTCTTCGCCATCGTCACTTCACTATATGAGAGGTTGTTCTCTCAAAACTGGATAACGACATTGAAAATGATTGGTTAAGTCCTCGATCGATTAGTATCCGTCAGCTCCACACGTCACCGTGCTTCCACCTCGGACCTATCTACCTCATCGTCTTTGAGGGATCTTACTTGCTTATGCAATGGGAAATCTCATCTTGAGGGGGGCTTCATGCTTAGATGCTTTCAGCACTTATCCCGTCCACACATAGCTACCCAGCGGTGCCTTTGGCAAGACAACTGGTACACCAGCGGTGTGTCCATCCCGGTCCTCTCGTACTAAGGACAGCTCCTCTCAAATTTCCTACGCCCACGACGGATAGGGACCGAACTGTCTCACGACGTTCTGAACCCAGCTCGCGTACCGCTTTAATGGGCGAACAGCCCAACCCTTGGGACCGACTACAGCCCCAGGATGCGATGAGCCGACATCGAGGTGCCAAACCTCCCCGTCGATGTGGACTCTTGGGGGAGATAAGCCTGTTATCCCCGGGGTAGCTTTTATCCGTTGAGCGATGGCCCTTCCATGCGGAACCACCGGATCACTAAGCCCGTCTTTCGACCCTGCTCGACTTGTAGGTCTCGCAGTCAAGCTCCCTTATGCCTTTACACTCTGCGAATGATTTCCAACCATTCTGAGGGAACCTTTGGGCGCCTCCGTTACCTTTTAGGAGGCGACCGCCCCAGTCAAACTGTCCACCTGACACTGTCTCCCAAGCCGATCAGGCTTGCGGGTTAGAATTTCAGTACAACCAGGGTAGTATCCCAAGGGCGCCTCCAGGGAAGCTGGCGCTCCCCCTTCTACGGCTCCTACCTATCCTGTACAAGTTGCACCGAAATTCAATATCAGGTTACAGTAAAGCTCCACGGGGTCTTTCCGTCCTGTCGCGGGTAACCTGCATCTTCACAGGTACTATAATTTCACCGAGTCTCTCGTTGAGACAGTGCCCAGATCGTTACGCCTTTCGTGCGGGTCGGAACTTACCCGACAAGGAATTTCGCTACCTTAGGACCGTTATAGTTACGGCCGCCGTTTACTGGGGCTTCAATTCGGAGCTTCGCTTGCGCTAACTCCTCCTCTTAACCTTCCAGCACCGGGCAGGCGTCAGCCCCTATACTTCACCTTACGGTTTTGCAGAGACCTGTGTTTTTGCTAAACAGTCGCCTGGGCCTATTCACTGCGGCTCATCAGGGCTTGCACCCCAATGAGCACCCCTTCTCCCGAAGTTACGGGGTCATTTTGCCGAGTTCCTTAACGAGAGTTCTCTCGCTCACCTTAGGATTCTCTCCTCGACTACCTGTGTCGGTTTGCGGTACGGGCACCTCCCGCCTCGCTAGAGGCTTTTCTTGGCAGTGTGAAATCAGGAACTTCGCGCATAACGCGCTCCCCATCACAGCTCGGCGTATTAGGAAGCGGATTTGCCTACTTCCACGCCTTGCTGCTTGGACACGCTCGACCAACGGCGTGCATTCCCTATCCTCCTGCGTCCC
>NZ_JBBOQR010000001.1:0-1595000 GCF_038004145.1 Ureibacillus sp. FSL K6-2830 | reverse complement strand
GTCAATATTTTAGTACTTTTCTAAAAAGAAAAAAGTGGCTGTCCTGAAAGTCGAACACTTTCTGAACAGCCTTACTTCTTATAGTAAACTTCTCTTAAAAACTTTGCTCCTGGGGTGTCACAACAAACACGCCTCCTCATCGCAATTTATCTTCGGCTAAGCTTGTGCGACAGCCGCAATTTATCTGCGGCGAAAGCTTTAGCGACAGCCGATCGAGTAGGAGGGAGCGATTAACTCCCGTCCTCTCACACCACCGTACGTACGGTTCCGTATACGGCGGTTCAATTAAGATGATTGACGCAAGTCTTTATAACTTCCGTGAATAGCTGTTCTCTTTATGCCAGTGGTCACTCCACCCTCCAAGAGGTCTCCCACGGGATTCACCGCTTCCTTCCTCAAGTGAGGTACTACGTTTTCTGTGTTCATCATGACTCACTGAATGCCAAGGGCTATTCTCTCTTAATTGTTCGGTCCTTCTTAGTTGTTCTAGACCAACTAATAAGGCTATTCTCTCTTAATTGTTCGGTCCTTCTTAGTTGTTCTAGACCAACTAATACTATGACCTCTGCTGACTTCTGACGGTTCAGCTACTTATCACTAAGTAGGTTATGAAGCGTACTTCACCTATCCGCCAGACCTCCCCGGGTAAGTACATGCACTTTCACACCATCTATCCGCCTCATCTACTCGATATGACCTTCGACAGAAAGAGCTTTGTTTTGTTTGGCAAACTCACTCAATCATACCTAGCCTTATATGAGGTTCGTGTTCCTCGGACCGGTGTTTTGCCTCCAGCTTCCTTCAGATTCCGCGTCACCACGGACACCCTTGCTCTTGGCTAACCTCTACTTCTGTCTTCGGGGTTCGGGACTTACACCCTATAGTTCATGTACATGCCGGGCGCACCAAAGGGGGGCACCAAAGGGGGGCGTCTTGAAATGACTTTTCAGACGCCCCCTTTCGAAATTAAGATTATTCATCTAAATCTTTGTTTTCTACTTCATTTGAAGTTTCTTTTTCTTCATCTTTAACTTCGTTTTCTACTTCTGTAGTTGAATCATAATCATCAGAATTATCTTCTTTTTTCACTCTTGCTACCGTCGCAACGTGCTCATCTTCTGCTAATCGAATTAAGCGAACGCCTTGAGTATTTCGTCCAATGCAAGAAATATCATTTACATCCATGCGAATTAAAATACCATTATTCGTGATTAACATGATATCCTCTGTACCATCTACCGTTTTCACCGCACACATTGGACCGTTTTTCTCGGTGATATGAATCGTTTTTATTCCAACTCCACCGCGATTTTGTAAACGGTATTCTGACTCAGAAGTTCGTTTCCCATAACCTTTCTCTGTCACGACTAAAATATCTTGACTAGGTTCTACAATTTCCATACCAACTACCCAGTCACCGTCGCGAAGTTTTATACCGCGCACACCAGCTGCTGTGCGGCCCATTTCACGAATATCCTGTTCCTCAAAGCGAATTAACATGCCATTTCTTGTGCCGATAACGACATGTTTAGAACCATCTGTTAATCGAACAGAAATCAATTCATCGTCTTCATGTAAATGAATAGCAATTAAGCCGTTATTTCGGATATTGGCAAATTGTGATAAAGATGTACGTTTCGCAATCCCCATTTTTGTTGTAAAGACGAAGAAGGCATTTTCGTCATACTCTTTTACTCGAATCATCGCTGTTACTTTCTCTTCTTTATCAAGGTTTAATAAGTTTACAATCGGTAAACCTTTTGCCGTGCGACCAAATTCAGGGATTTCATAACCTTTTGCTCTGTATACTTTTCCTTTAGAAGTAAAGAATAAAATGACGTCGTGAGTAGATGTAAACAATAAATGTTCAACGAAATCATCTTCATGAGTATTCATTCCTTGAACTCCACGACCACCACGTTTTTGACTGCGATACGTGCTGGATGCAAGTCTTTTTATATAACCTCTATGAGTTAGTGTAACAACAGAATCTTCCCTTGGGATTAAATCTTCATCTTCAATCATCTCAGGGCCACCAGGAGCTATTTCAGTCCGGCGTTCATCATTATATTTTTCTTTTATTTCTAGCAATTCTCTTTTAATAATATCTACTATCTTTGCCTCATCCGCTAAAATCGCTCTTAACTCGCCAATTAATTTTTGTAATTCTTGGTATTCATTTTCAATTTTTTCTCTTTCAAGTCCGCTTAAGCGAACAAGACGCATATCTAGTATCGCTTGTGCTTGTTTGTCGGTTAAGTTGAAACGTTCCATTAAAATTGGTTTTGCTTCTTCACCAGTGCGGGAAGAACGAATGATATTGATGATTTCATCGATATGATCTAGAGCAATGCGCAAACCTTCTAAAATATGAGCTCGATCTTCCGCTTTTCGAAGTTCAAATTGTGTGCGGCGTGTAATAACTTCTTTTTGATGTTGTAAATATTGATAAAGTACTTCTTTTAAGCTTAATACTTTCGGTTGTCCATTTACTAGTGCAAGCATATTCACGCTAAAATTCATTTGCATTGCTGTCTGTTTATATAAATTATTTAGCACAACATTTGCATTAGCGTCTTTTCTGATTTCAATGACAATCCGCATTCCACGGCGGTCAGATTCATCACGAAGATTCGAAATTCCTTCAATTTTTTTGTCTCGAACCAGCTCAGCAATTTTTTCAATTAATTTCGCTTTGTTCACTTGGTAAGGGATTTCTGTGACGATGATTGTTTCTTTACCAGTTGAGCTCGTTTCAATTTCGACTTTTGCACGGACAACAATTGTACCCCGACCAGTTTCATAAGCTCTACGAATTCCGCTTCGTCCCAAAATAATTCCACCTGTTGGGAAATCTGGCCCTGGAATAATTTCCATCAATTCTTCTGTCGTAATTTCAGGATTTTCAGCTACCGCAACGACAGCATCAATTGTTTCTCCTAATTGATGAGGCGGTATATTCGTAGCCATTCCCACTGCAATTCCTGATGCACCATTTACAAGTAAATTTGGGAAGCGAGATGGTAATACTTTAGGTTCCTTTTCTGTGCCATCATAGTTTGGATCGTAATCAATCGTATCCTTATTGATATCTCGCAACATTTCCATAGCAATTTTAGACATGCGAGATTCTGTATAACGCATGGCAGCTGCGCCGTCTCCATCAATGGAACCAAAGTTACCGTGACCATCCACTAACACGTAACGATAACTAAAATCTTGAGCCATACGCACCATTGCATCATAGATGGATGAGTCACCATGCGGGTGATATTTCCCCATGACGTCACCAACGATACGAGCGCTCTTTTTATACGGTTTATCTGAATGATTCCCCAGTTCATGCATGCCATATAAAATACGGCGTTGAACTGGTTTTAAACCATCTCGTACGTCTGGTAACGCGCGAGAAACAATTACGCTCATTGCATAACTTAAAAAAGATGATTGAACTTCTTCACTAATCTTTACTTGTTTGATTTCAGAATGTATATTCTCAGCCAAAGATAATAACCTCCCTTCACAAAAATTAAATGTCTAAGTTTTCAACATAGACGGCATTTTCTTCAATAAATTGTCTACGAGGCTCAACCTCATCGCCCATTAACTGTCTAAAAATTTGGTCTGCTTTAATAGCATCATCCAATTGAATTTGAAGCAACGTACGTCTTTCAGGATCCATCGTAGTTTCCCATAACTGATCTGCATTCATTTCTCCTAAACCTTTATATCGTTGAATTGTAGGTTTTGGATTGTCTGGAAGGCGATTTAATATTTCTTGAAGTTCTTCATCTGAATAACAATATTCAACATATTTTCCTTGTTTCACTTGATATAGAGGTGGTTGAGCAGCATATACATATCCTGCTTCAATAAGCGGACGCATGAAGCGGAAGAAGAACGTTAGCAATAAAATACGAATATGCGCTCCATCGACATCGGCATCGGTCATGATAATGATTTTATGATATCGTGCTTTTTCTAAATCAAACTCATCACCAATACCCGTACCAAATGCAGTAATCATCGCACGAATTTCTGCATTGGATAAAATGCGGTTTAAATTGGCTTTTTCAACGTTTAAAATTTTTCCGCGCAAAGGAAGAATAGCTTGGAAATATCGATCTCGGCCAGATTTCGCAGATCCGCCTGCTGAATCCCCCTCGACGATGAAAATTTCTGATTCTGCTGGGTTTGTTGAAGTACAGTCTGCAAGTTTACCCGGTAAGTTTGAAATTTCCAACGCTGATTTTCTTCTCGTGAATTCACGTGCCTTTTTGGCTGCAATTCGAGCTCGAGCAGCCATAATTCCCTTTTCAACAATTTTTCTAGCTACCGATGGATTTTCTAATAAGTAACGTTCAAAAGTTTCCGAGAAGATTTGATTTGTAATTGTGCTTACTTCAGAATTTCCTAATTTTGTTTTTGTCTGACCCTCAAATTGAGGATTAGGGTGTTTAACAGATATAATCGCAGTTAATCCTTCTCGGACATCTTCTCCTGTTAAGTTTGCATCATTATCTTTTAACAAGCCGTTTTTTCGTGCATATTCATTTATGACACGTGTCAAGGCTGTTTTAAATCCTGATTCGTGGGTACCACCTTCATATGTGTTGATATTATTAGCAAATGAATATATATCAGTTGAATATCCCGAATTATATTGCAGTGCAATTTCTAATGAAATTCCATCTTTTTCACCCGCAATATCAATCGGTTCATGAATCGGTTCCTTGGATTCATTTAAATGTTCAACATATTCTCTAATTCCGCCTTCATAATGATAAAAATCAGAACGGACCTCATCTCCACGCTCATCCGTTAAAGTAAGGATGATGCCGCGATTTAGATACGCCAATTCACGAATGCGGGTTGCTAGCGTTTCATAATCATACACAGTAGTTTCTCGGAAAATTTCTGGATCCGCTTTAAAGCGAGTAGTTGTTCCAGTTTCGTCAGTATCCCCAATAATTTTTAACGGCTCTACAGTTTTTCCACGGGAAAACTTAATGTAATAAATATGACCATCACGTTTCACATAAACTTCTGTTTCTAAAGACAACGCGTTTACAACAGAAGCTCCAACACCATGTAAACCACCTGAAACTTTATATCCTCCGCTACCAAACTTTCCACCGGCATGGAGCACAGTCATAATGACTTCAACAGCAGGTATACCCATTTTTTCATGTGTGCTTACTGGTATTCCGCGACCATTATCTTCTACTCGAATCCAATTATCTTTTTCAATCGTTATATTAATTTTATTACAATAGCCAGCTAACGCTTCATCAATACTGTTGTCTACAATTTCCCATACTAAATGGTGCAAACCTTTTGAAGTTGTTGTTCCAATATACATTCCTGGACGTTTGCGGACAGCTTCTAATCCTTCTAAAACTTGTATTTGGTCAGCATCATAGTTTCCCTGAACTTTACTTTCCTCTAAAGCCACCACGTTCACCTACTCTTTCATACCCTTGTATGCATTATTTGAAATTCTTATTTTAAAATGCGAAAAAATAAACGCTAATCAAATCTCCACTTTCCCTTGTTTCACGTGAAACAATTTCGCATGTTGTATCGTCTCGTGGTGAATTCCATCAACACTCGTAGTTGTTACAAATGTCTGTACCTCTTCTTGAATCGTATTCAGCAAATGAGATTGACGGAAATCATCCAATTCAGACAACACATCATCTAATAGAAGAATAGGGGCTTCTCCCGTTTCTTGTTTTATTAATTCAATTTCTGCTAACTTCAATGAAAGGGCTGTTGTCCTTTGTTGTCCTTGCGAACCATATGTTTGAACATCGTAATCGTTTACGAAAAATTGCAAGTCATCACGATGAGGTCCAATTAAAGTAAGTCCCCTTTCCATTTCTTTCTCTTTCACTTGAGTAAATTTTTCTGCTAAGTATGTAGCTATTTCATTAGCAGTCCAATCTTTTTCAATCCCTTTTGTTGTGAGATATTTAATCTTTAACTTTTCAATTCCTTGGGATATGCCGGAATGGATTTTTTCTGCCCATTCTTGTAATAAATCAACAAATTCAAATCGTTTACGAATAATTTGTACTGCGGATTGAATATATTGTTCAGTGTAAATGTCAAACAGTACTTCATCGATTTTCGGTTTCCCCTGATAATTTTTCAACAACTGATTTCGTTGTTTTAAAAGCTTTTGAAAATTCAATAATTCATGTAAATAAACGGGAGAGATTTGCCCAATTTCCATATCAATAAAACGTCTGCGCACTTGAGGATTTCCTTTCACTATGTTTAAGTCCTCTGGCGCAAACATCACGACGTTAATTTGCCCTATATAATTAGTCAGTTTTAATTGTTCAATATGGTTAACTTTCCCTTTTTTACCTTTCTTAGTAACTAACAATTCTAAAGGGATTTTACCGTATCGGTTTTTGATTTCACCTTTTATTTTACCATAGTCTGTTTCCCAACGTATTAATTCTTTATCATTACTCGTTCTATGGGACTTAGCCATAGCTAATACATAAATAGATTCTAATATATTTGTTTTTCCTTGAGCATTTTCTCCAATCAAGACATTAATTTGTGGAGAAAATTCTAAGTTGAGAGATTCATAATTACGGTAATTGGTAAGTTGTAAACGCTCAATAATCATTCCTTTTCTCCGTTCTTGTTTACAATTACATATCTTCCAATACCAGGTATATTAACAACGTCACCATTCCTTAATTTTTTGCCTCGGCGTTTCTCTATTTCGCCGTTCACATAAACATCCGTTTCTTCTAGAAACCATTTTGCCATACCACCAGAACTAATAGCATTCGTAACTTTCAGTACTTGTCCTAGGGTGATAAATTCAGTATCAATTACTATTTCATTCAAACAAATTCAGCCTCCGTTTAGCGAAACATCTATCATTTAATCTTACCTTAATTATCGCTAATAAGCTAGAAAAGCACTAGAAGCCTAACATAATTTTTGACGAAAAACATATAATTCAAACCCTTTTTAGCATTTTCTAGCGTCTTTATAATTTGATTAAAAAACGAATGTTATTAAAAATTCAACACGATATTATTCACATTTTTTATCATAAAAAAAAATAAAAAACATATCATTTTCTCAAGAATCTATAAACCTAGTGCCCACTTTTCTAAATTAGTTAGTCCAGTTTTTATAATGGAATCCATCTTTTTAAGCAAAAAAGTGTAGACAAGCCTACATTTCGACTTAATCTACACTTTTTCAATCTATTTAGTATGTTCTTACAGGTAAAATCAATTGAAGGATGGAATCATCATGCACTGATCGTAAGATAAATGGACGCATTGCACCTGTAAATTGAATAATTACTTCTTGTCCATCGATTGCTTTTAACGCTTCCATCATGTATTTTGCACTGAAGGAAATGACCAATTTCTCTCCTTCAATCGATTCAACTGGAATTTGTTCTTCTACTTTTCCGATTTCTGGGGAATTGGACGATATTTTCACAGCGTCATCTTCTAATGTTTCAAATCGTACAACATTATTTCGGTCTTCTCTAGCAACTAATGATGCACGATCAATTGCTTGTAAAAATGTTTTTCCATCCAGCTTAATGTTTGTTTTAAACTCATTAGGAATTAAACGAGATGTATCCGGATAGTTCCCTTCTAGCAAACGTGAGAAAAATAAAACATGATCTGTTTTGAATAAAATTTGTTGATTGGACATCGTTATTTCAACAGGATTGCTTGTTTCACCCAAAATTTTATTTAGTTCGTTCAGGCTTTTTCCAGGAATAACAACAGATTCAATGCCATTTGGTAGATTTTCTAATTTTACTTTTCTTCTTGCTAATCGGTGGCTATCAGTTGCAACGCAAATTAGTTCATCATTTTCTATATTCCAGTTAACTCCTGTTAGTACAGGTCTGCTTTCACTAGCAGCAACAGCAAACACCGTTTCGCGAATAACCGATTTTAATAAATCAGCAGGGATATCAAATCGATTTTCAGTAGAGATTTCTGGCAATAACGGATATTCAGATGCGTCTGAACCGATTAAATGGAATTCTGTTTTACCAGAACGAATATGAGTTTGTAATTCATTTTTCACTTCAATTTCAACATCATTTGTAGGCAGTTTTCTTACAATTTCATTAAACATTCGAGCTTGTAAAACGATGGACCCTGTTTCAACAATATTAATAATTTGATTGCCATCTTCTTCAGCAGGAATGAACGTTTGAATTGTTATATCCGCATCAGATCCTGTAAGTAATACTCCATTATCTGTTACGTCAATTTTGATTCCTGTTAAGATTGGGATTGTTGTTTTCGAACTAATCGCTTTTGTTACATCATTTAGTCCATCCAACAACCGATCTCTCATTATTTCAAATTTCATCGTCATACCTCACTTATTAAATTATTATTTTTTAAAATAATTAATAGAAATAGTATTAGTGGTTGTGGATTTGTGGATAAGTATAGTTTTAACTATAAAAAACAACATATCCACATGTTGATATTTTGTGTATATCCCTGTTAAAGAAAAAGTAAGTTATCCACAATCTTATTTTCCAAGCATGCTTCGAATCTGTTTTATTTCTTCCTGTAATTGTTTATCTTCCTTTAACATTTTTTCAATCTTTTCATGGGCATGAATGACCGTTGTATGGTCTCTCCCACCAAATTCTTCCCCGATTTTTGGCAAAGAAAAATCCGTAAGTTCTCTCGATAAATACATCGCTACTTGACGAGGAAAGGCTATAGATTTTGTTCGCTTTTTTGAACTGAAGTCTTCCAATCGAATGTTATAATGTTCCCCTACTACTTTTTGAATATCCTGAATTGTCACGGATTTCGGTTTGGAATTAGGCATAATATCTTTTAAAGCTTCTTGTGCTAGTTCTACCGTAATGTCTTGATTTACTAATGATGAATACGCGACAACGCGAATTAGCGCTCCCTCTAATTCACGAATGTTTGTGTCAATTTGATTAGCAATATAGTGCATTACTTCATTAGGTATATCTAGTCCATCAGCTTTCGCTTTTTTACGCAAGATAGCGATTCGCGTTTCTAAATCAGGTGGGGTAATATCTGTAATTAATCCCCATTCAAATCGAGATCGTAATCGATCTTCTAATGTTGGAATTTCTTTTGGCGGACGGTCACTTGAAATAACAATTTGTTTTGATTCAGTGTGCAAAGTATTAAAAGTGTGGAAAAATTCTTCTTGCGTTGATTCTTTTCCAGCTAAAAATTGAATATCATCAATTAACAAAACGTCCACGTTGCGATATTTATTTCTGAATTCTTCCGCCTTATTATCTCGGATAGAATTAATAAATTCATTCGTGAATTTTTCAGAAGACAAGTAAACTACTTTTGCATTTGGATTATGTTCAAGTACGTAGTGTCCAATTGCATGCATTAAATGGGTTTTCCCTAATCCTACTCCTCCATAAATAAAGAAAGGGTTATAAGCTTTTGCCGGTGCTTCCGCAACTGCAAGGGAAGCAGCATGAGCAAAACGGTTTCCCGAGCCAATAACAAACGTATCAAAAGTGTATTTTGGATTAAGCATGCTATGAGGGCCTTCAGAAGGCTCAGCTGTTTTTGTTTGAATAACCGGCGCCGGAATATCAAAATCTTCGTTGTCCTGGTCCTTTTGTACAACAAATTTAATATACAAATCTTCTCCAGTTAATTCAGATAAGATCCCTGCAATTAGATGTACATAGTGGTTTTCCAGCCATTCTCGTGCAAACGAGTTTGGCGCAGCAATGGTTACGTTTGTTCCTTTGTATGAGAGCAATTTTGTAGATTTTAACCACGTCTCAAAGCTTGGTTTTGAAATTTGTTGTTCGACTCGGGCCAGGACTTTGTTCCATAACTCATCTAAATGTTCCAAGCCTGTGACTCCTTTACTTCATATTTTAATTTGAATAATTCCATTCAAAAACAATTCTCCAATTTTATTAAAACACAAAATCACAACCTGTGGATAACTTTTTTCCATAGGTTGTGATTTATTTTATCCACAAGTTATTAACAACTGTGGATAAAATATTTCCCAAAATTGTTTTCCACAAATTAAAGCACAATTATCCTATCAAAAAAACATCGTTGTTTCAATAGCTTGATAAACTTATCCACAATGTTCATTTTCATTCACAATATGTTTTTCCACAGGGGTTGGGTTTGTGAAAAAGATGTCGATAACAGTTGTGGATAAAAAAATTTTAAAAAATATTATCCACAATATTTGTGAATATCTACAATTTCACTGTGGATATTTTTAAAAAATTTTGAATAATAAGAGCAGCATTCCTAAACTTGTAATCAAAGAGTCATTTGACAATAAGAAGGGTCTTTTTATATAATATTCAGGTCTATATGTTTGATTAGATACTGAATAATCACTTTGGAGGTGTAAATATAGATGAAACGCACATATCAACCATCAAAAAGAAAACACAGCAAAGTACACGGATTCCGCAAACGTATGAGCACAAAAAATGGACGTAAAGTATTAGCTGCACGTCGTCGTAAAGGAAGAAAAGTGTTATCAGCATAAGTCCACTGAATTTTCAGTGGTCTTTTTTTTCTCGTTGCAATTTAAGGAAAAAGCGGGTGATTGATCGAGTGAGGAAGCGCCAAAGAATTAAGAAAAACAAAGAATTTCAACAGGTGTTTAATGAAGGAAAATCTTACGCTAATCGCCAGTTTGTCGTTTATTGTTTGCCTAAAGAAGGACAAAAGGAATTTCGAATTGGGCTATCCATAGGGAAAAAAATAGGAAATGCTGTGATTAGGAATCAAGTGAAACGTTATATTCGACAAGTATTTTTTGAAATAAAAGAAGAGCTTAGACAAGATATGGATTATGTTATTATCGCCAGAGTATCGGCGGCCAACTTAAATTATCATGAAACGAAAAAAAGTTTAGAGCATGTGCTGAAAATTGCAAAAGTTATTAAACGAAAAAAGAACTCTTGATTGTTTGAATGTAAGCGTCATCAATTTTAAAAAATAAAAGTAAATTGAAATGAAACTCGAGGTAGAGTATCTATATCAAAACATGGTAAAATAGCTAAAAAATGAATTCGAAGAACTGTAGAACTTTAGGAGGAACAGAGTTGAAAAAAAAATTTGGGATTATACTGACCTTAGCTTCAGCAGTTATTCTTCTTAGCGGATGTACTGAATATAATCAACCGATTTCTGCTGAAAGTGAAGGGTTTTGGAATCAATTTATTGTTTGGCCAATCGTTTCCATTACAAAATTCTTTGCTGATTTATTAGGATCGTATGGATTAGGTATAATCGCGGTAACAATTATCATAAGATTGGCAATACTTCCACTAACAATTAAACAAGTACAAAGCTCAAAGAAAATGCAAGAAATTCAACCAAAAATAAAGGAACTTCAACAAAAATATAGTTCTAAAGATGCAGTAACACAGCAAAAATATCAACAAGAATTAATGGCTTTAATGCAATCTACTGGTGTTAACCCGATGATGGGATGTTTACCTGCTTTAATTCAAATGCCAATTATCATTGGACTATATCATGCGATTAGCCGCATGAATGTTACGTCAGAATTTGAGCTTGGAACATTTCTAATCTTCCCATTGGCGGAACCTAGTATAATTCTTGCAATTGTAGCTGGTTTAATTCAATATATTGTATTAATGACAGGCCCAGCGATGGACAACCCTCAAATGAAAATGATGATGTATATTATGCCTCTTATGATTATAGGATTTGGGATGGTTTTACCGGCAGCCTTATCATTATATTGGGTAGTCGGAAATATTATTTCGGTAATTCAAAATCTATTTATATATAAGAAACCTTGGCAAAAGAATGAAACTGAAAAACCTGCGACAACTGGAGGAGCGAAAAAGTGAAGCAAATTACGCAAACAGGCGCAACGAAGGAAGAAGCAATTGCTTTAGCGTTACAAAAGCTTGGCGTATCACGCAAACAAGTGGAAATTGAAGTTCTGCAAGAAGCAAAAAAAGGTTTTTTAGGATTTGGTGCTCGCCCTGCGGAAGTTCGAGTAACGATTATTGAAGAAGTAACAGAAGAAAAGGAAAAAGGGCAAGAAAAGTTAGCAGAAGATGGGACACCTGAAGAGGTAAAGGCAAGTATAGAACCACAATCAGAACAATCAAACGATGAAGAAGTTCAAGAAGAAGAACAACCAGATCCAATTGAAAGTGCTGTACAATACTTAACAAACATTGCAAAAGCGATGGATATTCATGACTTAAAAATTGAAACGGAAAAAGAAGGAAAAACGATTCTTTTCAAATTAGAGAGCGAAAAAGCAGCATTGATTATTGGAAAACGTGGTGCAAATTTAAATGCGTTGCAACAATTAACTCAACTAGTTGTAAATAAAACTGCAAAATCGTTTGTCACAGTTAGGTTGGATGTTGAAAATTATCGTGAGCGTCGCCAACTAGCGTTGGAGCAATTGGCAGAGAGAATGGCAGATAAAGCGATACGGACAGGAAAAAAAGTTGCATTGGAACCAATGCCATCATATGAAAGAAAAATTATTCATAATGCATTAGCAAATCGATTGGATGTTGAAACATATTCAGAAGGTGTAGAACCTAATCGTCATTTAGTAATTGAACCGGTTAAGTAAAATGAAAACGATCTATCGAAAAGATAGATCGTTTTTTTAGTGCGCCTGGCATGGGTGTAATCTATAGGGTGTAAGTCCCGAACTGTGAAGGCAGAAGTAACAGTTAGCTTAACGCAAGGGTGTCCGTGGTGACGCGGAATCTGAAGGAAGCGAGCGGCAAACTTCCGGTCTGAGGAACACGAACTTCATATAAGGCTAGGTATCATTGGATGAGTTTGCTAAACAAAACAAAGTCCTTTCTGCCAAAGGTGGTACAGAGTAAATGAAGCAGATAGATGGAAGGAAAGATTACATTCTTACCCGGGGAGGTCTGGCGGATATGTGAAGTACGCTTCATAACCTACTTAGTGATAAGTAGCTGAACCGTCAGAAGTCAGCAAAGGTCATAGTATTAGTTGGTTTAGAACTACTAAGAAGGACCGAACAATTAAGAGAGAATAGCCCTTGGCATTCAGTGAGTCATGATGAACACAGAAAACGTAGTACCTCACTTGAGGAAGGAAGCGGTGAATCCCGTGGGAGACCTCTTGGAGGGTGGAGTGACCACTGGCATAAAGAGAACAGCTATTCACGGAAGTTATAAAGACTTGCGTCAATGATCTTAATTGAACCGCCGTATACTACGGTGGTGTGAGAGGACGGGAGTTAATCGCTCCCTCCTACTCGATTAGCATTTTGAGATAAATTCAGAAATATCCACATGTGGAAAAGTTCTATACTTTCGATTTGTAATAATTTGTGTTAATCTATTTTGTTAGTGAGAAAGTTCGGTAAGTTATCCACATGTGGATAATAAAAGGAGTGAAATGAATGGAAACAGATACAATTGCTGCGATATCCACACCGATGGGGGAAGGAGCAATCGCCATCGTTCGTTTAAGTGGAGATCATGCAATACAAGTAGCGGATAAAATATTTAAATCACCAAATAATAAAAAATTACAAGACCAACCAACTCATACAATTCATTACGGCCATTTAATTGATCCTAAAACTGAAAAGATAGTGGAAGAGGTAATGGTGTCGGTGATGAAGGCACCAAAAACATTTACTCGTGAGGATGTAGTGGAAATTAACTGTCACGGGGGACTAGTATCTGTAAATCGAGTATTAAATCTTGTTTTAAGAAATGGTGCACGGCTTGCAGAACCAGGTGAATTTACAAAACGTGCTTTCTTAAATGGTCGAATTGACTTATCACAAGCGGAAGCGGTAATGGATTTAATTCGTGCGAAAACGGATCGAGCTATGAATGTTGCCCTAAATCAAATGGACGGGAAATTGTCTAAGTTAATTAAAGACTTGCGTCAAGCATTAATTGAAACTTTAGCTCATGTGGAAGTAAATATTGATTATCCAGAATATGATGACGTTGAAGAAATGACGGTTCCAGTCTTATTAGAAAAATGTACTTGGGTTCGTGAGGAAATAAAAAAATTGCTTCAAACATCGAGTCAAGGGAAAATTTTGCGTGAAGGTTTATCAACGGTGATATTAGGAAGACCAAATGTCGGGAAATCATCGTTATTAAATAGTTTAGCGCAAGAAAATAAAGCAATTGTTACAGACATAGCAGGTACAACACGTGATATTATAGAAGAGTATGTCAACATTCGGGGTGTTCCTTTACGTTTAGTGGACACAGCAGGTATTCGGGAAACGGAAGATATCGTTGAACGGATAGGGGTAGAAAGATCTCGCCAAGTATTAAAAGAGGCTGATTTAATATTGCTCGTGTTAAATGCAGCAGAACCATTATCAGAAGAAGATGTAAGATTATTTGAAACGATACAAAACATGAATTTTATTGTAGTTGTCAATAAAACGGATTTACCGCAGCAAATCGATTTAGAAAAAGTGAAGTCTCTAGCAAATGGTAGACGGATTGTGACCACTTCTTTATTAAAAGAAGAAGGTGTTGATGCATTAGAAGAGGCAATTGCAGATTTATTCTTTGAGGGCCAAATTGAATCAGAGGATTTAACATATGTTTCGAATGCCCGCCATATTTCCGTATTGCAACAAGCTTTAGATGCGATTGAAGAAGCGATTGAATCTGCAAAAGCTGGAGTGCCAGTAGATATTGTTCAGATCGATGTAACAAGAACATGGGAATTACTAGGCGAAATCATAGGTGATACGGTACACGAGAGTCTCATTGATCAGTTATTCTCACAATTCTGTTTAGGAAAATAAATGAAACTTACTATAGAAGGGAAGATTTTTTCGGCATGACAAATTATGAAGCAGGAATGTATGATGTCATTGTAGTCGGTGCAGGTCATGCTGGCGTTGAAGCAGCACATGCCGCTGCAAAATTGGGGGCAAAAACCCTCATGTTGACAATTAGTTTGGAAAATATTGCATTTATGCCATGTAATCCATCCATTGGAGGTCCTGCAAAGGGGATTGTTGTTCGTGAAATTGATGCACTTGGGGGATTAATGGCAAAAGTTATTGATAAAACCCACATTCAAATGAGGATGTTAAATACAGGGAAAGGCCCAGCTGTTCGTGCATTACGTGCACAAGCAGATAAAGTGTTATATCAACGGGAAATGAAACGAATTTTGGAGCAACAAGATAATCTCCATATTCAGCAAGCGTTGGTAGAAGAATTAATAATTGAAGATGGAGAAGTAAAAGGTGTCATCACAAAAACCGGTGGAGTTTTCCGCGGAAAAGCAGTAATTTTAACAACTGGAACGTATTTGCGCGGTGAAATTATCATTGGTGATATCAAATATTCAAGCGGCCCTAACAACTCACAGCCGTCCATTACATTAGCGGACCAACTAAAAGATTTAGGTTTTGAAATTGTTCGTTTTAAAACTGGAACACCTCCTCGGTTGAATGGAAAAACTGTTGATTACAGCAAAATGGAAATTCAACCCGGGGATGATGTACCTCGAGCATTCAGTTATGAAACGACAGAATTTATTATGGATCAAATTCCTTGCTGGTTAACTTATACTTCCTTAGAAACCCATGAAATTATCAATGGAAATTTAGATAAGGCTCCAATGTTTACAGGATTAATTACAGGTCCTGGCCCAAGATATTGTCCTTCCATTGAGACAAAGGTTGTTCGTTTCAATGATAAACCTCGCCATCAAATATTTATAGAACCTGAAGGACGAGAAACGGATGAGGTGTACGTACAAGGGTTATCTACGAGCATGCCAGAAGATATTCAGCTAAAAATGATTGCTTCAATCCCTGGCTTAGAAAATGCTCAAATGATGCGACCTGGTTATGCAATTGAGTATGATGCCATTGTTCCGACTCAATTATGGCCAACCCTTGAAACAAAACGTATTAGAAATCTATACACTGCTGGACAAATCAATGGCACAAGCGGGTATGAAGAAGCGGCAGCACAAGGAATCATGGCAGGAATCAATGCGGCTGCTAAAATTTTTGGAAAAGAAGAACTCATATTAAAACGTTCTGAAGCATATATTGGCGTCTTAATTGATGATTTAGTAACGAAGGGAACTAATGAACCTTATCGTCTACTTACATCCCGTGCCGAATATCGCCTACTACTTCGTCATGATAACGCAGATCTACGTTTGACAGATATCGGATATAAAGTAGGTTTAATTTCAGAAGAACGTTATAATAAATTCTTGAAAAAGAAAGAACAAGTTGAAAATGAAATAGCGAGACTTCGCGAAGTAATCATTAAACCAAACGAAAAAACGCAAGAAGTAGTTCGTTCAGTTGGTGGAGCAGAACTTAAAGATGGGATACGTGCAATCGACTTACTGAAACGACCTGAAATGCGTTATGACTTAGTTGCATCCTTAACACCACCAGAAGAAAACTTAAGTGAAGAAGTAAAAGAACAAGTGGAAATTCAAGTTAAATATGAAGGTTACATTCAAAAAGCATTGCAACAAGTAGAGCGACTTCATAAGTTAGAAAGCAAAAAGATACCAGAAAATATCGATTATGATGATGTACCAAACCTAGCTTCCGAAGCACGTGAAAAGTTAAAAGAAGTACGTCCATTAACAATTGCTCAAGCTTCGCGAATTTCCGGGGTAAACCCTGCGGATATATCAATCTTGCTTGTATATATTGAACAAGGAAAAATTGCGAAAATCAGTAGTAATTCTTAAAAAAAGGAGCGTTCGAGCAACATTGATCTCGAACGCTTATTTCTTATATCAAACTATATATAAACTCTATGTAAAGGAGTAGAAAATGAACGAACAACTTTTTATTCAAAGCTTAAAAGATAAAGGGATTGAACTGAACGAGACGCAAATAGAACAATTTCGGAAATATTTTGAAATTCTCGTTGAATGGAATGAAAAAATGAATTTAACAGCCATTACCGATTTAGAAGGCGTATATTTAAAACATTTTTACGATTCAATCAGTGCAGCCTTTTACTTTGATTTTTCAAAAGTTGAAACTCTTTGTGATGTTGGCGCAGGTGCAGGGTTTCCAAGCATTCCGTTAAAAATTTGTTTTCCACACTTAAAAATTACAATTGTTGATTCGTTAAATAAACGTATTACATTTTTAAATCATTTAAGTGAACAATTAAATTTGACCCACTGCCATTTTGTTCACGCAAGAGCAGAAGACTTTGGTCAAAATTCAGCATATCGTGAACAATTTGATGTCGTTATGGCAAGGGCTGTTGCACGATTAAATGTGTTAGCGGAACTTTGCATTCCTTTAGTTAAAATAGAGGGTAATTTTATTGCATTAAAAGCCGCAGCTGCCCATGAAGAATATAAAGAAGCAAAAAAGGCCATTCAGGTTTTAGGTGGAGCTTTAAAAGAACAATTTGATTACCATTTGCCTATAGAAAATAGTGAACGAACAATTTTTGTCATTGAAAAAACAAAAAAGACGTCCAAAAAATATCCTAGAAAACCTGGGGTACCAAATAAAACACCAATTAAATAATCAATATGCGCTCAATCAAATTTGAGCGCATTATTCTTTACTATTTGCAAAACAATTCCGTTGTTACAACTTTTTCATGTATAATAAAAAATTGTAACAATCCATTTATTAAGATTATCAGTATACAATTCATTCAAAATGAAATCACTTCTATCTAAAAACAGTCAGGAGTTCCACGTGAAACTCAAATAGAAATATGCTTTTGATAATAGAATTATATTATAATTATGACAATTTCATAGATTTTACTTCTATAAGACTCTGTACATTTCATATAGAATATTAAATAATAAAATATAGTGCAGATAGTTTCCAAAAGGTGGTGCCATTGAATGAAAAGTCCTTTTTCGCGATTTTTTGGGGGCGGCGAAAAACTAGTTTCTGAAAAAAAAAGTGAAATAGAAACGGAAGAGAAAGAGAGAAAACACTCTGAAGAAGTGATAAAAATTCCAATTGATCAAATCGTACCGAACCGATATCAGCCACGCACAATTTTTGATGAAGAAAAAATTGAAGAATTATCTAGAACCATTCATACTCATGGTGTTATACAGCCGATTGTTGTTCGTCGTTTAGAAGATAACCGTTATGAAATCATTGCAGGAGAAAGACGTTATCGGGCGATTAAAAAATTAAATTGGACGGAAGTACCTGCAATTGTACGGAATTTAAATGATAAAGAGACAGCTTCAATTGCGTTAATAGAGAACTTGCAGCGTGAAGAGTTGACAGCTATCGAAGAAGCATTAGCTTACCAACAACTAATTGAGCTGCATCATTTAACACAAGAAGCACTCGCTCAACGCCTTGGAAAAGGTCAGTCCACCGTTGCTAATAAATTAAGATTGTTAAAACTTCCAAAATATGTGCAAGATGCAATTTTAAGACGTGAAATTACTGAGCGTCATGCACGAGCGTTAATCAGTGTGAAAGACGAAGAATTACAAATAAAATTAGTTGAATTGATAAAAGAAAATGACTGGAACGTCCGTCAGCTTGAAGAATATATTCAACAACTAACAAAACCTGTTGAAACGGAAGAAGAGAAAAAAACAAAACCAAAACGCAAGGCTATTAGTAAAGATATTCGCATCGCTTTAAATACAATTAAGCAATCCTTATCGATGGTATCAAAAAGCGGAATTAATATAAAAACGGAAGAAGAAGATACGGAAGATTACTATCTAATCACAGTAAAAATACCAAAGAAAAAGTCTTAAATTGTTTCACGTGAAACTAGTGGTCGTCTCTGCCACGTACAGAGACGACCGCTTTTTCTATATTATTTTTTCAAGAAATTTGGTTTATGGAATACAACTATATTATAAATTTGATAGAATGAAAGAAGTAAATATAAATTCTATTTGACTAAAAAATTACGCTTTTAACTATTCGAAAAGATGAAAGCAGGTGCACAAAATTGGGAAGAATTTTAGCAATCGCCAACCAAAAGGGCGGTGTCGGAAAAACTACTACATCTGTAAATTTGAGCGCTTGCCTTGCTTATTTAGGAAAAAAAGTATTGCTAATTGACATCGATCCCCAAGGAAATGCCACTAGTGGAGTTGGCATAAATAAAGGAGAAACATCTAGCTGTATTTACGACGTGATTATTGATGATGAAGATGTAAAAAACGTTATTCAACAAACAAAAGTAGAAAATTTGTATGTCATACCAGCTACTATTTCATTAGCAGGTGCTGAAATTGAATTAGTTTCTACAATCTCACGGGAAGTGCGTTTAAAGCATGCATTGGAAGAGGTTAAAGATGATTATGACTTCATCATTATTGACTGCCCACCATCATTAGGACTGTTAACGATCAATGCTTTAACTGCATCGGATGCAGTTATTATTCCTGTTCAATGTGAATATTACGCGTTAGAGGGGCTTAGTCAGCTATTATCAACAGTGAGATTGGTACAAAAACATTTAAATCCAACTTTATCAATTGATGGTGTACTTTTAACGATGTTAGATGCTCGTACAAATCTGGGGATTCAAGTGATTGAGGAAGTAAAAAAATATTTTCAAGATAAAGTCTACAAAACAATTATTCCTCGAAATGTACGTTTAAGTGAAGCACCCAGCTTTGGAGAACCAATTATCATCTATGATCCGAAATCACGAGGCGCTGAAGTGTATTTAGAGTTAGCAAGGGAAGTGGTAAAAAATGGCTAGGGGTTTAGGGAAAGGGATTGGTGCTCTATTTCCTACAGAAACATTAGAGTCCATTCAAGAAACTATTCAGAATGAAGAACATGTAGAAAAAATTCCGTTGCAAAAACTTGTCGCAAATCCTTTTCAACCACGGAAGAAGTTTGATGATGAAACAATTGAGGAATTAGCTCAATCCATTCGAGAACATGGTATTATTCAACCAATCGTTGTCAGAAAGAAAGGAAAAAAATACGAAATAGTCGTGGGAGAACGTCGTTATCGCGCGGCTAAATTGGCGAAGTTAGAGGAAATTCCGGCAATAATTAAAGAAATGACAGAAGAACAAATGATGGAACTTGCTATCCTAGAAAATTTACAAAGAGAAGATTTAACTCCAATTGAAGAAGCTGAAGCATATCAAAATTTAATTGAAAAATTAAATTTCACTCAAGATGATTTAGCAAAACGATTGGGGAAAAGCCGTCCGCATATCACGAATATGATTCGATTACTTCAATTACCAGAAGAAGTTCGTCAAATGGTAAATGATGGAGCTCTTTCAATGGGTCATGGAAGAGCATTACTTGGATTAAAAAATAAAAGAAAAATAATAGAAGTAGCAAAAAAAGTAGTGAATCAATCATTAAATGTACGTCAATTAGAAGCATTAATTAAACAACTAAACGAAAATGTTTCACGTGAAACGAAAAAGTCAACAAATAAGGATATTTTTGTTCAAGCAACTGAATCACAATTAAGGGAATTCTTTGGTACAAATGTTCAAATAAAGAAAACAAAAAATAAAGGGAAAATTGAAATTGAATTTTATTCTGAAGATGATTTGGAGCGTATATTAGAAATATTAAATTTAGAACATGATGAGGTATAAAAAGGGCGCCAATTAAGGCGCTCTATTTTTGAAACCAAAGAAAGAGGATAACAACTTATGATATTATTCGGAACAATTATCAATGCATTATTGATTATCATCGGTTCGATCATTGGACGCTTCTTAAAGAATTTACCAGAAAAAATGAAAAATACCGTACTTTCAATTATTGGACTTGCAGTTGCATTGTTAGGTATTCAAATGGGATTAAAAACGAATAATTTTGTTATTTTGATTGTTAGCTTAGTAGTTGGGGCGATTATAGGTGAGTGGATTGATTTAGATTCATTATTTAATCGTTTTGGAAAATGGGTCGAATCAAAAATAAAAAGCAAAGATTCAAATAGTAATATTGCTGAAGGTTTTATTACAGCGTCCCTTATTTTTGTTATTGGCTCAATGGGAATTATCGGTGCGTTAGACAGCGGGTTAAGAAATGATCATGCTGTTCTTATTACAAAAGGAATTATAGACGGCTTTACCTCCATTATTTTGACATCTACGTTAGGTATAGGTGTATTATTATCAGCATTTCCCGTATTGATTTATCAAGGTATGATTGCTATATTTTCAGGACTGATTAGTAAATACATACCTGAAGAGGCAATGAATCTCTTTATCCAAGAAATGACAGCAACCGGCGGCGTTATGATATTAGCGATTGGTTTAAATATTGCAGGATTAACTAAAATTCGTGTAGCCAATTTGCTGCCAGGAATTGTTGTTGTTCTTGGAATAATTGTAATCATGTTTCCTTTTCAATAAATGACGTTGATACGCAAGCAAAAGTGCACGGGCAATTTTATTGCTCATCGAATAAGTTACGTGAAGTCGAGTGTTTTGCAAAACTAGCATTTCCATAAATCCACCTACATTGACAACTCCTTTGATGGAAATATCGCCGATGGGTGGCAGCTCTTTATTCACTGCTTTTCCAGGCAGTAAAGGTCCGTTTTGGACAATAATTTGACCAATACTTTTTTCTCTTCCAAGACATGCATCAATAGCTACAACGAAAGGGAAAGTGGACATTTGTTGTAATTCTTCAACAGTAAGTGCTAAATTGATAGCATGAAGAGGATCTTCTAGCGTTCCAATGATTCGAAAAGGAAACTGATAGTTGGATAATAAACTTCCGGTTAAAGGACCTAAAGCGTCTCCCGTAGAACGGTCTGTACCGATGCAACAAAAAACAAGATTGTTATGTTCAAAGGGAATATGTTGTAAAAATAATTCGCTTAAACGCCATATTGCACCTGTTTCTTCATGATGAACGGACATTTTAAATGGTTCTTGAAAAATATTTTGCATGTGATTCCCACTTTCTTTTATGATTTTAGAATAGAATGTCTATAATTATTTTTTAGAATTATATCCATTTGTTTACTTTTCTATACTAGAGGTGGAAAAATGGCGATTCATGTTGTGGAAAAAGAAACGAAAGAGATTATCAATATATCGGAGAAGATATGGGAGTATTTTTCAAGGGAGGATCTTTGGAATTTTATTGTTGGAGCTTCCATTAAAATCATTGCAATTTTCTTACTTTCTTATCTTATTGTATTTATTGGGAAGCGAATTATTGCTCGTATCTTTAAACTAAGAATGCAATCTCCGTTAAAATATTCAGAAAGAAGGCAACAAACACTATTAAAATTGTCGCAAAGTGTATTATCATACGTCGTATACTTTTCGGCGATAATTGGAGCACTATCTTCCTTAAATATTAATGTTGCAGGGTTACTTGCTGGAGCAGGTATTGCAGGCCTTGCAATTGGTTTTGGTGCACAAAATTTAGTAAAAGACGTCATTACGGGTTTTTTCATCATTTTCGAAGATCAGTTTGGTGTTGGAGATTATATTCGAATTAATACATCAAGTGCAGCAGAAGGTACAGTAACTGAAATAGGATTAAGAACGACCAAAATTGTTGGGATAACTGGAGAAGTATATATTGTTCCGAATGGGCAAATTACCGAAGTAGTAAACTTTTCACTAAATAACTCAAAAGCAGTCATAGATATGCAAGTTGGAATTGAAGCGGATATTGAAAAAATTGAAAATTTAATGACGGAATATTTAAAAACATTACCGAAACAATATGAGGAGCTTGTCGATGTACCTAAGTTTGTTGGAGTTCAAAATGTTACTGGTACTGAAATAACAATTCGAATTGTTGCAGAAACAAAACCTCAACAGCATTATGAAATTGCAAGAATCATTCGAAGGGATGTCAAAAAGATTTTTGAGAAAAATGATATACCAATGGCTTATCCAAAAATGATGATATATGATTCTAGTAAAGTAATGTCTAGGGGAGATGAGAATTGATGGAGACAAAAACATTTAAATTGAATGACATTGTGGAAATGAAAAAGCAACATCCATGTGGTACGAATGCTTGGAAAATTATTCGAATGGGCGCTGATATTCGAATTAAGTGTCAAGGATGTGGACATAGTGTCTTGCTACCTCGTAGGGAGTTTACGAAAAAAATGAAAAAAGTTATACAAGAAGCGGAAGAATAATTGTTATGTAATCCCCACACAGTACTTTGTATGAATGTGGGGATTTTTTGTTGTTCATACAAAAATAAATGGAAAATAGACTTTTTATGTGGAAATCCATATAATTAACACTAGTGCAAAAACTAATAGTCATGTTTCACATAAGAAAGGTAGTGAGTCAATGTCACTAACAGCTGGAATTGTAGGTCTTCCAAACGTAGGAAAGTCGACACTATTTAATGCAATTACAAAGGCAGGTGCCCTTGCTGCTAATTATCCATTTGCAACGATTGATCCAAACGTAGGCGTTGTAGACGTTCCAGATTCTCGATTAGACAAATTAACAGAGCTTGTAAAACCTCAAAAGAAAGTTCCAACATCATTTGAATTCACGGATATCGCTGGAATCGTAAAAGGCGCGTCAAAAGGAGAAGGTTTAGGGAATAAGTTCCTCTCTCATATTCGAGAAGTCGATGCGATTTGCCAAGTGGTTCGTTGCTTTGATGATGAAAATATTACACACGTTGCAGGTAAAGTTGATCCAATAGCAGATATTGAGGTCATCAATTTAGAGTTAATTTTAGCTGATTTAGAATCAGTAGATAAACGTCTTCAAAGAGTAAGCAAAATAGCAAAGCAAAAAGATAAAGATGCAATGATTGAAGAGCCAATTTTAATCAAAATTAAAGAAGCTCTTGAAAATGAAAAGCCTGCTCGTTCTGTTGAATTAACGGAAGATGAGAAAAAAGTAATCAAAGGATTAAATTTATTAACATTAAAGCCAATGCTTTATGTTGCAAACGTTTCGGAAGATGAAGTGGCAAATGCAGATGAAAATGAGTATGTAAAACAAGTTCGTGCATATGCAGAAAAAGAAGGCTCAAAGGTGATAACGGTATGTGCAAAAATTGAAGAAGAAATTGCGCAGCTTGATGAAGAGGAAAAGAAAATGTTCCTTGAAGAATTGGGCATTAAAGAGTCCGGATTGGACCAACTAATTCGTGCTGCATATGATTTGCTTGGCCTTGCTACTTACTTTACAGCAGGAGAAAAAGAAGTGCGTGCTTGGACATTCAAAAAAGGGATGAAAGCTCCAGAATGTGCAGGTATTATTCACTCTGACTTTGAAAGAGGCTTCATTCGAGCTGAAACAGTTTCCTTTGAAGATTTATTAGCGGCTGGCTCTATGCAACAAGCAAAAGAACAAGGGAAAGTTCGTTTAGAAGGTAAAGACTATGTCGTACAAGACGGCGACATTATGTTATTCCGATTCAACGTATAATCAGGCATAATAAAAAGAGTGGAATTTACGCCAAGATGTTTTAAATATATTTACGTAAATTCCACTTTTTCTTTTTATTGATATACATACAATTTTGGTAATTGGGGGTCATCTTTTACAAGCGCATGATTAGGAAATTTGCGGAGTTCTTTATACATATAAAAATCCCCGACAGCCCCTGCAATTAAAAAAGCACCTAATAAAACTATTAATTGATTATCGAAAATAAATCCAATTATTGTTGGCAGGACTCCTGTTGTCCAAAAGGGGAGCATTAGCGCTTTTTTCATTGCATGATTTGGTAATGGTTTTGACGTTGTTGCATAAGCAACTCCTAGCTTCACATTTATACCGTAATTCAGCTGACTCCACTTCACTTTTCCAAAAATCATAAACCCAATTAAATGAAACAATTCATGCAAAATAATCAGTGCACAATAGCCTACAATAAATAATAGAAAATTCCATAGCGTAATGGCCATTTCAAATTGAAACTGTCGATGGATGATCGTATTGAATGCTAAAAAAAGAATGCACAAAAGAAGGGTCATCCAAAAATTCAACTTTGCAATTTTTTTCATATCTAATTCAATAATCAGTGGATCTTTCTCTTCCAACAAAATTATTCAACCCCTTTTTCCCATTATATCGAAATAACAGATTTTAGAAAATCTTATACTCCCCATTGAATGCTAGTTGCGATTGATAAAAGTATATGTTACAATTCAAAGATGTGAGTAATAGAAATTTACTCCTTGCTCCCTTGAAATAAAGGAGAGCCAAAGTCCATAAGGAGGTGCAAAAAGCGATGAGAAAATATGAATTAATGTATATTATTCGTCCAAACATTGAAGAAGAAGAGAAAAAAGCTTTAGTTCAACGCTTTGATGACATTCTTTCTTCAAATGGTGCGGAAATCATCGAGTCAAAAGAATGGGGCAAACGCCGTCTTGCTTATGAAATCAAAGACTATCGCGAAGGTATTTACCACATCGTGAAAGTTAATGCTCCAGTTAAAGCAATCGATGAATACAATCGTTTAGCAAACATTAACGAAGACATTATTCGTCATATCGCTGTTCGTGAAGAAGAATAATCTTATTGAACATTAATGCTGAAGAGGAGGTTGTCAAATTGATCAATCGTGTCGTATTAGTAGGTAGGCTAACAAAAGACCCTGAACTACGATACACGCCAAATGGAGTACCGGTAACTCGATTTACAGTTGCTGTAAATCGAACGTTTACGAATCAACAAGGTGAAAGAGAAGCGGATTTCATTAGCTGTGTAGCATGGAGAAAACAAGCTGAAAACCTCGCAAATTACATGAGAAAAGGAAGTCTCGTCGGTATTGATGGACGCATCCAAACTAGTAGTTTCGAGGGTCAAGATGGCAAACGTGTTTACATGACAGAAGTCGTAGCAGATTCCGTGCAATTTTTAGAACCAAGAAGTGCACAGGGGCAACAGCCATATGGGGGACAACCTTCGTACGGTGCAAGTCAACCTCCATACGGTGGCACGCAAGAGCCATTTGGTGTACCATTCCCAAGTCAACCTCCTCAAAATCAGCCGAATTATACACGTGTAGATGAAGACCCATTTGCATCAAGCAAAGGTCCAATTGAAGTTTCAGAAGACGATTTACCGTTCTAAGGTATTCGGATAACGGAGAAATAATAAAAAAAGGAGGGAAAATCGATGGCACAACGTCGCGGAGGTCGCAAACGTCGCAAAGTTTGCTACTTTACTTCAAATAACATTACACACATCGACTACAAAGATGTAGATTTACTAAAAAAATTCATTTCTGAACGCGGAAAAATTCTTCCACGTCGCGTAACTGGAACAAGTGCAAAATATCAACGCAAATTAACTACAGCAATCAAACGCGCTCGTATTATGGCACTTCTTCCATTCGTAGCGGAAGATAAATAATGAATGTTATAAAAAGCAGCAAAGGCAAAATTTAGCCTTTGTTGCTTTTTTACTTCAGCAATAATTAAATGTACTCTGGAAAGAGAGAATCAGCGACATTCTTCCCTAATTTGAAATAGTAAACAAAATGTACAGCAAAACATCATTGCATGGGAAATAAGCCATCAAATTATATAAAGAATCTCAACAAGATTAAGGCGTTAAAAAAGCTTGATAACGATGAAGCTGAACAAATTAATTCTACTTGTTGCCAACAATGAATTTATGCACGATAAAAACCATTCAGGAAGACTTTACTACTAGTTTTGCGGTGAATTTATTTATTTTTTAACTTTTAATAAAAGTAAAAATTCATCACATCAAACATAATCATCTAATCTTTTAGGTTAGATGATTATGTTTTTTCTTCCGACATTCTTTTATCGTTTTGCTTTATCGTATTTTTGTCCTACTTTATAAAAAATGGTACAATATACGAATGTAAAGAATTATTGAATTGTAATAAAGGAAGGTTTCTCATGCCGAACAATCAAACACAAAGGCTTACACATGGCGCAATGATGATTGCAATATTTGCTATTCTCATTGCAATTGCATATTATGTACCAATAATCAGCTTAGTGGCGACATTATTTGCCCCATTACCTATTGCTTGGTTTAGCGCAAAGTATGACCGATCATCTTCCATTATTTTAGGAGTTATTGGGTGTATTATCACCTTTTTCTTCGGGGGATTGTTAATTTTACCATTTTCCATGATTTTTGCGGTATGCGGTGTCGTGATGGGAGATGCACTGCGCACGAATAAAAGTAAAGCTTACTTATTCATGGCAACTGGTATTTCAGTGTTAATTACTTTTGCAATTCAATATTTAATTTCTATTAAACTGTTTGAAAGAGATTTTATTAAGGAATCTTTCCAACTGATGCGGGAAAGTTATATGGCTTCTTTTGAATTCGCTGAAAGTTTAACTGGCGAACAGCCAATGACTGAAGAAGCGTTCAATCTAATGTTTCAACATATAGAGATAGCCATTCCTGCAACCGTTACATTAGCTGCATTCTTCCTATCGTTTCTTTTAATTACAGTAAATCTGCCAATCCTAAAACGATTAGGTATTACTGTTCCAAAATTTCAAGCTTTTAAAGATTTACGCTTACCTCGTACCATTTTATGGATTTATTTAATCGTCTTAACGATTCAATTGTTTGTACGCCCTGAATTAGGAACATCACTATATGTAATCACATTTAATTTTTCATTAGTCTTATGGGTGTTGTTAACAATTCAAGGAATTTCTTTCCTGCACTTTGTGTTGGATGCTTATCGAGCGCCTAAATTTTTAAAGGGATTAGCAACAATTTTTGCAATTCCTTTGTATAACTTTGTGATGCTCTTAGGAATTTTAGATTTAGGTTTCGATATTCGCTCATTTGTGACAGGAAAGATTCGAAAGTAAGGGGCTGATCTCATGGATACTTACAGGAAGCGGAGGATACTTTACCCGCTTTTACATTTGGCGGTTTTCGGATTAGTGGGTATTGTTGGATTGTTTTTATTGAATATATGGGTTGGAGCAGCTTTCGCGATACTTGTTGCATTGATTATATTTTATGATTGGAAAACAGAAAGAATTGCTTATTTTGCAATAGAAAAATATATAGAATCTTTAGCGTTTCGAATGAAAAAAGTTGGGCAGGAAGTTCTTTTAGAAATGCCGATTGGTATTGTATTAATCAATGATAAATTTGAAATTGAATGGGCTAATCCCTAC
This sequence comes from Ureibacillus sp. FSL K6-2830, assembly GCF_038004145.1. Classification (NCBI taxonomy): domain Bacteria; kingdom Bacillati; phylum Bacillota; class Bacilli; order Caryophanales; family Caryophanaceae; genus Ureibacillus; species Ureibacillus sp. FSL K6-2830. Next base: position 1,566,871 of record NZ_JBBOQR010000001.1, on the reverse strand, counting down.
ATGACGAGGCTTTTGGATATCCCAACTTTAACAGGTCAGGATTTGTTCCTTTTATCGGATGAATTACAAAAAATAAGAAAATCTGATGAAAAAACTGATAGCATCGTAACCATTCGAGATAGGAAATTTAAAGTCATTTATAAACAAGAAGAAAAACTATTATATTTTCTCGATGTAACTGAACAAGTAAAAATTGAAAAGCAATATTATGATGATCGAACAGTCATTGCTATTCTTTTCATCGATAATTATGATGATATTACGCAAGGGATGGATGACCAAACAAAAAGCATGACGAATTCAACCGTTACATCCATCATCAACGATTGGGCAGAGGAATATGACATTTATATTAAAAGAATTGATACGGATCGATTTTTAGCGATATTAAATGAATCAATTTTAAATGAATTGGAAAAGAAGAAATTCTCGATTCTAGACGATATTCGAGAAAAGACGGCTAAGAAAAATTTATCACTTACATTGAGTATCGGAATAGGTACTGGTTCGCCATCCTTAATTGAACTAGGTGAATTAGCTCAATCAAGCTTAGATTTAGTATTAGGGCGCGGCGGAGACCAGGTGGCTATTAAACAATCGAATGGAAAAATTAAATTTTATGGTGGAAAAACAAATCCAGTCGAAAAACGTACGAGAGTCCGAGCACGCGTGATTTCCCATGCTTTAAAAGATTTAATTCAAGATAGCGATCTCGTTTTTATTATGGGGCATAAAAATCCTGATATGGATTCAATTGGAGCAGGGATTGGTGTTCGGAAAATGGCTCATATGAATAAAGTGGATAGCTACATCGTATTAGATTTTGATGAATTAAACGGCAGTGTTGAGCGACTAATAGATGAAATTAAACAACAATCCGATTTAAAGGAATATTTTATTTCACCAGAAGAAGCTTTAAGCATCATGTCTGAAAAATCATTATTAGTCGTTGTGGATACCCATCGCCCGAGCCTCGTAGTAGATGAAACATTGTTAAAACGTTTCGAGAAAATTGTTGTAATTGATCATCATCGACGAGGGGAAGAGTTTATTAACAATTCAACACTTGTTTATATGGAACCGTACGCTTCCTCGACTTCAGAGCTCGTAACGGAACTTTTAGAATATCAGCCCGATAATGAAAAACTTTCGAAACTTGAAGCAACAGCTTTGCTCGCTGGAATCATTGTAGATACAAAAAGCTTTACGCTAAGAACAGGTGCTAGAACCTTTGAAGCAGCATCCTATTTAAGAACGTACGGGGCGGATACGGTGCTTGTGCAACGTTTATTAAAAGAAGATATTCATACGTTTATTGAGCGTTCAAAAATCATACAAAATGTTCGATTTACCTATCCAGGAATTGCGGTTGCGCATGCAGAAGAAGAAAAAGAGTACGATTCTGTTTTAATTGCCCAAACGGCAGATATTTTGCTTTCAATGAAAGACGTAAATGCTTCTTTTGTCATCGCCCGCAGACAAGATGGCTTAATGGGTATCAGTGCCCGTTCATTAGGAGAAATCAATGTACAATTGATAATGGAGAAACTGGGAGGCGGTGGCCACTTAACAAATGCGGCTTGCCAACTTGAAGTCGATACAATAGAAGAAGCTTTAGAATTATTACAAAATGCTATTATTGAAACGTTAGAAGGGAGCATGGAAGAATGAAAGTTGTATTTTTAAAAGATGTAAAAGGTCAAGGGAAAAAAGGCGAAGTGAAAAATGTTGCTGATGGTTATGCACAAAATTTCTTAATTAAAAAAGGCTTAGCTGTAGAAGCTACAAAAGAAGCATTAAGTCGTCTTGAAGGACAAAAGAAACATGAAGCGAAACTTGCAGCACAGGAACTTCAAGCTGCAAAAGAGTTAAAAGAAAAATTAGAAAATATTACGTTAGAAATTAAAGCAAAAGCAGGAGAAGGCGGACGTCTATTCGGTTCTGTATCAACAAAACAAATTTCAGAAAGCTTACAAAAAAATTATGGAATTAAAGTGGATAAAAGAAAAATGGAATGCAATGAAGGTATTCGTTCATTAGGTGTCACAAATGTTCCAGTGAAATTACATCCGGAAGTAAAAGCGACTTTAAAAGTCCATGTAAAGGAAGAATAAGGAGCGAAATAAAATGAGTGATCTAATCGATCGCGTTCCACCGCATAACCATGAAGCTGAGCAATCAGTTCTTGGTGCGATATTTCTTGATCCTCAAGCATTAATTACTGCATCGGAAATTTTAGTTCCGGAAGATTTTTATCGCATTGCCCATCAAAAAATATTCCAAACGATGCTTGATTTAAGTGACAAAGGGAATGCGATTGATGTTGTTACTGTTACAGAAGAGTTATCTGTAAGAAAAGAACTCGAAGATGTAGGCGGTCTATCCTACTTGATGGAATTAGCAAATGCCGTACCTACAGCAGCTAATGTTAGTTACTATGCAAAAATAGTAGAAGAAAAGTCCATTTTAAGAAGATTAATACGCACGGCAACAAAAATCGTTGAAGATAGCTATATACGGGAAGATGAAGTAGAGGAATTATTATCCGAAGCTGAAAGAAAGATGATGGAAGTAGCCAATCGAAAAAACGCTGGCGACTTCAAACATGTGAAAGACGTTCTTGTTCAAACTTACGATAATATTGAGCAACTTCAAAATCGAAAAGGAGACGTTACCGGAATTCCGACGGGCTTTACGGATTTAGACCGCATGACAGCGGGTTTTCAACGAAATGATTTAATCATTGTAGCCGCCCGTCCATCTGTAGGGAAAACAGCTTTTGCGTTAAACATTGCGCAAAATGTCGCGGTCAAAGCTCGGGAAAATGTTGCGATCTTCTCGCTCGAAATGGGTGCTGAACAATTAGTCATGCGTATGCTCTGTGCAGAAGGAAATATTGACGCTCAAGTTTTAAGAACAGGGGCGCTTACTGCTGAAGATTGGAGCAAGTTAACAATCGCAATGGGTACCCTTTCGAATGCGGGGATCTATATTGATGATACGCCGGGCTTGCGCGTTAATGAAATTCGAGCGAAGTGCCGTCGACTTGCCCAAGAAAAGGGATTAGGGATGATTTTAATTGACTACCTACAATTAATCCAAGGAAGCGGCAGACGCGGGGAGAACCGTCAACAAGAAGTTTCTGAAATATCTCGCTCATTAAAAGCATTAGCTCGTGAATTACACGTGCCGGTTATTGCGTTATCTCAGCTATCCCGCGGGGTAGAGCAACGTCAAGATAAGCGTCCGATGATGAGTGATATTCGTGAATCTGGAAGTATTGAGCAAGATGCGGATATCGTAGCTTTCCTATATCGTGACGATTATTATGATAAAGAAACAGAGAACAAAAACATGATTGAAATTATTATTGCAAAGCAACGGAACGGTCCAACGGGAACTGTGACCCTTGCGTTTAAAAAAGAGTTTAATAAATTTTTGAATATTGATTGGTCTCAACGACAAGAACCAATGCATGCATAACACGAAGAGAAAAGTAACATAATAAAATAAACTTTGAAGAACACGAACAATTGTACATAAAAAATATTTATTTGTTCGTGTTTTTTTGTTTGATGCATTGACGAATGCTCTATTTCACTGTACAATTAATCTGTTTGATAAAGGACGCATAGTGCGCGGAGGTGCAGAAATGACTTCAGTTGTTGTTGTTGGAACTCAATGGGGAGACGAAGGAAAAGGGAAAATTACGGATTTCCTTTCTAAAAAAGCGGATGTGATCGCTCGTTTTTCAGGCGGTGACAATGCTGGACATACAATTAAAATTGGTGAAGAAACATACAAATTACATTTAATTCCATCTGGGATTTTCTATAAAGAGAAAACATCTGTGATGGGGAATGGTATGGTAATCAACCCAAAATCATTAGTAAATGAGCTAAAAGGTTTACAAGCTCGTGGCATTAATACATCTAATTTACGTATTTCAAATCGTGCTCATGTCATTCTCCCATATCACATTTATCAAGATAAAGTAGAAGAAGAAGCTCGTGGCGACAAAAAAATCGGAACAACATGCAAGGGAATTGGCCCATGCTACCAAGATAAAATTGCTCGTATGGGAATCCGCATTGCAGATTTACTAGATCGAGAAATATTTGAACAAAAATTGCGCGAGAACTTAGAAAAGAAAAACCGTTTATTTGAGAAATATTATGAAGTAGAAGGTTTAAAATTCGAGGATATCTTTGAAGAGTATTATGGCTACGGTCAAGAAATTGCTCAATATGTAACAGATACTTCAAAAGTATTAAATGACATCTTAGATGAGGGCGGACGTGTATTATTTGAAGGTGCTCAAGGCGTTATGTTAGATGTTGACCATGGAACATATCCGTTTGTTACATCTTCCAACCCTGTGGCTGGTGGTGTGACGACAGGTACAGGAATTGGTCCTTCTCACGTTACGAGAGTAGTGGGCGTTTCAAAAGCATATACCTCTCGTGTAGGCGACGGTCCATTCCCAACGGAATTGTTTGATGAAGTTGGCCATCAAATTCGTGAAGTAGGTCGAGAATACGGTACAACGACTGGTCGTCCTCGCCGTGTAGGTTGGTTTGACGCAGTAGTAGTACGCCATTCTCGTCGCGTTTCTGGTATTACAGATTTAGCTTTAAACTCAATCGATGTATTAACTGGCTTAGAAACAGTAAAAATCTGTACGGCTTATAAATATAAAAATCAAATTATTACGGAGTATCCTGCAAGTTTACATGTATTAGAAGAATGTGAACCTGTATATGAAGAACTTCCTGGTTGGACTGAAGATATTACAGGTGTACGTTCCTTCGATGAACTGCCTACAAATGCTCAAAACTATGTCAATCGTATTGTTGAATTAACAGGTATTCCTTTAATGACATTCTCCGTAGGCCCAGCCCGGGAACAAACAAATGTAGTAAATGATGTTTGGGAATAAGGATATTCAACAATAAAAACATAGATTATTTAGAAACGATATTCTAACTACATTTGTTCTGTGCGAAAGCGAAAAATAAAAGTCACCATTTTTCATCAAAAGGAAAATGGTGACTTTTTAATATTTCTCTAAGCGCCTTCCTCTTTCAATAAGAATTCCAGTAGAGTATGTGAGACTATCATATAAGATTAACTATTCATTTCTTATTTTATAGTTGCACAAAATAAGAGAATGATGAATAAATTCGTCAAAATTTGATCATAATATCATTAGCATTGCATAAATATAGTTAGAATTTTCTGTTAATTAATTTTTGTGAATTTGTGCCAAAAAGACAAAACCTAAAGAAAGGTGGCACTGCCCATTTGGTAAATATATACAGTTAAACCAGAGCGACAACGACAAAAGGGAGATTATGGACTGGCTCGCCCATCAAATTTTCGCAACCAAACATAAGCTGGTTTCCACAGAGCTCTCTTTAACCAACGAGTAATTCGAAGTAGAGATTTCTTACTTTTCATCTCCAATTGAATGAGAACATGTAAGCAATACGTGATAAGGGCTAAGAAAATTTGATTTTGAATAGCTGTTTCACTCATTCCATAAAAGTGCTTAATTTCTACGTGTTGCTTGAGCCATTTGAAAAAGAGTTCAATAGCCCAGCGAGATCGGTAAATATCACTTATCTCTTCTGGTTTTAAATCAAATCGGTTGGTGATGAAACGAAGTAAGTTCCCTTTTGTGTCCATAACTTCTAGTAGACGAAAGACATTTTCAGTACGATTTTGTGTGGTACCAATGTAGACCATTTTATCGGATAGAACGTGACAATCATCAGGAAGTGAAAATGTATAGACTTCACGAATGACTGCGTTTTTCTTCAGTCTTGAAACGAAGAAATAGCCATCATCTGTCATCCGATCAAAACGTTCATAGTCCACATAACCGCGGTCAAACACATACATGGCTTCTTTATCATCCACTAGGACTTCGAGTTGATTTCGGTCATGTTCTTTTGCTGTCGTAATCACTGCTTTTTCAGGATAGACGGTGTCTTTATCCATGAAAACGAGCCGTAAGTGTAGCTTTACACCAGCTTTTGTTTTACGGAATTTTGCCCATTTATAATTGGTCAAATTCAACGGGAGTGTACTTGAATCAATGATTTTCAGTGGCATATTCTTTCCGGTTTTATAATGGTACCGTTGAATTTTCCAAACAAGATCCAAGAACAAATTTGCAAGAATTAGTGGGTTGATCTGATTGTTTTTTCGGGATAGCTGAGAGGCACTTATCGATTCAAATCCGAGTGCTTTTTGAAGATCTTCGTCTACAAGTGCATCACTCATTTCCTCTAAGCTCTTAAATTCGAGCAGCTGGGCTACCAATAAAAGTTTAATATAGGCTTCTGTTGTCAGCTTTTTTGTGTAATAGTCCTGTTTCAATTCTTTGACTTGTTCGCTAAGTTTTTGAATATTTATGGGTGAAACCCATTTACCAAATGATGAAATTAGTGTATTCTTGTCCATAACGTTTATCCTTTACGATTGGATTTGGACAGGAACCACCTGTACTTCCATTGTAAAGGATTTTTTTGTTTCGAAATCAATAAAAAATTGAACATTCTTAGTATTTTGAATCATCAGATTTAATTAGTGCAATGCTAGTGTCATAATATATAAAAATTTTCATCATTCTCCATCATTATATATTTTGTAACAAAAATTGCTCAAATAATACATTTTCATTACAAAAATTTTAAAATGTTCATTCAAAATACACATTATGATACAGTAAGTAGGTGTGAGTATGAAAAAGCATCCTATTTGCGGACAATTTTGGAAGGGGCTTGTTTATGAAAACGAAATGGAATACTGGTCGAGACGGTAGTCATAATCTAAGTCTTCTAAATCAAAATAATAAATATGGCATTCTAAAAAAAGTTTTGTTTGCTGCAGTGTTGCTTTTGACTGTTTCCTTTAACTTAGCTTTTGCTAATGAAGGGAAGCTAGAATCTATCGACAAAATTTACCATGTTTATTTAGAAGACGAATATATCGGTGCAGTTTCAGATGAGAACAAAGTGAGAAAAATGATTGAAGATAAAGAAAAAGAAGTAAGTTTGCAATATAAGGATTATGAAATAGATGCAGATTCTTTAGTAACGATTGTTCCTGAACAAGTATTTTCTTATAAAACCAATGATTCAGAAACGTTAAAAACATTAAGTAAACAATTAGAACCACAAACAGATGCATTTGCTTTACAAGTTGATGGAGAACCAATCCTTTATTTAAAAAATAAAAAAGACTACGAAGAAACTATTAAAAAACTAAAGCTTCAATATGTTCCGAAAGAAAAACTAAAAGAGCTTGAACAATCAAAAAGCTCAAACAAACAATTGCCGAAATTAGAGGCAAATCAATCAAGAATCATCGATGTTTTTCTTTCAGAAGATGTTTCAGGTGAAGAAACAAAAGTAAGCCCTGCCAAAATTCTTACACCTGATGAAGCGGTACAATATATTAAAACTGGATTGATTGAAAAGCAAGTATATGTTGTGAAAAAAGGCGATGTCCTTGGAAAAATCGCTAAAAATCATGGTTTAACAACGAAAGAGTTATTGGAACTTAATCCTGATATAACGATTGATACATTATTACAAATTGGACAAGAAATAAACGTTACAGTAGAAAAGCCTTTAATTAACGTACAAGTGATATACGAAAAAGTGAATAAAGAAAAAATTGATTATGAAAAAGTTATTGAAGAAGACGCTTCAATGTATAAAGGGGAAAAACAAATTATACAAGAAGGTAGTCCAGGAGAAAAAGAAGTATCTTACTTAATTACAGAAGTAAACGGGAATATCGTGAAGAAAACGATTACCGAAGAAAAAGTGTTAGTAGAACCTACGAAACATATTGAAAAAGTGGGAACAAAGGTAATTTCATCACGTGGTACGGGTGAATTTATTTGGCCGACAAGCGGTGGATATATATCAAGTAATATGGGGTCTCGTTGGGGCAGCTACCATCGAGGAATTGATATTGCTCGTCCATCGAATTACAGCATTAAAGCAAGTGACAATGGCGTTGTAACTTTTGCTGGATGGGATGGGTCTTACGGAAATAAAATAGTCATCAATCACAATAATGGATATACTACTCTATATGCCCATTTGTCAGAAATATATGTTTCCGTTGGACAAGTAGTGCCTCAAGGTTCTGTTATTGGAAAAATGGGGACGACTGGAAATTCAACAGGAATACACTTGCATTTTGAAGTAAGCAAAAATGGATCACTGATTAATCCATTAGCAGTATTAGATTAATTTCGATTGAGGTAGTGGCATCATTACATGTCATTACCTCTTTTCTTTTATTACATCTTGGGAAATTTCCATCAATGAGAAATTTGTCGAAATATTTCCCGGAAAATAATGACCATAAAATCCCCTAATAGTATATGCTCAAAAATAACAACAATAGGACATTGGATTTTTTGTTATAATGGTTTTGAAATGCATGAAAGCAAAAACCGTGATAGATTTAATTATAGCTATACATCAATAGAAGAATAGATGCATTGAGATAGATTTATTTCATATTAAGGAGGAATATGAACATGGACGGTAAAACAATTTTAGTAGTCGATGATGAAAAGCCGATTGCAGATATTTTGCAATTTAACTTAGTAAAAGAAGGATATAAAGTTATTTGCGCTTACGATGGAGAAGAAGCGTTGAAAATAATAGAAGAACAACAACCGGATTTAATGTTGCTTGATATCATGCTTCCTAAAAGAGATGGTATGGAAGTTTGTCGTGAAGTTAGAAAAAAATATGATTTCCCTATTATTATGCTAACAGCAAAAGGCTCCGAAATTGATAAAGTATTGGGTCTGGAAATGGGAGCCGATGATTATGTGACGAAACCTTTTAGTACAAGGGAATTAATTGCTCGTGTAAAAGCGAATATGAGACGATTAAAAGCTTCTACACAATCTGAAGAAACGAAAGAGGAATCGAATCACATTACGGTTGGTTCCTTAATTATTCAGCCAGATGCTTATATCGTTCAAAAACGTGGGGAAACGATAGAATTGACTCATCGAGAATTTGAATTGCTACATTACTTAGCAAAACATATTGGACAAGTGATGACGCGGGAGCATTTATTGCAAACCGTTTGGGGATATGATTATTTCGGAGATGTACGAACAGTGGATGTAACCATTCGTCGTCTTCGTGAAAAGATTGAAGATAACCCAAGCCACCCATCTTGGATTGTTACTCGCCGAGGGGTCGGATATTATTTGCGAAATCCTGAACAGGAGTAGAATGAATGCAGAAAGTTAGCTTTTTTCGTTCAATCCATGTAAAACTCGTATTAATTTACCTGCTGCTTATTATTATTGCATTACAAATCATTGGGATTTACTTTTCTAATAAGTTGGAAGATAGTTTAAAATCCAACTTCGAAGATTCCATTCTTCAAAGAATCGATTTGATTCAATACAGTATTCGTGAAGAATTGATGAAAGAACGAGATGAAACTACACCGACTTTAGAGCAAAGTTTGGTCATTGCATTACGGGAGTTTGCTACAGGTGATATCAATGAGATTCGGGTTATTGATAACCGTAATAGAGTATTAGCAACTTCCGACTCAGAAAATCAATCCATTATTGGACAGCGTTCGAATGATGATATTGTAAAAAAAGTAATTTCTTCTGAAACGTATCAAGAAGAAATTGCACTTGATGCGGAAACGAATACGAGAGTTTGGGTCATTGCAACGCCAATTTTAAGTATGGTTGGTCCAAATAGTGAAGTAATCGGAGCAATTTATATAGAGTCCAATATTGAAAAAGTATACGATCAAATGGACGATATTAATCGTATTTTTGCTGTTGGTACAGCAATTTCCTTAGTCATCACAGTCGTATTAGGAATACTTATAGCTCGAACAATCACTAGACCTATTATGGATATGCGCAAGCAGGCTCAAGCAATGTCAAGAGGAAACTTTTCAAGAAAAGTAAGAGTGTACGGTAACGATGAAATTGGTCAATTAGCAATTGCTTTTAACCATTTAACGAATCGATTGCAAGAAGCGCAATCTTCAACAGAAGCAGAGCGTAGAAAATTAGCATCAGTTTTAGCAAATATGACAGACGGTGTTATTGCAACAGATCGCAAAGGGAAAATCATCTTAATTAACGATCCTGCATTAAGTTTGTTAAATGTGACAAGGGAAGAAACGTTAAACCGACCAATTGCTTCTGTCCTAGGAATTGAAGAAAACTACAGCTTTGAAGATTTAATTCATATGAAAGAGCCGCTAAATTTGAATTTTAGTACAGAAGAAGCTCCTTTCATTTTGCGTGCAAATTTTTCTGTCATCCAAAAGGAAACGGGATTTGTCAACGGTTTAATCACTGTATTACACGACATTACGGAACAAGAAAAAATTGAAATGGAACGCCGTGAATTCGTAGCGAATGTATCTCACGAATTACGGACGCCTTTAACAACGATGAGAAGCTATTTAGAGGCTCTTGCAGATGGTGCGTGGAGAGATGAAAATATCGCTCCGCATTTTCTCAATGTAGCACAAACGGAAACAGAGCGAATGATTCGCCTTGTGAATGATTTATTGAATTTATCCAAAATGGATAGTAGGGATTATAAATTGAATAAAGAAGTTGTTGAATTTAATAGTTTCTTCCATCGAATTATTGATCGGTTTGAAATGTCAAAATCACAAAACGTTAAATTCATTCGCTATATTCCGGAGACACCATATTTTGTGGAAATTGATACAGATAAATTGACTCAAGTAATCGATAACATTATTTCTAACGCAATAAAATATTCCCCTGATGGAGGCAACATTCGATTTGGTTTTACCGTTCAAGGAAATATGTTAAAAGTAATGATTTCCGACGATGGAATGGGTATACCAAAAGAGAATCTTGGAAAGATCTTTGATCGGTTTTATCGCGTAGACAAAGCACGTTCTCGCGCCATGGGGGGAACTGGTTTAGGTCTTGCCATTGCGAAGGAAATGATTAAAGCTCACAATGGTACAATTTGGGCAGAAAGTGAAGAAGGTGTAGGAACGACAATCTTCTTTACGTTACCGTACGAAATAGATGGGGCTGGTGATTGGGAATGAAGTATATCGAACATATCAAATCCATAATTCTTCTTTTCCTAGTCCTTTTAAGTATCGTCCTAACCTTTTCAATTTGGACATATACACCAAATCTTCAAGTGATTGAAGAAACACAAGTTGATCAATTAGTTGTGGGTAAACAAAAAAAATTCCAGGAAATCATAAAACCTTATCGCATTTTAGTAAGAGAGCAAGATGAATGGAAAGGTACGATCGGTTCTGGAGCAATTAACGATTTGATGGAAATCATGGTGAATTGGAAAGGTTCGGCTCTTACTTATGTTCAAAGTAATTTTTCGAATGATAAAATGAATGATTTTTTACGAGCAAACAATCGGATAACATTGTTTTTTTCTGTAGAAGTGCCAATCAAGGTATTTCACTCGATTGTTCCATTAACACAAGATGACTTGCCAGAAATCAGCTTCAATCGACTTGTAATTGATTGGAGCAAGGTTACCACGAATAATGCGGTAACTCTTTATTTTTTAAGTGAATCCCATCGCAATATTTATAGTACTGAAGTAAAAATGAGTGAAGATTATTTTCAGTCAACGGTTTTACAAGCATTGGAAGGATTGGCCTTTTATAAAGAAATAGAGCGTCCAAATGCCCTGTCTTTATACGTACCAGCTGAAGAAGTTAAATTAGTTCAATACACTTACTATATTGATGAAATTCATCCGGATACATTTAGAGATATATTGTTTTATGATTCAACTATTGTCCGTAAAAATGTTGAAAATCAAGATTCCTTAAAGTATACAGACGGTATGACGTTAATGACAGTAGATGTAAAATATCGTTATTTGAATTATGTAAATCCGTCTACAGAAAGTATCGTTGAATTACCTCCATCCCGTTTACTTTTAGATAGCTTTGAATTTGTGAATGAACATGGAGGTTTTACTGGGGATTATCGTTTGATCTCTGTAAATGAGCAAAAGCACATTATCGAATACCAATTGTATAAACAAGGATTACCTGTTGTAAGTACAGATACGACAACAAGAATTACTACGACTTGGGGAGAAAATCAAATATTCCGCTATAAGAGACCTTATTTTTTACTGGATTTAGATATAAACTCTGAAAAATTTGAAAGAAAACTATCTTCAGGTCTTGAGGTTATTGAATTCATTGAGAAGAGAAAGCAACTTGAGTTAAATGAAGTGGATGATATCATTCTGGGATATTATTTAAAACAAAATGACAATAATCTTTTATTTACATTAGAACCGAGTTGGTTTGCAGTCAGTCAAGGAAGCTGGATTCGCATTACACCGGATGTACTAGGAGGGGGAAATAGTGGACTGGAGTAGATCAAAAACCATATTCATTATTGTGTTTTTAATTTTAGATGTCTTCCTTTTCTCTCTCTATTTAAATCGCCATATTGAAGCTCAACAAGTGAAAGTGTCCGGTGGAAAAACGATTGAGTCCAGGTTAAAAGACGATCAAATTACCTTTAATCTACTGCCAAATATAGAATCTGCTCCATATATTTCGGCAAAAGTCCAGGATTTTAGCGCAGAAAATTTGCAACTGAAAAACTATCAACAAATGACAATCGAAAATAACAATAAACTCATCGTTACACTAGATGAACCAGTGAAACTTCGAAATGTAAAAGAAAAATCATCATTTAACGAGTTTGTTCGAAATAACGTATACAATGGCTCATCATATGTAGTATGGAAAATTAATGAAGATGAACGAACAGCTATTTTCTTTCAAAAATTTGAAGATAAAACAATTTACTATAACATTCATGGTATCGTTACAATTTATTGGAATGAAGATTTAGAAGTAACGAGATATGAGCAAACAATGCTGAATGATTTTGAAAAATTTGAAGAAGAAGAAAACCTTCTCCCACCATATCAAATTATTCAAATATTATATTCCAGGGACTTATTGAAACCAAGATCTCATATTACAGAAATAAAACTAGGGTATTCAACTCTTGTTCAGCTAACGCAAACGCAAGTATTCGTTCCTACTTGGAAAGTAAGCGTTAAGGATGCAGATGGAGCAGAAGAAGAATTTTTCGTGAATGCTGTAGAAGGTAAAATCATTGATGTTCAGTCAGATTTAACAGTTGATGAAGATGAAACAGATGAATTAGAACTGTTAAGAGAATTAGAAGAAGAATAGGGTGTACGAAATGCGATTTAGTGTTTTAGCTAGCGGCAGTACAGGCAATGCCATTTATGTCGAAACCGATGAACACGCCTTTTTAGTGGATGTTGGATTGAGCGGAAAAAAGATGGAGCAGCTCTTTGCAAAAATTGGTCGCGACATGAAAAATTTATCAGGGATTTTAGTGACACATGAACATAGTGACCATATTAAAGGCCTTGGTGTAGTCGCAAGAAAATATAAGCTGCCGATTTATGCAAACGAGAAAACTTGGAGAGCGATGGAAGAGCATGTTGGCAATATTCCACTTGATCAGCGCTTTTTGTTTAACATGGAGTCGGTACAATCCTTTGGTTCTTTAGATATTGAATCCTTTGCTGTATCGCATGATGCGGTTGATCCGATGTTTTACGTATTTCATGAGAATGGACGGAAATTAGTAATCATCACGGACACAGGGTATGTGAGTGATCGAATGAAAGGAATTATACGCGGTGCAGATGCATTCGTATTTGAAAGCAATCATGATATTAATATGCTTCAAATGGGGAAATATCCTTGGTCTATTAAACGTCGCATATTAAGCGATGTTGGACATGTCTCCAATGAAGATGCTGCTGTAGCCATCAGCGAAGTGGTTGAAGCAAAACCTACCCATGTTTATTTATCTCATTTAAGCAAGGAAAACAACATGAAAGAACTTGCTCGCATGACAGTAAAGCAAATATTAGAGTCCTATGGCATTAAAGAAGGGGAATTTTTGCATTTACATGATACCGATGCAGAAGAACCAACATTACTTGTGACGGTGTAAAATTAGATTTAATGAGAACTTTGTATGTTATACAGAGTTCTTTTTTAATTAAATTAAATGCAAATATTGTTAAAAATTGAATACGACGTTCATACTGGAATTATGAATTTTTAATTTGGTTTTATTGCATTTTAATGTAATTTTAATGTTTGGCATGTATCATAAATGACGATGAAAGAAAGAAAGGAGAAGGGTCATGAGTTTTTATCAAAATGATGAACATCGGAATGAATCGGATAAGGATTTTTCATACTCTCCTTTACAAGAACAATTAAGACGAGAAGAAGAGGAATATAAGAAACGGCAAAATAAAAAAAGACAAGGGGTTTTAGGCTATTTTTTTAGCGGATTTGTGGGAGTCATTGTAGGAGCATTATTAGTTTGGTTGTTGCTTCCCTCTATGGTAGACCGATTGCCAAGTAGTACAACTCATCACACTCCAACAATTACGCAAACGGCTACAGAAGTGACAACAGATGTTACAAAGGCAGTGGAAAAAGTATCGAAAGCGGTCGTAGGGATTACAAACATTCAAGAAGTGTCGGACTTCTGGACGCGTCAATCTAGAGAGACTGAAGCTGGTAGCGGTTCAGGGGTGATCTATAAAGTTGTTGGAAATAAAGCCTATATTGTCACGAATTATCACGTTGTCGAAAATGCCAAACAATTAGAAGTAACTTTGGCTGATGGAACGAAAGAAAATGCAGAACTGATTGGTAGCGATATTTGGACAGACTTAGCGGTTGTCTCCATTCCAAGCAAAAATGTTGAAGCCGTTGCAGAGTTTGGCGATTCCGATGTGTTAAAACAAGGAGAGACAGTCATTGCCATTGGTAACCCTCTAGGATTAGACTTTTACGGTTCGGTTACAACAGGAGTCATTTCAGGAAAAGAGCGTTCCGTACCTGTCGATTTGAATGGTGATGGTTATGTCGACTGGGAAACAGAAGTATTGCAAACAGATGCAGCCATCAACCCGGGAAATAGTGGAGGAGCATTAGTGAACATTGCTGGTGAATTAGTTGGAATTAACTCAATGAAAATTGCAGAGTCAACGGTGGAAGGATTAGGTTTCTCAATCCCGATTAACACGGTGATTCCAATCATTGAAGAACTTGAGCAACATGGTGAAGTAAAAAGACCGACGATGGGAATTGGTTTATTAGATTTAACGGACGTACCAGCATTCTATCAAAAACAAACATTAAAATTGCCTGAAGAAGTCACAACGGGTGTTGTGGTGACAGAAGTGGTGCCAGGTTCTCCTGCTGACCGTGCAGGTGTAGAACAATATGATGTCATTGTAGAAATGGATGGGCAAAAAATTGAAAACTCCATCGACTTACGTCAACATTTATATAACGAAACGGAAATTGGTGACACATTAAAGATGAAAGTGTATCGCGCAGGAAAAATGATGGAGTTGCAATTAAAATTAACTGAGGGTAGTCAGTTATAATATTGTGGATAAATGACAGTTATCAACATGATTTTTCCACAAAAGAGTAGGGAAAAGAAAGTCTGTTATTTCCTACTCTTTTTTTGTTTGTTAAAATGTTTTGTGGATAAAATATGAAAAATGTGAATATCTTTGTGGAAAAATGAATCAAGAAGGAGGGATTGGAAATGAAAAAATTTTGCTGTGAAACGCACGTAAATCATGCATTGGACATGATGGTTGCTGAAACAAAAGAATATCCGATATTAGAGAAAGTGGATGAGGAACAACAATTATCCACAAAGTGCGATTACTGTGAAAACGAAGCGAAATATATTGTATCAAGAAAATAACTTTACACAAAATATAGATTTTGGTTGTGGATATGTGTAAAACTTTTGTGGATAACTTGTTTATAAATAAAAATCCGATGTGGATTGGCTGTGAATTTCTAAATTATATGATTTGTTAAACAATTGGTGTGAATCAAGTTAAAGGTGAGAAGATGAATATTTCAATTATTTCAGTCGGAAAGTTAAAAGAAAAATATTTAAAAATGGGTATGGATGAGTATGTGAAGCGCCTTTCCGGTTACGCAAAAATCGAATTGATTGAAGTGCCGGATGAGAAAGCGCCTGAAGAATTGAGCGAGGCGGAAATGGAGTTGGTGAAAAAGAAGGAAGGAGAAAGGATTTTATCTAAAATTCCAGATGGTACATATGTGTACGCCCTTGCCATCGAAGGAAAAATGAAAACATCCGAAGAATTTGCAGAAGGCTTGGAAAAACTGATGACCTATGGTACAAGCAAAATCGCCTTTGTCATCGGCGGCTCCCTCGGTTTACATAAAGATGTATTAAATCGGGCAAATGAAAAAATCAGCTTCGGCCGCATGACCTTTCCCCATCAACTCATGCGGCTTATCTTGCTGGAGCAAATCTACCGCGGTTTCCGGATTATGAAGGGAGAACCGTATCATAAGTAAGGTTTTTTGGAAATCAATCGAAAAGTCCGTATAATAAACAGAGGATTTTTCAATCTAAACGAAAGGGAGAAATAAAAATGCCAATCGCAGCTATATATGGGGAACCCGTCCTAATGGAAATTCAGAGATACTGACAGAACAGGTAATTCAAGAAATAGCTACTGAAAAAATTTATTTAAGAGATTATCATACCCAACCCATTATAGATATGCGCCACGCGGAGGAAGGTTTTCAAGAAAGAAATGATGATTATAATTCAATCATTGATCGTATACTTCCACATGATATTTTAATTTTCTCTACTCCTATTTATTGGTATAGCATGTCAGGAACAATGAAAAACTTTATTGATCGATGGTCACAAACTTTAAGAGACCCGAAATATCCTGATTTCAAGAGTAAGATGGCCTCAAAAAAAGCCTATGTAATCGCTGTTGGAGGAGATGATCCCCACATCAAAGGACTACCTTTGATTCAGCAATTTCAATATATTTTTGATTTTATGGAAATTGAATTTGCTGGATATATTCTTGGAAATGGAAACAAACCTGGAGAAGTATTACAAGACGAGGCAGCACTCTTCGCAGCGACTCAACTGCGAAAGCTATTAACGGAAAATATCTGAAATTAGTCATCAAAAATGCTTAAAAAGGCAAGTGCCTTCACCGACACCAAGTTTTTCGATTTCTTCTACAAACTGCTCGCGGCTTGGTACGGTCATTGGGAATGGAGCATTTGTATCAGAAAATTTATTTAATAGGTCAGCAAACACAGCCCAAGGAATCTGCTCTTCGTTAAAAGCATCTTATCCTGACCATAATCCTGGTGTTTCGCCATCTTTGTTTGGGATACGCAAAAACGTTGTGGCATCAATCAGTCTTAAATTGGGATTATCTAGGCGCTCATATAACCAAGCGCTGTCAACAACAGAAGGAATCGTTCTCATTATTCATCATATTTATTTTGCTTATTGGATTACTTGGTTTTAATATATCAAATATATCTATCTAAAACAATTGAATTTTAAAAAAGAGACCAGCACTTAGAATATGTGCCAGGCACTTTTTTTATAGTTCAAAGAGTTTGCGCCATATTTCTTTCTTTTTTCTTTGCCATATACAAAGCTTGCTCAGCACGTTTGATTAAAGTTTTGGGAACGTCATATGACCTGCAAAGCGGAATGAATGGTTTTCAATGATATTTCTCAGCTTTTCTGCTGCCAGCTCTGTCGCTTCAAGCAAGGTTTTATCTTTAAGATGATTATGAATTCTTCTCCTCCCCAACGTCCAAATAAGTCGTCAGGCTGAAGAAAATTTTTTACTAAAGAGGTTAGAGAGGTTGGCGATAAGGCATATAGTAAGGAGAAAAAATGGGTACAATTTAAGCCTGAGAAAAACCTAATAAGGGAATTTCTCAGGCTTTAGAATTTTATTACGCTCTTTCTAAAATAGAGGCAATCTCTGAAATAATGATCTCACTTCCAAAAATAGGAGAGTGTTCTTTGGAATTTTCAGGAGGATTATGGGCTTCTTTAAAAAGGTCGCTGCTTCTCCAACGTGTGAAGTCTTCAATGGATTCCCAATACATATTGACGTTCATTTCATCATAGTCTGTAAGATTTTTTGTAATTAGTCTTATTTTTTAAATCCTTCGAACTATCCATTTGTTTTTCTAATCAATGAGGCGTTTAAAGAAATTGAAAAAATTAAACCGGATACATCTTATGAAAAAGAATGGATTAAAAAACAATAAAAATAAGAGACCATTGCGGACAAAGGCTGTGACTTCAAACACTTTTTCTAATGCTTGTTTTACGACATGACGTTCCACAGCGCCAGTTGCTCCAAAGACAATAATTTTCATAGCGCTCCCCCCTTCCGTTCGACGGTAAATCTCCCTTGTGAATCAATAGAATTGAGAGATTTGAAACGCTAGCAAGCTGCCTAGTTTGGAGCACTAAAAAAGCGGCAAAATGTTGTGCAATCAACATCCTGCCGTTTTCATAGAAAATGTTTATTGATCTTCAATGACAATATAAGTTGCTTTTACGGGGCCATGCACGCCGACAATCAATACGGATTCTATATCTGCTGAATTGCTTGGTCCTGACATAAATAAAATGCAGGATGGCACTTGTTGACCCTTTTCGATTTGCTTGCGGATTTTTTGGGCAGCTTGCGTCATTCTAGGGACAATGGAACTTTTCGGAATAAGCACGATCACTTTTTGCGGCAAAAAGTTCATTGTGCGTCCCCGGTTTGGATGACTGGTAAGCATAGCGGTGGCGGATTCGGCCAATGTCATTTCGCTGATCGTTATACCGATATTCGCCTTTTCGGCCTGGCGAATGTTTTCCTCAGGGGTGTCCGGATTCCACTCGTAAAAGTGGATGCCGTTTTCCGGCAAATTTTCCATCCATTTCTTCACCCCGAATTTTTCAAAGCGGTCGTCTTTCCATGTGATGACCGATTCACCTCCATAATCGTTCACCACTTGATGAAGTACATTCGGCAAATCCGCGGTTGTTGTTTGGACGAACGTTGTATGGATGTTTTCGCATTGCTGTTTCAACACTTCCACTAGTTCATCTTGGGATGCATTTTTTAACACTTCATGTTGGGGGCAATATTTCCAAACCGGACGTTCCACTTTTGTTCGAACAGGGCGGCCGAGGCTTTGGGCAATTTGATTTAGGAATTCATCGCGATTTTGAATCGTCATGATTGCTCTCCTTTCTGACGCTGCTTCATCCAATGGCGGAAGCTTTCTTTATTTGGGGCAGGAAAATCCCGCGCTTCCGTCCAAGCTTTTAATGGGCCTGGTCCGCTTGTGATTTTGTCATCTTTTACAAAAGGAGACATGATAGGTGAAGCGACTTTTGTTGCCATATTAAAGAGCGGCGAAGTTGATGCCCCTAGCCCAAAGGCTTTCATAATTAAACGTTCTGAAATCGGGGCTTTTCCTTCCTGTTCCACAATTTTTTGGCGATGCAAATGCAATAATTGATGCAATGGAATTTTTACAGGGCAAACTTCTGTACAAGCACCGCAAAGGCTTGATGCATACGGCAGTTCTTTGAAATCTTCATATCCTCCAAGGAGCGGAGATAAAATAGCGCCGATTGGGCCAGAATAAATTGACCCGTAAGTGTGGCCACCTACATGGCGATACACTGGACAAACATTGACACATGCTGCACAGCGGATGCATTGTAGTATAGGCTGGAATTCCGTGCCTAAAATTTTCGAGCGTCCATTATCTACAATGACTAAGTGGAATTCTTCCGGACCGTCAGTTTCGTTTTCTCCTTTTGGTCCTGTCAGCAATGTGACATAGCTTGTTAATCGTTGGCCGACCGAGCTGCGAGTTAATAGGCTGACGAGAACTTCCATTTCCTCAAAGGTTGGTACAATTCTTTCCATCCCCATTACCACGATTTGAGTTTTTGGCAGAGCTGAGACAAGGTCTGCATTTCCTTCATTTGTCACTAAAGTCACTGTGCCGCTTTCGGCAATGGCAAAGTTGCATCCTGTAATGCCAATGTCTGCTGTTAAATATTCCTCGCGCAGCTTTTTGCGGGCAAACAGCGCCATTTCTTCAGGTTGTTCTGATTTGTCGTAGCCAACTTTTGCAAAGATTTCCCGTATTTGATGGCGGTTTTTATGCAATGATGGCACAATGATGTGTGAAGGTGGTTCATGGTCATTTAATTGTAAAATGAACTCTGCCAGATCGGTTTCCACCACTTTGCAGTCAGCTTCTTCCAACGCTGCGTTTAGATTGATTTCTTCTGTCACCATCGATTTAGCTTTAACAATTTTTTTCGCTTCTTTTTGAATGGCGATGTTTTTTATATAGTTCGATGCGTCTTCTTTTGTTTTCGCGAAAAATACATGGCCGCCGCGTTTGACCACATTTTCGCTCAACTCATAAAGATATGCATCTAAATTTTCTAAAACGTGTTTTCGAATTTCTTCTCCATGAGCTCTCCATTCTTCCCAATTTCCTAATTCCTCCACGCGAGCTTGACGGCGGGTTTGAAATCGGGCTTGGGCAGCGGAGATAGCGCCTCGCATAAAGGTATCGTTTAAGTTCGTCTCCACGCGTTCTTTAAATTGTTCATCACTTGTTTTCATAGCCATCATGAATCCCCCCTTAGCGACTATTTAACACTTCTGCAATATGCATAACGCGAATCGGCTTTCCGGTGCGGCTGGTTCTTCCTCCAATATTAATAAGGCATCCGGCATCTGCACCAACTAAAATATCCGCTCCTGTTTCTTCGATATTGCGAACTTTTTCATCCACCATTTCTCCGGAAATATTCCCCATTTTCACAGAGAATGTACCGCCAAATCCACAGCAGCGCTCGTTTCCTGGAAGTTCAACATATTCCAGTCCTTCAACATTTTGAAGTAATCGGATGGGTGCATCTTTTACTCCTAAAAGTCTCGTCATATGGCATGATGTATGATAAGTAGCTTTGCCTTTTAACCGGGCTCCGACATTTTCAATTTTTAAAATATTTACAATAAAGTCGGTTAATTCATAGGTTTTATCTGCTAAACGTTGCGCTCTTTGTTCCCATTCCGGATCCCCTTTAAAAATATGCGGATACTCTTTAAACATATATGCGCAAGAACCTGATGGCGTAACAACATATTCTGCATGTTCAAATGCTTTAATCATGTTTTTCATGGAACCTTTTGATTCTTCTACATATCCGCTGTTATAAGCCGGCTGACCACAGCAAACTTGTGATGTAGGAAAATCGATTTCACAACCAAGCCGTTCAAGAAGTTCAACAGTCGCTTTTCCTACATTCCCTTGAAACATATCGACAAGGCATGTCGCAAATAATGAGACTTTCATTATGAATCCCCCTATAATCCTACATAAATCGACAGGTCATCAGATGACTTAAATGGTAACACATTTTTTTAAATTCTACTATAATTTTTTGAAAATACAAAACATAAAAAAGTGCAGAAGCTGATTAAACTTCTACACTTTTCCTTATTCAGCCATATCGAAATATTTCATTAAAATTTCTTCTACGTTATTTAAATGGGAATACATGGCGAGTTCTGCCAGTTCGGGATTTTGTTGTTTGATAGCTAAATAAATTTGCATATGTTCATCATATAATTGTTCAATCGTGGTTTGTTTAGAAAATAACCAAATGCGCCTTGTTTCTCGCATTAATTCAATCGTAAGCCCAGATACTTGGTTTAGTAAATTAGGTAGCAGAGGGTTGTGGGAAGCATTTGCAATGGCCTTATGGAATTCGAAATCCGCTTTTTCACCAAGCTCTTCATCCCCTTCTACGTTTTTCATTTCCCCAAGGATTCCTTCTAAAATGACAAGATCTTCTTTTGTTCTGTTTTTCGCTGCGCTTCTTGCCGTCCCAACTTCAAGAATTTTTCTTAATTCAAGCAAATGAGGGACGTATTCTCTGTATGTAATAATGGCCGTAGAAAGAGGAAATTCCAGTTTTTGTTTAGGGAAGTTTTTCACAAATGTGCCAGAGCCTTGTTTTATTTCAATCAGCCCCATTGCTTTTAAGGCTGATAATGCTTCACGAACAGCGGATCTACTGACTTGTAATTGCTCTGCTAAATATTCAACAGAATCTAAACGGTCACCTGGTTTTAGTTCGCCTGTACGGATCTTTTCATAAAGAATTTCACAAACTTCTTCGTAAATTTTTTTCGTTTTTACTTTTGCAAGTTTCAAATAGTCCACCTCGTTTTTCAAGCAAAATCGGTAAATTAATTATACATTATACCGAAAGTACAATGAAAAATCTTCTCGTTCAGAGAAGATAAAAGTGTAACTCAAATAAAACAACATTGAATTTTAAAAAAATTCAATTTATAATCTAAGTCATAAGGTCATCAGATGACTTGATAGGGGATATTTTGAAACATTGGGGGAAAGAGCATGACATTTACTCAAAATTTTACAGCAGTTGGAAACAGTTTAGGGTGGACAGCCCTGGTTGCAACAATTCCTATTTTATATTTTTTCTGGGCGCTTGCTATTAAAAAAATGAAAGGGTATATGGCGGGGCTAACCACTTTAATTATAGCTATCGTCATTGCAGTTTTAGCATTTAAGGTGCCAGTTTTGACAGCAGTAGCATCTGCTTCGCAAGGGGCTGTATATGGAATCATTCCAATTGGCTGGATTATCATTACGTCCGTATTTTTATATAACTTGACGGTAAAAACCGGACACTTTGATGTTATTCGTTCATCGGTGTTATCTATTACTGAAGATCGTCGTATTCAGGCTCTATTGATAGCCTTTTCTTTTGGGGCATTTTTGGAAGGGGCAGCAGGATTTGGCGCTCCGGTTGCCATTACAGCGGCGTTGCTAGTAGGGTTGGGTTTTAAACCGTTGCAAGCGGCGGCCCTTTGTTTAATTGCAAACACAGCTCCTGTAGCTTTCGGTGCTATTGGGGTACCGATTACCGTAATGGAAGGGATTACAGGGATTCCTGCTTTAGAAATTTCAAAAATGGTAGGCCGTCAATTGCCTATTATTGCCGTATTTATTCCCTTTGTTTTAGTGGTGATTATGGTCGGTTTTAAACGGGCTTTTGAAGTGCTGCCTGCAATTTTAGTATCCGGTATTTCGTTTGCAGTGGCGCAATTTTTAAGTTCCAATTATTTGGGCGCCGAATTGCCGGATATTATTTCATCCTTAGTATCCTTAGTAGCTTTAGCGATTTTCTTGCGCTTTTGGCAGCCAAAACATATTTATCGTTTTGAAACGGATGGCCAAATGGAGGATACAAAAAATCATTATACTAGTGGACAAATTTTAAGGGCTTGGTCTCCGTTTATTGTATTAACGCTATTTATTTCTGCCTGGGGAATTCCATCCTTCAAAAAGGCGTTATTAGGTACATATGAAGGCGGGAACGCATTTTTAACCTTTGTGAATAACATTGGTGGTGCGCTCACGTTCTATCCGGAAGTACCGTTTTTACATAATCAAGTGATTGATGGTTCAACAGGCAAAGAAATTGCGGCAGTGTATAAATTCGAATTATTAGGTGCTGCGGGAACAGCCATTTTATTTGCTGCTATAGTATCTAAGTTTCTATTGAAAGTTTCTTGGGGTAAATGGGTAAAAACTTTTGGTGAAACCATCAACGAAATTAAATTCCCGCTTTTAACTATTTGCTGCGTTGTTGGTTATGCTTATGTGGCAAACACAGCCGGCATGATGACGACTTTAGGTTTAGTATTGGCAAAAACAGGAGCTTTATTCCCGTTCTTCTCGCCGGTGCTTGGCTGGATTGGTGTGTTTGTTACAGGTTCCGATACATCTTCCAACGTATTGTTTGCCAAGTTGCAGCAAGTTACGTCTGAATCCATCGGCATGGATCCGGTTCTTGCATTGGCTGCCAACACATCGGGAGGCGTGACTGGAAAAATGATTTCGCCGCAAACATTAGCTGTAGCTGCTGCAGCGGTGGGATTAATCGGAAGAGAATCAGAGTTGTTAAAATTCGCCTTAAAATATAGTCTCATTTTACTTCTCTGCATATGTATCATTACATTTTTGCAAAGCACGGTACTTACATGGATGATTCCATAAGTTCTGAAATCTTAGCAGTATTGTCTGTTATAGATGATGCTGCTAACAATTTTGAGTAATAGGGGGAAAACTTATGAAAAAAATTGAAAAAGTCTTAGTAGCAAACCGCGGCGAAATTGCCATCCGCATTTTCCGCGCATGTACTGAATTAAAAATAAAAACCGTTGCAATTTATTCCCATGAGGATAGCGGCGCCATTCATCGTTTTAAAGCGGATGAATCCTATTTAGTAGGAAATGGAAAAAAACCGATTGATGCTTATTTAGATATTGAAGGAATTTTAAAAATAGCAAAAGAAGCAAATGTGGATGCTATTCACCCGGGATATGGCTTTTTATCAGAGAATGTAGAGTTTGCTCGCCGTTGCGAAGAAGAAGGAATCATCTTCATTGGACCAAAATCAAAACATTTAAGCATATTTGGGGATAAAGTAAAGGCTCGCGAACAAGCCATCGCTGCTGGAATTCCTGTCATTCCAGGTACAGATAGGCCAGTAAAAAGTTTGGAAGAAGTTGAACAGTTTGCAGATACATACGGCTACCCCATTATGATTAAAGCTGCACTTGGCGGTGGAGGCAGAGGAATGCGCCTTGTGGAAAAGGCAAGCGATTTAAAAGAGGCTTTTGAACGGGCCAAATCCGAAGCAAAAGCGGCTTTTGGTTCGGATGAGGTTTACGTGGAAAAAGCCATTGTTAAACCAAAACATATAGAGGTTCAAATTTTAGGGGATGAAGCCGGCAATATCGTGCATTTATATGAACGAGATTGCTCAATTCAACGCCGCCATCAAAAAGTGGTAGAGATTGCGCCATCTATCTCAATTTCAGAAGATTTGCGCCGCCGCATTTGCGAAGCAGCTGTAAAATTGATGAAAAATGTGCAGTATGTGAATGCAGGGACAGTGGAGTTTTTAGTAACGGGCGATAATTTTTACTTTATTGAGGTAAACCCGCGCATTCAAGTGGAACATACCATTACCGAAATGATTACAGGAGTTGATATTGTTCAGACGCAAATTAAAATTGCGGAAGGTCATGGACTACACAGTAAAGCAATTCGGATTCCTGAGCAAGAAAAGATTCCTTTATTTGGCTATGCCATTCAATCACGGATTACAACGGAAGATCCAAAAAACCATTTTATGCCGGATACAGGAAAAATTATGGTGTATCGCTCATCCGGCGGTTTTGGTGTCCGTTTAGATGCAGGGAACGGTTTCCAAGGCGCAGTTGTTACTCCTCACTATGATTCGTTGCTTGTGAAACTATCGACTTGGGGAAGAACCTTTGAAGAAGCAGCGCAAAAAATGGATCGCAATTTGCGGGAGTTCCGTATTCGAGGTGTGAAAACCAATATTCCGTTTTTAGAAAATGTCGTAAACCATGAGAAATTTTTAAGCGGCCAATTCGATACAAGCTTTATTGATACAACACCGGAATTATTTGAATTTAAAGAACGGAAAGACCGTGCGACAAAGCTGTTAAACTATATCGGCAATGTGACATTAAATGGCTTCCCTGGAATCGAAAAGCGGCCAAAACCAATCTTTGTTCAGCCTCATATTCCGACTGTACCTGAAAAAAAGGTAACTGGTACAAAACAAATTTTAGATGAACAAGGCGTGGCTGGACTTATCCAATGGATTAAAGCCCAAGATGATGTACTGCTTACCGATACAACATTCCGGGATGCCCATCAATCGCTCCTTGCCACACGCGTTCGTTCGAAAGATATGTTTGAAATTGCCGATGCTACAAGCCAATTGATGAACGATTTCTTCTCCCTTGAAATGTGGGGAGGTGCAACTTTCGATGTAGCGTATCGCTTTTTAAAAGAAGACCCTTGGGATCGATTGGAAACATTGCGCAAAAAAATTCCAAATATCTTGTTCCAAATGTTATTTAGAGGAAGCAATGCGGTAGGGTATTCCAACTATCCGGATAACGTCATCCGCGAGTTTATAAAATTATCAGCTCAGTCCGGTATTGATGTATTCCGCATTTTCGATTCATTGAACTGGGTAAAAGCGATGGAAGTGGCCATTGACGAAGTTCGCCTCAACGGAAAAGTGGCAGAAGCGGCAATCTGCTATACGGGCGATATTTTAGATGATGGAAGAGCAAAATATACGGTGCAATATTACAAGGAAATGGCAAAACAATTAGAACAGGCCGGCGCGCATATTTTAGCCATTAAAGATATGGCAGGGCTGCTTAAACCAAATGCAGCTTATCGTTTAATTTCCGAATTGAAGGAAACAACAGATTTGCCAATTCATCTTCATACCCATGATACAAGCGGAAATGGGATTTTCGTTTATGCAAAAGCCATTGAAGCAGGAGTGGACATTATTGATACGGCATTAGGTTCCATGGCTGGCTTAACATCTCAGCCAAGCGCCAATTCGCTCTACTATGCTTTAAGCGGCGAAAAACGGCAAGTTAGAGCGGATATAGAATCCCTTGAAAAACTATCTTACTATTGGGCGGATGTGCGAAAATATTATGTGGATTTCGAAAGCGGCATGAATGCCCCTCATTCAGAAGTGTATGTACACGAAATGCCTGGCGGACAATACAGCAACTTGCAGCAACAAGCGAAAGCAGTAGGGCTTGGGGACCGCTGGGAGCAAGTAAAGAAAATGTATTCCCGCGTCAATTTAATGTTTGGCGATATTGTAAAAGTAACGCCATCATCAAAAGTTGTTGGCGATATGGCGCTTTTTATGGTGCAAAATGATTTAGATGAAGAAAATATTTTTGAGCGCGGGAAAACGCTTGACTTCCCTGATTCCGTCATTGAATTTTTCCAAGGTTATCTAGGACAGCCTTATGGCGGATTCCCGAAAAAACTGCAAAAGCTTATACTAAAAGACCGCAAGCCAATTACGGTGCGCCCTGGTGAACTGCTAGAGCCGGTTGATTTTAGTAAACTTGCTGTTAAGCTGGAAGAAAAAGTCGGATTCAAACCGACTGAGAAAGATTTAATCTCCTATGCACTATATCCAAAAGTATTTGAAGAATACGCTAAAGTGCGTGCTCAATATGGTGACATTTCTGTATTAGATACTCCAACATTCTTATATGGTTTGCGCCTGGGCGAAGAAATTGAAGTGGAAATTGAAAAAGGAAAAACATTGATTATTAAATTAGTGTCCATTGGCGAGCCTCAACATGATGGTACACGGGTAATTTACTTTGAAATTAACGGCCAACCTCGGGAAATTGTCGTACAAGATATGACGGTGGAGGCAACGGGTAATAAAGCCGTCAAAGCGGACCCATCCAATCCAAATCAAATCGGTGCAACGATGCCGGGTACAATTTTGAAAGTGGTAGTATCTAAAGGCAGTCCGATCAAGCGGGGCGACCATTTATTAATTACGGAAGCCATGAAGATGGAAACAACTGTGCAGGCGCCAAAAGACGGTGTGGTAAAAGAAATTTACGTCAAAGAGGGCGATTCTATTTCTACAGGCGACCTATTAATCGAAATCGAATAAATAAGAGGTTGGAACAAATCTAAAAAAACATCATTTTCTCCAAGGAGAAAATGATGTTTTTTT
This sequence comes from Ureibacillus sp. FSL K6-2830, assembly GCF_038004145.1. Classification (NCBI taxonomy): domain Bacteria; kingdom Bacillati; phylum Bacillota; class Bacilli; order Caryophanales; family Caryophanaceae; genus Ureibacillus; species Ureibacillus sp. FSL K6-2830. The sequence goes on along the minus strand of NZ_JBBOQR010000001.1, from coordinate 1,539,195 downwards.
GATATGTTATTAAAATTAGCTCTATAATATTGGATCTATAATATTTGGTGTTGGTGAGTAAAAACCAGCACCAATTTTTTGAACAAAAAAATGAGACAGTGACAAAACTCTGGTAAAATGTAATCGACCAAAACCACATTTACAAGGAGTGATGTCACATGTCTCATCATTATTCTATACGTAATTTATTAAATATTAAAGATAAAAATATCACATTTGATGAAAATTTTTGTGCAGAAGAACTCATTAAGGGGGTCCAATCAAAAGTCTTTTATGGCCAATTAACTTACCAACCAAAAGCTTGTTATGCTTGTGGCCATGTCTTCGATGATCAAATCATTAAACACGGTTTTAAAACGTCTCTCATTAAAATGCCTAGCATTTCAGGTTTTCATACCTACTTAAAATTGCGTAAACAGCGTTATTTCTGTAAACATTGTCATTCCACGTTTACTTTAAAAACGAGCGTCGTGGCTAAAAACTGTTGTATTTCCAACAATACTAAAGTATCGATTGCTTTAAACGCCAAAGATAAAATATCCGAAAAAGATATTGCGATGAAACATCATGTTTCTCATGCCACTGTCAGTCGTGTCATTGACAGCTTTTATAGCTACTATCAACCAAATGTTCACTACCTTCCAAAGCATTTGTGTTTTGATGAGTTTAAATCAGTGAAAATTCATAGAAGTCTTCACCTTACCTTATCGATTCCACTTTCTTATACACGATCTCTATGGACCCAACATACTAAACTGATTCTCATAAGGGTGTGAAGTTAGCCAGTTTTTAATACGGATTCAAAGATCCCTGAGACTGGTCGACTTTTCTAAAAAATAGTAGCACAAATCTTGGCCTTGGTTTGTACTACTAATCTTAGTATGTTTTTGTTTTGACTATAACAGGACTTGTATGCTCAACTAAACGACCTTATGGTGGAGTAGGAATTGTAAAGTATACACGAGGCCCCTTTTCCAAAGTTCCCAAACTCGTCGATTTTAGCTATATTCGGAAATCTTCCTTAAATCTCCAAATATTCGCCTCAAAAAATTTAGGATAGACATGCTTATGAAATGTACTATTTCAAAACTTAAACATTTGAAGAATAATTGGAGCTCCTTTTGGTGGCAGGTCTTTCGTTTTTAACTTAATCATACCGCATTGGACTTCGTAATTTTCTTTAGGTTGTAGCACACCATTAATAAATAAATTCATATAGGAGACGGTACTTGGGTCAATGATTTTCTGATTTTTTCCTTTCGTAAAGCCATCTTGATCTCTATAAATTCTTGATTTTCCGTTTGAATTTGTATAGTACTCAAAAACTTCAACCTTTTTTGGAAGGTGAAAGGAAAACTCTGTCTGTGGTAAATGAGGGATTTTTAAAAATGGCTTAGGTAAGTTATTAGCACACTTTTTACTTTCCATCATTCCGCTCCTTCCAATTAATTACTAATAATTTCTACTATAATATGCCTAAGTACACAAAAAATTTCTCCATACAATAAAATGAAATTAGCTTTAAGGAGGAAAATGGATGGCATTAGAAATTTTAAAGCTTGCAATTAATGCCGCTACAACTGTACTTACTAATCCAGATGTACAAAAATTTTTTTATGTAGTAGATACTCCTGTAACTGGGGCATCTACTTTAACAATTAACGCAGAAGATTTCATGGATGATACTGGAGCAACAGGTGTTACACTTCCAGCATTATCAGATGAGAATAGTTATTTAATTGTATATGTAAACGGTGTACAAGTAATGCAAGATTTAGTGACATATAATCCAGGTGGAACTGGTACAGGATCACTTGTCATTACTGTTCCTGAAAATTCAGATATTATTGCAAATACACCAGTAGTTCTTGTGGTAACTAACTTCGCTCCAACAGCTCAAACTACTATTAATACTTAAGAAGTTGTATAATTCTTTAGATTAGAAGTGGTGCTTTGTTAGTTAGAATAAAAGCCCCCTTTTCTCGTACCATTCATTTTAAGAGAAAAGGGGCTTTTATTAATGAGCGAGAACTTTGTGAGTCTTCGGAACGAACATGTTTTTTTACGAAAAAACTAGGTAATAACTATTAAGTATCTGATAGGAGGTTTTTTGTAGGGAGGAGCTTATTTTGAAAGCGTCCAAGCGAATTAAAGCGTCTAATGCCAGATATAACACAGAAAATGTTAACTCAACAATTACGCGAATTGGAGCAAGATGGAGTTATTAAACGAATTGTTTATCATCAAGTTCCTCCGAATGTTGAGTATGAATTAAGTGAATATGGTTGGAGTTTGAAAGGGATTCTAGATGCTCTATGAACTTGGGGGAAAAATATATCGTCAAAGTGTATGGTAGTACAGATGGAGTTTTGGAAGAGAACATTTTAAATGAACACTTAAAATAAATTGAATTAGAGTGTAAGTATTATTTTCTGTCTCCCATTAAGCTAAACAAAGGAAAAGTTTATTCTTAACAAAATCCGGAATATCAATAAATTTAAATATTGGTAATAATCCCCAAATTCAGAAACCATTCATTATGAAAAATCCCAACTTTAAACGTATGAAAACCTCCTTTGAAACAAATGATAAAAATACAATTCAAATACCAATGAATTGTAAATGGAGAATAAAGGAGGTATGTTGCATGAGAACGTTGCAAAGAATAGCTTTAGTATTAGCAATTATCGGAGCTATTAATTGGGGACTTATTGGATTTTTTAATTTTGATTTAGTAGCGACATTATTTGGAGGACAAGATACAGCCTTATCACGTATTATCTACAGTCTAATTGGTTTAAGCGGACTATTTTGTTTAACACTCTTGTTTCAACCATGGGAAGATATGGAGCGACAAGAAACGGTTCGTCCTAGAAGCCAACAAAACAATATCAATTACGGAACGGAATTTGGAGAAGAAGCTGATTTCACTTCCGTAGAAGAAAAAAACAAGCGAAATGAATAAAATACTTTTAAGAAAGTGCAGCACTTTACGTAATCATCTCAAGAGTGCAGCACTTTTTTTGTTGCTTATACATTAAGAAGAAAATTTTGGATTATTATAAAATTTGAAACTCCGTAGATAATAGCACATTTTCGTCTAATATTGCATATATTGCAATGGATTCGTAAAAAGGGGTGTTGAAATATGAATGGAAACTGGAAGCTTAGTGACCCGTATGTATTTGAATCATTAAAAAGACTTTTAAATCAATCCATTGCAGTTCAAACAATTCGGGGCAGTCTACGTGGGGAATTGAAAACCGTGATGCCAGATCATATTGTCATTCATATGGGTGGATCGCCATTTTTTGTTCGTACTGAACAAATTATTTGGATTCAACCAATATGAATGCATAGGTCAAGCACCGTCCATCATAAGATAGAAACGGTTAAAAATTATGGATGGAGGCTCACTCACTCTTATGTTTAAACGTGTAAATAAAATTCTCATTGATTTACCGATTCCGGACCATGGCGATATGAATGCGGCTGCAGCCGTTCAAGAATTACTCGGTGGTAAATTCGGTGAAATGTCTACATTAAATAATTATATGTTCCAATCCTTTAATTTCCGCGGCAAAAAAAAGCTTAAACCTTTTTATGACTTAGTGGCAAGTATTACAGCAGAAGAATTTGGTCATGTGGAATTAGTGGCGAATACGATCAACCTGCTCTCTATTGGCAACACAGTTCCAACTGGTCCTGATACCGCTCCACTCCAAAACGGAAAAGACGCACGTTATTCCCTCCACTTTACAACGACTGCACAAGCAGCCTATCCAGGAGATTCAATGGGGAGACCGTGGACTGGTGAATATGTCACAAATTCAGGCAACCTTGTAGCAGATCTTCTTTTTAATTATTTATTAGAAATTGGTGCAAGAACTCATAAAATGAGGGTCTATGAGATGACAACTCACCCGACGGCATTAACGATGATTGGTTACTTGCTCGTCAGAGGCGGCACACACATTATTGCATATGCAAAAGCCCTTGAAGTTGCAACAGGCGTAGATGTAGGGAAAATGCTCCCAGTTCCAAGCTTGGATAACAGTAAATTCGATTATGCAAAACCATTCTTGGAGCAAGGATTATTTAATGTATTGTATACATGGGGAGAAGAAGACTATCGCGACATTAATCAAATTTGGAAAGGGCAGAACCCTGAAACCGGAGACCCGTTAAAAGTCATTCACGGAACACCGGAAGGGGCACCAGTACCAGATCTTCCGGAACTACCGGAAGAATTTGCTCCTGGAATTGACCGGGATGATTATTTACGGATTTTAAAAAGACTGCAAAGCAACTTGTAATAAGTTTGGGAAAAAATTTGCCGTCCCACATTTAACAAGATGTGGAACGGCATTTTTATGTTAATTTTGCTTCTTTGTTGTAAAATCAGGAATAAGCCAATAAATAAGCAATCCAGCAATTGTTGCATAAGCGATCCCGTTTGCATATCCAATACCGATAATAAAGATAACTGCCACAATAATTAAGTTTTTCATGTTCGTCATATCCACTTTTTCTTCGATCATGTGGCGTATTCCCATCCCAGCAATCATACCAAATAACAAGATACAAATACCACCCATAACAGCAACAGGAATAGATTGAATTGCAGCCCCTACTTTTCCGAATAAACCTAATAAGATGGCAATGACACCCGCACCTTGAATAATTCTGCTAGAGAATTGACGAGTAATTGCTAATACGCCAAGGTTTTCTGCATAAGTTGTTTGTGCAGGACCTCCAATTAAACCAGAGATAAATGTAGCGAGACCGTTTCCCCAAAGAATGCTTGAGAATCCTGGATCCTTCGTTACATCCTTACCTGTAATCTCATTTAATACGAACATATGTCCTAAGTCTTCGATGATTGTAACTAATGCAATAGGTGCCATTCCGAAAATGACAATCCATGTGAATTCAGGCATGACAAAATGAGGAAGAGCAAATACTGGAGCATCTACAATTGGGCTATAATCGACGATTCCACGAATTGCGGCATAAATGTATCCTACTCCTAGGCCAATAATAATTGGCAGTAAACGAACCATTTTATTTCCTGCAAGTGTCGCGATAATTGCGGCAAGGAGGCTGACGATTGCTACATCCCAATTTACACTAGCCATATTTGTAACAGCTGTCGTTGCTAATGCTAACCCAATGATACTCACAACAGGGCCAACAACTACTGGAGGAATTGCTTTCCGGACTTTATCAAAACCAATAAAAGTAATAAGAAGTGCAACAATTCCATAAACAATTGAAACACTAATAAGTCCTGCAACTGCCTCGCCCGGCGAATTCAATTCCCCTACATACAATGCTAAAGGCGCAATGAAAGCGAAAGACGATCCTAAATAAGTAGGAACTTTTCCACGCGTAATCAAATGGAATATTAAAGTCCCTAAACCACTAGCAACAAGTGCACTTCCTGGATCTAATCCGGTGAGTGCTGGAACTAAAATCGTCGCACCGAACATAGCAAACAAATGCTGCAAAGACAATGGAATCGCTTTCAAAAAGTTTTTCAAACAAGTGTCCCTCCTTAATAAATGGTATTTCTGTCATGAAATTTTTAGAATATGAATTTTAAATTTTCACTATTGAAATAAGACAAATTAATGAAGGATATAGTGATGAAGAATAAAATTGTACATAAGTTGGGAGAGTAATGAACGACTTAAAAGAAAAGGAGGCACCCTTTGCCTTTTATTAGGTACTCACAAAATCAGTTTGTAGAGAATCGAAAAGGCATGCAAACAAATGAAGTTTGCATGCCTTTATTGATGCGTACTAAATTTTTATAATGATTTCCTACTAATATTAGATTCATTAATATTTTTAAAAGCGTTGATGATAAAAAGGAGATTGCCTAATAAAAATGCACCGCCGCCAAGATATGTGAAAATATGTGCTGTATCGAGCATACCAGGGACTTGAACTAAAAAGGCGCTGAGTAGGAAAACCGGGACCCCTAATTGATGAAGCCAAAAGTGTGTTTTACCTAATGAATTGATTGCAGCTCTTGGATAAAGGCTATAGATAACTCCGAAAATAGCCGTTGTTGCAAAACCAACTAAGTTTACATGTGCATGAGCAGAACCCCATTGAAGTTTAAGCGTCATCGACATAAATAATCCTACACAAATTCCAAAAATCAAGTAAAGAACTGCAAGCTTAATCCAAATGGATCCCCTCATGTATACACTCCTTGTTGTCATTATTCCATGCTCCTACTAACGTCGCCATTTCCTTTTACTTAAAGCTTGTTGTTCCTCCTTTTTCCTTTGCTTATTTCATCATAATACGATTTTTTATGAATTATGAATGGATTGATGAATTTGATTTCATTAAAGTGAAGAAGTCCACTTTTAGCATAAATGTCCAGTTTAAATTCAATTCGCGGCAGACATCACTACTGCTTCAAAAGGATTTAATTACAAGTAATATCAATAGAAATTATAAAATAAGCCATTGCTATTGGAATATCAGTTTTCATCCCATCATTTTACATATTAGGGAGGAATCTAGTAAATTATTGTTTATAATTATTACATAGGCAAGTCTATGAAGGGGTTTTATAAGAAATGAAACAATACTATGCTTTCTTAAAAGTGATTGAAAGAGGGAGCTTCACAAAAGCAGCGGCAGAACTTGGTTATACTCAGTCTGCTATCAGTCAGATGATTCAAGCTCTTGAAGAAGAAATGGGGACAACGTTGATATACCGTTCAAGAAAAGGCATTACATTAACGCCGGATGGAGAGGAATTTTTGCCTTTTATTACGAGAGTTGCAAATTCTCATGCAGAACTGATTGAAAAAGCGAAGGAAATGCAAGGATTAGCAAACGGGCATATTCGAATTGGAACTTTTACAAGCGTTTCAAGCAATTGGTTGCCAAGTTTAATGCAAGATTTTAAACACCTTTACCCATCCGTGCAATTTCACCTGCAGCAAGGAGAATATACAAGTATCGTCAAATATATTAAAGAAGGCAGTGTGGATTTCGGGTTTGTCAATCCTGATGCGGCAGAAGACTTAGAAACAGTTGTTTTAAAGCAGGATAATATGGTCGCAATCTTACCAGAAAATCATCCTCTTGCAAACGATTCAACAGTCACATTAGAAGATTTAGCAAAGGAACCGTTTATATTACTTGAAGAAGGAGAACTAAATGAACCGCTAAATGCTTTTAAGAAAAAAGGATTGCATCCTAATATTCAATATAGAGTAATTGATGATTATACAATAATGTCAATGGTCGAAAGTGGACTCGGCGTTTCAATTCTATCGGAAATGGTGATGAAAAAAGTTCGTTACCGATTTGTCATAAAAGAAGTGAACCCTCCGATCATTCGAACAATTGGCATTGCTTATAAAAATAAAAAAACGTTGCCAATTGCTAGTCGTTATTTTATCGATTTCATCATTCGAAAACTGTCTTAAAAGGTTTGTAACCTTTTTGAAAGGAAGATTCTGAATGAAACAACTGTATATAAAACAAAAGTTTTTTAGCTTAACTGATAAATTTACGATCAAAGATGAACATGAGAATGATGTGTACTATGTAAAAGGGAGATTCTTAAAAATTCCAAAAACCTTTTCAATTTATAATATGGAGGGGCAACAAGTAGCCCTTATTACAAAAAAAGTATTTGGTGTATTGCCAAAATTTACTGTTGAAGTAGGAGGGCAGCACGTCATAACAATCATAAAGGAATTTACCTTTTTTAAATCGCGCTATACGATAGATTCAGCTGGAATAGAAGTACGTGGTAATTGGTGGGATATAGATTTTCAAGTATTCCAACATGGTGAAAAAATAGGTCAAGTAAGCAAAGAATGGTTTACTTGGGGAGACAGTTATAAAGCACAAATCTTAAAAGAAGAGGTGGAAACCATCATTATTGCTCTTGTAATTGCCATTGATTGTGTGAAGGAAGATCAAAGAATTGCGTCTGCCACAAGTTCAGTTTGATAAAAAACATACTAACATTAGTAGTACAGACCTAGGCCAAGGTTTGTGCTACTATTTTTTTATAGTAGAAGTGAAGGAAGGTCGAACAGCCCCTGGGACCAAATAGAGTCCGTATTAAAAACAGACCAACTTCACACCCTTATTTGAATCAGTTTAGTATGTTGGGTCCATAGAGACCGTGTATAAGAAAATGGAATCGATAAGGCAATGTGAAGAACTTCTATGTTTGGCTAAAAAGGAGAGGCAGAAAATATGAAACACGTAGTGGCATTTGATGTCAGTATGGGGAAAAGTACAATGGTCATTTACGACCGTTATCGTCAATGCGAATATGAGGGTGAAATAACCCATAACCGTTACTCTTTCGAGAAATTAAACAAAACCCTTATAACTTTAACACAAAAAGATGGACAGGCACCTGATATTGTCTTTGAAGCAACAGGCGTATATTCAAAACCACTAGAACGATTCTTAGGTGATCAAGGTTATATGTATTATCGAGTTAACCCACTCGAAGCGAATATTCAAATGGCTTCAATGAGGAGACAAAAAACAGATAAAAGCGACGCTCATGAACTTGCGAAAACTCACTTTAGAGTTGAACGTGAACAAACTTATCAAGAAGAGGATTATTATAAACAAATGCGTGCAATGACGAGATATTATGATGAATTAAGTAGTGAAATGACGCATTTATATAGTCGTTTACATGCGATTCTACAATTGAGTTTTCCCGAGTTAGAAAAGCTATTCAGTAAACGTTCTGCTTTATTTTTGAATGTCGTTCAATTATACCCTCATCCGGATCATGTGTTAGTTTGTTCAAAAACAGTGATTCGTAATCGTTTAAAAGCCAACACAAGAAAAAACTTATCATTGGCACGTGCTGAAGAAAAAGGGATCGCTTTAATCGAAGCAGCAAAAGAAGCGTATCCAGCAATTTCAAAAGATGATATTCGCTGTGAACAAGTGCGGGATTATGCCAAACGGATTGCAGACTTGAAGGAGAAAAGAGATCAACTTGTCCAAAAGATGGTTAAATTATCGAAAGATAAACAAGAGTATCAGATTTTAATTTCATTTCCAGGAATCGGAGAAACGACTGCAGTTCGTTTAATTGGAGAATTAGGAGATATTCGACGATTCAAAAACCATAAACAACTGAATGCTTACGTCGGTATTGATATCATGAGATATCAATCTGGGAATACCTTTTATAAAGACAAGATTAATAAAAGAGGAAATAACAAACTTAGAAAGATTCTATTTTACATGATCCAGACCATGATCCAACTACGGAAAAATACACAAAATCATATTGTAGATTATTATGATAAATTAAAAACGCAACCCCAGAGGAAACCTCATAAAGTTGCGTCCATAGCATGCGTGAATAAGTTCTTGAAATCGGCTTATCACCTTATCACACATAATCTGAAATACGATTACGAAAAGGCAACAATGCATCAGTAATCGTAAGTAAGATTATATCACAAAGACCTGGCGAAAAAAATGGAAATCGTGAGGTCTATTTGTCATGCGAAAATTTATTTTGGAAGGAAGGGGTACCCCTTCCTTCCAAAATAAAATCTATGTTAACCAAATTATTTAATAAAAAACACTTGACTAGAGGTAAGAAAGGGGCTGTTCAGAAAGTCGAACACTTTCTGAACAGCCTTACTTCTTATAGTAATATTCTCTTAAAAATTTTGCTCCTGCGGTGGTCACATCAAACGCGCCTCCTCGTCGCAATTTATCTGCGGCTAAGCATGTGCGACAGCCGCAATTTATCTGCGGCGAAAGCATGTGCGACAGCCGCAAAGGGGGCGTCTTGAAATGACTTTTCAGACGCCCCCTTGGCTTCTTATAATTCAACAGATTCAACGGAAATCCATTGTTGAGACCATTCTTCAATTGATTTCAATATGGGTTCCATCGAACGACCTTTTTCCGTCAATGAATACTCGATCACGACGGGAGTAGAAGGGATCACTTTTCGATTAATAATCTCCATTTGTTCTAATTCTTTTAAGCGGTCAGATAAAACCTTTCCACTAATACCGATAGTTGACTGTATTTCACTAAAACGTCTTGGTCCAGAAAGTAATTGATATATCACTAATGCAGTCCATCTCTGACTTAAGATGGATATTGCTTTTTCAAATTTTGGGCAAATCGCTGGCTGTTCCAATTACAACACCTCTCTAATTAAGTATTTTATCAAAAAGTCGATTATAAAAACAAAATAAGTTATTTTTTTTAACATCATTACAGAAAGTAACTAAATATTGAATAAAAATCGCAAGTGAAAATAAAAAGCAGTCCAAAATAGGACTGCTTTATTGTAATATTAATTTCTAATAAGATAGTCGAATGCGCTTAATGCAGCAATTGCGCCAGATCCCATGGAGATGATGATTTGGTTGTATGGACCATCTGTGCAGTCCCCTGCTGCAAATACACCAGGGATTGAAGTAGCACCTTTTTTATCTACAATGATTTCGCCAATTTTATTGCGTTCAAGTGTGCCTTCTAGCCAATCTGTATTTGGAACAAGACCAATTTGAACGAATACACCAGCTAATTCAATGTGTTTTTCTTCGCCGGTAGCGCGGTCTACATATGTAAGACCATTTACTTTGTCTGTACCAGTGATTTCTTTTGTAGCCGCATTTGTGATAACCGTAACATTTGGTAAGCTATGAAGGCGATTTTGTAAAATTTCGTCTGCTTTTAGATGGTCATTGAATTCAAGTACTGTCACATGGTTAACGATACCAGCGAGGTCAATGGCTGCTTCCACACCGGAGTTGCCTCCACCAATTACCGCAACGTCTTTTCCTGCGAATAATGGTCCGTCGCAGTGAGGGCAGTATGCAACACCTTTATTTTTGAATTCTTGTTCTCCAGGGACATTGATGTTGCGCCAACGTGCACCTGTTGCAATAATCACTGTTTTACTTTTTAGAACGGCGCCGTTTTCAAGTTCTACTTCAATTAGGTCGCCATTCTTTTCAAGGTGTTTTACACGTTGGAGATTCATAATGTCAACTGGATATTCTTTCACGTGTTCTTCAAGAGCTTTTGCTAATTTTGGCCCTTCTGTTTCTTTTACGCTAATGAAGTTTTCAATTGTTAATGTATCTAGAATTTGTCCTCCAAAGCGTTCTGCTACAATGCCAGTGCGAATGCCTTTGCGGGCTGCATAAATTGCTGCACTCGCTCCCGCAGGCCCACCGCCGATTACTAATACATCAAACGGATCTTTATTGGACAATTCTTCCACATCTGAGCCTTTACCGAGCTTTCCAAGAATCTCTTCAATCGTCATGCGGCCGCTAGCAAACGGTTCACCGTTTAAGAAAACTGTTGGCACAGCTAAAATGTCTTTGCTTTCCACTTCTTCTTTGTATGCAGCACCATCAATCATTGTATGTGTAATGTTAGGATTTAACACACTCATGATGTTAAGTGCTTGCACAACTTCAGGGCAATTGTGGCAAGTTAAGCTGACATATGTTTCGAAGTTGTACTCTTCTTTGATGGATTTAATTTGATTGATGATTTTTTCATCCACTTTTGGAGGACGACCGCTTACTTGCAATAATGCCAATACTAATGAAGTGAATTCATGTCCTAATGGAACACCGGCAAAAGTGATACCAGTGTCTTCGCCAACACGGTTTACGCTAAAGCTTGGTGTTCTTTTTAGTTCTGTTTTTTCTACTTTAATTTTTGGTGTCATGGATGCTAGCTCATCAACTAAAGCTAGCATCTCTTCAGATACCTCGTCAGAACCAGCACTTACTTTTAAAACGATATCGTTTTCAAGCAGCTGTAAATACTGACTTAGTTGAGATTTTATTTCTGCATCTAATGCCATGTTGAATCGTCTCCTTAAATTTTACCAACAAGGTCAAGGCTTGGCTTAAGTGTTTTACCAGTTTCTTTCCATTTTGCTGGGCAAACTTCACCAGGATTGTTACGTACGTATTGAGCAGCTCTAATCTTGTCGATTAAAGCACTTGCGTCACGGCCAATACCTTCAGCGTTGATTTCAACAGCTTGAATTACACCATCTGGATCGATAATGAACGTACCGCGATCAGCAAGACCTTCGTTTTCTCTTAACACTTCAAATTGTTTAGAAAGAACGTGAGTTGGGTCACCAATCATAGCGTAAGTGATTTTTCCAATTGTTTCTGAAGTATCGTGCCATGCTTTGTGAGTGAAGTGAGTGTCAGTTGAAACTGAGAATACTTCAACGCCTAATTCTTGAAGTTTTGGATATTGTTCTTGAAGATCTTCTAATTCAGTTGGGCATACGAATGTGAAGTCAGCAGGGTAGAAGCAAACTACAGACCAATGACCTTTGAAATCTTCTTCAGTTACTGTGATGAATTCACCATTTTTGTAAGCTTGAGCAGTAAATGGTTGTACTTGTTTTCCGATTAATGACATATTCATTACCTCCAAAAATCTTATTTTTAATATAAAAACTTTTTGATAATAATTATTAGCTAGAATTAATTATTATATACATATCTTTTTTTGTCAAATGGAATATATTAAACATTTCAAACATTAGTCTATATTTTAGACTACATATATATACATAAAAATGGAAAATGAATTGAAGTGACGAACAAACTAAACTTTTCCATTATTCACTATATATTTATTTTAGAAGATGCGAATGGGTAATACAAGAAACAAACTCCTATCTATAATGAATGTTTATGTTAGGATAGAGTACAAAGGTTTCATAGAAGGGAGAGTGGAGTTTAGTGTTTTTGGAACAGTTGAAGAGAAAGTTAAATACACAGCAAATGACATTTATTGGTGAAGAAACAGCTTTTCGTTCTGCAGTGTTGATTCCCATCATTCAAATAGAAGGAGAATGGCATATTCTTTTTGAAGTGCGTTCATTCACATTAAGAAAACAGCCAGGAGATATTAGTTTTCCAGGAGGCCGTGTCGAAGATTCAGATGCATCTCCATTAGAAGCAGCTTTGAGGGAAACCCATGAAGAATTGGGAATTCATCCTAATACAATTAAAATAATAGGTGAACTAAGTCCGTTAATAACTTCCCCTTCCTTTGTCATTTACCCATATGTTGCAACAATTGATAATCAAGTTATTCAATCTTCTTATAATAAAGAAGAAGTAGAAGAAATCTTTACGATTCCAATAAAGTGGCTTCTCAATTATGAGCCATATTCTCATTTAGTAAAAATAAAGATCATTCCGCCATCAGATTTTCCTTATGAAAAAATTATTAATGGTAAGGATTATCAATGGAGAACAAGAGAAATGGAAGAATGGTTTTATGACTATGAGCAGTATACCATTTGGGGTTTAACGGCGAGAATTTTAAAACATTTTGTTGAAATACTGAAAAATAAATAAGATATTCTCTATGGTAACATTATAGAAATGATTACGAAGCATGTCACAGTTGTTTAAATAAAAAACTTGCTAGCATTTATCATTTGTTTTCTGCTTAAAATGTTATATCAATATAATTGTAATGAATCCAAATATTGCATTTTTTATTCATCATGCATTCGAAAATAATTTCACCAAATACGGTAAATAATATAAATCAATATAGAAAAGAAAGTAATGATACCTTTTATACACATGAATGTATCAAAAAAATCTTTTCCATAAATGTACATTTTAACTTGCTATCAGAGCATAGATATAATATTTAAATCTCAAATTAAAAGTGTTATACTATTATAAGGTCAAAATGTACAAAAAGATGTTGACAAAAAATAGCTACATCTTTATGGAAAAAATAGGGGAGATAAGGATGGTTATAAAATGAGTAGTAGTCAAACTAAGAAAAATGTCGTTCTAATCGGCGCCGGTATTATGAGTGCAACTTTAGGGACGTTACTAAAAGAGCTTGCTCCAGATTGGAATATTACGATTTACGAAAAACTTGATAAGCCTGGCGAAGAAAGTTCAAATGAATGGAACAATGCGGGTACAGGACATGCCGCGCTATGTGAGCTTAACTACACAGTTGAAAAACCAGATGGCTCCATTGACATTTCCAAAGCAATTAATGTAAATGAACAATTCCAAGTTTCTAAGCAGTTTTGGGCTTACCTTGTAAAAAATAATTTAATTCAGAATCCGCAAGATTTTATAATGCCGTTACCACACTTGAGTTTCGTTACAGGTGAAAATAATGTTTCCTTCTTGAAAAAGCGTTTTGAAGCACTGTCAAAATTGCATCTATTTGAAGGTATGGAATTCACTGACGATCCGGAAAAATTAAAAGAGTGGATTCCATTAATGATGGAAGACCGCGCTATTACAGAACCAATCGCAGCTACAAAAATTGATTCAGGTACGGACGTAAACTTTGGTGAATTAACGCGCATTTTAGTGAAACACTTACAAAATCAAGGTGTTGAAGTACATTACAAACATATGGTTGAAGGCATTAAACGCACAAAAGACGGCCGTTGGGAATTAAAAGTCCACGATTTAGACAGCATTAAAATGAAATACGTTTCTGCTGATTTTGTATTTATTGGTGCAGGTGGCGGAAGCTTACATTTACTTCAAGATACAGGAATTCCAGAAAGTAAGCACATTGGTGGGTTCCCAGTAAGTGGTTTATTCTTAGTATGTAAAAACCCTGAAATCGTTAAAAAACACCATGCAAAAGTATATGGTAAAGCAAAAGTTGGAGCACCTCCAATGTCTGTGCCGCACTTAGATACTCGTTATATCGATGGTGAAAAATCTTTATTGTTCGGACCATTTGCAGGATTCTCACCTAAGTTCTTGAAAACTGGTTCTTACATGGATTTATTTGCTTCCATCAAAGCGAATAACTTATTTACTTTGCTTGCTTGCGGTGCGAAAAACGTGCCGTTAACAAAATACTTAATTGGACAACTTATGTTAACGAAAGAACAACGCATTGAAGAATTACGTGAATTTATTCCTAATGCAAAAGCTGAAGATTGGGAAATTATTATTGCTGGACAACGCGTACAAGTAATTAAAGATACTGAAACTGGCGGTAAAGGTACATTGCAATTCGGTACAGAAGTCATTACTTCATCTGACGGCTCTGTCGCTGCATTATTAGGAGCTTCTCCAGGCGCTTCTACAGCAGTAAAAGTAATGCTTGATGTAATTAATCGCTGCTTCCCAGAAGAAATGAAAAAATGGGAAGGAAAAATTAAAGAAATGATCCCATCCTATGGTCAAAAATTACTAGACAACCCAGATCTATTCAAAGAAATACAAGCTTCTACTGATGAAATTTTAGGTTTAGGAAAAGAAAATATAGAGAAAGAATTAGAAACAATTCAATCATGAAGCATCTTAACATACCAGATCTCCATAAAGGGAATCTGGTATGTTTTTTATTACTTGCAAAAAAACAGGATATGGATGTGAAATAAATGAGATACATCAATATGGTTAGGGGAATCTTTTATCAACGATTGAACCGCTTTGTTGCTGAAGTTTATATCGATGGTCAAAAAGAAAAAGTCCATGTTAAAAACACTGGTCGCTTAAAGGAATTGTTGATACAAAATGTAGAAGTGTTACTAGAAGAAAGTAATGATTCGAAACGGAAAACAAAATATTCGCTCATTGCTGTGAAAAAAGGCGAACGGTGGGTAAATATCGATTCCCAGGCACCAAATACTGTTGCTTATGAAGCGATATTAGATGGGAAAATTGCTGAAATTGGAACCGTCCAAAAATTAAAAAAAGAAGTGAAATATGGAGATTCCCGATTTGATTTATACTTTGAAACGCAAGAAGAAAGAGGGTTTATTGAAGTTAAGGGCGTAACGTTAGAGAAAGATGGAGTAGCAGTGTTTCCTGATGCACCCACTTCTAGAGGGACAAAACATGTTTTAGAACTAATGAAAGCGGTGGAGGAAGGTTATAAAGGAATCATATTATTTATTATTCAAATGGAGGGTTGCCGCCTTTTTGTACCTAATCATGAAACAGACCCGTCCTTTTCAAATGCGTTACGCCAAGCTTCAAAACAAGGAGTGCAAATTTTAGCTTACGAAACAAGTGTAAGTGAACAATGTATGGTAATCAGTAATCGAATTCCCGTTGAATTAATATGAAAAAGGATTGTTACATAAAAAGAAGAATTTAGGACAATTTAATAATGAACAAATTAGATTTGTTCAATTTGCTCAATAAGGAGGATGGTTATGTCGATTGAGGATAATAAACATAAAGGCGAGTTCCAACGCAAAAATAAGCTTCGATTTCACCAATCCCCTAATCAAAAATCAACAGAATTTGCTTCTGATATGGCAATTGAAACAACCTCCCAAAAGGAAAAAGGGCGTATACAACAACCAATCAGTGAAAGAACAGCATGGCATTAAGACTGACCATTTGAATTATTGAGTATTTATAAGCTATGGATACTTTTCCATAGCTTTTTTTAAGTGAAAGTATTACCATAAAAAAACGCTTTACTTCAATTGTAAAGCGTATAATCGATTATTCTATAAAATGTTTTTTTAATGATTTTGTTTCCATCTTTCTAGAAATGCAAGGACATGTTTTGCATTGCTTCATACTATCAAGGAGATAGTTGTAACAACATGTTTTTCTAATTCTGAGCTCTGCTCCATTATCTATAAATGTTTTCTTACCATAATATTTTCGCAGTGGATTTTCTTTATGATGATAACCAAATAATGACCCATCTGCTTCAAAAATGATGTAGTGAAAGTCATCAATGGCTTGTTGATGATTCTCCTTTAACTCCAATCCATTAATTGATAAACATTGAAAGTATGCATCAATTCGGGATTTAATCTATATTTTTCAATATCTGTAATTCTTTCTCTGTTAATGCATTAACCATGGGAAATAACTACCTCTTATTTTCAATTGTATATTGACAGAGGTGTATAGGATTAGCTTTTTGAAATTGATTATTATCTACAATTAGTTAAGGAGGAGTAAAGCCAGTTGGTGCGGTTCAATCTTGGCTTGGTGATCCTTGGTATGAACATATTAGCAAGGATATGGAAGGCGTCGAAGTTGTTGGGACTGAGAGTGAAGTAAATGTGGAGAAAATTGCTTCGTTAAAACCTGATTTAATTATCGGGAACAAGCTTCGCCAAGAAAAAATTTATGATCAATTAAATGCCATTGCACCTACTGTTTTTTCTGAAACCTTACGTGGTGATTGGAAAGAAAACTTTAAGTTATATGCTAAAGCGCTAAATCTCGAAGAAAAAGGAAATGAGGTATTAGGTCATTACGATCAACACGTTGCCGACGTGAAAGAAAAACTTGGTGACAAAGTGAACAAAGAAATTTCTGTTGTTCGCTTTATGGCTGGAAAATCCCGTATTTATTACACGGATTCATTCTCAGGGGTTATTTTCAATGAATTAGGTTTCAAGCGTGCTGCTCATCAGGAAGAGTTGTTTACTTCAGATAATAAACTTAGCAATTTAGCTGTTGAAGTAGGAAAAGAAGTTATTCCGAAAATGGATGCAGATTACCTATTCTACTTCACTTATGCTCCAAAGGGAGATCAAGAGGCATTAAATACAGCAAAGGAATGGATAAGTGATCCTCTATGGCAAAATCTAAATGCCGTTAAAAACGGTAATGCTTTTGAAGTGAGCGATGCAATTTGGAACACTGCCGGCGGTGTAATTTCAGCAAACTTGATGTTAGATGATTTAGAAAAATTATTAACGAATTAATCTGCCATAACATCCCAAGTATAAACTTAGAATTGGCCGTCTGAAAAAGCCATTTTGAAACGGCACTTTGCGACGAGGATACTTGTTTCAACTACCTCAAGGAGCAAAGGTTGATTATATAAGAGTGTCTGGAAAGTTTAGACTTTCTAGACACTTTTTTTTTGCACCCTTTAAACAAATAATGCGCTTCAATTATTTACTTCTTAGTTATTTTTTTTCAAAATAAATGGTTGAAAAAATGAGCAAAATACAATTTGAGAAATAGTAATGCTGTTTCTCATTTTATCTCAATGAGGAGGATTGCTATGCCGAATGTAGAAGTAAACTGTACCGTCTCCAATTGCTATTTCCACAGAAAAGGAAATATCTGTGGTGCGGAGAAAATTTTAATTGATACGGATTCAGATTCCAAAGATAAGTCGTCAGAGTTTGCTTCAGAAGTAGACTTCCGAGAGATTGAGGAAAGGGCTAAATCATCAGAAGAAACTTGCTGTAAAACGTTTAGACCTAAAAAGTAGACTTTCGGAAGTATGGGCAGGCCAATCATTGAGAAATTGCGGGGACTAATCTTTTTAGTCCCTTATTTTTTGAGGAGCTGTAATGTAATGTATGAAGTCATTGTCAATCAACTGAAACAAATTGAACGCAGTCATCATGTAAAAGTATTATTTGCTGTTGAATCTGGTAGTAGAGCATGGGGAATTGCCTCAAAAGAAAGTGATTACGATGTTCGCTTTATTTATATCCATCCAGTAGACTGGTATCTTACAATCGATCCCCAAGGAATTGGAAAAAAACGAGATGTCATCGAGTTACCGATTCACGATCATCTTGATATAAGCGGTTGGGAAGTTACAAAAGCTTTAAGGTTATTCCGAAAATGTAATCCTTCTATTTTAGAATGGATGAGAAGTAGCCCCATTTATTTACAACCATATAGCTTTATTTCTAAGTTGCGCTTATTGGAGGATGAGGTTTTTAATCCGAAATCGATGCTTTCACATTACATACAAATTGCCAAACAAAATTATGCATCTCTCCAAGGAGAGAATGTGAAGGTAAAAAGCTATTTATACGCTTTGCGCTCATTGTTCGCTTGTAAATGGATTGAACAGTTCAATGAAATCCCACCGATACATTTTCAGCATTTGCTTTCACAAATGAAGGTTGATGGTAAATTGAGAAATGAGATTGAGCAGTTGGTGAAATCTAAAGTTTTCGACAAACGGGAAACCATTCGGCCTATTCCAATATTCAATGATTATATCGAACATGAATTGTATTCATTGCAGGACTATATAAAAAATCTGTATGGAGAAAAGAATAATCCAACTGTCCAGTTAGATAAGCTATTTCGTGAGACTTTAAGAGAAGTTTGGAATGAGAAGTTTGATGCATTCTAGAAACTATAATTACTCATCCATAACCAATATAGATGTACGAAAAAAAGTCCAGAATATAAGATTGAAATACCTGTTAAAGCATAAAGATAGAACCGTTGAAATGATTTTATGCATCTTAAAATAACAAGATTAGAAACAATAAATATGAATACGGAAAGACTGAATTTAATTCCTAGAAATAAATATGGATTTGCTTCAAAAAAGAATCTCATCAGAGGATTTATTTCTTTTATGAAATTATTCATTAAACCATAATGTGTGGCTATACCATCAAATATGTTTAAGATTGCAACCAATAAACTCAATATAAAAATTTGCTTGTTTCTTTTCATTCAATACACCTTATAGATTTTTTCAATAGTATAACCATTTAAGCAACTTTCTAAAAAAAAGTGGAATTCACATAGATAAAAGCAATTCCCTTGCTTTATGATGTGAATTCCACCATACAATGTTATTTATTTTTTTTGTTTCTTTTTCTTTCCAACACTAACTGTTCTAATTGGGATAGTTCACGAGAAAACTCTTCTTGCGCGGCTCTAGCAGAGATTTTTTCTTGTTTTGGTGTTTGCGGCAAAGAACTTGCATTATTGGTTTGGCCTTGTTTATTATCTCTTCCCATATTAGATCTCCTTTCTTGATAGTTAATCTTAATATGGCAAGATGCGATTTTTTTATCACATTGAAAAGCATTAATTGGAGGAAGGAAAAGAATAAGTTTTATTGAGAGGTTATATTGATGCATAAACATTTGGGGCAATATATTTGGGATGCTTCGTGAATAAGTAGCATCCCAAAAGTCAACTAATGACGTGGTATAATTTTTTGTTTATAAATACTGTATACATTGTTTTGTTTCTCATGTTTACTTCCTTTAAATTCAATATAAGTTTTATGAATGTATGGAGAGGTCATAATGGAAAGTAACGCTCCATAGTTGGGGATAAAAGTTATCTCGTCGCCAGGTTTGAAAAGTATTTTTTTTCCATCTAACACAATGTGGTCGCTGGTTGAACCAAGAATTTTCACAGGCATTGTTGGTGTTAAGCCCGAAACAGATACATCTTGCCTTCCTACTCCAACGAGAATATGGTTAATCCAACCTTGTTCATGGAATTCAATTGATTCACCAAAGCCGTTTTTGCCACGATTACCATAGGGGACAGAAGGTTTTTGTTTCGCCTCTATTACTTCTGCAACAAATTTAAATGTATCTTGATAAAGTTTCGGTATGACTTGGCCTTTAGTCGTCTCTCTTCCTAATAGAATCGATTCACCAAGACGAACATCATTGATTACACCAATATTTTTCGTTTCCGTTAGCCATTTAATATTTGCAGAGTTTCCGCCTGATACGATAGGGAGTTGTAAAGAGAATTGTTGCCTAATTTGCTGAACAAGAGAAGAGAACTCTCGCATCTTGTCTTCTGTCGGTATGACGCCACCAAAACAAGCAAAATTTGTTGCCAAACCAACAATTTCGATACCTCGGAGTTTTATTACCTCATTAATAAATGCTGGTAGATCTTTTGGCATGACACCTTCACGAAGGTCACCCATTTCTACCATAATCATAATTTTATGGATTTTTCCTTGTTTAATAGCTTCTTCTGATAATGCACGAATGATGGTAAGTTCAGTGTTCATGCTGATGTCCGCATATTTGACGACACTCGGAACTTCCGACATCCCAGGGGTCCGAAGCATCATCAGGGTTGCGTTGATTTTCGCCTTTTTTAACTTTTCTAAATGAATGGTTTTTGAAACGGCCAGTCTCGTAATCCCTGCTTGGACAAAGGCATTGACAATTTGCAAATCTGCACAAACGCCTTTGACTACCCCTGTCACTTCCACCCCCTTTGCTTCGCATAATTGTTTTAGAACGATTACGTTGTGTTGAATTTTATCAAGATTGATTTCAATTCGAGGAACGGGTTTTAGTTTCATAGTGAACTCACGACCTTATCCTTATTTTTTAAGGATGGGAAGAAGTCAATGATTGCATTGATGATTTTTTCATCACCTTTTTTCAACACATCGCTAACAGGTAAATGATACTTATTTTCGTATTCTACAATTGTTTGATCGATTTCCTCATCTGTCATATTTTCGTGATTTAATGTAATAGCAATTACTTTTGTATTTCCATAATGTTCAATTAAGTTAATTTCTTCTTGAACATCCGGCATTGGCATAAATGGAAAATCTCCTAACACTTTTCGTTTTGGCGGATGTTGCAAGATGACTGCTTGTGGTCTTGCACCTCTTAAAATACCGCATGAGCTAGCATAGGCTGGGTGGCTCAGCGCACCTTGCCCTTCCACAATGATAATGTCAGGGTTTTCATTTTTGTGGGCACGCAATATTTCCCCCTCCAATTCTCCAATTAAATATTGAAGCGGGAAAGCATCCATTGCAAAACCATACTCTGCACCCTGAATTAAACCTGTTTGTCCAGTGGCAATAAAGATTGGATTGAATCCGCGGTTTCTGAAACCTTTTTCAAGCACTTTCGCAGTTGTACGTTTTCCGCAAGCACCATCTGTACCGAGTACTGCAATAATCGGTGTATTGATTTTTAAAATTCCACCAGTAAATAAATGCCACTCTTTTTTCGGTTTTGGCTTTCGAATATCGCGAATGGTTACGTTATATTTTTTTGCATTATTCATCATTTCATCATCTTCAGTTAGAAATTCTTGCAGTGGGTTAATGATGTTTAAGCCAGCCTTCATCGCTTCTAAAATGACGGCTCTTTCTTCATCTTTTAAAAAGGCATCGCTAGGGGCAATTCCGAGGATAAAATCTGTTGGTTTTTCTTTGGAAATTGTTAATGCTTCTTCGAGGTTTTTACATAAAGGGATTCCATTTTTGACACCATCTAAATATTCACCAGAATCCAAACCACTCTTTGTACTATCAATTACTGCGGTTATTTCATAATATCCTGGCTCACGAATCAGACCATTAGCGGTTTTTCCATCCATTGAACCAAATTGGCCTTCACAATAAATAATTGCTATTTTCTTCATGTACAATCCCTCCATTTACCGAAGAATAAACAAAAAACATCTTTGTTGCTTCTTAAAGTAATGGTAGAGTCCAATACAATGAAGTAAAAGATGTTCGATAGGTGAAATATTCAATTGTTAACTAAACCAAGGGTTAAAGTATTAACTTAATTATAAGATTATTTATTTTTTTACGCAAAAAAAAGAAACAAAATTCATGAAATTTCCTAAAATTTAGGTTAACAGTTTAGAAGTTTTGTAATTGTACTGAATCTACTGAATCTTTATGTCTTAAATCTCCATAAAAAATAGCAGCACAAACAATCCATTTTTCGTTTGCACTGCAAATAAGTATGTTAACGATTCAATTTAATAATATCAAAATAATCGTTTAATAATGCCCAGTTTTGTGGGAATGGATAACCTAAAGCCCAATAGCTGATGCCCCGTAAGTTATATTCTTTCGCTAAATTAAATTTTGCTCGAGCGCTTCTTGCATCTTCAAACCATACTTCATGAGCTTGCCCACTTTCATCCACGTATCTGAAAAATGGAGATTGAGCATTTTCGTCATAAAAGATTTCAGATTTATAACGGGTTGCACGGCGAATAGCTTCCTGTGGACTAAATGTCTCGGCAATTGCCCCTTCTACGTGAGGAATTTTCCAATCTCTTGCATATATTTGAAACCCTAAAAATATTTTTTGAGCAGGTATAACTGTTAATGCATACTCTACTACACGTCTTATTTGATTAATTGGAGAAATAGCTCGTGGCGGACCTCCCCTCCATCCCCACTCATAAGTCATTAGAATAACAAAGTCTACTATACGGCCATGAGCTTCATAGTCATGGGCAGTATATAGTAAACCTTCCTGTTCATCGCTTGTTTTTGGTGCGACCGCGGTAGATACGAAATATCCCCTTTCATGAAGGCGATTGACTGTCAGCTGTAAAAACTCATTATAATTCTCCCGATCTTCTGGAAGCACATACTCAAAATCGATATTCAATCCACGGTAACCCTTTTCTTCCATTACTTGTAGGCAGCTGTTGATTAATTTTTCCCTTAATTCTTGATTGGATAAAACAACATGGGCTAGGTTCGAGCCAGTGCTTGTAGATGAAAAATTAGAGATGGCTAACATCGGTATAGCCTGTTGAGATTTTGCAGCATTAAGCATTAATTCATCAGCAAAAGGTTCTAACGTACCATCCTCTTTAATCATATAAGAAAAAGGTGTGAAATAAGTAAGTAAATTACCTACTGCATTAACAGACTCTGCCCCTTCTTCATCTTGTTGATATGAATAAGCGTTGATTTCAATAGATGGTTTCGGTCTAGGTATGATTAGCACCATCCCTGGGTAGATGTTATCTGGATTACGCAGACCATTTTGTTTAATAATGGATTCTGCCGTTGTTCCGTAATACGCTGCAATTTGCCACATCGATTCTCCTAGTTGAACCAAGTGTAAGCGCGGAGGGATATAGATTGTTGTACCGGGGATTAAATTATATGGATTGATGGTAGGGTTTGCTTGTTGGATAGCTTGAACGGAAACTTCATAATTGCTTGCAATCGACCACAATGTTTCTCCAAATTGAATGATGTGTGGTGTTGTTGTATCTGGAATCACGATTGCTTGGCCTATGAGTAATTCTCGGGGGTTTGGAAGTTGGTTTAGTTGGATAATGGCATTCATACTTGTGTGATATATACTTGCCAATTTCCAAATGGTGTCTCCTTGTTGCACGACATGAATTCTCAGAAGAATGCCTCCTTCCTAATTCTTATAATGCACTATATGTTCTATCTTGCTAATTCATATGCTTAAGTAAAAAGAAAGTCTTCCAATTTTGAAGACTTTCTCTTTTTTTTTGAAACTTACCTCTATATTGGAACGTACTAAATTAAGGGGAAAATTTACCTATATCCATTAATTGCACGAAGTTGGTTTTTTTGAATTTAAATAATTCCAAATGGCATTTGAAATTTCTTTCGCCTCTTTTTGATGTGATGTGTTATTAAATGCACTATTAAAAGATGATATGAGTGCTTCTAGAACATATAATTTTTCTTCTGGCTTTTTCAATTCATCGAGTAAATAATTGGCTAATTCTACTCCTTTTTCGGAATCATTTTTAGTTAATTGATTCACAAATCCTTCAAGCTGTTTGACAATGAAGTCTTTAGATACTTTTTTTGAATTAACTTTTACTTTTAAAGCTTGTACGATTTCTTCATTAAATACGACATCACCAGTTTCTAATATGTTTGGAATAATGGCAATGACGCGATTGAGTGCTGTTTTGATAATCGATTCAGGTGCAACTTTAACCCCAGTTGCGATATGAATAAAATGCAATGAAAATACGATGATAGCAAAAGTATGGATGGCGCACTCATAAGAGATAGGACGGATTTTCTCTCCATAAATATCGACAAAACGATTTGCTAACCAATCTATTTCAATGACCATGTGTTTTTCAATAATCTCTTTTATATCCTTATCATTGGAGTCAAAGGTTGTTGAAAAGATTTCATTAAAATTTTGTTTTCTACTTAAATGAAAGCCCATAGCAATTTGATTAATTAGTAAATTGATATCAGAGGTATCTTTATTTGAAGCTATTTGATAGCGAGCATTGACTAACTCTTCTCTTGATTCTTCTAAAATAGCGATTAAGCATTCATTTTTAGAAGTGAAATGATTGTAGAATGTTCCTTTGGAAATATTAGCAGCTTCAATAATATCCATAATGGATGTATTGTTGAAACCTTTTTTAATAAATAATTCGCGAGCTGCTTGAATAATTTGCCTTTTACGTTTGTTCATTTCGCCACCCTTTCCGCAAGAAAAACAACATTTTATACTATAAGTATAAAATAATTAAAATTGAAATATCAATGTCTCGTAGAGTTTTTGCAATAATGTTGTAAAAATTGAACCATCGGTATAAAATGGTTTGAGGGAAATAAAATGGATTATCGCTTAACGGTTGTTTTGGAAGATGGTGGATGTCTTATATAGAAAATAAATGATTAGAAAGTGAGGTTTTTCCTGTGAAGAAAAGTTTGACTATTGGTATAGCTGCCGCTCTTGCGGCAAGTAGTATTACACCAGCAGTCGTCGCCGCTGCTCCAAATTCTCCTGATCATGTATTTGCAAAAACGAAAAACAAAAAAGAGGAAGAAAAATCTTTTGTCGAAAAAGTGAAAGTCCAAGAGTTAACGTTGGAAGAAGCGATTCGATATGGATTAAACAGTAACTATTCTTTAATTGAGTTGGAGTATACTATTGAAAACTTAAAATTACAAGAAGATATGTATGAGGATCTTCTCGATGTTGCAGAAAGTTCTTATGAGAGTACTCAGAGAAAAATAGAAGAGTTAAATAAGTATTTAGAATCTACTTCAAAAGATACTGTGACAGTTGATTTAGCGAAAGAAGTAACTAATCTCAAGCGATCTTTAGAAGAATTATTAGACATCAATCCGGAAGACCTTGAACCAGATATCGATCCTTCAGACTCTGATAATGTAATCGTTAAAACACAAATAAGATATTTAATCAATTTTTTGGAAAATGCCATGAAATACGTGGATGAATATGAAAAATATCAGCAAAGAGAATTAGTAAAAGAGCAATTGAATGTGCTAAAAAGCAATTTAAGCAACCTCTATTTCCAAGTGAATCAGTATAAAAACATGCTTGATACTTTAGATATTCAACGAACTCAAATGTTTAATAACCGTGTGCAAATGCGTGAACAATTAAAGCTACCAATCATATTAGATTTTATTAGCTTGCTTTTAACTGAAGAGCAAATTGATTTTATGAAATATACACTCGAAGTACAACAAAGCCAATTAAACGGGATGAAAACACGTTATGAACTAGGATTAGTATCGAGAAAAGACTATGAAAAAACAGAAAGAGACATATCTGATTTAGAAACGCAAATTGCTGAACTTGAAAAGCAACTTAAACATGATAAGGCGGTATTTGCTACTACAATTGGCATTACATATGATGAAGATTTTAAATTGATAAGACCGGACTTAGGGGAATTGGCGTTAATAAAACAGGAAAAATCAACAGAAGAACTTATTAAAAATAGCTTTGACATGGTGAATGCAAGAACAAATTTACGAATTAAAGAAAAAGCATTAGATGATTTTGATGATGAAGAAAATCGTACAAGAGAAAGAGAAAAAATGCTTGAAAATGATGTTGAGGTAGCTAAATTGCAAATTGAAGCTCTTCAAGTAGAATTAGAAAAGGCTATAAAAAATACCTTCCATCAAGTACAAAAACAATATGAAGCGTTAAATGAAGCGAAAAAAGATCTAGAACAAGCAAAAACTGATTATGCTGATACACAGCTTTACTACAATTTAGGCTTACTTTCAAAACAAGAATTTGATGCAGCCAATACAAGTATAAAACAAGCGGAATTTAACTATAACAACGCCAAATACCAATATTATTTACTCACAAAACAAGTAGAGTTAATGAATAAAGGTGTTATTGTTAGAAATTGATAATCAGGGCTTTGGATTTTTCCTTTGCTAAGGAGGCTTTAAATAGATGACTAAGAAAGGAATAATAGGGACCCTTCTATTGTTAACATCTATCATCCTATTAGTAGGTTGTAATAATTCGACAGAAGAAACAGAGGTTCCTGAAACAGAAATACCAGTAAAAGTTGCGACAGTGACTTTCGGTGCTTTAACAGATGATAATGAGTTATCGGGCACCATCTTACCTGAAAATGAGGTTGCAGTTTTACCGAAAGCTGTTGGAGAAATTAAAGCAATTTATGTAAAAAAAGGAGATAAAGTAAAGCAGGGCGATATTCTAGCCCAGCTTGATGATACAGCTGAAAGAAATGCGATGGAACAGCAGCAAAAAAGCTTAGAGCAAGCACAGGCTAGTTTGAAAAGCGCACAAAATGGCAAGGTAAGAGCTGAAAACAGTTATAAACAAGCACAGGCCTCACTAAAATCAGCTGAAGCTTCTTTACAACAAGCAAAAGAGAATTTAAAAAATTTAGATTTTCAAATTCAAAATGCTCGAAATTCTTGGGAACAAGCTAAAAGAAACTTAGACAGAATGAAAGCTTTATATGAAGCTGGTTTGATTTCTCTACAAGATTATGAAAATGCTCAAAATGCGGAGAGAAGCGCAAAAATTGCTTTAGACCAAGCAGAACTATCGAAAAAAACAACGGAAAATGAAGGCATTAGAATGCAAGAAGTAGCTGTAGAGCAAGCTCAAATCAATGTGGAGCTGGCGCAAACTTCCATGAAAGATGCGGAAATTGCAGTGGAACAGGCACAAATACAAGTAGATCAAGCTCAACTTGCTGTAGATGCTGCTAAGGATCGTTTAGATGATAAAGTGATTAAAGCGACGATTGCAGGAGAAATTACAGAAATCAATGGGGAAGTAGGGGAAATGGCTTCTAATGCCAACCCATTTGCAACGATTGTAGCAAAAGATTCAGTGAAATTAAGTGTGAAAATTACGGCTAACCAACTATCTTCCTTCGAAGTCGGGGATGTATTAGATGTGAAAGTTGCCGGTTTAGAAGGAACATTTAAAGGAAATGTTGCCTATGTTTCTTCAGTGAGTTCAGGATTTGGACTATTTACTGTTGATATTAATATCGATAATAAAGAACAAAAAATTCGACCAGGCATGATTGCTTCCGTCATTGTGGAAGAAATTAAACAAGCCAACTCGCTTCTTATTCCTGTTGAAGCGATTGTACAAAAAGAAGGAAAAACCGTTGTATTCATCGTTTCAGAAGGAAAAGCAGAACAAAGAGAAGTAGAAATTCTCAAATACAGTACAGATTTGGTGGCTGTCGTGGGAGAACTTAAAGAAAACGAACAAGTTGTAATCAGTGGACAGAACCTCCTCGATGATGGAAATAAAGTCCGTATAATGGAGGAGGAGTAGACATTGAAGCTTGTAAACACCTCAATTAAACGTCCAGTCGGCGTAATCATGTTTGTTATTTGTGCTATCCTACTGGGCTTTATTTCTTTAAGGGAATTGAAGGTAGAATTATTCCCGAAAATTGATTTGCCAATAGCGGTTATTGCTACAAGTTATCAAGGAGCTGCTCCTCAAGAGATAGAAGAATTGATTTCAAAACCGATTGAGTCAGCTGTAAGTACTGTAGAAGGCATGGATACAATTCAGTCAGTATCCAGTCAAGGAGCTTCTCTAGTACTAATGATGTTTGATTATGGTCGGGATATTGATGATGCGTTAATCGATGTTAGAGAAAAAGTCGATCAAATATCGGGGATGCTTCCAGATGGGGCAAATGATCCGATGGTAATGCGACTTGATCCGAATGCGACGCCAGTAGTGATTGCAAGCCTCTCAGGGGATAATTTGGAAAAATTACAAGATATTGCAGAAAGTGATATTCAACCGGCAATTGAACGAGCGCCTGGTGTTGCCTCTGCTACCATTGTTGGTGGAAAAGAACGCGAAATTCGCATCAATTTGAATCAATCAATACTGAAAAACTATGGACTAACAGGTTCACAAGTGATTACTGCATTACAAGCGGAGAACCGTACAATCTCGGCAGGAACGGTTGAACAAGGAAATCAAGATGTGCAACTACGCGTCGTTGGAGAATATACATCCGTTAGTGATATTGAAAATACGCTCATCACTTTAAATAATGGTGATACCGTTCGAGTAAAAGACGTGGCGGATGTCGAAGATACATTTAAAGAAGTATCGTCAATTTCTCGAGTGGACGGTAAAGATACATTAATTTTCACCATTATGAAACAGTCGGATGCAAACACCGTTGAAACTGCAGAAGAAGTTAAAAAAGTTATTGAGAAATTGAATGAAAAATATACCGAACGAGGATTAGAAGTAAAAACGATTATGGATACGTCGGTGTATATTACTGCGTCAATTGACTCAGTTCTAGATAACATGATTGTAGGGGGATCACTCGCTGCAATCATCCTATTACTCTTCTTAAGGAGTCTAAAAGCGACGTTAGTTATTGCCGTTTCAATGCCGATTTCCATTATTAGTACATTTACGTTAATGTACTTCACAGGAGAAACATTAAATATTATTTCGATGGGTGGACTGGCTCTCGGTATCGGGATGATGGTTGACAGTTCCATCGTTATATTAGAAAACATATACAAGAAGCGTTCGGAAGGATTATCGATTAAAGAGGCAGCATACCATGGTGCTTCGGAATTAGGCCCTGCTGTTATTGCCTCTACACTGACGACTGCAGCTGTATTCGTTCCAGTCGTATTCGTAGAAGGGCTTGCTTCACAAATTTTTCGTCCGTTAGCATTGACGGTTGTATTTGCATTGACAGCATCGCTAGTAGCTGCCATGACATTGGTGCCAATGCTATCAACGCAATTTATGCGTAATGTTCAAATCTCAGTAGATGAGAATAATGGACAATACTTCTTCAATCGTGTTTTAAACAAAATTAAAAATTTCTATGGAAAAGTACTAGAAAAGGCCTTACGTAGAAGGAAAACAGTTATTGCCATCGTAACTGCTGCTTTTGTGGGAAGTTTAGCTTTAATGCCAGTTGTGGGTATGGAGCTAATGCCTGCAACAGATAGCGGGCAAGTTTCAATTACTGCACAGTTGCAAAACGGTGCGAAGTTAGAGGAAACGGAATCTATCGTAGAGGAAATTAATGAACGGTTAAAAAACTTTGAAGATATAATTAAAGTGAATTATGTAAGTATTGGTGGTACTACAAATGGTATTACTGCAGGAAGTAAAAATGTGGCTTCCTATATGATTGAACTAGTTAGTTCATCGGAAAGGGATATTACTACTGATCAATTCATTGCTCAATTAAACGATTTAGTAAGTGATATTCCTGGGGCAGAAATTACTATATCGGAAAATAACCAAGGGATGTCCACTGGTTCACCAATCTCGCTTTCGATTTCAGGGGATAACTTAGATGTATTAACTGATTTAGGACAGCAAGTTGTTTGGATTTTAGAGGAAATCGATGGAACATTGAATGTGAAAAGTTCGGTTGAAGAAGGAAGTCCAGAATTGCAAGTGGTTGTAAATCGTGAACTGGCTTCTGCTTTTGGGTTAAGTTACCAACAAATTATGAATGAAATCAATGTAGCGTTTAACGGTCAAGTGGCGACTAGGTATAAAGAAGATGGTAACGAATATGACGTAACGGTTGCTTTACCTGATGATAAAACGGAGACTGTTCGTGATCTAGAAACATTTGTCGTTCGGAATAATGAAGGGGAAGATATCCCGTTATCTGCAGTTGCTGAAATAGTGCCAGTACAAGGGCCTTCTCAAATTACTCGAAATAATCAAGAGCGTACAATTAACGTAACGAGTGATGTAATTGGACGAGATTTAGGAACGGTTTCTAAAGAAATTGAAGAGAAATTGAAACAAATCAATTTACCTGATGGATACGAAATTTCCATGGGTGGAGAAGTAGAAACGATGATGGAATCTTTCGTCCAATTAGGATTAGCATTAGTTTTAGGTATATTCCTTGTATATATGGTAATGGCTGTTCAATTTGAATCCATTACTTATCCATTTATCATCATGTTCTCCATGCCTACTATGGTGATTGGGGTAATATTAGGGCTACTCATTTCAGGATTACCGTTAAGTTTACCAGGTTTTATCGGTCTAATTATGCTTGCAGGGATTGTTGTAAACAACGGTATTTTACTTGTTGAATATATTAACATTTTAAGAAGAAATGGAATGGAACGAATGGAGGCTATTGTAGAAGCAGGGAAAAGCCGTATGCGTCCAATTTTAATGACAACACTCACTACGGTTTTAGCGATGATTCCGCTAGCCCTTGCAATTGGTGAAGGTGCGGAAAACCAACAACCAATGGCTGTAGTCGTTGTATTTGGATTAACTTCTTCTACAATCTTTACTTTAGTATTCGTTCCAGTTATGTATGTTATGATTGATAACATATCAGAAAAAGTGAAAAACATCTTTAACAAAGATGATTCAGATAAGACTGGTAAACCGAAAAGAAGAATCTTCAAGCGCAGAAAAGCGAAAAATAAAGTCGTAGAAAAAGAGCTAGAAACAATCGGTGGAAAACCAGAGTTGACGTAAGTAAAAAAGCATATCTCTCGGATAGAGAGGTATGCTTTATTTTTTATTTATGCTTTTTTCATAATAAAACTTAAATGACGTCCAGCCTTTTTATCTTCTCGATAAGAAAATCCTTGAGGATGCTTATAGGTGCATGTTGAGTCAATGGTAATCTGTTCAGACGGTATACCGCAAAGTTCGCATTGTTTTTTAACCGTTTGTTGATTATCGATATGATATTTACCCGTTTCTTCGTTAAAATAAATAAATTCATTTGCATATCCTAAATTTTTAAATTTAGCATACACATCTTCATCAACTTCAAATTTTTCTTGGCTAATTGCACTACCGAGATGAACACGGAAATCTTTAATATCACATTGTTCGTTCTTTTGAATGTGTTCAAATACTTTTCTAGTTATCTCCTTCACGGTTCCTTGCCAACCAGAATGAATCACTCCTATAATGCCGCTTTTTTCACTATAAAAAATAATTGGAACGCAATCAGCTGTAAAAGTACAAAGGACGATGTGGGACTCTGTTGTATAAAGGGCATCGGTATTTGGAATGGCAGTATCTTTTGAAAGTGCTCCCCGTCCGCAATCTTTTTTTGTAACTTTATATACGTTATCGCTATGGGTTTGATTGGCACATACAAATTGTTCGATATCACAACCGACGTATGCAGCAAGCTTTTGACGATTTTGAACGACATCTTCTTCATTATCGCAAACATGAAGGGCCATGTTATGCTGTTCTAACTCTTTTTCATTTTTTAACGTGATGCCAGCAATAAATTTTTCGTTATTGAAATAAATTTTTGTTGTCATGTCTTCACTCCTAGACTCAGTTCTGCATGGTAATTTTTATTATATATTGTTCTTTCAGTTGAGTCATAAAGTATGTAATTATGTTACAGAAAATATCGGGTGAGTGAACTATATGATTTCCATTTTAGAATTGCAAATTATAATAGCCAATAAATCAAAATTTAAACACGTTATCCAATATATATACAGGTAATACTGATGGAATAATGCAATAATGGTAACTAGGAAAATTCACTTTTCAAAAACGTGATAATAGTTATACTGGTAAAAATATTTGCCAAATGGTAGGTATAAAGAAAAGCCCTATTAGGAATGTTTATCTACCTAATAGGGAGTTTGACAAACCTAATTTATTTAATTTCCTTGATAACGATGAATTAAATCGTTGTTTTGTCCTCTGGCAAATACATCTGTTCTAGTTGGTCCCCAAGATACTGCTGCTGGTGCGCTTGTAATTTGAGTAGTGCCTAAGCTTACCCATGGTTCCCAACGAGTGCCATTCCAAGTTCTCTTAAACAATCGATTTCCTACGCCTCTTATAAAGACATCAAGATGGTTTGGACGCTTAGAAGAAACGGTTGGCGCACTTGTTAATGTACCGCCAAGGCTTTCCCAATCGCTCCAGCGGTTTCCGTCCCACCATTTATGAATTAAATCATTATTTACTCCTCTAGCAAAAACATCTATTCGATTTGGTCCCCAAGAAATCGCAGCTGGTTCAGAATTTAAATTTCCTCCGAGATCTTCCCAAGGTTCCCAATAAGAACCGTTCCAAGTCCTCTTATACAATCGATTTCCTACGCCTCTTACAAATACATCTAATTGATTTTCACGTTGAGAAGATGCGCTAGGACCGCTTGTTAATGTGCCTCCAAGACTTTCCCAACTGCTCCAGCGAGTGCCATCCCACCATTTATGGTACATGGCATCATCTGTCCCTCTTACAAACACGTCAATTCGGTTTGGACCCCAAGAAACAGAGCCAGGAGCGGATGTTAATACGCCTCCGAGGCTTTCCCAATTGCTCCAACGGCTACCATCCCACCAAATATGGTATAACGCATTGTCACTACCTCTTGCAAATACGTCTAATCGATTGGGTCCCCAAGAACTTACACTAGGAGCGCTTAATAATGTTCCACCTAAACTTTCCCAATCGGACCAACCCTCTTCTGGCCTAGGTCCAGGTTCTGGAGCCGGTCGTTCACCGCGGATATAAGCTAAAGCCAATTCAATAGCTCGAATTAATATGCGATTTACTGT
The DNA here is from genome assembly GCF_038004145.1 of Ureibacillus sp. FSL K6-2830. Lineage (NCBI taxonomy): Bacteria > Bacillati > Bacillota > Bacilli > Caryophanales > Caryophanaceae > Ureibacillus > Ureibacillus sp. FSL K6-2830. Next base: position 1,505,814 of record NZ_JBBOQR010000001.1, on the reverse strand, counting down.
GCTTTCTGGGAAATTCATTGAACGGATAAAAAGTGGGAACCAAGGATTATCACGCTGGAACTGATTATAAATTTGGGTAGGAGTGCGATTTAAATTTTGTTGATTACGTAAGTACGAAATTGTTAGAAGCATGAGGGTATCAATCATTTGGGGATTTACACCAGCTTGCTCTAGCTGCGTATATAAGTTGCTATGCTCTGTGCGAATACGTTGTATCAATTCTTGCTCACTTGGTCTTTGTTGCGGTGTTTGTTGTACATATAAAGGATTGGGAGGGTAGTAATAATTTACAGGAACATATACGTAATAATAGGGATAGCCATTATACATGTTCATATGAATACCTCCATTTCTTTGAATAGTGTATGCGTAAAGAAAAAAAATGGGACTCAAATGATTCAAAAGAGCATAGTATTTTTGGCGCATAAAATTTAAGCATGGAAATAGGAGAACGGTTGGGAGTATCACGATAAAATTCATAATTTTTTATAGAAAATTTTGTAAAGGAAAAATATAAAAATTTGATAATATTAAAAGTTTGAATCGATAATAATATCAATTAATTATTAATTAAATATTTTGTATAATGCGAAATATTTAAATTTCCAAAAAAATCACACTAGACTAAATAAAAATAATGTTTTACAATACAGAAAGCTAATACATTTGAAATAGATATTGGATTGAAACCCTTTTCAGAAAATTATGAAATTAATATTCTGAAATAAGTGTTTTTATTTTCTGAAAAATCTAATATCTAATTAGTTTTTATTACAAAATCTAAATAAATGGGGGGAGTATTACATGGTGGAATCAAAAAAGACTAAAAGATTTGCCTCTCTTTTTCTAGCATCTTCTTTAGTTGTGGGAGCTTTAGCTGGTTGTAGTGGAGGATCTGGGGGTGACCAAGGAGACAGTTCTTCATCAGACAATGGTTCTTCTTCAAACGGTGGAGATAGCGATGTAATTAAAATTGGTGCAAACCTAGAGCTTACTGGTGCTGTTGCTTCTTATGGTTCATCTATTGCACAAGGTGCAGAACTTGCGATTGAAGAAATTAATAATAACGGTGGAATCAATGGTAAGAAAATAGAATTTGTCAAAGTTGACAATAAATCTGAAAACGCGGAAGCAACATCTGCTGCTATCAGATTAGCAACTCAAGAAAAAGTAAACGTAATGATTGGCCCTGCAACAAGTGGTAACGTTCTTGCGACAGTTCAAATTGCGAACGACAATAAAATTCCGCTTGTTACAGCTTCAGGAACTGCGCCAAACGTTACTGAGAATGCAGATGGATCTATTAACGAGTATGTATTCCGTACATGCTTTATCGACCCATTCCAAGGAGTAATTGCTGCAAACTTTGCTACAAATGAACTTGGAGTAAAAAATGTAGCGATTTTTGCAGATAACTCTTCGGACTATGCGAAAGGTTTAGCAGCTGCATTCAAAGAACAAATTGAAGCAAATGGCGGACAAGTAGTTGCGGAAGCAGCGTATGTAGCGAAAGACACAGACTTCAAATCAACTTTAACAACTCTTAAATCTAAAAACCCAGAGTTTATCTTTATTCCGGGATATTATGAAGAAGTTGGTTTAATTGTTAAACAAGCGCGTGAATTAGGAATCGATGTTCCATTAATGGGTGCTGACGGATGGGATTCTCCAAAATTAGTTGAATTAGCTGGTGCTGAAAACTTAAACAACTCATTCATTATTAACCACTATTCATCTGAAGACCCAGATCCAAAAATTCAAGACTTCGTAAAAGCATTTAATGATAAATACGGTGAATCACCAAATGCTTTCCACGCTCTTGGATATGATACAGTTTACTTCATTAAAGATGCAATTGAGCGTGCAGGATCTGTGGATGGAGCAGCAATTAAAGACGCACTTGCTGCAACAAAAAATATTTCGCTAGTATCTGGTACAGTCTCTGTGGATGAAAAGCATAATGCGGTGAAATCTGCAACAATTTTAGAGTATGTAGACGGTACACAAACATTTAAAACTAAAATTGAACCTTAATTTTACAAGAAAGGGGGGCACACCGCCTCCCTTTTCCCGTTCGTATCCCAAATTTCCAAATATTAGTTGAATGTTTTGAACTTTTAAGAATTGACAGATAAAATATTTGCTTCATAAAAGGAGTGTGACTTTATGGATTGGTTGCAGCAACTCATTAATGGTATTTCCTTAGGAAGTATTTATGCATTGATTGCGTTGGGGTATACGATGGTATACGGTATTATCAAATTAATTAACTTCGCCCATGGAGACGTTTTCATGCTTGGCGCATTTATCGGTTTTTTTGCCATCACTCGTTGGGAAATGGGTTTCATTCCAGCGTTAATTATAGCTATGGTTGTTTGTTCAATCATTGGTATGATCATCGAGAGGGTTGCATATAAGCGCTTAAGAAATGCAACTCGAATTGCAGCGTTAACGACAGCCATTGGGGTATCGTTCTTAATAGAGTACACCATGATATTCTTTAGAGGAGCCACACCAGAGGCTTATCCTCAAGTATTACCGCAAACAAATATTAATATCTTAGGTGCGAATATAAACTCTCAAACTATTTTTATTCTTGTAGTTACAATCATTTTGATGATTCTTTTACAATTTATTGTTCATAAAACGAAAATTGGTAAAGCGATGCGTGCAGTTTCTCACGATGCAGATGCTGCGAGACTAATGGGTATTAACGTTGATAATACAATTTCGGCAACGTTCGCAATTGGTTCCGCTTTAGCAGGTGCAGCAGGAGTAATTTTCGGATCATATTACACAAGAATTGACCCATTAATGGGCGTTCTACCTGGTTTAAAAACCTTCATTGCGGCTGTATTAGGAGGAATTGGAAGTATTCCAGGAGCGATGGTTGGAGGCTTTATATTGGGAATCATTGAGACAATTGTAAGTGCTGTAGGTTATTCACTATGGCGCGATGCCGCAGCATTTATCATTTTAATCTTAATTTTAATTTTACGACCAGCAGGTATATTCGGTAAAAACATCCGTGAGAAAGTGTAGGTGACTGGGGAAATGAAAAAATCGAAAGCCTTTTGGGGTTATTTAGCATTTGCACTAGTAATCTATGCAGTTGTACAAGGTATGCTTGCAAGTGGAATGCTCGATTTATATTATCAAAACATGTTAATTACGATTTGTATTAACGTGATGCTTGCTGTAAGTTTGCATATCGTAATAGGGGTTACAGGCCAATTCTCTATTGGTCATGCCGGTTTTATGGCAGTAGGCGCATATATTAGTGCAATTTGTACAATGAAACTAGGGTTGCCATTTATTGTGGGAATCATATTAGCGGGGATTGTTGCCGCTGTAGCAGGTTTACTAGTCGGGGTACCTTCTTTAAGACTTAAAGGAGACTACTTAGCGATTGCTACATTAGGATTTGCTGAGATTATTCGAATTGTATTCTTGAATGTTGATTATGTTGGCGGAGCAGCAGGGATGGTTGTCAATCATGCTACAACTTGGACATATGCTTTTGTCGGTGTGGTTATTACAATCATGGTTATTTCTAATTTTACAAACTCTCGTCATGGACGCGGTTGTTTAGCTATTCGTGAAGATGAAATAGCAGCCGACGCGATGGGAATCAATACAACTTATTATAAAGTTGTTGCTTTTGTAATCGGTTCCCTTTTTGCAGGGGTAGCAGGTGCTTTATATGCACATAATTTCTATATTATTCAACCAACAGCATTCAACTTCTTAAAATCATTTGAAATTCTGATTTATATCGTATTAGGCGGTTTAGGAAGCCTTTCAGGTTCTGTCATGGCAGCTATTTTCTTAACGGCAATTTCACAATATTTGCAAGCGTTCCCAGAAACGCGAATGATCATTTACTCTGTCGTATTGATTATCGTGATGTTATATCGTCCAACAGGATTGATGGGAACAAAAGAGTTAAAAGACTTATTTAAAGTAAAAAATAGAGGGGGGTCTGAAGCATGAGTAATCCTCTTCTGAAATTGGAAAATATCGGTATACAATTTGGTGGATTGAAAGCGGTACAAAATGTCAACATGTATTTAAATAAGGGAGAACTTGTTGGACTAATTGGACCGAATGGAGCAGGGAAAACCACAACCTTCAACATGTTAACTGGTGTATATGTACCAACAGAAGGTGAAATTACCTTTAATGGTCAAAGTATTAAGGGATTAAAACCATACCAAGTATCGCATAAAGGAATCAGCCGTACATTCCAAAATATTCGATTATTTAAGGATTTAACGGTATTAGATAACGTAAAAATCGCAAACCATCAGCTTGCGAAACATTCAATCCTTTCTTCCATCTTGCGTTTGCCAACTCATTTTAAAGGCGAGGCAACTATGGAGAAAGAGTCTATTGAATTTTTAAAAATCTTTGAGCTAGACGTTTATAAAGATGAATTAGCGAAAAACTTGCCTTATGGAATGCAACGACGTCTAGAAATCGCTCGAGCGTTAGCTGCTGGACCAAAGCTTCTATTATTAGACGAGCCTGCAGCGGGAATGAATCCACAAGAAACACAAGAATTGATGGATTTAATTGCATTAATTCGAAAAGAATTTGATTTAACAATTCTATTAATCGAGCATGACATGAGTCTAGTAATGGGAATCTGTGAAAGAATCTACGTTTTAGACCATGGTCAATTAATTGCTGAAGGAACATCGGAAGAAATACGTAACAATCCAAAGGTAATTGAAGCTTACCTTGGTGAGGAGGTCGTACACTAATGCTACAAGTAAATAATATTGATGTGTTTTACGGGAATATTCATGCATTAAAAAATATCTCCTTGGAAGTTAATGAAGGTGAGATTGTTACGTTAATCGGTGCAAACGGCGCAGGAAAAACTACTTTGTTGAAAACGTTATCTGGATTACTGAAACCAAAGCAAGGTACGATTACGTACAAAATGCAACAAATTGGTGGCAAACCAGCTCAAGCGATTGTGAAAAGTGGTATTTCTCATGTGCCGGAAGGACGCAGGGTTTTTGCGAATATGTCAGTAGAAGAAAACTTGGAGTTGGGTGCTTTTCTTAGGAAAGATCGCGATGGAATCAAAAAAGATTTAGACCATGTATTTGAACTATTTCCAAGATTAAAGGAACGAAGAAAACAATTGTCCGGTACTTTATCCGGTGGGGAACAACAGATGTTGGCAATGGGAAGAGCGATTATGGCAAGACCAAATTTACTATTGTTGGATGAGCCTTCAATGGGACTTGCCCCACTAATTGTTCAACAAATATTTGAAATTATTCAAACAATCAACAAAGAAGGAACAACTATTTTACTTGTTGAACAAAACGCTCATATGGCTTTATCGATAGCAGACCGAGCTTATGTTATCGAAACTGGAAAAATTGTATTGTCAGGAACAGCGAAGGAACTTCAAGAAAGTGAAGAAGTAAAGGCGGCATATTTGGGAGGAGTATAATAAAAAAGACTGTCCGAAAAGAGGAGGGAAACTTTTCGGTACAGTCTTTTTCTGTGAAAATAATTTAATTCCACTTAGCCCATGAATAGCTTCAATCTATTGAGGGTAATATATAAATAACCTAAAAAAGACAATAAGAAAGCAGAGCTACCTAATGGAAGGTAACTTTGTTTAAACTTATTCTTCTTTGGTTATACTAATTAATTAAAGGTTCTTTATAAGGCTCCTTATTAATTAGCATAGAGTAAATGATTCGAAGCATTCGATGCGATATGGCAACGAGTGCTTTTTTCTTTCCTCTTCTTGCAGCAATCGACCAATATTTAGCAGCTAACCAACGATTCCTACTTCTAGAGATTGCCCATGCTACTTCGCACAGTACAGTTTTGATATGAGGATTCCCTTTAGTCGTTTTAGTTGACTTTCGTTTTCCTGCACTTTCATGATTTCCTGGAGCAACTCCGGCCCAAGACGCTAAGTGTTGAGAGGTAGGAAATTGTTCCATGTTCACCCCAATCTCTGCAATAATAATTGCTGCGGAATCCTTTTTAATACCCGGAATCGTTAGTAATAACTCCACTTCTTCTTTATAATTCTTCAGAATTTCATCTATTCTTTCCTCGATTTGGCTGATTAATGATTCTAAATAAACGATGTGTTGCCAAGATTGTTTGATTAGAAAGATTTGATGATCGTTTAAAGTACCGAATAAAGAGTCTGTAATCATTTGTTTTTTGTGCTTCATTCTTCCGTGAATACTATTTTCTACATCAATGGAATCAACATATCCATTTTGAATTAATTTGGATAGAAGTTTTCTTCCAGAAACACCAAACACATCTGAAATAACTGAATTTAGTTTAACATTTGAGCATTCTAATACTTTCAGAATCCTATTTTTTTCTGAAGTCAAATGGCCGATCCATTTTTTACGAAGCCGAGTTAAATCACGAAGGTTTCGTATATCTTCTGGTGGAACAAAACTTTTTTCAATCAGTCCATAACGCAATAACTTCGCAATCCACTCTGCATCCGAAACATCTGTTTTTCTTCCAGGGACATTCTTGATTCTTTGAGCATTCGCTAATGTAATATCAAAGTAATCCTCCAAAATGTTATAAACAGGTTTCCAATAAACTCCAGTACTCTCCATCGCAATGTGCGTAATGCCATGGTTTTCCAACCACTTTAGTAAACGAAAGAGATCCTTTGTTAAAGTGGGGAAAGTTTCTGTTTCAATGAATAATTCATCGTCCTGTTCGCCAATCATGACACAAGCAACAATTGTTTCAGCATGTACATCTAATCCTGCACAACGTGTCATCAGTACATCCAATATAATCCCTCCCATAAAGTAGATTCACAAACAGCGAGTGAATTTGAAATATAAGCATTTTTCTGTACGTAGTCATCATTCCAAATGAATGAGCTAACAATGGGTTGTTCACCAAATCCACTCAAACAGTTTTTTATTCAGGGTATCATCCACCATAAAAGCCTACGTATTGTTAACTGTTTGTGTTATCTACATTATGGGAAAGAAATATCCATTTTCATGCCAGGGTTGTGAATGAAAATTCATGATTGTTTTTTATCATTTGACTGAATAGCAATCTAATATTACCATTCAATATATTCAGGATATTTCATTTGAAGAGGTAATTCATGAATTTCATGTTTTGTGATATTGGCAGTGGCTAATATTTGATCCTTTAAAGCCAAGTATTCATCATCTTCCACCATTAATCGAATAGCAAAGGCACCTAAATGCTTTTTTCTTTCCTCAAATGTTAGCTTTAGATATTCTAAGTTTAAAATATCTACATATTGAGTTGCGTAACGGAAGTATTTAGGCGATTTTGATAACATTAAGTGTATAAGTACATTGTAATGTTCTTCAGGCAAATGTTCTTTTAAACATTCCGTAACAAGAGATTGGAATTTTCGAATGGATGTAGTATGTGGGTTCCATGGATTATTGTCTATAAATTCATTGTATAAATCGATGAAGTCGTTTAAAGCGAGTGCTGTAAAAATTAATTCAGGCCATAAAATTTCAACGGAGAAATATACATTTTTTTCAGGAGCAAGCGTGTCTTTTTTCTTTTCAATTCCTTTATGGATGCCGTTCGCTACAAACTCGATATTACATTCTCCTTGAGTTGCTTTCCGCAATTTAAGACAAACCCCTAATATACGTTGTCTCGCACCTCGGTAATCATAATATCTATTTTCATCTCCAATAACTTCGTAGATATTCTTAATTAACTCATCTAAATCCCAATAGTCACCACTAATTCGTCCCCCTGTTAAACGTTCAGTGCTTTGAATGGATAACATTTTTATCCCACCTTTTCTAGTCCGCAAAATCTATTACATATATTGTACAATCTTTTAAATAGAAAAAACTATATATATCTTTGATTCTACTAGTTAATCGTTATTTATATAAAATATAGAAAATTGTAAAAATTTAAAATAGAAAGTTTATTTTTTCATTTTGGGGTATATGGTTAGCAAAGTTCACTCTAAAAAGGTCGTTTCATAGAGAAGGGTGACGAAGGAAAATATAAAATATTTTTCAATATTAGAAATAATCTACTAACCTTTCGAATATATATTATTAGATACCTTTAGGAGTGAGTATGTTGTCATCAAGAAGTAAAGGTATAAAAATCAAAAAATAGGGGGAGTAGGAAAATGTCTGTATTAACTGCTGCATATGCATTTCCTAATACTGAAGGAGCGATTGTAAACTTCAAGGAACGCTACGATAACTATATCGGAGGACAATGGACACCACCAGTTAATGGCGAGTATTTCGATAATGTATCGCCAGTAACAGGAAAAGTTTACACAAAGGTTGCTCGTTCCACAGCGGAAGATATTGAACTTGCCATCGATGCAGCTTACAATGCGAAGGATTCATGGGGCAAGACTTCCGTTGCAGAAAGAGCAAGAATCTTAAACAAAATCGCAGATCGCATGGAAGAAAATTTAGAATTGTTAGCAGTTACTGAAAGCTGGGAAAATGGTAAACCGGTTCGTGAAACTTTAAATGCGGACATACCTTTAGCTATCGATCATTTCCGCTATTTTGCAGGAGTGATTCGTGCGCAAGAAGGCGGTATTAGCCAAATTGATGACAATACTATAGCTTATCATTTCCAAGAACCAATTGGTGTTGTCGGGCAAATTATTCCGTGGAACTTCCCAATCTTGATGGCAGCATGGAAACTCGCACCAGCCCTTGCAGCAGGAAACTGTGTGGTTTTAAAACCTGCAGAACAAACACCAACTTCTATACTAGTATTAATGGAACTTATTGAAGACTTATTACCACCTGGTGTTGTGAATATTGTAAACGGTTTTGGTTTAGAAGCTGGAAAACCGTTAGCTTCCAATCCACGTATTGGAAAAGTTGCCTTTACTGGTGAAACAACAACAGGTAGACTTATCATGCAATATGCTTCACAAAATATTATTCCGGTTACATTGGAGCTTGGTGGGAAATCGCCAAATATCTTCTTTGAAGATGTAATGGAAGCAGACGATGAATTTTTAGATAAAGCAATTGAAGGATTTGTATTATTTGCTCTTAACCAAGGAGAAGTGTGTACATGCCCTTCAAGAGCATTAATTCAAGAATCCATTTACGATAAATTTATGGAACGCGCACTTGAGCGAGTAAAAGCCATCAAACAAGGTAACCCATTAGATCCAACTACAATGATAGGAGCTCAAGCTTCAACAGAACAAATGGAGAAAATTTTATCCTATATTGATATTGGTAAACAAGAAGGAGCAGAGTTGCTTATCGGTGGAGAACGCAACAATTTAGGTGGAGAATTATCAGAAGGTTTCTACATTAAGCCTACTGTATTTAAAGGTCATAACAAAATGCGCATTTTCCAAGAAGAAATCTTCGGTCCAGTAGTTGCTGTTACAACATTCAAAACGCAAGAAGAAGCATTGGAAATTGCAAATGACACGATGTATGGATTAGGTGCGGGAGTATGGACTCGCGATATTAATACAGCTTATCGAATGGGAAGAGGAATTCAAGCTGGACGCGTATGGACAAACTGCTATCACCAATACCCAGCTCATGCAGCATTTGGTGGCTATAAAATGAGTGGAATCGGTCGAGAAAATCATAAAATGATGCTTGAACACTATCAGCAAACGAAAAACTTGTTAGTAAGTTATAGTCCAAATAAACTCGGTTTCTTCTGATTCTAAAATTTAGGAGGGATGGCGTTGGTAAAACGTGTTGTAGCAACAGATGCAGCCCTTGCCCTCATTGAACAATTAAAGAAAAAACATGGCCCAATTATGTTCCATCAATCAGGCGGTTGCTGTGATGGTTCTTCCCCTATGTGCTATCCTGAAGGAGATTTAATCATTGGTGATTCGGATATATTACTAGGGGAAATTGGTGGAGCAAAGTTTTATATTCATAAAACTCAATTTGAATATTGGAAACATACTCAATTAATCATCGATGTCGTTGACGGTCGCGGAGGGATGTTTAGTTTAGAAGGCGTTGAAGGTAAACGTTTCTTAACAAGGTCGAGAGCATTTACTTCTGAGGAGCTAGCAGAATTAAATAAGGTTGGTTAACATAGAATAATATATGGGGGAGCTTCAAGTATTGGAGTTCCCTCTTTATTTTGAAACATATCCTCCTTTCAATCGTAATAAGACTAGGAGTGATATGAAATGGATACAAATTTCCACATCAACTTTCAGAACAACTATAATCGAGCCGTAAATTTTTTTGGCAATGCCTATAATCAAAACTTTTTTATGTCTCTTGCAAGCAAATACACACTTGAAAACAGAGAATTTAGCGGCGTCGCTTTGCAAAAAGTGGTAGATAGGATGGTAGAAAACTCTAACAAAGCAATACAAAGGAATTCTCCCGTCACCTATCATATTGCCGTTCAATTTTTAGGGCAGAATATAGATGGTTGCATGGAAAACCTATTGCAAAGGGATATGGCGTTAAAAGAAGCCGGATTTACTAAATCTCCTTTTCGACTGGCGGGCGCCATGATGCTGGAAGAAGACATTCTTCTTCACGCCAAACGAGCAAAAACTTTATATGATGAAATGCACCGAAAACAATACTTTTTAACTTCCAAAGAAGATATTCCCTATGTGGTTCTTTTGTCGAAAGGGATGGAACAACCGCATACGCAGGTGGATACGATTTTGCAATATTACCAAAGCCTAAGAAAGCAAGGATTTATGTTGGGCAACTCTCTTCAATGCCTTGCACAAATCTTAACGATGTATAGTTCCGAATATAACGAAATGTTGCTTCAGTATGTTGCCGAGCTGAAAAGGGGATTGAATCAGAAAGGAATCAAAATAAAACCGATTCATTATCCCTATATCGGGATTTTGGCGTTGAATGCAACAGATAATGAAAAAATTGATGAAATTGCGGAATTACATAAATCGTTAATGGAATTGAAAATTTTCCGTATGGCAAAGGAATTGGCGTTGATTGTTTCCATCCAGAAAATCATCAGAGAGCTGGTCGAAGTTCAAAATATGGTCAATATGAAAGATCATGCATTTCTCGAAAATTTGATTCATGTATTGGGTATAACACTGGATGTTTTGGATTTTGCATTAATACCGGGAAGTGCAGGTGATTTCTTCGATTTCTTCAGTTCTTAATGCACTCCAAAAAATGTTGGGAGTGATAAAATGGAAATAAATCATAATGGAGGTGTCCTACATGAAAGAAACAAAATTATGGATTAACGGTCAATGGGAGGAAGCAAAAGAAACGTATGACTTGACCGCTCCCTACACTGGTGAAGTGATTGCGAAAGTGGCAAAGGCTTCTGTACAAGATGTGGAATGTGCAATTGAAGGCGCACATGAAGCGTTTCAAACGTTTAAGAAAACCACAGCCTATGAAAGAGCGGAAATTTTATATAAAGTTGTGGACATCATGCAGAAAAGAAAGCAGGAATTTGCAGAGATTCTTGCAAATGAAGCTGGAAAGCCGATTACTGCTGGACTGGCTGAATTGGATCGCACCATTTCTACATATCAATTTTCAGCTGAACTGGCAAAACACACTTTTGGCGAAACGGTGCCAATGGACGCAGCTCCCGGAGGAAAAAATCGTATAGGTTATACGAAACGAGTTCCCATTGGCGTTGTATCAGCCATCACCCCATTTAACTTCCCATTTAATTTAGTTGCGCATAAATTAGGACCCGCTTTTGCAGTTGGAAATACGGTTGTTCTAAAGCCAGCAACTCAAACACCTCTAAGTGCTTTAGTAATGGCGGAGATTTTTAAGGAAGCAGGACTTCCTGATGGTGCACTACAAATCGTGACGGGTTCGGGTGGAGAACTTAGCGATGTTCTTGTAACTCATCCTCTGGTGAAGAAAGTGACGTTTACAGGCAGCGGCGCAGTCGGAATGAAAATCAAAGAAAAGGTCGGATTGAGAAAAGTTACATTGGAATTAGGTTCCAATGCAGCTGTCATCATTGAACCAAGTACGCCATTTGAGAAAATCATCTCTCGCACGGTAAGCGGTGCTTTCGGCTTTTCTGGACAAGTATGTATTTCCCTGCAGAGAATTTTTGTTCATGAATCCATTTACGACCAATTTACAGAGGCATTCGTGAAAGAAACGAAAAAATTAAAATTAGGTAATCCATTTGACCCTTCAACAGATTTAAGCGCTATGATTCATCCGAAAGAAGTTGAGCGCATGAAAGAGTGGATTGAAGAAGCGAAATCTCAAGGAGCTAAAGTTGCGACAGGAGCTGAATTTACGGAACGTACGATGACACCAACTGTGATGGTGAACGTAAAACCAGATATGAAAATTATGTGTTTAGAAACATTTGCCCCAATTGTTTCGATTGTACCTTATAAAACATTAGACGAAGCCATAAAATATGTAAATGATTCCGATTTAGGTTTAAATGCTGGCATTTACACAAATGTTTTAACGGATGCTTTAAAAGCGGCGGATGAATTGGAAGCGGGTACAGTTGTAATTAACGATATCCCGACATTCCGTGTAGACAACATGCCGTATGGTGGCGTGAAAAATAGTGGATATGGACGCGAAGGAATAAAATACGCTATTGAAGAAATGACGGAATTAAAGTTTATTACGATTAAAACAGAATTTTAAAAGAAAAGTTGCAATACTCAACCGTATGAAATTAATATTATGTTTGCATAATAATTGCAAACTTCTCGGTAAAGCACACCATGTATTAGGAGGACAACAAATGAGTATTGCATACCCGATGAGCAGATCACGCTCAACTCAAACACGACTTGTATTACCCCCAGATACGAACCAGTATGGATCCATTTTTGGTGGGAAGATACTAGCATATATTGATGAAATCGCGGCAATTGCTTGTATGAAGCATACGAAAAAAGAAGTGGTAACCGCTTCTTTTGATTCAGTAGATTTCGTTTCCCCTGCATATGTTGGAGATATGTTGGAGTTAGAAGCAATTGTCACATCCACTGGAAGAACATCAATGGAAGTGTATGTGCGTGTTATGTCTCGCAATGTTAAAACAGGTGAAGAAAAATTGACAACCGAATCATTTGTTACGATGGTAGCAATTGATAAGGGTGGAAAACCGACACCGATTCCAGCAATCTACCCTGAGACTGAGGAAGAGGAGAAGTTATATAAAGCGGGGGTAGAAAGACAAAGATTAAGAAAAGAAAAAAGAAAAAAGAATTAAAGTAAAAGAGGTCGTCATTCAAAAGTAAATTAGGTTGGGACAAAAACCGCCTCAAATAAAAAAACCGTAGACACTTTTAATGTCTGCGGTTTTTATACATCAAAAAGGACAATTTACTACTAAATTTAGTATTTTTTATCTCTCATTTGGAAAAATCATTTACCACTTTGAGTAATGTGTCAGATGATTTTGAAATTAGAGTTGAACTTTCTACTAAATTAGCAATATTGCTTGAAATATTTTCGATATCTTTTGACGTGGAAGCATACTGATTGCGTATCCCAGAAACTTTTTGGGCAATTTGTTCAAATGATTCTGCTAAGTGCTCTTGAGTTTGTACACTTAATTGTACTTGTTCATCTACATTGTTGACACTAGACGTCATATCCGTAATGTTTTCTTCCATTTCTTGTATTAATCCAGAGACATTTTGTACTGCTTTCTTCGTTTCTTCAGCCAGTTTTCGAACTTCTTCTGCAACGACAGCAAATCCTTTTCCGTGTTCACCCGCACGAGCCGCTTCAATTGATGCATTTAAAGCAAGTAAGTTTGTTTGATCCGCTATGTTCGTCACTAAGTTTACAATTTCAGAAATGCTTTTAGAAGAAGAACGTAGGTTTGTCATGGACTCTTCTAATAAATTTACACTGTTTAAAATCGTGTTCATTAAGTTTGTCTGTTTTGCTAATTGTGCTTTCCCTTGGTTAGATTTTTCCTCTGTATCAGCAACGAAATCTAAACCTTGTGATGTGGCTGATGCGATATTTTGTGATTGTTCAGAAATCATTTGAATCGATGCTGTCGTTTCTTGATTCATGGCATTTAAATCTTCAGCAATGTTTTGGATGGAGATTAATAATGATTGTTTTACTTGATCATTTTCCATACGTAATCGTTCTTGCTCAATTTCGTATGCTTCAATCACAAGTTGCATTTCTAAATTGATAATTTTAGAAAATGTATTGATGGCAAGAATTGCTTCTTCTTTAGAAATATCAAGCTTATTAATAAACTGAGTAAAGGTTGTTGTTAAAGATTGGAAAGAAGCGATATACCATTTAGATGATAATCCAATTTTGATATGAGCAAGGGCAATTCTAGTTCGGTTCTCTAAATAATGATTATCAATTTGTCCTTCAAAAATATCTTGTAAATGCTTTGTTAAAGTAATTTTCAATCGATCGATTGTTGAGTACTGATTAATTAATTCTACTAAATGTTTATTCATTGAAATGTTTTCATAAAAAATATCAACCATCTTTGGAATATAGTTCTCAATAAGTGGTTTTAATTGTTTAAGGATGGCCAATTCTTTTTTTGTTAACTGAACCATTTCAATTTGTTTGGCTACAATAGGGTTCGCAGAAACGTTTATTCCTACTTCGTGAATATGTTTTTCTTCATCAAAAAATTGATTATAATTTGATTTGTTTTCCTTGTTATAAAGTACAAACCTCATATGTATGCTCCATTCTAGTTTAATTTTTTTATTGTTTGATCCATTACAGTTTAATTCCTGAATTTGTATTTTTATTATAAACAATGTAAAATACGATTAGTTTATTAGTTCGTATTGTTTTTTATTAAATTAGTAAAGGAAGTTTGTTAAGATGAATCAGCGAAGGCTTGCTTATATTATTGTGTCCATGGTGACAGTAGCAGTTATTTCCACATTGATGTTAAACAATATGTTTGATGAGGTACCGAAAAATCATAAAATTTTAATTATCATTAGTGCCACCTTGTTTTCAGGTCTTTTTGCCCGCGGGTTATTCCCTGCTGATCATCCTGATGAAATCGATTCTAAACATACAGATAATAAAAAGAATGGTAATTAAGCCCTCCTAATTTGAAAGGGCTTTTTTCATTTCTGTTTACAGAATACCATATTATTTAATAGTATCTAAAGATTTTTTTGACTATAAAATGAAAATTGTGGAAAAGATATGAAACGGACAAAAGAATAAAATCAATGATCAATCACGCAAGGTTTTTGAAACTATTAATCAAATCATTCGTACATGTATCTAACAAGAATTTCAATAACCTTAAAGGGGGTTAACTAATATATGGAAGAAAAATGGGCTAAAGTGATTATTCACGCAAGTGCTTTTTTTGCACCAGTTCTAGTACCAATTTTATTTTTCTTAATAAGCAGTGAAGAAAGTGTTAAACGAATATCGATTCAAGCATTGCTCTTCCAGTTTGTTATGTGGGTATTAATCGGTATTTCTGTCGTACTAAGTTTTCTTTTAATCGGTATTCCATTCTTAATTATCTTTGGAATTATGACATTTGTTGTACCAATTATCGGTATTTTCAATGCGCTGCGAGAAACACCTTGGAATTACCCAATTGTTGGCCGTTGGGTATAAAATAATTTCTCGTAAATGTAAAACTCCCGAGTATTCTTCATCTTAGATGAATATATTGATAAAAAATCGGCAAAGCGTACTTTCATACGTATTGTCGATTTTTTTACAATAAAAATGGTCAAGGGTTTATCGTTGCAAATATGGAAAAAAGGAAATATAATAAAGTCAAAGATAGTCAAAGTCAAAAAGAGCGAGGTGAAGTTGTAATCATAATGAAAAATATTTCAGATTTAATTGAAGGGTATTTAAAACAAGTTATCGAATTAGGTGGTAAAGGGCATATTGAAATTAAACGCAGCGAATTAGCTGATATGTTCCAATGCGTCCCCTCGCAAATTAATTACGTTATTAATACCCGATTCACCGTGGAACGAGGCTACCTTGTTGAAAGCAAACGTGGTGGCGGTGGATATATAAGAATTTTTCGTGTGAAACCAAGTTCAAAAATTGAGCTGATTGAAAATATCATTAAACAAATTGAAAAAGGTGCCACGCAAAACATGGCTGAAGATATTATATATAGGCTGCTGGACGAAGGCGTTATAACCTACAGAGAGGCAACGTTAATGCTCGCTGCCATCGACCGGAATACGTTAAAGTTACAACTCCCAGCTCGTGATGAATTGAGGGCCGCTATTTTAACATCGATGTTACTAACTTTAAAATATGAAAAATAAAGAGGTGGTGGGTCATGATTTGTGATCACTGTAAACAACGGAAAGCAACCGTCACAGTTACACAAATAATAAATGGCCATAAAAGTGAGAAGCATTATTGTGAAGTATGTGCAGCACAATTTCATCCATTCAACCTAGACTTTCATAAAGAAGAACAAATCCCAATCCATCAATTGTTATCTAATTGGTTTGGGATGCCTGTTTGGAAAAATGAAACACAAGAAAGAGCTGTTCAACCATCCATCCAGACAAATGCATGTCCAGCTTGCGGATTTACTTTTCGTAAATTTTTAAATGAAGGTAAATTGGGTTGCCCACAATGCTATGAAACCTTTGGCGAAAAACTTCCGCAAGTACTTGCAAAAATACAAGCGGGAACCAAACATACTGGAAAAAGACCTGGACAAAAAGTGGATAACAACCGAATTATTAAAAAACAAATTGAACATGCACGTGAACAGCTGCAATTAGCTATACAAGATGAACGTTTTGAAGATGCGGCGAAATTCAGAGATGAAATTAAAGCATTGGAACGCAAGCTTGAGATGGGAGGTGTTGATACACCATGAACCTTGAATATTTCTTAAAAGCGGAAGCACCGAGTTGGATGGGTGTTGACGGTGAAGAAAATGACATTGTCATTTCCACCCGGATTCGATTAGCGAGAAACTTGGATGGTTTCCGTTTCCCATTAATATTTACTGATGAAGAAGCGAAAACGGTTGATCAAATGGTTACGCAAGCTTTTTCCCAATTGAATAACGGAAATCACCATTTCTCTCATTTCACAATTCAAGAAATGCCCGTATTACAACGTCAAGTATTAGTTGAAAAACATCTCATTAGCCCGATGCTTGCCAATAGAGAAAAATTCGCTTCGGTTATCATTTCAAAAGATGAAGCCATTAGTGTGATGGTAAATGAAGAAGACCACTTGAGAATCCAATGTTTATCCCCTGGACTTCAACTAATAGAAACTTATGAAATGGCTAATAAATTAGATTGTCAGCTTGAAAAACTTTTACCGATTGCCTTCAATAACCAATTCGGCTATTTAACGAGTTGCCCTACAAATGTAGGAACTGGTTTAAGAGCATCTGTGATGATGCATTTACCAGGACTTTCGATGATGAAGCAAATGAAAGTATTAACACAAATGCTAGTTCGTTTTGGCATGGTCGTGAGAGGTATATACGGTGAGGGTAGTGAAAATCTAGGGAACATGTATCAAATTTCAAATCAAGTAACCCTCGGTAAAGCAGAAGATGAAATAATTGATGATTTACAAACTGTCGTGATGCAAATCATTGAACAAGAACGAAACGCAAGACAAACTCTATTAAAACAATCCCAAGTTGCTTTGGAGGACCGTATTCACCGTGCCTTTGGTACTTTGAAACATGCGCGGATTATGACAAGTGAAGAAGCGGCAACATGTTTATCTAATGTTCGCTTAGGCATAGATTTAGGCATAATTAAAAATGTTTCAAAACATGTATTAAATGAATGCACAATACTGATTCAACCAGGATTCGTACAACAATACGCAGGCACAACTTTGGAACCAGGAGAGCGAGATGTATTCCGAGCAAAATTAATACGAGAAAAATTAAACGATGGAAATTCGAAATTAAAGGAAAAAGGAGAGGAAAAACATGATGTTTAATCGTTTTACTCAACGAGCTCAAAAAGTGTTACAGTTGGCGCAAGAAGAAGCCATTCGTTGGAAGCATGAATCCATCGGAACTGAACATATCTTGCTCGGG
Organism: Ureibacillus sp. FSL K6-2830; assembly: GCF_038004145.1. Lineage (NCBI taxonomy): Bacteria > Bacillati > Bacillota > Bacilli > Caryophanales > Caryophanaceae > Ureibacillus > Ureibacillus sp. FSL K6-2830. The sequence continues at coordinate 1,487,769 of NZ_JBBOQR010000001.1, read as the reverse complement.
CTAATTCGCGAAGGTGGAGGCATTGCTGCAAAAGCTTTAGAAGCGATTGATGTAAGCCCAGAGATGATTGAACGAGGTATCGAGGAACTAGTTGGAAAAGGTACGAAGGATGTTGGACCAATCGTTCACTATACACCAAGAGCTAAGAAAGTTATTGAACTATCCGTTGATGAATCTCGAAAACTGGGTCATGCTTACATCGGAACAGAACACATTTTACTTGCATTAATTCGTGAAGGTGAGGGTGTTGCAGCTCGAGTGCTTGCGAACGCTGGGGTAAGCTTAAATAAAGCACGTCAACAAGTTTTATTGCTTCTCGGTAACAACGATGTTTCTCAAAATTCCAATCCAACTCAAACAGTAAGTACTCCAACACTTGATAGCCTGGCTCGAGATTTAACTGCAATTGCCCGTGAAGGTTCCCTTGACCCTGTAATTGGACGTAGCAAAGAAATTACACGAGTTATTGAAGTGTTATCTCGCCGCACGAAAAATAACCCGGTATTAATTGGTGAACCTGGTGTAGGTAAAACAGCGATTGCTGAGGGACTTGCTCAACAAATCGTTAATAATGAAGTACCGGAAACATTGCGCGATAAGCGTGTAATGACGCTTGATATGGGTACTGTTGTAGCAGGTACAAAATATCGTGGTGAATTTGAAGATCGTCTGAAAAAAGTAATGGATGAAATTCGCCAAGCGGGTAACGTCATTTTATTCATTGATGAACTTCATACATTGATTGGTGCTGGTGGTGCAGAAGGTGCGATTGACGCTTCGAACATTTTAAAACCGGCATTAGCTCGCGGTGAATTGCAATGTATCGGTGCAACTACGCTAGATGAATATCGTAAATACATTGAAAAAGATGCAGCTTTAGAACGTAGATTCCAACCGATTCAAGTCGATGAACCAACTGTGGAAGAAACAATTCAAATTATTCAAGGTCTTCGCGATCGTTACGAGGCGCATCACCGAGTAAAAATTACCGACGAAGCAATTGAAGCTGCTGCAAAATTATCTGACCGTTACATTTCAGACCGCTTCCTGCCAGATAAAGCCATTGACTTGATTGATGAAGCCGGATCTAAAGTGCGTTTGCGCTCATTTACAGTGCCACCAAATTTAAAAGCGCTTGAAGAAAAATTAGAACATGTGCGTAATGAGAAAAATGCAGCAGTTTCAAGTCAAGAATTTGAAAAAGCAGCAGCACTACGCGACACAGAGCAAAAAATTAAAGAAGAACTAGAACAAACGAAAAAATTATGGAAAGAAAAGCAAGGTAAAGAAGAATCAAAAGTAACAGTAGAAGATATCGCAGAAGTGGTATCCATGTGGACTGGAATACCAGTGAATAAACTGGCTCAAGAAGAGTCTGAAAAACTGTTGAACTTAGAAGAAGAATTGCATAAGCGCGTTGTCGGACAACATGAAGCGGTTGAGGCGATTTCTAGAGCTATCCGCCGTGCTCGCGCAGGATTGAAGGATCCGAAACGCCCGATTGGTTCATTTATCTTCTTAGGACCAACTGGGGTTGGTAAAACGGAACTTGCTAGAGCTTTAGCAGAAGTAATGTTTGGCGATGAAGATGCAATGATTCGTATCGATATGTCCGAATATATGGAGAAACACTCTACTTCTCGCCTAGTGGGTTCACCTCCTGGATATGTAGGATTTGAAGAAGGTGGGCAATTAACGGAAAAAGTCCGCCGCAAACCATATTCAGTGGTACTTTTAGATGAAATTGAAAAAGCGCATCCAGACGTATTCAATATCTTATTACAAGTGCTTGACGACGGTCGTTTAACAGATTCAAAAGGCCGCACAGTAGATTTCCGCAATACGGTTGTCATTATGACATCCAATATTGGTGCAGAAGCATTAAAGTATCAAAAGAATGTAGGATTCGGTGTGGGTGGAAGAGATAATAAATATAAAGACATGAAGAGCACGATGCTTGAAGAATTGAAAAAAGCATTCCGCCCAGAGTTCTTAAACCGTATTGATGAAACAATCGTATTCCAGCCGTTGGATAAAGAAGAATTGAAACAAATTGTATTATTGATGGCAAAATCTTTAATCAAACGCTTAAAAGAACAAAACATTGAACTAGAACTAACAGATGCAGCTTTAGAGAAAATTGCTGAAGAAGGGTACGATCCACAATACGGTGCACGACCAATTCGAAGAGCTTTACAGAAAAATGTGGAAGACCGTTTATCAGAAGAGTTATTAAAAGGCACAGTTTCAACGAACAGTACAGTTGTATTTGACTATGTGGATGGCGAATTTGTCGTAAAACAAAAAGATGTTGTTGAAAGTGTATAATTTTTGATTAGTCGAGCTGTACCAAAAGACACTGTATGCTGTCTTTTTGGTACAGCTTATTTTTTTTATATTAACAGGTACATCTCCATTTAAGGAGCATCCGCACAAGTTTGGATGTTATGTGCACGAGTAGAGGTAGTATTTGCACAAGTTTGGATGTTATGTGCACGAGTAGAGGTAGTATTTGCACGAGTTTGGATGTTATGTGCACAAGTTTGGTGGTTAAATGCACAAGCAGAGGGGATATCTGCACAAGTGAAGGATTCATACGCACGAGCAAGTAGCTTTTCTTTCGTAGAGTGTAACTACACAAACAAGTGCTTGTGCTAAAACCGATATATTCAATAAATAGACCTACCTAGTCTAACGAAATTTTCTAGTACATCAATGAATCTAATCTAGCACCTTTGTTATAATAGCTATACCAAAAAAATTTGCAGGAGGACCTAATGGCAAAAAAGAAAACAAAGTTTTGCTGTCAATCATGTGGCTATGAATCTCCTAAATGGTTGGGGAGATGCCCTGGTTGTGGTGAGTGGAATACCTTTGTAGAAGAAATAGAAGTGATGACGAAATCTCGTGGAGTGTTTCAGCATTCGGAAGCTATAAGTCAGAAGGCCGTACCAATTATCAGCATCGAAACGCAAGAAGAACAAAGAGTCCAAACAAGCATGGTGGAACTAAATCGTGTGCTTGGAGGTGGCATAGTACCAGGTTCACTTGTTTTGATTGGGGGAGATCCTGGTATAGGGAAATCAACGCTACTTATGCAACTTTCCGCTGAATTATCCAATAATGGACATCGGGTGCTTTACATTTCAGGAGAAGAATCGTTGAAACAAACAAGATTACGCGCAACAAGAATCGGTGTCCAATCAAATGAATTATTTATTTATGCTGAAACTGATTTAGAACTCATTCGTCATAGTATTGAAGAGGTTCAACCGAAGTTTATCATTGTTGACTCCATTCAAACAGTGCATCATCCAGAAGTGACGAGTGCTCCTGGGAGCGTATCGCAAGTTAGAGAATGTACTTCAGAATTGATGAGAATAGCGAAGACGAAAGGAATTGCAACATTTCTTGTAGGACATGTTACAAAGGAAGGGCAAATTGCAGGGCCTAGAATATTAGAACATATGGTAGACACCGTACTATATTTTGAAGGTGAAAGACATCATACGTATCGAATATTAAGAAGCCATAAAAATCGCTTCGGATCAACTAATGAAATTGCTATTTTTGAAATGATTCATTCGGGTTTAAAAGAAGTGTTAAATCCGTCTGAATTATTTTTAGAAGAACGTTCACATGGGGCAGCTGGTTCGACGGTCGTTGCTTCCATGGAAGGTACAAGACCTATACTTGTCGAGATTCAATCATTAGTTACACCAACTAGTTTCAATTATCCAAAAAGAATGGCTACCGGTGTTGATCAAAATAGAGTTCAATTATTGATGGCTGTTTTGGAAAAAAGAATGGGTATGCTGTTGCAAGCGCAAGATGCATATATTAAGGTGGCAGGAGGCGTAAAGCTGGACGAACCTGCGATTGATCTCGCCGTTCTTACCTCCATAGTCTCCAGCTTTAGAAATCAGCCTGTTCAAGTTACAGATGTTTATATCGGTGAAGTAGGACTTACCGGAGAAGTAAGACGGGTATCCCGCATCGAACAAAGAGTTCATGAAGCTGCAAAACTTGGATTTAAACGAGCCATTATCCCTGCTTCTAATTTAGGAGGTTGGGAATACCCAAAAGACATTGAAGTAATTGGGGTGCAAACCATTAACGAAGCATTAAGAGTTTGTTTTGGTAATTGATGAAAAGGGATGTCCATACCAATATTTATAATGTATGGGCATTTTTCCTTTTGAAATTGGGAAAAATAATTTTATATTCTGGACGAAAAGGGAAAAAAGTACAAATTATGTATTTCGTAGTTGTTTCAAATCGCAAACGATTCATGAACGATGTATAATTAATAGTAAGATAATATATCAAAAAAAGGAGGTGGCTGTATGTTAAAAAGAGTAATTCAATTTGCTTTTCTTTTTATTGGGGGAGCACTAGGTTTCGTTTTTTTACCGCCATTATACGAAATTATAAATTTGTCATCTAATCCGTTGTTAAATAATCCATATACATCAGTCGCATTAGGAGCGTTGTTATTATTTCTTCTATCGTTTTCTTTATCAGATTATTGTGTAAAATTCATCAACTGGATGGAAGAGGTACTTTTTAAAATTCCAGCTGCAGATCTACTATTTGGTACTCTTGGGTTAATTGTCGGTTTAATTGTAGCATATTTTGTTGGGTTTGCGATTGAACGAATCAATATACCGGTAATTACTGATTTTTTACCAATAATCTTATCTATTACACTCGGATATTTAGGATTTAGAGTCGGATTTAAAAAGAGGGAAGAATTATCACAAATATTTACCAAATCCGGTGTAGGATCAAAAAAGAAAGTTGGAGATTCTGGGCAAGTTGTTTCACAAGAAAAAACGCTATATAAATTGTTAGATACGAGCGTCATAATAGATGGTCGAATTGCGGATATCGCAACAACAGGATTTATAGAAGGTGTTTTAGTGGTGCCGCAGTTCGTATTAACCGAATTACAACATATTGCGGATTCCAGTGATACATTGAAGCGTACCCGTGGACGAAGAGGGTTAGATATGTTGAAAAAATTACAAGACGGAAAAACGGTAAATGTCATCATTTCTGAAGAAGATTTTGATGATGTTCAAGAAGTAGATTTAAAATTAGTACGATTAGCGAAAAAAATGGGAGCAAAAATTTTAACAAATGATTTTAACTTAAACAAAGTATGTGATCTTCATCATGTACAAGTATTGAATATTAATGAGCTTGCGAACGCAGTAAAACCGGTTGTTATACCAGGAGAGGATATGCAAGTCGTTGTCATCAAAGATGGAAAAGAACAAAATCAAGGTGTTGCTTATTTAGATGATGGAACGATGATAGTTGTAGAAGGTGGTCGTAGTTACATTGGGCAATCTATTACAGTCACCGTTACAAGCGTACTGCAAACATCCGCTGGTCGCATGATTTTTGCTAAACCAAAAGACGAACAAGTTGCATAACCGTTGAAAAGTAAGAGTAGGAGTTGAGCACGTGGATTACGAAGTAGTATTGCCAGCAGCCGGTAGCGGAAAACGGATGGGAGCGGGAAAAAACAAATTATTTTTATCTTTAGCGAATAAACCGATCCTCATTCACACCCTCGAAATTTTTCAAAAGGATAGAAACTGTACGGGAATATATTTAGCGGTAAAACCAGAAGAAAGGGACTATATTCAACATTTATTAAAAGATTATAAAATTACAAAGGTAAAGGGTTTACCAAATGGAGGGAAAGAACGTCAACATTCTGTTCATTCATGTTTAAAAGTAATGAATGATGTGGAGATTGTTCTCGTCCATGATGCTGCAAGACCGTTTATATCCCAACAAGTCATTGACCGTTTAGTGGAAACCGCATATGAAAAAGGGGCTGCGATAGCAGGAGTTCGAGCGAAGGATACGATGAAAAAAGTACAAGATGGTATTATTGTTGAAACGGTAGATCGGGAAAACCTATGGTCAATCCAAACGCCGCAAGCATTTCGTTACGAACTGTTACGGCATGCGGAGGATGTAGCGGAAAAAGAAGGATTTTTAGGAACGGACGAAGCGATGCTAGTGGAGCGCCTCGGTTATGAAATCCATATTGTTGAAAGCAATTATGAAAATATTAAAATGACGACGAAAGAAGATTTATTATTTGGTGAAGCCATCTTAAAAAACCGCCAGATGCAGAAAGAAGGTACCTCACAAATCTTTTAGATTGGTGAGGTCTTTTCTTGTTTCCATACATAATAATTGGGTTAAATGCATGCTTACAATCCATACAAATGGGAAATATGTTAATATATGAAGTGGCAAATTGGAATCTGATTTTACAGTAAAGGATGGTGAACGCTGCATATAAGGCTGAACAGTCTTTCATCATGCAGCTACAATATGTTTCGTGTTGGACAAGGATTTGATGTGCATGCGTTTCAAGAAGGGCGGCCACTTATTATCGGAGGCATAGAGATACCTCATACGAAAGGCCTTGTTGGTCATTCCGATGCGGATGTGTTATTACATGCAATTACAGATGCGGCCCTTGGAGCAATTGGAGAAGGAGATATCGGACGTCATTTTCCAGATACAGATCCAAAATATAAAGATGCAGATTCAGCGAAATTATTGGAGTATATATGGAAAATAGTAAATGATAAAGGGTATATTCTTGGGAATGTTGATTGTACAATTATGGCTCAAAAGCCTAAAATGGCTCCATATATTGAGCAAATGCGAAATCGCATAGCAGAACTTTTGGATGCGAACCCGTCTCAAGTAAACGTCAAAGCAACTACAACGGAAAAATTAGGCTTTGTTGGCCGAGAAGAAGGTATAGCAGCATTAGCAACAATATTGTTAATAAAAAAGCAATAGTTCTCAAATGTTGAAAGAAGATGAATTCGTTCCAGAAAGTTAAAATTTCTTCCCTCTCATTAACTTTTCAATGTGAAGACAGAGTGGTAAAATGTACAAAAGTTAAGGGAAGCATTGGAAATGGCAATATTCTAGTAGTGGCCAAATTAAAAATGAAGGTTTTTATCTGGTAAACTTAGGAGGAAAATTATGACAAAACAAGTTCGTGTTCGGTATGCGCCAAGTCCTACCGGTCATTTACATATTGGTGGAGCGCGTACTGCGTTATTTAATTATTTGTTTGCAAAACATTACAACGGAACATTTGTTGTTCGCATTGAAGATACGGATACGGAGCGCAATGTCGAGGGTGGAGAAGCGTCACAGCTTGATAATCTGCGCTGGCTTGGAATAATTCCAGATGAATCTGTAGATATTGGCGGACCTTATGCGCCATATCGCCAAACGGAAAGACTAGATATATATAAGAAACATGCGGAAGAGCTATTAGAACGAGGTCTAGCTTATAAATGTTTCTGCACACCTGAAGAATTGGAAGCTTCAAGAGAAGCCCAAAGAGCAAAAGGCATTCCTGCTCCAACTTACGAAGGCAAATGCCGCCATTTAACGAAAGAGGAAATCGCTGAAAAAGAAGCGCAGGGAATTCCTTATACAATCCGTTTTAAAGTTCCAGAAAATGTAACATACAAATTTAATGATTTAGTGCGCGGAGAAGTTACTTTTGAATCGAAAGATATCGGCGATTGGGTTATCGTGAAGGCGAATGGAATTCCTACTTATAACTTTGCGGTTGTTTTAGATGACCATTATATGGAAATTACGCATGTATTCCGCGGAGAAGAACACTTATCAAATACACCGAAACAAATGATGATTTTTGATGCTTTCGATTGGGAATACCCTGAGTTCGGCCATTTAACAATCATTGTGAACGAAAATCATAAGAAGTTATCAAAACGTGATGAATCCATTATCCAGTTCGTTTCTCAATATAAAGAGCTTGGATATTTACCAGAAGCGATGTTCAACTTCTTTGCATTGCTTGGTTGGTCTCCGGAAGGGGAAGAAGAAATCTTTACAAAAGAACAATTGATTGAAATTTTTGATGAGAAGCGTTTATCAAAATCACCGTCAATGTTTGACCGGAATAAATTAACATGGATGAACAACCAATACATTAAAAAATTGTCATTGGATGAAGTAGTAGACTTAGCACTTCCTCACTTGCAAAAAGCCGGTTTACTTCCTTTAGAATTGACTAGTGAACAAAAACAATGGGCAACAAAATTGATTGCGTTATACCATAATCAAATGAGTTATGGTGCAGAAATTGTTGAATTATCTAGCTTGTTCTTTAAAGATGAAATTGAATATGATGAAGCTGCCCAAGAAGTACTAGCTTTAGAACATATTAAAGAATTGGCTGCATCATTTAAACAGCAATTAGAGGCTTCGGAAGCTTTTGATGCTTCGTCAATTAAAGCGGCAATTAAAGCAGTACAAAAAGAAACTGGATATAAAGGGAAAAACTTATTTATGCCAATTCGAGTGATGACAACAGGCCAAACTCATGGTCCGGAATTGGCGGATGCAATCGAATTAGTGGGCAAAGAAAAAGTTTTAGCCCGATTAGAAAAATTCACAAATTAATATTTTTTAGATGAACGGTTTTTGAGCCTTGGATATAATGATATAAAAGTGAAAGCGTTGAAAAGGAGAAGTACGTAAAATATGTTTGAAAGAGAGGGTCACCACAGGCTGAAAGTGACCTAAACCTCTATTTTACGGAAATGCACCTTTGAGCACTTTGCTGAAATGGAGTAGGCAAGTCGGCTAGTCACCGTTAAAGACCTCGAGCGGAAAGCTTCATGCTTTCAACCAGAGTGGAACCGCGCGAATTGGCGTCTCTGTCATAGTGATATGATGGAGGCGTTTTTTATTCAGCTAATTTTTATTGGCTACCTGTAGAGAAATGGTGGTAATTTAGTTATAGAAGGATATATTTGTTCGGAGAAAATTGGCTAAAGGAGAGAATGACATGGCAATTCAAATTTACAATACGTTAACAAGAAGAAAAGAACCATTTGTTCCTCTTGAAGAGGGAAAAGTAAAAATGTACGTATGCGGACCAACTGTTTATAACTACATTCATATAGGCAATGCACGTCCTGCCATTGTCTATGATACCGTAAGAAGATATTTGCAATATAAAGGGTTTGATGTGAAGTATGTATCAAACTTCACCGATGTGGACGACAAAATTATTAAGGCAGCTAACGAGTTAGGAGAAGAAGTTTCTGAACTGACAGAGCGTTTTATAAAAGCTTATTTTGAGGATATCACTGCACTTGGATGCAAAAAAGCGGATGTTCATCCGAGAGTGACAGAACATATGGATGATATTATTGAATTTATTAAAGTATTAATCAATAAAGGGTATGCTTATGAATCTCAAGGGGATGTATATTTCCGCACACGCAAGTTTGAAGGTTATGGAAAACTAAGTCATCAGTCAATTGATGATTTAAAAGTAGGCGCACGTATCGAAGCGGGTGAAAAGAAAGAAGACCCACTAGACTTTGCTCTTTGGAAAGCTGCAAAACCAGGTGAAATTCACTGGAGTAGCCCTTGGGGTGAAGGACGACCTGGATGGCATATTGAATGCTCCGTAATGGCAAGAGCTCATCTAGGTGACACAATTGACATTCATGCTGGAGGTCAAGATTTAACGTTCCCGCACCACGAAAATGAAATTGCTCAGTCTGAAAGCTATACCGGAAAACTTTTTGCCCGTTACTGGATGCATAATGGGTATATTAATATTGATAACGAAAAAATGTCAAAATCTCTTGGGAATTTCGTATTAGTCCACGATATTATCCAGAAAATTGATCCGCAAGTATTAAGATTTTTCATGCTTTCTGTACATTATCGTCATCCAATCAATTTCTCAGAAGAATTGATTGAATCCGCTCGAAGTGGATTGGAGCGCTTGCGCACAGCTTATTCGAATCTTCAACATCGACTAAAATCTACGACGAACCTTGCAGAAAATAGTGAATTGTATTTAGAAAAAATCGATGAGTTGAAAAAACAATTCGAGAAGGAAATGGATGATGATTTCAATACAGCTAACGGTATTTCTGTTTTATTTGAACTAGCTCGCACGTCAAATACGTATGTAAACGAAACAAATACGGATGAAAAAGTGCTAAAAGCATTTATTGAAACATTTGAAGTTCTTAGTGGTGTTTTAGGAATTAAATTAGCTGTTGAGATGGAAATTTTAGATGAAGAGATTGAAAAGTTAATTGAAGAGCGTAATATTGCACGAAAAAATCGTGATTTCAAGAGAGCGGATGAAATTCGTGACCAATTATTAAGTATGGACATAATTTTAGAAGATACACGACAAGGTACTCGCTGGAAACGAGGTTCATAAGATGGCACAACTAGTTGATATTAAGCAATTAAACGCACTTGCATTAGCATATATGGGGGATGCCGTTTTAGAGGTGCGCGTTAGGGAACATTTATTGTTAAGCGGTCGAACGAAACCGAATACGCTGCACCATGAGGCGACAAAATATGTCTCTGCTAAAGCTCAATCAATGATTGTGCATCGCATGATAGAAGAACAGTATTTAACGGAAGAAGAGTTAGCAATTTATAGACGTGGGCGCAATGCAAAGTCTGGTACTGTTCCGAAAAATACGGATGTTCAAACTTATCGGAATAGTTCCGGATTTGAAGCAGTTCTCGGCAGTCTTTATTTAACAAAACAGTATGAACGTATGAATAAAATAATTGATTATGCAATACAAATCGTTGAAGAAGCGAAAGGAGCGTCATAACATGAGCGAAAGTGGAGAAATGATTGCTGGTAAAAACCCGGTATTAGAAGCCCTTCGTTCAGGCCGAGAAATGAACAAAATATGGATTAGTGAAGGTGTGAAAAAATCGGGAATTAAGGAAGTGCTGGATTTAGCCCGCGAACGAGGAGTATTTGTACAGTTTGTGCCAAAGAAAAAAATCGATCAACTTTCAAGCGCCAACCATCAAGGTATCGTTGCTTCTGTCGCTGCTTATAAGTATGCGGAACTCGATGAATTATTTGATGTGGCCAAAGCAAGAGGCGAAGATCCATTTTTCATCATTTTAGATGAACTAGAAGACCCTCATAATCTTGGCTCGATTATGCGAACTGCAGATGCGATTGGCGTTCATGGTATAATCATACCAAAGAGACGTTCTGTTGGACTTACAGCAACGGTAGCGAAAGCTTCTACAGGAGCTATTGAGCATGTTCCTGTTTGCAGAGTGAACAATTTAGTGCAAACAGTAGATGAGTTAAAAGAAAGAGGCGTCTGGATTGCTGGAACAGATGCAAAAGGTAGCACCGACTATCGAAAAATGGATGCTACCTTGCCGCTAGCTATCATTATTGGAAGTGAAGGGAAAGGAATGAGTAGACTACTGAAGGAGAAATGTGACTTTCTCTACCATTTGCCAATGGTTGGGCATGTTAATTCATTGAATGCGTCTGTTGCGGCGGCATTATTAATGTATGAAGTGTACCGAAAACGTCAAGAAGTGAATGATTAGTTATGAAAAACATTCTAATAGTTGATGGATACAATATGATAGGTGCTTGGAAAGAATTGCGACCTTTAAAAGATACAGATTTAGAGGGAGCTAGAAATCGCCTGCTTGAACTAATGGCAGAATATAAAGCCGCTATGGGATGGCGGGTGATTGTTGTTTTCGACGCCTATCATGTTTCCGGGGCAGAAAAATCCTATGTACAAAATGCAGTGGAAGTAATTTTTACAAGAAAGAACGAAACGGCAGATGAGCGTATTGAAAAATTATCAAACGAGCTGAAAGGGAGGAAAGTCCAAATATACGTAGCAACTTCTGATATGACGGAGCAAAACGTAATATTTGGGAATGGTGCCCTTCGAAAATCAGCCCGTGAACTAGAAATAGAGTTGGAAATTATTCAATCAAAAATATCAAAAAGAGTAGAAACTTCGCAGAAAGAAAGACCCAAATCTAGAATCCCATTATCGAAAGAAGTAGAGTTAGCCTTCGAAAAATGGAGAAGAGGTTTAAAATAATCAATTGACCTATATTTTCCAATTCATATATACTGTTCCTAATATGATTTATACGTCTGGGGTGAGGCCGTTGCTAAAAACAGAGCAATCGCAAGTAGTACAATCTTTTGACGAGCTAACGGATGAACAACTTGTTGAACTAGTGCATCAAGGTAATACAGAGGCGTTAGATTACTTAATTAATAAATACCGTGTATTCGTAAAGGCGAAAGCTCGCTCTTATTTTTTAATAGGAGCGGACAAGGAAGATATTATACAAGAGGGAATGATAGGTTTATATAAAGCCATAAGAGATTTTAAAGAGGACAAGCTTGTTTCCTTTAAAGCTTTTGCAGAGTTATGTATTACGCGCCAAATTATTACTGCTATTAAGACGGCAACGCGTCAGAAACATATTCCACTCAATTCCTATGTTTCTCTTGATAAACCAATATATGATGAAGAGTCGGATCGGACGTTGATGGATGTCATTACATGCTCGGAATCAGAAAATCCAGAACATTTAATGATTAACCGAGAAGAGTACTCCTATTTGGAAGAAAAAATTAGCGAAATTTTAAGCGAACTTGAACAACAAGTGCTTACTTTATATTTAGATGGACAATCTTATAATGAGATTTCTGAAGAATTAAATCGTCATGTAAAGTCAATTGATAATGCATTGCAACGGGTGAAACGGAAATTGGAGCGCCATTTAGAAAATGGGGAAATTATTTGAAACTCTTTCCTCAATTATTGACAGCATGTTTTTTTGGTGTTAGTCTTTAAAAGATAAAATGCCAGAATAGAGGTTTTTTCAGTGGCAAAGAAAATTGTATTAAGCTGTGAAGAGTGTGGTTCTAGAAATTACACTTATCCTGAACAAGATAGCTCAACTAGATTACAATTGAAAAAGTATTGTCAGCGCTGCAATCGACACACATTACACAAACAAACGCGCTAGTTGAAATAGAGAAGACAGATGATTTATTCGGAGGTTAAGCTAGAATGGGCAAAATAAAACAATTTCTGCAAGAAGTTATGTCCGAAATGAGAAAGACAAGCTGGCCAAAAAGCAAAGAGCTTACAAAATATACGATTGTTGTAATCACAACAGTCATTTTTGTAGCAATCTTTTTTGTGCTTGTAGATTTATTGATTTCGGGAGCATTCCGTTGGTATTTAAAAATATAATTATAGCCCCATACTAAATATCTTTCGAAAAATAGCCCGTCTAACATTTCGCGGGTTTTTTTCATTTATGTTGTAAATTATAATATTAAATACAGATTCAACGGGTTGTAATTGTAAAGGAGGGAAGGACGAATAGTCCAATATACATTATGGAAAAACAATGGTATGTAGTTCATACTTATTCAGGTTATGAAAATCGTGTAAAAGCAAATCTCGAAAAACGAGTAGAAACAATGGGGATGCAAGATCTCATTTTCCGTGTAATCATCCCTGAACATGAAGAAACTGATTTAAAAGATGGAAAAAAACGTACGGTGATGCGAAAAGTTTTCCCGGGTTACGTATTAGTTGAAATGATTTTAACTGATGATTCTTGGTACGTTGTTCGCAATACCCCAGGAGTGACAGGATTTATTGGCTCATCAGGCGGAGGAGCAAAACCGACACCTTTACTGCCTGAAGAAGTAGATCGTCTGCTTCGTTCAATGGGATTACACAAAAAAGCAATTGGCGAGTTAGATATTGCTGTTGGCGATCTAGTTGAAGTGTTAGATGGACCATTTGCTCATTTCCAAGGAAATGTAGAGGAAATCGATGTGGATAAAGGAAAAGTAAAAGTTTCAGTTGACATGTTCGGTCGGGAAACGAAAATGGAATTAGATTTCGAACAAGTACAACGGGTATAAACCTTTGAAAAAGAGTAAAAAATTTCAATGGTTTGCACATTTTAACCAATTTGGTTAACAAATAATTTATATCTTTATAATATTTTTACTTGCTTAAGAATATGAAAAATGATATCATTTCATAGGTCAGACTAGTTTTTTTAGTCTGAGATATGAGTTAATGATATTTTATCGGCATGGCTGATAAATGTATATTTGAGTGGGAGGGGCAACCCAATATACCACATCACGGACTTAAGGAGGTGTGTCTCGTGGCTAAAAAAGTTATTAAAATCGTTAAACTTCAAATCCCTGCTGGTAAAGCGAATCCAGCGCCACCAGTTGGTCCTGCATTAGGTCAAGCAGGTGTAAACATCATGGGATTCTGTAAAGAATTTAACGCTCGTACTGCTGATCAAGCAGGTTTAATTATACCTGTTGAAATTACAGTATTCGAAGACCGTTCTTTCACTTTTATTACAAAAACTCCACCTGCAGCTGTATTGCTTAAAAAAGCAGCAGGTATTGAATCAGGTTCTGGTGAGCCAAACCGTAAAAAAGTTGCAACGGTTAAACGTGATAAAGTTCGCGAAATCGCAGAACTAAAAATGCCTGATTTAAATGCTGCATCTGTTGAAGCGGCTATGGCAATGGTTGAAGGTACAGCACGAAGCATGGGTATTGAAATCGTTGACTAATCCATTGTAATTCGTGTTAGTTTTTGTAGGTTGCGCAAGTTCTGTTGAACACGCAACCTTTATTCGTGGGAGGTAAATTTCCGCTAAAACCACAAAGGAGGAAAAAGTAATGGTAAAACGCAGTAAAAGAATGCAAGAACTTGCAAAATTAATTGATAAAACTAAATTATATCCAGTAGAAGAAGCTGTTGCATTAGCTCAAAAAACAAGCAATGTTAAATTTGATGCAACAGTAGAAGTAGCTTTCCGTTTAAATATTGATACTCGTAAAAATGACCAACAAATCCGTGGAGCAGTTGTGCTTCCAAACGGAACAGGTAAAACTCAACGTGTATTAGTATTTGCAAAAGGTGAAAAATTAAAAGAAGCTGAAGCTGCTGGAGCAGACTATGTAGGCGATGTAGACTACATCAACAAAATCCAACAAGGTTGGTTTGAGTTTGATGTAATCGTAGCTACACCTGATATGATGGGTGAGGTTGGTAAATTAGGTCGTATTTTAGGTCCAAAAGGATTAATGCCAAACCCTAAAACAGGAACAGTTACTTTCGATGTTGCGAAAGCAATCCAAGAAATCAAAGCAGGTAAAGTAGAATACCGCGCTGATAAAGCTGGTATCGTTCACGCTCCTATCGGTAAAGTATCTTTCGAAACAGAAAAATTAGTAGAAAACTTCTTAGCTGTATTCGAAGCAATTCAAAAAGCAAAACCTGCTGCAGCTAAAGGTACTTACATGAAATCTGTAAACATCACTACTACAATGGGGCCATCAATTAAAATTGACGCTTCTAGCGTAGTGATTAAATAATAAATAAAGATAGAATAAAACTATTGACATTCATCCTATTCGTTAGTATTATGGATGATGTTCTGAATATAGTAATCCATTTGTACCGTAGACAGTAGGGGTGCTCTTTGCACTTAAACTTCCCTACCGAGGACATAAAATCGGATTCTTTTTTAAGATGATGACTTTTTATGCCTTCGTGTGTCTACACGAAGGCTTTTGTTTTATCGGTATGAATGACCCATTCTAATAGGAGGTGTCAAAATGTCTAAGGCAATTGAAGCAAAAAAAGTACAAGTACAAGAGATTGCAGACAAATTTAAAAATTCTGCTTCTGTAGTGCTTGTTGATTACCGCGGTTTAAACGTAGCTCAAGTTACTGAATTGCGTAAACAACTTCGTGAAGCTGGCGTAGAATTTAAAGTTTATAAAAACACTTTAACTCGCCGTGCTGTTGAAGAAGTTGGACTAGAAGGACTTAATGAATATTTAACAGGTCCAAATGCGATCGCTTTCTCTACAGAAGATGTTGTAGCACCAGCTAAAATCATTAACAACTTCGCAAAAGAAAACGATGCATTAGAAATTAAAGCGGGTGTTATTGAAGGAAACGTTGCTACAGTTGAAGAGGTTAAAGCTCTTGCTGACCTTCCATCTCGCGAAGGTTTACTTTCAATGTTACTATCTGTACTTCAAGCTCCAATCCGCAACTTCGCTCTTGCAACAAAAGCTGTTGCAGAACAAAAAGAAGAACAAGGTGCGTAATTTATCGCTTAAACCAATATTTCGAATACAGGCAAATAGCCTAACAAAAATACCTATATAGGAGGAATATGGAATGACTAAAGAACAAATTATTGAAGCTATTAAAGAAATGACAGTTCTTGAATTAAACGATTTAGTAAAAGCTATCGAAGAAGAATTCGGCGTAACTGCTGCTGCTCCAGTTGCAGTTGTAGGTGGCGCTGCTGCAGGTGCTGCTGCAGAAGAAAAATCTGAATTCGATGTAGTATTAGCTAACGCTGGAGATCAAAAAATCAAAGTTATCAAAGTTGTACGCGAACTTACAGGCCTTGGCTTAAAAGAAGCAAAAGAATTAGTTGACAACACTCCAAAACCACTTAAAGAAGGCGTTTCTAAAGAAGAAGCTGAAGAAATCAAAGCTAAACTTGAAGAAGTTGGCGCTTCTGTAGAACTTAAGTAATAATTGCTTGAGTATCGTTTATACCAAAAAATAAAAAGCTCGTCCTATTTGGCGAGCTTTTCTTCATTTATTTAGGGAGGCCACTCAAATGACTGAACATTATTATTCACGAAAGCCTCAAACGGAAAGTAAACCTCAACAATGGCAGTTTACTTTATTAGGACACTCATTTTTATTTGAAACAGATACAGGAGTGTTTAGTAAAAGCGAAGTAGATTTTGGATCCCGTTTGTTAATTGATACATTTAACATGCCCGATGTAGAAGGAATTGTTTTAGACGTTGGTTGTGGCTACGGTCCAATCGGGTTAGCGATAGCAAAACAATATCCAGAGCGAACAGTATATATGATGGATATTAATGAGCGAGCACTTCAATTAGCTAGAAAGAATGCAGAATTGAACGGAATCCAAAATGTGCGTATTTATGAAAGTGACGGTGTATATGTGGATGAGCAAGTCCAAGTTGCTGCTGTGTTAACGAACCCGCCAATTCGAGCTGGGAAAGAGACGGTTTTTAAAATCTATGACGGGGCTTATCAGCATTTGTGTACAAGTGGAGAACTTTGGGTTGTGATTCAGAAGAAACAAGGAGCACCATCTACGTTAAAGTATTTGGAAGAAAAGTTTCGGTCAGTGGAAATTGTCGAGAAGAAAAAGGGATATTGGATTATCAAAGCTGAAAAATAAAACGAATTCCCATTAAATATTGACTTGACAAATCGGCTATGATAACATAATAAAATGCAAAAATATTATTTTTTGGGAGTATGCCCTTTTGTATGCAATAATTTTTATGTGGGTATACTTGCCATGAATAAGTTAAGTTTAACCGAAAATGAGGTTTTGAAAAAGTCTCGTTTTCTTTTTGTCTTTGGAAAATCATACACTATTTATTTGATTTTGCAAAGACCTATTATCGCTTTATTGAGGGGTGAATAAGTTGACAGGTCAACTAGTTCAGTACGGACGACACCGCCAGCGTAGAAGCTTTGCGCGTATTAAAGAGGTGCTGGAGCTTCCGAATTTAATAGAGATTCAAACAGCCTCTTACGACTGGTTCCTTAAAGAAGGATTGCTTGAAATGTTTAAAGAAATTTCCCCTATTGAGGATTTCACAGGCAATCTTTCGCTAGAATTCATCGACTATTCTTTAGGAGAACCAAAATATGATGTCGATGAATGTAAGGAGCGCGATGTAACTTATGCAGCACCATTGCGCGTAAAGGTACGTCTTCATAACAAAGAAACAGATGAAGTTAAAGAACAAGATGTCTTTATGGGGGATTTCCCATTAATGACAGAAACAGGCACTTTTATTATTAACGGTGCCGAGCGTGTAATTGTATCCCAATTGGTACGTTCACCAAGCGTATATTATCACGATAAAACGGACAAAAACGGCAAAAAAGGCTTCGGTGCAACAGTCATTCCAAACCGTGGGGCATGGCTGGAGTTTGAAACGGATGCAAAAGATATTATCTATGTTCGCATCGATCGCACACGTAAATTGCCTGCAACAGTGCTACTAAGAGCGTTAGGCTTTGGTTCAGACCAAGAAATTATCGATATTATCGGTGATAATGAGTATTTGAGAAATACGCTTGAGAAAGATAATACAGATAGCACTGAAAAGGCGCTATTAGAAATCTATGAACGCCTTCGTCCAGGTGAACCACCAACAGTTGAAAGTGCAAAAAGCTTGCTATATTCCCGCTTCTTCGATGCTAAACGCTATGATTTAGCAGCCGTTGGGCGTTATAAAATGAATAAAAAGCTTCACATAAAAAATCGTCTATTTAATCAAAAAATCGCAGAAACGTTAGTAGATCCTGAAACAGGAGAAATTATTGTTGAAAAAGATACAATTCTTGACCGACGTACGTTAGATAAAATTATTCCTTATTTAGAGAAGGGTGTTGGATTCCGTACATTATCTCAAGTAGGTGGTGTATTGGATGAAGATATTACAATCCAATCCATTAAAATATATGCTCCTAATGACGAAGATGGAAAAATCATCAATGTCATTTCCAATGCTTACGTTGATGAAGAGGTAAAACATTTGACTCCTGCGGATATTATCGCGTCATTATCCTACTTCTTCAACTTACTTTATGGTGTAGGAAATGTTGATGACATCGACCATTTAGGAAATCGTCGTTTACGCTCTGTTGGTGAGTTGTTGCAGAACCAATTCCGTATTGGACTATCGCGTATGGAACGAGTTGTGCGTGAGCGCATGTCAATTAATGACACAGCGTCAATCGTACCACAACAATTGATTAATATTCGTCCAGTAATTGCATCAATAAAAGAGTTCTTTGGTAGCTCTCAATTATCGCAATTCATGGACCAAACAAATCCGCTAGCAGAATTGACGCATAAACGCCGCCTTTCCGCTTTAGGACCTGGTGGTTTAACGAGAGAACGTGCTGGTATGGAAGTGCGGGATGTTCACTACTCGCACTATGGCCGCATGTGTCCTATTGAAACACCAGAGGGTCCAAACATCGGTCTAATTAACTCATTATCAACTTATGCGAAAGTGAATAAGTTTGGTTTTATTGAAACACCTTATCGTCGTGTTGATCCTGAAACAGGCCGAGTGACAGACCAAATTGACTACTTAACAGCCGATGAGGAAGACAACTACATCGTAGCTCAGGCAAACTCACCGTTAAATCCAGACGGAACTTTTGCCAACGAGGAAGTTTTAGGTCGATTCCGTGGAGACAACACAGTATTCAAAAGAGAATTAGTTGACTACATGGACGTATCACCTAAACAAGTAGTATCTGCTGCGACAGCATGTATCCCATTCTTAGAAAACGACGACTCTAACCGTGCATTAATGGGTGCAAACATGCAGCGTCAAGCAGTACCATTAATTCAACCAGAGGCTCCGTATGTAGGGACAGGAATGGAATACGTAAACGCTCGTGACTCTGGTGCTGCTGTAGTTAATAAGTATGAAGGAATCGTTGAACATGTTGAATCGCGTGAAATCCACGTTCGTCGTATCGAAATTAGAGATGGAAAAGAAGTAAAGGGCGAACTGGATAAATATAAGCTTCAAAAATTCCAGCGTTCCAACCATGGAACTTGTATTAATCAACGCCCAATCGTTAAAGTTGGGGATCGCGTAAAACCAAAAGATATTCTTGCAGATGGACCTTCCATGGATAAAGGAGAACTTGCTCTAGGTCGCAACGTTCTTGTTGCTTTCATGACTTGGGAAGGTTTCAACTACGAAGACGCGATTATTATGAACGAACGTCTTGTAAAAGATGATGTTTATACATCCATTCATATTGAAGAATATGAATCTGAATCTCGAGATACTAAACTAGGCCCAGAAGAAATTACTCGCGAAATACCAAATGTCGGTGAAGATGCGCTACGTAATCTTGATGATCGCGGTATCGTTCGAATTGGTGCTGAAGTACGTGACGGTGATATTTTAGTAGGTAAAGTAACACCAAAAGGAGTTACGGAATTAACAGCTGAAGAACGCTTACTTCATGCCATTTTCGGTGAAAAGGCTCGTGAAGTTCGAGATACATCATTACGTGTACCACATGGAGCAGGTGGTATCGTCCTCGATGTTAAAGTGTTTAATCGAGAAGACGGTGATGAATTACCACCTGGAGTAAACCAATTAGTGCGTGTTTATATTGTTCAAAAACGTAAAATTCGCGTCGGTGACAAAATGGCCGGTCGTCACGGTAACAAAGGGGTAATTTCCCGCATATTACCTGAAGAAGATATGCCATTCTTGCCAGACGGAACTCCAGTTGACATCATGTTAAATCCATTGGGCGTACCGTCTCGTATGAACATCGGACAAGTGTTGGAACTTCACTTAGGTATGGCTGCACACTTATTAGGCGAATACATGGCGACACCTGTATTCGATGGTGCGAACGAAGAAGATGTTTGGAATACGATGGAAGAAGCCGGAATGAATAGAGACGGTAAAACGATTCTTTATGATGGGCGTACAGGAGAACCGTTTGATAACCGAGTATCAGTTGGTATCATGTATATGATCAAATTGGCGCACATGGTTGACGATAAACTTCATGCCCGTTCAACAGGTCCATATTCACTTGTAACGCAACAACCATTAGGTGGTAAAGCGCAATTTGGTGGCCAACGTTTCGGTGAGATGGAGGTTTGGGCACTTGAAGCGTATGGTGCAGCATATACACTACAAGAACTATTGACAATCAAATCAGACGACGTTGTAGGACGTGTGAAAACATATGAAGCGATTGTAAAAGGTGAAAGTGTTCCAGAACCAGGCGTGCCAGAAAGCTTCAAAGTATTAATTAAAGAGCTTCAATCACTGGGATTAGATGTGAAAATGCTTACTGTAGACGAAGAAGAGATTGAACTGAGAGATATGGATGATGATGATGATCTACAACCAGCTGATGCCCTAAACATCTTGCCAACTAAAGAAGAAAAACCTGTTGAAACTCAAAATTAATCTACATGTGGGCAGGTAGACGCCTGCCCGATTCTTCATTAAAACTCTCTGATTCAGAAATCTTAATTAATGGAATGTCAAAAGGACTTATAACTAAAGGGAGGTAGGCTCCTTGGTTGACGTAAATGAATTCGAATTTATGAAAATTGGTTTGGCTTCACCGGATAAAATTCGTTCTTGGTCCTATGGGGAAGTAAAAAAACCTGAGACAATTAACTATCGTACATTAAAACCTGAGAAAGATGGTCTTTTCTGCGAACGCATATTTGGTCCGACGAAAGACTGGGAATGTCACTGTGGAAAATACAAACGCGTTCGATATAAAGGTGTAGTATGTGACCGATGTGGTGTAGAAGTAACGCGAGCAAAAGTTCGACGTGAACGTATGGGACACATCGAACTTGCGGCGCCAGTTTCACACATTTGGTACTTTAAAGGAATTCCAAGCCGTATGGGGCTCATTCTTGATATGTCTCCAAGGGCATTGGAAGAAGTAATTTATTTTGCTTCTTATGTAGTAATCGATCCTGGCGTTACAAACTTAGAGAAGAAACAACTTTTATCTGAAAAAGAATATCGTACTTGCCGTGAAAAGTTTGGTAATAGCTTTGAAGCAGGAATGGGTGCAGAAGCTATCAAAAAACTTCTAGAGCAAATTGACCTAGAGGAAGAAGCAAATAAATTAAAAGAAGAATTAAAAACAGCTCAAGGTCAACGTCGCACCCGAGCAATTAAACGCCTTGAAGTCATTGAATCATTCCGCAGTTCTGGAAATAGACCAGAGTGGATGGTATTAGAGGTGCTTCCGGTTATCCCACCAGAGCTTCGACCAATGGTACAGCTGGATGGTGGCCGATTCGCAACATCTGACTTAAACGATTTATATCGTCGTGTTATTAACCGTAACAATCGTTTAAAACGCCTTTTAGATTTAGGGGCTCCTAGCATTATTGTTCAAAACGAAAAACGCATGTTGCAAGAAGCGGTAGATGCATTGATCGATAATGGACGTAGAGGTCGTCCTGTAACGGGACCGGGTAATCGACCATTAAAATCCTTGTCACACATGTTAAAAGGTAAACAAGGACGTTTCCGTCAAAACTTGCTTGGTAAACGTGTAGACTATTCTGGTCGTTCCGTTATCGTCGTTGGTCCAACGTTAAAAATGTATCAATGTGGTCTACCTAAAGAAATGGCGATTGAATTATTTAAGCCTTTTGTAATGAAAGAGTTAGTTGAAAGAGGCTTGGCTCACAACATTAAGAGCGCAAAACGCAAAATTGAACGTATGCACAACGAAGTATGGGATGTGCTTGAAGACGTAATTAAAGAACATCCAGTGTTACTTAACCGTGCCCCAACGCTACACAGATTGGGGATTCAAGCGTTCGAACCAACTTTAGTTGAAGGTCGTGCAATACGACTACACCCGCTTGTATGTACAGCTTATAACGCAGACTTCGACGGTGACCAAATGGCGGTTCACGTGCCGTTATCAGCAGAAGCTCAAGCAGAAGCTCGTTTACTGATGCTTGCTGCACAAAACATCCTAAATCCAAAAGACGGTAAGCCGGTTGTAACACCTTCCCAAGACATGGTATTAGGAAACTACTATTTAACTCTTGAGCGCAAAGGTGCTCGTGGAGAAGGTTCAGTATTCTCTAGTCCAGATGAAGTGTTAATTGCTTACCAAAACGGTAATGTGCACCTGCATAGCCGAATTGCCGTAAAAGCAAGCTCTTTAAACAATAAAACATTTACGGAAGAGCAAAATAAAAAAATCTTGATTACAACAGTAGGTAAAATTATCTTTAATGAAATTTTGCCAGAGTCTTTCCCATACATTAACGAACCAACATCTTACAACTTGGAAGTAGCTACACCAGATAAATACTTTGTCAGCTTAACAATCGATGATGAGCTACTAAAAGAACTAGAAGCTTCAGAAGAATATAATCAACTATCTGAACAAGAAAAAATCGAATATCAGCGTAAAGCGGTATTGAAAAAATACATTGAGGATCAAGAGTTGATTCCTCCATTCCGTAAAAAATTCTTAGGAAGCATTATTGCGGAAGTATTCAAGCGATTCCATATTACAGAGACATCCAAAATGCTAGACCGCATGAAAGATTTAGGATTTAAATATTCAACGCGTGCGGGTATTACAGTAAGTATTTCAGATATCGTTGTATTACCTGAAAAAGGTGAAATTTTAGATAAAGCTCAGAAAAAAGTTGATAAAGTAATGCAACAATTCCGTCGCGGTTTAATTACAGAAGAAGAACGTTATGACCGCGTAATTTCAAGCTGGTCTGAAGCAAAAGATGAAATCCAAGCAAAACTAATGAACTCTTTACCAAGATTGAATCCGATCTTCATGATGAGTGACTCCGGTGCCCGTGGTAACGCATCGAACTTCACTCAGCTTGCAGGTATGCGTGGACTCATGGCCAACCCAGCTGGTCGTATTATCGAACTTCCAATTAAATCTTCATTCCGTGAAGGTTTAAGCGTATTGGAATACTTCATTTCAACACACGGTGCCCGTAAAGGTCTTGCGGATACTGCGCTAAAAACTGCGGACTCTGGTTATTTAACTCGCCGTCTTGTTGACGTTGCACAAGACGTGATTATTCGTGAAGAAGATTGCGGTACAGACCGTGGATTAACTATTGGTGCGTTAATGGATGGTACTGAAGTAATTGAAACGCTTGAAGAACGTATTGTTGGACGCTATGCTAAGAAAACAATTCGTCATCCTGAAACTGGCGAAATAATCTTAGAGCGCGACAATTTAATTACGCAAGATATTGCTCGAAAAATTATTGATGCTGGTATTGAAAAAGTATCAATCCGTTCAGCATTCACATGTAATACAAAACATGGTGTATGTAAAAAATGTTATGGTATCAACTTAGCAACTGGTGAAGAGGTTGAAGTGGGAGAAGCGGTTGGAATTATCGCTGCTCAATCAATCGGTGAACCAGGTACACAGTTAACGATGCGTACATTCCACACTGGTGGGGTTGCTGGTAACGACATTACGCAAGGTCTTCCACGTATTCAGGAGATCTTCGAGGCGCGTAATCCAAAAGGTCAGGCTCTTATTTCAGAAATTAAAGGTGTCGTTACTGAAGTTGAAGAAAGTCGAGACGGCTTAAGAGAAATTACTGTTGTTGGTGAAATTGAAACTCGTAAATATCAAGCTCCTTACAATGCACGATTGAAAGTTGCTGTAGGTGACGAAGTAGAACAAGGTCAAATTCTAACTGACGGTTCAATTGATCCAAAACAATTATTAAAAGTCAAAGACGTAGCAACGGTACAAGAATATTTATTAAAAGAAGTTCAAAAAGTATACCGTATGCAAGGGGTAGAAATCGGGGACAAACACATCGAAGTAATGGTACGTCAAATGCTTCGAAAAGTTCGTGTAATTGAAGCTGGAGATACAGACTTACTTCCTGGAACACTCCTCGATGTTCACCAATTCACAGAAGCAAATAAAGAAGCGATTATGAATGGTAAAGTACCTGCAACATGTCGTCCAGTTATCCTTGGAATTACGAAAGCTTCGCTTGAAACGGAATCCTTCTTATCTGCTGCATCATTCCAAGAAACAACTCGTGTATTAACAGATGCTGCAATTAAAGGTAAGCGAGATCCGCTACTCGGATTGAAGGAGAACGTAATTCTAGGAAAACTTGTTCCAGCAGGTACAGGTATGCAAAGATATCGTCAAATCAAGATCAAAGAAGAGCCTGTTAGCGCTCTAGAAGAATTAACATCAGCCGAATAATTCGGAAAACATTTCAGTGAAAATACAAGAGCTTGAGTCTCCGAAGTTGTAAACAAACATTATGCGATAGGGAGGCTCAAGCCATTTTCACTGGATGAATAATGGAATAAATTCATTAAATCGTTTACTTGCTCTGTTTCTATACTTATCAAAAAAATTTTTTAACTCAATTACAAAAAAAATTGACAGATTGAAATGATAATGATAATATACTTAGGGTTGATAGTAACTGTCTGTACTTCGGAGGATATTGTCAATGTCTTATGAAAAAGTTAAACAGGCAAGTAAAACAATCATTGGTACAAAGCAAGCAGTAAAAGCAATAAAAGCTGGCCGAGTAAAAGAGCTCATTGTAGCACAAGATGCAGAAGAGAGAATAACAGAACCGGTTATTGCCCTTGCAAAGGAAAATGGAATTCCGGTAGATCTTGTGGAATCAAGAAAAGAGCTTGGCAAAGCGTGCGGAATCCAAGTTGGAGCTGCAGTTGTTGCGATTGCTGCGGAGTAGTTTTTGTGGGAAAACACAAAAGCTTTGTTTTTACCCTAAAAATGAACCACCTGGATATGTGGTATTAAAAAACGATAACATGAAGGGAGGAAAAACCGATGCCTACAATTAACCAATTGGTACGTAAGCCTCGTAAATCTAAAATTACTAAATCAAAATCACCTGCGTTAAACAAAGGTTACAATAGCTTTAAAAAGTCTCTAACAAACGTTAATTCACCTCAAAAACGCGGAGTATGTACACGTGTTGGTACAATGACACCGAAAAAACCAAACTCAGCGTTACGTAAATATGCACGTGTTCGTTTAACAAACCAAATCGAGGTTACAGCTTACATTCCTGGTGAAGGTCACAACTTACAAGAACACAGCGTTGTATTAATTCGCGGTGGACGTGTAAAAGACTTACCAGGGGTACGTTACCACATCATTCGCGGTGCGCTTGACACTGCAGGTGTAAACGGCCGTATGCAATCACGCTCTTTATACGGTACGAAAAAACCAAAAGAGAAAAAATAATAAAAATTCGTAATACTCGTTGAAAGGAGGAAAACACATGCCTCGTAAAGGTCCTGTTTCCAAACGTGACGTGTTACCTGATCCGATTTACAATTCAAAATTAGTAACACGTTTAATTAATAAAATCATGATTGACGGTAAAAAAGGTACAGCGCAAAAAATTCTTTACAGTGCGTTCGATATTGTAAAAGAACGTTCAGGCAAAGATCCATTAGAAGTGTTTGAAGAAGCATTAAATAATGTAATGCCAGTTCTTGAGGTACGTGCTCGCCGTGTTGGTGGTTCTAACTATCAAGTACCGGTTGAAGTTCGTCCAGACCGTCGTATTACTCTAGGTCTTCGCTACCTAGTGAACTACGCTCGTCTTCGCGGTGAAAAAACAATGGAAGAGCGCTTAGCTAACGAAATCCTAGATGCAGCAAACAACACTGGTGCTGCAGTGAAAAAACGCGAAGATATGCATAAAATGGCAGAAGCAAACAAAGCCTTTGCACACTATCGTTGGTAATCTAAATTTTGTACTAGCTTTTTGCTAGTACAAAATTTAAATATAACACTTTTTTAGTCTAAACCCAATTTGGAAGGAGACAATTCCCTATGAAACGCGAATTCTCTCTAGAGAATACACGTAATATTGGGATCATGGCTCATATTGATGCTGGTAAAACAACAACAACTGAGCGTATCCTTTATTACACTGGTAAGATTCACAAAGTCGGTGAAACTCACGAAGGTGCCTCTCAAATGGACTGGATGGAGCAAGAGCAAGAACGTGGTATTACAATCACTTCTGCTGCTACAACGGCTCAGTGGAAAGGTCACCGCATTAACGTCATCGACACTCCGGGACACGTGGACTTCACTGTAGAGGTTGAACGTTCATTACGTGTACTTGACGGTGCAGTTACAGTACTAGATGCTCAATCTGGTGTTGAACCACAAACTGAAACTGTATGGCGCCAAGCTACAACATACGGAGTTCCTCGTATCGTATTTGTTAACAAAATGGACAAAACTGGTGCCGACTTCTTATACTCAGTAAATACTTTACATGATCGTCTTCAAGCGAATGCGCATCCAATTCAATTACCTATTGGTGCGGAAGATCAATTTAAAGGTATTATTGACTTGGTTGAAATGAATGCGACATTCTACGGTAACGACGAAGGTACAGATGTTACTGTAGGAGAAATTCCAGAAGAATACAAAGCACAAGCTGAAGAATACCGTGAAAAATTAATTGAAGCAGTAGCTGAACTTGATGAAGAATTAATGGAAAAATACTTCTCTGGTGAAGAAATTACAGTAGAAGAATTAAAAGCTGCAATCCGTAAAGCAACAATTGCGGTACAATTCTACCCTGTACTTTGCGGTACTGCGTTCAAACATAAAGGTGTTCGTAAAATGCTTGATGCAGTAATCGACTACTTACCTTCACCACTCGATATTCCTGCTATTAAGGGTATCGTGCCAAAAACTGAAGAAGAAACTGAGCGTCATGCAAGTGACGAAGAGCCATTCTCAGCATTGGCATTCAAAGTTATGACTGACCCATATGTAGGTAAGTTAACATTCTTCCGTGTGTATTCAGGTATTCTAGATTCTGGTTCATACGTTCTTAACTCTACAAAAGGTAAACGTGAACGTATTGGACGTCTTCTACAAATGCACGCAAATCACCGTGAAGAAATTTCAAAAGTATTCGCAGGGGATATTGCTGCAGCAGTAGGTTTAAAAGATACAGTAACTGGTGACACACTTTGTGATGAGAAAAACCCAGTTATCTTAGAATCAATGGAATTCCCAGAACCAGTTATTTCGGTTGCTATTGAACCAAAATCAAAAGCAGACCAAGATAAAATGAGTACAGCTCTTGGAAAACTTCAAGAGGAAGACCCAACATTCCGTGCTCATACTGACCAAGAAACAGGTCAAACAATCATCTCTGGTATGGGTGAGCTTCACCTTGATATCATTGTTGACCGTTTAAGACGTGAATTCAAAGTGGAAGCTAACGTAGGTGCTCCACAAGTTTCATATCGTGAAACATTCCGTACAACTGCTCAAGTTGAAGGTAAATTCGTTCGCCAATCTGGTGGTCGTGGTCAATACGGTCACGTTTGGATCGAATTCTCTCCAAATGAAGAAGGAGCAGGCTTTGAATTTGAAAACGCGATTGTCGGTGGGGTAGTACCTCGTGAATACATCCCAGCTGTAGAAGCAGGTTTAAAAGACGCTATGGAAAATGGTGTACTAGCTGGATACCCAGTGATTGACATCAAAGCGAAATTATTCGATGGTTCTTACCACGATGTTGACTCTAACGAAATGGCGTTCAAAATCGCTGCATCCATGGCACTTAAAAATGCTGCAGCAAAATGTAACCCTGTATTACTTGAACCAATAATGAAAGTTGAAGTTGTAATACCAGAAGAATATCTAGGCGATATCATGGGTCACGTAACTGCACGTCGCGGTCGTGTTGAAGGTATGGAAGCACGCGGTAACGCACAAGTGGTTCGTGCTATGGTTCCACTTGCTGAGATGTTCGGATATGCAACTACATTACGTTCTGCTACTCAAGGTCGCGGTGTATTCTCAATGGTATTTGACCACTATGAAGAAGTACCAAAATCAATTGCAGAAGAAATTATCAAAAAAAATAAAGGTGAATAATAATTGAAATCTCACCTTTAATCAAGTATAAATAATTTGTAAGCTATGATTGTTTGACAAGAAAGTAATTTCTTGTCAGCAGTTGTAAAAATAAAAAATACAAGTAATAGGAGGCTTTCTCTAATGGCTAAAGAAAAATTTGATCGTTCAAAACCACACGTTAACATTGGTACAATTGGTCACGTTGACCATGGTAAAACTACTTTAACTGCTGCTATCGCAACAGTTCTTGCGAAAAAAACTGGTGGTGAAGCTAAATCTTACGACCAAATCGACAACGCACCAGAAGAAAAAGAACGTGGTATCACAATCAACACTTCTCACGTTGAATATGAAACAGACAAACGCCACTATGCACACGTAGACTGCCCAGGACACGCTGACTACGTTAAAAACATGATCACTGGTGCTGCTCAAATGGACGGCGGTATCTTAGTAGTATCTGCAGCTGACGGTCCAATGCCACAAACTCGTGAGCACATCTTACTTTCTCGTCAAGTGGGTGTACCATACTTAGTAGTATTCTTAAACAAATGTGACATGGTTGACGACGAAGAATTATTAGAATTAGTAGAAATGGAAGTTCGTGACTTACTTTCAGAATATGACTTCCCAGGCGACGAAGTTCCTGTAATTAAAGGTTCTGCTCTTAAAGCTCTTGAAGGAGAGGCTGAGTGGGAAGCAAAAATCATTGAATTAATGGATGCAGTTGACGAATACATTCCAACTCCACAACGTGAAACTGATAAACCATTCATGATGCCAGTAGAGGACGTATTCTCTATCACTGGTCGTGGTACAGTTGCTACTGGTCGTGTAGAACGCGGTCAAGTTAAAGTTGGTGACGAAGTAGAAATCATCGGTTTAGCTGATGAGCCAACAAAAACAACTGTAACAGGTATCGAAATGTTCCGTAAATTACTTGACTATGCTGAAGCTGGTGACAACATCGGTGCTTTATTACGTGGTATTTCACGTGACGAAGTTCAACGCGGTCAAGTATTAGCAAAACCAGGCTCAATTACACCACACACAGCTTTCAAAGCACAAGTTTACGTATTATCTAAAGAAGAAGGTGGACGCCATACTCCATTCTTCTCTAACTATCGTCCACAATTCTACTTCCGTACTACAGACGTAACTGGTGTAATCACTTTACCAGAAGGTGTAGAAATGGTTATGCCTGGCGATAACATCGAAATGACTGTAGAATTAATCTCTCCTATCGCGATTGAAGAAGGTACTAAATTCTCTATCCGTGAGGGTGGACGTACTGTAGGAGCAGGTTCTGTATCTGAAATCATTAAATAATAAACGTAAATAGCTTACGATTGAACCATCTTGTAGTTTATCTACAAGATGGTTTTTTTAGTGCGCCTGGCATGGGTGTAATCTATAGGGTGTAAGTCCCGAACTGTGAAGGCAGAAGTAACAGTTAGCTTAACGCAAGGGTGTCCGTGGTGACGCGGAATCTGAAGGAAGCGAGCGGCAAACTTCCGGTCTGAGGAACACGAACTTCATATAAGGCTAGGTATCATTGGATGAGTTTGCTAAACAAAACAAAGTCCTTTCTGCCAAAGGTGGTACAGAGTAAATGAAGCAGATAGATGGAAGGAAAGATTACATTCTTACCCGGGGAGGTCTGGCGGATATGTGAAGTACGCTTCATAACCTACTTAGTGATAAGTAGCTGAACCGTCAGAAGTCAGCAGAGGTCATCGTATTAGTTGGTTTAGAACTACTAAGAAGGACCGAACAATTAAGAGAGAATAGCCCTTGGCATTCAGTGAGTCATGATGAACACAGAAAACGTAGTACCTCACTTGAGGAAGGAAGCGGTGAATCCCGTGGGAGACCTCTTGGAGGGTGGAGTGACCACTGGCATAAAGAGAACAGCTATTCACGGAAGTTATAAAGACTTGCGTCAATCATCTTAATTGAACCGCCGTATACGGAACCGTACGTACGGTGGTGTGAGAGGACGGGAGTTAATCGCTCCCTCCTACTCGATTTTTTTCTATAGCTAAAGTGAATATTGTTTATTCAAAATATGTATTTCATTTATATGCTCTTTCCCCCTTATAATATTATTAAGGAGATTTTGGAATCTTCAAAATCATTGTTCGAATTATTGAGGGGGATGCGGTATTATGGCAAATTACGTTACAGTGGGGAATTTACAAGTAGAAAAAGTGTTATACGATTTTGTAAATGAGCAAGTTTTGCCTGATGCAGAAGTAAATAAAGATGAATTTTGGGCAGGATTTGATACATTAATTCATGACTTAACGCCGGAAAATAAAGAACTTCTTGAAAAGCGAAGAGAATTAGAAGAGGCAATTCATAACTGGCATAAAGAAAATAAAGATCACTTTCATTTCGATCAATATAAAAAATTCCTTGAAGATATCGGCTACATTGAACCGAAAGTAGAAGACTACCATATTACAACTGAAAACGTTGACGAAGAAATTTCGTTTCAAGCTGGTCCTCAATTAGTTGTACCAGTAAACAATGGACGTTATGCCCTAAACGCTGCCAATGCTCGTTGGGGAAGCCTTTACGATGCATTATACGGTACTGATGCCATTAGCGAGGAAGATGGAGCGGAGAAAGGAAACAGCTACAATCCAGTTCGTGGACAGAAAGTAATTGAATATTCGAAGAAGTTTTTAGATCAAGCAGTTCCTTTAAAAGATGCAACTCATTTAGATGTTACAAAATATGCGATTGTAAACGGAAAGCTAGTTGCTACACTTTCAAATGGCAATGAAACAGGACTTGTGGATGAATCAAAAGCTGTGGGGTATAACGGGTCGCCAGAAGAACCTTCTGTAGTTTTATTAAAGAATAATGACCTGCACATTGAAATTGTAATCGATCGAAATCATCCTGTAGGAAAATCAGATCCGGCTGGTATTAAGGACATTATTTTAGAATCAGCTGTGACGACAATAATGGACTGTGAGGACTCTGTTGCTGCAGTTGATGCAGAAGATAAAGTAGAAGTATACAGCAACTGGTTAGGATTAATTAGAGGAGATTTATCAGCTACTTTTGATAAAGGTTCGAAAATAATGACTCGTACGTTAAATCCTGACCGCACGTATAAAGGGGTTAACGGCGAAGACATTACATTACCAGGTCGCTCATTAATGTTTGTCCGCAATGTAGGTCACTTAATGACAACAAACGCCATTTTAGATAAAAATGGAGAAGAAATCCCAGAAGGAATTATGGATGGTGTCATTACGAGCTTAATTGCTAAACTTGATATATTAGGTAAAACAAAATACAAAAATTCGAAAAAAGGCTCTATTTATATTGTAAAACCAAAAATGCACGGTTCAAAAGAAGTAGCATTTACAAACAAATTATTTGGTAGAATTGAAGATTTAATTGGACTTGAGCGTTACACATTAAAGGTTGGGGTAATGGATGAAGAACGTCGTACGTCTCTAAACTTAAAAAATTGCATTAAAGAAGTAAAAGAACGGATTGTCTTCATTAACACGGGATTCTTAGATAGAACAGGTGATGAAATTCATACATCAATGGAAGCAGGTCCAATGATTCGCAAAAATGAAATGAAATCTTCTGTTTGGTTAAATGCATATGAAAGATCAAATGTATTCGTAGGATTAAATTGCGGTTTACAAGGCCGTGCCCAAATTGGTAAAGGAATGTGGGCAATGCCTGACTTAATGGCTGCAATGCTAGAGCAAAAAATCGCTCATCCAAAAGCAGGAGCCAATACAGCTTGGGTACCATCACCAACAGCTGCAACGTTGCATGCCATCCACTATCATTTAGTAGATGTAAAAGAAGTTCAAAGAGGTATTACCGACTTTGAAGATTTACAAGATGATATTCTTCAAATTCCTGTAGAGAAAAATCCAAACTGGAGCCCAGAAGAAATTCAAGAAGAGTTGGACAACAACTGTCAAGGAATTTTAGGATACGTAATTCGCTGGGTAGAACAAGGAGTTGGATGTTCAAAAGTACCAGACATTAACGATATTGGATTAATGGAAGACCGTGCAACACTTCGTATTTCCAGCCAACATATCGCAAACTGGCTACACCATGGAATTGTGACAAAAGAACAAGTGTATGAAACGCTTAAACGTATGGCTGTAGTGGTGGATAAACAAAATGCTGATGATCCAAACTATCGCCCAATGGCTCCAAACTTCGAAGAGTCTGTTGGTTTCCAAGCAGCTTGCGACCTCATTTTCAAAGGATATGAGCAACCAAATGGTTATACTGAACCAATCCTTCATAAGCGACGCCTTGAAGCGAAACAAAAATATGGCGTTGTAAGTACAAACTAATTATAAAAAGACATCCCTTCCAAAATAGATAACCATTTTGGAAGGATGTCTTTTTTATTTCGATATAAACTGTTGAGTCAATCCTATAAATTCTCGTACGGCAAACGATAAATATTTATTCTTTTTCCAAGTCAATCCTAACTCTAGAAAAAGATTTTCATGTTTGAAAGGAATTGAAACAATTTTTTCATTTTGAAGTTTTTCACATATTTTTTTCGGAAGTAACGCAATCCCTACTTTAGCAGCCACCATCTCAACGATTAAATCTTTCTGTGATGATTCACAGGCTATTGTTGGGTAGAACCCGTTTTTTGAACATTCTTCTATAATGCGATCGTACAATGTAAAATCTTTGCGATATATAATAAAATCTTCTTTCTCTAACCGGGACATTTCAACGGATGGCAATGCAGCAAGGGGATGATCTCTATGAACAATTAACATTAACGGATCTTTTAATATACTAATAGATTCTAATTGATCATTTGGATCGCATAAATTACAAATTAGGCCTATATCCAATTCTCCTTCTTCTACCCCTCGCCGAATTTTTTTTGTCCCTACTTCCGTTAGTTTAATTTCAATATAAGGATATTTTTCTTTATATAAACTAATTAATTTTGAAAAAAACTCCACACCTACAATCGGTGGAATTCCAATACGAATTTCTCCTTTTTTCAACTCCATTAAATCCGTTAATTCTGAACGTAAATTTTTAAAGGCGGCTAATACATGTTGCGCATTTGCTAATACCGCCTTTCCTGCATCCGTCAACTCCAATTGTTTTGAAGAGCGGTAAAATAAAGGTACACCAAGCTCGGCTTCTAAATTTTGAATGGCTTTACTAATGGATGGTTGTGATACGTGTAAAGTGGAAGCAGCTTTCGTGAAACTCAAATGTTTGGCTACTTCTGTAAAATACTCGATTTGGCGGATGTCCACTACAAACATCTCCTTTTTACGCAC
The DNA here is from genome assembly GCF_038004145.1 of Ureibacillus sp. FSL K6-2830. Classification (NCBI taxonomy): domain Bacteria; kingdom Bacillati; phylum Bacillota; class Bacilli; order Caryophanales; family Caryophanaceae; genus Ureibacillus; species Ureibacillus sp. FSL K6-2830. The sequence continues at coordinate 1,453,985 of NZ_JBBOQR010000001.1, read as the reverse complement.
TATTTGTTCTTTGTTCCATTATACTAATTTACATACATATTTCTCATAAAAAGAGAATAAAATTGATTTTCTTAAACAAAGTGCAAAATATATTACAATATAATATAAAAATTTTATGTATGTGAAAGGATGAAAGAATGAAAATATTTTTAATAGAGGACGATCAATCCATTTTCAATTCAATAAGGGAACGTTTTAACCAATGGTCGATGGAAGTAGTAGGACCAAAAGATTTTCAACAAGTGCTAGATGATTTTTTAAACGTGCAGCCACATCTAGTCATCATTGATATTCAACTCCCCGCATTTGATGGTTTTCATTGGTGCCGTGAAATTCGTGCCATCTCAAAAGTGCCAATTCTATTTTTATCATCTAGAGACCATCCAATGGATATGGTAATGGCTATGCAAATGGGGGCGGATGATTTTGTGCAAAAACCTTTTCATATGGAAGTATTGCTAGCAAAAGTACAGGCGATATTAAGAAGAACTTATGATTATGGGGAGAATATGCAACATGTTGTGAGATGGAATGGTGCAATTATTGATTATGACAGAGGAACCATTCAATACGGTGAGAAAGTGATAGAATTGACGAAAAACGAATTGTTTATTTTGAAGACATTATTAGCTTCTGTTGACAAAATTGTTTCTCGTGATGAGCTAATGCGTAAATTATGGGATGACGAGCGATTTGTGAATGATAATACGTTAACGGTCAATGTCAATCGATTGCGACAGCGATTAGATGAAATTGGTTTATCGGAAACCATTGTAACGAAAAAAGGACTTGGCTACATGGCGGTGACAAAATGATTGGACTATTTTTAAAAGAAAGAAGATCGTGGATTTTATTCTTCCTGTTTATGCAAATATGGCTGAATGGATTGTTTTTCATCGATAGCGGCATATCAAATATATCCATCATATATGTAAACATCATGAATCTTTTATTCTTTCTTCTTTTCTTAATTTGGCGTTATGGAAGAGAAACAAAGCAGCTAAAAGCTATCTATGAGCAACCAATCAATAAAGAGCTGCTTTCTCCTTTCCAGCAAATGTACATGGAACATTTCCAACAACAATATGAAGAAATAGATTATAGACTTCACCACATAAAAATGGAAATGCTCGAACAGCAAGATCAGATGCTGGCGTGGGTGCATGAAATGAAATCGCCGATGACTGCCATGAAATTAATCGTGGAACAAGTAAAGCCTTATGCGTTAAAAGAAAAGATTGAAAAAGAATGGGTTCGCATATTTTTGTTGCTTGATCAAAAAATCCATGAAACAAGGCTTTCAACGATTGAAAAAGATAACCGGCTGGAAAAGGTTTGCTTGGAAACAGTCGTTCATCAACAAATTAAAGATTTTCGTTCATGGTGTATTGAAAAAGGGATTGGTGTTGAAACCAAGAATTTGCAAAAGACCGTGACAACAGATGCCAAATGGCTTGGGTTCATTATTCGCCAAATCTTTTCTAATGCAGTGAAGTACAGCCATGACAATAGTGAAATTCACATATTTACAACCCGGAATCAAGAGGGGCATCTATTATTACATATACAAGACTTCGGAGTTGGGATTCGAGCTGAAGACTTGCCCCGTATTTTCCAACGGTCCTATACAGGAACGATCGGAAGGGAAACAATCGCTGCGACAGGGATGGGTCTATACTTGGCAAAGGAAGCGGCTGAAAAACTTGGGCTTACGCTGAAGGTAGATTCACAAGTGGGTGCCGGCACAACTTTTACAATCCAATTTCCTCTTGAAAATCAATACATTCAATCTTATGGTATGTGACAAAATTGTCATTTACCATTTTATTTGTCACGAAAATCGAACGATTGTAAGGTACTGAAAGGGTACAATTTAGTAAGGAATCAATACAAGGGGTTGACGAAATGGCTGTTTTAGTGGCAAGAAAAATAAGAAAAACCTATGGAAAACGTACGTTACAACAAGAAGTGTTAAAAGGGATTGACCTGGAAGTACATGAAGGAGAATTCGTTGGTATCATGGGGCCATCCGGTTCGGGTAAAACAACTTTATTAAATGTCCTTTGTTCCATAGATTATCCAACAGAAGGAATTGTTGAAATCAACGGGAAACCGTTACAAAAGATGAAAGAACGGGATTTGGCAAAATTTCGCCGGGAACATTTAGGGTTCATCTTTCAAGATTATAATTTGCTTGATACGTTAACGGTAAAAGAGAATATTCTGCTGCCGTTATCTGTTGGCAAAGTATCAAAAAACGCGGCAGAGAAGCGTTTAGCAATGCTCGTCGAATATTTAGAAATCAAAGACATTTTAAGTAAATATCCAAATGAAATATCCGGCGGACAAAAGCAGAGAACATCTGCTGCAAGAGCTCTTATTACTGAACCATCTATCGTTTTTGCCGATGAGCCGACAGGGGCCCTTGATTCTAAAGCGGCGACGGCATTACTGACAAATTTGGAAAACATCAATAAGGAAAGAGGAGCAACCATCATGATGGTGACCCACGATGCAGTGGCAGCAAGCTTCTGTAGTCGAGTGTTGTTCTTGAAAGACGGTCAAATTTATACGGAGCTCTATAAAGGGGATAAAACGAGACAGGCGTTTTTCCAAGATATTTTGAATACCCAAAGAGTGCTTGGCGGTGATGGATATGACGTTAACTAATTTAGTTTTTAAAAGTATGAAGAAGAACATAAAGCATTATTACTTATACTTCTTTGCATTAATTTTTAGTGTGACCCTTTGCTTTTCATTCATCACCATACAATATAACCCTTCTGTTACCGCGGCGTTGGAAGCAAGCGGTACCGCAACGGCAGGTTTTGAATCCATTACGTATGTTTTATATTTTATTTTGATTTTTTTTATTCTTTACGCGAACCAATTATTTATGAAACGCCGCAGTAAAGAAATTGGCTTATATCAATTAATCGGAATGACTAAAGGTTTGATCTTTCGGTTATTATTGATTGAAAATGTAGTATTGTTCACGTTGGCTGTAGGAATCGGGATGGTTTGGGGATTTTTAACTTCTCGTTTTTTTGCGATGATTTTAATGAAGTTAATGTTAAACGACGCAATTGTCAGTTTATCTTTTTCCATGACTGCTTTTTCAAAATCGCTCATTATTTTTGCTCTTCTATTAGTGGTGGTCTTGATTCAAATTTTTATTATGATTCGGAAAGCATCGCTGTTATCGCTATTTAATGCAGCAAAAATAGCCGATGAACGAATTAAAAAGTTCAGCATTTTCCATATGATTATGGGAATCATAGGAATTGGTTTAATTGCATATGGGTATTACGATTCTACAAGATTGTTCAGCGTGGAGGGTGCCACAACAAACAACTTGTTGGTCAATATGTTGCTTATTCTTGGTTCAACAATTTTAGGCACCTATTTATTTTTCCGATATTCCGTGGCACTTATCATGAACTTAATCCGGAAAAGCAAAAAGGGACATTTAAAAATAACAGATGTTTTAGGTGTTACAACAATTATGCACCGCATGAAGGGAAATGCTAGTTCTCTTACATTGATTACTGTGTTGACAGGATTAGCCGTCGGGATTATGACGCTGTCTTATATTTCTTACTACTCTTCAGAATCCAATGCAAAACAATCTTCTCCATTTGATTATATCTTACTTAATAATAACGGAAATGAATTTTTAGAACAGCTAAAGGCAGAAGGAATTGAATATGAAAAAACAACTTTTCATATTTCTAACGTAAATATTAAAATGTCTGATTTATTTAATTTAGATGAAAAAAATGCTGAGTATATAAATGTCAATCAAGAGGTGGTAACAGCTGCCGTTCCTCTATCAGATTACAAAAAAATAAATCCGGATGTCCATTTGAAAGATGGGGAAATCATGATGACAAGCTACTCAAATGTATTATCTAAATTACTGCCGTTGGAAAGCAAAAAGAAAATTAATGTAAAAACAAGTGAGAAGAATTACGCTTTATTTATTAAAGAAGTAAGAGAAGATCAATTTTTTCTATCAGTGTTAGCAAGTGATAGTTTGCCTGTGTTGATTGTGAAAGATGAATTATTTCATGAATTAGAAAAAGCTCAAAATCCTGCTATTTCAACTCAAATTGGTATTAATTTAGCAAAAGAAAAAGACCGAGAAAGGGCAGAGATAATATTTAAGAACTTGAGAGAAAGAAATGTCATTCAATATGCAAATCTAAAAACTTATAAAGAATATTACGATGAGAATACAGCTATTAGTGGAATGAGTATTTTTGTAACAGGATTTTTGGGATTGGCATTTTTATTGACAACAGGAAGCATTCTTTACTTTAAACAAATGGGTGAAGCGGAAGATGAAAGAGATTCCTATACAATTTTGCGGAAAATCGGATTTTCCAATGGTGAGTTAATGCGCGGAATTTATGTAAAACAATTGTTTAACTTCGGCATGCCGCTTATGATTGGACTTTTTCACAGTTACTTTGCAGTGAAATCCGGCTGGTGGCTGTTTGGTTCAGAGATGACTACGCCAATGATGATTATCAACATATTCTATGTAGCGATGTACACGGTATTTGGCATATTATCTGTTTTGTATTATAAAAAAATAGTAAAAGAAGCATTATAAAGATAGGAAACAATTAAATAGGTAGAGATCAATTTTTAGACTCCATGATCAAGTGGTTGGCAAAAAATTTTGGCCGACCACTTTTTTCGCATTCATCTTGAATGCCGCAAAGTATTTTTGATAGTTAAAAACTATGTTCCTATTTATAATAGGAAACATTTTATGAAAGCGCAGTTATATATTTTAATGTAGATAGCGGGGAATTTTCAGAATTTTATTGGAGTTGATTTATATAATCTCCTCCTATATACTAAAAAACAGCTTAGGGAGTGCAAAATTTGAAAGACCAATAAAATTCGAGAAAACACTTGCTAACAACTATTTTATTGTATATAATGTTGAATGTTGGTCTTTGACTGCGATGAAGCGGGAGGTTGCCGACACACCCGGCCGCTTTGCCATGGCGAGTGTGTGGGAAATTTCCGTGGAGAATGTCTAGTAATTAGGCGATAAAGGAGGGAAAATAATGGCAAAACAAAAGATTCGTATTCGTTTAAAAGCGTATGATCACAGAGTATTAGATCAATCCGCTGAAAAAATTGTTGAAACTGCTAAACGTTCAGGCGCAAGTGTATCAGGTCCGATTCCGTTACCAACGGAAAAAACTGTGTACACAATCCTTCGAGCTGTTCACAAGTATAAAGATTCACGCGAACAATTCGAAATGCGCACTCACAAACGTTTAATCGACATCATTAACCCAACTCCTCAAACAGTTGATGCGTTAATGAAGCTTGATTTACCGTCTGGCGTTGACATCGAAATCAAACTTTAATAGTAAAATAAAACTTTTAATTATCACAGGAGGTGTGACAAATGACCAAAGGAATCTTAGGTAGAAAAATCGGTATGACGCAAGTTTTTGCTGAGAACGGCGATTTAATACCAGTAACAGTAATTGAAGCAACTCCAAACGTTGTACTTCAAAAGAAAACTGTTGAAAACGATGGCTACGAAGCAATCCAACTTGGTTTCGAAGATAAGCGCGAAAAGCTTGCTAACAAACCGGAAAAAGGACACGTAGCAAAAGCAAATACTGCTCCTAAGCGCTTCATTCGTGAAATTCGTGGAGTAAACTTAGATGAGTATGAAGTTGGTCAAGAAGTCAAAGTAGATATTTTTGCAGAAGGCGATTGGGTAGATGTAACAGGAGTAACAAAAGGGAAAGGTTTCCAAGGTGTAATTAAACGCCATGGCCAATCTCGTGGATCAATGTCTCACGGTTCTCGTTACCACCGTCGTCCAGGTTCAATGGGACCTATTGCTCCAAACCGAGTATTTAAACAAAAAGCTTTACCTGGTCAAACTGGTGGAGATACAGTAACTATCCAAAACTTACAAATTGTTAAAGTGGATACTGAACGTAACTTACTACTAGTAAAAGGTAATGTTCCTGGTTCTAAAAAATCTTTAGTAACAGTAAAAGCAGCTGTTAAAAAATCTAACTAATTTCTTGAAGAAAGGAGGAAACAGGAATGACAAAGGTAACTGTACTTAGTCAAACAGGCGCTTCTGTTGGAGAAATCGAATTGAATGATGAGATTTTCGGTATCGAACCAAACGAAGCAGTATTATTCGACGCAGTAATCGCTCAACGCGCATCTCTACGTCAAGGTACACATAAAGTAAAAAACCGCTCTGAAGTTTCTGGTGGTGGTAGAAAACCATGGCGCCAAAAAGGAACAGGTCGTGCTCGTCAAGGATCTATCCGTTCTCCACAATGGCGTGGTGGTGGTACTGTATTCGGACCACAACCAAGAAGCTATAGCTATAAATTACCTAAAAAAGTTCGTCGTTTAGCTCTTAAATCTGCATTATCTGCTAAAGTGAACGAACAAAACTTCCTAGTGTTAGATGCATTGAAATTAGATGCACCTAAAACAAAAGACTTCAAAGAAATTTTAGGTAACTTAAAAATCGATTCAAAAGCATTATTTGTTACAGCTGAATTAGATGAAAACGTGGCATTATCCGCACGTAACATCCCAGGCGTAACAGTTTTAACAGCTTCTGGAATCAACGTTCTTGATTTATTAGGTCATGACAAAGTTGTATTCACGAAAGCTGCAGTAGAAAAAGTTGAGGAGGTGCTTGGATAATGGATGCACGTGATGTAATTAAACGTCCTGTCATTACTGAGCGTTCTTCTGAACTGATGGCTGATAAAAAGTACACTTTCGAAGTTGATCTTCGTGCGAACAAAACACAAGTGAAAGATGCAGTAGAAGAAATCTTCGGCGTAAAAGTGGCTAAAGTCAACATCATGAACTACAAAGGCAAAGTAAAACGTGTAGGTAAATTCCAAGGATTAACAAACAGACGTCGTAAAGCAATCGTAACATTAACACCTGATAGCAAAGAAATTGAATTATTCGATTTCTAATTGTAAAATGTGTTCGTTTTGACATTTAAAGAAGGAGGGAAACAACATGGCGATTAAAAAGTATAAACCAACCTCAAATGGTCGTCGTAACATGACATCATTTGACTTTGCGGAAATCACAACGGATAAACCGGAAAAATCATTATTAGCGCCTTTAAAACGCAAAGCTGGTCGTAACAACCAGGGTAAAATTACTGTTCGTCATCACGGTGGTGGACATAAACGCCAATACCGTATCATCGATTTCAAACGTGATAAAGATGGCATTCCAGGACGCGTTGCTACAATCGAATACGATCCAAACCGTTCTGCTAACATCGCATTAATTAACTATGTTGATGGTGAAAAACGTTATATTATTGCACCAAAAGGATTAAAAGTAGGTCAAGAAATTATTTCTGGTCCAGATGCTGATATTAAAGTAGGTAATGCTTTACCATTAGCAAACATCCCAATGGGTACTACAGTTCACAATATCGAATTAAAACCAGGTAAAGGTGGACAATTAGTACGCTCTGCTGGTGCATCTGCGCAAGTACTTGGACGTGAAGGAAAATACGTAATCGTACGTCTTCAATCTGGTGAAGTTCGTTTAGTATTAGCTACTTGCCGCGCAACAATCGGTCAAGTGGGTAACGAATCTCACGAATTAGTAAACATCGGTAAAGCGGGTCGTTCTCGTTGGTTAGGTAAACGCCCTACAGTTCGCGGTTCTGTAATGAACCCTAATGATCACCCACACGGTGGTGGTGAAGGTAAAGCACCAATCGGTCGCAAATCACCAATGACACCATGGGGTAAACCAGCTCTTGGATACAAGACACGTAAGAAACGTAATAAATCTGATAAATTAATTATTCGTGGACGTAAAAAATAATGTGATAAAGCTACGGTTCGAGCGAAGAGCCGTGGTGAAATCACGGAGGGAGGTTACTAAATGGGTCGCAGCTTGAAAAAAGGACCATTTTGTGATGAACATTTAATGAAAAAGGTAGAAGCACAACAAGGTCTAGACAAAAAACAAGTAATTAAAACTTGGTCTCGCCGTTCTACGATCTTCCCTAACTTCATCGGATTAACAATTGCGGTTTATGATGGACGCAAACATGTTCCGGTATACATCACAGAAGATATGGTAGGTCACAAACTTGGCGAGTTCGTACCAACTCGTACTTATAAAGGTCACGGTGCGGATGACAAAAAAACAAGACGCTAATTTTGAGAGGAGGTAGATCCTGATGACAACAAAAGCTAAAGCCGTTGCTCGCACAGTCCGAATTGCCCCTCGTAAAGTGCGCTTAGTAGTAGATTTAATTAGAGGCAAGCAAGTAGGAGAAGCAGTTGCAATTTTACGTCATACTCCAAAAGCGGCGTCTCCAGTCGTTGAGAAAGTATTAAAATCTGCAGTTGCAAATGCTGAGCACAATTACGAATTAAATCCAAACAACTTATACATTTCTGAAATTTATGTTGATGAAGGACCAACATTAAAACGTTATCGTCCACGTGCGCAAGGACGTGCAAGCGCAATTAATAAACGCACAAGCCACATCACTGTAGTGGTATCTGAGAAGAAGGAGGGTTAATTTTGGGTCAAAAAGTACATCCAAACGGATTGCGAATTGGTATCATTCGTGATTGGGAGTCAAAATGGTACGCTGAAAAAGACTACGCTGAATTACTTCACGAAGATATCAAAATCCGTAAATATATCGAAACTACTTTAAAAGAAGCAGCGATTTCCAAAGTTGAAATCGAACGTGCTGCAAATCGAGTGAACATTACGATTCACACTGCAAAGCCAGGGATGGTAATCGGTAAAGGTGGTACGGAAGTAGAAAACTTACGTAAATACTTAAGCGATATCACTGGTAAACGTGTGCACATCAACATCGTTGAAATTAAAAAAGCGGATCTTGATGCAAAATTAGTTGCAGAAAATATCGCTCGTCAACTTGAAAATCGTGTTTCATTCCGTCGTGCGCAAAAACAAGCGATTCAACGCACTATGCGCGCAGGAGCAAAAGGGATTAAAACGCAAGTATCTGGTCGTTTAGGCGGTGCGGATATCGCACGTGCAGAACATTATAGTGAAGGAACTGTACCACTTCATACGCTTCGTGCAGACATCGATTACGCTCACGCAGAAGCAGATACAACATACGGAAAATTAGGTGTAAAAGTATGGATTTATCGTGGTGAGGTCCTTCCTACGAAGAAAAACTCTGCGGAAGGAGGAAAATAATTATGTTAATGCCAAAACGTGTTAAATATCGTCGCGAACATCGCGGTAAAATGCGCGGTCAAGCAAAAGGCGGTCGTGAAGTACAATTTGGTGAATGGGGTCTTCAAGCTCAAACTGCTAGCTGGATCACTAACCGTCAAATTGAAGCCGCTCGTATTGCGATGACTCGTTACATGAAACGTGGCGGTAAAGTTTGGATTAAAATTTTCCCACACAAACCTTATACGAAAAAACCTCTTGAGGTACGTATGGGTTCCGGTAAAGGTTCTCCAGAAGGTTGGGTAGCTGTAGTAAAACCAGGAAAAGTTATGTTCGAAGTTGCAGGTGTTTCTGAAGAAGTTGCACGCGAAGCGCTTCGTTTGGCATCACATAAACTTCCTGTGAAATGTAAAATTGTGAAACGTCAAGAAACTGGTGGTGATTCTAATGAAAGCTAAAGAAATCCGTGAACTTGCCACTTCTGAAATCGAATTAAAAGTTAAATCACTGAAAGAAGAGCTTTTCAACCTTCGCTTCCAATTGGCGACTGGTCAATTAGAAAACACAGCTCGCATTCGTGAAGTTCGTAAAGCGATTGCGCGTATGAAAACTGTGATTCGTGAAAGAGAAATCAGTGGAGATAACTGATAAAGGAGGTCCGCTAATATGACTGAGCGTAAACAGCGCAAAGTTTACACTGGCCGTGTAGTTTCAGACAAAATGGACAAAACAATCGTTGTCCTAGTTGAAACTTATAAAAAACACAAATTATACGGCAAGCGTGTAAAGTATTCTAAAAAATTCAAAGCTCACGATGAGCACAACGAAGCAAAAGTCGGTGACATCGTACGCATTATGGAAACACGCCCGCTATCAGCTACAAAGCATTTCCGTCTTGTAGAAGTAGTAGAAAAAGCGGTTATTATTTAATAGAAATTCGGAAAATACGCGAATTCCGAAGGGAGGTAACCTAAGTGATCCAACAAGAATCTCGTTTAAAAGTTGCTGACAACTCAGGTGCACGTGAAGTGTTAACAATTAAAGTGCTTGGTGGTTCTGGTCGTAAAACTGCAAACATCGGTGATATTATCGTTTGCACAGTTAAGAAAGCAACACCAGGAGGCGTTGTTAAGAAAGGTGACGTTGTAAAAGCCGTTGTAGTACGTACTAAATCTGGTGTTCGCCGTAAAGATGGCACTTACATTAAATTTGACGAAAACGCATGCGTTATCATCAGAGACGATAAGTCACCACGTGGTACTCGTATTTTCGGACCGGTTGCACGTGAGTTACGCGATAACAACTTTATGAAAATCATTTCCCTAGCTCCAGAAGTTCTTTAATTATCTGATAGTACCAATTAAGGAGGTGCGACACATAATGCATGTTAAAAAGGGCGACAAAGTAAAAGTTATTACAGGAAAAGACAAAGGTAAAGAAGGTATCGTACTTGCTGCTTTTCCAAAGAAAGATCGGGTAATTGTTGAAGGTGTAAACATCGTTAAAAAACACGTAAAACCTAATCAATTAAACCCACAAGGTGGTATTGTAAGCCAAGAAGCACCAATCCACGTTTCGAACGTAATGCTAATCGATCCAAAAACTGGCGAGCCGACTCGTGTAGGTTATAAAATCGAAAACGGCAAAAAAGTTCGTGTTGCAAAAAAATCAGGTGCAGTAATCGACTAATAAGAAATTTTGAAAGGAGGTACAAACATGAACCGCCTAAAAGAAAAATACAACAACGAAGTAGTTCCTGCTTTAATGAATAAGTTTGGATATAAATCAATCATGCAAGTTCCAAAAGTTGAAAAAATCGTAGTTAACATGGGTGTTGGTGACGCAGTACAAAACTCTAAAGCATTAGATGCTGCTGTTGAAGAACTAGCTATTATTACTGGTCAAAAACCTGTTGTTACTAGAGCGAAAAAATCAATCGCTGGATTCCGTTTACGTGAAGGGATGCCAATTGGTGCAAAAGTTACATTACGTGGTGAACGTATGTATGATTTCCTTGATAAATTAATTTCTATCGCACTTCCGCGTGTACGCGACTTCCGCGGTGTTTCTAAAAAAGCATTTGATGGTCGTGGAAACTACACATTAGGTGTTAAAGAACAATTGATTTTCCCTGAAATCGATTACGATAAAGTTTCAAAAGTGCGCGGTATGGATATCGTGATCGTAACGACAGCGAACTCTGATGAAGAAGCTCGCGAGTTATTGACACAATTCGGTATGCCGTTCCAAAAATAATAAAAGGAGGGCGAAAACGTGGCAAAAAAATCAATGATCGTTAAACAAAAACGTAAACCTAAGTTTAAAGTACAAGAATATACACGTTGTGAGCGCTGTGGTCGTCCACACTCTGTATATCGTAAATTTAAACTTTGCCGTATTTGTTTCCGTGAACTTGCATATAAAGGACAAATTCCTGGTGTGAAAAAAGCTAGCTGGTAATCCCCAAAAAATGGGAAGGAGGTAATAAGAATATGACAATGACAGATCCAATTGCAGATATGCTAACTCGCATCCGTAATGCGAACATGGTTCGTCACGAAAAGTTAGAAGTACCGGCTTCCAACATTAAAAAGGAAATCGCTGAAATCCTTAAGCGAGAAGGCTTCATCCGTGACGTTGAATATATCGATGACAACAAACAAGGTATCATCCGTATTTTCTTAAAGTATGGAAAAAATAACGAACGTGTAATTACTGGATTAAAACGTATTTCTAAACCAGGTTTACGCGTATATGCGAAAACTGACGAAATTCCAAAAGTGTTAAACGGCTTAGGTATCGCAATTCTTTCAACTTCTCAAGGCGTGTTAACTGATAAAGAAGCACGTGCTAAAAAAGTGGGCGGAGAAGTTTTAGCTTACGTTTGGTAATAAGTAATTTGTGAATGGAGGTGCAATGAAATGTCTCGTGTAGGTAAAAAACCGATCGAAGTTCCTGCTAACGTTACAGTAACAGTTGCTGAGGACAACACTGTAACAGTAAAAGGGCCGAAAGGCGAACTAACTCGTCAATTCAATCAAGATATGAAAATCGAGCAAGAAGGCAACGTAATTACTGTTGTTCGCCCTTCTGATTCAAAAGAACACCGTACAATCCACGGTACAACTCGTGCGTTACTTGCAAACATGGTGAAAGGTGTATCTGAAGGATTCTCTCGTTCTTTAGAACTTATTGGGGTTGGGTACCGTGCTCAATTACAAGGGAAAAAACTTGTATTAAACGTTGGTTACTCACATCCTGTTGAATTCACTGCTGAACCAGGTATCGAAATCGAAGTTCCTTCAAATACAAAAGTTGTTGTTAAAGGAATTGACAAAGAACGTGTAGGTGCATTCGCAGCTGACATTCGCGCTGTACGTCCACCTGAACCATATAAAGGTAAAGGTATTCGTTACGAAGGCGAATATGTACGTCGTAAAGAAGGTAAAACAGGTAAATAATTAGCTTGATCCTTAGAAAGGAGTGACCACTGTGATTACGAAACTAGATAAAAATAAAGTTCGTAAAAAACGTCATGCACGTGTGCGTACAAAAATCCACGGTACACCTGAACGTCCACGTTTAAACGTATACCGTTCTAACAAAAACATTTACGCACAAATCATTGACGATGTTGCAGGACATACACTTGTTAGTGCTTCAACATTAGAAAAAGATTTCGAAGGTGCTGGCAACAATAAAGATGCTGCAGCAAAAGTTGGCGAATTGATCGCAAAACGTGCATTAGAGAAAAATATTACTACAGTTGTATTTGACCGTGGTGGTTATTTATATCATGGACGTGTAAAAGCATTAGCAGATGCTGCACGCGAAAACGGTTTACAATTTTAATAAGAAGGAGGGACATACTTCATGAGTCGTATTGACGCAAGCAAACTGGAACTTGAAGAACGCGTTGTAACGATTAACCGCGTTGCGAAAGTTGTTAAAGGTGGACGTCGCTTCCGCTTCTCAGCTTTAGTAGTAGTAGGAGATAAAAACGGTCATGTAGGATTTGGTACTGGTAAAGCTCAAGAAGTACCAGATGCGATTCGTAAAGCTGTAGAAGATGCGAAGAAAAACTTAATCGAAGTACCACGTGTAGGTGGAACTATTCCACACGAGGTAATTGGTCACTTCGGTGCAGGAGAAATTTTAATGAAACCTGCTTCTGAAGGTACTGGAGTAATCGCTGGTGGACCAGTACGTGCAGTACTTGAGTTAGCAGGAATTACGGATATCCTTTCAAAATCTCTAGGTTCTAACACACCAATCAATATGGTACGTGCTACAGTTGAGGGATTAAAACAATTAAAACGTGCTGAAGAAGTTGCAAAACTTCGTGGTAAAACAGTAGAAGAGCTATTAGGATAAGGGGGGATAATCATGGCTAACAAATTAGAAATCACCCTCAAAAGATCTGTAATCGGAGCTAATGAAAAACAACGTAAAACAGTTGAAGCTTTAGGCTTAAAAAAGGTTAATTCTACTGTAGAACATGCAGATAATCCAGCTATTCGTGGTATGATTAATAAAGTGTCACACTTAGTATCAGTTAAAGAAATTTAATGATTTATAAAATGTACAAGGAGGTGCCACCTATAATGAAACTTCATGAACTTAAACCAGCAGAAGGTTCACGTAAAAAACGTAACCGTGTTGGTCGTGGTATCGGTTCTGGTAACGGTAAAACATCTGGTCGCGGTCAAAAAGGTCAAAACGCTCGTTCTGGAGGCGGTGTACGTCCAGGATTTGAAGGTGGTCAAAACCCACTATTCCGCCGTTTACCAAAACGTGGTTTTACAAATGTGAACCGTAAAGAATATGCAATCGTGAACCTAGATGCATTAAATCGTTTCGAAGATGGTGCAGAAGTTACACCTGCATTACTAATCGAAACAGGTATCGTGAGCAAAGAAAAAGCTGGTATTAAGGTTCTTGGTAACGGAACGCTTAATAAAAAGCTTAACGTGAAAGCTCACAAGTTCTCTGCTTCTGCGAAAGAAGCAATCGAGAACGCCGGCGGAACAGCTGAGGTGATTTAATGTTTCAAACATTCGCAAACTTTATGCGCGTTCGTGATATTCGAAATAAAATCTTTTTCACATTATTAATGCTTATCGTCTTTCGTTTAGGAACATTTATCCCTGTACCTAACGTAGATGCAGATGTATTAAAAGTAACGGATCAATTTAACTTAGTTGGTTTTCTTAACGTGTTTGGTGGCGGTGCATTAGCAAACTTCTCAATCTTTGCATTGGGAATTATGCCTTATATCACTGCCTCAATCATTGTTCAATTGTTACAAATGGATGTCGTGCCTAAGTTTGCAGAATGGGGACGTCAAGGTGAAGTAGGTCGCCGGAAGTTATCCCAATTTACCCGCTACTTTACTGTAGTGTTAGCTTTCATCCAAGCCTTCGCTATGTCGTTCGGTTTTAACCAATTATATGGTGGAACATTAATTACAGATACTAGTGTTTTATCTTATTTGACAATAGCGATAGTGCTTACGGCTGGTACAGCATTTTTGTTATGGCTTGGTGAGCAAATTACTGCACACGGCGTTGGTAATGGTATTTCAATCATTATCTTTGCTGGTATTGTCGCTGCAATACCTACAACGGTTAACCAAATTTATGCTCAACAAATTGAAGGTGCAGGGGATCAACTATTCATCCGCATTGTCGTTTTAGTACTTCTTGCATTAATAATGTTGGCTATAATTGTTGGAGTAATTTACGTACAACAAGCGTTACGTAAGATTCCAATTCAGTATGCAAAAAGAGTTTCCGGTCGAGCAATGAATGTTGGTGCACAACAAACGCACTTACCTTTAAAAGTGAACGCTGCAGGAGTTATTCCAGTAATCTTCGCAGTAGCGTTCATCATTACACCTCAGACTTTAGCTGCGTTCTTCGGTGAGAACAAAATCACCACGTTCATTATCAACACGTTTGACTATACTAAACCTGTTGGAATGATTATTTATATTGCTTTAATTATTGCGTTTACTTATTTCTACGCATTTATTCAAGTAAATCCCGAACGCGTTGCAGATAACCTGAAAAAACAAGGTGCATATATTCCTGGAATTCGTCCAGGGAATGATACACAAAACTACTTAACAAAAGTGTTATATCGTTTAACATTTGTTGGTGCTCTGTTTTTGACTGTTGTTTCGATTTTGCCAATCCTATTCATTAATTTTATGAATTTACCGGCTTCTGCTCAAATTGGTGGAACGAGTGTTATCATCGTTGTCGGTGTGGCATTAGAAACAATGAAACAATTAGAAGCCCAACTAGTTAAGCGTCATTATAAAGGCTTTATGAAATAAATGTTGGTTAGGAAACATTATTGTTTCCTATGCCAGCACTTAGGAGGGAAATAACCGTATGAATATCGTTTTAATGGGCTTGCCAGGTGCTGGTAAAGGTACGCAAGCAGAAAAAATCGTGAATAAGTACGAAATCCCTCATATTTCTACAGGTGATATGTTCCGTGCTGCTATCAGTCAAGGTACGGAACTAGGTCTTAAAGCGAAATCCTATATGGATCAAGGTGCATTAGTTCCAGACGAGGTTACTATTGGCATCGTGCGCGAAAGACTTGCACAAAAAGACTGTGAAAATGGATTTTTACTTGATGGGTTCCCACGCACGGTACCTCAAGCTGAATCATTAGATAACATCTTAGAAGAACTTGGTAAAAAAATTGATCATGTAATCAATATCCAAGTTGAAAAAGATGAACTAGTTGCACGTTTAAGCGGTCGTCGTATCTGTAAAACTTGCGGTGCTACTTATCACGTTATTTTCAATCCTCCTAAAGTGGAAGGAAAATGTGATAAGGATGGCGGAGAATTATACACTCGAGCTGATGATAATCCTGAGACGGTTGCTAATCGCCTGGAAGTAAATATGAAACAAGCACAACCTTTACTTGATTTTTATGAATCAAAAGGTTTATTAACAAATATTAATGGTCAGCAAGAGATTGAAAAAGTGTTTGCTGATCTTGACGCTCTATTATTACAGGGCAGTCGCAGCTGATACCCGTCATTCTTTCGAAAGTCATAATACTTTTCGCGAGGGGTAATCGGAGGCAACATAAAATATTGAGAGTTGCAAAAGCATATTAGTGCCCGGTATACACTACTTGCGAAAGTGCTTATACTTACTTAGAAAGTTCTTTTGTGAAGAGTGTTATGGGTTTCGTGGAAGCATCAAATGAACGGGTGTGAATTTTCCATGATATCCGGACATTTTAACAAAGGAATACAGTTTCCTTACCGGATCTGTTCATTCCCTGGATTGTGTGAAGCGAAACCAGACGAGCGTCTTTCGAACATCTCTCATACAATCCAACGTTTGTTAATGGAGTTGCTTCTAACCTGTAAAATCTGTTGCGAGTGTTCTCTAGGGAGAACGATTTAGCACATATAGAAGGGAGACAGGGTTGATGGCGAAAGACGATGTAATTGAAGTCGAAGGAACAGTTGTTGAGACTTTGCCAAACGCGATGTTTAAGGTAGAATTAGAAAATGGGCACACGGTGCTTGCACACGTTTCCGGAAAGATTCGTATGCATTTCATTCGAATTTTACCTGGAGATAAGGTTACTATTGAGTTATCTCCTTATGATTTAACTCGCGGTCGTATCACATACCGTTTTAAATAATCTTTTGCACTCCGAAGACTAAGGAGGTTGAGTTAAATGAAAGTGAGACCATCTGTAAAACCGATTTGCGAAAAATGTAAAGTTATTCGCCGACGCGGTAAAGTAATGGTAATCTGTGAAAATCCAAAACACAAACAAAAACAAGGATAATTTTTAAGGAGGTGCGAATAAATGGCACGTATTGCTGGTGTTGATATTCCTCGCGATAAACGCGTAGTAATTTCATTAACTTATATTTATGGTGTTGGTAAACCAACTGCTCAAAAAGTATTAGCTGCAGCTGGTGTATCTGAAGATACTCGTGTACGTGATCTTACTGAAGATGAATTAGACAGAATCCGTACAGAATTAGATAAGTACAAAATTGAAGGTGACTTACGTCGTGAAGTATCACTAAACATTAAACGTTTAATGGAAATTGGTTGCTACCGTGGTATCCGTCACCGTCGTGGTCTACCTGTTCGTGGACAAAATACGAAAAACAATGCACGTACTCGTAAAGGTCCTCGTAAAACTGTTGCGAACAAGAAAAAATAATAAGTAAAGGGGGTTCCTTCCGTAATGGCTCGTAAACAACAATCACGTAAACGTCGTGTGAAAAAGAATATCGAATCAGGTATTGCACACATTCGTTCTACATTTAACAATACAATCGTAACGATTACTGATATGCAAGGGAATGCAGTTTCTTGGTCAAGTGCAGGTGCTCTTGGATTCAAAGGTTCTCGTAAATCTACTCCATACGCTGCTCAAATGGCTGCTGAAGCCGCTGCTAAAGCTTCCCTTGAGCATGGTTTAAAAACGTTAGAAGTAACTGTTAAAGGTCCAGGTGCAGGTCGTGAAGCGGCTATCCGTGCACTTCAAGCTGCAGGACTTGAAGTAACAGCAATTAAAGATGTTACACCAGTTCCACATAACGGTTGCCGTCCGCCAAAACGTCGTCGTGTGTAATGGGTGCAACTCTTTGGAGTACATCATTCTTGTGCAAGAAGAATTGTACAAATTTATAAAGTCAAGATTTTTTGACTATTATGATGGTATGACCTATACAGTCGATGTTTTGAAGGAGGGTAAATTGAATGATCGAAATTGAAAAACCAAAGATTGAAACTGTTGAGATCAGCGAAGATTCCACATATGGTAAGTTTGTTATAGAACCACTAGAACGTGGATATGGTACTACTTTGGGTAATTCTTTACGTCGTATCCTTCTATCCTCATTACCGGGTGCAGCGATTACATCTGTACAAATTGATGGGGTATTACATGAATTCTCAACTATTGAAGGGGTAGTAGAGGATGTTGCTTCAATCATTTTAAACTTAAAAAAACTTGCACTGAAAATCTACTCCGATGAGGAAAAAATTCTTGAGATTGATGTGAAAGGTGAAGCAACAGTTACAGCAAGTGATATCACACATGATAGTGATGTTGAAATTTTAAATCCAGATTTGTATATAGCAACAATCGCAAGCAACGGTCATTTGCGTATACGTATGTATGCTAAGAGAGGCCGTGGTTACACTCCTGCTGATCAAAACAAACGTGAGGATCTTCCTATCGGCGTGATCCCGATCGACTCTATTTACACTCCAGTTTCACGCGTTAATTATCAAGTGGAAAATACTCGTGTAGGACAAAATTCCGATTACGATAAATTGTCCCTTGATGTGTGGACTGATGGTAGCATCGGTCCGAAAGAAGCGATTTCACTCGGAGCGAAAATATTAACAGAGCATCTAAATATTTTTGTTGGTCTAACAGATGAAGCACAAGCAGCGGAAATCATGGTAGAAAAAGAAGAGGACCAAAAAGAAAAAGTATTAGAGATGACGATCGAAGAATTAGATCTTTCTGTTCGTTCCTATAACTGTTTAAAACGTGCAGGTATTAATACAGTATTAGAACTTACGAATAAGTCTGAAGACGATATGATGAAAGTTCGTAATCTTGGACGTAAGTCATTAGAAGAAGTAAAAGCAAAACTTGCAGAGCTTGGTTTATCTTTACGTAAAGAAGACTAAGCAATCGTTATTTATTATGTTCGAATAAAGGAGGGAACATTCATGGGTTACAGAAAACTAGGCCGTACAAGTTCTCAACGTAAAGCGTTATTACGTGATTTAGCAACTGATTTAATTATTAATGAACGCATTGAAACAACTGAAGCTCGTGCAAAAGAATTACGTTCAGTTGTTGAGAAAATGATTACTTTAGGTAAACGCGGAGATTTACATGCTCGCCGTCAAGCTGCAGCATTCATCCGTCGTGAAGTAGTGACAACTACTGATGAAGAAGGAAACGAAAAAACGAAATTCGCTCTTCAAAAATTATTTGATGATGTTGCGCCACGTTACGCTGATCGCCAAGGTGGTTATACACGTATCTTAAAAGTAGGTCCTCGTCGTGGTGACGGAGCGCCTGTAGTAATTATCGAGTTAGTTTAATTTTTTAGGGGGTGTCCGGGTTTCCGGTTGAACTCGCCCCCTTTTTTACAAATGTGTGATTTATACGACAATAAAATGGCACATGAGCGTTATGATGATCGAATGAAAAATTCGTATCGTCTAGCTCTCCGCACCTCATTCATCAGATTACGGAACGTTAATAAACCGTACTTCTATAAATGTTATTAGCGCATTTCTCCTGAATGAGGTGCGCGCTTTTTTATTCAAACCCAAATCTATTAAAGAGTATGTAAAAATAAAATACGTTTCTTCATGTAATTTTCAAAATTTTTAAACGTGTTTTATTTTTATATATAGGAGATTCATTTAGAACTAGAAATGTAGAGCCCTGGAGAGAGGAGCATAGATGTGACCGAAATTCTATCATTTCATAATGTATCTTTTTCATACACACCTGACAAACCTGATGCCCGTAAAGCTGTTCAAAATGTTTCGTTTTCAATTAATGAGGGTGAGTGGATTGCCATTGTCGGTCATAATGGTTCAGGCAAATCTACAATGGTGAAGATGGTTTGTGGTCTCCTCTTCCCGCAGGAGGGGGAAATTCACGTCATGCAGAGCATATTAAATGAAGAGACTCTTTGGGATATTCGCTCAAAAATTGGAATGGTTTTTCAAAATCCAGATAACCAATTTGTTGGAGCGACAGTGCAAGACGATGTTGCCTTTGCATTAGAAAACAACGGAGTGCCTTTTGAAGAAATGGTTGAACGGGTTTCTTCGTCTTTAAAGAAAGTCAAAATGTATGAGTTTTTAAACCATGAACCCCATCATTTATCAGGTGGTCAAAAGCAACGTGTTGCCATTGCCGGAGCACTTGCAATGCATCCGAAATTATTAATTTTAGACGAAGCAACTTCCATGCTTGATCCACAAGGTCGAGAAGAAGTATTACAAACAGTTCTAGAATTAAGAAAAGAAATTGGCTTAACAGTTTTATCGATTACGCACGATGTTGAAGAAGCACTTCTCGCAGACCGAGTTATTTTTATGAACCAGGGCAAGAAATATGCAGAAGGTTCACCAGAAGAAATTTTTGCATTAGGGGATAAATTGACTGAATTTGGTTTAGAATTGCCTTTTGCAATGAGGATGACAGAGCTGCTCCAAGCAAAAGGTGTACATTTATCAGGCAATAATTTAACAGAAGAAGAGTTGGTGAATGATCTATGGACATCAAACTTCAGCAAGTAAGCTATGCATATTCAGCAGGTACACCTTTTGAGAAGTATGCTTTATTTGATGTGGAGATGGAAATTCCATCTAAAACCTATCATGCAATCATTGGACATACAGGTTCTGGTAAATCAACAATTCTCCAACATTTCAATGGATTATTAAAACCAACAAAAGGAATCGTACATATTGGAGAACGAAAAATCGAAGCGGGAAAAAAGGCAAAAGAATTAAAACCAATTCGTCAAAAGGTAGGTATTGTATTCCAATTCCCAGAGCACCAACTATTTGAAGAAACAGTATTAAAAGACATTATGTTTGGTCCGATGAATTTTGGTGTTTCTGAAGAAGAAGCGGAGAAGAGGGCTCGCGAAGGCATCAAACAAGTTGGATTGCCTGAAGAAGTGTTGGACAAGTCGCCTTTTGATTTATCAGGCGGACAAATGAGACGGGTTGCAATAGCAGGAGTACTTACAATGAATCCAGATGTGATTGTATTAGATGAACCTACTGCTGGGCTCGACCCTAGAGGACAGAAAGAAATTATGGATTTGTTTTATCGTCTGCATAAAGAGAGAGAATTAACAACCATTCTAGTCACCCATAGCATGGAAGATGCGGCGAAATACGCAGATCAAATTTCGATTATGCATGAAGGACGCTGTGTGTTAACCGGTGCTCCACGGGAAATATTTTCAGATAGTGAAACGCTAAAAAAATATCGATTAGAAATTCCTCGTATCGTGAAATTTCAACAAAAGATAGAAAAGTTAATAGGAAAGCCACTTTCAAAAATTTGTTTAACTGAGGAAGAGCTAGCGGATGAGATTGCTCGGGCGTTAAAGGAGCGTGATCATTCATGATGGAGAAAATGATTTTCGGACGATTTATCCCAGGAGATTCCTTTGTACATCAGTTAGATCCACGTTCCAAACTCATATTTACGTTTATTTTTGTAGTTATTGTATTTTTAGCGAACAATGTGGCTACATATGGCCTATTGTTAATTTTTACATTGTTTGTCATTTTAATTTCAAGAATTCGATTATATTTTTTAATAAATGGATTAAAACCGGTTATCATTTTAGTAATTTTCACGTTTCTCATTCACCTTCTCTTTACTAGAGAAGGAGATGTACTACTGAACCTTGGTTTTCTTGAGGTTTATGAAGGCGGTTTAAGACAAGGAATTTTCATATCAATCCGTTTTGTTGTACTTGTATTTGTTACAACGATCTTAACATTAACAACTTCCCCTATTTCAATAACAGACGGACTTGAAGTACTATTAAATCCTTTGAAGAAATTTAAATTGCCGATTCATGAATTAGCATTAATGATGTCCATTGCGTTACGCTTTATCCCAACACTAATGGATGAAACGGATAAAATCATGAAAGCACAAATGGCGAGAGGGTCCGATTTAGGAGCAGGACCAATAAAAGATCGGATTAAAGCGGTTGTTCCCCTTCTGGTGCCTTTATTTGTAAGCGCCTTTAAACGGGCAGAAGATTTAGCAACAGCAATGGAAGTGCGGGGATATCGAGGAGGAGAAGGACGCACTCGATATCGCCAGTTAAAATGGGATGCGAAAGATACAACCTGTATTTTTGCATTAGTATTGATGACTGCTCTTTTAGTGTTCTTCCGCAGTTAGAAAAAGGTGAGAGACTTGCGACGCTTAAAAGCAATTATTTCTTATGATGGAACGCACTTTTCTGGCTACCAAGCGCAGCCGGGAAAAAGAACGGTGCAATCTGAAATTGAAAAGGTATTAACAGTAATGCATAAGGGCGAACACATACGCATTTTTGCTAGCGGACGTACAGATGCACGTGTTCATGCCACTGGACAAGTCATTCATTTTGATACGACTCTTTCGATTCCAGCAGAAAACTATAAAGTGGCATTAAATGCACAATTGCCAGCTGATATTCGAATACTTGATATGGAAGAAGTTTCCCCTGATTTTCATGCTCGATTTGATGCGAAAGGAAAACGATACCGGTATAAATGGAATTGTGATGAAGTCCAAAGTCCTTTCAAGAGAAACTATACTGTTGAAACGAGAGGAAGAAAGCCGGACGTAAGTAAAATGGAAAACGGCGCAGCTTATTTAGTGGGTACTCATGACTTTACTAGTTTTTGTGCAGCGAGTACGCCTGTTGATGATAAAGTTCGCACGATTTATTCCATCGATTTTGAGTGGCACGATCAGGAACTTCATATGGTTATTGAGGGTAGTGGCTTTTTATATAATATGGTTCGGATTATTGCTGGTACTTTATGGGAAGTTGGGATTGGAAAAAGAGAGGCAAAATCTATTAAGGACATGATTGAATCGAAAAATCGCGAAATGGCAGGAACAACGGCTCCTCCCCACGGGCTATATTTAGAAAAAGTATACTATTAATGCGATAACAACTTTTCCTTGTGTTCAACATTTTTCTTGACTTATGTTTTAAATTATAATATTATAACATATGGTATTTTCATTCCACTTATAAGCCCCGAAACTTATTAGTGAGAAAAATGGAAAATTAACGGTTCATGAAATCGATTAGGAGGATATATACATGCGTACAACATTTATGGCGAAAGGTCATGAAGTAGAGCGTAAATGGTTAGTAGTTGACGCAGAAGGTAAAACGCTTGGTCGTTTAGCTTCAGAAGTTGCTGCTATTTTACGCGGTAAACATAAACCAATTTATACACCACACGTTGACACTGGTGACTATGTAATCGTAATTAACGCTGAAAAAATTCATTTAACTGGTAACAAATTGGAAGATAAAATTTACTACCGTCACTCTCAATTCGCTGGCGGTTTAAAGAAACGTACAGCAGGCGAAATGCTTGAAAGAAATCCAGAAAGAATGATCGAACTTGCAGTAAAAGGCATGCTTCCTAAAAACTCTTTAGGACGCAAAATGTTCAAAAAACTTCATGTTTATGCTGGTCCAAATCATCCACATGCTGCACAAAAACCAGAAAGCTTCGAGCTTCGCGGATAATTAATTAGAGGAGGATATTCACTTGGCACAAGTTCAATATACTGGCACAGGTCGTCGTAAAAGCTCAGTAGCTCGTGTACGTTTAGTACCTGGCGAAGGCAAAATCATTATTAATAAACGTGATGTAGAAGAGTACATTCCATTCGAAACATTGCGTGAAGTGATTAAACAACCATTAAAATTAACTCAAACTTTAGGTAGTTACGATGTATTAGTAAACGTTAAAGGTGGAGGTTATACTGGACAAGCTGGCGCTATCCGTCACGGTATCGCTCGTGCGTTACTTCAAGTTGATCCAGATTTCCGTCCAGCTTTAAAACAAGCTGGTTTACTAACTCGTGACCCACGCATGAAAGAACGTAAAAAATACGGTCTTAAAGGCGCTCGTCGCGCACCACAATTCTCAAAACGTTAATATATCTACGTTTCCAGCCTTCTTCTCAATTCGAGAAGAGGGCTGTTTTTATGAAAATCTTGATTTTTGATGATGTTTTGATGATGTCAGCTCATTTTTCGCATTTTTAGAGTTATCTTGATTCATATATTCAATAAATTTATTTTGCACTTCTTCTTTCACGTCATCCGTTAAATGTGTATAAATATTCATGGTTGTATCAATGCGAGAATGACCTAATCTTTCTTGTACTTCTTTCATAGATGCACCTGCGGCAAATAACATAGAGGCATGAGTATGTCTTAATCCGTGGAATTTTATTTCAGTAAATCCGAACCGACGACACATGGAAGTTAGCACCTCGTTTGGATATGCTAAACGTAAAGGTCTAAAACCATCCCTCATAAATAAAAACTTGTCTTTTATTTTATTCCTCATCCCGAATGATAATATCAATTTATTATTAGCTAAAATCAACTTTTGTAATAATTCCCACGTTTCATCATCTAATTTCACTTTTCGAATGGATTTTTTTGTTTTTGGATCTAATAATTCATACACATTTCCTTTTTTCCAATATAAAGTCTTTCGGACATATACCTCTTTAGTATCTTCCAATAAGTCATCTTCTGTTAATGCTAACAATTCCCCTTTGCGTAAGCCTGAATAAAGAGCTAATCGAAATAAAACATAAGTTTTAAATTCAGTATTCACTTCGGCGATTTCTAAGAATCGATTGACTTCGTCTTTTGTCCAAAAACCATCGAATGGTTCATCTTCATTTTCACCATTTTCCTTCCTCGTTTTAGCATAAACAACATATTCCATCGGATTATTATTAATGTAGCGTTTGCGTTTTGCAAATTTGAATACTAAATTCAACTGAATTCCGTAATCACGAGCGCTTTTAATTTCTTTTTCCAATGATTCAATAAATGCTTGGCAATATTCTTCGGTGATTTCATCTATTAATAATTTTTTGAAATTAGGTAATATTCGACTTTCAAATTTAGATTTTTTAATATCAACCGTCGATTTCTCCCATTTCTTTTCCTCTTCTCTCATCCATTCAATATACACTTCTTCAAAAGTTTTTTTCGCTAGTACATTGACACCACTTTTTAATTCATCTTTAAGATTATCTATAAAATCAATCGCCTCCCCTTTTGTTAAAAATCCACGTTTAGTTTTTGGTTTACTCTTTCCTGTCAGTGGATCCTTCACGTAATATTGTACTAACCATCGTTGCCCCTTTTTTGTTTTATATTTTTGATAAGATGCCATGATATCCCCTCCATATTTAGAATGTATGTTCGGTTTTAAGTTGTAATATTTGCCCGCTTAAAACGGGCAAATAGGTTTTATTCTCAATTTTTTATTTTATATCCACCTAAAATCTTTGGAGAAGCCAGTTCTTTTCCGTAGCTATCTTTAAAATAGACCATGACACTTCCGTCTGTTTTACCAGCTCCCTTTACAACCTGTTCGACAGCAGCTCCTACTTGTTCGGCAAACCTTTCCTTTTCGTGTTCTGGAGAGTAGTACCAAGCATCACTTACAAATACATATACAATACCCCAATCGTCTTCAGACTTAGGTATGATATCTAGGACTACCCCACCACTTACGGCTATCATTTCATCTATAGCTTTATTAAACTCTTTATCTATTTGTTCTTTTACAACTGTTTCGCTAGGATAGGCGACAGTACCACCTTCAATAACAGCATTTTTTCCATTCAAATGATTTTCCGAAGTTAACTCTCCAGTTAAATTTTCTCCAAACTCACCATAAACATCTTTGATATGTTGAGGTTGTGGGTGTTCATCCAGATTAAATCTAAACATTGCATTGTAAGCGAAGTAGGATGGTCCCCAATCAGATGGTATTTCAAAGTCATGGACGATCTTGCCGTCTTTAACCTCTAAAAAGTCACTTTTTATATTTAAATTACCATCTATTACACTTACTTCAAAAATCGCACCGTCTAAAGCATTAGTATCTATATTAACAGTGATTTTTCCTTCTGAAGCTGTAGCCGTCATACTTCCGGTAAATTCTAATATATCGGATAGATCTCTATCTTCACTTTCTTCTTCGTTTTCTATTTCTGTTTCTGATTCAAGTTTGTTTTCTTCTTTAACTTCAGGATCTTCGTTTAAAGAAACATTGTCATTAGTAGTTTCATCCGTAGGTGGAACAGTAATGACCATAAGAATAAAAAATATGACAATTGCACTACCGATGTATTTTAAAATACCTTTTCTTGTCGGGTTGTCACTTTTTCTCAATATCAATTTTGGACTAATCAACCCGACTATAAGAACAATTAAAGAAATAAAAAACAATCATGAATTTTCATTCACAACCCTGGCATGAAAATGGATATTTCTTTCCCATAATGTAGATAACACAAACAGTTAACAATACGTAGGCTTTTATGGTGGATGATACCCTGAATAAAAAACTGTTTGAGTGGATTTGGTGAACAACCCATTGTTAGCTCATTCATTTGGAATGATGACTACGTACAGAAAAATGCTTATATTTCAAATTCACTCGCTGTTTGTGAATCTACTTTATGGGAGGGATTATATTGGATGTACTGATGACACGTTGTGCAGGATTAGATGTACATGCTGAAACAATTGTTGCTTGTGTCATGATTGGCGAACAGGACGATGAATTATTCATTGAAACAGAAACTTTCCCCACTTTAACAAAGGATCTCTTTCGTTTACTAAAGTGGTTGGAAAACCATGGCATTACGCACATTGCGATGGAGAGTACTGGAGTTTATTGGAAACCTGTTTATAACATTTTGGAGGATTACTTTGATATTACATTAGCGAATGCTCAAAGAATCAAGAATGTCCCTGGAAGAAAAACAGATGTTTCGGATGCAGAGTGGATTGCGAAGTTATTGCGTTATGGACTGATTGAAAAAAGTTTTGTTCCACCAGAAGATATACGAAACCTTCGTGATTTAACTCGGCTTTGTAAAAAATGGATCGGCCATTTGACTTCAGAAAAAAATAGGATTCTGAAAGTATTAGAATGCTCAAATGTTAAACTAAATTCAGTTATTTCAGATGTGTTTGGTGTTTCTGGAAGAAAACTTCTATCCAAATTAATTCAAAATGGATATGTTGATTCCATTGATGTAGAAAATAGTATTCACGGAAGAATGAAGCACAAAAAACAAATGATTACAGACTCTTTATTCGGTACTTTAAACGATCATCAAATCTTTCTAATCAAACAATCTTGGCAACACATCGTTTATTTAGAATCATTAATCAGCCAAATCGAGGAAAGAATAGATGAAATTCTGAAGAATTATAAAGAAGAAGTGGAGTTATTACTAACGATTCCGGGTATTAAAAAGGATTCCGCAGCAATTATTATTGCAGAGATTGGGGTGAACATGGAACAATTTCCTACCTCTCAACACTTAGCGTCTTGGGCCGGAGTTGCTCCAGGAAATCATGAAAGTGCAGGAAAACGAAAGTCAACTAAAACGACTAAAGGGAATCCTCATATCAAAACTGTACTGTGCGAAGTAGCATGGGCAATCTCTAGAAGTAGGAATCGTTGGTTAGCTGCTAAATATTGGTCGATTGCTGCAAGAAGAGGAAAGAAAAAAGCACTCGTTGCCATATCGCATCGAATGCTTCGAATCATTTACTCCATGCTAATTAATAAGGAGCCTTATAAAGAACCTTTAATTAATTAGTATAACCAAAGAAGAATAAGTTTAAACAAAGTTACCTTCCATTAGGTAGCTCTGCTTTCTTATTGTCTTTTTTAGGTTATTTATATATTACCCTCAATAGATTGAAGCTATTCATGGGCTAAGTGGAATTAAATTATTTTCACAGAAAAAGCCATCTATTAATGAGAGATGATTTTTTATCTATTTATTTAATAGGGACCATTTCACTTTCTGGGCAGCTGCCTCTGCAATTATATATGAAAATAGGTTAGATGGCATTTAAAAAATAGTTCAAATAATAAATAATACTTATTTTTTTCTTAAATATAATCCTTCAGTTGTAGTAATCATCTCAATAAGCTTTCTAGATTTTTCATCTTGATAATATAGAGAAACTATTAATTCATTTACCCAAGCAATCACCTTTAATTCTGGTAAATAGATTATAGTTTGTTCATACCCTCTAAGGCTCAGTTTTAAGAGACATGCTAATTCTATGGGGGTATTAACTTGAATGAATAGATAATCCTTAATTTTTATAAGGTAATTTCTTTCTTCCTCAGAGAGGTAATCTGGTAATCTTTTTGAGAAGTAAAAAGAGCTTTGTACCCATAACGGACTATAGCAGGACAATATTGTTAAAGTATTGATATATTTTCTTTCAACTTCAAAATATTCATTTACTGTTTGCTCTTTTCGAGTAAAAAAAACATCTAGTGGAGAAAACCATTCCATAGTTTTATTAATTATCATTGGAAAACGATCTATCAATACAAAATTTTCTGGATATAAATTGAAAAGCTCTTCTTCATTAATAAATCCATCACTATCAAATGGAATTGAAAGATTAAATGAAGCAATTATTTCTTTATATGTCATATTATTATAGTTCTCTTTCAATTTATAATAAACACCACTTTTCTATCTTAATATCTATTCAATATTTTTCCTTTTTCATCTAATGAAGCAACAGTATTTCCTTTATTATCTTTTAGTTTCCATTTTCTACCTCCATGTCCTGCTGTATTTTTATCTATTTGCCATCCCGTTTTTGGATCTTTATAGGCAGTTTTCCCATTTACTTTATCGGTAAATTTACCCAAATCTACATAACCATCATTATTTAATAGTTTTTTTGGAATTGCTTTGTATGCTATATTAATATTTTCAACTAAAGTTGGTTCTTTCAACCATAATTGATAAACTTCAGCTGCTACAGTTAATCCTGCTGCTGCCCAAACATAATCAGAGATAGCAATTGCTGGTACTACAAGTAATGGTAAAGCAGCAGGCTGTACTGAGTTATCCGTTTCAACTAAGAACTCTTTTTCGTTTACTATGAAAGATTCCTTTTCTAAGTTATTATTTTCCTGAGCATTAACCATTGGAATGTTTGATACTAATAATATTAAAACTGAAAAATATCAATACCGTCGCATAAATGATGTCTGAATTTTCAGTTTTATTTTTTCTGGACTTTAGAGAAAAAACGAAAACACCTAAGCGAGGGTAGTAAACATCCATTTTTTTACTATAACCTATGACTTGTGCAACAACGACTGGCAAACCTTTATGGGACGCCGTTTCCTTCGATTTTTCGTAACCAAATGTGAGCGGATTTCCACAAAGAAGCCTTCAAATAGCGACTAATTTGTAAGTAACTGCGTTCGCTATTCGTGTTCAGCTGAGCTAAAACATTCAGACAGTACACTATCATGGCTACGTACACTTGATTATGTACAGCTTGTTCACTGTGACCAAAAAACTTTTTAATGTTCAGATGTTGTTTCATCCATTTGAAAAAAAGTTCGATTGCCCAACGTGATTGGTAGATTTCTGCAATTTCATCTGCGTCAATGTCAAACCGATTTGTCAGTAAATGAAGCTCATTTCCTTTTGTATCATGCAATTTGAGTAAGCGAAACACGTTTTCAGAACGATTTTGTGGTGTTCCAATGACAACCATTTCATCAGAGAATACGGGTGAATCTTCTGGTAACGAAAAGGATTCTAACACTCGGACAACAGCGTTTTTACGCAAACGGGTCACAAAGAAATAGCCATCTTCCGTCATTTGATCAAAGCGCCCATAATCCAAGTAACCACGATCAAACACGTACATGCATTCTTTGTCATCCACGAATACTTCTAGTTGACCACGATCATGTTCGTTGGCATTCGTGAGTACGGCTTTATCTGGATAGGAGAGTCCTTTTTCCATAAAAACAAGTCGTAAGTGAAGCTTTACTCCTGATTTTGTTTTTCGAAACTCTGCCCACTTATGATTGGTCAAATTAAGCGGTAATGTACTCGAATCAATGATTTTCAAAGGCGTTGTCACTTTTCTTCTTGTTTGGAAATTGGTTTTCCGATGAATTTGTGCCACTAAATCGAGAAAAATCGTTTGAAAGAACTCAGTTGGGATGGTATTGATTCGTCTCCCTAACTGTGAAAAACTAATCGATTCCAATCCCGTTGCTCGTTGTAATTCTTCTAAAAAGACAGCGTCACTCAACGCCCGTAAACTCTCGGTTTCATGGAGTTGGGCATACAAAAGCAGTTTCATAAATGAAGCCATATAAAGCTTCTTGGTATAGTGATTTAATTGATGTGTTTTCACTAGGTCGTCAAATAATGGACGATTAATCGGTGAAAACCATTGTTCAAATGATGTTTTTCGTGTAAACTTATCCATGCTTTTGTCCTTTGTATTGGATTTGGATGGTTTACTACCACCCAACCATTATAAAGGCTTTTTTTGTGTTTGGATTATATTTCAGAAAATTCGGTTTATTTGAAGGTGTTAAATTATTTTAATGCGACGCTAGTGGAAAAATATATTAAAAATTTTTTATTGTACTCATATTTATCTACCACCCTATAAAAATATTTTAGTTATTACTATGCATAGTACCATTTATAACTCGAGTTATTTATATTATAAAATCAACCAGTTAATACAAGGAATAGTATATAATTACCAATTTTGTAAAATATAGATTATGTAATAAAGTGTAAATCATTTTCTAAATAAGGAAAATATTAGTAATAACAACATTTTTATAGTTTTATAGTAATTGAAAGAGTTTCTATTCTTTCAAGTGTGACGGTTAAAATAAGTGATCCAACATTTAAAGTTTACTTATGTGTAGAAATTATTATAAATTTTAAACTTGCCTCCAACAACATTTTGTAGATGGCATTTAGAATGGCATTTGATGTATTTTGATTTGTGCAAAAATACTTCTAATTATTTATTGATCTGTAGTTATTTTGTGTAAAAGTGGTTCGACTCCCGCCGTTTCCATACATTCATGAAAGTTAATTCGTATGCAAAAATAGCTACACTTTTTAGGTGTTTTTTATCCTTAGTTAAAAAACTCACCCATTCCTATAAACATGCTTACTGATATTTTTTGCCTAAAAATTGCACCAATAAGCACCAGAATAGAACGTTAGTTTGAGTTGTTTTTGAGTTATTCTACATAGAGGAGAATAACTCAAAATGTTGAGGGTATTGGGTCTAATGAATTTTGCGTTATCATTCTACAATGAGACGCTAAAATAACCATGTATACGGATATATCAATATATGGGTATATAAATAAACAAGTCTACAAATATATCATATATAGATATGTAAATATACAGGTATAGGATATATAAATGTATGAATATACAGGTGAATTTATGTAACCGTCAAGTAGAATTAAACAATTTTCCACAAATAATTTTAAACAGTTTTCTACAATTAAGATTCAACAGTTTGCTAAATTAAAATAATACCTTTCTGTATTTCATACGAATGCTATCCGTTTCGTTATCGAAAGTGATAATTTCACTCCTATGTAATAAACGGTCAAGTATAGCTATTGTTAAAGTAGGATCACCAAGAAATTTTCCCCATTCATTTGGCCCTTTATTAGAGGTTAGAATGAATGCTGCTTTATCATATAAATCATAGATAAACTGGAAAAATAGATTGGCTTCCTGAGTCTCGTAAGTCATGTACATGACATCATCAATAATAATTAAATCCGAAGCTATAATACGTTTGTAGCGTATTTTAGATTTATTGATATATTCTTTTGTTTTTAAAATATACATAAGCTGATTCATGGAGACAAAGGATACTTTGTATCCTCTCTCCACAGCGTGTATTCCTAATGCAACGGATAAATGTGTTTTTCCTGCTCCTGTTGGTCCCATCAAAATTAAAGTAAAAAATTCTTCAATCCAATTCAGTTCTTTTAATACATTTAGTTGTTTTTCACCAAGAGCTGTTTGTTCCTTCAAATCATAGGTATCAAACGTCAATATTTCTGGGAACTCTGCCCATTTCATTAATCTCTCATTATTTTTCTGCTCTCTACATCGCATCTCATAGCTTAAGATTTCATAAACCAGTTCATGATATGTCCAATTCTTTGCTTCAGCTTCACGGAGTAAATTCGGTAATTCTTTAGCCGTCTCAGCGAGGCGCAAGGTACGACATTTATCTTGTAAAATTTCATAGGGATGATGATTCATTCATTTTCACCTCCAGATAAGACTTTTAAATAAATGTCTTCGGATCGTTCTGGTGCTGATAAATCTTTATACTTCTCATTCAATTCAACGATTTTAGGTGAACTTTTTTGATATTGTACAGATAATGCATGTGCAATATCCCGAAAATCATTTGCACTGGTCATTCCAAGTTTCTTCATTTCAGATAAAGCTTCCTCACAATGATTTGGGTAAATTCTGATGGCTTGTTGTAGTACTTTGAGTTGATCCACTAAATGACGTGGATATCGTTCTTTCAATTTGTGTATTAACCATTGAATATTCTCTTTATCTATGAATGTTTCTTGAATTTGAAGAATTAAAAGATCTCGTTTACTTGTGCTATGTTCCCGATGGGAGGGATCTGTAATAATCAATCCTTTTCCTTCGGATATTCGGTGCTTTGCTAACTCCATCCCAGTTTCTTTCAGTCGAATAATTAACCAACCATCCTCTTCTTGTAAATAAGCAAGATTTGGGGCATCTGCTCTATATGTTCCTTTAGGAACGCTATATCGATTTCCTTCATAACGAATAACATTGTCCTTATGGATATTTCTTGTTATACTTGGAGTTGAAACATTTGCGAAAATGTAAGTACCAGAGACTTTCTTTAAGTGTTGCTTTTCCAGGGCGTGCACTTCAGAAGGTCTCTTTTTCGTATTATGATGAACTTTATAGTTTCCTGTTCTTTTCAACCAAGCGTGGCACGATTGATTCCAATCTGAAAGATGATCGAATACTCGATTTTTGCTAAAATTATTTTTTACAAATTTCACAACCTGTTCAATTTTACCTTTTGATTCCGGATTATTCTTTCTACATAAATAAACATTAAATTTACGGGTATGATGATATTTAGTAAATTCAGCTGTAAGAATTAAATCACCTGCATTTTCACTAACTGCTAATAACGCATCTTGGTCATAGACCATTTCTTCTGGCATTCCTCCAAAGTATTCAAATGCATTTTCATGCATTCGAATCATATCGGAAGTACGAAAAGGTCGATCGAGCCATTCTACATATTTATATCTTGAATGTGATAAAACAAATGCGATAAAATACAACTTTTTATTCTCACCTTGTCTGTTTTTGACGGTAGTTTGTCCAAAATCCACTTGAGCCTGTTTTCCCATTGGTAATTCTGGAACTACACTATATGTCCTCTGAACCTTTACCTTTGGAATCCGATAGTAATCCCTCATTTCGTTTAAATAATTTCGTACAGTGTTCTCAGCGACTTCCCTGAAACCTAACTTTTCTTCCAACCAATCATAAACTTGTGCAGCAGTTAAATCAGGATGTTCCTTCAACCACCCTAGAATTTGATCATGATAAGGGTCTAGTTTCTTTTCTCTTGTACGTAATGTACTTAAAAATTCTTCAAACTCATCAGTACTCATATTCAAATAATCTATCACTCTATTTCTTGAAATATTTAGTTTTCTTGCAATAGCACTCTTGGAGAATCCCTCTTTGTATAAACGATGAATCTCGATGTAAAGCATAAATCTGTTCACTCCTAATTCCTCACTTTCAATAGACTAGTAACAGTATATTTGAAAGTGATTGATGGTGGGGAAACTGTTTAATCTTATTTGGGGAATTCTGTTGAGTTCTATTTGTGGAAAACTGTTGATTCTAGTTTAGCGTTTACAATTTAATATACGTATATATATTTGTGGATATATTAAAATGTCTTTATGTGAATAAAAAGAATGAATGTAGGGGACTATAAATTGAATGTAAATTGACTGTAATTTTTATATTAAAATCACTAGCGTCGCATTAAAATAATTTAACACCTTCAAACAAACCGAATTTTCTGAAATATAATCCAAACAAAAAAAAATCCTTTATAATGGTTGGGTGGTAGTAAACCATCCAAATCCAAAATAAAGGACAATCGCATGGATAAGTCTACACGAAAAACATCATTTGAACAATGGTTTTCACCGATTAATCGTCCATTATTTGACGACCTAGTGAAAACACATCAATTAAATCACTATACCAAGAAGCTTTATATGGCTTCATTTATGAAACTGCTTTTGTATGCCCAACTCCATGAAACCGAGAGTTTACGGGCGTTGAGTGACGCTGTCTTTTTAGAAGAATTACAACGAGCAACGGGATTGGAATCGATTAGTTTTTCACAGTTAGGGAGACGAATCAACGCCATTCCAACGGTTTTCTTTCAATCGATTTTTCTTGATTTAGTGGCTCAAATTCATGAGAAAACACATTTTCAAAAGCGAAGAAAGCTGACAACGCCTTTGAAAATCATTGATTCGAGTACATTACCGCTTAA
This sequence comes from Ureibacillus sp. FSL K6-2830, assembly GCF_038004145.1. Classification (NCBI taxonomy): domain Bacteria; kingdom Bacillati; phylum Bacillota; class Bacilli; order Caryophanales; family Caryophanaceae; genus Ureibacillus; species Ureibacillus sp. FSL K6-2830. The sequence goes on along the minus strand of NZ_JBBOQR010000001.1, from coordinate 1,419,448 downwards.
TTTGACCAATCATAAGTGGGCAGAGTTTCGAAAAACAAAATCAGGAGTAAAGCTTCACTTACGACTTGTTTTTATGGAAAAAGGACTCTCCTATCCAGATAAAGCCGTACTCACGAATGCCAACGAACATGATCGTGGTCAACTAGAAGTATTCGTGGATGACAAAGAATGCATGTACGTGTTTGATCGTGGTTACTTGGATTATGGGCGCTTTGATCAAATGACGGAAGATGGCTATTTCTTTGTGACCCGTTTGCGTAAAAACGCTGTTGTCCGAGTGTTAGAATCCTTTTCGTTACCAGAAGATTCACCCGTATTCTCTGATGAAATGGTTGTCATTGGAACACCACAAAATCGTTCTGAAAACGTGTTTCGCTTACTCAAATTGCATGACACAAAAGGAAATGAGCTTCATTTACTGACAAATCGTTTAGATTTAAGTGCAGTTGAAATCGCTGAAATCTACAAGTCACGCTGGGCGATTGAACTGTTCTTCAAATGGATGAAGCAGCACCTGAACATTAAAAAATTCTACGGTCACAGTGAACAAGCCGTCCACAACCAAGTGTACGTTGCGATGATTGTGTATTGTTTAAATGTATTAGCACAGCTGAACGTAAATAGTGACCGAAGTTATTTACAAATTAGTCGTTATCTAAAGGCATCTTTATGGAAATCGGCTCACATTTGGTTACGAAAAATCGAAGGAAACGGCGTCCCATAAAGGTTTGCCAGTCGTTGTTGCACAAGTCATAGGTTATAGTAAAAAAATGGATGTTTACTACCCTCGCTTAGGTGTTTTCGTTTTTTCTCTAAAGTCCAGAAAAAATAAAACTGAAAATTCAGACATCATTTATGCGACGGTAGTGTATTAAAATATAAAAATTATGATTTATTCTACAAAACTATAAAAAATTGATATATCAAGGTCCTGTGTAAGTTTATATAAAGTAGTAAAATTTGCGAATAAAAGAACGTAAAAAATACGGTCTTAAAGGCGCTCGTCGCGCACCACAATTCTCAAAACGTTAATATTATCAACGTTATCAAACCCTCTTCTCGCTTTCGGGGGTAGTGTCAAAAGTTCTATGAAAACTCAGTATTGGAAGGATGTGTTCTAACGAAAATAGAGAAAATGCCGCCGCAATCGCTCTTGACAAACACGTCAATGGTTTGATTTCGAACCAACAAGGGCGAAGGGAACAAAAAGAAGGCACACCAAAGAAGCCCTTGCCAATTCCCATTTTAAACCATTGACTGGTTCGGTTTGTCAAGAGTTCGCTTCGCCGATGCTGGTAAGGGCTCTGCTAAACAAAAAGTTAGGCAGTTTGCTCTACTAGCCATTGTTGAGCTAAACCAATCAGTTTTATCCAACGTGCAGGCATATTCGGCAGTTCTTTTAGTTCTGGAATGACTACAGGCACTTTGCCTTCCAGGGCTGAATGTGGCCGCAAGAAGTTAAAATAAGCCACAAACAAAGTCACATAAGAAACGGATCCGTGATCGGATCCAAATCCGTGTGTCGATCTGTAATTACCCTTAAATGTTCGATTCAGTCTTTCAATAATTTGTTTTAGCGGTCTGTATTCCGTTGAAACCGGGTCTTCGTTGGTTAGTCCAATGACCTGCTTCACATCAAACGTAATACCGTGCTGGGCAAAAAAGTGTTGTGCTAAAAGGTAAATCGGATTGCCATCTACGACAAAGGTGAGGTCTTCAGGAATCTCTTTCATCTTCCATAAGACCTCATCAATCGCGCGAATGGCTGATACTGTATCACGATTTGGAGAAACAGGGTAGGACAGAATAATTTTCTTTACCGCATCAAAAAAGAAAAAAAGATAATGCCAACGGCCATTCACCTTAATGTATGTTTCGTCTCCGCAGAATTGATCAGAAAGCTCGTAAGGATAATGATCCACATAAGGTTTGAGCAGAAGTGCTACGCTGTTTTCGTAATTCAATATACTCTGGTGAGAGATGGGTACACCATGAACATCCTTCATCAGTGCAGCTGTTTTCCGAGCCGATAAGCCATAGTTTACATGGTAGGTTAAAATGACAATGTGTGCGGTGACACATGAAGCCTGGACAAATCCACTTTTGGCTTCTTAGGTGAATGTTTGGCTAACGGCTGATAATCAATTTGAAACTGACGGAATATGTATCGAACTTTAAAAGACTGAGGATCCTTTTCGAACTGCTTTTTCTCTTTTTTAGACATTCCTCGCAGTTTCTTTTTGTAATACGGACAGTCATTGTTTTTGCACTTAAATACGAGAAAATCTTTTCTTTCCTTGATCTTCTCGAGTGTTTTCGAACAGTGTGGACATTTTAGTACAGCCTCCTTGGCATATTGATTCTTTTTATTAAACAGACACGCACACACCTTGCATTGATAAGGTACTTTACCTTTTGAATTGGAGCGTCTCTGAACAGGTTTGAGAGGTTTCCCGTTCTTCTCCAAATATTCTTTGAGAAGAATTTGATAATCAAGCTTTTGTAGAGTTTCAATGATTGGCAGCTCATCCACCTGGAGTTTTTGATAAGGCTTATTGACAGGCTTTTCAGTTGGCTTATCAAACATGTTTTTTCCAATCAGAAGGGTAAGTAATGTTCGAATCATTTGATCTTGGTACTTGATATATTCAAGCAAATAGGTTAATAATTGAGGTAACAACTTGTCACTTCCTTCATTAGGGATTTTTGAGTGTGTGGTTACCTCATAAATACCCTAATTTTAAGGGGGTGGCAAGTTTTTTGTTTATAAAACCTTATATATCAATAAATCATCTAGATTTTATCTATAAATTTTTGACAATACGCTTTCGGGAAGAGGGGTGTTTTTATGAGAAATTTGTTTTGCTGATACCGCTTAAATTTGTATTTTTAACGTGAGCCGTAGACATTCATTTCATAAATTTTTATCCGCTAATAAAACAAAGACCCTCGACTAATTCGAGGGTCTCAATTATTATGGGTTGGCTTTTTCAAGGGCAAGTCTTAAACCAAAACCAATCAAGATGGCACCAGTAATTCCTTCGATAACTTTTTGAGTGCGAGCATTTTTTATAAATGCACTAATATGATCGATTAAATAAATATAGAAAATGAACCACAGGGCCGTAAGAATGGTATAAGTAATTCCCATAATAAGGAACGGCATAAATGTATCGCTACTAGTATTTACAAATTGAGGGAAGAAGGTTAAGAAAAATAGTGCAACTTTAGGGTTTAATATATTAGTTAAAAATCCTTGTTTGAAACAAGATGTATTACTCAATGTACCTTCTTGCACAAATTCTACCTCTACTTCATCTTTCTTTTTTCTCAAAGACCAAAAAGTTTTAATTCCAAGATAAATTAAGTAAATGGCTCCAACATACTTAAAAATAGAAAATAAAAAGGCTGATTTTACAATGAGCGCAGATAATCCTAATATCGCGGCAGTAGTGTGAATTAGCAGGGCACAACAAGTACCTAAAGCAGTTTTCATTCCGCCAAATTTGCCACGAGTAACAGTGTTTTTAGTGACGATGGCAAAATCAGGGCCAGGTAAAAGGATTAACAAAACACACATCAAAACAAATAGAAAAAAGTTTTCCATCATTTCATTCCTTTCGAACACGAAATTTCAGAATATTTATTGTTAAATTGTATTCAGTATTAGTGTTTTTTTCAATGGCCAGAAGCAAGATAAAAAACAATTATTTTACAAGGTACGGTTATTCTACTATAATGGCACTAGAACGAATAATTGAATAACAAACAAATAGGTTTCTTAAATGTAAATTCATTACATTTAAGACTAAGAGGGAAGTTGGTGAAAATCCAACACGGTCCCGCCACTGTAATCGGGTAGGTAGTTGCAATTATCCACTGTGTTGTTGAACATGGGAAGGAGTAACAAACCGATGACCCGTAAGTCAGGAGACCTGCCTATTTGTATTTAAACATCCTTCGAGGAAAGGAGAGTTTAAAAAGCAGAGGCCTTTTTCGGGTCATGCATACAGAATTCACATACATATCTGCTTTTTACAACGCTTTTCGAGAAGGAGAAGCGTTTTTTTTGTTTTCAAAAAAAGGAGGAGATAAAAGATGTTGAAGTGGAATCGAGCAATACTTCTAGCAGTGGTTCTATTATTAAGCATCACAATCATTGCCGGTTGTGGTAACAAAGAAAGCAAAGAAAAGAATGAGCAAGCAGGTGGAACTGGGACAGAGGAAACGGAAACAACAAAGAAAGCTGATTTCCCAGTAACACTAACGGATGATGCAGGAAGAGAAATAACGATTGAAGAAGAACCTGAAACAATCGTATCCATCCAAGCAAGTAATACGGAGATTGCTTTCGCCTTAGGATTGGGCGACAAAATAATCGGTGTTTCAGATTATTGTAATTACCCGGCTGAAACAGAAAATATTACAAAGGTGGGAGGACAGGACATTAATGTGGAGCTAGTTCTATCTCTCCTTCCAGATATAGCACTAGTGACAGATTATCATTACAAAGCTCATCCGACAGTATTAAAACAATTTGAAGAGGCGGGTATTCAAACCATCGTCGTTGGTAGTGCAACATCTTTTGAAGATGTTTATGAAAACATTGAAATGATTGGTTTAGCCACTGGAACAAAAGATAAAGCTTTAGAGATTATTGCTGATATGAAAAAACGTCATGAAGCCATTAAAGAGAAAGCGAAAGCCGTTGTAGATAAAAAAAGAGTTTGGGTTGAAGTATCACCAGAACCAGATATTTTTACGACTGGAAAAAATACCTTTATGCATGAAATGTTAGAATCCATCCAAGCCATTAACGTAGCAGGTGATCAAGTAGGATGGGTAAAGATGAATGAGGAAGAAATAGTAAAATTAAACCCGGATGTGATTATAACGACATACGGCCATTATATAGAGAATCCAAAGGAACAAGTACTTGCTCGTAATGGTTGGCAAGCGGTTCCTGCGGTAAAAAATGGCGAAGTTTACGATGTGGACAGTGATACAGTAACAAGACCAGGCCCTCGTTTAATTGAAGGAGTCGAGACTCTTGCGAAACTTATTTATCCTGAAATTTTTGAATAATAAAATTGGTTGGATTTATGTAGGGAGTGGTATTCTTTTTGCCGCGGCAATCATTTTAGGTTTATTTATAAGCAGTGTACCCGTTGCTGTGGAAAAAATTATCCACATAATATTTGAGAAAACCCTCCATATCACTTGGATGGAAGTACCAAAAAATGAGGAAATGATTATTTGGAATATTCGATTGCCGAGAGTCATCCTTGCCTTTTGTGTTGGGGCATCCCTATCGCTAGCGGGGGCTGCTTTCCAAGGCCTTTTACGAAATCCATTAGCAGATCCATATACAATTGGTGTATCATCAGGCGCCTCTTTAGGAGCAGTGTTAGTTATATTTTTCCAAGTTACCATAATAGGATTAGGAAATTTTACGCTTCCAATCGTCGCAATTGTAAGTGGTTTTATCACTTTATTAATTGTATTTGGGTTGGTAAGGCTAAGCAGTAGAAGTTTAGCAATCGAAACGATTGTGCTTGCAGGTATTATCGTCAGTTCCTTTATCAGTGCCATTGTCTCTCTAATCATTTCATTGGGAGATCGAGATGCAATGACCCAAATTCTTTATTGGTTATATGGGAGCGTTGGAATGAGAGGTTGGGAATACATACAACTCATCATCCCGTTTATGATATTGGGGACATTCATTTTGTTAATTCATTCTCGAGAATTAAATGCCTTTGCACTTGGTGAAGAGGCTGCAGATCATATTGGTGTCAATGTCAAAAGAGGCAAGACTATGATATTAATTGGTGCATCGTTATTAACTGGTGCATCGGTTGCTGTTTCTGGTTCCATTGGTTTTGTTGGTCTCGTCATCCCTCATCTTGTACGACTCCTTGTTGGACCAAATCATCGACATGTATTACCGTTGTCATTTATCATTGGTGGTACTTTTCTAATGTTTGCGGATTTGCTGGCTCGAATTGTTATTGCACCGCGAGAATTGCCAATTGGAGTTATAACAGCGATTATCGGTGCACCGGTATTTGCGTTTCTGCTAATAAGAGAAAAGATTGGAAGGGGCAAAAATAGATGCTAAAGATTCAAAATGTGACGGGTGGATATAGCAATAACCCAATCCTAAGAAATATTGATATAGAAGTACAAAATGGTGATTTTTTTGCCCTTCTCGGCCCAAATGGAAGCGGAAAAACAACGCTCTTTAAATTAATTACCGGTCAGTTGCCTATTCAAAAGGGGAAAGTATTGTTATCGGGTAAGGATCTCTCATCTTATTCAAAATTAGAAAAAGCAAAGAAAATCGCAGTTCTTTCCCAAGAAACTTCTGTTTCTTTTGACTATACAGTTGAAGAAATCGTCAGTCTTGGGCGATACCCTCATCAAAAAGGAATATTGAAAAATTTATCAAAAAAAGATTGGCATATAATTGAAGAAGTAATGGAACTAACGAAAGTAACCGAATTTAGGCATACTCAATTTCGAAAGATTAGCGGCGGTGAAAAGCAACGGGTGCTATTAGCAAAAGCGTTGGCTCAAGAACCGGAGCTACTACTGTTAGATGAGCCTACAAATCATTTAGATATAAAACATACCTTTCAACTATTAGATTTATTAAAAAAGAGACAAGAAGAAAAAGGATTAACGATTTTTTCAATTTTACACGATTTAAATGTGGCATCGCTTTATGCAGACCGATTCGCACTGCTGTACAACGGTAGTTTATTAGAAGTTGGGGATGCAAGCTTACTAAAGGAAGTAGATACTTTAAATAAAATATATCAAGTACAAATCCATGTCCAACCGCATCCAACAGTCCCTAAACCGCAACTATTACTAGCACCAAGTTTACCGAATTCAACACATTCTACGTTCTTTAAGGGAAATTATAAAATAAACAACAATGAACAATTTGTTCATGTTCAATTTCAAAAACCACTACGAACGATATCAAATGGAATGGTAGGAAATGGTATACAGTGGATAAAAGATTATTGCATCTTTTCGTGTAAACAATATTCCACAATTCCCCCAGAGGAAGAAATACAAACCATCATGGAACAATATTCTATTACTCCCGAACAAACGGTTGCAACAATTGTTGAAGGGAACATAGGTGATGTCGTTGAAGTTGAGAGAGAAATTGAGGATACAAAAATTCTCATCATCGTTACACCTACGAAAATGAATGAAAAAATTCGCGGATTCAATATGATGGTTTTTATGGATGGACATTTTAACGAGGGAGCTTTAGTTAATAGTTTGCTTATTGCAACAAAAGAAAAAATGAAAGCAATGCAACAATTTGGAATGGATGAAGCTAATGAAACAAATGAGGCTCTCTATTTAGCGGTTACGCAAAAAGGTGATAAGTCAGTAACGCAAAGAGCTGTCGAGGCAACTTTGCGAGAGATGGTACAACTTGCTGTAAAACAAGTATATCAAAAAGAAAAAGTTGTTGTTTGATTGAACAATTGAATACTTTCAATAAAGGGGGAGTATGGTGAGATTAATCTCCATTTGTCCAAGCAATACAGAGCTAGTAGGTTATTTAGGTTTGACACCTTCACTTGTTGGAGTAGATGACTACTCCGACTGGCCAGAAGATATTCATCAATTGCCGAGATTAGGTCCTGATTTAGATATTGATATAGATAAAGTAGAAGCATTGCAGCCTGATTTAGTATTGGCATCCCTCTCAGTACCGGGCATGGAAAAGAATATTGAAAGGCTGGAAAAACGGAATATTCCATATTGTATAGTACCTAATCCAAACACATTAACGGAAGTGGGAGAAAGTTTATTATTCGTTGGCAATGCAACAAACACAAAGGACAAGGCCAAGGAATTGTACGATCAATATATTCATTTGCTTGAACAATATCGCAGTTTATCAGAACAAGTTGATAATCCAAAAACCGTTTACTTCGAATGGTGGGCAAAACCGATTTTTACCCCTGGTGCAACGAATTGGTTAACCGAAATGTGTGAGCTTGCTGGAGGGCGAAATATTTTCCAAGATATACACAAATCAAGTGTCCAAACAGATTGGGAAGAAGTGAAAAGCAGAAATCCAGACGTATTTTGTGTGGCTTGGGTAGGAGTTGAAACGAAAAGAGTCAATCCAAAAGTAATATTAAAAAGACCAGGTGTACATGAGATAAAAGCAATTCAAATCAATGAATTATATATTTTAGAAGAATCTTTATTTTGCCGTCCTTCACTAAAACTCGCACAAGGTTTAGTGAAATTAGGTTCTATCTTACATCCTCATATTTATCCTTCATATGATCAAAAGAAAGATCCATTATTAGATAATAAGTAAATCCTGCTCATAGAGAGTAGGATTTTTTGTTTGGTTGCAATCATTCAATTATAGCTATTAAGATTCATCTTAAAGGATTAGTGTATCAAAAAATGGTTAAAGTTAATGATAGAAAAAACTCAAGGGGGACGGACATGAAGATTTATATTCCTTTTTTAATAATTGCTTTAGTCTTAACTGGTTGTTCACCTAAACAACCACCGAAAGCAAATGAACAAAAGACTGAAACTACAGCAAGCCAACAAATAGAAATCATAGCAACTGATCTTCTTATTCCGTGGTCCATCAACAAAATAGGGAATACATTCTACCTTTCTGAGCGTGGCGGAAATATTGTAAAAGTAGAAAACGGACAAGTGGAAAGACAGCAAGTACAACTCGAAAAACCTCTTTCAACGGCATCGGAAGCTGGTTTTTTAGGATTTGTCTTAGCACCAGACTTTGTCGAATCAAATCAGGCTTACGGATATTACACTTACGAAGATGATACAGGTCAATTTAATCGCATTGTTCGCTTAAAGCTAGAAAATGATACTTGGAGAGAAGAGGAAGTACTACTAGATCAAATTCCAAGTGGACGGGTTCATCATGGAGGTCGACTTAAAATTGGCCCAGATGGTAAACTTTATGCAACAACTGGCGATGCATTACAGTCTGATAGCGCTCAAGATGTTAACTCATTAGGTGGAAAAATTCTCAGACTTAACTTAGATGGATCGATTCCATCCGATAATCCTTTTCCTAACTCTTACGTATATAGTTTTGGACATCGAAATCCTCAAGGTTTAACATGGGCACCAGATGGAACGATGTATGCAAGTGAACATGGCAATAATGCGAATGATGAAATAAACCGTATTGAACCTGGTAAAAACTATGGTTGGCCAGAGATTGAAGGAACTAGAGAAAAAGAAAATATGGTTGCTCCTCTCTTTACATCAGGCTCAGACAATACGTGGGCTCCTTCCGGAATTGCCTATTTTGATAACAAGCTTTACGTTGCCGCTTTAAGGGGTAGTGCTGTATTGGAATTTAACTTAAATACTGGTGCAAATAGAAAAATCGTTAATGGACTTGGTAGAATTCGTGATGTCTTAATTGAGGAGAATAACTTGTACTTTATCACCAATAATACAGACGGTCGTGGAAACCCAGAAAGAAATGATGATAAATTATATCGCATTTCGCTATCAGCTATCGATTAAATCGAAAAGATTGGAAAAACATGGGGCTGCTCACAGTCATGATTCCTTGAGAGCCCCATTATTGCTCACTTTTTAAACGGATTTTTCCACTCCATTAACACTCCATAATTACAGGATTCTTCATCTTCTAAATAGTTTTCAACAATCGCAATAGGGACACGCCCGCAACTTAACAGAAAAGTGATAACGGGATCTTGTAATGTTCCGTTGATGACCGCCTCTAAATACTCTTCCACACTCATCTTATCCGCATATTTGCTATAGCCCGGTATTCTTCCACCACCTAAAAGGCGATCTAGTTTCTTTTCGATTACAATATGATACATTGTCTGCATCATGAGTTTACCAAGGCCTAATGAACGAAAGCTTGGTCGAACACAAATATCGACAATGTATAAAGTATTTCCATTTGCATCATGATTTGTAATATAACCATTGTCGGTTATTTCTGCCCAAGAATGTTTTGGTTTGGCAGGGTCAAATTGTACACAGAGACTTGTTAAGGAACTAGCTAGTTTTCCATCAATTTCAACACATATAGCACCTTCGGGAAAAATATTAATATGATTTTTTAATTGTTTTTCATTCCACAATAGTTCTTGTGGAAATGGTGGAGGGAAAGATTCAACTTGAAGGTCGATTAGCTGTATAAAATCTTCTTTTCTATAATTACGAATGACGATAGGAACGGCTTTTTGTCCGATAAAAATAAACTGTTCGCTCCTGTACATGGATTCACCTCCACTACCAATCCGTATATAAATCGGTTCTACGATCTTTCCATGTTGTTACTGAACCATGGTTCCTTACTTCATAGAGAAGGTTTAAATCTAAATCAGCGGTAATAATCATATCTTGATTGACTTCTCCTTCTGCTAAAACCCCTTTTGGAGGGAAAGGAATATCATTAGGAGTGATAATAGCTGCTTGACTAAAGTTCGATCTCATAAAGTCAACAGTCGGAAGTGAACCTACTGTTCCAGATAGAACGACATATACTTGATTTTCTATTGCCCGAGCATGACTTGTATATCGAACACGATAATACCCGTGTTGGTTATCGGTACAGGAAGGACAAAAAATGATATCGGCTCCTCGCGCTTTCGCTATACGTACAATTTCAGGAAATTCAATATCGTAACAAGTTAAAATCGCAATCTTTCCATATTTGGTGTCAAAAATTTTTAATTCTTCTCCTTTTGCCATATTCCAAGCGCTGATTTCAACTGGCGTGATATGCAGCTTTTCTTGTCGCATAATGCGGCCTTCAGGGTCAAAGAAAAATGCGGTATTTCGTAGTTGATTGTTAACTTCTACTACATGTGTTCCGCCGATAATATGGATATTGTATTTTTTAGCTAATTTAAGAAATAAATCTTCATATTGTTCTGTATAACTAGGTAAATCATGGATTGTTTGATTTGAACCATTTTGTTTTTTGAAAGAAAGTAATTGAGTTGTTAAAAATTCTGGAAACACGATAAAATCCGAATCAAATTCCAAAGCGGTTTTGATGTAGTGTTCACATTGCATGGCAAAATCTTCGAATGATTGAATCGTGTGTAAATGATATTGAACTGCAGATACTCTTAATTTCATATGCTTTGCTCCTTTATTACAGTAATTGAAAGTTCGGATATTGCTTTCCATACTGTATTTTTATCATACTGTTTTTTTATGATGAAATGAAGTAGAAAATACTTATAATGGAAACTTTAATTTTTTGGGGGATGGCTATGTGCGGTCGATTTACGTTGTTTTGCTCGTATCATCAGTTGATTGAAGAATTTGATGTAGCAGAGGCTTTTTCCGAGGAGTTATATAAGGAAAGTTATAATATTGCTCCAAGTCAACAAATTGTAGCAATCATTAATGATGGAGATAAAAATCGTATGGGGTTCTTAAAATGGGGATTCCTTCCTTCGTGGGCAAAAGATGAAAAGATAGCATCGAAAATGATCAATGCTCGTTCTGAAACTGTCGACGAGAAACCAAGTTTTAAAAAATCATTTTATGAACGGAGATGTATTATCCCGATGGACTCCTTTTACGAATGGAAAAGGGAAGGAAATTCGAAAGTCCCAATGCGAATAAAGAGGAAAGATGACGCAGTATTTGCAGTTGCGGGATTATGGAATACATGGCGGAGTCAAGAGGGAGAAAAGATTCATACGTGTACGATCTTAACAACGAAGGCAAATGAATTAATGGCCCCAATCCATGACCGAATGCCGGTCATTTTAAATAAGGAACAGCAAAAAGAATGGTTAGACCCTCATTTAAAGGGGCGAGAGAAATTAAAATCGCTGCTTAAACCTTGCCCTTCAGAGTGGTTAACTGCCTATCCAGTATCTAATCTAGTAAATTCTCCGAAAAACAATTCAAAGGAATTAATTGAAAGAGTTTCTTTATGATAATAAAGGAGGCGGGGACATAAACAAAAAATGAAAGGGGGAGTTGAAATAGTTTTGATAAAAAATTGAACTAACGAAAAATTGATTGAAGTGACGGGCGAGTGCTCCTGTCGCGCACGCTTAGTCGCAAAGCGGAGCAAGCTCAAGGAAGTAAATTCAAAGCTTTCCTGCGACGAGCCCTCTCGAGACACCGCAGGAGCGAAACGATGAGCTCCGAGGAGGCTCGAGCCGGGCCCGCGGAAAGCGTCCCCGGAACGGAAATCAATTTTAATAACATATCAAAAAAACATCATTTTCTCCAAGGAGAAAATGATGTTTTTTTAGATTTGTCCCAACCTCTATCTTTTAAACTGTTTGACTCCCCATGATTTTTAGCATATATTGATGGGATTCTTCTAAAGTAGTCATGGTGTTCATCATAGAACATGCGGCATCAAGAATAGGAAAAGCAAGGGCTGCTCCTGAACCTTCGCCTAATCGCATATTCATATTCAACATAGGCTCTAACCCTAATAACTCGTTTACAATTTTTGCTCCAGGCTCTTCTGACAGATGGGATGGAATAATGTAATCCTTCACTTTCGGTTCTAATTTATAAGCAATAAGTGCAGAAACTGTGGAAATAAAACCGTCCACTACTACAGGAACACGATTTGCTGCAGCACCTAGGACTACGCCTGCCATTCCCCCTAATTCCAAACCGCCAACTTTCGCTAACACATCAATTGGGTCATTTGGATTTGGCGTATTTATGTCAAGAGATCTTCGAATGACGTCAATCTTATGTTGAAGACTATCTACCCCAGCTCCCATACCTGTTACAATAGCCGGGTCACAACCACAGAATGCTGATAGGACAGCACTACTTGGAGTGGTATTACAAATTCCCATTTCTCCAGTTGCTAAAACATGGATACCTTGTTTCACTTGTTCATCGGCAATTTCAATACCTACTTCAATCGCTTGAATCGCTTCTTGTCGTGACATTGCTGGTCCCTTAGCCATATTATCCGTTCCGTATTTCACTTTTTTGACGATGACTCCAGAATCTTTTGGTAAATCTTCTTTAATGCCAATATCTACTGGAACGACTTTTGCACCTACTGCTTTTGCAATAGCACATACTCCTGTAAACCCTTTAGCAAAGCCAATTGCCTGCATTACCGTTACAAATTGGGGGTTATTTGAAACATTTTCTTCATATACTCCGTGATCCGCAGCTAATGAAATAACCGCTTTATTGGATACATCAAGCTCTAGTTTCTCAGATATTCCAGCAAGTTGTATCGCGATTTGTTCTAATTTTCCTAAACTGCCTGGCGGTTTACAAAGAGCATCTACTCTTTCTCTTGCTTTTTCCATCACTTCTTTATTAAGTTGTTTAATGTTTTGTAATGTCGATTGCAATAGTTCCAATTGAATCTCCTCCATTGATTATTGAAATAAGAAAAGTCTGCAGTTTATTGGCATGCCAAATAAACTACAGACTTTACCATCGTACTGTATGTTTTCAAGTAATTAGGCAGGTCTCCTGGCTTAGGTTCATCGCAAATATAGGCCTTCCCAGTTTCCCAGTGGCATTTTCTATATTGCTCCCCGATACAGTGGTGGGTCCGCTAAAGATTCTCACTTTATTCCCTATTCTCCCTAAAAAGGGCACCTAATTACATAGATATACTTTTTAAATAATCTAAAATGAAATGAAACTTTAGTCAAGTTTTTTGAAAACTTCCATTGCCTAAATGATTATTTTAGTGGTGAAATATTATGGAATCTATTCAGTTATAGTTGGAAATGTAAGGGTATCAACTTGACGGTTAGTATACAATTGTATACAAAAATTAAACGATGGTAATAAAGAAAAGGAGTAACAAAATGCGTGCAGCGTTAAAGCTTTCAAAATATTTAAAGCCCTATAAGCATTTTGCGATTTTAGCGCCGATACTTATGGTGTTGGAAGTAGCGATGGATTTAATTCAGCCAACGATTATGCAGAAAATAATCGATAAAGGAATTGCAACGAATGATACACAGTATATCATTATGATGTTTGCTGCAATGATTTTGTGTGCAATGATAGGATGGCTTGGAGGTGCAGGTTGTACATATTTCAGTTCGAAAGCGGCGGTAAACTTTGCATCTGATGTTCGAGCGGATTTATATGAAACTATTACATATTTTGCGAATAGCAATAAGGACAAGTTCACTTTAGGAAAATTGATTACCAACTTAACAAATGATATCGAAAGGTTGCAAAGGGCCTTAAACATGTTATTAAAAATATTCGTTCGCGGGCCTTTTATGTTTGTTGGGGCGGTCATTGTCGTATTTTTTACGGCAAGAGATTTATTTCCAGTACTGTTTTTTGTGGTGCCTGTATTAATCATCAGTTTATATATTTTTATTCAATTATCGATTAAGCTGTTTCGAAAGGTGCAGGAATCAATCGATCAAGTGAATACACGTGTGCAGGAGAGTTTGGCGGGGATTCGTGTCATTAAAGCATTTAACCGTATGCGATATCAAATGAAGCAATTTGCAACTGTCAATCATCAATTAACGAAACGCAATATGACGGCAGATCAAGTAGTAGCTGCCTTAATGCCGATTACCCAATTTGTTGTCAACATCGGAATTGTACTTGCACTTATGCTTGGTGTCGTGAAAGTCGATGCAGGAGCTATTGAAATTGGGGTAATTGTTGCATTCATCAACTATTTGATGATGATTTTGAACGGCCTTATGAGTTCCAGCAACGTACTGATTCAAATTGCGCGGGCTATACCAAGTGCAGAACGTGTCGTTGTCGTATTGGAAGAGCAGCCTGATATTACGAATGTTGAAAACCCAGTGAAAAAAGAAATTCAAGGAAATGTGAAATTTGACAAGGTTAGTTTTTCTTATAACAAACACGTTGAACCGGTGTTGAAAGAGATTTCCTTTGAAGCGAAAGCCGGCAGTACAGTAGGGATTATCGGTATGACAGGCAGTGGAAAATCGACATTAATCAAATTGATCGGTCGACTCATGGATGTCGATGAAGGAACTATTTACATTGATAACATTCCAATACAGCAATATGACATTGACATGTTAAGAAATGCTATGGCTTTTGCCCCACAAAAGGCAACATTGTTTTCAACAACGATTGAAGAAAACTTAAAGTATGGGAAAATTGACGCAACTAAAGAAGACATTCAAGAAGCGCTCTTTGCATCAAACGCCTTTGAGTTTGTGGAAAAATTGGATCATAAAGAACAACATGAATTAACGCAGGGAGCTACGAACTTATCCGGTGGGCAAAAGCAACGTTTGGCAATGAGTCGTGCAATTATAAGAAAACCAAAAATTTTAATATTAGATGATACAACATCAGCGGTAGATAGCATCACTGAAAAGATTATCCAGCGAAACATGAAAGAAGCTCTTAAAGACAGTACGAAATTTATCGTATCATCAAAAATTTCTTCTATTAAACACGCAGATTTG
This sequence comes from Ureibacillus sp. FSL K6-2830, assembly GCF_038004145.1. Classification (NCBI taxonomy): domain Bacteria; kingdom Bacillati; phylum Bacillota; class Bacilli; order Caryophanales; family Caryophanaceae; genus Ureibacillus; species Ureibacillus sp. FSL K6-2830. The sequence continues at coordinate 1,403,975 of NZ_JBBOQR010000001.1, read as the reverse complement.
ATTCTTGTGCTAGAAGACGGTCGAATTGTTGTCCAAGGAACCCACGAAGAATTACTGAAAATGAGCGAGCATTATAAAGAGATTGTAGCAACTCAAGTTGAAAGGGGAGGTGCGATTGATGAATAGGCTACAAGAATCCCTTACTGGTAGAGGGAGTGGTCGAGGCCGTGGTCCAGCAGCAAAGGCTAAAAATCAAAAGGCTACAATTAAAAGGATTTGGAGTTATTTAAAGAAACAAAGACTCAGCATCAATTTTGTTATTATTCTTGTGCTGATTACATCGGTGTTAAATATTTTAGGGCCTTTGATGATTGGTGTTATTATAGATAACTATATTCTTCCCCTCGACATTGAAGGAACTATTCGGATGGGAATGTTACTTGCAGCAATTTTTATCGCATCATCCTTATTAACTTGGTTGCAAACTTTTGTCATGATTCGAGCATCTTTAAAAACAATTCAAAATTTGAGAATCGAACTGTTTGAGAGAATGCAATCATTGCCGATTTCGTTTTTCGATCAAAAACAGCAAGGCGATTTGTTGAGCCGCATGACGAACGATATCGACAATTTGAATTTCGCTCTTTCACAAAGCGTCATTCAAATCGTATCGTCTGTATTATCTCTTGTAGGTACCGCCATTGCGATGGTGTATTTAAATTGGATATTAGCCATTGTTACCCTTTTGGTCGTTCCGTTAATTGTTTGGGCTACAAAACAGGTTGTGAAACGTAGTAGCATGAATTATCGAAATAGACAACGAGATTTAGGCAATTTAAATGGATTTATTGAAGAAACGATTTCTAATTCGGAAGTTGTGACGCTCTTCGGAAAAGAACAACAAACTATTCAACAATTTAAAGAAGCGAATGAGAAGTTGCGTTATTCTGCAATGCAATCAGAAATAGTATCTGGTTTGTTAGGACCAACGAATAACTTTATCAATAACCTCGGATCAGGTTTAATTGTTGGAGTTGGTGCTATTATGACGGCCAATTCTCTCGTTACGGTAGGTGTTATAACGTCATTTTTAACATATGCAAGACAGTTTTTCCGCCCAATTAACCAACTTTCAAACTTATTAAATACTTTTCAATCTGCAATTGCTGGAGCGGAGAGGGTATTTGAAGTACTAGATGAACGAACTGAATTAATGGATTCACCTCATTCTCTGCCTAGACGATCTCTAGAAGGAAATGTTGAATTTCGAAATGTCAGTTTTTATTATGTAAAAGATAAGCCGGTGCTAAAAAACATTTCGTTTCAAGCGAATGCTGGTGAAATTGTTGCTCTTGTTGGCCCAACTGGTTCAGGGAAGACAACCATCGTACAGTTATTAAGCCGTTTTTATGATGTAACTGAAGGTGAAATTTTAATAGATGGTGAAAATATTCAATCTTACTCAATGGAACATTTACGAGATTCAATAGGTGTTGTATTGCAAGATACGTATTTATTCTCAGGAACGGTAAGAGAAAACATCCGATATGGAAAACTAGATGCTACCGATGAGGAAGTAGAAATGGCAGCAAAAATCGCCTATGCCCATTCCTTCATAAAATATTTGCCGGAGCAGTATGATACATTGCTTGAATCAGGTGGTAAAAACTTAAGTCAAGGGCAAAGACAACTGATTGCGATTGCACGAGCTATTTTAAAAGATCCGGATATTCTAATTTTGGATGAAGCCACTTCAAGTGTTGATACAATGACAGAAGTGCATATTCAAAAAGGATTAAACAATTTAATGCAAGGCCGCACGAGTTTCGTCATTGCCCACCGTTTAAAAACAATCGAAAATGCAGATCGAATCTTAGTCATAAAAGATGGAGAAATAATCGAGCAAGGAAATCATAATTCCTTAATGTCCTTAGATGGATTTTATGCCCAATTGCAAAAACAATATCATCAAGCAGAAATTTAGCAGTAAACTGTCCCACTAATGTTTACAAAGCATAGGGGGCAGTTTTTTTCTATCATCATCAAATTTCGGATACATGAATAAAATATTTGAGTTTAGTAAAGTATACAGTTTGTGTCTTTCAGGAATCATTTTAAATCTATTCGTTTCTTAATAATCATTTGAATTTTAAGATGACTGAAACAAAGATTAGGATGAACAAAGTCTTTTAACAAGCAAGTTGGGTAATAAAAATAATCAACTTTTTATAGAAATTCTTTACGCATACAAGCCTTCCTTTCAGCGTATAGTAGTGCAAAAGGTTGCAAAAGGCGGTGTAGTAGATTTGAAACGATGGATTGCACTAATTGTCATTTTGCTCTGCTGTTTTTTAGTGGTTATGTATGAGACAAGCGCATCGGACAATCGATTTTTCCTTCCTGAACCATTAGGAGGAGTTAAAATCGTCGTTGATGCGGGCCATGGTGGGATTGATGGAGGAGCATCGGCAGAAAATGTTATTGAAAAAGATATTACGTTAGCAATTGCAAAAAAGGTTGAACAAAAATTAAAACGAATGGGTGCGGAAGTTGTGATGACAAGAACTTCAGATGGCGATGTTCTTTCGGAACACGCACCAAGTGAAGAGTTCTCTACATTAAGAGAAAGGAAAAAACAAGATATTTTCTTAAGAGAAAAAATTGTAAAAGAAAATGAGCCCGATATTTTCATTACGATTCATGCAAATGCTATCCCAGAAGAAAAGTGGCGAGGCGCTCAAGTATTTTATCATAAAGAAGGGCACCCAAACAGTGAGCTGCTAGCTAAAGCCATTCAATCTTCAATAAGAGAAAAGTTACAAAATACAGATCGAGAGGCTTTGGCAATCAAACAAATTTATCTACTGAAAAAAACCGAAGTTCCTGCGGTTTTGGTGGAAACTGGATTCTTAAGCAATCCTGAGGAAAGAAGTTTATTGGCAGATGAAAAGTATCAAGACAAAATGGCAGATGCAATTGTTAACGGAATTGAAAATTATGTAAATTTGGAGATTGAATAAGCAATATCGCTATGATTAAACACTTGGTATGTTATACTTATACTATCAATCGGAAGCTAATATAGGGGAGTGTTTATCGTGATCAATGAACAACAAGTCCGTGAAATTTTAGGACAACTACAAGACCCGTTTTTACATAGAACGCTTGAAGAAACAAACGGTATTGTCAATGTATCAATAAAAGAAGAAAAAAATCATGTGAGTGTAAAAGTTGCGATTGCTAAAACGAATACCCCAGAACAATTACAATTGCAAATGAAAATTGTTGAAAAATTAAAAGAAGCCGGTGCTTCAACTGTAGGAATTCGATTCGAAGAGTTGCCAACGGAAGTTCTTGAACGTTTCCGTGGAAAAGCAAATGAAGCCGAGTCCCGAGATATTTTATCACCATTATCTACAGTAAAAGTGATTGCCATTGCATCAGGAAAAGGTGGTGTAGGTAAGTCCACAGTATCAGTAAATTTAGCTGTTTCTTTAGCTCGTTTAGGGAAAAAAGTGGGCTTAATTGATGCGGACATTTATGGGTTCAGTGTCCCAGATATGATGGGAATTGAGGAAATGCCGATTGTAAAAAATGATCGAATTTATCCTGTGGAACGTAAAGGGGTAAAAGTCATATCCATGGGATTTTTCGTGGAGAACAATGCACCGATTATTTGGCGTGGTCCAATGCTTGGTAAAGTATTAGATCAATTCTTCCGTGATGTAGAATGGGGAGATATTGACTATCTATTATTAGATTTACCACCAGGTACTGGAGACGTAGCATTGGATGTTCACCAAGCGTTGCCTACATCCAAAGAAATTATCGTCACAACACCACATCCAACAGCAGCATTTGTTGCAGCACGTGCTGGTGCAATGGCCGTTCAAACTAACCATGAAGTTCTTGGTGTTATTGAAAATATGGCTTGGTATGAGTCGAAAACTGGTGAGCGAGAATATGTTTTTGGTAAAGGCGGAGGACAAAAGCTTGCTGAAGAATTGCGCACAGACTTATTAGGACAAATTCCGCTTGGACAACCTGACTGGGATAACGAGGATTTCGCTCCATCAATCTATGAAGAAAACCATCCAACAGGAAAAATCTATTTAGATATAGCTCAAAAAGTTATTAATAAATTGGAGTAGGATAGTAAAAGAGGCAGGGACAAAAGATAAAAAAACACCATTTTCTCCCGTGAGAAAATGGTGTTTTTTTGATAGATAATTGAAGAAAATTGATTTCCGTTCCGGGGACGCTTTCCGCGGGCCCGGCTCGAGCCCAATGTCAGAAACTTATACAACCAATAATTTACAGTTAGTAGGCAACCATCTGGCTGTCTACTTTTAAAAATACTATTCAACCTACAAAGTGTTGATAATTTTCTAAAATCGGCTAAAAAAGGCAATAGGATGCCCGGGGCTTAAATTTTTATTTTTTTAAGCCCCTAATTTATTTACATTTAATAAACAAATAGGTTATATTTATCCTATGTATTGTTTATAGACACCTTTTTTGGTTTAGGGGATACTTTGTTGAGGACAGACCATTCCTTCGTGGGTAGCTTCTCCCAGATCGAATAGGTGTCTTATTTCTTATAATCACTTTCATGATTTTTGTAAACATTCTCTCTCTTTTGATTGGACAATCTTCTAATAATAAGTGAACCATCCTATCTTTTAATTTTCCTATTAAGATATTTGTGTTTACTTGATAATCATGTTTTCGTCTTTTTTTCTTACTCTCCTCATTAATTGTTTCATTGGCATCATTTCTCAATAAACTGACCATATTCGATAAATATATTGATGCATAGAAATCTTGTTCAATTGCGATTTTCGAACTACCCGTGAAATTTTCTATTTCGATTTTATTTTTCACATCATTATATTCTGTTTCAATTCCCCAGCGTTTAAAATAAAGAGATTTAAACTCAGAGATACCAAACTCTTCCTCGGTTAAATTTGTGACAAGTATTTCTTCCGTGCCAGAATCCAGTGGGAATCTAACTACACGAGCAGTAATCACTTGTTTCCTATGTATTATATGAATGTTTTGATCAGCATCTTTCGCTTCGACAATTTCCTTTATCGTATTTTTTTGACATCGCATCACATATTTGATACCAAGGGCATCTAAATAGGCAATAAAATCTCTCGATGGATACCCTCGATCAAATAAAAAAAGATCATTTTTTAATCCAATTTGTACGAGTTCTTCAATCATATCCTTTGCACTATCTCGCTCAGCTACCTTATATGGATTGATTCTAGAAGTAATAATGATTCCATTCTCAAGATCGTAAATACAAGAGGCACTAGCTCTTGCATAACTTGTCTTATGATTTTTTCCATACCCAAAATAATTTCGAAGCTCCTCAGTATCAGGGATTTGGAGCACACTTCCATCGATTGCGCAAAGTCTAAATCCACGATAAGTTTTAAAGGAATTTTCTTCATAATACCAATTCACAATCGCTTTTGTAAGTTTTACAAAAGCGAGAGGAGAAATCTTTTTTCGTGCGGCTGAATAGCCTTGTTTGGAAATACTAATTTCTGATAAATTAAATTTGTCGAAAAAGTCGTCAAGTTCAATTTGGAGGCTCTTTTTAACAAAGTTTAAGCTAAATAGAATAGTATTTTTAAAATTTAACTTCTTTTCTTTTCGTGTAAAATACGTTTCTTTTGTCCGAGATTCAAGCATAAACATCACATCATTCAGCAACTTTCGAGTAATCTCAATCGCCCCTAAAAAAGTACTTTTTGTTTTCAAAAAAACCACCATCCTCGTTTTATTAACCAAAAATTGGATTCTAAAACGATTTTTGGTGGCCTTTTTAAAATTACAAGAGGCTTATTACCTAATTTTATAAAAGTTAAATTAAATATTATTTTCCATTAAATGTAACGTTAAGTTGATGACATTGGGCTCGAGCCTCCTCTGATTCAATCATTCGCTCCTGCGGGGTCTTGAGAGGGCTCGTCGCAGGAAAGCTTTGCTTTGCGACTAAGCGTGCGCGACAGGAGCACTCGCCCCGTCACTCCAATCAATTTTTTACAAAAAATCTTTTTGCAGCTCGTTCACTTTATTAGTTACGTCCCAACCTCTAAAATTTTGAGTAGCGAGTATATAATCGCAATTTCTTTTTCTTATTAAATAATTAACTGCTGCCACCTTGGTCTTGACCTGGCTCATCTTGCCCCCCACCACTACTTCCTTTACCTTTTTCTTGTGAACCGCCAGATTCACCGCTCTTTTTAATTAACTCTTGCCATTTTGTTTGCAGCAACGGATTTTCAATTGTCTCCATTACAACTTTTTCAATTTCTTTCCTTAATTCTGCACTTTTTAAGATGGATTCTAATTCTTTTTTCATTTCAGGTTGTCCAAAAAATGCAATTAAGTCTTCTTGAAAAGAGGCGTCTTTTATTAATTGCTTCATAATTTCAGTTTGCTGTTCTTTCATGCTTTTAGCCATTGATTCCTTAAATTTTGGATCCTCAAAGGTTTTTTTCCAAAATTCTTGGGCCTGCTCTGACAATAATGAATTATTGATTGATGTTTCCACTTCATCGTGTTCTAAAATAACTAACTCCCTAAAACTAGGATCTTCCAATAATTGTCTAATTGCTTTTTTTCCATCTTCTGTTTGAATAGCATCGACGACAATTTTCTTTACTTCTTCATAAGACGGTTGGGCATTCGGTGAATCGGAACAACTCGCGAGCAATATCAACATGAAGAATAGGATCAATAATCGATTAAACAGGGGATTTTTCAACTTTCTCAGTCCTTTCTATATAAAGGCTCTCTTTTTATTTATTCTTCACAATTCTTTTCATAATATGTACATGTTTATAACTTCGATAGCTTTTTTAAAAAACCATTGATAAAATAATGAAGAGATTGAAAAAAATAAAGGGAGCATTGTGTCGTGACAATACGAAATTGGATAAAATTTTTCTCAATGTGTATGTTAATTGGCGGTGTTGTCACAGGAGTGGCAGGCATCATCATTCGATGGAATTTTTTTAGTTCATATTTAGCCGCAGGAGAAATAGTAGAGTTTTTTGCCGCATTTGTATGGATGATTTTTTTAGGTTTTACAATGAGCGTAATTGCCCAAGCAGGCTTCTTTGCATATTTAACAATTCATCAAATTGGAGTCGGTGTTTTTAAAACATTAACTTTATGGAATTGGGTACAAGTTCTTTTGATGATCGTGGTTGTCGGAGATTTAATTATTTTCCGTTTTGCTCCGGTTGCCGAGAGCGCGAAAGATTGGCTCTTCTATGGAGGACTATTAATTTTTCTAATCTCTAGTGCTATTGCAACTGCTATAAAAAAAGTTCAATTAACTGGAAAAAAACATATTTTAATTTCATCTTTGTTCTTTATGATTGTTATTACTTGTTTAGAGTGGATTATTCCGTTGATGGGGCGTAAGGGCAATATTGATACATATATAGCCCTATTATTATTCCCTCTAATTGCAGTAAACGCTTATCAATTATTAGCTTTGCCAAAATACAATCAAAAATCCAATGAAGATCGAAAAAAATTAGATGAGCGCAAAAAAACAAGAAAGCAGAAGAATGTTGGTAAGTAATGATATTTAGAAAATAATTAAGGGCATCCAACTACACAAGTCGGATGCCCTCAATTTTTATTTAATATTTTTTCTGTTGGATGTAATGAGGATGTAATGTTATTAATTATTTTCATGGCATTTTTGTCGATTTAATGGAGTAACCGAAAATGTTTTCTTCTAATGAAATGAATTTATGTTGCTGAATAAATTTTGAAATATTTTTGAAATTAGGGTTTGATTGTTCATCTAGTTGTAAACTAATGATAGCACCTTTTACATCATGATAGTGGTTACCTTCTTCATAAATGTGAGATGGTGATAATAAATTGATTTCTTCGTGAAAGGCAGCTTGTTTCAACTCTCCAGGAAATTCATAATCCTTCGTCATAAACCATAGAGGCTTCTGATTAAAATATTTTTTATAAATCTCCACTTCTTTATTAAAAGTTTTTATGCTATATTCTTCTTTACCATAACCTCCGAGTAAGCCAGTGGAAATGTTTTTTTTCTGAATTAACTCTACTAGCTTTGGAGAACGTTCAATCCATTTTGCATCCAGCATTAATATAGGATAAGGAGCATGAAGTGATTCCAACCATTCAGGCAATCCTTCGTGAGTAAAAGAAATTTCCACTATTAATGATTGTCCATAATTACCCTTAGATATAACTAGCGGTTCATGGGTCATTCGAAAAACGGAAACAATCGAACTTTTCTGAGGATAAATTAAAAAGGAAATCACTATTACTATAAATAGTGCCAATATCATTTTACGAAACATCAGTTTGTCCCCTTTTTATAGGATTTTGTTTAGTAAAAATGGTTCCTAAAAAAAACTTATGAAAAAGTGTTGACTTTCATGAATGAAAGATGTTAATATATAAAAGTCGTCGAAAGACAGCGAAATATGTCAAATGAACCTTGAAAACTGAACAACAAAACGTTAATGCAATAAATTATCTAGTTTGTTAACCCTCGTTGACAAACTAGATTCGGACATTCAATTTTTGAGCAAATCAAATTTTCTTTTATGGAGAGTTTGATCCTGGCTCAGGACGAACGCTGGCGGCGTGCCTAATACATGCAAGTCGAGCGAACCAATTGAAAGCCTAGCTTTCATGAGGTTAGCGGCGGACGGGTGAGTAACACGTGGGTAACCTGCCCTATAGACTGGGATAACTCGCGGAAACGCGTGCTAATACCGGATAACACATCAAAGTGCATGCTTTGATGTTGAAAGATGGTTCTGCTATCACTATAGGATGGGCCCGCGGCGCATTAGCTTGTTGGTGGGGTAACGGCCTACCAAGGCGACGATGCGTAGCCGACCTGAGAGGGTGATCGGCCACACTGGGACTGAGACACGGCCCAGACTCCTACGGGAGGCAGCAGTAGGGAATCTTCCACAATGGGCGAAAGCCTGATGGAGCAACGCCGCGTGAGCGAAGAAGGTCTTCGGATCGTAAAGCTCTGTTGTAAGGGAAGAACAAGTGCAGTAGTAACTGGCTGCACCTTGACGGTACCTTACTAGAAAGCCACGGCTAACTACGTGCCAGCAGCCGCGGTAATACGTAGGTGGCAAGCGTTGTCCGGAATTATTGGGCGTAAAGCGCGCGCAGGCGGTTTCTTAAGTCTGATGTGAAAGCCCCCGGCTTAACCGGGGAGGGTCATTGGAAACTGGGAGACTTGAGTGCAGGAGAGGGAAGCGGAATTCCATGTGTAGCGGTGAAATGCGTAGAGATATGGAGGAACACCAGTGGCGAAGGCGGCTTCCTGGCCTGTAACTGACGCTGAGGCGCGAAAGCGTGGGGAGCAAACAGGATTAGATACCCTGGTAGTCCACGCCGTAAACGATGAGTGCTAAGTGTTAGGGGGTTTCCACCCCTTAGTGCTGCAGCTAACGCATTAAGCACTCCGCCTGGGGAGTACGGTCGCAAGACTGAAACTCAAAGGAATTGACGGGGGCCCGCACAAGCGGTGGAGCATGTGGTTTAATTCGAAGCAACGCGAAGAACCTTACCAGGTCTTGACATCCCGCTGACCGCTATGGAGACATAGCCTTCCCTTCGGGGACAGCGGTGACAGGTGGTGCATGGTTGTCGTCAGCTCGTGTCGTGAGATGTTGGGTTAAGTCCCGCAACGAGCGCAACCCTTGTCCTTAGTTGCCATCATTCAGTTGGGCACTCTAAGGAGACTGCCGTACAAATACGGAGGAAGGTGGGGATGACGTCAAATCATCATGCCCCTTATGACCTGGGCTACACACGTGCTACAATGGACGGTACAAACGGTCGCGAAGTCGCGAGACGGAGCCAATCCGAAAAAACCGTTCTCAGTTCGGATTGCAGGCTGCAACTCGCCTGCATGAAGCCGGAATCGCTAGTAATCGCGGATCAGCATGCCGCGGTGAATACGTTCCCGGGCCTTGTACACACCGCCCGTCACACCACGAGAGTCTGTAACACCCGAAGTCGGTGAGGTAACCCTTTCGGGAGCCAGCCGCCGAAGGTGGGACAGATGATTGGGGTGAAGTCGTAACAAGGTAGCCGTATCGGAAGGTGCGGCTGGATCACCTCCTTTCTAAGGATATTTACGGAAGCATTAGCGTTTTGTGTTCAGTTTTGAAGGTTTATGACCTTCAAAGTTATAGTGTTGTTCTTTGAAAACTGGATAAACGACATTGAAAGCAAGCAATTTACTGTAAAGCGCAAACAACTAGGCTAACACGACGTAAATGCGACGTGGATTAAAGCCGTAAGGGTTGCGAGACGCAAGCAAGACAAGGGAATGAGCGAGTGAGAACCGGAGTGTACTATATGCGTACATGAGGATTCGAACGAGCGAAATTGACGAAGTATTGCGCAGCGTATCGAAAACCGTAAAGGTTAAGTTGTTAAGGGCGCACGGTGGATGCCTTGGCACTAGGAGCCGATGAAGGACGGGACTAACACCGATATGCTTCGGGGAGCTGTAAGTAAGCTTTGATCCGGAGATTTCCGAATGGGGGAACCCACTGTTCGTAATGGAACAGTATCTTAACGTGAATCCATAGCGTTAAGAAGGCACACCCAGGGAACTGAAACATCTAAGTACCTGGAGGAGAAGAAAGAAAAATCGATTCCCTGAGTAGCGGCGAGCGAAACGGGAACAGCCCAAACCAAGAGGCTTGCCTCTTGGGGTTGTAGGACACTCTATACGGAGTTACAAAAGGATGGATTAGATGAACCGTTCTGGAAAGGACGGCCAGAGAAGGTAAAAGCCCTGTAGTCGAAAATCCATCCTCTCCTGAGTGGATCCTGAGTACGGCGGAACACGTGAAATTCCGTCGGAATCCGGGAGGACCATCTCCCAAGGCTAAATACTCCCTAGTGACCGATAGTGAACCAGTACCGTGAGGGAAAGGTGAAAAGCACCCCGGGAGGGGAGTGAAAGAGAACCTGAAACCGTGTGCCTACAAGTAGTCAGAGCCCGTTAACGGGTGATGGCGTGCCTTTTGTAGAATGAACCGGCGAGTTACGATTACGTGCAAGGTTAAGCAGAAAATGCGGAGCCGCAGCGAAAGCGAGTCTGAATAGGGCGTTTTGAGTACGTGGTCGTAGACCCGAAACCAGGTGATCTACCCATGTCCAGGGTGAAGGTGAGGTAACACTCACTGGAGGCCCGAACCCACGCACGTTGAAAAGTGCGGGGATGAGGTGTGGGTAGCGGAGAAATTCCAATCGAACTTGGAGATAGCTGGTTCTCTCCGAAATAGCTTTAGGGCTAGCCTCGTGTGAAGAATACTGGAGGTAGAGCACTGTTTGGACTAGGGGCCCACCTCGGGTTACCGAATTCAGACAAACTCCGAATGCCAGCTATTTATACACGGGAGTCAGACTACGAGTGATAAGATCCGTGGTCAAAAGGGAAACAGCCCAGACCACCAGCTAAGGTCCCAAAGTAATCGTTAAGTGGAAAAGGATGTGGCGTTGCTTAGACAACCAGGATGTTGGCTTAGAAGCAGCCATCATTTAAAGAGTGCGTAATAGCTCACTGGTCGAGTGACGCTGCGCCGAAAATGTATCGGGGCTAAACGATTCACCGAAGCTGTGGATTCGTGCGTTGCACGAGTGGTAGGAGAGCGTTCTAAGTGCGTCGAAGTCAGACCGGAAGGACTGGTGGAGCGCTTAGAAGTGAGAATGCCGGTATGAGTAGCGAAAGATGGGTGAGAATCCCATCCACCGAATGACTAAGGTTTCCTGAGGAAGGCTCGTCCGCTCAGGGTTAGTCGGGACCTAAGTCGAGGCCGAAAGGCGTAGACGATGGACAACAGGTTGATATTCCTGTACCACCTCCCCGCCGTTTGAGTGATGGGGGGACGCAGGAGGATAGGGAATGCACGCCGTTGGTCGAGCGTGTCCAAGCAGCAAGGCGTGGAAGTAGGCAAATCCGCTTCCTAATACGCCGAGCTGTGATGGGGAGCGCGTTATGCGCGAAGTTCCTGATTTCACACTGCCAAGAAAAGCCTCTAGCGAGGCGGGAGGTGCCCGTACCGCAAACCGACACAGGTAGTCGAGGAGAGAATCCTAAGGTGAGCGAGAGAACTCTCGTTAAGGAACTCGGCAAAATGACCCCGTAACTTCGGGAGAAGGGGTGCTCATTGGGGTGCAAGCCCTGATGAGCCGCAGTGAATAGGCCCAGGCGACTGTTTAGCAAAAACACAGGTCTCTGCAAAACCGTAAGGTGAAGTATAGGGGCTGACGCCTGCCCGGTGCTGGAAGGTTAAGAGGAGGAGTTAGCGCAAGCGAAGCTCCGAATTGAAGCCCCAGTAAACGGCGGCCGTAACTATAACGGTCCTAAGGTAGCGAAATTCCTTGTCGGGTAAGTTCCGACCCGCACGAAAGGCGTAACGATCTGGGCACTGTCTCAACGAGAGACTCGGTGAAATTATAGTACCTGTGAAGATGCAGGTTACCCGCGACAGGACGGAAAGACCCCGTGGAGCTTTACTGTAACCTGATATTGAATTTCGGTGCAACTTGTACAGGATAGGTAGGAGCCGTAGAAGGGGGAGCGCCAGCTTCCCTGGAGGCGCCCTTGGGATACTACCCTGGTTGTACTGAAATTCTAACCCGCAAGCCTGATCGGCTTGGGAGACAGTGTCAGGTGGACAGTTTGACTGGGGCGGTCGCCTCCTAAAAGGTAACGGAGGCGCCCAAAGGTTCCCTCAGAATGGTTGGAAATCATTCGCAGAGTGTAAAGGCATAAGGGAGCTTGACTGCGAGACCTACAAGTCGAGCAGGGTCGAAAGACGGGCTTAGTGATCCGGTGGTTCCGCATGGAAGGGCCATCGCTCAACGGATAAAAGCTACCCCGGGGATAACAGGCTTATCTCCCCCAAGAGTCCACATCGACGGGGAGGTTTGGCACCTCGATGTCGGCTCATCGCATCCTGGGGCTGTAGTCGGTCCCAAGGGTTGGGCTGTTCGCCCATTAAAGCGGTACGCGAGCTGGGTTCAGAACGTCGTGAGACAGTTCGGTCCCTATCCGTCGTGGGCGTAGGAAATTTGAGAGGAGCTGTCCTTAGTACGAGAGGACCGGGATGGACACACCGCTGGTGTACCAGTTGTCTTGCCAAAGGCACCGCTGGGTAGCTATGTGTGGACGGGATAAGTGCTGAAAGCATCTAAGCATGAAGCCCCCCTCAAGATGAGATTTCCCATTGCATAAGCAAGTAAGATCCCTCAAAGACGATGAGGTAGATAGGTCCGAGGTGGAAGCACGGTGACGTGTGGAGCTGACGGATACTAATCGATCGAGGACTTAACCAATCATTTCAATGTCGTTATCCAGTTTTGAGAGAACAACCTCTCTGTAATTACATACATAATCAAATGAGTCTAGTGACGATGGCAAAGAGGTCACACCCGTTCCCATACCGAACACGGAAGTTAAGCTCTTTAGCGCCGATGGTAGTAAGGGGCTTCCCCTTGTGAGAGTAGGACGTTGCTAGGCTCAAAAAGCTATTACTGACGGAAGGTCGGTAGTGGCTTTTTTTATGCCTCTTACTACCAAGGACTGAAAGTCCGTTCGGCGCGATAGAGGAGTGGTATTTAAAACGAAAGGAAAACAATAATTTGGAGGAAACGAGAAGCACGGAGACCAAGAAGTTCAAGGAAGCGAGGCAGCCCGGAGCGGAGCGTACTGTGTACGTGAGCACCGGACTGCCGAAGGTGACGCAGAAATTCGCCGGTCAACGTGCTTCGGAGTTAGCGCCGATGGTAGAAAGGGGTCCCCTTGTGAGAGTAGGACGTTGCTATTCCATAATACCACTGCAAAGTGGTGCATATTTCACAAGTAAAAATCTAACGGTTTAAAAGATGGGAGCAAAACAACATTTAGTGGCAAAAAATTATAATAATCCACTTGTAAAAATAAAAAAAATGGATATAATATATTTTGTACGCAATAACATTATAAATATATCATTGTTCCGAAGTAGCTCAGTGGTAGAGCAATCGGCTGTTAACCGATTGGTCGTAGGTTCGAATCCTACCTTCGGAGCCATTTTTTTTGCATTTTTTTCAATAACAATGCTTCTATCAATTTTCGGTTCTTTGTCAAATAGTGTTGGTGAAAAAATTTTGTGACTCTCCTGGTATATGCAACCGCACAGCTTAGAGGAACTTCGAATCCTCTAAGCTTTTTTCATTGTGATTAAATTTTAGGTAATCAGAATCCGATTTTTACAGGTTCTTTGTCAAATGGTGTTGGTGAATAAATTTTAGTGACATTATTTGGTAATATGTAATCGGATGGCTTAGGGGAAATTCGAGGTTCCCCTAAGCTGTTTTTATTTTCGCTAAGTTTTGGGTAATGAATATTCGGTTTCTAAAGTGATAGAAGGATCGATAACCGAAAGAAATGCGTTTAATCACTTTGATTTTGTTATTAATCCCCTCTAAAATGCCGTTATTATAATCGTACTTTAGCGTATTCTCGACGTAATTGATGTATTTGTTGATTGTCTTGATGGCGGTTTTCATATAGCTGGAAACGATATTTTGTTTATTCTCTAATGTTTTCTTTAGGAGCTCAAAGTCTTTGGTTTTGATGCAATGTTGCACGTATTGATATAACTCATAGGACGCTTTTAATTCAGAATCTAAATCAATGAGATAGTGGAGAATCTCCACCTCACACATATGCTTTTTAAAGCAACGATGATATGTATAGTTCTTATAATCAAGTTTTGTTTGATCTTTCAGAAGGAGCTTCCAGTATTTTTTCAATTTATTGTAATTCTTTTTATCCCGATTCATGACGTTGATGCGCGTTTTGTTTAAAGCTCTGCTAAATAGTTGGAGGATATGGAATTTGTCGAGTATGATTTCCGCTTTAGGGAAAACTTCTTGGATTAAGGAAATATAAGGGCTGTACATATCGATGACAATCGTTTTTACCGCATCTCTCGCCTTCTTGGAATACCGTAAGAAATACTCTTTGAGGACATGTAATCTCCGGTCCTCCACGATATCCATAAGGACATCGCTCCAGCTGCGGATTTCACTGATTTAAACTCGTCAAAACACAAATGCTTTGGAAGGTAGTGAACATTTGGTTGATAGTAGCTATAAAAGCTGTCAATGACACGACTGACAGTGGCATGAGAAACATTATGTTTCATCGCAATATCTTTTTCGGATATTTTATCTTTGGCGTTTAAAGCAATTGATTCTTTGGTATTGTTGGAAATACAACAGTTTTTAGCCACGACGCTCGTTTTTCAAGTAAACGAGGAATGACAATGTTTACAGAAATAACGCTGTTTACGCAATTTTAAGTAAGTATGAAAACCTGAAATGCTAGGCATTTTAATGAGAGACGTTTTAAAACCGTGTTTAATGATTTGATTATCGAAGACATGGCCACAAGCATAGCACGCTTTTGGTTGGTAAGTTAATTGGCCATAAAAGACTTTTGATTGAACCCCTTTAATGAGTTCTTCTGCACAAAAATTTTCATCAAATGTGATATTTTTATCTTTTATATTGAGTAGGTTTCGTATAGAATGATGGTGAGACATGTGACACAACTCCTTTGGAAAATGTGTTTTGGCGATTACATTTTACCAGAGTTTTGTCACTGTCTCATTTTCTTACGATCAGTCAAGTATATTTTATTAATTTGTATATGTTTTTATTTTAGTTGTAGTTGTGAGGGGGTACCCCCTCACAACTACAACTAAATTTTGGCATGCCAAAAAGACCTAACGATTTTTAATTTTTTCGAAAGGTCATTTATGGTATAGTGTAGTTAATCGATTATTTAACTTAAGGCAGTTTCATAATCGTATAAAATGCCATGTGTCAGTAACTGGAACGTCACTTTTAAAAATTTATTGATACAGGCGATAATCGCAACCTTATGAGGCTTTCTCTGAGGTTGTGTTTTTAATTGATAATAGTAATCTACAAAATGATTCGGTTTATCTTTTTTCTTCATAATCATGGCACACACTATAAAATATAAAAGCTTTCGCAAGTGTTTGTTACCTCTTTTATTAATACGATCACGATACTGTGTATTCCCCGATTGATAGCGCATAATATCAATTCCCGCATAAGCCTTCAATTGTTTAGCATTTTGAAAGCGACGAATATCCCCCATTTCCCCAATTAATCTACAAGCAGTAGAATCACCGATACCAGGGATGGAACGTAAAACCATATACTCTTTTCGATCTTTTGATAAAGTAATCATTTGTTGGACAAGTGCTTCTTTTTTATCCTTTAATTCTGCTATTCGATTTGCGTAATCACGGACTTGTTCACATCACACATCGGTAGATTTAATCGCTGGATCACTATTTTGAGCAGCTTCTAATAAAGCAATTGCTTTTTTCTCTGCACGTTCTAAAGAAAGGTTCTTTCTTGTATTCGCTTTTAGGCGATTCTTAATGACAGTTTTAGAGTGAGCTAAAACAAGTGTTGGGTGTGGGGATCGTTGTACTATATTTAAAAATAGTGCAGAATTTGGTGTCAGTATTTTTTCTAATTCTGGAAAACTCAATTGTAAAATGGAATGCATACGATTTTTTAATAAAATCATTTCTTCATCAATTTCATCATCATAACGTGTCAATGCACGCATCTGCTCATAATAATCATCTTGGATATAGGTTGGTTCTCTCTCCATTTTAAAATGTGTTTTGGCGAATTCATGAGCATCGCTTATATCGGTTTTATGTCGACGCATCTTCGCCATTTGTCAGTTGGCTTCAAGGGGATAATATGCATAACCGTAATCTTTTAAAAATGCTTCCATCGGTTTTGAATAAACACCTGTTGCTTCAAATACAATGTCTGGTGCTTGGTCATCAAGTGATGTAATATCTACTATTCGCTTATGTAATTGTTCAAAAACTCTTCGTGTATGATTGATTTCACCTTCATATTTGCACTGACGATAACTATCATAGATCGTTACTGTACTCTTTCCTTTACTAACATCTAAACCAATAACATGTTTCATTCCATTACTCCTTCTTTGCCAATTCATAGAAGTCTTCACATTACCTTATCGATTCCACTTTCTTATACACGATCTCTAT
This sequence comes from Ureibacillus sp. FSL K6-2830, assembly GCF_038004145.1. Lineage (NCBI taxonomy): Bacteria > Bacillati > Bacillota > Bacilli > Caryophanales > Caryophanaceae > Ureibacillus > Ureibacillus sp. FSL K6-2830. Next base: position 1,386,849 of record NZ_JBBOQR010000001.1, on the reverse strand, counting down.
GGACCCAACATACTAAACTGATTCGCATAAGGGTGTGAAGTTAGCCAGTTTTTAATACGGATTCAAAGATCCCTGAGACTGGTCGACTTTTCTTCACTTCTACTATAAAAAATAGTAGCACAAACCTTGGCCTTGGTTTGTACTACTAATCTTAGTATGTTTTTGTTCAAAAAAATTGGTGCTGGTTTTTACTCACCAACACCAAATATTATAGAGCCGTTATTTTTTGTACTTTAAAGTTTCTTGATAATTTTTGAGAAGCTAATTTTAGTTGGGCAGGTGTCGAAAAACCGAAATTAGGAAGTTGATCGTTTTTATTTTAATTACGGAAGTTGTGAGTCGAATGGGCATTTTACTTGCTTACTTTTGTCATTAAATCCACAAGAAACATGAGTCCAGTAAACTGTTCAACATAGAAAAAAACTAGGCCTATTCAAGGATTTGGTTCTAATCATAAGTATTCAGATATAAAAAATATGGTTTCGTTCTCTTGGCACCAAAAGCCCCTCAATCCGGCCATATTGCGTATCTCGATTTCGTTGATCGTAGTCGTTTCTCATATTCGGCGTTCCAGCCTGTTCAATTTCGAGGAAATGTTTGATTTCTTCCCGCATGATCAGTTCGAATTTTTCTTTCACAAAGTGACGAATGGCATTTTCCAGTCGATTTGCCCAGTCGACATTCGGTATCTTTTTAGTCATAGGTAGGGTACTCCTTTCTCTAAGATTTTTGGTCCAATCAGAAAATCCCCTACCTTTTTTCTTTTGGTCTAGCAAAATGCTTTACACAAACTTATACATCATCTTGTTAAGAGAGAGGTACACAAAATTAACCTTATCTTAATAATGTCTCTCTTGAAAAACACCATATAGACGTGATACGATGCTATCGATTTTCGATATCGAAATTCGATCATGAAGGGGAACATGATGGAAAATAAAGTGTTGCGTAAATGGCTCCTTGGTTTTATTCACATACACATTTTACATCACGCTAAAGAAAGAACCCATATTTGGTTCATGGCTGTTAAAAGAACTGAAGAAACACGGCGATCAGATGAGCGCTGGAACCTTGTATCCTTTACTGCACAAGATGGAGTTAGCGAATCTATTAGAAAGAGAAGAAAAAACGGTTGAAGGGAAGAATAGAACAGATTACAGAACAACCGAAAAGGGACATGAGGTACTTATGAAAGCGAAAGAAAAAGCTTATGCGCTATTTAAAGAAATAAAGGATTAACGCGCTTAAACTTGGTGAGTTTGTTACATGTGGTACAGTACGTCATAGCAGGATATTATATCATTAGGAGGAATAGGCGTTGAATCGAGAAATTAAGTTGCAACAGGAACAAAGAGGTTCTGTTTGGGAAGTGTTGAAAACAGCTACCCGGTTAGGATTGACTTCTTTCGGGGGGCCTATTGCTCATTTAGGATATTTTCGCGAGGAATATGTGAACCGGCGAAAATGGTTAGATGAAAAAACATATGCTGATTTGGTCGCGCTGTGTCAATTCTTACCGGGGCCGGCGAGCAGTCAGGTTGGAATGGGGATTGGATTTATGCGGGCTGGTTTTTGGGGCGCGGTGGCCGCTTGGTTTGGATTTACCCTCCCTTCTGTCATTGCACTTGTCTTGTTTGCCTACTTTTTAAAAGGAACTTCCTTTAGTGAGGCTGGCTGGCTCCGTGGATTACTGGTTGTGGCAGTTGCTGTCGTCGCTCAAGCTGTGTGGGGCATGGCAAAAAACTTTGCATCCGATCGTCCGCGTGCCACCATTGCCATCGCAGCAGCGATTTTGACGTTGATTATTCCGAGTGTCTTTAGTCAAGTAGGAATCATCATAGGTGCTGGAATCCTAGGATGGTTTTTGTTCCGAAGCACGCCAGATTCAAAACCAGTTCCGATTTCGATCTCGATGCATAAAAAGACAGCAAGTATCTTGCTTATGTTATTTTTTGTTTTGTTAGGGGTACTTCCTATAATCCGACAGTTCACTGACTCGAATCTGTTTGCGCTCTTTGATAGCTTCTATCGCTCTGGCGCCTTGGTATTCGGTGGAGGGCATGTTGTCCTTCCATTATTACAAACAGAAGTGGTTCCTACAGGTTGGCTAACAGCGGAACAATTTTTAGCCGGTTACGGAGCAGCACAAGCAGTGCCCGGACCGTTGTTTACATTCGCATCGTACTTAGGAATGGCTAGTTTCGGATGGGAAGGAGCTGTAGTGGCGACTCTTGCGATCTTTCTACCTTCTTTTCTGTTAATCCTTGGAGCCCTTCCTTTTTGGAATTGGCTTCGTCATCATCCTCGTTTTCAAGCAGCACTGTACGGCATCAATGCAGCTGTTGTGGGAATTTTACTCGCAGCACTATATCATCCTGTATGGACGAAAGCGATTAAAAGTCCGTTCGATTTTTGCCTTGCTTTAGCCGCGTTTGGCTTATTAACGGTCTGGAAGTTTCCGCCTTGGATTGTCGTTGTATTTTCCGCCGTCGCAGGAGTTTTTCTTTCCTTTATTTCATCATAATCTATCCACTAGCAAAGTCGGGTTCACAGGAACTCGGCTTTTATTCTTTCGTTTAATAAAAGAGAAAAGGAGCGTACAGATTGGTTGTGTATAAGATGTGCGCCCCTTTATTTTTTAGGCTTTTATCATTTCGTTCTTGATAAGACCATTCTCCAAGCTTATTTTTTACTGAAATTTGTTTTGTACAGTGTGAAAATTTAGCTAACGAGGAATATTAGTGGAATAAAAACAAGGTAAGCAAACATATTTTATTCAACGTAAAAATGTAGCTGCTACGTTAGCGATGCAAAAGTTTCTCGAAACAGTAATGGATTCTTGTTAGTCTAAGGGAAAGAGGAGGGAAGAGAGCGTACTTTTCTTCCAGTAATCAGGAGGGCTTGACCATTTTCCCAAACACTGCCATCGTATGAATTTCGCCAAGATCCACACCGGCCGAATGTCCCGGCTGATAGGTTTTCGCTTTCTGGCCATCTTCATACGTAACCGCTAAATACCAACCGTTATCGTAACAACATTCGATTTCTTTAATCGTTCCTTGAGGTAAATTCGAGGCATAGACGATAATCGGCTTTTCTCTCTTCCCGTTATGGATGCCCATCGACAAGGTAATTTTCCCATTTTCATGAATCGTGAAACCGTCTTTCGCCCATTTAGCGGTGACAGTTTTCAGTTGGTTAGATGAGGCAGAAGTAGAAGAACTCAGGAACACGTTTCCGTCTCCGCATACAAAGGAAGAGGACGAGTGGTTTCAACAAGCGATAGAGTATGATATGCTTAAGAACGACCTGCATGAGCCGAATGTTGAATAAGAAAATAAAAAAGAACCTGTAACGCTCTTTACCACACCGTTCAGATGTTTCTTGTCGACAAGCATTCATATTAATGACCCATGATGTTCACATCGCTGAGACGGCGGAAGAGGGAGCAATTACTAAAATGTGTTTGGCAAACGGCAAGCACTGTAGACTTAAATCTGCAGTGCTTTTGTATTTGGTTTCTATTGAATTTATCGCTATGATAACGTAAGAATACGGAGCGGTTGTAATAATTTTACGATAAAAGTGAAATCGTCCCCAACAGTTACACTTGATTGAAATCCATAAATTCTGCAAATTTAGTTTATAAAATAAACATATCGTCCAAAGGCATAAATAGAGAGAGCGTACAAATATTTATTTGACGGAACCCATATGCCATATCGCTCGGAATCAACGAAAAAGAGATCAAAAAACAGTTTTTCCTAAACGATATGGAAGTTAATGGACTGATAAGGAAGGGACAAAAATGAGAAAAATCTCGTTTAAATTAGGACTATTATTTTTTCTATTTGTGTTAGGAATCGAAACGGTTTTGTTTGTGTCATTATATATTACGCTTGTTCATTCTAGAATTAATGAGGAATTTGAGCAGCTGTTGGCAAGAGGAAATAATCACCGCGATGTGTTAGAAAAAAATTACGACTCTTCTACGTTGGAACATGTCACCATGATGGAGTCGGAAGCGGTGACGGACGTTGTTATCACAGATGACAAGGGGAATATATTATATTTTTCGGATCATATTTTACCATTTGCCAAAAGAATAATAAAAAACGAAGTTAAAAACATTCCCCATGATGGTATGATTGTACAAAAAAATTGGCAAAAAGAGTCGCATATTTCAACAGTAAGCCCGATTCGGGTTGACGGCAAGATAAAAGGGTATGTCTATATGTTTCAAAATACAGCTTCCATTCAAAACATGATTTATAAGTTAAAGCATCATTTTATTATCGTTGGAATTCTTTCTGTATTTTTAACGATTATAACGATTGCTTTCTTATCAAGAGTGATTACGATTCCTCTCATTCGCATGAAACAGGCGACCGAAAAATTGAGCAAAGGTGATTTTTCTGTCCGTTTACAAGTAAAAGGAGAGGATGAATTAGCGCAATTAGGAAAATCTATTCAAACATTGGCAAGGGATTTAGAATACTTAAAAAAAGAAAGAAACGAATTTCTTGCCAGTATTTCTCATGAGCTTCGTACCCCTCTCACATATGTAAAAGGATATGCGGACATCGCCAGAAGACCAAACATTAAGGAAGAAGAGAGAGAGAAATATTTGACTATTATTTATGAAGAAGCAGAGCATATGCAAAAATTAGTAAAAGAACTTTTTGAATTAGCAAAAATGGATCAGCATTCCTTTCACATTCATCAGTCATCGACCAACTTATGTTCATTTTTAAGAAAAGTATACGAGAAAATGCACCCTGCTTTTCAGGCGAAAAACATGTCTCTTATATATCACTGTGATGGAAACATTACGGTCCATATAGACCAAAAACGTTTTGAGCAAGTGATGATGAATCTGTTAGATAATGCTTTAAAATATTCTGAGCAAGGTTCTACCGTCTCTATTGATGTAAGGACGGAGAAAAAGAACATCGTGATAATTGTTTCAGACGAAGGCAGAGGAATTCCTGAAGAGGATTTGCCGCATATTTTTGAACGGTTCTACCGGGTGGATAAATCAAGATCAAGAGCCAGCGGTGGAACGGGATTGGGCTTAGCGATAGCAAAAGAAATTATTGAAGCCCATGGAGGTTCTATTTATGCGGATAGTATCTACGGAAAAGGAACGAAAATGATGATTACATTACCGAAGGAATGAGGGAGCATGTATACGATATTACTTGTTGATGATGAAAAACGAATGTTAGATTTACTTGATCTTTATCTTTCGCCTAAAGGGTACCATTGTGTAAAGTGTGAATCCGGTTTATCAGCAATACAGTACTTAGAAAATAACAAAGCGGATTTAGTGTTATTGGATATTATGATGCCGGAGGTGGATGGTTGGGAAACTTGTAAATGTATTAGAGAATTTTCCAATGTCCCTATTATTATGGTGACCGCAAGAGATCAAACATTGGATATCGTAAAAGGACTTAATATGGGAGCTGATGACTATATCACAAAACCATTTGACGAATCCGAACTGCTTGCCCGCATAGAGGCGGTTCTGCGCCGTTCAGCAGGGAAACAACCAAAAATTGAGTTTCAAGGTTTAGTGTGGGATGAAGCTCAACATAAGGTTCAATATAATAAACATGATCTTTTTCTGACACCTAAAGAGTTTGCCATATTGGGGCTTTTTCTGAAAAACCCAGGCAGAGTGTTTAGCAGAGAACAAATTATTCTATCACTATGGGGCTATAACGCAAATACAGAAGAGCGCACTATTGATTCTCATGTGAAAAATATTAGAGAAAAGCTGAGACAAGCTGGGTTTCCAATCGATCGATTTCTGCAAACTGTTTGGGGGGTGGGGTATAAATGGAAGGGATAAGATGGGAAGAGAATGAAAGAGCAAATGATTACACTACTCAACACATATGAAAATGCTGCTTACTTCATTAGTATCGTTATAAATATAATAATCAGTTTTTAGGACTTGTGCCAAGCGTTTTTTTAACCGCTGCCAATTTGGCTGTGTTCGGGTTTTAGAAAGGCACCTTTTTATCTTTTGCTGGGGAAGCCATCGGGGCCGTTGTCTCTTTTGTTTTATATCGTAAAAAAGGATTTAGGAAACTTTCTGAAACAAAGTTGTTTTCTCATCCGAAAGTCAGACGTTTGCTTGAAGCAAAAGGTTTAGAAGCCTTTTTTCTTGTTTTATCTTTGCGGCTTCTTCCTTTTGTTCCGTCAGGAGTCGTTACCTTTGTTAAAGCGATCGGAAAAACTTCCTTGCTTATCTTTATGATTGCCAGTTCAATAGGGAAAATACCTGCCTTACTTTTAGAAGCCTATTCGGTTTATCAATTGATGAATTGGACATGGAAAGGGAAGGGAATATTAACATTTTTGTCTGTTTCTTTATTTCTTTTTACTTGGAAGAAAATCAATCGAAAAAAGGATCAAACCAACAAAACTTAGAGAGTTTATGTTTATGAAGAGTGACAAATATCATATCCAAAGAAGCAAACTCCATAAATTCTGCAAATCTTTCTGCTATAAAATGTACGATCGCTATTTCATACACAAAAAGGGGTTATCAGCAATGAAAAAAATGACGAAAGTGATGATGATATCGGCTATTCTTCTTCTGAGCGCTTGTTCATCATCCAATGAAAAAGAACAGTCCTTTATTACGAGCAAAGAACAAGCAAAATCCAACACATCTGTTACAAATAATCCTTTCTTTAAAGAAAAGAAAGAAGGAAAGTTCGAACATTTACATGGAATTGGTTATGCAGGCAACCAAAATGCGATTTACTTTGCTACACATGAAGGTTTACTTGTTTACCAAAATAATCAATGGTATGAAACCACTTCCAATAAACATGATTATATGGGCTTTTCTGCAACAGACGATGGGTTTTATGCATCGGGACACCCAGAAGAAGGTTCATCTTTAGGAAATCCGCTTGGTCTTGTAAAAAGTCTTGATCATGGACAAACGTTGATGAACTTAGGGTTTTATAAAGAATCTGATTTTCATTATATGGCAGTAGGCTATAAAAGCCATACAATTTATGTCGTGAACCAAGAAGAAAACAAAAAGCTAGGACAAGGGTTATTTTACAGTAAAGACGACGGCAAAACGTGGTCGCCAAGTCAATTAAACGGCCTACCGCAAACTGCTGCAGGAACGATTGCTGCCCATCCAACGGAGGAAAATATGGTCGGAATTAGTACGACCGAAGGAATTTTCATTTCAAAAGATAATGGAAATACGTTTGAACGGTTTACTCGAAAAATCAATACAATGGCTTTTTTCTTCCAAGAAAAATCGATTTTATTTGCTGCTGTAGAAAACAATAAGCCTGTACTTATCAAACAATCATTCGATTCAAAGCAGGAGGAAGTTCTTTCTGTTCCTGCACTCGATGAAAAAGATCATATCATGTATATGGCTTCTAATCCGAAAAATGAAAAGGAAATGGTGATGGCCACCATGAATGGCGATATTTTCGTGACAACAAATAACGGTGAAAGCTGGACTCAAATAGCAGTAAAGGGGAAACTACTATAGGCTAATGACAAGGCGTGCGATTAGCATGTCTTTGTTATTTACCACTCCACATTTCTACAAAATCCACTGCTACAATATAGACATCAGATTAGAGGGGAAGGTGAGAGGAAGGATGTATTCATTTTTCAATCAAATAAGTAACCTTTTAAGTCAACCATTTCTAAATATTGCACATGATACAACCACTATCCCCATTTTATCAGCGTTTGTTCTTGGTATAGTAGGAGCGATGGCCCCGTGTCAACTCACCGCTAACTTAGGAGTAATCACGTTATACAGTAATCAGTCCTTGCAAAAAGGAATTGCGTGGAAAGAGTTGTTTCTTTATATTTTTGGTAAAATTATTGCCTTTTCCGGTTTGGGGATGATTGTCTGGCTTTTGGGGAATGAGATTCAAAGTACACTAACATTCTATTTTCCGTGGCTAAGAAAGCTGATCGGTCCCATTCTCATTCTTGTAGGTTTATACTTGTTAGGGCTTTTTAAAATGTATTGGAACCTAACCTTGTTCAAAATACCTGAGAGATTTTTAAAGAAAGGAAAAACAGGTTCTTTTTTAATGGGGTTCAGTTTTTCGTTAGCGTTTTGTCCAACGATGTTTGTGCTGTTTTTCGTGACTTTAATGCCTCTTGTGTACTCAACGTCTTATGGAGTGATATTGCCGGGCATCTTTGCCATCGGAACCTCTGTACCTGTTATTTTCTTCATCTTCATTCTATGGTACTTAGGATTTAGCGGTACTCTAATGAAAAAAGGAAAACAAGCAGGAAGGTTCGTTCAGAAGGCAGCTGGAATCGTGATAATCTTACTTGGCATATTAGACACCATCACTTATTGGTTTTAAAATTAGGAAAAGGAGGAAAGTGAACGGTGATGTTTGGAGATTTGGCCATGATGATTGGGATGATGTTATTCTGGGTTGTATTAATCGCCATTGGTTTTTATCTCTTACATCGTTTTATCAATGACCGCAAAGAAGAGTTATCTCCGATGGAAATATTAAAAGTGCGATTAGCCAAAGGAGAGATCACTTTAGACGAATTTGAACAACTATCCAAAAAGCTATAGTAAAATCTAGCCTCTTTTATTGTATCAAGCATCAGAAATGTGATTTACAATTGTCTCCCCCTATTTCAATTTTATATAGATGAAGGAAGTTGTTGATAAGAGTATTGTCAACAACTTCTTTTGTGTGCGCCTGGCATGGATGTAATCTATAGGGTGCAAGTCCCGAGCCGTGAAGGCAGAAGTAACGGTTAGCTTAACGCAAGGGTGTCTGTGGTGACGCGGAATCTGAAGGAAGCGAGCGGCAAACTTCCGGTCTGAGGAACACGAACTTCATACAAGGCTAGGTATCATTGGATGAGTTTGCACAACAAAACAAAGTCCTTTCTGCCGAAGGTGATACAGAGTAAATGAAGCAGATAGATGGAAGGAAAGATTACATTCTTACCCAGGGAGGTCTGATGGATACGTGAAGTACACTTCATAACCTACTTAGTGATAAGTAGCTGAACCATCAGAAGTCAGCAGAGGTCATAGTATTAGTTGGTCTAGAACAACTGAGAAGGACCGAACAATGAAGAGAGAATAGCCCTTGGCATTCAGTGAGTCATGATGAACACAGAAAACGTAGTACCTCACTTGAGGGAGGAAGCGGTGAATCCCGTGGGGGACCTCTTGGAGGGTGGAGTGACCACTGGCATAAGAAGACAAGCTATTCACGGAAGGAGAATAACGATGCTTTTGAATCAAATCCTGTCACGGGAGAATATGCTTCAAGCACTAAAACGTGTAGAACAGAATAAAGGAAGCCACGGAGTAGATATGATGCCCGTACAAAATCTACGACAGCACATAGTTGAAAACTGGCTATCGATTAAAGAAGCAATTATCAAGGGAACTTATGAACCGATGCCAGTCCGCAGAGTCGAAATCCCGAAACCTGATGGCGGAGTTCGCTTACTAGGAATCCCTACCGTAACAGACCGTTTGATTCAACAAGCAATCGCCCAAGTACTTTCAAAAGTGTATGACCCTACATTCTCTGAAAACAGCTACGGATTTCGACCAAACCGAAGTGCTCATGATGCGGTGAGGAAAGCGAAAGAATATATAAGAGATGGATATCGATGGGTTGTAGATATGGACTTGGAGAAATTCTTTGATAAGGTCAACCATGACAGATTAATGGGTACACTCGCGAAGAGAATCCAAGATAAACCATTACTGAAATTGATTCGTAAGTATTTACAATCGGGCGTCATGATTGATGGTGTGGTGTCAAGCACATTAGAAGGAACTCCACAAGGAGGACCATTAAGTCCGCTACTATCTAACATTGTACTAGATGAACTAGATAAAGAATTGGAAAGAAGAGGACACAAATTCGTTCGATATGCGGATGACTGTAACATTTACGTGAAAAGTAAACGAGCAGGACTTCGCACAATGGCAAGTATCCAGCGATTTATTGAAGGAACACTACGACTGAAAGTAAATGAAAAGAAATCAGCGGTCGACCGTCCATGGAAACGTAAGTTTCTAGGATTTAGCTTTACCTATCATAAAGAGCCAAAGGTTCGTATCGCAAAAGAAAGCCTTAAACGAATGAAGAATAAAGTTCGTGAAATCACATCACGCAAGATGCCCTACCCGATGGAATACCGCATTCAGAAACTGAATCAATATCTAATGGGATGGTGTGGATATTTTGCGTTAGCAGACACCAAATCTATATTCCTTGGATTAGATAAATGGATTCGTAGAAGACTTCGAATGTGTCTATGGAAGAACTGGAAGAAACCGAAAACAAAGATACGCAACCTTATTCAACTTGGCGTACCACAATGGCAAGCGTATGAATGGGGAAATACTCGGAAGAGTTATTGGCGTATTTCAAAAAGTCCAATATTACACAGAACCCTTGGTAACTCCTATTGGAGAAACCAAGGGCTGAAAAGTCTTGAAGCTCGTTATGAAAACTTGCGTCAATTATCTTAATTGAACCGCCGTATACGGAACCGTACGTACGGTGGTGTGAGAGGACGGGAGTTAATCGCTCCCTCCTACTCGATTGACAAAGTTGACAAGCTTCAGTCTTTAGAACAACTAGCTAAGAAATTTTAATATGTTTCTCCATAAAAAATTCATATTTTTTATTTATAATAAACTCAACTTTCGCACACAGATATTGTCAGACATCCCTTGATGTAATTGGGTAAAGACGCAATCCATTCTTGTACTTTACTTTTAAATAATTCCATGTTCAAACAAACATTAGCTTCTGCTAATGTTTGGAAGATCGCTAATAATTGATTCAATGCACTCTCTAGATTCATATCTTTTACATCTTCACATAATAGAAAAAAGAGATTTCCAATCGTTTTAGGATCGTTGTTTTGTCTATGCTCCCACTCTAAGAGTATAAAGCGAGTAAACACAATCGTTGTATGACTAATCAACAGATCATACGAACGACCTTGAAATTCTTTTGCTAGGTTAAGCAATGATTTGGTACACTTGAAAAATGTTTCGATGTCCCAGCGCATCCCGTAAATACGCACAATTTCTTCATCTGAAAGTGTGGTATCTGTACTCAAAATGGCTAACCATTCACTCTTTTTATTGCGGTTACGCACGAATACAATCTTGACTTGTCGTCCTTTTGCAAGATGAACATGGATCGAACCGAGTAGGTCTTTCTTTTCCATGGTACGCTTTGCTTTTTTAAAGAGTTCATCCAGCGTATGGGCTTCACCATCTATGAAATAACGTTGTTTTAGCTGCTTGACCATACCAATGACAAATAAACCTTTATCCGTGATTTTTTTCAATCAAAGGCTCATGCGTAAACCAAGTATCCATTAACACATAATCAGCTGTAATTCCTGCATTTAAGGCATGATCCAATAAAGCAGAGACAACGCTTGGCTTATCTTGTTGTGCTTCAAGACGACGCTTGTAGCCGGAAGTGCGTTTATCAATGGATTCATCGACCCCGTTCAGTTGATTTTCCTTTTTCGCTGAACTCAATAAAGCAAAGTCTACAGGTAGAAAAGAATATCCATCAGACCAACCAAGAGTAAGCAACTGAAACCCCTTATAGAATCGTTTCTCTGTATGATCAAATACTCGTGAAAGAAGTTCAACAGACTTGCTTCGGTTGCGTGAAAAGAGTGAATCATCAACAATAAACACCTTCACTCTGTTGTTTGATGTAAGCTTTTTTATACGTCCAGTAAGATCTTGACATAAGGAAAGTAAAAAAGTTCGCCAAGCATAAGTAGATGAATTTAGAAAACGGTAGATCGTATCTTTTTTAGGTAAGTCCACGGCTTTCTTACTTTGAAGTGCTTGAAACCAATTTTTATATTGGAAAACAAGCAAAAAAAATAAGACGGAAAATAGATAAGCATGAATAACCAAATCCCTTAGTAATTCTCGCTTTTCTCAAATGTTTGCCTATATTTAATTCAGAAAATCTTCGTTCAAGTTCTTTTGGTAGTTGTGCAAAAGTATCTTTTTTCGTTATCATAATGGTGACACCTTCTTTGGTATTTGGTTTGATCACCATAATTTTACCAAAAGATAGGTGTCTTTTTCTTTTAAAAAAATAAAATCAATAAAAAACAAGAGAAATAATGAAAGACGATATAAAACAGTCATATCAAGAGTTGCAATAAGATATTACTCTGCGAAAGTTGAGTAATAAATAAATCACATGAAATTGGGGAGAGATGCGTATTGCAATTTGGTAGTATTATAGTTCAAGGTGAAAATCTTTTACTAATAAGCGGCTTATTAATTAGCTATGTGATGTTTTATTATGGTATTAGGATATTAAAAATAGAACGAAACATCATGGATTTAATTTTTAATAGTTTTATTAATGGAGTACTAATTTGGAAATTTAGCTATGTCGTTTTACACCCTAATTCAGTTTTACAAAATCCTATGACTATAATTTATTTTAACGGGGGATATGTTGGAATTGGTATAGGGATTATTTTCATCACGATCTCTACTTGGTTATCTATCAAAAAACAGAATATTTCTTTGGTTTCTTACACACGTGCGGCCGTTCCTGCGTATTTGGGGTATTTTAGTACGTTTGTATGGATCCGCGTAATGGAAGATCCTCAGAATCATCTCATCATTTTGCAAGCAATAGTAGCTGTTTGTTTTTTTATAGCAGCCTCACGAATCAACACCCAAAAAACTTTGTTACAACTTCTCATATGGTTTCATTTAATTCAATTTGAAATAGCCCTATATAAAAACAATTTTGTATACGCTGAGATAATATCAAAAGAAGTATTGTTATATGTCTCTTTAATTATTATCTTTTTATGTATTTTATACTGGTCAGAGAGGCAAGGTGTGAACGTCAACCCCAAATGAACATTTTTTGCTCATTTACGGTGAACACTTTTTGTTAGTTAAAAATTGTTTTTTGATGCTTTAATCGATAGCTTTCATTGTTCATATGAATAACCTCAACTCGGTGTAACAGGCGATCTAATATTGCTGTCATAATTCCTTGATTATCTACAAGCTCCGTCCATTCTTCAGGACTTCGATTGGATGTTAAAATGAGTGAACTTTGTTCATATAATTGGTGAATTAATTGGAAAAACAGTGTTGCTTCTCTTTCATCCATCGCCATATACATGACATCATCGATAATCACTAGATCTGAAGAACGAAGCCGCTTTAATTGAGTTCTTGATTTGTTTGTAAATTCTTCTGTTTTTAGTAGCTGAATTAATTCACCCATTGTCACAAAAGATACTTGAAATCCTTTTTGAATGGCCTCAATTCCTAATCCAACCGATAATAACGTTTTGCCTGCACCTGGTGGTCCAAGTAAGATTAAATTGTAGGCTTGTTCTAGCCACTGATACTCACGTAGCTGCTTTAATTGGCGCTCTGTTATAGCTGTTTGCTCATCTAAATCAAACATAGTGATTGGTTTATAGAATGGAAAACGAGCCCAATTCAACCGCCTTTCAATGCTTTTTTCTTCACGTCTTTTTAGCTCATACGTAGTTAATTGTTCTAAAAATTCTAAGTACGTCCACGATGTTTGCTCTGCTTTACGAAGAAGCTCTTGAAGCTCCTCCGCTGTTTCAGATAATCGTAATTGCTTAAATGCTTGTTGAATTTCTGTCACACTCTTACTCATTCACTTTACCTCCCATTCGTTGAACATATGTCCTTAAATCTCTTGTTCCTACAGGTATTGAAACAGTTGTTGTTGTTTCTACCGGTATATCAAGAACGGGAGTCGATTGCTGCCGTTTTAAATAGTCCACGACATCACGAAATGCATTTGCACTATACAATTTTTCACGGATACATTTTTCAAGTGCCGTTGGAATCCACTCTGAGTTCTCTTCGGCTACCTTTTGTAAAATGAGTAATTGATCACGACGATAACGTCCATATGTACGACAGATTTCTTCAATATATTGACGAGCTGCTTCTTCACTTGGAAATAAAGTAAGCACATGTTGTTTAAGCCTATCGATTGTTCTAGAACGGTCACGTGCATGGTTTGGATTTTTAATCAATTTCCCTTTTTCCAAACTAATTGTGTGTTTCGCAAGAATCTCACCTGTCGATGGATCTACTAAGATTAACTGTTGACCATCAATTTGTAAGTTTACTTGAGGACATTTTGTATATGTTCCTAATGGAACAGAATAACGATTAGATTTAAAACGAATCGTGTTGTCCTTATTCACATTCCTTGTTATAATTTCTGTAGGGTTGCTTTCTGAATAAGAAAGCGGTGAAGAGATCTTTCGTAAGTGTTGCTTTTCTAAGAGAAACACTTCGACAGGTCTCTTTTTTATTGTCTGATGGACTTTGTAGTTACCCGTTCGTTCAAGCCATTTCCATGCTCTTTCATTCCAATCGTCAATTGTTGAAAAGACACGATGAACAGCGAAGTTTTTCTTCACATATTTCACAACGTTTTCAATTTTCCCTTTGGACTCAGGATCTGCTTTTCGACAAAGATAGATTTTAAACTTCCTCTCATTGACATACTGTTGAAATTCTTTTGTTAAGATAACGTCTCCTGCATTTTCATTGACCGCAATGAGATTATCTTGATCATAAACAATTTCTTCAGGCATCCCCTCAAAATAACGGAATGCATTCTCATGACAACGAATCGTATCACGTGTAGTAAAAGGACGGTCTTGCCATTCCATATATTTTTGACGAGAATGAGCCAATACAAAAGCGATGAAATAGAGTTTTACTTCTTTTTTCTGTGTAGACTTTTGAATCGTTTGTCCCCAATCCACTTGCATTTGTTTCCCTGGTGGTTGCTCGTCAACTGCTTCGTAATCTCTAGGTTCATCTGTTTTTTCAATGTGATAAATTTCTCTCATCTCATTGACATACCGACGAACGGTACTTTCTCCAACTTCAATTTCGGGGAATTTTTCTTGTAGCCAATCTAATATTTGCGCTCCACTTATACTTGGATGTTCTTGTAACCAAGTCACAATCCAATCTCGGTAGGGATCCAACTTTTTCTTTCGCTCAATTGGTCCAAATTCTTCTACAGCTTCATCAAAGGTCATCTTCAAATATTTATAAACTGTATTACGTGAAATTTTTAATTGTCTAGCAATTTGAGAAATACGTGCGGTAGTGCCTCTCGTTCAATTCACTAGCGATAAAAAGAAAATGGGTGAGTTCGCAAATCCATTATGGTTGAAAGTTCTTGCTTGGATGGTAGCGGTTGTGATTATCAGCTTAAACGCATATTTATTGTTCCAAACATTCTTTGGTTAAGGAATAATAAACCTCATTATCTTTTTGCGGATAATGAGGTTTATTGTTTTTATCTAATAGAATTTTTTGATGTAGCTAATTAAATGAATAACCTGGTAAATATTAGGTTGATTTTTTTAAATCCAATTATTTTTTATTTTTCATTCAAATAAATATTTGAATAATAAAAGGAATGAGGTATAATATATTCAAACGGAAATTTGAATATGAAAGGGGGATAATTAATGAGTAAGAAAGATACATGTGAAATTTATTGTTATGACGAAGAAAAAGTCAATCGAATACAAGGGGAATTGCAAAAAGAAGATATATCCAGTGTTGTCCTGTTGTTTAAAGCACTGGCAGATGAAAATAGGGCAAAAATTGTCTATTCACTTTGCCAAGATGAAGAGTTATGTGTATGTGATATTGCTAATATCATCGGGGCTTCTGTTGCAACAACTTCCCATCATTTACGCACCCTTTATAAACAAGGGATTGTAAAGTATCGAAAAGAAGGAAAGCTAGCATTTTATTCGCTGGATGATGACCATATTAAGCAGTTAATCATGATTGCGTTAGTACATGATAAAGAGGTGAAAGTCCGTGTCTGAACAACAAGCAAAATTATCTAAATCAGAAGCGAAAACCTACCGTGTTCAAGGATTTACTTGTGCAAACTGTGCGGCAAAGTTTGAAAATAATGTAAAATCATTGCCAGGTGTTCAAGATGCTAAAGTAAACTTTGGAGCATCTAAAATTACCGTTTTGGGTACAACAACCATCGAAGAATTAGAAAAAGCAGGAGCTTTTGAAAACTTAAAGGTTCGGGAAGATAAAGAAAAATCAGTCAAGCGTGAACCTTTTTGGAAGCAAAAAGAGAACATTAAAGTGTATATTTCCGCCGTTTTGCTTGTGATCAGTTGGTTTTTAGGGAAGCAATACGGAGAAGAGCATATCTTTGCGACAATTGGATATGCTGCAGCAATTTTAATCGGTGGATATTCGTTATTTATAAAAGGTTTCAAAAACCTAGTTCGATTGAATTTTGATATGAATACGCTGATGACAGTGGCGATTTTAGGAGCTGCAGCGATTGGTGAATGGGGAGAAGGTGCAACGGTTGTTATTCTATTCGCCATTAGCGAAGCCTTAGAGCGTTATTCCATGGATAAAGCTCGTCAATCCATTGAATCGTTGATGGATATTGCTCCAAAAGAAGCATTAATTCGTCGCGGAAATGAAGAAATGATGGTCCCTGTTGACGATATTCAAGTCGGAGATATTATGATCGTAAAGCCTGGTCAGAAATTAGCGATGGATGGAATCGTCATCAAGGGTACATCTACGCTAAATCAGGCTGCCATTACGGGAGAAAGTGTTCCAGTAACCAAAACAGTCGGTGATGAAGTCTTTGCAGGAACATTGAATGAAGAAGGGTTATTGGAAGTAAAAGTGACAAAACGAGTGGAAGATACAACTCTTTCGAAAATCATCCATTTAGTGGAAGAAGCTCAAGCAGAACGAGCACCTTCTCAAGCGTTTGTAGATCGTTTTGCCAAATACTATACACCAGCCATTATCATTTTTGCTCTTTTACTAGCCGTTATTCCTCCATTATTTATGGGTGCTGATTGGAGCGAATGGATTTATCGAGGTCTAGCTGTATTAGTGGTTGGTTGTCCGTGTGCGTTGGTTATTTCCACGCCTGTTTCGATTGTAACTGCCATTGGAAATGCAGCGAAAAACGGTGTGTTAATTAAAGGTGGTATTTATTTAGAGGAAGCAGGAAACTTAAAAGTGATTGCTTTTGATAAAACAGGAACATTAACAAAAGGTATTCCTTCCGTCACCGATGTAGTCACTTATAATGGCAATGAAAATGAACTAATGACCATTACAGCAGCCATTGAAAAAGGCTCACAACATCCACTTGCTTCCGCCATTATAAGAAAAGCAGAAGAAGATGGATTGAATTTTAATGATGTATCGGTTGAAGAATTCCAATCCATTACAGGTAAAGGGGTCAAAGCCAAAGTAAATAACGCAATGTATTATGTCGGAAGTCCAGGTCTTTTTGAAGAACTTCTTCCAAATGGCATCCAATCAGAAATAAAAGAACAAATTACAACCCTTCAAATACAAGGGAAAACGGTCATGGTATTAGGGACGGAAAAAGAAATTCTGGCGTTAATTGCCGTGGCAGACGAAATAAGAGAATCATCCAAAGAGGTTATTCGAAAACTTCATCAAGTCGGTATTGAAAAAACGGTAATGTTGACAGGGGATAACCAAAGAACAGCCGAAGCCATCGGAAAACAAGTCGGCGTTTCCGATATTAAAGCCGATTTACTTCCAGAAGATAAACTGAATTTCATCAAAGAGCTTCGTGACAAGCATCAAAGCGTGGCGATGGTTGGAGATGGTGTGAACGATGCACCAGCTCTTGCAGCTTCAACCGTTGGTGTGGCAATGGGTGGTGCTGGAACCGATACAGCCCTAGAAACAGCCGATATTGTCTTAATGTCTGATGATTTAAGCAAATTGCCATATACGATTAAATTGAGCCGCAAAGCTTTAGCGATTATTAAGCAAAACATTACCTTCTCTTTGGGCATTAAGGTGCTGGCGTTATTGTTAATTGTACCTGGTTGGTTAACGTTATGGTTAGCGATATTTGCCGATATGGGAGCAACATTAATCGTAACATTAAACAGCATGCGATTGCTAAATGTGAAAGAATAATGCAACACAAAAAGACCGAATTTATTTCGGTCTTTTTGTGTGGTTTAAAAATCAACATTGAAATTTAACAAAGTCCTGATTAAAAACAGTCAAAACTAACAAAACAATGACCTAAATTTTAGAGATCTTAATTAATTAAATGGGATTTTAATAAAAATGCTTGGCGCTTAAAGCCAAGCATTTCTTATTTTCCTAAAATTACTTAGGTAATGTCATAGGTATAACATTACCAACATATTTTTATTTTAAATAATTTTGAGCGGGGGAGAAGGAGATGGAAGTATATAATGTTCACCAAGCACTAAAAATACTTCAGGAATATTACATTACTGACTCAATTCAAATGGTTACTCGTTGGATCAGAGAAGGAAAGATTAAAGCAGAACGTTCGGCAAATCGAAAGGAGGGTTGGCGAATTTATCACGATGATTTATTCGAGTTTATTGAAGAACAGAGACCAGGTTTGCCTGAAGTAATGGGAGTTTATGAATGGTATGTAGAAAACTCTTTTTCAATGTTGGCGAATGACCATCGTGAAAAGCATAATAAATTGGATTCTGAAGAAGTTAAAGGTGATAGCACTCACTCGGAATAATTAATTAAACAGCTCATGGAGGAGAAGAAGCAATTAGAAAATCAACTCATTAGCATGCAGGACGAGATGAATCTTGTTTATAGGAAAGTGGCTGAATTAACCACTGAAGTTCAAAAGCTGAAGGAAGAAAATGCTTTTTTTATCGATTTATATGAGCAAATAGATGAGATGTATCAAGAATTAAAAAAGAAAAATCAACAAGAAAGTAGTAATGAAACACTAAAAACAATGGAGCGCAAATTAAAGAAAGGTATGTCTGCTGAAGATTTTAAAATGATTGTTAAAGAAGTGATCAATGAATACGAAAGTGAAACAATAAACTTCATGCAGCAAGAAGGTGAGCCAATCAACGAAATATATCCATTGTTTTTCAATAAAGATGAGGAGTTAAGAAATGAGATTATTCATGATGAAGAATATAGTTGTCCATTGACTGGAAAGAAATACAAAAATTTAAAATCCATGCTCAAAAACACTATCCGAACCAAATTAGAACAAACCCTGAATCCAATTGACGGAACATCGTTCACTAACGGCTCGAGTCGTTAATCTTTTTTCTTTTTAAACAAATAAAGATTTGAAATGGAGTTAACAAACGAACTGAAACAAAATTTGTTTGCTTGCAATCTAGATCCGGAAGCAACAATCAAAGCCTATCGAGAAAAAGTTGTGGGTCCCTATCGCAAAAAGTTACCGGATTCTGTTGTTGCCTCAATGGAGGAACAATTGTCGGGGGCTTGTACAGTAGAAATTGCTGCTTTCGATGAATTTACCAACTTGTTAACCAACCTTGATACATCGAAACGAAAGAAACATTAAAACGTTTGTTTCCAAAAGCATAGCGACTAACGATCAATTAAGAAAAGGGGAAGAGAAATATGGTGTACTGATCAAGCGAAACAAGCACTACAAGATATTTTAAAGAAACACGGTAAAGAAGGAGTTTGTCTTTATTCTGCAAACCACAGATCGGTTGGAGATTATTAATGGTATTCGGGTAGCGATGGATGAGAAAGTGGCTTCTATCATCGAGAGAGTTACACTTGATGTGGAAGAAACGGGAAAAGGCGTTCAATTCGTCTTATTAGGCTTAAATCAATGTTGTTAAAAAGTTGAATTGCTAATAGACCAAAGTAATGAGGACAAAAAAGTTGTTTAAACATAAATTAACGAAAGTAGATTTTAATAAGCTATAAAAACTTCGAAATTCATTTGACCCTGTACTATGGTACAGGGTTTATACTTTATCTAGGGGTGATAAGATGAAATATCGTATTGGTGAACTGGCTGACAAATGTAACGTTAATAAAGAAACCATTAGATATTACGAGAGAAAAGGCTTAATCAAAGAAACTTCACGAACAGATTCAGGGTATCGAATGTACTCGGAAGAGACTGTGAAGCGCATTGGTTTTATTAAACGTATGCAGGAACTAGGGTTTTCTCTAAGTGAAATTCATAAATTACTTGGTGTTGTTGATAAGGATGAGGTTCGATGTGCGGATATGTATAGCTTTGTTTCTCAAAAAATAGGTGAGGTTCAACAACGAATTAAAGATTTAAAGCGTATCGAAAATATGTTGAATAAATTAAAAGAAAGCTGTCCGAATGAAGAGCAACTACATGAATGTCCAATTATTGAATCTCTGATTGATGATTAAAGAAATGAGATATCAATGAAAAATAAGACATTTATAGTGATCGGAACACTTGTTACATTATTACGACTTGTAGTAACGAAAATAATGTAGAAACTACAGCGAATGGAAATAATACTAAAAGTGCTACCTTTACCATTACTGAAATGGATTGTTCAAGTTGTCCTGTGTTGTCAAAAGTGCTCTTGAACGTGTAGAAGGTGTAAAAACAGTGGAAGTAACCATTACAGAAGGTTCCCAAGGAACAGCTAAAGTTGTGTTTGATGCTTCAAAAACAGATGTAAAAACTTAAAAAAATACCGTCTTAGAATTAGGATATGGTGTTAAACAATAGGAGGTGTTTCATTTGTCAATTCGTAAATATCGTTTACAAGTGGAAGGTATGACATGTACTGGGTGTGAAAGGCACGTTGAAACAGCTCTAAACAGCATAGGAGCTAAAAATGTAGATGTAAATTTTCGCCGTGGAGAAGCTGTTTTCGAATTGCCAGAACATATAGGTATCGAGAAAGCCAAAGAAGCTGTGAATAAGGTTAATTATAAGGCAGGTGAAGCTGAAGTTATTCATCAACAAAAAAGCTCCGTTGTTGGTGATGATGAAGGTGATTATGATTATGATTATGACTTTATTGTCATTGGTTCTGGGGGAGGAGCTTTTTCTGCTGCTATTAAAGCAGTGGAATATGGGGCAAAAGTGGCGATGATTGAGCGTGGTACCATCGGTGGGACTTGTGTAAATATTGGATGTGTTCCATCAAAAACATTGCTACGTTCTGGAGAAATCAATCATTTAGCAAAAAACAATCCATTCCTTGGTTTAAATACTTCAGCTGGTTCGGTAGATTTGAAAAAACTAATGGAACAAAAAGATGAACTGGTGAGAGAATTACGTCAGCAAAAGTATGTTGATTTAATTGATGAATATGGGTTTGAACTAATACAGGGAGAAGCAAAATTTGTCAATGAAAAAACAATAGAAGTAAACGGGAATAAAATAACAGCTAAACGCTTTTTAATCGCAACAGGAGCTTCCCCATTGATTCCTAATATTCCGGGATTAAAAGATGTTGACTACTTAACAAGCACTTCTTTGTTAGAGCTTAAAGAACTGCCAAAAAGTCTTGCTGTTATTGGTTCAGGATACATCGGATTGGAGTTAGGTCAGCTTTTTCACCATTTAGGAGTGGAAGTAACGTTAATGCAGCGTAGCCAAAGAATTCTTAAAGAATATGATCCTGAAATTTCAGAAGCTGTAGAAAAAGCATTAACAGAACAAGGCATTCATGTTATTACCGGTGCTACATTTGAGCGTGTAGAACAGAATGGAGATATGAAACAAATTCATGTTACTGTTCATGGTGAAAAGAAAATCATTGAAGCTGAGCAGCTACTTGTAGCTACGGGGCGCAAGCCAAATACGGAAGCACTAAATCTTCAAGCTGCAAACGTAGAAGTGGGTTCTCGCGGTGAAGTTAAAGTTGATGACTATTTACGAACCTCCAATCCTAGAATTTATGCTGCCGGAGATGTAACAATGGGACCGCAATTTGTTTATGTTGCTGCATACCAAGGTGGAATTGCTGCCGATAATGCAATCGGTGGCTTGGAGAGAAAAGTAAATCTTGATACTGTTCTGGCTGTTATATTTACTAGTCCATCGATTGCTACGGTAGGATTAACTGAGGAGCAAGCTAAAGAAAGAGGATACGAGGTGAGAACTTCTGTTTTACCACTTGATGCAGTTCCAAGAGCGCTTGTGAATCGCGAAACGACAGGTGTATTTAAACTTGTTTCTGATGCAAAAACATTAAAAGTGCTAGGTGTTCATATTGTTGCCGAAAATGCTGGTGATGTGATTTATGCAGCCACATTAGCTGTAAAATTTGGTCTAACGGTGGAAGATTTGCGGGAATGCCTTGCACCATATTTAACGATGGCAGAGGGATTGAAATTAGTTGCCTTAACATTTGATAAAGATGTTAAAAAATTATCTTGTTGTGCTAGTTAAAGCTCCTTTTCATAAACATATAGGATTTTTGATTATTCTAACTGTACTTGAGTAAATTTACAATGAAGCAGAAAAAGAGATACGAACCGATTCCTTGGTTAGAATAGAATGTACCATCAAATTCCCCAATCAAGGACAAGGAGGGAAGATGGAAAATTGGAAGGGAATTTTTTATGGGAACAGAAGCTCTCCAACTGATTGGAGAGACGTTTACTTGATAAACACTCCAAATTAAAACATTTTCATTAGCATCATTGTCGATTTCTATTAGAATCGAAACAGTATGATGGAAATCATATGAACAAAAGGAGTATATAAACATGGATTCAACTGTTTCAAAGAAAGTAACGATGATTTCATATATCATTAGCATTACATTCATTATCGCGATGATTACGGCTTCGGTGATGTTGAAAGATCACGAAATTATTTTGCCGGAAGTTGCGGCAATGGCGATTGCCATGTGGGTGTACCGAGAAGCAGGATGGATCAGGCAACCATCGAAAATTTTTCTTGCGCCGTCCATCACGGCAGTGATCGGTTTCGCAGTGAATCAACTACACATTTCTTATTTAGGAAAAGTAAGCCTTACCCTTATACTTTTAATGCTCTTTTTACGTATCATTCAATCAAATTTGGGACCGTCCATTGCAACGGGCTTACTGCCAGTGGTGACAAATGCAAATGAATGGTCATTTATTATATCCGTTTTTATTTTTACCTTTATATTGATGCTTGGAGTTCTCAAATTTGGATTGAATAAAGGACTTGAAAAGAAAGTGAAGATACAGTACAAGTACATGCTGGTATTCTTAGTGCTGATTTTCGTGTGGATGGGTTTATGCTGGCTTGCTGGCTACCCACTGGCAGTGATCCCGCCGATTCTCGTTGTTGTGTATGAGTCACTTCAGAAGCCGATGTACAACGGAAAAATGGCTTTTAAACAAGGGCTTGTATTGACCATATCTGCGACTGTCGGAACGCTGTTGTACTTTGCTATTGATTCGTGGATATTGGTCACCCTGTTAGATATGATTTTAATGCTTATTCTGTTACGTATTGTTGGCATCCGTGTCCCGGCTGTGTACGCCTTTCCACTGCTCCCGTTTGTCTTTCCTGATCATATCGTAGCCATGTTGCCGCTAGGTTCGTTGATTACATGTGTATTCTTGTTTACTTCGGTGTTAGCATATAAAAAGATGGAGATGAAGCGAAGTAGAAAGGTAATGCAAATGTAAAGGAGATAAAAGAATTCATGTACTCGAAGAGAGGACCTATTTTCTATTCTTCGTAGGCATCTCGTTTATCCGCATAAAAAGATTTGGTGACTAGGTTATAAAGTTAAACGTCATGTTTTAGGCTATCGGAACGGAAAACCACCGATAGCCTTTCTATTAGCGTTAAAACCTATTGAATTTATATAAATTTAATCAAAAATTATTCAATAAAAAATAATTGTAATTTATGTTGATAATTTGACTGTTATTTTGTACAGAACCCGTTACTTTAAAGAACGAGTTCCTTTTGTATCGATACAGATTTAAACAGAAAATAATTGAATAGATGTACGTTACTCTGATTCAAAATAGGAATAAAAAATTACACATAGAAAATCATACATTAAGTAAGATATCATTTGCCTTTTATACCCGTTACCGGTATAATGTATTTAGAAATAGCTAATATAAAAAAGAGGGGATGCTAGTGAATAACATTGAAGATAAAGATATAAATCCAAAAATGGTTCCGAGAACCGAAAAAGAAATAGAAAGCATCATTAATCGCTTGAAGCGGATTGAAGGACAAGTCCGCGGAGTGCAAAAAATGGTGGAGGAAAATCGCTATTGCATAGATATTTTAGTTCAAATATCAGCGATTCAAGCAGCATTAAAAAAAGTAGGACTTCACTTATTAGAACGTCATGCAAATCATTGTGTTTCTAAAGCGATCCGCGAAGGCAGCGGGGAAGAATCCCTCCGAGAATTAATGGATGTGATTAAGCAATTCACAAAGTAAAGGGGTGGAAAGCTTTATGAGTGAACAAAAGCTCGTTACACTTACTGTGACTGGCATGACATGTGCCGCTTGTTCTAATCGTATTGAAAAAGCGTTAAATAAAATGGATGGAGTAGAAGCTAACGTCAATTTAGCGATGGAAAAAGCGACAATAAAATATGATCCATCCAAACAAAGTGTAGCCGATATCCAATCGAAAATTGAAAATTTAGGGTATGGTGTAGCGACGGAAAAAGTGACGTTGGATATAGAAGGGATGACATGTGCGGCATGTGCGACACGGATTGAAAAAGGGTTAAATCGTATGGAGGGCATTACAAACGCAACTGTAAACTTAGCGACAAACAGTGCGGTTGTAGAATACAATGAAGGCCTTGCATCTGTAGAAGACATTTTAGAGAAAATTAAAAAGCTTGGATACAAGGGGCAAATCCGAAACGAAGAACAAGATCAGGCAGGTCGAAGAGAAGAGCTGCTTAAACAAAAACAACGGCAGCTTGCCATCTCTATCATCTTATCACTGCCATTACTTTATACGATGATTGGTCATATGCCGTTTGAAATAGGCTTACCGATGCCGGACATTTTGATGAACCCGTGGTTCCAGCTTTTATTAGCTACACCTGTTCAGTTTTACATTGGCGGTCCATTTTATGTAGGGGCGTACCGGGCATTACGAAACAAGAGTGCGAACATGGATGTACTCGTAGCCCTTGGAACTTCGGCGGCTTATTTTTATAGCTTGTATGAATCTTTCAAAACTTTAGCGAATCCTGAATATATGCCTAGATTGTATTTTGAAACGAGTGCCGTGCTAATTACGCTTGTACTTGTCGGAAAATATTTTGAGTCACTAGCGAAAGGGCGAACAACAGAAGCGATCTCTAAACTGTTGAGCCTTCAGGCAAAAGATGCTCTTGTCATTCGTAATGGGGAAGAAGTAAGAGTTCCGCTTGAGGAAGTCGTCATCGGCGATACCATTCTCGTTAAGCCGGGAGAAAAAATACCGGTAGACGGTATCGTCATCTCTGGGGTTTCTTCCGTCGATGAATCGATGATAACCGGTGAATCCATCCCGGTTGATAAGAAAACCGGCGACCCTGTGATCGGGGCAACCATTAATAAGAATGGTGTACTAACCATTCGGGCTGAAAAGGTAGGGAAAGATACAGCACTTGCTAATATCATTAAAATCGTCGAAGAGGCACAAGGTTCGAAAGCACCTATTCAGCGTATGGCTGATGTCATTTCAGGTATTTTCGTGCCAATTGTTGTAGGAATTGCTGTCGTTACATTCATTATATGGTACTTCTTTGTGGCACCGGGCGACTTGCCAAAGGCGCTTGAGGTAGCCATCGCGGTTCTTGTTATTGCGTGTCCTTGTGCGCTTGGCCTTGCCACACCGACATCCATTATGGTCGGTACAGGCAAAGGCGCAGAAAAGGGAATCCTCTTTAAAGGAGGTGAGTACCTAGAAGGAACGCATAAAGTTGATGCCGTGTTATTGGATAAAACAGGAACAGTGACAAAAGGAAAACCGGAAGTAACAGATGTGCTGGAATTCCAAGAAGGCATGCTTGACTATGCTGTCTCAGCCGAAAGTGCTTCAGAACACCCGCTTGCTCATGCCATTGTGGAATATGGGAAAAAACAATCGATTCCAGTTAAAACATTAGAGCATTTCTCTGCCATTACCGGTCATGGAATTGAAGCGGTCGTTGATGGCAAAAACGTCCTTGTTGGTACGCGAAAATTAATGAAAGAACGATCTGTCGATATCTCCATGTATGAAGAGAAGATGGTGGAACTTGAAAAACAAGGAAAAACAGCCATGTTAGTTGCTATTGACGGGCAGCTTGCTGGGATCATTGCTGTCGCTGATACTGTAAAAGAAAGCTCAAAAGAAGCCATTCAAACATTAAAACAAATGGATATTGAAGTTTATATGGTAACGGGAGATAACAAACGAACAGCTGAAGCCATTGCCAAACAAGTCAATTTAGATCGAGTGTATGCAGAGGTTCTTCCTGAGGACAAAGCGAATATCGTCGAAGAACTGCAAAAACAAGGAAAACGAGTGGCGATGGTCGGTGATGGCATTAATGACGCTCCCGCTCTTGCAAAAGCAGATATTGGAATGGCCATCGGTACAGGAGCGGATGTTGCCATCGAAACGGCCGATGTTACGCTGGTTGGCGGTGACTTAGCTCATATCCCAAGAGCGATTGAGTTAAGCCGCAAAACCATGAAAAACATTCGTCAAAATCTGTTCTGGGCTTTGTTCTATAATTCAATAGGCATTCCAGTCGCAGCTGCTGGATTATTAGAGCCTTGGATTGCCGGGGCAGCCATGGCATTCAGCTCCGTATCCGTTGTAACAAACTCGCTTCGTTTGAAACGAGTGAAAATATAAAAAATAAATGAAGGAGGAATAGAATATGGCGATTACATTACAAGTAGAAGGAATGACTTGCGGACATTGCAAAATGGCGGTGACAAACGCTCTAAAAGAGTTAGACGGAGTAAAAAATATAGAAGTACATTTAAAAGAAGGCACTGTTGATGTAGATTATGATGAAACAAAAGTAAGTGTAGATAAACTCAAAGAAGCGATTGAAGAGCAAGGTTACGAAGTGAAGTAACGGTAAAAAATCCCCTTCCAAATTTTTGGAGGGGATTTTTTACATTGTTATTCCAGTTTATTTGCGGATCTGGCTTAAAGTCTTATTTGTATTTCTGAGTTGGCCACGTGTACATATAATGAAAAAGATGAAAAAGATGAAAAAGATGAAAAAGATGTTAATGAGCATGCCTACAATGATCAGGAGGAAAACATGGAAGGAATGGATCATGGTTCATATGACCAAAAGAATGTGCAAAAAGTCTGAAATATCATGCAAAACCAGAAATATTTTGCAAAGTAAAAGATGCACACTATTTCAAATTTTGAGCTGAAATAATTTGAAAAAGTCTGAAATAATATGCTTATTTCTAATCAAATAAGTATTTAGGGCTCTATAATATTTGTTGGGTTTTAGACACAATTTCAAGGTAAAAAAAGACACGCAACTTACCATTCCTTTATACTTGAATTGAGCAGAAACAAACAAAAAGAATGGAGTTGCGTGCACGATGAATTTTATCATGAATATCCCTGGATGAAAAGACTGCATAGTGACAAAAGTAGAGGAGCGATCTGGAGAAGTTCTCATTTATGTAGAAATGGAACGGAAATATCATCGTTGTCCGAAGTGCGGACAAAAAACGAATCGTGTACATGACTATCGGTGGCAAAAAATTAAACATCTCAAGTGGTTTGAGCGAAAGACGTATATTTGGTATAGACGTCGTCGATATGCTTGTACTTGCGGGAAACGATTTTCAGAACAGAATTCTATTGTGAAACGATATCAACGGACATCCAATGAATGGAACCAAGCTGTCTCTATTCGTTCCATTACAGCTAAAACGTTTAAGGAAGTGGCAGATATCTATGGAACCTCCTCCACTACTATTATCAGACGATTTGATCGCTTGTCCCAAACAGAAGTAAAACAAGTAGAGTCCCTGCCACCTGGGATTGCGATTGATGAATACAAAGGATATACAAAGGAAGGAAAATATCAGGTCATTATAGCCGATGGGGTGACGAAACAACCACTGGATATTCTACCGAATCGGAGGAAGAAGACGACGAAGCAATATCTTCAGAAACATGGTCACCAAGTACAGATGGTTATCATGGATATGAGCCCGTCTTTTAAGGCAGCCGTTCAAGACGCATTAGGAAAGCCCGTTATTGTTGCCGATCGTTTTCACTTCTCTCGATATATCTACTGGGCATTAGATCGTGTCAGAAGACGGGTTCAAAAGAGCTTCCATGAATACGACCGTAAGAAGTGTAAACGAATGAAATACATTTTTTATAAACACTCAAAGGACTTAACAGAGAGTGAAAAATGGTATTTAGAGCGATATTTGAGTATGTCAAAGAAGCTTCAAGAGGCCTACAAATTAAAAGAGCTTTATCAAGAATGGTTTACAAAAGCAAAAATGATCGGGAAAGAACAAATCGTAAAAGTCAAACAAGAGTTGGAACATTTTTATCAAAAGGTAGAAGAATCAGGCATTCCAGAGATGATGAAAGCGATAAAGACGATTCAAAACTGGCAAACAGAAATTCTGAATAGTTTTGTTTATGACCAATCCAATGGATTTTTAGAAGGGATCAATAATACCACCAAAGTTCTTAAGCGAAATGGATATGGCTTTAGAAATTTCAAGCGATTTAGAGCAAAAATTTTACTGTTACACAAGTATAAAGGAATAGGTATACATATTGGGTAAAGGTGACGACACATGTCACCACCCCAACATTTGACATAGAACCGTATTTAGAGGCTAATCATGTATCGATTTCTTTTGAGGTTTTCTGAAAATCTTAAGACGATTTTGTTTTCTATTTCGAAAGATACCTACATTCTGACCGAGGCATTCAATAGAATCATCCTAAATTTTAAAAGAGGGTAAAGAAAATTGGTTTTCAGCAGTCTATGTCTTTCGAAAGAAGAACTGTATATGGAAACGTTAAGGAGTTCATAGAAAGTTGTTTTTGTCAATATTAATTTGAGCCAGAGTGATCGCTTCAAAAGTGAGCCACTTAATCTTGTGTAATCTCCATTTATGGGAGCAATTGGGTGTTTGGGTGTCTTGCCCCGGGGAGGGGCAAGACACCCAAACACCTCGCACCGCCGAACTATCTTTCGATTTCTTCTTTCCGTTTCATACTTTGACGAAAGCGGTAAGATTCACCATTTAGAAGATGAATATGAGCTCGATGCGTGAGGCGATCGAGGAGGGCAGCTGTCATTTTTTCATCTCCAAAAAGAGAGGTCCATTCTGTGAATTCGAGATTGGTTGTAATAATAACGCTTGCCCGTTCATACCGGCTTGAAAAGAATTGAAAAAGCAGTTCAGCTCCTATTTTAGAAAAGGGAACATAACCAAGTTCGTCAATAATGATCACATCATATTTGAGCCACTTTTTCTCCAGGGTCCCCAGCTTGTGTTCCTGATTAGCCATAAGCAGTTCTTCCACTAGTTCAGTAGCTGTTATAAACTTCACCTTATATCCAATTTGGATCATTTCAATGCCAAGGCCGGTAGCCAGATGGGTCTTCCCTGTTCCACTGTTCCCAAGAAAAATAATATTTTCTTTTCTCTCAACAAATTCTCCCTTTGCCAATGTCAAGAATCGATTCTTATTTAACGGTATAGAGTTGATTAGTTTCATAGGATCTTGGATGTTCAGCGATCACTTGATTTTGAGCCACTACGATCACACGATCAACAAAAATTTTTGCCCATACAGCTTGTCCCACAAAGTTGCACGGAACAGAATATTGATTGGTTTCCACTGTGATTAACGAAGTTTTATTCACCTGGCAGGAAACCAGTTTACACGCTTCGAACTGATTTTCAGGGAGAGGATGAAGATACACCTTTTCCTTCTCCCACATCTCCGCAACGGTGCTATTCGAGTGTGGAACTTTTTTATTCTTTGCATCTTCTAAGCACCATTCTTTCAGATACTCATTTAATTCCTCGATGGATTGGAATTCAGGGTATGGCACAAAGGCGTTTCTCCTTATGTACCCAACGGTTCCCTCCACCCTCCCTTTTTCATTTCCAGACCTTGGATTAGCAAATTCTGCTTTGAACAGATAGTGAGCCTGCAAAGCGATAAAAGATTCTTGTTCCAACCGATCTCTTCCTTGAAGGATTTTTCGTACGGCTGTTTTCAAGTTATCAAAGAGTCCTTCAGTCGGAACCCCGCCAAGGAATTTAAAACCATGGACAAAACCATCTAAGAAAGCCTCCTGTTTTTCATGAAGATAAGCTCTGACAAATCGCATCCGACTTGCCGAAAACTGAAGGCAAAAGAGGTACACTCTTTGTGTTTGACCCTGTAGAATAATATCCGCCTCTCCCCAGTCGAATTGGAATTGGTGGCCGAATTGAAACTCAAGAGGAATGAAGACTTCCTGTAGCTTTTTCTTCCGTTTGGCAACGATTTTCCGAATGTTGGATTCTGAACCCTTGAAATCATATTCATCTTTCAATCGT
Source organism: Ureibacillus sp. FSL K6-2830 (assembly GCF_038004145.1). Lineage (NCBI taxonomy): Bacteria > Bacillati > Bacillota > Bacilli > Caryophanales > Caryophanaceae > Ureibacillus > Ureibacillus sp. FSL K6-2830. The sequence goes on along the minus strand of NZ_JBBOQR010000001.1, from coordinate 1,356,367 downwards.
TGATAAATGCGTGCAGCTGTATGTTTTTGTTTACCCCATCGCTTTAGATCGTCCTCAAGCCATTGATCAATAATTGGTAACACCCGTTTCTTCTCATCTGAGTATTCTTTTGTGCCGTACACTTTCTTACGATGTATAGTGGTTGGTGCCTCACATTGTTTGAGGTATTTACTCACTGTATTCCTTGAAATGTTAAGCTTTTTTGCAATTTGTCGTTGGGATAGCCCTTCAAGTCCTTCAAAAATTTGATAGTATGAAATTGAGCCATGTTGATCATCCTTTTTTCCACTCCCTATGTAGATTGTTGCATCACTATCTATCATAAGAGAGGGTATGAAATTTGGAAATCAAGTGGCTCATTTTTTATGTGATCAAACCACTGAAAAGTGGCTCAAATTTAGATTATCAAATACAAAAGTTAAGCTATTTTACTTGTTGAAATACATCTACCTCATCATTTTACCTTCCATCCGCTTACATCTTTCGTTAATTTCATATACCATACGTCTAATTTCATCCGTCATTCTAATATGTTCTCTCATCATATCCATCATTTGTTTCGTATCTCCAGGCATCAACATTTCTTGTCTGTTCGATTGATAAGGGTAATACCACGGACTTGGTTGTATATAATACATATTTACCTCCTCATTTAAGTTTTCACCTTATTGTATGAATTCCTTTAGATAAATGCTCTAATGAAAATACCCATACTTGATACATTCAAGAAAGTAGAAATGAGAAATAAGAACTTATAAATAAGCGAAAAGGTTCAGGACGTTTATTAATTTTTTAGTGATAAAAATATAGTATAAAACGCATTTCTCCATAATTTCTTTAAAATTTCGCATTATAATTCAATGGATCGTATACATTTCTAAATAGGACGTGGGATATATTATTGGGACACTGCATTCTAATGCCGGGTCTTAATGGTATTCAATTTCCTTAGCAAACTAAAAGTATGTGTAAAATATTTCTCGAGGCTATTTACTGGAAAAAAAAGAGAAGGCGCTCTATCATTTATGTACGCTTACCAGGGCGAATACATTAAGAAAAAGGCCTTCCTATGGAGAAAATTATATCAAAAATATACGAACTAATAAAGAGTACAGAAAATCTTATTGAACTAGAGGAACGTATCCAGTGATTCATGTATGATGTCTTTTCGACATTGCTGGGGGAAGTTTTCACAAAAATCGATCAAGCCATCGTGAAAAAGAAACAAGCTGAAGGTTGGACCGTCAAACGAAGAGATTCGAAGACCATTCAGTTCACGTTTGGTGCTGTTAGTTTTCAACATACGTTAGAGGAGACAGAGAAGGACATCCACACTACGTTTTTGATGAATGGATCGGATTTCGGAAATATCAGCGCTTTAGTCCTTTGGTGGAAGTAAAGGTAGCCGAATTGGCCAGTGAATGTACCTACCGTGAAACGGCCCGTGTGTTACAAGAGTGGACGGCTGTTCACATCAGTCATCAAACAGTTGGAAGTATTGTTAGAAGGGTAGGAAAAGCGCAAGCCCAAGCAGATAAAGAAATGGTGGAAGAATTGGAAGAGGCGGCTTCCCTGCCGAAGGGGAAAGAAGTGGACATCTTATTTGCAGAAGCAGATGGAGTATTTGTTCGTGGAACGGAGAAAAAAAGCATGGAAGTTCATCATGCGATTGTGTATGAAGGATGGGATATGAACGGAAAGCGAGTATCCTTACGGCAGCCAAAAGTGATCATGACGACCGGGTCCTCGGATGCATTTTGGAAAGAAGTTCAAGCGTTTGCAGCCCATCACTATTCATTAGAAAATGCCCAAATCGTCACGAATAGCGATGGGGGAAAAGGATACACAGCTGAGAAGTTTCAAGAAGCCTTTTCACAATCACGGTATCCTGTCCTGAATCAACTGGATCCTTACCATATTTCTCGAGCTTTCATTCGGGCATTTGGGGGAGGAAAAAGTGAATATAAAGACGCAGTTAAAAAGGCGATAAAAGAGCACAATCTCGAAAATTTTAAGTTATGGATGGACACTTACGAAAGCACGCTAGAGGATCCGAAAAAGCTGGAAAAGGTAAAGGATTTTCGTACTTATATTCAACATAATTGGGACCGAATATTTGATTGGAGAGAAAAAGTGGGGAACCCGCCGAATGATGCAAGAGGCTTGGGAGCGATGGAGTCGAACCAAAGACATATCTCCTTCCGAATGAAAAAAAGAGGAATGCATTGGAGCCCAGAAGGTGGAGAAGCCATGGTAAAAGTGAAACAAGGCATCTTAAATCAAACCTTACGGGCTGTGTATCTCAAACATCAGCATAGAAGTAAAAGAAAACAACGAGACGTGAAAAAAATGACCAGACTGGCGAGTCTTCTTCACCAGACTACTCGTCCGGCAATTGGAGCGAAACAAGGTCGTATTAGCTTATATGGGGCTCATTCAACGGCGATTGGACAATTAATAAAGAGTTTACGATAATCCCCTGAATTTTTTTGTCAGGTTCGAAGAACGTGACGAAAAAATTCAGGTAACCAAGCGAAAGCGCGGTAGCTGAAAGTGAGCGTACAAAAAGGGAGCGCTGAAAATAGCGTGCTTAAAGCAATGTCGAGAAAAACTTGACACATACAAACTAAAATAAATTCTTTTACATACTATAAAGGGTATTATATAATTTGGATCAAGGAGGGAATTATAGGTATGACAAAATTTCCTTCAAAGAAGAAAGGGGTTGCAGTATTGTTATTAGTGATAGAAAAAAAGCCATCATTCCAATAAAGTAATGTGTATTGAATGAAAAGAAAAGGTGTATCTTTAAGATGGTAGGGTAGATTAGAGAAAGAATAAAGAAAGTCTAGTGTAAGTCATCAAAAAATTTTCTACTCTTTATATAATAGTAAAACTAAAGGAAAGGTGATATATATGATGGGTCCATCAGGAATGATGTTTGGTCAAATGTCAGTATATGGATTTTTTGGATGGTTAATAAACTTACTTATAAACGGTGCTGTTGTTTACCTTGCTGTTAGACTCGCACTAAAACATCATAAGTAATTGTTTCTTGTAACTAGAATGTTGAAACAGAGAGTCTTTTTGTTAAAAGGCAACCAACTTAACATCATTTAACCGTAGTCTACTTTATATCTTTGCATTAACTCAACCAATTTTTTTGAGAGGTTGAAACAATATGAAAAAAAATTTGGGCATTTTCATCGCTATATGTATCATTTTCTTTGGTGGTATACTACTGTTCTTTTTGAAAAATACAGATCGTTCAGTGGGGATGCCTCCATCAGATCTTACCATTGATAGTTCCGTAACAATTGATGAAAAACCATTACCAATACCTCCTTTATTGCAAGATCGGAATCCATTACCTAATCAGGCAGAATTTCATTTAACTGCACAGGAATCAACAATGGAATTCATAAAGGGAATAAAAACGGAGACTCTGGGATACAACGGAGATTATCTCGGTCCCGTCATCAGAGTGAAAAAGGGTGATGATGTTACGATTAAAGTCAAAAACGACCTAAATGAACAAACAACAATACACTGGCATGGGTTAGAAGTTAGTGGGGACAAAGATGGGGGCCCTCACAGTGCGATCAATCCAGGGGATACTTGGAGTCCCAGATTCACAATCAATCAGCCGGCAGCAACCCTTTGGTATCACCCTCACTTGCTGCACAAAACAGGAGAACAAGTTTACAAAGGTCTTGCAGGTTTGTTCATAATTGATGATGAAGTTACCAAAAAACTCTCTATTCCAAAAGAATATGGTGTGGATGATATTCCATTAATCATTCAAGATAAGAAATTTGCTGCGGATGGAAATATTCCTTATGACTTAGAAATGAGAGATGTAATGATGGGTCTCCACGGAGATACCATTCTTGTTAATGGAGCCATAAATCCATTTCTGGAAGTTCCGCGTGGAAAAGTTCGTTTACGATTATTAAATGGTTCCAATGCACGTGTATATGAGTTCAAATTGAATAACAATCAAGATTTCTGGCAAATAGGCAGTGACGGAGGGCTTTTGGAAAGTCCTGTGAAAATGAATAAACTTGTGTTAGGTCCTGCAGAAAGAGCAGAAATCATTATTGATTTTGCCAAATTTAAAAAGAATGACGTCGTCTTTTTACAAGATCAAGATACAAAATTGATGAAATTTATTGTGAATGGGGAAAAGAAAAATAATGAAAAGCTACCCGAAAAACTTGCGGTTTTACCGAAAATAGATCCGAAAACAGCAATAAAAACGAGAGAATTTGTTTTTCAAGGTATGGGACCAATGGTGAATATTAACGGGAAACAAATGGATCTAGACCGAATTGATGAAGAATTGAAACTTAATAGTACAGAAATCTGGGAAATTTCCAATGAAAGTATGGGAATGATGGGCGGAAGCGGAGGCATTCCACATCCATTTCACGCACATGGAGTACAGTTTCAAATTCTAGAACGAAATGGATATCCGCCTCCGGCGAACGAAACTGGCTGGAAAGATACAATCCTCGTTTATCCAGGTGAAAAAGTAAAAGCGATCGCGACTTTTAAAAATCCAGGTCTATTCATGTACCATTGTCATATTCTTGAACACGAAGATGCCGGTATGATGGGACAGTTTATGGTAGAATAAGAACGTTTTAGAAATAATTGTTATCAACACATATTCGTTAAAATGAAATCACTAAAATACCCTTTCTTATCATGATCGCCTGTCCGTTTTTTGGACAGGTTTTATTTGTTTTTTTAGGATAAATTATTTACTTTTTCTAACATATTGATTTTTAAAAAACTAGGTAAAAATCTGCCTTGTTAAAACAGGTATTTACGATATTTATTTGAAACCGAAATCCGCTTAGTAACGGTTAACTCTTCAACAATCCGCTCATTACCGAAATGGCCCATACCAATTGATTTCGTTCCTCCAAAGTGCACTGTCGGAAAACAGTGCACTTCGCAAACAAAAGTATGTAGATTTTATTAATGAATATGGATTTGATTAACGGTGATGCAACATTTGTGGAGAAGTGGTTCCAGTTGTCACCATCACTACTCCATCTATTGCCACTGTGGGTTTGATAGAACAACAGGCAAAAGAAAAAGGAAAGAGAATAAATCCAATAGATACAATAACCAACATGTATCTCCATATTTTCTTCAAAAATTTTTTTCAAAATTAATCAACGTAAAAATCAATGAAAATGGTGATTGAATTGTGTTGGGATTGCTGGGCACAATGACCTCTTAGCCGCTATGAATATCTTTACATTTTAAAATATTCATAACTCAACTTTCGCACACAGAAATATTTAAGCATTGCTTGATATAATTAGGTATAGTGGCCAACCATTTATTCATTTGATTTTTAAAGATGTCCATGTTCAAAGAAACCTCGGCTTCCGCCAAAGTTTGGAAAAGGTCAATAAGTGATTGAAGGGCAGTAATAAAATCTATGTCTTTTACATCTTCGCAAAGGATGTAAAAAAGGTTGCCAATCGTCTTAGGATCCTCCTCTTTTCGCATTTGCCAAGCAATGAGAATATATCGTGTAAAAACAATGGTTGTATGGCTAATTAACATGTCGTAGGAACGTCCCTGGAATTCTTTCTCTAAATTTAAAAGGGATTTATTGCATTTGAAGAAGACTTCAATGTCCCAACGCATGCCGTAAATACGAATGATCTCTTCATTTTCTAATGTTGTATCTGTGCTGAGAATGGCAAGCCATTCGCTCCGTTTATTACGGTTTCGTACAAATAGAATTTTTACTGGAATTCCATTGTCTAAAGTAGCATAAACGGATCCGAGAATGTCTTTTTTACCCATGTGAGGTTTTGCCAATTTGTAAAGTTGATTCAGTGTGAAACGTTCACCATTGTAAACGTATCGCTGCTTTAATTGCTTCACCATGCCAATGACAAATAACCCTTTGTTCGTAATCTTCTCAATTAAAGGCGCTTGTGTAAACCAGGAATCCATGAGAACATAGTCAGCTATAATCCCTTTTTCAAGCGCATGATCAAGTAAAGCTGAAGCCACGTCCGGTTTTGATTTCAGAGCTTCCTGGCGACGCTTATAGCCAGATGTTCGTTTATCAATATTGGTATTGATTTCTTGCAGGCGATTTTCCTTTTTCGGTGAACTTAGAAGAGCAAAATCAACGGGAATAAAAGTAAAACTATCGGTCCAGCCAAGGGTAAGCATTTGAAACCCTTTCAAGTACTGATGGGTAGAGTGATCAAAAACCTTAGCCAACAGTTCAACCGACTTACTACGGTTTCGTGAAAAGACAGAATCATCAATCACAAAAGCTGTGACACGATCTTTTGAAGTTAATGGTTGAAGCAGACGGATCATTTCACTGCTTAATGAAAGCAGAAACTTTCTCCAATGATAGGTTGGTGTATTTAAAAAGCGATAGACTGTATCCTTTCCGGGCAGATCCTGAGATCGTTTACTCATAAAAGCACGAAACCAGTTCTTATATTGGAAGACTAAAAGAAAAATCAGTTTGAAAACAGTAAGACAAGAATACCCGGAAAGTTTCGTAATATTCGCTTTTCTTAAATGATATCCAATATTTAATTCGGAAAATCCTTGTTTAATTTCTTTTGGTAATTGCGCAAAGTAGTCTTTATTCGTTATCATAGTGGTGACACCTTTCTTTTGGATTTGGTTTCGTCACCAATATTTTACCAAAAGAATAGGTGTCTTTCTTTATGTTTTAAAAAATGTCAAATGATAATTTTGTACTTCCCAAAACCATTTACATCAAGCATTTAAACAAGATTTTGGACTGCGAAAGCTGAGTTCATAATAAATAAATAGTGTAAAAATATAGAGGTTTTCAAATATCTAAAAAATGGACTATATTTTTACAGAAGGAATGTTACTGACTCCAGATTGTGCCTTAATTATTTTGTGGAAGAAACATTTTATACAGTCTATTACGACGACCGCTCGAGGCCTAACAAGCAGGGGGAGTTATCAGAAAGTGCTTCAGGGTTTAGTATATGGGACATTGATTGTCTATATTTTTTAACTAGGCAAAGATGAATGGCTAAAGGATGAACAATTGAACGGATTGGATTTAAGTCAATATTTTGGACACCAATAAGTGAAATTTAATTTTGATCTCATGCCATATTTTTCATGACATCGCTGGTCGCTTGACATGGAGCCTCTGCGGGCGTGGTGTTATGCGAAGGGCGAAAGGGGCAATGATTTCTTTCGCATGGCAAACAAGCCTACCACGCCCCGCCACTCCATGTAAAGCGGATGCTTGTAAAATTGTGAAGAGCACTACGCTGCCCCTTTGATACTGTCTTCTGTTTCTTGTGGCGTCATATAGCCCAGGCAGCTATGAATCCGTTTCCGATTGTACCAGCCTTCTATAAATTCGAATAAGGCTCTTCTGGCAGCTTGAAAGTTCAAATAGTTGACTCTGTAGATCTCTTCCTTTTTCAGAATTGCATGGAAAGACTCAATGCAGGCGTTATCGTATGGGTAACCTTTTTTACTGAAGGAGTGTTTGAACTGCTTCTTTTCCATGTATTCTGCGAATTTCTCGCTTGTATACTGGGATCCCAAATCAGAATGCAAGATCAATCCCGGACCTGGACGTTGTGCCTGATAAGCGTTTTCTACTGCCTTTAAAGCCAGTTCAGTCGTCATGTGGCGGTCAAAAGCGTAACCGACAATCTTTCTGGAATGTAAATCCATTACGGAAGCCAGGTAGCACCAACCGTCTCTCAAAGTATGAATGTACGTAATATTCGTAACCCATTTCTCGTTGATGGTTGTCGTTGAGAAGTCCTGGTTCAGCAGGTTATCGTGTTCTTCCATCTTGCCCTTATTGGAATGGGGGCGGTACTTTTTTCTGATAATGGAATAAATGCCTGCAGCCTTCATCAAACGCTGAACCCGTTTCAGGCTGACTTTGATCCCTTCTTTTTCAAGCATATGGTGGATCTTCGGTGCTCCGTATCTCTGCTTGCTTTCCGTATGGATTTTTCGTATTCTGTCTGTCAGCTCCCGGTTTTCCCGTTTTGTTTTTGACTCTGTTTTTTGTTTGGATTGATAGTAGGTACTTCTCGGCACGCCAAGGACCGTACACATGGTTTTAAGGTCATAATGGTGTTTGGCTCTTATCTCGTCAATCATGGATATTACAGTGGTTTGATCTACTTCTTTGCGAATATGGCCATAGCTTTTTTTAAGATTTCGTTTTCCTCTTTCAACCGGTGCAATTCTTTTTGCAGGTTCAGAAATTCTTCCGGGGTAAAAGAGCCCCCGTCATCCAGCTTAACCGGTTTTTGTTTTCTGATCCATTTGTAGATTGTCGTTTCAGACAGGCCATATTCGCTGCAGATCTGTTTTACTGGTGTTCCAGTTTGATAAAGCTCAACCACCATTTCCTTAAATTCAGCATGATAACTTTTACGTTTTTCGCTTGTGTTACCCATATCAGGACACATCCCTTCGTTAATATTATATTTCACTAAAGGGTGTCCATGAAACTATACTAGCATCAATCTTTGGTTCTTGTCATTTATCCAAATCACTGGTAAGGTCGCCAGTACTATAATCATCGTGTATATTTTATGTTTGTTATTTTCATTTAAATTCAGGATGATGAGTTTGAGTCTCGGATTTACGACGTCATTCCTCTTCGATCCAATATTCTCTGCGGTATCAAAATTCTTACCTTTTTATTTTTATAAAAGTGTAAATAGCTTTTTAATGCCAATTTTATTCTCAGTAACAATAGTAACTCCAGTTTTAATCATGAGTTTGCTAGTATATGGATTTGAAATAGACAAACAATTAAAAAACAGAAGAAGGTTCAACCATGTAAGAATTTGGGTATCTATTGTTTTCGGTTTTTTAGTAAGTTTGAATCTATTTTTTATTTTTTTCGTGTAAAATTTATTGTTTGGAAGGAAGAAATAAAATGTCAAAAACGTAATATCATTTACAAGTTGATTGAAACAGCACTTGCCATACTGGCGAGGCAACCATGCAAAAAAGAGGTTGCAAGTCAATATGTAACAAGCAAAAATAAACACTAAAGAAAAAGAAAAGGGAGCTATTTCCTTCTATAGGAAATAACTCCGGTTTTTTTACATCCACCTTTTTGGGGTTAGAGCCCAATGCTATTCAGGTTTATTTGTTGTGTCATTCGGATCTGGCCTATAGTCAGATTTGTAATCTTTATATTTTACTTCTGTGACCATTCCATCTGCAGCATGGTGCAAGTCATGGCAATGGAACATCCAATTTCCCGGATTGTCCGCTTTAAATGCGACTACAAATTCTTCCCCCGGTTTTAAATTCAAGGTATCCTTAATCAATAGTGAGCCTGTAATTGGCTTACCATTTTTACTTAATACTTGGAAGAAATGTCCGTGTAAATGCATAGGATGTAAATCTTTCGGTGAATTGTTCACCAACTTTACTTTTACCAGATCTCCTTTCTTAACTTTTACAGGTGCTGTTTCAGGATATGTTTTCCCATTAATCGTGTAGACCATGCCATCTTTGCCCATGGCTGTTCCTAAATCCATTGTGTACTCTACATCGTATTTTTGATCTAATGTAAATTCACCTAGCTCTTGTTTCCCATAGCTTGTCACATCAATTACAGGTAAATCTTCTGTTGCATTCGCTTTATCAGTGTTGCCTTTTTCGCCTTCGTATTGAATTTTCACTTTCATGTCACCGGTACCTTTCATATTACCATGGCATTCTAATAACCATTCTCCCGGATTATTCGCTGTAAATTCAATATCGTAACGTTCACCCGGAGCAATATTTAATAATTCATCTTTGATTGGCTGCGGATCTTTTAACGGTTGCCCGTCTGTTGCGACAATTTTAAAATCATGACCGTGTAAATGGAGTTTGTGGGACATGTATCCTGCGTTTACAAGGCGAAGTCGTACTTTTTCTCCTTTCTTCACTTTTAAAGGTTTGATAGCGGAACCGCTTTTCCCGTTAATCGTAAAAATATCATACATACTCATATCGTGATTCATACTGTTCATCGAGCTATGTTCCATCTGACTATGATCCATGCCGCTCATATCCATGTTGCTTTCATCAGGATTACTTATCCATTCATCGAATACAAGTGTATAATCCCGATCGGCTTTTTCTTCATTCCTCGGCTCTACGATGAATGTGCCATACAACCCTTTATCTACTTGTTTCGCGCTTTCTTGATGGGAATGATACCAATATGTTCCCGGTACGGTTGCAGTAAATTCATACGTAAAGGTTTCACCCGGTTGAATTGCGTTCATCGTGACGCCCGGAACTCCATCTTGACGATTTGGAACAGGGTAGCCATGCCAGTGAATCGTAACCGGTTCTGGTAATTCATTTTTCAAATGGATTTTCACCGTATCTCCTTGTTTCACCCGGATTTGTGCTCCTGGAACCGATCCATTGTACGTGTAGACCGGAAGTTTTACTTTATCATTTATTTGTAATAGCGCTTCCTTTGCGGTAAGGTGAATCTCTTTGCCCGTTAACACTTCCATATTTGTTGCTGAAGGCAGTTGTTTGCTGACTTCAGGCGTTTTATTTTTCATGTTTGCCATATCATGTCTTTGCATCGAATCGTTTGAGCATGCCGCACCAACAGCAACAACTCCCGCCAAAACGGTTCCAAACAATAATTTCTTCATTCTAGCTCCATCCGTAAATATGTCATTTTTATGTTTTTCAAAAAATATACTATTCTGACAGCAACATTGTGAATCTATAAATTCACTTGATAAAGTGAGGGAACAATATCATGTGCGGTTTTATTGGGTGCATTCATGATCATCCGAGAACCATTGATGGAAAATGGAAAGAAACGTTTCAAGAAATGAATGATATCATTATTCATCGGGGTCCTGACGATGATAGTTATTTTTTTGATGAATATGTAAACTTTGGATTTCGACGGCTGAGCATTATTGACCTTGAGGCAGGGTATCAGCCATTGTCTTATGAAAATGAGCGATATTGGATTATATTTAATGGCGAAATCTATAACTATGTGGAATTGAGGGAGGAATCGCTTGCAAAGGGATATCCATTTGAGACTCAATCCGATACCGAGGTAATCTTTTTAAAGCAACGATGATATGTATAGTTCTTATAATCAAGTTTTGTTTGATCTTTCAGAAGGAGCTTCCAGTATGTTTTCAATTTATTGTAATTCTTTTTATCCCGATTCATGACGTTGATGCGCGTTTTGTTTAAAGCTCTGCTAAATAGTTGGAGGATATGGAATTTGTCGAGTACGATTTCCGCTTTAGGGAAAACTTCGTGAATTAAGGAAATATAAGGGCTGTACATATCGATGACAATCGTTTTTACCGCATCTCTCGCCTTCTTGGAATACCGTAAGAAATACTCTTTGAGGACATGTAATCTTCGGTCCTCCACGATATCCACCATCTCCCCCGTTTCAGAGTCGCAGAAAATAAAGGACATCGCTCCAGCTGCGGATTTCACTGATTTAAACTCATCAAAACACAGGTGCTTAGGAAGATAGTGATTATTCGGCTGATAGTAGCTATAAAAGCTGTCAATGACACGACTGACAGTGGCATGATATACATTGTGTTTGATGGCAATATCTTTTTCGGAGATTTTATCTTTGGCGTTTAAAGCAATTGATACTTTGGTATTGTTGGAAATGCAACAGTTTTTAGCCACGACGCTCGTTTTTCAAGTAAACGTGGAATGACAATGTTTACAGAAATAACGCTGTTTACGCAATTTTAAGTAAGTATGAAAACCTGAAATGCTAGGCATTTTAATGAGAGACGTTTTAAAACCGTGTTTAATGATTTGATCATCGAAGACATGGCCACAAGCATAGCACGCTTTTGGTTGGTACGTTAACGTCCCATGAAAGACTTTCGCTTTTACTTTTTTGATCGTTTCGGTAGAACAAAAATTTTCATCAAATGTGATATTTTTATCTTTAATATTTAATAAATTACGTATAGAATAATGATGAGACATGTGACATCACTCCTTGTAAATGTGGTTTTGGTCGATTACATTTTACCAGAGTTTGTCACATGTCTCATTTTTTTGTGTAAAAAATGGTACTGGTTGTATCCACCAACACCAAATATTATAGAGCCCAATTTTCTTACAATATCGTTAACATTCTATTAGATATATTCTAAATTCCTCAACAAAGCATCTATTATTTTTAAAAACAGTTTCCATGTTTACTATACAATATAAAGTATGCAAGTAGGAAAAATTGTAAAATAGAACAATAGTTTATTTGATAAAACAATTTTCTTAAATCAGCACAACACTATTAATGCTCCATATGACAAAAATATCATATTAGAATAATTTAATATTTTATACCCTCTAACTAATAAAAAGTAAGGGGGTATTTTGTTATAAAAAATCTCAAAAATTAGAAAATTTTATTCATAAATAAGAAAAAAGATTAGTATATTATACAAAACATCTCATCTATTAACTGCTAATGTAACTAATAAACTAAAAGGGGGAACTTTATTGGGGCCGATATTGGAGATAGAAAATGTTTCATTACACTTTGGAGGAGTGAAAGCTTTAGATCAAGTTTCATTTCATATTAACGAAGGAGAAATATTCTCACTTATAGGTCCAAATGGTGCGGGAAAGACAAGCATGTTGAATTGTATTAGTGGATTGTATCATCCAACAAGCGGCTCAATCCGCTATAAAGGGAAAGATATAACTAATATGAAACCTTATGAACGAACAACCCTTGGAATTGCACGGGCTTTCCAAAATATTGCGTTATTTGCGCATATGTCAGTATTGGACAATATTAAATTAGGTAGACATACATTAATGAAATCAGGTGTGTTTAGTGGTGGAATTTATGTTGGTAAAGCATCAAAAGAAGAAATAGAACATCGTGAAAAAGTAGAAGAAGTAATAGAGTTTTTAGAGTTACAGGATATTCGACATAAACCAGTTGGCACTCTTCCATATGGACTACAAAAGAGAGTAGAAGTAGGCAGAGCGTTAGCCTTAAATCCCGAGCTGATTTTATTGGACGAACCAATGGCTGGGATGAATGGTGCCGAAAAAGAAAGAATGTCTCAATTTATATTAGATATGCATGAAGTCATGAAAATTACAGTAGTACTTATTGAACATGATTTAGGTGTTGTAATGAGCTTATCTAATCACATCGCAGTGTTGGATTTTGGGAAACGCATAGGTTTTGGAACACCTAAGGAAGTAAGAGAAAATCCAGATGTAATAAAAGCTTATATTGGAGAAGAAACAGTTATTTGAAGGGGGAAAAACATGGTAACAACGGTCACGTTACCGTCACTTTTATTTGAACGAGCGAAAATCGAATCTTTAGGAGTAGCTTTTAGACAGAAACAATTGGGAATATGGAAAGAAATCACGTGGAGCCATTACTTAGAGAATGTAAAGAGATTATCGATTGCTTTACAGAAACATTATGATTTTAAAGAAGGGGAAACGCTAGCCATTATAGGGGAAAATAAACCACAATGGCTATATGCTCAGCTTGCAGCACAGACAATTGGTGGAATATCAGTAGGAATTTATCAAGAATCTTTACCAGAGCAAATTCGATTTTATTTGAATGATACAAGACCGAGAATCGTCATTGTTGAAGATAAGGAGCAAGTGGATAAATTATTAGCAATTGAAAATGAAGTCCCATTCATAGAACATATTGTTTATTATGATGCTCGAGGTTTAAGACATTATCGTCACCCAAAACTAATTTACTTGGAAGAATTACTGAATATTGGTGCAGAACGATTAAAAGAACATCCGAATTTTTTCGAAGAACAGATTTGCCTTTTAGAAGAGCAAAGAGAAGCGCTTATTTCCTACAGTGCCGCAACAAGTGGAAACCCAAAAGCAGCCGTATACACCCATTATCAACTAATTGAAGCAGCCAAAAATTTAACTCAACTAGATGAAATGAAAAAAACGGATGATTATTTTTCATTTCTCCCGCTTGCTTGGATACATGAGCAAATTATGGGGATTGTGGTTCCTTTAGTTATTGGGTTGACAGTAAATTTCCCTGAACGTTCGGATACAGTTATTGGTGATTTAAGAGAAATTGGACCACAAACAATAATTGCTTCTCCGAGAGTGTATCAATCGATCATGTCAAATGTTCAAGTTCGTATGGAAGGAGCTAGTTGGTTCAAAAGAAAAGTATATCAACTATTTAAAAAATATGGTGATAAGCGCGCAAAGGCAAAGTTGGAGAATCTCCAGCTTACTGCATTTGAACGTTTTATGTACTTCCTTGGAGATGTCATTATTTTTAGTGCAATTCGCGATCATTTAGGTTTAGCGAGAACGAGAAGAGCATATGTTGCAGGAGCAGCATTGCACCCTGAAGCATTATATTTTTATCATAGCATCGGTGTAAATGTGAAGCAGACGTATGGTGGAACAGAAGTAGCGGGAATTGCCATTGTTCAACGAGATGATGATATCAAAGTGGGCAGTTCTGGTATGGCGCTTCCAAATACGGAAGTAAAAATTGGAGAAGATGGACTAGTATATTTAAAAAACAATGCCATTTTCTCTAGATATTTAAACGATGAACATCAGGAAATGGTGATTGATGGATGGATTTCCCTTGGAGATAAAGGTTTTATTGATAAGGATGGTCATCTCTATATTTTGGATAGAAAAGAAGATGTGATCGTCATGCCAAAAGGAGAAATTTATCCTCACAAAATTGAAAATATAATAAAGTCCAGTCCATATATTCAAGAAGCGATTGTGTTTGGAAAAAATCGTCCATTTTTATCTGCACTTATTAATATCGATATGACTACTGTTGGAAGATGGGCGGCTAAAGAGCGCATAGTATATACAGAATTTTCTGATTTATCAGTAAATAACAGAGTGATTAAATTAATTCAACAAGAAGTAAAAAGGTTAATGGAGGAATTACCTCCACAAGAACGGGTAAAGCGATTTATCATTTTACACAAACAATTTTCAGCAGATGCAGGAGAACTGACAAGAACATTAAAAATCCGAAGAAATTTCGTTGAAAATGCTTATAAAGAGCTAATCGATGCAATGTATTCAAATAATCAATTGATTCAAGTGCGCATATCGGAAACAGAATCAGTAGAGGAGATTCCATTGCGCATCGTTCAATTGGAGCAGAATTTGGAGGTGCCTGAGGATGTTCTTCTTGCAAATGCTTATTAATGGAATTGTCGTTGGTAGTATTTATGGTCTTGTAGCTCTCGGTTTTGTTTTGATTTACAGAGCCAGTGGAGCGCTAAACCTAGCTAATGGTGAATTTGTATTATTTGGCCCATATGTTTGTTTAGTCATTATGACGGCTTTAAACGTGCCTTTCCTTGTTGCATTTATAGGGACGTTATTATTTAGTGCATTTTTAGGGTTAGTCGTTGAGCGACTAGTCATTCGGCAATTACAAAATGCACCGACAATTTCTGTCATTATGGCAACACTAGGATTATCAAGTTTACTAGCTGGTGCTGTTCATATTATTTGGGGACATACAACTAGAACTTTTCCACCTGTGTTTCCGCAGACGCCGCTGAATATAGGAGGAATCATAATTACACCAGTCTATTTATGGTCCTTTATTATTGTCATGATTTTACTAGTTATTTTTTCAATTTTTTTCAAATACTCCAAAATGGGTCTAGCGATGCGTGCGGTTGCAGACGATCGACAAGCTGCATTATCCATGGGGATGAGCGTAAAGTTCGTTTTAGCGATGACTTGGATGATTGCCTCCATGGTAGCCGCAATAGGAGGAATATTGCTTGGAAATATTAATGGAGTTAGCCCTACTATGTCAGCAATTGGTTTAACAGTATTACCGGTTGTGATTCTTGGAGGACTTGATAGTGTAATGGGGGCAATTATTGGAGGTTTTCTCATTGGCATTATACAAAACTTGGCAGGAGGTTATTTAGATCCTCTCGTAGGAGGAGGATTAAAAGATGTAGTGCCATTTATTGTGGTTCTATTAATCCTAATGTTAAAACCATATGGCTTGTTTGGTAGCCGTGGTATTGAGAGGGTGTGACGTTGTTGAGGAATTTGTTTGTAAGAGAATGTGGAAATTACAAAACATCCTATAAAGATGATATGAAACTCTTTGGAACGAAGAGTGAAATCGTAAAATGGCTTTTTTTGTTCATCATTTTACTAACATTACCGCTCTACGTATCGAATTATTGGGTAGGGCTTCTTACCCTTTGTGCTATTTCCGCTATCGGTGCAATTGGCTTAAACATTTTAACCGGATTTACTGGACAAATCTCTATCGGAGTTGGTGCATTTTTAGGGGTAGGAGGATATACAACAGCGATACTCACTACAACTTATGGTTTAAGTTTCTGGGTTTCTCTCCCGCTAGCTGGTATTGTGACAGCATTGGTTGGAGGATTGTTTGGAATTCCATCTTTAAGACTAAAAGGGTTATATTTAGCCATTGCCACATTGGCAGCACAAGTGATTATTACATTCATCATCAGCCGATGGGATAGCGTCACAGGTGGAACAGCAGGAATGGTATTGAGCAGGCCTAGTATCGGAAGCTATTCTTTCATGTCTAACGCATCTTATTATTATTTATCGATTATCATTTTGATTTTAACCGTCATATATTCGGTGAATTTATTGAGAACGAGAGTCGGACGAGCCTTTTTAGCTGTTCGAGATCGAGATATTGCTGCGCAGATTATGGGGATTAACTTATTCTACTATAAAGTACTAGCCTTTATTATAAGTTCCTTTTTCGTTGGGATTGCAGGAGCATTATTAGCTCATTACACAATGATTGTGAGTCCTGAACTATACAATATCCATGTTTCCATTCAATACCTCGCCATGGTGTTGATTGGTGGTTTAGGAAGCATTTTAGGATCTATTTTAGGGGCTATATTCATTACCCTTTTACCTGTAGGACTAACATCTATTGTTGATTTGTTAACTGCATACATGCCTAACTTATACCAATTATTCTCAGCCTTTAAAGAATTTGTTTTCGGTTTAGCGATTATTCTGTTTTTAATTTTTGAACCAGGTGGTTTAGCTCATATTTGGCATAACATAAAAAACTATTTCAGAGTTTGGCCATTCTCCTATTAAGTTAGTTAATAAATTTTATATAAAAAAGGGGGATTTTGTTTTGAAAAGCAAACAACTTTTGGGGATTATGCTAGGGGTGTTGCTCATCATCCTTTCAGCTTGTGGAGGTGGAGACTCAGCAAATCCAAGCACTTCAAACGATGGTAGTTCATCGAATTCGAGCGATAGTGGAGGCAAACGCACAGTCGTTGTTGGAGGTTTGTATGATATCACAGGTGGTACTGGAGATGTAGGAACACCATATGCGGAAGGAGAAAAAGCATATTTTGAGTATCTAGAAATGAAAGGCGGAGTGGAAGGACTTGACCTAAAATTAATCGGTAAAGATTACGCCTACCAAATTCCAGAAGCTCAAAAAATTTATCAAGAATTGCGTGATAAGGAAAAGGCTGTTGCTATTTTAGGTTGGGGTACAGGTGACACGGAAGCTTTAAGACAGCAAGTAGCTACAGACCAATTACCATTTATTTCAGCTTCTTACTCTGAAAACTTGAAAAATATTAATGAAAGTCCATACAATTTCTTAACAGCTGCTTCCTATTCAGATCAAGGACGAGCAATTCTTAAATGGATTGTTGAAAACCATGAAGGAGACGATGCTCCAACTTTAGCATTGCTTTACAATGACACAGCATTTGGGCGTTCACCAATTGAAGATATTAAAGAATATGCAAAAGAAGTTGGAGTGGAAGTAGTTGATGAACAAGTTATTGATGTTCAAGCAACAGAAGCTCAATCCCAATTGTTAAATATGGAAAAGAAAAATCCAGATTATGCTATTATTCAACAAACTTGGGGAGCTACATCTACAATTTTACGTGATGCAAAAACATTAGGCGTTGATACGCAATTTATCGGATTAAACTGGGCAGCAGGTGAAGGAATTATTGATATTGCAGGTGCAGATGTTGCAGAAGGATATATAGGTATCCTTTCCCATGCATTCCCTTATGAAGATATGCCTGGTATGGCGGAGATTAAAGAATATTTAGATGCAAAAGGTAAGACAGTTGATGATATTAATCAAAAATTTGTACAAGGATGGATTGCAGCAAAAATTATGGTTGAAGCAATTAAAATCGCTGCAGAAAAATATCCTGAAGGCGATTTAACAGGACCACAAATTCGCGAAGGTCTTGAATCCATTCAAAACTTAGATTTAGGCGGTTTAGCTGCAAATGTATCCTTTGCTCCAGATAATCATGCTGGTACAGAAATGACTCGACTTGGTATTGTGAAAAACGGAAAATGGGAGCCAATTACTGATTACTTCAGCTACAAAGATTGAAAAAATCAAAATTAATGAAAGGGACAACATTCTATTGTCCCTTTTTCTCTTTAACGATTGATGGAAGGAGATAAAAAAATGCTTCGTGTGAGTAATTTAGAAGCGGTTTATCAAAAAATGATTCTAGCATTGCGAGGAATTTCGCTTAATGTTAAAGAAGGGCAAATAGTTGCACTGCTTGGCAGTAATGGTGCGGGGAAATCAACAACTTTAAAAGCTATTTCAGGTCTATTGGCTGCAGAAGACGGACATATTACGGAAGGAACAATTGAATTTCAAGGAGAAATCATAAACAATATTTCTCCCGATCAGTTGGTGAAAAAGGGAATCTTTTTGTGTATGGAAGGTCGTAGAATATTTAAAGATTTAACGGTGGAAGAAAATTTATATGCAGGAGCATATACAAGAAAAGATCGCTCTTCAATTAAAAGTGACATTGAAAAGATTTATGAATACTTCCCAAAATTAAAAATGCTTGAACATCGAAAAGCAGGTTACTTATCTGGTGGAGAACAACAAATGTTGGCCATTGGCAGAGGACTTATGGCAAAACCAAAATTATTACTGCTTGATGAACCATCATTGGGCATTGCCCCATTGCTTGTAAAGGAAATTTTTGAGAATATAAGAAAGATTAACGAAGAAGAAGGTTTGACGATATTAGTCGTCGAACAGAATGCTAACATCGCCCTTTCTATAGCACATTATGGATATATTATCGAAAATGGTAGGGTTGTAATGAAAGGTGAAGCATCGGCATTATTAGATGATAAAAATATTAGTGAACATTATTTAGGCACTGGAAAAGATATAAAAGAAGGTAGAAGCAATCGACGCCGACAAAGAATTGTTTGGTAAGAAGTATTTACAATTATAGAATTGGCTACCTTAAAGGTATTAGCATACTTTTAAGGTAGATATAAATTTTTTTGAAAAAAATTTAATTTTTCTATTGCATAGTTCAGTAATACATGATATTATAATTCTTGTCTTGTTAAGGAGACAATGGCCCGTTGGTCAAGTGGTTAAGACACCGCCCTTTCACGGCGGTAACACGGGTTCGAATCCCGTACGGGTCATTATTTTTTATTAATTTAGGAGGATTAGCTCAGCTGGGAGAGCACCTGCCTTACAAGCAGGGGGTCGGCGGTTCGATCCCGTCATCCTCCACCATATATTGTTTGGATATACATTTGGAGGGGTAGCGAAGTGGCTAAACGCGACGGACTGTAAATCCGTTCCCTTTGGGTTCGGCGGTTCGAATCCGCCCCCCTCCACCATTTATTGGGGTATAGCCAAGCGGTAAGGCACCGGATTTTGATTCCGTCATGCCCAGGTTCGAATCCTGGTACCCCAGCCACTAAAATAATATTGCTTAAGATTGTATATTACCCTTCAATAAAGTGTTAATCGAATAAATAATTTTAACTAGTCAATCCTTTACTCAATGAGTAAAGGATTTTTTTATTGTATAAAGGTCAAGAGTACACGAAAAACTATAATTTAATTCCATGCTTACAAGTTTAATGGAAAAACGTATTTTTGAAATACATTCTATATGAAGAATCGCTATATTCTGCGTTTTTTTATGTATATTTATACAATTTTTTGTCAAGTTGAGTCAAACCATCATTCTCTTATAGAATTAAATTTATCAGGGGGTGTTTTTATGGAAAGAAAAAAAATATCAATTATAGGAGTTCCGTCAGATTATGGTCAACAACGTAGAGGGGTAGATATGGGGCCAAGCGCGATGAGATACGCTGGCGCAATTGAAAGATTAGAAAGATTAGGATATGAAGTGATTGATGAAGGAAATGTATCAGTTCATAAAACGAAAAAAAGTGAGATTAGCGATAAGAAATTGTTAAATTTAGAAGAAGTTCTAGAGGTTAGTGAAAAATTAGCGGACAAAGTGGATGAAGTTATTCAGCAAGGAAGATTTCCTGTAATTCTTGGAGGAGACCATAGTATCTCTATCGGTTCCATTGCTGGAATAAGAAAACATTATAACAATTTAGGTGTTATTTGGTTTGATGCTCATACAGACATCAATACTTCAGAAACAACTCCTTCCGGAAATATTCATGGTATGCCTTTAGCGGTAAACCTTGGACTTGGTGATGAACGATTAATTAATATCGCAAAAAATGCACCAACGATTAAATATGAAAATGTTGTCATTATAGGCGCTCGTTCGATTGATGAGGGAGAAAGAGCTTTAATTAAAGAAAAGGGGATTAAAATTTTTACAATGCATGAAATCGATCGAGTGGGTATGACAAAAGTAATAGAAGAAACAGTGGCATATTTAAGAGAGCGGGAAGTTGATGGGGTGCATATTTCCATTGATTTAGATGCTTTGGACCCTATCTATACACCTGGAGTAGGAACGCCAGTACCTGGAGGAATTACTTATCGAGAAAGCCACTTAGCAATGGAAATGTTGGAAGAGGCCAAAATTATTACTTCATGTGAATTTGTGGAAGTAAATCCAATTCTTGATGAGCGCAATAAAACTGCTGATACTGCGGTAGCATTAATGGGGTCGTTGCTAGGCGAAAAATTAGTGTAAAATGCACTATTTATTTGATAAATTTGGTATTTTATACTTTATTAGGGTCAGAATTCTTTTTTTGTATTTCAACTAAAAATTGAAACTTTGTGAAGAATTCATTCGTATATTACGTTAAGCCAAAAAAGGTGGAGAGAAACACATGGATGCGTTAGTGAACAAAAGAATAAAGCAAGTGCTAAAAGGTGATCAAAACGCATTTTCAGATATTGTGAGCCTCTACCAGCACAAGCTATACCAAATTTGTTATCGAATGCTTGGAAATAAGCAAGAGGCGGAAGATATTGCTCAAGAAGCTTTTGTTCGGGCGTATATTAATTTACATACGTTCGATCAAAATAGGAAATTTTCAACTTGGCTTTATCGCATAGCAACGAACCTATGTATAGATCGAATTCGTAAGAAAAAACCAGATTACTATTTAGATGCTGAGGTAGATGGTACTGATGGATTAAATATGTATTCACATATTGCAACTGAAGAAGATCTACCTGAAGATGTAGCTCTCCAAATGGAATTTCAAGAACGCATCCAATATGAAATTAGCAGATTACCTGAGAAATATCGTACGGTGATAGTACTAAAATATATTGAAGAATGTTCTCTTCAAGAAATAAGTGAAATACTTGACTTGCCTTTGGGAACGGTGAAAACTAGAATTCATAGAGGCCGTGAAGCGTTAAGAAAGCAGCTTAACAAATTGTAGGAGGGGAATTGCATGAGTACGTGTCCACAACACATTATTGACTATATGCACGAGTATTTAGATGGCGACATTAGCCGTGAACACGAACAAGTGCTAAAACAGCATTTGAAGACATGTACGGAATGTCAACAACATATGCATCAACTGAGTGACACGATTGCATTTATTAAAAGTGCAGCGCATATTACAGCACCTCCACATTTTGAGGAAAAGGTAATGAAGCGTCTGCCTAGACCGAAAAGTCGAGTAGGCGTGCAAAAATGGCTTAGAAGACATCCATTTTTAGTAGCGGCCGCAATGTTTGTTTTATTTATGAGTGCAACGTTATTTGGAAGTTTTAATGATGATAAATTTTCAGTAACGAAACAACCAAACTTAATCGTTGAAGGGCAAACGGTCATTGTTCCTGAAGGTGAAGTCGTAAAAGGTGATATTGTTGTAAAAAACGGAGATATTGTAGTTGAAGGAGAAGTAGATGGCAATATAATCGTCATTAATGGGGAATATATGGCATCTACGGCAGTTGTATCGGGACAGATTCAAGAAATTGATCAAGTGTTTGAATGGATATGGTATGAGATTAAACGAATGGCATCGGACTTTGTGACACTGTTTGAAAAAGATGAAGAATAAAATAGGAATTGGATTGTTCAGCAGCAAGTAGATGTAACAGAAATTAAATGTGTTTTTAAAGAACTGTAATCTTACATGTGGCGTGGACATATAGACAGTTTCTATGCATGCATTCTTCAGGAAAGTAATGTCTGAAAAGTGGCAAAGAAGCATTTCTAGTATGTTCTTCTTTTGAAACAATAATGATTTAAACAAAAAATTATCATCCGAAAATGGATGATAATTTTTTGTTATTAATCAAAATCGATATTTTTAGACAAGAAAAGAAAAAAAGAAACAATTGATATAAAAGTTTCGTCAATACTATAAAAGCTTTATGGATTTGATTATGATATACTTGTTGATAGTATAATTGGGAATTTTTTAAATTTATAAAAATGGAATTTTTTATATACTATTTTTATAAAAAATGCATAAACTATATCGCATGTGTTTTTTTGTTATTGATTTGGTGAATTAAGTGGGGGATGCCACATGAATATAATTGAGCAATTTACTGACTTTACTCCTGTAAATATTATTTTTAGTTTATTGGACGTCATACTTGTTTGGTACGTTATATATAAAATTTTAACCCTTATAAAAGGGACGAAAGCCGTTCAGTTATTAAAAGGTTTATTCGTCATTATCATTGCAAGAATTGCAACTGAAATCTTTGGTTTGGATACATTAGGCTGGATGCTCCAAGAAGTAATTGATTGGGGATTTTTAGCGATTATTATTATTTTCACACCTGAAATTCGAAGAGCCCTTGAACAAATTGGACGCGGTAGGTTATTTCAACGTCCAGTAAATCAATTGGAAGATGAACAAGCGCGTCTTATTGAAGCAATGAAAAAAGCTGTAAGTTATATGGCGAAAAGACGAATTGGTGCACTCATTTCCATTGAAAAAGAAACAGGCTTAAACGAATATATCGAAACAGGTATTCGACTTGATGCCCATATTACGTCAGAATTGATTATTAATACTTTTATTCCAAATACCCCACTTCATGATGGAGCAGTAATTGTACAAAAAGATCGAATAGCAGCAGCGGCATGTTATTTACCATTATCAGAAAGCACATTGATATCAAAAGAACTTGGTACAAGGCATCGAGCTGCTCTTGGGTTAAGTGAAGTTACAGATGCTATCGTAGTT
Source organism: Ureibacillus sp. FSL K6-2830 (assembly GCF_038004145.1). NCBI lineage: Bacteria > Bacillati > Bacillota > Bacilli > Caryophanales > Caryophanaceae > Ureibacillus > Ureibacillus sp. FSL K6-2830. Next base: position 1,332,841 of record NZ_JBBOQR010000001.1, on the reverse strand, counting down.
GTTGTATCGGAAGAAACAGGTGCAGTTAGTATTGCAGTGAATGGCAATCTACATAGAAATCTCACATTAGAAAATTTCGAATCTTTACTTAGAACATTATGGTTTGGGCCAGAAATGGAACTAGACGCATCCTCTAAGTGGACTTGGAGGGGGAAAAAACATGGATAAATTTTTTGATAATATATGGGTGTTGAGAGCAACAGCCTTCATATTAGCGTTTCTTCTCTTCTTTTACGTGAAAGCGGAATTAACTGGTGGTGGAAAAGAATCTACATCGAATAATCATGTAGATATTATTACGGATGTTCCTTTAGAGGTCTATTATGATTCCGAAAATTTAATTGTTACTGGGTTGCCAGAAACTGTAGATGTAACAATTGAAGGCCCAATGCAAATTGTGTTAAAAACAAAATTCCAAAAAGATTTTAAAGTATTTGTTGACTTAAATTCATTGTTAATTGGTGAACATAGAGTTACAATACAGCATGAAAATTTTTCTGATAAACTGAATGTGACAATTGACCCAGAGGTAGTGGATGTTGTTATTGAAGAAAAAGTAACTCAAGAGTTTAGGGTAGATCCTGAAATCAATAACCGATTGTTTGCGGAAGGTTATGTGTTAAAATCGATGATGGCTGAGCCGAGTAAAGTGATTGTAACAGGTGCCAAGAGCATAATTGAAAACATAAGTTATGTAAAAGCAACAGTTTCAGCACCGGAAGGAATTAAGGAATCTTTTACCCAAGAAGCGAATGTCAAAGTATTAGATAGTAATTTAAATAAACTAGATGTATCTATTCAACCAGAAACGGTTAATGTGGCTGTTGAAGTGGAGGAATATAGCAGAGATATTCCAATCACACTCAGGCAAATAGGAACACCACAACAAGGTGTAGTAATTAATGAACTAAATACAGATACAAAGACGATTGAATTGTTTGGTCCAAAATCTATTATTGACTCCCTAAAGTCTTTAGTCGTAGAATTTGACGTATCGAAGGTTGACCGCTCAGGAAATTATGAAGTGGACCTAAACTTGCCGAAGGGAGCTACTAAATTAGGAACTGATAAAATTATTGTACGCGCTAATGTTACAAAAACACCAACTCAACCAGATTCAGTTGATGAAGAAACCGTTGAAAACCAAAATATGGATGAGCCAAATGGTGTTGATGAGGAAATAAAAAGCGAATAAAATCTTGAATTTCAAAATAAAAAACTACTCAAATAACATAAATAGCTTGTTTTGATTCCATGAATTATTCAAATATGGAATGTCAAGTGTTGAAGGAGAGAATAGTTATGGGAAAATATTTTGGAACAGACGGCGTACGAGGAGTCGCAAATACAGAGCTCTCCCCGGAACTTGCATTTAAATTAGGTCGTGTAGGGGGATACATTTTAACCAAAAATGCTAATGAAAGACCAAAAGTCATCATTGGTCGAGATACAAGAATTTCTGGTCATATGTTAGAAGGAGCGTTAGTTGCTGGGTTGCTTTCTATTGGAGTTGAAGTCATGAGATTAGGTGTCATTAGCACACCGGGTGTTGCTTATCTAACTCGAGTAATGAATGCAGATGCAGGAATTATGATTTCAGCTTCACATAATCCAGTTCAAGATAACGGAATTAAATTTTTCGGTCCAGATGGTTATAAATTAACAGATGAACAAGAAGAAGAGATTGAAAAATTACTAGATGCTGAGGTAGATACACTGCCGAGACCAATTGGGGAAGATTTAGGCACAGTCAGCGATTATTTTGAAGGTGGTCAGAAATACATCTCCTATCTAAAACAAACGGTTGATGAAGATTTTGAAGGTATTCACGTTGCGATTGACTGTGCGAACGGAGCTACTTCTTCATTAGCAACGCATTTATTTGCAGATTTAGAGGCAGATATTTCAACAATGGGTGCTTCTCCGGATGGATTAAATATTAATGATGGAGTAGGTTCTACACACCCTGAAAAGCTGGCAGAATTCGTTGTGGAAAGAGAAGCGGATGTTGGGCTAGCCTTTGACGGCGATGGAGATCGATTGATTGCAGTCGATGAAAAAGGGAATATTGTCGATGGCGATCAAATCATGTTTATCATCGGGAAATATTTAAATAGTAAAGGGCTTTTAAAGAAAAATACAATCGTTTCGACTGTGATGAGCAACATGGGATTCTATAAAGCATTAGAAGAAAATGGAATGACTAGTATACAAACGCCTGTTGGTGACCGCTATGTCGTTGAAGAAATGCGTAAAAATGGTTACAACCTAGGTGGCGAACAATCTGGCCACATCGTATTCCTTGATTACAACACTACTGGCGATGGTATGCTAACAGCTATCCAATTAGTAAATATTATGAAATTAACAGGTAAGCGTTTATCTGAACTAGCATCAGAAATGAAAGTATTCCCGCAACGTTTAGTTAACGTACGTGTTACAGATAAAAATAAAGTGAAGGACAATCCAAAAGTGCAAGAAGCAATTAAAGAAGTGGAAGATGTACTTGGAAACAATGGTCGAGTACTAGTTCGTCCTTCTGGAACAGAACCATTAGTTCGAGTAATGGTGGAAGCACCAACGGATGAAGAATGTGAAAGCTATGTAAATCGCATTGCAGAAGTTGTAAAAAAAGAAATGGGTATTACTGAATAACATAAACAGTGCTGTGAGTAATGTCAAAATACATTGACTTTACACACAGCTTTTTTATTATGTCTGGATAAAAGAATCCATAAGTTTCTATGTTATCGGGAGTCATATCTGCACAAGCTAAAGTTGCATCCACACAAGTTACGGAAACATCAGCACGAGCAGGAATTACATCCACACAAGCTGTGGAATCATCCGCACAAATTGATAATTTATCTACACAAGCTAGTACCCTAACCACACAAGTGAAGAGGTTATCTGCACAAGTGGGCCATCATTCATATCCATACGAGTTTAAACTACATTTGTGAAATATCCCCGCAAGCTGTTTTTCATCCATCTTTTTGATTATTTACAGAAGGAATCGGCAATAGTAATAAATGTGAAATATGAAAGGGAGTGTGAAATGATGGCAAAAATCGCGACATTAATTACAGATTTATTTGAGGATGTAGAATTTACAAGTCCGAAAGAAGCGTTGGAAGCTGCTGGTCATACAGTTGTGACGATTGATAAAGTAGGTAACAAAACCGTTAGAGGCAAAAAGGGAGAAGCAAAAGTCGACATTGATTATGGAATTGAAGATGTAGATCCAGATGACTTTGATGCTTTATTCATACCAGGAGGATTTTCACCGGATTTGTTGCGTGATGATGATCGAGTAGTGGCATTTGTTAAATCATTTATGAAAGCGAATAAGCTTGTATTTGCCATTTGTCACGGGCCTCAACTTTTAATTTCGGCAAGAGAATTAAAAGGACGTGACGTGACAGGATATAAGTCGATTCGAGTCGATTTAGAAAATGCCGGTGCAAAATTCCATGACGAGCCAGTTGTTGTATGTGGCAATCAGTTAGTGACAAGCAGAACACCAGATGATTTACCTGAATTTAACCGAGAAATTGTAAATTTATTAAAGGAGAAAGAGTTTCAGAAATAAAATAACATTCATTGCCTTTGATACCCCTTATAATAAAAATAAATTCTATGAATTTGCTTGCCCAAGCTAGGAATTTTCCTACCTTGGGCAAATTTGTTTGGAATAGTGTAACTCTTGATATCTAAAAATAATAAGTAACATTAGTAAATCATTGACGTATAGATACATATTCTGTATGATGAGAATGCTTAATTTTTTATAAATATAATTTCCAGTTTTTAGAAAAATTAAGCGAGCGCGGTAAAGGAGGTTAGTTTCGCGCTATATAAATGCGATGGAAAACAATGAAAGCGCCAGGACTAAGGAAATCGGACGGCAATCAATCCTTAGTTGACGAGGTGGAGGTTTATCGAAATATTCGGCGGATGCCTCCCGATCGCATTGCCCGGTCGTAATTTCGTTCTTAAAACATAAAAGCAATTTTATGGACAAAGGAACGAAAAGGCAAAGCAATAAAAAATAAATCGCGATATCAAACCTACAATTCTTTTTTTGGACATATTGAACTGGACAGAGTTCAAATTCAAAAAAAGAGCAAAAAAGTAGGTTTAGTTTTCTGTTGCCTTTTTCAGGTAACAAAATTCTACAATTTTTTGGAAAATTGATAGTATGGTATTGCTTATGACGGAGGTATATAAATGTGTGGAATAGTTGGATATAACGGATATTTAGATGCAAAGGAAATCTTATTAAAAGGACTAGAAAAGCTCGAATACCGCGGCTATGATTCAGCAGGTATAGCCATTCAAAATCAAGAAGGAATTACAGTTTTCAAAGAAAAAGGAAGAATTGCTGACTTACGCAAAATTGTAGACGACAAAATGAAAGGAAACATCGGCATTGGTCATACACGTTGGGCAACACACGGTGAGCCTAATAAAATCAATGCGCATCCACATCAAAGTCTTTCTGGCCGATTTACGATTGTACACAACGGAGTCATTGAAAACTATCACCTACTACAAAAAGAATATTTAAAAGATGCTCCAATGCAATCAGATACAGATACAGAGGTAATTGTCCAGCTTGTAGAATTGTTCTCTAATGAAGGTTCATCAACTGAAGAAGCGTTTCGTAAGACCCTATCTTTATTGCATGGCTCCTATGCGATTGCTTTACTTGATATGGAAAATACTGAAACCATCTTTGTTGCTAAAAACAAATCACCATTGCTTGTCGGTGTAGGTGAAGGATTTAATGTAGTTGCATCGGATGCAATGGCGATGTTGCAAGTGACAAATCAATTTATTGAATTACATGATAAAGAAGTTGTATTGGTTTCGAAGGATAAAGTTGAAATTTCTACAATAGATGGACGTCAAATTGAACGGAAACCGTATACAGTGGAGCTAGATGCTAGCGACATCGAAAAAGGAACATATCCTCATTACATGTTAAAAGAAATGGATGAGCAGCCTGGTGTCGTTCGAAAAATCATTCAAGAATATAGTAATAATGCTGGAGAATTAACAATTGATGAAGCAATATTATCTGCTTTACGCAATGCGGATCGAATTTATATCATTGCGGCAGGAACGAGCTACCATGCAGGACTTGTAGGAAAACAATACTTTGAAAAGCTTGCTGGAATTCCGGTGGAGGTTCATATTTCTAGTGAGTTCGGCTATAATATGCCATTACTATCTGAAAAACCACTCTTTATATTTATTTCTCAATCTGGTGAAACAGCGGATAGCAGACAGGTGCTTGTAAAAGTAAAAGAATTAGGCTATCCTACGTTAACCATTACAAATGTTGCGGGTTCAACGCTTTCCCGTGAAGCGGATTACACGCTATTACTACACGCTGGTCCCGAAATTGCTGTTGCTTCAACAAAAGCATATGTGGCACAATTAGCCGTTCTAGCAATTGCTGCTTATGTTACGGGTAAAAACAAAGGAAACATCATGAACTTCGATTTAAAAACAGAGCTTGCCTTTGCTGCAAATGCAATTCAAACCATTGTGGATTCTAAAGAAGAACTGCATAACATCTCAAATGAATATTTAAATCATACTCGTAATGCGTTTTTCATTGGTCGAAATATCGATTATTATGTAAGTTTAGAAGGCGCACTTAAATTAAAGGAAATATCGTATATTCAAGCGGAAGGTTTTGCTGGTGGGGAGTTAAAGCATGGAACGATTGCATTAATTGAAAATGGAACACCTGTCTTTGCTCTCGTTACACAAGAGCCAGTGGCATTAAATATCCGCGGTAACGTGAAAGAAGTAGTGGCACGTGGTGCTAATGCATGCGTTATTTCAATGGAAGGTTTAAATGAAGACGAAGACCGACTTGTCATTCCGAAAGTGTATGCTCTTCTTACGCCGCTTGTTGCTGTAGTGCCGTTGCAGTTCATTAGTTACTATGCTGCTTTAGATCGTGGATGCGATGTTGACAAACCGCGAAATTTGGCGAAGTCTGTAACAGTGGAATAAAATGGCTTTGTCCTTTGCATGTTGTTGGCGAGTAATAAATTCATGAACTAAAGAAAATTTTAAGACCTATCCAAACATAAGAAGGATAGGTCTTATTGTTTAATAGAGAGTGGGATAATAATAGACTACTTCCTCAATCCTTCTGTTTCATTAACATAAAGGATATCTAAAATGTAAGTCTGTTCATCATTTAACTCACGCATAACGCTCGTATTCAATGGAAAGATCTCGGAGAATTGATTCATATGTCTGGTCAAGCAATAGGAAATAGAATTAAAAAATTAGAAGATAGTGGAGTCATTCAGTCATATTCTTTGATGGTAGATGAATCAAAATTAGGTCTTACTTATACAGCGTTTATTATAATTTCCATGATTTCAAATAAATCTTTCCTAAGTGAATAAAGTTATCGAAGTCGTTTCTACTTCTGTTAGAAAGCAGGCAACCATATATAATTGATGGGAATTCTGATAAATGAAATAGTAGTTGTATTATGGAATATTGAAACCCGATCCCTCTTATTAACGACAGAAATTCAGGAGGTAGCATGGAAACAAACTTTATTTAAACTCTTATTTGTACTGCAATACAAATAGGAGTTTTTTTATTTATATAATTTGTCTTAAAAATAAATAGCGATTGCTGCAGCATAAAATACTGCGAGCAATCCCTTACTACATTACAAACCCGCCGTCGACATAAAGAGTTTGTCCAGTCATAAAGCGGCTCCAGTCAGAGGCTAAAAACAGAACAGGACCAGCAATATCTTCTGGAGTGGCAATTCGCTTTAACGGCGTTTGAGCGATAATCAGCTCCTTTAGATTTTCCTTTGTTGTTCGGCTCGCATCTGTTGGATAAACTAGACCAGGGGCGACGCAATTGACGCGGATGCCAAAGGAGCCGACTTCGACAGCCAAATTTCTACTATACCCCATAAGTGCGGTCTTGGCAGTATTGTATTCATGATACGGGACGATGGGGCGTTCAACTAAGTTTGTAATGATATTAATAATACTGCCCTGGCTTTGTTTTTTCATGATGGGGATGACTGCTTGGCAAATATAATGGGCTGAGCGTACTGCTCCATCAATTTGCCCCTGATAGTCTTCCCATTGCACTTCCCAAGCTAACTTGCGAGTTTCAGGATTAAACTGAAAAGATTTAAAGGCATTGTTAACGACTACATCCATTTTGCCTGCTTCTAACATAATCTCCTCAATCATTTGATTCACAGCCTCTTCAGATGTAACATCTCCTTGAATGGCATAACCGTCACCACCAAGCTGTATGCATTCAGCTGCCACTTTATCAGCAAGCATTTTATTCTGCAAATAATTGACAATGACAAAAGCCCCTTCCTTTGCAAAAGCACGAGCAATTGCTGCACCAATGCCGCGGCTTGCTCCGGTAACTAGGACAACTTTCCCCTCAAAGTTCATTGCTCTACCTCCAAAAATTCCTCAGTCACGACTTGAGACATGTCCAATTGATTATTCACTAAACCTAACTGTTGATATGTTTCTGCTCCCTTTTGTAATACATCGGCATCAATAGCACCTAATCCTTTTATCTCCGTATCTTCTGAAACTGAAGAAGCATTACGTAGCTTAATTATCTCTAAATTGATGTTTTCATCTTTTCCATCAATAGCAAATTCTTTCGCAAGTTTTGCAGCTTCTTCCGGATTTTCAAGCATCCATTGGGCACTTTCTCTGTATGCGGCAACGAAACGCTTCAACTCCTCTTTTTTCTCTTCGAACGTTTTTTCTGTCACAACAAAGACATCACTTGGTACATTTAGATAATCTTTCACTTCAATTATATTTACATCGCCTAATCCTTTTTGTTTTGCAAGGTATAATCCGGTATCCGTTGCTGCAGTTGCATCCACTTGACCCTGTATTAGTGGGGCAAAATTTGATATGCCTGTTTCCACAATCTTGACATCATCCTCCGTCAAACCAACTTGGTGGAGAAGGATTAATAAGTTTTGTCGCGTTCCACTTGTTAGGCTGTAAACACCAATTGTTTTTCCTTTCAAATCTTCTGGCTTTTCAATACCGCTTTCTTTTAACGCCACAATATTGAACACGTTCTGTGGATAAATATTATAAATAACTTTTAATTTTTCTCCTTTGTCTAAAGCAAAGTAAAGAGATCCAGGGTCAGTAAAGGCAATATCTGCTTGACCGGAAAGAATATTTTTAATAGCATCTCCACCACCAGCACCGGGAATCACCTTTAAATCAATGCCTTTTTCTTTGAAAAATCCTTTTTCATCATCGACTAATAGGTTGACGGATTCTGTAATAGGCTGGCTCCAGAGTGCAACTGTCAGCTGTGCAAATGATTCTTTTTCATTCGAGCCTTCCTCTTTTGAACCGCATGCTGTTAGAAGTAATAAAAGAAATGCGATGATTATATGTTTCAACTTCATATCTTTCATATCTCCTTCTTCAATCTTTTCATCCACATTTTTTCAAGCCAAGATACAGTTAAGTAAAGAATCATACCGAAAATTGTTAATAAAATTAATGTGGCAAACATAAGGGCGGTATCCATCATTGCTTGGGTTGCGATAATAAGCGCCCCTAGTCCTTCACTGCCGCCGATAAATTCTCCGACAACCGCCCCCACAATTGCAAGGACAACCGAAACACGAAGTCCAGCTAAAATGCCCAGCATACCAGAAGGAATTTTTAAGTGAATTAATGTTTGTAGCCGTGTTGCACCAAGCATTTTAAATAGTTCCTGCTTTTGTATATCGCTTAACTGAATAGCTGTTACTGTATTTTCAAGCAATGGGAAAAAGCATACAAGCGCAGTAATAACAACTTTGGACGTCATGCCGAAGCCAAACCAAAGAATAAATAACGGAGCCAATGCCAGCTTGGGAACTGCTTGACTCGCTATAATATAAGGAAAGAGAAGCTTACGTAAAAAGGCCACTTCTCCCATTAGAACTCCTACCGTAAATCCAGCTACACCACCAAAAAAGAGACCAAGAATTACCTCAGCGGCAGTCCGCTGAATATGCTGTGTAAAATAGCCGCTTAAAAGTCCATCAACAAGGGTGAGTACTATTACAGAAGGAGCTGGTAATACAAGTTCGGAATAGGACTTGGATGATACTTCCCAAATAACTAGTAAAAAAATGAATAATAAGAATGAATAAACGGATGTTTTTTTCATAAGCGTTCACCATTCATCACTTGACGTAACGTGAAACATAGTTCGTTAAAATAAGGCTCATATCTCATTTCCATTCTACGTGGGCGTTCAAGCATGATTGGGGTTTGATAGACAATTTCTCCATGTGCCATGACAGCAACTCTATCGGATAAATATACAGCTTCCGCAATATCATGGGTAATAAAGAGCACAGTAATATTATGCATATAGCACATTCTTAAAAGATCATCTTGCAGTTCTTCTCTTGTAATGGCATCTAATGCTGCAAAAGGCTCGTCCAAAAATAATAAAGAAGGCTTTTGCATTAAGGCTCGTGCAAGAGCGACCCGGCTTTGTTGTCCACCGGAAAGCTGTAAAGGGTAACAATCTCGATAAGAGGCTAACCCAACAAGCTCTAAGTATTCCATTGCCTGCTCCATATCCTCACTTCTGATTTTCCGTTTCAATTTAATAGGGAGAAGCACATTTTCAATAACTGTTTTCCATTCCAATAGAGTTGGAGTTTGAAAGACAAAACTACAATTAGGTAAAGGTTTGATTACTTCCTTTCCTTGCAGGCGAATGCTTCCATTCTCAGATGAAAGCAGGCCAGCAGCAAGCTTTAATAAGGTCGTTTTTCCGCAGCCACTTTTTCCAAGCAGACAATGAAACTCTCCTTTATTGATTTCCCAGCTAATCCCACGTAAAATTTGATTTTTTCCTTGTTCGTAACTGTACGTTACATCCTCCATTACCAAAAAACTCATATTAAAAACCTCCTAATCAACATAAGGAGCAAATTGTTCACTATCCACTATTGCCGATGATTCGATGTCTACCATTTGAATTAAATCCATTAGATTGAAGCGTCCATCATGATGCCAACCTGCTTCAGGGGAAGTCATTTTTCCTAGTGCTGTGATTCGTGTTACGCCAACGTTAGCCAACAACTCTGCCCAGTGGAAAAGTTCTTTAGGGGTTGCGGCCATACCAATCGTTTGAAGAAATGAGCGGTATGGCTTGATGTATGGCAGAATGTCTTCTAATTTTTCAAAAGAAATAACCCGAATAACTCGATTCAACGGGCTTGCCGTAAAAACTTTTTCCTCTTCTTCAAAAACAACCGTCCATTGATGTGTGGAAGTTCCAAGCACTTCTTTTCCTGTTTCTGTAAAAGTGCTCATTTCTTCCTTTTGCCGCCATGAAGCAAGGGCAACTGATTCTTCCATGGAAAGCTTACGCCTTGGATAACGCTTTTCGAAGTTTTCTAGCTCCCCCGCAATCAAGCGGGCAAATTCCACTGGCGATACTTTTCCGCCTTTTTGCACATAAAATAAGTGCGGTGAGTAACAACCTTGCTGATCGTAACGAATGACATCAAGTGCGGCTTGATGAGCAATTCGCCATGCTTTGTGCGCATCTAAGGCAGATTTTGAAATGATGCCAAAGCTTACTTTATGACCAAAAGGTAAAAAGCGAGTAGTAATGGGAACTTGTTTTTTTAAAGCTTGCAGCGTTTCGTTGTTACCGTATCCGATAACGAGATTCGACTTTTCAAATATCATCTTCTCTCGCTTTTCATCGCCGCCTTTCCACCACACAACCGCAAAGCAATTGGCAAGACTCGGCTCGATCTCTGCTAAGGCTTTTGCAAACCAGCCGGCAAAAAGAGGTTCAGAACTTGAAACTTTTCCGATATTTCCTGCTTTTACTAGCAGACCAGATACGAAACTCCAAATAGGCAGTGCTGGAACATTCCCTGCCCATACATGGGTAATGAGTTCTGGTCCAATTGCTTTTGAAAAACCACCTTTTGCGCGCGGCTGAAAATGATCTAATAATAATGGATTTCCTAAATCTTCTACTAGGAAACGCTGGAGTTCGTGCTTGCGAAATGTTTTTAAAAAAGATGTAAGACCAAGGCGAATTACCTCCTCATCATAGCCGGTGACAATCGGAAGCAACTTTTCCGCCTGCTGTCGATAAGATGAACTGCGGTCCAAAAATTGTTCCGTTACATAACCGATGATGTCCACTACTGTTGATACCGACAGTGATTTTAAGATTTCCGCACTTTCTCTTTTCACTGTGTCAACGACTTTCTGTAATTGCTCAAGTGTAAGGAGAGGCAGTTCCACTTCTAAATCCTGAAACTTCAGGATTTTCTTATCAAATTTCGTTTCTCCGATATTTGGAATATATCCAGCTGTTATTCTCATTGTGCTGTTCCTTTCGCCAATTGAATAAACTCTTCTACCGCTAGCGAGCATCCCCTTACCTCGGCACCTTGAACTCTACCGAACAGATAAAATCCTTCATCAACCGCCATTCCTACATCCTCAGTAGCAACCGCCATTACGGAATTAAAGTTCGCTAAATCATAATGAACTAAAACACCACGTTCTCCTTCTGGAACCTCTTCACCTGTTAACGGATTGATGACTCTCGTACGAATCCAACTAGGTCCAGTTTTTATAGATGGAACGACCTCATTGCCATCATCATAAAATTGCGTGCTTAGCTCTGTTATGCCGTACATATTAATACAATTGCTTCTATCTACACCGAAATATCTTTCAAGCAACTGATAAAATTCATTTAAATCTAATTCCTTTGATTTATTTTTATAACCACCAGTATCAAGAATTTTGCTTCCCTTCGGCAGATTAAACGTTTTTCCTAAACGCTCCAATTCCTCAAACAAATGAACAAAACTGAAACTTGCTCCGAGCAAAGCAAATGGTTCTCCTGTTTTTTCGGCATGTTCCAACTCACTGATGATTTTTTGAATATGTACGCCGTTCTCTTTTAATAAATAGCAGCTGTCCTCTGTGCCAAACTCTTTCATGACAAGAGCTAAATAATGGGCTAAGGATGAGTGCGGCATTTTCTCTTCAGTTGGAAACAAAATTCCCATGCGGATGCGATTTGTTTCTTTCATAAACCGTTCTTTAAAGTTGATAATCATGGAAAGTTCTCTGATTTCGAGAGTGGAATGAAAGTGTTTGCCTTGTTTTCCTTGGGTTGTTCCGCTTGTCATAAAGACTCTAACCGCTGCCTCTGGATCTGAACATGTCAATGGAACCTCTTTAAAGGCACTCATCGGCACATAAGGAATGTCTCGCCAATTTTTCACAAGCCGCGGTGTCTTTCCTTTTTGACGGCAAAATGTTTGAAAGGGAAGATTATGTTTGTATTGATAATTAAAAATACGTAAAGCTAAGTTATTAAACTCTTCTTCTGAAGCTTGATTCTTTTTTATAAATTGAGAAAGTTCCTCTATGATTTCTCGATGCTGCGTCATCGGTTTTCACCCTTTCCAAAATAAAATGCACCCTGCCTAAGCAAAGTGCATAATTCGACTTACTACACTCCCTGCGCTGGCATTATCCAAATCAGGTTCAAACGGTCAACGACGGATTAGTCGTACTCTCAGCCTGCTTCCGCAAGCCCCCGGTTAATATATTCAGTTTCAATATAAAGTCTACTTATTCTTGTGAAAGATTGCAAATTTTTTTGAATTTTCATCCTAAGATTATGTAGATATTCAATTGGTTTTATTTTTTATTGTAAATGCAACAAAAGTTGAGTATAATGAACTAAAAATATTGCATTTACAACAAAATGAGAGGGGTTCATTATGAAAGAAGTTCTTCGTGAAATCGGGATGATAGCACGAGCACTAGATTCAATCAGTAATATCGAGTTTAAAGAATATGACTTAACAAAAGGTCAGTATTTGTACCTTGTACGAATATGTGAGAACCCGGGAATTATTCAAGAAAAGTTGGCTGAAATGATCAAAGTGGATCGGACAACTGCATCACGCGCCATAAAAAAACTAGAAATGAACGGATTTGTTGAAAAGCGAGAGGATCCACAAAATAAAAAAATTAAGAAACTCTATGCGACCGAGAAAGGCAATAATGTTTATCCGTTTTTAATAAGAGAACATGATCATTCTAACGCTGTAGCTTTACAAGGATTATCTGAAGCAGAAGTGGAAACATTATTCAATCTTTTAGAGCGGGTAAGAAAAAATGTTGAAAAAGATTGGGAATACGTTAAGAAGGGAAACAAACGAAATTATTGATATGAGGAGAGATGTTCACTATGACAATTAAAATAAAAACATGTACCCTTGAAGATTTGCACACATTACAAGAAGTGGGCATTGAAACGTTTTATTACACATTTAAAGATCAAAATTCGCCTGAAAATATGAAAGTATATTTAGAAAAGGCATTTAATCTAAAACAATTAGAGAAAGAGCTATCCAATATTCATTCACAATTTTTCTTTGTCTATTACCAAAATGAATTGGCTGGCTACTTAAAAGTCAATAGTGATGATGCTCAGACGGAAAAAATGGGCGATGAATTCCTTGAAATTGAAAGAATTTATATTCGAGAGAAATTTCAGAAGCATGGACTTGGAAAAGCCTTGCTAAATAAAACAATGGAAGTTGCAAAAGAATGGAATAAAAAGAAAATTTGGCTTGGGGTTTGGGAAAAGAACGAAAATGCAATTGGTTTTTATAAGAAAATGGGATTTGTTCAAAAAGGATTTCACTCCTTTTATATGGGGGATGAAGAACAAACGGACTTGATCATGATTAAAACATTGGAAGATTGATTAGCATGTATATACTGAAATATTGGCATATAAATTTCATTTCTTATGATTCTATATTTCATGATTCAGTTAATAAACTTTCGCATTCGTCAAACAAATCATATTTATCATTAGGTTCGAACACATAGACTGTCCCCAATAGTTCCATTTGACAATTTGATTCAGGACCAATATACTGTTTTTGTATTCATCATTAAAGGAGGATTATTAAAAAAGTGACACACTCAATGAGACTACGTTTCCCAACTTTGAACTAATGAATTGAATATGTTCAAAGGCTCTGCTTGTGAACGGCAGAGTAAATGGGAGTAGTCTGTCCTTTTTTAATAATCTTCATTTTTCATTTTTGAACCACATTTTTGTAATATCACTATTTATGGTTGATATTAATTAATGGGTTAATAACGTCATTTCCGAAGGCAGATTATTTCTGCCTTTTTTCTATTATTAAGGAATTTCACTTTCTTTCGATAGATTTGTACTACACCTAAGTACAAGTCCTTTTTTGATGCCTATCTTGTCAATATGTTATTCCAAACGAATGAGGGCGGATCTTCTTCCATTTGCTCTAAATCGCAAGCAGATGCTTGTGATTTTTTTAGAAAGGAAGAAGAATTAATGACTAAAAATCGTAAACATCGAAGAAGTGAACCACCCAATTTTTTAGGACAACATTTAATGCATAATAAGAAATTAATAAATGAAATAGTAGAAATTGCAAATGTAACTCGACATGATTTAGTTTTAGAGTTTGGTGCTGGAAAAGGTGCATTGACGTCGGTGTTAAGTAAAAAAGCAAGGGGGATACTGGCTATAGAATATGAAGGAAAATTTGTAAGTTTATTAAAAGAGAAATTTGCTGAAACCGGTAATGTTAAAATCATTCATCACGATATATTACAAATTCAATTGCCGAAAGAACCTTTTATCGTTGTTTCGAATATTCCCTATTCGATTACGACGCCCATTATGAAGATGTTATTGAATCATCCGATAAGTGGATTTCAGAGAGGAGCAATAGTAATGGAAAAGGGAGCGGCAAAAAGATTCACCTCTCAATTTGTGAAGGATCCATATATCATTGCTTGGAGAATGTGGTTTGATATTCGATACGTAAAAGAAATTTCTAAGAAAAACTTTTCTCCCCAACCAAAAGTAGATTCGGCACTGATTACGATAAAAAGAAAAGTAAATCCAAAAGTTCCTTATAAAGATTATTTCATTTTTTGGGGATTCGCAGACTATGTATTGCAAAACCCGCAGATGCCAATTGACTTTGCATTAAGGGGCATTTTTACAGCACAGCAAATCAAAAGGGTTAAAAGAAGTTTGGGCATAAAAAGTGAAACGCCAGTTGGCATCCTATCAATAGAGCAATGGGGTATGTTGTTTGAAACGATGGTAAAATATGTTCCAAAACACAGATGGCCTAAATTAGACAAGCGGAAATTAATCAAATGGAAAAATTCTAAACGATAAATGAAGGAATATAAACATTATAATTGAAGGTAATCTAATTACTTTACCTCATACTAAACAATAAAATCTGAATAACAAGATGTATTTAGAATGGAAATTGAAGCAGATGCTAGGATAAAATCCTCCTAAATAGAAAAATAGCCCATGAAGTTTTGCACATTGCAAAATTTCATGGGTTTATATTTTTTTAGGTTTTAAAAAACTTTCAGGATATCCATTACATTCATCATGTACAAAAGTAAAAGAAGGATTCTCCTTTTTTATTATATTTAAGCCAGTTAAGTATCAACTTCTTTTCTATTAATTAAATGGAAGAATTTAATAACATTAACAGAATATTTGATACAAGCCAGAACGGAGAAAAGAGGGAAGTAAATATTAAATTTTATAGTCTTAACCTTGCTACATCTCCAATAGTATCTTCAAAGAAACTAAACCACATTAAAGTGCCTACTTATCACTTTCATACTTCATTGGCATAATGGATTTCGTTGAACAAAACAATTTAATGGAGGGATTTAAAACAAAACTTGCAACAAAAGATTATCGAATCGGGTCCTTGGGAACGACATGGTGAACTTGTTTTTGGCAGGAGCCCATTCGTTATGCATAAGAAGATATTCAACAAGTATGTGAAGATTATAGAAACGGTACTTTTTTGAATGAATCTAATTAAAGCATAAAGAAAGTTGGGATATTAGATGAAAAAAAGTGTCTTATTAATTATCGCTTTATTTATGGCTTCGCTAAATCTACGTCCAGCTATTAACTCAATCGCCCCTTTACTAGAGAGCATTAGAACAGATCTTCGAATGAGTGCAGCTGTCGCAAGTTTGTTGACTGCCATTCCAGTGCTTTGTATGGGTCTTTTTTCTCCAATCGCCGTGAAAGCTGGGGGAAAATGGGGAATTGAACGGGTAATCGGCTTATCGCTTTTAATTATTGGAGTTGGTACTGTTATTCGTTTGTTCACAGATTCTGTATCATTTCTAGTAACAACAGCTATAATTGCAGGTATCGGTATCGCTTTGATAGGTCCACTGTTGTCTGGTTTCATTAAAGAGCATTTTCCTAATCAAGTACCTTTTATGGTTTCAGTATATACCGTAGCTCTGACTTTGGGGGCAGCAATTAGTTCTGCACTCTCTACATCGCTAGAGAATAGCTTTAACTCCTGGCAAACTTCCCTTGCATTTTGGGCAATTATAGCATTCGTAGCTGCAGTTATCTGGTGGTTATTTGTAAATCAACAAGTCAAAAAATCAGCTCACACTGCTACTTCTGGAACAAAAGTTCAATTGCCGTGGGGGAACGGTAAAGCATGGATTCTTACATTGTCCTTTGGTCTGATGGGTATGCTATTTTACTCAATTACGGCATGGCTACCTCAATCATCCAAGGAATGGGGTACACGAAAGATTACGCCGCAATCGCATTAACAATTTTCGTAGTCGTGCAAATACCAGTTAGCCTAGTGCTTCCAATTTTGTTAAGAAGGTTTCACTCCCGTCGTTTCTGGTTGATTGTAGAATCCATTATAGAACTTGTTGGATTTATTTTACTCGTGCTAAATATTGAACCGTTGCTAGCTTCTGCATTGATAGGTATTGGAGCAGGCGGATTGTTTCCTTTAAATCTTCTTTTGCCAATTGATGCTACAGATAACGCTCATGAAGCAGCCTCTTGGTCGGCCATGATACAATCTGCTGGTTATGTAATTGGTGCATTAGGTCCTATTATTCTCGGTTGGATTTATGACGCAACGAACAGCTTTACTTCTGCAGTAGTTGGAATGATAGTGATTGTTCTAATAATGATGATTTTTCAATTTGCAGCAACCGCAAAAAGAAGTGTTAACACATTACACATTCAAGGGGAAAGCACAAGATAGTGGTGAGAAGCAGACCGTCGTTTAAGCAAGTCATTTTATTGCAGGTTGAAATGAAGGTTAAAATAATTGGATATTGAACCAGAATGTGAATGATTCTTTCTTTTATTTTTTGAAAACACCCAGCTATCTAGTGAAGAAACTGGGTGTTTTCAGTATTTATTTACTCATCGATTCATTCATTTTTTGTTTTTTATGCTGGATATGGTTTGTTCCCCATTCGTGCATTGCGTGTAAGATTGGTTCTAAGCTCCGGCCGTACTCGGTAATCGAATATTCCACTTTAGGAGGAACCTGTGGATAGACAACACGCTGAATAATATCCTCGTTTTCTAACTCACGTAATTGATTGGTCAGCATTTTTTGTGTAATTCCAGGTATACTTCGTTTTAAATCACTAAATCTTTGAGTACCATTCTTCAATAAATGCAATAAGATAATGGGTTTCCATTTTCCGACTAATATGCCTAAAGCATCTTCAACACGACAAAGATCTGGTTCTATATTCATTCTAATTACCCCTTTAGTATCTTTTTGTCAATTATGATGCTTTTTAGTTTGTACTTCTTTTTTTTACTTTACTGACTATATTAGCATTGTGAACAGAAATTTGAAAGAGGGGTTCTAGAGGAGTGCTTAAATACGATAGAACGCATAATTGGTGAAATAAGTAATATCCCCAATTGTAAGAAGATCTTCTAACGATTGGGGATTGTCATCATGGAGAAATAGTAAGTTTAACATAAAACGATGATTCGATATGGAGTAGTTTGTGCAGGGATGCTACGAGTTGTTGGACCATAAATCACGACTAAATCGCGGTTCCCAGGATATTTTGAAAAGAACTGACCATTTGTTAACAATATGGGAGTAGAAGGAGTTAAATGTAATTGCAATTGGCCATCACTGCTCAATAGTTGATGGTTAAAATAACTTACTTTTACATTTCGATTTGGATACTCTTTCACCATCACTATCGTTTGATATCGGGGTGGGTAAATGAGGATGGCAGGTAAGTCTCCATCGTAATAACCAGTCACCTTATCCCCAATTTTGACCGTTTCTTGATCAATGAAGTAAGTTGAAGGAGAAACAATGAAATGAACAATTAATCCATCGTCATTTTCTACGGTAAACAATTTATTGCAGCCCTCGATTTCACCACTTTGACTTGTAAAAAAATCACTAATGGCAGTAACAGTTCCACTGAATGAATAAAAATTCGTCATAAAAAACCTCCAATAAAATTATGGGGGAATACCAGTTATAATTGATTACACCGTGCCTTTGGATAATGTAAATTGAGAAAAGCTTTTTGGATTTAAATCATTATATGTTGGAAAGATGTAAAAAGACTTTGGATAAAACTTACAAAGACCCGAATTTATGTTTTCGGGTCTTTTGGTGTTTCAGATTTTATTAATTTGATTTCCGTATCTACCGAGTTTTCCACAACATGTTTTTACGATTGGCTACTTAACTACAAAAAACTTAGATTTTGAAGAATTTGATGTCGTTGAAGTTCCTGCACTTACTTGGGCGATTTTTTCATCAAAAGGGCCATTTCCAAACGTCATGCAAGAGACTTGGGCAAAAGTTGCTTCAGAATGGCTACCTTCATCGGATTATGAATTAGTAGAAGCTCCCAACATTTCCTTTACAGGTGATTTAAGTGATATGAACAATGTGTATAGCGAGATTTGGTTTGCTGTAAAGAAAAAGGGAAGTTAAATTAATAGGATGAGTAGAAATAGGCATAACATATTTAATAGAATATGTTATGCCTATTTTTTTACCCAATCACTACAAACTTTAATTATTTGTATTTTGGGCTTTTAATAAGTCGCGAATTTCCTTTAATAACTCTTCCTTCGTATCTAACTCAGGTGCGCTTTCTTCCACAGCTTCTTCTTTTTTCTTTTTTGCTATCTTATTTATGATTCGAATAAACATAAATATGGCAAAAGAAATGATTAAGAAGTCAATAACACTTTGAAGGAATATTCCAAAGGAAACAGTTGCATCTCCCACTTGCCATATAAATGACTTCGTAAAATCTATTCCTCCTGTAAGAATGCCGACAAGCGGCATGATAATGTTGTCCACTAGAGAAGAAACAATTTGTCCAAATGCAGCCCCAATCACGACCGCAATGGCAAGATCAATTACATTTCCTTTCATAGCGAATTCTTTAAATTCTTTCCACATAAAATAGCCTCCAATATTAATGCATTTCGTTAACCTATTCCCTTAAATATTATTTCATAAACCACTTAAGTTCTCAGGAATTAACAGATTGTGTATAATAAATATAGAAATATTTTCCATAGAACACTTAAATACCTGAGGGGTGGGAGAAATGAATGGAAATGAAATCAAAAATTTAAGAATGAAGCAATTAGCCGTTACAAATGTCATTTTGTTATCATGCCTTATACTTTTTTATTTAATGATATTTTTTTCAATGAACATTGCCCATATTCTTCTTGTACTAGGGATACTATGTTTCATTCATGCGGGTGTTCGGATGAAAAAAGGCGGGTCTACAAAGTCAATCATTCCAATTTATGAAAAAGTAGCGATCTATGAAAAAGAAAAACTAGGTGATGAATGGTATAAGCAGAGCAAATTAAAAAACATTGTTTATTTGATAATAGGTTGTATTGCAATTCTACAATCTTATATGAATTGGAATTCTACAGTGAATTTTCTCCGGCCAGATATGATTGGAATGTTTGTTGGAATCACAATTTTACTATTGATAACAGCAAATGTTTCGCTGCTTATCCACAATCGAAAAATTGATTATTCTTCAGTAAAGGAATTGAAGGGCTACACTTGGAAATCTGTACTTGTAGCAATTGTTTTAGGCATTGTACTTGCAATCGTATTTTTTACATTTATCTTTTCCTATGTAATTTCAAATATTATTTAAGAAGTTAAATTTTAATAACTCCATTATGAAACTAATAAGTTCATAATGGAGTTTATTATTTATAATATAGTCTGTTGTAGTGAGTTATGAAAGTCAATTATACTCTCTAATTTATTGATTCTTTGTAAATGCATTTTACAAAAATTTATTAATTTAATATGTTGGAATCGATAAATTCAATAATTATACAGCAAAGAAAAAACTTTATTTGTAATTGTTACAATAACAGTTAAATATTTTATATACTATACTAATGAAGTATTGTAGAAAAATGTGTATGCCAATGCAACAAAGGAGAGAGCAACATTGAAAAAAAGAATGTTCCTACTATATGTTTTACTTTCCATCGTGATGTTATTTGGTTGTGCCAGTGAAGGTGCAGATTATTTAGATGAAAAAGAACCAGAGGATAATCTAATAGAGGATCGAGCGGATGAATCGACAGATGTTAACCCCAATGAAGAACAACAAATTCCGGTAAACTCTGAGCTGCCAGCGGATATTAAAACATTCGATGCGGAAGTCGTATCAGTTGTGGACGGAGATACTATTAAAGTAAAGATTAATGGAAAAGTAGAATCCGTAAGATTTTTACTTGTAGATACACCGGAAACAAACCATCCACAGCTCGGTGAACAACCCTTTGGCCAAGAGGCAAAAGCCTTTACGAAAAAGATGTTAGAAGGCAAAACTGTTCAACTTGAAAAAGATGTGAGTGAACGGGATAAATACGGTCGCCTTTTATATTACGTTTATGTTGATGGGAAAAGTGTTCAAGAAGAATTGTTAAGAAATGGACTAGCAAGGGTTGCTTACGTCTATGTACCGAATACAAAATATGTAGACCGATACTATGAAATTCAAAAAGAGGCTCAAAAGAAAGGGATTGGTATTTGGAGCATTGAAAACTATGCACAAGAAGATGGATTTCATAAAGAAGTAATAGAAGAACATGTAGGGAATAATGAAAAAACAAATAATCAACCAAATTCAA
Source organism: Ureibacillus sp. FSL K6-2830 (assembly GCF_038004145.1). NCBI lineage: Bacteria > Bacillati > Bacillota > Bacilli > Caryophanales > Caryophanaceae > Ureibacillus > Ureibacillus sp. FSL K6-2830. The sequence goes on along the minus strand of NZ_JBBOQR010000001.1, from coordinate 1,311,706 downwards.
ACACCTCAGGAGATTGTAATATCAAAGGAAATATTTCATCAAATGGTGAAAAAATTTACCATATGCCGGGTCAACAATTTTATGATGTGACCAAAATCGATCTTTCAAAAGGTGAGCGATACTTCTGCAGTCGAGAAGAAGCGGAACAAGCAGGATTCAGACCAAGTCAAAGATAATCATCAAAATAATTTTTGCTTCTACTATTATGTAGAGGCATTTTTTATCTCAATTCCTTTTTTGAAATGATATCAGACTATATCCTTTTAAAAGGGGTAAAATAGAAAGTAAAACGAAGATGATGCTTGTTGAGACCTTTGAATTGCAAAGGGGAAATATAGAGGAGGTTCTAAATGGAAAAACGCGAATTAACCGAGGAGCAAAAAGAAGAATTGTTTAACGTATTGAAAGAACGGTTTGAAAAAAATATGCATCGCCATGAAGGGCTTGACTGGAATCAAATTCAACAAAAGCTTGAAGCAAATCCTATGAAGCTATGGTCGTTACATGAAATGGAAAAAACGGAGGGCGAACCAGATGTCATCGGGTTTGATGAGAAGACAGGAGAATATCTTTTTTGTGATTGTTCGAAAGAAAGTCCTAAAGGACGCAGAAGCTTGTGCTACGATCGAGAGGCATTAGAAGCTAGGAAAAAGCATAAACCAGAAAATAGCGCCATGGATATGGCAAAAGAAATGGGAATTGAAATACTAACGGAAGAACAATATCGAGAACTGCAAAAGTTAGAGCCGTTTGATACAAAAACTTCCAGTTGGATAAAGACGCCGGCAGATATCCGAGAACGGGGTGGAGCTTTATTTTGTGATTATCGCTATGGCCACGTTTTTGTTTACCACAACGGAGCAGATTCTTATTACAGCTCAAGAGGATTTCGTGGATTATTAAAGGTATAATCAATTCGCAGTATTCAATCGAAAGAGATTAGGATAATCCTAAGTTCTTTCGATTTTTTCATCGTTATAACATTTTATTTAACGATGTATGTTGGAAATTATTTTCCTATATCAATTGTCATTTGTAAAGCTTTAGACTGTCTAAGAATATGGGCCAGAAGAAGAATGGCTACACTGAATGTGCCCTCCTTCATTGATTTTTTGAGCAATTCGCAGAATAACAGTAACATTACGTCGTTTGAAAGTTTACGGAAGGAGTAGACGATAATGGCTATCCAATTAAAAGAAATAAACTCAAAAAAGATTTTAACTGAAGCGACGGGATATTTAGATATCGGTTTTACTCATTCTTTAAATCCCTATAGTGGTTGTGCTTTCGCTTGCCGGTATTGTTATGTTCGAGAATTGCCAATCCAAAGGTTTAAAGGGATTCCATGGGGACAATGGATTGATATAAAAAAGAATGCAAGGGAAAATTATCGAAAAGAGATGAAAAGCCTTCGTCGAAAACAACAACCAGTAAATATTTATATGTCCTCTGCAACAGATCCTTATCAACCCTTAGAAAGGAAAGTTCAAATTACAAGGGGAGTATTGGAAGAGATGTTGGAATACCCACCTGATGTATTGGTCATTCAAACGAGAGGTACTTTAATAGAAAGAGATAAAGATTTACTTGTTGAACTGAAAGAAAAATGTAAGCTGATTGTTTCACTGACAATTGAAACTGATCGAGAGGATGTGAAACAAATTTTTGCTCCTTATGCCCCAAGTATTAACAAGAGATTAGAGGTTCTAAAAAAATTGCATGATGCTAATATTACAACACAAGCTGCCGTCTCCCCTGTATTACCATTTACTCATGAATTCCCAAAAAGGTTAAAAGATAAAGTGGATTATATTTGGATTGATACATTAACAATTGGCGACGGTGCGGACGGGAAACGTTCGTTGCGATTAAAAATGCCAGATTTTTTTGTAGAAAATCATTTTTCAGAATGGTACAAACAAGATTTACATATAAAAGTGGCGGAATATTTTAAGCGATATTTTCCAAACGAAATGATTCGGGTTTCTAAACAAGAAGCTTTTTTAAAATAAATATTCGTTTTAGAAAGTACATGAGAAATAATAGTCGGAATGTTCTGTTGGATAGATAAATTGTCACAAACATTTCATTACTATTATTCCTAAAATTAACAAAAACTATTGTGAATGTTTTAAAATAATAGTTAATATTGTCTATATTTTTGTTTTTGATAAATTTTTCTATGGATATTTCGATTATAAAGACATGATTTATAAAAAAATGATAGTATGATAATAAGAAAAAAGTAATTTATATTCAAGTTATCTTCCTGTTTGTTATAAGGGGAATGGGGAATATATAATGGTGCGTTGTAGTGTCAATTGGTTAAAAAGGAGGGGTAGAGTTGGCCATTTTTAGAAGAATCAGTAAAAATCCTAATTACGAAGAGCCTAAATGGATTGGAGTGAACAGCCAACAGGAAAATTTACTGGAAATTAGTAGAGATTCAGACGTTTATGCACAATTAAAATTGATTCATTTAACAGAAGAAGATTTAAACTTATTAACTTGTATTAAACCATACATTGAAAAATCAATTGAAGAAATAGTAGACACTTTCTATGATGCATTAAGCTCCATTCCACAACTAAAGAGTATTATTAATCAACATAGTACAGTGGAACGATTGAAAAAGACCCTTAGTGTACATATATTAGAAATGTTTTCTGGAAAAATAAATGAAGAATTTATTCAGAAAAGAATGCGCATTGCCCAAGTACATTTAAAAATTGGCTTATTGCCGAAATGGTATATCGGGGCTTTTCAAAATATCTTAAATTCAATTATTAACATTATCAATCGAAGTAATTGGTCAAAAGAAAGTATCGAAAAAGCAACAGTTCTAAGTATAAAACTTATAAATTTTGAAACACAAATAGTTTTAGAAGAGTATGAAAAAGAGAAAAAACAATATATCGAATTACAGCATAATCAAGTGAAAGATGAATTAAAAAATAATCTTTCCCTCATTATGAAAAGTTTAGCGCAATTGTCAGAGGAGACAACAAATTCCATCAAAGAAATTATCGATTATTCATTAGAAATTAAAAACGATACTAAAAGTTATATTGGTCAAGTAAAAGAAATGGAGAAGAATACTAGCGGTGGAAATATTTTAATGGAACATTTGGAGGAAAAAATCGTATCCATTTCAGAGAGAACAAAAGAAATGGAAGATCTTGTTTTAGAACAACAAAAATCTTCTGAAAAAATCAATAACATTATATCCATCGTTACCCAAATTGCTGACCAAACAAATCTTTTAGCGTTAAATGCAGCAATTGAGGCTGCAAGAGCTGGAGAACACGGAAAAGGTTTTGCGGTTGTAGCAGAAGAAGTACGAAAATTAGCGAACCAGTCTAAAGAATCAGTAAAACAAATTACTGAGATTATAGAAAATACATCTAAAATTACGGAAAATACAGTTTCTACAACTCGGACTATTCGAGAAACGGTAACAACCGGGTTAGAAAGTGGAATAAAAGTGAAAAAGACATTTAATCAAATTGAAAATGCACTGCAAGAAAATAAAAAGCAGATTGAAACGGTTGGTAATGACTTAGAAACTCTCGTTGAAACCATAGATAATATCAATCAATATACTTTAAAGGTTGCTAATCAAGCAAGAGAATTATATGAAAAAACTGTTAATCTATAGAGAGCATCGGGCGGGATAAGTAAATTTAATATACTGTTTGTAAAATGATCATCAATTCGATGATCATTTTTTATTTGCAATATAAATAATTTGCCTTTCAAAAAATCGCCTTTAATTAACATCAAAAATATTGCGTGAAATGGAAGATTATTATCATTATTTTTGATAGTATAATAGTTAATAGGAATTCCTAGGAGGTTTGAAAGTGGAATTAAAGGATTTGGAGATTTTTCAGTTAGTGGCGGAGAAAGGGACAGTTACCGAAGTAGCAAAGGAATTAAATTATGTTCAATCGAACATTACATCTCGTATACAAAAACTTGAGGCGGAGCTGAATACCCCTTTATTTCATCGTCATCGTCGAGGGATGACCTTAACACCGGAAGGAAAAAAACTATTATCTTACAGTGAAAAAATATTAAGGTTAACAGCTGAAATGAAAAAGGCTGTCCAAAATCATGACGAACCTTCTGGAAAGTTAGAGATTGGTACAGTCGAAACAGTTTATCATTTACCCGTAATACTTTCTTATTATATAAAGAAATATAAAAATGTGGAGTTATCTCTTTTTACAGGGGTAACGGACAGTTTAGAAGAAGAAGTATTAAATCATAAATTGGATGGGGCATTTGTCACGAAGTCGGATTTTCATCCTGAATTGGAGACGTATGATGTATTTGATGAAGAGTTAGTATTAATTTCAAATAATCGGGAACTGACGATGGAAGAATTAAAAGATGAACCAATCTTATGTTTTAGCAATGGTTGTGGATATCGTGCACGTTTAGAACAGTGGTACAAGGATCAGAACATCACACCACAAAAAATCATGGAATTTGGAACCCTAGAAACGATTTTACGAAGTGTAGCTATGGGGCTCGGTGTTTCATTCGTACCGAAATCCGCCGTTGCTCATTTAGAACAAAGCGGAGAAATTCGCTGTTATAGTTTACCTGAAAAATATAGTAAAGTAAAAACTGTTTTTATAAGAAGGGCCGATTCGTATTTAACATCAAGTATGGAAAAATTTATAGAAACAATTGAAGAAAATAAGCGATTCATGCATGGGCATTTCAATCAATAGTAGTACAAATCATGATTTGTGCTGCTTTTTTATTTTCAGCATAAGAAGTTCAACTTCTGGAATTTAATTTTACAAAACAATATAGGTCCAATTTGGGCGGTAATTTGCCAAAATTACTAAAGACTTATCCATTTTTGAAAACTAAAGACTTATCCATTTTTGAAAACTAAAGACGGTATGAGCACTTAAATAACAAGTTTCTTCTTTAACTTATCAAATAGGAATTTTTCTTATTTAAAATTTGATAAAATATAAAGACATCTAATGAAAGAAGGCTTTGCTAAATGTTACACCGTTTTAACGCATACTTGCAAAAGTTAATGCCTATTTTGACGCCATTAAGTCTAATTATAGGGGTGATATTTGAAAAAGTCGGTGGGCATTTGCTTTTCCTAGTTCCTTGGATATTTGCTTTTATGACTTTTGCTGGGAGTCTTAGCATCAACTTTGAAGGATTAAAAAGTTTAAAAAAATATCCAAAGTTCATTTTCATTACGATTTTGTTTTTACATGTATTGATGCCGTTTTGGGCTTACGTATTGTCAGCGCTAATAATGAATGATCATTTATTAACGGTTGGTTTTATTTTGTCAGTAGCAGTTCCAACAGGTGTGACAAGTTTTATTTGGATTAGCATTTGTAAAGGAAATATTCCACTTGGCTTATCCATTATATTAATTGATACAATACTTTCTCCCCTCATCATACCGCTCATAGCTAAATTGGCTGCGGGACAAATAGTAGCGATTGACACCACGTCTATCATGATCGATTTACTTTGGATGATTGCATTTCCATCCATGCTTGGCATGTTGATGAATGAGTTGGGGAAAAGTGAATTTGTCAAAAAATTATCCCGAACTTTCGCTCCTTTTCAGAAAGTCAGTATATTCCTCATCGTGTTTATCAATAGTAGTGTCATTGCACCCTATTTAAAAAATATCTCATGGGATATAGTTGGAATTATTCTATTAGTTTTAGTTGTATCTTTATCCGGCTATACCTTTTGTCTGATTATTGGACATTTTTTATGGAGAAGAATCGATTTGATTACAACTTTTGTTTTTACAGGAGGAATGCGCAACATAGCGGTTGGTGTTGTTGTGGCCAGTACATATTTTCCATCAAGAGTAGTGCTTCCCGTTGTATTTGGTATGCTGTTCCAACAAGTATTGGCATCACAATTTAGTAAAGGGTTGGAGAAATATCGAGAGAAGTTTGATCGGAATGTTGGAAATGAAGTGAAAAGTTAAGTAAACAAATGTTTAATTGGGAGACTGTCCAAAGTGATACATGCTTTGAGCAGTTTTTTTTATTTATGCAATAAATGAATAAAGGTAACAGTAGATGGTATAAAAACAAATAGTTGAACCACATTAATGGTAAATGCTATTAGTGGGAGTATATGTATGAGACGATTTTATCGAAAAGTGCCTAGAAAAAATCCAATAAACAAGCATCAAAATAACATAAATACTCAACACATAAAAAATGACATAAATGGTATTCAACAAGAAATAAATGTGCAACAGTGTCAATGTAACCCTCAGTTTCAGCAAAATCAAAAGGCTCAACATATACAAGGAACACGAAACAATTTAAATAATGAAAATGTTGGATCGCAACATAGTCAAGATTATCAACATACTCAAAGCAGTATTCAATCAAATCAAAATATACAGTTTCAACAAAGTATTCAGTGCCAATGCCATCTAAAAAATCATCAGTTACAAAACCAAACTCAAACACAAAACCATAACCAGTCTCAAGACAATGTTCAATCGCAGAACCAAAAAACATCACAAAACCAAAGTCCATCTCTTAAACAAAACGGCAATGCGAATTCAAATGCAACACAAACCAACAACCAGAATGTATCAATGGAAATACACGTGCCCATATATAAAAAAATGAATAATAATATTGAATTCATTAGAAGGTTATTAGGGAATCCGGATGATTTAGTGATTCGTGAATTAACGCTAGAAACTTTTAACGACAATCATGAAAATGAACAAGGAGATTGTCCGAGCAGTCGAAGTGGACATGATGACGGGAACTTGCCTATTCAAACTTTAAGCGATCCAGAGAATAATGATAGCAAGATAAATCAACTAAACATTATAGATGAACGACCTTTAGAAAAAGCCAAACAAAAAAAACAAAAAATTCATTGTAGTATTTTATATCTCAGTGGATTATCAAACACAAATATTATAAATGACAATATTTTAAAAACTCTTCAGAGGAAAACAAATGAATTTAATGGGGACATACTTGATCAAATTTATCAAGAAATTATCGCTGTTACAGAAACAAAAAGAGTTAATACCCTTGAACAAGTGGTACACGCACTGTTATCAGGGAGATCCATTTTTTTAATAGATGGAAAAATGACGGCTCTAGATATGGGGACTGCCGGTTCCGAGAAACGTGCCCTTGATGAACCGCAGTCGGAGGCGCTTATTCGAGGGCCACGCTTAGCTTTTATTGAAAGTATTGAAACAAATTTAACATTAATCAGGCGAGAATTAAAGGACCCTAACTTACGTTTTAAAATGCATGAAGTTGGAAGGCGTTCTAAGCAAAAAATTGCCGTTTGTTATGTGGAAGGAATCGTTAACCCAGACATTTTAGATGAGGTCAATCGAAGACTTAAAACAATTGATATAGACTTTGCACCAGATTCTGGAGTTATCGAACAATGGATTGAAGATAGCTTTCTATCTCCATTTCCGCAATTACTGGATACGGAAAGACCTGATCGAGTGTCTTACAATCTTATGCAAGGAAAAGTTGCCATACTAGTCGATGGAAGTCCTTTTGCTTTGATTACTCCTATTTCATTTGTTGATGCCTTTTTAACGATTGAAGATTTTAGTCAAAGATGGATTATTGCTACATCGATGAGATTGTTAAGATATTTTTCAATGTTTATTGCATTATTTTTACCTGGTTTATATGTTGCATTAACCTCCTTCCATCCTGGGATGCTGCCAACACAATTAACAATCTCGATTGCAGCCACTAGAGAAGGGGGACCGTTTCCAGCGATTGTAGAAGTTCTATTAATGGCGGTAACTTTTGAAATCTTGCAAGAAGCGAGTATACGGCTTCCAAAAGTAATAGGTCAAACAGTAGGTATTGTTGGAGGTATTGTGATTGGAGATGTTGCAGTAAGTGCAGGAATCGTGGGTCCCGCATTAGTAATTGTTACTTCTCTAACTGCTATGAGTTCGTTTACTATACCGAATTATAGCATGTCCATTGGTTTACGTATTTTGAGATTCATTTTTGTCATCGCGGCATCCATATTTGGGTTATATGGGATTATCTTAGTGCTTATTATGATTTGTATTCATATTGTTAATTTAAAAAGTATGGGTACACCTTACTCTGGACCATTTGCCCCTTATTTCATAGACGCTTTGAAAAACACCTTTATTCGCGCGCCAATTATGACGCTTAAAAAGCGCCCACCCTATTTAGAGCCAATAGATGATCAAAAAGTAAATAGTGGGGGTCAACGACAATGAATCGGTCGCCTGATTATCAAGGAATTGTTAGTGATAGAGATATTTTAATAACAGTGATTACAAATATTATTGGAGTATTAACGTTAACTTCTCCGAGAGTAGTTGCAGAAGTAACAAATTCTTCCGATGGTTGGATAACTGTCTTACTTGGCGGCATCATAGCGAGTCTTTGTGGATGGTTTATTGCAAAAATTGCTTCATCCTTTCCGAATCAATCGTTTTTAACTTATACGTCTTATTTACTATCGAAACCTGTTGCAATCGTGATGACATTAATATTTTCATTACAATTTTTTATGACAACAGTTTTTTATGTTAGGGAATTAGCGGCCCTTTCACACCAATATTTGTTTGACCATACGCCTCAAGAAATTATTTCATTAACATTTTTGTTCGTTGTTATTTATGCGGTATCTGGTTCTCAGGCCGGTATTTTCCGTTTAAACGTGTTATTTTTTCCGATTTTAGTAGTTGGATTATTTTTAGTAATTTTTCTTCCGATGGGGTTAATAGATTGGGAAGGATTTCTTCCGTTATTTCAAACGGACTTTGAGGGGTATTTGAAAGGGACATATTTTAGCGTCGTTAATATGTTAGGATTTGCAATTGTCTTTTTTTATATTGGACTTGTAAAAAATCCGCGAAATACGCCCAAAATGACTGCTTATGGAGTATTGGTAACAATGGGTTTCAATTTGGTTATTTACCTTGTATGTGTTGGGGTTTTTGGAAATACGACGATGAGGAATATTTTCTTTCCGACCTTCGATTTGTCAAGAACGGTTGAAATTCCTGGAGGTTTTTTTGAGCGGTTTGATGCGTTTCTTTTTTTGTTTTGGACAATCATTTTTTTTACGACAGCTACGATGGCTTTAGATGTGACAGTCATGACACTTAGAATGGTTTTTAGAAATTTCAAAAAGATAAATGCAGTAATCATGTTGTCACCAATTATATATTTTACAAGCATGGTTCCGAAAAGTTACTTAGATGTAGTCTCTTTTAATCGCCTCCTTGGCCATTTTACAATTATATATTTTCTATTAGTTACCATACTTTTAGGGATTGCATTCAAGATTAAAGGTGGGAATTCAAGTGAATAAATTGAATGCGATGCTAATTTTGATGATGTGTACTTTAATTTTGGCAGCTTGCTGGGATCAAATTGAAATTGAAGAAAGAGTTTTTATATTTGGAATGGCTATAGATGCAGCAGACAAAACTGAAGTCAAATTAACCCAACAACTTGTTGTTCCTGAAAATATGGCAACCGTTGCTGCAAATGCTGGAGGAGGCGCGGGAAAAGCCTATCGGAACCTTTCGAGCACAGGAAAGACCATTTATGAAATTAATTTAGATTTAGCAAAACAGGCAAGTCGTTCAATAGATTCTACCCATTTAGGTGTGATTCTATTTTCTGAAGATATCATGAAACAACCAGGGCGTTTTAAAGAACATTTTGATATTTTTTTTCGTGAAAAACGCATGCGTAGAGGCATTAAGTTAGCGATTACAAATGGGTTAGCGGAAGACTTACTATATGTTGAAGCGGAACATGAAAAAATACCAGCAGAATATATAAAAAATTTATTAGAAAATAAAAAAAGATTGGATGTTACTGATTTGGTGAGAATTGGAGATATCGATGAAAAACTATATGAAGAGACAAGTTTCCCTTTACCATACCTAAAAAAAATTAGTTCCACAGTCATTGATTATGAAGGAATAGCTATTTATAACGGTAAAGAAGAGCGGATGGTAGGAGTATTGAAAGGAGATGATGCGAAAGCGTTAAGTTATATTAGAGGTTTAAAAAATAATGGTTCCATTAATACAGAAATCGATGGTGGGCCAATGACGATTGAAATTCTTACGATAAAAAGAAAAATTACTCTAACCAATAATGATCCAAATAACTTACAATTCTCTATCAAAATTCAAATTAAGGGAGCAATTGCAGACCAATCTGGTTGGGAAAATTTAAAGGAATATGAAGTGTTAAATAAGTTTTATAAAAAAACGAGCGAGAAAATTGAAGAAATGGTTAAGAATACAATTAATAAACTGCAAAATGATTTTCAAACAGATGCCATGGGATTGGGGGAGTATTTAAACCGTTATTATCCAAAAATATGGAAGGAAGTACAAGATGAATGGGATAATGGGAAAAATTATTTCTCAAAAAGTGATATCGATTGTGAAGTGAAGATCGTAATCGAGGAACCAGGAAGCATTAATAAAACAACATCTAAATGAGGTGATGCACATGAAATTTATTATCGAGCATTTACCTACAACATATGCAATTGTTTGCACAGTTTTCGCATTTTTAGTTCCTTTTACTGTGTACAAAATTAATGAGAAAATTCATATTGTGATGGATCCACCTTGGAAACAAGAGGATCGGTTAAAAGGAAATAATGAAGAACAGCAAGATAATTAGAAATTGCTCATCGGAATTTCGAAAGAAAAGGAGCATTTCATGATTTACTATATAGGCATTACAAAAGATAACCATTTAGAAAAAGGAGATTCAATAAATAATATTGACATTACCAGTTATAAATGGTTTTGGGTAGATTTTAGCGAACCGACAGAAGAAGAAATGAAGCATTTATCAAATACCTTCCACTTTCATCCTTTAGCAATAGAAGACTGTGTACAAGATCTTCAAAGGCCGAAATTAGATTATTTTAATCATTACACCTTTTTCGTTACTCATACAGTTCGTGAAGAAAACGGTAGACTAATTAAAGAGGAGCTAGATTTTTTTGTAGGAGAATCGTTTATTGTTACCTTTCACAAACATCCTTCTGTAGAAGTTACAAAAGTATGGAGTGAATTGCTTGCTCAAACTTCAATCGAACAATGGGATCCGTATTATGTATTTTATGAATTATTAGATAAAATTGTCGATAATTATTTTCCCATTATCTATAAAATAGAAGATGAACTTGAGAAAATTATTATACAAACAGGCATTCAACCGATGAATAGCTTGATGGAAGCTAGAAATATGCTTTTACAGTTGTTGCATTCTGTCAATCCTATGAGGGATTTATTATATCGCATGTTAAACTCTCATCATTTGAATTTAAATCAAATTGACGAGAGAAGAGAATACTTTTCAAATATTCATGACCATCTATTAAAATTATCCGAAATGGTCATGTCTAATCGAGAAGTAACGGCAGATATTCGTGACAGTTATATTTCCTTAAATGCACATCAAACCAATAATGTCATGAAACTACTGACAATTATTACATCTATTTTTGCCCCATTAACATTTATTGCAGGTATTTATGGGATGAACTTCAAAAACATTCCTGAATTATCTTGGAAATATGGTTATTTTGTAATTCTTTTTATCATGTTTCTCATTGGAATATCGATGCTCTTGTGGTTTAAAAGAAAAGGCTGGTTCAGATAATATCCTGAATTATTTCATTTTCATGCCGATAATAATGAGCACGATGCCTGAAAATAGACAAAGCATTTTTAAGAAAGAAATTTTTTCAGAAAGTCCGCTAATTCCTATTCCAGTTGTCACTATTAAGATAGTTGGACCAACTAACGCTAACATTGAATTGAGCATCAATGCTTTTTCTAAATCATTGGACCTCCACATCAGTGTGGCAATTGATAATTCGATACTTCCAGATAAATATCTTAATAACACCATATAAAGAAGTGCACTTTCCAATTCGTCATCCTTCCACTGTTTCTTGGAAAATGATATGCTTGGCCAAGAAATATTATTAACAATTGGTGAGATTATGATTGAGCTATCTACGTTGGATGAAATTAATTCTTTTATTGAAAGAAACCCACTTACTTTTCTTTACTTTTCACGAATGAATTGCGGGGTTTGTCATGCACTACTTCCTCGGGTAGAGGAAATGTTAAAAAATTATCCTAGAATCGCTTTTGGGTATATAAAAGTAGATGAAGTGGAGGAGACAGCAGGACGCTTTTCGATATTTACAGTGCCTGTACTACTGTTTTTGGTGGAAGGAAAAGAATTTATTCGAGAAGCAAGATTTGTGCACATGGATATTTTAAAAGAAAAATTAAATAAAATTGTGCAATTGTATGAAGAAAAATAGTAAAGAAAAAAGGAGGCGTTCCAATTTGACGTCTCCTTTTCCTTTTTATAGCTTGTTCACAAGCGCATGTATTGTTTCTTTTAATTCATCATCGTGATCGGAAAGTTGAATTAAGTTAGCAAGGCGCTCTTTTAAAATATGGCGTTCAATAACTTGTTTTTCGTCAAGTACGCTTACTAACAATTCGATAATTAAACGGTCACGAATGTCTAATGCTTCATCTACGCGTTCAGGTGTAATTTTGGCATTTGTATTCAATGCTTTGCTACCCATTTTTATTCCCCCCTAAAATCTTTCCTATAGTTCATAGTACCATAATATTATACTTTTTTGGATATTGAAATATATTTGAAAAATGGAATTTTAATGGAATTGGTGCACTAGTTTTATCCATGATAAAAATTTTGCTATTTTAAAAGGGTTTTAAAGAAGTATTTAGAATATATATTTGTAGAAAGGGGTTGGGAGAAGTGAGAGGAATTATAAACAACAAAAAAAGAGAAATTTCAGTTGATGATGCATTAGCTTTTTTGCGGGAAGCGAAAGTTGCTCATGTTGCAACAGTAGGAGAAGACGGCTATCCTTATGTCATTCCGTTTGTTTTTGTTTATGAAGAAGGGAAAAAATTGTACTTGCATATAGGCAATTTAAGAGAAAGTCATTTTTGGGAAAATGTTAAAAAGAATCCGCGGGTAAGTATTGAAGTTTGTGAAATGGGAGCTATCGTTCCTGGAAAGAAATACGCTTGTCAATCGGCTTTAGCTTATACAAGCGTCGTATTATTTGGGACGATTCATCGCATTGAAGATGAACAAAAGAAAGAATGGTTTTATGATCGCCTTTGGAAAAAGTATGGCGATCCAAATTGGCAATTTGAAAAAGGTGGTTATCCTGCTTTGCCAAAAACCGAACTATTTGAAGTAGACATTGAAAATGTTACAGGAAAATGGAGTGAGGCTTTAAGTCATTAGTAGATAGTGATTAAGTTGCATAACAAACCGATTGAAGGCTAGGCGCAAATTCGCTTCAGTGGTAAAAATAGCCGAAGACATTTTACGATTGTAAAATGTTTACGGCTATTTCTAATTTAAGGCTTCCCACAAGAGCTATTTAAAAAGAATATTTATTTTATGTATTTGATTCTAAATCCCCACACTTTTCGGCTAATTTATATAACTTGTTTTGAATGTATTGTTCAATTCTTTTTTGCCCCTCTGAAAAATCTTCATTGTCTTGAAAAGAAATTGGCTCATCAGCAATAATCAGTCGATTTTTTTTGCTTACGTGTAAAGGTACAAAACGAACATGTTGGCCAGTCTCTTTAAAAAAGTATTTTTCAATATATAGGTATCCTTCATACATTGCCTTTGTTTCATTGGAAGTATTTGTATAGTCAATCGTTGGATAAATGACGATGCTTTCGCCTCTTTTCAACGCTTCCACAGAAAGTCGAAACGTATTTATTATTTTTCTAGATCCTCTATACACAGGAATGCCTTTGCCGGATTTCAACAGTTTAGAAATAATAAATGAAAGGGGATATGCACATATTTTTGCAATTGTTTTATTCATTCCCATTCTTTTAGTAAATGTGTAGTCCACATATTGTTGATAGCATGTTTTACGGTCTAAAAAGACGTGTAAAATCCAAGTTCGCAAACTTTTCGGAAACCATAAATATATAATAAATGGATTAAAAAGATTTTGATGGTGTGAAATATAAACAACAGGATCTTGCGCTTTTTCATGGATTTCTACATTATAGGTAGGGTATATTTTACGAATAAGCCATTGAGAGATTAGGAAGAACTTACCGTAAAAATTAGATACCATGTTTTTCACCTTCATCCAACTTCTTATTTGCAACAATTCCCGAAATAATCATTGTAAAAATTTTTAATGAATCTTTTATAGGGTGATAATAGGAGCTTTTATTTTTGTTGATGTATATAGTTTGGATAGGAATTTGCATGATAGGGATCTTCTTTTTGGCGGCAGCAATTAACATGTTCATTTCATATTCATAACGTTCTCCTTCTAAAGCAAGGAGTGAAGGAAGTATTTTTATTGGAATGCCCCGAAGGCCTGTTTGCGTATCTTGAAGATGAATTTTAAATAATGCTGTAAATAAATAACTAGTAATTTTATTTCCAATATAACTTCTAATCGGGACATTTTTTTGGTCAAAATTTCGGACGCCAAGAATAATGGCATCTTGAACATCACTGAGTAATTCAGCAATGTTGATGACATCTTCAATGGAATGTTGACCATCTGCGTCAGCCGTTATCACCCCGTCCACATGACAGTGCTTCAAAACGTGTTGAAATGCGGTTTTTAATGCACGACCTTTGCCTTTATTTTTTTCATGTGTCAGCACGGTGCAATTTTGTATTAATCCAATTTGATGAAATATTGCATTGCAACTAGTCATGCTCCCATCGTTAATTACGACAATCTGTGAAACTTTATGACTTTTTAAATCGTATATATAATCGATTAAATCATGAGTTGGATTCAAGGCGGGAATGATAACGCAGACTTTATTCATATCGTCCCTTCCTTTCTAAACCGTTATGTTGACTTCAAATCTTTCAGCAAATTTGAAGTAGAAATTTTTAAATATATGGATTCTAATATTAGTTTTCCAAGTTCATAAAAAATCTTATATTCATGTATATTCATAAGTTTGAATTTCATTCCAAAAGAATGAAAAATAAGGTGACTCTAGTTAAACAGAATAAAATTTTAATAAAGTTTTCTTTTGCTTGAAAATCAATTATGTGTAATAGAAAATTTTGCACATTAACTACGTATTGTTAGGCATAAGTTATAAAAATAAGTATTATTTTTTGGAATGATTACCTATTCAATATTGTTTAAATAAAATGAAAACGATGGATTTTATGTGTGAGGGTGATATTGTGGAGAGGGATTTAAAGATTCTGCTATTAACGGGGAGCTATGGAAATGGTCATTTAAAAGTATCAAATACTTTAAAAAATACATTCTTTAACTATGGCATTACAGATGTAATAGAATCTGATCTTTACTACGATTCTCACCCATTATTAACAAAGGCTTCAAAATATTTATATATAAAGAGTTTTAATTATGGTCGGAAAATCTATGGATTACTATATTATGGCGGTAGAAGAAATAAAAGGTATTTCGATATTCACTACCGTCGCATAAATAATGCCTGAATTTTCAGTTTTATTTTTTCTGGACTTTAGAGAAAAAACGAAAACACCTAAGCGAGGGTAGTAAACATCCATTTTTTTACTATAACCTATGACTTGTGCAACAACGACTGGCAAACCTTTATGGGACGCCGTTTCCTTCGATTTTTCGTAACCAAATGTGAGCGGATTTCCACAAAGAAGCCTTCAAATAGCGACTAATTTGTAAGTAACTGCGTTCGCTATTCGTGTTCAGCTGAGCTAAAACATTCAGACAGTACACTATCATGGCTACGTACACTTGATTATGTACAGCTTGTTCACTGTGACCAAAAAACTTTTTAATGTTCAGATGTTGTTTCATCCATTTGAAAAAAAGTTCGATTGCCCAACGTGATTGGTAGATTTCTGCAATTTCATCTGCGTCAATGTCAAACCGATTTGTCAGTAAATGAAGCTCATTTCCTTTTGTATCATGCAATTTGAGTAAGCGAAACACGTTTTCAGAACGATTTTGTGGTGTTCCAATGACAACCATTTCATCAGAGAATACGGGTGAATCTTCTGGTAACGAAAAGGATTCTAACACTCGGACAACAGCGTTTTTACGCAAACGGGTCACAAAGAAATAGCCATCTTCCGTCATTTGATCAAAGCGCCCATAATCCAAGTAACCACGATCAAACACGTACATGCATTCTTTGTCATCCACGAATACTTCTAGTTGACCACGATCATGTTCGTTGGCATTCGTGAGTACGGCTTTATCTGGATAGGAGAGTCCTTTTTCCATAAAAACAAGTCGTAAGTGAAGCTTTACTCCTGATTTTGTTTTTCGAAACTCTGCCCACTGATGATTGGTCAAATTAAGCGGTAATGTACTCGAATCAATGATTTTCAAAGGCGTTGTCACTTTTCTTCTTGTTTGGAAATTGGTTTTCCGATGAATTTGTGCCACTAAATCGAGAAAAATCGTTTGAAAGAACTCAGTTGGGATGGTATTGATTCGTCTCCCTAACTGTGAAAAACTAATCGATTCCAATCCCGTTGCTCGTTGTAATTCTTCTAAAAAGACAGCGTCACTCAACGCCCGTAAACTCTCGGTTTCATGGAGTTGGGCATACAAAAGCAGTTTCATAAATGAAGCCATATAAAGCTTCTTGGTATAGTGATTTAATTGATGTGTTTTCACTAGGTCGTCAAATAATGGACGATTAATCGGTGAAAACCATTGTTCAAATGATGTTTTTCGTGTAAACTTATCCATAGTTTTGTCCTTTGTATTGGATTTGGATGGTTTACTACCACCCAACCATTATAAAGGCTTTTTTTGTGTTTGGATTATATTTCAGAAAATTCGGTTTATTTGAAGGTGTTAAATTATTTTAATGCGACGCTAGTGTTCGATATTGAATTTATGAATACTTATGGAATGAAAAAACTGATGCGAATGGTTGAGACAGTAAAGCCAGATATTATAGTGAATACATTTCCAATGCGAGTTGTACCAGAATTAAAAAGAAAAACAGGTATTCAATTACCCATTGTAAATGTGATTACAGATTTTCAAGCTCATAAAAATTGGATTCATGATTATATAGACCGATATTATGTGGCAACTGAAGATTTAAAACAAAATTTAATAAACGCTGGAACACCTGATTATAAAATTAAGGTCACAGGAATTCCAATTGAAGAACAGTTTGAACGCTCAGTGGACCGAAACGCTCTTCTTGAATCTTATGGTTTAGATTCAAAAAAGCCTGTAATTTTAATTGCAACGGGAGCTTATGGAGTAATAAAAGATATTGAAGGAGTTATGGAGAAATTATTGCAGCATGACAATAACCAAATACTCGTCATATGCGGGAAGAATGAGGAGTTGAAAAATAATTTATTAGAAAAATATTCTAACAATCAAAATGTTAGAATATTTGGGTATACGAACAAAATGGATGAAATGATGAAAATGGCTACCGTTATGATTACAAAGCCAGGAGGAATTACGTTAAGCGAAGCATTAGCAGTTCAAGTACCGCTATTGCTTTACCAAGTAGTGCCTGGCCAAGAGTTGGAAAATGCAAATTACTTTCAGTCTAAGGATGCGGCAATTATTGTAAATCATCCTGATGACTTAGTTATGTCTGTACTTCAGTTAATTTGTAATGAAAACCAACGAAACCGATTAATTAATAATATGAAAGAAATATATTGCCCAAGATCAGCAGAAGTTATTTGCGAAGATGTTATTTCGTTAGTTGAACAAAAACACCAATTCAATCGATTTATCGGATAAAAGGAGGATCAACAAGTAGAACCTCCTTTTAATTTGTAAAATATTAGATCATTTTTAATAATGCTTCTTCTCCAGTCATTCCTTTAACAATTCCCATTTTTTCGGCTTCAGTTGTAACAGATTCGAGCGGAGCTTGTAATAATTCATCGATGGTTTTTACCCCAACTGCACGACCTGCAATAATTTTTCTGTCAGCTAGCCGAGTGTTCAATAATTCAACATCTAGCGCACCACACATAATGTACCCAATTTCATTCGAGATTGTTAATAAAGTTGTTTTCGGCAAGTGAACAGTGATGGCAGTGTACATATGTCCTTGTAATTCAATGGGTTCAATTGAGATCAACCACATCGCTCCTTTCTTTAATAAAATATGGAGCGATGAAAAAAATGTTCAATTGATGTCGAAGAAATTTTCTGTCGATTCTAAGTGTGCTGCAAAATAAATTGAAAATATTAGGAAAGAATAGTTATTTGCTGAAGTTTTCATACTAACAATGATTTCACTAAGGAAATCGACCATGATGAAAGAGGTGATTGCCGATGAGTAAGAAGGAAGTTTTTCCGAAAGCTCTTCGAAATCAAAACTTAAAGCCGAAATATCAAAAATCTCAAATTAACGGTCAAACGGAAATATCACTTCATAACCAAATTTTGAGAACGGATGCGAAGGCAAGGCAGTATTAAAGAGCATCATGGCGTCCTAGTGAAAGTGCCCGGAACTTAGTTTCCGGGTTTTTTTCAGATATTTTTTCAAAAAAGTAGCGATTTGTGTATAAATATTTGTAAAGCAGTCATAATAAATAATGATTTCACAAGACAATCCGACATGATAAACAGGAGGGATTTCCCGATGGAAAAGATCAAAGACCAATTTGATTCTGACACTCCGCCGAAAACTCGTCAAGGTGAAGGAAAGTCCATTGTTCAAAAGTAAATTGAATATGGAGTAACACCGAAGAGTTTCTGAATTCATGTCGTGATTTGTGAAATCGAGGCCCGGAACTTAGTTTCCGGGTCAATTTTTTTATCAAATAGGAAAATGACAAATAAGAGATGAACACAATATGCCCATTCCCTTCCATAACAATCCCCTATTTGTAGGTCTATTCTCCAACTATTGCGCTGTTTATGATTTATCCATCTCAAATAAACAATATTATTTCCATTGCAATTCATTACATATTGATTAAATACGACCTAAGACTGAAAAGAATATATTTCTTCGGGCGGTTTAATGGTGTATGTAATGTCGTTAGAATGGAGGTATATTTACAAAGGAGAAAGTCGAGATGGAAAAAGTATATTTATTATTTACCGATACTGGAACGCTTTTTACGAGAATGATTAAGCTTTATACGAAAAAAACTTATAATCATGCATCCATTGCATTTGACTCAAATTTTCAGGAAGTGTACAGTTTTGGAAGAAAATATCCAAATAATCCATTTATCGGCGGTTTTGTAAAGGAAGATTTACGTAGTACGCTTTTTTTAAAAAGTAGAGGAGCTGTATATAGCATTTGGGCTACAAAAGAACAAATTGCTCGTATGAAAGAAATCATAAAATCTATTGAAGCAGAACAACAAAAATATAAATACAATTTAACAGGGCTTATTACATACACTTTTAATAAACCATCACATCGAAAAAATGCTTATTTTTGCTCTCAATTTGTTGCTCACGTTTTAAAAGAAGGGGCGAATTACGAATTTCATAAACCGATTTCTCTGATTTCCCCTTATGATTTACAGTGTTTAACGAATTTGCAGTTGGAATATGAAGGACCTTTATTTCATTTGATAATGAGCGAAAATCGAATGAATGATTTATATCGATATAATGTTGGATAAGGGAAACTTTACTTGTCAGTCTAGTTTAGCAATTGTTGTATCTCTGTATGAAATATAAAACCTGTAACAAAATAAATATAGCCAAATATTGTTTGTGAGGTGCAACAATGGAAAATATCAATGAAATTCCAAGAGATGAAGGTATTGATCATAGCCTAGCACTTTTAAAAGAAGGGTATGAATACATTTTAAATCGCAGAAAAAGCTTGCAAACCAATATTTTTGAAACAAGAATATTGGGGAAAAAGGCGATATGCATGGGTGGGAAAGAAGCGGCACAATTGTTTTATGATCAAACAAAATTTCAACGTCAAGATGCTGTTCCAAACCGCATCATTGAAACCTTATTCGGGAAAAATAGCGTTCAAACCCTTGATGAAGTAGCTCATCGACATCGCAAAAAAATGTTTATGAATGTCATGACAAAAGAAAAAATAAATGAGTTTTTAGATATTGCAAAACTTGAATGGGAAAAAGCATTAGATCAATGGAGTAAAGAAACAGAAATTATTTTTTATGAAGAAATGAAAACGCTGTTATGTAAAGCGGCATTTAAATGGATTGGGTATCCTCCCCATGAAAAAGATATGGATATATTGATGAAGGAAATAGGAGCGATGTTTGAAACGCCTATCGCATTTGGCCTGCAACGTTGGATAGGCAGAAATAAAAGAAATCAATTGGAAAAAAAGATGGAGAAATTGATAGAAAAAATACGCTCCAACGAAGTACAAGTACAAAGTGAATCGATATTACATCAATTTGTATTTTATAAAGATTTAGATGGCAGTTTGTTAGATGTCGAAACAGTGGCAGTTGAGGTTATTAATATTTTAAGACCTATTGTTGCGATTTCAATCTATATTAATTTCATTGTAATGGCATTATCCCAATTTCCTCACGAAAGAGTAAAATTAAAAAATACGCCTGATTATATCCACTTATTTATTCAAGAAGTAAGACGTTTTTATCCTCTTGTTCCTGTTGCTGCAGCAAAGGCTAAAAGTAGTTTTACTTGGAACGGATATGCATTTCATGAAGGGACGCTTGTTTTATTGGATATTTACGGTACTAATCATGATCCGAATATTTGGGTAAATCCCGATGAATTTCAACCTGAACGTTTTGCCCAATGGCAGGATGACCAATTCAGTTTCATTCCGCAAGGCGGCGGAAGATATGAAACAACCCATCGTTGTCCAGGTGAACAACTAACCATTGAAGCGATGAAATTAAGTTTAGAGTATTTGTTAAATAAAATGGATTATGAGATTCCAGAACAGGACATGTATATCACGATGGATACGATACCAAGTATTCCTAAAAGTAAAGTGATATTAAAAAATGTTAAGCGATTAAAAGAAAGCATTCATTAGTAATAAGAAGCCTCAAAAGTTTTCTACTTTTGGGGCATTTTTTTCGAAAATAAAAAAATTTAAATTGAAAAGAGAAGGAGTTTTCTTTTTTGTATCGAAGGATTACTACAATAAGTAAACCTATAGGAGCTGACATTCTTGGATAAAAATAAAGAAAAAATATTAATTCATTTCGAGAATTCAGTGGATTTTGTAAAAAATTTATCAAAACTGACGGAAAATGAATGGTACTTATCATTAACAAATGACGAATGGACAATTGCAGGCGTTGTCACTCATTTCATTGCGTTAGATGAATTTGTCCTTCAAAAACGAATTCCCTACTTTAAAAAAGATGGAGTTTTTCCAAAAGAACTAGACAAACAAGCAATCAAACAACAATCATTAATTGAGAGTAGAAAAAGAAAAAAGGAAGAGATTATAGAAAAATTTACCTCTGTTAGAAGAAGCCTTATTATTGCTGTAAATAATTTAGAAGATGAAAAATGGTCGAAAAGTTATCGCATTCATTCATCCAAATATACTATTTCGTCCTATTTGTTTGAATATATTCATTATGATTTAAAACAGTTTAATAAAGTGAGAGAAGCATTATACTTAAAAAAATAGTTTTGGCCTCCATGAATAGGGCCTTTTGTTTTTTTATAAAGAGAATGTCAAAGAAAGTCCTTGTAGCAGATTTCATCACAAGGACTTTCAATCCTATTTGTTTATTTACGGCCGAATAGTATAGGGATATAATGGATGATATCCATTGGAGTTACTCCATAATTGGACGAATTTCTCCCTAATTCTTCCGCGGCAATAGCATGATAAAAACTTGCACATAACATGGCTTTTAGGGGATTCTGATGCTGGGAAACTAGGGAAGCAATTAAACCAGTTAATACGTCTCCACTGCCACCTTTACCTAAAGCATCATTTCCATAAGGATTTATCCAAAGTTCGCTAGTAGGTGTTGCAATGATTGGTCGATGTCCTTTTAACAATAAATAAGCTCCGTATGTTGCAGCAAAATTTTTTGCTGTTTCTAAGCGATTCGCTTCAATTTCAGCAACTGATTTTCCCGTCAAGGTAGCCATTTCTCCTGGATGTGGAGTTAAAATAATATCCCCTTTATAATGTTGCAACTGTTTTAAATGGTTTTTAAGAAAATACAATCCATCTGCGTCTATAATGAGTGTTTGTGTTGTTAGCTGATCTAGCAATGTTCGAATTATTGCATCGCCGTCTAACTCTCTTCCCAATCCAGGCCCAAAGGCGATTGTTGTATATTTAGAAAAGTCGATTGTTTCAATAGCTTTCCAGTTAATAAATCCATTTGAATCGGATAGTGGGATAAAGAGACTTTCATGACATGTTCCAGCAACAAGTGGATAAATTTTTTCTGGAATAGCAAGGGTTACAAGACCAATTCCTGAGTGAAAAGCAGCCTTTGCTGTATAGACTGGCGCCCCTACATAATGTTTACAACCACCTATTACAAGGCAGTGTCCGAAAGCTCCTTTATGTCCATGTTTTATTCTTTGTGGCAGAGAGGATATTGCAGTAGCTTCATCTAGTAGTTTAGGCAGTTTTAATTGAAGGGTCTCAACAACTGAATCAGGAACGGAAATATCTGCAACTTCCCATTTGCCAATCACTGTAGGACCATCACCAACAAAAAATCCCATTTTTGGCATGGCAAAAGTAATTGTTTTCGTTGCTTTAATCGTTGTACTTGCGGCTTTACCCGTGTCGGAGTTAAGCCCAGAAGGAATATCCACACTTATTACATCTTTTTTTGAATCATTAACAGCTTCAATGATTTGATTGAACGGAAATCGAACTTCACCGGAAACTCCAGTTCCTAGCATCGCATCAATAATGACATCCGCCTGTTGAATATATGTAAATATATCATTTTCTTCAGCATTAAAGTGATAGAAAGGCAACTGACGATTTTTGTATACTTGAAAATGTATTCGAGCATCGCCTTTTAGTTTAGCTTCATTTCCAATAAAACAAAGTAATACATCGTATCCAAAATCAATTAATCGTCTTGCGATAACAAAGCCATCACCACCATTATTCCCGTACCCAGATAACACAAGTACACTAGTATTTTTGGGGTAGTCCTTTAAAATTGCTTGCACGACAGCGTTCCCTGCGTTTTCCATCAATACAGCACCAGGTAGCCCTAGCTGTTCCATTGTAAAATGGTCAAGCAGTTGCATTGTTTTTTGATTGGCAACATACATAAACAAACCTCCTTTACATAAGATGTTCTGAGATTTTTCTTCTTAACTTAATTTTACAATATAAAATGATCCATAATCATGAAACTTATGGAAACGATATACAGTCTAATAATTTGATTAGTTTGACTATGAGAAGGAATAAATTCATAATGATATAGTTAGTGTGAAAATAGAAATAAATATAAGAAATACATAAGGGGAAGAATAGATGGAAACTTGGATTCAAAGAATTATGGAGGATTTTGGGTATATAGGTGTATTCCTGTTAATTATGTTAGAAAACCTATTTCCTCCAATTCCTTCAGAAGTTATTTTAACCTTTGGTGGATTTATGACTACTTTTACTGATTTGACGGTCACAGGAGTAATCATTGCTTCAACTCTTGGTTCCGTTGCGGGCGCAATCATTTTATACGGTATTGGCTTGTTGTTGGATGTCGAACGGCTAGTAAAAATAGTTGATAAATATGGTCACATTTTAAGATTAACAAGAAACGATATTTATAAAGCTGATGCTTGGTTTGACAGATATGGTTTTTGGACTGTGTTCTTCTGTCGATTTATACCTCTCATTCGTAGTTTAATCTCCATTCCAGCCGGGATGAGTAATATGAAATTCTGGCTATTCATTTTATTAACGACATTAGGTACGTTAATATGGAATACTGTATTGGTGCATGTTGGTGCAACAGTTGGAGAGAATTGGGAGAAAATTGTAGAAGTGATGGACGTCTATTCAAACATTGCCTATGCAGTAATAGCCGTTGTTTTCATTTGGTTTGTTGTACGATTCATTCGTAAGAAAAAGTTATTTAAAAGAAAATAGAGGGAAGAGTTGTATTCTTCCCCCTTACTTTTAAATTAGCGTTACGAAAAAGATACAATATGCCTTGATGCACTTGGCAAGTATCGATTAGCTTATTAACTCAGTTCTTTTTTGACTTGATCCTTAGGCAATAGAAATGCGACTACTAAGATGATTGGTAATACGGAGATGATTTTCATTGTCATTTCTATTCCTATTGTATCCAGTAGCCAACCGATAGCGACAGATCCAACTGCACCCATTCCAAAGGCAAACCCCGTTGTCAGTCCTGCCATTGTTCCGATTTTGCTAGGTACTAATTCTTGAGCATAAACGACAGTTACAGAGAAGCTAATCATTATTAGTGTTCCGATAATAATTAAAAATACAGGTACAAGCCAAAGAGGCATGTACGGCAGTAATAAACATAAAGGAATCGGTACAACTACTGAAAGTAAAATGACATTTTTGCGACCGATGCGATCGGAAAGGGATCCTCCAAAAAATGTTCCAACAACGCCAAAAGCCATAAATATAAAGATTAAAATTTGGCCGATACGGGTAGTCAAATCATAATGATCTATTAAATAAAACACATAGTAATTTTGAATATTCGTTGTGTAAAAAGAGCGTGCAAAAATAATCGTAAACAGCAATATGAGAGCGATTCCCACTTGTTTTTTTGTTAATGGTGGCAAGGAAGAAATTAACACTTTTTTTTGCTTTTGGTTTAATTTCTCGGCATTTAATTGTCGAGCATACCATTTTGAAATGTTAAATAACAACACAATTCCGATAGCAACGAGAAGAAGCAATACAGCAGCCCCTCTTTGTCCTAATGCATCTAAAATAAAGGCACCAATTAAAGGAGCAATAGCTTGCCCAGAATTTCCACCGACTTGGTAAATCGATTGTGATAGGCCCCGCTTATTGCCTGCAGACATAAATGAAACGCGAGAGCCTTCCGGATGGAAAATGGCTGAACCAAATCCTAAAAAGATGGCAGCAATTAAAAGGATGTAATATTGATTAGCGAATGCAAACATACTTAAACCGATGAAGACGCTCATCATTCCTATAGGTAATGCGTATGCAATCGGTTTTTTATCACTAATAAAGCCGATGATCGGTTGAAGTGTTGAAGAAACCATATTTAATACAAAACTAATAAGCCCCAGTTGAGTAAAAGTAAAACCTAAATCTCTTGCAAGATAAGGGAACATTGCTGGTGCAATATTTTGAACAGTATCATTAATTAAATGTCCTATTGCAATGGCAATCATGATAGGGTAAATGGGAGTCCGTATGTTATTTTCTACCAATGGAACGTCACACCTTTAAATATTGATTATTACTTTATATGCTTATAATTCCACATTACATCAACATTCAATCTATTACTAATGGCTAGATTACTTTATTTGAATAGGTTATTTCTTCAAAGGGTAAACCCTAAATGATAATAAATTGTTTTAACCATTTACAATAAACAATTTTAAAATGAATTATACGATAAAGGAAGTAATTGCCTATGAAAACAAATCATTATATTCATTGGAAACGAAATATTAGCGTATTTCTAACGAGTCAAACGATATCGCTTTTCGGTTCTTCAATCGTTCAATACGCCATTATGTGGTACATCACGTTAACGACTCAGTCGGGAATCATGATGACGATTGCCATTCTCTGTGGATTTGTTCCTACTTTTTTATTATCGCCTTTTGCAGGAGTATGGGCAGATCGTTATAACCGGAAAATGTTAATTATCTTATCAGATTCCGCCATTGCTTTGGCTACACTTATTCTAGCTATTTTATTTTTAAGCGGTTATGAATCTCTTTGGATGCTCTTTATAATGTACGTCATTCGCTCATTTGGAACTGGTATTCAAACGCCGACAGTAGGGGCAATATTACCACAAATCGTTCCTGAAGAGCATTTAACAAAAGTGAACGGAATTAATGGCAGTATTCAAGCCCTTGTAATGCTGCTTTCACCAATGGTTAGTGCGGCTTTGCTTACTATTACAACGTTGGAAACACTATTTTTTATTGATGTCGTAACAGCTGCGATTGCGGTGGCAACTTTGCTATTCTTTTTACAAATTCCCCCGCATGAAAAAGCATTACAACAACAAATCAGCTATTTTGCTGACTTTAAACAGGGACTTGTTTATATTAAAAACAATGAATTCTTGAAAATTTTATTTATATATTTTGCGATATTCTTTGTTATGGCGGCCCCTGTTTCCTTCTTAACACCGTTGCAAGTAACTCGTACATTTGGAGAAGATGTATGGCGGCTTTCAGCGATCGAAATTGCATTTTCTATCGGTATGATGGCTGGGGGAGCAGTCATTGCTGTATGGGGAGGATTTAAAAACCGAACATATACGATGGCATTATCAAGTATAATATTCGGAGTTTGCACATTTTTATTAGGGATTGTGCCAAACTTCTGGTTTTATTGCTCCATTATGGCGTTGGCTGGAGTAGCGATGCCGTTATTTAATACACCTTCAACCGTACTTTTACAAGAAAAAGTTGAAGGAGACTATTTAGGGAGAATTTTTGGTGTACTGACAATGATTTCTACTTCCATGATGCCTTTAGGAATGCTAATTTTTGGTCCGATTAGCGATTTCATTAAAATTGAGTGGTTATTATTAGGAACAGGAGTAGCGATGTTCGTTCTTAGTTTTGTTTTAGTAGGAAACAAAGTATTAGTAGAGGCGGGAAAACCAAAGAATATGGAATCCAGCCAATAAAAAAGTGCGGCATGATTGCCGCACTTTTTTGGTCATTAATATACTAAACCGTATAATGCTTTAATGTGTGATAAGTAGCGTACATGGCTTGCTTCTTTCATAAGTGAAGCTGGTAAACCTTTTAGGTGAATATTGTTTTTACCAACAGTTGCTACACCGTCTTTACGTCCAAGGCTTGCAAGAGTACCAGAATTAACTGGGCTGAACTCTTTTAGTTTTTGGCCTTTAATTGTTGCGTAAATGTTGTAAGCTGCAGCTTCTCCCATTTGCCATGCATTTTGAGCAGTTGGTGCATATAATGGACGACCTCCATCTTCAGGAAGAGCAACGGAAGCATCTCCAACAACAAATACATCTTGATGTGATTTAGAACGTAAATACTCATCGATGATTGCTTTACCACGGTCGCATTCAAGACCAGATTCTTGAACGATTGGTAGAGCTGCAACTCCACCTGTCCAAACAAATGTGTTTGCTGTAATTGTGGAACCGTCTTTTAGTGAAATTACATTACCTTCTACACCTGTTACAGGAAGGCCAGTTAAGAATTCAACTCCACGAGCTTCTAAGCTTTTTGTTGCGCGTTCAATTAATTCATCAGGTAATACCGGTAAAATTTTTGGACCAGCTTCTATTAGTTTAATATTCAACTCGCTAGGGTCAACTGCGTATTTTGCACAAATATTTGGAGCGTTGTCTACAATTTCACCAACAAGTTCCACACCTGTTAAACCGCCGCCACCAATGACGATTGTTGCATCCGCAATATTTTTTGTTTTTGCATAGGAAGCAATTTTGCTTTCAATATGGTTGTAAATTCTTTTTGCATCATCTACAGATTTTAATACCATTGAGTTTTCTTCTAAACCAGGAATACCGAAGAAACCAGTTTGGCTACCAAGTGCTACAACTAAATAATCATAAGATAAGACAGAGCCGTTTGCTAAATATACTTCTTTATTTTTCACATTGAATGATTTTACTTCTTGGATAACCGTTTCAATGTCTTTACCTTTAAATAATTTCTTTAATGGGAAGGATATTGCTTGTTCAGAAATTGTTCCACCTGCAAGACGGTGTAATTCAGTAATTAATTGGTGATTAGGATATTTATTCACAACTGTGATTTTAGCTTCATCTTTACTTGCATATTTACGTAGTGTTAGGGCCGTTAATAACCCACCGTAGCCTGCACCTAAGATGACGATTTCTTTTGACATATTATTCCTCCGTCCTTACTTTATTAAATAAACAAAACCTTATTGATTTTTGCGTTCAGCTGAAACTTCTAAAAATGCATTAGCAAAGCGTAATAGTTTTTGAACTTCTGGGTCCTTCAACAATTTTAATACTCCGAATAAACCGATTGCTTCTTTAGATTCGTCTGCACGTTCTTTTGCTTCAATAGCTGTTTGTGCTAAGCTTTTTACAGTACTCACAACTGGTTCAGAAACTTCTTTAATTGCGTTAACTGTGTCGCTCTTTAATACATCATCTGTTGCTACTTGTTGTGCAAAATCATAAGCCTTTGTAAGAAGTCCTACTACTTCGGCAAGCTTTGGAAGCTGTTCTACTAAATATGTTAAGGACTCTTGCACTTCTGGTTTTAATAATTGATCCAGTAAATCTTGTTTTTCTTTCAAAGCCGACTCTTGAACTTGATTCACTAATTCTTCTGCCATTACCCATTCTCCTTTACTTATCATTGTGCCCATTATTAAAAACAGCATAGATACTTCACATACTATTAAAGAAAAAACTCTTCAATTATAACTATGTGAAATGTTTAACAATGTTAACTACAGTTTAAATATAATACAAATATTTCGTAAATCAAGTACTGTTTTTAATAGTGAGTGTTTTATTGGATGGTATGAATAAAAATAAAGATTGAAAGCGTTTTCCTTTTCTATAACTATTAATAACAAAAAAAGAAAACCCAATCATTTTTTGAATATTTCTTAAATTGTGACAAATATTTTACAAAAGTGTTGACTTTTTTTGAATTTGCCGTCAATTTGAATTATACGCTTTATCTATTATAATTTCTAATATTATTTTGCTATTTGTTATTAGAAATTGATAACGAAAAGTTAAAACAAAGATTTTTTATTATTATGTTTACGAAAATAAAAATTATGTTGATGAAAATGGAAAAAATTCAGCTATGGTGCTGAATTTTTTTATTAAATACATATTCATAATTTGTCGCTTCCATTAATGCTTTTTCTTCAATTGGTATTCGAATCGATAACATAATGAAGTTTAACAAGGTAAATACAATGGCAGTAAAATAAGCTTGAAACATAATTGGCAATATAATAATTTCACAACAAACAACGAAATAATTTGGATGTTTAAGAAAAGCATATGGTCCCTTTTTAACAATTTGAGCTCCTGGCAACACAATAATTTTCGTATTCCAATACATACCTAATGAAGATAAGCACCATATTCTTAAAGATTGTACGAGTAGAAAAATAATAAATAAAGGTAGAAAAAGAGGGGATATTGTACGTTCAAATACAATGACTTCTACAATTAAACTGATGAAGAAACTTACATGTAACAATATCATGAAGGGATAATGTGAGGCCCCTACTTCATAAGCCCCAAGTTGCAACATTTGTCTCTCGTTTCGTTTTGCAATAAACAATTCAAAAATTCTTTGTAAAATGACGATTGTTGTTACAATCATAAAAATTAGCATATTAATCCCTCCATTGCAGCAATACTGCTTCTCCACTAAATCCAGGTCCAAGAGC
The DNA here is from genome assembly GCF_038004145.1 of Ureibacillus sp. FSL K6-2830. Classification (NCBI taxonomy): domain Bacteria; kingdom Bacillati; phylum Bacillota; class Bacilli; order Caryophanales; family Caryophanaceae; genus Ureibacillus; species Ureibacillus sp. FSL K6-2830. The sequence goes on along the minus strand of NZ_JBBOQR010000001.1, from coordinate 1,282,032 downwards.
TACTATTAATCCATATGATTCATCTTTCTCGATGGTTTTCATATATTCATCTAAAACGTATAGTACCGTCGGCGATGACATATTGCCGTTTTGTTGAAGAATTTTTCGAGAAATAGCTGTATGTTTGTCGCTTAAATTCAGTGCTTCTTCGTAAGCTAATAACACTTTTTTCCCACCAGGATGGGCGATGAAATGTTCAAGATCATTTAATGAAATGCCTGCCTCTTTGAAAAATGAATGGATGAATGGCCCTAGCCAATTAGAAATAATTGTCGGTATACTTTTTGAAAAGATGACATGAAACCCATCGTTTCTAACGTCCCAACCCATCACATTTTCCGAGTTAGGCATCCATTTTGAAGCTGTTTGAATGATATATGGTACTGTTTTTCGATTTTCTACTTTCGCTTCATCACCACAAATTAAGGCGCAAGCAACACCATCAGCAAAAAGTGATGCGCCAATTAAATTGCTTTTTGAAAAGTCATTTCGTTGGAAAGTGAGGCTGCATAATTCCACGCAGATAACAAGCACTTTTTCCTTTGGATGGGCAAGACAATAATCGTAGGCTCTACTAATTCCAGATGCTCCTCCAACGCAACCAAGCCCCCAAATAGGTAAACGTTTGATCCGATCTGAAAATTTCAATTTATTCATGATTCGAGCATCAATGCTGGGAGTTGATATGCCTGTGCTAGATACAAAGAAGATGGCATCAATTTCTTCTGTCGAAATTGGTCTTTTTAAATATAGTTCGTTTTGTAGACAACTTTGAATAGCTTTTACACTATAATCCACTGACAATTGAATATATAATTGATTGCGTTCTTCAAAAGTATGATCTTCTTTATGCCATTCTAACGGTACGCAAAAATGCCGCGTTTTTATTTCCCCATTTTCAAACACTTTTAATAGCCGCTCTAATTGCGGAATTTTATTTTGAAATAATGCCTTTGTAAATTGTTCTATTTCATGTTGATGTAATGTGTAGGGAGGTTTATAAGTACTGACAGATACAACTTTTGGCATTTATATCTTCCTTTATTAATTTTATTTCTAGTATTTCCAAGTGGATGAACGAGTATGCAAATAGTGGATAAGAGCAATTTCCTATTTTCAAGCTTCTTTTTCTGTACGTTTATCATTTAATGAAAAAGTTTTTTGCAATAACTCTAAATACAATAAGAAGTAATCGATGCAGTCTTTAACAAGTTCTGTATATGAGAAAAACTCCGGCCCCTTTTGATAATGCAAATAGTCATTTTTTAATACTTCCAACAATTTTTTTGAGAATAAATGAATATTAGTTGAGTGGAATTTTTCTAAACATTGAATAAGGCTGCTAAATAGCACCATATCTTCAGAATCAGGGTGTTCGATCATCGCGATATCTTTCACAAGTACTTCAAGAGATTTAATATATCCAAAAAAGGCGATATCATCATTTCCTTGCAATTCTGCATGGGTGGATTGGGTATATAAATTTTGAAATTTCTTCGATGTATTTTGAATGAGAGATACATCTTGAAATGTATGACCCGGTATCGTTAACAAGTATCGCTCTTGTTTATTGTTTAGTTCTCCACAATTATTAACAACAAAATAGTCTTTGCGGCAGGAAGGGCAAGTTAATGACAAAATATGAATTTCAAAACTTTTATTTTCAAATCGATAGATATTTTCAACCGTAGGATATATCTAAATTGCAGTGCGGACATTTATTTAAAATTATGTATTCTCGGTTATCGTGGTTGTATTGAACTTTTGTTAGCTTTTTCTCATTTTTTTGCATCATTAGGGCAAATATCCTTTATGAGCAGTTAGTGAACGATTGTTTCTTCAGCTATTATTTCCCGTTTTTTAGGAAATCATTCAATACTTATAAAAAGTGGAAAAAGTCGCCCGATAAGTTTCAGAGCGACTTTTCACAATATCTGTTATGAATTGTTTTCAAGGTAATGAATAATGGCATCTTTCAAAAATTCTGTACGCCCCGTAACTTTTTGGTCATAATAAGCTTTAAAGCGTTCATCAGCGACATACATTTCCGCAAGTCCCCGGTGAGCTTCTTTTGAATAAGATGGCCAAGTGAAAGTGAGCCACTGTTTATGTTTCGCGGCAAGCTCTTGTGCAAGGGGTGATGTAGGATCTCCAATTTCATAAGCTTTTGCTAGTAGTTCAAGTATTTCGTCTCCAAGTTGCACAAATCTTTCGTAGTCTTCTTTCGACATGTTGCGGAATTTTTCGTTGGACTTGCTGACGACATTCTCACCATATTTTTGGCGAATTTCCTCACCATATTTTTGTTCATTTTCTTCTATCAGCTTTTCCTTAAAAGCTTCAAATTTTTCTTCATTGCTCATCATCATTTCTCCTTTCTCATGGGCAATCGTTTTTTTTACGGATTCAATTAATCGGTCTAGGCGGGATCTCTTATTTCTAAGCTGTATTAAATGATCTTTCAATGCTTTTATCGAATCGTAATTTGGATCATTCATGATAGAAATAATTGTTTCAATGTTGACGTCTAATTCCCGGAAAAATAGAATTTGTTGCAATCGATTCACTTCTTCTTGACCATAAATCCGATATCCAGAGCTGTTGATTCGTTTTGGTTTTAATAAATTAATTTCATCGTAATACCGCAATGTTCTTGTACTGATGCCTGCTAATTTTGCTAATTGACTAATTGTGTACTCCATTGAAATCCCTCCTGACAACTTCATCATAAAGGTTGACGTAACGTGAAGGTCAATATACAAATGAAAATATTTTTTAGAGAAAAAACTGGCTACTGATATAGACATCGATTATATTTAACTTTGTAGTAACGGAATGAAAGGTTGATGCAATAGATGGGAGATAAAGAATTAAAGATTGTAAAGCAACCAAAATATCAAAAAATTGCTGCCGACATAGCGTCAAAAATTGTTGAGGGAAAATATTTAATAGGTGAAAAAATATATGCAAGATCGTCATTGGCAAGTCAGTATGGGGTCTCAGCTGAAACTGCAAGGAGAGCTATTGCCGTTCTACAAGACTTAGAAATTGTGGAAGCTACGAAAGGGAGCGGTGTTGTTATTAAGTCTTATGAAAAAGCGGCAAATTATATAAAGCAGTTTTTAGATGTTCAATCCATTCATCAAATACAATTGGAAATGTTAGAGAGCATTGACCGACAAAAAAAGGAACTGGATCAACTAAAAGAGACTGCAGAAAGATTAGTCAGCCGAACAGAGCGCTTTCGTTCAATTAATCCTTTTGTTCCATTTCATTTAGAAGTAATAAAGAATTCCCCATACTTATCTAAAACGATTGGCGAAATAAATTTTTGGCATCATACAATGGCAACGATTGTAGGTATACGTCGTGGGGAAAAACTAATCATATCACCTGGACCATATACCACAATTGAACTGAACGATGTCATCTATTTTATTGGAAACGATGAATGTCTAGAAAGAGTACAAAAATTTCTATTTCCTAATTAAAAAAGGCTTACAGAAGCAAAATTGAGCTTTTGTAAGCCTTTCTTATTTATATTTTTGTAGTTTCCGAGATTAGCAATTTGACAAAAGTAACAACTTATTGTTAATATTGAGTTGTTACTTTTGTAACATTCTATTCATTTTTAAATAGATCAAAATGGTGGAAAGGAGTATGAGATGGAAAAAATTAAAGTTGAACATGTGACGAAAATTTTCGGTAAACATATAAATGCTGCGATGAAACTCGTGGAACAGAAAAAAAGCAAAACAGAAATTCTCAAAGAAACCGGTGCAACAATAGGGGTTTACGATGCGAATTTCACAGTAAACGAAGGAGAAATTTTTGTAATCATGGGTCTTTCGGGCAGCGGAAAATCGACATTAATCCGTCTATTAAATCGATTAATAGATCCCACTAACGGAAACATATACATCGACGGACAAAATATCTCCAAATTAAATAAAAAGGAATTAAGAAAAATTCGAAGAGATAAAATGAGCATGGTTTTCCAAAACTTTGGATTATTTCCTCATCGAACAATTTTGCAAAATACAGAATATGGTCTCGAAATTAAGGGAGTTCCAAAAGAGGAAAGGCGATTGAAAGCAGAAAAGGCTTTAGACAATGCTGGACTGTTGCCTTATAAAGACCAGTATCCAAGCCAATTATCAGGCGGAATGCAACAACGGGTTGGTCTTGCAAGAGCACTTGCTAATGATCCGGATATTTTACTAATGGATGAAGCTTTTTCTGCGCTCGATCCACTCATTCGGAAAGAAATGCAAGATGAATTATTAGATTTACAACAAAGAATGAAGAAGACAATTGTATTTATTACTCATGATTTAAATGAAGCCCTTCGCATAGGGGATCGCATTGCGTTAATGAAAGATGGTGAAATTATTCAAATCGGAACAGGAGAAGAAATATTAACAAATCCAGCGAATGATTATGTTCGTACCTTTACTGAAGATGTTGACCGTTCGAAAGTATTAACTGTCGAAAACGCAATGATACGTCCAGTGTCCATTAACGTTGAAACAGATGGACCAAAAGTTGCTTTACAGTTGATGAGAGAAGAAAAAGTGAGCGTCATCTTAGCGGTTGATAAACAAAGAAACTTTAAAGGATATATTACTGCTAACGATGCCCTTGAAGCATCTAAGCGTGGTGAAAGGCATCTCCATGGAATATTAAGAAATGATATGCAGACGGTACCACCAGATACGTTAATTCAAGACGTGTTAGGGCCGATGTCCGATTCACCTACACCGATTGCCGTCGTGGAAAACGGAAAATTACTTGGCGTGTTAATAAGAGGAGTAGTGATTGAGACACTCTCTTCATCTAACGGTAATGGAGGTGTTGATGATGAATAAAATGCTCGACTTTATTCCTACACTTCCAGTTGCTGATTGGGTTGAAATGTTCATGGATTTATTAACAGACAATTTTGCCTCAATGTTTTCCTTTATTCAAAAATGGGGAAAAAATTCGATGGAATCCTTTACGGATTTATTGCTGCTTATTCCACCTATTTTATTCATCCTCATTGTCGCTATCATCGCCTTCTTTGCCACAAAAAGGAAATTCGGATTAGCGGTATTTACGATTGTTGGATTAACGTTTATTTACAATCAAGATCTTTGGAAAGAACTCATGAATACCGTCACGTTAGTGGTGTTTTCAAGTATCATTGCAATCATTATTGGTATACCAATCGGAATTTTAATGTCAAAAAGTAATGTTGCGGAGAATATCATTAAGCCGATTTTGGACTTCATGCAAACAATGCCGGGATTTGTATATTTAATACCTGCCGTAGCCTTTTTTGGTATTGGTGTCGTACCGGGTGTTTTTGCATCGGTCATTTTCGCATTGCCGCCTACGGTAAGATTTACGAATTTAGGTATAAGACAAGTGCCGAAAGAGTTGGTGGAAGCTGCGGATTCCTATGGAAGTACAGGTTGGCAAAAACTGTATAAATTAGAGCTTCCATTAGCCAAATCAACAATTATGGCAGGCATTAACCAAACAGTGCTTTTATCATTATCAATGGTCGTCATTGCATCGATGATTGGTGCACCTGGATTAGGTCGGGATGTATTGTCGGCACTACAAAGAGCTCAAGTAGGAAATGGATTCGTTGCAGGTATCAGTTTAGTTATCTTTGCCATTATCATTGATCGCTTAACACAAAGTTTAAATAAAAAGAAATATTAATAGGAAGGAAGTATATGATGAATTTTAAAAAATTTAAGATGATTGGATTAGCTTTAGGTATGAGTGCAGCTTTAGCTGCGTGTGGAAATGGCTCTTCTAATGATGTTGACAATTCAAATAAGGAAGAGGATAAAGAAATCAATTTAGCGTATGTTGAATGGGATTCTGAAATAGCATCAACTCATGTCATTGGAAAGGTGTTAGAAGATTTAGGTTATGATGTAACATTAACACCACTAGATAATGCCATTATGTGGGAAGCTGTTGCAAATGGAGAAGCAGATGCATCAGTAGCGGCGTGGTTACCAGTTACTCATGGTGAACAATATGAAGCATATAAGGATGATATTGTTGACTTAGGTGAAAACTTATCAGGTGCAAAAATTGGATTAGTTGTACCTGAATACATGGAAAATGTAGACTCCATTGAGGATTTGAATAAACACGCTAATATGCAAATAACAGGCATTGAATCAGGTGCCGGTGTAATGCAAGCAACGGAAAGAGCCCTAAAAGAATATGAAAATTTAGCCGATTGGGAATTAGTACCATCTTCTTCAGGGGCGATGGCGGTTGCTTTAGGAGAAGCAATTAAAAATAAAGAAGAAATTGTTGTCACTGGATGGACTCCTCACTGGAAATTTGCGAAATACGAATTGAAGTATTTAGAAGATCCAAAAGGAGTATTTGGTGGGGAAGAAAAAATTAACACATTTGTAAGAAAAGGGTTAGAAGATGAAATGCCAGATGCATTTAAAGTGTTAGATAATTTCCACTGGACAACGGCAGATATGGAATCAGTAATGCTTGATATCAGTAATGGTATGAGTCCAGCAGATGCTGCGAGCAAATGGATTGAAGAAAATGCCGAAAAAGTAGCTAAATGGACAGAAGGAATCGAATAATGAAGTAAGGTGATGCGATTAACGCATCACCTTTATTTTTCTTTTACATCGTATCCTATAACCGTCCAAATGCCTGTTTCATCTTGTCGAATAAGCCTTTTTAAGTATACTGTTTGAATGTTTGTATCTGAATCATTCACTTCAACGATTGCTAGTTCGTTATCGCTATGAAGCAATTTTAAATTCTCCAGTTCAATAGGGTATTCCCCTTCAATACCGCTTGGTGAGATTTGAAGACTTACAAACACTTGTGTGGTTGCAATAGCATCAAGTCTCCACGGCGAATGCCCCTCATCAACACTTTTTTGAGTATTCTTTTCTATTTCTAAATTATATTGAACTTCTACTTGAGGAGAAATTTCTTTCGCTGATACTGGGAACATAATGTTTTCATATATTCCAACACTTTCTAATTCAAAAGTTAGTTCGGTTGATTCAAGATATGCTGGAATTGCATTATAGTCCATAATCTCCACAGTGAAAACCTCCGTCTTTTCCAGATTTCCTAAGAGGAAACATGTTCTAAATGATAGTAGCTTTGTTTTAACTTTATTATTTACAAATTAGATGAAAATATTAATTATTCTTGTCAAGAATAGTATGAATTTCTTTGTTTAATTCTTCTATGTTGACATTTGGAATTAGTGAGTGGCTAAGTTGATATTTTTCTTTTAGCTTTAGAATTCGCATAACGCACCTTGAATATCTTGCATATGAATTTGGGATAAATGTTTATCATAGGAACGAATATCAAAAATTTGCTGTCCATCCATTCCGATTGATCAATTGTGTGCAGGGTAATAAGCGTAATTTCCGACAGTTGTCTATACTGTTCGTAAGTATCAATTTCGATATGTATGATTTTTTTATTAAGGAGTAGCCAAAAAGTTACTCGATTAGATGAATATTGGTAGGTAGAGCGTCGCTACATGTTCGTTTGTAACAATCAAGTTATTTTAGAAATGCAAAAACCTGTGCCTTTTCCATCTTCCGTCGTGATTTGAACAACCGCTTTTTTGTAAGATTGAATGTCCTCTTGAGAGGATAGCTTTGCAGATGTTTTTAGAAATTCGAGTGCGGGGATGGAGTAAATTTCAAAAATTACGGCAAAGGTGCTAAAGGTGAGCATAATCGCCATAATCCAAGCAACGAACTTCACTTTATGAGGCGTTTTTTTTTTCGGTTCTGTGATTCCTTTTAGCTTGGCTTCCCGCTCTTTTTCTAACGCTTCCTCTTGTGCTTCTAAATACGAGTTCAAGAAATTCTTCTACACTAATAGGATCGAACTCATCTTTTTCCTCTTTTGACATTTAACCCCTTTTTCAAGGAAGTTCCGTTAATGTTAACAATACTGCATCTTACATTCATTCTCCAAGAAAAGCTTTGTTGACAAAATACCTATGGGGGTATATATTGTAATTAAATTAGTTCTTCTTTGAAAAATTACTGTTGATGCACAGAGGTTTTGGGGATGAAACAAAATACCATTCAGGGTATAAAGGAGTGCTTGATATGAAGAAAGTATTGATAGTGGGAGGCGTAGCTGGTGGTGCAACAGCTGCTGTGAGAATTCGCCGTTTGGATGAGAAAGCAGAAATTATTATGTTTGAGAAGGGGCCGCACGTGTCCTTTTCCAATTGTTCATTGCCGTATTATTTAGGGGGAGTTGTTGAGTCAAAAGAAAAATTAGTGTTGATGACGCCTGAGAGCTTTAAAACGAAATACAATATTGAAGCCCGCGTAAATCAAGAAGTCATTCGAATTCATCGGGAAGAAAAGACAGTGGAAATAAAAAATTTAGAAACAAATGAAGTGTATAAGGAAAGTTATGATGTTCTCATTCTTTCACCGGGGGCAAATCCTGTTGTGCCTCCTTTTGAAGGGGTGAACCTGCCTCATGTATTTACTGTAAGAAATGTAGCCGATATTGATCGATTACATCAATATGTGAATCAGTCGAATGTAGAAAGAATTGCTGTCATTGGCGGTGGATTCATCGGAGTAGAAGTGGCAGAAAACTTGAGAGAAGCTGGAAAAGTAGTCACATTGGTTGAGTACTCCCCGCAAATTATGGCACCGTTTGATGAAGATATGGTGCAGATTCTGCATAAAGAAATGCTTGACCATGGTATTCAATTAATTGTGGGAGATGGGCTGAAGAAAATAACAGAAAATGCAATTGAACTTAATTCAGGAAAACAAGTGGAAGCCCAAGCGGTTGTGCTGGCAATTGGGGTAAAGCCTGAAATCACTCTTGCGAAAGAAGCAGGACTTGAAATTGGCGAGTTGGGCGGCATTAAAGTCAATGCCAACTATCAAACGTCTGATCCATCCATTTATGCGGTAGGAGATGCCATCGAAGTGTACCACCGCTTAACCCACAAACCAACAAGACTTGCTTTAGCAGGACCAGCTGTGCGACAGGCAAGAGCGGCAGCAGACCATATATATGGTCAAAAAACGAATAATAAAGGAGTTATTGGTTCATCAAGCGTCAAAATTTTTGACTTAAATTGTGCCGTGACGGGATTAAATGAAAGAGCAGCAAAAGAGGCTAACATCAGATATGATAGTGTTTATGTGATTGCACCGGATAAAGTGGGACTCATGCCAAACAGCAATCCGCTTCATTTTAAACTCATTTTTGAAGTACCTACAGGTAGAATCCTTGGTGCTCAAGCCATTGGAAAAGGAAATGCAGATAAACGAATTGATGTGATTGCCGCTTTAATTACGATGGGGGGTACCCTTGAAGATTTAAAAGAGCTTGAATTAACCTATTCTCCAATGTATAGCACCGCTAGGGATGTTGTGAATATCGCTGCTCTTGTCGGATTAAATATTTTACATGCAGATTATAAGCAAGTTCACGTTTCCAAAGTGCGAAACTTAGTTGAACAAGGAGCAACATTTATTGATGTTCGGGAAAACCATGAATTTGAAAGTGGCCATTTAGTAAATGCTATTAACATTCCGTTGAGCGAATTGCGCGAGCGGGTAGATGAAATTCCTCGCGATAAACCAGTTTATATCCATTGCCGTTCAGGACAACGGAGCTACAATGCAGTAAAAATCTTACAACACTTAGGCTTTGCAAATGTTTATAACGTTTCCGGTTCATTTTTAGGGATTTGTTTATATGAATACTTTACAGATGTGACAACTAGCAGAGAAAAAATCGTAACAGATTACAATTTCAAATAAACAGTTCGGATTTGCAACTTTCTTGCCAATATGGCACAATAATTATCAAATTAAACAAAAAAACAGTTTTCTAGGGTTCCGCTATTTGTAGGTCTGGTCCGAGAGAAAACGACGCATTTGCGTACACGGAAGGATAAAAGCCTGGGAGATAAATCTATCTCTTTAGGCTTTTTTTGTTGGAGGAGTGAATATGAACAAACAGTGGATGAAAGTCTATGTCGCAGCTTTATTTGAAGTGCTTTGGGTTATTGGTCTTGCTCATGCAGGTACTTTCCTTGAATGGTTAGGAACAATCATCGCCATCATCTTAAGCAATTATTTATTAATCAATGCATCTCAATATTTGCCTGCAGGAACAGTATATTCAGTATTTGTTGGATTAGGGAGTATAGGGGCTGTCATCAGTGAAATTGTATTTTTTAGCGAGCCTTTTCATCTTTTAAAAATTTTATTCATATTGCTCATTTTAGCAGGTGTGATCGGATTGAAACTTGTGACAGATGAAGAGAAAAAGGATGTGAATAAGGAATGGCATGGGGAGCGTTAATTATAGCTGGATTATTGGAAACGTTAGTTGTTGCGGCGATGAATCAATATGCAGCTCGTAGCAGTTGGAGACCGATTGTGATATTTAGTACCAGTTTTGTTGGAAGTTTGTTTCTATTGCAATTTGCGATGCAAACAATTCCAATGGGAACAGCTTATGCAGTTTGGACAGGAATAGGTGTTGTCGGTGGTACCCTAGTTGGTATGCTCTTTTACAAAGAATCACGTAATTGGAAAAGAATCGTGTGTATTTTTACCATTCTATTAGCGGTGATTGGTTTAAAATTATTAGAGGGGTAAATACTATAATGAATTGTTAATTAGGAACGGGGGATTTTATTGGCAAAGCATCATTATTTTTTTGCAGTAAAATTACCGAAAGAAGCAAAAGATTTCTTATATGAATGGATTCAAGAAAGAAAAGGAGATTTCCCTTTTACTCGGTGGGTTCATCCGGGAGATTACCACATCACCTTAGCTTTTTTAGGGTTTGCTGAAAAATTGATGCTAAATGAAGTCGTGGAAAAGGTAAAACCAATCTTAGAAAAAGAATCTTCTTTCACCTTGACGTTGAATTCTTTAGGGATTTTCGGTCCGAAAAAGGCTCCCAGAATTTTTTGGGCAGATGTGGAATCATCAGAACAGCTCGATTCCATCCAAAAATCGGTATATAGGGAATGTGAAAAAACGGGTTTTCAATTGGATAAAAAACCTTTCCGTCCGCATATAACGTTAGCGAGAAAATGGAAGAGTGAGGATGCTTTTGAAGAAGGAACGTTATTACAAATTCGGGAGAAAGATGGAAAAACCTTTTCTTTCAATGTAACGGAAATTGTTCTTTACGAAACACATTTAGATCGAACGCCGAAATATCATGAGTATGTAAGCTTTCCTTTAGCAATTCCAGGCGGTTAAATTAAAATCCGTATCATAAGCTTACCCCTTCCTTAATAGGATAGTAGTAAGACAGATGAAGGGGTTGCTTATGAAATTAAGACAAGCTTTCGTATACTTAATACTTTTATTTGCTATTGCTTATTTTTTTATTTATGACCGTGAACCGCTGCAATCCGTTCAGTTTTCCATTATAATGTCTGGATTATTAATCATGATTCATAGATGAAATAAAGCGATTCGTTCCTTTAATCGCTTTTATTATAGTTGACTTTATACCTACGAGGGTATAAACTAAAATTAGAATAAGCGTCAAGAAAGAAGGGATACATAATTGAAAAAATATGATGCGAAAACAAAAAATCGCATTAAACGTATTGAGGGGCAAATACGCGGAATACTGCGCATGATGGAAGAAGGAAAAGATTGTAAAGATGTTGTAACTCAACTTAGCGCTGTGCGTTCTGCAGTCGATCGAACAATTGGCGTTATTGTAAGCGAAAATTTAATTGAATGTATGAATAATAGTAAATCAGAAGATGTAGATGAATTAGTACAAGAAGCCATTAATTTAATCGTAAAGAGCCGTTAAAAGATAGCTGTATAATCAGCTATTTATTTAGCTTAAAAATTATACCTATAAGGGTATAGGGGGTAGAAATATGGAATGGATCGTGTTAGCAGTCATCATTGTGTTCATTGCATGGCGCTTAAAGCCGGTAAATGTGAATACTATTTCAACAAACGAATTGAAGAATATGTTAAACGACAAGGACAAAGTATTGATTGATGTACGAACTCCTGCAGAATATAAAGCCAATCATATTCGGCAATTTCAAAACTTGCCATTAGGTTCAGATTTTACAAAGCTTCCAAAGGATAAAGAAATCATTGTCATTTGTCAAAGCGGGATGAGAAGTAGCCAAGCTTGCAAACAATTAAAAAAGCTAGGTTATGAACGTGTCACAAATGTTCGTGGAGGCATGAATGCTTGGAAAAATTAAAAGGAGGATTTATGCATGAAAGAAATTAGTGCGAAAGAAGTGCAACAACGTTTAGAAGGTGGAGAGCGACTAAATATACTGGATGTTCGTGAAATAGAGGAATACCACGGAGGGCATATTCCGGGAGCAGTTAATATTCCATTAGGGTTACTTCCTATTCGCATGAATGAATTGTCAAAAGATAAACCGTATATTGTCGTTTGTTTAGCAGGTGGTCGCAGTGCCCAAGCAACAACGATTTTAGAGAAAAATGGGTTTAATGCTACAAATATGATTGGTGGCATGAGTGCTTGGGAAGGTGAAGTTGAGTAGTCGTGTGAGGATCATTTAATTTTGAAGGGTTCAAATAAATATTAGGGTTCTCGTTGAAAAGGCATACTTTCTATCTTTTTTAATAAGATATACAAAAGGAGTTGTTTTCAATGAGAATTCCAGGTTTACCTAAATCAAACACGCCAAAAAGAGAACGAAAATTATTAAAAGTTTTTACGGAAGTTGCCATGAAAAAGATGAAGAAAAAAGGGTATGTTCGAGTACCTCCGAGAAAATAAAGCTGTTCTACTATTTAGGAACAGCTTTATTTTGTGGTAAAATTTAACTGATTATTTTATGTAGTTTGAATAGGGGATGGAGAAATGTTGATAGAAGTCTTAAATGGCATAGCTATATTATTTTATTGGACTTGGTTTGTTTGGCCGTTTGTTTTTGTATTTTCTCTCGTTTATTCGGTTGCTTCATTTATAAAGGATCAACGAGCATCTACAAAGCCAATTTTTATTGCAGGTTTTGCATTACTAATCATGATTTCACCTATGGTCGCTGTATGGAATTAAGCAAGTGTTGTCAGAAAATACGATTCAAACCGTGCATCTTCTACTAGATGTACGGATTTTTTTATTTATTACATTCAAATAAATATTTGAATATTAACCTTTTACATGATATACTAATATTCAAATAAGTATTTGAATGATAGTGGGGAACGATATGCCAAAAGAACACGATGTTTGTGAAGTTACCTGTATCGATGAGGTAAAAGTAAAGAGAGTTCAGGAGCAACTTGCTCAACAAAAAACGCTGGAAGTGGCCAAGATTTTTAAAGCCCTTGCTGATGAAACACGCATAAAAATTGCATATGCATTAGCCGTGGAAGAAGAGTTATGTGTGTGTGATGTAGCTAATATTATCAATGCTTCCACTGCAACTGCTTCCCATCATTTAAGGTTGTTACGCAATTTGGGGCTAGCAAAATATAGGAAAGAGGGAAAGCTTGTTTATTATTCTCTCGATGATGATTGCGTGAAGCAGCTCATAGAGATTGCTTTCAAGCACCAACAAGAGGTGACGAAAGTTGAAAGAAGTTGAGAAACAAATTTATCGTGTAGAAGGCTTTTCATGCGCAAATTGTGCGGGGAAATTTGAACGGAATGTGAAGGCATTGCCGGGAGTGGAGGATGCAAAAGTCAATTTTGGCGCATCTAAGATCACCGTATTTGGGCATGCGACAGTAGAAGAATTGGAACGAGCAGGAGCCTTTGAAAATTTAAAAGTATATCCGGATAAAGTGATTCGTAAATCCTCGACTAAAAAAGAGGATCAGCAAGAATCGACAGTACCCTTTTATGAAAAATATCAAACGTTATTATTCTCTGGGTTACTGATTGTTCTCGGGTATGTTTCAACCTTTGTAAATGGGGAAGATAATCTCATTACTGTGTTGCTCTTTATTTCTTCTATCATCATAGGAGGATATTCGCTGTTTAAAGTAGGGTTAAATAATTTAATCCATCTCGACTTTGATATGCGAACGCTCATGACAGTTGCAATTATTGGTGCGGCTATTATCGGTGAATGGGCGGAAGGTGCCATTGTCGTCATTTTGTTTGCCATTAGTGAAAATTTAGAGCGATATTCAATGGATCAAGCGAGAAAATCCATTCGTTCGTTAATGGAACTTGCTCCGAATGAAGCTTTGATTCGACGAGGCGGTGAAGAATTAATCCTTCCAGTTGAAGAGATAAAGATTGGGGATATTATGATTGTAAAACCTGGCCAGAAGATTGCAATGGATGGCGTTGTGGTGAAGGGGACATCAACTGTAAACGAAGCAGCAATTACCGGTGAATCGATTCCTGTTGAGAAAAAGGAGAAAGATGAAGTCTACGCTGGGACGCTCAATGAAGAAGGATTATTGGAAATTCGAATTACAAAATATGTAGAAGATACAACCTTATCGAAAATCATTGAATTAGTTGAAGAAGCGCAAGAAGAAAGGGCTCCTGCACAAGCCTTCATCGACCGATTTGCAAAATACTATACGCCTATTATTATGATCATTGCTTTGCATGTAGCGATTGTTCCACCATTATTTTTCGGTGGAGTTTGGCTAGAGTGGATTTATCAGGGGTTAGCAGTATTAGTTGTTGGTTGTCCATGCGCCCTTGTAATTTCAACGCCAATTTCGATCGTTTCGGCTATTGGTTCTGCTGCGAAAAAGGGCGTGCTCATCAAAGGCGGTATTTATCTTGAAGAAATGGGTTCATTGAAAGCTGTCGCCTTTGATAAAACCGGTACGTTGACGAAAGGATTACCTGTGGTGACAGATGTGAAGGTAATGGATGAAGGGTCAAATGAAAAAGAAGTACTGGAGATCGCTTATACATTAGAAAAAAGCTCCAATCATCCGCTGGCATCGGCCATTGTGAGAAAGGCGGAAGAGGCAGGAGTGAATCATTCTGAATTGGTAGTGGAGCAACTCAAATCCATCACAGGTAAGGGAATTCAAGCGACCATTGGAGGAGAAACGTATTATATTGGAAGTCCAAATTTATTTTTAGAGATTTTCCAAAGTGGTTTGATGGAAGTTATTCAGAAAGAAGCGACGACACTTCAAAATGAGGGCAAAACGGTGATGTTTTTAGGAACAAAAGAAAAAATTCTCGCGGTCTTTGCCGTTAGAGACGAACTTCGCGAAACTAGCAAAGAAATGCTGGAAAAATTGCATGAGTTCGGCATTGAAAAAACGGTGTTATTGACAGGGGATAATGAAGCAACCGCAAAAGCCATAGGGATTGAAGCAGGAATTTTAGAAGTAAAAGCGGATTTAATGCCTGAAGACAAGTTAGAGTTTGTGAAAACGTTGCGAAAACAATATGGTAAAGTAGCGATGGTAGGGGATGGTGTAAACGATGCCCCCGCTTTAGCGGCCGCCACAGTTGGCATTGCTATGGGTGGTGCGGGAACAGATACAGCCCTTGAAACTGCTGATGTTGCGTTTATGTCCGATGATTTAAGCAAACTACCCTTTACGATCAAATTAAGTCGCAAAGCATTGGCTATTATTAAAACAAACATCGCCTTTGCTTTAGCGGTGAAACTTCTTGCGTTGCTACTTGTCGTTCCAGGGTGGTTAACTCTCTGGATTGCCATTTTCTCAGATATGGGCGCAACGTTATTAGTTACATTAAATAGTATGAGGTTATTGAGAGTTAGAGAATGAAGTCATTCCATCAGCAATAATTTGATTTTTGCTGATGGAATTTTTTTATTGGGGATAGGTAAGAATTTGGGAAAGCGGTTTTCGAAAAAGTTGCAAGTAATGGGGAAAACCCGGGTAAGTCAAGATATGTAGTTCCAAAAGGGAAAAACATCGCACATGAAAGTTGGGGCGAATACCTAGATGACAACCATATTTTCTTATAACTTACCAGTATTTTAAAATCGCTAGTATTTTCTAGTAACAAACCATGAAAAAACGCACCTTGTATAACAAAGTGCGTACATCATTATCCTTTTTTCTCCTCTCTTTTTGGAAAAATCACGTATGAAAAACATATTAGAAAATCTATAATCAATACAATTGTCCACAGACTTAAAACACGCATAAGTGGATCAATTTCTTCCCCAACATACCATATCATAAGGCCAAGGAGGCTACATCCAATGATATACGCTAAAAGATGGCGGCCCCACATCTTCATTTCATAAACAGCTTTAGCCTTGCCATATAATATTTTTTTCTTGGAAGGCTTCTTTAATATCCAATTTTGGAATTTGCTATCTGCCCAGGCAATCATAGATTTTCCGTAAGCAATCGAAACTCCAATGTAAATAGCAGCAAGACCATGGGCAAAACTTGCTGTGGCTCCGTTTTTCAAATCGATTGCAGTAAGTACTAGCAATGCAAAATCTATAACGGGTGTAAGTAAGAAAAAGAAGATGCTGAGTCTATTTCGTTTCCATATATATCGTGTGAAAAGCCCTGCAATAATTACAATCCAGAAAGCAATTTCAGCGGCAATGATCCAAAAAAGCATTCAATAGCTCACCTCACAATTATTTAATACATCTGTATTAAAATAATACTATGTTTTATTATTTAATACAACTGTATTAAAAAATGTTATAATAAAATCATGCCGAAAATTGTTGACCATGAAGAAAGAAGAAAAATCATCGCGAAAGCAACTTGGAATGTAATTGCACGGGAGGGGTTAGGAGGTGCTTCAGTTCGTTCGATTGCAAAGGAGGCGAATCTTTCATTAGGAGCTGTTCGTCATTATTTTCAAACGCAAGAAGAACTGTTGGAGTTTGCGATGCAGCTCGTTCAAGAACAAGTAACAGAACGAATAATGGAGCACATCCAAAGCCCGCTTCCTCCTAAAGAGCAAGTGCTCAATATATTAATGGAGTTGATTCCTCCTGAAGAAAAGAAAATAGAAATGCAAGTATGGCTAGAGTATATCTCCTATAAAATTCGCAAAAAGGAGTTACAAAAAGAATCAGTGCATGAAGCTATTGTGGGGATTTTACATCGTTTGCAAAAAGCGGGTTTATTAAAAGAGGATATCCTTTTGGAAGAAGAAATTGTTTTGTTGCATGCGTTAATTGACGGAATTGCTTTACATATTTTAATGGGGCTGGTTCCAATTGAAAGAGGCCGCATACGCTATTTATTGGAGAAAGAGTTGAATCGAATTTTTGTGGAATAGTTGAATGAAGAGTGCAAGACAGCCTACATGAACAAAGTGAATCACATCTATGTGAAGGGAGTTACTTCATGCACATTTTTGCCCATAGAGGCTATTCATCAAAGTATCCTGAGAATACACTCGCGGCTTTTAAAGCGGCGGCAAAGCTGAAGATTACCGGTGTCGAGTTGGATGTTCATCTTACAAAGGACAGAAAAATTGTTGTCATTCACGATGAAAAAATTAATCGAACGTCCAATGGAAAAGGATACGTTAAAGACATGACGTTGGAAGAATTGCGGAAGTTTGATTTTGGTTCTTGGTTCCATCCAAAATTCCAGGGCGAAAAAATCCCTATATTAGCGGAAGTGCTTGATTTATTCAAAGATACTCATCATAAGATAAATATTGAATTGAAATCAGATAAATTTCTCTATCCAGGGTTGGAAGATCTTGTCTTACAAGAAGTAGATCAATTTCAATTAAGAGATCGGGTCATTATTTCTTCCTTCGATCACGAAGCTGTTAAGCGAATGGCAGAGCTAGCACCAGATATTGAAACGGCTCCGTTGTTTTCTTACAGCATATTAAACATGAAGTGGTACCGGACTTTATTTCCAGCAAATGCTCTTCATGTAGCATACAGGGCAGTGAGGCGACGTCCTGTATTGGAGGCTTTGAAAGTTGGGATACCTATTAGGGTATATACAATCAATGATAAAGAACAAGCGAAAATGTTACTGCATTTAGGAGTGGCAGGAATCATTACGGATTGTCCAGAAGAACTGTATGAAGTTCTAAAGAAATAATTAATAAAGCAAACCTCTTTGAAAGAGTCGAGATTCAAAGAGGTTTTTTCTATTTTCAAGATTGAAAAGGTAACTGGAAGAGAAAAATTGGTGAAATTGTGATGGAACAATTAGGTGGGAAGAGCAAGGTAAAAGTTTCCAATTCTATTTTGGCGAATGAAAATAAACAATTAATCATGTAAATTAAATGAAAAAAGAGCCTAACCGAAAAGTGCCAAACTTTTGGTCAGGCTCAAATTCTTTTATTCAATCTTTTCGTGCGGTGGTTTACATCGTTGCAATTGTTTTGTGAAAATACGTAAGCGTCAGTCAGTAGAAAAGCATCAACATAAGCTTTTAATTCACTTTTGTTACCACTTAGCAACATGTTCCTCAATGCAGCCTAACATTTGTTGAATGATGAGGGTACTTCCATCTTCCAATTTGACTTTACCGTTATAATAGCCAACTAGCTGATGCACTTCTGATTGCACAAGCTTTAAATCCGTTTTTGCTACCCTTTCAAAAAATGGATGGAATGTGAGCATAATGGAGTCGGTAAACTTTGTTGTAATGTACCAAGGTTTTTTGAAATTAGAGCGATCATATTCAAAAATGACGTCTTCATGGATTTTTGTCATTTTTCCATCTACGAATACAGCGTTTTCCGTCATGCCTGTACCGTCCGTCCACTTACCTCCAAAATTTAACCCTACTCGCTTATTGCGAAGTCGCTGGGAAGCATTTGCCCAATTCCATATCACTTCCCGTGGCCAGACACCTCTTCCAAAATCCAATACGCTAAAACATTCTTCCTCATGAAACTCATATCGCTTATTTCCAAGTTTGATAAATCCTTTCGTCGGCAGTATGTGATGCTTTGCGGTAAATTGAAAAGTGTGGCGGTTCCATGGCACGACGACATTCAACGATTCGTCGCCAACAGGATGCAATATCTTCAAATTAACATTTAGGGGCTCGTTATCAAAGTTATCGCAACTGACCGCTAGCAATGTTTGATTTTGAAAATAAGAGATATTGACATTGATTTCGCTGTTTGTAAATCGAATTGGTTCAAGTACACGAGTTGGCATTTTTAATTTTTTTACAACGCCTAATGGAATTGTAACGGTTTTTTCAAAGAAACGTTGAGTTTCATATTCTAGAAAGTAAATAAAGCAAGAAACAGCGTAATCAAAATGACAGATCGTAACAGAAAATAATACATCTTCTCCGTAACAACACCAATAATTCCATTTCTTCTTTCGCATAAAATGTCCAGATAAATTACATTCGATAATTGGTTTTCTAGCATAACCAATAGCAGCAGGATTTAAATTTCCCTTTTTATCGCATAAACTAGTCCACTCAAAAATTTCTCTTTCAGCATGCTGCACCAATGTCAACATCCTCTCAATCCATAATTCAAAAGAATTCCCTAATAAATATATGATGAAATTTCAAAAATTTACCATGAAAATAATGTGGATACATAGATATTCATAAATAATATTGTATCAGAATTTTACAATTTTTTCTTGATTAGAACAATATGTAGGAAGTTCAGAAAACAGCGATTTATTCATAAGATGATGGAAAAAAGGAGGTAAGAAAATAGCAATTTATTACAATCGGCAAGCAGCTGTCGATTATGCAAGAACTTGGTGGGATTCGTTTAATCCAAATTATCCTATTTTTACAGTGGATTGTACAAATTTTTTATCACAAGCGCTGCGTGCAGGAGGAGCTCCGATGTCAGGTTATCCGAATCGAAACAAGGGTTGGTGGATTACGGATGGCTGGAAAGTTGGAGCGAGAGAATACTATTATCCAAATGAAACATGGAGTTATAGTTGGGCGGTTGCTCATAGTTTAAGATGGTATTTGGAGAGTTCTAAAGCAGGGTTAACGGCTAAGCGTGTTTATACTCCTTCCGAATTAGAACCTGGAGATGTAATTTTTTATGACTTTCAAGGGAATGGAGTCATCGATCATAGCACTATTGTGACAAGCGTGATTGATGGTGTTCCTTACGTTCATGCCCATACAGGACCTAGTGCGGACCGACACTATGATTATTCCAATTCATATGCCTATACGCCAAATATACAATATTATTTCTTTAAAATAGATGATATATTCTATTAACGTTTTCGACCGAATAGGAAGTGTGTTATATAATAAAGAATAGAGGCTCTAATAATGGATATTTAAATTCAACAAGTTTTGTGATAAGGTTGTTTGGAGATAAACGTAATAAAGTTCAACCTATATTTTTAAGGAGAGTAATGAACGAATGAATGAACAAGCGTTAACGGTAAGAGAAGCCATTATCGGAAGACGATCGATTAAAAAATTCAACGGACAGCCTGTAGATCGAGCGGATTTATTGCAAATTATAGATGATGCCGTTTGGGCGCCAAATCATCAAAACCGTGAACCTTGGCGACTTGTCGTGGCATGTGGTAAAGAACTGTTCCAACTTCATGATTTACTGCGCAATACAACGATTCCGGATTGGAGAACGCTTTCGGAGGAAGAAGTAGAAAAACGCATGCAAAAATTCACAACACCAGGTGGTTATGTGTTTGTGATTGTTCCAGAAGACCCTCGCCAAAAGGAACGATTAGAAGACTTTGCAGCAGCATGTGCACTCATTCAAAATATGATGCTTCTAGCATGGGATTACGGCATTGGATCTTGTTGGAAAACTCCGGAATTTTTAGATAAACCAGATTTTCGTAAAGCACTAGGAGTAAAGCCTGGAGAACGAATTGTAGGCATGGTGCAATTTGGTTATTTTGATGAACTGCCAAAAGGAAAAGATCGTAAAAAATCTGACGAGATTGTGACAATTTTTGGTGAGAACGAAGAAGAGCATAAAGAAGAATAGATGCAATGATTAAAATACGAAAAAAATGCGCCTCCGATTTGGTTAATGCAAGCAAAACAATTCGGAGGCGCTGATTTTTTAATCAACCTGACGACTTAAGGTTAAGTGGATCAAGCTTCGATTTTCTGTTTTTCTAAACAATTGCATAAAAATTCATCTAACCGTCTTTGCATAAGACGCAAATTGCGATGAGAAACTTGGCATATACCGCCATTTGTCATAATGACAATGCGCTCTTTTTTATTTATTTCTTTTACATGCTGTAAATTGATGACGTAACTTTTGTGGCATCGGAAAAAGCGGTCATCAATTTTCTCAATTTCTTTTAGTTTCCCATAATACTCATAACAGCCATTTTTTTCATAGAGCATGATTTTATGAATGATATGGGATGTTTCAAAATAGTAAATATCGTCCAATAAAATATTTTTAATTTTTTCTCCTATTTTAATTTGGAAAATGGGTTCTTCCTTCGATTCACCCAGTTGTTTATAACGCTCGAAGGCCACTTTTAAAGCATCGATAATTTGTTTTGATAGTAGAGTGGGGCTATCTTTTACGATAAAGTCCAATGCAGCGATTTTATACGAAAAAGTAAGTTGAAGTTGATCTGCGTGTTGTGTAATAAAAATAATGTTGGTCAATGGATCTTTTTTGCGTATTGCAGCAGCTAACTCTAAACCCCTCATCTTTTCATTATTTAGCTCAATGTCGAGAAAATAACAATCCCCTCGTTGCTCTTCAATAAAACTTAACACATCCTCGGCATGCCCTGTAGATAATACAATTTCTATACTAGGTTCATGAAAAGTTGAATATTTTAAAATTTGAGATTGAATAAATTGTCGATGTTCATAGTTATCTTCACAAATTACAATATTCACACTCGGCACCTCCGTCTAGCGAAATTCTAATTCTTGGATAAACCATCCATTTTCGATGCGAGTATTCATAGTTGCATTCGGGTATTTATGCAATAGTTTTCTTACATTGACAAGTCCGATTCCGCGTCCTTCCCCTTTTGTAGAATAATATCCTTTAAATAATAGATTCATATCCGGCATTTCATCAAAAGTATTTTTTATGACAATTAACATTGATGAAGGAGTTTGAATGAATCCAATTTGAATTTGTTTAGTAGATGCTTTTTCACTTGCTTCAATTGCGTTATCAATTAAGATTCCAATGATTCGTGATAAGTCAATCATATCAGCGGGAGCTGTATGGACCTCTTCCGGAATTTCTAGATGAACATTTATCCCTAATTGTTCAGCAATGAGCAGTTTTGAAGCGATTAACCCCTTTAACTCCATGAGCTTTAAGTTTTTAATTTGGCAAAATGCTTTGTTGGTTAGGAGTGTTTGCTGTTCTACTTTTAAGATTCGAGATTGGAAATAATGTTTTAATCCTTG
Organism: Ureibacillus sp. FSL K6-2830; assembly: GCF_038004145.1. Classification (NCBI taxonomy): domain Bacteria; kingdom Bacillati; phylum Bacillota; class Bacilli; order Caryophanales; family Caryophanaceae; genus Ureibacillus; species Ureibacillus sp. FSL K6-2830. The sequence continues at coordinate 1,259,704 of NZ_JBBOQR010000001.1, read as the reverse complement.
TATGTCTTCTGTTTCGATAAATGTTTGCAGTGTAAAGAGGATATTAGCATAATCATGGCGAAAATGCTTCATATCTTCATTAATTGTTTCAAGAGCAACAATATAGTTTGACAACTGATTCTGTTTCATCATTTCCATCTTTAAATGCTGATTTTTGTGGAATTGACGTTGCAACAAATACAGCACTGTCAATAGAATAACGAGATACAAAAATTGTGTAAAAAAATAAACATATATCCAAAAACTATCTATCATTAATGTGCTAAAAAAAATGTTTATCAGAAACACCATGAATGAGGAACATAAAATAAAAAAAATAAATAATTGCATATTCATAGTGAAATTAGTAAATTCAATTCCTTTATTTAATCGCTTGAAGAAAATATATACAAAGATTACATTTAATAGAATCATAAAAACATGCTCTAGCCAAGCGAAAGCGTTTAACACAATTGGCAACATGAAAATTTTCGTTAGAGAGTATGAAATCATTTGTCCAATAATTAGTAATAACACATGATAGAGAGCTTTAGTTGTTCTCGTAATATAGAAAAATACAACACAAATCGTAATGAATGATATAAAAATCCAAACCCAAACAGGAAAAAAATAATATGAGATGAGGGAGGGAAGCACAATAAAAAGCATGATATAAAATACATTTTTTAATGAAAAACTAATGTTTAACGTATAATGAAGGGCAATAATCGTGTATAGAGTCCCAATCAGCCCTAAACTATATTGGATAATATGAATCTTCCTCTCTAAAGGAAAAAGTAAATTTCCTAGAGTATCTATCAAAATATTTATTTTCGGAATTTTATAATTTCATAATTTTTCAATTTTTATGGGATAAATATACTATCATAATGATAACAAATATAAAAAGATATTCATAAGAAAACTCATAATCGTTCTATTTAACCTCATTAACGTTATTGATAATCAGTTGAAAATCAACGAGATTATAGAGTTTATCTATATTGGAATAATAAGGAAGGAAAATATAAACAATCCCAAAAAAAGTAGTGAAAAAGAACTGTGATTATTATTTCAGAAAAGATAATTTTATATGGGTGAAAGACTTGACTATATTGTTTGTATCTTAAAAAAGAACATTAGAAAAGAAACCGTAGTAATTTTGATTTATTATTTTTATATGAGGATAGTATTAATCAATAGAACAATGATAAGGGTGGTCAAATTGATTACGATGATAAAAAAAGGATTACAAACGATTTCACCCCACGAAAAAATTCAAGAAATTCATCCAGTATCCGGCGGCGATATTAATAAAGCTTATTATGTGCTAACAAATCAACATGAATATTTTGTAAAGCTGAATCAACAAATGAATATCGGCTTTTTCCAATTTGAAGAGCGCGGGCTAAAGATGATTCAGGGGACCGGTACAATCAATGTACCAAATGTATTAGGTTGCTTAGAAATAGAAGGCATTCCCATGCTTTGGCTAGAGTGGATTGAAGGGAAAAAGACTTATGAAACGGATGTGCTATTAGGAGAACGTCTAGCAGCACTTCACCTTGCCGATGCAAAAGGATATGGTTTAGAAGGGGAAAGTTATATTGGGAAGTTGCCGCAACAAAATCGATTGATGGATGATTGGGTGGAATATTATCGGGACGTGCGTTTAGTTGGCCAATGGAAGCGGGGAAAAGATTCAGGTACGATGGGACAGACACGCGAAAAAATGCTTGTAAAACTGATGGAGAGATTAGATGAGTGGATTCCGAGAACACCAAAGTCTTGCTTATTGCATGGGGATTTGTGGGGAGGTAATTGGATGACGGGTCCGGAAGGGGTTCCGTATTTAATTGACCCTGCAATCCTATTCGGAGATCATGAAATGGAACTTGCTTTTACGGAATTATTCGGTGGTTTTTCTCGACGATTTTACGAGGCATATCAATCGGTATTTCCGCTTTCACCAGAATATGAAGAGCGCAAAGAATTGTATCAACTCTATTATTTATTAGTACATTTAAATATGTTTGGGGAATCATATGGTCCATCGGTGGATCGCATATTACGCCGATATGTAGGATAAAAGCATATTATAGGAGTGTCTAGAAAGTCGTATAACTTTCTAGACACCCCCACTTGTCCAATAATCTTTTACTCTTTGCTTCTGCGGTTGTCGAGACAAGATTCCGCAATCTTCGCTGTCTCAAAATGAATTTGTTATGAATGATTTTTATGTTTTTTCATTCGATCAACAAGGAAACCGCCTTTAAAGGATTTCGGTTCATAGGAAATAATGAATGCTTTTGGCTCGATGGAGTTAACGAGTTCAAAGAGCTCTTTCTCACGATTTCGTTTTGCTAAAATCTCATATTTGTAACGTTCGCTGTCTCGTCCTTCACCAACGTAGGTTGTAACAGCAAAACCGTTGGAGCGGAGTGTATTGATTAATTCATGGTTTTTCGTTTGAGTATTGATGGTTACATACACGTAACCAATCGCTAATTTATTTTCAATTTTCGTTCCTAAAAAGATACCTAATCCAAAGCCGACTGCATATACAATCATTGCAAGAAAACTTTGATCCCCGCTGAATACGAGGGAAAGCCCAAAGACGTAAATGAGCATTTCTAACGTTCCAATCATTGCTGCTAGGAACGTTAAGTTTTTGACTAAAAAGATTGTGCGCAATGTAAGCAATGGAACATAAATCAACTGTAAAACTAAGATGAGGAGAATATTTGTCATCCTTAATCCCTTTCTTTAGCGATTATCGATTTTAGTATTGTACTCATAACTAGGTATTGTCTAAGATTCTTATATCCATTGTAGCTAAAATGCAAAGAATTTCCTGATTGTGTCAATCATTTGAGTGAAAGTGTTTCTTCAGTGAATGATTTTAATCCGTTTCCGCTAATAATATTGATATTAACAGAAGATAAAATGTTTTGTAAGAAGAGAGTGACAATAAATGAGTAAATTTGAATGGAGAAAACATTTAAAAGACTTTACTTGCCCGGCACGCAACCAACCACTATTCATGTGCCACCAATGAAATTTTTTACGATTGATGGCAAGGGAAATCCGAACGGAAACCATTTCAAGAACATATCGAAATTCTTTATGCTTTATCCTATGCGATTCGAATGATGCCGAAAAAGGGGATTACGCCGGAAGGGTATTATGAATATACCGTGTTTCCATTGGAAGGGCATTGGGATTTGGATGAAGAGGGGAGAACGAAAGATTAGATTATTTGGATAAAAATCATCTCGTGTATAAATTAATGATTCGGCAACCGGATTTTGTAACGGAAGAATTGTTTCAATATGCGCGGGATACGGTGAAGAAGAAAAAACCGGATTTGGATGTCAACCAAGTTCAATTTGAAACGATTTCGGAAGGGTTATGTGTACAAGGAATGCATATCGGCAGTCGATGATGAATGGGAACTTTCGAACGGATGGAACCGTATTGTGCAGAAAATAACTTAAAGCGGGAAGAAAAAAAACATAAAGAAATCTATATTTCAGATCCGAGAAAAACGGCACCGGAAAAATTAAAAACAGTGTGAAGGTTTAAAGTGGAAGAAATGAAATAGGGGAGTATCAGGTTTTTGTAGCCATGGGATAAAAAAGGTGAGGCTGCGGTGCAAGGATATTTTGCAATTTTAACATTGCTTTCATTGATTATATTGGTCATTATTCGTGCGAAAATGCTTGGGAAAAAGGGAATCAAAGTGTTTCGATTCGGAGAGCTGGATAAGAAGGATTTCTTGATTCCGCCTTTTGCATTATTGTATTTCTATCTCATTTTCGCCGAAGTGTTCGGTTTTCCGAAATTAGGCGCAAGGCTGTTTTATAACGGGATTGTCAGTTGGGTTGGTGTCGTTTTATGTATATTGGGAATAATGTTATTCTTGTGGAGCTTAATTTCATTCGGGAAAAGTTTCAGGGTCGGGATTGATGAAGAAAAGCCTGGTGAACTCATCACAAAAGGGGCTTTTGCGATTAGCCGCAATCCCATTTATACATCTTTTGGAATGGTATTAGCAGGGATATTTTTCATCATGCCAAACTGGATAAAATTATTGTACGACTTAGCTGGAGGATGGCTTTTTAATCGGCAAGTGAAGTTAGAAGAGGCATCTTTGAGAAAAATATATGGGAAAAATATGAAGAATACTGTAAAAGAGTTCGGAGATATTTATAAGATTGGCTGATTAAAAGAATGATAGAGGGGCATAACAGAAAGTAAATGAAACTGCAATGCCCATTGATTTTATTTGGCATGAAAAAGAAATATTTTTATTTATTTAATGAAGTTTCCAAGGAGCCAGCCTCCATCTTCCTGCTGCTAGTCCAGTTCACTAAGAAGATTCCAGTAAATATGCAAAGACCTCCGATGGTCACATACCAATTAATCGTTTCATCTAATATTAACCATCCAGAAAGAACCCCGAAAAATGGTGCCAAGAACAAAAAGGCGCTAGTTTTGCCGGGATCGCCTTTTTGAAGCAAATAAAACCAGCCTGCAAATTGGACGATGGATGCCATAATGGCGAGCCACAATACGATAGAAATGGATGTGCCGGTTATTCGGAAGTAGGGATTTTCTAAAATCAGACTTCCCATTAACAATATGATGCCGCCAAATAACATTTGATAGGCCGTCAATACCCATGTATTAAATTCATTTCCCCATTTTTTTATGAGCAATGTGCCAATTGCCCATGAAACTGCAGATAGATAGGCGAGAATCGACCCGATTTCAAAACTTAACTTCGCCCCAAGGGTTATGAATACGCCAATAAAACCTAATATCACACCTGTCCATTGGCGTAGGCTATACGATAATTTCATAAAAATCGTTCCAAAGATAACGACTAAAAGTGGGTTCATAAATGTTAATATGGAAGATTGCCCCGCTGAAATTGTCCTTAAGCTGAGAAAGATACATGACATAACGCCAGCTGTTTGAAAGGAACCGATGACAGCGATTTTGATCCATTGGAAAAAGGCTTTAGGATGAGGGATTCTTAATAATCGAACAGCGATGGCCATAATCACTCCTGCTAAAGAAAAACGTATGCCGACTAATAAAAGCGGTGTTGTATATGAAAGGCCAATCTTACCGATAGCAAAAGATGAACCCATTAAAAAGGTTGTTAAGATGACTAACATGCTAAAAAGCCATTTGTTCATCTAAAATCCCTCCCCATAGACTGATTTATCATTAAGCAATCATAGGATATAAATTTAGAAGATTATTAATATTCAATAAATTAAAATCAAGAGATAGACTATCATTACATATTCGTATTAGTCAACTAGTAGACATTGAGAAATATGAACAGAGGGGGATAAAATATTATGATTTCTACGTTTCTATAGATATTTGGTAAATTGTAGAGGGAAGATTAGAGAACGAAGGCAAAAATAAAAAGCGTTGCAAAAACGAACGCCTTTAGAACCATCAGTCCAAATAAATAACCCCATCATCGACAATAGTTTATTTCAACAGAACAACACGCATGCTTTGAAGAATATAACTACCTTAATTCTTGAATCTCCTTCAGAGATAGCCCAGTGATTTTTGAAATGGATTGGATATCCATTTGTTCTGCAAGCATTTTTTTTGCAATTTCCATTTGCAGCTTTTTTGCTCCTTTTTCAAAGGCTTCATCTTCCCGACGTTTTGCTTCCCGCACTTCCACCTCCTCTTCAAGTGTTTGTTTCAAGCGTTCCTCATAGACTTCCATTTCATCTTTTGACTGGCTTAACTCTTTCCAACGATTCAACGCTGCTCGAATGTGGTCATCCCTTAAAGAGATTAGATCTAACTCTTTATAAATGTCGTTATATACATTTCCATTGCGATGGTCAACGATTGCGAGCAGTAAAAGCCATCTTGCCTTTGCGTCGTTCCAAGGATCGATTTTTTTCGCTTCAAAATTCCGTATTATTTTTGGATATTCGATGAAATGCAATTCGAATACATCGGGGAGGGGAGTGCTAGTATGTTTCTCTTGCAAAAGATAAACCGTATGAAAGTTTTCGGTTTGATTGAATAATTCATAGCTTAAAAGATTGATGAAAATAACAGGTTGCAAGTCGTTTTCGCTTTGTTCTGCATAGGCTTTCGTTGCGTAATAAAGAGAGCGTTTTACAATATCGAAACGATTAAAAAAGTTAATTAATATATGCATTTTTTTGCTGTCTTTTGTTATACCGATAAAATGGACGGGTGCTAGTATATTTTCTTCATAAAAGTAATTGGATGGAACGGTGATGCGTTGAATCTTTTGTCTCGGCTCTCGGTTCAGGATCTCATTTAAAAAAGTGAGCGTCACGTTATGATGCTGTTCCCAGCCAATCACCTTTTGGAAGGCAATATCAATTTTCAAATCCATCAATTTTTGAAGAGCTGCTTTTTTATAGTTGCTCAAACTCATCACCTCGGAATCAGGAATTCTCTTACACTACTTTATCGTTTAATGATTGGTGCTATGACAGCGGTCGTCGGCAGATATAAATAAATCCAGATGTCCTTTGGTAGTTGTGTTTATCAAGGTTTACAGGATGAAACCGTAAATGGATATAAGTCGAAATGGGAATGTAAATTTCAAGCTTTCTTTGAGAGGTTGATGTACTTTGGTGCAGTCGTTACGAAAGAACAAGTGAGGGGTTTACTTTTATTTTAAAGCTACATCCATTGTAATGATATGGATGTTTCCACAGTATAAAATAAAAAAGCGCGGTTTCAACGGCCACGCTTTTTTGTAGTTTTAACTTTGTTTCGCTTGAACTTTTTTCTTCCGCCAAGGTTTTAAGTACGAAATAACGAAGATGAAAATGGTTACGGTGATTTGGAAGAACACTGCAGATTGCATGACCTTATGGTTTTGAACGAAAGTTGGATTGCTGATTGCCATTTCTCTTTGCTCTTCCAACATTTCCATATTTCTCACCATTAATTCGTCAACAATAAAAATACCGACGATTGTTTGGATGATATATAGAACAAATTTAACGCCAACCCATCGATGCTTAAAAATCCCCAATTGGTGAAAAAACCGTAAACAAATCCGATTAATAAAGTCCCTACAGCACCCAATCGAACGATATAATCGCTAAGGATAATCATATTTTTATAGCCGAGATAGGATTCATCATATTTTGTGAAATCAATATGTAAATTTAATACCATCGAACTTAAAATGCCTCCGAAAAAGACTACTACTAGAAACACATGGATGATTTTTAACCACTTCATGTCTTTTGAGCCCATTTTTTTCTATTATTAAACCTCCGAGTTGCTTAATGGATGAATGATTATTAACACAAGAATGATTATAGTAGGAACATAATAAGCTTTTAATGAGCGGCAGGTGTATTTTTCTCTACATCTATGGTCTTACGCAAGCCGTATTGAAAGAGTGGAGTCATGACTCTATCAATCAATGAACTTATACATTCTGTTAAATAAATTCATTTTGTTGTTTACTATCTGTCCATTACATTTTCATTCCGTTTCCATTACAGTTATGGGTAACAGGACAACAGCTGGACATATTTGGAGGAAGAGAATATTTAAATTAAACAATACAAGGGGTGTATAATATGGCAGTTGAACAAAAAATTCGTGAGTTACAACATTTTATAAATGGTTCGTTAGTGCCTGGAACAAGTGGCCGTTTTTCGAATGTGTACAATCCGTGCACAGGAGAAGTTATTGCACGCGTACCACTTGCGACTCGAGAAGAAGTTCGACATGCGATTGAAGTGGCGAAAAATGCTTTTCCAAAATGGAAGGCGATGTCTGGCGGAAAAAGATCTGAGATTGTGCAAAGATTCCGCCAACTGATTGCAGAAAACCAAGAAGAATTAATCGAAATTATTTGTGAGGAAAGCGGTAAGACGAAAGAAGACGCTCGTGGAGAAATTCAGCGCGGTTTAGAATCAGTAGATTTAGCGATTAATGCTCCACACATGGTAAAAGGGGAGTATTCCGTAAATGTAGGTGGCGATATTAATGCATTCTCCCGCAAAGATCCTCTTGGAGTTGTGGCAGCTATTTCACCGTTTAACTTCCCAGTTATGGTGCCGCTTGCTCAAACAAGTATGGCGGTTGCCGTAGGAAATGCCGTTATTTTAAAACCATCAGAAAAAGTGCCGATTTCTGCGCTATATATTTCAAACCTTTGGAAAGAAGCAGGATTACCAGATGGTGTATGGACGGTTATTAATGGAGATAAAGAGGCGGTAAATGAATTGCTAGAAAACGATACAGTACAAGCGATTCACTTTGTAGGTTCAACACCAATTGCGGAGTATATTTATCACACTGGAACGAAATATAATAAGCGGGTAGCGGCGCTTGGCGGCGGTAAAAACTTTATGATTGTCATGCCAGATGCGGATTTAGAAAAGGCGGCAAATGCATTTATTGGAGCGGCTTATGGTGCAGCTTCCCAGCGTTGTATGGCACTATCAGGAGTAATTCCAGTGGGGAAAGAAACGGCAGATAAACTCGTTGCCATCTTAAAAGAAAAAATCGAGAAATTAAAAGTAGGTCCATATACAGACGATAATGTAGACTTCGGTCCGGTTATTTCGAAAGAATCAAAAGAAACGATTCTTGGCTATCTTGAGCGAAGCCTAAAAGAAGGAGCAAAACTTGTAACAGATGGCAGAAATCCTGAAATCTTGAAAACTTTAAATGGTTTCTATTTAGGTCCAACTTTACTAGATGAAGTGACGCCAGATATGGAAATCTTTAAATATGAGGTATTCGGCCCTGTACGAATTGTGGTGAGAGCAGATTCTTTACAAGAAGCAATTGATATCATTAATTCCCATGAGCTTGGCAATGGGGTGACAATCTTTACGAACAATGGTGCAGCTGCTCGCAAGTTCCAAGACGAAATCGAAGTAGGAATGGTTGGTGTCAACGTGCCAATCCCAATTCCAGTAGGTTATCACAACTTCGCTGGTTGGAAACGTTCAAATTTCGGTACAGGTGTCATGTTCGGTCCAGATCAAGCGAACTTCTACACGAAGAGAAAAACAATTTCTGAAAAATGGCTTGATGTGGATACAGAATCAAAAGTTACATTTGCATTCCCTAGCAATGACAATACAAAATAATTTTTCATTTGGGGTAATAGGTTCTTTGCTTTCCTAAGTAAAAATATAAAATTCCCCCTTATGAGGCTGTCTAGAGAGGGTATTTCCTTTCTAGGCGGCTTTTTTTATGAGATCCTGTAGGTTTTCTTTACAGAGAACAATGCGGCCAATTTTTAAAGAATGCCGCGTCCATTAGTATCGATAAATTATCTTAATATAGAGAAGATTGGTAGAAAATCCATTGTTCAATGCAAATTCTTAAAAGATGAATTCAATAGTGAAATATTTTATGAATGACAATTTCGAGCATTCATGGGAAAATCTTAGAGTAACCGTTTCATACTAGATCGTTATAAAAAGGGGATTAGTTATGAGAATAAGAGATTTTACGCTAACAACCGTATTTTTAGCAATCATTTTATTATTTGCGCTTACACCCATTGGATTTATTCATTTAGGTGTGATTAAAGCTACAATTATTCATATTCCAATCATTATTGCTTCTATTATTTTAGGGCCAAGAATTGGGGCTTTTCTCGGACTTGCCTTTGGAATTTCAAGTGTTATTACGAATACAATTGCACCAACCTTATTATCTTTCGCTTTTTCACCGGCAATCCCTGTGTTAGGGACAAGCCAAGGCAGTTTATGGGCGCTATTTATTGCCATTGTGCCAAGGGTGATAGTCGGTATTCTTCCATATTTTCTTTATAAGTTCCTTCAAAAAGTTTTGGCAAAGATGAAATCCAATCTGAAAGTATCTTTATTTTTAACGGGACTATTGACTACGGTTTTACATACGTTTTTGATTATGGGGTCTATTGCTTTAGTGTTCCATGACGCTTATGCGCAAGCAATGAAAGTGGATAGCGTGCTTGGCGTTATAGCTGCCGTGTTAACGGTGTTTTTCACCAATGGCATTGCCGAAGCCACGCTGGCAGCAGTAGCTACAGCAGTGGTGGTGCCGCCGTTGCTAAAAATCGCGAAGAAATAGGAATTAAAACAATTGGCAATACATTATGCTAAAATGCTGACAGTTGCGACGAGGATAGTGATATTTTGATATGACCACCGCAGGAGCAAAGTTTTTAGAGAATATTACCATAAGAAGTAAGGCTGTTCAGAAAGTGATCGACTTTCTGGACAGCCCCAAGGTATTTTTATTGATTTTTCGAAGCTGATGAATATTTTGATAAATAGTGATCGTGAAGGGAAAGTAAAGTTTGCAACAATACGTTGGCACCTTTATAACAATCTTCGTAGTAAGTTAACTCTTCTTCACAGTGGCTGCGTCCACCTACACTCGGTACAAAAATCATCGCTGTTGGAACAATGCTTGCAATAAACTGCGCATCGTGGCCAGCCCCGCTGTACATTCTTCTAGTAGAATATCCTAATGATTTGCTTACGGATTCAATTGTATTTACAATCGTTTCATCAAATGGAACTGTATCACGGCCCCAAAGCTTCTCAAAGCTAACGGTACATCCATTCGACTCGGTAGGGAGTGAGTGAATGATTGTTTCCACTTGTTTAATGACGTTCGGATCTTTATGGCGAGATTCTAGCGTAAATTTCACTAGATTTGGCACCACTGTATGAATGTTTGGATGCACATTGACTCGCCCCATTGTATACACGAGTTCTTCATCAAGTTTTCCGAGTTCTTGTTTTAAATGCGTAATTAAATCAGCCGCTAAGAAGAGGGCATCCTTTCGATGTTTCATTGGGAAAGTACCGGCATGGTTGGATTCACCTTTCACTGTAATTTCGTAGCACACCATTCCAACGACGCCTTCAACCACTCCAATTTCTTTCTGTTCGGACTCAAGGACAGGACCTTGTTCAATATGAAGTTCGATAAAGGCTGTTCCTTCTTTCAAACGGTTTTGCTCATCACCTTTAAATCCGCTATTTTCGAGAGCTTCTCCAAAAGTAATGCCGTTTTTATCTGTGGATTTCAGCATTTTTTCTTTATCAAATTTCCCTGTCAGTACGCCAGAACTCATCATCGCTGGGTCAAAGCGGGCGCCCTCTTCATTCGTGAAGTTCACAAGTATAATTGGAAATTCTAGTTCTATGTTTAAATCTTTCAAAGTGCGAACGACTTCTAACGGTGTCACCACTCCTAAAACTCCATCGAAACGACCGCCTTTTTCAACAGAATCTAGATGCGAACCCATAAGGATAGGAGGAAGATCCTTTTTACCTGGCAGTGTGGCATAAATATTGGCCATGTCATCAATTTTTATGGACATTCCTAACTCTTCACAGCATTTAATAAAATATTTTCGTGCTTCAATATCTTCTTTAGAGAGGGATAGGCGCGTTACACCATTATTTTTCGTTTTCCCAATCTCTGCAAAAGCTTCAATCGTTTCACGAAGTCGATTTGCATTACAAACTTTCATATTCCATTCCTCCAATCAAATTATTTTGTGATAGATGTTTCCTCTAGTTGTGCAGGGCTTTGTTGCAATACCGCTTCTTCCTCTTTTTCCTTCACCAAACTTTTCGTTAGCAAACTCACGCAAATGGCAACAATGAAGTTCAGGATTAGAGCAAGCATGCCTGTACTAATGTCGTTAATAAATGTTGGAACGTTAGGGAAGAAGGTTGCAATCTTAGCTCCTGTTAAACTCATGTAGAAAATCACTGCAACCGCAGCTAAGATCCCTGCAATAACCCCGTACTTATTCAACAATGGTTTCTTTGAGAAGCTAAACAACAGTCCAGGTGCTAATTGCGTAATAATCGCATACGATAAAATGTTTAACATCGCTAGAGCATCACTACCATTTACAGCGAAGTAAAGGGCGATGATGACGATAACAACGATAAGTATTTTGGATAGGAGCAATTGCTTTCGTTCGCTAGCATTTGGATTAATGACACGGTAAATTCCTGTTGTAAGACCAATGGAAGCGGAATTTAACATAACGGAAGCAGGAACTAACGCTGTTAATAATCCAGCTGCACCAACGACTCCAATTACCCAAGGGTCAAAAGTTTGAATGGATAAACGCAATAACGACAAATCTCCTTCAGAACCTTGCAATCCAGGTATTTGCACGATTGCCGCAAAGCCGATGAAAAAGGCGAACAATAATAATAATGTATAGAGTGGCAATGTAATCGCATTCTTCCGTAATGCTTTTTCACTGTTAGCCGTTAACGCGACAGAGAACGAGTTTGGAAGCAAATAAAAGCCGAGTGCGTTTAATAACACAGTTGAAATAAACCAAGAAATACTAAAACCGGAATCTGCAAGTGTTAATTTTTCTGGCTGTGTAGCTTGTACAGCTTCAAACAATGGTCGGATTCCACCGAAGTAATGATAAGGAATATATAGCCCTAAGAAGATAATCACGGCTAGAATCATTATATCTTTCACAACGGCTGTCCAAGCAGAACCGTGCATACCTGAAATAATGACGTACGTTGTTACAATAACCGCTCCAATTGTACTTGCGATAGCAGGGGAGATTGCGCCATAAGATGCCTCTGATACAATAATCCCTAAACCTTTTAATTGAATCATAATATAAGGAACGAGAGCGGCTGTTCCGAGAATCGCAACGATAATCCCTAAAGCTGTACTTTTATAAAAGGATGCAAAATAGCTTGGCTGAGAAATAATGTGATGATCTTTTGAATATCGCCAAACTTTTGGAATGAGCCAATAGGATAACACGTACGCCAAGCAAATATAAGCAGGGACATAAAAGGCTGCTGCACCATTAGAATATGCCCAACCACTACCTCCTAAGAACGTAAATGTTGTATAAACTTCCCCAGCAATTAACAAGAACACAAATAGCGTTCCGAAACCTTTATTACCGACAGCAAATTCATCTAAATTAATATCTTTCCCGCGAGATGAACGAATCCCTAAATACAAAGCGAATAGGGCAAAGGCAAAAATAATGATTAATGAAGTATTCATTCAGCTTCACCTTCCTTATTATCTGGATCAAATCGATAAATAATGGCCATGATGACTGATGAAAGAATCATCCAAAACACAATCCAAAATAATAAAAAAGGCAAGCCAAATACATAAGGTTCAATGCGATTCACCATTGGGAGACAGACAATCATCCCAATAAAAGGAATAATCAGCAACAATTTAATGTACTTCATAGAATCCTACCTCCTTTGAATCCTTTCTCTGATAAAGAATGTTTCCATCAATCATTGTTAAATCCACTTGTAAATCTTTAATGTGATGAGGATGAATATTCAAAATGCTATCATTTAGCACAACGAGATCAGCAAGTTTTCCTGGTTCGATGCTACCTTTTATGTGCTCTTCAAAGGAGGCATAAGCACCGTTGTAAGTATACATTCTGATTGCTTCTAAAACGTTGATGGATTGATTTTCTCCAATCGGCGTCCCTTCGCTCGTTTTACGATTCACTGCTGTATGAATTCCAATTAAAGGATTGTAGTCTGTAACAGGGGAGTCTGAACCAGCTGCTGCCAGAATGCCTTGATCAATGAAATCTCGAGCGGGGTACATGTAACGAACTCGCTCTCCGTAATTGTGGATATACGATTCACCAAACTCATAATGGAATGGCGGATTTGGAACAGGAATCAAGCCTAGTTCCTTTATTCGCTTTTGCAAATCTGGAGTCGAAATGCCAGCATGTTCAATACGATGGCGATGATCTTTTCGCGGGTGTTCTTTCAATGCTCGCTCAACAACATTCAAATACATTTCAATTGCCTTATCTCCTTGAGCATGTACGGTAATTTGATACCCCAGTTTATGAGCATGTCCTAAAATGTTATAAATCTCTTCTTCAGAGTAATAGAGAATGCCATGATTTGCTGGATTACTTGTATATCCTTCACGCGTTGCAATGGTTGGGCCAGTGCTGCTACCATCCAAAAATAATTTAACGGGTCCTAATTTGAACCATTCATTGCCTGTCCCAGTGAGCGTTCCAGAGGCTATGATTTTCTTTAGAAAGTCTTTTGAATCAACTAATGAACCTAATAATGCATATATTCGTAATTGCAACAAGCCTTGTTGACTCGCAATTTGGAGTGCTCGAAAACTATCCGCGTTAAACGCTCCAGCTTCACCAACACTTGTTATGCCAGCTGCTAAAAAATCCCGATTGGCAATTTCAATCGCTTTTAACAACTCTTCTTCCGTATAGCTGGCAACTTGATTCATTTCCATATTTGCTGCTTCAATAAGTCGACCAGTAAAATGGCCGTTTTGATCTTTTTCAATGATACCTCCTTGAGGATTAGGTGTGTGTTGATCAATATTTGCAAGTTTCAATGCTTTGCTATTGACAAAGGAAATGTGGCCACATGTTCTAGTAATGATAATAGGGTGTTCTGTTGAGATGGCATCTAATTCTTCCAGTGTAGGGTAGCGCTGTTCTGTTACTTTTCTTTCATTAAATCCCCATGCTCGAATCCATCTTCCGGGGGGAGTGCTTTTCGCCTTTTCTGATAAGGCATGAAGAATGGCTTCTAAGGAGTCCATTCCAGATTCTTTGCAATTGATGGCTAGTTGATTTACTCCATATAAAACAAGATGTAAATGGGCATCATTAAACCCTGGAAGAAGAGATCTTCCATTTAAACGAATCCGTTTTGTATTTGGACCTATCAAGTGTTGGAGAGAATTGTATTCACCTGTTGCAAGAATTTTTCTTCCTTTTACACAAACACAATCAACGACTGAATCAAACCGATCTACTGTGATCACTTCTCCATCATAAAATACATAATCTGCAAACATACATTCACCCCTTATACAAAAAATACCTATACACCTAGAAAGGGATTAGTGTATAGGTATAATAAATTTAACATTTATAAAATTCAGAAAAATATAGACACTTTGTTAAATACTTTCAAGTATCATTATACATATCGTAACTACAAAAATTTATATTATTTCTCTATTATGCTGAAAATTTGTTAGTTTTGTTCTATTAAACAACGTTTTAACAATATAAATAAATAAGGAGGGATAGCCATTGAATCATTATTCCATGCAAGTTCAAGATATTTTGCACAACAAACATTTTCAAAAAGCGGAAGTGATTGCAGGAAGATTGGGTTTACACAATGTCATTAAGTGGGTACATATTTTAGAAATTGTCAATGTTGAAAACTTTGTAAAAGGCAATGAGCTTGTATTAACGACTGGACTGGGCATCCAAAATGATGTAGATAAATTTTTATATTTTGTAAAAGGGCTAATTGAATCCAATTGCGCGGCTCTTTGTATTGAATATGGGCAATATATTCAACAAGTGCCTTATGAAGTGGTTCAACTTGCAGATGAGCATGCCTTTCCCATCATTGTTTTTAAAGAAGAAGTGGCCTTTATAGAAATTACGCAAGAACTGCATTCCCTCATTATTAATAGGCAATATGCGATGGTTTCAAAGCTAGAGAGCTATTCCGAAAAGTTGAATAAAGAAACATTGTACGCACAGCAACCGGAAGAAATCTTGAAAATTACTTATAAATATTTAGAAAAACCACTTGTCTTGAAAATTGATGGA
This sequence comes from Ureibacillus sp. FSL K6-2830, assembly GCF_038004145.1. Classification (NCBI taxonomy): domain Bacteria; kingdom Bacillati; phylum Bacillota; class Bacilli; order Caryophanales; family Caryophanaceae; genus Ureibacillus; species Ureibacillus sp. FSL K6-2830. Next base: position 1,244,052 of record NZ_JBBOQR010000001.1, on the reverse strand, counting down.
CAAGAACCCATTTTATATCCAAACACTTCGAAAAAACATAAAGCTTGTTTGTTGCAGAAGTTAGAAGAAGAATCATATGTTCAAAAACTACTCGTGCAACCTATCCATCTATTTGAACATAAATATGCAGAAGTGATGTTAGTAGAAAAGAAAACTTCTATAACTGAATTCGAAACACTCATTTTGGACAGAACAGCGACTGCCCTTGGCCAACTTTTTATTCGAAAATTATATGTGGAAGAGAAAAAGGGAATGGAGGACGCTCACTGGATAGAGGGATGGATTGAAGGGAAGCATTCAAAGGATGAAATTCATCACTACCTATTTTCGCAATGGCCAAGCCTTTCTTTACAAGGCGGAGCGGTATTTATCACCCAATTTAATGAATCTTTCTCACAGCAGAAACTTGATATTACTTACTACAAATTATTAGGGCGGTCTATTTTCGAACAGTACGGATTTTTAACATTAATTATAGAAAAGAAAAAGTATATTATTTTTATCTTGTTAAATAAAAGAGAAGGTTCAATGAAAGAGCGAATGAAAGAAGCCCTGAGCAAACTGGGAAATTCTGAAGTGTTAGCGAAAATTCATCCATCTTCTTTCCAATTTGCTGTAGGAAAAATCATCAATGATCTGCAATGCATGCATGATAGCTTTCAGACGGCGTTGGATACGTTATATATTAAAAGAAAAGTAGGGACACCTGCTCAATTTTATGATGATTTGCATTTATTCCGATTGATTTATAATTTGCAAAAACATGTAGATTTAGAGCAAATGGTAGAAGATTATTTGCAACCGTTAATTGAGTTTGATGAAAAGAACAATGGCCAATTGCTTGAAACGTTAGAAGTGTATTTGCAAACGAATGGTTCGAAACAGGAAACCGCAAGAAGGTTATATATAGTACGGCAAACGTTGTATCACCGCATTCGAAAGATAGAAAGTTTACTAGGGGAAGATTTTATGAATGGTGAAAAAAGGCTTGCATTAGAATTTATGCTACTTGCAAGAAAGTTTTTAGTGCCGATGAAGAAAGGGAGCGCATGAAAAGTCATTTTGATGGGTCTCTTTTATGGCTCGCTCTGCTTTCGTCGCAGATATATTGCGACGAGTGTGACCATTGGTGGGAGAGATTAAAAAAGATATTTATTGATAAGATTTGAGCCTGACCAAAAAGTTTTACATTTTTTGGTCGGCTTTTTACATTTTTTGAAAAGCCTTTTACGACAAGAGCGGAGGGGAGTTATTTTTACGTTTTGTACAATATTTTGAATTTTATTTAACGTTTTGTTCAATGAAAAACACCTACTTCCCATTCATAATATACATACAACAAGTGCCTTTCTAGCTAGCATTCTATTGATTTTTGAAAAGGGTTTCTTTTGTAAGCGGAATGATGAAAGTAATGAATAGGAGCGTGATGAAATGTTAAGTACAAATGCTGGGAAAGAGTTGTTGGCAAAAGATGAAAAATATGTGTGGCACTCCATGAAACCATACAACCCTAATGCAACCTTTGTAATTGAAAAATCAACGGGCGCAAGAGTTGTTGATGTGGACGGAAAAGAGTATATCGATGCGATGGCAGGGCTTTGGTGTGTGAATGTTGGATATGGTCGGGAAGAGTTAGCGAAAGCAGCATATGATCAAATGATAAAAAATGCGTACACGCCACTATCCTTTTCCCATGCACCAGCTATTGAGTTAGCAGAAAAAATTAATGAGCTGTTAGGCGATGACTATGTCATTTTCTTCTCCAATAGTGGTTCTGAGGCAAATGAAACAGCCTTTAAAATCGCAAGACAATATCACCATCAAAAAGGCGAGTCATCCCGCTGGAAAATCGTCTCCCGCTACCGTGCCTATCATGGGAACTCTATGGGCTCACTGGCAGCAACTGGTCAAGCAGAACGAAAATACCGTTACGAGCCATTAGCACCAGGATTCATTCATGTAACACCGCCTGATTCTTATCGCAACAATGAAGATCATTATACAGACCCACTTGAAATTCCAAGTGTAAAAGAAGTCGACAAAGTCATGACTTGGGAGTTCAGCGAAACAATTGCGGCAATGATTTTAGAGCCAATTATTACAGGGGGCGGCATCCTCATTCCTCCAGAAAACTATTTAAAAGGAATCGAAGCGGTATGTAAAAAGCACGGAGCATTAATGATTGTTGATGAAGTGATTTGCGGATTCGGCCGCACTGGAAAACCATTTGGCTTTATGAACTACGGCGTTAAACCAGATATCATTACGATGGCAAAAGGTATTACGAGTGCTTATCTACCTTTATCAGCAACTGCGGTGAAACGGGAAATTTATGAAGCCTTTAAAGATAGTGGAGAATATGATTTCTTCCGCCATGTGAATACGTTCGGCGGAAATCCAGCAGCATGTGCAGTAGCGATTAAAAATATTGATATTATGCTAGAAGAAAATCTATTCGAACGTTCAGCGGTAAAAGGTGCTGAAATGTTGAAAGCATTCCAAGATGAGTTGAAAAATGCACCGTATGTTGGCAATGTGCGAGGAAAAGGATTGCTGATTGGAATTGAACTTGTGAAAGATCAAGCTACAAAAGAGCCGCTTGATGTAAAACTAGTGAATGAAGTCATTGCGAAAAGTAAAGAGAACGGCGTCATTATTAATAAGAACGGCGTAACAGTGGCAGGCTATAATAACATATTAACAATCGCACCACCATTAAATATTTCAGATGAAGATATTGAAACAGTTGTGAAAGTCGTTTCTAAAGCAATTAAAGAGTTGAAATAAAGTTACGTACACACATACCTTTAAAATAATGTTGTAATAAAGTGAACGACATTGTACGAATGCAAAGTGGATACTTGATGGTTCTATCAAATGAATCCCTAAAAATTGAAGGTTGCATATGTTGCGTTTTGGCGATTATTGCATAAAGTGCATGATGTAAGAAACTCAATTGAATCTCTTTCGAATGTGAAAGTTGAAGCACATCCCTATGAAGAAACCGGCGAAACTACTTTCGTCCTTCCCCCTTGTTTTAAATAGAACGTGTTAATTCGAATAAATTTTTATGAATTTGTGATAATTACTTTGAAAGTTGAAGCGAATCTATTAAAATATTTAATTGCGTGTGGTTATGAATGAAGGAATAGATTGCATGGACCAGTCGAATTTTAGGTTCGACTGGTCTATCTTTTTGTAGATATAAATGTAGAAAACGGAAGATCATTAATCGTTAGAAAAGATGAAATGTTGCATTATTTCCCGAGAAATGTCTTATTTTGGGAGGGGAATTTCCTTGAATGTCGAAGATTTGGTACATGAAACAGAAGGTGTTGAATTCTATCTGAAAGACAACTAAATAGGATCTTCTATTGGAATAAAAAATTTTTTGGAGGGAAGGAACTTTTTCGTAGCGACATATCGTTATCCCCGTTAAGGAGGCTATTCCTTTATTATCTGACGAGGGGAAGTAGTTGTTGGACGAAAGTTTATTATTCGAAAATCTCGACTTCATTTCGCCTTCGTGAAGAAAAAGCCGCTTACTGTTGCGATTGTAAATAAGACATTAAATGACCCTTTAATAATGAGAAAAACGAGGAGAAGTCCCCTCGTTGTTGATAAGTTGAAATTAAACCCGTATCTATTCATCAATTTAACTCTAGTGCAATGGTTTCTGTTTTGCCATCCCATTCTATTATAGCTTCAATTTCCGATTCCTTACTCACATTAGAACATCCAAAAGGTAAACTGAATACTCCTTCAGGTTCTAGTGAAACATCTCCTTCTAAATTATCAATGGAGAACTTTATACTTTCGGGAACTGGCTCATTGCCTATATATTTAATAGCTCCACTTGATTTTCCGCAAACTTCACTTTTATTCACTTCATAACGTATACTCCAATAATCGCTTTCCCCAGTATATAAAAGAATTTCTTGTATACATGCTGGCAAGGGAAGAATACAAATAAGCAAAATCATTAACATACGGACTTTTTTCAAAATTTAACACCTCCCGCTTAGTAACTAAATAACTTTACTAGAATTGCAATTCGACATTATTAATATATTACTCATGAATTTCAAAAAATCCTTGCAGTTTGTCGATAAATTAACTAAAGGTTTAAACAGTTTTGGCAAATCTCCTTCCTTTTGAAGAAATCAAAAATAAAAAACTGTAAACTCTTTACATTTTCAATTTACAGAATAAAATGAAGATTATGTAGGTTGATTGATGGATTATACAGGGGGGAAGGAGAATGGTTCAATATAGAGCAACGACAATGGCAATGAAAGGGATGGTGACGTCGCCACACTACTTAGCATCACAGGCAGGCCTTTCTGTGTTAAAAGAGGGAGGGAATGCAATTGAAGCTGCTATTGCAATGGCTTCAACCATTGCCGTTGTTTATCCTCACATGAATGGCATTGGTGGAGATAACTTTTGGCTCATTTATAACGCAAACAACGGGGTAATCAAAGCGATTAATGGAAGTGGTCGTTCGGGCAAAAGGGCAAGCATTGAATTTTATCGCTCCAAAGGATACGAAACAATTCCTGCGCGCGGTCCACTTGCGGCTATTACGGTACCCGGTGCAGTTCGGGGATGGAATGTAGCATATCAATACGGACAAGATGAAATGGGAAGTACCATGCCATGGCATAAGCTCCTTGAACAAGCGATTGCCTATGCAAAGGAAGGCTTTCCTGTGACTCCAAGCCAACACACATGGACGAAAGTAAATTTGGATGAAAAAGATCAAAGGTTTCGTGCATTAAATCGTTTTGAAGAGTTTTCTCGCATCTTTCTAAAGGATGGCAAGCCTTACAAAGTGGGAGATATCTTCATTCAAGAAGATTTGGCACACACATTAGAACTCATTGCACAAAACGGCGCGGACTATTTTTATGATAGTGAATTGACGGAACGTATGGTGGAAGACTTGCAGAAACACGGAGGCATTTTGACAAAAGAGGATTTCCAAAAACATACGAGCGATTTAGTGGAGCCCATTTCAGTGCCTTATCGTAACTTTGTGGCTTATAATCTTCCGCCAAATACACAAGGATTGGCGTCTTTATCCATATTGAATATTTTAAATCAATTGAATTTAGCAGAGATTGAAGAAGGCTCTGCACAGTATTATCACCTATTAGCAGAAGCCATCAAACATGCCTTCCGAGACCGTGACAAGTATTTAACTGATCCAACATACAACCATATTCCGCTGAACGAATTGCTCAGTAAAGAGCGGGGAGTTGGCTTTGCTGAAAAGATAAAAGAAAGTTGCCATGCGACGGCATTGCCTGCCATGGATCCAAAGGGGGATACGGTTTGGTTTGCGGTGGTGGATGAAAAAGGAAATACTGTTTCCTGCATTCAAAGCATTTATCATGAATTTGGTTCCGCCTTTATTCCAAAAGGAACAGGGGTATTATTGCAAAATCGAGGCAGCTTCTTCTCTTTAGATGACAAACACGTAAATTCCTTACAACCGAGAAAACGCTCCTTCCATACGCTCAATTCTGCCATGCTGATGAAGGATAATCGCCCAGTCTTAATTTACGGAACTATGGGGGGAGAAGGTCAGCCACAAACGCAAACGCTCCTTGCAACACGCATTATCGATTACGGTATGAATGTACAGGAAGCTATCGAAGCTCCGCGATTTTTATACGGCAGGACTTGGGGAGCAACCACTAATACATTAAAAGTGGAAAGTCGTATTCCGAAAAATGTGCAAAAGGAGTTGAAACGATTTGGGCATGAGGTGGAAGTGGTAGAAGAATTTTCGGATTTAATGGGACACGCAGGAGCGATATATATCGATGAAAAGGGAGTGAAGTATGGAGGAGCAGATCCTCGTGGTGATGGTATAGCCATTGGGTATTAAAAAATTTTCTAATTCCTCTCGTTCGTAATATAACAATTAATTTGCAAAATATGAAATTTTTGTAAAATATATAGAGAGAAAGATATAAAGTATATAAAAAATATAAATACTATTCTATAAGAATTTTACCTACATTACGATAAAGGGGGATAAAGTATGGCAAGGCAGAGAGATATATTTATTGCCTTTTTCCGTTCTGGCATGTTGGGATTTGGTGGAGGGCCATCAACTATCCCTCTTGTTCAAAAAGAAGTAGTGGCTACCTTTCAAATGATGACCGATGAAGAATTTGCGGATGTGTTAGCAATAGGCAATACTTTACCTGGCCCCATTATTACAAAAATGGCTGGATATATTGGTTATCGAGTAGGTGGATGGCTAGGTTTAATCAATGCTTTAATCGCTGCTATTCTCCCATCGGTTATATTAATGATTCTTTTCCTTGCCACACTCAAACAATTTAAAGATTTTGATTTTGTAAAAGGAATGTCGAATGGAGTTATTCCAATTGTAGCCGTAATGCTTGGAGTACTCACTTGGGATTTTCTTAAAAAATCTCATAAGTCTCTTGGGTGGAAAGTCGGAGGCATTATTTTGTGCGTTTCAATCGTTGGAATGCTGATTCTGAAGCTACATCCTGGCATCATCATCGCAGGATTGCTTCTGATTGCACTACTTCTCCCAATCAAAAAAGAGGAGAGAAAAGAATGATTTATATACAATTATTTCTGGCCTTCTTCTACCCAGGGATTTTAGGATATGGAGGGGGGCCTGCTTCCATTCCGTTAATTGAATATGAAGTTGTTGATAAGTATGGATGGATGAATACATCAGAGTTCAGCGAAGTATTGGCGTTGGGAAATTCATTGCCTGGACCGATTGCGATTAAAATGGCAGGATACATTGGCTATGAGGTCGGGGGCGTTTTGGGGGCGATTGTAGCATTGTTTGCAACAGTAGGGCCTTCATTAGTTGCCATGTTGATTTTACTTAACATTTTATATCGCTATCGGCAATCCCCGAAAGTCAAAAGATTGTCTAGTTTCGTTTTACCGGCAGTTGTTGTATTGCTTGCAGAATTGACCTTTGATTTTTTGATAACGTCTTATGATACAATTGGAATAATTTATACGATTATACTCATCGTAGGCGCATACATAGCTCTTGAAAAATTAAAAGTTCATCCTGCTTTTGTTGTGATGATGGGCCTAATAATTGGTGGGATATTTCTTTAATAAAAGTGGTTATGATAGGCAAAATGAGGCATTCTTTGGGGTGTCACTATTTTGCCTTCTATCTTTGTGTCATGAAAATACTTTTCAACTATGAAATATAGGTGGTTAGATGAAATATAATTTAAGGGTCAAATTAATTGTAAGTATCGTAATATTAGCGATTATGAGTTGCACTTTTCTAGCAATCGTTTCTTTTATTCAGTTGAAGAAACAAACGGAGGCGGAAAATGAAATTGTTTTTAAACGGATAGAAGACGCAATCAAAGATTCTTTAAAATCCTATGAAAAGGCGATTCTACTGCTAGATGATAACAGCGCTGAAAAAATGAAAGAATATACGGAGATGTTAATAGAGAAGTATAATGAAAATCCAAACTTTGATGAATGGGATTTCCAAGGCTTGAATCAAGAATTAGGGATGCATATATACATAATCAACAAAGAAAATGTGATTACTCATAGTAGTTTTGAACAAGATATTGGTCTAGATTTTACGAAATGTTGTAAAAAACTAACCACCCTATTAAATGAAAGAAGAGCGACTGGAGAGTTTTATCATGATGCGTTAGATATAGAGCAACAAACAGGGGAAATAAAGAAGTATAGTTACATGGCTACACCAGATAAAAAGTATGTGATTGAATTGAGCTACTCTTTAAATGAAAATAATATTTTCAAGGCGTTTAACTTTTTTAATCACATCCAAGAATTAAAAGAATTATATCCATTTATTTATGACATTCATATTTTGAACATTGGAGGATTAACGCTTGGCAAATCTACTAATGAAAGGCGCTTAACGAAAAAAGAAAAGGAAGCCTTTGACAGAACGTTTTCATCGAAACAACCGACAGAAATAAATTATTATTGGAATGGTACACCTGCTACTTTCCGTTACATGTTTTATGAATCAGAATTTAATCGTGACTTTGCTCAAAATAAAGTAATTGAAATCATCTATGATGAAAAACTTTGGAATGCCAATCTGCATCAAATAAAAAAAATGTTTGTCATTCAATTAATCATTATTTTTAGCTTCGTACTAGTGCTATCTTTTGTGATTGCAAGACCAATGTATTTAGCTTACCATGACCGCTTAACGGGACTTGCAAACCGCTCTGCATTTGATGAATTTATAACGGCAATCAAAACGAAAAAAGGGAAGAAAACAGCCTTTTTCATGATTGATTTAGATCATTTTAAGGAAGTTAATGATGTGTTAGGACATCAATCAGGAGATGTGCTGTTAAAAAAAGTGGCTCAAATTATTCGCAGCCTCATCCCGAAAAATGGGGAGGCTTATCGTTATGGTGGAGATGAATTTATTGTTGTTCTGAATTCAACAACGACCGAAGAAGCGAAAGAATTGGCACAGAAAATCATTACGGAAATTAATCACCTTGTTAAACGAAATACAGACATTAATAATCTTGGGGTTTCTGCAAGTATCGGCATTTCTTTTTATCCTGACGATGGGGACAATAAGTATTTGCTTTATAAAAAAGCGGATGTGGCTTTATATATAGCAAAAGAAAAGGGAAAAGGCCAATATTCTATTTTCAAAACAAAGTATTAAAATCTGGATAAATCATGACGTCTTGATATGAAAAAGACGCCTATTTTGTTAACATGTTGCACTAGTCAAACCATTAATGAAATTAAAGAAGAATCGAGGTAGCAATCATGGTTTTACGACAACAAATTGAAAACTATACGCCATATAACGCACAAGAAGCAAAGGATCAAGAACTTATCTTACGTTATATGGATACTTTTGATAACTTATTGACACGTGATAATGAATTTGCCCATTTTACTGCATCTGCTTGGCTTGTGAATAAAGACCGTACAAAAGTGTTAATGGTCTACCATAATATTTATCAATCATGGTCATGGGTAGGGGGGCATGCCGATGGAAATGCCAACTTATTAGGAGTAGCTATGAAAGAGGCGAAGGAAGAAACGGGTTTAAAACAAGTAACCCCTGTATTGAAAGATATATTTTCAATCGAAATTTTAGGTGTCGCAGCCCATGAAAAAAAAGGTAGACATGTGGCGACTCATTTGCATCTGAATGCTACTTTCTTACTGGAAGCAAATGAACACGAATTATTGCATATTAAACCAGATGAAAACAGCGATATCAAGTGGTTTTTATTAGATGAAGCAGTGGAAGCAAGTACGGAAAGGGAGCTACAAGTAGTGTATAAAAAATTAAATGAAAAGTTGCGTTTATTACAAGGAAAATGAACCATTTAGGGGTGATTCTTCCATATCTTAATGGTTAATAATATGAATATTTATGCATAAGAAGAATTTTTCTATTTTAAACTAGCATGGAAGCCGGCAATACCTGCTTTTTTGCATGTTTGAGGGAATATGGAATGAGAATATGGTCATAAAGAACAATTGAAGATGGAGATATAAAATTATATCATCTATAACTATAAAAAGGAATATGTTAATTTTCGATAAGCAGAAAAAATTGCATCGAACAGTTAAAAAATTGTTTTTTAATATAAAATAAAAAGAACCGCGGAATGATTAGCGGTTCTTTTAAAATGGAGCATACCGGGCTCGAACCGGTGACCTCTACGCTGCCAGCGTAGCGCACTCCCAACTGTGCTAATGCCCCGATTAATCAATATTATACCTATTTTTATAAAGTTATCAATCCTTTGAGAAAAGTTTGAAAAAGCAATTATTTCTATATAATGATAGTTTTTTTCTATTATAATCATAGAAATATTTTATTAGACGAATATATGGTTCATATTTACAATAAAATTTAAAGGTAAGTGAAAAAATATACACTTTTTTTAGGCTTCGTATTCGAAAAATTGTGTTTTATTTAAAAATTCTTCATATATTTAATACTAAATTATAATTAATACGAGGTGACATGTAATGGAAAAGGATTTAAGCCAAGTTATTCGACACAAAGCTTTCTTAGACAAAATAGTATCTGCTGAGGAAGCGGCTTCTTGGATTGAAGATGGAATGAACCTTGGTATGAGTGGTTTCACACTTTTCGGTGAGCCAAAAGAGTTCCCAAGAGCGCTTTCAGAACGTGGCAAAAAAGAAAACTTTAAAGTCAATGTTTATACTGGCGCTTCACTTGGACCAGCTGCTGACCAAGCTATGGCTGAAGCAGGAATCATTAATTTACGTGTTCCATATCAAGGAAACGCGGTAATGCGTAAAAAAATCAATAGTGGCGAAATGTACTATATCGATCAACATTTGTCTCATACGGCTGAAGAAGTAAGAAAAGGTACTTTAGGAAAAATTGATTATGCGATTATTGAAGCGGCAGCAATCACTGAAGATGGCTTAATTATCCCAACTGGTTCTGTAGGTAACTCTCCAATTTTTGTTGAGAAAGCTGAAAACGTTATCATCGAAGTAAACTTAACTGCACCTAGAGCATATGAAGGTCTTCACGATATTTATGTACAAAAAGAACAAGGTGAACGTCGAGAAATCCCAATTTACAACGTTTCTGACCGCATTGGTGAAATTGGAATCAAAGTTGATCCTGCAAAAGTAAAAGGTGTTATTTTATCTGAACAACCTGATATTCCTTCTCCTTTATTTGAGCCAAATGAAGAAACACAAGCAATTGCAGACCACTTAATCGACTTCTTAAATAAAGAAGTAGAAGAGGGAAGATTACCAATTTCTTTAGCTCCGCTACAATCTGGAGTAGGTTCTGTTGCTAACGCAGTTCTTAAAAATATGAAAGATGCTCAATTCAGAGATGTAGAAGTTCACTCTGAAGTATTACAAGATGGAATCTTTGACTTAATTGATGCAGGGGTTGTTAAATTCGCATCTGGTACTGCGTTCTCGCTTTCTAAGAAACGCGTTGATTCATTAGCGGAAGACTTGGAAAAATACAAAGGCAAAATCATATTCAGACCTCAAGAAATTTCAAATAACCCAGAAGTTATTCGCCGATTAGGAGTTATTTCATTTAACACAGCTTTAGAAGTTGACATTTACGGTAACGTAAACTCAACACACGTAAGCGGTACTAATATCATGAACGGTATTGGTGGATCTGGTGACTTTGCACGTAATGCTCGTATTACTATCTTCGTAACGCCTTCATTAGCAAAAGGTGGAGCAATTTCAGCAATCGTACCATTCGTATCGCATGTTGACCATACAGAGCACGATGTAGACGTAATTATTACTGAACAAGGATATGCAGATCTTCGCGGACTTCCACCAGTGAAAAGAGCAGAAAAAATTATCGAAATCGCACATCCAATGTACAGACCACAATTACGTGCATACTTTGAAGAAGCAAAAGAAAAAGTGGGTGGACAAACACCACACATCCTTGAAAAAGCCTTCTCCTTCCATACAAATTTAAAAGAAAAAGGTACTATGCTTTTTGAAGAAGCAGAAGTAAAATAATATAATATAGTATAGAAATGGGTTACGTTTTTCCACACGTAACCCTTTTAAATATGGAGAATACAGTTATTGTTATGAATTCACAATCATGATTATTTCATCAAATCTAATTTATGGGGTGTATTGTTAGTTGGATACGAATCAGAGAGCAATTGAACTGTATGAACAAAACGAATATGAGAAGGCAATGGAACTGTTTTTGAAAGCAGTGGATGAATCGAAAAACGTACAATCCTTGAACAATCTGGCCTGGATGTACCTTTATGAGAAAGAGGATGTCAACCGGGCCCTTGAATTGATTAAAGAAGCGGTTGGGATGAATCCTGCTTCCTATTTTCCTTATAATATTTTGGAAGAAATTTGAATTAAACAGGAACGTTGGAAGGAAGCGGAAGAGGCATTACAGAAGTCCATTTCGATTCAGCCATCAAACGAAGCCTTCATCAATTTGGCGGGAGTCTATTATCATCTTGGGGAACTGGAGCTTGCAGCAAAGTATTACTTGCTGGCAGAGAAAGATTCGGACATTTCCATGTATAGCTATATAAAATGCTTGATTGATTTGGGAAGAACAAAGGAAGCAAAAGAAAAATTGGATTTCATTAACAAGGGATCCTATCATTTGATTGGCGAAATCGAAATTGCCGATTTATACGTTGAGCTGGACTGCTACAACGAAGCAATCGAATGGTTTGAAAAAGGGTATAATGCATACTCCGGCAGCTCCTATTGGATTAGCCGATTTGTGTATGCTTTGTATAAGACGAATAATTTCTCCCGTTTAGATGAAGTCATTAAAGAGGAGATTGAAGAAACAAACAAAGCCATTATGCAGGAAGAAGTGAATGAAAACTGGACCGAGGCGCAAAAGAGAGACGCACTCGAAAATTATACGAGGGAATACAACTATTATAAACAATTGAAAGAGCGGGTCACTTCCGGATATGTTCCGCAATTGCAATTTTCTGCTCCGTTTACGAGTGCATGCTACTTGTTTGGATGCAAGCGCCACGGGAATCCGGAATATCAAGGCTAGAGGCCTCTATCCAGGCAAAGTTTAATAGGGCAATGAACTGTTGAAAAAAAGGGGTGTATGAAGAATGGATGTTCGATATCCTATTGGGGAATTGCAAGTTCCTGAAAACATTACGTTGGGACAAGTGCAAGAGTGGCTAAAGGAAATTGAAACGTTCGGACGTCGATTGCGGGAAGCGGTGGACGGATTGAGCGGCGAGGAGTTGGATAAAACATACCGTGAGGGACATGGACAGTTCGCCAACTGGTCCATCATATAGCGGATGCCCAAGTAAACATGTATATTCGATTGAAATTGGCGCTCACAGACGACCATGCAAGTGTGCCGGTATTCGATGAAAATCTGTGGGCAGTTCTTCCGGATACAACTCTTCCTGTTGAAAGCTCCATTAAAATCCTGGAGGGAACGAATGAACGCATCGTTTCATTGGGAAAGACGCTAACGGAAGAACAACTGAAGCGCACATACAACCATCAAATCAACGGCCCAACTGCTGTAGCGTCGGAACTTGCAAAAATGCGTTGGCACGAAGAACATCATTTGGCCCAGATTAAAATCGCATTATCCAAATAAATCAAATCGGCATGCCGGAATTCGGCAGCCGGTTTTTTTATAGGGGATCGATTTGGCTGGAGATCTAGAAGGGGATGCCTGATGAAAGGAAAGGCAGCTTACAGCGGACGGCAATTCCATCGAATGTAACGTAAATTTGAGAAAACGGAATTATTGCAGATGCATTGAATTGAGCAGCTGCAATAATAGAAGACGAAAGATTTGGAACTATTAAGAAATACTCAATTCGGGATCGATGTTGTTTCGTTTTCCATGCAAGCCATTCGAAAGGATAGACAATTGCTCATTTCTTTTTTGACTGATATGGGACGAAAAACTGGATTCCGTATCTGCCGGGGATTGCCCAATAATCTTGTCCATGATTTCAATCCTTGAGGAAATAAAGAGTGAAAAGGAAGAAGAGAAGAAAGAATAGATTGCAATGATGGTTTAAAGGGATTGTATGAGAATTGGAGCATCGTTCAAAATAGTGCTTGAGAGGTTAATATAGCCTTTATTAAAATTGAACAGTACGTTCAAAATTAAAAAAGCGCATCAACTTGGGACAGGAGACAAGATATGGAATACTATAAGTTTTTAAGGCAATACGTCGGAACAAAACCTTTGATTTTGCCGGGCTCTGTGGTCATCATCGGCAATGGCAAGGGAGAAGTCCTTCTGCAAAAACGCCCGGAAGGAAGATGGGGGCTTCCTGGAGGGCTAATGGAACTTGGTGAAAGTTTTGAAGAAGTGGCTGTGCGGGAAGTGAGGGAAGAAATCGGCCTTGAAATCCGAAACTTAAAACTTCTCCACGTCTTTTCAGGCAAAGATTTTTATACAAAAGCGTCAAATGGCGACGAATTTTACAGCGTGACCGCCGTCTTTTATACAGACGAAGCGGAGGGAACCCTTCAATGCCAGCCTTCCGAAACACTCGAAGTCCGCTTCTTTAAACGCAGCAACTTGCCGGAAAACATGGTGGGGAGTCATAAAATGTTTATTCAACTCTTGGAAGGTTCTCAATAAAAAACCGAATACTCAGTATTTGGAATTACATGAATTTATTACCGTCGTTTATGGAAACGTAAGTATGGTGGTGTGAGGGGACGGGAGCTAATCACTCCCTCCTACTCGATTATATTGAAGCTTAGTTATGTCCTAGACTCTTTTTATTTATAATTACGAATTAAAAGTTCGCTAATACTTCCACGACCCGAAGAGTTTGAATTTATATTTCTACGTGCGGAAACGGGTTCGATTTCAAACCCCTTATACAAATCATCAAAGTAATTATCATTAGGATCTGTATTTTTGGGATCAGAATTACTCAACATTAGTTTAGCACCAATTTCCTTGTCTACTTGCTTGAAGAATTCCCCTAATTCACTTTGTTTTTCATTTGAGAAATCTTCTTTAGAATATGATGTAAAACTAGAACTAGTTGAGAGTGGTCTATATGGTGGATCAAAATATACAAAAGTTTCAGGTGTAATAAATTTTTTACTTTCTTTATAATCAAGATTGAAAATTATTACTTTTTTAAGGAGATTGTGAACGGCTTTTAAGTTTTCCTCATTACATATTGTAGGATTTTTGTAAGATCCCATAGGAACATTAAATTCCCCTTTTTTATTAACTCTAAATAATCCATTAAAACAAGTTCTATTTAAAAATATGAATTGTGCTGCACGTTGAACTGACTCTTTATCTATTTCTTTTTTATTAAAGTCAAATGAATTGACTTTTTTATTGAAAGCCTTCCGTTCTTCATAATATTTTTCTTTGCGACCTATTAAATCTGAGGAAAGATACTCTTCCTCAATTTCTTTTAAAACATCAATTAAATCCATAACTTTTTCTTGAATTACTTTATATACTAAAATCAATTCTGGATTTATATCAAAAATATATGCCTCATCAATATTGTAATTCTGAAGTAAATGAAATAATACTGCGCCACTTCCTACAAAAGGCTCTACATAACGTGTAATAGTTCCTTTAGGTTCTCCAATTGGAGTTAATTCTTTTGGTAGCTTTTCATCTATTATAGGTAAAAGTTGTGTTTTTCCACCTGCCCATTTGACAAAAGGTTTTGCCTTTTCTGTGATAGAACTTTTTTTCATTATAGGCAACCTCCTAACTTATTAATTATACTTGTTTGGGTTAACATTTCAAAATGATTTACTAGTATTTTCATAATTAATTAAAGAATAATAAAGGGTTGATAAACATTCCGAAGAATAGGCAGGAATATCTTTAAACAACTAAGAAATGTATCTCATTAGAATTCGAATTAGCAAAGTGAGTTAGTATTATAGAGATTATAAGAGGAAAATGTTCAGTTCGGGAGGTTATAAATAGGAGATGGGAACTAAAAATGACCAGGCTTGGGAAAAAATATTTAAAAAATACAATATCCTAAATGAAATAGAGAAAAAAGGATTTTACGAAATCCTGGCAGACCACATTCGAGAATATAGAGAGCCACGTTTAATGTGTAAATTTGATCATAAAAACAATTTACCAGATATTTTTAAAAAATATAATTTAAACATACTTCCAATATCTACAAAATCATATATCATTGGTGATTTTAAGCTATTTGAAGATATAAAATATGATGACAAGTTAAAACCAAAGCAAATGAGTATTCCTGCTTACATTGAAACTGTAAAGCCGGCCGATTTGTATAGTGAGGCTTCCGCTTTACACTGTGCACACATAACGGGGATGATCGATGATTTCCTAGGTGAGGAATCTTTATTTACTGTTAGTGGTAGAATGGGCTCTGGTAATTTTGATTACAATGTATTAAGTAGTGTAGGAACATCCAGACAAATCAATGTTAGTGGAGCACAAATTGAAATTGACGGAGGATATGAAAGTCACTCAAATTTTGTCTTAATTGAAGCTAAAAAGCAGAAGGTTAATAATTTTAACATCCGACAATTGTATTATCCGTATAGGGTTTGGAAAGAAAGAACTAATAAAGTGATTAAGCCAGTTTTCTTTACAATATCAAATGATGTCTTTCATTTTTTTGAATTTCGATTTGAAGATGATGATACATTCAACTCCATAACTCTTGTTAAACAAAAGAGCTATACCGTAAATTATGAAAAAATTACACAACAAGATGTAGATTATGTTGTCAATAGGGTAACAACATTTGTTCCAGAACCTGAAGTACCATTCCCACAAGCAGATGATTTTACAAAGGTAATCGATTTACTTTCTTATCTTTATGAACAGGATATGACTAAAGATGATATTGCAGAGCAACTAGACTTTGATAAAAGACAATCTGATTACTATTACAATAGTTGCCTCTATTTGGGATTAGCTAATAAGTATACGAATGAAGAAGGAACATTTGCTACATTAAACGATAAAGGAAGAGAAATAGTGCGTCTTCCTTTTAGACAAAAGCGATTAGCTTTTGCAGAGTTAATTCTGCAACATGAGATATTTAAAGAAATTTACGATAAAACGGTAGTAGAAGGAAAAGTAAGTACAGATTACATTGTTAGCCGAATGAAACATCATAAATTATATAACATTAATTCGGAAACAACTTTTCGAAGACGTGCCTCAACAATCCGAGGTTGGGTTAAGTGGATAATGGAATTACCAAATAAATAGTTATATTTTAAAAATGAACTAGTTATAAAAATGGCTGGTTCATTTTTTAGTTTTTATTATAGAACATATGTTCTGTAATGTGTTATAATTTAAAAAATGGATAAAGTAAAATGGGGTGAATGAAATTTGGTAACTTTATTAACTTTGCCCGCAAAAATTGAAAATTTTCTTATTGGTGAACAAAGTGTAGCTTACTTAAGTAGTATTAATAAAGTTAAAAAATTAGAAGGGGGACCATTTGTTAAATGGGCGGGAGGAAAATCTAAGCTAGTAGAAACTATATTAGATATTGTATCAGCACATATTAATTTGAATGAAATTGAACACTATATTGAGCCATTTGTGGGTGGAGGAGCCATGTTTTTTTACTTGGCAAACCGTTGTCAATTTAAAACGTATACTATCATAGACATTAATTTGGATCTCATAAATGTTTATAGAGCAATTAAAGAAAATCCAATTTTGTTAGTAAAAGAAATGGATAAAATTCAAAATAAGTACAATAGTTTCTCATGTTTTAATGATAAAGAAATGTTTTATTATGAAATTCGAGATAAATATAACAACTATGCTAATAAAGGAAACTTATTTGAATCTATAGACTTTAACCGGGCAGCGCAATTTATCTTTTTAAATAAGTCAGGTTTTAATGGATTATATAGAGTAAATAAATCTGGTGATTTTAATGTTCCATTTGGAAAAAAAGAAAAAATAAAAATTTATGACGATAAAAATATTTTAAAAGTTTATGAATTGTTACAGAAAACAACTATTGTTCATGGGGATTATAGACAAACTGCAGATTATTTAAAAAAGAATACATTTGTGTATTTTGATCCGCCATATAGACCGATAACAAATACGTCTTCCTTTACTGCTTATGATCATAATGGTTTTAATGATGAAGACCAAGTAGCTTTAGCACAATTTTGCATGCAACTCTATATTCAAGGAATTCGTTTTTCATTAAGTAACTCCGACCCGCATAATACAGATCCATCTGACGATTTTTTTGACGATTTATATAAAGGATTTAATATTTATCGCATAAGTGCACCAAGACAAATTGCTGCAGAATCTAAAAGTAGGAATCGAGTAACAGAAATTTTAGTTGTGGGATAAATATAAAAAAACGTTGGATATTCTTTTTGCTTCTAGAATATTCAACGTTTTTTATGCAAATAAATCTATTTATTTACAATTAAATAACTTAATTCACAAAAAATGTAATAACTTATAATTTAATGTTGTAGTATATTTATAATAAGAGGTAATTTGTGCCTAGAAGACATAAGTTAGAAATAGGTTAAACTGTATGTTTTTTATTAATACAAGGGGAGGTTGTTTTGTTGAGAAAGTTACTATTACAATTATTACATGCCAAATCAGAGGAAGAAGTAAAAGACATAATTGACAATTCTCCTATTCTATCAAATCCGAGTAATTGGTTGCCTTATGGTGGAACAACCGGAAATTATTCATCTTTTGAAAATCAGCAATCCACATCCATGGGAGCACTGGTTGAAAAGTTTACTAATTCCATCGATGCAATTCTAACAAGAAAGTGCTTAGAGAAGGGAATTGATCCTTCTAGTGATAAAGCTCCAAAATCAATGGAAGAAGCAGTAAAAACATTATTTACTCCAGATGAATTAAAAAACACTAGAGTACACGTATTTACTGATGGTTCAAAAGATAGTGTTAACGTCATTACCGTAGATGATGGTGAAGGGCAGCACCCAGATAACTTTGAAAATACTCTCTTATCTCTTCAAAGAGGAAATAAAAATAGTATTCATTTTGTGCAAGGAAAGTTTAATATGGGCTCCACAGGGGCGGTAGTATTTTGCGGTAAGCATAAATATCAATTAATTGTTTCGAGAAGACATACCGGCATTGACCCAAACAGTAAAGAAGTTGGATTTACCCTTGTCCGAAAACATGAACGAAATGAAGAAGAATTAAATAAATATAAAAATACTTGGTACGAATATTTTGTCATTGACGGGAAAATTGCTCGCTTTACTTTAGAAGATGACGAAACAATTGAAGTGATTAATGGAATTAAAGAGTCTAGTTTTAAACAAGGTACAATCATTAAAATGTATAACTATGATTTACCTTCAAAGTCTCAATCTTTCCAAGGTCTTAAAGAAGAAATCAACAGACTCTTATATTTTCCGGCATTCCCGATTAATGTATATGAAACAAGAAAAGATTATGAAGTGGTAAAGAATAGAAAAAAAGGATACGTCATGAATACCGCTTACGGTGCTGGAACAATTCTTAAAAAGAAAGTGGAGGAAGATGGGGAAAACTCAAAAGAAAAGAGAAAAATAACACCTATATATGAATCAATTAATAATGAATTAAGAGATACGATATTTGGAAAAGCTCTAATAGATATTTATTTATTTGAAAATAAAAAAGATATAGAAGACGTTAGAGGAAAAACGCCAGTTGTTTTTCTCATGAACGGTCAAGTTCAATATTCATTAAATACTACATACATATCAAAAGATTTAGGATTTAAGTTGATAAAAGATACATTATTAGTGACTATTGATTGTACAAATTTATCTAGGTCTTTTTTAGATGAAGGCTTCTTTATGGCAAATAGGGAAACAATTCGTAAAACAGAACATAGTAAATATTTTATTGATAAAGTTACATCTTTCTTAAAAGAAAATCCAGAACTAGATAAGTTGAATCGAGAAAGAGCAACAAAACAAGTATCAGGTTCTAGTACGAAAAAATTATTTGAAAGTTTATTAGGAAAAAACGCTCAAAATAGTATGTTAAAAAATTTCTTTAAAGACGATGTACTTGGAGCTGCAAATAATGGTACTTCTTCAAGTAGTAAAAAAGAAAAGCCCGAAATCCAATTAAAAGAATTTCCAACTTATATGAAAGTAAATAATATGGATGTTGAGGATGGGAATGAAACAGTAAAAACAGTTCCTATTAACGGGAGACTGTCCCTTAAGGTAATCACAGATGCTTGTGATAACTATTTTACTAGAGATGAGGCTAGAGGTGAATTTTCAATTAGAATAAAAAACAGGGAAAAAGATGAAAAAGAAAATGATGGAAATCAAATCGGGGACAATAAAGATTTTGGTGAAGCATTTACAATTAAACGAAGTTCTTTGAAAAATGGGCAAATGAATATACAACTCGAAGCTAAAGAAAGTGTAGTAAATGTTGGTGAAGAAGTGGCAATTGAACTAAATATGAAAGATGAACAGAATGAATTCACACATATAGTTTTAGTGAAATTTATTGACCCTGTAAAAAAAGAGAAAAAGAGCACTAAAAAAGGAAACAAGAAGTTAGAGCTTCCAGCTTTAATTCAGGTATTTAAAGATCAGGAATCAATTGACGCTCTTGATAAATCAGATGAAGAAAAAGAACAATACAAAACTTGGGAAGACATGAGTTGGGATGAAGAAGAGGGGAAATCTAAAATTGTTTACTTAGAACCCGGTTTAGAAGACCAACCTGTAGGGGCAATTTATATTAATATGAATTCTTCTGTATTAGAACAAATTATGACTGAAGAAGGTACAACAGGAACAAAAAAAGCATTAGTTCAAAACCAATTCATCACTCAACTTTACATGAATAGTTTTTTAATTGCGGCAGCTCTTATGAAAATTGAAAAGAGTGATAGCGATAAGGAATTTGAATTAGAACGTATAGAGGCAGAAAAGTTGATTACTCGAATAATAGAAGAAACAGCATATTTAGCGGTAAAGATGCAGGTAAATAATATTAATAATGCAATGCAATTTGTTTAAAATTTTTATTAAAAAGCACTTGAATAATGTTGTTTATGGCAAAACTAAAAATGGATCTTACGTAAACTTAGTGACTTAAATAGAACATTTTAATATCTAAATCATTGATTATTATTAATGCATTTATTAAAAGAACGTAAGAGCCATATTTTACTTGTCAAAAACAACAAAAAGACATTTAAAAGAGTTTTAATCCTTTTAAATGTCTCTTTTAATTTTTTTAAGATTTTATTCTTCCACTAAATAATGATAAATATCATACTTAACTGGTTGTTCCAAAATCAAATTCATTGAAACAACCGGGAGGATTTTACCGTTATCGTCCATCATTGTATCATTTCTTGCACTGTTATCATCAATATTTACTTCACCTAAATAATAAAAATCTGTTCCTTCTCCATCATCTTTTTTTATAAATAGATAAATTTTCATTCCAGTTTCTTTGTAAGATAAAATATTTTTCACTTCTTTAGAGTTCAAAGTCAAACGATTACGAGTAAACCATCGAAACAGTTCTGGAGAGAGGAATTCATCCCCATATGCTTGACTTGATTCCACATTATCTTTCTTGTGATATGTTACAAATATAGGACAGGTATTGTATTTTGCTCGATAACCATATATTGTTGATGAATCGTCATGAGGCCAATTTAATAGCCTACATGCATCACGTCGGGAGTATTTTTCATATAAAGTTAAGGGTTTTGTTTTATCATATTTTTGGTTCTTAATATATCCGCATCTCACAATATCTTCAATTAATTCTCTAAAATAATTATTACGTAGACATTCTTGAATATCATTATTAAAAGTATATTTTCCGTTTTCTATTTCAATAATTGGTTTTAAACCGTACTTTTCAATATCTTTTTGTGTAAAGAATTTCAATGAAAAAATTGTTTCTACAGATTTAATTGTTGCTTCATCAACATAAGTACCGAATTCTTTTAACTTCTTAATATAATTTTGTTTTAAAACGGAATCACTTTCCAGTAACAATTCAATTAAAATGATTTCATGAATTCTTTTTCCATTAATAAATTCTTTTGAAATCATTGTAAGTACAGATTGTTCGTAATCGGAAAGATTCGGTACATCTTCTTTCATTTTTAATAAGAAAGAGTGATAGTTATCAGAAGATTTAATGATCACTTCAGGATCTATTGAGTTTTGTAGAATAAAATCATATAAGGTTGGGATTCTACCAATACGATTTTTTAATTCCATATAGGCTTCTCGTAACATTTTTAATGTTGATAAATTTGTATTGTTTATGGATTCGAAAATGCGTTTCTTTGCAATTTCTTCAAAGTTAATGGTAGAAACTCCACTGATATAATCAGTATTAACAGTTTTTCGTCGAATATTATCTTTATTTAATGATTGATCTCCTGATAAAGCAATAGGAATTAAATAGTTATTTTTATAGTTTCCAATAAAGTCGATAATTGTAACATAGTCTTTCGATGGATGTTTACGTAAACCGCGACCTAATTGCTGAATAAAAATAATGCTTGATTGAGTTTGACGAAGCATAACAATCTGATTTAAGAAGGGGATATCTATACCTTCGTTAAATATATCTACAGTTACTATGTATTCTAATTCGCCTTTTTCTAATTTTTCGATTGCTTTCTCACGTTCTTCTTGTGTGTTATCCCCAGTTAGTGCAATTGTTTTTAAGCCTCTAGCATTTAAAGCCGTTGAAAGATTGTGAGCCTCTTCTTTTGAACTACAGAACATAAGTCCTTTTACGCTATCACCGGAATAACCGTAGTAATTTAATTTTTCAATAATATGATGAACTCTTTCATTAGATATAAGTTTTCTTAGATCGGAAGTATCGTCAATTAATTCTCCATTTTTTTCATAGTCAATAACACCGAAATAATGGAAAGGGCATAACATATCTTCTGCTAAAGCAGCTTGTAATCGTATTTCGTAAGCAATGTTGTAATCAAATAATTCATATATATTGAAATTGTCTGTCCGTTCAGGCGTTGCTGTCATACCAAGCATAAATTTAGGAGTAAAATAATTAATTACTTTTAAGTAAGATGCTGCTCCGGCTTTATGTACTTCATCAATTAAAATATAATCAAAATAGTCTTGCTCAAATAGTTTGAGATAAGAATCTTTTGAAATTGTTTGAATAGTGGCGAATAAGTATTTAGCATTTATATCTTTTGAATTTCCTGAAAGTATACCAAAATCTTCTTCTTGTCCACCAAGGATTTTTTTATAATCTTGCATGGCTTTCTTTAAAATTTGTTCTCGATGTACAATAAACAACATTCTGTTTGGTGCAAAATTTCGGACGTCAAAAGCAGACAAATAGGTTTTTCCTGTACCAGTTGCAGAGATAATTAATCCTTTTTTTGCACCAGTTTCTCGTAATTTTTTTAATTCCTTTAATGCAGCCGATTGCATTTTATTTGGTTTAATTGATAGGCTTTCAGCTAAAGAATTAGTTAAATATGTTGTGTTCAGCTCTAGAACATTTGAAGATTTTGAAGAAACAAAAGGTTTTAATTGGTAAATTTGTTTGTAATCATTAATCCATTCGTTCGTTAGTTGAGTTCCTTCATTCCAAGCAACTTCAAATTGATTTTTAAAGTGATTGATAATTTCCCCATTTTCTAAAGACGTTAAAAAAACGTTCCATTCGTAGTTCGTTTTTAATGCTCTATCGGTTAAGTTAGAACTACCAACTATAAGGGAGTAATAGTCTTGATGTTCAAATATGTAACCTTTTGCGTGAAAATCTTTCTCGTTTGTTATTCGCACTTCAACATTTTCTAGTTTTAATAATTCTTTAAACATTTTTGGTTGATTAAAATTTAGGAAAGTAGAGGTAAGAATCCTACCTTTAATACCTTTTTGTTTTAAGTCATAAAGCATTGTTTTTAATGTAGCAAGACCACCTTCAGTAATGAAGGCAACAGAAAAATAAAACGTTTTACATGTTTTTAATTCTTGTAGTAAAGTTGACAAAACAGTTTCTTGTTTTTTGTTTGTTAGTAGTTTCGGTTTGAATTGAGCAGTAACGGGTTTATTTTTATCAATGAATCCTTTGTATAGGGAATTTTCGATTTTTTTTAATAATTGTTGTTGATTCATTTCATTACCACCACATTATTTACAATTGTTCTCTTGCTATCTTTTTAACAGCCGGTATATCTGCAGGAGCAAAGTTGAGTTTTTCAATGTCTTTACGAGAAACCCATTTAGTTTCAGCGTGTTCTCGTGCTATAGGTTCTCCTTTGATTAGTTTCGCCATATACGTTTCCAAACGAACAATTACTTTTTCATATTCGTAGGTTGTGTCTTCAACCTTCTGCCCTACTTTTATTAAACAATTAAATTCTTCCTTAATTTCTCGAGCTAAAGCTTGTTCAGGTGTTTCATTCTCCTCTATTTTTCCGCCTGGAAATTCCCAATAGTTTGGTAAAGTCATTTCAGGCCCTCTTAAAGCACAAAAAATTTCATTTCTTTCATTTTCAATAATTGCTCCTACTACATGGACTTTCTTTTTCATAAGTATTATCACCTTTAAATTTTTTAGTAAATAATATTTTAATTATACTAAATGAATATTGAGATATTAATATTAGATAGTAGAATAAAACAGTGTTGTGTTTACATATGAGTTAACTTCATAATTCTCACCCCTTGATTTTCAAGGGATTCAAGACAATAAAAAATGGGTACCTCCCCAAATTTCGTTATAATGGTAGGTAACCAAACAAACCATACGAAAGAGGTGAGTACCCTATGACTATTGTAAAACAAATTTCTCTTTTTGACATCCATCAATTAT
The DNA here is from genome assembly GCF_038004145.1 of Ureibacillus sp. FSL K6-2830. NCBI lineage: Bacteria > Bacillati > Bacillota > Bacilli > Caryophanales > Caryophanaceae > Ureibacillus > Ureibacillus sp. FSL K6-2830. The sequence continues at coordinate 1,219,646 of NZ_JBBOQR010000001.1, read as the reverse complement.
TAGAAATGGAAAGTTCCCATCGTTATGATGCCATTTTTAGTGCAATCGACATTCAGCCTATATTTCAATTGTTTTCTAAAAAGACATTGAAAGGTGCACCACGCCACGTGAATGGAATGATGGTGCAATGATTCAATCGCTGATTATTCGTATTGTCGAACGAATTCCAACAATGAAGGATTTAGTCAAACGTTTGGTCCATGATCCTTTATTTCGTTTCGACTGTGGATTCCTTGTGTCTGATGTCGTACCATCTGAAAGCTCTTATTCACGCATGATTCAAGTCATTAGTGAATCAGATGTGCTAGATAAAATGAACGATACACTCATCAAAACAGCGATGTTGGAAGGCTTTCTAAATGATGAACATGTCGCCATCGATGCGAGTCACTTTGAAGCTCGTGATGCTTTCACACCATCAGAAAAGAAAGCACCTAAAACTCCTAAAAAACGTGGTCGTAAAACTAAAGCTGAACGAGCTGTTTGGTTAGCCGAACAAGTAGAGAAAAAAGGAAATCAATCAACCTATGAAAAAGAACTGAAAGAACAGCTGGATATCCCATTAGAAACCCTTTGGAAGGATGTACCGATTGAGCCAAAATGGGGTGTGAAAAAGAATAGTAAAGGAAAAAATACATTCTGGTTTGGTTATAAAGCCCATTTAGCTGTTTCGACGAAAAGTCAATATATCATCACTCGTTTGATGTCCTCAGGTAATTTAAGTGATTGTAAAGCTGCGATTCCATTATTGAAAAAACTTCATCACTTAGGAAACGGTCAATTTACAATCGCTATATTTGATGCTGGTTATGATGTTGAACCTATTTACCGTCAAGCCGTATCACAGTCCATGCGAGTCGTGATTCCTTACAACGTTCGCCGAGAAGGAGAATATATAGGATTCGATGAACATTTTCGTCCAACCTGTGTGCGTGAACATAGTTACCAATATGACAGCTTTGACGCTAAGTACAATACATTAAAATTCACACGTCCAAAGGAATGTGCAACTTGCCCATTACGAGAAGACACCCTTTGCCAAAAAGTTTTCAAAATCAAATGTGATATAGATATCCGTAAATTTACCTATCCAGCACGTGGGACAGAACGATGGAAACAGCTTTATCAAGAACGTACAGCAGTCGAACGCGTTAACGCTTATTTAAAGGAATACTTTCAATTAAACAATGTCCGTCATCGTACAGGAAAGAAAGCAAAAATGCATTTCAATCTGGTGACGTTAATTTATAATACCTGCAAACTAGCAGTTGATCGAATCAATGCTTTATTACAGCAACAAAACCAAGTTGCATAATTAAAAAAACAAAGTTTTTAGTATAGGGGTACTCTATACTTCAGACTATGATTGATGAAATTGATTCATATAATAAAATTGTTTTTTTAAATTGCTCAACGATACTGACAGATATACATTACTATCATCACTATATGTTAAGTTAAAATTTATTCATTGTATTTCTTTACAGTGCTATTAACAAATCCTCAATTTTTATCGAAAAATTATTGATTTTCGAGTATTATCAAACCATAGCAGTATTTTGTACGTGGTAGAAGTGCTGTTATATCAAAGCATGGGAAATGCGTACACTGAGTAGTGTTTGCTGCTTTAGGGGAGGGAAAGAAATGTCTAGTAAACTAGAAATCCAAAAACTATATGAACAATGGATTGAAGCATGGAATCGACGGGACGCAGAAGGCATGGCTGCTTTGTTTGGAGAAGAAGGGGTGCAGATTGGATTTGATGGAAGTATGGCGATTGGACAGGAAGAAATCCTCTCGCATTTAGCGCCTATTTTTGAAAGTCATCCAACGGCTCCTTATGTAACGAAGGTGAAGGATATTCGTTTTTTAGGAAGCGATATTGCCTTCTTACGTGCGATTGCTGGGATGGTCCCGCCTGGAGAATCGGATATTGAAACTTCCGTCAATGCTCATCATACAGTTGTAGCGGTGAGAAAAGACGATCACTGGTTTATTGAATTGTTTCAAAATACACCTGCTCAGTTCCATGGAAGACCTGAACTTGTCGAAGCCATGACAATAGAGTTGCGGGAACTACTTTCGTAATTTGTTCGCTATAGGTATTTAGGCAACCAACGTTTTGTTGATTGCCTTATTTTTATTTACTTTTGAAACAATGTTCCGTACATATCCTGTAATTCTTTTGCGCTATTTTGCCATTGAACAGGTTCGCGATTCCCCATTTGGACTAGTATATTTAGCATCGATAGCTGTTTATGGGTAATGTCATGATGCCTCCTTGTTCCACATCATCTAATGAATTAAATCCACTATTTCACGTGAAGAAAATTGTTTTGGCAATTCTAACGTTAGCGATATAGGTCGTTCTTTCCCATCATCAAAGTGTATCATCCCACCAACTTTACATTCCATTTCTCCTGTTGCAAAAAGAGTGTAGCACTCAAGGGCGATTAAAAGATCAAATCATTTCACAATCTTTTTGGAAAATGCATTCAAATGTTAGTGCATACCGACCGTTTACTTCATCCGTATTCAATTATCTTCTCAATACTCCACACAGCTTCTAGAAGATACGCACGAAAAAATTACGAATGATTGGAATTTCTGTAAACAGAGTTCTATTTCCTGTGGAAAATAATACATTGGGGGTAAGAGGGGAGGGATTGTTTTGTCAACGCATCAAAAAGAAGAACTCATCTTATTATTAAAAGCATTTAGTGCTGCATTTGTTGCGACATTTGTGCACATGTTTACGGTCAATGTGCTGAATGTTCATCCGTGGGTTTTATTATTGTGTATTGGTGCAGTGCTGTTTGTGGTGTTTGTAAAGTTTGTCCCGAAACTAACTCCCTTTGCGATTACCTACTTTATAACATCCGTCGTCTGGACGGTCGTGTATTTCTAAAGTGTTAGTAGTGGGGGAAATGGAACGTTGAAAATTGTTGTCTGCTTAGTGATTACAAACGTTGCCATTTTCCTCACAATTTCCATGACAAAGTGCCTTTCTCTCCTTTAAACGACTTTTGCATAAGTCCATTCCCATAAATCCTCATTTAACCTCAATTCTTTATTTTGAATGTAACCTTTATTGAAGAAGCCCTCGTATTCATTGTTTGCACAAGTGCCCAATTTAAGTCCCCAAGACTCTTATTAATTAAGGGGATGGATCTTAAACCAATCCTCAACAAACTCTTTCCATCGTCAGTCCCGCGACATTTCTGAAAAAATAATATTTTCCCCATTCGAAAGTTATATTGAGGAAAATATTTAATTATCATGTAATAAAATAAATCAAGAAGGCTGTAGTGGGCCGGACAATCTTTTAGAAAAGGTGACTTATGCATGCTTTCCATTAATCCAAAAGAAATAAGTGAAAGAGAGAATGATACTTTACTTACTGGTATGATTATTCCTCGACCGATTGCCTTTGTTACGACGATGTCCACTGAAGGCGTTGTCAATGGAGCACCTTTTAGCTATTTTAATATCGTTTCAGCCAACCCACCGATGCTTTCGATTTCTGTACAACGAAAAGATGGAAAAATGAAAGACACTGCTCGAAATATTTACAATACGCAGGAATTTGTTGTGCATGTTGCGGATCATGAAAATATAGAAAAATTTAATTTGGCATCGGCAAACTTACCAAGTGATAAAAGTGAACTGGAATATGCAAAATTAACTCCAGTAGAAAGTGAAATGGTAAGTGTTCCGGGAGTAGAAGAAGCGAAAGTGCGATTGGAATGTAAACTGGTAAAAGGGATTCCTTTAGGGGGCATCAATGGTGAAGGGCCGAGCTGCGATTTATTTATAGGTGAAATTGTGCTCGTGCATTTAGATGAAAAAATCTATGACCATTCATATATTAAAACAAGAGAACTCAATCCTATCAGCCGATTAGCAGGTCCGAAATATGCTACGATAGGCAATATATTTTTAATCGAAAGGCCGAAGTAATACAATATGAAAATGTATAGTTTCATCTTGGTTTTCTGACAATAACAGAAGTGAGCGTCTCATGTTGAGACCCTTTTTTTATCCTTCAAAGGAGAGAATGGAATGGATTTTAAACAATCTGTAGATCCTGATGTATTGGAACTCGTATGGAATAACTCCAATGATGCCTTATTTACTGTTGATTATGATGGGAAAGTGTTAATGGCAAACCCTGCTTTCGCAAAGATTCTTGGGTGTGCGGAGGAAGATTGGCAAGTTCCTAATCATTTACTTGTTTTTCAGGAGCAAGACCAAGAAGAATTTCAACAACTATTGAATACTTTAAAAAGCGGAAAAAATGTTCCCTATTATATGACGAAAAGAAAACGAAAAGATGGAAAAGTATTAGATATTTTAGCTTCCTATGGTGCAGTAAATGAAGGCAATGTCCTTGCGGTTGGTACGTATAAAGATTTTACAGAGCAAATGGAAATTCGACGGAAACTCGAATCGAATCAAGAAAGTTACCGCAATTTATTGGAGTTTTTTCCATATGCGGTTTTTATGATAAAAGATGATGCTGTCATCTACATCAATCAAACTGGCATGGACCTGATTGGCGCTCGTTCCAAAAAAGACGTATTAGGTATGTCTGTATGGCAATTGATTCATACGGAGCAACAGTTTTCGATTAGAAAGTTATTAATAGAAGGAATTCAAACAACAGTACTCGAGAAAATGAAGCGGGTCGATGGGGAAGTTTTGTGGGCGGAAATTACAATGATGCGTGTGTTTTTTGAAGGGCAATATGTGAATCAGCTTGTAGTGAGAGACGTAACCGAGAAGAAACACTATGAGGAACAGTTAAAATATTTTGCGTACCACGATCCGTTAACAGGACTGACGAACCGGCGTTATTTTACAAAAGAAATGAAAAAAGTCGTAGAAGAAGCAAGAAGAAATAATGGCATGTTCGGTGTTATGTTTATCGATATGGATGATTTCAAAAAGGTGAATGATACTCTCGGCCATGAAGTAGGGGACCAATTATTAATAAAATTTGCCGATCGGTTGAAAAAGAATGTGCGTGAAGGAGATGTCCTTTGCCGCATTGGTGGCGACGAATTTCTGATTTTAATTAAAAATATCCGTGGAAAACAAACCCTTGTTGAAATTGCAACGAGGTTACAAAAAGCCTTTCAAGTTCCTTATCAAATAGAGGATCAATCGATAGTCGTCACTTCGAGCATCGGTATTGCCATCTTCCCTCAAGACGGCATTGATGTAAAGACGCTTATATCCAATTCTGATCAAGCTTTATATGAAGCAAAAAAATATCGAAAAGGATTTGTATTCTATAAAGAGTAGAAGAAATGGTATGAGTATAAGATGATGTGCCCGGTATAAGGTCAAAATAAAAAGGAAGAAGCGTATTTTTTTCTTTTTTTGACCATACTCTTTGTGAGGTGAAAAATATGGAGGATTGGCAATACGCACACTTATCGGAAGAACAGTTGGCAGAAATTAAGGCGCTGGAGCATAAACTTGGTGTCGCATTAATAGCCTACGAAAATGAAAACAAACAGGACCATCAAGAACATTTGGAAAACTGATAGGAATTTTTCTTATCAGTTTTTTATTTGGAAAAGAAATCGTTAATAAAAAAGCGACATGATAGGTTTCCCTGAATTCATGAATTTCAATTGCACTTGAATCGAGTAAGTGGAGGGAAGTCGTTTTCGTTCGACTTGCGGTTTATGTGTGATTCTCAATGTAAAGTGCTGTTCCTAAACAAAAGTATTTTCTTCATCTTTTGCATCATATATGATAAAGAAAAAATTTGACCGAAACGGGGGAGGAACATGCACGTAGAAATCCATGAGGGTGTAAAAGACTGGATTCGTTCAAAGGGGAATCAATTAACGGTGCAATTGTTAGAAGTGAAAGGGTGTTGTGCTCCAGATATCCAAGAGCTCGTTGTGTTGCCAAGAAAACCGAAGAATGTGCAAAACTATCGAGAGTTTACCATAGATGACTTGTCTGTTTATGTACAAACTCCTATTGCTATGAAAGAAAAGCTCGTTCTTCAATTAAAGGGATTTGGCATTTTTAAAACGGTTATAGCAAGAGTGCAATAAGTAGTTATCATGGGGCCGTCTGAAAAGTCATATTGAGATGTCCCCTTTGCGACGAGGATTGTGCAAACTTGTTTCGACTACTGTAGGAGAGAGATTTTTAAAAGCTAAAGAAAGCGAGAGGGGTGGAAAGCCCCTATTTTTTTTTGAAAATCGTTGTGTTTTCGATTCGTATGGAATCTACTTCTCCACAATGTAAACAAAATGTGTAAATTTTATTTGCACCACTCATCGACATGAGGTTTGGTTTAATTGGCATGTAGTCTGTGCCTTCTGCAAATTCCGTTCCTCCGCATTTAAAACATTTTTTTGTTTCCATATCCATCCTCCCCTTTTTATTCATAATTACGATTCTTTTTCCAATTGGTTTCAAAAGCGTTTGAATTAGGGTTCAATTAGGCAGATTTATGTATATAAAGATGAAAATTGACAAACCTAATAATAAAAAGCAGGGGAGGGTTTTCATGAAAAAAAATTGGGCTTTTACATTATTTTTACTATCTTTTTTATTCACTGTTGTAGCATGTGGAGATACATCTGAACAAATAGACAAGAATAAAGTGGAAAATCAACAAACTTCTGAAGAACAAGTAGAAACGAAACAAGCAGATGCCATTGAAGATCGTTCTGGAAAAGTACCGTTAGACTTAAAAGTGGCAGACAATCCAGCCTTCCCAGTTGGCAGTAAAGTAAAAATTTATGCAAACCATATGGATGGCATGGAAGGAGCAGAAGGAGTAGTTGTCGGAGCTTATGATACAACGGCTTACTCTGTATCTTTTAGACCAACAGATGGCGGTGAGGAAGTAAAACATTATAAATGGGTGATTCATGAGGAGTTAGAAGGAGCAAGTGGAGATCCAATGGAACCTGGTAGGGAATTGGTAATTAATACAGAACATATACCAGGCATGAGAGGTGCATCGGCAACGATTGAAACGGCAGAAGAAGGACCTGTCTACATGGTGGACTTTACAACAACAACAGGAGAAGAAGTAAAAAACTACAAATGGCTAGTTGAAGGGGAACTTGTTGCTCCGTAAACGCACACTTTTTGACTGATACTTCCGCTTGACAAGGCGGTATGCTAGATGTGATTACTATAAGGAGAGAAATATTCATCATAAGGAGTCGGTCCTGATCCAAAAGTTTTGGACTTTTAGATCAGGCTTTTTCACGTCTAAGTAAATACAAAAATAAGCAGGCTAGCCGCAAATAACAAATAGCCAACTTGAATTAGGATATACATCGTCCGTTCAAAAGCAGTCAACGCTCGGTGTTTTCGTGCTTTTTCTAATTGGCGTAAATAAACAATAGAAGTAATAATCATGATGATGACATAAATGGAAAATAAAATTTCTGATACAATATTATCCAAATTTTCAACTCCTTTACAGAAGTTATTTATCACCCTCAATTTTAATCTTCATGTTCTTCAATTTTCATTTTCACTAGTAGGACATACTTAGAGTCTTGAATCATTTGTTCGACTTCTTTTTCATCTTGTAAATCGTAAACTGCCATTTCATTTTCTGATGCTCGATATACTCCTAATAGATAGGACTGATTTAATTCTAATGTTTCTTCATTTAAAGCATATTTCCATTCGCTAATGATGTTTTCGGAATTGGGGATATCAATTTTTGTTGGCTTCAATGAGATGTTGTTGGAATAAATAAATAGATATGATCCATCGACGGTTTCAAACATACCGATTCCTAAAGGACCCTGCTCTGTTTTGTTAGGGCTTAATCCATAAGCCAATTGAGCGGCCGATTGTTCTTTTTGTTTTCCATCCTGATAACTTTCCACCCAAATCGTTACCCACGTTTGATCCGCATTATTTAATTTGAAATCAAAGTTTAATAGGTTGCCAATTCTGAGTTCTTGAAAGGTTTTACCATATCCGGTGTCAGGTTTGGCTTCTATCGTTGCAGGAACGTCGTCATTGGTGGTAGAACAAGCGGCGAGAAGGATGATTGAAAACAACAATAAGTTACTAAATAACTTGTATTTCAAATGAATCACCTCAGTAAAAAATTTCAAAAAATAGATTTTGTTATAAAGGAGTGTAGCAAGGAAATGAAAAAAGAGAAAGTTGCAAATGTCCTGTTTTTTTGGAGGGAGAAGGAAGGGAAGAAATGAATATTTAAAATAAAGTTGCAAGTATTTCGCCAAAGTTATCATGTTCAATAAAAAAACAGACTGCTAAGCAACCTTAACAGCCTGTACAAATCAAGTCTAATATTACAACGAATCAATAAAGTGTTTAATTCGTTTCATTGCTTCTTTTAATTCTTCCATTGATGTTGCGTAAGAGCAGCGGATATGGCCTTCGCCGCTTTCGCCAAAGACATCACCTGGTACAACGGCAACGCTTTGTTCTAACAATAATCGTTCTGCAAATTCTTGAGAACTGAGTCCAGTTAATTCAATGGAAGGGAAGGCATAGAAAGCACCTCCTGGCATGTGGCAAGTAAGCCCCATTTCATTAAAGGAATTCACAATGAAATTACGGCGGAGACGATAACTTTTCACCATTTTCTCCACTTCGCCTTGTCCATTGCGCAACGCTTCCAAACCGGCATATTGTGAATTTGTTGATGCACACATCAATGCATATTGATGAACTTTCAACATTGCACTTGCAATTTCTTCCGGTGCACATACATAACCTAGTCGCCAACCTGTCATGGCAAAGGCTTTTGAGAATCCATTCACTAAAATGGTTCTTTCCCGCATACTAGGGAGAGAGGCCATACTTGTAAAGGAATCATCATATGTAAGTTCGGCATAAATTTCATCCGATATCACGAGTAGATCATATTTTTTGGCAATTTCCGCAAGAGCTTCTAACTCTGTTCTATTTAAGAGCGTCCCTGTAGGATTGTTAGGGAAGCAAATAATCATCGCTTTCGTTTTGTGCGTGATTGCTGCTTCAATTTGACTTGGTAAAATTTTAAAGTCATTTTCTTTTAACGCTTGCACTGGGACTGGGATGCCGCCTGCAAGAGTGACGGTAGGGCTGTATGATACGAAGCAGGGTTCTACAACAATAACTTCATCGCCTGGATCGATAATCGTGCGCATCGCTGTATCGATTGCTGAACTTGCCCCCACTGTGACAATGACTTCGGAAGGGGAATACTCCACATGATAACGGTTTTTTACATAATTTGTGATTTCTTCGCGTAGTTCTAGAAGACCCGCATTCGGTGTATAGGAAGTATATCCTTCTTCAATGGAACGGATCGCCGCTTCTCGAACATGCCAAGGAGTGACGAAATCAGGTTCACCAACACCTAGGGAGATGACGCCTTCCATTCCTGCAGCTAAATCAAAAAAACGACGAATACCTGAGGGTTTTAATTCTCTAACTGTTCTGGAAATATATGTACTTTTTGTTGCCTTCATTTATGACACCACAATTCTTTTATCTTTTTTCTCTTGTTCTAAAATAATTCCATCATGTTTGTATTTTTTCAAGATGAAATGAGTTGTTGTTGATACGACAGATTCCAATGTAGACAATTTTTGTGATACAAAATTTGCCACTTCATTTAAAGTATTGCCTTCAACAATAACGGATAAGTCATAAGTACCGGACATTAAATAAACAGATTGCACTTCATCATAACGATAAATTTTTTCAGCAATCTCATCGAAGCCAACGCCTTGTTTAGGGGTTACTTTCACATCAATCATTGCTCGAACGCCTTGATGTTCATCGATTTTTGTCCAGTCAATCATTGTTAAATATTTAACAATGACTTGATCACTCTCAAGTTTTTTTAGAATGGATTCTGTTTCTTCTATACTTAAGCCCACCATTTTTGCAAGGTCTGCTGTTTCGATTCGAGCGTCTTTCTCTAACACTCCAAGTATTTCTAATTCTTTTTCGTTAAGTTTCATGAAAAAAAGACCCCCAACTATGTGTAGTTTATTTATAGATTTTAGCACTATGAATAGAGAGTTCAAGTACAAATCTGACGAAGTTATTGCGTTTTTCTAAGCATTTAAGTCATCTAAGAGGTGATGGAAAATTTTTGTAGAATCAATGAAATAGGGGGAGAGAAATAGATGAAGAAATATGTATTTATTTTTATGCTGATGTTTTTAGCAGCGTGTCAGACATCTCAATTCAGCATAAGTGAATTAGAGGTTGTTCCGAAAAAAGTGCAAGAGAGAATAGATGAATACGCTAAGCTCCAAATATTGAATACGAAAGGGAATGTTTTTTATATTGTTTATTCATCTACTGCAAATGTAGAAGCAGATTTAGAATTGAACGGGACTACACTAATTGTAAAGCTTGATGAACAAGAAGAGCAAAATACAGAAAGAAAACATGTGTTTAAGGTAACAAAGGACTCTACAAAGGTTGAATATTTAGAAGCATATATAAATGGTGAGTTTGTACCTTTTGATGTCTCTACAGGTGTATAACCTCTTTAAAAAACACCACGCATCGATACGTGGTGTTTTTTTGTTTATCTTGGTAATGTAAAAGTAACTGTCTTTCCTTTAAATTGATCTTTTCCTTCATCATTTGTGAATGGACCAAATTCTAAATCAAATCTCTTGAAAATTTCAAATTCATCTTTTCTAAAAAGAAATACATGATGTTTAACGCCTTGTTCTCCTGGTTGCACTTCTCTTTCATCAGAAGGTTCCACCATGCCGCTAGCAATAGCTGTACCGCGGTTATCATCGATTCTTAATTTTGAACCAATTTGATCAATATTAACTTTTTCACTGGATTGGTTATCGATCAAAAGTCTCACCGTAATTGCCACGACACCGCTATCGCCAAAGTTACGGAAACGTTCTTCATTGCCAGCGGTTGGAATGACTTCTGTATATTGAACACCATCTAACGTAATGATTACATTGTCAATTTGTTTTGTTTCATTGATATTTGATTTTTCAAAAATCATTACTTTATCAGCCCAGTTTGCCGTTGTTAAACGATCTGGGTAAAATTGTGGTGCGTTTCCAACTTCTTTTGCATATTCTTCACTATATACGAAGTCAAACACAGCATCATCAAGGAAGCTTTCTTTGAATGACTCATTTTCAGATACGCCACCTTCAATGACAAACTTCGGTTTTACAGAAGATATAGCTTCAAATTGTTCATTTGTTAAAGTGAATGTGACATAGCCTTCCGCTATTTCACCTGGAGCCCAAGCACGTGTTTGTTCGTTTTGTGGGCGAGGGAAAAGTTCTTTTCTTAAAAATGTAAGGTCAAATGGGATGTAATCTGTTTCGTGTGTTAAACGAATATTAAAATTGAGGTTGTAGTACATATCTTTCTCTGTTGTATTGTTTATGATTGTTTTAGCAATGATGATATAACCTTCTTGTTGGTCATCAAATTGAATAAGAAAATCTCGATTCATATCAGTGACTTTCACAATTTGATAGGCAGGAACGTCGACAATAAAACCTTTCATATCATGGGAATAATTTGCGCTCTCGTTTGTGTATACAACTTCTATATTTCCTTCTGTTGCTTCTTGAATGAGTTTATTTACTTCATCAAAAGATGTAGTTGCTCCGTTTACTTTTTCATTTTTTTCTTCGTTTATGTCTACTTCTACATCTGCATTTTCTTCAAGGTTTTTTGATTCTTCATTTCCACCACAGGCTGCTAATAGCATTGCCAAGAGCGTGACAACGAACCAATGAAATTTACCCACTTTTTCACAACCTTTCAAATTTTTTGTCACGTGAACCATTATATAGAAAATTTTCTCTATTATAAGAGCATCCATCAAAAATGAGAGAAAGGTATAGCATTTTCGAGTTTGGATTATGAAAAAGGTTTGTAAGTAAAGTGGGATAATGTTCATAACATTGAAAAGTTTAAATAGCTAATTGGTATAATTTGTTTTTTGTACAAGCTTGTCAGAAGTAAATGCAATGGCTCTTTATTTAATTAAAAAGGAAAACCTATTCTTAAGCATTTCATTGGAAAAGACTAGAGCTGGCCAAATACATCAGTCATTAAATAAATAGCAGTGCCCCAAATAAAAATGGCTGAACATTTGTTAAAAATCATTAAAATCCTTCCGGAGCGATCTAACTTTTTCAAGACTCCCCCTGCTATGGTTAGGCCAACAAACCAAATCCAAGATACGCTGATGCAGGCTAAGGTAAATAATAATTGTTCGATATCTTCATATTTCAGCGCGCTCGTTCCAATCACACCTATAATGTCTAAAATAGCATGAGGATTCAAGACGGAAACGGAAATCGCAAAGATAATTTGCTTTTTGGCTGGCAACGCGTTGTTTGTTTCAGTGATTGCTGGTTTGCTTTTCCAAATGGCATACCCCATATATAACAAAAATACGACTCCCACCATTAAAAGCCCTATTCGCAACCATTCAAATTGCAACACAATTGCGGATAATCCAAAAACAGCAAGTAAAATTAACAATGTATCGCACATCGCTGCAGTAATTGTCGCAGGAAAGGCGCGGAAAAGATTCGGCTGCATAGCACCTTGTGTAAAAACAAATACATTTTGAACCCCTAAAGGTAAAATCAATCCAAATGCTAAAATGATTCCGTGTAATAGTGGTTCCATTTCTTCACCCCGCTTTCTAAATCAATCATACTTTGTTATAACTAAAAGAAAACGACCAATTGGATGGATTTTGCACCATCCAATTTTAAAGAGGTGATTTTTTTGGACTGGAAACCAGAACGGAATTCCCATTTAACCCTACAAGAACAAATTGTCAATTGGATGCGGTCTCGCATTGAAAGAGGAGATTGGACGGTTGGCACAAAAATTCCACCCCAACGAAAACTTGCGAGCCAATTGAAAGTAAATCGTAGCACGGTGCAACAGGCGATAGAAGAATTAAAAGCGGATGGCTTATTGGAATCGAAAGTGGGTTCTGGAGTCTATGTGGCGAATCATTCTTGGAATGCCCTGTTAAACAAATCCCAACCGAATTGGAAACAACATATTGAATCGAGTATTCATAAACCAAACATTCATACCATTCAATTGATTAATGAATACGAGCAATACGATGACGTCATTCGCCTTGGAACAGGGGAGTTGTCACCGGAATTACTTCCGACAAAAGAGTTGAAGCAGTCTCTTCAATCAATTTCTCTTGATGCGAAAGTAATCGGCTATTCATCACCTCTAGGGAATGAACGATTGCGAAAGATTTTGTGCGAATATTTACAAAAGCGGGGGATTTATACTTTTCCTGAAAATATCTTAATTGTTTCAGGGGCACTTCAAGCATTGCAATTAATTGCTCTTGGCTTGTTAGAGGAAGGCTCAATCGTATTTCATGAAGATCCATCTTATTTAACTTCAGTGCATCCATTTCAATCTGCGGGGATGCAAATGATCTCGGTTCAGCGAAATCAGCATTTACAAGAAACCCTACAATCTTTAAAAAAGAAAAGGCAGTCTATTTTTTATTGCATTCCCTCATTGCATAATCCAACAGGAATAAATTTTTCAGTGGAAGAAAAGAAACAGTTGTATGAAGTGTGCAATGCTTTGCAAATTCCGATTGTGGAAGATGATGTGTACCATGAATTATTATTTGATTCTCCGACACCGCCGATTAAATCCTTCGATTCTTCAGGACAAGTGCTATACATCGGGAGCGTTTCGAAAACGTTAAGTCCAGGATTACGCATTGGTTGGGTAGTAGGGCCAACGCAAGTAATCCAGAGATTAGCCGATATTAAAATGCAAACAGATTATGGGTCTAGCTCCTTCTCACAAGAAATTGTGGCTCACTGGTTATCAACGGAATTATATGAAAATCATGTTTCATGGCTCCGACATCAACTAAAAGAGAGGGTTGCCTTTGTAGAAAAGATATTGGAAGAAGAGTTTAAAGATATTGCCTCATGGAATAAGTCAGCAGGGGGCTTTTATATTTGGCTTAGGTTCCATCAGCCGATTGTCAATAAAGCTTTCTTTTTAAAACTGTTGAATGAAAAGGTTTTGATTAATCCCGGATATATTTATGCTGCAAACGACTTGCATCATATACGACTTTCATACGCATATGCATCTTTTGATGAATTGGCTAAGGGGTTAGAAATTTTGCGGAAAATCTCTAAAGTTTCGATGAATAGAGGAATAGAAGGAAGCGAATAGGAATTTTAAAATTGGAGCTTTGTTTTTTAGCAAAATTCTCTAAAGAGAATGTTAAATTTTTCAATTATCAATATCCATCCTTTACAAAAAAGAGCGAATCGTTCTCTACATTCGCTCTTTTTATGGGCTAGTACCCATTGAAATTAAGTATTTCGGGGTTTTCTTACTTCAGCAGGAGGATTGTTGTGGATTACTTGATTAAACTCTTTTGAATATTCTTCCCGTTGATTAGATCTTTTATTCTCCTTTTTATCTTTCTTAAAACTCGTCTTATTTTTCTTCGCCATCCTTATCACCTCCCAAAAATCTTGAATTTAGCGTGCGTCAATTCAATGAAACTATTCCTTCAAAATTTTTCTCTTTAATGCATAGATCCAAAATGATTTCATAGGAATACGAATGAAGAGGTGACAAAGTGATAAAAAGAGCAATTTTTGTCTTCATTGTTCTCATTGTGCTTACAGCATGCCAAAATACGAAAGAATGGACTTTTGTCGGTGAAACGAAAAATTGGCGAGTTGTCTATGAAGTGGTAATGGAGAAAAAACAGGAATCATCCATACTTCAAATCGAATACATCGGGAAGAAACCAATTCCAAAACAAATCGGCTATCGTATAGAAACACCATCCGGTTCTTCCACTGAAATCGGTTTATTAAATGATCAGGGGATCTTAATGATTACAGATGTTTGTGGGGAATGTACAAATGTAAATGAAGAGACGGAAATCAACATGGCCGTTGAATGGGGCAGACAAATTGAATTGTTTACATTACAATTTGAAAAGATTGAAGAGTGATATGTTTGGATGAAATAAAATGAGTCGTTTCTTCCCATGAGAAACGACTCTTATATGTTTACCCCTTTGTTCATGCCATTAAATATCCGTTTCCATTTCAAATCGAGAATACGCAAAATCATACGTAGCTTCTAACATACGATCAGAAATGTTTACAAGCTGAATTGGTTCAAGTCCAAAATACTTCACCAAAAACTGAACCATATTTTTACGCTCTTTATTGCTCAACAAGGCCATCCCCTCCTATGTGATATATAACAATTATATTATATATAAAACTGATATACAACAGATAAACGCCTAATATTTCGTAAAAATTGTGAAAAGTTTATTTTTAAAAGGATGAAGAATAATAAAAGTAGTCCAAATAGGAGGAGTGCAAACAATATGGTGAACCCACTAAATTTCACGCTGTGGGGTGAGAAGTGATGAACATTTTTCGTGGAGACGCTCACAAAATTTATAAGCGGCTTAAAGAAAATCAAGATGCCATTCATGAATCAAAATATTTAAAAGATCTTTATGAAGTTCGAAAATTTTATGAGTCAATTGAAAGCGATGTGTTGCAATTAATTTACTATCGATTAGTAAAAGAGGAAAATGGGTCAGGCATGATTCCGATTTTTGTTTCGTCCATCCCTTTTTTATTTTTAATTTTTTCCGAGCATCTTCAGAAAATCCTGTTTCAAGAAGGAACGCGAAATTGGATGATTTTCATTGTTTGTTATATCACAGGTATTACATTTGCTTTGTTTCTTCATTTTAGGGAAAAGGCATGGGCGTCTTCCCATATTGAAATGATTAAAGATATTTTGGAAGAACGAAAGAACAAACAGCATGACATATAGATGTGAATATCAAGACAAAATCTATCCATAAAAATTACATTTTCCGACATCATAACTTTTCGACAAATTGGCAACATTGTTATCATAAAGAGTTTTTTAGAAAAATAATTAGGAGGAACTTACAATGTCAGAGAAATTAAAAATTGGGATCATTTTAGGAAGTACACGTGAAGGTCGAGTAAGTCCTCAAGTTGGCAAATGGGTAAAAGAAATAGCTGATAATCGTGAAGAAGCGGAATTTGAAATCGTTGATATCGCTGATTACGACTTGCCTTTTTTTGGTACGACAACATCTGATACAGTAGATCCTCGAGTAGCTAAATGGAATGAAAAATTAGCAAGTTTAGACGGATTTATTTTTATTGTGCAAGAATATAACCACAGTATTACAGGGGCTTTAAAGAACGCGCTCGATTTAGCTAGAGAAGTTTGGAATAATAAAGCGGCTGGCATTGTCAGCTACGGTTCTGTTGGAGGAGCACGTGCTGCTGAACATCTACGCGGGATTTTGGGAGAATTAGCGGTGGCAGATGTTCGGACACACCCTGCGTTATCTCTTTTCACTGATTTTGAAAACATGACAAAGTTCAAACCAGCAGAAATGCATACAAAAACTGTAAATGATATGCTCGACCAACTGCTTAAATGGTCCAAAGCTTTAAAAACAATTCGCAATAACTATTAACTTTATAAAATCTGCTTCAGTTCATACAATGGAGCAGATTTTTTATAGCGAAGAAAGCTGTTAGGAGGGGGAGCTTTATTAGGTAAATAGATAGCAACTGCGATTTTTTTAAGCAATTACCTACTTTAGGTGAATTGGATTGTATCGCTCCAGCTGTTAAAAAAGGAAATGCAGAATTATTAGAATGGTTAAATGAAGAAATTGAAAGTTTATATGAAGAAAAATTCTTTACAAAAGCATATGAAGAAACATTAAAACCTGCTTTCGGTGAAACAATCAAGGCGGATGCTGTAGTAGTTGAAAGCAAAGTTGAATAATGTTAAAAAATGCTTACTGGAGTGTTTATCCAGCAAGTTTTTAGTCTATCAATAGTTTTCTAATTGTCAAATTTTATGAAAAAATCAAGATAGTTGATAAACCTAGTGCAAGTTTTATATGATAGCAATAAATAAAATCTAAGGAAAAAGAATTTACTAGCAAAGGGGTTCCTTTCCTTTCCTTCGAAAAAAAATAGGGTGGTGGATTCATTGAAATTAGATGAATGGTTAAACAATGGTGTACCAAACATCGCCAATTCATTGCTCGATGTTCATAAACAACACTTTCCAATTGAACAATCTATCGGCTTTGAAGGGCAAGAAAAGATTATTAAAATTTTGAAGAACTTCCGTAAAGTGTTATACCCTTGTTTTTGCGACACCTTTAAAGACGAATTGCGCATTGAGACAAACATTGGGAATCTATTAAGATCAACTGCACTAGATTTAAAAGATATCATTTCGAAAGTGCTCAAAAATAATGGAGAAAGCCAACCGGAAGTAAGAGCAGAAGAAATCGTTGTGGATTTACTCAACAAATTACCTGAAATTCGTGAAATTCTACAAACGGATATTCAAGCGGCTTACAATGGAGACCCTGCAGCTTTATCATTAGAAGAAATTTTATTCAGCTATCCATCCATTACAGCCATTACGATACATAGGATAGCTCACGAATTATACCAAGCAGGCGTTCCAATTATCCCAAGAATTATGTCAGAGCATGCTCATAGTTTAACAGGTATTGATATTCATCCAGGAGCAAAAATTGGCGAGTACTTCTTCATTGACCACGGAACAGGTGTGGTGATTGGAGAAACAAGCACAATTGGTAAAAATGTTAAAATCTATCAAGGTGTAACGATTGGGGCAAAAAGCTTCCCGTTAGATGAAAATGGAAACCCGATTAAAGGAATTAAACGTCACCCAGACATTGGGGATAATGTAGTGATTTACGCGGGAGCAACAATTCTAGGTGGAGATACGAAAATCGGACATGATTCCGTCATTGGCGGTAACATTTGGTTAACTCAATCCGTTCCACCATATTCAAGAATTTACAACTCCCAACCGCTTCCAAATATTAAGCAGAAAAAAGAATAGGATTGTCTATCCCTTAAGCAAACATGATTGCTTAAGGGATTTTTATACCTTCATGGGACTTATTAAACACATTATTCATCTTCGTGGACAAGCAACAGGACTAATGATACAAGCAGGGCTAAAACCGTTTGGCGTTTATGGGCCGCCGAAAGAAGATTGGATTAATCTAGGAGTAGAGGAACCACCACTATAATTTCATAGGAGGTTTTTAAGATGGCATTGAAAAAAATTTCACCAGAAGAATTGTTTCAAAGAATGCAGCAAGGTGAGCAACTCACGATTTTAGATGTTCGAGATCAAGAGAAATATAATACCTTCCATATTGAAGGGGAAAACATCCAATCACTTAATATCCATAAAACAGAGATTTTCGAGTTAGAACATAATCAAGATAAAAACATATCAGCTTTACCTGAGAAAGGCGAAATCATTGTCACTTGCACAACAGGCAATTCTGCAACAAAATGTGCAAACATTCTATCCAAACATGATTATGATGTAGTTGTATTAGATGGGGGACTCACAGCTTGGAAGGATTATATAAAGAAGTAAGTCGTAAGACGTTTTAATGTTGTATAGTAGCTGTGGGTATTGGATTGGCTTTCTGAAAAGTTTGCTTTTTTGGTGGATTTACATTGAGGATAGAAGTTAATGTATCTGAAAGGAGGATATGCTATCCTGTCTTGGAAGCACTTTGGCAGGATAGTTTATTATTTTGGCGCGCCCATTTCATCTTTAGTATTACAAGATATCCACTAAGAGTGAAATTGGCAATCAACCAAAAAAGGATATCGGGTCATGTGATAATAGTCAAAGTCATGACAATAATAGTCAATCATCAAGAGATAATGGCCAAATTTGTGAACATAATAGTCAATCGAAAAAAATCTACACTTGAAAAGAGAGATAATAGTCAGAATCGAGCTGATAATAGTCAAGCTCCAAAAGATAATAGTCAAACTTGCGTATATAATGGCCAATCGACAAAAAAATGGCTTTCGGGTCATGTGATAATAGTCAAAGTCATGACAATAATAGTCAATCATCAAGGGATAATAGCCAAATTTGTGAACATAATAGTCAATCGAAAAAAATCTACACTTGAAAAGAGAGATAATAGTCAGAATCGAGCTGATAATAGTCAAGCTCCGGAAGATAATAGTCAAACTTGCGAATATAATGGCCAATCGACAAAAAATGGCTTTCGGGTCATGTGATAATAGCCAAAGTCATGACAATAATAGTCAATCATCAAGGGATAATAGCCAAACCTGTAAACATAATAGTCAATCGATCAATTTCATAATAGCCAAGTAAAAGAGCGAATGAGAAAGCTGATCTCTTCATCACTTTCTACATTCGCTCTATCACTTATATCAATTAATTCCCCAACGCTTGTAGTGGAGCTGGAATGCGTCCACCTCGGCGGATGATTTTTTCAGAGCTAAATGGATTTACGCCCATCACAGGTGCTCGTCCAAGCAGGCCGCCAAATTCCACCATTTCGCCTTCTTTTGCGCCAGGCACAGGGATGACGCGAACGGCTGTTGTCTTTTTATTAATCATACCAATAGCCGCTTCATCTGCAATCATTGCAGAAATGGTACTAGCAGGTGCGTCTCCCGTAATGGCAATCATATCAAGCCCTACTGAACATACGCATGTCATCGCTTCCAACTTTGATAAGCTTAGAGCACCTTCTTCAATACCACGAATCATGCCGTTATCTTCACTAACTGGGATGAAGGCACCGCTTAATCCACCCACATAGGAAGAAGCCATCGCTCCGCCTTTTTTCACTGCATCGTTCATTAATGCAAGGGCGGCGATTGTGCCGTGTGTACCAACACGTTCCAAACCAATTTCTTCTAAGATTTCAGCAACACTGTCGTTCATCGCATTTGTTGGTGCCAGTGACAAATCCATAATGCCGAATGGGACCCCTAAGCGTTTTGCTACTTCTCGGCCAATTAATTCACCAGCGCGGGTAATTTTAAATGCGGTTTTCTTAATAATATCTGCCACTTCACCTAAGTCAGCATCTGGATAACGCTTTAGTGCATTTAACACAACTCCTGGCCCGGAAACTCCGACATTCAACACAACTTCTCCTTCACCGGATCCGAGGAAAGCTCCTGCCATAAACGGATTATCTTCTACAGGGTTGCAGAACACAACAAGCTTTGCACAGCCGAGACCCGATTTATCTTTTGTAAGCTCTGCTGTTTCTTTAATGATTTCACCTAATTGACGAACTGCATCCATATTGATGCCGGCTTTTGTTGTTCCAACAGAAACGGATGCACAAACTCGCTCCGTGACTGCTAGAGCTTCTGGTAGGGCATCAAATAATACTTGGTCTCCCTTCGCAATTCCTTTATGCACAAGGGCCGAAAATCCACCGATAAAGTCAATACCGAGGGTTACAGCAGCACGGTCTAATGTTTTGGCAAGTTCCACTGCTTGATCTTTTGTTGCATTGCCTAGAAGATCTGCAATTGGGGTCACGGCAATACGTTTATTAATAATAGGGATGCCATACTCTTTCTCCACTTTTTCAGCAGTTGTTTTTAAATCTTTTGCGTAGCGAGTGATTTTATCATAAATTTTTTGATTCATTTTATCGAAATCGGAATCTGCACAGTCTCTGAGATTAATCCCCATCGTAACTGTACGGATATCCAAGTTTTCAGTTCGAACCATTCGGATGGTTTCCATCATTTCTTGAATTTCAAAATTCATATTTGCACGTCCTTTCACACACGATGCATTGCTTGGAAAATTTCTTCAAGTTGTACAGTAATGACAACGCCAATTGATTGACCAAGTTCATTAAGTTCTTGTTGTAGAGTTTCAAGATTAGGTAAATCGGTCACATCAATCACCATCATCATTGTGAAGAAATCTTGTAAAATCGTTTGGCTGATATCTAAAATGTTGATGTTTCGATCTGCAATCACAGTCGTTACTTTAGCGATAATGCCAACTTGATCTTTTCCAATGACACTTACAATTGCTTTTCTACGTTCACTCATTTGTTTCACCTCAATTGATGTAATAAAAAAGAGATTGGCTTCCCAATCTCAAACACAAAAGAATAATAAGGTTTATCATTCTTCTGTCCTTTTGCCTGAGATTGTGAATCCTTCGGCGCCACAAAACGTGGTCTCTCCAGAAGCTGCTCCTGCGTGTAGTTTTACCCACAGCATTCATCGCTACACCTATTCAGTTCCAATACTAAAAGATACTAACACCTTTGGAACAATTGGTCAACAAAAAATATATTGAAATTTTTCATAAAAAGGAAAATTCAATCTATGATTCAAAATGTAGATTAAATGTTTTTTTCGTAAAGAAGAGGGAATATATGAAATAAAACATGAGATTCATAAATGGAAGGATTGACAAAAAAATAAGTGCATGATATATTTATCTCGAATTCAAAATAAATTAATTCAAAATAAAATAATCATATATATCTTGAATTCAAAATAGGATAATATGGGAGGTATGAAAATGGCGAAGTGGGTTGTTGACAAATCACACTCAGAAATTGGTTTTGAAGTAAAGCATATGATGGTGTCAAAGGTGAGAGGGCATTTTGATTCTTATACGGCTGAAATTGAAGCGGAAGATTTAACGGATCTGACAACTGCTACAATTGCATTTACCTTTGATGTTGCGAGCATTAATACAAAATCAGAAGATCGCGATAATCATTTAAAATCTGCAGACTTTTTTGATGCGGAAAAATATCCAACAATTACGTTCCAATCCAAAATGATTACGAAAACAGATGATAACGAATATGAAGTGACAGGGGATTTAACAATTAAAGATGTAACAAAACCAGTCACATTCGAAGTGGAGTACAATGGTAAAGGGAAAAACCCTTGGGGCGTGGAAGTTTACGGATTCGAAGCGGAAGCAAAAATCAACCGTGAAGAATTCGGTCTTACATGGAACGCTGCCCTTGAAACAGGTGGCGTATTGGTAGGAAAAGATATTAAAATAAAAGCAGAATTAGAAGTGAACCCTGCAAGCTAATAAGTGGGGGGAAGAAGAGGGTGTCTAGAAAGCGAAAACTTTCCAGTCACCCTTACTTTTTGATAAAAATTTTTCTTTTACCGATCATTGCTCCGGCGGGAAACATATCCTAGTCGCAAAGGTGTTGACTCAATAGAGAACTTTTATTAATTATGAAGGAAAAGCTTATTGTTTTAAAATGATGCTCAAGCGAAAAAAAGCTTGTTGCACTCATTGCAACAAGCTTTTTGATCCTATTTTTTATTCAATACACTATGCGTTCTTCCATACACAAAATACACTAATAAACCAATAATCATCCAGATAAGACAAGTAAACATTGTGAATGTAGATAATTGGACGATCATGAAAATACAAAGGAGGGAGGAAAGAATTGGCACAATTGGGAACAATGGTACTTTAAATCCTTCTTTTAATCCATCAATTTTCATTTTTCTAATAAAGATAACGCCGATCGATACAGCAGCAAAAGCAATCAATGTACCGATATTCACAAGTTCTGCCAACTTATCAATCGGAATAAAACCAGCGAATAAAGATACAAATATTGCATAAATCCATGTGTTTTTTAACGGGATTTTACGGCGAGGGTGAATTTCTGATAACACTTTTGGAAGCATTCCGTCACGAGCAAAGGAGTACACTAAGCGAGTACCTCCGTAAAGCATAACGAAAATCACCGTCATCATACTAATAACTGCTCCGAGCGAAATAACCCCAAATACCCAATCAAGATTTTTCATTTCCATCGCATAAGCAACAGGATTTCCTACATTCAATTCTTTATATGGAACCATCCCTGTTAACACAAGGGAAACGGCTACATATAAAATTGTACAAATCACGAGCGTTCCGATAATTCCAATCGGCATGTTTCGCTGTGGATTTTTTACCTCTTCAGCAGCGGAAGATACCGCATCAAAACCTAAATAAGCAAAGATTACTAGTGCCGCTCCTGATAAAATCCCACCAAAACCAAATGGCATAAATGGTTGCCAGTTGTCAGGCTTCACATAAAACATTCCAACAAGAATAAAGAGTAAAATAATCCCTAGTTTAATGAAAACCATGATTTTATTTAATCGGTTAGACTCTTTCATTCCTAAAGATAGGAAGGAAGCTAAAAGTAAAATAATTATAATGGCTGGTAAATTGATATATGTTCCGTTTGCTGGACTGAATGGGCCAGATAATGCTTGCGGCACGTGAATGCCAAATCCTTCAACAAGAGATTGAAAGTAAGCAGACCAACCAGTTGCCACTGCTGCAACAGCTAAACCATATTCAAGCAAAAGACTCCATCCGATTATCCAAGCGATTAGCTCACCAAAGATCACATAGGAATATGTATAGGCACTACCAGCTACTGGAATCGATGAAGACAATTCCGAATAACATAAGGCTGAAAAAGCGCATACAATTGCTGCCAAAATAAATGAGAAAACGATGGCAGGGCCTGCATGAACAGCAGCTACAGTACCTGGTAAAATGAAAATCCCTGTTCCGACAACTGCTCCAACACCAAGAGCGATTAAATCAAATGAATTCATTGTTTTATTAAACTGTGATGTGCCTTTTTGATTCAATAATTCGCTTAAAGATAATTTTCGAAATAATTGATTTTTCATAGCTCATTCCATCCTATTTTGATATAATAATTCATTTATTAATGATTTTTATTACTTAAAAATAAAATCGAATAAAGTATAGCACTTTTTCGCGTTGAAGTGTTGAAGAATCGAAAAGTTATAATCTTTAATTAATTAACAAATTTCTGATTATTATATCAATTTATATTATTGTAATATAATAATATAAATTATTCCCATCCTTATTAAGTTGTCCTGCGTTTTAAAAACATATTCAAAGCGTGTGAAGTATATCTAGTAAGGCTCTCTCATACAATGGGGAAAGTGTAATTAACTTGATAGAACATTATTAGAAAAGGGAGAATCAAAATATGAACATATTTATATGGATGGGGATATTTTTATTGCTATTTGGCGTTTATTTTTCAAAATGGACAGCCTTCGCATTAATTATTTCCATTGTCGGATGCACGGTCATTTTTGGGGGATTTATCTTAAAACAACGGCAAAAAATAATGAAAAAAAGCCATTAAGACAATGGCTCCTAGTTTAATCGATAAATAATAAAACGTTCTTGCCAATTTTTTTCGTGCAATGTAGGAATGGGAATTTCCATTACTTTTTCAAAAGGAGTGTAATGATTTACATAATCGATGTAGTCATTTGATGGATAGTATAAAATTACGTCCACAGGTCGCTTTTTCTCTTCGATTGAGAGCATGATATGATGCAGAACTTTCATAAATATCTGCAAAGAAAAAGGGTTGAAAAAATAAAATTTATTTTCTGTCGGTTGAATTGGGTAATCTTGAGCGAAACAGCGGAGAAACTGGATTTTATCTTCCTTTTTTTTAAACTTCTTGCAATATCGTTCTCGGTTTTTCATTGCTTCTTTTATGAATTGCTCGTTCATGTCGATACCCAAGACAGATGCATTTGTTTTGTAGTGGAGGAAAATGCTTAATCGCCCTAATCCACAGCCAAAATCGACAATGGAGTCGTTCTCGTTGATTTGATAATTTTTTAGCAATTCTTCTAAGGCAGAATAAGGAGTGGGTTCGTAGCGGTTGTAATGAATGGATTGATAGATACCGTTATTCGATCCACAAGTTTCAATATGGAGGAAACGATCATATTCTGTTTCGTTCATCATTATTCTCCCATCTTTATAAGGTGTTTTTTAGTATATCGAAGTGGTGAAAAGGTGTACATCCTTTTAGTTGGTTTGTCAAAGTTTATTCACGATGAAAAGAGTAGAACATAGTATAATATAATTAATTAACGGTTTACATAGCGAAGGAGTGCGCACATGTTTAAAAAACTATTCGGCCGAAAAAGCGAACCTTTCAAACATAGAGTTGAATTTTGTGTTTCGAACAGGGCTTATTGCCATCCAGATGTATACGATGAGTTGGAACAGCGAGAAGATGTAATAGTGGAAGATACAGGGTGTAATTCCTATTGTGAAATTTGCAACGGTCATTATTATGCCCTTGTTAATGGCGAGCCAATTTCAGCAGATAGTGCAAAAGAGTTATTAGAAAAAATCGAAGAAGAAATCAAGTTGAATCCGATTGAGTGAAGAGCCGCAATTTGAAGAAACAAACAGGCGTTTACAGTTTCTTCGATGAATGCAGAATTCCTCTAGAAGTAACAGTTCAACCGTTTTTGCATATATCAAAAGTGAGCGAATCTTCTGCAACGGAGGGAAGGAAATGGGGTATTATCCCATGGGTTATGGATTTGAGCAGATTTTAATCAATATTTTATATTATTTAGGTGTCTTCATTATTATTGCAACAATTGTTTGTGTCATTTACGGCTTCATATACAGTTTGATATTCGGGGCGGGCGTTTAAGGAATTTCCTTAAGCGTTTTTTTATTTGATTGAAAAATGACAATCACTTGACGATTTTCGTAAAAGCCTATTTTTATAGAAAAGATGTTATATAATAAAGATGTAAATGAAATACAACTTTAAGTTCAGCAAACTGTTTGGAGGAATAGTTTATGGAACAAAATGAAAAAGCAGAACGTCTAAAAAATATGTTAGATGGAGAATTTCAACCATTGCATGAAAAAATTGATCGGCTTGAAGATGAAGTGAAATCCTTGCAAGAAGACATAAAAAGCCTAATGAAGTTGCTTTCATCAAAGGAATAATTTTTCCGACTTTACAAAAATTATAGTCACAACTTTAACCTCATAACGTCTCTTTTCTAAAAGGCTGTCCGTAAAGACCGTTAACGGTTTGCGGTTCAGCTTTTTTTAAGCCATTTTTCTCTCTTGCAATGAAATACAAGCTATTCTTCCCCCAAGTCAATTTCATTCTCATATGCAAGATGTGTTTTCTCCCAGAAACGAAAATTCCTATCAATTTATTGAATTTTTTCTCCTCACAAACAATAGTATATATCTAAGCATTTTCGTTTTATCTCGCACAGAAAAGCTAGTTCATCTTCTTTCAATAAATTTATTCAACATTCACCTTTTGTTAATTTTTACGTTACTATAAGGTGGAAATCCAATAAAAATATGCTCCGCAAATAAAATTAGAGAAATTATGACATAATTTCAACAAATTTATAAAAATTATTCATATTAATTATTACTTTTTCACCTTAATTATAGGTTTTTGTTAATATGGTATTATAAAAATAGTAAAAAATTAGTGTAATTTCCAAGAGCACTTAAGTATGGATAATAGAAAAATGGTATTTTTTGGACATTTTTTCGATTTCTGTAAAGGAGCATTAATGATTTATGGATGATAAAATAAATGTTTCGTTCAATGTTGAACAGCAAATTGACATACAAAGTTTGGCTGAAGAATTGAAAGAATTGAAAGAACTGAAATATGCATTAGATAAATCCTCTATTGTCGCTATTACGGATGCACAAGGAAGAATTACATATGTCAATGAATTATTTTGTGAAATTGCCCAATATTCTCGAGAAGAATTAATAGGGAAGACTCACCGTGTCATCAATTCTGGTTTTCACTCAAAAGAATTTTTTAAACAAATGTGGAGTGAAATAGGAAAGGGGAACATATGGAGAGGTGAAATAAAAAATAAAAAGAAAGATGGCTCTTATTATTGGGTACATGCAACTATTGTTCCTTATTTAAATGAGAAAGGAAAACCATATAAATATTTCTCCATTCGAACAGATATTACGAAAGAAAAAGAATTGGAAGAAGAACTAGAACGAAGCTACAAAAAATATGAGTTGATCGCCGAACATTCCGACAACTTTGTAGCGTTAGTTGATGAAGATGGTGCTTTTCATTACGTCTCTCCAACATTCCAAATACTATTACATTATGATTTAAAATCATTAGAAAAACAAAATGTATTTAATTTGATTCACTTGGAAGATTCAGAACTGTTAAAAAAGGAAATCCAAAAATTATTGAATATGTCCAAAGGGAAATCTTCGCGTAAGTTGGAGTTTCGATTGCTCCATGGTGATGGAAGATACATTGATGTGGAAGCGACGATTAAAATCATTCATAATGATGAAAATCCGTTAAACAATTTAGTACTAATTGTCATGAGCGACATAAGTGTTCGTAAAGAAGTAGAGCAGAATCTTTATCGCTTAGCCTATCACGATAGTTTAACAAATTTCCCTAATCGTCCAACTTTTATGAATGAGCTTCGATCGTATGTTATGGATGTTCGATTAACGAATAAAAAATTTTCTATCTTATTCATTGACTTAGATGATTTTAAATTAATCAATGAACAACTTGGGCATGATAATGGGGATTTAGTCATTGTGAAAGCTGCTGAAAACATTCGAGAATCAATTCGAGAGATCGATTTAGTGGCTCGAATGGGCGGTGATGAGTTTATTGTACTGTTGCGTGATATTAAAGACGAACAAGATACTATTAACATAGTGAATAACATAATTGAGAAGTTTCAAAAACCCATTGTTGTAAACGGAAAGGACAATGTATTGACTTGCAGTATTGGAGTAGCTTCATATCCTGAACATGGCACAACACCGGAAGAGCTTATTAAAAACGCAGATTCTGCTTTAACTCAAGTAAAACAAAAGAGTAAAAACAATTATGCTGTTTACAATAAAAAATTGGAGAATATGTCCTTAGAGCGACGCATTATTGAGAATGCTATGCGAAAAGGGTTAAACGAACATCAATTCTTTTTAGAATATCAACCAAAATTCAATATTCATAATGATGAGATTGTCGGTATGGAAGCGTTGGTTCGCTGGAATCATCCAGATTTAGGAACAATTCCTCCGGGGAAATTTATTTCTCTTGCTGAAGAAACAGGCTTAATTATTCCATTAGGGGAATGGATTTTAAATGAAAGCTGCAAACAAGCAAAAGAGTGGCGAGAAAAAGGTTTCGGGCAGTTAATTGTGTCTGTCAACGTTTCGGTTCGTCAATTGCAAGATCCAAAATTCGTTCAACAGGTAGAGCGAGTGTTGAAGGAGACCGGATTTAATCCGAAATTCCTTGAATTGGAAGTGACGGAAAGTATTTTTGCAGATTTAAATTGCATAACTCCGATATTGAAACGCCTTCGCAGTCTTGGAATTCATATCTCGGTGGATGATTTTGGAACGGGATATAGCTCATTAAGCTATATTAAGCATCTTCCAATTGACGCGTTAAAGGTAGATGCTTCATTCGTTAAGGATATTCATAAAAATGAGGAGAGTAAAGCCATTGTAAGAGCAATAATTAATTTGGCAGAAACAATTGGGTTAAAAGTAATTGCGGAAGGCATAGAAATTGAAGAGCAAGTGAGAGCGCTTCGCAATGATGGTTGTATCTTTGGGCAAGGCTATTTTTATAGCCGTCCATTGAGAAAAGAAGCATTTGAAGAATATATCCGTAGTAAAGGTTTTATTACATCGAGAAATATAGTTTGATTGTACAAAATTTGTCCTGCGATATTTTTAATCGCAGGATTTTTTTCTAAGCTTTCATCTTTGTTTTATATGAAAATAATTTTGTCTTACTTTATAAGAATAAAGAAACTGAAATATTAATAGAAATTCTATGTTAAAATACTATTTTATAAAAATAGTTCATCAAATAGCATTTCTATATAAAATTTAGTTAGTTTTTTCTAAATATTCTTTTAACAATTGTTAAAAAAAGTATTATACTATTTTAATAACAGAATTTTTTTCTGAATATTCAACAAAATATTGGAGGCTTTACTATGACAGAAATAACAGTAGAATTAACAGACAAACCGAAAGAAAAGCCAGCTCCGGACGAACTGGGCTTTGGACATTATTTTACTGATCACATGTTTATAATGGATTATACAGAAGGGAAAGGATGGCACGACCCTCGCATTGTGCCTTATCAAAAAATTTGTCTAGAGCCATCCAGTATGGTATTCCATTATGGCCAAACAGTTTTTGAAGGCTTAAAAGCGTATCGAACACTAGATGGAGAAGTTCAGTTATTCCGCCCTGATGCAAACTTTAGACGATTAAATCATTCCAATGAACGATTAGTCATCCCACCAGTGGATGAAGATCTTGCATTAGAAGCGCTAAAAAAATTAGTGGATATTGACCGGGATTGGGTACCGGATGCACCAGGAACTTCTTTATACATTCGTCCATTCATCATTGCAACTGAGCCGTTTTTAGGTGTACATCCTGCTAAAAACTATTTGTTTATGATTATCTTGTCTCCGAGCGGTTCTTATTATAAAGAAGGTATTAATCCACTAAAAATTATGGTAGAAGAGCGATATGTTCGTGCAGTAGTGGGTGGAACAGGTGAAGTAAAAACAGGTGGTAACTATGCAAGCTCCTTAATTGGACAAATTAACGCTGAAAAAGAAGGTTACTCTCAAACATTATGGTTGGACGGTGTTGAAAAACGCTATATTGAAGAAGTAGGGAGTATGAACATCTTCTTCAAAATTGATGGTAAAGTCATTACGCCAGCGCTTACAGGAAGCATCTTACCTGGTATTACGCGTGATTCGATGATTAAAGTTTTACAATCTAAAAATATCCCAGTAGAAGAACGACGTATTTCAATTGATGAAGTAGTGGAGGCTGCTCATAACGGAACGCTAGAAGAAGTATTTGGGACAGGCACTGCCGCGGTGATTTCACCAGTAGGGGAATTAAAATATTTAGACCATCGCATCATCATAAATGACGGAAAAATCGGCGAAGTATCTCAAATGCTCTATGATACGTTAACTGGCATCCAATACGGAAGAATTGAAGATCCATTCGGATGGACTGTACGCGTATAATTTAATTTAATGTTCTACTCGCACCTTTCGCTAAGGTGCGAGTTTTTCAGTTTTCATCTTGTGCATTTTCGACGGCAAATATATTGAGGAGTTTGACTAATATCTTTTGGGATTTGACTATAAAGTTCTAGCATTTGACTATTATCGTTCCTTACGAGAGCCGATTTTATTCGGATGGCAAATATATTGAGGAGTTTGACTATTATCTTTTAGGATTTGACTATAAAGTTCTAGACTTTGACTATTATCGTTTCTTACGAGAGCCGATTTTATTCGGATGGCAAATATATTGAGGAGTTTGACTATTATCTTTTAGGATTTGACTATAAAGTTCTAGACTTTGACTATTATCGTTTCTTACGAGAGCCGATTTTATTCGGATGGCAAATATATTGAGGAGTTTGACTATTATCTTTTAGGATTTGACTATAAAGTTCTAGACTTTGACTATTATCGTTTCTTACGAGAGCCGATTTTATTCGGATGGCAAATATATTGAGGAGTTTGACTATTATCTTTTAGGATTTGACTATAAAGTTCTAGACTTTGACTATTATCGTTCCTTGGGGGAGTAGATTTTTTTCGGTTGGCAATTTTATTGCAGACTTTGACTAATATCGGATGAAGAATGGCTATTATTGTCGCTGCTTTGACTATTATCTCTTATAACAACTAAGGCAAATTTTATAAAAGAAAGGGGATTGTCTAAAATGCCAATGATCCCATTTACCAAGTAGATGCATTTACAAGTGAACCGTTTAAAGGGAATCCAGCAGCGG
Organism: Ureibacillus sp. FSL K6-2830; assembly: GCF_038004145.1. Classification (NCBI taxonomy): domain Bacteria; kingdom Bacillati; phylum Bacillota; class Bacilli; order Caryophanales; family Caryophanaceae; genus Ureibacillus; species Ureibacillus sp. FSL K6-2830. Next base: position 1,188,982 of record NZ_JBBOQR010000001.1, on the reverse strand, counting down.
TCGTTCCTCTTGAGAATTGGCTTTCAGATGAAATGATGCAACAAATTGCGGCGGAAAATAATTTATCTGAAACAGCTTTTGTCGTTCATCAACAAAATGAAGAATACGAGTTACGTTGGTTCACACCGAAAACTGAAATCGATTTGTGTGGACATGCTACATTAGCAACAGCATTTGTCGTTTTCCAATATCTTAACCGATCCATAACACAAGTAAAATTCCATACAAAAAGCGGTATCTTAACCGTGACAAAGAACGGTTCCTTGTTAACGATGTCGTTTCCATCTCGGGAAGGGCAGCCTTGGGAAATTCCAGAAGCTCTTGTGAAAGGTTTAGGCAAAAGACCGAAAGAGGTGTATGTAGCTAGGGACTATTTAGCGGTGTTTGATACAGAAGAAGAGATTCGAAATCTAAATATCAATGTGGAAGAATTAAAGAAATTAGATGCTTTCGGCGTAATTGTGACTGCGAAGGGGAAAAAGGTTGATTTCGTTTCTCGATTTTTTGCACCAAAGGCTGGAATAGATGAAGATCCGGTGACAGGTTCCGCCCATTGCACATTGGTTCCTTATTGGAAAAGAGTTTTAAAGAAAGGGGAGTTCACAGCGTTGCAATTGTCCTCACGTGGAGGAAAACTTTTGTGTAAAGATGTAGGGGATGAAATTCAAATATCCGGCGAAGCGGTTGTTTATTTAGAGGGGAAAATATTTATTTGATGGAAGAAGGTTATTAGGATGCAAAGGGGAAAAAACCCCCTTTTCCAGTTAGATATTTTGAAAACGGCCATTCATATGGAATACTAGAACGGCACTTGCCTTATACTTGAATTCTTTCTTTTCCACTTACCTTATGATTTATCATGAGAGGAATCAATAAATATAACGCATACGCAAAAGACATCCATGCAGTAAATGCAATAACTTGCGAATCATCTAATTTCGGAAAAACGATATGATGAAAGGATAACGAAAATGTATCTAATACTAAACCAATAATAGTACCGATTAATCCAAACTTTAATGGTGCATTATTGGTCTTATCAAAGATATGATAAACATAAGTTACAACCCACAATAAAGCTGCAGTTCCAACTAATAATAGGGTAGTGCTAATCAAAAACTTATTCGTACTTGGGCTAAAGAGAACATATTCACCGAAAAATCTGAAAAATAATGTGGCAAATAACCAAACTGCCAACCCCCACATAGCTGTGAAGAAGTAATTTTTCATTATTTCCCCTCCATACCTTTCAAATGACTAAGCCCATTAATGAAATGCTCGAGTTCTTTGTATATTTGATTAATAGGCAAGTCTTTTTGTAATAATGCTTGCAATGCCAATCCATCCACTACAGCATTTAATAAAATCCCCCATGTTTCAAAAGAAACGCCTTTTATTGGTGATTCCATCCACAAGTTTGATAATTTCTCGGACAGAGTTTTATTTTCTAACTGGATGATTTCGCCAAGTTTACTTCTTATCTCATCGTTGTTAAAACTGGAAGCAATCAATGAAATAAATAATTTATGGAAAAACGATTCATATGAACAACGACTTTTTGCTGATGCAATCGCTTGCTCCATCATATTTTCTTTATTCTCCGCTATTTCCCGCCAGCTGTTGTCACAAATGTCCTGAACAATATCAATTAACAATTGTTCCTTCGTTCTAAAATGGTAGTAAATTGTGCCTTGTGTTACACCTGCCGTCTCAGCCACTGCTCTTAAGGTGAAATTTTCAATCCCTTTATTCACTAAACATTCCTTCGCATATTTAATCAGTTCACTTTTACTGATACCATTAGGTTTTGCCATTTCATCACCCCATCTTAGTTATTCAACTAACTAAATTAACATTATAATAACAACGAATATAAAACATGACAATCAACTTGTTAAATATTTTGCTTATCAATTTATATACGTATATCTTTAAGAGGGATAATTCTTTATGTATATCATTCCTGAAAATTACAACTAAACACCCAAAAATAAATACTAAAGTTGGAATTAGCATTCCTATATCGAAAGCAATTAATAGAACGGATAAACCCATTAATACTCCTCCAATATAAGAAATCCAATTCCACATTGATTTATCCCCCCTTATTATTAATTTTACAATAAATCCCTAAAAATCCAGAACCCATACAATTTCATCCTAGGAGTAGTTTATTGTTTTTTCGATTGAAATAGTAGGCAGTAAAAATCTATAATTACTAAAAGTTTACATGAAGGTGATAAAGTGAAATTTCGTTTGTTCATTATAGTATTAGCAACTCTAATATTAGCTGCTTGTAACAATCAAGTGACAAAGAGTAATACGATTAAGCAAAAAAATTAATCCGATGAAGAACGTAACAGGTTAATGGCAGCAGTTGGGGGAAAGATTTTTCATTATGAATACAAAGCGGAAAAGGAAAAATTATTGCGGGTATGGGTGGAACGTTATGAATACGGAAATTTAGTTGAGCAGGTTGGAGACATCGGGGGAATCATTGAAAATGAAGAGGGAGAAATTCTCGTTTATTTTCTAGAAAATCTTGAGTGGGAACACTATTATTTGCGTAGTGCAATTATCAATGAAACAGGTCATTCTATGTCGAGTAGCCATATTTCCAAACCGGGTGAAACATTAGAAGCGGAATCTTGGAGTTCGATTGTCAGTGATAAGGTTCCTCTGACAGAGGATGTAGTATTAGGGTATATGGGACTTTTTGAAGCACATGACGGGAGCTCGATAAGTGTCCGTACTAGTCAATCACCTCCTCAAGAATTGGTTGAGGAGAATACACATATTCCTGTACTTTACCTCATTCGAGCTTCATTAACGGATGATACCGACTTGGACGTCGAGTAGGAAGGTGGAATGATGATGAAGCGTTCGGAAAAAACATTAAGAGTTTGTGAGAAGGGTCATCGATATTATAAAAGCAGTGATTGCAACACTTGTCCAACTTGTGAAGCAGAACGAAAACCAACAGAGGGTTTCTTAGCTGGATTTTCCGCCCCGGCAAGAAGAGCACTTGAAAGCCAGGGGATTACAACTGTTGAGGAACTTTCGAAATATACGGAGAAAGAAATCATGTCCCTTCATGGCATTGGTAAAACTGCGCTTCAGAAAATGAAAGAGGCGTTAGATGAAGCGGGATTAAGTTTTAGTAAGGAATAATTTTAATCTTGAAATTTTTTTCATTTGCCGTCATAAATAAATGAACACTCTCTAATATCGGGCTTTATTTTAAAATTTTTTCTCATCGTCGACTTCACAAACAATTGCATTCGATGAAATTTCCGCATGGTCGTTACTTTTCATTATTATTGCTGCTTCAATTGCCTTCTAAAAATTCAGAAAGGGGAGTAAAAAATGGATATCAATCAATTAAAAAAAGCAATTTCAAATCTCAGCGAGCAGGAAGTCAAAAGTTTATTACATTTGATTATGATCCGTTCTGAACATATTGATGAAGACTTCCCAGAATTTATGCAATCCTTGAAAAACGCCCTTATTAAAAGAGAAAAAACACCGAACATGAAAAATCCTGAAACCATCCATATAGTATTCGGTGCTTCTGCAGCTGGTGGTTTGAAACACGCTTTTAAAGATCAACAAACAGAGGAAATCATCGAATTACCGGATTATTTTGCAGAAGGTCCATTGAAACATTATCATACCCCAGAAGGTTTCGAACAACGTTATCAATGGTTTAAAGAAAACTATCAGTGGGATTCAGAGCATGCAGAGTGGTACAAATTTAAAATGAAAGAAGCGTTTGAAAAAATTCAATCGATTAACCCTGAGCAGCGAGTGGTGATTTGGACTTCTTCAAATGCAAGTGAACAAACAGGATTACGCCTAGTGCTTTATTTATTGAAAGAAAAAACAAATGCGGTATATAAAATCAATACGTATGAAGCTTATCACAAACTTTACAAAGGAAAAGAAGAAGATTTTCCTCGCCATACGGGAGAATTAAATATTGAACAGTTGCGTGCATGTTACGAACTTGTAAAAATGAAGGAATTGACGGTAGAAATGCGCCATTCTTTAACAAAAGAAGGGGAACAATTATTCACTTCCGAGTCGATTTTACGAACGTATAAAAATGGGCAAATTTTGAGCGCTGAAAGTAATCGGGATGACGAGTTCATCATTGAAAAATTGAAGGAGATTCATGAAACGCAAGGGAAAAAGGATTTCCTTAAAGCTGCTAGATTAATTGGAGAAGTGCTTGGTCATATGCAGCAGCATACGAGCTATGAATGGCTTGAGTACCGCTTGCGCCAATTAATTGCCGAAGGGAAAGTAGAATATCAAGGCGAACTCCGAGGCATGAGATATTATGAGGTCAAATTGAAGGAAGCGCTTGTTGGTTAAAGCATGTTTATACATGCTTTTATTATTATAGGGTGGCGTTATTTTATTGCTCTTCATTGTATGAATTTGTGATGATGCAAGTATTTAGCGGTAAACCGCAAGTAATTATCAAGTGTTTGAATAAAGTTCAGTTCATTTTATCGCTCAGATTCATTTAATGAATTTAAGTATCTCCGCAAACAATAACAAGAGGAGGAGGGCAAAATGAAATCAGCGGTCTTTTTAGATCGAGATGGCGTTATTAATGAAGTGCTTACAGAGAGAGTAAAATTCGTAAATAAACCAAAAGATCTTTACTTTTTACCGGGCGTACCGGAAGCTATTCGAAAACTAAATGAACATTTTGATTATATTTTCGTGGTGACGAACCAAGGAGGCGTTGGGCTTGGATTTATGAGAGAAATCCAGCTTCTAAAGGTTCATGAGCATATGGTGAATGAATTGAAAAAACAAGGGGCAATTATACATGATGTTGTCTATTGTCCACATAAACCGAAAGCTGGATGTGCCTGTCGCAAACCAGGTTCTAAAATGATTGAAGATTTGGCTGAAAAATATAACGTGGACCTGCCCAAATCTTACATGGTGGGGGATACGGATACAGATATCCTAGCAGGGAAAAATGCAGGTACAAAGACGGTTTTTATTGGAGACGAGGAACCTTTAGCCGATGCAACCTTTCCGAATTTATTGACTGCAGTCGATTGGATAATCAAGGATTCAAAATTGCATTAATATGAGAGATGCGAATATTTTATTGAAAACTGCAAGTAAATGGGCGCATGTCGCAAGTATTTGATTAATTGCCAAACTACCTTCGATACCGCACGAATTTGTTCATCACATATCCTAAATGCGAAGAAAGTATAAACCGCCACTTACTTGCAAAAATAAAAAGAAAAAAAGGAACGATTCAAATGCAATTAAAACCTGGATGGAATTTTCATAACAGTTATGCAACATTACCACCCATTTTCTATACACAACTAAACCCTACACCAGTAGCATCTCCCAAGCTAGTTGTTTTCAATGAATCTCTTGCTGAAGAATTGAATTTGAATAGTGATGCACTGCAGACAGAAGAAGGGGTTGCTACATTTGCGGGTAACAAAATACCGGAAGGAGCGGAGCCGCTCGCTCAAGCTTATGCAGGGCATCAATTCGGTTATTTCACTATGTTGGGCGATGGACGAGCCATTCTTTTGGGAGAGCATGTGAATACTCAGAATCAGCGCTTTGATATACAGCTAAAAGGTTCGGGAAGAACGCCATATTCCCGCGGCGGTGATGGACGAGCAGCTCTTGGACCAATGCTTCGAGAGTACATTATTAGTGAAGCGATGCATGCCCTTGGGATTCCTACAACGAGAAGTTTAGCCGTTGTCACAACAGGGGAAACGGTCATTCGAGAACAACTGCTTTCAGGTGCTATTTTAACAAGAGTGGCTTCAAGCCATATCCGCGTTGGAACTTTTGAATTTGCACGAAAATTTGGTTCAAAAGAAGACTTACAAGCTCTTTGCGACTATACTATTGAAAGACATTATCCTCATCTTGCAAAAGAAAAGAATCCATATCTGCAATTATTAAAAGAAGTCATCGAAAAGCAAGCAGCACTTATTGCTAAGTGGCAACTCGTCGGCTTTGTCCATGGTGTGATGAATACTGATAACATGACCGTTAGCGGGGAGACCATTGATTACGGGCCATGCGCTTTTATGGATCTTTATCATCCTGAAACAGTTTTTAGTTCGATTGATACTTACGGTCGCTATGCTTATGGAAATCAACCCAAAATTGGAGGATGGAACTTAGCAAGGTTTGCCGAGGCACTTATTCCGCTGCTTGATGAAAATAAAGAGAAGGCGGTCAGACTGGCAAAAGAAGCCATAGAAACTTACCCAGACCTTTACGTATTTTATTATCTCGACGGTATGCGTAAAAAATTAGGGCTCCTTAATGAAGAAGCGGATGATGAAGCACTCATACAAGATTTACTTCAATTAATGGAAACACATAAACAAGATTATACAAATACGTTTAGAGCGTTAACTTTGCAAAAATTCGAAGAACCATTTTTCCAAACTCCAGAATTTCAAGATTGGTACCAACGTTATCAAGCTCGCTTAAAACGCCAAAATTCTATAGATATTATGCAAATGATGAAGCAACATAACCCTTCTGTGATTCCTCGAAACCACCGGGTAGAAGAAGCAATCGAAGCAGCGGTGGAGCGAGGAGACTTCACCGTTATGAAAAAATTGCTATCGATTATCGCGAATCCTTATGCATATTCAGCGGAACAAGAGGAATACTGTACATTGCCTGAATATCCAGATGAACCGTATATTACCTATTGCGGTACGTAAAACTCGCAAAGAATGGAGGAACTCAAATGGAAAAAATCGAAGTTGGCGAAGTATTTACCATCGGGGATGACGAACAAGAAGAGGAAGTTGAAGTTGTTGCAACGCTGACAGTAGATGGACAAGATTATGTCGCAGTTGCCTTTACAGATGATTTACATGAAGAGAATGAAGAGGATATCGAAGTCTTTTTCTTGAAAGTGGATGATGAGGGGGACTTCGACGTGATTGAATCCGATGAAGAATTCGATAAAGTGTCAGAAGCCTTTGATCAAATGATGGATGAAATGGATGAAGAGTAAAATGTTTACGGGAGCAAGATTTACAGGCTCCCGTTTTTTTCATCTATCGAAATAATAATCAAATAACAGCAGCCCTCCGTATTGGCAAGCAGATTTTAAGCATTGCTAAATTATGTTAGATTAATAGAAAGAATATGAAAAAGGGGACTTCTGTGTGCACAAAATTCAATCGATGGGCATTGTACTAGTTATCAGTTTATTGGGCGTATACCTTTTTAACATTTTGCATTTACCCGTTCCTTGGTTACTCGGTCCGATTTTTACAGTGTTAATCAGTCAATTTTTTATCAAAACACACCTCTATTGGCCATCAACATTACGCAACTTCGGATTAATCATCGTAGGAATTACCATTGGCCAAAGCTTTCAATTAACTGTTTTTTCCGGCATGGGCTGGCTTATTGGAATCATGTTGTTATTGAACATTATGATTATAATATTTAGTGTTCTATTAGCATTTGGACTTGTGAGAGTGGGGGAGCTTTCATTAAAAACCGCATTGACATGTACGGTTCCCGGAGGACTTTCTCAAATTGTGGCCTTTGCAGAAGAGGAAGAAGGTATTGATATTGCCATTGTCACGTACTTTCATGTTGTTCGTGTAATCACTATTGTGATTGGTATTCCCTTAATATTACATGCCCACGCAGTAGCTGATAAGAAAGAAGCGATGTTATCCTTCTCTTCAATGATGGCATTATTGCTACTGATTCTCGGATCTATAGTAGCTGCAAGGATAGGGAAGAAGATAAAAATTCCGGTTTCTTCTTTTTTATCTCCCGTATTATTCGTGATTGGTCTCCAATTGTTTTCGATTAAAATGCCAGAAGTCCCAAACCTCTTTCTCAATATGGCACAGTTAATGATTGGTGCTTATATAGGACAGCTGCTAAAGCCTAACATGCTAAAATTGGGGAATCGGGTTCTATTATTAGGTATTGGAACTGCCATATTCCTGTTGCTCTTTACTTTTGTACAAGGGTGGATGTTAACACAAATGATGAAATATTCCTTGTCAACAAGTATATTAAGTACAGCGGCAGGAGGGCTGGATCAAATGAGTCTACTTGCCAGTGCCATTGGAGCGGATGTATCGATCGTGACGGTCTTTCAAATGTTTCGAATTTTATTTGTTTTTATCGTTGTTTTACCATTATTAAAAGTATCTTGCCGATATATTGATGAAAGGAATACTAATACTTAAAAGAATCAGAAAGGTTGTTTCTAGTAACATTTATAGATACTATTAATGGTAGGGTCGCCATAAAAACTAGACGAATATAGTAAAAAACTGTCGATTGTTGATTCACAAGAAAAAATGGTATGATATATATTAGTTTGTCTATGAAATGATAAGGGGAATATGACATAAAATGCAAAACAAAAAAATAGAATTGTGGAAAAAAGCTGTGAAAACAGGTATTATCAAGTCGAATTTAATTCCGATGTTCGCCGCTTTAATGCTTGCCCTTTATACTTATCATTTAAGTTTCATTGAAAATATACCGAATATGATTTTTGCTCTTATCGGTTCGGCGGCAGTCATCGGAGCAGCTGGAATATTCAACAATATATATGATCATGATATTGATGCGAAGATGTCCCGTACAAAATTGAGACCATCTGTTACTGGTGAAATTAATCTTCGCACGTTGTTGATTGTCGGAATACTATTACTGATTATCGGACTTGGATTTTTAGCCTTGACAACACTAACAGCTGCAATTCTTGGATTCCTTGGTGTATTTTTCTACGTTGTTCCATATACGATGTGGACGAAGAGAAGAACTATTTGGAACACTGAAGTGGGGAGTATTTCTGGTGCGGTTCCACCGTTAATTGGATGGGCGGCTGTTGCACCTACGATCTGGCACCCAGCATGTTGGGCGCTCTTTATCATTATGATCATTTGGCAAATGCCGCATTTCTATGCACTGGCCATCCGTAAGAAGGATGATTATGCAGCAGCAAAAATCCCAATGCTTCCAGTTGTAAAGGGCGTTAAACGCACATATATCCAAACGAATGTGTACTTACTTTTGCTCATGCTAACGAGCTTCCTGTTTGTTCCGTTAAGCTGGGGGTTAACGCTTTCTTCACTAATGCTTGGCGGCATTTGGCTATGGATTAGTTTAGTAGGATATAGACAAATGGACGGGAATAAATGGGCAAATAAAATGTTTGGTTATTCATTAATTTACATGACAGCAGTGTTTGCCACAGTCATTATTTATGCCGGAGTAGGAATGATATTACGTTAAAGTATGATGAGACCGAAAGTTCATTATTGTTAACTTTCGGTCTGATTTTGTTTACATATATCAATAAATTAACATAGTTATTCATAAAAACTCTGCCATAACTATGTCAATAAAGTTTAGTTGCAAGGAAATTCCTGTATATGTAACAAAAAATGCAATGATGAAAAAATAAAAATATAAAATTTGTGAACAAAAATATGATAAAAATGTGACATATTTCGAGAGTTGATGTACAAAGAGATGATGGGGTGCTATTGTAATATTACAATACAGCGAAAAATGTAGTTGCTGTATAAAAAATTGCTCTTTTAGTAAAAGTATCATGTAAGCTCATAAGAACCTAAAATTTGTTCGACTGATCAATAAAACCTCCCCTATATTTTTTATAACTAGCTTATAAGGTTTGGAAAAGGCTGGACGCATTGGCGAACCAGCCTTTTTGTATTTTAACAGTTTTCATTTGAGAGGTAGACAATTTGATTTTTTTCCTTGTCTTTTTGCCATATAGAGAGCTTGATCGGCAACTTTAAAGATTTGAGTGAACTTTTTAGCATATGGAATGCTATTGGTACATACTACTCCGATGCTAACAGTCACTTTAATTTCATTTGTTAAATAGTTTATCTGAAAGGAAGTAATTTCATTATAAAGTTGTTTTGCTCTTTCCATAATTGAATGTGAAGGATATCCTTTTAAGAGGACAATAAATTCATCCCCACCGTAACGACCGACGATGATATTTTCTTTATCTTCATTAGCCACCTTTAAACAAGCCTGTGCGACCCCTTTAATCACTTCATCACATATTAAATGGCCAAAGGTATCATTAATATTTTTAAACGAGTCAATGTCGATGACGACACAACAAATATGTTCATCTGTTTTTTTCATTTCTTTGAGCCACTTGTCACATGCTGTTTCAATATAATAACGATTATATACTCCTGTTAAACTGTCCACATTTGCCCGTTTTTCTATCGCTTTAATGCTTTGATTGACATCCAATTCTCGTATTTTAGATGAAAGGCGAGTGGAAAACAGTTTTTCAACAATTGTTAAATATTCTTTCATCGCTTCGTAAGATTTCTTATAATTGCCAAGGGATTCATAAATTTCTGCAATTACTTTCAATATAGACTTTAATTTCATTTGATTATTATATTCAGAATATATGTTGAAAGATTTATGTAATAATTGCAATGCTATATCATGCTCACCTTTGGAACGATGAAATGTGGCTTTCACATGGAGAAAGTGCGCTTTTTCATGAGGTAGGTTGTTGATATACTGGTTGAGCTCTAGATGATTGATAATTTTTTCTGCCTTCGATAATTCATTCAAACCGATATAACTTGATGCAATACTTAAATAGATATGACATTGCAATAATATTTCGCTAGGGCAATGTTCTTTTGCAATGGCTAATGCTTTTAACGCATAGTGAAGTGCTTTTTCATAGTTTCCTTCATGCAATAAGTAGTTGCTGTAGGAGTTGAAACTGCTGCTTACTGAATAAAACATTTCTAATTCTTGTGCAATCCGTATACATTGCTTCATCGCTTCTTTTGCTTCTTCGAAATTTTCTTCATAAGCATATATCAAAGCACTCAAATAATATAAGTAATACTTATCCCGATCGTCTCCGAATTCATCACACAACACTTTATAATCAAGAATATGTTGGAAAGCGATTTCAATTTCACCTAAATAATAATAACAACAAGCAAGATTCAAATGGGCATTCATCGTGGCCTTAATATCTTCGGTTTTTTTAGCGGTTTCTAATAGTTCTTTACCCAACTCAATAGCTTCTGTATACTTGCCATCGATAAAAAGGTTTCCTGTGAGCGATTCCAACCTTGTTAAATGGTACAATTGAGCGTTCATTTTTCTACCCCTCTCGTTGAAGGAAGGAAGAAATACCTTGGAAACACAATGGTTTTCTGGGTATTTCTTCCCTATTTATATTATAAACTTCAAAGGGATACTAAAATGTATACAATATTTGACAATATAAAAGTAATTTCATGACTTTTCATAAGGGGTCTAAACAGTACAAAATTCTTAAACGTTTTTTATGGAAAATTTAGGTTAGTGAGAAAAAGTTTTAACGAAAATTTTACTACTCAATTACAAAGAGAGGTTGGCAACTTCACATAAATAATCGCAAAGAACACGCAATCCTTTATCAAAGTTTTCTAAGTGGAAGTGTTCATTTGGTGCATGGAAGTTTTCTGTACTTAAACCAAATCCCATTAACACGACAGGGATATTTAAGATTTGATCAAAGGTTGCAACAATTGGAATAGATCCTCCGCCGCGAGTGAATGCAGTAGGGGATTCATACACTTTTTCATACGATTTGCTTGCTGTTTGAATTAATGGGTGGTCAAAAGGTGTAAGATATGGTGCCCCGCTGTCAAATTTCGTTACAGTGACGGTTACCCCTTTAGGTGTATGTTTTTCAATATGATTTTGTATTAACGCAATGATTTTGTCGGGATCTTGGTCTGGAACAAGTCGGCAAGTTATTTTTGCTCCTGCTTCATTTGGTAAAACGGTTTTAATTCCCTCTCCGGAAAATCCACCGAAAATTCCATTGATTTCTAAAGTAGGGCGAGCCCAAGTTCTTTCAAGATAGGAGTAGCCTTCCTCACCAAACAATTCATCAACTCCCAGTTCCTCTTTTAATGCTTCTTCATTAAATTGTAGGTCAGCAAAGGCTTTACGTTCCTCATTTGATAGTGGTCGAACGTCATCATAAAATCCTTCGACTAAAATTTTACCTGTATGATCTCGGAATGAATCAAGAATTGCTACTAACGCATGGATTGCATTTTGCACTCCACCACCGTAAAGACCAGAGTGCAGGTCGCTTTTCGCTCCACGCACATCGATTTGGAGGCCTGTAAGTCCTCGTAATCCATAGCAGATTGCCGGTTTACCTGGACCATACATATTTGTGTCAGAGATTAAAATGAAATCTGCTGCTAATTTATCTTTATTTTCCTCTATATAAGAAGGAAGGTTAGCGCTTCCAATTTCTTCTTCACCTTCATAAATGAATTTTACATTGACAGGCAATGTACCGAGAATCGCGAAAAGTGCTTCAATTGCTTTTAGGTGCATGAATATTTGTCCCTTATCATCGGACGCTCCTCGAGCATACAATTTATTTTCAATGATTTCAGGTTTGAAAGGTTCTGTTTTCCATAAGTGTAATGGATCAACTGGTTGAACGTCATAATGTCCGTAAATTAACACTGTAGGCTTTCCTTCAGCATGAAGCCATTCACCATAAACGACAGGATGCCCAGCTGTTTGGTCAATGGATACATTTTCAAGATTCAATTGTTCCATCTGATTTTTTAGCCATTGAGCTGCACGCTCTATATCTTGCTTATGGTCGGATAGTGCGCTGATGCTAGGAATAGATAAAAATTCAAACAGCTCCTGTAAATGCTTTTCGCGATTTTTTTCAAAATACTCATGAAAACGTTGCAAGTCCATATAAATCCCCCGATTCAAAAAATTTTCTAAAAATTAGTATATCATAGAATTGGAAATTTCAAGCGAATGTCAAAACATTTTGAGAAAGGTAATAAAAAGGGGGAAGCAATAATAGAAATCTTACAGAAATGTAATGTAATTGAAAGCTAATCATATAGAGTGTAATACAAATTTTTGGGAAAATGTATACAGAAAGCTCTTAAATACGGAGGAATTGAACGATGAGTAAAATTTGTGATGTTTACGAAGAGTTTAATCGTTATATATATCATTTATGTTTAAAATTAACGCGCAATCCTTTAGAAGCTGAGGATTTAATGCAAGAGGTGTGGGTAAAAGTTGTCCGCAACCAAAAGCAAGTGGAACAAGTTGATCATGTAAAAGCATGGCTTACGACCATTACAATGAATACGTTTCGAGATCGTTATCGGAAAAATGTGCGCCGCAGTAAGTATGTAATGAATCAACCTGAAACTTTAGACGTTCCAATACTAGAATTGGTTCCAAATAATGAAGTTTCCACAGAAGAACAAATTGAAAAAGTGGTCATTACTAAAATTGTGCAGGAAAAAATGAAACAATTAGATAGTATTTATCAAAAGACGCTTTGGTATTTTTACGTTGAGCAATATTCTTTAGCTGAAATATCCAATTTAATGAAAGTATCAATCGGCACTGTAAAATCCCGCTTATTCCGTGCAAAGCAAAGACTGAAAGAAATTTTAATGTCAGATAACAACTTGGTAGATGTGGTTGTGCCGGTATAACATTGAAAAGTAGCTTGTGGTCATCCAATGGCCACAAGTTTTTTCTATGGAAACAGTAAATGCAAGCTGCTATTATAGGCAACTTGCATTTTCCTTAACATTCGACGTACAAACATACTTCCACCCCTTTTTATTTATAAGGATAATTTTCTAAACATTTTTCAAAAATGTTATGCAATGTTTGGATTTCCTCGTTTGATAACATGCCAAACATGGAATGAACTAATGCCATCACCGGAGTTTTGGATTGTTCTAATACTTTTCTTCCTTCAGGAGTAATTGCGATTTGAGATACGCGGCGATCGTTTGCACTTTGTGTTTTTTGAATATATCCGCTTTTTAACAGTTTCGATGTTAAAACGGTTACTCCGCCTGTTGTAATTTTTAATCGTTCCGCAATGAGAGAAGGGCGTTTTGGACCTTCTTTTGCAAGTAAATCTAACAAAAGAATATGGGTTTTTGAAAAACATAAATCATTAATTTGATTCCATTCATTAGACCATTTTCGCTCTAGCGTTGAAACCACTTCAAATAGGCTGGAAATGGTTTCATATCGTTGGTTATCCATTATTTTCAGCTCCACTTTCATTTTCAGTACAAGGGTAGGGGAAGATAATTTAACTTACAATTTCGTCAGCATGCTTTCTCAATTCATTTAATTCATATACACGAACTTTGCGTGGAATAAATCGACGGATGTCCATTTCGTTATAACCGACTTGGATGCGTTTTTCATCAATTAAAATTGGACTACGCAGCATTCGAGGATGTTCTTTAATTAATTCATAAAGCTCTTGGATGGAAAGTTGATCAATGTCAACATCTAAGTTTTTGAAGTCGTTTGAGTTTGTTGCAATAATTTCATCTGTTCCATCTTCCGTCATGCGCAATATGTTTTTAAACTCTGATAATGTTAGTGGTTGAGATGTAATCCGTTTTTCTGTAAAAGGGATATTGTGTTCTTTTAGCCATTTAATTGCTTTGCGTGAAGAAGAACAACTAGATTGGGTGTAGATGGTAACTGTCATATATACCGCCTCCAATAATGGTTTAGAGTTGTGTTTTGTTATTGTAAGAGAAAACAGCATTAGATATCTTATCAGTAAGATAAATCAAAGTCAATTTTGAAAAAAGTGGACGACTAAATAATGTATAACCATTTTTCTAATAATAATTACGTTTTTATTGGGCGAAAGTTTCAATTTTAGGGAAATTATTTTAGTTGAATATTACAGAAGGGGAAATTTTGATTTTCACAGTAAAAATTAATTTTCTGGAAGAGTAAGAGAATTTAATGGATTTCTTAATTATAATAATGCAAAGTACAATTTCTGTTAGAAAGGGAAATGAATTGAAAAAAAGAAAAAACTCGCGATTTACATTTCCGCGAGTAGCTTATTGAGCTCTGCTAATTTCTTTTCCATACGAGCTAGTCGTTCTTCTGCTTGCATTACCGAATCAATATGGCCAGTATTTTCAAGTTTCTCTATATCGCCTTGCAAATTGATATAATCCATTTTAATTTCAGCAATTTGCTGTTCAATTTCTCGTTTTGTCAACATAATTAACTCCCATCTTTCATGTTCAGTCACATTAATATGGTTATTGTATCATAAAGGATTGGAGTTTTCATTCATCTAAAAAAACAATGGCCGTATTCGACCATTGATGCAAATTAATGGATGTTCACTTTTTCGGGATTTGTAGAAAGGATTAATTGGAAGGATCCTTTTTGAGTTTTCACTGTTACCGTTACAAATTCGCCTGAGACCTTGACATTTTCTTGGAATTTTTGAGGATTCATAGAAAGTTCTGTGCCCCAGTTCGACATGTTGACTAAATAGATTCCGTTATGTAAATTTAGGAATTCACTAAAGGCATCTTTGGCAAGTTCGTCAATTTCAGTTAAATTCTCTTCTGCATAGTTCGATGCAATGTGCAACAACGATTGATCATCAGCTGCAATTGCTGTAAATAGTGGAGCACTTCCAGTAATTTCTTGACTTACGAACCATTTTGAATGATGAACTTCTTCGTTTGAAATTTTAAGGAATGTTTGGCGATCAATGAAGCGAATCATATTTTTCGCAAAAAGGGAAATGTAGTCTCCGTATTGTTCACGAATTTCTTTGTGATCTTTAGTTAAAATGTTTTCCACTAATGCATCGATATTTCCGCTTTGAATTTCCTCAAACTTTTCGGTGGATAGACTATATTCTTTCTTATAGTCATTTAAAGCTGAACTGAATTCGTCCATTGTCATATAACCGCGGTCTATTAACGCTTGTGCTAAATATAGATGGCCTTGTTTTTGATGGGAAATAAGCTCTTCAACTTGTTCTTCTGTTAGATATCCAAGTTCAATAGCAATTTCACCGAAACGCTTGTCCATTTGTTTTTGTTTTTCATGGACTTCATTTACTTGATTAGAAGTCATCAAACCTTTGTCGACAGCAATAACACCAAACTTTACGTGCACCGCTTCTTGATACTCTAGCACATCTTGAAGTTGTTCATTTGTAATCAATCCACGATTTAATAAGTAGTGACCGAAATATTGGCTAAACATGGATTATCCCTCCTTTAAGGCTTTCTCAACAATGTTCGTAAGAGTTTCAAATTGAATAGGTTTTTGAATAAAATCATATGCACCAAGTTGAAGGGCTTCTTTTAATTTGCTGCTTGTACCAACGGAAGAGGCCATTATAACCTTCGTCTCAGGACTAATTTCTTTGATTTCTTTAAGTGTTTCAATTCCATCTTTTTCAGGCATAACGATATCTAAAAATACTAGATTTGGCTTATATTTTTCTACTTGTTCTACTGCTGAAATGCCATTTTGTGCTTCATAGATTGCTTGAAAATTTAATTCTTCGAGGGCTTCTTTTAATTTCTTTCTAATGAGGAGAGAATCGTCACAAATTAGAACTGTAAATTTTTCCAATGCCATCAGCTCCTTTTATTAATACCTACTTATTTATATAGTACTACATACCTATGAAGATTTTCTAGATGACTATCCAAAAATTTTAACAATTAACAAAATTTATGGATATTTAATATAAAAAGACAGCCGATTCTAAAATCGAACCGGCTAAAAGTTTTGATATATAGGAAAATAGTATTGGAAAGCTAGGTTATAATGATACAATATTATGCCGTTCATAGGCGAAATCTAGTAGAAGCGATTTTAATACTTCATTATTATCTTGAATTTCTAATTGAATTTGTTTTCGAACTGCTCGTTCACGTCTTGCTTCATGGAGCAATAATTCCATAACAGCATTTTGAATGTTAGACTGCTTCATTTTGCGCCCCAATCCTAAGTTTATAAAACCGTTATTTTCTCTTGGAAAGATATTATTTAATTCCCGTTCATTTTGTGCTGATATGATGCAAGGGATACCGACGGCAGCCACTTTATATGGCGTATAGTTGGCGTTACAAATGACGATATCTGCAACTGGCAATAATTTATCGAGTGGTTTATCATCTTTGAAAATTTTTGTATTTCTTCGGCTCAACGCCATCATTTGTAAATCGCTGATTGAATGCTTATATTCTCGATCTATTGCTATTGTCACTTTTAGTGGGATTTGTAGGTGGGTTAAGTGGCGCAAAGTACGGTATGTTAAGTTGTTGTCGTCTCCATCTTCATAAGCAACGACGATATGTGGCGGGTTTGATAATTCGTTAGAAACTCTAGATTCAGCAATTGATTTTAGTGTATCCGTAACCGCGAAGGCGAAGCTTCCTGCTAGAATATTTTGAGCAGTCGTTTCTCTCGTTTCTTCTAATATAGACATAATATTGCAATCAGCAAGCTCTGCTCCCTCACCAAAATCATCGAAATGCACTAACGTTTTGCACAGCGGTCTAATCGTTTCTACATATTCAACATACGTATCTTTTCCATCTTGTACAATTAAATCTGGCTGTAATTCTTTCAGGTGTTTTACTAGTTCGTCGATATGGTCATAGAGTATCGGTGAAAGTTGTGCATCTGTAAATATTTCTAACGCTTCATCTGATACATTTTTAAGAAAAACCGTAACGTCCTCTTCAGTTTTTAATAGTTTTGCAAGGATGCTCGTTCTTTCAAATGGGTAGTAGCCTTTAATAGCACTATACTCAACGATAAAAGCAATTTTCTTTTTTGGTTTTCTACTCAAATCATTCTGCATACCAATCCCATCCTTTCCCAATCATTATTTAAAATATGGTTAAATATTTGAAAGTATGTGTGAAATTATAAATAAGTAAAAGATTTTCAACTTTCTAGCTTTGAAATATTGATTATTTTATGATGGGGAAAGGAAGAAAATGAAAGGTTGTTTACTATGAACAGACGTTCAGCTATGGTTTTTGGCGGAACAGTGGGAATGCTTTCTGTTATCATATCAGACCTGGCGAATAGTTTGAGAGAAACCGCAAGTCCGAAAACTGGCAAGTGTTTGTAAATAATTTGATTTTGTTGATGAATTAAAAAACAAAAATGAATTTTCGTTTAGTATAAATTAAATGAATGCTCCATAATAAAATGAGAATGCCGCGTTAAAATACCCGTCAGTAAACTAACAATGAAATAATATTTTCAGCCTAAAGACTGAACTTTTTCTTTTTTAATACGGTTCCCTATCGAAAGATTTGTGCATTTGCTACAATTAACAGATGGATGATAACAATAGATGGAGGATTTACAACATGAAAATTCTACTCGTAGATGGTACAGTTTTTGGTACAAAGACGGGTGCGCTCTTAAGACAGGTGGAGCAATATATAAAAGAATTTGATTCCAATTTGGAATTGGAAATATTATATTTTTCTAAATTAAAACATCAAATTTTAGATGGAAGTCCGCTTAATGATGATATGAAAATGATGATTCAAAAATTCGAAGAAGCGGATGGCTATATATTTGCAACGCCTATTTACCAAGCGTCCATTCCTGGCGTATTAAAAAATGCTTTAGATATGTTGCCACCAAAAGCGTTGCGCTATAAACCAGCAGCAATTGTGGCTAATGGCGGCACATTCCAACACCATTTAGTTGTGGAAAATCAATTCAGACCGATTTTAGATTATTTCCGCTGTTTAGTCACTCCAAACTACGTATATACTCATACATCCCATTTTGGTGAAAATGATCAAATTATCGATCAGGATATTCATGAGCGTTTACGTGAATTAGCTCGCGTCTTCGTTCAATATTGCAAAATGAGCGAAACGCTAACGAAAGAGCCGATTGATAAACACTAATTTTTCTAAATTTGAAAATAGAAAGACTTTAATTGAAAACACCTGTAATTCTTTGTGAATAAGATTTACAGGTGTTTTTATGTATTCAATTCATCACTAATTTTTATCCTTTTTATGAGTAAAGAGCATAAATCGTTTTCATAAATTTATGGTTAGCAAGTATGTGAATTGGATATTCTAAAATATATACTGCTTCATACTATAGAAGATTGGAGATTATCTCAATGTCTTCAAAAGTAACTCTTTCATGGATTGCCAGTCAATTTGAAGATAAGAATGATTTAATACAAAAGAAGTTAGAGTTAGATCATAAACAAATTACAGTATTATTTATTAAATCGCTAATTGATCAGGAATTGTATCAAAAATACATTATTAATCCATTTTTTGAATTGCCGACACAAGAACAATTTAACCTTTACTTATTTGCATTACCTCAATTTCAAGAAGTCCCTTCAAAAGAAAAAGCACTTTATTTTGTGATGGAAGGGAATGTACTTATTGAAATTCAAGACAATTTATATTCCCTTGATTTCAAGTTATCAAAAAATAGTGATGTCAATTCTACTTCTGTTGAAACAACCATCCATGGATCTGAATTGGCATTAAGTGATAACTTGATGACCAATATTAATGTGATACGTTCTTCGTATCATCAACCGTCTTTAATGATTGAATATTTCGAAAAAGGTGAAGTAAATAAGCCAAAAATGGCGCTAATTTATGATGATAAAAAAGTAAAACGAAAGGCATTGGAAAGTATCAGGGAAAAATTAGAGAAAATTGATATGCAAGTCATTACAGAGGCACCTCAATTCAATACTTTATTAAATGATCAACGGTATTCCTTATTTCCTAAAATGTTACTAACAGAACGTCCAGACCGAATTGTTTACAACCTTGCTGGTGGGAAAGTGATATTGTTGGTAGACGGCAGCCCTCAATCAATGATTGCGCCTGTCGTATTTTTCGATTTTATGACAACCATGGAAGATAATTACCATACATTAGCGATTTCATATTATTTAAAATTGCTGCGTTATATTGGTATATTCGTATGTATTTTACTTCCAGGAATTTATATAGGCGCTGTGTCCTTTTCACCAGAGGTATTTCGAACAGAATTAATGTTGACCATCGCAGGAAGCAGAATGGGAGTTCCATTTACTTCCTTTGTAGAAGTATTATTTATGCTTTTTTTTATGGAACTGTTACTCGAGGCGAGTATTCGACTTCCGAAGGCGATTAGTGCAACGGCAGCAACGGTTGGAGGTCTTATTTTAGGAACAGCTGTAACGGAAGCGGCCCTTGCTTCTAATATCATGGTCATTATCGTATCGGCAGTTGCAATCTCGACCTTCGTCATTCCTGTTAATGAAATGGCGTTTGCAATACGCATCGTACGATTAATTTTAATTGTGATTGCGAGTATTTTTGGATTAGCTGGCCTCACATTAGGTTTTTTATGTTTCATTATGTATCTAGTAAATTTGACAAGCTTTGGGGAACCGTATTTAAGGTTTTATAACTACCGAAAAGGTAATCAGGATTCGGAGGGACAGGCTTGAGTCGATTTTATTATTATTTAGTCATGATTAATATGATTGCAAATATTATTTCAGCTGTTCCTACCATTCTTTTGCGGTATCGAAACGATGGAGCTGTATTGTCTTTAATTGTCGGTATCATATTAGGGCTAGTAATTGTGATTGTTTATACGAAATTTTTTAATGCCTTCCCAGGGAAGACATTTCCGGAACTGTTGGTACAAACGACATCTAAATGGTTTTACTATCCATTATTATTTTTTATGGCGGTTATGTGGTTTATTGCAGGGATAAGCACATTAATTACTTACTCTTTTTTGCTTATACGGTATTTAACTCCTGATATACCAATTATGCTTATGGGGTTAACCTTAATTTTATCTATTATATTTGGATGTTTTATGAAAACCGATCGAGTGTTATACACCATCGAAATCGTTTTTGTAATTAATTTTCCTATCATTATTTTTATTATTATCAAAGCATATACAAGCAAAAATTTAAATTGGGATTTTATTAGGGAAGCAATGTTACATGTTGTGCAAGCACCCAATATACATGCAGTTTCTTCAAGTATATTTTTATTTCTTGGCGTAGTGAATCTCGTGATTTTTAACCGTTTCTTTACCCAAAAACAAAACTTTGGTTTAAAACAAATCATTGTACTTGTTTTTATCGCCATTGCAACCACTTTTACGACTTATTTTATACCAATCGGTTTTCATGGTTCGGAGTCAATCGGTGAGCTTGTCTATCCATGGATTGCAACGAGCGACTCCATGAGAATGAAATATTTTGTAATAGAACGTCTAGTATATGTTTTTTTACTTCTTTATTTATCAATGGCTTTTTTAAGTATCTTGATTCACTGGCATGTAGCGGTCGAGTTATTCAAGTTTATTTTCAAATTAGAAAAAATGAAATTTAAAGGAATAAATATCGGCTATATCATTTTGATTGTCTTTTTCACCGTTAGTTCTCTCTATATAATCGTATCATTAACAGAGTATCAGTTGTTTCAATACTCCAAATACTTCTTCAACATAAGTGTTGTTACTATCTTTGTCATGACATTTTTATTTATCTATATCATTAGGAGGATGAAAGGTGTTAATAAAAAAGCGAATGAAAGCTAAAGTATTCATCCTAATAACGATTCCATTCCTCATCGTTCTCACAGGTTGTGGAGAATTCAAAGATATAGATAGAATGGTGTTTGTTTCGATGATTGGGATTGATCAGACCGATGATCCTGAAAAACCATACAAAATCATTTTAAAGCTTTACGTTCCTACGAGTTCGTTTAGACAAAATTCAACGCCTGAGTACACATATCTTTCAAAAAACGGTAAGACGTTAGCAGAAACGATTTCGATATTGGAATCACATTTAGATAAAGAATTGGATTTTGGCCACTCGAAGTTAATTGTGGTTGGGGAGAAAATACTTCAAAATGATAATTATAAGGAAATATTGGATTATCTCATCCGAAAACATGATATTCAAATGATTTCTTATTTTGCAGTGGGTAGACCTGCTGCTGAAGAGATTATTAAATTTTTACCTGCAGGGGAAACAGCATTACAACCAACCATCTTTAATTATTTTGACAATAACGGAGCAGAAAGTTCATACATTATCTCCACTTTTTTATTTGATTTGCGAAGAAGGTTAAAAGAAGAAGGAATTGATCCAATTTTACCGATTGTTGAAATGAACGAACCGAAAACACATTTTATTATTAATAAATCAATAGTACTGGCAGATAATCGGCCTCCATACGAATTAGATATCGACAAAACATTACTTTTTAAAACACTTTCTATGGGGGCAAAGAGGATATTCTTTGCTGTAAAAAGAGAAGGTGAATATTTTGTTTCTAGAATTGACTCCATCAAGTCAAAATACAATGTAAATGTAGAAAATAAAAAAGCTTCAATAAAAATCGAAATCAAATTAGCAGGGATGATTACCGAATCAAAGAAACCATTAAGCAATAAAGAATTATCAAGATATAGCAAAATGTTAGATGAGGAAATGAAGGAAAAAGTGTCAGAATTTATTCATGAAATGAAAAGGGAAGGATATGACCCGTTCGGTTTCGGTTTGAAATATTATGCTCATACTTTGCCTAAAAATCGAATGACTCACGAGGAATGGGTAGAAGCATATAAAAACGCAGACGTAGAAGTGATTGTAAAGTCAAGTTTGAAGAGTACAGGTAGCATTCAATAAATTGAACCAGTATAGGGGAAAGTCGTGGAAAAAGATCGAGTTGGAAAAAACAATTCCATATTAGATCTTTTTTCTTTCTTCTAATTAATTGCATACCATACCACCGTATAGTATAATGAGTTTAAGGATTGGAGGTAGATGAAACTGGAAAATCTGAATGAAGAGCATTGTTCTCACCGAAAGAGCCACCATCCAGAACATGTAAAAAAGGATTTAATCACCCGTTTGAATCGAATTGAAGGACAAATTCGTGGCATTAAAGGCATGATTGAACGGGATGTATATTGTGATGATGTGATTACGCAAATTGCTGCTACTCAATCGGCTTTAAATAGCGTTGCCAAAATCTTATTAGAAGGACACATTAAAGGATGTGTTGTCGATCGATTAGCAGAAGGAGATTCGGGAATCATCGATGAATTGGTGGTAACGATTCAAAAGTTGATGCGAAAATAAATTAAAGGGAGGAAACGTGATGGAAAACGTGACATTACAGGTAAAAGGAATGTCTTGCAATCACTGTGTAAAAGCGGTTGAAGGGAGCGTTGGTGCTTTAGATGGAGTACAAGAGGTAAAAGTGAATTTAGCAGCTGGCGAAGTAAATGTAACTTTTGATCAGTCAAAAGTAACAATCGATCAAATTAAAGAAACAATCGATGAACAAGGTTACGATGTGGAATAATAAACGTAATTAGGTTAAGTGCTTTTCAAATAAAGCACTTTTCTTCTCCCATTTAATATACCCTATAAAGGTATACACAAGAGGTGAACCTCATTATGAATCAAGAACAAAACCCTAATGTAAAAGAAACATCGCTGCAAATAACGGGAATGACTTGTGCAGCTTGTGCTAATCGCATTGAAAGAGGATTAAAGAAAATACCAGGGGTTGAGAATGCCCATGTCAACTTGGCGTTAGAAAAATCAACGATTCATTTTGATCCAAACAAGATTAGTGTAAAAGAATTAGAAAAGAAAATTGAAGATTTAGGCTATGGCGTTGCAAAAGAGAAAAAGGAACTCGTCATTACAGGAATGACTTGTGCAGCTTGTGCCAATCGCATTGAAAAAGGGCTCAATAAAATGTCTGGCATTTCAAATGCTACGGTCAATCTTGCTTTAGAAAATGCGACGGTCGAATTTCATCCTTCTGAAGTCAGCCTTTCAGATATCATTCAGCGGATTGAAAAATTAGGGTATGGTGCCCATGTAAAAGAAAATGATCAAGAAGAGCTGGATTATCGCGTTCAAGAAATCTACAAGCAAAAGAGTAAATTCATCATTGCTGCTATCTTTTCTTTACCATTATTGTGGACGATGGTCGGGCATTTTCCGTTTACTTCTTTCATCTATATGCCGAAGTTTTTAATGAATCCTTGGGTGCAAATGGCGTTTGCTACTCCGGTGCAATTTATTATTGGATGGCAGTTTTATGTTGGTGCATATAAAGCTTTAAAAAACGGCAGCGCCAATATGGACGTTCTTGTTGTGCTCGGTACGTCCGCTGCATACTTTTACAGTTTATATCAAACACTGAAAACACTGGATACTCATATACACCCTGAACTTTATTTTGAAACAAGCGCAGTATTAATTACATTAATTCTTTTAGGGAAATTATTTGAAGCGAAAGCGAAAGGACGTTCATCAGAAGCGATTAAGAAACTGATGGGGTTACAAGCAAAAACTGCCATTGTTTTAAGGGATGGTGTGGAAAAGGAAATTCCTCTAGAAGAAGTGGTTGTTGGTGATATTATTTTCGTTAAACCAGGAGAGAAAATTCCTGTAGACGGCGAAGTGATTGAAGGAATGACGGCTGTAGACGAATCGATGTTAACAGGTGAAAGCATTCCAGTAGATAAATCAGTTGGTTCCATTGTATACGGTTCAACTATTAATAAAAATGGTTTCATGAAAATAAAAGCCACAAAAGTTGGGCGCGATACAGCCCTTGCTCAAATTATAAAAATTGTAGAAGCTGCTCAAGGGTCAAAAGCTCCTATTCAACGACTTGCCGATCAAATTTCCGGCATTTTTGTCCCGATTGTAGTAGGTATTGCGATTATAACTTTTATTGCTTGGCTTTTCTTTATTACACCGGGGGAAGTGACACCAGCATTAGAAGCAATGATTTCCGTTTTAGTCATTGCTTGTCCTTGTGCGCTAGGTCTTGCAACACCGACATCTATTATGGCTGGTACGGGAAGAGCAGCAGAGTTCGGGATTTTATTTAAAGGTGGAGAGTATCTTGAACAAGCTCACCATATCGACACAGTCGTAGTGGATAAAACAGGGACTGTTACAAAAGGTGAACCAGAATTAACGGATTTTTCTTTGGCAGAAGGTGAAGATGAAAAAACTATTCTTTCCTTTATCGGTTCTGTTGAAAAGCAATCAGAACATCCTTTAGCCCAAGCTATTGTGAAAGGGATTGAAAAGAAGGGAATCGCCTTTCGAGAAGTTCAAGCATTTGAAGCAATTCCTGGCATGGGTGTTAAAGGAATCGTCGATGGAAAAGAAGTGCTCATCGGAACTAGAAGATTAATGCAAAGCCATCATGTGGAAATAACAGACGTTTTACCTCTTATGGAACAGTTTGAGAAAAAAGGAAAAACTGCTATGTTAGTGAGCATTGATGGCAAGTATACAGGGTTAGTTGCTGTCAGCGATACGGTGAAAGATACGTCAAAACGAGCAATTCAACGACTAAAAGAAATGGACATTGAAGTGATTATGCTGACAGGAGATAATAAACGAACGGCGAAAGCAATTGGAGAGGAAGTTGGCATCGATCAAGTAATCGCTGAAGTGCTTCCAGAACAGAAAGCAGAAAAAATTAAAAAATTGCAGAATGAAGGAAAAAAGGTCGCAATGGTCGGAGATGGCATTAACGATGCTCCTGCTTTAGCTGTAGCAGATATCGGAATGGCGATTGGTACTGGAACAGACATAGCAATAGCGGCAGCGGATATTACGTTAATGCGCGGCGATTTAAATAGCATTGCGGATGCAATTTTGATAAGTCATAAAACAATGCGAAACATTAAGCAAAATTTGTTCTGGGCCTTTGCCTATAATACGCTAGGTATTCCGATTGCAGCGGCAGGATTCCTTGCACCATGGGTTGCCGGTGCAGCGATGGCCTTCAGCTCGGTTTCGGTGGTATTGAATGCATTACGATTGCAACGAGTAAAACTAAATTCATAGCGTTATGAGGGGTGTCTAGAAAGTCGACAATTTTCTAGACACCCTTCTCTCTTGATAAACTTGATTTTTTAAAAATTTTTGCTCCTGTGGTTGTCGAAACTAGTTTCCATTATCCTCGTTTTAAGTGTTCGTCTCAAATGACTTTTCCGGCGTCCCCTTTTTCAAAAATTATCGTTACCTCGCAAGTTTCGGGAAAAATTTGACGACTTTGAATAAAATATTTGCAACTTCCGATTTAACTTCAACGCATAAATCCCTATGAAATGCAAATGCTGTAAATATAACAAATGTGGAGTCTGCCAGAGAAACTTCATCACTAATAGGAGGAATTCCAATGAAAAAGCAGCTTCTAATACTTACAGCAGCACTTTGCGTTTTTTCTTTAACTGCATGTGGAAAAAAAGATGAAAACATCTCTATGGAAAATTCAGAAAATCCAGCTCAATACACGGATAACGATTCAGCTGACAATATCGTAACAAACAATCAAGCAGACGGAGATAAAGTAGTTGGGCCAAACATGGATGGTGTAGAGAGTCATGCTGATGTATCGCATGCTACTTGGGGAAAAATACCGGAAGGATTAAAAGAAGCTAAAAACCCGAAATATAAAATAGGAGACAAAGTCATCATCAATGCAGCTCATGATGATGATATGCAAGGATCAGAAGGAACCATTGTCGGAGCCTATGAAACAACAGTATATTCCATTTCTTATGTATCGACATACGATGAAGAACTGGAAGAAAACGAAAAATGGTTTGTTCGAGAAGAAATCCAGCCACTTGGTGAAAAAAAATTAGATGTTGGATCTAAAGTCATTATTGAAGCTGACAGAGAAGAGGGGATGAAAGGAGCGGAAGGAGTCATTGATACCGTTGAAGAAACGGTAGTTTATATGGTAGATTATATCGATAAAGAAGGAGAGCCTGTAAAAAATTATCAATGGCTCAAAGAAAGCGAATTATCTCCAGCAAAATAAATATTGATAGTGTGACATCCGAAAATAAAACAATCAAAACGAGGGCTGGGACATAACGAATAAAGTGAACGAGCTGCAAAAAGGTTTTTGTAAAAAATGGATTGGAGTGACGGGGCGAGTGCTCCTGTCGCGCACGCTTAGTCGCAAAGCGGAGCAAGCTCAAGGAAGTAAATTCAAAGCTTTCCTGCGACGAGCCCTCTCGAGACCCCGCAGGAGCGAAGGACTGAATCAGAGGAGGGTTGAGCCGGGCCCGCGGAAAGCGTCCCCGGAACGGAAATCAATTCTTCAATTATCAAAAAAACACCATTTCCTCCTGTGAGAAAATGGTGTTTTTTATATTTTATCCCAAGCTCGTTTTTTTATTGTTTATGAACGTTGCTTTGTTTCAATTATTTGTTAATAAGCAGATTTTTTTATTAAGATATTCTTATTAGCACTCATATAAAGGAATGAACGCCATGAAGAAGAATATTCTTGCAACGGTTGACTCCAATTATCTTTATCCTTTAAAAATAATGTTAAAATCACTGTTTATGAACAATCCACAAGAGCCTTTCTCCATTTATCTTGTCCATTCTTCAATATCTGCTCAACAACTAGAATCATTAGAAGCTTTTATTGCGAGCGAAGGTCATGAATTTCATCCTATTCAAATTGATGAAGAGTTGTTTAGCGAAGCCCCAACTCTTTTGCACTATACGAAAACGATGTATTATCGATTACTTGCCCATAAATTTTTGCCGCAAACAATTGACCGTATACTTTATTTAGATCCAGATATATTAGTGATTAATCCAATCAGAGAACTGTATGAGCTTGATTTGGAAGGATATCTTTATGCAGCAGCAGATCATCGAACAATGCCAATAGTAGAAATTAATAAAATACGATTCAATCCATTTGATTTGGAAGCGTATTATAACTCTGGCGTTTTATTAATGAACTTAGCATTGCAACGGGAAGTTATTGATGAAAAGGATATATTTAATTTTGTAAAAAAATATCATTCTAAGCTTATTATGCCTGACCAAGATATTATGAACGCCCTTTATTCCAAGAAAATTAAAGGGATTGACGAAGTAAAGTACAATTATGATGCTAGATTTTATAACATTTATAAGCTAAAAAGTAATGGTAAAGTAGATATGGATTATGTCATGAATCATACAGTTATCCTACATTTTTGTGGAAAAAAGAAACCATGGAGGAAAAATTACAGCGGGAAATTTTATTCATTATATAAACATTACGAGAAAATAACGAAAGACACAATTTTAGCATTGGAAGATTAGAAAGCTGAATCTACTAGTGGAAAAGTATATTAAGTGGCAATAGTATTGTAACAGTTATCCATGAAGCATAGTGAAAATGGAAATACAATAGTTGGCTCGAAAATGAATGGAGAGACGAGATATGCTATAGTAATCCTATGACTGACGAAAGGATGTAACCTATGGCAAAAAGTGTAGTATTAGCCGAAAAACCATCAGTAGCTCGTGATATTGCTCGAGTGCTCAATTGCAAAAAAAGCGGAAATGGATTTTTAGAGGGGAATCAATATATCGTTACTTGGGCTCTTGGTCATTTAGTAACCCTTGCAGACCCTGAGAGTTACGATGTGAAATATAAAACATGGAAACTTGAAGATTTACCAATGCTGCCAGAACAAATGAAACTTTCGGTTATTAAGCAAACCGCAAAACAATTTCAAGTGGTGAAAAATCAACTGCTTCGAAAAGATGTAAAGGAAATCATTATTGCAACCGATGCCGGACGAGAAGGGGAGTTAGTTGCTCGCTGGATTATTGAAAAAGCGAAAGTTCGTAAACCCATCAAGCGTCTTTGGATTTCATCGGTGACAGATAAAGCCATTAAGGAAGGCTTTAAAAATTTAAAGCCTGGTAAGCAATATGAGAACTTATATGCCTCAGCGGTTGCCCGTTCAGAAGCAGACTGGTATATCGGATTAAACGCTACCCGTGCTCTTACGACAAAATACAACGCCCAACTAAACTGCGGACGGGTGCAGACACCGACGCTTGCCATTATTGCTGCTCGTGAAGAAGAAATCAAAAACTTCGTACCGAAAAATTATTATGGAATACAAGCGACTAGCGACAAAGTGAAGCTAACATGGAAAGATGCAAAAGGAAACACTCAAAGTTTCCACAAAGAAAAAATCGAATCGATCATCCAAAAATTAAGCAACAAACATGCTGTCGTTACAAACATCGAGAAAAAGACGAAAAAATCTTACGCTCCTGGCCTCTATGATTTAACAGAATTGCAGCGGGATGCTAATAAAATTTTCGGCTTTTCCGCAAAAGAAACGTTGAATATTATGCAAAAGCTATATGAGTATCATAAAGTATTAACGTATCCAAGAACGGATTCGCGATATCTTTCATCCGATATCGTAGCTACCATTCCTGAGAGGCTTAAAGCATGTGGTGTAGGGGAATATCGACAACTTGCCCATGGAATATTAAAAAAGCCAATCAAAGTTAACAAATCTTTTGTGGATAACAGTAAAGTGAGCGATCATCATGCCATTATCCCGACAGAACAGAACGTCAATCTTTCTTCTTTTTCCGATAAAGAGCGAAAAATTTACGATTTAGTTGTAAAACGATTTTTGGCAGTACTCCTTCCTCCAACCGAATACGTACAGCTTACAATGAACGCAAAAATTGGGGACGAAACATTTATTGCAAAAGGAAAAAACATACTAACACCTGGATGGAAAAAAGTATATGCAAATGATTTTGTTGAAGAAGATGAAGAGGATGTACATGAGCAAATTTTACCGCAAATGGAAAAAGGGGATACACTAACGATTACGAGTATTCAAATGACCCAAGGACAAACAAAACCACCTGCAAGATTTACCGAAGCCACATTGCTTTCTGCGATGGAAAATCCGACAAAGTATTTAGAGTCGAGCAATCGAAAGCTTGCGGATACTTTAAAATCTACCGGAGGACTTGGTACGGTAGCGACCCGCGCGGATATTATCGAAAAATTATTCAATAGTTTCTTAATTGAAAAACGGGGCGGAAAAGAAATTTATATAACTTCAAAAGGGCGTCAACTCTTAGATTTAGTGCCAGAAGATTTAAAATCTCCAGCTCTAACTGCTGAGTGGGAGATGAAGTTGGAACAAATTGCGAAAGGCAAAATGAAAAGAGAAACGTTCATCAACGAAATGAAGCAGTATACAAAAGAAATTGTTGGAGAAATCAAATCGAGCGATAAAAAATACAAACATGACAATCTTTCAACAAAAAACTGTCCTGAATGTGGAAAGCCAATGTTAGAAGTGAACGGAAAAAAAGGGAAAATGCTTGTTTGCCAAGATCGACAATGCGGTTATCGAAAAAGCATTTCTCGCTTCACGAATGTTCGTTGTCCGAATTGCCATAAGAAGCTGGAATTGCGAGGAGAAGGAGAGGGCCAAATTCTTGTATGTCAATGCGGATTCCGAGAAAAATGGTCCACGTTCCAAGAAAAACGAAAACAACAAACGAATGGTAAAGTGGATAAGCGCACTCTGCAAAAATATTTGAAGAAAGAAGACGAAAAAGAACCGATTAATAACGCTCTTGCGGAAGCATTAAAGAAATTAAAATTAGATTAAATAGAAGAACTAGGCAGATAAGATGCTGCCTAGTTTCTTTTTATAGCATCTTTAAATATGAAGAAACTCAAAAAGAGACTGAAACTTGCTCCATTAATAAACATCGTACTTGGGCAAATGATTAGTCCAAGAAGCTCCGCTGCTGTTGTCGTCGCTGTACTAAATAGTATATGATAACCCAATTTTTTATTTTGGTGATTATCATAGCGACTTGAGCCGTAGCAGATCGTTTCGATGATGGAACAACTTTTTTATATTAAGAATTTCAGAATCATACTTTCAGAAATTTGAAATTTTTTGTTATGATATAAATTACATTCATTGGAAGTGAAGGTGATGAAGGGTTGGCTAAAAAGAAAATCGCAAAAACGAACGCAATTCGGTTATTAGATTTACAAAAGGTGCCTTATCAGACGATTACTTATGAGACAGCAGGAGCTATTGATGGAGTATCCGTTGCACAGAAAATCGGTCATCCTGCAAATCACGTTTACAAAACGCTTGTGACAACAGCAGGTACTCAGAAATTTTATGTGTTTGTCATTCCTGTTGAGGCGGAGTTGGATTTGAAGGCAGCCGCTCGGGCAGCTGGAGAAAAGAAGGTGGATATGCTGCATTTAAAGGATCTACTGGCTGTGACCGGCTATGTCCGGGGAGGTTGTTCGCCGATTGGAATGAAAAAGCTGTTTCCAACCTTTATTGATGAATCGGCAAAAGAATTGGATTACATCATTGTGAGCGGCGGGAAAATTGGGCTGCAGATTCAATTGGCGCCTAACGATTTGGCGAATGTAGTAAATGCTACTTTTGTTCCGGTTACGAAACCATGATCTTTTGCATTAAAATAATGAAAAAGATTTAATAGATAGAAAGAAGGCGCATTTTCAATGAGAAGAGAATATTCATGGCGATGGGGATTTTACATTGTCGGTTTAATTATCATGGGATTAGGAATTGCGATGGTAATTAAAGGAGAGGATATAGGGGTTAATGCATGGGACGTGTTGCATATTGCCTTGTATAAAACAATCGGCTTATCGATTGGTTCTTGGGTAATCATTACGGGACTTGTCATTTTGGCATTTACTTCGTTGATGTATAGAAGTTTTCCGAAGATCGGAACATGGTTAAACATGCTGTTGATTGGTGCATTTATTGATTTCTTCTATTGGCTATTGCCCGATGCGGAGTCATTTGCCTTCCAACTAATCTATTTTGTTGTCGGAATTTTTGTTCTAAGTTTTGGTACGGGTATGTACATATCACCGAATTTAGGTTCTGGTCCTAGAGATGGTTTAATGATGTGGATTGTAGAAAAATTAGGAGGAAGCATTAAAGTAGCTCGCATCTCTATTGAATTAGTCGTTGCCGTGATTGGATGGATGTTAGGTGGTCCACTTGGCGTTGGTACAATCATTATTGCCATTGTTTCTGGCTATATCGTGCAATTTTCATTACCTTACTGCCAAAAACTATTGACAAAATGCATCGGGGAAGAAGCGATAGAAAAGGAAAAGCCGTTTATTCATCAGTAATCATGAGAGTTTCAGAGAATTGAATAGTTGAATATTTCAATTGAAGACCCAAGAAATATTTTATCAGTATTTCTTGGGTTTTTGTGCTTTTTTTCATGTCGTAAATTTATTTTACCTTTTTCCCAAGAATGACTAAATTTCTTTTTACACCATCTAAATTAGCAACTTCTGGTAAATCTCCCCATTTTTCAAAACCCAAACTTGAAAATAAGCGAATGCTAGGTTCATTATGTCCGAAGATAAAAGCGATTAGTGTATCGATTTCTAACTTAAGACTTTCCTCAATCGCTTTGCTTAGAATCTTTTTTCCGAGTCCTATCCCTCTATAGTTTTCGTGAATGTAGATACTAATTTCAGCAGTGGCATCATAAGCGGGTCTTCCGTAGAACGATTGAAGACTTACCCAACCACAAATATCTCCTTCATATTCTACAACCCATAAAGGTCTTTTTTCAGGGTGATGTTCATGAAACCAATTTAATCGATCTTCAACTGATACCGGGGCGATATCGGCAGTAACCATTCTACTTGGAATTGTAGAATTATAGATATCCACAATAATTGGCAAATCATTAAGGGTAGCAATTCGAAATATCATTGTCATTATCGTCATCCTTTTATCTTTATTCTTTATTTCTAGTATAAAAGAAATAACTTCCATATGCGCTTTTTATTGTTTGAGAAAGGAAATACAATATGATTTTCTCGAGTTAGATGTAGTCATAAAATTCTTCATATTATTACGAAGTACGTTTCAAACGGAAAAGTTAATCAAGACTAGAAAAGAATCTATAGTTTGAATCATATATTGTTTCTAGAAACCTGGTCTGGAGGTGCAAAATTGGCGAAAGCTTTAGATTCTTTTCTTGAAGAACACTTACAGCAATTGAAAAGCCAAGGGTTATACAACGAAATTGATGTGGTGGAAGGGGCAAATGGTCCTGAAATCCAAATCAATGGTAAGCGGTTAATTAATTTATCTTCCAATAATTATTTAGGATTAGCAACGAATCAAGAATTAAAGGAAGTGGCGAAACGCGCTATCGATCAATATGGAGTTGGAGCAGGAGCGGTTCGCACAATTAATGGAACGCTAGATTTACATGATCAATTGGAAGCAAAGATAGCAGAATTTAAAGGAACAGAAGCGGCAATTAGCTATCAATCTGGGTTCAATTGCAATATGGCCGCCATTTCAGCTGTCATGAGAAAAGATGATTGCATTTTATCGGATCAATTGAATCACGCTTCCATCATAGATGGGTGCCGATTATCAAAAGCACATATTGTTGCATATACTCATTCTGATATGGATGATTTGCGGAAAAAAGCAAAGGAAGCTGTAGAGTGCGGACGTTATCAAAAAATCATGGTCATCACAGATGGCGTGTTTTCAATGGATGGGGACTTGGCGAAGCTTCCGGATATTGTGGAAATCGCAAAGGAATTTGATCTCATCACTTATGTCGATGATGCTCACGGTTCAGGGGTCACTGGAAAAGGAAGAGGTACGGTAAAACATTTTGGGTTAGAGAAAGACATTGATTTCCAAATTGGTACATTATCAAAAGCGATTGGCGTTGTCGGAGGATATGTGGCAGGAAAAAGGAAGTTAATCGATTGGCTGAAAGTGCGCTCCCGTCCGTTTCTATTTTCAACGGCAGTGCCTCCAGGTGATGTAGCGGCTATCATTGCGGCGATAAATATGTTAATGGATTCAAATGAACTAACAGAGAAATTATGGGAGAATGGAAATTATTTCAAAGAAGGATTAAAACAGCTTGGATTTGATATTGGAAATTCGGAAACGCCGATTACTCCGTGCATCATTGGAGAAGAAAAACTGACGCAACGGTTTTCCAAGCGTCTACTGGAAGAAGGTGTTTATGCGAAAGCGATTGTGTATCCTACAGTGCCTAGGGGAACAGGGCGTATTCGCAATATGCCTACAGCAGGACATTCAAAAGCAATGCTAGATAAAGCACTTGCAATCTACGAAAAAGTGGGGCGTGAACTAGGCGTAATCTAAGTGTAAAGGATTGAATTTGCAAAATCTAATTAGAGGTGCCTGGCATTCCAATAAGAAAGGATGATCATTTGAAAGGTTCCATTACGAAGTTTTTCGGGCAGGCGATGACCGGGCAAGGAATGAAAAATCTGTATCAAGAGATTATCAAGGAAGCCGATAAAGTCTACTTTTTAAAAGGAATTTTTGGATTTAATGTATCCAATTTATTGAAAGAAATTGGCTATCATTATGTAAACAAAGGCCATGATATTGAATTTTTCTATGACCCTCTTTTTGAAAATACAATTCAAGCAGTATTCATTAAAGACATCCATACGTTATTCCTCAAAAGTTCCACTCCTTCTATTGAACCGACTCACCTGGGTACTCGCGATCAAATTATTTCCTTTTATGAATGTTTAGATGAGGCATCACTTAAAAAGCATGGTCAACGAATAAAGGAGCTTTCTGAAGAAATAAATAAATGGCATAATAAATGTTTTGCTTCGCTCCAATCCGCCATTGAAATACATGATGAGTGGGAAAAACAGACGCAGTCTCATATGGATTGGAAGGGGCTTGAACAACATCGGGATGAACTGTTTGATCAAATTTTTGATGGCATGCTTCTTAATAAAAAAGGGGTGTTAACTCATCGATTATTCGGAACGCTTACGCCAAATGGGGCAAGAGATTATTTGCAAAATATTACGCGAAATTTAGAAAGAAGATACTTTATTAAAGGGCTACCGGGAACAGGCAAATCCAGCATGTTAAAAAAACTAACTCAAGATGCGCTAAAACGGGGATTTGATGTACAAAAAGTATGGTGTGGACTAGATTCAAAATCGATTGACATGGTTATTTTACCAGAATTAAAGCTTTGTATTTTTGATAGTACCGCTCCCCATGAATACTTCCCTGAAGATGGAAGAGCCGGTGATCAGATTGTTGATATTGTAAAACATTGTAAACTAACAGAAGAAGCAGAAGAGAAGATTCAAGAGATTTCAAAAGAATATCGGAATGCAATTCAACATGCAACAAACTACGCAAAACTGTATGCAGAGGCCGAAAAAGAAATGCGTGAAATTATTGACTTATCAACGAATCTATCAAAATGGAAAACACAATCTGCGCATTTGTTTTAACGATCTACTTAAAACCCTTGGATTTCTCTTGTGAGAAACCAAGGGTTAAAGAATTGGGTGAAGAGTGTAAATCTCTTTAGGAATCCTTATATATAAAGAGGCAGGGGAGTGAATGAACCACTCCTTTTATTTTTTATAAAAGCAAACGATAAGGGTCTTGCAAATAATCAGCAATTTTACTTAAAAACTCAGAAGCAGGTGCACCATCTATAATTTGATGATCGTATGTTAAACTGAGAGGCAATTTTAATTTTTCTACAACTTGGCCATCTTCTAGTGCCAGTTCTTTTTGGATGGCCCCCACACCTAAAATACCTACTTCCGGTGTATTCAAAATTGGTGTGAAGTATTCGATTTCATAGCCGCCTAAGTTGGTAATCGTAAAGGTTGACCCGCTATAGAGGCTTCCATCAAGCGAACCTTGTCGTGCTTCTGTTGTTACTTTTTGAATAGCTGCACCGAGTTGGGATAAGGACATGAGATGCGCATTTTTAATAACAGGAACGACTAAACCTTCTTCGATTGCCGTTGCCATTCCAATATGCACTTCATCTACGCGGATATATTCGCCGTTATGATACCAAGCATTCATATCCGGCGTATCTTTTAAGGCCAAAACTACCGCTTTTGTTAATAGGGTATTGATGCTTAACTCGCCATTTGTGAGCGGTTCTTTTACTTTTGTTTTTATTTCTTCACGGAATTTCATTAATTCCGTAATATCCACTTTTCTATGGTTTGTTACTTGAGCGGTTGTCTGAACACTGCGCATCATCCGTTGAGCAATGGTTTTGCGCATTCCGGATAGTCCAGCACCATAGGAAACTGATTGTGTGGATGGTGCATTTTCTATTGAAGGAGCTGCTTGTTCCATGGAAGCTTGATATCTTAATATATCTAATCGAGTAATGCGTCCATTACCGCCAGTACCTATTACGTTATGAATATCAATGCCAAGTTCATTTGCCATTTTACGGGCAACCGGCGTAATAAAGATTCGTTCTCCAGCTTCTTTTTCTATCATCTCCGTTTTTGCGGTTGAAACTGCTTTTGCTGTTTCTGCTTTTTTCGGTTCTTCTACACTTAATGATGGAGAAGGGGAGCCGATCTGTTCACCAGGTTTTCCGATATACGCGATGGGCGCCTTACTTGGCACGACATCTCCTGCTTGAGCGACAATTTTAATGATTGTACCGGACTCTGGTGCAACGACTTCACCGGTCAATTTCTCTGAACTGATTTCCGCCACTGCATCACCTGCATGAACTTCATCCCCTTCATTTACAAACCAATGTTCCACTGTACCCTCTGTCATCGTCAAGCCTAGCTTAGGCATCAATATTTCCGTAGCCATAATGAATCACCCCTCTCTATTTAACTCTCAAGTCATCGATAATTTCTGTCGCTACTGTCAATACTTTATTAGCATCTGGGATATATAATTTTTCAAGATTAGCAGCAAACGGAACAGGTGTGTTTGGCGCGCATACGCATTTGATCGGTCCATCTAAATAATCAAAGGCTTTGTCTGCTACAACTGAAGCGATATCAGTTGCCGTGTTGTTGTGCGGATTGGATTCATCGATGATAATTAAGCGGCCTGTTTTCTTCACAGACTCCAGTACTGTTTCTTCATCCCATGGTGCAACAGTGCGCAAGTCAATGACTTCGACTGAGATATTGTCCTTTTCTAAAATGTCTGCAACTTCTAAGCCGACGTACAACATTTTTCCAATGGTAACAATTGTCAAGTCTTTACCTTCACGTTTGATGGCAGCTTTGCCAATTGGGATTGTGTAATATTCTTCCGGTACTTCGCCTTTCATTCCGTACAATGTTTTATCTTCCGAAAAGATGACAAGGTTATCATCTTCAATAGCGGAGAGGAGAAGACCTTTTGCATCATATGGTGTTGCAGGGACAACGACTTTGACGCCAGGAATTGAACCGAATAAACCGTAGTAGGAGCCGGAGTGTTGAGCTGCTGCGTTCACCCCTGCACCGTGCATTGTGCGCACTGTCATTGGGACTTTCGCTTTTCCCCCGAACATGTAGCGCATTTTTGAACCTTGTCCGATGATGGAGTCAAAGCAAAAGCCGATAAAGTCGTTAAACATCAGCTCAGCTACAGGACGCAAACCAGTAACAGCCATACCTACAGCCGCAGCCATATAACCCATTTCGGAAAGTGGCGTATCGATGACTCGTTCACGGCCGTATTTTGGCGCAAGGCCGCGGGTTACGCCCATTACACCGCCCCAAGCATCTTCGTTGGCCTCTTCCAAATGTTGGACTTCCGCTCCGCCTGCAATATCTTCACCTAATAAAATGATGTTTTCATCTTTTGCCATTGCTTGATCAAGCGCTTCATTGATTGCATTCATGAATAAAATTTCTCTAGTCATTCTCTATAACTCCTTTCCAAGTTTTTTAGATTAGTCCGCAAAAACATCTTGATAGAGTGATTCAGGTGATGGTTCTGGACTTTCTTTCGTGAATTCAATCGCCTCTTCAATATCGCGAACGGATTTTTCTCTCAATTGATCCAATTCTTCTTCAGTCAACAAGCCGTTTTCAATAGCGAATTGACGGAATACTTCAAGCGGATCCACTTCTGCCCATTCTCTTTCTTCTCCACTAGGCGCTTTGTAACTTTGTTCGTCACCTTCAAAGTGTCCGTGGTTCCGGTAAGTGACACATTCAATTAACGTTGGTCCTTCACCTCTGCGTGCGCGTTCAATGGCTTCGCCAGCTACTTCATATACGGCGACAACATCTTTTCCGTTCACCCGAACACCAGGCATATTGTAGGCGGCAGCTCTTTCCGCGATTGTGCGGGAAGCGGAAGAATACCATTGTGGAGTGGATTCTGCGAAAAGGTTATTCTCACATACAAAAATCACAGGCAACTTCCAAATGGATGCCATGTTCAAACATTCATGGAATACACCTTCATTAGCTGCACCATCACCGAAGAAGCAAACGGCAACCCGGTCAGTTTTCTTATATTTGTTGCGCATGGCCGCACCTGTTGCCAGTCCGAAACCGCCTCCAACCATTCCGTTGGCGCCTAAAATTCCTTTATCCATGTCGGCAATGTGCATGGAACCGCCTTTACCTTTGCAAAGTCCTGTGGCTTTGCCAAAGATTTCAGCCATCATTCCTTTTAAATCGCCGCCTTTCGCGATACAGTGGCCATGTCCCCGGTGGGTACTTGTAATGTAATCTTCATCGGATAGGTGAGCACAAACACCTACAGCAATTGCTTCCTCACCAGCATATAAGTGTACAAACCCTGGAATTTCTCCGGCAGCAAAGAAACGTTTTACATTTTCTTCAAAATTGCGGATATCCTCCATTGATTTATACATGGATTTTGCCTTATCTTTCGTTAATTCTGCTGTATCCGTAGCTGTACGAATCTCTAAATCTACCAATTCTTTCACCAACGTATCAACACTCGCAAACAATTTAGGCATGCCTTTTGCTTTTTGCGTCATTCTTGATTCCTCCTTAAGTTTATTGATGTTTTATAAATTCTTTTTGCTGTTTCTTGGATTAACTCGGATACAGTAGGGTGAGCGAAGACTGTGTTTGCCAATTCATCAACAGTACCTTCGGATTCATAAACTGCTAGAATTTGGTGAATTAAGTCTGCTGCGTTGGGGCCGACAATAACGGCACCTAATATTTCCCGATATTTGGATTCGGATATGATTTTGACAAAGCCTTCTGTTTCATTGGCAGCAATGGCTCGTCCATTAAATGAAAAAGGCATTTTTTCAACGATTACGTCATAGCCTTTTTGTCTTGCTTCTTCTTCGCTCATCCCAAACTCAGCAACTTCCGGTTCGATGAAAAGCGGGCGAGGAATACTGTATGGAGATACAGGCCTTTCTTTTTTTCCATTTATGGCACGAACAGCTTTTATGCCTTCCGCACTGGCTGCATGTGCCAATGTATAACCGCCAATTAAATCGC
The DNA here is from genome assembly GCF_038004145.1 of Ureibacillus sp. FSL K6-2830. Taxonomy (NCBI): domain Bacteria; kingdom Bacillati; phylum Bacillota; class Bacilli; order Caryophanales; family Caryophanaceae; genus Ureibacillus; species Ureibacillus sp. FSL K6-2830. The sequence continues at coordinate 1,149,857 of NZ_JBBOQR010000001.1, read as the reverse complement.
CAATGGCATAAACATGTTTCATGCTTGTTTCATAATATTCATTTACTTTGACAAAATGTTTTCTTTCATCCAATTCAAGTCCCATTGCTAACGGGATTTCCAAGTTTTGTTTTCTGCCTGTTGCCACCAGCAGTTGATCAAAAGGAATTTCTTCACTGGAAAGAAGGACGCATCCTTTTTTCACTTTTTGGACGGAAGCCTTCGTAATGATTTTTATACCCATCCTCTGAAGCTTTTCTTTCACAATGGAACGGGCTTCCGAATCAACCGTCAACAATATGTCCGGTGCGGCTTCGATAATCGTGACATCGGCGCCGAATCTTTTCATGGCATAGGCCAATTCAACACCGATTACCCCGCCGCCGATGATGGTCAATTGATTAGGCAATGTTTCCATGTCAAAAAAGGTGTTCGTCGTTAAATAATCTACATCGCTTAATCCTGGGATGTTTGGGACGAAGGGGGAACCGCCCATGGCAAGTAACACATTTTTTCCGTAGTATCGCTCTCCGTTCACTTCGAAAATTTTTCCTTCTACGTATTTTGCTTCACCTGTAATATATTGGATACCATTCTTTTTAAACGTCACGTGAATACCGGATTGTAAGGTGGAGATAATCTTGTTTTTTCTTTTCACAACGGAGGGGAAATCAATTTGATTCACTGTAACTGATAAACCGTTTGCATTAAGAGCATGAACAGCGGACAACCAGTGGCTATATTGCAAATAAGTTTTGGAAGGAATGCAACCGACGTTGAGACAGCAGCCACCAATGGCATTTTTTTCAATCACGCAGACTGAATTACCGAGCTGTGCAGCTTCTTCTGCGGCAACATATCCACCGGGTCCGGCTCCGATAATGAGTACATCATAAGTTTTCAAGGAATCACCTTCTTTTCTTTCGAATGAATTGCAAAAGTTAGAATTTTCGGAATAATGAAATGATTGTAAATTAATTTTAGCGGATTTTAAAATATCCGTCTATAGATTTTTTGAGAATGATTGGAACCTCATTGCGGAAAATAACTATTTTTGAGATTTGATGGGATGGAAGTTTAGGAAAGGGGGCGTCTGAAAAGTCATTTTGAGACGCCCCCTTTGCGACTGTCGCACATGCTTAGCCGCAGATAAATTGCGGCTGTCGCTATCGCTTTCGCCGCAGATAAATTGCGGCTGTCGCTATCGCTTTCGCCGCAGATAAATTGCGGCTGTCGCTATCGCTTTCGCCGCAGATAAATTGCGGCTGTCGCTATCGCTTTCGCCGCAGATAAATTGCGGCTGTCGCTATCGCTTTCGCCGCAGATAAATTGCGGCTGTCGCTATCGCTTTCGCCGCAGATAAATTGCGGCTGTCGCTATCGCTTTCGCCGCAGATAAATTGCGGCTGTCGCTATCGCTTTCGCCGCAGATAAATTGCGGCTGTCGCACAAGCTTAGCCGCAGATAAATTGCGACGAGGAGGCGCGTTTGATGTGACCAACGCAGGAGCAAAGTTTTTAAGAGAATATTACTATAAGAAGTAAGGCTGTTCAGAAAGTGTTCGACTTTCTGGACAACCTCCTACTTGAAAGTTGAAATTATATCGGTTCGTAAAGAAAAACCGGTTCATTATTTTTGATGGAAATAGTAATACGGACATTTTCTTCAATTTGATTGGCGATAATATCCCGAGCCAGTGGTGTTTCAATATGTTGGACGATAAACCGCTGAATTGGCCGTGCGCCATTAATTTGGTCGTAGCCATTCTCCGCAATCCATTGTATAACTTCCGAAGTTGTGTGCAAAATTAATTTGTTTTCTTTTAATCGTTCATTGAGTTCTTTCATCATGATTTCGGCAATTGCCACCATTTGTTCTTTCACCAATGGGTTGAAAATGATGGTTTCATCAATCCGGTTTAAAAATTCCGGCTTGAAATGGGAGCGCAATTCGTTAATGACCGCTTGTCTTGCTTCAGATGTAATAACATTATATTTTTCTATCGAATCCAATAGTAGTTTCGATCCGATATTGCTTGTCATAATTAAAATTGTATTTTTAAAGTCCACCGTTCTACCTTGGGAGTCCGTAAGTCTTCCTTCATCGAGCACTTGTAATAGAATGTTGAAAACATCCGGATGTGCTTTTTCGATTTCATCGAGAACGATGATGGAATGGAGACGATGCCGGACCGCTTCCGTCAAGTGGCCCCCTTCGTCATAGCCAGCGTATCCTGGCGGAGGACCAATGAGTTTTGCGACTGCATGTTTTTCCATATACTCTGACATGTCCAGCCGTACCATATCCAGCTCTGTACCAAACAACACTTTTGCCAGTACTTTCGCCAGTTTCGTCTTGCCGACACCTGTAGGTCCAAGAAAAAGGAAGGAGCCGGTTGGTTTATTTGGGTTTTTAATTCCAGCCCTTGAACGCAAGACGGCATGAGTTACTTTTTTCACCGCTTCATCTTGTCCCACAATGTATTTGTGTATTTCGTTCTCCAAATTTAATAGTCGTTCCCGTTCATTTTTCATGACACCTGTAATTTTAATTCCGGTTAGTCTCTCCACGACGCGCTCGATATCTTCAGCGGTCACTACATTATCGATGAAGGTTTTACTTTCTTTTATTACACTCCATTGTTGTTCGAGCTCTTTTAGTCTCTTTTCAGATGCAGGAATATCGTAGGTTTCCAATTGAACGATTTGGCCGACTTCATTATTCTTTACCGCTTTTTCATATAACTTATGCAATCTTACCAAATTTCTTTTTTCCCGTTGCGTAAAATGGAGTATTTCCAGCTCTTTTGCCCATTGTCTTTCCATTTTTTCTTTTTCGTTTTCAATAATTTTTAGCTTCTGTTCAATGGCATACTTCTCAAATGCCGGGTCGGGTTCCAACTCATGCTTATAAAGGGCGATTTTTGCTTGCAAAATTTGTTCGTTGATTTTTTTGATGGAGTGGGGGACTTCATTTAAGGAAATCCGTTTGACTGCGCTGGCTTCATCCATCAAGTCAATGGCTTTATCCGGCAAATACCGGTCGGTGATGTAGCGTTTTGAAAGTTTAACAGCAGCTTCGATGGCTTCATCAGTGATAAAGGTTTCGTGATATAATTCATAGTCTTCTTTAATGCCTTGCAAAATTTCAATGGTTGCTTCAATCGACGGTTCATTGACGATCACACGTTGGAAACGGCGCTCCAACGCTTTATCTTTTTCGATATATTCCCGATATTCATCTTGTGTGGTTGCTCCAATACAGCGAAGTTCACCTCGGGCAAGCATCGGTTTTAATATATTTCCTGCATCCATGGAGCCTTCTGTTCGTCCCGCACCGACGATCGTATGAATTTCATCAATGAAGAGGATGACTTGATTATTTGATTGTTTCACTTCATTTAATACGGCTTTTAATTTTTCTTCAAATTCCCCGCGATATTTAGCCCCAGCAAGAAGGGAGCCCATATCTAGACTATAGACGACTTTATCGAGCAAATTATTTGGAACATCTTTGTTCACAATTTTTTGAACCAACCCTTCAACGATGGCGGTTTTTCCAACCCCAGGGCTGCCTATTAAAATCGCATTATTTTTATTTTTTCTTGTTAAAATGCGGATAATATCATTGATTTCCTTTTCCCTTCCAACGATTCGGTCAACTTTTCCATCTACATATCTTTGATTCAAATTGACTGCATATTTGTTCAATGCGTCGTATAGCGTCTCCTGATTGTCGGATGTGACCGTTTGTCCGTTTCGAGTTTGATGTAATTTTTCATATATGGATTCTTTCGTTACATGATGTTCGGTTAAATATTTTGTAATAGGATTAAAATCTTGTTCAAACAAAGCAATCATTAAATGCTCAACAGAAATAAAGCGATCTCGTAGCCGTTCCGCTTCGATTTCCGCTTGTTTAAACAGCCTTTTTAGTCGTTGGCTTTCTTTTTCTCCATAAGCCATATTCGTACCGGCTAAAGAGGGGATTTTATCTACTTCTTTATTTACTAGTTGAATAAGCTCGTTCATATTCATATTAAATTCTTGATAAAAGTTATAGGCAAAGTTGTTGGGCTGTAATAAAGCGGTCCATAGATGAGGAATATCCAGCTGATAGTTTTGTTTGCTTCGAGCAAGTTTCTTTGCATGGAGAATTCCTTCTTTAACTGCAATTGTATATTTGGCAGTCATGTTATCACCCTTTGCTGTGGAATAGTCAATATTTGTATATCTATCGTAAGCGAAAAATCATATGAAAATCAATCTTATTTCTGAATTTTTTGTCAATTGAAGATTCAGTCGAGGGAATCTTTGGAGATGCAGGGCTGGCAGAGAGGGTAAAAATTTACCCCCTTCTCTTAAAAAAGGGAAGGGGATCGATATCATTTTTGAACTTTTGCTATATCTTTTTGGAAAAATCTTAATGCTTCAATGCGGCGGATGGCTTCTCGGAGCCTCTCTTCTTCCACAAGCAGCCCCACCCGGATATAGCCTTCGCCGTGCTCGCCGAATCCGTTGCCGCTTGCGACTGCCACATCCGCCTTATCCAATAGGTAATCGGAAAATTCTTGGCTCGTAAACCCTTCCGGAACCGGCAACCATGCGAAGAAGGAGCCTTTTGGGGCTTTTACGTTCCATCCGATCCGACGGGCTTCTTCCACCAGCACATTGCGACGGGATTCGTAAATGCTTCTCAGTTCTTCCACACATGATTGGTCGCCGTTTAAGGCATATGCGGCTGCCCGCTGTACGGCAGGGAAGAGGCTGCAAAACAGATGGTCTTGCAACAAGTTGATGGCTTCAATGATGTCGCGGTTACCCACCGCAAAAGCAACGCGCCAGCCAGCCATGTTATAGGTTTTGGATAAAGTGTAAAATTCAACACCGATTTCTTTTGCGCCTTCCGCTTGCAGGAAGCTCACTGGTTTCTCCCCGTCGAATCCAAGTGCTCCGTATGCGAAATCGTGAACAACGGTAATAACATGTTCTTTTGCAAATTGCACCGTTTTATTGAAGAACTCTAAAGTGGCAGTGGCGCCCGTTGGATTGTTTGGATAGTTCAAATACATCAATTTTGCCCGTTTCTTCACTTCATCAGGTAAAGTGTTATAATCCGGGAGAAAATCATTTTCCTCAAGCAATGGCATTGTATCAAAATGAACATCCGCCAACACCGGACCGGATAAATAGTCCGGATAGCCTGGATCCGGTAGCAGCATATAGTCGCCAGGGTTTAACACGCACAACGGAAGCTCGACCAAACCGACTTTTGCACCACCTAAAATGGCCACTTCTTCATTTGGATCGATGTCTACGTTGTATTCCCTTTTGTAAAAGTTGCTTACGGCTTGTTTTAATTCTGGGATGCCACTGAAAAGGGAATATTTATGAGTAGCAGGGTCGGCTGCTGCTTCTTGAAGCGCCTTGACAATGTGAGTAGGTGTTGGGAGGTCTGGATTTCCCTGTCCTAGATTGATCACATCCCGTCCTTCAGCAATCGCTTTATTCACTTTTTGCACAAGGGAAGCGAAAAATTGAGTAGGAAGTTTTTGGAGTTTATAGGATAATTCCATGTGCATCCTCTTTTCTTATTGATTTAGTTGGTGAATGTACAACTTGATTGAATTCTCAAAATCTGTCATTCTGTATTTTAAGAAAATACCAGTTTATAATTATAAGTAGATATGTAGGAATATTATTATTTTCTTGAATAATTGTCTAGGGGGATTCAAGATGAAAATTGGTTGCATTCAAATGAATGTCGGGTTTGGGAAAGTGGAGGAAAACTACGAGCGGGCGGAACAATTGATTCGGGAAGCGGCAAGTAAGGGTGCCGACATTGTGGTATTGCCTGAAATGTGGAATACAGGATATGCTCTTGAAAAATTAAAGGAGTTAGCAGATGAAAATGGCAACCGCACAAAAGCTTTTCTTCAACACCTTGCCAGTGAGCTAGGAATACATATTATCGGTGGTTCTGTAGCGACAAAAGAAAATGGCAAATTTTATAACACGATGTATGTCGTGAATCGAGATGGGGAATTATTGAGTGAATATAGTAAAGTTCATTTATTTAGATTAATGGATGAAGAAAAATATTTAGAAGCTGGCGAATCCATGAACCGCTTTGATTTGGGAGATCTTCCGGCAGCGGCGGTGATTTGCTATGATATCCGTTTCCCTGAATGGCTTCGCGCCCATGCATTAGCGGGAGCAAAAGTGTTGTTCGTTGCTGCTCAATGGCCGACACCAAGAATTGATCATTGGAAAACACTTTTGCAAGCCCGTGCCATTGAAAATCAATGTTTTGTTGTGGCAGTAAATCGAATTTCCCGCAAACCGGAAAACTTTAATGGACAGTCAATGGTGATTGAACCTTGGGGTGAAGTGTTATGGACTGGTGCAGAAGGTGAGGAGTTGGCGGTAATTGACGTAGATTTCTCAAAAGTGGATGAAGTTCGCACACGAATTCCGGTATATGACGACCGCCGTCCAGAATTATATGGGAAAGTAGTAGAGCAAAAGTAAAGGAAAGTGAGCCGAGCAATGTAGGAAATTGCTCGGTTTTTTTTATTGGTTATCGAATCTTGAGTGGACGTAATTTTTTCGAATGGCGATGATTTTTCAGGAGTTGGCAATTATTAGATCTCTGAAATAGGGACTTTTTAACTGTTGATAAAAAACTTTAATCCTTTGAAACTTTTCCATTATCCCTGAAGCTCTAATTAATGAAAGGAGGATGAAGAGAGTGAAACATGATATCGAACTAGTAGAAAAAGCAATCAAAGGAGATGCGACAGCCTTTGAACAATTGCTAATTAAGGAAGAACAAATGCTTTATTACAAAGCACTTTCCTATGTCGGAAGGAAAGAAGACGCACTGGACGTCATCCAAGAAACAGCTTGTAAAGCATTTCTAGCGATTAAAGATTTGCGAAATCCAACATGGCTCTTTAGAATTCTCATTCGTGAATGCTACCAATTATTAATGAAACGCAATCGAATGATTCCGTACGATGAAATGGAACTATTAAGGAAAATGGATCACAAACAGGAGCTACCATCTGATTCTTTTCACTTAGGTGAAGTATTATCAAAATTAAATGAATCGTATCAAACTTCGATTATTTTATTTTATTATCACGACCTGTCTATTCGGGATATTGCCGAAGTGATGGGAAAACCGGTTGGAACAATTAAAACCTATTTGCGAAGAGCTAAAAAACATTTAAAAAATGAATTAGAAAGGAGTTATAAGTTCAATGAAAGAACAATATGATCGTTTCGAAGTGTTTCCGCAAGATGAAGTTCGATTAGCGATTCGAACTGGAATTGCTCAGGCACAAGAGCAAATAGATGGAAAGGTGAAAACTCCTTTATATAAAAGAAAAATAACTTATCTTTTAAGCAGTGTAGCTGCAGTATTTGGATTATTATTCATTTCAGCTCAATATTCTCCTGCGATTGCAACGAGTTTATCGAAAATACCGTTAATTGGTTCTGTTTTTGGTGATTCCGACTTTATTGGTTTACAACATGCCTACCAAGAAGGGTTAATCGACGAAATTGGCGAAACACAAACGGTTAATGGAATATCCGTTACTTTAAATGAAGTTCTGTATGATCAAAGCAATATTACAATCGGCCTCATTATTGAGTCTGAAAGGGAATTAGGTGAACATTATTTCGGTGCTGGCATGGATATTACGATTAATGGAAAATCGCCTAAAGCAGTTACAGGTTCTTATGGAGAAGAAATAGTATCATCAACAACTCGTACAGCCATTCAAACGATCAACATTACAGAAGACATGCCTGACCAATTTGAACTGGGGCTAACGCTTCAAGGAGAAAAGGGTGAAAAATGGCATTTCTCAACACCAATCCAAAAAATAAAAGACATAAAAACAATTCCTGTTCAACATAAACAAACAGTAGATGGCATACAACTTACGGTAACAGAAGTGTCCATAAGTAAAACAGGTGTCAGTGTATCTTTTGTGAGTTCTGAAAAAGAGAGCGATTTTGATAAAACGAGAGGGCATTATATCGATTTCCGAGTAGTAGACCAAGATGGTAACAAACTGACAAACCTTTCAGGTGGAGTGACAGGGGAAAGAATGAAAGATACCATCGTGTATAAAAGTACAAAGCAATTTGATCCAATTGGCTCAAATGTAACGGAATTGACCATTACCCCTTATTTAGTGATTCCGTCTAGTGGTAGAGGGGTAGATGAATACGGAAAATATATCGAAAAGGATTATAGTGCAGTAAAAGACGTTAAATTTGAATCATTTACAGTGAAAATACCTTAATAATTGAAAGGGTGTCTGAAAAGTCATTTTGAGACGCCCCCTTTGCGGCTGTCGCAAGAGCTTTCGCCGCAGATAAATTGCGGCAGTCGCACATGCTTTCGCAGATAAATTGCGGCAGTCGCACATGCTTTCATGCCAGATAAATTGCGGCAGTCGCACATGCTTTCATGCCAGATAAATTGCGGCAGTCGCACATGCTTTCATGCCAGATAAATTGCGGCAGTCGCACATGCTTTCATGCGCAGATAAAATGCGGCTGTCGCAAGAGCTTTCGCCGCAGATAAATTGCGGCTGTCGCACATGCTTTCGCCGCAGATAAATTGCGGCAGTCGCACATGCTTTCGCCGCAGATAAATTGCGGCTGTCGCACATGCTTTCGCCGCAGATAAAATGCGGCTGTCGCAAGAGCTTTCGCCGCAGATAAATTGCGGCGAGGAGGCGCGTTTGATGTGACCACCACAGGAGCAAAGGATTTAAAGAAAATATTACTTTAAGAATTAAGGCTGTTCAAAAAAATTATCGACTTGATATGCGCCCTATTAGGTAGACAGATGAAAAAATAAAAATTCATCTGACCTAATAGGGGGCTTTCATTATGACCTTTTACAAGTATCCTAAAAAGTTCATGTTCAAACTGATTCATTTATATTTAACGGGTGTTGAAAAGTTTGCTCGTCAATATAAAATTCACCAAAGCACTTTAAAACAATGGGTTCGAAAGTATGAAGCTTTTGGTGAAGCGGTCTTTCACTCTAACCACAAATCCGTTAAAAACATGGACTGTCAATATATTTATAAAACGTGGCAATATTGTCACAATATCAGTAAACATAGCCATAAATACTGTAAATAAAAACATGTTCTCCACCCCAAAATTTAAAATGAGTGATAATATAATCAATGGCACTTAAACTTTTGAGGTGAACAAATTGAATCTACCACAAACCTTTAAAGACAAAATGCAAACATTATTACAAGATGAATATGATGCGTTTATTCGAAGTTACGAAGAAGAAAAGAATCAAGGGTTGCGCATTAATACATTAAAGATTTCCATAGATGAATTTTTACAAATTAATCCTTTTACGACTGAGAAAATCCCTTGGGTGAAGGAAGGATATTTTTATCCTAACAATGAACGTCCAGGAAAACACCCATACCATGAAGCGGGATTATATTATATCCAAGAACCAAGTGCGATGGCGGTAGGGGAATTGGTAGATCCCAAACCAGGGGAATACATTCTCGATTTATGTGCAGCACCGGGCGGGAAAACTACACATCTTGCATCGAAAATGAATGGAGAAGGGCTGCTTGTCTCGAACGAAATCCATCCGCAACGGGCAAAAATTCTATCGCAAAACGTCGAGCGAATGGGTATCAAAAATGCCATCGTGACCAATGAAACACCGGAACGTTTAGCAGCGCGTTTCCCAAGTTTTTTTGATCGAATCTTAGTGGATGCCCCCTGTTCTGGAGAAGGAATGTTTCGAAAAGATGAAGAGGCTCGCTTGCATTGGAGTCCAGACAATGTAACTCTTTGTGCCAATAGACAAGACGATATTCTTGAGTATGCGCAAAGCATGTTAAAACCAGGTGGTCGTCTTGTGTATTCTACGTGCACCTTTTCTCCAGAAGAAAATGAAGGAACGATCAGCCGCTTTCTTGAAAAGTATCCACACTTCGAGATTGAACAAGTGGAAGTGTATGAAGGCTTTAGCCAAGGAAGAGCGGATTGGGTGGAAAATGCAGCCTCAAATATTGAACAAACGATTCGCATATGGCCTCATCTTGTGAAAGGGGAAGGGCATTATATTGCGGTGTTAAAAAAGAAGGACGGGGACGAGGCGCCTCGCATGAAGTATCCGAAACAAAAACTGGACCCGAAAATGATGAAGGCGTACCAGGATTTTGCCGGCGAAACATTAAATATCATGCCTTTTGGATATTTCCTTGCCTTCAACGACCAATTGTATGGATTGCCTGAAGAAGTACCAACATTAGAAAAATTAAAGGTGCTCCGTCCAGGATTGCATTTAGGAACGTTCAAAAAGAACCGATTCGAGCCTTCCCATGCCCTTGCCTTGGCTTTACGAAAGGATGAAGCAAAAAACGTATCGAATCTTTCCGCGGATTCGGATGAAATCATTTCCTATTTGAAAGGAGAAGTTTTACAAGCTAGCGGTCCAAAAGGATGGCACTTAATCACCGTTGATGGTTATTCGATTGGTTGGGGAAAACTCGCTGGGAATATGATGAAAAACCATTACCCAAAAGGACTGCGGTGGATGGGGAATTAGCTTTTATCTTACGAAAAGAGTTGGGGGAATAACGCTAAACTTTCACCGCGAATGAAATTCCTGTTACATGTAGCAACAAATTCAAAAATCTACATACATTAGAAATAACCTCTCGAGGCTGCTCTGGCTTTGGGGGGTGTTTTTATTTATAAAATTGTAAATTTTCTTCCAATAGATGTGAATTATAGGATACTATATAAGTATAAATAGTTAGTGGAGGAAGGGAAGTTATGAGTAAAGTACTAGGTCTGGATATCGGGGTTTCATCAGTTGGTTGGGGGATTATTGACACTGAAAAAATGGAGATAATTGATGCGGGTGTCAGACTATTTGAGGAAGCAACGAGAAATGCCAATGAAGAGCGACGTGGATTTCGGGGGGCAAGAAGATTAAAAAGAAGAAGAAACCATCGATTAGAGCGAGCTAAAAAATTATTTGAAGAGTTTGGTATACCGACAAATTGCATCGGCACAGGAAATCCATATGAAATTAGATGCAAAGCGTTAAAAGAAAAAGTATCGTTGGAAGAATTAGCAATTGGTCTTTATCACATTGTAAAAAGAAGGGGTACCGTAATAGATGCTCCTTTAGAAGAAGAAAAAACGGGTGGAGAATTATCAACAAAAGAACAATTAAAAAGAAATAGTAAGGAACTAGAAACAAAATATGTTTGTGAAATACAGTTTGAAAGATTGAAAAAAGGATTAGTTCGTTCCCATGAGAACCGTTTCCGCACGGAAGATTATATAAAGGAAGCAAGAGCTATTTTAAATAGACAAGCCCAATTCCATCAAGAAATCAATGATGAATTTATTGAAAAGTATATTGAGTTAGTTCAAAAAAGAAGAGCTTATTATGATGGCCCTGGATCTAAAAAATCTCCTACCATTTACGGTAGATATTTTATAAAAAATGGGAAATTCCATGAGATGTCGATGATTGAGAAAATGAGAGGGAAATGTACTTATTTCTCGGATCAACCTCGCATTGCAAAAATGTCATTTACAGCGGAATTGTATGATTTATTAAACGGTGACTTAAATAAATTGCAAGTAAATGGGGAGTATTTAACTGAGGAAGATAAAAAATATATAGTTGAAGAAATTGTTAAGAAGGGCCAGAAGGTTACAATAGATCGAATTTTAAAATATAAAGGGCTTCCAAAACAAAAGAAGGTACAACCGTTTCTGTACTCTTCAGTCATGATTTCACTTAGTATGATTGTCTGCCTTTAGGAATAGGGTGTCCTCTTGTTCGGATAGCGTGGCAACTTGTGCGAATAGGGTGTCCGCTTGTTCAGATAGCGCGGCAACTTGTGCGAATAGGGTGTCCGCTTGTTCAGATAGCGCGGCAACTTGTGCGAATAGGGTGTCCGCTTGTTCGAATAGCGTGGCAACTTGTGCGAATAGGGTGTCCTCTTGTTCGGATAGCGCGGCAACTTGTGCGAATAGGGTGTCCGCTTGTTCGAATAGCGCGGCAACTTGTTCGGATAACACGTCCGCTTGTTCAAATAGCGTGGCAACTTGTGCGAATAGGGTGTCCGCTTGTTCGGATAACACGTCCTCTTGCTCAGATAGCGCGGCAACTTGTTCGGATAACACGTCCTCTTGTTCGGATAGCGTGTCACTTGTTCGAATAGCGCGGCAACTTGTTCGGATAACACGTCCGCTTGTTCAGATAGCGCGGCAACTTGTGCGAATAGGGTGTCCTCTTGTTCGGATAGCGCGGCAACTTGTTCGGATAACACGTCCTCTTGTTCAGATAGCGTGGCAACTTGTGCGAATAGGGTGTCCTCTTGTTCAGATAGCGTGGCAACTTGTGCGAATAGGGTGTCCTCTTGTTCAGATAGGGTGTCCTCTTGTTCAGATAGAGCGTGGCAACTTGTGCGAATAGGGTGTCCGCTTGTTCGGATAGCGCGTCAACTTGTTCGGATAACACGTCCTCTTGTTCAGATAGCGCGGCAACTTGTTCAGATAGCGCGGCAACTTGTTCGGATAACACGTCCGCTTGTTCAGATTGCGCGTCAACTTGTTCGGATAACACGTCCTCTTGTTCGAATAGCGCGGCAACTTGTTCGGATAGCGTGTCAACTTGTGCGAATAGGGTGTCCTCTTGTTCGGATAACACGTCCGCTTGTTCGGATAGCGCGGCAACTTGTGCGAATAGGGTGTCCGCTTGTTCAGATAGCGTGGCAACTTGTGCGAATAGGGTGTCCTCTTGTTCGGATAGCGCGGCAACTTGTTCGGATAACACGTCCGCTTGTTCGGATATCGCGGCAACTTGTTCAGATAAAATGTTCCCTTGTGCAGATAACCCCTCAACTTGTCTAAATAGCATGTCCGCTTGTGAAGGTAACATCCTCAATCCAATCCCCAACCTTATCCTCCTATTTCCACATAATCTCACTTGTCGTCTCAATGGTCTCGTTTTAAAATGAGTTATAGAACAAATGTTCCCTTCGTATGATAAAATAGGGAGGTGGTTAAGTATGCGCATAAATACATTCAACTACACGAACTTTAGCCCAGAAGAATTATATCAACATCTCCCAAACCGTTCGATCATTTGCATTGATATGCGTTGCTTTTATGCTAGTTGCATGGCGATGCTTCACAATTTAAATCCAATGGAAGTGCCGATAGCGGTGGTGGGCAATTTTGAGCAAAAGGGCAGTATCGTGCTTGCTGCATCACCACCGATGAAGAAGCGTTTTGGCATCAAAACCGGATCTCGGCTTTATGAAATACCCAAACATCCAGACATTAAATTGTTCGAACCGAAAATGGAATTTTTCGTGCAAATGTCGATGGAGATTACGAATTTAATTAACCAATTCGTACCGAAAGAAGCGATTCATGTATATAGCATTGATGAAAGTTTTGTTGATTTAACAGGCACGGAAAAACTTTGGGGGCCACCTGAAAAAACTGCCAAATACATTCAAGAAAGAATATATAGCCAGTTTCAAATTCCGAGTGCGGTAGGGATGGGGCCGAATATGCTCATGGCAAAACTAGCTCTTGATTTAGAGGCGAAGAAAACAGAATTTGCTCAATGGACGTATGAAGATGTTCCGAAAAAATTATGGCCTGTGGCGCCCCTTTCTGAAATGTGGGGAATTGGTCGCCGCACGGAACGCACGTTAAATAATATGGGCATTTTCAAAGTAGGAGATTTAGCGCAAACCGATTTACAACTGCTGGAAAAGCGCTTCGGTATTTTAGGAAATCAATTGTACTATCACGCTTGGGGAATTGACTTATCCCCTCTTGGTGCGCCACTTGCAGAAGGGCAAATTAGCTTCGGCAAAGGGCAAGTGCTTATGCGGGATTATCGCACACGCAGCGAAATTCTTACCGTCATTTTAGAAATGTGTGAAGATGTGGCGCGGCGAGCAAGGGAAGCGTATCAAGTAGGAAGAACGGTTTCTCTTGGTGTGAATTACAGCAAAGATGCCTTTGGAGGAGGATTTTATCGCTCCCGAACAATCGATGAACCGACGAATGATACGATGAAAATTTATGAAGTATGCAAAGAATTGCTTGATGAGTTTTATGCCGAACGCCCTGTAAGACAACTTGCTATCAGTCTCTCTAAACTTGAAACGGAACGCTCCATGCAATTAAGTTTTTTTGACCAGCAAAAATGGAAAAGGCGAAAACTTGGCGCGGTAATGGATACTTTGCGCTCTAAAATAGGGCCCACTGCTGTGCTTCGTGCGGTTTCTTATACAGAAGCAGGAACGGCCCTTGAGAGAGCTCAACTTCTTGGTGGACATAAGAAATAGAAGGAGGACGCGGCTTGTTGTGTGTATGTCTGAGAAGACGGCGGATTAACTCCTCGGCGAATATAACAAATTGTAGAGGTATGTTCCCTAGCAAGAGGCGGATTATCTCTTCGAACGAAGAGAAAAAGGAAGAAACTTGCTATGCCCAAACACACCTCCAACGACCTGCAACAAATGGAGTATAAAAGGGGTGAGAAAGTGATTCGAGATCGTGGAAATATTAAATGGAATGCCATGATGCTTCCGGAACATGTGAAAGTACTCCGGGAATGGAGAGAAAAAGATAAATATGAAGAAAAACCAACTCTTGATGAAGGGGCATTGCAAGATTTAAACGAACAGCTGCTCATTGCCTTCACCAATCGCTATGAAGTCGAATTAAAAATTTGGCACAAGGGGCGCATCTTCAAAGCGACAGGGAAGATTGCCAAGCTCCATGCTGAACATGGCTGTACATTCGAAGATGGCCGCACCTTCTCCTTTGAATCGATCTATGGCATTACGATTATGGAATAAAAATAGAAAAATCCCTTCCTCTAGTCAAAAGAATAGCCCAACAAAAAGCACTGGCATATAAATAGTTTACAACATAATTTATATTGTTCGCGAATCGTGAGAATGTCGCTTTTAAGCCTGTAATTCACCAGAGGAGGGGCAAGATGAAAAGAATTCTTGTAACAGGTGCGCTTGGACAGATTGGTTCGGAATTGGTGAGAAAACTCAGATTTGAATACGGAAAAGATAATGTACTAGCAACGGATATTCGAGAAGACAAAAATCATGACGGTCCCTTTGAAGTGTTGGATGTGCTCGATGCATTAAAAATGTACGAAGTGGCGAAAAGATTTAATGCAGATACGATGATTCATTTGGCAGCATTGCTTTCCGCAACGGCAGAAATTAAACCAATCCTTGCATGGGAATTAAATATGGGCGGTTTATTAAATGCGTTAGAGGTTTCAAAAGAATTAAACATGCAATTGTTTAATCCGAGTTCTATTGCAGTCTTTGGGCCAACTACTCCGAAAAACGATACACCACAAGAAACATTGCAACGGCCGACGACCATGTATGGCGTGAATAAAGTAGCAGGAGAATTGCTATGCGATTATTATCACTTACGCTACGGTGTTGATGTAAGAGGTCTTCGATTCCCAGGTTTAATTTCACCAGGAACACCACCTGGAGGAGGAACGACGGATTATGCGGTGGAAATTTATCATAAAGCGGTAAATGAGGGAAGTTATACTTCTTATATTGCAGAAGGAACATATATGGATATGATGTATATGCCTGATGCATTGAATGCGATTGTGGATTTAATGGAAGCAGATCCTGCCAAACTAACTGTTCGCAATGCCTATAATATCTCCGCAATGAGCTTTGATCCATCAGAGATTGCAGCGGAAATCAAAAAACATATTCCTCATTTTGAAATTAAATATGACGTCGATCCGGTGCGGCAAAGTATTGCGGAAAGTTGGCCAAATTCCATCGATTCTTCCCGAGCGATTGCTGACTGGGGATTCAAGGCAACTTATGATTTAACGACAATGACAATCGATATGCTTGATAAAATCGGTGGAGGCATTAAAAGCAAAACGACACTATAACACGTAAAAGGGATTTTATTTATATATGATACGTAAAGAAAAAGGAGAGTTAGAAGTTCCGAAACTTTGCGACTTCTCTTAACGAAAAAATTGCATAAGAAAAGGGGAGTTCGAATTCGAACAGCCCCTTATTTTTTCAGCAATTCAAATACTTGTTGTACATCTTTATCACCACGGCCAGAAATATTAACGATAATGCTATCTTCAGCTGATAAAGTAGGTGCCAATTTCAGAGCATAGGCAACGGCGTGAGAGCTTTCAAGAGCTGGAATAATACCTTCCGTTTTGGATAACGTTTGGAATGCTTCTAATACTTCTTCGTTTGTGACCGCAACATACTCGCCGCGGCCTGTTTCATGCAAGTAGGCGTGTAGTGGTCCAACCCCTTGATAATCTAAACCGGCAGCGATGGAATTTGTATCGAGCAAGTTGCCTTCTTCATCTTGAAGGACATAGCTTTTGAAGCCGTGAAGGATGCCGGGAGAACCTTTCGTAAGGGTTGCAGCGCCTGCAGGTTCCACACCGATTAAGCGCACATTTTCATCATTAATATAATGGGAGAAAGCACCAGCTGCATTGCTGCCCCCACCGACAGCAGCGATAATAGCTGTTGGAAGTTTGCCTTCTCTTTCTAAATGTTGAGCGCGGCTTTCACGGCTAATCACGGATTGGAAATGTTCTACAATTTCAGGATATGGAGTAGGGCCTACAGCAGAGCCTAGCAAATAGAAAGTATTTTCATAGTTATGAACTAAATCAAGGAAGGCTTCATCTACCGCTTCTTTTAATAAGCCGTTTCCTTTATCCACCGCAACTACTTGAGCACCGAGAAGCTCCATGCGGAACACATTTAAAGCTTGGCGCTTCGTGTCCTTTGCGCCCATGTAAATCGTGCATTCCATTCCGAACATCGCAGCAGCTGTCGCAGTGGCAACTCCGTGTTGTCCAGCTCCCGTTTCAGCGATGATTCTTTTAGCTCCCATACGTTTGGCAAGCAAAATTTGGCCAAGCACATTGTTTAATTTATGGGAGCCCGTATGGTTTAAATCTTCTCGTTTTAAATAAATTTTTGCTCCGCCTAATTTTTCCGTTAAGTTTTTAGCAAAGTAAAGGGGAGTTTCGCGGCCAGCATATTCTTTTAAGTAATAGTTTAGTTCTTCATTGAAAGCTGGGTCGTCTTTAACTTTCCCAAATTCTTCTGCAATTCGGTCGAGCACTTTTTGTACCTCATCTGGAACAAAGCTGCCACCAAAATCTCCATAGTAACCATTTTTAATTAAAGTTTTGCTCAAGATTTACAACTCCTTTTTCAAAGTGTTGATTTTGTCACAAAAACAGTCAATATGTTCACAAAATCTGTATCTTCGAAGCTTTCACAAGACTTTCAATTGTATCCCAATCATCTTTTGTTAAACTGTCAACGATTTTACTGCCGACAATAACACCGCTTGTAAAGGTGCCGAATTGTATAACCTGTTCTGGGGTGGAAATGCCGAACCCTGCTAAAACAGGTGTATCTGTATAGCTTTGAATTTTTTCAAAATGGCTCTCTAAGTCGCCTTCGAAAGTGGAGCGAGCACCAGTGATTCCATTAACTGTCACCGCATAAATAAATCCTTCGCTTGCTTTTGTAAGCTTTTCAATTCGCTCTGGTGTACTTGTCAATGAAACAAGCTGAACTAAGTCAACGCCATATGCCTTAAGTGAAGGGTGAACGATAGTACTTTCTTCTAGTGGCATATCTGGAATAATGACGCCGCGAATCCCTGCCTCATAAGCATCTTTTGCAAATGCATCGATTCCGTAGGCTAAAATCGGGTTTAAATAGGTCATTGCCACTAATGGAACCGTAATTTCATCTGCGAAAGAGGCAAGAGTTTCAAGTACTTTTCGTAATGTTGTGCCCTTTGCTAATGCTCTTACAGCAGCCTCTTCAATCGTCGGTCCATCCGCTACAGGGTCGGTGAAGGGGATGCCCACTTCAATCGCAGTGACTCCTAGTTGTTGCAATTTCAAAATCGTCGGTTTCAACGTATCAAGCCCGCCATCGCCAGCCATTATGTAAGGAATAAAAGCTTTATGGCCTAGGCGAGTTGCTCCTACAATTGCTTCAGTTAATTGGCTCATGATAAGTCACCTCCAAGGGCATCAAAAATTGTATGAACGTCTTTATCTCCACGGCCGGATAAACAAACGACGATAATCTGATCTTGGTTCATTGTTTTTGCAAGTTCAGTAGCATAATAAACGGCATGGGCGCTCTCTAAAGCAGGGAGAATCCCTTCTGTTTGGCAAAGAAGTTTAACCGCCGCAAGCGCTTCTTCATCAGTTGCCATGACATATTGGGCGCGGCCAGTTTCATACAAATAGCAATGTTCTGGGCCGACTCCCGGATAGTCAAGCCCCGCGGAAATGGAGTGAGCTTCTTGTACAAATCCGTCATCATCTTGCAATAAGTACATATAAGCGCCATGCAATACACCCGTTTTTCCACCGTTAATAGCAGCTGCATGTTTTCCAGTTTCAAAGCCTTTTCCGGCAGCTTCCACACCGTATAGAGCAACCTCTTGATTTTCAACGAAAGGATAGAACATACCAATGGAGTTGCTGCCACCTCCGATGCAAGCAACAACAGCATCAGGCAGTCGGTTTTCCTTTTCGATAATTTGTTTTTTCGTTTCATCGCCAATGATCCGCTGGAAATCACGGACAATTGTAGGGAAGGGGTGTGGCCCCATGGCAGAGCCTAAAATGTAGTGGGTTGTTTCGACATTTGTCACCCAGTAACGCAACGCTTCGTTGACCGCATCTTTTAATGTTCTGGATCCTTTATCGACAGCCACCACTTTTGTACCTAATAGCTCCATGCGGAATACGTTCAATGCTTGACGCTTTACATCTTCTGCTCCCATGAAGACGATGCATTCCATGTTGAGTAGGGCGCAGGCAGTTGCAGTTGCGACACCATGTTGACCAGCTCCAGTTTCGGCAACAATTTTTGTTTTGCCCATCCGTTTTGCAAGCAATGCCTGGCCGAGAGCGTTGTTAATTTTGTGGGCTCCTGTATGGTTTAAATCTTCTCGTTTTAAATAAATTTTTGCGCCGCCACAATGCTCAGTAAGTCGTTCTGCAAAGTAAAGGGGCGTTTCTCTGCCAACGTAGTCTTTTAAATAGTAGTGAAGTTCCTGTTGGAAAGACTCATCATGTTTATATTGTTCATAAGCTTCTTCAAGTTCCAGTAAGGCTGTCATTAATGTTTCCGGAACAAATTGACCGCCAAAACGACCGAACTTGCCTTTTACTTTCGTCATGTCATTTAGCTCCTTTAACCGTTTATTGTAAAGTTGTTGCTGCTTGGATGAATGATTGAATCAGCTCACAATTTTTCTTTCCATCTTGCTCAACGCCGCTTGAAACATCTACAGCGAAAGGTTGTACCGCTGCAATCGCCTGCTGCACGTTCAAAGCATTCAGTCCTCCTGCAAGTATTACTTTCTCTTTAGGGATGGAAAGTTGATCAAGTAAAGACCAATCAAATGATTTACCACTCCCGCCAGCGAAATCTGTTCCGGGAGCATCGAATAAATAGTAATCTACGTTGTACTTGCTAGCTTTTTCAACATCGCTAAGCTCGCGGATGGAAAAAGCTTTGATAGAAGGGAGTCCTAGTTTTTCGATAAAAGTTGGTTCTTCATTGCCGTGATATTGAATGAAATCGAGTGGTACTTTTTCAAAAGCTTCTTTCACTTCATCTTCTGTCGGATTGACAAATACACCAACTTTTTTCACATGTTTCGGTACTATTTGTGCAAGTTCACAGGCCTTTTTGATGGAAATTTGTCTTTTGCTTGGCGCAAACACAAAGCCTAAAAAATTCGCTCCTGCAGCAACTGCACAATGCACGTGAACTTTTTCTTTTAATCCGCAAATTTTCACTTTCGTCATCGCTCTACATCCTTAAAGGGAGGAAGTTTTATTTGGAAAGATTTTAATGTCTCTTCCACATTGCCGCTTCTCATCAACGATTCGCCGACAAGAATTCCACGGGCTCCCGCTTTAGCAACACGTTCGGCATCCACTGTTTCAAAAATGCCGCTTTCACTGATGAAGGCTATACCTTCAACGCGATTGATTGTTTCTGCCAACTTTTCAGTTTGAGCTAAGTTGACGTGGAATGTTTTCAAATCTCTGTTATTGACACCAATCAATTTTGGTTGAAGGCGAAGGGCGCGCTCCAATTCTTCTTCGTTGTGTACTTCAACAAGTACCTCCAACCCTAAACCTGTTGCGTACTCATATAATTCCGATAAAGTTTCGTCATCTAAAGCAGCGACAATCAGCAAAATAACGGATGCACCTGCATGGAGTGCATAATCGATTTGCACTTTATCGATGATGAAATCTTTATTTAAAATTGGAGTATCTACATGATTTGCAATGCTGGCCAAGTCTTCAAAAGATCCTTTGAAAAACTTTTCTTCCGTTAAAACAGAGATGCATGCTGCACCAGCTTGTGCATATCGTTTTGCTTGTTGTACTGGGTCAGCGTCCTCATTTATGATGCCTTTAGAAGGGGAGGCTCGCTTCATTTCTGCAATAATTTGAAGAGTGTCAGATTTTCGTAATGCATCGTACAATGATGGCCGTTTTTTTAAAGGAATGTCCCATTGGGGCTTTGATTCTTTCAATTTTGGAAGAATCGCTTTTTTATGTTCAATTATCATATCTAAAATCGTCATTAAAGTGCTTGCTCCTTTATTGTGTTTTGGCTAAATTCAATCACTGCTTCTAGTTTCTTATAAGCACGACCGGATTCGATGGCATCACGAGCCATGGAAACACCTTCTTTCAATGTTTCGGCAATGCCGTAAGCGAAGAAACCGAGAGCTGAATTTAAAACGACTGCATCATAGTATGGCGAGCGTTTTCCTTTCAATAATTCTTTTAATATTTCAGCATTTTCTTCCGGTGTACCACCACGGAGGTGTGATATCGATGCAGGTTGTATACCCAGTTCTTCAATGTTGATGGTGAAAGGTTTAATTTCGCCATTTTCCAACAGGGCAGAACGGTTTCGGTGGTCGAGAGAAGCTTCATCCATGCCTTGTGATCCTGAAATAACGATAGCTCGCTTTCTCCCTAAAATACTTAATACTTTTGCATATTCCTCCACGAAATCTGGACGATTAATGCCGACTAGTTGAACCTCTAAGTCAACAGGATTTGTTAAGGGGCCAACTAAGTTGAAAATGGTTGGCTTACCAATTGCTCGTCGAACTTCACCGATGCGTTTCAGTTTTGGATGAACGGCCGGGGCATATAGAAAAGTGATTCCTTCTTGTTCCAATAACTGTACGGACTCATGGACAGTAAAATCTGTATGAATACCTAGTGCTTGTAGGACATCGGCACTTCCAGAAGAACTAGAAATTTTCCGATTGCCGTGTTTTGCAACTTTGACACCACTACTGGCTAACACAAAGGCAGAAGTTGTACTGATGTTGAAAGTTTTCAGACCGTCGCCCCCAGTACCGCAAATATCGATATAAGTATCTTTTGGAACAGGGAAATGAATGGCATTGGATTTCATCACGATGGAAAGGGCGGCAATTTCCTCTGCTGTTTCACCTTTTTCATGAAGTGCTACTAAAAATTCAGCAATTGCTTCTTTTGGTGTTTCCTCGTTAAAGATGATTTCTACCGCTTGAATCATATCGTCATAAGATAAGTTTTCCTTCTGTTGAACTCGTTTGATATAAGCTTGAATGTTCATTCTATCATCCTCCAAATTTAAAATTTGAAGTTTAGATAGAATAGCCGGTGGGAGAAATAAAAAAACCTCTGCAAAAGGGCATGAAAACCCATTTGCAGAGGACGACCTTGCTGCCGCGTTGCCACCTCTATTGAAGCAGTTATGACTTCCACCTCGGTGTGCTCACTGTCGTGAACACTTCCCAATAACGCGGGAAAGACGTCAACCACTTGCGCAGTTGCTCTCGTAAGGCCCATTCACGAAAAGGAATGCACTAGTTTCCACCAACCACTAGCTCTCTATCGCATTACACATTTCGCTACTTTTCCTTACTCATCAATTTTGCTCGGCTATTCTCAACTAAACTCAGACTCTACTCAACTAAGCTACCGGTGCGGTGATTGTGCTTCCACAACCTTTCTCCGCCACGTTTGATTTCAGTATATTTTATTCTGAAATTATATGAATGTCAATAATTTTCGGTAAATTTGGGAAGGAAAATGTTATTCGAATAAATAAGTATTTTCGAATCGATAAATTGCTAAATTCAAAAAATAATTGCTGATTGTAAAAATCAAGCAAATCCAAAAGAGTTCGTTCATTTTTAATCCTAGTATAAGAGGCCGGGGCAAAAGATAAAAAACACCATTTTCTCACGGGAGAAAATGGTGTTTTTGATAATTGAAGAAAATTGATTTCCGTTCCGGGGACGCTTTCCGCGGGCCCGGCTCGAGCCTCCTCTGATTCAATCCTTCGCTCCTTCGGGGTCTCGAAAGGGCTCGTCGCAGGAAAGCTTTGAATTTACTTCCTTGAACTTGCTCCGCTCTGCGGCTAAGCGTGCGCGACAGAAACTCGCCCCGTCACTCCAATCAATTTTTTACAAAAAATCTTTTTGCAGCTCGTTCACTTTATTAGTTAAGTCCCAGCCTCTTTATATTATTGATCGATTAAATTTTTGAAATGTAATCGTTTATCTAGCAATTGCATAATTGGAATGCCGATTAGTAAAACAACCGCTTCACCAATGGCTGTAGTTAACCACGAAAGCCAGAAGGGAAGCTCTAACGCTAACTTTAATTCTAAAGCGATAATCCACATCATGAATGTGAAGACAAATGAGTTAATCAACATACGATAGGCGATGTTTTTCACATATTTGCTAACGATGATAAGAATCGTTAAGCAAATAACGGAGTGGGCTACTCCGAAGACTAAATCAAACCAGCCTAGAGGTGAAAATAAGTTTGATATAAATACGCCTAATACAACACCTAGCATATAGCGAGGGTTAAAGGCAATTAGGTGGTTAAAGATTTCAGCGATGCGAAATTGAATATCGCCAAAGCTTAAAAATGATAGCGTATACGTTACCGCAATATAAAGTGCAGCTATGATTGCGGACATTGCCATAAATTTTGTTTTCATTAAATTTTCACTCCTTAGTTTTTTATCGTGGGATTTCGCGAACCACGGTGTGATAAGCACACAAAATATAATTCTATCATAAACAAAAAGAAAATCAAATTTAGCTTTGGAAAAAATGAACGATGATAAAGGGAAGATTTCGTACAACAAAATAAAGTTCACAATTTTGTCACAAAATATTCATTATTTCAAAAAAATAATTTATTCTAGAAAATCCTCGTAATTTAGCGATTTAAAGCGATAAATTAACATTACTAAAGTAATAAAAAGAATTTTCTTAAATTCAGAACATTCCTAATGTTATTGACTCTTGAACGATGAGAATGTAATATATCGTTAAACTCTAGCTTTATTTGAATAAAGCGAAAAAATTTTTCATTCGAAATTGTTAGTAATTTTTTGAAGGATAGCGGGGGATATTTGTATGAAAAGTAGCATGAAAAAACTATCATTTTTGCTCTTTGGTTTAATGTTGCTTCTAGCTGCTTGTGGCGGCGGCGGTAATGATACATCTGAATCGAGCGAAAACAACACAGAAAACGAAACAACAGAAGAAGCAAAAAATTATAAGATTGGTGTAACACAAATTGTTGAACATCCATCTTTAAACGCTGCATATCAAGGATTCCAAGATGCATTGAAAGATGCTGGTTTAAATGTTGAATATGATTATCAAATTGCACAAAACGATAATAGTTTGAATACGCAAATTGCACAAAACTTAGCAAGTGCAGGAGTAGATTTGATTTTCGCCAACTCCACTCCATCTGCACAAGCTGCTAAAAATGTAACAACTGAAATTCCAATTGTTTTTACATCTGTAACAGATCCGGTTGCAGCTCAATTAATTGATTCGATTGAATCACCTGGTGCAAACGTTACTGGTACGATTGACTTGCACCCAGAAGCAATTAAAACAACGGTAGAATTCATGAAAGACGCTTTAGACGTTAAATCAATCGGAATGGTTTACAACGCAGGTGAACAAAACTCAGTAGCTCAAGTAAACCAAGTGAAAGAGATTGCTGATTCATTAGGTTTAAAAGTAGAAGGTGCTACTGTATCTCAAAGTTCAGAGATCAAACAAGCTGCAGAATCTTTAATCGGAAAAGTTGATGCATTTTATATCATTACAGATAACACAGTCGTATCCGCTCTAGAATCTATTATTCAAGTAGCAGATAGCAATAAACTACCGCTTGTTGTTGGTGAATTTGACTCTGTAAGACGCGGCGGATTGTTGGCATTTGGTTTCGAGTATTACGATATCGGATATCAAGCTGGTGAAATGGCTGCAAAAATCTTAAAAGGTGAAGCGACACCTGCAGATATTCCAGCAGAATATCCAAATACATTGAAATTAGTAATGAATAAAGATGCAATTGAGAAACTTGGTCTTGAAGTGAAAGACGAGTGGGAAGCTGAGCTTGTCGAAACACAACAATAAAATATTTTCAACATGTTAGGAGAGATGATTCAATATGTTTACAGCAATGTTCGGTGCAGTTGAGCAAGGAATCATCTACGCAATAATGGCACTCGGAGTGTATCTAACATTCCGAGTGTTAGATTTTCCAGACTTGACGGTAGATGGTAGCTTTGTTTCGGGTGCGGCTACAGCTGCAACAATGATTGTTTTAGGTTATCACCCAATATTAGCTACGTTAGCAGCGATTGTCGTAGGATTTATTGCAGGATGTATCACTGGTTTGCTCCATACAAAAGGAAACATTAATCCGCTCCTTGCCGGGATTATTATGATGATTGGCCTCTATTCCGTAAACCTGCGAATTATGGGCATCTCGAGTGAAAATGCAGCAAGCCTTCCGAACGTTCCTCTACTAAATAGTGAAACAATCTTCACTAAAATTTATTCCTTCTGGGAACATTTAGGGATTGATGCATTTTTCAATAACATTTTGACGAGTTTAGGAGTAAAAAATCTTCCACAAACTTGGGAAATCCTTTTTGTCATGATAATTCTTACAACAGCAATTAAGTTCATAGTGGATTGGTTCCTCAAAACAGAGGTTGGTCTAGCGATTCGAGCTACGGGAGATAACAAACGAATGATTCGCAGTTTTTCAGCGAATACGGACACTTTAATTATTTTAGGTGTTGGATTATCGAATGGATTAGTAGCGTTAGCGGGGGCTTTAATCGCCCAATATAATAAATATTCCGATGCGACAATGGGGATCGGGATGATTACAGTCGGTCTAGCATCGGTCATTATCGGTGAAGCGATTTTTGGAACGAAATCAATCATGCGCACTACTTTTGCGGTAATAGTTGGAGCAATTGTTTATCGGATTGTACTTGCGATTGCATTGCGAGTGCCATTCCTCGATGCAAGTGATATGAAATTGATTACAGCCATTATTGTAATCTTAGCGTTAGTAGTTCCGCAAATGATTGATAAGCAAAAAGATAAGAAGAGGAAGGAGAAGCGACTGCAAGAAAAGTTAGCCGCTGCCCAACTAGAAAAGCAAGGAGGCGATCACCTTGCTTAAGCTAGAAGGCATTAACAAAATTTTTAATGAAGGTACACCAGATGAAAAGGTGGCATTGAATAATATCAATCTTCATTTAAAACCAGGAGATTTCGTAACAGTTATCGGAAGTAACGGTGCGGGAAAGTCAACGATGATGAATATGATTTCTGGGGTATTAAAACCAGATGTTGGAAAAGTATGGATAGATGGAAAAGACGTAACCCATTTACCTGAATACAAGCGTTCTCATTATATCGGGCGCGTTTTTCAAGATCCGATGGCGGGTACTGCACCATCTATGACAATTGAGGAAAATCTTGCAATTGCTTATGCTCGAAACGCCAATCGTTCATTGCGATTAGGCGTGAATCGACAACGACGTGACTTCTTCCGCACGTCTCTTGAGAAATTGCATTTAAATTTAGAAAATCGCTTAAATGCAAAAGTAGGATTGCTATCCGGTGGGGAAAGACAGGCATTGTCATTATTGATGGCAACATTTACGCAACCTGCGATTCTATTACTAGATGAGCATACGGCAGCTCTTGACCCATCACGAGCAGAATTGATTACGAACTTAACAAAGCAATTGGTAGAAGAAAATCATTTAACAACGTTAATGGTAACGCACAACATGCAACAAGCTATCGATTTAGGCAATCGTTTAATTATGATGGATAAAGGGCAAATCATTTTAGAAGTAGATGAAGTTCAAAAACCAAACTTAACAATTCCAGACTTAATGGCTGAATTCGAACGCATCCGCGGTGAAAAAATGAATTCTGACCGAGCGTTGTTGGGGTAATTAATGTTGATACAGCCAACTCTTATTATAAGGGTTGGTTTTTATTTTTTTAAATACCAAAATAAAAATGAATACTATCCTTCCAACTTGAAAAAAATAATACAAAATCTGTTAATAAAATTTAAAACCCGGGCGTTGATCACACTAAACGCTCGGGTTTCTTTTTTGTTAAATCAACAATCCAAATAAAGTGCTGTCTTTATTCACTTCTTTAAACTCAAAACCATTCACTCGCATGCGATCGATTAAACCTTCATAATCTTCCGGCTTGCTTACTTCAATTCCGACTAGTGCAGGACCTTCTTCTTTATTGTTTTTCTTCGTATATTCAAATCGGATAATATCATCATTAGGGCCGAGAACAACCGTTAAGAATTGGCGTAATGCTCCTGCGCGTTGAGGGAAGTTGACGATAAAGTAGTAAAGCAAACCTTCATATAATAATGATTTTTCTTTAATCTCTTGCATACGGCTGATATCATTATTGCCACCTGTAATAATCGCAACGGCCGTTTTTCCTTTTAGCTGATCCGCATAAAAATCAAGGGCGGATACTGGTAATGCGCCGGATGGTTCTGCAATGATAGCGTGTTTATTATATAAGTCAAGAATAGTTGTACTTACTTTTCCTTCCGGTATTGTAATAATATCATCTAAATATTTGCGGCAAATTTCATAAGTTTTTTGCCCAACAGATTGAACTGCTGTACCGTCGCAAAACTTATCAATTTTTTCTAAAGTGACAGGTCCGCCATTTTCAAAGGCTGCTTTCATACTTGGAGCGCCTTCTGGTTCAACCCCAATCACTTTTGTATGTGGTGAAATGTTTTTAATATAGGCAGCAACTCCGCTCATTAATCCTCCGCCACCGATACCTCCAAATACAAAATCAAGAGGTTCTTCAATGTCATTTAAAATTTCTACGCCCAATGTACCTTGTCCAGCGATAATATCATAATCATCAAAAGGATGAATAAAGATCATTTCATGTTCCAAACAATAATCCATCGCTGCATTTGCTGAATCATCAAATGTATCGCCAGTTAACACAATCTCCACATAATCGCGACCGAACATGCGCACTTGGTCGACTTTTTGTTTTGGAGTTGTCAACGGCATGAAAATGGTTCCTTTAATCTTTAAATGAGCACAAGAATAAGCTACCCCTTGGGCATGATTGCCGGCGCTGGCGCAAACAACACCTCTTGCACGTGCTTCATCTTCAACTTTTTTAATTTTATAATAAGCACCCCGTAACTTAAAGGAGCGCACTGATTGTAAATCTTCACGTTTTAAATAAATATTCGCACCGTACTTTTCTGACAGATATTCATTTTTTTGCAATGGCGTATGAATTACTACATCTTTTAATTGGTGCTGTGCTTTTAAGATGTTTTCAACAGTAAAGCTTTTATCCGCAACTTCCATTTTAAATTTAACCTCCGTTAGTTCCAGCATTTATTTATTTTAACATAAGATTCAGTATTTTATGAAATTTATAAATGCCATACTGTAAAGTCCCTTTATATGTATATGATTTCATACATAAAACTTTTGAAATATAAATAATATACAGAATAGTCTAAAGACAGCTTTTAAAAAAATCAAGGTATAAATCGATAAAAAAAGAAAAAAATTTGTTTATTTAAAACGTTAAAGTGTTAAAGTTATTTGAATAATCGACATGCTTCCATAAGTAGGAGCCGTATTTAAAAAACGGGGCTGGGATATAACTAATAAAGTGAACGAGCTGCAAAAAGATTTTTTGTAAAAAATTGATTGGAGTGACGGGGCGAGTGCTCCTGTCGCGCACGCTTAGTCGCAAAGCGGAGCAAGCTCAAGGAAGTAAATTCAAAGCTTTCCTGCGACGAGCCCTCTCGAGACCCCGCAGGAGCGAAGGATTGAATCAGAGGAGGCTCGAGCCCAATGTCAGAAACTTATACAACCAATAATTTACAGTTAGTAGGCAACCATCTGGCTGTCTACTTTTAAAAATACTATTCAACCTACAAAGTGTTGATAATTTTCTAAAATCGGCTAAAAAAGGCAATAGGATGCCCGGGGCTTAAATTTTTATTTTTTTAAGCCCCTAATTTATTTACATTTAATAAACAAATAGGTTATATTTATCCTATGTATTGTTTATAGACACCTTTTTTGGTTTAGGGGATACTTTGTTGAGGACAGACCATTCCTTCGTGGGTAGCTTCTCCCAGATCGAATAGGTGTCTTATTTCTTATAATCACTTTCATGATTTTTGTAAACATTCTCTCTCTTTTGATTGGACAATCTTCTAATAATAAGTGAACCATCCTATCTTTTAATTTTCCTATTAAGATATTTGTGTTTACTTGATAATCATGTTTTCGTCTTTTTTTCTTACTCTCCTCATTAATTGTTTCATTGGCATCATTTCTCAATAAACTGACCATATTCGATAAATATATTGATGCATAGAAATCTTGTTCAATTGCGATTTTCGAACTACCCGTGAAATTTTCTATTTCGATTTTATTTTTCACATCATTATATTCTGTTTCAATTCCCCAGCGTTTAAAATAAAGAGATTTAAACTCAGAGATACCAAACTCTTCCTCGGTTAAATTTGTGACAAGTATTTCTTCCGTGCCAGAATCCAGTGGGAATCTAACTACACGAGCAGTAATCACTTGTTTCCTATGTATTATATGAATGTTTTGATCAGCATCTTTCGCTTCGACAATTTCCTTTATCGTATTTTTTTGACATCGCATCACATATTTGATACCAAGGGCATCTAAATAGGCAATAAAATCTCTCGATGGATACCCTCGATCAAATAAAAAAAGATCATTTTTTAATCCAATTTGTACGAGTTCTTCAATCATATCCTTTGCACTATCTCGCTCAGCTACCTTATATGGATTGATTCTAGAAGTAATAATGATTCCATTCTCAAGATCGTAAATACAAGAGGCACTAGCTCTTGCATAACTTGTCTTATGATTTTTTCCATACCCAAAATAATTTCGAAGCTCCTCAGTATCAGGGATTTGGAGCACACTTCCATCGATTGCGCAAAGTCTAAATCCACGATAAGTTTTAAAGGAATTTTCTTCATAATACCAATTCACAATCGCTTTTGTAAGTTTTACAAAAGCGAGAGGAGAAATCTTTTTTCGTGCGGCTGAATAGCCTTGTTTGGAAATACTAATTTCTGATAAATTAAATTTGTCGAAAAAGTCGTCAAGTTCAATTTGGAGGCTCTTTTTAACAAAGTTTAAGCTAAATAGAATAGTATTTTTAAAATTTAACTTCTTTTCTTTTCGTGTAAAATACGTTTCTTTTGTCCGAGATTCAAGCATAAACATCACATCATTCAGCATCTTTCGAGTAATCTCAATTGCGCCTAAAAAAGTACTTTTCGTTTTCAAAAAAACCACCATCCTCGTTTTATTAACCAAAAATTGGTATCTAAAACGATTTTGGTGGTTTTTTATAAAATACAAGAGTCCTTTTACCTATTTTTGTGAATGTTAAATTAAAGATTAATTTTCAAATAAACTTCCATTAAATGTAATCTTAAGTTGATGACATTGGGCTCGAGCCGGGCCCGCGGAAAGCGTCCCCGGAACGGAAATCAATTCTACAATTATCAAAAAAACACCATTTTCTCCTGTAAGAAAATGGTGTTTTTTATATTTTGTCCCAAGCTCGTCATATAAGTTAAAAGATTAAGTGAGCGATGAAAGCAACTATCGGTATTGAAATGATTGTGCGAATTAAGAAGATAATAAACAAATCCCAAATTTTTAATGGAAGTTTTGTACCTAAAATCAAGCCACCAACTTCAGACATATAAATTAATTGCGTAACAGAAATTGTTGCGATAAAGAAACGAGTTAATTCAGACTCGATTCCAGCTCCTAATATAGAAGGAAGCAACATATCCGCGAATCCAATAATCATTGTTTGGGCAGCTTCGTCTGCGTAAGGAATTTGGAACAATTGCAAAATCGGTTCGAATGGCATTCCTAAAATTTTAAAGAAACTAGTATATTCTGCAAGAATTAATGCTATTGTACCGAATGCCATGATGACCGGTGTAATGGCAAACCACATTTCCAAAACATTTTTAAAGCCTGAGCGAACCACATTTAATAAATTTCGATTGCTATGGGCTTTATCTAACGCATTTTGTAGGCCAAAAGTAAATGAATTAAATCCTTCCGGAACATCTTCACGGCGACTTTCTGGAGTAGATCCGTCAAAATTCGTATCCGGTTTATTTCGTAAAGGATAGATTCTTGGCATAATGACAGCCAAGATTAAACCAACTAAAATGACCGTACCGTAAAATTGCAAGAAATAATGGCCAAGATCTACCGTTTCAACAATTACAAAACAGAAAGTAATCGAAACGACGGAAAAGGTAGTGGCGATTGTAGCAGCCTCTCTCGCTGTATAGTTTCCTTGCTCATATTGTCTACTTGTGAGAAGCACACCAATTGTGCCGTCTCCAACCCAAGAAGCCAAACAGTCAATAGCAGCTCGTCCAGGAATTTTAAAAATGGGACGCATAATTTTTACCATCATGGAACCAAAAAATTCTAATAGCCCGAAATCTGTCAAAAGCGGTAACAATAATCCAGCAAAAAAGAATAATGAAAACATCATTGTTACTAAGCCGCCATCAGGATTTAATAACAAGCCAGATGTGTTTTCACTAGTGAAGGCTTCCGGCCCGATTTGGAATATATATAACGTTGCAAATACGACCGCTAAAACTCGCATTACTGTCCAGAATGCATGAGTACGGAATAAAGCATCGAAAATCGTCACTTTTCCTGATTGCGGTACAAAGTGCATCACAATAGATCCAACAGCAGCAATAATAAAGACAACATACGCAAACCAATGGATAAAGGTTACGATATTAGCAGAAAGACCGTTCGCCAAAAGTGCGATTGGAACCTTAAGTCCATCTGGCGTACTAACAGGAATAATGAATAAAAAGATACCTAAAATCGAAAGACATAAAAATAAAAACCATGTATATGGATGAAATTTTTTTACCATAATAAACCCCTCATTAATTTTTGTTGCATATTTATACACTATAAATGGTATTTATACTGATGTCTATATAAATAGAAAAAATAATAGTATTTCGAAAATTTTATACTTTTCGTCTTTTATACTACACTAAAATAGCAAAAAACTGCATAAAAGAGAAGAGGGTAAATAAAAAAACACCATTTGTGAAAAAATGGTGTTTTTTTGATGTGCGCCCGGCATGTACATGAACTATAGGGTGTAAGTCCCGAACCCCGAAGACAGAAGTAGAGGTTAGCTCAACGAAAGGGTGTCCGTGGTGACGCGGAATCTGAAGGAAGCTGGAGGCAAAACACCGGTCAAATGTTAGCGGTATTAACTAAACGTGACGATATAGTAACGGCACATATGATTTATTTGTCAAAATTAGATGATATGGGCGTTAGTGAGAAAGAAAATGAGGAAACAATTCGCTTTGAAAGTCCTTTCAAATTTAATGGGGAAAAAGTTGTCGGATTAGTATTACCTAGGGTACAAAATTTAAAAAAAGGAAAAAAGGATCTACTGGAACTTTTAGTTTACTTTGCTGACATAGAGAAATGGAAATTAGAAGCTATGGAAGAAGTGAAGTACGATAAAATCAATATCTTGTTTTCTTAACTTGATTTTTGCAGAAACACGTAACGGATTTCAATAAAAAGTCTCGGAATTACTTTTCCCAGTATAACCATTTAAAGGTTTTTCTGGTACATTGGTTTATATTGATATTTTTAAGAAATTAATTGTAATTTCTTCACAAACCCTTCTTCGTATATAGATAGTTTTTGAAAATTATCATCATCAATTAACTCTGTGAACTTAATAGCGTCGATTAAGTATTTTCTGTTTCGATTATCTAAATCACGTATGATTCTATCTGGAAAAACGTGCTGAATTATTAATGTTGCTTTATCGAAACTAATATTTAGTTCAGGGTAATTGTACATATCAGAGGTAACTTGAAAATAATAATCTCTAACAAGTGCTGTATATTCTTTGTCCTTTTCACTATACAAAGGCATAGCACCCTCGTATCTGAATTGGATCACTGGATAACCGTTAACCATTATTGGCTGGGCGAATTGCTCGATTGGTCTGTTTAGCATATTTTTTGGGAGTTCAACTTGCACTACTTGTTCCAAATACAAACTTGTTCTTATACGTTCTAAGTTTCTTAATGTAAGTCCGATCATAGAAAACATCCTTTCTTGGAATTTTTGTAAAACACTGATTATATCAAGCTTTTTAGGTGAATACGTCAGACGTTATTCCATCTTCTTATTTCACAACGTCAGACGTAACTACAACAAAACCTTATAATATCAACGTTTGTGAAAGGAATTTACGTCATAACTATAAGGAATTAATAAAACATGATGTTATTTACTTTCCAATATTCGAGATATTCATTAGGGAACTCCGCACGATCTTCAAAAAAGTTCTTATAAGCATTTTGCAAATGGATCTGTGCATTTGCTAAAGCTAAAGAATCCACCTCTTTTAGAAACGGGAATTCTTTCTTATTTTTTGCTGGTGTCGGAAACTTTTGCTTTTTAAGCGTTTCCTTATCGTCTTTGAACTTCTCATATGTTTCTTTACGTTCTGCTAGCATCTTGTTGTAGACAAAACGAACACAACCAAAAGTTTGCATAAATCTAAATAATTATAGTTTTTGAGGACTGAATAAGGTAAAAATATTTCACTCAAATCGATTCTTCTTTCTTCATAATTCAACATTGGCCTTTCAATATTTAAAGGAGCCTCACAAACATCGTATTTTATTAATTCATTAACAGAATAACAATACTGACAAACTTTAATTTTTATCATAATCATCCCTACTTTCGTATTTTTTAAAAGGTGGCCGTGATAGATTATTTTATATATTTTCAATATTTTTCCAATTACTTGAATATATTGTAATTGTAGTAGTATATTCAAAGGAGGAAATAAAATGCGTAAAAAGATAACAAAAATAGGAGTTGCTGCATTATGTAGTGCTACGTTAATAATGCCAACTACTGCTTTTGGAAGTTCAAATGTGAATTCTATCAACAAACAAGAAATCGTTTCAAACTCATCTATCTCAAATTTCTCTAATCTAACAGATGAGTTGGTAAAAAAGGTAGACCCTTATATCGAGTTAGTTGATTTTAAATTCATAATCAACAATGAAGCGGAGCTAATGAAAAATATTACACAATCAGAATTCGAACAAGTAAACAAAATATTAGAAGAAGTTAATGCACATTTACAAACAATGAAGTTAGAATCGAAAATATATAACAAGTATTCATTAGAAACTAACGGGGATACAATTATTGTTTCATTAAACAAAGAATCATTAAACAAACCACTGAGTTCAGTCAAGACGGCTTCTAAAAGTGAAGAAGGAAAAAGAGGTATAAAAGTATATTGGAATCATGTGGAAATTTACCTTACAAA
The DNA here is from genome assembly GCF_038004145.1 of Ureibacillus sp. FSL K6-2830. Lineage (NCBI taxonomy): Bacteria > Bacillati > Bacillota > Bacilli > Caryophanales > Caryophanaceae > Ureibacillus > Ureibacillus sp. FSL K6-2830. The sequence goes on along the minus strand of NZ_JBBOQR010000001.1, from coordinate 1,115,863 downwards.
AACCGATGTTAATGCTATACTAAAAGGTGGAGTATCAGGTGGAACTGCTGCTTTAGGTGCTTTAATTGGTAGTTATGGTGGCATCCCGGGAGCTATTGGAGGTGCTGCTATAGGTGCTGCTGCTGCAACAATTATTAATGAATATATAGATGCGGTTCCACTAGTGATTTATATCCCATATTTGAACCCGACTACCGGTGTAAGAGTTTATAAACAGTAAATTAATTTTAAGTGAAAGGTGATTAACATAAAAAAAAGACTTTATCCTGCAATTTGTGCTGCTCTAGCTGTATTTTTAGTTAATTCCATCTTTGAATATTTCTTTAATGATTTATCACTTTCAATTAAAATTATATTAAATATGATATCTGCAGCAATAGGAGCAGTTTTCGGTGTTGCTATATTAAAAGAAAAACAAGACTAATACAATCAAGTAAGAGAGAATTAATCACTCTAATACAAAATTATAGGAATTAGAGAAAGAGGTCGGGACAACCCCCTCATCTAAACACATTATTTACACAGAACCCTTGGTAACTCCTATTGGAGAAACCAAGGGCTGAAAAGTCTTGAAGCTCGTTATGAAAACTTGCGTCAATGATCTTAATTGAACCGCCGTATACGGAACCGTACGTACGGTGGTGTGAGAGGACGGGAGTTAATCGCTCCCTCCTACTCGATTGTATAAAAAAGCATGCTTTTTAATTAATCAACAAACGTAATTGTATAAAACTTTTCATAATGGAACCAACTATCACTCATCGGTTGACCTTCATCAATCCGCTTTTGATTTTCTTCAACCATCCATGCTGTTTGAGAATTATGAGCTAGTAATGCTTTTAATTTATCTTCCTTGACGGTTGTAATATCAATAATGACGTCTGGTTCTCCTTTTTCAGCGATTGTATTATTGGCAAATCCGACACCGTAAACTGACGGGCGATCATCTTTCGGCATTCGGCGAACTGCCTCAACAACTGCTCGGCCAGTGGCTTCATGATCTGGGTGAACGCTGTAATTTGGCAAGAATGTGATGATGAGAGAAGGGTTCAATTCGGAAATTAAATCTTGAACGAGCTTCACCATTTTCTCATCGTCTTCAAATTCAATCGTTTTGTCTCGGAAGCCCATCATTCGCAAATCTTCAATCCCCATTGCTTTACATGCTTCTTGCAATTCTTTTCGACGAATTTCAGGCAATGATTCACGAGTAGCGAAAGGAGGATTCCCAAGATTGCGTCCCATTTCTCCTAAAGTTAAACAAGCGTATGTAACGGGAACTCCCATATTGCGATAAAGTCGAATGACGCCGGCAGATGAAAAAGCTTCATCATCTGGATGTGGAAAAACAACTAAAACGTGGCGCTGTGGTTTTAAAGTCATATTAATCCCCTCCTTAAGAAAATGGCGTTTCACTAATTTCTAGTGCAATCGCTAATTTTCCTTCGTGGTTTAACCCAGCCATTAATAGTCTACCTTGTTCATCTAATTCATAATGGGTAATCCCTTGCGCATAAACCCATCCGTTTTCTAATTTAAGTCCGACACGGTGGGGATTATCATTGATGACTTTTCCATGTTCATATCGAATTTTCGCGTTGCGGATAAATGCGCTGGCATTAAAAAATTGTTCGTTATAGTGAGTGGCATAAGAGCCATTTGTCGTTTCGAGGTGTATATAAACATCTTTATTTGCAAATGAATCAATTAACTTTTGAAGCTCTAGCACATCAACTTCCTTCATTCTCATTCCCCTTTCCAGAGACTTATGTTATTAGTATAGTAAAAAATTTCCCTCGATGAAAAGAAAAAGCAATGCGAATGAAAAATATTGAAATGAATGAAAAACACCCGTACATTTTCATTGTACGGGTGTTTTCTTAATAAAATGCTATTTTTTTGAAATTTCATTGCTTTTGGGATTGGATGAATATCATTGGGAAAGTGTATTTGGAAATTAAATTTCATTTATTGTAACTTTTGGAGCTCCAAATACGTTTTTTGCTCCATGCATCACTGGACCAACATATTGATTCAATCGCCAGCCATGCTGGATTGCTGCTGCAACGAATTCTTTTGAAGCAACAACTGCTTCTTGTACGGATAAGCCATTTGCTAAATTTGCAGTAATGCTTGCTGCAAAAGTACAGCCTGCACCGTGATTATAATTTGTTTCAATAGGGTCCGTCTCTAATGCATAAAACTTGTCCCCATCGAAAAATAAATCAATGGCTTTTTCTGTTCCGAGAGAACGGCCACCTTTAATAACCACGTTTTTTGCGCCTAATGCATGAATTTTTTCTGCCGCCTCTTTCATTTCTTCAATGTTTTTTGGTGTTTTCATTCCAGCTAATTGTCCCGCTTCAAACAAGTTTGGAGTTGTGACAAGGGCAAGAGGTAAAAGATATTGAATCATGGCATCCACATTACCTGGGTTTAATACCTCATCTTCACCTTTACATACCATCACTGGATCAATTACGACATTATTAGTTCCTGATTGTTGAATGCCTTCTGCCGCAACCTGAATCACTTCTTCATTAGGAAGCATTCCAGTTTTCACTGCATCAATGCCGGTAGAAATGGCCGTTTTTAGTTGTTCTTTCAATACATCGATTGGCAATGTATATACACTATGTCTCCAACCATGATCTGGATCCATTGTTGCAATGCAAGTTAAAGCTTGCATTCCATAAGTACCGTATTCTTGGAAAGTTTTTAAATCTGCGTGAGTTCCGGCACCGCCTGATGCATCAGACCCAGCAATCGTTAATGTTTTCTTCAATGTCAATTTGCTCAACTCCTACTTAATGATTGTGTTTTTAGTATATACCTAATCTGACTTTACAAAAATGGTCAGAATGATAAAAAATGATATAGTCAGAACACAACTAGCTAGGTATAAATTATAAATAAAGAGAAAGTTTTCCAAAGCGTGTCCGAACAGATTATATAAAACTATTGATAATCTTCACGTAATCAAGTAGGTTGAAAGAGAGGTGTTCTGATTTGAAAAAAGTATTCGATAATGACTGGCAAGAAATTTTGCAAGATGAATTCGAAAAAACTTACTACAAGAATTTAAGAAAATTTGTAGCTGAAGAATATAGTACAAAAATTGTTTATCCGCCAATTGATGAAGTGATGAGTGCTTTTTACTCTGTTCCATACAAAGATGTAAAAGTTGTCATTTTAGGTCAAGATCCATATCACGGACCTGGACAAGCTCACGGCATGTGTTTTTCTGTTAAACCAGGTGTGCCTCATCCACCAAGTCTACGAAATATATTCCTTGAATTACATAATGATTTAGGCTGTCCCATTCCAAAGGACGGCTATTTAATGAAATGGGCGAAACAAGGAGTATTCTTATTAAACACGGTGTTGACAGTGAGACAAGGGGAGGCCAACTCCCATAAAGGTATGGGTTGGGAGCAATTTACCGATACCGTTATTGAAAAATTAGCAGAGCGGCAAGACCCAATCGTTTTTGTATTATGGGGAAGACCTGCACAAATGAAAAGGACAATCATTCAACGAAAGGGGTCTCATCACTGCATTTTACAAGCGCCCCATCCAAGCCCATTAAGCGCTCATCGCGGATTTTTCGGGAGTAGACCTTTCTCTAAAATCAACGCACAGTTAATTGAATGGGGAAAAGAACCAATTGATTGGTGTTTAACATAAAATGAGCACCAACTTTTTAGCAAGTTTTTGAACAACTTTGATTAAACTTTTCACAACACTGGAAATTTGGTAGAGTGAAATAAAAGGTGGGTTTCCCATGAAAGTCAACTGTTTTAAGTGTAAATATTTTAAAGTAACGTGGGATCCAAACAATCCACGAGGTTGTACAGCTTATCAATTCAAAACAAGACAATTACCGTCTGTTGTTGTAAAACAATCTTCCGGGATGGATTGTTTAAAGTTTGAACGAAAGGAATTACAGGGGGAAAGAAAATGATTTCCTACGAAAGATTGTTTAACCAAATTGAACGTTATACGGCACAAGCAAAACAAACGACTAGTGAACAAGAGTTACGTGAATTGTTGAGCGCCATTCGAGCGTTATGTGATGTAGCATTAAACTCAGAAAAACGACCAACGTCCTTTGCCCAAAAAGACCAAGTGCAAAGTAATGTGCAAAGGCAAATGCCAAGCTATGTGCAAGTATCTCACGGAAATCAACTTCCCCCTTCAACCAAACTAGATGAAGAGGATGCAAACGGGGAATCAATTTTTGATTTTTAAAAATAAAAATAAAAAAGAGGTTTTGTAAAATGAAAGGTTCTATTATAACAGGTGCAGTATTTGGTTTTTTAGCGGTTGCATTAGGAGCATTCGGTGCACATGCATTAAAAGAAGTATTGGATGACTATGGTGCAGGAATTTGGGATACTGCTGTTCAATATCAAATGTTTCATGCAGCGGGCATCGTTCTAGTCGGCATTTTAATGCATCCAAGATTAATAGGAGATACGTCTCCTTTAAAATGGTCGTTTCTCACTATGTCCATTGGTATTTTATTCTTCTCCGGCAGTTTATACATACTCGCTGTTTCGGGTATCGGAATTTTAGGTGCTATTACCCCAATCGGTGGAGTATTATTTTTAACAGGATGGGTTTTGCTCATGATTGGTGTAGCAAAAAGCAGAATTTACTAATCAAAACTTTAGCAGTTTGAAGTCCATGTGAACGGCTTTAAGCTGCTTTTTTTATGGTTATAGGAATATATTAAAGGAAGTATAAAAAGTATAATTTGATTTACGCAATATTTCGACACATTCTATGGTGCTTATTCGTGGTACGATAATATGTAAAAGGACGCAACTTGGAAAGGGGTTTTTACATTGGAAAAATTATTGCTATTGTTAGATCGATACTATGAGGAAATGGTTTCCATTCGAAGATATTTACATGCAAATCCAGAGCTATCTTTTCAAGAAGTGCACACACCTCAATATATTGCGAATTTCCATCGTGAAATAGGCCTTGAAGTTCGAGAAGGAGTCGGTGGAAGAGGAGTTGTAGCCACTTTACGTGGAGCAAAACCTGGAAAAACAGTGGCGCTCAGGGCTGACTTTGATGCATTGCCAATCCAAGAAGAAAACGATATCCCTTATAAATCAAAGGTAGATGGAGTTATGCATGCTTGTGGGCATGACGGTCATACGGCAACGCTCTTAATATTAGCTAAAGCACTTTACGAAATGAGGGAAGAAATCAGCGGGAATATTGTGTTCATTCATCAATTTGCGGAAGAAGTGCTTCCGGGCGGTGCAAAACCGATGATTGAAGATGGTTGTTTAGATGGGGTAGATGTGATTTTCGGAACGCATCTTTGGGCTCCTACGCCATTAGGAGAAATCCATGTAAAAAGTGGTGCGATTATGGCAGCTCCAGATATGTTCGAAGTGACAATTCATGGTAAAGGTGGACATGGAGCAGAGCCTCATAATGCTATAGATTCCATCGTCCTTGGTGCTCAATATGTAAGCCAGTTGCAAACCATCATTTCGCGAAGAATTAGTCCACTCAAACAAGCGGTCATTACGGTAGGACAATTTGAAGCTGGGAAAGCGTACAATATTATTTCGGAAAAAGCTACATTAAAAGGAACTGTCCGTACACTCGATGAAAAGGTGCGCAATCAAATTGAAAAAGAGTTGGAATCTCTGCTTAAAGCGATATGTGATGGAGCAAATGCGACTTATGAATTTAAATATACGAGAGGTTATCCTGCCGTTGTGAATCATCCAGATGAAACAGCCTTTTTAGCTGATATTGCAAAAGCCATTTCTGAAGTAAATCAAGTAAAAGAATGTGAACCATTGATGGTTGGAGAAGACTTTGCTTATTATTTGCAAAAAGTGCCTGGTACATTTTTTATAACTGGTGCAAAACACCCAGATTGGGAAACAGCATATCCACATCATCATCCAAAATTTAATTTTGATGAACGAGCGATGTTAATTGCTGCAAAAACGATGGGACTTGCTACACTAACTTATTTGGAAAATAGATAATCATATTAATTTTTATAAAATCTTCCTTATATCTAATAAAAAATGAAAAAGAAAATAGTATAATAGACTTATAGTATATTTCCATATGATGAGGTGACCAGGATGAGCATCTGGGGAAAAATGAATGTAGCTTTTTATTCCTTAATCGGGCTACTGTGTATATCGATGATTGTTAGTTTTATAAATTTTAATAGAATCGATAATCAAGTAGATGAGGCATTAAATGAACGAGTGGTAGCGCTTCAAGAAGTCTCTTCAGTTCGTTATCAAGTAGCCAAACTTGATAATTCAATCACAAAATTTCTTCTTACGAAAGATTATTCCAATTATGAAATGGTCAGTGTATACACACAATTAATCGATCAGCAAATAGCAAAGTTAGAAGAATTAGCTGCTACCGATACGATGAAAGGTTATATTGATGAATTAAAGCAATATAAACAAGCATTCGATGCAGAGTTTGCCATAGTAAACGAAACGATTAATTATGAAGAATTAAATAACGAAAATATTCAATCCATTCGACAAGGTCTTATTGATACGATTGATAAAATAACTCAATACCAGACGGAACAATTGGAAGATATAAAAAAAGAAACCAATGCTGCCATCTACTCATCCAACTTTACTGCCGTGATTGTCTTAATTGCCAGCTTAATTGTCAGCGGAATTTTAGTATATTTTGTACGAAAAACAATTACGTTACCTTTAAGAAAAGTAATGGAAGCAGTAAAAGTGGTTTCATCCGGTAATTTAACGGAAAAGGATTTACAAGTGAATTCAAAAGATGAAATTGGCCAGCTTTCAAAAGCATTTAATACGATGAAAAATAATTTAAAAACACTCATTCAAAGCGTACAGCAAAACGCGGAACAATTAAGTGTTGCAGCACAACAGCTTTCTGTGAGTACTGAGGAAATTACTTCCACAAGCGAGGATATGTCTCGTCGCGTTAATTCGACAGCGGAAGTGGCTCAGACGAACTCTCAAGCGGCAAATGATTCCGCTCGAGCGATGGATGAAACAGCGATCGGCGTACAAAAAATTGCTGAATCCACTCAGCTTTTACATTCCAATTCTATAGATACGAGCAATATGGCCGTACACGGTGGAGAAATTATTTTACATGCAGAAAAACAAATGGATACCATTAGTCTTTCTACGAGCCTTGTTAATGATTTAGTTCAAAAATTGAGCAAACAAACAGAAGAAATCGAAAATATATCAAGGGTTATTGCTGAAATTACAGATCAAACGAATTTACTAGCATTAAATGCTGCTATTGAAGCGGCTCGGGCAGGGGAACATGGAAAAGGATTTGCTGTAGTTGCTGAGGAAGTTCGTAAACTTGCAGAAGAATCAAAAGAATCGGCAAGTCAAATTACTGAACTGACGGTGGAAATTAAACGAGATACCGAAAATGTCGAAAAAGCTGTATCCAATTCATTACGTTCAGTGGAAGACGGCGTAAAAGTCATTTCAGAAGCAGGACAAAACTTCGCTAACATTGTGAAAGCAATTGAACAGATGAAAATCCAGATTGAGGAAATATCTGCAACAAGCGAACAAATTTCAGCAAGTGCTGAGGAGGTTTCTGCTGCGATCAATGAAATTTCCATTGCATCCACTGAATCTGCGAGCGAAATTCAAATGGTTGCTGCAAATATAGAAGAGCAGGCTGCAACGATTGAACAAGTGAATAAAGTGGCTGCCGAATTAAATGATAATGCACAAAACTTACAAAAGGTAATCAGAAAATTCCGCATCGAATAAAAGGATTAACGACTTGTCCGAATAACCCACAAAAAAGAGCGAATAAGGAATGTAAAGTTTCCATTCGCTCTTTTTAATGATGTGTAGTCTATTAGTCTGATAGTGGATGTTTGATGAAAATGCGTAGCGTTAGAAATTAAGTAATTACATTTTAGTTGAAAATGTAGATTTTGTTTAACTAACGCTGTGGTCTAGTCGGTGTATTAATATATCTAAATCCTTCTTCAAAACGCGCATAGTCAAAGTAAATCATTGGTAATAAGTATACGTGATTTGTATTCGCTTCTCGAATCACCGCATGATCTCGACCGGCTTGCATGACTACTCCGCGAATGCGCAATGTATTTCCTTTGTTTTCACTTGTATTTTCTGCACTTGGGAATGTGAAAGAAAATGTACCTGTTACACCGATATTTTCACGTAAAATGTTTTCAATATAAGATTCCTCTGTTTGTCTACCCCCAGTACCAGGTAACACCGTTCCGGAAGGTGTCATAAGATTTCCGCTTTGTACAGAAGGTGGTGTTTGCTGCATTTGGCCTTGGCCAAAATACGGTTGCTGATAATATTGACTCCCTGAAGCACCAGGACCCCAATAATAGTAAGTCACTCAAAACACCCTTTCATAATAATTTAATGCTTAAATACCAGGACAAACGCCTTCAGTAGGTGCATAAAAGCAGTGGGACTTATATCTCCCGGTATTCCATTGTCCATACCATTGTGCAGGGCAGCTTCCGGTAGGCTTGAAAAACCAAAGAGCCCTGTCGGCGGGAACGAAGCGTTCACCGTTAATCACTCTGCGTGCTAATGCCATGTCTTGCGGACGTGCTCGCTGGTAAAAATAACTTTTTTGTACCGCCTCAAAACCTCCCGGGCTTTGGTAAACCATATCTTCTATGGTCCGGACATTTTTAAAGTCCAGACAGTCTGCCCGTACACGGTTCACCCCTACATTCCCAACTAACAACATGCCAAGGTCTCCATCTCCTTCTGCTTCGGCTCTCATCAATCGAGCAAGTAAGGCAACTTGCGCTTCATTAGTTGCAATGACGGCGATTTTTCATACCTCCTCAAAATAATGTATGCAAGCCATCACGAATCAGAATAAAATTTGCAAAAAATGTTTCATTTACTTGAATAAAGATATTTTACGGCATGGAGTTGTATAAAGTGAGACTCATATCAATAAACTAGAATTGAAAAGTTTGACGTGTTTCGACATGCAACACTATTGAATAGAATATGAGTAGAGGTGTTAGTTTGTGACGAATTGGGGAATAGATAATACTAAATAGAGGGGAGAAGAGAGCAACTAGATTATTTTAGTGGGAGTTGGTGAAATTGCAATTAGGTGTATGGATTGGGATTGTCGTCAGTGCTATTTTGGCGTTTATTATTGCAAGTTTCTTCAATCAACCGCTCCATTGGTATCTGTTTATTTTAATTCTTTTCATCGGCTTTTTACTTCAAACAATCATTATGATTTTAAAAACGCCTGATGAAAATGAATGAGCGAGACGCAACAACACGTCTCGCTTTTTTAATTACCGAATTTCAAGTAATTTTGCGAATTTTTCTTGATCTAATAAGTTGCCAACGAGGAACTCGCCAAATTCTCCGAAGCGGGCAGAAGCTTCATCAAAGCGCATTTCATAAACAATTTTCTTAAATTGAAGCATATCATCTGAGAATAATGTTACGCCCCATTCGTGGTCATCTAAACCAGTAGAACCAGAAATAATTTGTTTTACTTTTCCAGCATATTTGCGTCCAATTTCACCATGAGAGCGCATTAAATTACGGCGTTCAGACATTGGCAACATGTACCAGTTGTCATTACCTTGACGGCGCTTGTCCATTGGATAGAAACAAACATATTTAGTTCGAGGTAGTTCCGGATATAAACGTGAACGAACATATGGATTTTGATATGGATCTTCGTTCGAATCGCTTGCTAAATAGTTTGAGAGCTCCACAACAGAGAAATAAGTATATGTTGGAATTGTAAAATCAGCTATTTTTAATTTATTAAATTCAGTTTCTAATTCGTGAATTTCTTCAGGCGTTTCACGAAGAATCATTAACATAAAGTCTGCTTTTTGGCCAATTGTAGAATAAAAGGCATGAGAGCCAGTTTTAGCTTCGTGAACTTGATTTAATTTATCTAGATATTGATTAAATTCTTCAATCGCTGCTTGGCGTTCCTCTTCAGAGATTAATTTCCAAGAAGCCCAATCCATTGCACGAAAATCGTGCAGACAGTACCAGCCATCTAAAGTTAATGCTGCTTCGCTCATTGCTTTAACACTCCTTCGAATTGATAATCATTCACAATAATCTTAGCATAAATTATAAAATATTCCTTGCAAATAAACTTAAAATTAATGAACCTTTCATGAAATCGTTTACTTTCATTCAAAAATACTTTTGTGTATCCTTGAAATAGAGACGCTTATTAATATACAAGGAGTATATACAATGCAAACATTATTACAGCAAAAAACGTGGCGTTTTATCGATCAGTCAATGTCTTTTAACCGTACCCCACTCGAGTCTTTTGCGATGGATGATACCCTTTGCCATTTAGTGGGCCAAGGCTTGTCTTTTCCAGTTGTTCGCACATGGGTGCATCATCCTTACGTTGTACTTGGTATTCAGGATCATCGTATGCCATACATTCAAGAGGGAATTGAAGGATTAAAAAAAGCACATTATGAAGCGATTGTCCGAAATTCCGGTGGTCTTGCAGTTGTACTCGATCGAGGCGTATTAAATATTTCCATTGTCCTTTCAGAAGCACCAGGTTCCATTAGTATAAATACTGGCTATGAATTAATGTTTCAATTTATTAAGTTGTTATTTTCAGAAGCTGCACATCAAATCGAAGCCTATGAAATTGTCGGCTCATATTGCCCAGGTTCATATGATTTAAGCATCGGAGGAAAAAAGTTTGCAGGGATTTCTCAACGTCGAATACGAAATGGGGTTGCTGTACAGATTTATTTATGTATTGAAGGAAGTGGAAGCGAGCGAGCAGAACTTATTCGGGCATTGTATGAAACGAGTTTAAAAGATGTACAAACTAAATTCCAATATCCGAACGTACAGCCGGAAGTGATGGCTAGTTTAAGCGAGTTGTTAAATCGCTCCATTACTGTTCAAGAAACAGTCTTCCAAGTTCAACAATTGCTCGCTTCACTTTCTGGAAACGTTTTGTTTCAGCCGCTGGTGGAGGAGGAATTAGATTTATATTCTTTTTATTTAAAGAGAGTATTGGAGCGTAATGACAAATTGATTGGAAAAAATAAGTAGATGTGCATTAGTTCGGCACATCTACGTTTTCTTTACTAGAATTCATGTGAGTATAATCAGCGACTAAGTTTCCGTTCTTCTCCATTTTGAAAACAGGTGCAATGCGCGGTTCTTCATCTTCCAACGTAACAAGTCTGCGAGCGCGATTCATAATTTGAACGAATTGTTCGTAATCTTCCCGGATTTGTTTGTTTTCCTTGCGCAATCTTTCGATTTCTTTTTCTAATTCTTTTATTTTTTCAGTAGCAGAGTTTGCGATTTGACGCCATTTAGTAGCTTCATTGTCATGTCCACTTTGAGACTGTAAACGCAACAAATAAGCAATAACAATATCTAAATTCATATCAGATAAGGAGATTGGCTTGGATTGTTCTCCATCACTGCTAGGCAGTAAATAAACACCTGGTGAACGTCGTCTACCGTTCATCCCTAATAATTTCATTCGCTCTTTACGAATTCTTTTCGCTTCTTCTAGTTCTTTTTCATAGCGTTTGCGAACAACGGCATTCCATCGGAAACCACATGCTGCTGCAGTTCTATTTAATTTGTCTCCTGCTTCCTCAAAAGCGTTTAGTTGAGTACTGCCTTCTTTCACATGTCTTAATACTGCTTCAGCAAGTAGTTCATCGTTTTCTTTCAGCCAAGCATCTTGTCGAACTTTAACCATCGTTTAACCTCCTGTTAATATAGTAGTTTTTTATTATCAAAACTTATCGTGTCCAACAAGTTCCAAATTTATTCATTTTTATTTTAAAATTTTTATATGAATTTACTAAATGCTCCTTTCGTAAATGCATTTCAGTTCTTTGATGGATATTTGTCTTTTTTACTTGAATCGTTGTAACGTAATGGTCTAAAATATCACTTAGGCTAAAAGTAGAATTGAATTTGTATTATAGAAAGGGTTGTTGATCTTATGGCGGCAAACGAATTTAAAGTTTGCGATGAATGTCAAGCCGTCAATTTAAAAACGTTGATTCCTAAATTAAAAAAGCTTGATCCTGATGCAACGATTGTCATAGGCTGCCAATCATATTGCGGGCCTGGTCGCAAGAAAACGTTTACTTTCGTCAACGGGAGACCAGTTAATGCATTAACAGAAGAAGAATTAATGGAAAAAGTCAAAGCGAAATTAAAAATGGATTAAACAAAAGCTACTTTCTATTGTGGTAGAAGGTAGCTTGTTTTTTTATTAGTTTTTAAAAAATGCGTTGTTTTTAAACGAAGGATTTGGGGAAATCTACAAAATACTTGAAAGTTTTTGTATTTACTTGCGGTTTCTTACAATTTGAAACGATACTAAAAAAACTTCTCTGAATGATACCATTTACGTGTAAATAAATAGAAACTTTCTTATAATAGATAGTAAGAATTGGAAGGAACGAGGTGCAGTCATTTTGGTGGAATATGCAAAAAGAAAACTTGCAGAAGAAAAAGTATTTAAAGATCCCGTGCACCGATATGTTCATGTTCGTGACCAAGTGATTTGGGATTTAATTGGAACAAAAGAATTTCAACGGTTGCGTCGAATTCGCCAATTAGGTACAACTTACCTTGTATTTCATGGTGCAGAGCATAGTCGCTTTAACCATTCTTTAGGTGTATATGAAGTTGTTCGTCGCATTGTGGATGATGTATTTCATGGAAGATCTGATTGGAATGATGATGAGCGACTTCTTGTGCTATGTGCAGCACTACTCCACGATTTAGGCCACGGACCATTTTCTCATGCCTTTGAAAATGTATTTAAAACCGATCATGAATATTTTACGAGGCAAATATTATTGGGAGAAACAGAAGTCAATACGGTATTAAAAAGAGTATCGGAAGATTTTCCTGAAAAAGTGGCACAAGTCATTGAAAAAACCTATGAAAATCAACTGGTCGTAAGCTTGATTTCCAGCCAAATAGATGCGGATCGAATGGATTACTTACAAAGAGATGCATATTATACTGGCGTTAGTTATGGACATTTCGATATGGAAAGAATTCTTAGAGTAATGCGGCCGAGAAAAGGAAAAGTTGTTATTAAATCAAGTGGAATGCATGCGGTGGAAGACTATATCATGTCCCGCTATCAAATGTATTTGCAAGTCTATTTCCACCCGGTTTCTCGAAGTGCGGAAGTATTATTAAATAACATCTTGAAAAGAACGAAGCATTTATATGAGCAAGGTTATCAATTTACTGTCGAACCCGTTCATTTTAAATCCTTTTTTGAAAATAATATAACAGTAGAAGATTACCTTGAATTAGACGAATATTTATTGATCACTTATTTTAAATTGTGGATGAAAGAAAAGGATCCTATTTTACAAGATTTGAGTACGAGATTCGTGACCCGCAAACTGTTTGAGTATATTAATCTCAATCCAGAAGAAGAGATGGAGCGCTTTGAGAAATTAAAAAATTTATTCCAACAAGCTGGTATTGAAACAGAATACTATATTTATCATGATTGCACTTCTGACTTACCTTACGATTACTATGAACCGGATGAAGAAACGAACCGAATGCCGATTTTTTTAGAAATGCCTAACGGTGAAATTAGAGAGCTATCAAAGGAATCTTATATTGTTGATGCTATCGCAGGCCGCATGAAAAAAGATCATAAAGTCTATTATCCAAAAGAAGTATTAATGGATTCAACTCTTGATCCATACTTGAAAGTAGAAATCGAGAAATTATTGAACGAAACAAAAGAGTCTGGGACATAAACAAAAAATGAAAGGGGCAGTTGAAAGAATTTTGATAAAAAATTGATATAACGAAAAATTGATTGAAGTGACGGGGCAAGTTTCTGTCGCGCACGCTTAGTCGCAAAGCGGAGCAAGCTCAAGGAAGTAAATTCAAAGCTTTCCTGCGACGAGCCCTCTCGAAACACCGCAGGAGCGAAGGAATGAATCAGAGGAGGCTCGAGCCGGGCCCGCGGAAAGCGTCCCCGGAACGGAAATCAATTTTAATAACATATCAAAAAAACATTATTTTCTCCTTGGAGAAAATGATGTTTTTTAGATTTGTCCCAACCTCTTCTTTTTGCTTAATTCACGAATTAATCATGGGGATATGGAAGATTTAAAGTTTTCTGTAATGATTTAGAAATTATATTATAATAGGATAATAATATATTTAATATTTTTAGAAAGGATTAACGACATGAAAATCGCTCATAAAATAATCGCTTTATTGCTTCCGCTTGTTTTTATGGCTATAAATATGGGGGAAGCAAGTACGGTTCGTTATGCCGTCCCATTGCAGGATAACGTCAAAATTTTTGATAATCGTACTGGTGAATTTATTCCTGTTGCCACCATGAAAAAAGATCAGCCGCTTGTTATTAATAAAGAATATGAACAAGATTGGTGGGAAATAAAATTTGGAAACGGCTATGCCTATATAAGTAAAAGCGATGTTTATCAATCAGAAACATGGACAACCCGTAACGTCAATACAAATGCAAAAAATTCAAATCAAACGGTATTAATCAATTACGATTTAGAAGTATATGATAATACTTCCGGAAAATTAGTTCCAATGGTATCCATTAAGGCAGGATTACGATATCCGGTGATTAGTGAGTTCGGAAACTTCTGGAAGGTAGATGTTGGCGGTCGAATTGGCTATATGCCAAAAGCAAGAACAAGTGTTGATAACGGTATACCGATATTGATGTACCACCATATTTTAACACCGGAAGAAAAAGCAAATTCTGTATATGCGAATGCTTCAACAACGATCACAACAACAGAATTTAACAGCCAGATGGAGTGGTTGAAGAAAAATCAGTTTGAGACGATTTCGCTATATGACTTAGAACGATATTTACATAAACAAGTAAATCTCCCTGCGAAAGCAGTTGTGCTGACCTTTGATGATGGGATTACAAGTATTAGGGAATATGCATATCCAGTGTTAAAGCAATATGGCTTCATTGCGGAACAATTTATTATTACGAGTAGAATTCCGAAATCAAAACAGCCTTTTCAATGGGACACGCTGCGTTTTTTCAGTCAACAAGATATGGATGAGATGAGCGATGTCTTTCACTACGGTAGCCATACCCACAACTTACACAGTTTAATCGGTAATAAAGCGAAGGGGCTTACAGTTTCAAGCGAAGAATTATATGAAGACTTATTAACAAGTCAAAATATTTTAGGTACAAATTATTTTGCCTATCCTTTTGGTCAGTATGATCAACGCTTTATTGATACAGTGAAAAAAGCAGGTTATCGAATGGCTGTTTCTACGAGAAGAGGAAAAGTGAATTTAGGGGAAGATTTATACACACTCGAGCGTTTAGGAATTGAGCCGGGGCTTTCCATTAATGAATTTGCAAAAAAAGTGAGCAATTAAAAAATTTGAGGGTGCCGAATTGGTCACCCTCATCCTTTTGTACATTACTTATCTGAAGCGCGAACGCCGCCTGTTGCATAATGATTTTTAGACATTTCTTCAATAATAATTGTTACCGCTTCAGGTTTTGCATTAATTGTTTCAACTAGAGCTTCTGTAACTTTTTCAACCATCGCCTTTTTCTGTTCATCTGTGCGACCTTCTAACATTTTGATTGTAACTACTGGCATGACGCAACCTCCTAGTGGATAAATTTGAAGTATAATCATTATAATAGGTTTAAATGGAGGGGATGACAATATGACAAATGAAGAAAAACCAAAACAAAAAATGTCTTTTACCATTATAAAAAACGATCCAACAGATGGTCATAAAGGATTTGGAATAGGTACAATATCATTGGAGAATGTAACGCCAGTATTTATTGATATAGAAGAAAAACATGCATTTATCGATATGGGAGCAATGCATGCCAAGAGTGAAGTGGAAAAACGCATTAAATTTACGACAAACCGTGAAGATTCAGCTGGCGGTAAACCATATTGGCTTGTATGGGTCACTGTCGATATAAAAGAAGATGGACCATATTACGCAGGGGTTGCAGCATGCGAAATGGTTGTCAATAAAGAAAAGCGCAGAGGTTATAAGATACTTGCCGACCATGTAAATAAAATGGACAAATCATTAAAACGCAAAATTGTTGTCGATCATATGGACGATGAATCGAAAAAAATATTGGCGGATTTTCTACAAAATCACGATCTCGGCATGTGGGAACGAAGCAGTCAACAATTAAAAGATGAATTAGCTATAAAAAAATAAAAAATATATAAACAGCAGATTTTATTGTCAATAGGATTTGTGAAAAAAGTATCTAAAAGTGTCAGAATTGTGACGAAACGTTGTAATATTCATTCCTTTGTTGAAACCATTCTAAAAAATAAGTACACTGAATTTATAGCTAAAATAATAGTATAGCTAGGACAAGGACATTTAGTAGATAGAGTAGAATCAATGTGGCATTTTATTTTCCCAAGCAAAATGTCTCATTTATCTCTGTTTACGAAAAAAGCTTTCTCTTTCGTGAAAATTCCAAGAAAGAGAAAGCTTATTTTTTTATCTTTTTTAATTAAACAAACCTTTTAATGACTCGAATGGAAATAATTCAAAAAGACCATTCCAACCATCTTCATGAAAGAAATCAAAGTCTGTACATTTTTTCGTCGGAATATCTTCTTCCTTTAAATACATGAGACGTTGTTTTGGGCATGCGTCTGTCGCAAGTTTACCCGTTTCAATATCAATCATAACCCCTCTGACGCCTTTTGGTACTTCAAAAGATTCATTCGGTTTATCACGATGAACGGCCTCCATAAAATCAATCCATACTTGTTTATGGGCGGACATATCGGAAGAAGAAGATAACGTTTTTCCTTGATCATAGCCGTTCCAAACTCCTGTCGTAATGGAAGGACTATAACCAATCAACCATTGATCTGAAACCGTTGTTCCCGATTTTGCCGCATACGTATGCGTCATTCTTGAACGAAGGGAAACCCCAGTTGCAGGGGAATAATCACTGAATATCGGGTCAAAAATGCCTGTCATCATTTGAGTTAATAGGAAAGCATCTTGTTCAGAAATGACTTGTTCTTCAGAAGGTTCTTCATATTCATACACAAGTTCGCCTTCCGCATTATGAATTGATAGAATTGTAGTCGGTTTTCGATATTGCCCTTTTGCAGCAATGATATTGTAAGCATTTGTTAAGTCATATAACGAGTTTTCAATCGTTCCGAGCGCCATGGATGGATTGTCTTTGTTGGAATATCTTAAATTAAATCTTTCAGAGATTTCTCGGAATTTATCGTAGCCGATTTGTTCTAATGTTTTAACTGCGTAAATATTATCTGAAATCGCAATCGCCTGAGCCATCGACATGTCGCCATCTGCAAATTTTCCATTGACGTTTTGTGGCTTGTAGGTAGCCCGTCCATCATCGTAAGTAAAAATCGTTTCACCTACGTCTAAATAGGTGAGCGGTGTAAAGCCATTTTCCAGTGCTGCTGCATACAGGATTGGTTTTATCGCAGAACCGGGTTGACGAAGTGCTTGTGTTACGCGATTATAGGAACTTTCTCGATAATTACGTCCACCGACAAGGGCGGTTACTTGGCCAGTTTCTACATCCATGCTGACAAGTCCCACTTGTAATTCATTATCAGGCATATTTTTATTAATTGCCTCTTCAGCAGCCTTTTGGTGAGCTTGGTTTAATGTCGTTTTAATAATCCAGCCCCCTTCTCGAATATTGAGTTTTTTCTCTTCCAAAATTTTCGTCGCTTCTTGCCACACAACATCCAAGAAATAAGGCGCAATCGTTTTAGAAGCAGTCCATTGATCATTTTTTAACACGATGTTTTCAGATAATGCGCGTTCCTTTTCTGCACTTGAAATTTTATTTTGATCTTCCATTAACGATAAGATTAACTTTTGACGATTAAAGGCTTTGTCATAATTATTAAGAGGAGAATAGATACTTGGCCCTTTAGGGATGCCCGCAAGCAAAGCAGATTCAGCTAACGTTAAATCGCTTGCGGATTTACCAAAGTAATATCTACTTGCTGCTTCAGCTCCATACATGCCGTGACCGTAGTTCACTGTATTCAAATAGGCTTCTAGTATTTCATCTTTAGAATAAAAGAGTTCCAAACGATAGGCGTAAAGTGCTTCCATTATTTTACGAGACCATGTTTTTTCTAAAGTTAAATATAGATTCCGTGCTAATTGCTGGGTGATTGTACTTGCACCTTCTGCTTTACTGCGCGTTTTTAAGTCATTTAAAACGGCACTCGCAATTCTTGAATAATCAAAACCATTATGTTGATAGAAATCTTTATCTTCCACTGCAATCGTTGCCTCTATTAAATAAGGTGAAATTTCATCTAGTTCTTTCCAATATCGACGTTCAGCAGTAAAATAATCGCCAATTTGATTGCCGTTCCGGTCTAAGAATACGGATGCTTTCGTTATGATGAGTGGTGGAGCTCCAGCAACTTGCGCATAGATTCTTAAACCTACAAACGATACGACAATTGCACATAGAAAGGCAATCGAGTAAAAAGCAATATTTCGAATCTTTTTTTTCCGTCGAATATGCCGATGATAACTACGTCTACCCATCCATTTCACCTCTTTTCAATCAACTAATCATAGTATGGACTTGAAATTTACTGTTTAATCGAAAATATACATAAAAAAACTGTTGCCTTTTGTCTAAAAACGTCTATACTTTTTCTGTATGAAAATTGTTTCATCTTGAAATGAAGTTTTTGTTTTCGTAATCAATAGTGAATACGAAAAATGTCGAATAAAGTTCCGAATTCTTTTGGATTCGAAATTTTCAGTTTTCAAGTAATAGGTACTAGAATTAGTGTAAGTAAAAGATGAATAGAGTAGGTGATTCATATGAGATTTGACGAAACATATTCTGGCAATGTTTTTATAAAAAGCCATCCTAATTACGAAGAATCAAAGGCAGTCCTATATGGTATGCCGATGGATTGGACAGTAAGTTTCCGCCCAGGTTCTCGCTTCGGTCCCGCAAGAATTCGTGAAGTTTCTGTTGGATTGGAAGAATATAGCCCATATCTAGACCGTGAATTAGAAGAAGTAAAATTTTTCGATGCAGGGGATATTCCACTTCCATTTGGGAATGCTCAAAAATCATTAGATGAAATTGAAAAGTTTGTAAAGAAAGTGTTAGCAGATGGGAAAATTCCTGTCGGCATGGGTGGAGAGCATTTAGTGTCTTGGCCTGTAATGAAAGCTGTTTATGAAAAATACCCAGATTTAGCCATCCTTCATTTTGATGCACATACGGATTTGCGCACAGATTATGAAGGAGAGCCATTAAGCCATGCTACGCCAATCCGAAAAATTGCGGAATTGATTGGTCCTCATAATGTATATTCTTTCGGTATTCGTTCTGGACTTAAAGAAGAATTTGAATGGGCGAAAGAAAACGGCATGTATATTGCGAAATTTGAAGTGTTAGAGCCTTTAAAAGAAGTACTTCCAACGCTTAAAGGTCGCAACGTTTATATCACGACGGATATCGATGTGCTAGATCCTGCATTTGCTCCTGGAACTGGTACAGTAGATTGCGGCGGCATTACATCAAAAGAACTGCTTGCATCAATCCATGAAATTGCAAGAAGTGAAGTAAATGTCGTTGGTTTTGACTTAGTAGAAGTAGCTCCTGTATACGACCACTCTGAAATGACAGCCAATACGGCTTCCAAACTATTAAGAGAAATGATTCTAGGTTGGATTAAATAAAAATCTTGAGGCGATTAAAGTTCATTGGAAAACTTTAATCGCTTTTTTATTTGATATTTTTTCCTAATCAGAAGGAAAACCGTTTAAAATGAAGCCAACGCCTTGATATTTTGAATTTTCATCCGTTCCCTTGAAATTTCTTGCAAGGCAATAATATAATGTATAAGTTATAGTAATACATAAGGAGTGCCCACAGGAAATGAGTGTTGAAAAAAACGTAAAAATAAAAGTCATTTCGACGATTTGCCCAATTGAAGGGGACGAGGAAACATATGAACTGTGGCTTCAAGGTGTTTGGCTAAAAAAGAACAGTAAAATGTATTTACGCTATGAAGAAGTAATAGAAGACCAAACAATTCGTACAACAGTAAAAATGAATAACGACGATGCACTCATTTTGCGAAGTGGAGCTGTCAACATGCGGCTGCCTTTTAGCACAGAATGTAAACAAAATGGTCATTACGACACAATGTATGGCACGTTGCCATTGCAAACAAAAACTTATCACCTAGGGTTCGAACATGTAGATGAAGATAATATAAGTGGCAGATTTAATGTGCAATATGATTTAATTATTAGTGGACAATCAGTCGGTCATTATACATTGGAAATACAATACACGGAGGGACAAGCATGAATGCAGTAGGACAATTGCAAGAATCATTGAAAAACGCTTTAAAAGCTGCTGTTTTAAAAGCGCAAATTTTAGAAGAAGGAACGGATTTTCAAGTTCATATTGAAGTGCCAAAAGATCAAACAAAAGGTGACTTCGCAACAAACTTGGCGATGCAACTAACGAAGCTAGCAAAAAAACCCCCACGCCAAATAGCAGAAGCAATTGTTGAAAATTTAGAAACAGAAGGAACTGATATTGAAAAAGTTGAGATTGCAGGACCGGGCTTCATCAACATCTTTGTTCGCAAAGATTTCCTTGCAGATATTGTAAAAGCGGTGTTCGAACAAGGTGAAAATTATGGTCGCTCAAATAGCGGAGGCGGAGAAAAAATTCAAGTGGAGTTTGTATCGGCGAATCCAACAGGTGACCTTCACTTAGGACATGCTCGCGGTGCTGCATTCGGCGACTCCCTTTGCAATGTTTTAGATTTTGCAGGATATGACGTTACTCGTGAATATTACATTAACGATGCGGGAAATCAAATTAACAACTTGGCTTATTCCCTAGAAGCGCGTTACAAACAAGCGTTGGGACTTGATGCGGAAATGCCGGAAGATGGCTACTATGGCCAAGACATTATTGAGATTGCAAACAAACTTGTTGAACGATACGGCGATTCTATTTTAGAAAAATCCGATGAAGAACGTTTTAACTTCTTCCGTGAAAATGGATTAGCTCTTGAATTAGAAAAATTGAAAAAGGACTTAGAAAACTTCAGAGTTCGATTTGATGTATGGTATTCCGAAACTTCATTATATAAAAATGGAAAAATTGACCACGCTTTAAATAAATTAAGAGAAAACGGCCACGTTTATGAACAGGATGGAGCGACTTGGTTCCGCTCAACAACATTTGGCGACGATAAAGACCGCGTTCTCATTAAATCAGACGGTTCATACACATACTTAACACCAGATATTGCATACCATGAAGATAAAATCCAACGAGGCTTCGATAAACTGATTAACGTATGGGGAGCAGACCATCATGGTTATATTCCGCGTATGAAAGCGGCAATTCAAGCTCTTGGCTATGACCGTGATAAATTAGAAGTCGAAGTCATCCAAATGGTGCAGCTTTATAAAAACGGCGAAAAATATAAAATGAGTAAACGTACAGGTAATGCTGTAACAATGCGTGAGCTGGTGGAAGAAGTAGGGCTTGATGCAGTACGATACTACTTCGTGAAAACCGCTTGCGATTCCCATATGGACTTTGACCTTGATCTTGCAGTTGCAGAATCAAACGAAAACCCTGTATACTACGCACAATACGCTCATGCACGTATTTGTTCTATTTTGCGCAGTGCAGAAGAACAAGGATTCCAAGCATCATTAGAAAACTTACATTTATTAACGGATGAAAAATCAGAGGAAGTGTTGAAAAAGGTAGGTACTTTCCCACAAATCGTAGCAGAAGCAGCAAAACATCGCACTCCTCACCGCATTGCGAACTATACTCAAGAATTAGCAGCGGCATTCCACAGCTTCTACAACGCGGAAAAAGTGTTAAATCCGGATAATAAAGAATTAACAGAAGCGCGTCTTTCATTAATTCAAGCTGTTCGAGTAACTCTTGCCAACGCATTAAGACTAATCGGCGTTTCAGCACCAGAAAAAATGTAATTTGTTTTAAACCAGCTTCATAATAGGGGCTGGTTTTTTTGTATTCTTATAAAATTTATAGGAATTATATTGACATTGAATGTACGATTGAGTAAAATTTGATTCATATAAATCCAACTAAACAAGTTGGTATTAAGTGATTGATAAAGTTGTAGTTTCTATAACATAACAATTCTGACTAATGAACTAAGAATATATTGACTAATAATGTCGAAAAAAGTAAAATCATGACGTAGTAAATATCATTAAGTTGAGTTTTTTTGTTGGAAAAATAAGAGATCCCTTTTTATTGTGAAAGGCAGGTAAATCTTACTTGAAAGAACTATTTATTAAAACCGAAAAACAACGGGAATGGCTTGAAAAGTTAGCTGTTTTAGAAAAAGCTATAAAAGAAAATGCCCAACGAAACGATGAAGAATCGATTTTCCCTCATGAAAATATAAAAAGGTTACGTGAGATTGGATATCCAAAAGTTACTTTGCCTACCGAATATGGTGGCGAGGGGATGAATGTTTATGATGCCATATTACTGCAAGAAACGTTAGGTAGTTATGATGGCAGTACAGCTCTTTCTATTGGATGGACTCTGCTCACGGTAGGGGATGTCTATGAAACGAAAAGCTGGGCAGAAGAAAAGCTTAAAGAATTTGCAAACGATGTAAAAAACGGAGCAATCATCAATAAAATTTTCAGTGAAGTCATTACAGGAAGTCCAGTCCGTGGTGGCCGTCCTGGAACAAGCGCTGTGAAGAAAGGGAACAAATGGGTAATCAATGGTCGTAAAGCTTATGCAACATGTTCACCTGAGTTAGATTATTTCTTAGTAACCGCTTGGATTCCAGAAATTGAAAATATCGGAAACTTCCTAATTCATAAAGATACAGAAGGCCTTTCAATCGATGAAACTTGGGACGTAATAGCCATGAAATCGACTGGCAGTCACGATCTAGTTTTAGAAAATGTAGAAGTAGATGAATCAAATTTAGTAGAAATTCCGAAATACCAAACAGGCTTTAAATTGAATGGATGGCTATTAATCATTCCAGCTACATATCTAGGAATTGCGCAAGCAGCTCGCGATTATGCAGTGGAATTTGCCAATACACACTCACCAAATAGCATTAAAGGAACGATTGCAACATTGCCGAACGTTCAGGCATTAATTGGAGAAATTGATTTGCTACTGATGCAAGCTCGCTATACCCTTTATGGTGCAGCCCAAAGTTGTATCGATTTAATGCAAAAAGGTGAAATTTCAACAGAAGACGCTGCCAACATTGCAAATGCAGTCAATGTAGCAAAATATACCGTTACAAATAATGCAATTCAAGTCGTGGATAAAGCAATGCGCGTGGCAGGAGCAAGAAGTTTACAACGCAACAATCCACTTCAACGATATTATCGCGATGTTCGTGCAGGACTTCATAATCCACCAATGGATGATTTAACAATAAAACAATTAGCAGAATCAGCATTAAAATTATAATTTTAGGAGGAAACAACAATGAATTTTAAAAAATTTTTTAAATTAGGAGCGATTGGTTTACTAGCAGCATCCCTTGCTGCATGTGGTGGAGGAAATGAAACATCTACTACTGAAAACGAAAATTCTCAAGATTCATCCGATGTGAAAAAAATTAAAGTAGCTTATGCAATTTCTTGGAAGCCGATTACGTATCAAGATGAAAACGGTGAGCCAGCAGGATACGAATTAGATATGCTAAGACTTGTTGATGAAAAATTGGAAGACTATGAATTTGAATATATCGGAACTACAGACGATGATTTATTAATCGGTGTAGAACAAGGGAAATACGATTTAGGGGTTAAAAACATTTTCTATACAGATGAACGTGCAGAAAAATATGTTTTCCCTAAAGAATTCACAGGATTAAGCAGCGTTGGATTACTATTGAAAAAAGAAAATGAACATATTAAAGATTTATCAGATTTCGCAGCTGCTGGTTTAGAATTAGCTCCAATTGCAGCTAATAACGCTCAATACACAGTAGTAGCGAAATACAACGAAGAAAATCCGGATAACCAAGTGAAATTAGTTGCTGGCGATACATTTGCTGTGGACGCTGTACAATGGGTAAACGAAGGACGTGCAGATGGTGCAATTGCACTTGAACCAGTTATCGATAAACAAATTAACGATCCAGAAGGTCCATACCATAATCTAAAAGACGAAGTAGTGTATAACGAGTTCACTGTGATCAAAACTTGGACATTATTTAACAAAAACAATCAAGAATTGGCAGATGCTTTCGACGAAGTAATTAAAGAAATTAAACAAACAAATGCATTAAACGAATTAATGGTTAAACACTATGGACGTGACCTATTTGAAGTATTAGAAAGAGTAGAAGGTCAGTCTAAATAATCATCTTGATATACGGGCTGTTGGGTACCAATCACCTTACAGCCTTCATTTTTTCATGAAAAGTGGTGAGAGAATGTTTGAAAAGTATTTTGATATTGGCTATTTATGGGGAGCATTTCCGCAATTATTGCCATACTTAAAAATCACTTTTGCTGTGGCGGGTCTTGCCGTATTCTTTGGTACATTGCTTGGCTTAGTCTTAGCCTTTATGAAAATGGGCAAAAGTAAGGTGCTGCAAGTAATCGCCCATGGATATACAACGATTATGCGTTGTACGCCATCCATCGTTCTATTGTTTTTAGTCTACTATGGTGTTCCATTTTTAGCAGATTCATTGTTTAATGTGAATTTACAAAATATTTATACAGGTGTTTTTGTCGTTATTACGTTCTCATTACAATTTGCAGCCATGATGTCTGAAGTGATTCGTTCCGCAATTCAATCCATTGATAAAGGACAATTTGAGGCGGCGGTAAGTGTTGGGCTGACGCCATGGCAAGCATACAGACGCATCATTTTCCCACAAGCTTTTGTTGTAGCTCTTCCTAACTTCGGAAACGGTCTAATTGCCGTTTTACAAGAAGGGGCATTAGCTTACACAATTGGATTTATCGACATTGTTGGAAAAGCAAACTTGATTATTGCAAGTAACTTTAATTCCCATGCGTTAGAAATATACATTGCATTAGCCGTGATTTATTGGGTTATTTCCATTGTCATTGAAAAAATATTCGAACTCCTTGAAAAAACTTTCAGCAAAGGTTCCCGCTCGATAAAGGCATCGTAGGAGGTGGAGTAACAAATGTTAAATACAGAATTTTTAATCGATACGTTTTTCGTTGCATTATCAGGCGTGCCGATCGCATTGCTTGTGACTGTTGTTGCTCTTGCGATTGCTTTGCCGATTGGGTTTTTCTTCGCTTTAACAAGAATTAATAAAATTCCGGTGCTGAATCAACTAGCGAAAATTTATGTATCATTCGTTCGCGGTACGCCAATCATTATCCAAATTTTCGTTTTATATAGTTTTATACCGATTCTATTAAATATGACCTTTGAAAAATATAACATCGATTATGAAGTGTATAAAATTCATCCGATATGGTATGCATTCGTTATTTTCGCTTTCAACAAGTCAGCCGTTTTAATTGAAGTATTCCGTTCGGCCTTATCGACTGTTGAAAAAGGACAATTGGAAGCTGCCTATTCTGTCGGTTTAACGACAGCTCAAGCATATCGAAGAATTATTATTCCGCAAGCTCTTGTCTCTGCCTTGCCAAACATTGCGAATACAACGGTAAACTTAATTAAAGCAACCTCATTAGGTTATGCCATCTCCTTACAAGAGATTACATTAAAGGCAAAAGTAGCAGCAAACTTTGGTTATAACTATTTGGAAGCATATATTGATATTTTCATTGTCTATTTAATTATTTGTATTGCGGTCGAACAATTATTTAAGTATTTAGAGAAACGGTTAAGCCGTTACAAAGTTGCCAATGCTTAAGGAAGGAGGCAAATAATGTTAGAGATTAAAGATATTCATAAATCCTTTGGTAAAAATGAGATTTTAAAAGGTGTAGATTTAAAGATCAATAAAGGGGACGTTGTAGTCATTCTAGGTCCAAGTGGTTCCGGGAAAACGACACTGCTTAGATGCATTAACTTTTTAGAAAGAGCAGATAAAGGAACTGCAAGATTCGGGGACTTAGAAGTAGATTTAAAAAATGCGACGAAAAAAGAAGTGCAACAAGTACGTAAAAAAACTGCCTTCGTATTCCAAAACTATAATTTATTTAACAATAAAACGGCCATTGAAAACGTAATGGAAGGGTTAGTTATTGCTCGCAAAGTGCCGAAAGCCGAAGCGAGAGAAATTGCGAAAAAAGCATTAGATAAAGTCGGCTTATCCGAAAAATACGACTATTATCCAAGCCAGCTATCAGGAGGGCAGCAACAGCGTGTTGGAATTGCTCGTGCTGTCGCTTTAAACCCGGATATTATTTTATTTGACGAGCCAACATCCGCACTTGACCCAGAACTAGTAGGGGAAGTATTAAATACGATGAAAGAGATTGCCAACGAAGGTACGACGATGCTTGTTGTTACCCACGAGATGGGCTTTGCTAAAGACGTCGCAAATAAAGTGATTTTCATGGACGGCGGTGTGATTGTTGAAGAAGGTACACCACATGATATTTTTGTTTCGCCTAAAGAGATTCGAACAAAACAATTTTTGCGTCGTGTATTGCCAGGGTCTTTTGATTACGAAATTTAATCTTCATTTAATGAAACGCTCTCATGTTATAGATTTGAGAGTGTTTTTTTGTACCTTTTTCTGTTTTTTAGAATTCGTACGATAATTCTTAAAGAATAAGCTATAATTAAATGGGTGAAGAGCGCACAATCTTTGAGGGAGAAAGGTACGCATGTTGGCTATCTGTTTCTCGTTTTATGGCGGGAGCTTTTTTATTTTTCAAAAGTTGATACGAATCAATTGGAGGACGTATGGAAACTTACGATACGTATTTTAGAGGGGTAGAGGATAGATGGTGAAGAAAAAATTATTACTCGCTTACGGCTCCTCTATTTTTCTATTACTTATAAGCTTTTGATTTGGGGTATCAATTGGTTCTGTTGATATTCCATTATCATCTTTATGGAATGAAGAAACCAATCCGAGAACATTTAGTATTTTATGGAATATTCGCATGCCATTTAGATATTGCACATCAAAAACAAATTTTGGATATGATACGTAAAGAAGTGACGGAACATGGTTTAACCGTTGTATCGGTATTTCATGATATCAATTTAGCTTCCCTATATTGCGATCATTTATTGCTCATGGAGGCTGGGAGCGTAAAAGCATACGGTGAGCCTCATGAAGTAATTATTGAACAGCAAATCATGGATGTATATAAAGCACGTATTTCAACGCAAGCCCATCCTGAGCAACCGAAACCGCAAATGGCAATTCTCCCAGATTTTGAAGAGCAGAGAAAGGAAAAATCCGTTTCCTTATCCAATATACAAAAGGGAGAGGATTACATTGCTTTTATTGCTGAATTTCCTTTAAAAGTGTTGTCATCAGCGGTTCATAATGCAGGTTTAGGATGGTATGCAACATTCATCAATCGAACAGTTCCACAAGAATATGATATAGAAAATGTGAAAACTGAATTTTTGCAATATATAATTGAAAAGGGCTTTTCACCAACGAATACAGTAGGAATGATGACGGCAGTCGATACGAAAAAAGCGGTGATGAAAGAATATCTTGCACCTTTTGGCAACCTTATTGTCATTGTCACAGCTGGAATTGGCGGTGCTATCGATGTATCTCATGCCTATGAACGAACAGCATATCAAACCATCGGGACAATCAATACATGGGTAATTATCAATGGAAAGCTGTCCAAAGAGGCTTTCGTGCAAGGGATGGTGACTGCAACAGAAGCCAAATCGAAAGCACTACAAACAGAAAAGGTTATGGATAAATTATCAAATACCATTGCCACAGGGACACCGACTGATAGCCTGCTAGTTGCTGCGACGCAACAAGGAGAATTTATGCAATATGCTGGTCCTCTTACAGAAGTAGGGAAAATGATTGGCAAAGGGGTTTATGAAGCAACGGTGGAAGCTATTCAAATTTATAAAAGGGAGATGGAACGATGAAAATTTATACAAAAACAGGAGATCAAGGGAAAACGAGTTTAATTGGTGGTCGAGTTAGTAAAGACCACGTTCGTGTGGAAGCGTATGGAACAATCGATGAATTGAATTCATTTATTGGTAAAGCGGTAACGGAATTAGATCCAAATAAATTTCAAGATATTCTAAAGGATCTTGAAACAATCCAACACGAACTTTTTGATTGCGGAGGAGATTTAGCAAATGTCATGAAAGAAAGAACATACAAATTGCAGGAAGCTTCCGTAGAGGCGTTAGAAAAACGTATTGATGTACTTTCTGAGGAAGTGCCACCAATTAAGCGTTTTATTTTGCCAGGCGGATCACCAGCAGCAGCAACACTTCATATTGCTCGGACGGTAACAAGACGTGCAGAGCGACAGGTAGTTACGCTAATGAATGAAGTAGAAGATGTCCCAGGAGTAATTCAAAAATATTTAAATCGTCTTTCAGATTATTTCTTTGTTGCTGCTCGTGCCGTGAATTACCGCTTGAATGTAAAAGATGTGGAATATATTCGAGGCGGCGATGTATTTCGATAATACTGTATATTAAAATAATGAATTTGCTATAGTAAAAAAATCCAAGTGTGAAATTTTTTATGTTGCGCTTGGATTTTTGTATTTTAGGCAATATTTTTGTAAAAATATCTACTTTTTTAATTGTATAAAATTATATATCATATTTAGTAAATATAGTATTCTAGTTCAACCAGCTAAAAATTTAGAAATTTTTGAATAGTTGTTGACTGAATGCTCATTCATAATTAAAATGAATGATATAAATTGTTGCTGTTCACATGACAAACAAGGGGGATTAGATATGAATGGTTTTTTGCTAGTGAACGGGTTATTATTTATAGCCGTTGTTCTGTATGCAGTTTATCTGTTTGTTTATTCAGTGAAAACAAGATTAGAATATATTAAACTCGGTAAAAAAGAAGAGTTGGAAATCAGTTTCAAAGAGCGATTTGAGAATTTTTGGATTAACGTTCTTGGACAAAACAAATTGTTCAAAGATCGTAAAAGTGGTGTAATGCACCTTATTTTGTTTTATGCATTCTTTATTATTCAATTAGGATTAATTGAATTAATCATCAAAGGATTTATTCCAGGATATACATTTCCGTTAGGAGCTCTTCATCCATTCTTCACGTTTATGCAAGAGTGGACGATGTTTTTCATGTTATGTGCTCTTGTTTATGCAGCTTATCGCCGTTATGGTGAAAAGCTAACACGTTTACAATGGAAAAGAGATAAGAAAGCGGCTTTTGTATATATTGCGTTAATTACACTATGTCTTTCTATTTTCCTTGCTCTAGGTTTTGAAACGGTTGCACATGAAAATGAGCCGAATTTTGTCATTGCTCCATTTTCAGGTATATTTGCATTCCTTTTTGGCGGCTTAAGCCCGGTAGTTGCAAATGTGCTATTTAATGTATTTTGGTGGGTACATATGTTAGCGGTGTTCACATTCCTCGTATTTGTACCCCAATCTAAACAATTCCACGAAGTATTTGTTACGATTGGTCTTTTCTTCAAAAGAGCAGGAAAAGCTGGTCGCTTGCGCAAAATCGACTTCGAGGATGAAGAAGCAGAATCATTTGGTGTTGGAAAAATTGAAGATTTTACAAGAATCCAATTGTTAGACTTATATTCTTGTGTAGAATGCGGACGTTGTACAAATATGTGTCCAGCATCCGGCACTGGAAAAATGTTATCGCCAATGGATTTAATTGTTAAACTACGTGACCATTTAACGTATACTGGTGCCGTTGTGACAAAGAAAAAACCTTGGGTGCCAACGTTAGTTTGGAATAAAACGAAAGGTAATCAACTGGCAATGGCGGCAGGTGCTGAAGGTGCGGTCATTGAAGATATTTATTCTCCATCATTAATTGGTGATATTATTACAGAAGAAGAGATTTGGGCTTGTACAACTTGCCGAAATTGTGAAGATCAATGTCCAGTAATGAATGAGCATGTTGATAAAATTATCGATTTACGCCGTTATTTAACGATGACAGAAGGAAAAATTAATCCTGATGCACAACGAGCGTTAAATAATATTGAGCGCCAAGGAAATCCATGGGGGCTTAACCGTAAAGAAAGAGAGAACTGGCGCGACTCAGATTCAACTGTTCACATTCCAACAGTAAAAGAAGCAATGAAATCTGAAGAAGGCTTTGAATATTTATTCTGGGTAGGTTCCATGGGTTCATTCGATAACCGTTCACAAAAAATCGCGATGTCTTTCGCTAGATTATTAAATGCAGCGGGTGTTAAATTTGCGATTTTAGGAAATAAGGAGAAAAACTCTGGTGATACACCGAGACGTCTTGGAAACGAGTTTTTATTCCAAGAACTAGCTCAAGGAAACATTCAAGAGTTCGAGAAATATGGCGTGAAAAAGATTGTAACAATCGATCCACACGCATACAACATCTTCAAAAATGAATATAAAGATTTCGGATGGGAAGGGGAAGTTTATCACCATACGGAATTGTTATACAAGCTCATTGAGGAAGGCAAGCTTGTATTGAACCACCGTGTGGATGAAACAATCGTATTCCACGATTCCTGCTATTTAGGACGCTATAACAACGTATATGATGCGCCGCGTGAAATTTTAAAAGCGATTCCTGGCGTGAAATTAGTAGAGATGGAACGCAACCGTGAAACAGCAATGTGCTGCGGTGCAGGCGGTGGATTAATGTGGATGGAAGACCGTGTAGGAAATCGCATTAACGTTGCTCGTACAGAACAAGCATTAGCGACAAATGCATCTGTGATTTCTGCAGGCTGTCCATACTGCTTAACGATGCTTACAGACGGCACGAAAGCAAAAGAAGTGGAAGACAAAATCGGAACATATGATGTGTGTGAATTGTTAGAAAGATCTGTCTTCGGAGAAAGAGCAAAAGAAATCGAATCGGGTGAATCATCACAAGAAGAAACTGTAGAAGTACAGTAAAAATGTTTGAAGGGGCTGTTTAGAAAGTCGAACACTTTCTGAACAGCCTTACTTCTTATAGGAATATTCTCTTAAAAACTTTGCTCCTGCGGTGGTCACATCAAACGCGCCTCCTCGTCGCAATTTATCTGTGGCTAAGCTTGTGCGACAGCCGCAATTTATCTGCAGCTAAGCATGTGCGACAGCCGCAATTTATCTGCGGCGAAAGCGTTAGCGACAGCCGCAAAGAGGGCATCTCAAAATGACTTTTTCAGACGCCCCTTTTCGATTTGGGAGTTTGGATGCAAACCCGTCTTTTAGAAATCGTGTGTATTGGTGTTGGCTATTAAATGCGCAAGTTTGACTATTATCCTTTGAAGAATGGCTATTATTATCAGGAAGTTGACTATTATCGTAAATGTCGGAAACAATATTTGTTCCCCTTGGCAATTATGTATTCGACTTTGACTATTATCTTTAGAAAGTTGACTATAATGTGATGGATTTTGACTATTATCTCGTCCGTCAGCGATTGTTTTTATAGGATTGGCTATTAAGTACACAGCTTTGACTATTATCTTTTGAAGAAAGGCTATTATTATTAGGAAGTTGACTATTATCATAAATGTCGGAAACAATATTTGTTCCCTTGGCAATTATGTAAACGACTTTGACTATTATCTTTAGAAAGTTGACTATAATGTGATGGATTTTGACTATTATCTCGTCTGTCAGAGATTGTTTTTATTAAGTACACAGCTTTGACTATTATCTTTTGAAGAAAGGCTATTATTATTAGGAAGTTGACTATTATCGTAAATGTTGGAAACAATATTTGTTCCCTTGGCAATTATGTAAACGACTTTGACTATTATCCTTTGAAGATTGACTATAATTCTTTGGGAATAAAAATATTGATTCACGAAGAGGTTAAAGTATTGGCGAGGCGAGTACATCCAATAAGGATAAAGAGAGGTATTTGGGGTATAAATATTATACTGAAATATTAAATTGTTAGAAAAATAAGAAAAATCGATTGCTAATCTACTTAATTTTCAGTAAAATAATAGGGAGAATAGAAAATGGAGTTCTAAACAACTCCGCTTTTTCTTATGATTAATACTGAGCGAGCGTTCAATCGATTATCAACACTCAGTACTACTATTATTGTATTCAACAAAATAATGAAACATTCAAGATTTACGCACGTTTCGATAAAGGGGTGGAATGTTTGAAAACAGTTATATTAGAGGGTGCAAGAACACCTTTTGGCAAATTCGGTGGCGCATTATCAACTCTTACTGCTTCTGATCTTGGAGGTATTGCCATTAAAGAAGCATTGAAAAGGGCAGATGTCAAGGCGGATCAAGTGGATGAAGTAATTATGGGTACGGTTCTTCAAGCAGGGCAGGGACAAATTCCTTCTCGCCAGGCAGCAACAAAAGCGGGAATTCCTTGGTCAGTAAAAACAGAAACAATCAACAAAGTTTGTGCATCAGGTATGAGAAGTGTGACACTTGCTGATCAACTAATTCGCCTAGGGGAAGAAGAAGTCATTGTTGCTGGCGGAATGGAATCGATGTCCAATGCTCCGTATTACTTGCAAAAGGGTCGTTGGGGATTACGTATGGGAGATTCAACAGTTGTTGATGGCATGATTTATGATGGCCTATCTTGTTCCTTCCATCCAGATAAGGTTCATATGGGGACTTATGGAAACGGAACAGCGAAGGAATTCAACATCTCAAGAGAAGAACAAGATGCATGGGCATTGCGTAGCCATCAATTAGCAATCCGAGCGATTGATGAAGGGAAATTGGCTGAAGAAATCGTTCCGGTAGAAGTAAAAACTCGCAAAGATACATTCATTGTAAAAGAAGATGAGGCGCCTCGCAGAGAAACATCATTGGAAGCGCTAGCAAATTTAAAACCTGCTTTCGACCGAGATGGCACAATTACTGCAGGAAATGCTCCGGGAGTAAATGATGGCGCTTGTGCACTTGTATTAATGAGTGAGAAAAAAGCGAAGGAAGAAGGACGCACACCGCTCGCGTATGTATTAGCTCATGCGGAAGTTGCTGTTGAGCCAGAAAACTTCCCACAAACTCCAGGACTTGTGATTCGTGAAATTTTAAATAAAACAAACAAAACGATTGATGAAATTGACTTAATTGAAATTAATGAAGCCTTTGCAGCAGTTGCTCTTGTAAGCAACCAAATTGCTGGACTCGATCCAAACAAAGTGAATGTAAACGGAGGAGCGGTTGCATTAGGTCATCCGATTGGTGCTTCAGGTGCAAGAATCATTTTAACTCTTTGCTACGAATTAAAACGTCGTGGTGGTGGAATTGGCATCGCAGCTATTTGCTC
This sequence comes from Ureibacillus sp. FSL K6-2830, assembly GCF_038004145.1. Classification (NCBI taxonomy): domain Bacteria; kingdom Bacillati; phylum Bacillota; class Bacilli; order Caryophanales; family Caryophanaceae; genus Ureibacillus; species Ureibacillus sp. FSL K6-2830. The sequence goes on along the minus strand of NZ_JBBOQR010000001.1, from coordinate 1,082,347 downwards.
TGGTGGTGGTCAAGGGGATGCCATCATGGTAGAAGTACCGAAAAATTAATTCAAACAAATGGGGGAAAAGAAATGGCAATTAAAAAAGTAATGGTTGTTGGTGCTGGACAAATGGGTTCAGGCATTGCTCAAGTATGTGCTACAGCAGGATTTGAAGTAAAATTAAACGACATTAAAGAAGAATACTTTGAACGAGGTCTTACAACAATTACGAAAAATTTGTCTCGCGATGTGGAAAAGGGACGTAAAACTGCTGAAGAAAAAGAAGCGATTTTAAATCGAATTACGAAATCCTTGAGCTTAGAAGATGCTCGTGATGTGGATATTGTAATCGAAGCAGCAACAGAAAATATGGAAATCAAGCAATCTATTTTTAAGCAACTAGATGAAATTGCACCGGAACATGCAATTCTTGCGACAAATACATCTTCACTTCCAATTACGGAAATTGCAGCAGTAACGAAACGACCTGAAAAAGTAATCGGTATGCACTTCATGAATCCAGTGCCAGTTATGAAACTGGTGGAAGTAATCCGCGGTCTTGCAACGGCTGATGAAGTATACAAAACGGTAGAACAAATGGCGATTGCGTTAGGCAAAAAACCGGTAGAAGTGAATGACTTCCCGGGATTTGTATCCAACCGCATTCTCCTACCGATGATCAACGAAGCGATTTATGCACTATATGAAGGCGTTGCGACAAAAGAAGCAATCGACGATGTTATGAAGTTAGGCATGAATCATCCAATGGGACCACTTCAATTAGCAGATTTCATCGGTTTAGATACATGTCTATACATTATGGAAATCTTGCATGAAGGATTAGGAGATAGCAAATATCGTCCGTGTCCTCTACTTCGCAAATACGTGGCAGCTGGTTGGTTAGGGAAGAAATCAGGCCGCGGTTTCTACATCTACGAATAGCAGGGAGTGAAACCGATGAATTTGAACTTCACAGAAGAGCAACTCATGATGCGTGATATGGTTCGAGATTTTGCACAAAACGAAATTGCTCCGTTTGTCGAAAAAATGGAAGCAGGTGAATTTCCTAGGCCGATTTTAAACAAAATGGCTGAGCTCGGTTTAATGGGGATTACTGTTCCAGAAGAGTATGGCGGTTCTGGAATGGATTTTATTTCGTATATCATCGCCATTAATGAACTCTCCAAAGTAAGCGCGGTAATTGGTGTTATTCTATCTGTGCACACTTCTGTTGGTACAAATCCAATTCTATATTTTGGAAATGAAGAACAAAAACAAAAATATGTGCCAAAACTCGCAAAAGGAGAATATTTAGGAGCCTTTTGTTTAACAGAACCATCTGCCGGAAGCGATGCTGCTTCCTTAAAAACAAGAGCGGTGAAAAAAGGCGATAAATACATCATCAACGGCTCAAAAATCTTCATCACAAATGGTGGAGAGGCAGATGTTTATATCGTCTTTGCTAAAACGGATCCTGAAAAAGGTTCCCGCGGGGTAACGGCGTTCATTGTTGAAAAAGATGCTCCAGGCCTCATCATAGGAAAAGATGAGAAAAAAATGGGCTTACACGGTTCTAGAACAGTTGAACTGAGCTTTGAAAACATGGAAGTGCCGGAAGTAAATCGCCTCGGAGAAGAAGGAGAAGGCTTTAAAATCGCAATGTCAAACTTAGATGTCGGCCGTATCGGGATTGCAGCACAAGCTCTTGGTATTGCAGAAGCGGCTTTAGATGCTGCAGTGAAATATGCAGGCGAGCGTCAACAGTTTGGTAAGCCAATTATTGCGAATCAAGGAATTGGGTTTAAGCTTGCAGATATGGCAACAGCGGTAGAAGCTGCAAGACTACTCGTTTATCGTGCGGCAGACCTACGTTCAAAAGGCTTGCCTTGCGGTAAAGAAGCGTCGATGGCGAAATTGTTTGCATCACAAACAGCGAGAGAAGTGGCAATCGAAGCAGTTCAAGTATTTGGCGGTTACGGTTATACAAAAGAGTATCCGGTAGAGCGCTACTTCCGTGATGCAAAAATTACTGAAATTTACGAAGGCACAAGTGAAATTCAACGCATTGTAATTAGCAAACATTTATAAGATTCTGGTACTGTCTCAATATTCAAGTAGAAGTGCCAAACACTCGAAAAAAGGGGGATATCCATGAATTTTCAATTGTCGGAAGAACATTTACAACTGCGAGAAATGGTACGAGATTTCGCGCTAAATGAAGTAGCACCTACAGCTCAAGAACGTGATGAGCAAGCACGCTTTGATAGAGAAATTTGGGATAAACTAGCAGAACTTGGACTGACAGGAATCCCTTGGCCAGAGGAATACGGTGGAGCTGGCTTTGATTATTTAGCTTATGTAATCGCTGTAGAAGAACTTTCTCGCGTATGTGCGTCAACAGGTGTAACTCTCTCAGCTCATACTTCATTAGCGGGTTGGCCAGTTTATAAATTCGGTACTGAAGAACAAAAGCAAAAATACCTTCGACCTATGGCAGAAGGGAAGAAAATCGGTGCATATTGCTTAACTGAGCCTGGTTCAGGTAGTGACGCGGGCGCGATGAAAACAACAGCTGTTCAGGATGGAGATGAATACGTGCTAAACGGTTCAAAAATCTTCATCACAAATGGTGGTATCGCAGACATCTACATTGTCTTCGCATTAACAAATCCTGAAGCAAAAACAAGAGGAGTTAGCGCCTTTATCGTTGAATCAAGTTTCCCAGGTTTCCAAGTTGGGAAAAAAGAAGACAAAATGGGAATCCGTTCATCACCTACAGCAGAAATTATCTTTGACAACTGCCGAGTTCCAAAAGAAAACTTACTTGGTGCAGAAGGAGAAGGCTTTAAAATTGCAATGCAAACATTAGACGGTGGACGAAACGGAATTGCAGCCCAAGCGGTAGGAATTGCCCAAGGAGCGTTGGATGCAGCTGTTGAATATGCAAAAGAACGCGAACAATTCGGAAAACCAATCGCAGCAAATCAAGGGATCTCTTTCAAACTGGCAGATATGGCTACAGCAGTAGAAGCATCAAGACTATTAACTTATCAAGCAGCTTGGCTAGAATCCGAAGGCTTGCCTTACGGAAAAGCAAGCGCGATGGCAAAATTGATGGCGGGAGATACAGCAATGAAAGTGACGACAGAAGCTGTGCAAGTCTTTGGAGGATACGGTTATACGAAAGAATATCCTGTTGAGCGTTACATGCGTGATGCAAAAATTACGCAAATCTATGAAGGAACGCAAGAGATTCAAAGACTTGTAATCTCTCGCATGTTGACAAAGTAACAGGTATGAGCAAGGAAAAAATTATCGTACAAACTTCCGTCAAAGATGAAAGCCTTATCGAATTAAGACGCCAACAAATCGTTGAAGCAAGCGTTAAATTATTTAAAGAAAAGGGCTTTCATCGTGCAACAACAAGGGAAATAGCCAAAGCTGCTGGATTTAGTATTGGAACATTGTACGAATACATTCGAACGAAAGAAGATGTACTCTATTTAGTTTGTGACCACATCTACAATAAAGTAACGATGTGTTTATCAGACATTTCAACGCAAAAGGGAACAATTGAAGAACTAGAAAAAGCAATTCGACAATACTTCTTGTTAATTGATCGCATGATTGATGAATTTACAGTCATGTATCAAGAGACAAAATCATTGCCAAAAGAAGCAATGCAATACGTATTAAGCAAAGAGCTAGAGATGGTTTCATTATTTGAGAAAATATTGAAATCTTGCGTGAAATCGGGAGAAATAGAGCTGACAGATCAAGAAATCTATTTAGCAGCAAACCACTTAGTAATCCAAGGACAAAGCTGGGCATTCCGCAAATGGGCGTATCACAAAAAATATACAACTGAAGAATTTATTGCATTGCAAACGAGATTATTCTTATCGGGGATTCTACATTTTCGTGAAAAATAGGGGTAAACACCGCTAAATTGCATACAATAGTTTCGTTTGCAAAGCGGTGTTTTATCGCCTCAACCTTATTTTTCTTCGATGTGCATTTTTCATGAAAGGAAGTTCACTTTAACAACCGGGAGATTTTGTTCACTGTTAAATGAAAGGGGTTTTATTATATGGTTCAAATGCAAACAGAGAATAAGACATCAAAGACTGAAATAAACCGTCCAACAACGGAAGTATATCGTCCGAAGAATCATGTTCGATTTGTAACAGCATCTAGCCTTTTTGACGGTCATGATGTATCGGTTAACATCATCCGAAGAATCCTTCAAGCAAGCGGGGCAGAAGTAATTCACCTTGGTCATAACCGTTCAGTAGAAGAAGTGGTGAACGCAGCGATTCAAGAAGATGCACAAGCTGTTGCTGTTTCTTCTTATCAAGGCGGTCACATGGAGTACTTCAAATACATGTACGATTTGCTTAAAGAAAAAGGAGCACCTCACATTAAAATTTACGGAGGTGGAGGTGGAGTTATATTACCGAGAGAAATAAAAGAACTCCACGACTATGGTATTGCAGGTATTTTCTCACCAGAAGACGGCATGCGCCTTGGGTTGCAAGGAATGGTCAACGAAAAACTCAAAGGAGCAGACTTCTCAACACTGAGAGGGAACTATTTAGAGCTTCTAGATAAATTATCGACAGATCGACCAGAAATATTAGCGAACTTAATTACGGCAGCGGAAGTCGGTGGAGATCCGGAAATCGATGAAATGCTGAAACGGGCGCGCCAAAGAAGCAAAGGAACGCCGGTTGTCGGCATCACTGGAACAGGGGGAGCTGGAAAATCTTCACTTACGGATGAACTTGTACGAAGATTTTTACGAGAGTTCCCAGATAAGCGAATGGCGATTCTCTCTGTTGACCCGACGAAACAAAAAACAGGTGGGGCATTACTTGGTGACCGTATCCGCATGAATGCTATTTTCGATAAACGAGTATATATGAGAAGCCTTGCAACGCGCGGATCTCGTTCAGAACTTTCTGCATCTATCGGCGATATTCTTGATGTGGTGAAAGCAGCGGGCTTTGATTTAATCTTTGTAGAAACAAGTGGAATTGGTCAAGGGGATGCGGAAATTACGAAATATACAGACCTATCCATGTATGTGATGACGAGCGAGTTTGGTGCACCAACGCAATTAGAAAAAATCGACATGATTGATTTTGCTGATTTAATCGCTATCAATAAATTTGAGCGAAAAGGTTCCGAAGACGCCCTTCGTCAAGTACAAAAACAATATCAACGCTCTCATGAATTATGGAACCGACAATTAGACGAAATGCCTGTTTACGGCACAATTGCTAGTCAATTTAACGACAAAGGAACAAACGCTTTATTTGCAGCGCTTGTGAAGAAAATTAACGAAAAATTCGGCTATAATTGGGAAACTTCTTATGAAATCGTCTCTAAAACAGAAAAGCAAGATGTCATCATTCCAAATGACCGTCGATTCTATTTGCGCGAAATTGTAGATACAGTTCGCAACTATCATAAAAAAGTCGAGCAACAATCAGAACTTGCAACAAGACTTTACCAAATCGAAGGAACAATCAAAGAATTAAAAGCGAAAAATCCGGATGAGGTTCTTATCAAGTCTCTCGAAACACTAGCGGAAGGAATCAAAAATGAATTAACACCAGAATCTAAACGAATTTTAGAAAACTGGGAGAAAGTAAAAGAAGTATATGCAGGAGAAGAATTTGTAACAAAAATCCGCGATAAAGAAATTCGAACTTTACTTACAACAACATCTTTATCCGGAACAAAAATCCCCAAAGTGGCATTGCCAAAATTCAAAGACTACGGTGAAATTTTACGCTGGGTATATAAAGAAAATGTTCCTGGTTCCTTCCCGTATACAGCAGGAGTATTTCCATTCAAGCGACAAGGAGAAGATCCGAAACGCCAATTTGCTGGAGAAGGAACACCAGAACGTACAAATAAGCGATTCCACTACTTATCAAAAGATGATCCGGCAAAACGTTTATCAACAGCATTCGATTCTGTAACGCTTTACGGAGAAGATCCAGATGAACGTCCTGACATTTTCGGAAAAATAGGTGAATCGGGTGTAAGTGTCTGCACGCTTGATGACATGAAAAAATTATTTGAAGGCTTTGATTTGTGCCACCCATCAACATCTGTATCGATGACAATTAATGGTCCAGCGCCAATCATATTAGCGATGTTCATGAACACAGCGATTGACCAGCAAGTGAAAAAGAAAGAAAAAGAATTAGGCCGCATTTTAACAGTGGAAGAGTTTGCAGAAATTAAAGAACAAACGCTACAAGTTGTTCGTGGTACGGTACAAGCGGATATTTTAAAAGAAGACCAAGGCCAAAACACTTGCATCTTCTCAACGGAATTCGCCCTTCGTATGATGGGAGATATTCAAGAATACTTCATTAAACATAAAGTGCGCAACTACTATTCTGTATCAATTTCCGGCTATCACATTGCGGAAGCTGGGGCAAACCCAATTACACAATTAGCCTTTACGCTAGCAAATGGCTTTACGTACGTGGAATATTATTTAAGCCGTGGCATGCACATTGACGATTTTGCACCGAATTTATCATTCTTCTTCTCAAATGGCCTTGACCCAGAATACACAGTGATTGGTCGAGTGGCTCGTCGCATTTGGGCAATTGTAATGCGTGACAAATACGGTGCAAATGAACGCAGCCAAAAGCTGAAATACCATATTCAAACATCTGGACGCAGCTTGCATGCGCAAGAAATTGACTTTAACGATATTCGAACAACGCTTCAAGCATTAATGGCATTACAAGATAACTGTAACTCACTTCATACAAATGCATACGACGAAGCGATTACAACGCCAACAGAAGAATCCGTAAGAAGAGCGATGGCTATTCAAATGATCATTACGAAAGAGCACGGTCTGTCGAAAAATGAAAATCCATTACAGGGCTCATTCATCGTAGAAGAATTAACGGATTTAGTAGAAGAAAAAGTGCTTGAAGAATTTGAGCGAATCAATGACCGTGGTGGCGTTCTTGGAGCGATGGAAACACAATATCAACGAGGAAAAATTCAAGAAGAATCCATGTACTATGAACAATTGAAACATTCCGGAGAACTGCCAATTATCGGTGTGAATACGTACATTAATCCGAATGCTTCCATTGAAGAAATTGATAAATTAGAAGTGGCTCGTGCATCGAAGGAAGAAAAAGAACAGCAAATTCGAAACTTACGAGTATTCCAAGAGCGCAATAAAGGTGAGTGTGCCCAAGCATTAAAACGATTGCAAGAAGTTGCACTTTCTGGCGGTAATATTTTTGAAGAATTAATGGAAACAGTAAAAGTAGCAAGTCTCGGTCAAATTACGAAAGCATTGTACGAAGTTGGCGGCCAATATCGAAGAAACATGTAATGTTTATGGTAGATATTTTTTACAAATATAAAGTGCACATAGTAAAATAATAGATGTTGTAATTTTCACCTAGTTGTTAATATTCAGGGGGAACGTTCGAAGTTTTTAGCTTCCGAGCGCTTCCTCTTCTTATACATATACATAAAAAAGTTGGAAAATTTTCCTCTTCTTCATAAAAAATTGTTGCAAATTTTATCATCTTTGGAGGAAAATTGGCTATAATGTTTGTTACAAGAAGAGGAGGGTTGCAAGTGAAACAATACGGACACTATTTAATGATTTTATCATGCCTAATTGCAACCTTCTTTTTGTATAATAAACAATTGGGAGCAATACCGCTTCTCATCTTGTCAGGTTATTTATTTTATATGGCAATCAGAGATTTTTATAAAATAAAAAACAATAAATGAATCTAGCATAGTATACAATTATTTGTATATAATGGTTAACATGTGTAATGTATGTATTAAAGAAAGGGCGTGCACGAGTTGAAGATTCGTGAAATGACAAAAGAGCAAATAGCAGAAGAAGCGTTAGTAGACTTAGCGTTTGCAATTCTAGAAGAGAAAAAAACAGCTACTCCTTTTTTCGATTTATTAGATGAAATTAAAGAATTAAAAGGGCTTTCAGAAGAAGAAGTTAAACAAGTATTGGTACAATTTTTTACGGATTTAAATGTAGACGGTCGTTTCTTATTAAACCACGATAACACGTGGGGACTTCGTGAATGGTATAAAATCGAAACAATCGAAGAAGAAACAGCACCTACTATTAAAACTCGTAAACGTAGAGCGAGAATAGCTGTCTTTGATGGTGACGAAGAAATCATTGATGAAGATGATTTAGTATTTGAAGAAGAATTTGAAGAGTTCTTGGATGAAGATGAAGAAGATATCGACTTCGATGATGAACTTGTGGACGACTTCGATGATGCTCTTGATGATTTAGATGTAGAGCTTCCAGATGAGATTGATGAAGTCGATGATGATTTAATCGATGGTGATGAAGAGTTATTAATCGACGATGAAGAATTAGATGTAGAAATCGATGAAGAGGAAGAATAATAAATTTTTGTAAATATGTAAATTTAATGGTTTTTATATAAACTACTTGACTAATTAATTTGTTCCGTTTAATCTTTTATTTGGGCTCCTTAAGAAGGAGAATGAACGTGATATATTCACGCTCCCCCTGCAAAATGCAGGAGGAGCGTTTTTTATTTTTTGTTCTTGAGGAAGCCTATTTCCTATAAACATGTTCCACAGAGAAGTGTATAATACAAGCCATGAGGAAATTTCGGTAATTGTGTTTAGTGCTTTCTCTTTTGGAACGTTGCTTGTAAGCATGGAAATGTAGGAAAAGGAAAAAATGAATAAAGGATTATTGATGAGTTAACATTCAGCAATGATTTAGTATAAGTTATGTAATTTCATAAAAGTGGAAATATTTGAGGAGGAATTTTACAAATGACGAAGTATATTTTTGTAACTGGTGGAGTAGTATCGTCCTTAGGAAAAGGGATTGTTGCTTCATCATTAGGTAGACTATTAAAAAATCGAGGCTTGCAAGTGACGATTCAAAAATTCGATCCTTATTTAAATATAGATCCTGGTACGATGAGCCCTTATCAACATGGTGAGGTATTCGTTACTGATGACGGTGCTGAAGCAGACTTAGACTTAGGGCACTATGAACGTTTTATCGATATTAATTTAGGTAAACATTCTACGGTAACTTCCGGTAAAATATATCAAACAGTTTTAGCGAAAGAGCGTCGCGGTGACTATAATGGAAAAACAGTTCAAGTTATTCCTCACGTGACAAATGAAATTAAAGAGCGCATTCAACGTGCTGGAAGAGAAACAAGTGCGGATATCGTAATTACGGAAGTAGGGGGAACAGTTGGAGATTTCGAAGGGCTTCCATTCTTAGAAGCAATCCGTCAAATGAAATCTGATTTAGGTGCAGAAAATGTGATGTATGTTCACTGTACACTAATCCCTTACATCAGAGCTGCAGGTGAATTAAAAACAAAACCAACTCAACATTCAGTAAAAGAATTGCGTTCTTTAGGTATCCAACCAAATATTTTAGTTGTGCGTACAGAACAACCAGTTTCAGAGGACATGAAAGAAAAATTAGCATTATTCTGTGATGTATCCTCTCGCAACATTATTGAGTCTCGAGATGTGGAACATTTATATGAAGTGCCATTAAATCTACATGCTCAAGATTTAGATGATATCGTATTAGAGTATTTCGGAATCGAAGCACCAGAAGCTGATATGTCTGATTGGAAAGAGCTAGTGCATAAGGTGAAAAACTTAAAACATAAAACACGCATTGCGCTTGTTGGAAAATATGTTGAGTTACAAGACGCATATATTTCTGTTGTTGAAGCTTTAAAACATGCTGGTTACGTTTACGATTCCGATATTTGCATCGATTGGATTAACGCTGAAGATATTACAGAAGAAAATGTGCATGAATTATTGAAAGATGCAGACGGAATTATTGTACCTGGCGGATTTGGTAATCGCGGTACAGAAGGAAAAATCACAGCAATTAAATATGCTCGTGAAAACGATGTGCCATTCCTTGGTATTTGTTTAGGAATGCAAATGATGGCAATTGAATTTGCTCGAAATGTTCTAGGATTAAAAGGAGCGCATACAACAGAAATTGTGAAAGATACTCCATATCCAATCATAGATTTACTACCAGACCAAAAAGAAAATATGGATTTAGGTGGAACATTACGCTTAGGTTTATATCCATGTAAATTAAAAGAAGGTTCTCGTGCTGAACAAGCTTATCAAGATGAGTTAGTATATGAACGTCATCGCCACCGTTATGAATTCAATAATGAATTCCGTGAAGCAATGGAAGCTGAGGGACTCGTATTCTCAGGTACAAGCCCTGACAATCGTTTAGTGGAAATTATCGAATTACCAGAGAAAAAATTCTTCCTTGGATGCCAATTCCATCCTGAATTTGTTTCTCGTCCACAACGCCCGCAACCTTTATTCCGTGAGTTTATCGGAGCAGCTTTCAAATACCGCAAAAATCAATAAATGCTAATAAAAAAGGGGGCGTCTGAAAAGTCATTTCAAGACGCCCCCTTTGCGGCTGTCGCACACGCTTTCGCCGCAGATAAATTGCAGCTGTCGCACAAGCTTAGCCGCAGATAAAATGCGGCTGTCGCACACGCTTAGCCACAGATAAATTGCAGCTGTCGCACAAGCTTAGCCGCAGATAAATTGCGGCTGTCGCACACGCTTAGCCACAGATAAATTGCGGCTGTCGCACACGCTTAGCCGCAGATAAATTGCGGCTGTCGCACACGCTTAGCCGCAGATAAATTGCAGCTGTCGCACATGCTTAGCCGCAGATAAATTGCGGCTGTCGCACACGCTTAGCTGCAGATAAATTGCAGCTGTCGCACATGCTTAGCCACAGATAAATTGCGACTGTCGCTAGAGCTTTCGCCACAGATAAATTGCGGCTGTCGCTAGAGCTTTCGCCGCAGATAAATTGCGGCTGTCGCTAGAGCTTTCGCCGCAGATAAATTGCGGCTGTCGCTAGAACTTTCGCCTCAGATAAATTGCGACGAGTAGGCGCGTTTGATGTGACCACCGCAGGAGAGCAAAGTTTTTAAGAGAATATTACTATAAGAAGTAAGGCTGTTCAGAAAGAGTTCGACTTTCTGAACAGCCCCTTTCTTACCTCTAGTCAAGTGTTTTTTATTAAATAATTTGGTTCACATAGATTTTATTTTGGAAGGAAGGGGTACCCCTTCCTTCCAAAATAAATTTTCGCATGACAAATAGACCTCACGATTTCCATTTTTTTCGCCAGGTCTTTGTGATATAATCTTACTTACGATTACTGATGCATTGTTGCCTTTTCGTAATCGTATTTCAGATTATGTGTGATAAGGTGATAAGCCGATTTCAAGAACTTATTCACGCATGCTATGGACGCAACTTTATGAGGTTTCCTCTGGGGTTGCGTTTTTAATTTATCATAATAATCTACAATATGATTTTGTGTATTTTTCCGTAGTTGGATCATGGTCTGGATCATGTAAAATAGAATCTTTCTAAGTTTGTTATTTCCTCTTTTATTAATCTTGTCTTTATAAAAGGTATTCCCAGATTGATATCTCATGATATCAATACCGACGTAAGCATTCAGTTGTTTATGGTTTTTGAATCGTCGAATATCTCCTAGTTCTCCAATTAAACGAACTGCAGTCGTTTCTCCGATTCCTGGAAATGAAATTAAAATCTGATACTCTTGTTTATCTTTCGATAATTTAACCATCTTTTGGACAAGTTGATCTCTTTTCTCCTTCAAGTCTGCAATCCGTTTGGCATAATCCCGCACTTGTTCACAGCGAATATCATCTTTTGAAATTGCTGGATACGCTTCTTTTGCTGCTTCGATTAAAGCGATCCCTTTTTCTTCAGCACGTGCCAATGATAAGTTTTTTCTTGTGTTGGCTTTTAAACGATTACGAATCACTGTTTTTGAACAAACTAACACATGATCCGGATGAGGGTATAATTGAACGACATTCAAAAATAAAGCAGAACGTTTACTGAATAGTTTTTCTAACTCGGGGAAACTCAATTGTAGAATCGCATGTAAACGACTATATAAATGCGTCATTTCACTACTTAATTCATCATAATATCTCGTCATTGCACGCATTTGTTTATAATACTCCTCTTCTTGATAAGTTTGTTCACGTTCAACTCTAAAGTGAGTTTTCGCAAGTTCATGAGCGTCGCTTTTATCTGTTTTTTGTCTCCTCATTGAAGCCATTTGAATATTCGCTTCGAGTGGGTTAACTCGATAATACATATAACCTTGATCACCTAAGAATCGTTCTAGTGGTTTTGAATATACGCCTGTTGCTTCAAAGACAATATCAGGGGCCTGTCCATCTTTTTGTGTTAAAGTTATAAGGGTTTCGTTTAATTTCTCGAAAGAGTAACGGTTATGGGTTATTTCACCCTCATATTCGCATTGACGATAACGGTCGTAAATGACCATTGTACTTTTCCCCATACTGACATCAAATGCCACTACGTGTTTCATATTTTCTGCCTCTCCTTTTTAGCCAAACATAGAAGTTCTTCACATTGCCTTATCGATTCCACTTTCTTATACACGGTCTCTATGGACCCAACATACTAAACTGATTCAAATAAGGGTGTGAAGTTGGTCTGTTTTTAATACGGACTCTATTTGGTCCCAGGAGCTGTTCGACCTTCCTTCACTTCTACTATAAAAAAATAGTAGCACAAACCTTGGCCTAGGTCTGTACTACTAATGTTAGTATGTTTTTATTATGATGAAATATCAGATAAAAAAGGAAAAACTGTATTTTTTTACTATTTTCGTTCACTACCGTCGCATAAATGATGTCTGAATTTTCAGTTTTATTTTTTCTGGACTTTAGAGAAAAAACGAAAACACCTAAGCGAGGGTAGTAAACATCCATTTTTTTACTATAACCTATGACTTGTGCAACAACGACTGGCAAACCTTTATGGGACGCCGTTTCCTTCGATTTTTCGTAACCAAATGTGAGCCGATTTCCATAAAGATGCCTTTAGATAACGACTAATTTGTAAATAACTTCGGTCACTATTTACGTTCAGCTGTGCTAATACATTTAAACAATACACAATCATCGCAACGTACACTTGGTTGTGGACGGCTTGTTCACTGTGACCGTAGAATTTTTTAATGTTCAGGTGCTGCTTCATCCATTTGAAGAACAGTTCAATCGCCCAGCGTGACTTGTAGATTTCAGCGATTTCAACTGCACTTAAATCTAAACGATTTGTCAGTAAATGAAGCTCATTTCCTTTTGTGTCATGCAATTTGAGTAAGCGAAACACGTTTTCAGAACGATTTTGTGGTGTTCCAATGACAACCATTTCATCAGAGAATACGGGTGAATCTTCTGGTAACGAAAAGGATTCTAACACTCGGACAACAGCGTTTTTACGCAAACGGGTCACAAAGAAATAGCCATCTTCCGTCATTTGATCAAAGCGCCCATAATCCAAGTAACCACGATCAAACACGTACATGCATTCTTTGTCATCCACGAATACTTCTAGTTGACCACGATCATGTTCGTTGGCATTCGTGAGTACGGCTTTATCTGGATAGGAGAGTCCTTTTTCCATAAAAACAAGTCGTAAGTGAAGCTTTACTCCTGATTTTGTTTTTCGAAACTCTGCCCACTTATGATTGGTCAAATTAAGCGGTAATGTACTCGAATCAATGATTTTCAAAGGCGTTGTCAGCTTTCTTCGCTTTTGAAAATGTGTTTTCTCATGAATTTGAGCCACTAAATCAAGAAAAATCGATTGAAAGAAAACCGTTGGAATGGCGTTGATTCGTCTCCCTAACTGTGAAAAACTAATCGATTCCAATCCCGTTGCTCGTTGTAATTCTTCTAAAAAGACAGCGTCACTCAACGCCCGTAAACTCTCGGTTTCATGGAGTTGGGCATACAAAAGCAGTTTCATAAATGAAGCCATATAAAGCTTCTTGGTATAGTGATTTAATTGATGTGTTTTCACTAGGTCGTCAAATAATGGACGATTAATCGGTGAAAACCATTGTTCAAATGATGTTTTTCGTGTAGACTTATCCATGCGATTGTCCTTTATTTTGGATTTGGATGGTTTACTACCACCCAACCATTATAAAGGATTTTTTTTTGTTTGGATTATATTTCAGAAAATTCGGTTTGTTTGAAGGTGTTAAATTATTTTAATGCGACGCTAGTGATTTTCGTTATATTAATAAACAATTGACTATATTTGAAAATAATAAAAGGTAAACAAAGATTATATTTCATCTTCTAACATTTCATCATAAGCAAGTTTAATTGCTTCATAAATAAAGAGACCAGCATGTAGGTGAGGAATAACAACCCGTTCGCCTAAATTCGTAGGATGGGGAATTAATCCACCTCGAACATGCATCGATATATAAGTATAAGCAAGATCGCTTAACTCATTATCATTGCTTGGAACTTCGCTTGCTACTGCTGCAAAAGGGATAAATTGTTCATATAATTTCTTCGCAAGTTGAAGGGCTTCTGTATCTTGACAACTTTTTGCAAATATTAAAACTCGATCCGTTTCACGAATTTCAGCATCAGGTGACCATTTTACGAGATTTAAAAATGGTTGTTCTTTGTTAGATAAAGCGTAGGATTCAATTCCTTGCAGTTCATCAAAACAAGCAAAGTAAACACTCCCTTCACCGACACTGGCTTGTGCGAGAAGGCGGGCAGTTTGTTCAATTGCATCCTCTTCGTTTTGAACAATTTTTTGATATAAACCATTTAATTGTGTAGCGAGTATTTTTGACATATTTCCACCTCAAACCAATTATAATTTTCTACTCTTTGAAATGCAAAATTACATAATTGTGATGGAAGTATGTAAATTTTTTATATATCAAAGTAAAATTCATGTTTATTATAATAAAATTAAGGGAAAAGGAAGGGTAGGGGAAAAAATGTTTTAAGGGGAAAAGACTGTGAAAAAAATATTGATTGTGGACGATCAAAGAGGAATCAGAATGTTGCTCGACGAGATTTTCAAAAGGGAAGGGATGAAAACGTATTTAGCATCAAATGGGCCTGAAGCACTTCAATTAATAGAAAATTCGAGAATGGACGGTGTCCTTCTTGATATGAAATTACCAGGAATTGATGGAAAAGAGATACTAAGGAAAATGAAAACTTTGTACCCTGAAATGCCAGTATTTATCATGTCCGCATGTGAAGAAGCTGAAATGATGGAACAAGCTAATTGTTATGGAGCTGACTATTATTTTACGAAACCCTTTAATATTTTTGAATTAAAAGATGCTGTGATTAAGATGATAAATAGAAAGAAAGTTTTATCCGAATAAATGGCCGTTCCAAGTTTTGGGACGGTTATTTTTTCAGGTAATCGTAGAAGAAAAGATTCATCATAATTGGGATGAAGAATAAGTGTAGACACACATGCTAGGATTCTATCTGCACAAGAATAGGTTGCATCCACACGAGTTAAGGTTGTATCTGCACAAGAGTAGGACGCATTCGCACGAGTCAGGGGATTATCTCTCAAGACAGGGTATATCCACACGAGATAAGGTTCTATCTGCACGAGAGCAGGACGCATTCGCACGAGTCAGGGGATTATCTCTCAAGACAGGGTATATCCACACGAGTTAAGGTTCTATCTGCACAAGAGTAGGACGCATTCGCACGAGTTAAGGTTCTATCTGCACAAGAATAGGTTGCATCCACACGAGTTAAGGTTGTATCTGCACAAGAGTAGGACGCATTCGCACGAGTCAGGGGATTATCTCTCAAGACAGGGTATATCCACACGAGTTAAGGTTGTATCTGCACAAGAATAGGTTGCATCTACACGAGTTAAGGTTGTATCTGCACAAGAATAGGTTGCATCCACACGAGTTAAGGTTCTATCTGCACAAGAATAGGTTGCATCTACACGAGTTAAGGTTCTATCTGCACAAGAATAGGTTGCATCCACACGAGTTAAGGTTGTATCTGCACAAGAGCAGGACGCATTCGCACGAGTCAGGGGATTATCTCTCAAGACAGGGTATATCCACACGAGTTAAGGTTCTATCTGCACAAGAATAGGTTGCATCTACACGAGTTAAGGTTCTATCTGCACAAGAATAGGTTGCATCCACACGAGTTAAGGTTGTATCTGCACAAGAGCAGGACGCATTCGCACGAGTCAGGGGATTATCTCTCAAGACAGGGTATATCCACACGAGTTAAGGTTCTATCTGCACAAGAATAGGGTGCATCTACACGAGTTAAGGTTCTATCTGCACAAGCCAAAGAAGCATCCCCCTGAATAAGGATTCATCCGAACAAGCCAAAGAAGCACCCCCTGAATAAGGATTCATCCGAACAAGCCAAAGAAGTACCCTCTCCAGTAAGAATCCATCCACATAAGAAGTACCCGCCCGAGTAAGGATCCAACACACAAACTCAAGCGTTCCACAACATTTGCTCACTACTTGTGGGGGAAAGTTGATTTTGGTACTATTAAAACGGAAATCATTATTAAATTAACCATCCTGAGGAGGATTTGTATAATGCCATTAGTATCGATGAAAGAAATGTTGATTAAAGCGAAAGAAGGAAAATATGCGGTTGGTCAATTTAATATTAACAACTTAGAATTTACACAAGCCATTTTACAAGCTGCTGAAGAAGAAAAATCACCGGTAATTCTTGGCGTTTCTGAAGGTGCCGGAAAATATATGGGCGGATTCGTTGCTGTTGTACACATGGTGAAAGGCTTAATGGAAAGCTACAACATTACAGTTCCTGTTGCCATCCACTTAGACCACGGCTCCAGCTTTGAAAAATGTAAAGAGGCAGTAGATGCTGGCTTCACTTCTGTTATGATTGATGCATCCCACAAACCATTTGAAGAAAACGTAGAAATTACAAAAAAAGTTGTTGAATATGCACACTCAAAAGGTGTTTCTGTAGAAGCGGAACTTGGTATCGTAGGCGGACAAGAAGATGATGTCGTTGGAGAAGGTATTATTTATGCTGATCCGCAAGAATGTAAACAATTAGCGGAGTTGACTGACATTGATTGCTTAGCTCCAGCACTTGGTTCTGTTCATGGTCCGTATAAAGGCGAACCAAAACTTGGCTTCAAAGAGATGGAGGAAATTTCTCAATTAACAGGACTTCCACTCGTACTTCACGGCGGAACTGGAATCCCAACAAAAGATATTCAACGTGCAATTTCATTAGGTACAGCAAAAATTAACGTAAATACTGAAAACCAAATTGCAGCAACAAGAGTTGTTCGTGAAATTCTAGAAAAAGATGCGAACCTTTATGACCCACGAAAATACTTAGGTCCAGCTCGTGAAGCAATTAAAGAAACAGTAATCGGAAAAATTCGTGAATTTGGAAGCTCAAACAAAGCATAAAAATAGTTCAAAATAATCGTTTATTTTTTAACAATAAGTGTCTAGTATAGTTTTTAATAACAAAAATATCACTTCGAAAACAATACAAGGAGAAGTGTCGAGCGTACGACCTTCTCTTCATTTTTAATGAAATTGGGGAGGGCTATCATGAAATTTTTTATTGATACAGCGAACTTCGATGAAATAAAAGAAGCGCACTCTTGGGGGATTCTTTCAGGAGTAACGACGAATCCTTCATTAGTTGCAAAAGAGGAAGGAATCTCTTTCCATGACAGACTACGTGAAATAGCGGAACTCGTTGACGGATCTGTTAGTGGAGAAGTGATTTCGCTAGATGCAGAAGGAATGATTAAAGAAGGACTAGAATTATCAAAAATTGCTCCGAATATTACAGTGAAATTACCGATGACACCAGAAGGATTAAAAGCATGTAAATATTTTTCAGAAAAAGGCATCAAAACAAATGTCACTTTAATATTTAGTGCTAACCAAGCCCTTCTAGCTGCTCGTGCTGGTGCCACATACGTATCTCCCTTCTTAGGTCGATTAGATGATATCGGACAAAATGGTGTACAACTAGTGGCGCAAATTGCAGAAATCTTTAATATTCATCAAATTGAAACGGAAATCATTGCTGCGTCCATTCGCCATCCGCAACATGTAGTAGAGGCTGCTTTAGCTGGTGCGGATATTGCCACAGTGCCATTTAAAGTGCTAAAACAACTGTTTCATCATCCATTAACGGATAAAGGAATTGAAGCATTTTTAGCTGACTGGGAAAAACGTAGTAATAAATAATATAATTCCCAGGATGTAGTTTAGTTTGTTCCGTTATCAGAAAAGAATAAAGAAAAGACAAAATTGTTATCTCACTTTTTGTGATGTAGAAATAAACTAAATATTACAAATGAATTTATTTTAAAAATGCGTAGTTAAGCGGAAAAAAGACCATAATAAAGGAAACTTTCCAATCACGAGGGAGAACGCTTATGGATGTATATAAAATTATTGGCGGAAATCGTCTTAAAGGAACAGTCAAAGTCAGTGGAGCCAAAAATAGTGCCGTTGCGTTAATACCCGCGTCAATCCTAGCTAATTCTCCGGTGACAATCGGTGGGATTCCCGAAATTTCAGATGCTTTCACGTTGAAAGCTCTACTTGAGGAAATAGGTGGAGAAGTTATTTTCGAAAATGGACAAATGACGATTGATCCTACAAATATGACGCCGATTCCATTACCAAATGGCAATGTGAAAAAACTTCGTGCCTCCTATTACCTCATGGGAGCGATGCTAGGTCGGTTTAAAAAAGCTGTCATCGGTCTTCCTGGAGGATGCTTTTTAGGACCGCGCCCAATCGATCAACATATAAAAGGATTTGAAGCATTAGGGGCGAAAGTGACAAATGAACACGGCGCAATTTATTTAAGAGCAGAAGAATTAATTGGTACGAAAATTTATTTGGACGTTGCGAGCGTTGGTGCGACGATTAACATTATGCTTGCAGCTGTTCGAGCGAAAGGCAGAACGATTATCGAGAATGCTGCGAAAGAACCAGAAATTATTGATGTTGCCACACTTTTGACGAACATGGGTGCAAACATTAAAGGAGCTGGAACAAGTGTCATTCGTATTGAAGGTGTCGATGAACTTCATGGTACGAAGCATGTGATTATTCCAGACCGTATTGAAGCAGCCACTTATATGATTATGGCGGCTGCGTTAGGAGATGGAGTCACGATTGATAACATCATTCCGCTCCATTTAGAAGCGGTAACAGCAAAATTGCGTGAAATGGGAGTAAGAGTGGAAGAAGGAGAAGAGAGCATCTTTATTCCAAAATCGGATGAATTGCAAGCGGTAGACGTAAAAACCCTTGTATATCCAGGATTTCCCACTGATGTTCAGCAACCACTCTCTGTATTGATGACACAAGCAATCGGTGCCTCAAAAATAACGGAAACCATTTATACTTCTCGTTTTAAACATATTGATGAATTAAGACGAATGAACGCAAATGTTCGAGTAGAAGGAAATACGGCAATCATTCAAGGACCAACAAAATTGCACGGTTCAAAGGTGACTGCAACAGATCTTCGAGCAGGTGCAGCTTTAGTGCTGGCTGCTTTATTAGCAGAAGGAGAAACAGAAATCCGAGATATTTATCATATTGAAAGAGGATACAGTAATTTTATTGAGAAATTGCGCAGTCTCGGAGCAAATATACGCAAAGAATCAATAACGGTAAACACTGTTGAAAGAGTTGAGAAAATTTAAAAGAAGTCTCTCACCAGAAAAATGTAATTGTTGGCCTAGGGGAGAGACGAATTTTCTCGTAAATGTTGATACAAGTAAAGGTTAAATGCCCACACTCCATACTAGGTGGTGGGCAGTTTACAATTATGGTACAATGGTATATGGAAGTTTTCGTACTTGTAGCAGGAGGAAAATAAAATAATGGAACGTAGTTTAACGATGGAAATAGTTCGCGTCACTGAAGCAGCAGCAATTGCATCCGCCAAATGGATGGGGCGCGGTCTGAAAAATGAAGCAGATCAAGCAGCTACTTCAGCAATGCGTGCTTTGTTTGATACAATCCCTATGCACGGTAGAGTTGTGATTGGTGAAGGTGAAATGGATGAAGCACCAATGCTGTATATTGGTGAAGAACTAGGCCTTCGCAATGGTGGTCCAGAAGTGGATATTGCCGTAGACCCTTTAGAAGGAACAAACATTGTTGCTAAAGGTGGAAATGGGGCAATGACGGTCGTTGCCATTGCGGACCGAGGAAATTTATTAAATGCACCAGATATGTATATGGAAAAAATTGCGGTCGGTCCTGAAAGTAAAGGGAAAGTTGACATAAACGCTTCTGTCACAGAAAATTTAAGGGCCGTAGCAGAAGCAAAAAATAAATCAATTTCTGACGTCGTTGCAATTTTACTTGATAGACCTCGCCACCAACATATCGTAGATGAAATTCGTGCTGCTGGAGCCCGCATTAAATTCATTCAAGATGGTGACGTGAGTGCTGCAATTAGCACAGCATTCGATGAAACGGGTATCGACATCATGTTCGGTACTGGAGGAGCACCAGAAGGCGTGATATCCGCTGTAGCATTAAAATGTTTAGGCGGAGATTTCCAAGGGCGATTAGTCCCACAAAACGATGATGAATTGAAACGTTGTATTAGCATGGGATTAGATGTTTCCAAAGTGTTGTACTTAGATGACCTTGTAAAAGGTGATGACGCTATTTTTGCTGCAACAGCAGTGACAGATAGTGAACTATTAAGAGGCGTTCAGTATAAAGGGGAATATTGCTTAACAAACTCACTTGTTATGCGTGCAAAAACAGGTACAGTTCGTTTCATTGAAGGTCGCCACAATATGATTAAAAAGCCAAATTACGAAAAATAAATAAATTCTTCCCATATTAAGATGTCTGATAGTATATTAAAAATATGCATCAGACATCTTCTACCTTCTAAATCCACTAGTAATTTTCCATAGACATTAAAAATTTATAAAGACTGGAGTAATGTTATGACTCTTACGATTGCTCAATTAGAAAACATGACATTGAAAGAATTATATAATCTCGCAAGGGAATATAAGATTTCTTATTATAGCAAATTAACAAAAAAAGAATTGATATTTGCCATATTAAAATCTCGTTCAGAACAAGAAGGATACTTCTTTATGGAAGGGATATTAGAAATTGTCAATTCTGAAGGGTTTGGCTTCCTGCGACCGATTAACTATTCACCTTCCAAAGAAGACATTTATATTTCTGCATCTCAAATTCGCCGTTTTGACCTTCGAAATGGTGATAAAGTTTCTGGTAAAGTACGCCCACCAAAGGAAAACGAACGATATTACGGATTACTTCAAGTAGACGCGGTTAACGGAGAAGACCCGGAAATTGCGAAAGAACGCGTTCACTTCCCAGCTCTAACTCCACTCTACCCTAATCGACAAATCAAACTCGAAACAACACCTGATAAATTATCGACAAGAATAATGGATTTAGTTGCTCCCGTTGGATTTGGACAACGAGGATTAATTGTGGCGCCACCAAAAGCTGGTAAAACTACATTGTTAAAAGAAATTGCTAATGCTATCACTACAAACTATCCGCAAGCTGAACTAATTGTTTTATTAATTGATGAACGTCCAGAAGAAGTAACTGATATTGAACGCTCTGTTAAAGCAGATGTCGTTAGTTCGACATTTGATGAATTACCAGAAAACCATGTGAAAGTTGCAGAATTAGTATTGGAACGTGCACGTCGCCTCGTTGAACATAAGCGAGATGTGATTATTTTAATGGATTCTATCACAAGACTTGCACGCGCTTACAACTTAGTTATTCCGCCAAGTGGAAGAACATTATCCGGTGGTATTGACCCTGCGGCATTCCATCGACCAAAACGCTTCTTTGGGTCAGCGCGAAATATTGAAGAGGGCGGCAGTTTAACAATATTAGCGACTGCTTTAATCGATACGGGGTCACGTATGGACGAAGTAATTTACGAGGAGTTTAAAGGGACAGGTAACTTGGAGTTGCATTTAGATCGTAATCTTGCAGAACGCCGAATTTTCCCGGCGCTCGATATTCGTCGATCCGGCACAAGGAAAGAAGAATTGTTAATTCCGCAAGAGCAATTAGATAAACTATGGGCAATTCGAAAAACCTTTACCGATGCTCCAGACTTTACAGAACGTTTCTTGAAAAAACTTCGTTCAACAGAATCTAACGAAGAGTTTTTTGAAATTTTAAACGAAGAAATGAAAAAAGCAAAAGGTAGAGGTCTTTTATAAAGGATTAATCCTTTGATTTCTATTTTAAATTCATTTATACTTTACCTTGAATATTCAAAAGTAGTATGATAATATAGTCGAGTATGTAACGTGTGCATATGTAACTGGCATATTCGGGTTACGTAAGGCACAGTACGATAAATAACTCTGTTCCAGAATGGTTCAGGGCGGGAGGAGTAAACGAATATGAAACAAGGAATTCATCCAGAGTACTACACTGCAACAGTTACTTGCTCATGTGGTAACACATTCCAAACAGGTTCAGTGAAAGCAGACATTCGCGTTGAGGTTTGCAACGAATGTCACCCATTCTACACTGGACGTCAAAAATTCGCGGCTGCTGATGGCCGTGTGGATCGTTTCAACAAAAAATACGGTCTCAAATAGGAAGCATAAAATGCCTGCCAACAAAATGGCAGGCATTTTTTTGATAGTATTTCTACATACCACCAAGTAGTAAAAAAGAGGGAGAACGATGGCTCAACTATTTTTTAAATATGGTGCAATGAACAGCGGAAAATCAATTGAAATTTTAAAAGTTGCACATAATTATGAAGAGCAGAATAAACCGGTATTAATGTTTACGTCTGGAATCGATAATCGGGATGAAGTCGGATACGTTTCAAGTCGCATTGGATTACGCAGAAAAGCTATTCCTATTTTTGACGATACAAACATTTTTGAAATCGTGAAAAGTCATCCAGAAAAATTGTTTTGCATCCTTGTTGATGAAGTGCAATTTTTAAAGAAGGAACATGTATTACAATTAACGAAAATTGTGGATGTATTAGATATTCCGGTGATGGGCTTCGGTTTAAAAAACGACTTTCAAAATGAGTTGTTTGAAGGTAGCAAATATATGTTAATTTACGCGGATAAAATTGAAGAAATGAAAACCATTTGTTGGTTCTGCCATAAAAAAGCAACGATGAATTTGCGGATTGATGAAAATGGAAAACCGATTTACGTTGGTGAACAAATACAAATTGGTGGTAATGATACATATTATCCTGTCTGCCGTAAATGCCATGCCAATCCGCCATTGTGATTAACTACGCAATGATGTTAGGGTGTTAACCGAGATAAGGTAGTACCTTCACAAGCAGTTGCACTATCCGCACGAGCGAGGGTGTTATCCACACAAGCCGAGGATTCATCCGCACGAGCAGGGGTGCTATCCACACAAGCCGAGGATTCATCCTCACGAGCGAGGGTGCTATCCACACAAGTGGGAATGTATCCGCACGAGCAGGGGTGCTATCCGCACAAGTGGAGTGCTATCCGCGCAAGCCAAGAATCTATCTGCACAAGCTGGAGTATTATCCACACAAGCCGAGGATTCATCCGCACGAGCGAGAGTGTTATCCACACAAGTGGGAATGTATCCTCACGAGCGAGGGTGTTATCCACACAAGTGGTAGTGCTATCCGCGCAAGCCGAGGATTCATCCGCACGAGCGAGAGTGTTATCCACACAAGTGGTAGTGCTATCCGCGCAAGCCAAGGATCTATCTGCACAAGCTGGAGTATTATCCACACAAGCTGAAGATT
Organism: Ureibacillus sp. FSL K6-2830; assembly: GCF_038004145.1. Classification (NCBI taxonomy): domain Bacteria; kingdom Bacillati; phylum Bacillota; class Bacilli; order Caryophanales; family Caryophanaceae; genus Ureibacillus; species Ureibacillus sp. FSL K6-2830. The sequence continues at coordinate 1,058,582 of NZ_JBBOQR010000001.1, read as the reverse complement.
CATCCGCACGAGCGAGGGTGCTATCCACACAAGCGGGAATGTATCCGCACGAGCGAGGGTGCTATCCACACAAGTGGGAGAGCAAGGGAGTTATCCACACAAGTGGTAGTGCTATCCTCACGAGCAGAGGATTAATCCGTACAAGTGGGAATTTCCTATTCTCATGAGCAAGCACCAATTACCCAGGCATTGCATCCATTTGCACAAGAAAGTATCACTTTCCAAAAATTGATGAACTAGTAGCACATCACTTGCATTTTCTTTATACTAATAAAGTCTAAGAAATTACAAAGCACAACACTCTTTCATATAAACCGAACAAAAATAGAGGTGAACTACATGTTTGATAAACTGCAAGCAGTGGAAGATCGCTACGAAAAATTAAACGAATTACTCAGCGATCCTGACATCGTAAACGATGCCAAAAAACTTCGCCAATACTCAAAAGAACAATCAGACATACAAGAAACGGTTGAAGTATACAGAGAATATAAAAAAACAAAGGCTGAATTAGAAGAAGCAAGAGGAATGCTTGAAGAAAAACTTGATCCAGAGATGCATGAACTGGTGAAAGAAGAGTTCAACAATTTAAAAGGGAAAATCGAAGACCTTGAACAGCAATTAAAAATTCTGCTAATTCCTAAAGACCCGAATGATGACAAAAACGTTATTATGGAAATTCGCGGAGCAGCTGGTGGGGATGAAGCAAACATTTTTGCTGGGGACTTATTCCGCATGTATACTCGTTACGCTGAATCTCAAGGATGGAAAGTAGAAGTGATGGAAGCTTCTCCAAGCCCAAGTGGTGGATATAAAGAAATTATCTTTATGATTAATGGTCATGGCGCTTATTCGAAATTTAAATTCGAAAACGGTGCCCACCGCGTACAACGGGTACCACAAACAGAATCCCAAGGTCGTATTCATACATCTACAGCAACTGTTGCCGTTCTGCCAGAAGTGGAAGAAGTGGAAGTAGAAATTCATGAAAAAGATATCCGCGTTGATACTTTCGCATCATCCGGAGCAGGCGGACAATCCGTTAACACAACAATGTCTGCTGTTCGTATGACGCATATTCCAACTGGGATTGTCGTTTCTATGCAAGATGAACGCTCCCAAATTAAAAACCGTGAAAAAGCGTTAAGAATTCTTCGTGCGCGTGTAGCAGATTTATACAACCGAGAAAAGCAACAAGAATTAGATGCAGCAAGAAAATCTGCCGTCGGAACAGGAGACCGTTCAGAGCGCATTCGCACGTACAACTATCCACAAAACCGCGTCACTGACCATCGTATCGGTTTAACCATTCAAAAACTAGATCAAGTAATGGAAGGGAAGCTTGATGAAATCATTGATGCACTCATCATGGACGAACAAGCTTCCAAACTAGCTCAGCTAAATGAAGAAGCATAATACTGTGTTTGAGGCCCTCCATTGGGCTTCTTCTTTTTTAACGAAACATGGTCGTGACGAAAATGCTGCAAGAATTTTATTGCAATATTTATACGAAACAAATTACTCAGGGCTCATGATGCGCATGCACGAAGAAATGCCACAACAAAAGCTGGAACAATACCAACAAATGGTGGAGCAACATGCGAATGGGAGACCGGTTCAATATATTACGGGGATAGAAGAATTTTATGGAAGAATCTTTCATGTAGATGAATCTGTATTAATTCCACGTCCTGAAACGGAAGAATTGATTGTCGGAGCCATTGACCGCATGAAACAACTTTTCGGTGAAAATGAGGAACTAAACATTGCAGACATCGGTACAGGCAGCGGCATCATTGCGATTACGATGAAGCTTGAATGGCCAAACGCAAAAGTGACAGCTACGGATATTTCAGAGTCAGCCCTTAATACTGCTAAAAGCAATGCAGAAAATTTGCAGGCAGCTATTGATTTTCGCTTAGGCGATTTAACAGAACCAATCGCAAATGAAAAATGGGATGTGATTTTATCGAATCCACCATACATTGCCTATCAAGAAGCAGAAGAAATGTCTGATGTTGTATTGGATCACGAACCGCATCTTGCGCTCTTTGCAAAGGATAATGGGCTCGAGTTTTACAAGCGATTAGCTCAATCACTACCAAACTTATTAAATAAACGAGCTTTGGTGGGAGTAGAAATCGGATACAGACAAGGAGAAGCGGTGGCAAATCTTTTAAAATCAAGTTTTCCACAAGCTAAAGTAGAAATAGTAAAAGATATTAACAAAAAAAATAGATTTGTTTTTTGTATAATCGATGTATAAAAATCTTCCTTCCTGTCCATTATGATGGCAGGGAGGGATTGAATTATGTTAAATGATTACGAGATTATAAGAAATGAAAAAGACCCTATTCAGCCGATAATCAGTATTTTAAAATTAATTGCTTCTAGTTTAGCTGTATATTGTTTTCTATTAATGGTTCCAGATATGGTAGAAAAATTCTATGAAGCTCGAGAAAACATGCTAGATGATTCATTAAAAATCCGCGTCATTGCAAACAGCAACACAAAGGCCGATCAACAATTAAAAAATGAGATGGTTGCAAATCTACAGCCGATCTTTGCAGAAATTTTACACAATGAATATAACAATGTGGATAATGATGAAGCTTTCGCAAAATTAGCCACATATGTTCAGCAAAATTATTCACAATACGATGTAAAAATTAATATCGGTGAACATTTAACGCCACCAAAAATCGAAGGGAATACTTTTTATCCACAAGCGTATTACGATACATTAGTATTAACGATTGGTGCAGGACGCGGGGACAACTTCTGGTGCAGTATTTTCTCTAATTTGTGCGAACGTCCAAGCGAAAAAGAAGAAGTGAAACAAGAAGAAAAGCAAAAAGAAGTTCGTTTCATTGTGTGGGAATGGCTAAAAAAGTTGTTTGCTTAAAGTTATACACATACGAGTTTGATTTTGGGTACCCAATAGAAAAATTTCGACATAGTTTTCCACTATTTTCAGAAAAGTTATACACATTTTGCACAAAACTATCCACAAAATGTGGATAATATTTCAGAAATTCAGTTTTTCAGGAGATGACATACATGGAAACAATCCAACTAACTGTGGATAAAAACGTGGACAAAGAAAAAATTTATTCACAAGCTGTGGATTTATTAAATCAAGGGGAAGTTGTTGCTTTTCCAACTGAAACCGTATACGGTCTTGGAGCAGTGGCAACAAACGATGAAGCTGTGAAAAAAATTTATGAAGCAAAAGGGCGCCCATCCGATAATCCCCTCATTGTACATATTGGAACGGTTGAAGAAGTGACGGATTTTGTGGAAGAGATTCCAGAAAAGGCAAAAACTTTAATGGAACGTTTTTGGCCTGGTCCACTCACTTTAATTATGAAAGCAAAAAAAGACGTACTTGCTAAAAGCGTGACAGCCGGCTTATCAACGGTTGGACTTCGCATGCCAGATCATGAAGTGGCATTGACTTTGCTTAGAATGTTGAAAAAACCGGTAGCAGCTCCTAGTGCAAACCGCAGCGGAAAGCCGAGTCCTACAAAAGCAGAGCACGTTTATGAAGATTTACAAGGACGAATCCCATTAATTTTGGACGGTGGCACTACTGGAATCGGTATTGAATCAACGGTAATAGATGTAACGGTAAATCCACCAGTTATTTTACGTCCAGGTGGTGTAACGAAGGAGATGATAGAGAAGGAAATCGGTGAAGTTATTGAACCGACGCCAAAAGAACAGCAACTTGAATCCACTCCGAAAGCTCCTGGCATGAAGTATACCCATTATGCCCCAGATGCACCTGTTTATTTAATTGAAAATAATCGAGAGCGAATCGAACGAGCCATTGACGAATTGAAACGAGAAGGACATAAAGTGGCTCTCCTTGCTCCATCTAACTTTTCATCAACAACAGCGGACTATTTTTTCCCCTATGGTGAAGAGGAAGATAAAGAGCAAATGGCGGCGAAATTATACGACGATCTCCGCGCGTGTGATAAAACGGATGCTTCAATCATATTAGCAACAACCACTACAACTGAAGGAGTTGGCGCAGCAATTATGAATCGCCTCCACAAAGCTGCTGGAGGAAAATGGTATGGAACACCTAGCACCACTACTTGAAAATTGAGACAATCATAGAAGAGCCAGGCACCTCCTGAAAAGTGCCTGGCTCCCTTAATATTTGTGCCTTCTAATTCATAAGATGCTATAAATCTTTCTGGGAGAAAAGAGGACGCTGATTGCAAGAAATTTTTTCGGGTCTTATTGTGTCGCTGGATGTGGTAGCACTCTATTTATTAATTACAGATGTAAAAAGCCGTTTTTTGCTTTCTATGTGGACAGCCATTCTCCATATGATTTTTCCAGTCATCGGATTTACTTTAGGAAATTGGATGCTTCAGATTTTGATGCAATGGTCCAATATTGTATCTAGCATTTTATTATTTTTCATTGGATTACAAATTATTTTATCTTCAAAAAACGGACATCGCACTCTTCCGATTGGATTATTAGCCATTACAGCAAGTTTAGACACCTTTTCAGTGAGCATTTCTTTTGGTATGCTTAACTTACAAAAGTATTACTTTATACTAAGTGCAGGAATATGGACTTTTATCCTATCATATATAGCATTACATATAGCAAAAGCTGGCATTTTATTTAAAGGTACGCCATTTAAATGGATTGCGGGCTTATCTTTGATTACAATAAGTGTATATACATTATGGGATCAGTAATAAGGAAGAGTGAGAGGGTACCATGAATATTTATTTTGTTTGTACAGGAAATACATGTAGAAGTCCGATGGCAGAAGCCATCTTAAAGCACAAAAATATCGATGGCATCCAAGTGAAGTCAGCAGGGATATACGCACTAGAAGGAGGGAAGATATCAGAACATTCTAAAAGCGTTTTAGAGCAAGAAAATATTCAATTTCATCACACAACAAGACAAGTAAATGAAGAAGATATTGCATGGGCAGATTTAATTTTAACGATGACAGCCGCTCACCGCGATATGATTCTACAATTTTATGAACAAGCAAGAGGAAAAACTTATACTCTTAAAGAATATGTAACACCATATAGTTCTTTGGATGTATCCGATCCTTATGGTGGTGATTTGAACACATATAAAAACACATATGAAGAATTAAATCGACTCATTGAGGAATTAGTGAACAAAATAACTGGAGGTGGTAAAGAAGATGAAGAAAACATTTAGTATTCGCTGGAAACTTGTTCTATTTGTTGGAGTTTTAGCCATTGTCACTTATTCAACAAGCTTTGTATTCATCCGCTTTTTACATCCTTACTTTTTCTCGCAATTTAGCATATTTTCAAACAAACTTATCTTTGAGATTATTACATACTTACTAGGTATTACTTGGTCATGTATTTTAGCTGCCGTATGTAGCGTTGTATTGACGAAACCGCTTGAAAAACTTGAGAAAACAGCAACGAGAGTAGCGGAAGGTAAAATTGGGCAAGATGTGGAAATGCCAAAAACTCATGACGAAATTCGTTCAGTGGCAGAAGCTTTCCAACTGATGTTGCAAAACTTACGTCAAATGGTTGAAAGCATTGATGTAAACTTCCAAAAAACGAATGAAACCATTATTGAACTATCCGAGCAAACAACGAGAGCAACGAGAAAAGCAGAGGGTATTGCTGAAACCGTTGGACAAATTTCAGCGGGGGCAGAAGCTTCTGCAATTGCGGTGCAAGAAACAGTTGAAGCCATTGAAGATGTACGACAATTGGCTTCGGAAGTAAACCGAAAAGCATTAAACTCAAGAGAAGAATCTTTGCAAATTATCGAAAACTTAAAAATTACTTCGAGTGCTTTTAACAACTTGATTGAAAGCATTCAAAAAATTACGTTAGGAAATGAAAAAGCACTTGAGAGCATTCATCAATTGGAAAAAAATGCCGAACAAATTGGGAATATCATTAGTCTTGTTGGTGATATTGCCGCACAAACAAACTTGCTTGCATTGAATGCATCAATTGAGGCAGCAAGAGCTGGTGAGCATGGAAAAGGTTTTGCTGTTGTAGCTGAAGAAGTGCGCAATCTTGCAGATGAAAGTGCGAAGGCAGTACAAGGAATTGCAGATTTAATTAAAACGATGCAAGAAAACGTGCATGTCGTTGTAAGACAAATGAATGAACAAGTAACATTCGCGAAAAAAGAATCAAAGAAAATTACAGAAGCAACAGCAATTGTTGAGCAAATGTCAACTAGCGTTCGCGGTATGGCAGATGCTGTTATTCAAATTTCTCAACTAATTGAGAAACAAATGGAAAATATTGAAACGACTGCTCGTCAATCCCAAGAAGTTGCAGCGATTGCAGAAGAAACATCTGCTGGTGCGACGGAAGTGAAAGGTTCAACAGATGAACAAGCTGTAAGTTTAGAGCAAGTAGAAAAACTTTCCCAAGAATTAAAACAACAGTCTGAGCAATTATACAGATTCATTCAACAATTCGATCGTTCAAACTAATTTCTATGAAACTGGGGATATCTTTATAGGAACTTTTCTAGGGAGATATATTAGAAACGATGCAAAAGGGGGCATCATCGAATTAATCTTGGGACTCAGTGCATGCAGTGGGTAATGAATCAACTGAAACGCATCAGAAGAATCAATAAATAGTACTCTTACCGCTAAGGGTGAAAAGATTGTAAAATCAAGTTGTACCGGTTGCCACGGAATTGATTTTTCAGGTGATTTTGATCCAAATTTACATAATCTCTCATTATCAAAAGATTAGATTAAAAGGCTGAAAATCAATGCCACCTGGTACTGCAAACGGCAAGGAAGAAGAAGTGGCCGAATATTTATTGACATTAAAGTAGGACAAGCAATTGATACAAAACTCGAACGAAAAATGATGACGTTCGGGTTTTTTATTTTGGAAGAGTGTTAGGCGGAATTGATTTCTATTTATAGATATTATCGACAGATTACACAATTTCTTGAAAGTATAAAAATTAAGATTATCCATGCGGTATGGGGAAGGATTTAAGAACTATTTAATTTGATGTGAAGAAAATTTCCGAATAATTTTAAGCAAAGAGGAAAATATGATAAGATTTTATATAAAAAATGAACGATTTTTTATGTTTGGTGAAAAAATATTCGTATTTTCATAAAAAATAGGCTGAAAAGGATGTGAAAATCCGTGTTAATCTTTTATAATTAGTGGTACACTGTTGGTAAATAAGCTTTAGGAGGTAAACAGGTGAAAGTAGCAATTTCATCAGACCATGGTGGCATGAATTTACGTAAAGAAATCATGGATCTGTTAGACGAGATGAATATTGAATATGAAGATTTTGGTCCAAAAACATCTGAATCGGTTGATTATCCAGACTATGCTCTTCCAGTGGCGGAAGGAGTAGCAAGCGGAAAATACGACCGAGGCATTTTAATTTGTGGAACGGGAATTGGTATGTCCATCGTTGCCAATAAAGTAAAAGGTGTTCGATGCGCACTAGTTCACGATGTATTTAGCGCCAAAGCTACGAGATGTCACAATGACTCAAATGTACTTGCAATGGGAGAAAGAGTCATTGGTCCAGGTCTTGCGCGAGAAATCGTAAAAACATGGTTGAATACTGATTTTGAAGGCGGTCGTCATGAACGTCGTGTAAATAAAATTACTGAACTTGAAGGGTGAGTCGTCCAATGGCTCTAGAAACCATTCGGAATCAAATAATACAGCTATTGAAAGAGTTTGAAGAGCAAGTTGAAATGATGCCTGGACAGTTATTTGTCGTAGGCTGCTCTACATCAGAAGTAAAAGGTTCTAAAATAGGAACTGCTGGCTCTATGGAAATTGCTCAAGTGCTATATGAAGCATTGGATGAATTTGCGAAGAAACATCATATTTATCTTGTTTTTCAAGGATGTGAGCACATTAACCGCGCATTAACTTTAGAACACGAAGCGGCGGTGAAGTATGGCCTAGAGCCAGTATCTGTAATTCCTGTTGCAACTGCTGGAGGATCGATGAGTGCATACGCTTATACGAAAATGAACAATCCAGTCGTCGTAGAACATGTTCGCGCGCATGCAGGAATAGACATAGGACAAACTTTCATTGGCATGCATTTAAAAGAAGTAGTCGTTCCTGTTCGCACATCGGTACGTCAAATCGGAGAAGCGATTGTTACTACGGCAAAAACTCGGCCAAAGCTCATCGGTGGTAGCCGTGCAGTTTATGAACGGTAAGAAGGAAAAACATGCCATTAATCATTTTAATTGATAGATTTTTTAATAATTTTCGATAACTCAATGTACCTATATAATAGTGAAAATAACTGTGATTTGTTTTATATTTAAATCAGAAAGAATAGTTAAAATAATTTAAAGTTTCGAGCAGTTGGAAAACTTCTATTTAAACTAGTTGCATAATAAGTGGAACCTTTTCCCACTTAATTTTAAAAACTTAACAATAGGGGGATCTTTGATGGCTTACGAAAAACTAGCAGCACAGGACAAGGCAGTTTTAGAAGCAATTTTAAATGAAAAGAAACGTCAACAAGAAAACATTGAATTAATTGCATCTGAAAATATCGTGACTGAAGCCGTAATGGAAGCACAAGGTTCAGTGTTAACAAACAAATATGCAGAAGGTTATCCAGGTAAACGTTATTACGGTGGATGCGAACATGTGGATGTAGTAGAAGAGATTGCCCGCGAGCGTGCCAAAGAACTATTCGGTGCAAAATTTGCCAATGTTCAACCACACTCTGGCGCTCAAGCAAACATGGCGGTGTATTATACAATTTTACAACCTGGCGATACAGTATTAGGGATGAATTTATCTCATGGTGGTCACTTAACACACGGTTCACCAGTAAACTTCTCTGGTGTTCAATACAATTTCGTTGATTACGGCGTAACAAAAGATACAAATGTGATTGATTATGATGATGTTCGTGCAAAAGCATTAGAACATAAACCAAAATTGATTGTTGCGGGAGCTTCAGCATATCCAAGAGAAATTGATTTCAAAAAATTCCGCGAGATTGCGGATGAAGTTGGCGCTTATTTCATGGTGGATATGGCTCACATCGCTGGCCTTGTTGCTGCTGGTGAACATCCGTCTCCTGTACCATATGCTCACTTCACAACTACAACAACGCATAAAACGTTACGTGGTCCTCGCGGCGGGTTAATACTTACAAACGATGAAGAATTAGCAAAGAAAATCGATAAAGCAGTATTCCCTGGAATTCAAGGTGGACCATTAATGCATGTTATTGCTGCAAAAGCGGTTGCATTTGGAGAAGCGTTAAAACCGGAATTCAAAGAATATGCAAAACAAATTAAGAAAAATGCTCAAGTTCTTGCGGAAACTTTAATTTCTGAAGGATTACAAATTGTTTCAGGCGGAACAGACAACCACTTATTGCTTGTAAATGTTAAATCCGTAGGTCTAACTGGTAAAGTAGCTGAAAAATTATTAGATGAAGTAAAAATTACAGTAAATAAAAACTCTATTCCATTCGATGAAGAAAAACCATTCGTTACTTCTGGTATTCGCATCGGTACACCTGCAATTACAACACGTGGCTTTAAAGAAGAAGACACGAAAGAAGTTGGTTTAATCATTGCGAAAGTATTGAAAAACCCTGAAGATGAAGCTGTAAAAGAGGAAGCACTTGCACGAGTTAAAGCTTTAACAGATAAATATCCTATTTATGAAGACTTAGTAGTAGGAGAATAATTCCTCTTATGCCCGCTCAAACTGTTTGAGCGGGATTTTTTTATGAGGGAGTGGAGAATATCTAATCCAGAAACGGCTTTTTACAAATATAAGAGCTAAAGGGAAAAATGACTTTTCGAATGAACGGATAATAGTCAAATTCGGGAAGATAACAGCCAAACCCGACAGGATAATAGTCAAGTCCCCGAAAATAATAGCCACACGAAAAAAATCGCTTCCTGAGAAATCGGATAATAGTCAAACTTGGGAAGATAATAGCCAAATCAAACAGAATAATAGTCAAGTCAGCAAAAATAATAGCCATTCGAAAAAAATCGCTTCCTGAAAAATCGGATAATAGTCAAATTCGGGAAGATAATAGCCAAACCCGATAGGATAATAGTCAACTCAACGAAAATAATAGCCATTCGAAAAAAATCGCTTCCTGAAAAATCGGATAATAGTCAAATTCGGGAAGATAATAGCCAAACCCGATAGGATAATAGTCAACTCAACGAAAATAATAGCCATTCGAAAAAAATCGCTTCCTGAAAAATCGGATAATAGTCAAACTTAGGAAGATAATAGCCAAATCAAACAGGATAATAGTCAAGTCCCCGAAAATAATAGCCACACGAAAAAAATTCCTTCCAGAGACATTAGATAATAGTCAAATTCGGGAAGATAATAGCCAAACCTGACAAGATAATAGCCAACTCATAGAAAATAATAGCCATTCGAAAAAAATCGCTTCCTGAAAAATCGGATAATAGTCAAATTCGAGAAGATAATAGCCAAACCCGACAAGATAATAGCCAACCCATAGAAAATAATAGCCATTCGAAAAAAATCGTGTCCTGAAAAATCGGATAATAGTCAAATTCGGGAAGATAATAGTCAAACCTGACAAGATAATAGCCAACTCAACGAAAATAATAGCCATTCGAAAAAAATCGCTTCCTGAAAAATCGGATAATAGTCAAATTCGGGAAGATAATAGTCAAACCTGACAAGATAATAGCCAACTCAAAGAAAATAATAGCCATTCGAAAAAAATCGCTTCCTGAAAAATCGGATAATAGTCAAATTCGAGAAGATAATAGCCAAACCCGACAAGATAATAGCCAACCCATAGAAAATAATAACCATACGAAAAAAATCGCTTCCTGAAAAATCGGATAATAGTCAAACTTAGGAAGATAATAGCCAAACCCAACAGGATAATAGTCAAGTCCTCGAAAATAATAGCCACACGAAAAAAATCGTTTCCTGAGAAATTGGATAATAGTCAAACTTAGGAAGATAATAGCCAAATCAAACAGGATAATAGTCAAGTCCCCGAAAATAATAGCCACACGAAAAAAATTCCTTCCAGAGACATTAGATAATAGTCAAATTCGGGAAGATAATAGTCAAACCTGACAAGATAATAGCCAACTCAACGAAAATAATAGCCATTCGAAAAAAATCGCTTCCTGAAAAATCGGATAATAGTCAAAATCAAAAGCATAATAGTCAACCAGAGGAAGATAATAGTCAACCCTGTGCACATAATAGCCAAAGAGGAAAAATAACTACTTGAATAAATGGATAATAGTCAAAATTTAAAGCATAATAGCCAAACAAAGGAAGATAATAGTCAACCCTGTGCACATAATAGCCAAAGAGGAAAAATAACTACTTGAATAAATGGATAATAGTCAAAATCAAAAGCATAATAGTCAACCAAAGGAAGATAATAGTCAACCCTGTGCACATAATAGCCAAAGAGGAAAAATAACTACATGAATAAACGGATAATAGTCAAAATCAAAAGCATAATAGTCAACCTGAGGGAAATAATAGCCAAACCTTTAAACTTAATAGCCAAAGAGAAAAAATAACTACATGAATAAATGGATAATAGTCAAAATCTAAAGCATAATAGCCAACCTGAGGGAAATAATAGCCAAACCTTTAAACTTAATAGCCAAAGGGAAAAAATCGCTCCAAAAAGAAGGGATAATAGTCACCACCCTAGCAGCCATCAATAAAATCACACGTCCCAATTCCTTGTAGAAACAGACTTCATCGCACAGAATACTGTAATAATTCACTTGAAAACCTGCGAAAATTACATAGGAAATAAATAAACTTCCAAAACATTTTCGACTTTTAAAAGAAATTGACAACTATGTAAATGCATCGATTATTTGTTTTCTAATGAAATGTTTTTTGTTATACTGATTTGGATAATGTGGAACAATAAAATCCACCTTTAGTCCGTATAGACGATAAAAATTTAATATCTTCAGAAGTTAGGAGCGAACTACATGAGTAGAGTATATGTATTTGATCATCCACTAATCCAACATAAGTTAACGTATATTCGCGATAAAAATACTGGTACAAAAGAATTTCGTGAACTTGTTGATGAAGTAGCAACATTAATGGCATTCGAAATCACTCGCGATTTGCCATTAGAAGAAATTGAAATCGATACACCGATTACAAGAGCAAAAACAAAAGTACTTGCAGGTAAGAAAATCGCTCTTGTTCCGATTTTGCGTGCGGGAATAGGAATGGTTGACGGAGTATTAAAATTAATTCCTGCAGCTAAAGTTGGTCATATCGGATTATACCGTGATCCTGAAACGTTAAAACCAGTTGAGTATTATGTAAAACTTCCTCAAGATGTAAAAGAACGTGAATTTATCGTAGTAGACCCAATGCTTGCAACAGGTGGCTCTGCTGTAGAAGCGATTAACGCGTTGAAAAAGCGAGGAGCAGTAAACATTAAATTTATGTGTTTAATTGCAGCACCGGAAGGAGTACAAGTATTACAAGAAGCTCATCCGGATGTAGACATCTTCATTGCAGCTTTAGATGAAAAATTGAATGAACATGGCTACATAGTTCCTGGTTTAGGTGACGCGGGTGACCGTCTATTCGGTACGAAATAAATAGAAAATAGATGCGTCCTTCAAAATGAAGGGCGTTTTCTGCAAATTTTGCACAATCAGAAGGGAGTATCATCCGTTGACAAATAAAATTAAAGTAATGACCATCTTCGGTACTAGGCCAGAAGCAATCAAAATGGCACCGGTCGTGTTGGAGCTAAAAAAATATCAAGATCAAATCGAATCGATTGTCACAGTAACGGCACAGCATCGACAAATGCTTGATCAAGTGCTTGAAACTTTCGATATTACACCTGACTACGATTTGAATATCATGAAAGATCGACAAACGTTAATCGATGTAACGGTGAATGCCCTTCAAGGTTTAGATCAAGTCATGAAGGAAGCAAAACCAGACATCGTTTTAGTTCATGGTGATACAACAACAACATTCGTAGGTAGCCTTGCTGCCTTTTATAACCAAATTGCAATTGGACATGTTGAAGCAGGATTAAGAACTCACAATAAATATTCACCGTATCCAGAAGAAATGAACAGACAACTTACTGGCATCATGGCTGACTTGCATTTTGCACCAACTGAACAATCTAGACAAAACTTGCTAAAAGAGAACAAAAATCCTGACACGATTTTTGTCACAGGCAACACAGCTATTGATGCATTAAAAACAACGGTGAAAGAACACTATACACATCCCATTTTAGATAAAATCGGAAACGATCGCATGATTCTCTTAACAGCGCATCGACGTGAAAATTTAGGAGAACCGATGCGTCACATGTTCCGAGCAATCAAACGCTTGCTTCAAGAACATGAAGATGTACAAGTAGTATATCCAGTTCATTTAAATCCAGCTGTAAGAGAAGTAGCAAATGAAATTTTAGGTGATGATTCGAGAATTCATTTAATCGAACCGCTTGAAGTATTTGACTTCCATAATTTTGCTGCCCGCTCGTATATGATTTTAACGGATTCAGGAGGCGTGCAAGAAGAAGCACCATCATTAGGAAAACCTGTACTAGTATTGCGTGATACAACAGAGCGTCCAGAAGGCATTGAAGCGGGGACATTAAAACTTGCTGGAACAAATGAAGAAACTATCTATCATTTAGCGAAGGAATTGTTAGAAGATCAAAATGCATATGAGAAAATGGCGAAAGCATCCAATCCATATGGTGACGGCTTCGCATCTCGTCGAATTGTTGATGCGCTATTAACATATTTCCTTGTGAAGAAACAATAATTTTACATGAAATTCGATTCTATTAAATAATTGGAATTTGTCACAATAAAAATCGTCTAAAATAGATTCTCTGTTGGAAATTTGTCAATATTTTGACAAAGTAAGTTCGCTGTGAAGATTTTCACTAAAACTAATTGACATCAAAAAGCCCCTATTGTATGCTTACAAAGTGTATGAATATTAAGGGGATTCTATTACAAAATGATTTTCAAACCCTTGTAATATCAAGTTTCTACTATGCAAACAGTGGAAACAAAGAATGAAATTTTGCAACGTTGGAAGAGTCTGAATACAAGAGTAATAAAAAGGGAAAAATACATAGCGGTAAAAAATTTTGCCCTCAGAGAAAATATGTAAAATTTGTTTCCACTTGACACTAAACTCTTGTATAACTCAATAGGCACGGCGAATAAAAAGGATTCAGGAGATTGAACCAATGTTGGATTTGCACCAAATTTTTATTAAGCAGAAAAAAGCTTTATTTTTTTTGCTTGCCCTATGTATAATAGGATGGTTTTTTACGCCATATCCGACGATTTTCTCGGGAATGGGGATTGGTGCGCTCTTTGGTACTTACAACTTTTGGATTCTTGTTCGAAGAATGGACAAGTTTGACCGTTCCTATCAAGAGGGAAAACGAACAGTTTCTCTTGGTTCAGGTTTACGCTTTGCCTCTGCAGTAGCTGCAGTAGCAATACCGATCGCGTTGCCAAAATACTTCAATGTTGTTAGCTCAGTCATCGGGCTAATGATTCCTTATATTTTCCTCTTTATCGAGGCCTTCATCAGTTTACTCAAAACTAGAAAATAGGTCATTTGAAAGTGAGGTGAGTGCAAGAAATGGAACATGGAGCACCGGAGTATACTCTATTTTTAGGAAGCCTTCCTATCAAATTTAATTTAGCGACTGTCTTAACGTTATTAGTAACAGCAGCAATAGTATTTTTAATCGCGTTCATCTCAACGAGAAACTTAAAGTTGAAGCCGACGGGAATGCAAAACTTCATGGAATGGGTAATGGACTTTGTAAAAGGGATTATCAAAAGCAACATGGACTGGAAAACAGGTGGTCGATTCCACGTTTTAGGAATCACGCTTATTATGTTTATTGCAGTCGCGAACCTTTTAGGTCTACCTTTCTCAGGTATTTATATTCACGGTGATTTATGGTGGAAATCACCAACTGCAGATCCTGTAGTAACATTAACGTTAGCATCAATGGTAACAGTACTTGCAACATTCTATGGTATTAAGTTGCATGGCTTAGGACACTATGCTAAAACTTTTGTTCAGCCAAAAGCATTCTTATTCCCATTAAAAATAATCGAAGAGTTTGCAAACACGTTAACACTTGGTTTGCGTCTTTACGGTAACATCTATGCAGGTGAGATTCTATTAGGTCTACTTGCTGGACTAGCTAGCTCAACAATATTCGGCTTTATCGGTGCCATTATCCCAACAATGGCATGGTTAGGATTCTCAATCTTTATCGGCTTTATCCAAGCCTTCGTATTTACAATGTTAACAATGGTTTATATTTCACACAAAGTGAGTGAAGACCATTAATTTTATAAAGTCATAGTGTAATATTCACATTATGCATTTCATCTCAAAAAAATAAAAAATAATTCCAAGGAGGAAATATTAAGATGGGTTTATTAGCAGCAGCAATTGCAATTGGTTTAGCAGCACTAGGTGCAGGTATTGGTAACGGTTTAATCGTATCTCGTACAGTAGAAGGAATTGCACGTCAACCAGAAGCACGTGGCGTTCTTCAAACTACAATGTTCATCGGGGTAGCGTTAGTAGAAGCCTTACCGATCATCGCTGTAGTAGTTGCGTTCATCGTAATGAACCGATAATTGGTTCCGTGTGGCGAAGGATGATTTGTATAAGAAACTTCGCCATTCCTTTTATTTAAAGGTTTAACTGCAACCATTTTTTATAAAAATGACTGTTAGAAACAATTTTAAATCACAAACAATAGATTTGAAAATAAAAGGCTCTCTTCAAATTTTCGATTGGAAATGAACTGAAGTAGGGCAGACTAAATGGAATTTGAAGCTCTTGAAGGGAGTGAAACAATCGTGAATTTTGAATATCTAGTATTAGGTTCAGATGTTGCTGAAGTAGTTAACCTTGGAGATATTCTTGCAACATTAGTAATCTTCCTCGTATTAATGGCATTATTAAAGAAATTTGCATGGGGTCCATTAATGGGCATCATGAAACAACGTGAGGAATTAGTTGCAAGTGAAATCGACGCGGCTGAAAATGCTCGCAAAGAAGCTGCAAAAGCTTTAGAAGAGCAAAAAGCATTATTAAAAGAAGCTCGCACAGAAGCACAAAAAATTATTGAAAGCGCGAAAAAGCAAGCTGAAGCACAGCGTGATGAAATCGTTGAAACAGCTCGTCAAGAAGCAAATCGCTTAAAAGAATCTGCTGTTCGTGAAATCGAAACAGAAAAAGAAAAAGCGATCGCTTCATTGCGTGAAGAAGTGGTTTCACTTTCAGTTCTTGCAGCATCTAAAGTGCTTGAAAAAGAAATTTCTGAAGAAGATAACAGTGCATTAATTAAAGAAACGATTGCTAAGGCAGGCGAAGCGAAATGAGTAAATCTACTGTAGCTAATCGCTATGCCGAAGCACTTTTTTCTGTAGCACAAAAACAAAATATCGTCGATGAAGTGAATCAAGAACTTCAAGAAATGACAAAAGTCGTAAGTGCAAATCGTGATTTCATTTCATTATTGACGAATCCAAAGTTTTCTTCTGAACGAAAAAAGGAAATCGTTTCCGAACTTTTCAAGGAAGCGAATTCAATCTTATTAAATACAATCAAATTATTAATTGATAAAAAACGTATCAATGAATTAGTGAATATTGCAGAAGCATTTAAAACATTAGCAGCTGACGCTCAAGGCACTGCGGAAGCTACAGTATACTCAACACGCGAACTAACAGAAGAAGAGAAAAAAGACATTTCTACTTCTTTCGCAAAATTAGTTGGCAAAGAGTCATTGAACATTACAAATGTGATTGAACCATCAGTGATTGGTGGAGTTCGAGTTCAAATTGGAAACATGATTTTCGATAACACTGTAGCGAATAAATTAGATAGTCTCAGACGCACGTTAGTCGTTAATAAATAGAAAAGTGAGAGGTGACATTCATGAGCATCAAGGCTGAAGAAATCAGCGCTCTGTTAAGAAAGCAGATTGAAAACTACCAATCTGAATTAGAAGTAAATGAAGTTGGTACTGTAATCACTGTTGGTGACGGTATCGCACGCGCTCATGGCCTCGACAACTGTATGGCAGGAGAACTTCTTGAGTTCGAAAATGGTGTAATGGGTATGGCACAAAACCTAGAAGAAGGCAACGTCGGTATCGTTATTCTAGGTAACTACCTTGGCATCAAAGAAGGCGATACAGTTCGTCGCACAGGTCGTATCATGGAAGTTCCAGTTGGTGAAGAATTAATCGGTCGTGTCGTAAACCCACTTGGTATGCCAGTGGATGGAAAAGGACCTATCAATACAACAAAAACTCGTCCAATCGAAAGCCCAGCTTTCGGGGTTATGGCTCGTAAATCTGTACACGAACCATTACAAACAGGTATTAAAGCGATTGACGCATTAGTACCAATCGGCCGTGGTCAACGTGAGTTAATCATTGGTGACCGTCAAACAGGTAAAACATCGATCGCAATCGATACAATCTTAAACCAAGCTGACCAAAACATGATTTGTATTTACGTTGCAATCGGTCAGAAAGAATCTACAGTTCGTACGGTTGTTGAAACGCTTCGTAAAAACGGTGCGTTAGATTATTCAATCGTTATCACAGCATCAGCTTCTCAACCAGCACCATTATTATACTTAGCACCATATGCTGGGGTTTCAATGGCTGAGCACTTCATGTTACAAGGTAAACACGTTTTAATTGTGTACGATGATCTTTCTAAACAAGCAGCAGCTTACCGTGAGCTTTCATTGTTATTACGTCGTCCACCAGGTCGTGAAGCTTACCCAGGTGACGTATTCTACTTACACAGCCGTTTACTAGAACGTGCTGCGAAATTAAGTGACGCAATGGGTGCAGGTTCTATTACAGCTCTTCCATTCGTTGAAACACAAGCTGGGGATATTTCTGCTTACATCCCAACAAACGTAATCTCAATCACAGACGGACAAATTTTCTTACAATCTGACCTATTCCACTCAGGTGTACGTCCAGCGATCAACGCCGGTTTATCCGTATCCCGTGTAGGTGGTGCTGCGCAAATCAAAGCGATGAAAAAAGTTGCTGGTACATTGCGTCTTGACTTAGCTGCGTACCGTGAACTTGAAGCATTCGCTCAATTCGGTTCAGATTTAGATAAAGCGACACTTGCAAAACTTGAACGTGGTAAGCGTACAGTTGAAGTGTTAAAACAAGACTTAAACAAACCAATTAAAGTAGAATATCAAGTTGTAATCATTTACGCTCTAACTCGCGGTTACTTAGATGATATTCCAGTAAAAGATATCCGTCGTTTCGAAAATGAGTTGTACAGCTGGTTAGATGTAAACCACACTCACATTTTAGAACATATTCGTACTACAAAAGATTTACCATCAGACGAAGACTTCAAAGCAGCTCTTACAGAATTCAAAAACCAATTTGCTAAATCAGAAGAATGATTCTTTCAGCTTTGCTGAAAGATCTTCTGCTGATTCGTAGCACGAATGATGACTAAAATGAAAAGGTGGTGAAATACCAGTGGCAAGAAGTTTGCGCGATATTAAAAACCGAATCAACTCAACGCGTAAAACAGGGCATATTACAAAAGCGATGCAAATGGTGTCCGCTTCTAAAAGATCAAAAGCGGAAGAAAATGCAAAAGCTTACGTTCCTTATATGGAAAAAGTGCAAGACGTTGTTGCATCGATTGCTAGCGGCGCATCAGATGTCTCACACCCAATGTTGACAGCTCGCCCTGTTAAGAAGACGGGTTATATCATTATTGGTTCCGACCGTGGATTGGCTGGAGCTTATAATGCGAACGTAATTCGTGAATTATCACGTACGATAGAAGAACGTCATAAATCAAAAGACGAGTATGTCATTTTATCAATAGGGCGTGTACCTACAGATTATTTTAAAAAGCGTGGCTTAAATGTTGTTGATAGCGTTGTCGGCCTTCCTGACCAACCATCATTCTCCCAAATTAAACAAATCGCACGAAAAGCTGTTGGTATGTTCGCTGATGGTACATATGATGAACTTTATATGTACTATAACCACTACGTGAGCGTTATTTCACAAGTAGTGACAGAGAAAAAAGTATTACCAATTACGGATTTAGCGCCTGCAACAGAAGGGCTTCAAGCATCGTATGAATTCGAACCAAATGCGGAAGCAATTCTAGAAGTATTGCTCCCTCAATATGCTGAAAGCTTAATTTATGGTGCTCTACTTGATGCAAAAGCAAGTGAACATGCTGCACGTATGACTGCCATGAAAACAGCGACAGATAATGCGAATGAACTTATTAAAACACTTACACTTGAATACAACCGTGCTCGTCAAGCATCGATTACACAAGAAATTACTGAAATTGTTAGTGGAGCAGAAGCCATCCAATAGGCTAGCTTCTTGTTGCGTATAAATGTACGATAGGAGGGTACACAGGAATGAACAAAGGACATGTTCTTCAGGTAATGGGTCCAGTCGTTGACGTAAAATTCCCGAACGGACAATTACCAAATATCTACGATGCTTTAACAGTTAACATCAATCGTCCTGGTGAAGATACTGTTACTTTGACATTAGAAGTAGCATTACATCTTGGTGACGACTCTGTCCGCACAATTGCCATGGCCTCTACAGACGGTCTTCAACGTGGCGCGGAAGTAACAAATACGAATGCACCAATCTCTGTTCCAGTTGGTGAAGTAACACTAGGACGCGTATTCAACGTTCTTGGTGAACCAATTGACGAAAAAGAAGATATTCCAGGAGAAGCTCGTCGTGATCCAATTCACCGCGAAGCTCCAACATTTGAAGAATTATCTACAAAAGTAGAAATTCTTGAAACAGGTATTAAAGTAGTTGACTTATTAGCTCCTTATATTAAAGGTGGTAAAGTAGGTCTATTCGGTGGTGCCGGAGTAGGTAAAACGGTACTTATCCAAGAATTAATTCACAACATCGCACAAGAACACGGTGGTATCTCTGTATTCGCTGGTGTAGGTGAACGTACTCGTGAAGGTAACGACTTATATCATGAAATGAGCGATTCCGGAGTTATTAGTAAAACTGCCATGGTATTCGGACAAATGAACGAACCACCTGGTGCACGTATGCGCGTTGCCCTAACAGGTTTAACAATGGCAGAATACTTCCGTGATGAACAAGGTCAAGACGTACTTTTATTCATCGACAACATCTTCCGCTTCACGCAAGCAGGTTCGGAAGTATCAGCCCTACTTGGTCGTATGCCATCAGCCGTTGGTTACCAACCAACACTTGCTACAGAAATGGGTAACTTACAAGAACGTATCACATCTACAAATAAAGGTTCTATTACATCTATTCAAGCGATTTATGTACCAGCCGACGACTATACTGACCCGGCTCCAGCTACAACATTCGCTCACTTAGACTCTACAACAAACCTTGAACGTAAATTATCTGAGATGGGTATTTACCCTGCGGTGGACCCACTAGCATCTACTTCTCGTGCGTTATCACCAGAAATCGTTGGTGAAGAACACTATCAAGTAGCTCGTGGTGTACAACAAACATTACAACGTTATCGTGAATTACAAGACATCATCGCAATCTTAGGTATGGATGAATTATCTGAAGAAGATAAGAAAACAGTTGAACGTGCACGTCGCATTCAATTCTTCTTATCACAAAACTTCCACGTTGCTGAGCAATTCACTGGTCAACCAGGTTCATACGTTCCTGTAAAAGACACAGTGCGCAGCTTTAAAGAAATCTTAGAAGGTAAATATGACCATTTACCAGAAGATGCATTCCGTTTAGTAGGAAGCATTGAAGACGTAATCGAAAGAGCTAAAGCAATGGGCGTAGAGGTATAATGTTACGGACGGAGGAGGAAAAAAAATGAAGACAGTTCAAGTCAATATTGTCACTCCGGACGGCCCAGTATACGATTCAGAAATCGCAATGGTCATTGCTAAAACAGTTTCTGGGGATATCGGTATTCTTCCAGGTCATATTCCTTTAGTGGCACCGCTTGAAATCAGTGCGGTAAAACTAAAGTTAGCAGACGGTTCACAAAAAGCAGTAGCCGTTAGCGGTGGCTTTATTGAAGTTCGTCCAGATAAAATCTCGATTCTGGCACCTTCAGCTGAAGTTGCTGAGAACATTGATCTTGCTCGCGCTCAAGCAGCAAAGAAAAGAGCAGAAGAACGTTTACAAAGTAAGTCCGATGACATTGATTTTAAACGGGCAGAATTAGCTTTGAAACGTGCGATCAATCGTATCAACGTTTATGAGGGTAGAATTTAATGAATAAGCGGGCAGTTTAACTGTCCGCTTTTAATATGTTATATCCTTCTTTGAAGAAACATCATTTCAATTTGACTATCCTGTTTGAGGAGACGTGCATATGAATAATATTTATCAAACTATTGGAATTCAAGCTGCAATTGGATTAATTTCTCATATTCTATTTATCTGTATAGCATTCTATGCATTGCAATCTATTCGATTAGATGTCGTGTTTAAAAAGGGCAAGACTTTTCAAATTCAACTCATGTATATATTGTTAAGCATTGTTTTAGGATACAGTGTATCAAAGTTTGTCCTTGATTTTACAGGTTTATCAAAACAATTACCGTTTATTTTTTCGTAATGTACTTTTATTTTGCACAACAGTTCCCTTCCATTATTTATATGGTTTGTAAGGGCAAATGACAATTTATGACTCCTTTGTCGTTACAATACATATACGTGTTATTTCCTGGGCAATCATGTAGATAAATTTGAGACAAAAATGACATAAAAAGTTGGAAAAGTATACAAAATTTAATATTTCGTAAAAATTCACCATCAATCCCTGTTGTGCGTAATATATAATTGTAGATATATGATGAAAAATATCTGAAATTAGTATTTTTAGTCACTTGTAAATATTTGATTTAAGCATTACTATGAATATGGTTTGTTTTTTTATTGATTGATTGTGATAAACATCATTGGAGAATGGATTCGGAGGGACGATTTGTGGATAAAATGATTGTTACAGGAGGCCGAAGATTACAAGGAAAAGTTAAAATAGAAGGGGCAAAAAATTCCGTATTGCCAATTTTAACTGCTTCGTTGCTAGCTTCTAAGAATACTAGTGTTATAAAAGACGTCCCGAACTTAGCGGATGTTCATACCATAAATGAAGTATTAAAAAGCTTAAATGCTGAAGTAAAATATGATGTTGAAAATAATGAATTTCATATAAATGCTGAAAAGAAATTGTTAAGCGAAGCTCCCTTTGACTATGTTAGCAAAATGCGCGCCTCAATTTTAGTGATGGGATCTCTTTTAGCTCGAAATGGATATGCTCGTGTTGCAATGCCTGGTGGTTGTGCAATTGGTTCCCGGCCAATTGAATTGCATTTAAAAGGTTTTGAAGCCATGGGAGCAAAAATTTCCTTCGGTCATGGGTATGTGGAAGCAAAAGTGGAAAATCGTTTAAAAGGTGCGAATATTTATTTAGATTTTCCAAGTGTGGGAGCAACAGAAAATATCATGACGGCTGCTGCTTTAGCTAAAGGAACAACAATTATTGAAAATGCAGCAAAAGAACCGGAAATTGTCGATTTAGCAAATTTCATCAACAAAATGGGTGGTCGTGTCACAGGAGCAGGAACTGACACAATCCGCATTGAAGGTGTGGATGAACTGCACGGAACAATTCATCATGTAATTCCAGACCGAATTGAGGCAGGGACTTTTATGGTAGCTGCAGCAATTACTCGTGGTGATATTTTAATAGAAAATGTGATTCCTGAACATTTGACAGCTTTAATTGCAAAAATGAGTGAAATGGGCGTGAAGATTACGGAAGAAGGAAATGGACTTCGAGTATGTGCATCTGAACCGTTAAAAGCAGTTGATGTGAAAACGATGCCATATCCAGGATTCCCTACAGATATGCAAGCCCAAATGATGGCGTTAATGTTAACAGCTCAAGGAACGAGTATCATTACGGAAACGGTTTTTGAAAATCGCTTTATGCATGTTGAAGAGTTTCGTCGCATGAATGCGTCGTTGAAAATTGAAGGCCGTTCAACGTTTGTCGAAGGACCAGTGAAATTACAAGGTGCAGAGGTTGCAGCAACGGACCTGCGTGCAGCTGCAGCATTGATTTTAGCTGGGTTAGCTTCAGAAGGAGTCACTCGCGTAACAAAACTGCATCATTTGGATCGGGGATATGTCGACTTCGAAAAGAAATTGCGTGCGCTTGGGGCAAATATTGAACGCGTTTCTAGCAATACAATTGAAGAGAAACCAATTGTTACGACGGAAACTACGTTAAATGTGTAAGTGATTTTAAGGGCAATCTATTTTTCTATTGCACAATATGTTAGGTGTGTTTAATTTATTCCCATCAATCGTGGAAAGAACGACAAAATCTTGTGGGTGAGGTTTTGTCGTTTTATTTTTGTCTTTCATTTAATAAGCAGAAAGGGTTATTTGCTTCTTGAAAGACAAGATAGTGAATGGAGGAGTTATTCGTTAAATTTGTGAAAATAATCCTTATATATTGGATAATAGTCAAACAGGGACAGATAATAGCCAAACCCGACAAGATAATAGTCAAGTCTCCGAAAATAATAGCCACACGAAAAAAATTCCTTCCAGAGACATTAGATAATAGTCAAATTCGGGAAGATAATAGTCAAACCTGACAAGATAATAGCCAACTCATAGAAAATAATAGCCATTCGAAAAGAATAACTACCTGCGACATCGGATAATAGTCAAACTTAGGAAGATAATAGCCAAACCCGACAGGATAATAGTCAACTCATAGAAAATAATAGCCATACGAAAAAAATCGCTTCCTGAAAATCGGATAATAGTCAAATTCGGGAAGATAATAGTCAAACCTGACAAGATAATAGCCAACTCATAGAAAATAATAGCCATACGAAAAAAATCGCTTCCTGAGACATCGGATAATAGTCAAATTCGGGAAGATAATAGCCAAACCCGACGAGATAATAGTCAACTCATAGAAAATAATAGCCATTCGAAAAGAATAACTACCTGCGACATCGGATAATAGTCAAACTTAGGAAGATAATAGCCAAATCAAACAGGATAATAGTCAAGTCCCCGAAAATAATAGCCATTCGAAAAAAATCGCGTCCTGAAAAATCGGATAATAGTCAAACAGGGACAGATAATAGCCAAACCCGACAAGATAATAGTCAAGTCTCCGAAAATAATAGCCACACGAAAAAAATTCCTTCCAGAGACATTAGATAATAGTCAAATTCGGGAAGATAATAGTCAAACCTGACAAGATAATAGCCAACTCATAGAAAATAATAGCCATTCGAAAAAAATCGCTTCCTGAAAAATCGGATAATAGTCAAACTTAGGAAGATAATAGCCAAATCAAACAGGATAATAGTCAAGTCCCCGAAAATAATAGCCATTCGAAAAAAATCGCTTCCTGAAAAATCGGATAATAGTCAAATTCGGGAAGATAATAGTCAAACCCGATAGGATAATAGTCAAGTCCTCGAAAATAATAGCCATTCGAAAAAAATCGCTTCCTGAAAAATCGGATAATAGTCAAACTTTGGAAGATAATAGCCAAACTTGATAGGATAATAGTCAAGTCTCCGAAAATAATAGCCATACGAAAAAAATCGCTTCCTGAGACATCGGATAATAGTCAAATTCGGGAAGATAATAGCCAAACCCGACGAGATAATAGTCAACTCATAGAAAATAATAGCCATTCGAAAAGAATAACTACCTGCGACATCGGATAATAGTCAAACTTAGGAAGATAATAGCCAAATCAAACAGGATAATAGTCAAGTCCCCGAAAATAATAGCCATTCGAAAAAAATCGTGTCCTGAAAAATCGGATAATAGTCAAAATTAGGAAGATAATAGCCAAACCCGATAGGATAATAGTCAACTCATAGAAAATAATAGCCATTCGAAAAAAATCGCTTCCTGAAAAATCGGATAATAGTCAAACAGGGACAGATAATAGCCAAACCCGACAGGATAATAGTCAAGTCCCCGAAAATAATAGCCACACGAAAAAAATCTCTACATGAGAAATCCGATAATAGTCAAACTTAGGAAGATAATAGCCAAATCAAACAGAATAATAGTCAAGTCAGCAAAAATAATAGCCACACGAAAAATTCTCTTCCAAAGTAATTAGATACTAGCCAAATAAACCTAATGTGCTTTCTAAATACAACAAAATTGGTTAAGAAATACGCCAACTTTAAAGCAATACCACTTCTTCCAACCAAATGAAAATTCCCATCCAAAAATCTTCTATAAAAAAGATATATTTCCTCATTTCAAATCATAAGTAATATGTATGAAACCATTAAAAAATCACAAAAATCTAATCCCTATTTTCTCGATTGCACTATTTATTTTAGCTTTATTTTTCTTGCCGTTTTTATTCAAAAACTCAAACAAAACTTTAAAAGAAGCGTCAGGGCCATTAGTAGTTGCAGAAGAAGAATGCAATATTTATATTCGCATCACAGGACAAAAGGATCCTATTCCTCTAGAAGAATATGTCGTTGGTGTGGTTGCAGCGGAAATGCCGGCAAACTTTCATCCTGAAGCGTTAAAAGCTCAAGCGATTGCCGCAAGAACCTACGTGCTAAAATCAACAAACAATGGCCAAACGGAAATCGAACCGACTGTTTTAAGACAAGTATTTTATGATGAAGATACGAGAAAAGCAAACTGGCAATCAACTTTTGATGAATACGAGCAAAAAATTAGACAAGCGGTAGAAAGCACTAGAGGAGAAGTACTGAAATATGACGGGGAACTTATTACTGCGATGTTTCATTCAATGAGTAACGGCAGAACAGAAAGCTCCCTAAATTACAGTGGGGTCGACTTACCATATCTTCAATCAGTGGCTAGTGCGGACTTTCATGCAGAAAACTATGTTACGAAAAAAACGCTCACTTTAGTAGAATGGAATAAACTATTAAAGGTCAACATGACGCTCGAAGATATTAAAAAAATCCGTACGAAACAAAACAATACTGGGAGGGTAGAAAAAGTAATTGCTGGCAATAAAGAATGGACAGGTCGTGATTTTCGAACATTGCTTGATTTACGCTCAACAGATTTCACCATACAAGTTGTGAATGACAAAATTGAAATCACAGCAGAAGGCTACGGACATGGTGTTGGTATGAGCCAATATGGAGCTGATGCGATGGCTAAACAAGGAAGATCAGCTCATGAAATTCTTTCACATTATTACAAAGGCACAACCATTGAAAAAATGATGTGTAAAAAATAAAAGCATTTAACATCAACAACTAACGGGCAGTTCAACAATCATCAAACTCTGGAACAAATTGACCTAAACTCATACGCTAATAAACAAATATTACGAGCGAAAAAATAATATGCAAAAAATAGTGAAATTTTCCAAAAATATAGTTTAGAAATTCCAAAACTTGTTCATCCTTCATTTAGAGGTGATGAACATATGAGAGAAGATAACAACAAACAAAATAAAACTTCTCAAAAAACAAACTGGCAGCAAAAACCATGGTTTTGGCCAACAATATACGGGGGCATTGCAGTAGTACTCATTGGTTTAATTTTCACTTATTCAGCACTCACTCGTGAAGATGAAAATGAAACGGTGAACGAACCAACTGTACAAGATGAATCACCAGTCATCGAAACAAATGCACGAACAGAAACACTAAAATATCCTTTTGATGAAAGTCAACTAGAAAACGTAAAAGTATTACAAGACTTCTATGACATGAATGCGGATGCAAAAACACGTGAAAATGCACTATTAGTATTTGATCAAACATTCTCAACATCATCAGGATTGTCAATTTCTATTAACAACGAGCCATTTGAAGTACTAGCTGCAATGAGCGGTGAAGTGAAAGAAGTGAAACTCGATTCTTTCACTGGAAATAAAATTATCATCGCACACCCTAACGGAATGGAAACCCACTATAGTTCCGTATCTGACATCCTTGTAAAAGAAGGGGACTTAGTGGAACAAGGCCAACCAATCGCAACTACGATTGAAAACGAATGGAATCCAACTGCCGGCATCCATCTTCACTTTGAGGTGTTAGAAGATGGAAAACATGTAAACCCAAGAAATTATTTAAACTTCTAAAGGATAAAAGCGCAGCCTGAAAGACAAATTCCGTCTTATTGGGCTGCGCTTTTGTACTTTCCTGGGAAAAAAAGTTCTGAAAAATGCGAAACATACATATTGTGAATAAACGTTAAATCGCTAATTGCAAACGTCAATGAAATACATGTATCAGAAAAACGTCGAAATAGATTGTTTATTGTTAGTAAAACTGCACTTTCTTATATCCGATAGAAAGGAAGAGAACGTGCACGAGCATATTCGGCACCGTTGCGTTCGACTGGGAAAGCTGCTTGTGGAAACGGGTGAGACGGTTCGAGTCCTTGCGAAAATGACAGGATATTCAAAAAGTACGGTGCACAAAGACTTAACGGAACGATTACAACTAGTAAATGAGGAATTGGCAAAAGAAGTGAGAGAAATATTAGCCTATCACAAATCCGTTCGTCATTTGCGAGGGGGCGAGGCAACACGTAGAAAGTGGCAGTCCCAAAAAAAACAATGAAAAGGCATTTAGTTTGGCTTTGCATAAAGTCAGGCTGAATGCTTTTTCATTTTCACATACTGAATGTACACATCGCAAAATCCAACAAAAAATAAAAAGGAATCTTACATGAACAAAGAAATTGAAATAGGTTGAAAAAAGTCAAAAATACCCATAATTTAGATGTAATTAGATTTTTTATATGATAAAATATTCTAGATAATGTGTAATATATTGAACGTTAGAGTCGCAATAATTTGGAAGGAGAAATTAGATTATCATGTTTTCTAAAGATATAGGGATCGACTTAGGAACGGCTAACGTACTGATTTACGTGAAGGGTAAAGGAATTGTGTTAAATGAACCTTCTGTCGTAGCTATCGACAAAAAAACAAATAAAGTGCTTGCAGTTGGTGAAGAAGCAAGAAAAATGGTAGGTCGTACTCCAGGAAATATCGTTGCAATTCGTCCGCTTAAAGATGGAGTCATCGCAGATTTCGACTTGACAGAAGCAATGTTAAGACACTTCCTCAACAAACTTGACGTAAAAGGCTTCTTCTCAAAACCTCGCATCTTAATTTGTTGTCCTACAAACATTACAAGCGTTGAACAAAAAGCAATTCGTGAAGCTGCTGAAAAATCAGGTGGAAAAAAAGTTTATTTAGAAGAAGAACCAAAAGTGGCTGCAATTGGTGCAGGCATGGACATTTTCCAACCAAGTGGTAACATGGTAGTCGATATAGGCGGTGGTACGACAGATATAGCTGTACTCTCAATGGGAGATATTGTGACGAGCGAATCTATTAAAGTAGCAGGAGATACATTTGATAACGATATACTACAATACATAAAGAAAGAATATAAACTATTAATCGGTGAACGTACAGCAGAAGCAATTAAAATCAACATTGGAACTGTATTTCCTGGCAGTCGCGATGAAACAATGGAAATTCGCGGCCGTGACATGGTAACAGGTTTACCCCGCACGATTACCATTCATTCATCTGAAATTGAAAAAGCGTTGCACGAATCCGTTGCATTGATTGTTCAATCAGCAAAAAACGTATTGGAAAAGACTCCGCCAGAACTATCTGCGGACATTATTGACAGAGGCGTCATTTTAACTGGTGGCGGTGCATTACTTCACGGCATTGATCAATTGCTCATGCAAGAATTAAAAGTACCAGTCTTCATTGCAGAAAATCCAATGGACTGTGTTGCAATTGGTACAGGCATCATGCTAGACAACATTGATCGTTCACCTGGTTCAAAACTATAATTTATGATGAAAAACCGCCTACAATCTAAAAAATAAATTTGAATTACAAATTGTAAAGCAAGTATTTTTATTGGAAATGTAAATCAAAACGATAACCTAATCATACGTCCGAAACAAATAGTTAATCAATACATGAATTGAACATCATCTACCAAAACTAGAGAAAAGCGAAAAACGGACTATAGTTATTTGCGACTTTTCGCCGATATATTAAAGAAGAGAAAAAATGAACCAGCTGCTAAAAAGAGGTGAATGAGATGTTTAAAGGATTATACACTGCAGCATCCGGCATGCTTGCACAGCAGAGAAAAACGGAAATTTTAACAAACAATATGGCAAATGTGAATACACCGGGATTCAAAGCTGAACAAACGTCGATTCGTTCATTTCCTGAAATGCTTTTATCTGCCATTGATGACACAAACGTTCCTACGAAAAAAGGGTTAAATTTAAACCAAATCCAACAAATTGGCACAATTTCAACTGGTATCTACTTGCAAGAGACAATGCCTAATTTTACACAAGGCGATGTGTACGAAACGAATTTAAATACGGATTTCGCTTTAGTAAACGGAAACATCCCAGCAGGAGGCAATATCTTTTTCCGTTTAGCTCATCCGGATGGTGGCGAAGCGTATACGAGAAACGGAAACTTTACATTAGATGGACAAGGATATTTAGTCACTGGAGACGGATACTATGTTCTATCTGAAACAGGCGCTCGCATCCAACTACCGAATGAAGATTTCCAAGTCGCTGACAACGGTGCCGTATACGTTAACAATCAACAAATCGCAACAATTGGTGTAGCCTTTGTAGAAAATGCCAACGAACTTGTAAAACAAAATAACGGGATATTCCGTACTCAAAATGGACAAGCGTTGCCATCTGCTTTCGCACAAGGAAATATCACTTTCGCTATTAAACAAAAATTCTTGGAAGGTTCCAATGTAGATCCTGCACAAGCAATGACCGAATTACTTACAGCTTACCGTGCCTTTGAAGCAAATCAAAAAGTACTTCAAGCATATGACAGAAGCATGGAAAAAGCAGTAAACGAAATTGGTAAAGTATAAGGAGGAAGTTAAGGATGCTCCGAACAATGCTCACTGCAACAAACTCATTACATCAAGTCCAACATCAAATCGATACGATTAGCAATAATATTGCGAATGTCAACACTGCTGGCTACAAAGCGAAAGAAGCTCGTTTTTCAGAAATGCTTTACCAAGAATACTTGAACACTCGCAAGGATGAACAAGCCCCAAGATTGACGCCACCAGGCATTCGCTACGGTGTTGGTGCTAAAATTTCGCAAATTCAAACAAACAATGCACAAGGATCATTGCAAAACACAGACAGGGATTTAGACTTTGCATTTACAAAAGAACGCCAATATTTTAATATCTTAATGCCAAATGAAAACAATGAAATCAATATGGTTTATTCTCGTCAAGGTAACTTTTATGTTACGCCTGTCGAAGATGGACAAGTGATGCTCGTAAATGCTGACGGTTATGCAGTAGCAGACAGCTATGGCAATCCTATTATCTTTAGAGACGATGTAGAAAAATTCATTCTCAATGAAAATGGCACATTGCAAGTCAAATTTATAAATGGTGATGAACAATCATTTTTACTAGGTGTTACAGAAATTCATTTACCGCAAGTAATGGAGCAAACAGGCTTATACATAATGATACCTGCAAATTTAGACGAATTAGGGTATGATGAGAATGATATATTAACAAACTTAGTAGGATTTGGGCGAGAAAATATCGGTCTTGAAAATCAAAAATTAGAAATGTCTAACGTTAATTTAACGAAAGAAATGACAAATTTACTTCAAGCGCAACGTTCATATCAGTTTAATTCCCGAGCGATTACCATTGCAGATCAAATGTTAGGATTAATCAATGGAATACGTTAATATTGAAATACTTCTAAGAAAATAGGGGAAATAGAAAATGGCAAACGAAATGAAAAGTGGCTCTACTTTGTCGAATCAGGACATCCCTCAAAAAAGAGCGAGACGCCAAGATCGCAATGAGAAACATCCAAAATTTAAAATTTATCGCACAAGATTGATTCCTATATGGCTTAGAATCGTCATTGTGCTAGTTCTTCTATTGCTTGCAAGCGTTTTTGGACTAATGATTGGATTCGGCGTAATTGGTGACGGCAACCCATTAGATGCGTTAAAATGGGAAACGTATCAACACATCCTTGACATTATAAACGGAATTGAATAGGTATTTTCTATTAGTGGAAAGATGAATTCAAATAGGAGGAGACTTCCATCCTTTCTTTCCACATTGTCCTATTATGCGATGTGAATAGAAACATATGGTTGTCTTGTCATTTCATTGTTTATAAGAATTGAACGAGTCCAATTATCCAAATTTCATTAACGACATGTCTTTAGGTGTTTCTACAAATGTTTTCGATGAAAAACATGTGCGTCTTGCCTAATGTGCCAATCGACATAAAAGGACATCTTGCGTCCAAAAGCAGCCACTACTTTCGTTTGTTTTATTTTGAATAACTGGGGGGATTCATATGTTAAGTGTTGAACAAATTCAAGGAATTTTGCCACATAGATATCCATTTTTATTAGTAGACCGTATTCTTGAAGTTGAAGAGGGCAAACGTGCTGTTGGAATTAAAAACGTTTCCATTAACGAACCTTTCTTTAATGGGCACTTTCCAGGCTATCCCGTTATGCCTGGTGTATTAATTGTAGAAGCAATGGCACAGGTCGGGGGCGTTGCATTATTAAACTCCGAGCAATTCAAAGGAAGATTGGCATTTTTAACAGGAATCGACAATGCCCGATTTAAACGTCAAGTAGTTCCAGGTGATCAATTAAAATTGGAAGTAGAATTTGTCAAATTGCGCGGCACAATGGGAAAAGGGCATGGCGTTGCAACTGTAGATGGCGAACTCGTAGCAGAAGCGGATATTTTATTTGCAATCGGCCCGGAAGCTCCAAAGGCAAAATAAACTTTCGTAAAAGAAGTGCAAAAATCAAAGGAATAAAAACATCGGAACTGTGACAACCTTTAGTACAAAGGTAAAATTTGTTGAAATGACTCCTAATTTGAAAAATTTTAACAATAGAGATAGAATATAAAAGTTGAATTTTTATTTAGATACAAGTATACGCACCCTTGGCTTTTTTAAACGTAGGAGGTTTAATTTTAGAATGTATAAACAGCTATCATCGGGCGTAAAAATCAGTATTACTCGATCCATTTCTACGGCGTTCGAGCAATATTTGGCCAGCATCGGTTGGGACGAAGAGCGCTTTTCAATGGAAGACTTTATTGCCAATTGGCAACAGTATTTTCTAGAAAATGCAGCATGGTTTGAAAAAGTACCGCAGGAAATCTTGCTGAGCCCAGAATTCCATGAAGAAATTGCACAAAAAATTGATGAAGTAATCGCTAAAATTTTAAGTGAAAAGCCAACAAAGAAACAGATCGAATCAATTGAAAAAATGCAAAAAGAGCTTGGCACAAATTACACATACGGCTGCAAGGCGGAAGCGAATTATGTAGAACAGCTTTTGAAAGAGCAATTGAAGCAAAAATAACGCCCACGCATTATTCCTATAATATGGAGAAAGTTCTAAAATAGATAATGGATAGTTCCCTCTTATTTCGCACAAATTAAAATCAGTCACGAGTAGTGACGATTAGCGAAGAAAGGAGGGAATTTTTTTATGTGGAAACCAACCCTTTGTGCCTTATTGTTAGGGTCTTCTTTATTAGTGGGCTGTAATAATAATGGCGATGAAGACGCTATCAATGATGTTGGGGATGGCTTAAAAGAAGGTGTAGAAGATGTAGGTGAAGGCGTTCGGGAAGGCATCAATGATGTTCGAAAGGGAGTCGACGAAACGCTTGACAATGACACTAGAAATAATGATGTCGATCTGAATAATGATGGTATCAATGATGGAGTCCAAGATAACAATGGCGTATTGGACAATAATGATGTCATCCCTGACGATAAAGGAGTTCGCGGGGATGAACGCGGCAACCAAGAAGATGTCATCGAAGACGCTAGAGATATCAGAGACCGCGATACAAAAGATGAATAATCCTCGTATAATCCCCTTACTGATGCAGGAGCTATCCACAAAGCGATAGCTCCTTTGTTTTTAGCAAAATCTGTAAATATAAGCGCAGGGCTTCAACATGTGTTTATAAAAAAGGATTTGTCAACTGCAAAAGACCCTCTCCTATAAATCGCGGTGCTAATTTTACCCCTTCAACCGCGGACGCTCGCGCATTCCTTTTTTAAATTCACTTAATAATTCCTCATTGGACAAGTTTTTCTCCAGCAAAGATTGTAACAATTGCTCCGCATATTTTAATCGCACAACGCGTAAATGGCCTTTCAATAAGATTGAAATTCGGTCTTCAAACTCTTCAATGGATTCCACTTTCACCGTAAAAGGTGCTGGTTCATTATCCGGAGAAGTAATCGTCACTTGCACATCAAAGAATTCTTTTGAATCTAAATATTTTTCTAACAACTCTCGATATTGTTTTTCAATAAACAGTTCCAAAATCCACGTTTTTTCTTTATTTTCTTGATTTATAGTAATTCCATCAATCAGTGGAACCTCAATCCCCTCCAGATCCAATTGAAAGGAAATCATTTTGAAAGTCTTCATTGAATTTACCTCCCAACTATTAATTAAGTATAACATAGGGTGATGTGTAAAAATAAAATGAGAAAACTGCTAAATTTTTATTTTGACCATTTTTGGAAAATGCGGATAATCATTGTAATAATCTAGTGTATTGGCATTTTTGCAAACATTTATTCTATATCGAAAAGGAAATTTTGGATTAGAAAAAGGGCTCATTCTTTTATTTTGCTATTTTGTCAAAAATAGGCGCAATCGATATGATGGAGAAAAAGGAGGTGAAATGATGAATCATGTCGGACTAGTCGGGCGATTAACGAAAGATCCAGTTCTTCGGGAATTTGCAGAAAACCGTGTAGCCACGAGCTTTGTCGTAGCTGTTAATCGCAATTATCGCAATCATCAGGGTGATGTGGATGCGGATTTTGTTTTATGCACTGCATGGGGGAAATTAGCAGAACGCATCGTCCAATATTGCGGAAAGGGATCATTAATCGGAGTCAACGGGCGATTGCAATCACGCTCCTATATTAATAAGGAGAATTTCAAAGTGTTTAGTACGGAAGTCGTTGCCGATGAGGTCCGATTTTACTTACTAAAGTCTCCAACCAATAAGCAATCGGAAGTTGAAAAAGATTTTGTACTTCCTGAAACTGAAGAAGGATTACCAGTTACGTGAGAGTCTCTAAAATGAGGAATGGGTTGAAGAAAGTAAGATGGTTTATTAAGTAGGCAACATGTCATTTAAAAATGGGAAAAGGCTATAAGGATGAAAAAGTAAAAGGATTCCGGGTAAACATAGTAGAAGGGTGCAATTTATTAACGGAAGGCAATGGATTGATAATAATAGGGAAATGATTGCAATAAAAGTTTTTGGAGGTGATAAAAAAACACTGCTGGATTGTGACCGCCCAGCAGTGCATGGAATAAGAATCTATCATGTTCGATTAATCCACAATTGAATACAGTGAGGCTATAAACGGATAAACGAGGAAATCAGAATTCGACCAATCTTCTTCCTCCCAAACTTTGTCCGAGGCAACATGCTTCGGATTTTTTTGTGCCAGGCATCTCTATTTGGATACTAGGAGTGCCAGGCACCCTTTCCAATCACAATTTTATTGCTTACCCTAACCTAAGCAATTCCATCAATTTATCTTCCTCTAGCTCCGTCAGCCATTGACTTGACTGAATTAATTCTGCAGATAATGCGGATTTCATCTCCAGCATTTGATCGACTTTCTCCTCAATCGTCCCAATTGTAATAAACTTATGCACTTGAACAAATTGCGTCTGGCCAATGCGATAAGCACGGTCCGTCGCCTGATTTTCCACGGCAGGATTCCACCAACGATCCGCATGCAAGACGTGATTAGCGGCCGTCAAATTTAAACCAGTTCCCCCCGCTTTTAATGACAGTAGGAAAATAGGAAAATCTCCAGCTTGAAAGGCTTCAACTAAAGCATCCCGCTGTTCTTTACGCATACTTCCCGTCAAAAACGGCACATCCCAATCAAACAGCTCGAAAAAACAATGTTGCAACAAGTGTCCCATGCCAATATATTGAGTGAAAATCAAGCACTGCTCGCCTCGCTCAACAATTTCCTGTGTCAATTCAACGATGCGCTTTAACTTCATAGAACGCTCTAGCATGATTCGTGCATCACTAAATGGTTCCTTCAAATAAAGAGCAGGATGGTTGCACAATTGCTTCAACTTGCTCAACATCTGCAAAATGCGCCCCTTGCGTTCGAAAGGAGACATTTGCTCCAAGCCTGCCAATGACTCTTGAATGTAGCCTTCATAAAGGGCGGCTTGTTCTTCTGTTAGCGGACAAAACTCTTTCGTCTCTTGCTTATCCGGTAAATTTAACTGTAATTCTGGATCATTTTTTGTTCTTCTTAACAAGAATGGACGAATTTTTGCACGCAACCTCGTTTTATGCTGGTCAGAATCTTCACGATCGATTGGCACAATAAACTCGTCTTGGAACTTCTTGAAACTTCCTAAATACCCTCGATGGATAAAATCAAAAATCGCCCACAATTCAGATAAACGATTCTCGATAGGCGTTCCTGTCAACGCAATATGATGGTCGCCATGTAAGCGGCGAATTGCTTTCGACTGCATCGTTTGCATATTTTTAATATTTTGGGCTTCATCCAACGTCACCACTGCCCAATCGATAGAATCCAAAAACTCCACATCTTGTGAAATGGTT
The DNA here is from genome assembly GCF_038004145.1 of Ureibacillus sp. FSL K6-2830. Lineage (NCBI taxonomy): Bacteria > Bacillati > Bacillota > Bacilli > Caryophanales > Caryophanaceae > Ureibacillus > Ureibacillus sp. FSL K6-2830. The sequence goes on along the minus strand of NZ_JBBOQR010000001.1, from coordinate 1,022,709 downwards.
CCGTATGTGGATAAAACCACTTGAGGCGATTCCTTTAACAAGAAATGATGAAATTCTTCATCTTTCAAACGGCTAGAAGAATAATGAGTATGAACTTTTAACGTCGGAGCAAACCGCGCTAATTCCTTCTGCCAGTTTCCTAAAACGGAAGTCGGGCAAACAATGAGCGTCGGTTTCTTTTCCTGCAACACTTCATATAAATGCAGAACATAACTAATGAGCTGTACCGTTTTTCCAAGCCCCATATCATCAGCTAATATAGCCCCAAATTGTTGATTTCGCATAAATACGAGCCATTCAAACCCTTGTTGTTGGTAAGGCCGCAACGTTGCGTTCAAAGATTTAGGCAATTTCACAGAAGGCAATCCTTGTTTTTCTTGCAACAGATTCACATAGGCCTGCAATGAACGCTGCATTTCAAAAGCAAAGAGCGGATCGTCCTGTTCTGCATCTTCCTCTTCTTCCAACGATGGATTTAAAAGCTCCTCTGGTATCTCGCGGAAAACTAATTCCTTTACGGTCCAATTTTCTTTTTCAGCTTTGTCCATTAATTCTCGCACTTTCGTCATCCAATCGGCATCCATGCGGAACCATTCATTTCCGATTCGAATAAATTCCCGCTTTTCATCAACAATTTTGCGAAACTCTTCCGGGCTAATTTTTTCTCCTCCGACTGACAACTCCCATCGGAAAGATAAAATATCATCAAGCCCAGCCATCGATTTTTGCGAACCACTTTGCGCATTCACACGAACTCGCATTTTCGTTTTTCTTAATTCTTTCAACCAGCCCGGAAGAATCACTTCGAATCCTAAGGCCGTTAACTTTACAAATTTATCGCGGAGAAGGGTTCTCACCTCGGCATCGCTTAATGGCATATGCAAAAATGATTCATCGGATACATTATCCAACATCAACAATTCCAACATTTGCTTTTGCGTTTGCCTAATCTCTTCCGAATAGTTCTTCCACTTATCAGGAAGCGCCTTATTCATAGGCAGATGCCGCTTCCGTACTGCTGGCGTCCAATGTTTCGACGAACTGGATGAAAGAATTACGGTTTCCAATAACCATTCCTCAGAATCTTCTTCCGGCTCATTCAAGCGAAGTGCTACTTTCAAATGACCAACAGTTCGATCCGGTTGCAGCGGCCAGCCACCTTCTTTAAAGAAAGGAATAAGTGATGGTACGTCGGAAAGTTGTAAGCCCCGATTTGCCAATTTTTGATAGATTGCAGTCGTTAAAAACTCCTTCTGCAGATCACTTTCACCATTGAGTAAATGAACGACTATTTCATCCTCAACCATTTCTACATTATTCCATAGGGAAGGGGAGTTCCACAGCATTTGCGCTTGCTCGATACTATCAAGCAATAAAGCATCTTCCTCTGTTGCTCCTACAAAATGCACAAAAGGGTGCTTGAACTGTGGGGAAAGGCATTCCAACAATTCAACAGCTGTAATCAAAAGCGCCTCTCCCTTAAATTCAGCATGCAAACCGTAAAAGTTTGGTTCGTAACGGAAAAAGAAAGCCGATGTTAATTTTTCTCCTGAAACAACAGAGCCGTTTTCGAAAGCCCTAACAGCGTACAATCCCTGCATCAGTTGTTCGAATGATAATTGATATACGGTTGCGAAAGGAGTATGTTTGGATACTTTCCTTAATTGCAAATCTTTCATATAAATAAATTTCCTTTCTCCAATTCTTCCTGCAATGCGCGGAGTCTTTTATACTGGTTGCGAATGGAAGCAATATATTCTTCCCAAAAATTCATTTTTCCCGCTTTTTTCGCAGCAGTTTTCATCTTTTTCCAAATTCGAACGGCCTGTTTGTAATGAAGCCGCGACTTTTGCTTAATTTCCTCCATCGCATAAAAATGATATAACGGAAGAACCACTGCTGGAGCTTCTTCCACGACTTCCTTTAACCCGTAAAATTCTAAATACTCAATTGAAGAAGGGTACAATTGTTGCAATGCCACCCATTCTTCATATCGTTTCTGTTTCAATAAATATTCCGAATACGGCTGAACCCCGTCTTTTCCAAAAGAAGAGTATAATAAAAGCTCCTCATCTTCTGTTAAATCCATTTTTTCATATAACGAATAAATGGATGAAACAACATAGGGACGAAAGGCAGGTTGAACTTTTTGAATATTTGCCTCTAAAAACGGAAGAATGCCTCTCAAGAGGATTTCCCCTGCTCGTTCATTTTGCTTGGAATAAGCAAACTTCACCAATCCTATATACAGTCCTAAATGGTCTGGACGAATATGACGCATATTTTCTTCTAATGCCGAATGATTTTTTAAAATAATATAGAATACAATCAAAAGTTCTGGTATTTTAGTATGCTTTTGCTCTTGAAGAAAAATTAATTCTTCTAACACCCGTCTCTTCTCATAAAACACTTCATCCCAAAACAGTAAGTACAGATTCATTCTTCTACTTACAAAACCTTCCCGTTCAAGCATTACTTCTCGAAGCATGCTTTGCATTTTATCAAAGAACGGATCTGTTACGAAAAGACGGGATTTTCCAGAGATTTCGCGGACGATTTTTTGGATAGATTGAAATCGTTTATCAAAAAAGTGTTGGTAATGGTCGACATGAAATTCTGACTCTAAATCAGTGAAATGGCGAGATAATTGATAAACAACAGCAAGTTCCATAAATAAGCGGTAAATCGGTTGCCATTCCCGTTCAAAAGGAATCTGCTTATTTAATTTTTCCAATGCGTTTTCTGCAATATTTAAATAGAGGAAGCTAGGAATTTCATCCGCCCCCTCCAAATAATGGCTAAGCACTTCATCGACCATTTTCAACCAATTATCAGGGGTGCGAACATTGGCAAGAGCCTGCAAATTAACCGATTTTTTCGAACGCCAATTGCTAATCCATTCTTGAACGGAATCAATATGTTGATATAACGACAATAGAACGCTTACCTTATGTCGGCACCAGCCATTATTCGGGCATGTACAAGTGATGGAGTTGCTGAGAAAATCAATCGTCACTTCTGTTGGGTGCACATCTTTTACAGTTGTAGTAAGGACGGAAAAAACAGAAACGTATCGATGGAAAACAACTGATTGATTTCGAACAGCAAAAAGAGCCCTCCTTATTATCTCTTCATCCTCTGTGACAGAAGGATGCAACTCTCTCTCAATAGTTCGTAATGTTTGGCGAATAAATTTTTCTTGCTCTTCTGCAATATGTGCAACTGATAATACCATTACATTCGCTCCTAAAAAAAGTCTTTCCCTTCATTTTAACACGGCATTTAGTGTTTGATAAGACTTGTCCTTTGAAACTTTCGCAATTGCGGTCGTCACATAAAATTAGCAGACTTGAGTTGAATAAAATAGTTTTTTATAAAACGGTATAAATTATTATGAATTTTCAGAAAAATAGTATAAAATAATGATAAATTATCTGAAAATGAGATTAAAATAAATAGAAATGATATGAACTCCTTATAATCGCCATTTATTTACTGCTTCTGTAAATTTTATACAAAAAACTGATGATTCCTTGGATGAAGAAGGGGAATTTGGGGAAAAATATGAATATCATCCAAATAAAAAGCGGGGAATATGTGGAAAGCAAAATTCGTATGATACATTAAGCAATATTTAATGGAAGCTTTATCATTAAAAACTCTTTCTTTTGAATAAGTGATTGGAATTATTTAGAAATTGTGATTTGTATCATTCGAGTTTAAACATAAGCTTTTTTGGAAAACCCTAATAAAGTTCCAAGTTGCGGATTACGAATAAAAAGTTTCGTTTCATCAACTTCGGGCTAATAAAAAGAGAGAGATTCAATATAGGAGGGATAGGTATGATCCATGTCCAATATATGAAACCTTTTTATACGAAAGCCTCGGGGGAAACATTGCGTCTCGTCTTTGCTTATCAATATTTTTCCATTATGAAAGACAACGAACTGTTTCACTTTGTACCCATCGAAGGAAAAGAAATCATTGTTAACATAAAAACGATGCAAATCGAAAATTTATCGGAAATTTTTGTTTTCCAACGTGGAAATCGCTTTCTTCGATTGCCGTTATACCAGCTTCTATTGATATCCAACATCCATGAACATTTGGCGCCAATACTTGAAGAAGCAGCCAACAAATCAGAAACAATCAATATCGTCCCGCATGGAGAAAACGCAGAAGTGAATCACCTCATCCGCTCATTGGAGTCTGAAAATATTGATCGATTGATCGATGAAGCGTTATCCAATCGTGACGAACAAAGATTTTATGAATTAGTGGCGAAAAAGAAAAATATGGAGAACAGATGAGTAGGAAATTGCAAGAAGTTAACGGAGGAAGTAAAGTGAATAAGAGTCAATGATGAAGCACCTCGATTTGAAAAATTGAAGGTGCTTATATTTTTAATTAGATGATGAGGCATTTTAGGCTTTGGTGAAATCAATCCTTACAATATGCTATGTATTAAGCCCCACTATAAGAGTTATCTGCACAAGTAGGGGAAATATCCGCACAAGAAGTAATGTTATTCACACAAGAGAAGGAGATATCTACACGAGTTAGGTAACTATCTGCACGAGTGGAAGTGGTAAATGCACGAGCAGGGGAATTATCCACACGAGCAGGGGCTATCTGCACAAGCGGAAGTGGTAAACGCACGAGTAGGGTTATTATATGCACAAGCGAAAGAGTTATCTGCACATGTAAGATTGCCATCCACACAAGTGAAACATCCAAATGCACAAGAGGAAGTAGTAAACGAACAAGCAGGGGAATTATCCACACGAGCAGGGGCTATCTGCACAAGCGGAAGTGGTAAACGCACGAGTAGGGTTATTATATGCACAAGCGAAAGAGTTATCTGCACATGTAAGATTGCAATCCACACAAGTGAAACATCCAAATGCACGAGCGGAAGTGGTAAATGCACAAGTAGGGGAATTATCAACACGAGCAGGGGCTATCTGCACAAGCGGAAGCAGTAAACGCACGAGTAGGGTTATTATATGCACAAGCGAAAGAGTTATCTGCACGTGTAAGATTGCCATCCACACAAGTGAAACATCCAAATGCACAAGAGGAAGTAGTAAACGAACAAGCAGGGGAATTATCCACACGAGCAGGGGCTATCTGCACAAGCGGAAGCAGTAAACGCACGAGTAGGGTTATTATATGCACAAGCGAAAGAGTTATCTGCACGTGTAAGATTGCCATCCACACAAGTGAAACATCCAAATGCACAAGAGGAAGTAGTAAACGAACAAGCAGGGGAATTATCCACACGAGCAGGGGCTATCTGCACAAGCGGAAGCAGTAAACGCACGAGTAGGGTTATTATATGCACAAGCGAAAGAGTTATCTGCACGTGTAAGATTGCCATCCACACAAGTGAAACATCCAAATGCACAAGAGGAAGTAGTAAACGAACAAGCAGGGGAATTATCCACACGAGCAGGGGCTATCTGCACAAGCGGAAGTAGTAAACGCACGAGCAGGGTTATTATATGCACAAGCGAAAGAGTTATCTGCACGTGTAAGATTGCCATCCACACAAGTGAAACATCCAAATGCACAAGAGGAAGTAGTAAACGAACAAGCAGGGGAATTATCTACACGAGCAAAAAGCATATCTGCACAAGAAGAAATGTTATCTACACAATCAGACATCCCCCTGCACGGAAGAAACTGTACATAATCCCAATAAATTCCCTCAGCCAGAACCACATCGGCTTACTGCGCATCTACTAAAACGCTACCTAATATTACGAGATAAAGAAATAAAGTACACTCACTGCAATCCCTGAACCAATAATTCCAAACAAGCAATCTTCGAAAGAAAGTTTCATATCTTTCATGACAAATCCCTCCTTGGGAGACAGCATATCCCAATAAACCAATTATTAAACCTAATTTCAACCAATCTATTCAATGAATAATAAAATTATTAATTCTCTCATAAAAATTCATTGAAAAAAACCGATATGAATATCAATAGAACCTTCGCTATAAGAAAGGAGGAATACGATGCTGGGGCAATGGTCGGCTACGGGATTGATGATTTTAAATAATCTTCATCAAAACTGGATGAATGCCAATAAAGCGTTATTACGAATCTCTTCAGGTTATCGCATTAACAGCGCGGCAGATGATCCGGCGGGACTAGCCATTTCAGAAAAAATGCGTGCTCAAATTCGCGGCCTCAACATGGCGAGTAAAAATATACAGGATGGCATCTCCCTCGTTCAAACGGCAGAAGGCGCTCTCAATGAAACTCATGCCATCATACAGCGCATGCGTGAACTAGCAATCGAAGCTGCAAACGACACACTTACTGATGATGATCGAAAGCACTTAGATCTTGAATTCCAACAACTGAAAGAAGAAATTACTAGAATTGCGAAACAAACAGAATTCAACACGCGCCCTCTCTTAAACGGTGACTACGAATCAAATCCATTAAAAATTCAACTAGGTGCGAATGCTGGACAATATATGGAGACCTATATTGGCAATGTAGATAGCACCAGCCTTGGTCTAGATAATCACGACATCACAACTAGAGACGGTGCAGACAAAGCGATTGGTGCTTTAGATAAAGCTTTACAACAAGTATCCAGTGAACGCTCTCGGCTGGGCGCTTATCAAAATCGAATGGAACATGCTTATAATAATGTAGTGAACACGGCAGAAAACTTAACTGCAGCAGAATCTCGAATAAGAGATGCAGATATCGCGAAAGAAATGATGAACTATACAAAAGCAAGCATTCTTGCCATGGCGGCACAACAAGTTCTTGCGCTCCATCTACAACAAGCCCAATCCATTTTAATGCTACTAAACTCCGGAAAAAAATAACTCACAGGCGGGAAAGAAATGGACGTTTGTGAGTTTTTTATCTTCATTAGGCGAGAATACTCCCACTTAAACGAAGTGAAACGGAGTAAGTGGGAGATGAATCGCCTTAACTATATTTACTGAAAATAATATAGATTCAGTAAAGTATAGTATAATATAGTTAGATGGGAGGTGAAAAAAATGTATTTTTGTATCAAACAACAGCTAAATGGTTTAACCAAAGAAGAATACTTGACTCTTAGAGAACTGTGCCGTATTGCCAAGAACATATACAACGTCGGATTGTACAATGTTAGACAATACTATTTTGAACACAAGGAATTTCTTAATTATGAGAAAAACTATCATCTTGCAAAAACGAACGAAAACTATAAGCTGTTAAACAGCAACATGGCACAGCAAATTTTAAAAAAGGTTAATGAAGCTTTTAAATCTTTCTTTGGCTTAGTAAAACTAGCCAAACAAGGCAAATATGACTACAAGGCTATCAGTATCCCAAAATATCTTAAAAAAGATGGCTTTCATTCACTAATCATTGGTCAAATTCGTATAGACGGCAACAAATTCACGATACCGTATTCGAATCTGTATAAAAAGACTCATAAGCCTATCACGATAACGATTCCGCCTGTGTTACTTGACAAAAAGATTAAGCAGATTGAAATCATTCCTAAGCATCATGCTAGGTTCTTTGAGATTCAGTATAAATATGAAATGCCTGAAGATCAAAGAGAATTAAATGACCAAAAAGCACTGGCGATTGATTTAGGATTAAATAATCTTGCCACTTGTGTCACATCAGACGGCAGATCGTTCATCATTGATGGGCGGAGATTAAAAAGTATTAATCAATGGTTTAACAAAGAAAATGCCAGACTTCAAAGCATTAAAGATAAGCAAAAAATCAAAGGTACAACTCGTAAACAAGCTTTGCTTGCTATGAATCGCAATAATAAAGTTAATGATTATATCAACAAGACTTGCCGTTACATCATAAACTACTGTATTGAAAATCAAATTGGCAAACTTGTCATTGGCTATGCTGAAACATTGCAACGCAATATTAATCTAGGAAAAAAGACAAATCAAAACTTTGTCAATATTCCTCTCGGTAATATAAAAGAAAAACTAGAATATCTTTGTGAATTTTACGGCATTGAATTCTTTAAGCAGGAAGAATCATATACGTCCCAAGCCAGCTTTTTTGACGGCGATGAGATTCCTGAATATAATGCCGACAATCCAAAAGAATATAAGTTCAGTGGCAAACGTAATAAGCGAGGTTTGTATCGAACAAAGTCCGGCAAACTAATCAATGCTGATGTAAATGGCGCACTAAACATCTTAAAGAAAAGTAAAGCTGTAGACCTGAGTGTCTTATGCTCTAGCGGCGAAGTGGACACGCCTCAAAGAATAAGGATTGCTTAAAGCAGTCAAACTTCTTTGGAAGCCCCCACTTCAAATTTTCGCTAGAAAATTAAGTGGGGGTAGTTCACGGAGTACCAGAGACATTGAAATTTTCATTTTCCCACCAAAAATTCCGCGAAAATAAAAGTTTCCAGCAAACTATTCCCCTCTCAATTTCCATTTGCTAATTTATAGAAAAAAGGAGGGAAACATTTGCTGCTCAAACCATACAAAACAAGTGATTACAAAATCGCATTAGAGTCTCTTCACAAACGCTTAAATCCAGGTCACGAAAAAGCTTTCAAAATCGAAGAAGAATTATCGTTGCAAGAAGCTGGAGAAAACGGAGAAAAACATTTGCTAACCATCCTGACAGAAAATCAATTGCCTAAAAACACCTACATTCTTCATAACATCAGTATTAAATCCATCATCACGATTCAAATCGACATTATACTCATTTCACCAAGCTGGTGCCTTATTTTAGAAGTGAAAAATCTCAATGGAGAACTAACCTTTACAAACAATCCACCTCAACTAATTTGCGTGAAAGAAGATAAAAAGCTATCCTATCGCAGCCCAGAAGCCCAAATCGACCAATATATTTTGGCGTTAACAACATTTTTGGAACAACATCAAATCAAAGTCCCCATTTATGGTGCAATCGTATTGCCGTATAACAATGCAATTATCGATAAACCGCCTTCCAAATACCCGTTATTTATGGGAAGAGGTATTATTCAATACATTTGGTCATTGCCAAAAAAAGAAGTCATTCCTTCAAAACAAGTAGGAGAATTATTAATTCAATATTCAAAAGAACGAATTTGGGACCATTTCCCCCTAACCCAGTATTACAGCATCAACCCACAAGAAATCCGAACTGGAGTAGAATGTCCGAATTGTGGCACTATTCCAATGAAACGACTCAAACGTACATGGCATTGTGAAAAATGTAATACGCGGAGCATGTACGCCCATGAAAAAGCCTTGAGGGATTATTATATGTTGATCAATAAAACGATATCTCCTAGTGAAGCGATGAACTACTTAAGATTAAGAAATCGTTTCGAAGCAACTAGAATATTAAAAGCTAACAGTAAATCCCGAACAGGCAACACAACAGCATGTAAATATGAATTAAGTATAAATGGATAAAATTTGTAAGAGTGTGCAGAGTAATGAATGCACGCTCTTTTTTTGAGAGAGGATTGTATTTACACGAACTGGTATTCTAACTGCACAAGAAAGGGAGCTATTCACACAAGTTGGATGATATCTGCACAAGAGGAAATACTATCCACACAAGTTAAGGAGTTATGTACACGAGTGGAGGTGCTATCCGCACGAGTCGTGGAGTTATCTACACAAGTAGGTGAACTATCCGCACGAGCAGAGAAGTTATCTGCACAAGTGGGGAATCATCCACACAAGCTAAATTTGCAAATGCACGAGTGTGAACCGTATCCACACGAGTAAAGGATCTATCCGCACGAGCCAACGTACCATCCACACAAGCTAAATTTGCAAATGCACGAGTGTGAATCGTATCCACACGAGTAAAGGATCTATCCGCACGAGCCAACGTACTATCTACACAAGTAGGTGAACTATCCGCACGAGCAGAGAAGTTATCTGCACAAGCGGGGAATCATCCACACAAGTGGGTGTATTATCCGCACGAGCCAACGTACCATCCACACAAGTTGGAGTTGCAAATGCACGAGTGTGAACCGTATCCACACGAGTAAAGGATCTATCCGCACGAGCCAACGTACTATCTACACAAGCAAGTAATCTATCTACACAAGCAAGTAATCTATCTACACAAGCAAGTAATCTATCCGCACGAGCCAACGTACTATCTACACAAGCAAGTAATCTATCCGCACAAGCCAAGGTACCATCCACACAAGCTGAATTTGCAAATGCACGAGTTTAAACCGTACCCACACAAAAAAGAGTAGGTAATGTGAAAATAATTCACAGTTTCACTCAAAAGTTGTATACTTGTAATCGCAGGACAAAAATGAAAAACAACACTATCAGACATTCTAAACAAAACGAGTCTCGGAGCATCACTAGTTATTTAAAACGCGCTTAATAATCAAAATTCCCCAAAACAAAAGTGCATCCTTAAAAGAACAGCTCCCTCTCGTTCTTGAAACTCGAAAGGAAGTAACGATTCATATGAACAAAACAATGTGTGTAATCGGACTAGGATACATCGGATTACCAACTGCGGTTACTTTTGCAAATTACGGAGTAAAAGTGCACGGGGTCGATGTAAACCCTGCTGCTGTTCGAAGCATTCAAGAGAAAAAATTACATATCGAAGAACCAGGCTTACAAGAACGTCTGAATAAAGCGGTAGATGAAGGGTACTTAACAGCTTCCACAACACCGCAAGAAGCAGATGTTTTCATTGTGGCGGTTCCTTCACCTATTAATGCAGATAAAACAGCAAACCTTGAATATGTACGTGAAGCAACAAAATCAATCGTTCCTTATTTAAGAAAAGGAAATCTTGTTATCTTGGAATCTACTGTTCCACCAAAAACTGTGGAACGTGTGATGATACCTGAACTCGTTAAATCTGGATTAGATATTGGAACAGAACTATATGTTGCTCACTCTCCAGAACGAGTAATTCCGGGACGCATCTTTGAAGAATTAATCAACAACGGCCGCATCATCGGAGGAATCAATAAAAAATCTGCAGAATTGACAAAAGAACTTTACGAACTATTCGTAAAAGGCCCAATCCATTTAACGGACGCCACAACTGCGGAACTGGTCAAAGTCATGGAAAATACATACCGTGATGTAAACATTGCATTCGCTAACGAATTAGCAAAACTAGCGGAAGAACTTGATGTAAACATTTGGGAAGCCATTCACTATGCGAACTTCCATCCACGTGTAAACATCCACTTCCCAGGACCAGGTGTTGGTGGACATTGCATTGCCGTTGACCCATGGTTCTTGGTGGAACTTGGTGGAGATAAAGCCCAAATGATTCACCTAGCTCGCAACATTAACGACGGAATGCCACTATTCACAGCGCAAAAAACACAAAAAATCTTGAATGAAAACAAAATTGCGGGCGGCAAAGTAGCTGTTCTGGGTCTTGCATTCAAAGGAAACGTCGATGATATGCGCGAAAGCCCATCATTAGAAGTGATCCACGAACTTCAACAACTAGGCTTAGAAGTCGTTTCATTCGACCCGCATATTAAAGAAAATAACCATCCAACACAAACACAAAACTTTGAAGAAGCAGTAAATGACGCAGACATTTTATTAGTATTAACAGACCATAAAGAATTTAAAGAATACAACCCATTAACAATCACACCAAAACACAAAATCGTGCTCGACACGAAAAACTGCTTGGATCGCGAAAAATGGAAAGAAGCAGGATTCCAATTCCACTTGCTTGGCGATTCAAAAAATAAATAAGAAAAATAAGCGACAGAGCGAATGGAGCTCTGTCGCTTTTGTAACTAATCAATATATATTTTTCTTTAAAATCTTAAACATTTCTTCTCTATGTTCTTCCACTTTTTCTTTTGTCCAACTTGAATGATCAATCTTGGTCATTTTCTCCATAATTTTGAGTTTCAAACTTTGTTTCATTAACTTTTCATAACGTACTTTATAGTCTGGTGGTAAGTTGGAAAGGGTTGAGTTATCTGATACATTCATTAATGCCAAGTTCCCAAAATCATCCAAGTATTTTTTCTCCCATATTTCCTCGTTAATTGGCTTTTGCGGATAGAAATGTTCAATCGAATTTCTGAATTGAACCTCCCAATCATCCATCGGTGCGATGATTCTCTTATTCTTATACGAATATCCGTTTTTATATAGCAGATAATCAAGATAAGTGAATACAATTCTTTCAAATTCGAATCCACTGGCATTCTGGTAATTGGATGCTTTTACTTTTTCTTTACAGTAATTTTCAAGAATCTCAAGCAGATTGCAATTTTCGTCCTCCGATAAATTTTTCAAAACAACGGTAATCCAATGCATCGTTTTGGGCGATGTATACGTAATCCGCAAACAAGCTTGCAGCGTCTTAATAAGCTTATTTTGTTTGCTCTCCTCATCACCGAAAGTGTTGATATATTGCGGCTTATTATTATCATATTTTTTTAACCGTTGCAGTGACCATCTTCCATCTTCTTTATAAGTCCGGGCATATTCGCGTTTCACGATATATTTATCAAATAATACACGGCATTTTAGCAAATGGAATAAAAAATCTTTTGCTGCATCAGCGTTTTCCCAAGCCCTTGATAAGTTGTCCAAGAGGTTTTTGTCATCAAGGGATGAATCTTTTTCCTCCGACCTTCTCCAAGCCGCATTCACTTGAAGCAAGAAATTGGGGAAGGAAATGATGGATTCAAACCGTTCATTTTCTTCTTCATTTTTCCGGTCTTCATTATAAATCGGTCTATTTTGTAAAATATCTTCTAATGTTGCGAATTGCCGTTCCTCGGATTGATTGGATAAACACTTTTGAATTGATTCAAATCCGTTAATATCATTCTTTAAACTTGACCAATCCTCAGAAAAAAGCTGATTTCTCACTTTCGAATCAAAATTCATCTGCACATAAGAATCCATCTCCGCGCATTTATCCCAAATCAAAGCGGCTGTGTGCCGAGCTTCTTCCGTTTCCAAAACCTCCAAAAATTTGGCCTTTGCGATTTCATGGAGTTCCAGCTGTTCTCCCCGGGTATTCATGATTTCAAAATAATGATTCAAATCGATGTCTTTGGGAACCTGTACCCGGATCAGAAGGGTTTTTTCTAATTTTTGAAGCAACTCTTTTTTGCATAATTTATTTGCATTCATATAGTTCTCAATGATGTTATAACCGTTTATGATCTCTTCTGAATACAATTCCTTTAAATGTTCCCAATCATCATTCGGAATCTTTTCGAGTGTACGATTGGATTTTTCCCGTGCTTCGAATCTTAATGCATCTTTTGGTAGAGTCATGCCGAGACACTTTTCTAATAGAAATAATGTCGTCAATCTTTGTTGGCCATCGATGACTTCAAATGTATCATTATCCGTTTGATTTACAATAAGATTGCCAAGGTAGTATTGATCAATGGGATTGTCCATCATATCTTCAATAAGTTGCTCGATTTCCGATGCCTCCCATGCATAATTCCGCTGATAAATGGGGATTACATATTTGGCTTCATCAAAAATACACGACACTTTGATCACTTCCAAATGACTGCTCATTTACTTCCACCCATTCCATTCCCAAAGTTTGTTGTAAATATCTTTGTATTTTTCTTTATTTTTTTCGATAACAGTTGGCTTTTCCAACACAATGAGTTTGATTTCTTCCGGACCATTCATTTCAGCGATTTCTTGAAACATGTTTAGCCCATTGTTAACGCGGTCATGTCCTTTTCGGGCATAATTATCGATTGTTTCAAGATATACCGCCTCCATTACTAACCGCAAAGAATAGCACCATGTGTAAAATGTTTTTATTGCCATCTCCGTTAAACTTTCCATACCGAATCGGTCGGCAAAAAACATTAACACACATTCATATAACTGTTTAATATATACGTCTCCAGTTCGTTTCTTAGGGAGCTGTATATCTTGTTGTTTATTGATCTTTTGTATTTGGTGCAGTAAATCTTGATAATGGTAAGTATAATGAAAAAATCGTGTTCCTGCCAAAACAGGCTGGTTCAACTGGAATTCATTTAACTTGTTTGAACCTATGAGTTCATTGCTGCCGTTGGAATTAAACTGTTCGACGAAAAGGTGGCTGGCCTTATGATAGATTGCATAGTTATAAACATTATTGCTTTTGATTCCTTTGAATATATCAATTTTATTAGAAGCATATTTCAAACCACTTTTTCCTTTATACCAATGGGTTAAAGGGTAAAGATAATTCTTGAATAACTCATCTAAATCATCTTCTTTGATGTTTTCCCATTGATTAATGATTTGGGCTTTCCGGGTTTCGTCTACTTGATTCATCTCCCTTAAATGATAGGATTTTAATAAGTCATGAGGTTTTAACGGTTTCCCACGGGAATTTTGGGAATCGAAAAATTGGAATGCTTCTTGTTCATTATCTGTGACAATTTGAACGACTGTACAATGATGAAGTAAATAGTCTTTATACTTTTCTAGTTCGTCTTTTGAAAGTTCTCTAATCCGGTTGGATAATATTTCGTAGTTGATGACGATCGCTTGGTTGGATAACGGATTATAGGTTTGCTTTAATAATTTGCTGTTTTTATCGCCTAAACAATATAGGAGTATAGACAAGGTTGTCAGCCGTTGTTGACCATCCACAATGTTGTAATTTTCGTTTTCTTTATGCAAAATAACTGAGCCAATTCTGTATTCTTCCAATCCATCCTGAAATGCTTGATATGTATCTTGAAAAAGCATATTTGTTGATTTCTTGCTCCAACGATATGGCCGTTGATACGAGGGGATGGTTAGTTCCAATGAAAACAATTCATCGAGCTTACTTATTTTTAATTCCTTTAAAGTCATTCTCAATCCTCCAGCATTCATAATTCTATTTATTCAATTCTGATTGTTCGGAACTATAATAAGAGAATAAACCAAAAAATGACAGCTAACAATACTCTCCAATGTTCTTAAACATCAATGAGCTACAGGATCCCTTTGTTTCAATGAATACCTTTGCGCAAACAGACTAAAGGACAAATAAAAATTCAACACCCGTAATCCCACTGTCACCGTTTTATCAACAATTTTTAACCTTCCAATTCTGTACAATATCAAAATTTTTGGTATGATGATAAACGGAAAAAATACAATCGAAATGGATGAATGGAAATGAAAGAAACCGTATTAGGGATACAAGTCAACACAGAAACCTACGACGAACTGATCGAGCAGATTTTTGACCGCATCGAGAAAAAAGAAAAATCACTCATTGTCGCCATCAACCCGGAAAAAATCATGAAAGCAAAAGACGATCCGGCTCTCAAAAAACTATTGAACGAAGCTGAATTCCAAATTCCTGATGGCATTGGTGTCATCCTGGCCTCCAAACTTCAAAAAGGGAACATCATCGAAAGGGTTACGGGCATCGACATGATGATGCACATTTGTGAAGAAGCGGCGAAAAAACAAAAACGGATTTTCTTATATGGAGGAAAACCGGGAGTTGCCGCATCCGCTGCGGAAAAACTGAAAGAACTTTACCCTGGCATCCAAATCGCCGGCATCCAGCACGGTTACGAAAAAGACAATGCAAAAGTCGTAGCCAACATCAATGAAGCCAAACCGGATATCCTCTTTGTCGCAATGGGCAGCCCAAAACAGGAAAACTGGATCAATGCCAACCGCGACCAATTATACCCAATCATCTATCAAGGGGTGGGAGGATCCTTCGACGTGCTCGCAGGAAATGTCAAACGGGCGCCGGAATTTTTCCAAAAAATAGGGCTTGAATGGTTTTACCGGTTGATGCTGGAGCCAAAAAGAATCAAGAGACAAATGGCATTGCCTAAATTTTTAATCGAAGTCATCCGCAGCAAAAAAGCCAATTAGCAACATTTCCCTCAACTCCACAAAATTATGCAATAGAAAATTATTTTGTAATCTTTGTAATAATTTATTGTGTATTTACACTGATGGTGTTAGACTGAAGTAAGTAGTAAGATTTCCTCTACAAAATAGATGGAAAAATTTTCCCTGCAAGAAAAAATGGTTGGTAGCCCAGGAAAGAGGCCTCAGCAATTCACTGCTGGGGCCTTTTTCCTGCTCACCAACCCTCATTTATAAATAGGAAGAAAATCCAAACGGTGCCACAAGATGCTTCTATTGGAATAAATTCTATCCATCCGATCGCGCCAACTCCTACCCAAATAAACCCCAACAAAAAAATCGGTCATAAATCCCAATAGCCACCAATATACTAGGTGTCGGGTGAATGAAACGGAACATGAATAAACGATTGGAACAAAAGAACCAATCAGCAAAAAATAGCAGATCATCCCCAATGTCATGAAAAAAATGGACCAACATTAGTAAAATGAAAAAATCTAAAAAAAATATAAGAGAATTGCTGATTGAGGTTGTTTTTTACAAATAACTTATGTCATAATATAAGAGATTCTTAGTTATCCTTTTCACGAATTTGTCGATCTTGTAACAGTATTGGAATTGTTTCCAAAAAAAGATTGACAACCCATTCGCAGACTACTAAACTTTTATTTGTAATAGTTTATAGTTCTCATATGTTTTGAGGATAACTAAAAATATTATGTGAAATAAGAGGAGGAAATCTTTCTATGGCTAACCAACCAAAGAACTATAAAAAATTCGTAGCAACAGCTGCTACAGCTACATTGGTTGCAAGCGCAATCGTTCCTGTTGCTTCAGCTGCAAGCTTCTCTGACATCGAAGGCAACACTCATGCTGATGCAATCAAAGCTTTATCAGACGCTGGTATCATCAAAGGTTATGAAGATGGTACATTCAAACCAAACGCAGAAATCAACCGCGGACAAACTGTTAAATTATTAGGCCGTTGGTTAGAAACTAAAGGCTACAAAGTTCCAGAAAACTGGAATACTGTACAACGTTTCAACGATCTTCCAGTAAACGCAGCTGACTCTGAATTAGTAAAATACGCAGCACTAGTTAAAGATGCTGGCGTATTCAACGGTTCTAACGGCAACTTAAACTACAGCCAACCAATGCAACGCCAACAAATGGCACTTGTATTAGTACGTGCCATCAAAACGGTAGAAGGCATTGACTTAATTCAAGATTACAAAGAAGCTGGATTCACATCTAGCATCAAAGACTTAGATAAAGCATATTCAACTGAAAACGTTGAAGCAATCACAGCTTTAGAATATGCTGGTATTACAGTTGTAGAAAACTTCAACCCAACAAGCGCAATCACACGCGGTCAATTCGCTTCATTCTTAAACCGTACAATCAACTACGAAGTGCCAGTTAAAGTTGAATCAGTAAGTGCGATTAACGCTAATACATTAACAGTAACAGGTACTGGTTTAAAAGATTTAACAGCTGAAGATATCACTGTTGAAGATAATACAGTATCTACTGTAACAGTTGCTGAAGATGGCAAAACTGCTACTGTAAAACTTAAAAACCCATTAGTTGTTGATGTAGCAACAAAAGTAACTGTAAAAGACGCTTCATTTGATGTAACTTACAAAATCGAAGCAACAGAAGTAAAAATTGCAGAAGGTCAATTCTTTGATGACGATACAGAGAAACAATTCATCCAAATTCTTGTTAATGGCAAAGCAGTAACAGCTCAAGAATTAATTACAGCTGGTTATACAGTAGAATTTGAAGCGACTGATAGACGTAGTGGTGGAAACCCTGTAAATATTTTCACTGGTGATTCAGCTACATCAACTACAGGTGAGTTAGCGGATAATCTACATGAACTTCTAGGCGACGATGCTTCTGTTGACTATTATGTAACATTAACTTTAACAAAAGGTTCAGAAGTATTTGTAACTCCTAACACGAAAATTACTATTAAAAATCTTGATTCAGCAGTAAGTAACATTACTAACGGAGTTATTGAAGTGACATCAGATAGTACATTCAATAGTACATTTGATTTAGTAAGCTCAACACTTGTTGCTGGAGATACAGCGAAATTCAAGGAATTACATGTTACAGTTGGTGGAACTAAAGAAATCGTTGATTTAAGTGGATTAAGTAGTATGTATTCTGTTACATCTTCAGACGAATCGGTTATTTCTGTAAATAAAGCAGATTATACATTAACAGCAGAAGGACCTGGTACTGCAACAATCACGGTCACTTACGGTGGTCAAACATATACGAAAACACTAACTGTTAAGAGTGAAAAACGTAAAATTGCAACGGCTAAATTAAATAAAACATCAGTTAACATTGGAAAAGGTGATACAGCAGGGGACTTTAAAGTTCAAATCCTTGACCAATATGGCGATCCGGTACATGCTACTCCAGGTACAGACTTCACAGTGCATAGTTCTGATGAAACTGTAGCTAAAGTACAAGAAATTGATTCTACTCCATCTACTGATGGTAAACTAGAGTTCAAAGTAATTGTAGAAGGTGTAGACACTGGTACAGCTGACTTTACAATTCGTAACAAAGCGGATACTCGTATTGGATCATCTGTTCGAGTAAATGTAACTGACAATGTTACAATTTCTAAATATACATTAACAGTTGATAATTCTATTTCAGACGGAGATGTTAAGAAAGTTCAAGATGCTGGTGGAACAGACGCTACTAAAAACAATATATCAACAACATCTACAATTGATACTCGTGATAAAAAGTATGTGAAAATTGATGTAAAAGCGTTCAATAGTGCGAATCAATTACTACCAGATCCTACAGCTGGTACAGACTTTGAAGTAACTGCTGTTAATGCTTCTGATAGTGATGTTTTAGATGAAACATTTGGTACTAAAGGTGTAGTTGCGAATGATGATTATCTAATTGTTAAAGCAGGATCGAATGATGGTACTGTAACAATTACAATCACTGATAAAAATAACTCAAATGTTAAACAAAGTATTAAATTAACAGTTACTGATAAAGGTGTTGCGGTAACAAACGTTGCATTCAAAAATGTTCCAACTATTAACTATGCAACAACATTAGACTATGAAGATTTCTTATCTTATACAAAATCTGGAGATAGAGATCCAAGAATCAATGGCTTAACTTTATCAAGAAACTATTCTCAAGCAGTGCGTTTAACTAGTGATATAGTGGGAGAAACGACCCTTACTAATGTCGATTCATTGTACATTGATTTAGATGGTGACGGCGCATTTACTGTAGGTGAACCAGTTGTTGGTTATGTTGGTATGGCTACTACTGGTGATGTATATGTAAACGGAGATGTAAATAAAACTGCAGTTAAAGCAACTGATGGTTACGCTGTAGAAGCAGGTTCTGACGGATATGTAATCTTCCGTGTATACAATGATAAAGGTGAAATCGTCGCTACGAAAGCAGTTAAAGTAGATATCTAATATCATAAAATTTATTTTATTTGGTACATGGGGAGGATCCACGGGGACGGTTCTCGTGACTCATTTTGGATAAATTTTCAAGAACTCACGAGGACGATTCCTTTCAGGAATAAGTGGAAGGTAAAGGGTTTCGGCTCTTTACCTTCTCGTTTAATACGAATCTAAAAACATAACCACAACATGACAATGACTTATTTGAAGTAAGTAGGTGTCGTGTTGTGGTTTTTTGTTTAATTCCGTAAAAAAGAATGATGAGTGCCTGTCACTTGTCAAATCGTATCGAACTATTGTTCTGACAAATAGGAAGCCTTGTGGAGAGAAATCTCTGCAGGGCTTTTCTTTTCCGCTTCAATTAGAAAATCAAATATATATTATAACCATGAAACGATATAACGAATCAACCATGGCTCATTCTCAAGTTAAAGAGAATGGGCTTTTTTGTTTGTTTTGGTAGAATGGTAGAGAGAGAGGGGGTGAGAGAATATGACGGTTAAAGTAGTGGAGAGCAATGTGAAGCTTATTCCTGTAGGGATATATACAGACCAGGAGTTTGATGATTTGGTGGAAGAGTATAGATTAGCAAATATGGCTACATATCCGGGTGCAACTTTTAGTACAACGGAAGATGGATCACACCTTTATCTTATGGGCAGCGATAAAGTTAAGCTGGTTAGAAGTAAGTAGAAAAAGGACTGAGCGCATGTTGCTTAGTCCCAAAATAGTCAATCTACCACTAGCTCAATTCATCAATCATAAAAGAGGTGTACTTGTGTCAGATGAAAAGATATTCTTATTAAAGTGTATACAGTGTGATGCAACATTTTTTACAGAGGGAGAACGTAATTTTTATAAAAAGAAGGGCCTTCATACTCCCAAAAGGTGTAAGTCATGCCGTGAAAAAAGGAAGGCTCAATTGGAACAGAAACGTCAAAAACAGGAACTAAATCATGTTTTAGCAAATTTGCAATTTGAACAGGTAGAAGAAATAGAAATGCAATCGGCAGATCATAATACGGTTCTTTACATTATTGGGAACGGATTTGATCTCATGCATGGTGTTCCATCAAGTTACTATCATTTCAGAGATTCCATGGGACGCCATAATGAACTTAGAAAAACACTAGAAATGTATATTCGTAAAGAAGACTTATGGGCTGATTTTGAGGAAAGTCTTGCTTACCTTGATAACGAAGCCATGCTCGTTACGCTTAATGATTGGATGGATATTTTTGACGTAAAAGAACAACATGATGATGATTTTTCTGCAGCAGATTTTTTCATGGCCGAAGAAGCGGCTATGTCCCCCACGTACACGATTATGGACGAGTTACCAAAGAATTTTAGAAAATGGGTAGCTTCTTTAAAACCAACTAATTCTAACACACCGCTTAAGCAGGTTATAAATACTAAAGCAAAGTTTATAAATTTTAATTATACAGAATTTCTAGAAACGATTTACGAAGTGCCAAAAAGAAGTATTTTCTATATTCATGGGGAAAGACGAGATAAAAACAAAGAGTTGATTTTGGGCCATTCTGACATCGATAATCATGAAATTAATTTGGATCCAAGCAATTTTAAAAGTAATCAGTTGAGAATGAAAAACCAGACTACATATGATTTGCATGCGACTGCTGGATATCAATTAGGAAATTACTACTCCTCGACTGCCAAGAAATCTAGTGATGTGATTGAAGCTAACCAAACAACATTTATGGCTTATAAAGATATAGAAATAGTAGTGGTTATAGGTCATTCCCTTTCAATAGTTGATTATCCATATTTTAAAGAGATTATTAGAAAAAATAAAAAATCGTCAAATATGAAATGGTTTGTTAGTTGGTACAGTGCCGATGATATCAAACGCATTGATGCCTTTGCCAAAAACCTTGGTATAAAATCCAAACAGATTAAATTGTTTAAAACGTAATATGGCTGTATTTTTCAGGCACTAAATCGAGAAACACGGTGATGTACGTCATTCAAGTAGATAAGATGAAAATCTCCTTTTACCCCGGTGTAAAGTATTTTTGACAAAAAAATTTTTAGAAAAGCAAATAGGTGTATTTAATATCTAGTGTAAATATTCTTATCTTTTATCGTTTGGTATGAAATTACTGCAAACATAATTTTTCACAAGGATACTATTGGTATTGGAAATGACTAATAGAAAAACAACAGTGCAGTTACAAATTGTATCAGCTATGTAAAAGCTAAAACTGTAGAAGGTGGTACAATAATAAATGTTTGTCCGACATTATTTTCAACGATAAAAGTTTATATAATCACATTTTCATTCGGTTATGTCTGACGTAAAATAAGAAATATTCTTTTTTTACGATTTGTCTGACATTGTTCACTGAATAATGTCTTTAATGGTTGATAAATAAGCTTTTTGTTAGGAAGATTACGTCATAAAAATTTTCATTCATCTTTGCAATCTAAAATCGAATTCGGATGAGATTTTAAATACGTTTAGAAAAATAAAAAATATATTTAAGCAAATTTCACAGAACATCCAACCATAATGGAAGGTATAATTATAAATAGAAAAGCGAGCGTGATTGGAATGAATCTAAAAGGATAAAGACAACTTTCAATGGAAAAGGGTGCCTTGAAATGGATCAATTTGAAATGCTTAAAAAAAGAGCGAGAGAAAATGCTTTTGTTGCTAAGTATTTGGATAGCCTTAAAAGTGCATTGGGGAAAGATATCATAAAATTGCGTATAACAAACAGATTAACGCAACAAGAACTAGCCAAAATCGCCAAAACTACTCAAAAAACAATCTCTAGAATTGAAGCTGGGGATCCTGGAATAGAAATAGACATATATAATAAAGTTTTAAAAAAATTAAGGAATTTAAAATAAATGAAAGTATAAATTCGCTTCATGCTAATCTGTCGCCTTATATATGATAGTCTCCAAACAGAGTATTTGCTGATTGCAAAAGAAAGAAAGAGGTTAACCGAAACCAATCTAATGAAAAGTTGAGAATTGCGAAGTTCTTGAAAATTAATTATTGGTATTGGTGGAGGTTAATGAAAATGAAAGACGTTTTAATTTCTTCTTAATGGAAATATCCCCAAAATGGGGATTTTTAATAGTGTATGTGGATTGTTAGTGGGTTTCGTATGTTAGCCAATCAATCAATTTCCAACCACGGCTGTTTTCGGTGATTGTTAATCCGTACAATTGAAACGCTGAGAGGATTTCATCTTGATAGTTTTGCCAATGTCGGTTCATGAAGTTTTTGATTGCTGTTGAGTTTGTTATTTTTCCGACTGGCTGGGGTAAAATGATATCTTCTTTTTTAATAATTTCTACTAATTCATTTGCATACATTATCGCTTTTTCTTTTACTTTGTCGCTATCTATTACTGTTTTGCTATCAAAATGGAACGTCACTTTATCCATTCCGCACTGCTCGAACAGACGTTTTAACTCATATAGAAAATGAAGTTGCTTTGTTGCAATATAGATGTTTACCTTTTTCGTTTTTGGCTCATTCAAATTTCGGATATTGCTACGATAAATGATTTGAATCAGCTCTCTTAATACAAGTTCACGATAAATTTTTTCAATCCTCTCATCGCTAAACCATTGTTTGACCGAATGATCATGGTTCATTTTTAAATTTAGTAGCTCTTCATCTTTTTCAAACATTGCTATAGCTGCTGCTTTGTAATAATACGGCGGACGTAATGGCAAAGCACCGAGGTACAGCTCCGTATATTTAGACAAATAGTTTTTACTCGATGTCGTTAGGATATTTATTTCTTTATAAATTGAACTTTCACTGTCAATGATATTGTGTTTTGAGTAATATTCATAATCTTTCTTATAGCTCAAAAGAAACGGATTTTGATTGTTTCCACGAAGCTTTTCTAGTTCCCGAATGATTACTTGATAGGTTTTGTCACTGCTTGACCGTGCATAATAAGATGTATTAATATGGTGATGAGTGATGATAAGTCGTTCGTCAATCGTACGGTTTTTTAAAGGAATAATGTTGTAATCTTGATAATGGATTGGAGTGGCAAAAGCCGTTCCATCCATTATTAAAATTGGGCATTGCAACGTTTCATAATTAATTTTTTTACTGCATATGATCTTCTTCTCATTTTTATTTCTTTTCGATAACGAATCCTCTTGATCCATATATCCTACATTTTCTTCTTGACACAATCGAATGAACCATCTAAGTTTATTACGAGATTCGAAGTCTATTATTTCGTAGATATTCTTTTCCGTTTTTCTCAAAAATTCAATTAATCGTAGTTTTTCGTCAAAATCGTTGATTTCTGAAAGGATTGGTTTTCCCGTAGTCGGTCCATTTTCATTACTGATTTTTTGATTTAAAAGTTTAATAATTAAATTGCGTATTTTTACTCGTTCTTCGTTGTTATAAGCTTTCCCGTTTCCATCCAACCAATCATTAATCCACTGGCAATCATCAGTAACCTGATAAATAAAACTATCAATCATCTCTGGCATTTCATCGACAATCACTTTTCGTTTTTTACCTCGCCATGTTGTGAAAAGATTGATATTTTCTTTTCTAAAATGTTCAATTGCAATTTCTTTAAAGCGTGCGTGAGTAATAATAACGATTTGGCTTTGTTTTATTTTTTCTCTTACTTCACTTAAGTTTTCGTGTGATACATAAAGTACTTTACTTTCTTCTGGCGGTAAAATTTTATTAAGTGCTTTCATGTGACTAATTTCTTTGACTACAAAGAGAAAACCATCATATTTTCGTTTATCATGTAAAATTTGATTAGCCAGCAAAGCTAATGCAGTTGTTTTTCCATGCCCTGGATAGGCAAGTAATACGTTGTTGTTTGCGTAGTTCAAAAAGTTGTTTATATAGTCTAGAAGTACATTATAAATGTCTTTAACAGCTTCTAACTGAACAGTTGATAAATAATCTTTTGGTAATCTATTTAAAGAAGAATTCATAGTATAGCCTCCTTTAACAGTAAATCAAATATTAAGAAAGTGTGATATGTTAAAACATACATGATTTTTGGCTGCGGAGCGTATAACTAATTGTATAGCACAGCACCTATTTTGTACGTATGCCTAAATTCCTCAGCAACCAAATATATAATACTAGTTTAAACAAATGAATAAAGTTACTTGGATTGTTTAGTGCAAGAGATTACTACTTTAAGTGAATCATAAACTCTTATATATAAAGAAAAATGATTCACTTATTAAAGTTAAATGATAAATTTGATTGCGGATAGTATAGCCAAATGTTTTGAACTGCATCTATTTTGTTCGTTTCACCAGTTTTTTTGGCAACCAAATATAATACACAAAGTTTAGGAAACCAATAACATTTTCTTGATTGTTCACATGTAAGAAATTATTAAAAATGAATCACAGACTTTATATATTAAGAAATGGTGATTCACCTTTAAAATCTAGTTAGTTGAATTGGCTGCAGTAGTTAAATGCTAAGTATGTTGCAATGCATTTGTTATATTCGATTCACTTATTTTTTTCGACAGCCAAATAGAGAATTAAGTGAATCACAGACCCTTAATATATTAAGAAAAAGTGATTCACTTTTAAAACTTAGTTATTTTAATTGGCTGGGAAAGTATGATGTCATGTGTATAGCTCCAGCCATATTGTTCGTTTCCCTAATGTCTTCGGCAGCCAATTGAGTACATAAGGATTATTGAACAGCTAATGTGAAATGACTAATTAGGTGTAAGCGTTAATAATTAGAGTGAATCATAAATTCTTATATATTAAGAAATCGTGATTTACTTTTTCCATTTATGCAGTACATTGGTTGCAGCTTGTCCTTCAGATGTTTTGATTAAGGTTACATTCGTCTAAGTGCATCAACTAATTCTTTTGCACTTGGATCAATATAAATTGCTGTTGTTTCAATTTTTTCGTGTCTGGCTAGTCTGCGGATAATTTCTATTGGAGTATTTTGTCTGGCAAGGTTTTTACAAAAAGTATGGCGTAGACGATGTGGAGTAATATTTTCGACACCTGCTAACTTTCCATACTTAGAAATAAATTTTTGGATTGCTCTTGCTGTTAATTTACTTGATCGTTCAGATACAAACAGTGAAGTAGAGTTCTCATGGAAAGTCTTTGTGCATTCATTTCTTATACGCAACCAATGCTTTAAGTGTTTTGCATGTTTAGAAACTAATGTAACCTCTGCAAATTTGCCATGTTTGCCATCACGAATTAATATATTTAAGTCTGTACCCGCTTTGGAAACATCATCTAGCTGTAAATCTGCAACCTCTTGCACCCGCAAACCAGCAAACAACATTAAGTCTATAACAGCTAAGTTACGAATTCGTAACCACTCATTAGGTTCTAGTTCAGCGTAACTAATAAATCTATCTTGCTCTAATGGAGATAACCATTTATTATGATTAGTAGTTACTTTTGCATATGAAATCCGTTTTATTTGTTCCATAGGATTATTTTTTATCAATTCTTGTTCAGTCAAATAGGCATAAAATGATTTTAAGGATGCGATGTATTTATTAATCGTGGACGGTGCAATCCTACGTTCATGACGTAAGTAAGTGATATAGTTACGGATATCAATCGGTTTAGCTTTGATTAGTTTATTTTCTTGCTTAGACCACTTCTTAAAATCCATAACTGAATGGAGATAAGTCTTAATTGTCTTAGAATCTTTACCATTCTCTTTTAAATACTCAACGTACAAATCAATAAGATACATTTTTATCATTTCACTCTCTTTCATTAATTTGTACTACGAACTTATGAAGTTTAAAATCACCCCATACTCCGAACAATTTTGGTGTGATTTGGTGTGCTTTGTTCGGAGTATTACCATTCTGCGCCGAATAGCATTCTAATCGGTTTATAATTGTTCGCAGAATTATTTAAAGGCTTAACTAAAATTGTTCGCATAACTTTTTAAAAAACATTTTTTATGAGGTGTGCCATGCAACAGTTTGTTGATTCATTTGTTCATTACTTATATGAAGAAGCAAAAGATAAAAAAACAATCGCTTCGTATTGCACGACGGTAATTCATTTTCTCGAATGGTATGAACAGCGGGAAGGGAATATTACAATAGAAGAAACTCGTCCAGTCGATGTGAAGGAATACATAAGCTACTTGAAGCATCAATGCAAACGAAAGCCAGCAACCATCAACAAATATATTGCTGCAGTAAAGGTATTTTTTTCATACTTAACTGAGACCGGCCTGATAAAAGATAACCCAATGAATCGAATCAAAATGGAAAAAATCGAGTATGCTCAAAGTTCTAGCCAAACAAAATGGTTAACCAAAGAAGAACAAGAACGGTTTATAAGCTATGTTGAATTAGAAAAAAATGAGTTTAAGCGCCTCCGGAATCTTGCGATTATCGACTTAATGCTTTATGCGGGTTTGCGGGTCAACGAAGTGGCATCCTTAGAATTAAGCGATATTCAAGTCAAAGGAAATGATATTGAAATTATTGTTCGCCAGGGGAAAGGTAATAAATATGCCTCCGTTTTGCTCGTTCAAAAGTATTCAAGAAACCTGAGAAAGTGGTTAAAATACCGTCAAAGACTTGAGAAGAGCATTCATAAGGAATCTCAACGTTTATTCGTATCAGAAAGATCCATGTTTCTAACAGAGCGGGCCATTCAAAAAATGCTAGCGAAATACGCTGATTTAGCCAACATGAAGAACATTACCTCGCACCGCTTCCGTCACAGCTTTTGCAAAAATTTAGCCAATGCCGGGACTCCGATTGAAATTATTAGACGTCTTGCTCGGCATGAAAGCATTCAAACAACAGCTATTTATGTAGATGCATCGAAAGAGGAACAGGTAGAAGCATTACGGAAAATGTAATGATCATTATTCAGTATAATCCATATTCTTTCTGATGCGGAGGGCAACCATTTTCCAAACGATATAATCATCCATCATTTTGCGATTCACAATTTAGGAGGGAAAAAGAATGAGTGATTTTTTTAAGAAATACGCAGCTATTCGAGGCGAGCTGCATGTTCAAAAACTTCAATTAGAAGGAACGATAGCTGCACAGATCAAAACAAGACGGAAGCAGCTGAATATGTCTCAACAGGAACTTGCAGATCGTATTGGAGTTCCAAAATCCACAATTGGAAGGATTGAAGCAGGGCTTACGAGTCCTAGAGTAGGGACACTTTTTAAAATTTCGCAGGCACTGAATACCCCTTTTATCATTGACGGTACGAGTAGACAGGGTCAGACAGGATCATAACCATAACTGCATGTTCAAGTTTAGAGCATCATTCATACGCTTATATTATCGAAGTTGTTCCTTGGAGAGAACATTCTCCAAGGAATTTGTTTTTGGAGGAAGGGATCAATGTATGTAAAATTTCGTATCTGTCAATCGTTGATCTCTCCTTATGTGCTTTGACGTTTAGATAAATATGAAAAGCATAAGATAAAAAGGCCGTGAAAAGTACAAAAAGGTCTATAAAGGTCTTTTTTTATATTATTAGGTTTAAAATTAGTGATGATTAGGTTAAAATATTAGTATTAAGATATATAATATATATTAGATATATAAGATATATAAAGGTGTGAAAAGGAGGGATATGGTTTGAGAAAGCTTCGTTCTAATGAAGTGTTCAAACCGGGATCATTTCCGAAATACACATACGTTTCTAGAAAGTCTTCGGGTTTCGGTTTTACATATGAAACACGTTTGAAG
Organism: Ureibacillus sp. FSL K6-2830; assembly: GCF_038004145.1. Lineage (NCBI taxonomy): Bacteria > Bacillati > Bacillota > Bacilli > Caryophanales > Caryophanaceae > Ureibacillus > Ureibacillus sp. FSL K6-2830. Next base: position 994,661 of record NZ_JBBOQR010000001.1, on the reverse strand, counting down.
CAAGCTCTTAATACACCGGGATATTTAACGTCCATTATTGGTCCATCTAAAACAGGGAAGACTGTCTTATGTGAGAAAGTGATCGAACCGCAAAATATGGTTTCTTTAACAGGTAGTGATTTTAAAAATGCAAAAGATTTTTGGGAAGTTGTTGCAAATAAAGTCGGTTTGCCTCTTGAAGGAGAATACTCAGAAACGACTGTGCTAAAAGGCACTGATAATAATCCAGAAGATAAATCAATTTCTACTCGAGAAAAGTATGGATCAAACAAGGATAAAGTGATTGAATTTTTTAAAGAAAATAACCTTGTGTTAGTTCTAGATGATTTCCATTATGCTCCTGAAGAGGTGCAGTTAGATATCGCTTATCAATTAAAAGATGCCATTAGAAGAGAATTTAAAGCTGTGGTTATATCACTACCTCATAGAGCGGATGACGCCATTAGGAAAAATCCAGATTTGAGCGGCAGATTAAATTTAATTAATATCGAACCATGGCAAGAAGATGAGTTAAAGGAAATTGCGATTACTGGTTTTGAGCAGCTTGGCATCAAAATAAGTGATGAATTGGCTTCAAAAATGGCTTTAGAAAGCCTTACATCTCCACAGTTAATGCAGTCAATTTGTTTGAATTTGTCGCTTATTTTAAATATTGATGAAGATGAAAGTATAAAGGAAATAAATGACGAAAAAAAATTGGAAGAAAGTTATCGGTTCACTACTATTAACTTACCGTATCAAGAAGTGGTTAAAAAGTTAATGGCCGGTCCATCCACAAGGGGGCAAGAAAGAAAAAAATATCAATTAAAAAATGGAGAAAAAGCGGATATTTATCATATTTTATTAAAAGCAATTGCTCAAAATCCACCTGTTGTTAGCCTGTCAGTGGACGAAATGAAAGAGAGAATCGATCAGCTGCTAGTAATTAATTCAAAGGAAAAAATCGAGAAGAACAAGATTAGAGATTCTCTTCAAAAATTGCATGATATCATGTTTTCTAGTGAGCCTATTTATCAAGTCTTTGAATGGAAAGATAATCAAATATTCATTCTAGATCCCCTGTTCCTGTTCTTTTTAAGATGGGGTACTTATTGATCGTGAAGGGGGATTTATATGTCGATGATTCGAAAAGAGCCGGATATAGTTATAAAAGAAATAAATGAAAGAATAGATGATCTCGAAAAACTTATAAGCCTCTATGAGCAAAAGCAAGATGTTTATGACTCTTTTAACGCTTGGAGGAACGATGTAAAGAGAACGTTGAGTGAAAATTTTTCTGAATCATCGATAAGTAAAGATTTTCTGATTGAAACGAAAGTGGTTCCAAATAAATTCTCGAGAGCGGACACTATTAGTAAAGTCGGAGAAGCTCTTCAAAAAAGTAGAGATATTTTGAGTAAATTAAAATCTGACGTTGAGTCCGGTAAATACTTACCAGAGAAAAGTGCTGAGGATCATATAGACAAAACAATAGCTGTAACAATTATCCGAAAGATTTTAAAGAATTTTCATAAACACATTGAGGCGATGTATCAAGATGAAGTTCATGGTAATGGTACGATCAAAAAGGAAGATTTAGATAAGATTAAAATCGGAAATGAGTACGATGTTCAGCGGATACTATATTCGCTAATCAGACCAATATTTCCAGATGCTAGATTAGAGGTTGTAGATGATGCTGGTTATGCTTCCGTCAGATATGATATAGTACTCGATGAATATGGAATTGTAATAGAGGTGAAATGTACAAGGGAAAACATGACTGAGCGTAAATTAAGGGAAGAGTTAGGCTCAGATTCATTTCATTATGAAGCCGATCATCTTTTCCTGTTTATATTTGATAAAGTGAAATTAATAAAAAACCCTGATGCTTTTGAGAAGGCTTTTCGAAGAGAAAAACAAGGTTTTGATAAAGAACTTGAAACAATTATTATTCGAGAAATCACTTTCTGATTTCTAAAATGCAAAGAGTTTTGTTAAGGTGAATGGCATGAATGCTCACAGATGTTTATTGCAAAATAAAAGTGTCTCTGACTCAATCTTGGCGATCGGAAGAGGTTCATTGAGAAAATGAATGTGCAAATAAGTATTTTTATTTGTATTCTCAATTACCTCGATTTTCCACGAAAAGAACGTAAGAGCCATTTTCTCTTTGCAAAAAACACACAGACCGTAGTGGAGTTCCAAAATCCACGATTGGAAGAATTGAAGCGGGGCTTACAATCCCTAGAGCAGAGACACTTTTTAAAATTTCGCAGGCATTGAATACTCCTTTCATCATTGACGGTAGTAGTAGACAGGATCATGACCATAACCTGCATGTTCAAGTTTAACGCATAATTCATATGCTTATATTATCGAAGCCATTCCTTGGAGAGAAAATTCTCCAAGGAACAGCTTTTTTAGGAGGAATAAGTATATGGACGTAGTTTGAAATCAAACACTTGGACGGGGAATGTGAGAAGCTGGTTAAATTATATAAAATGGCATACTTCACTTTATATGTGTGAGAATCTTTTTATTACTTTTGTATTTAGTTGAGTTAAAATGTTGATTGCTGCCTGTTGGGTAGCTTAATTGGATAAAAGCCAGTCAATGAAGAACTGGCTTTTAAAATCATTAAATCAATAAATGCATTTTTTTCTTTCCTAAAACCACACAGATTTGCAAATGCATTGAAAATGGGAATTACAGGGATACCACGAATAATGAAAGGAACAGTTATTTCCTTTTAGATAACGTTTGTTTTATTGATATCAATGTATATATTAATTTTTTTCAATTCTTCTTGTAAGACCGATTCAATATTATTTAAGTCCTTATACTTTATCCGAATGAGGGGGATTCCTTTCTGTTTCGCAAAGTCATTTTTAATTTGGTCATTTATTTTCCTTTCTTTAAATCCTTTTTCTCCCCCGAAAAAATCAGATGGTTTGTCATGCTGTTCTCCATCAAACTCAATGAAGGCGATAATTTTATCCAGTCTCCAGAAGGGTTTTCCATTCAACCAATCCGCTAGTAAATTTGCTGTTTGTGTCCCTATAAAGGGTGAAATAATATTAATTCTCCTTCTGTTTTCTCCAAAAGTTCTTGAAACTGATTCAGCAGATTTTTGGATATTGAATTGACCGGCATTTTTTATCCTCCTTACAAGATACTTCAACGCAAAACCTTGAATGTTCCAAGGTTACTTTAGCCTATAATTCAACAAATTATATGACATTAGCTATCTATCTAACAGCCGTTAAAACCTATTATATAAGGCGTTGATACAACAGCAATATTTTTGTGAAAAAATGCTATGTTGATAGACTGTAAGTGCGATTAACAAGAAAACTGTTAAAGTCACTCTAAACAAAGAAGTATCTGATATTAAATTAGCTAATGTTAAAGTTGCTCTTAAAGATAACAACGCAGACTTATACCTTGAGAAAGTAGAAGTATCAGGTAAAGAAGTAACTATTACAACTGGTGATACATTAACTGTTGGAAAAACTTATGTTGTTAGCATTAAGGATTTAGCTCCAGTTGAAACAATTTATAACGTAGCTCCTGCTGCTAAGGTTGAAGTTGTTAAAACTGTAGTTTCTAATACAGCTAACACTAAACTTGAAACTAAAGTTTATGACAAAGACGGAAATGACATCACTCCAGACTATACAGTTAAGTTCGAATCTGCTGACACTTCTCATGTAGATGCAGATGGTAACGTAAATGTAGCAGGTTTCCCTACTAGCGGTGTAATTGTTAAACCTTATGTAGTAGTTGGAAACGAAAAAGTATATGGTGCGCAAGTAACTATTAAAACTGCAGCTGTTGCAGCAACAACTTTTGAAGGATTTACTATCGTAGACGATGATAATAATGCTATAATAATTATGGAAATTATATGAAAGGGGACCAAATTTATCGTTATGAAAAAACTAATTTTAGTCACCATTTCTGTACTCATTTTATTTATAATAGGTTGTCAGAGTGAAGAAGAAAAAACAAATGAGCAAATTAGAAATCTGACAAGTCTCGCTGAGGACTACTATAAAGAAGGAAAATTAGAAAAGGCAATAGATACATATGAAGAAATATTATCTTTAAAAAATACTGACGAAATTCGTAAAAAGGTTTCAGAAATAGAAGAAGAAATAGCTAATGCTCAAAAAGCAAATGATTTTCTAACAGGGTTGTATAATATTGAAAAAGAGAAATTAAGAAGCGGTATATCTGTATCAGCATCAGATATGGAATATATAATGAAAGATATAAAAAAATTGATTGACGAATTTGAAAATATTGATACAAGCGCTGACAATGATATTAATAAATTTATTGAAAGTATAAGAGCTGATGATAGTTTTAGAGGTTATCAATATTTAAAGGAAGAAGTTAATAATCAGATATATACGGATGGTGGGACAACTGATTTGTTGGGAGAACTTGATTCTAGTTTTGATGTGTTCTCTTCAAGTGTTATGGCACTAAACAGACAATGGGTATTAGAATCAATAAAAAAAATCACATCAAATGAAATCCCAAATAAATATAGCAGTGTAATAAAATAATTGGTTCTTTGTCAAAAGGTGTGGGTGAATAAATTTTAGTGATATTATTTGGTAATAGGTAATCGGATGGCTTAGGGGAAATTCGAGGTTCCCCTAAGCTGTTTTTATTTTCGCTAAGTATTCGGTTTCTAAAGTGATAGAAGGATCGATAACCGAAAGAAATGCGTTTCATCACCTTGATTTTGTTATGAATCCCCTCTAAAATGCCGTTATGATAATCGTACTTTAGCGTATTCTCGACGTCATTGATGGATTTGTTGATTGTCTTGTCTTTTTTTCGTAAAGAATGATGGTGAGACATGTGACACAACTCCTTTGGGAAATGATGTTTTGTTCGATTCCATTTTACTAGAGTTTGTCACATGTCTCATTTTTTTGTGTAAAAAATGGTGCTGGTTGTATTCACCAACAAAAAATATAATAGAGCCTATCAATCGATCACATCTCCCTGTAAGATAGAGTTATCCATTACAGAGGAGGTGTTTTTGTTTGGCAGTTGAAAAATTAAATATCGTCCCTGTCAATTTGGAATCCGATTCTGATTCAACTCCACCCTCAACGAGTCGTGGTCCTCTCAAACCTGTATGCTTACGTTTGTTACGCAGACGCTTCGAAGGCAGAAAAAGAATTAGGTTGGAAAGCAAAACGAAATCTTATTGACATGTGTAGAGATGCATGGAGATTTGAAAGTTCAATATAGGTGCCCAGCACAACTACTTTGATTTTAAGAATGTGCTAGGCACCTGTGCAGGTACCTTGTATCTATTCTTTAATTTGAGACAACGATCAGGCACCCAATACATAGTTGCTAACTGATCCCACTCTCACCCCAACTCCTCCCGCAACCGTTTGATCAATCGATTTCTCCGTTTCTTCAAAGCTGAAACAGAAACACTATATTTCTCCGCTAGTTCATCGTATTTATATCGGTAATAATAAAGATCCAACAGCAGTTCCATTTCTTCCTTAGAGACGATTGTCTCCAGCTTCAAAAAAATATCCGAACAGCTTGACTGTCCACCGTTTTTGATTTCCATCTGTTGTGCTAAAAATGTAAGAGTTTCTTTGTCGAAGCTTGTACAATGTTTCTCATAATGATTTTCCTTGCTCATTTCTCGGTAAATCGTCGTGAGCATTGTGCGATAAGCATATGGTGCAAATGGGCCGTAAGAAGGTTCATAGTTTCTCCATGCATTCCATAATGCGATTGTTGCACAATGACGATAATCGTCGTGGTTTTTATACACTTTTGCTCGTTTTACTACGCTATAAATCATCGGTGTATATTGTTCGAGTACTTGATCAAATGTTTCCATCCTTCTTCTCCTACGATCAGTACTGATCAATATTCCCGGGTGCTACTATCGTAAGAGAAGTTTTATATTTTTTCGAATCGACTATTATCATGATTTTCTACTAATAATTACTAGATTTTTCTATACTATTATCTATAAATTAAAGAAAATTTTAAAAATTCCATAATATGTATTGTATTTTTTTGTTTATTCTGTATAATTTTAGTTGTAAGTAGTAAAAACGGTTCAATTCTATTATCCTTTATAAATAAAATTGGAAAAGTTCATTAAATATTTACTATTTCAAAATAGATGAAGCAAATTAGCATAGGAGGAAGTTATTGTATGAATGAATTCAATGAATTGGACATGATGAAAAATTTTAATGTTTTTGCAATTACTCCTTTCTATACTGAAGTGCATTCATCTCAGGTTTTGACTTATGATTATGGGAAAATAGCTTCAACCAAAAACACGTATCAACTTCTGGATGACATCTGTATTTATTTCGGTTCGGATTTAAATGGGCGACTAAAATCAGCGAGAAGAATTTTAAGAAAACGGAAAAATCCGCCCATCATTATTTCTGAAGAAAGAGGAATTGTAGCCTGTCAATTTCCATATAAAGATTACCGAGAACCATTATGGGTTATCGATTTAACTTTCAAAGTTCAGCCTGTTGATAAAAATCATTGCTATATTATATTCCATAATAACGAACGCTTTCTTATTCGATTATCAGCGGAAAAAGTGTGGGAAAGAAGAAGACTTGCCCTTGCATTGTTATGTGAAACAAAATATATTTCAGGCAGAAGAAGATTTATCAATTTGTAATGGAATATTTTTTAAAATCTGTTAAACTATTGTTGCCATTCTCCTCTTCATCATAAAGGGACAATCTAATGGTCTCGAAAAAGGAGCGAATTGTGAAAACGAAGCGTTTTCCAATTTGCTCTTTTCATTTTTATTTAAAATTACTCTAATTCCTAATTATAGTAACAACATTGGTTTTTTAGTTTATCTATGCCATAATTAAAAGCATGAAAATGAAGGTACAATTACGTTATTGAGTAGGTGTCAAAATGAGTGTGATAGAACTTTATCAACAATGGAAAAATGAAGACTTGCCGAATTATTTAAAAGAAGAACTGGAGCAAATTGCAGAAAATTTTGCTGCGATTGAGGACCGGTTTTATCAATATTTATCCTTTGGGACAGCAGGGATGCGCGGTATCCTAGGTGCTGGTACGAATCGCATGAATATCTATACAATTCGTCGAGTTGCTGAAGGGCTAGCTTGTTATATCGATTCTCAAGGGGAATCAGCAAAACGCCGGGGAGTCGTCATCGCTTATGATACTCGGCATTATTCTTATGAATTTGCGTTGGAGACGGCTCGTGTTTTAGGGGCTCATGGAATTTCTTCTTATCTATATAAGGAACCGCGGCCAACACCACAATTGTCCTTTACTGTTCGAGAGTTACATGCCTTCGCAGGAGTTGTGATTACGGCGAGCCACAATCCAAAACAGTATAATGGTTTTAAAGTGTATGGCGAAGATGGGGCGCAGTTAGTTCCATCAGCGGCGAAAACAATAGTGGATCATATGGAAAAAATTGAGGATATATTTGCGATTGAAGTGGCGTCTGAAGATAAATTAGAGAAGCAAGGTTTATTGCATTGGATTTTAGAAGAGTATGATGAAAAGTATTTGGCAAATTTATTGACGTTAAAGAATCGACAAGACTTAGCTCTTGGGTTAAGCATAGTGTATACTCCGTTGCACGGGACAGGTTTTGTACCAGTAACAAAGGGATTAGAGGCATTTGGATTTACAAATATTCATGTAGTAGAATCCCAGGCAACTCAAGATGGTACGTTCCCAACAGTTGCTTACCCGAATCCTGAAGAACCTGCTGCTTTTAAGCTAGCGATGGAGTTGGGAGAAAAAGTTGGGGCAGATTTGTTATTGGCGACCGATCCAGATGCCGATCGCCTCGGTGTTGCTGTTTGGAACGGGGAGAAGTATGAGCTTTTGACAGGAAATCAGCTTGGTGCTCTATTATTACAATATTTATTAGAGACGAAGAGAGAGCAAGGTACTTTGCCGGAAAAAGGCGCGATGGTGAAGACGATTGTAACTTCAGAAATGGGTACTGCGATTGCGAAGAAATACAATGTAAAGACTTTTGACACATTAACTGGATTTAAGTACATTGCTGAAAAAATTGCGGAGTTTGAGAAAACGGGAGAATATACATTTATATTTGGATATGAAGAAAGTTACGGTTATTTGATTAAGCCATTTGCTCGCGATAAAGATGCCGTACAAGTAGCGATTCAGGTCGCTGAAATGGCAGCTCATTATGCTACGAAAGGAAAAAAATTGTCGCAAGTGTTAGAAGAGTTATATGGGGAGTTTGGTTATTATCGTGAGGCTCTAGTGTCAAAAGTGTTTGAAGGAAAAGATGGACAAGAGAAAATGAAAGCCATTTTAGATGGGTTGCGTAAGGATTTACCAAAGGAAGTTGATGGCGTGCCGGTAGTAAGGGTGGAAGATTACTGGAATAGTTTGGCATATTTGGTGGACGGCACTACTGAGCCATTAACTTTGCCTAAGGAAAATGTATTGAAGTTTGTGTTGGCAGATGACTCCTGGGTAACAATCCGTCCATCCGGAACTGAACCAAAATGTAAATTCTACTTTGGTGTGGTGAAAGAAAGCAGAGAAGCAGCGGAAGAGTCGCTGGAATCCTTAGTGAGTGCTTGGCATCACTACTTGGCGAGATGAGACAGGAAGGTGACTGAGTAAGACCCTATCACTAAACATTTTTATAAGAGTAAAAACGGCATAAATTCTTATCACACAAGAATTTGTGCCGTTTTTCTTATAATTGTTCTACCTTCTTTTACACTTATGAATAGAATATCCCTAATTATGAATAAAAGAGAAATGTAGTGTTAACTTGATATACAATTATTAAAAAATGATGAAATGGTAATGTCCCTAATTCTATTAAATTTTCATGTTGATGAAATGACAGTACAGGATCACAATATATTAATAATGCATAAGTGGAGGTTTCTATTTAGCAACACATTCTTAATACTTTCAGAATGGTTTAAATTGAACCATGAAAATAAAATCCCATTAAAGGAAGAAGAAGCCATGTTATGCGAACTACAATATGAAGATATGATTGGTGAAAGCGCAATTACAATTGTATCAAGATATGTTGATGAGAATGGCCACAAATACGCTGTTAAAAAATTGAAGAGAGAATTTATTAACGATGAAGCGATTGTAAAAAGATTTAAAAGAGAAATTGACATATTGCATGCTCTAAAAGGGGAACCCCATATTGTTCCATTAATAGCCTATAATAAAGATGAACTGTGGTATATCATGCCTTATGCAGAACAAAATTTGCAACAATATATAACTAGTAATCATCAACTCTTAAATATGGAAACACGTACCAATATTTTTGAACGTATTCTTGATGGAATATCAATTGCGCATTCTAGAAGTATATTACATCGAAATCTAACTCCACAAAATATTTTATTAATAGATGGGGAATGGTACATCAGCGGCTTTGGGGTAGAAAAGGATTATTCTAGATTTTCTCAAGGTGGATATTGTTCTGGAACTTATTACTATGCAGCACCAGAACAAGTAGATAAATTAAAGGATGCAACTATTCAGAGCGATATATATTCCTTAGGGAAAATATTATACTTTATTCTTACAGGAAGAGAACCAAGCAATTTGCGTGATGCTCCATCAGCATTTAAATTCGTTATTAAAGGGGCAATTTCTGAAAAAATAGAGGATCGATTTGAAAATGTTTCGGTTTTAAAAAAGGAATTGCTCAAATATAAGATGCTGCAATCAAAGTTCAGTTTTTTTAATTTGGATCATATGACTGTGAGGGAATATTTAAGTCAAAAAAGCGGTGTTGAGTCGAATGAACTCTACGAAGTTATTATGAAATCCAATATATATGATCATGTTTATTACGATTTTATCGAGCCTATAATAAACTACTTTGATAATATAAGCGGAATATCAAAGTTTGTATCAGATATAGGAGAAGATAAAGCGCTTAAATTTATAAAATTGTTTATTCAAAATCTTAACCATTGTTATGCACGAGTAGGATGGCCATTCAGTGCTATGAACTCTTTTGGTTATTTCCTCATCAGATTTTTTAAGGCTGTGCCACAAAGTTCCGCTATCCAATTGGAATGCTTAAAAGAAATGTGGGAGTTAGCTTCCTATCATGATCAATGGGCTATACAAGATTTAATCATAGATATCATTACAAAAAATCAGGTGCCTGCAGAAATAGAAGAAGAATTTGCTTACTATATTTTAAAGAGAGGCATGTATTTTGTTAAATTGAACAAGTTAAACGCAAGTAATATACATTCGCGTAACATTGCAAAAGCAATTCAGTCAGTAAAAGTAAGTATATGAACTTGCTAAAAGTTCAAAACATTCTAGGTACCATCTAAATGAGTACCTTGCACTATACAAAAAGTAACTGGCACCAGGAATGAAGCGCCAATCATAGAGATGCTGAAAACTGTGTTTCTCACAAGAAATGTTGGGCACCATCATAAAAATGCCTGGTAGCTTTTCAAGGCATATAGGACCATATGGAATATGGATGCGTATAGAATGCCTTTTCGGTTATTTCATCAGGAATTTTTGATTATCGAAAATGGGAAGCGTTAGAAATAGCCATAACTAAAATCCAATAATTTTTAAAGGAATAAAATGTAGATTTTGTTTACATCACAATTTTTGATGAGGAAATGGTGCGAACTAGTAAAGAACAGCTCAGGGATATATGACTTTTCGTCAATCCTTGCTTTTTTAAAGAAATAAAAGGGGAATCCCCTTAAGCATCAGGAATTCCCCTCATTTACTAATATGATGTATAATTTGAAACATTTATTTTAAACCTCTACCAAACACTGAGAAAATTGAAACCGTTTTCAAAAAAGTTTGCCAATAGAATCATTCAATGGTCATTTTATTCTCAACCTTGGAATTTGGAGACCATTCGAATTCAATTTCAAATTCGTGTTTGTCTCCTTTTACCGTGTACTTATAATCCACTTTCAATTGATTACTTGGAGCCACTTCGATTTGTTCCGTCCCTTGCACAAAAGTGAATTTTCCTTCTTGTTTCAACTTTTGTGCAATTTTCTCAAGCATTGTCGCAAAATCTTGGACATTTTGAACTTCCTTATGTTTGATAAGTACTTGTGTGAAAGGTTTTTCTTGATTTGTATGTTCCATTGTGATCGCCTCCTTTATCTCTTACTTCCATTGTAACACGACATTAGATGCAAAAATAATTTTCCGCATGCAAAAAAGCTAGAAAGTACTCATCGTGAATACTTTCTAGCCCATTTTTTTATTCAGCAACAAATTCTTGTTTCATTTTGATTAAACCATATACGTAGAAGAAAATGCTAAATGTCACGATAGTAAGAATCACAAATAATAGCGCTTTCCCTGATTCTCCTGTCCAACGATAAAATAAACGGTAACTGTAATAAATAAAGATTACCATCATCGCTAACGAAGCTAACCAACCGATAAATGGAATAAATGACACTACAAATAACACAGCATATATAATCATCCATGTTAATGCATCTTTTTTCACTTCTTCCGGAGTCGTTTTCTTTGATCCAAAAGCAAAGAGTAAATATGCATTGACTAAAGGAATCCACGCTAAAAATGCAAGATCTTCAGGACCATTTGTTTTGGCTGTATAAAAGTAAATAAGTGCAGTAATTACATAGGCAATGACAGCAAGTATCAGTAGTACAAAAAATCCTCCAATAAGACCGACAATGACGCTTTCTTCAAAATTTGGAGACATCCTACACCTCCTTTCCATGTAAAGAAAGCAGAAAAATCATTGTCATTATATGACTTTGTTACAAGGAAATGCCCAACTACCTAGGAAAATGAATCTTTCTCCTTAAAAGTCTGGCTGCCCAATTACCTTTTTCTTAAATATTATTTCCTCAGAAAGTAATAAATAATAAAACTTTATAATCAATACTCCATATTTTTCACCAAAAATCATTCACCAAAATCATCAAGTGCATAAAATGCCAAAGGAAGGGCACAATAATTGACGTGAAGAAATAAAATATTACAGAAATGCGGAGAAAATTTGATGAAATTTTAATCAAAGTTTGTCTAAAGTTTGATAAAAATATGATGATTTTCCATCAATTAACAAAAACATCAAAATTTTTTATTCATAAGGAGTATAATGAGGGTGTAAAAAGTACTTGTACTAAAAACATATAAAGGAGGAATTGAAATGTTTGATTTAAGACCATTCAGAAGAAAAAATGAGGATTTGTTTGAACGATTCAAAAATGCTTTCGATGAGGTGTTTAACGACGATTTCTTACCTGCATTTGGAAGAGATTTTCAATCCCTCCGCACAGATATTACAGAAACTAAGGATGCATATGTTGTACAAGCTGACTTGCCTGGATTTAATAAAGAAGATATTCAAATTGATATAAACAATAACTATTTAACAATTCGTGCAAAACGCGACGACCAAACAGAAGAACGCGATGAAAAAGACCGCATTATCCGCAAAGAGCGTCATTTCGGTGAATTTTACCGTTCGTTCTATATCAATGATGTCGATCAAGACAAAATTGAAGCGGAATTAAATAATGGGGTATTAAAAATTACCCTTCCAAAAATTACTCCGGATGATGAGGGTCCATCCAAACGAATTCAAATTAAATAATCATTGATGGGCCATGACGCATTGTCATGGCTCTTTTTATAATTTATACATGATTTATAAGTCTTTCTGTGTAAAAATATGGTATAGCTAGAAAAAATATAAAGGTATCTATTTTTACATTTTCTTGTTATTTTCGTTAAATATTTTTGATTAAATTCAACTTATTCATTGTTCTTTTTTTCTATAAGTGATAGACTAAAATTGTATATAGGATTATTTCCTCTATAACTATAAATTACTTTTCCCGCTAGGAAATACCAGGTTGGTAGCCCAAAAGAAAAAGCACAAACGCCAAAGTTTGTGCTTTTTCTTTTGCTTTTAAAATGGTAAAGTATCAAAAATATAACAAATATACTAAATGGAAATTAGACTTGGGTGTTGGAAGTATAATATCTAATAATAATAAACTATTGATAAAATATGCTAATTAATGCTAATTATTGGCAACTAAATATTACCTTTGACTAAAATAGATTATACTAATATACTAGTTTTTGTTGATAGGAATCAACCGAACTTTATCTAAAAATAATAAAAAAATGATATTTCTTCGGAGGGCAGTAGTTATGATGAATAAGAAATTTTTGGCATCAACAGCTGCGTTCCGGCTGCATCAGCGGCATCTTTTTCAGATGTGACAGAAGATGACTCACATAAAGAAGCAATCGATGCTTTAACAGAAATGGGAATCATCAAAGGTTACCCAGATGGTACATACAACCGTATAAAACGTTGAAACGCAGCGATGTTGTAAAATTGTTGGGGCGTTGGCTTGAAGAACAAGGTAAGGAAATTCCGCAAGATTGGGATACGGTTCAACGCTTCAAAGATTTGCCAGTGGACTTTGCAGACGAAGAGTTAGTAAAATACGCAGCTTTAGTAAAAGATCATGGCGTATTTCTTGGTTCAGATAACAAATTAATGCACATGAACAATATGGACCGTTCGCAAATGGCTTTAACTTTAAATCGTGCATATGAAGCAATGTTTGGTGTATCATTAATCGAATTAGCTGAAGAGATTGATGATGTAACAGTAGTTGACATGGATGAAGTTTATAACGATAACAATAGAAGAGAAGCAGTACAAGCGTTGCGTGACTTAGGAATTTCCGTTGTTGAAAATTTCAGACCGAACGAAACGGTAACACGCGGACAATTTGCTTCATTCTTATATCGCACAATTCAAGTTTCTGAACAAGATGAATTAAAAGTTGTCTCTGCGACTGCCACTACAGCTTCAACGATTGAAGTAATATTTAATGAACCAATTAATAATACACAAGAAAATCTACAACAAGTAAAAGTGATTGCAAAAGAAGATGCAACAACACCTGATTCATTAACATTTACATTAAGTGAAGATGGAAAAACGTTAACAATCACAAATCAAACGTTGTTCAATGGTGATTATGAAATTGTAATCGAACCGAAAAAAGTAAAAGGTACAAAAGAAAACCAATTCGTTTCTGAATTTAAGAAAACTGTAAAATTTGAAGAAATCACAAATGAAGCGCCTACAGTAATTTCAGCTAAGTTTAATAAAACAACAAAAGAACTTGAAATGACTTATTCTGAAGAAATCAAATTATTAAATGGCGAAAATGCAAAAAATGACTTTGAAGTGCTCATCAATGGCAAGTCATTAACTACTCCATTAGAAATTGATGCCAACAAAGGTGAAGGAGAAAAAGCTGCTAAAGTCATCATCAAATTGGAAGATTTCACTATCGAAGCAGATGATACAATCTCAATCCAACTTTTAAATACAACAGATATAAAAGATTTAAAAGATAAAACAATCGAAGCAACAGAAGCGATTCCTGTTGAGATTGTGGAATAACAATCCCTTTGAACTCTTAAGAGAAACGCTACTAACTTTTGCTATTAAGTATTAGTTCAAAGGCTACCAACCAACAACTAATACTTAAACTTCATAGATGGACATAGCAGGGAAAGTCCAAATAGAGGGGCCGAATGGAGACAAATGGTTTTCTGTTCGGTCCATTGTGTTATCGAAAAAAAACTCCCTATATTCCTTCTGTCAATAGTTATTATAGAAACCTACCATAATTTGGGTTACAATGGTTGAAGAGAGTAGGATAGGGGGAAAATATCCACATGAAACTAAGGAAATTTTGGATATCCGTTGTCATCTTTGGTATCGTAGCTGCAATTTACATTCCAACTTCAGCCAATGCAGCGGAGAATCCTTTTATTGATGTATCTGTTAAAGATGCCCATTATGAATCGATTGTAACCCTTATTAACGAAGGTATCGTTGAAGGGACGAGTGCGACAACATATGAACCTTATAAACAAGCAACAAGACAAGAAGCGGCTTTATTTATTGCCAAGGCATTACATTTAGATACAGTGAACGTGGAAGATCCTGGATTTATTGATGTACCTAAAGCAAGCAAATACTATGGTGCTATTGCTGCGCTGAGCCAAAAAGGAATCATACAAGGCTATCAAGATGGCACATTTCGTCCATCTAATACGTTAAAACGTTCGCAAATTGCAAAAATGGTAACATTAGGTTTTGGCTTGAAAGTATCGAATAAAACAACGACACCATTTAAAGATGTCAATGTCATCAATGATCTGGAAACGAGACGATATATTCAAACGTTGATTGATTATAAAATTACAACAGGCACAACTCCTGAAACATTTCGTCCTTTTTCTCCACTAACTCGAGGGCAATTGGCAACTTTTATGAAAAGAGCTCTTGAAGCAACGGATGGGCTAGGATTCCAAGTCATTAGCGTTGAATAATATTTCAAAGTAAAGCATTATCTTGGGATTTTTGCTCGAGATAATGCTTTTTAAATGATTACCTTACTTTATTGAAGATATTAATAGAAAATTTATCTGATACATTTGATGTTGAGAACGTAATTCTTTTTTATCAAAACATATTTCTCTATTAACAAATCATGAACTTTTTGAAAATAAAAGGTAATTTTTATAAAAATAGAGAATACATAAAAAAAGGTAGTTATTTTAGTTTTATTGAAGTGGAGAGAGAATATATGAAACGTAACACAATCATAATAACCACCGCTATCATATTGTTTTTAAATGGGGGTTTTTTACATAATCGAGTTCATGCAATGGCGGGAGAAGAGCGTGTTAAATCAACAGAACTGCAAACTCCCTTTCAAGATATAAGCAGTTCATTTTGGGCAGCAACACCAATTTTAACACTGAAGGAAAAAGGATACATGGATGGTTATCAAGACGGTACCTTTAAACCGAATCAGTATGCAACCCGAGCGGAAGCGGCTAGTGTTATAGCGAAATCGTTAGAAATCCCCCTTGAATCAGATTTCGAATTAAACGCAAAAGATTTATCACCCAGCCACCAATATTATCAAGAAATTTGCAAACTCGCAGAACTAGGAATTGTTCAAAATAGTGAGCATTTTCGTCCGGAAGAACCGCTAAGAAGAGCACAAATCGCTAAAATGTTGGCTCTTAGTTATGGTGTTCAAGTAGACCATGTGAATAAAACTTCCTTTAAAGATTGCCAAAAAAATTTCTGGGCAAAGGATTATATCGAATCGCTTGCGGATGTTGGAATCATCAAGGGAACAACACCTACCACCTTTTCGCCCAATCAGTTTGTAACACGGGCACAGCTGTCAGTCCTTGTCTTTAGAGGCATTGAATTTCAGAAAAAAGTAAAATCGTATCAAATCGCTTATGATTTTTTATCTAAGCATTATATTTCCACGGTCAATAGCGCCGAAAAATGGACGAATGAAGTGATTGCGTTAGTCAATGAAGAGCGGAAAAAAGCGGGTGTCTCCCCTTTGAAACAAGATTTGGCACTCAATCAATTGGCGATCATCAAAGCCCAAGATATGATTCAACGGAAATATTTCGATCATTCCTCCCCTTACTACGGCCAGCCCTGGGATATGGCAACACTTTTTGATTACGAGTTTACCAGATTCGGAGAAAATATTGCCCGCAATTTTACTCAACCGAAAGACGTTGTCAATGCATGGATGGCGTCTGAGAAACATAGGGAAAATATTTTAAAAGAAAATTATACAAATATAGGTGTCGGAATCAAGCAGGATTCCCAAGGAAACTACTATTGGGTTCAATTGTTTTCTAGCAAATAACTGTAATAAACTAGTATCTTTTATTACAGGAATATTACAAAACCTATACGAACAATTTCATAAATTTTCTATTAGAAGTGTCGAATTTCCTTTAAAGGTAAGGATTTCGGCACTTTCTTTTATGTGCCAAAAAAGTTACACAATTGAAAAATTACTAGAGACCATTCTATGATAGTCTATTAACTGTGAGGTTTTAGAGTAACGGATTTAGCAATGTTTGATTTGAAAGGAGCCAAGTGTTCGTGAAAAAGAAATGGTTATTGCCAATTTTTGCATCATTCATGCTTGTATCAGGTTTCGGTGCAAACAGCACAGCACAAGCAGCAACAGTGGATGAATTAACAAAAACAGCGAAGCAGTACATAGGAGCGCCATATAAATATGGTGGGACGAATATTAAAACGGGAGTCGATTGTTCAGGATATACAAGATATGTATTTTCTCAATTAGGCATTTCATTAAAGCGCACTTCCAAAGAACAATACACACAAGGCACAGCTGTCTCCAAAAGCGATTTACAACCTGGAGATTTGGTATTTTTCAATACTTTTGGCAAAGGAGTTTCCCACGTCGGAATTTATTTGGGGGATAACAAGTTCATTTCCGCTACTACATCTGGCGGAGTGGAAATCGATAGTCTAAACGATCCGTACTACTGGGGCTCCCGTTATGTTGGTGCAAGACGTGTTGCGGAATTTACAACTGAAGATGTGGAAAAAATTCAAGCTGAACAAGCAAAAGTGGAAGTAAAAGAAGCTGCAATCGATTTTAGCATTGTTGTATCCCGCGGTGAAGCTGCAATCCGACTTGCTGAAGCATTAAACTTAGATACAACTGATCAAAATTCACCATTTATTGATGTGAAGCCAGAATCTAAATATGCTGGTGCAACAACGGCCTTAAATAAATTAAATATCTTTACTGGAGATTCAAATGGAAAATTTAACCCAGGTTCACCAATCACTCGTGGCCAACTGGCAAAAGCATTAGTGATTGCGTACGGTTTAGAATTAAAAGGTGAACCAACAACATTTGCTGATGTTTCTAAAGAACATTGGGCATACGAATATGTAGCTATTTTAGCTTCCAATGGCATTGCGACTGGTAGAGAAGACGGAACATTTGGAGTAGACGAATACGCAACTTTCGAACACTTGGACACTTTCATTGAACGTATAAATAATGCACAATAATACTGGCTACCAACTTTTCTTGTAGGAAATTAAATAAATTTATAGGTAGAGAGGTTTAACGAACCTCTCTTTTTTTATCATTAAGCGAGAACTTCTTCATTCTAGAATCGTTAATAGATTATATAAGGATAAATTTAGGGAAACAGGTAGAAAAGACCGATGAATGAAAATAATTCTTTTGATAGAATAAAATTACTATCTTAGAAGGGCGGGAAATGTATTGTCTTTAAAAAAAATAAGTTTATTAATAGGTTTTATACTTTGTTTATCTTTATTCAATATACATACAACTAGTGCAAAAGTTCAGTTTGTCGATGTTCCACCATCTTATGATGCCTATGAAGAAATCCAATATTTAATTAACTTAGGTGCTATTAAAGGGTATGAAACGAAAAATGGAACGTACTATAAACCACATCAACCAGTTACGAGAGGACAGGCTGCCAAAATGGTAGTGATTTCTTCCGGGTTGCAACCGTTGAAAGTAAAACAATCTTCTTTTAAAGATGTACAAACAGGGACAGAACTTTCAGATTATGTGGAAAGAGCAGTAAAAGAAGGATATTTTTCTGCTTCTAAAAATGGAGAATTTGGTCCTTACGTTAACTTAACTCGCCAAGAAATGGCGAAAGTTTTAGCAACTGCCTTTCAATTAGATGTGGAGAAGTACGCAAACTTAACGGTGCCTTTTAAAGATATCAATCCGAAACATCCTTATTACAAATACATTTCTGCAATTTATTACAACGGTATCACGAAAGGGAGTCCTTCCGGTAAAGAACGCGTATTTATGCCGGAATCTTCCGTTACACGTGGACAATTTGCTTCCTTTATTGCCCGAGCGAAAGAGGAAAAATATCGTTTAGAATTACCAGTGCAAGGCGTGCAAGTTCCGAATGAAAAAGATGCTATTGGAACAGTGGCGGCGACAGTTGATTACTTAAATGTCCGCACTTCAACCGATACATCAACAAACGCCAATCGAATTGGCCAAATCAATAAAGGAACTAAACTCCCTTTATTTGAAATTCAACCGGGTTGGTTTAAAGTGATGTATAAAGATCAATATGCCTATATTTCAAGAGATTACGCTCAAGTAGTGGATGAGGCTGGACAACCTCTCGGAAAAGTGCAGAAACATGTGATTGCAGTTGGAAAAGTGAATGTTTATAAATCTAGCAATACCAATTCAAAAGTGATAGGTTCTTTTAACGCTGACGAGCAAATACCGGTTTATAAAACAGTAGGTGAATGGTATTTAACAGAAAAAGATGGAGTTCCTGGATACGTTCAAGCTTCTGCTACGAAACAACCGGTTGTGGAGAAGCCTGTTGATCCGCCTGTAAAAAATCCAGTAGAAACGCCGCCTGTGAAAAATCCTGTAGATAAAGACCCAGTTGTTGAAACACCTACTTATACGACTAACACAATTGGTCGTGTTACAACGAATGCATTAAATATTCGAGAGAAAGCAGATGCTGCTTCTAATTCTCTTGGAACATTAAATAAAGGAGATGTAGTGGCTGTTCATTCGATTAGCGGAAACTGGGCAAATATTACGACGGCAAATGGAAAAAAAGGCTTTGTGCATAAAACATATTTGAAATTAATCAACCAGAAAGGAAGTCCCGTAAAAGACCGTGTGATTGTCATTGATGCAGGCCATGGCGGCAAAGACCCTGGTGCAACAAGCAACGGTGCGGTGGAAAAAGAAATTACATTAAAAGTAGCAACGGTTGTAAAAAATAAATTGGAAGCCGATGGTGCAAAAGTTATTATGACTAGAACGGGAGATAAGTACCCGACGTTAGAAGATCGCGTGAAAATTGCGCTTAATAATTACGCGGAAGTGTTTGTGAGTATACACGTAAACTCTGCTTCAAATGAGAGTGCAAAAGGTACAGAAACGTACTATAGCGTTGCGGGTAACGTGAATATTGAAGAAGATGAAACATTGGCAAAAGCCATTAACGATCAAATTGTGAAAAATGCAGATATGAAAGATCGTGGTGTGAAAAAACAAGATTACTATGTAATTCGCAATATGATTCTTCCTTCCGTGTTAGTAGAATTAGGATTTATTACAAATCCTGAAGACCGTGCAAAATTGACAGATCATGAATATGTCGAAATCTTTGGTGATTCAATTTATAAAGGAATCGTAGAGTATTATCAAAAATAATAATTGAGCTTGCGTTAGAAATTCAAGAAAGCGAATTGAGAAAAACGATGTGTTTTCCAATTCGCTTTTTTATATTTCTAGACAACCGTATTATTTGGAATTCAACCCTTATTTTTAATAAAAATCCAACATTATCCTGTATTTTTTCCGGTTAGTATCAAATAAATATTACACCCATATTACAAATGATACTCATAAATAACAATTTTCTCTTTAATGATAAATTTTTCTTTTTTAATCGATTTATTTCTGCAATAACGAAATATAAAACGTTACATAAATGAAAAATCACAGGGACAGGATTTATGGTAGGCTCGAAATAGATTGCGAACAGAGGAAATTGAAGGAGGAATTGACAGTGAAAAAAAAGTGGTTAATTCCAGTATTTGCATCATTCATGATTTTTACATCTCCTTTGATTGATGCAGAAGCTGCAACACCACAAGAATTGGTTTCAACAGCTAAACAATACATAGGCGTACCGTATGCTTGGGGCGGCACTACATCGAGTGGATTTGATTGCTCTGGATTCACGCAAAAAGTATTTGCTGATTTAGGATACCCATTAAATCGAACATCTGCTGGACAATTTGCTCAAGGGACAGCCGTTTCAAAACAACATTTACAAATTGGAGATTTAGTATTCTTTAATACATCAGGACAAGGTGTTTCCCATGTAGGGATTTATATAGGAAACAATCAATTTATTAACGCTTCTTCAAGTAAAGGGGTAAGCATTGCTTCATTGAATAATAGCTACTGGAAAAATCGCTATGTTGGTGCAAAACGAGTAATCGATTTTTCGAAGCAACAAGCTTCTGAAGTGAAAAATGCATCGGTTGATTTGGGCTTTTATGCATCTCGCGGGAAAGTAGCTCTTCGATTGGCAGAAGGATTAGGGCTTGATACTTCCGATACGAACTCTCCATTTATCGACGTAAAGTCGACAGATTATGTAGCAGGAGCCGCAACAGCCCTAAATAAATTGAGAATTTTTGAAGGGAATGAGCAAGGAAAATTCAATCCGAATTCCCCAATTACTCGCGCACAAATGGCGAAGGTTCTAACAGTTGCCTTCAATTTAAAACCAATTGGAAAAAACACTGTGCAATTCCGTGATGTGGATCAAAATCATTGGGCATATGACTATATTACAATTTTAGCTCAACATGGTATTACGATTGGAAAAGGAAATGGCTTATATGGACCGAATGACTATGTGACACTTACACAGTTAGAGACTTTTATACAGCGTGCGGTTAGTAAATAATTTTTGAGTGGTTCTGCATTGCTAGAAAAGAGAAGAAATTTAATCGGTTTAGAAATTCTTCTCTTTTATTGAAGCAGTGCAGAAATTTGTTTATTAAGGAATTTTTTAAGAAATATGGTGCAATAAAGAAGAAATAGACCGCTAAAGCGAGAGAAAATTTTTATTAAAAAATACTAATAATCTATTTTTTATTCCAAAAAAATGGAGTGATTACTTTAAATTTCATCAAAAAAATGTTATCAATGGTAATAGTGGATAACATTTTGGACTAATTGGAGGGAGGAGAACAAAAGGAATGTCTTTGAAAAAAACGAGTATTCTATTTTCATTTTTAGCCATTGCAATATTTGCTATATTCAGTTCAGAGGCATATGCAAGCCAGAGATTTGCAGACGTCCCTTCAACCCACGAAGCATTTCATCAAATCAACTATTTGGAAGATAGGGGCATCATTGAAGGGTATTCAGAAAATGGGACACGAGTGTTCAAATTATATCAACATGTTACCCGTGGACAAGCTGCAAAAATGGTTGTATTAGGTGCAGGTTATAAACCATTGAAAGTAACACAATCTTCCTTTATCGACATTGATCCAAAAACAGAACCGGAATTGTCTGGATATGTTGAAAGGGCAATGAGTCTAGGTTTATTTAACGAGGTACCGGATAAACGATTTAAACCGCACACACCACTTACTCGAGGAGAAATGAGTAAAGTTGTGGCAACTGCTTTCAAATTAGATTTAGAAGAATATGCTTCTTATCCATCACCATTCTGCGATATTACTTCGGATCATCCGTATTTTAAATATATTAATGCCCTATACTACAATGGTATTTCCCAAGGAAGTAAAGGAAAATTTAACCCAGATAGTTATTTAACAAGAATGCAATTTTCTTTATTTGTTGCGCGGGCAATGGACAAGCAATTCCGTTTAACCGTAAAACCTGTCAACGCTCAAAATCCATGCCAACATCAAACAGCTCCAGAAAAAACAGATACGATTGGTCGGGCAACAGTAAATAATTTAAATGTTAGAAGTGAAGCGAATAATCGTTCCGAGATAATTGGAAAATTGAATCGTGGAGATGAAATATATGTCATTTCGATTGATGGTTGGTGGGCGAAAGTAAACTACCAAGGTTCTATTGGATATGTACATAAAACCTATTTAAAATTGCTTAGCCAAAGCGGTTCTAAAGTAAAAAATCGCATTATTGTCCTTGACCCAGGCCATGGAGGAAAAGATCCGGGTACAGTAAAAGGGAAATACGCAGAAAAACGTATCGCCTTAGCTGTTGCCAATGTTGTGAAGCGGAAGTTAGAAAATGATGGTGCAATTGTTTATATGACGCGCGAAGGAGATACATATCCTACATTGCAAGATCGAGTAGATTTTGCTCATAAACACTATGCCGAAATGTTCGTCAGCATTCATGTGAATTCAGCGTCAAGTTCTAGCGCTAAAGGAACGGAAACTTATTATAGTATTTCAGCGAATGATAACGAATTAGAAGATCGCGCTCTTGCAACCAATATTAATAACGAAATTGTAAAGCAAGCGAATATGCAAAATCGAGGAGTAAAACGAGCAGACTATTATGTAATTCGACATTCCGTTTTTCCTTCTGTATTAGTAGAATTAGGTTTTATCACAAATAATGAGGACCTTTCAAAACTTGTAAATAGCAATTATCAACAAGTATTTGGAAACGCTATTTATCAAGGAATCGTTCATTATTATAGTAATTAAAGATCAGCAGGAATTTTCTTGCTGATTTTTTCTTTAAACACCAACCTATATAATTAAAGATAGCACTGATGAAGACTTTAGTTTACAATGAACAAAGTAGAGATTTTTGACATAAGTCAATAGATTATGACGAATTTCAACGAAAAAACGAAACACTATTTTATAAGTATTGGGGTAATACCATGGTTTTCAGTAGTTTAGTGTTTTTATATTTATTTTTACCTTTGATAATCATTGCATATTTCATATTCCCAAAAAGTTTTCGCAACATATTGTTATTGATTGCGAGCTTGATTTTCTATGCGTGGGGCGAACCTAGGTACGTCTTTTTAATGCTCATCTCCATACTGGTGAATTATGTGATGGGGATTGTTATTGATCAGACGCCACCTTCAGCTAAGAAGAAGCGTTTGTTGATTCTGACGCTCGTTATCAATATTGCGATTTTAGGTTATTACAAATATGCGGGGTTTTTCATTGGGATATGGGAAGATTTATTCCATGTAGACATTGCATTTGAGGAAGTTCCTCTTCCGATTGGAATCTCTTTCTACACGTTCCAAGCGATGAGCTACATTATTGACGTATACAGACAAGAAGTAAAAGCCCAGCGAAATTTAATTGATTTATCTCTATTTATTTCTTTATTCCCTCAGCTTGTGGCGGGTCCAATTGTACGTTATCAAACGATTGCTGATCAAATTAAGCACAGAATTATACAAAATGAAGATGTCATGATTGGTACTCGCAGGTTTATTCAAGGGTTAGCGAAAAAGGTGTTAATCGCCAATCCAATGGGCGCTGTTGCAGACCAATGTTTCGCACTCTCAGGTGACAGCTTAACGACAGGGACAGCTTGGATTGGAATCATTGCTTATACGCTACAAATTTATTTTGATTTCTCTGGATACAGCGATATGGCCATTGGATTAGCTCGCATTTTTGGATTTAAGTTTTTGGAAAACTTCAATTATCCATATATTAGTCAAACGATAACAGAATTTTGGCGCAGATGGCATATTTCGTTAAGCCATTGGTTTAGAGATTATGTCTACTTCCCGTTAGGTGGAAGCCGCGTCGATGCCCAGTGGAAAGTGTATCGTAATTTATTAGTCGTATGGACATTAACAGGATTTTGGCACGGTGCCAGCTGGACATTCATGGCTTGGGGATTTTATTACGGAGTATTAATTTGCCTAGAAAAGTGGTTTTTATTGAAATGGTTAGACAAAATTCCAAGAGTGTTCCGCCATGTATATGTGCTACTAATCGTAATGGTCGGTTGGGTATTTTTCCGTGCAGATGATTTTGCTTATTCTTTTGAGTACATTCAAACAATGTTCTTTTTAAATGATGTTCCTTTGTATGATTATCAAACATTGTTGTTTTTGAATGATTATACGATTTATTTTGCACTTGGAATCATCTTCTCAATGCCGATTTATCAATGGTATTTAAAATGGAGTGAACAAAAGGCCGAGGAAAACAGCGGTTTTTATATTTCACTACGACTCGTACAGACAGTGTATTATTTAATCATCGTTGCGATTGTTACAATGTTTTTAGTGAATTCAACACATAATCCGTTCATTTATTTTAGATTCTAATCGTTGCTTGTAAGCTTGTTTATTAATGCATAGATGCTAGGTGATAAGATGAAAAAATTAGAATTGCTGTTGCCCATTAGTTTCTTCATCGTTATATTTGGCGTGTTTGTCTGGCATGCCTTCATTCCGGATCAAAAAGTATCTGAAATGGAAAACCGCAATTTGACGGTGCTAAATAAACAGCCAACAATGGAACAAATCTTTTCAGGCGAATATTCGAAACATCTTGAGGAGTATTTTACAGATCAGTTTCCAAAGCGAGACGAATGGCTAAAAAATTATATTTTATTACAAAAATTTACTGGGAAAGTCTATTTTAATGATAAATATTATGTGGAAGAAGATGGTTGGATTGCTGCTAAACCAGTAGTGGAAATGGAAGATGAATCGATTAGAAATTTTGTCAATGAATTAACGGACATTTCCAATGAATTGACAGCAGCGGGTATACCTTTTACTTATTATTCCTTTCCTGCAAAAGCCACATATATTTTGAAAGCTCCTGACTATATGCCAGAAGATGTTGGACAAGCAAGAAATCAAAGAGTTCATGAATTATTGAAGGAACAAAATGTAGATGAAGTTCGTTTAATAGATTACATAGACAATACCATTTCGTTCGAAGAAATGTATTTTAAAACAGATCATCATTGGACGATGAGAGGAGCATATGCGGCTTATGAAGCATTGATTCGAACGTTAAACGAAAGAATAGATGGGTCTTTATCCCCAATGCCATATGATGAAAACAATAATGTATGTCTGAAAAATGAATTTTTAGGTTCTTGGAATAAAATTTTGGCGATGACGGTAGAGCATGATGATCAAATTTGTTACAATGAGCCAATTGATTTTTCAGAGATATTAACGATTTATGAGAGAACGACTACGAGAGAATTTCAAGTGGATGTAGAGCAAATTTATGGAGTGGCAAAGGGGTTTGACGAATCAAGGCCAGTCAACTATAGCGAGGGATATAGTCGCGACTTTTTAGAATTGAATATTTTTAATGAAAAATCCCAAGTGGACAAGCATCTTGTAGTGATTAAAGATTCTTATTTTAATCCAATTCAATTTCATGTGGCTTCTCATTTCCGTCAGTTGACGGTGATTGATTTACGCTATTTTGATAAGCCGCTAATTGAATATTTGTTGGAAATTCAACCAGATTACGTAGTTTTAGCGTATAATGACCGAAATATGAATGTTTATCTAAAAAATGAATAAATTTTGCATCGTTTGCTTTTCATAATTGTTTCAAGCTCAGCCATACTGAAATTAGAAAGTTAGAAGAGAAAATGTTGTGGCAGACAGGAATTATTATTTAAACATAATACTTCCTATTTGCCATAATTTATTCCTACCCATTAGTTACCAAGCGCATCTATCGAAAATACATTTGCGAATCGATTTCATCTAATGTAAAATGCATGAATGTAGATGAGGGACTAGTGAGCTATCTGAAATTTGTTAATGCATTGAAATCTACTTATTTTTTGATAGAAATGAATCAAGCACTTTATTGTGCTATAATAGCCTTTGATTTGTCGAAAAAAATACATAATGAAGAGAGGGAAATGAAGAGCATCCAATTGCATTCGATGTTCGCAATGGTTTATGAAAGATAGGATAGAAGCAACCGTAAAGAATATAAATAAAATAGATACTTTTTCGCCATATTTCTTTTTACCTTTTATTTTAATGGCTTATTTTATCATTAGTTTATTTGACTTCTGGCGATTTGATTTGTTTAATGTTAGAAAATCGATTTGGCCGGCAGTCATTTTGTCCGTTCTTTGTTATTACATAGGTGTATATATTGCTGACCGAAAAAATTGGACATTGCCAACGTTCGGGCTGTCTAAGTTAAGTAAATTTATTGTTCATTTTATTGTCTTCTTAACTGCAATCGGTTTAGTGGCGTACGTGTTGATGATTGCTCAAGGGATGATCGGGCTTTCTGATGAATCTGTACGTCGAAATTTAGACCCGAAATTAAATTTCTTCAGCCATTTGTTATGGTACGGGGTATTGTTACTCCTTTCTTATAAAATGATTAAAGAAAAAACCATGACAATGAAAAAAGCATTCGTTTATGCTGGGTTATATGGTGTAGTGATGTTTCTATTTTTATTAATGGGTTATAGAACACCATTAGCGTTAATGTTATTTACAGGCATTATCGTATTCCATTATGTGGTGAAGCGAGTTAAGCTCACTTGGTTCCTTACGTTTCTTACAGTCGTTGCAATTTCATTTGCTTTATTTGGATTTTTCCGAGTTGTAATGGAAGACACATCAAAAGAATTTAATACGCGGGAACAACCAGATCGCGAGCATTTAGAGGAAGAGGAATTAGAGAAGTTACTAACTGCTGAAGACAGAGTAAATGCGACACCAAAATGGATTTTAGCATTAAATGGTGAAATGGTTACAGGACATATTGTGTTAAGTAAAATTATTGAGTATACCGAAGAAGAAGGGTATCTCGGTGGAGAAATCCATAAAGGCATTTTTAGTACAGTATTACCAGGAGAACAAATTTCCCCTCGTATGCAAGTTACAGAAGTAGTGAACTCGCTAAGTGTTGAGGAAGGGAAGTATATTACTCGTCCTGGTAGAACGACAACACCAACATTCATTGGACAATTGTATTTAGATGGCGGCTATATACTTGTAATTGTTGGCTTCTTGCTTTATGGTGCACTTGTATCAATGCTATATAATAAGGTAAAACAAGCAGGCGCGAAAAGCTTCCATACAATTGCATACGCTTTTGTATTAACATTATTTACTGTATCCATTCATACAGGGTTACTAGATTTAATTTTCATCTTAATGCTAGGCTTCGTAATCCTTGCTTCAGCAATTAGCAAGACTGATAAGGATCGGGTAATGTTATAGCTTTAGGCAGTTTATGGACGAATAGATTTATACACGTGTTTTGAGTGTATTGACACCTTTTGAATGAAGCGATTCATTCAAAGGGTGTTTTTTAATTGCACGGATTGTTGGTTGGATAAGCTGACAAGATAAGGGTAGGGATTATATGCAGCATGAGGAGCTATCCGCTTGAGTAAGGTGATAATTTGCACAAGTAGGGAGTTTATTCGAACGAGTTAGGAGATTATCTGCACAAGTAGGGAGTTTATTCGAACGAGTTAGGAGATTATCTGCACAAGTAGGGAGTTTATTCGAACGAGCTAGGAGATTATCTGCACAAGTAGGGAGTTTATTCGAACGAGTTAGGAGATTATCTGCACAAGTAGGGAGTTTATTCGAACGAGTTAGGAGATTATCTGCACAAGTAGGGAGTTTATTCGAACGAGTTAGGAGATTATCTGCACAAGTAGGGAGTTTATTCGAACGAGTAGGGGATTATCTGCACAAGTAGGGAGCTTATTCGAACTAGTAGGGGATTATCTGCACAAGTAGGGAGTTTATTCGAACGAGTTAGGAGATTATCTGCACAAGTAGGGAGTTTATTCGAACGAGTTAGGAGATTATCTGCACAAGTAGGGAGTTTATTCGAACGAGTAGGGGATTATCTGCACAAGTAGGGAGTTTATTCGAACGAGTAGGGGATTATCTGCACAAGTAGGGAGTTTATTCGAACGAGTAGGGGATTATCTGCACAAGTAGGGAGTTTATTCGAACGAGTTAGGAGATTATCTGCACAAGTAGGGAGTTTATTCGAACGAGTAGGGGATTATCTGCACAAGTAGGGAGTTTATTCGAACGAGTAAGGGGATTATCTGCACAAGTAGGGAGTTTATTCGAACGAGTAGGGGATTAATCTACACATGAGAAGAGGGATCTGCCCGAGCAGGGGATATATCTACATAAGGAAGACGTTTACCCACTCGAGTTAGATGTAAATCAAAGAGTTAAGATGTTTTTCTATTCCAGCAAATGAGCTAACCACACGATTGAACGAATTCCGAATAGATATATGGAGTGGATCTAAATAAGAAAAAATTGTAAGTAAAAACCGAGAAATCACTTTAGTAAAGATAAGATAATAGTCAAATTCAAAGAGATAATAGCCAACTCGGACGAGATAATAGTCAATCTAGGTAAAATAATAGCCAAAGCCAAAAATTTGCTCCAGCAGAGATGAGATAATAGTCAAATTCAAAGAGATAATAGCCAACTCGGCCGAGATAATAGTCAATCTAGGTAAAATAATAGCCAAAGCCAAAAATTCGCTTCAGCAGAGATGAGATAATAGTCAAATTCAAAGGGATAATAGCCAACTCGGCCGAGATAATAGTCAATCTAGGTAAAATAATAGCCAAAGCCAAAAATTCTCTCCAGTAGAGATGGGATAATAGTCAAATTCAAAGAGATAATAGCCAACTCGGCCGAGATAATAGTCAATCTAGGTAAAATAATAGCCAAAGCCGAAAATTCGCTCCAGCAGAGATGAGATAATAGTCAAATTCAAAGAGATAATAGCCAACTCGGCCGAGATAATAGTCAATCTAGGTAAAATAATAGCCAAAGCCAAAAATTCTCTCCAGCAAAAAAAGGATAATAGTCAAATTCAAAGAGATAATAGCCAACTCGGCCGAGATAATAGTCAATCTAGGTAAAATAATAGCCAAAGCCGAAAATTCGCTCCAGCAAATAAAAGATAATAGTCAAAACCCAAGCGATAATAGCCAACTCGGCCGAGATAATAGTCAATCTAGGTAAAATAATAGCCAAAGCCAAAAATTCTCTCCAGTAGAGATGGGATAATAGTCAAATTCAAAGAGATAATAGCCAACTCGGCCGAGATAATAGTCAATCTAGGTAAAATAATAGCCAAAGCCGAAAATTCGCTCCAGCAAAGATAGGATAATCGTCAAAAGTGGGAAGATAAAAGTCAACCTGACGAAAATAATAGTCAAAGCCTAAAAATCACTTCCTATCAAGTTAGCTTGCATTTCGAGAGATACGAAATGTCTATAAGATAAAAAAGTGAAATCGACTCGTTTATGTCGATTTCACTTTTTTAATTCAAAGTAATCCCTACTTCTATTTAACAGTATCCAAGACGATAACGTATTGTGAGCTTACGTAGGCGACTTTATGGTCACGGCTGTCTGGAATGATCTCGTACCAACCGTTTGCTGCAAGGTTTGTGCTTGTAATAATGACTGGAATATTTGTCCGGCTGTATCGATAAATTGGCGTGTTATTAGTAGTTGTCGCTACAGAACGAACATTTAGTCCTTCAATATTCGTTAATCCGATTGTATATGCGTTATTTGCATCTTTAAATCCTAAATATTTATCTGCACGGTAGTAGTGGCCAGCTGCTTTGGCACCCCAATAAGGATCGGATGCGTATTTCACATTAAATCCGATTCGTTTTGTTCCGAATACAGGACCGTGAGCGAATGGTGCGTTTGCTGGAATGTAGTTTTTCCACCAGAATTTTTCCATCAGTTCACGAATGCTTGCTTCTGGAGAATCGAATTTCACCTTTAATGGATTAGTATCATACACATACAAACCGAATAAGTTGTTGTATTGCTGCGCGTAATTACTCATCCCCATGTCGCTTTCGTGCATTGCAAGGGCAAGTATCATCATCGCATTAATTCCGTAGTCTTCTTCAATGGCTTTCAACTGTTTACCTAATCCTATCAATTTACTTTTCTTAGAAGCATCAACATAACGGCCGCCAACTTTTTCTCGCTCTGCTAATGCGTATTGAATGTACTTGTCGATTTCTTCAGCTGAATACTGTGTTTTTGAGTGAACAGGTAGGAATTGGTAATAATTGTAGTATATAAACTTTTCCCCACCATTGTAGAAATTAATGCCGTCCCAGCTGTAGTATTTTACCCCAGGTTTCATTTGGCTTGGTGCTTTTCCATAAATATAGCTTGCTTTATCGTTTCCTGTTTTGTGATCTACTAGGACGTGTTTCATTTCTCCGCCAACGTTTAAGTAATAGTGGCGACCTTTTGATAAGGAGAAAGGAATTAATGATACAGTGTTTGCATCCACATATCCAACTTGTCCTGCTAAATTCACTTTCACACGGTTGCCTTCAGATTGAAGATATTGCATTTCTGTTTCTGAAGCTACGCTAATCTTATCTTTTACCGTTTCAGAGTCTAAAACCGTGTAAGATTTTGCAACGACGAAACCAGAACCCGGCTTCATGTAGATGATGTTGTTATTTTTTGTAATAACATGAGTGTCTTTTGAAACGCTTTTTAATACAGCGTCGTAATCAAAAGAAGTAATTTCTGTAGAAACGAGTTGTCCACCCTGAATATCTTTTAATTCATATGGTCCAAAGTTAATCGCTTCTTGATTACCAGCTACCTCCATCATCCGAATGATGAACGTTGCAGCTTGTGATACCGGCGTATTTTTTAATGGATAAAAATACACGCCATCAGGCATTGTGGAACCTTGAATAATTCCCTTTTCTGCACCTGTTGCAACCGCAGAATAATATTCTTTATAAATTTGATGTTTATCTTTAAATTGCAAATCTTTCGCCGTGCTCGTAGGAATCTTTAAATGCTTCATTGCTCGCTCAATCATGACAGCCATATGTTGGCGAGTAATCGGATCATTCGGTTTGAATGTGCCGTCTTCATATCCGGTAATAATCCCTGATGCTGCGGCATTTTGAATATCTTGATAATAGGGACTATTTGTTGGTACGTCCTTAAAATCAATATTTTCTTCCGCTTTTGGTAAGCCGATTACTCTGGAGATAAACGCTGCGAATTGGCCGCGTGTTACAGTAGCGTTTGGATTGTAATTGCCATTCGCATCAGGCGTTAAAGCCCCTTTCATAATTAAATATCGTAATCCCCGTTCATGATCGTTGCCTGTTACATCGTCTGCAGCCTGTACTTTGCCAGTTGAACAGAGCGAAAAAACTAACAAAATACTGAAAGCCATTAATAGAAATTTTTTCATGTAGTACCTTCTCCTTTCTCTACCTCCCATACTAACAAATTTCTATTAAGTTATTAATAGGATAAATGGTCAATTATATGAATTTTATAATAATAATAGTGAAAAAAGTATTATTTTATATTTCTAGTGTTTTTCCTTTTATATTTATAGATTAATATGTTTTAATGGAAAAGAAATGAATGTATGGGGGGAAGGAAGGTGAGGGCTCTTTTTGAGCAAAATCAAATGAAGAAAATTATTTCAATATTATTTGCTTTTGTGCTTTTGTTTGGGACTGTGGCACCTGCTCAAGCGAATCAATCAGTCAATGAGCAATATCCAGTGTCTTCTGGAGTGGTGTATAGTCAATATACATATAAAACATCAAAAACAAATGTAATCAATCATCTATCAATTAATTTAAATGATCCATTTACGAAAGTAGATATTGGCTTACCTAGTGCTTACAATAAGCGAGAAACGGTAACGGCAATAGCAAATCGAGACTCTAAAGATGGTAATAGAGTAGTAGGAGCTATTAATGCTGCATTTTTCAATATGAGCGATGGGGTTCCATTGTTTTTAATTGCAAAAAATAATCGCATTATTAACGGTGGGGCGATCTCTGAAGGTGCGGATCAATATTTGAACGTTCCAACAGCTTTCGGTATCGATAAAAACGGACAAGGCATTATCGATTATTTCGATTTTCAAATTACGATGACGACAAATGGCCAATCCTATCAACTGACTGGCATGGACCGTGTTCGGAATGGCAATGAGGTCATCGTTTATACACCGAACTATTACAAAGGCTATACAGATAATAATCAATATGGATTCGACATTATTGTTGAAGGAGATACACCAATCGGAGAAATATATTTCGGAGATACGATTTCTGGGGTAGTGAAAGAAATCGCTCCTTATGGGGAATCAAAACATCCTATTCCGAAAAATGGTTTCATTCTATCTGTCCAAGGCGGCTCACCTTTAAGTAAAACGTTGTCTAGTTTACAAATTGGTCAACAAATTGATGTGAACTTTTCCATCGACTCAAAATGGCAAGATGCACAATTTATTGTTGCGACAGGGCCTTTTTTAGTGCGCGATGGTAAACCGTATATTATGATGAGCACTGCTTCTAGCCGAGCAAGAGAAGTAGCGCCTAGAACAGTTGTAGCAGTGAGTAAAGATAAGAAAACCGTTCATTTCATTACTGTAGATGGAAGACAGTCCCACAGTAAAGGGATGAATATGAAAGAACTTGCAGATTATCTAGTTTCTTTAGGAGTAGATACGGCCATTAACCTTGATGGTGGCGGTTCAACAACGATGGCACTGCGTAAATATGGAAGCAATGATGTAGTTGTCGTGAATAAACCATCAGGTGGGTCCCAACGTGCAGTACATGCGATTTTAGAAGCAATTAGCACTGCACCGCTTGGAGAGGCGAAAATAATGAAATTTACTCGTACAAATGTCGGTACGATGTTGGAAGGAACAAGTTCCACTGTCAGCGTACAATATGTACTGGACGAGTACTATAATCCGCTGCCAATTACTCCTGATTCTATTAGTCTAGCATCACAAAATGGAACTTTAACGATTAGTGGTACGACATTTACAACAACAAAAGCAGGACAAGATCGTATTTACATTATGTATAATGGAAAAGTCGTACAATCTTTCCCAGTGACAATTGTTGATGCACCAAGTCAAATGACAATTAAAGGAGCACAAGA
Organism: Ureibacillus sp. FSL K6-2830; assembly: GCF_038004145.1. Taxonomy (NCBI): domain Bacteria; kingdom Bacillati; phylum Bacillota; class Bacilli; order Caryophanales; family Caryophanaceae; genus Ureibacillus; species Ureibacillus sp. FSL K6-2830. The sequence goes on along the minus strand of NZ_JBBOQR010000001.1, from coordinate 961,200 downwards.
AGTAGTCGTTGGTGCAACGCAGAATTATTCAGTTGAAGCAAAAGATGCGGAAGGTAAAAATTTAATTTATAATGCAAATCAAGTGAAATGGTCGGTAGAAGGAAATATCGGAACCATTACTTCTACAGGACAATTTAAAGCAACAACTGCAGGTAGCGGTAAAATTATTGCAACGTTAGGTTCAAAGACTGTTTCAATTCCTGTAAAAGTAAAAGAGAAAGTCATCTTTAAAGATGTCCCTACAAATCACCCTTATTTCAATGAAATTAGTTATAGCGTAAAAAACAATATCGTCACAGGGTACAGTGATGGCACATTTAGACCGACAGAAAATATTTCCCGGGAGCATGCAGCTGTCATTTTAACGAGAGTTCTGAAATTAGATACGACAAATGTTCAAAATCCGAACTTCAAAGACGTTCCAACGAATTATCCTTATTACAAAGAAATTGCAGCGGCAGCAAACTACGGATTAGTGAGCGGCAAAAACGATGGCACTTTTGATCCTAAAGGTAAGCTGACGCGTGCACAAATGGCGAAAATTTTAGCGATTGCCTTTGAATTGCATGGTTCAGAAAGTAAATCAACAAAATTTAAAGATGTTCCAACAAATCATTGGGCATATCCTTATATCGATGCATTAGCTTATAGCAAAGTCACAACGGGATACGAAGATGGAACATTTAAACCAAATGAAAATATCAATCGTCAGCATTTTGTTCTATTCGTATATCGTGCTATACATCGTTAATTGAAGTTAGTAGAATGGTAGCTCTGTACTTTGTCATTTAACGTTGAATAGCCCACCTTATCTATAAAGGGGCATATCCCTTTGAATAGAAAAATCATAGAATGGGAAATCTAGGTTCATCATAAAAAAACTCTCCCCTACTTTGATGTGGAGGAGAGTTTTTATATGATATAATTGTTCATTATTAAGTATAAAGGATGTAGGTTCATGAAAATCGGAATCGTAGGTAATTACGGTAATGATAACAACGGGGATGAATCGATTTTGCTCAGCATCATTATGCAGCTCGAGCAAGCATTTAACATTTCCCGTGAAGATATCACCGTTTTTAGCAATAACACTCAACAAACGAGTGAACAATATGGAGTTCAAAGCTATCCATTATATTATAAACGCAAAAATTTATATAAAACTTTTTATACTACATCACTAGCATTGCACTAATTAAATCTGATGATTCAAAATACTAAGAATGTTCAATTTTTTATTGATTTCGAAACAAAAAAATCCTTTACAATGGAAGTACAGGTGGTTCCTGTCCAAATCCAATCGTAAAGGATAAACGTTATGGACAAGAATACACTAATTTCATCATTTGGTAAATGGGTTTCACCCATAAATATTCAAAAACTTAGCGAACAAGTCAAAGAATTGAAACAGGACTATTACACAAAAAAGCTGACAACAGAAGCCTATATTAAACTTTTATTGGTAGCCCAGCTGCTCGAATTTAAGAGCTTAGAGGAAATGAGTGATGCACTTGTAGACGAAGATCTTCAAAAAGCACTCGGATTTGAATCGATAAGTGCCTCTCAGCTATCCCGAAAAAACAATCAGATCAACCCACTAATTCTTGCAAATTTGTTCTTGGATCTTGTTTGGAAAATTCAACGGTACCATTATAAAACCGGAAAGAATATGCCACTGAAAATCATTGATTCAAGTACACTCCCGTTGAATTTGACCAATTATAAATGGGCAAAATTCCGTAAAACAAAAGCTGGTGTAAAGCTACACTTACGGCTCGTTTTCATGGATAAAGACACCGTCTATCCTGAAAAAGCAGTGATTACGACAGCAAAAGAACATGACCGAAATCAACTCGAAGTCCTAGTGGATGATAAAGAAGCCATGTATGTGTTTGACCGCGGTTATGTGGACTATGAACGTTTTGATCGGATGACAGATGATGGCTATTTCTTCGTTTCAAGACTGAAGAAAAACGCAGTCATTCGTGAAGTCTATACATTTTCACTTCCTGATGATTGTCACGTTCTATCCGATAAAATGGTCTACATTGGTACCACACAAAATCGTACTGAAAATGTCTTTCGTCTACTAGAAGTTATGGACACAAAAGGGAACTTACTTCGTTTCATCACCAACCGATTTGATTTAAAACCAGAAGAGATAAGTGATATTTACCGATCTCGCTGGGCTATTGAACTCTTTTTCAAATGGCTCAAGCAACACGTAGAAATTAAGCACTTTTATGGAATGAGTGAAACAGCTATTCAAAATCAAATTTTCTTAGCCCTTATCACGTATTGCTTACATGTTCTCATTCAATTGGAGATGAAAAGTAAGAAATCTCTACTTCGAATTACTCGTTGGTTAAAGAGAGCTCTGTGGAAACCAGCTTATGTTTGGTTGCGAAAATTTGATGGGCGAGCCAGTCCATAATCTCCCTTTTGTCGTTGTCGCTCTGGTTTAACTGTATATATTTACCAAATGGGCAGTGCCACCTTTCTTTAGGTTTTGTCTTTTTGGCACAAATTCACAAAAATTAATTAACAGAAAATTCTAACTATATTTATGCAATGCTAATGATACTACATATCAATCGAATAAAAAATATGTTTCTCAATTTGATTTACTCATTATTGGCGGCGGCGGGATTTTAATGGATTTTTATCGCCGTGAAGCTCACCTATATAGCACATATGCACTGATGGCAAAGCATGCGAAAGTGCCATATATCGTTTATGGCTGTGGTGCTGGTCCTCTCGACACCATTACCGGGCGCCTAATGATTCGATTAATGTGTAAACATGCCTTCAATATTTCAGTGAGAGATCCGGAATCAAAAGACCTATTAGAAAAAATAGGTGTCAAAAAAGAAATTAAAGTGATTGGTGATCCTGCCTTTACTTTATACAGTCCAAAAGATAGCTATTCTAACGAGCCAAAGGAAGTCGCCGTATCTTGTGTTCCAATGTATAACGCGAACTATTGGCCTTTTGGCGACGTCGACAAATATGAAAGTTACATTACTGGAATGGCTAAGAATTTAGATCATTTAATCGAGAAGGAACATGTCAATATTACCTTTTTCGCTACAAAATATCCTCAAGATGTCTATGTGACGAAGGATATTCAAAAGAAAATGAAGCATCAATCGAAGACAAAAATTATTGATGAGAATTTAAAACCGCTGAAATTAATTGACGTGGTGAGTAAATACGATGCAGTCATCGGTACGCGTTTGCACTCTTTAATTATTGCAACTTGTTCCGCAACACCAGTGATTGCGATTTCTTATCATCCAAAAGTAACGAATTTTATGAGATTAACAGGAAACGAAAAAAGATGTCTTACGATTGAAGATATTGAAAAGGACGAAATGATCATATCCCGTTCCTTTAGCGATATTCGAGAAAATTGGAAAGAAGTTGTGAGTGAAACGAAAAAAATTGCTGCAAAGGCATTTGAAGAAGCGAGTAAAGGCAAAGAATTGATGATGAAGGCAGTGAAGGACAAATGAAAAAAGTATTTGTAATTAGCAATATGTATCCTTCAAAAGAACATCTCTCGTTTGGTATTTTCGTAAAAAATCAAGTAGAGGCACTGCGAAATTCGAATATTGATGTAATTGTCGCAGCAAATGATAATCCAAAGACAGGTAAGAAAAATACCATATTGAAATATAGTAAGTGGGCAAAAGAGGTTCTTTCGAAAGCTTTAAAATATAAAAAGGAAATTTCCATTACGCATGCTCATTACGTTTTTCCATCCGGTGTTTTTTCATTCATAATGAAGAAAATGTTCAATATTCCGTATGTGGTGACTGCCCATGGCGGCGATATTGAGCGGATGGCGAAGAAAAGTGCGAGCATCCGAAACTGGACGGAGAAAATCTTGCAGGAAAGCAGCTATGTCATTGCCGTTGGTCCAGTGCTTGCCGAGCAAATCGAAAAGGATTATGGCATTCCACGTGAGCGGATTTTGGTTTGCAGTATGGGTGTGAATCGGAAACAATTCAAGCCTGGAAATAAAGAAATGGTAAGAAAAGAATTAAATCTAGACGATGATGCCTTTATCTATTTATTTGTTGGGAATGTCATTAAGCAAAAAGGTGTAGAAGAGCTGTTAATCGCTTTTCAACAAGTGAAAAAAGAGGCGAATCGAAAAGTAAAGCTTGTGATCATTGGTTCTCAACGAGATAGAAGTTTTGTGAATAGTCTATCGCCATTAATGGATGATGACGTGCTAATGTATGGACCAATGAAACAAAACGAGCTTGTGAAATGGTATCAAGCGAGCGATGTGTTTGTATTACCTTCGCATTTAGAAGGCTTCGGTTTAGTGGCTTTAGAAGCAATAGCTAGCGGAACGCCTGTCATTGCATCGGATGTTGGAGGTTTAACTTATTTATTAAAAGATGGTGCTGGGCATTTAGTAGAGCCAAAAAATCCGAAAGCGCTGGCTGATGAAATGTTCAATGCTCTAACGACACCAAAAGAACAGTATACCAATCAAGAGGCATGTGATGAGATTTTGCATATTCATGATGCTGATGAAATTACGAAACGGGTCATTAGGCTATATGAATCTGCGGTGAACGGAGGTTCTAGCCTATGAATAAATTTTTAAAAATCGTTGGAGCGGTAGCTATCATTAATATAGCAGCCCGCATCTTCGGGTTTTTCCGGGAAATGGCCGTTGGGTACCAGTACGGATTTTCCTATGCAGCGGACAGTATTTTTACCGCTTATATGGTGCCGAACTTTTTATATTTAGTAGTCGGCGGTGCTTTTACGACAGCTGTGATTTCTCTATATAATAGGAAAACGACGAACCAATCGGAATTTGTGAAACAGTCCTTCACGATTGTGTTAACCTCTGGAATCGTCATGACAGCGGTATTACTCCTATTTACCGACCCAATTATTAAAATGTTATTTGAGAATAATGAAGACATTGCACCTGATGCAATTGAATTAACGAAGCATTTATTTTACTGGATGATGCCTTCATCAATTTTCTTAATTCTCGCATCGTATTATAGCGGTTTACTAAATGTTCATAATAAATTTCATTTATCCAGTTTTTCGATTTTAATATATAATGTGGCGTTTCTAGTTATTGCAGTCGCATTATCTTTTGTGATTGGTCCAATCGCTTACGGTATAAGTGCTTTTGCCAGTTCCATCATTATGATTTACTTCTTAATTGTAGGTTATCGCAAGCTGGATTCTTCACATCCAATCGGAATCTCATTTAAACGAGATGCGACGACAAAAGACTTATGGATTATGGTTGTACCCATCATGATTGGTGGTGGAACAATTCAGATTTATGCCATGTTGCAGCGTTTCTTTGCTCAGCTTTTAGGATTTGGAGAAAGTGCGATTTCCGTTGTTAACTATGCTTCCCGTTTAACACAGTTTCCACAAACGATTTTAATTACAGCGGTGACGACGGTAATCTACCCAATATTAAGCCGCAAAGAAGCAGAAGATGATCATGAATCCATTAAAAGTTTATATAGCAGAGGGTTACGTTATTTAGTATTGTTGATGATTCCTGTATCCATATTTGCATATTTCTACGCGGAAAATATTATTCAAGTGATTTTTGAGTACGGAAATTTTACTAAAGAAGGAACTAAATTAACGACACCAGTAATGCAAATTTTCGTGTTATCTATGTTCTTCTTAGCTGCGAATACGTATATTACTCGTTTCTATTATGCAAAAGGAGACTCGATCGCTCCTGTTATTTTCAGCATCGTCAATGTATTCATCGTGAATATTGCGGTGATGTATTTACTTGCTGATTCAACAGGAGTTAATTCTATCGCTTGGGGTACGTTAATCAGTTCGGTTGTCAATACAGTGTTGCTAATTATCTATGCACACTTTAGATATGAATTGAAGATAGGTAATGGAAAACTAAAGGATTTCTTCAAACTATCCATACCGCTTATTTTAATCGGTTGTATCACGTATTTATCGAGTAAATATCTCGTTTTTGATTATAAGTGGGTTACATTTATTACAGGATTGGTTATTTTCAGTGTAAGTACGATTGGTCTATTTTTGCTGTTTCGAATAAAAGAAGTTGAAGACTATATTAACGGAATCAAAAAGAAGTATTTTAGCAATAAGTAATCTTAAGTTGAAACACAGGTTATCCTGCTTGGATAATGAATAAAAAGTGGAATTTACTAGCTTTATCGGGATTGTTTAAGATTCAACAATTCCCGAGGGGATATAGTAAATTCCGCTTTTTTTATTAATGATGATATATAACACGATAGCTTACTATTTACTTATTGTAGGACAAATGAAATCTGCTAACATCAATTGTCGAAATTTAAGTTATATTAAGATATTATTAGTAAGTAATTAAATGGAAGAATAAGAAATTTAATGTTTTATTATTAATATAGGCATAAAATATTAAAATACATTTAATACATAATGCCTAATGTATTGTGATAATAATACTAGTTTTTTTTTTGCATTATTTTTATACATAGTTTGATATTATCTACTTTTATGATTGAAAATTGTATTATTATGATAAATATCTTCAATTTAAAGTATTTCCATTTTATAATGAACTTGATTTAATAATAAAATGAAATGCCTCTTACGAAAAGCTCGAAATGTTATATTACTAAAACACTTTTTGCGTAGTGGAAAAATTGTCAACAAATGACTTTTTTCTTAAAAGAACATAATTCCGTAAGAGCCGATTTTATTCTTACACAACACTCAACACACCGTTTTTGGAATGGGGGTAGTCCAGTTGCCGAGGGGTCGAAAAGTAAACTCTAGTGGAGAAAAAAGTAAAAAATTACTTCAACAAAAGGCGATAGAATTATTTTCACAATTTGGGTATCATGAAACTAAAATTAGCGATATCGTAAAGGCTGCTAATTTAACACAACCTACATTCTATCTTTATTTTGAAAATAAAGAATCACTATATAATGATTTGATATTACAATTTAGAAATGAATTTTTAGAAAATGTAAATCGTATCAATGTGGGGAATGAAGATAATTTCATCGAAAAATTACAAACAAACTTTACAGCTCTTTTTAAATTCTTCGCCAGTAATCCACACCTGACAAAAATCGGTTTCTACCAAACAGAAGAGTCGGAGGAATTAAAAAACATCTTTTCACAAATTCTTGAGGAAAAATTAAAAGAACGAGTAGAATTTTCGGATCATGATATTCGTATTTTTATAAACAGTATTGTTGGTTCTATTGAGCGGCTTACACTAACGATGTTGTTTACAAAAGAAAAAGAGCCGGAGCAATTAGCTTCCGAACTCATTAATATTTATTTTGCTAAAGAATTAATATGTAGATAAAGATAAATTACATGATGGACCTTAATAGAAAAGTTCTGCCAATACTAGATTGCTTCATCAATTGGAATCCTTAAAAAAGTTTAACTTTTTAAGGATTATTTTTTTGGTTCCTTAATAAATATAAAAAATGAGCCATTATTTATTTTCCGCTCCAATAAATATGACTCATTTTAGATGTTCCTTTTAAAATTCTTTTTTTACTGTTATGTGCAAGTAAGCACCTTTTTTCAGTTGATGATTTTGATTGTCTTTTAATGTTGGATGAATGAGAAGCATATATTCTCCACCTTCATTCAACGGTTTTTTCGGTGTCACAATTAATTGATTCCCATCCGTTAATATATTAACATCTACTTTATTCCCACCTAATTCAACTAATTCAACATCCTTTTCATTTATAGCACCTAATGGACGATTTAATGTGATATTAAATGTTTTCGTCGTCGGAACATCTAATAATGCTTTCAACTCTTTATAGTTTACTAGATTTTCTGCAATTGCATCGAAGTGTGCTTGATAAATAGGATTTGAATTTGTTTTAATATGTGGCATTATTCCCTGATCGCGAATGACTGTTCCTTTTGGGCCGAAAAATTCGCCTATTGTTAATTTTAAATAACTGCCATCTGATAATTGATAAAACCCTTGCATCGTGCCTTTTCCATAAGTTTTTTCACCATAAACAACAGCAGCGTCATAATCCGATAAAGCAGCAACTGTCATTTCAGAAGCGCTTGCACTATAACGATTGACAAGCACTTTCGTATTACTATCAAAAATTGGTTGTACAAAATAAGGTAAGTTTACCAACAGAGTACCGTCTGGCTCTAATAGATATTTATAATGATCTCGATCGTAATATAAATAATATTGTGTATTGCCTTCCTGATATTTGACTTTGTATGCAAACATTGCGTTTTTAAATAAAGCGATTAATTCTTCGGCAGATTCTACATAACCGCCGCCATTATTTTGCAAATCGAGAATAAAGGAAGTTGCACCTTTTTGGGTTAATTTTTCATATTCCTTTTTGACAAGGTCAGCAGCATCTTCAGAAAATGATTGAAGCTGTATGTAGCCAATATTTCCGTATAGAATTTGACTCGTGGTATTTGGTATTGAGAAAGCTTTACGTGTCAATTGCTTTACAACGGTTGTACCATTTTCTTTTAAAATTTCAAGCTTTACCGTTGTATTTTCTTTTCCTAAAAGTAATGACTGGCCTTCCTCAACTGATTTTCCTTTAAGGGATATTGAATTGACTTTTGTAATGATGTCTCCAACTACTAACCCTTGTTCGTAAGCACTTCCATTTTCTAATACGTCCGTAATTAACAATCCGTTTTCATGTTTTTGAATCACAACCCCAATGCCGATTTGCTTCATATCAACGCTTTTGATAAAGCTTTCATATTGTTCAGGGGTATAATAGTTGGAGTATGGATCAAGCATTTCCATTATTTCATTGATGGTATTCGCTTGATCGATATTTCCATTTATTTCGCCCACATATTCACTTTTGACAATCTCTTTTATTTCTTGCAATGTTGTTGCAGCTTGTACATTGAATGGCATTGCAAGAAATAGAAAAATCATAGAGATTATTGGAAACCATTTTTTCATATAGCACACCCCTTCTTTCTAGATATATCCATTATAGCAATTGACTTTTCGTAATAGAATTGAATTTTAATACGTTTGTAAAATTTTGATAGAGTCTGGTTGTTTCTTGGTGAGTGAGAAGGATAATGAGGAAATAGATTGAGATGCCCTTCCCAAGAGAAACGAAATATAAATAATTCAACATCGATAGATTATGTAAATCTTTAGTGGAGAAAAGACAGAAATTGAGGATTTTATATGTATATGAAAGAATAGAATAGTTTGTCTTCTTTAATACACCATATGTACATTGAAGTGTAATTAAAACGAAAAGTTCGTTGTTTTTGAAATATTTTTGTAACAATAAATTGGATGTCTAGAAAGCCAAAACCTTTCTAAACACCCTTATTTTTTCATTATCTTGATTTTTACTAAATTTTTGCTTCTGCGGTAGTTTCATCGCAAAGGATTTGTCTAAATATGAATTTTCAGACAGTTTAATTATTTAGCATGTTTTGCGGATTTAGTAATTAAATGAATCCCCCAACCAATCACTAATCCAACTATTGCAGGAAGTAACCATCCAAGACTTTGACTGTGTAATGGTAATGAACTTACAATATTTGCATACCACTTAATTTCAAATCCTGCCCCTTGAATTCCATCGTATAAGCTTACAAAAGCAGTGGCAATTAGAGCAAGACTGTAAACGATTGGTGCTCGGTTCCATGCTTTATCGAACATCACCATAAACATGAGTACGATTGCAATAGGGTAAATAAATAATAAAACTGGTAAAGTAATCGCGATTAATTTCGCTAATCCAAAGTTGGAAATGAAGAATGAAAATACTGTAAAGATTACAACTAATAATTTATAAGATGCTTTTGGGAAGATTTTAGCGAAATATGTGGCATTCGCTGTAATTAATCCCACAGAAGTAGTGATACAAGCAAGAATGATGACTAATGATAAAATGATGCTTCCTCCACTACCATACAATGCTTTGGATGCAGCTGAGATAACGCTACCACCTTCATTAAAATAGCCTATAGCTGATGGACTTGATGCTCCAATCCATGATAAAGAAATGTATACAAACGCTAATCCAATGGCTGCTATAATTCCTGCAAAAATTGTAATGGTTACTTGTTTGGCACGAACTATGATGCCTTTTGCTTGAATGGATTGCACCACAACGATTCCGAATACAAGGGAAGCGAGCACGTCCATTGTTAAGTAACCTTCAACAAACCCTTTTGAAAAGGCTTTTGTCATATAATCTCCATGTGCTTCTTGAAGAGGACCCAATGGAGTAATCACACTTTTTAGTGCAAGCAACAGGATGACAATCAATAATGCTGGAGTTAATATTTTTCCAATACGGTCAACTAATTTTGTTGGGTTTAATGCTAAATATAAACTAATAGCAAAATAAATAAATGAACTTATAAATAATGGTACCCAGCTATCAGCTTGTGCATCAGATAAGTAAGGAGCAATACCGATTTCATATGTAACTGCGCCTGTACGAGGAATCGCAAAAAGCGGTCCAATTGATAAATAAACGACTGATGTAAAAATAACACCAAACCAAGGGTGAATGCGACTAGCTACTTCTTGCAAATCCCCGCCATTCTTTGCAACAGCTATGATACCTAGAAGCGGTAACCCCACTCCGGTAATAAGGAAACCGATCATTGCAGGTACGATGTTTTCTCCTGCCAGTTGCCCTAATAGCGGTGGAAAGATAATATTACCAGCTCCTAAAAATAGAGCGAATAACATAAATCCTACAGCTAAATGGTTTTTTACAAGATCTCCTAAGTTTTTCATAGTTGCATTTTCTCCTTTATTTTCGAATAGCGGAAAATTTCTAAAAATAATAAATAATTAGAACGGTAACAATGTCGAATTATATCATCTATCGTCGAAAAAGACAAATAATATTTTTGGATATTTTAAGAATTCCTTACTTAATGTTTAATTATTTCTAAAAAATTATTAGTTTTTAGCCGAAATATTAAGTATGATATAGTTAATCTTTATATAAGGAGGGAGATAGAGTGTACCGGCGAAAAAAGTCGATTGTATTAATAAGTGCGGGTTTGTTGGCAAGTTGTATTTTCGCCCAAAGTGTTTATGCATCCACGGAAAGTGATAAAATCAGCGGCAAAAAAACACTTGAACATTTTAACATAAAAAGTAACGTTTTACCTAATAATTTTTCGAATATCGACCGTTCTAAAACGAGAAAAGAAACTTTATCTAAAGCTAGAATGACAAAATTAAATATTCCAGATAGACAACTTGCTTCTCAAATTACATATAAAGTGGTTAAAGGTGATACTTTAACAAAAATTTCCAAAAAATTCAATGTGACTGTTGAAGACATGATGAATTGGAATCAGTTAAGTTCTGCTGATGTGATATATGCTGGACAAATATTGACAATTTATTCATCCTCTCAATCTCCAAATCATGAGGAGCAGGGAGACTTACCTAACCAAAATATCGAGAATGAAGTGAAGAATCCCCCGCATGATGAATTGTTAGTTGATGAAGTAATTAAAAAACAGTTAGAAAAAGAACAGATGATTGATAAGGATCCTTCAGAAAAAGGACGAGCTATATATAACAAAGTGTTGGAAATTGCTAATGCTCAACTAGGTGTACCTTATCTATTTGGGGGAAATACACCAGAAGGATTTGATTGTTCTGGATTTGTACGGTACGTTTTTGCTAATGCGGGATTGGATATTCAGCGAAAAAGCAGTGAAGACTATTTTAACCAAGATACCACTGTAGTAAAAAACCCAGTTCCTGGCGACGTGATTTTCTTTAAAAATACGTACAAAACAGGCATATCTCATATGGGCATATATTTAGGGGACGGAAAATTCATCCATGCAGGAGACAATGGAGTAGAAGTATCGAACGTTCATTATGACTATTGGAATAAACATTTCGTGACATATAAACGGTTTAAAGGAATTAATTGACAATTTTATCGTGTTTTTATAAAGGGTATTTCTTCTATCAAAGTAGAAAAATACCCTTTTCATGTTATAGAAAAATACAAGTTACAAATATTACGCAATAATAGAGGATTTCTTAGATTCTCTTTCGATATATTCGTAAAATAGATTGACAAATTCATTATAGTAAGAAGCTTTGTGGCCCCGGTTAACAAGTTTTATTCAGCCGATATCGTGAATGTTTGATGTCATGTGAATGTAAATGAACTGTAATGTTACGACAGACCGCCACATGTTACACTTTTTATAATTGAATTTTCTGACTAATTCACGATGGAGGGTACTATCATTTTCCAAAAGAATATTCAACAATTGCTTTTGGCAACTGTGGCTGGTGTAGTCATTTGTTTATCTCCTATAGCAGTTGGTGCAACGGAAAAGGATTCAACAGATTTTACTTCAACGGAATTGCGGGAGACTGCTAGCAAATATTTAGGGATAAGATATTTGTATGGAGGAACGTCAACAAGCGGCTTTGACTGTTCAGGATTTGTCAGAAAAGTATTTAGTGATTTAGGGATAGAATTGCCCCGTACCGCAAAGGAAATGTATGAGATTGGGGAGCCAGTGAAGATTGGTGAAATTCGGCCAGGAGATTTATTGTTCTATAATACATCAGGGTCAGGAATCTCCCATGTTGCAATTTATTATGGTGATGGTAAAATGATTCATGCTCAAACAGGAGAAGGAGTAAGTTTATCGAACTTCTTTGATCAATACTACTGGTATGACCGTTTCGTAGGGGCTAAGCGTGTGGCGGATGTGGAGTTGATTTCTGAGGGAAATTAAAAATTTATAGATATATTATTTTGCACTACCGTCGCATAAATGATGTCTGAATTTTCAGTTTTATTTTTTCTGGACTTTAGAGAAAAAACGAAAACACCTAAGCGAGGGTAGTAAACATCCATTTTTTTACTATAACCTATGACTTGTGCAACAACGACTGGCAAACCTTTATGGGACGCCGTTTCCTTCGATTTTTCGTAACCAAATGTGAGCGGATTTCCACAAAGAAGCCTTCAAATAGCGACTAATTTGTAAGTAACTGCGTTCGCTATTCGTGTTCAACTGAGCTAAAACATGCAGACAGTACACGATCATGGCTACGTACACTTGATGATGTACAGCTTGTTCACTGTGACCAAAAAACTTTTTAATGTTCAGATGTTGTTTCATCCATTTGAAAAAAAGTTCGATTGCCCAACGTGATTGGTAGATTTCTGCAATTTCATCTGCGTCAATGTCAAACCGATTTGTCAGTAAATGAAGCTCATTTCCTTTTGTATCATGCAATTTGAGTAAGCGAAACACGTTTTCAGAACGATTTTGTGGTGTTCCAATGACAACCATTTCATCAGAGAATACGGGTGAATCTTCTGGTAACGAAAAGGATTCTAACACTCGGACAACAGCGTTTTTACGCAAACGGGTCACAAAGAAATAGCCATCTTCCGTCATTTGATCAAAGCGCCCATAATCCAAGTAACCACGATCAAACACGTACATGCATTCTTTGTCATCCACGAATACTTCTAGTTGACCACGATCATGTTCGTTGGCATTCGTGAGTACGGCTTTATCTGGATAGGAGAGTCCTTTTTCCATAAAAACAAGTCGTAAGTGAAGCTTTACTCCTGATTTTGTTTTTCGAAACTCTGCCCACTGATGATTGGTCAAATTAAGCGGTAATGTACTCGAATCAATGATTTTCAAAGGCGTTGTCACTTTTCTTCTTGTTTGGAAATTGGTTTTCCGATGAATTTGTGCCACTAAATCGAGAAAAATCGTTTGAAAGAACTCAGTTGGGATGGTATTGATTCGTCTCCCTAACTGTGAAAAACTAATCGATTCCAATCCCGTTGCTCGTTGTAATTCTTCTAAAAAGACAGCGTCACTCAACGCCCGTAAACTCTCGGTTTCATGGAGTTGGGCATACAAAAGCAGTTTCATAAATGAAGCCATATAAAGCTTCTTGGTATAGTGATTTAATTGATGTGTTTTCACTAGGTCGTCAAATAATGGACGATGAATCGGTGAAAACCATTGTTCAAATGATGTTTTTCGTGTAAACTTATCCATGGTTTCGTCCTTTGTATTGGATTTGGATGGTTTACTACCACCCAACCATTATAAAGGATTTTTTTGTGTTCAGATTGTATTTCAGAAAATTCGGTTTATTTGAAGGTGTTAAATTATTTTAATGCGACGCTAGTGATTTCAAGGAAAATCAAAATTTAACAAAAATGGGATTTCATTCCGAATTTTCAGAAGAAATTAAAAATTATTTTTCACAATTGCTTGAAGAACAATTCAATTTGGTGAAAAATCAGTATGGAGTGCATATAGACTCCAAGCTAATTGCTGATAGCCTCATAGGCAGTGTTGAAAGATTAGCATTTACCGCCTTGTTGGAAGAAGAAAAACAGCCAGAAGAATTAGCTTCAACAATTATCCAAATCTTCTTCCATGAGGTGTATGTATAATCCTTCATACTATAAGAAAAAGTTAGGCTTACTAGAAAGATATCATTTTTCTAGTAAGCCTAACTTTTAATTTATGTTTCATTATTTTTCTTGAATCACTCTAGCAGTCCAACGGGATAAATCGGCGCCTTCAGCATTTACTAATTTGCTTGGGAAAATGAATGTCCAAGGTTTTGTGGAGTTTGGCTGCACCGTTAAAACTGGATCCATTTTAAAGGAGCCTTTTGCTACTTGTTTTCCGTTGGCATCAATAATTTCCAAAGGCAATTGTTCGATATTAATCGCTTTGGAGTTTCCGTTGCGAATGAAAATGGATGCATGCAAACTATTATCTTCCTGAAATTTAATTTGCAAGCCTGTAAAGTTCACTTCATTTTTGCCGAGTTTTGGCAAGTCTTTTACTATTTTTGCGAGCAGTTCTTGTTGTTCTTTTGGCAATTGTTTTTTCCAAGATTCATCTAAATCTAATTGATGTTCTCTTAAAGAAGAGAGGTTAAAGGCGATTTTCCAGCCTTCCTCTGGGAGTTCATCGGTTTCCAAGCAGTCCTTTTCAAAAGTGAAAACCCAAGGACGTGCGCTTTCTGGCGGGATTTTTCCAAGTTGTTTAAAATCGAACCATTTTGCACCAAGGCGTTTATTATCTTTGTCTAACAAAATTAACTCTACTTCGCCAAGTTCAATTGTTTGAGGCAGGGAGGAACGGAAAAAGGCTTTTACGTTCCAATCTCCTGTAAAGAAATTTCGTTCAATGTTGATGGCGGCAAGGGATAATTGGTTTGGTTTTAACGGCTCTAATTCATTGGCCAAGAAACGAAAGACATATTCTTGTTCTTGGGGCACTTTCCAATCAGGATGGATGGATAATTTCGTTTTGACAAGCCCTTTATTTTTGGATTGCTTTGTATCTTTTACAAGTTCTTTTGAATCGATTGCGCTATCGGCACCGACTTTATCTGTTTTTTTGAAAAATGAGAAGATGCTCATATTTCTTCCACCTGCTCTTTCACTGTTAATGATTTCATAAAGTTAACAATTTCTTGTACTATATTGCGGCGTAGTTCTTGATAGTTTTTCTCAAATAATTCTAATCCTTCACGCTGGTAAATGCGCATTGGGTCTTCTTGTTGATACTGGCGCAAACCAATTCCTTCTTTTAAGTGGGTCATTTGTTCAAGATGTTTTATCCAAATACTATCGATATAATTAAGCATTACTTGTGTTGAAACTTCAATTACCCGTTCGTTTTCTTTGAAGCTTTCAATGAATTCCAATAATTCATCAAGAGAAGGCTTTATTGCCGCTAAAATGCGTTTTACTTTTGGTTCATTGCGGTCAATGGTTACAGGAGTAAGGAATAGGGAATTGATTACTCTCTCTATCTCATCGTGTTTCCATTCGCTTACATCCAACTCTTCCGGTGCGTTATCGTGAATAGCAAATTCAACTGTGTCTACAACCATTTCTTTTAATAGTTTGATTGTATTGTCGCTTTCGAGCACTTTATCGCGAAGACTGTAAATAACGCGACGTTGATCGTTAATGACATCATCCAGTTTTAAGTTGTATTCGCGCATGGAGAAGTAGGCGCCTTCCACAATCCGTTGTGTGCGGTCGATGAGTTCGTTAATTTCTTTATTCAAGATGCGGCCTTCTTCATCAACAACCATTTTCTTTTTGAATTTTTCCACGTCTTCTTTCGCGAAACGGCGGAACATATCGTCTTCAATCGACAGAATAAATCGGCTTTCCCCTGGGTCGCCTTGCCGTCCTGAACGACCTCTTAACTGGTTATCGATCCGGCGGCTTTCATGTTTTTCTGTACCGATGACATATAAACCGCCAAGTTCTGCAACACCTTCGCCAAGAACGATGTCGGTACCACGTCCAGCCATATTGGTTGCCACGGTGATGCGTCCCTTTTGGCCAGCTTGGGAAATTAATTCCACTTCTTGTTCCACGGTTTTTGCGTTCAGCAACTGATAAGGAAGGCCCTCTTTATCTAAATATTTAGCGACTTCTTCAGATTGAAGAATAGAAGTCGTTCCAATTAAAATTGGCTGTCCTTTTTTGTGGCGTTCTTTTACTTCTTTCACTACATATTTGTATTTAGCATCTTTAGATTCAAAAATGATGTCCGGATGGTCAACGCGGATTTTTGGGCGGTTCGTTGGAATTTGGATAACCCGCATGCCGTAAACTTCTAAAAACTCTTTTTCTTGCGTTTTTGCTGTACCAGTCATTCCGGATAGAATCGGATACATGCGGAAATAGTTTTGGATGGTGATTTGAGCTTGGGCTTTATTTTCTTCTGTGATTGGAACGCCTTCTTTTGCTTCAATGGCTTGGTGCAAACCATCTGATAAAGAACGACCTTCCATAATCCGTCCTGTGAACATATCCACAAGCTGCACTTTGCCATCTTTTATGATGTAATCGACATTTTTTTCAAACATCACATGAGCTCGAACTGCTTGAATCACATAGTGATAGAGGGTTTGGTGTTCCAGGTCGTACAAATTGTCAACACCAAAGGCTTCCTCTACTTTTTCAATTCCTCGCTCAGTAAGCGTTGTTGCTTTTGTTTCATCATCAAATTCGTAATCGACATCTTTGACGAAACGTTTTGCCAAGATGGCAGCAATTCGATGCAATTCTTCATTGGCTTTCATTTTTCCTGCAATGATGAGCGGCGTTTTTGCTTCATCAATAAGAACGGAGTCCACTTCGTCAATGATGGCGAAGTGATATGGACGCTGCACTTTATCTTCAAGGTTGCGAACCATATTGTCGCGCAAATAGTCAAAGCCAAATTCCGTACCTACGCCATAGGTAATATCTGCTTGATAGGCGCGTTTTTTATCAGCCGGGTCCATCATTGGCAAATTCAATCCAACTGTTAACCCTAAAAAGCGGTGAATTTGACCGATTAATTCATAGTCCCGTTTTGCTAAATAATCGTTTACGGTAATCACGTGCACGCCTTTTCCTTCAAGAGCTCGAACATAAGAAGGAAGGGAAGCAACCAACGTTTTCCCTTCTCCAGTAGCCATTTCCGAAATATTTCCTTCCGCAATCACCAGACCACCGATTAATTGCACGTCATAGTGCCGCATATTTAACACGCGCTTTGAGGCTTCACGTACAACGGCAAAGGCATCTGGGATAATGTCGTGAATTGTTGCACCGTTTTGCAATTGTTCTTTAAATTTATTTGTCATACTTCGAAGCTCTTCGTCCGACATAGCTTCATAAGTAGCTTCCAATTGATTAATTTGATTAACGATTTTATAGTAAGGTTTTAATTCTCTTTTACTTGTTTTTTCCTTATTTTTTAAGAAAGATAACATTTTAGTGATTGCGCTCCTTTTATCCTGTCTCATCTTGTAGACTCTTCACTTATTCTATCAAACTTTTGATTGGATGACTACTTCGCACCAAGGAAAAATAATGGGGTGGTGAAAATTAACAAATTATGTTTTGGATATAGAAAAGCAGGAATTTCAGTGGAAAACTGTTACATTAAGATTATCTCGGTTAGAATATGACAATTATTAAAATTCGATTACGTTTTTGAAACGTTGTGTTAGTACGTTTGGTTTCTTAATATCAATAGGATTGGATGCATCTTCATTTGGTGCGTTTGGCTTCTTAATAGGAGCGGATGCAGCCCATTTGGTGCGTTTAACTTCTCAATAGGGGCGGATGGTACTGCATTTCGTGCGGATACCTTCTCAATTGGAGCAGATCCAAGCTCATTTTTATCATCCCATTTAGTTCGAATAAATCCTAACTTATTTTCTAGCACCGTATTTTTTCTCTACAAAAAAAATGGCATTGGCTTCATCTACCAACACCATTTTAAATAATTAATTCTCTACTGTAATGTGCAAGTAAATACCATTGATAGGAGATTTTCCTTTCGAATCTTTTAACGTTGGATGAACAATGAGCATATATTCTGCTCCGGAAGTTAGTGGTTGTTTTGGCGTTATGTATAATTCATTTCCTTCCGCATGCAAATCAACTTCTATTTGATTTCCGCCTAAAGCAATTAAATCCACGTCGTCATCCTTTACTGTGCCGATTTTTCGGTTTAATGTCACTTTAAACGTTTTTGTTGTTGGAATATTCATTAAACTTTTCAACTCTTTATAATTCGCCAGTTGTTCTTTAATAGCATCATAATGTGCTTGATAAATAGGATCAGAAGAAGTTTCTATATTAGGTTTTACTCCGATTTTATTGATGGAGTTGCCTTTTGGACTTAAAAATTCGCCGATGGTTAATTTTAAATATCCATTATCTGAAAGTCCATAAAAGCCTGGCATTGTTCCTTTGCCGTAAGTATTTTCACCATATAAAACAGCCGCATTGTAGTCTTTCAAAGCAGCAGCAGTCATTTCGGAGGCGCTGGCGCTGTAACGGTTGACGAGCAGTTTTGTATTGCTGTCAAAAATCGGTTGGATATATTTTGGCAAACCAAAAAGGAGAGCCCCATTTTCTGTTAATGTATATTTATTGTCCTCGTTATCATAGTATAAATAGTAATTTGTGTTATTTTCTTTCATTTTAACTTGATAAGCATAAGAAGCATCTTTAAATAAAGCAATTACTTCTTCAGCTGCATCTACATATCCGCCGCCGTTATTTTGCAAATCTAAGATGAAAGTAGTGGCTCCTTGATTCTTAAGTTTTGTATATTCTTTTTTGATTAAATCCGCTGCATCTTCTGAAAAGGATAGAAGATATATATAGCCTACATTTCCATAAAGCAATTTGCTTGTTGCAACAGGTATGGAAAACGGTTTGCGAGTAAGAATTTTCACGACCTTTTGGCCATTTGGTTTTAAAATTTCAAGAGTAACCCTAGTATTTTCATCGCCTAAAATCAATTTTTGTGCTTCTTCAAGAGATTTTCCTTTAAGAGAAATGGAGTCAACTTTTGTAATAATATCTCCTGGTTCGATGCCATTTTCCGCTGCACTGCCTTTTTCGATGACGTTGGTTACTAAAAGCCCTTCTTCATGCAGCTGAATGACAACACCGATTCCAATTTGTTTCATGTTGACTGAATCAAGAAATTCTTGAAACTCATTATTAGAAAAATAGGCGGAATAGGGGTCTAACATTTCAATCAGTTCATCTATGGTGCGGGCACTATTGATATTTCCTTTAATTTCACCCATATATTCGCTTCGAATCATTTCTTTTGCTTCTTGGAGTGGAGAAGCAGCTTGTGTATCCCATGGAATTATGAAGAAAAAGAATAAAATTAGAAAATATAAATAGATTTTTTTCATTATGTCACCTCATCTTTCAATAACGTATTGTCAAAAATTTATAGATAAAATCTAGATGATTTATTGATATATAAGGTTTTATAAACAAAAAACTTGCCACCCCCTTAAAATTAGGGTATTTATGAGGTAACCACACACTCAAAAATCCCTAATGAAGGAAGTGACAAGTTGTTACCTCAATTATTAACCTATTTGCTTGAATATATCAAGTACCAAGATCAAATGATTCGAACATTACTTACCCTTCTGATTGGAAAAAACATGTTTGATAAGCCAACTGAAAAGCCTGTCAATAAGCCTTATCAAAAACTCCAGGTGGATGAGCTGCCAATCATTGAAACTCTACAAAAGCTTGATTATCAAATTCTTCTCAAAGAATATTTGGAGAAGAACGGGAAACCTCTCAAACCTGTTCAGAGACGCTCCAATTCAAAAGGTAAAGTACCTTCATCCATGAAATGTCCAAGGTGTGGTGCTCCGTCAGATTATCTTTATGCCAATAACGGAGGTAAAGGACAGTATCAATGCAAGGTGTGTGCGTGTCTGTTTAATAAAAAGAATCAATATGCCAAGGAGGCTGTACTAAAATGTCCACACTGTTCGAAAACACTCGAGAAGATCAAGGAAAGAAAAGATTTTCTCGTATTTAAGTGCAAAAACAATGACTGTCCGTATTACAAAAAGAAACTGCGAGGAATGTCTAAAAAAGAGAAAAAGCAGTTCGAAAAGGATCCTCAGTCTTTTAAAGTTCGATACATATTCCGTCAGTTTCAAATTGATTATCAGCCGTTAGCCAAACATTCACCTAAGAAGCCAAAAGTGGATTTGTCCAGGCTTCATGTGTCACCGCACACATTGGGGCTCATTTTAACCTACCATGTAAACTATGGCTTATCGGCTCGGAAAACAGCTGCACTGATGAAGGATGTTCATGGTGTACCCATCTCTCACCAGAGTATATTGAATTACGAAAACAGCGTAGCACTTCTGCTCAAACCTTATGTGGATCATTATCCTTACGAGCTTTCTGATCAATTCTGCGGAGACGAAACATACATTAAGGTGAATGGCCGTTGGCATTATCTTTTTTTCTTTTTTGATGCGGTAAAGAAAATTATTCTGTCCTACCCTGTTTCTCCAAATCGTGATACAGTATCAGCCATTCGCGCGATTGATGAGGTCTTATGGAAGATGAAAGAGATTCCTGAAGACCTCACCTTTGTCGTAGATGGCAATCCGATTTACCTTTTAGCACAACACTTTTTTGCCCAGCACGGTATTACGTTTGATGTGAAGCAGGTCATTGGACTAACCAACGAAGACCCGGTTTCAACGGAATACAGACCGCTAAAACAAATTATTGAAAGACTGAATCGAACATTTAAGGGTAATTACAGATCGACACACGGATTTGGATCCGATCACGGATCCGTTTCTTATGTGACTTTGTTTGTGGCTTATTTTAACTTCTTGCGGCCACATTCAGCCCTGGAAGGCAAAGTGCCTGTAGTCATTCCAGAACTAAAAGAACTGCCGAATATGCCTGCACGTTGGATAAAACTGATTGGTTTAGCTCAACAATGGCTAGTAGAGCAAACTGCCTAACTTTTTGTTTAGCAGAGCCCTTACCAGCATCGGCGAAGCGAACTCTTGACAAACCGAACCAGTCAATGGTTTAAAATGGGAATTGGCAAGGGCTTCTTTGGTGTGCCTTCTTTTTGTTCCCTTCGCCCTTGTTGGTTCGAAATCAAACCATTGACGTGTTTGTCAAGAGCGATTGCGGCGGCATTTTCTCTATTTTCGTTAGAACACATCCTTCCAATACTGAGTTTTCATAGAACTTTTGACACTACCTTCAATAAATCTATTATAACAATTTTAGGAAAATTAGAGAAAAAATTGATTTGGTTGCAATAGAAAGAAAAAATGGTATTCCATTGCGAAATAAAAACTAAGTAAAAATTTCAACGAAGAGTGGCAAAGAAAGTTTGAAGAATTGTATGTATATGGATGGGGAAATACAGAGGATTCTCCGTTTATATAACATATGAAGAAAAAATTTTATTTAAAACAAAAAGACCTAAGCAGATGTGGCTCAGGTCTTTTTGTTTTAATGAGTTACCGTTTTTGCGGATTTTGTCATTAAATGGATCACCCAGCCAATGAGTGCACCGACAATTGCCGGAATCAGCCAGCCAAGACTTTGGTCATGTAATGGAAGGGTACCTACGATATTGGCATACCATTTAATTTCAAATCCAGCCCCACTGATGCCGTCATATAAGCTGACGAATGCAGTTGCAGCCAGTGCAAGAGTGTAAACGATTGGCGCACGGTTCCAAGCTTTGTCCATCATCACCATAAACATTAGCACGATGGAGATTGGATAGATGAATAATAAAACAGGCAATGTAATAGAAATTAATTTCGCTAAACCAAAGTTGGAAACGATGAATGAAAAAATCGTAAATACAATAGTAAAAGTTTTGTATGAGATTTTCGGAAATAATTTTGTGAAAAATGTTGCGTTGGCTGAAATTAATCCAACAGCTGTTGTTACACAGGCAAGGATGATAACAAGTGACAAAAAAATATTTCCGGCATTGCCGTACAACACTTTTGCCGATGCAGCAATCACGCTTCCTCCATTGTCAAAATATCCAGTGACGGTAGGACTTGTTACCCCAATCCAAGATAAAGAAATATAAACGAAAGAAAGTCCAAGGGCGGCAACCACCCCTGCAAAAATCGTAATAGATACTTGTTTTGCCCGATCTATAGTGCCTTTTGCTTGAATAGATTGAACAATGACAATCCCAAATACAAGGGAAGCGAGTACGTCCATTGTTAAGTAGCCTTCAATAAATCCTTTCGAAAAGGCGTTATGGATATATTCGCCTTGTGCTGCTTGAATAGCCCCCATTGGCGTAATCACACTTTTAATAGCAAGCAATAAGATGACCATTAATAATGCTGGCGTTAATACTTTCCCGATGCGGTCAACAAGTTTTGTCGGGTTGATCGCTAAATATAAACAAAATGCAAAGAAAATGAACGATGTAATAAATAACGGCACCCAACTGTCGCTATTGGATAAATACGGAGCGATGCCGATTTGATATGTCACCGCTCCGGTACGAGGAATCGCAAAGAACGGCCCAATGGATAAATAAACAATAGATGTGAAAATAATGCCAAACCATGGATGAATGCGGCTGGAGATTTGCTGCAAGTCCCCTCCGTTTTTGGCAACAGCCACGATACCCATTAATGGCAAACCAACACCCGTAATAAGGAAACCGATGATGGCTGGAATGAAGTTTTCTCCAGCCTGCTGACCTAATAACGGTGGGAAGATAATATTTCCAGCTCCTAAGAAAAGAGCAAATAGCAAAAATCCGACTGCTAAATTATCTTTTACAAATTTTCTGAAATTGTTCATCGTTGTAAAATCTCCTTTAATTCAAAAGAAATGAAATTTTCAAAAAACTTATGTTTATTGATACTGTCGAATTTTACCATATATTGTCGAAAAGAACAAATAAGATTTTTATATTTTTTAAAAATGTTCGAAATCAATTATTCGATTAAATTTGAAAATTTAATAAAATGAAAATATCAAGTTTTATATTTTTAGATTCCCACCGAAATAATTAATAAGAGAAAGAATTCGGGAGGGATCGGTATGCCTAAAGGAAAATCAAAATTGCTGGCTTTAAGTGCGTGTGTGTGTGCAAGTTTTATTTTTGCTCCCAATGCTTTGGCAGATACAGAAAGAACGAATGCAAAAGCAGCTCTTCAAATTGACACAAAGAATATAATAGTATCAAATAATGTGGTTGTAAATGATAATCGTTCCATGACAAGGAAAGAAACTTTGTCAAAAGCGCGGATGACAAAGGCGCAACCTTTAAAACAAACTGCGAATTCCGTTGTTACATATCAAGTGAAACAAGGCGATACGTTAACAATAATTTCAAAACAATACAATGTATCGATTGATGATCTCATCAAGTGGAATCAATTAGCCTCTGCTGATTTGATTTATGTTGGACAAACATTGAAAATCTATCCTTCATCTGCTGCAGTAGTTAACGAAAATCAAGCTGTGGAAACGGAAAAAACTGCTAGCGAAGCATCTGCAGCAGACAAGGTGATTGAAAAGCAATTGGCAAAGGAACGAATGATTCAATCTGGAGTGAGTGAAAAAGGACAAGCAATCTATCAAAATGTTTTAAATCTTGCTTATGAATTGATTGGGACTCCTTATGTGTACGGTGGAAATACACCAGAAGGGTTTGATTGTTCAGGGTTTGTCCGCTATGTATTTTTTAATGCGGGATTAAATATTGAACGAAAAAGCAGCGAAGATTATTTTATGAAGGATACAACAATAGTGGAAAATCCGGTGCCGGGGGATGTGGTATTCTTTAAAAATACGATTAAAGAAGGCATCTCTCATATGGGGATTTACATAGGAGACGGAAAGTTTATCCATGCAGGGACCGATGGAGTTGAAATTTCTAAATTGGACTATGATTATTGGAAAACGCGATTTGTGGCGTTTAAAAGATTTAATTTAATCAAGTAAGGAAATATAGGGGAGCTGAAAGTCATTTGGAGGCTCCCCTTAGTAGTTGCTGTAACTACCGCAAATGCAAAGTTAAAAGAAGTGAAGGGGCGTCTGAAAAGTCATTTTGCGACGCCCCCTTTGCGGCTGTCGCACATGCTTTCGCCGCAGATAAATTGCGGCTTTAGCTAGAGTTTTCGCCGCAGATAAATTGCGGCTGTCGCACATGCTTTCGCCGCAGATAAATTGCGGCTGTCGCACATGCTTTCGCCGCAGATAAATTGCGACGAGGAGGCGCGTTTTGTGACCACCGCAGGGAAAGTTTTTAAGGAATATTCCTATAAGAAGGAAGGCTGTTCAGAAAGTGTTCGACTTTCTGGACAGTCCTTTATTATTTTATGTATGACTCTTTTTGGATGGGGAACATTAAAGATAAAAGGCACGTTTATAATTGTAGATGAGAAATGACATTTTATAGGAAATACTAGGTTTTTTTTTTTATTCATGCTATAATATCTTGGGTTTATTAAAGGAATTGGAATTCATTTTCTAAGGAGGATAGACATGGTTTACGTGTCTTTAGCAGTGGCGCTAGTCGCGTCCATCATACTGACTCCGATTGTTAGACGATTAGCGTTTCGCATAGGTGCTGTGGACGCACCGAATTATCGGAAAGTGCATCAAAAAATAATGCCACGTCTAGGTGGTTTAGCTATATTTTTATCCTTTTTAATAGGACTAGCGATACTAAGACCGGAAAGTCCTCGATATGAAAGTTCATTAATGCCTTTATCGATTGTATTAGGTGCTTTGGTAATTGTTATTACTGGTATTTTAGACGATAAATATCAAATAAGTGCAAAGGCAAAAATGTTAGGGCAAATTGTTGCCGCTTCCATTGTTATTTTTATGGGCGGTGTGCAAATTGACTTCATTAACTTGCCTTTTGATAACGGTATTTTAAATTTTGGATTATTGAGTATTCCGTTAACACTATTGTGGATTGTTGGAATTACGAATGCGGTAAATTTAATTGACGGTTTAGATGGATTAGCAGCAGGTGTGTCAACGATTGCTTTAATTACTCTTGCAACGATGGCCTATATTATGGGCAATGGATTTGTACTTGCCGTTGCTGCGATATTAGCATGTAGTACGATTGGATTTTTATTCTTTAACTTTCATCCGGCAAAAATTTTTATGGGCGATACGGGTGCCCTGTTTTTAGGATTTATGATTGCTGTGCTTTCATTGTTAGGTTTTAAAAACTTAACGTTAGTATCATTCATTATCCCAGTTATTTTGTTAGGTGTACCGATTTCAGATACATTCTTTGCAATCGTGCGTCGCGTACGCAATAAGCAAAAATGGTCGGATCCAGATAAATCTCACTTGCACCATTGTTTAATGAAAATGGGATTCTCTCATCGACAAACGGTATTGATTATCTATGGAATTGCAGTAATGTTTGGAATTGCATCTATCATATTCTCTATGGCAAAACTTTGGGGAGCAATTCTTCTTATCACTGTTATTTTAGTTGCCATTGAATTGTTTGTAGAAGTAATAGGTCTTGCGGGCAAAAACTACCGACCGCTCATTAATTTAGTGAAGATGTTAAGTAAGTAATTGAGTTTTCATATTGGGAAGTTTTTTTGCAATTGGATAAATGTGATGAGCTACTGCTTCTAAGAAGTAGTGGCTTTTATTTTATGTTTGGAGGAATTGATTTGCTTGTGGTTTCTTTTAAACAAATTTGAGGTTATCTGCACATATTTGAAGTTGCATTTGAACAAGTTGAGCGGATGTATGCCAAAGCTTGGAGCATTAGCTGCCCGAGTTGAGAAGCCAAACGCACGAGCTTAGGTGTTATATGCACGAGCTGGGGAGCTAAACGCACGAGCTTAGGTGTTATATGCACAAGATGAGGAGTTATACACACGAGCTGGAGTGCTATCTGCACGAGTTAGGAGCTAAACGCACGATCTTAGGTGTTATCTGCACGAGCTGGGGAGCCAAACGCACGAGCTTGGGTGTTATATGCACGAGCTGAGGAGTTAAACGCACGAGCTTGGGTGTTATATGCACGAGCTGAGGAGTTAAACGCACGAGCTGAAGTGACATCTACACAAGATGGGAAACTAAACGCACGAGATTAGGTGTTATCTGAACGAGTTAGGAGCTAAACACACGAGCTGGAGTGTTATCTGCACGAGCTGGGGAGCTAAACGCACGAGCTAAGGTGTTATCTGCACGAGTTAGGAGCTAAACACACGAGCTGGAGTGTTATCTGCACGAGTTGGGAGCTAAACGCACGAGCTTGGGTGTTATATGCACAAGATGAGGAGTTATACACACGAGCTGGAGTGCTATCTGCACGAGTTAGGAGCTAAACGCACGAGCTTGGGTGTTATCTGCACAAGATGAGGAGTTATACACACGAGCTGGAGTGCTATCTGCACGAGTTAGAAGCTAAACGCACGAGCTTGGGTGTTATATGCACGAGCTGAGGTGTTGTATGCACAAGATGAGGAGTTATACACACGAGCTGGAGTGCTATCTGCACGAGCTGGGGAGCCAAACGCACGAGCTTGGGTGTTGTATGCACAAGATGAGGAGTTATACACACGAGCTGGAGTGCTATCTGCACGAGCTGGGGAGCTAAACACACGAGCTTGGGTGTTATCTGCACGAGTTAGGAGCTAAACGCACGAGCTGAAGTAATATCTTCATGAGTTGAGAAGTTATCCGCACGAGCCAAAGAATTATCTGCACAAATAGAGGATACATCTGCACAAGCCAATGAACTATCTGCACAAGCTTCAGTTGCACCCACACGAGCTAGAAGGCTATCTTTATAAGCGTAAAGTATTACCCATACATGTGAAAAGTATATCTCTTTATAATAATCATAAGAATTAATTCTTTACAGTGAATAAAATGATGCTAAGTTGTTCAGACTGTAGATTGAAAAAACTACTCCCCTTTCCAATATAAAAAATACACTCTCAAGCTCTTTGAGAGTGTATTTTGCCTATTGTGAATTATTTACCGATTCCAATTTGATGAATAGGAATATGAACCAACGTCTACTTGCTGTGCTTCATCGTCACTACCGATTTCTGAGATGTTTGAATTCGCTTTGTTTGGAATGATTTCTAAATGGCTTTTTAAAATTTGTTTAGTTTCTTCTAAAGATTCTTCATCTAACATGTAATAATAAATGCCTGTTGACATGTCACCTTGACCTTGTAATGTCAATGTATCAATTTGCGGCATGCCGCCTGAGAAATACGTAAGGAATGATTTCATATCATCGAATGTTAAGTTAGTTTTCATGTTGTCACCGATTGCCAAAATGATTTCATCGTATTTCGTGATAGAGGATAAGGAAAGTGCTTTATTGGCAATGGCTTTAATGATATCTTGTTGACGCTCGCCACGGGCAATATCTGTATCGTGTTTACGAGTTCTTGCCAATGCTAATGCTTCTCGACCATCTAAATGATGGTATCCAGGTTCTAAATAAATGGAGTAGCGATCGTTTTCGTCTTTTTCATAAAAGGCATATGGAATGTTAACTTCTAAATCAATACCGCCAAGCGCATCGACTACATCGATAAATGCATTAAAATTCATTCGTACATAATAGTCGACAGGAATATCAAATAATTCTTCTATCGTTTCGATTGTTGCCACTGTGCCACCAAAAGCATGTGCGTGCGTAATTTTATCTTGATATCCTACTTTTGGTATGTACACATATGAATCCCGAGGGATACTGACTAATTTTGCTGTTTTTTCTTCACGGTTGAGTGTCATTAATAAAAGAGCGTCTGAGCGGGAATGATCTGAACCCTGTGCACGCGCTTCACTGTCATCTACCCCGATAAATACAATGGAAATGTTATCAATTTCAGCTTCAGCTTTTGTTTCCCTTTTAGGAGAAGATTGTCGCTCCTCAAGCTCTTCGTAAGATTGTTTTGCTGCGTATTCAGCTTTTTTCGTTAAATAAATTCCATAAGCTGTTGCACAAATTAAGAATGAAGCCGACAAAAGTGCAAATACTTTAAGTACTAGCGAAAACTTTGTCGAACGTTTTCCTTTTTTCTCCTTTTTCTGCATTCGTTTCATTATATATACTCTCCTCTATATATGTAGGAATGTTGATTTTGTACGACTTGTTATGTTTATTATGGATTTCAACTTAAGATTCATCACAGGTAAATCTTATGTGAAAAGCAAAATTGTTCAATACGATTAATTATACAATGTTGTCGAAAAACAGTAAATTGAAAAATTATGACAAAGAATTTTTGACAAAAAAAGAAATTTTTCGAGGACTTAAACGATTATGAAATGACCTTTTCAATAAATATTTTGTCAATACATGTAATTGTCGCTTGTCCGTTAGTTAATTCTGTCATCCATTCAACAAAGGTTTGTTCTTCGTCTTTTAAAACATGAACGATGATATCGACATTGTCAGCATATTGGATTTCAGCTAAGGTATATTTCGAATTTCGAATTTCATTTTCCACCTTACCAAGCCATGTATAATCAATCGTTACTTTCATTACATGATGTAGTCTTCTTTCCACTACTTGGGCGGCCGCAATCCCTTCTGTAGTCGCTTTTCCGTATGCCCGAACAAGCCCTCCAGCTCCAAGCTTAATGCCACCAAAATAGCGAGTAACAACAACGACAGTATCTTGAAGTCCTTGTTTTTTTAGCACCTCTAACATAGGAACGCCAGCAGTTCCGCTAGGTTCCCCATCATCATTCGCTTTTTGAATTTGATTGTGCTCGCCAATCATATAGCAAGAACAGTTGTGGGTAGCATTATAATGCATCTTTTTTATTTTATTAATAAAATTAATAGCTTCCTCTTCAGTTTCAGCCCTATCAACATATGCGATAAATCGAGATTTCGATATAACAATCTCTTTTTCTCCATAACCCTTTACAGTTTTGTAGTCTTTTCGCATCACTAAAACTCCTTTATTTTCCAAAAAAACGAATTCCTTGTAATAAAAATTTTTCTTAAAAGTTTACTGGAAAATGGTATAATAATGTTAGATTAATATAATCATTAATTACTAATAGTTGCTCATATATAATTTATTATATTACACCAATTGGATTGGGGACAAATCATGTATTTTGATGAAAAAAACAAAATTGATATCCAATCGATTGATTTTATCTTTAATCGGATGATTGAAAATATTACCAATTCGAAAAACGATATTTTTATAATCAGCGAACAAAGCCGTAGAAGCTTTGAGGAAATGAAAATCGAATTGGAATTAATTAAGCAAAAATTAAAAGTAGTTATTCACAATAGTGATACTTTAGCTCGCCAAACGCAACTGGCAAAACAAAGGTTAGTAGAAGTTAGCAGACATTTCGATAAATATTCAGAACAGCAAGTCAGGGAGGCTTATGAAACTGCCAACGACTTGCAAATTCGGTTATCACTTTCCGAGGCGGAAGAAAAAAGCCTACGAGAGAAACGTGATGACCTTGAACGGCGTCTAAAAGTATTATACGATACAATACAACGAGCCGACCATATTGTTAATCAAGTGAATGTCGTGTTAAATTATTTAACATCCGATTTGAAAAATGTGGGTGCAGCACTTGAGCAGGCAAAATTAAAACATGAATTTGGCATAAACATTATTGCCGCTCAAGAAGAGGAAAGAAAAAAATTGTCTCGTGAAATTCACGATGGTCCTGCACAAATGATGGCAAATGTTTTGATGCGAGCTGATTTAATAGAAAAAACATATCGTGAAAGAGGCATTGATTCCGCTATAAAGGAAATTTCAGAACTCAAGAAAACAGTTAGAGAAGCATTGTCTGAAGTAAGAAGGATTATTTACGATTTACGTCCTATGGCATTAGATGATCTTGGCATTGTGCCGACATTAAAAAAATATTTGTCCACAATTATGGAATATAACAAGGGTGTAGACATTCATTTTCAATCTCTTAATAATGAAACGAGACTTCCTTCAAATTATGAAGTCGCAATTTTCCGATTAGTGCAGGAATGTGTGAATAATTCGGTAAAACATGGAAACCCAACAGATATTTGGGTTAAACTAGAATGGAATCTTAACAATTTAAATGTTATTGTAAAAGATAACGGTAGTGGTTTCGACTTAGAATCCAAAAGAGAGCAATCTTTTGGAATTATTGGAATGAGAGAACGAGTTGAAATTTTAAAAGGTTCGATGGACATTAAAACGAAAATTGGAAATGGAACTGTAGTTATGTTTAAAATACCATATCCAAATAACGAACAGAAATTTCAACTGTAATATACTTGTTAAGGGGGAATGCTTTGTGACAAGAATAATCATTATTGACGATCACCAATTATTCCGAGAAGGAGTAAAACGTATTTTAGAGTTTGAAGAATCCTTTGAGGTTGTTGCAGAAGGCGATGACGGCAGCGACATCATCAGTTTGTATAGAGACTATTTACCAGATGTAGTGTTAATGGATATCAATATGCCAGGTAAAAATGGCGTAGATGCAACAAAAGAATTGATTCAAGAATTTCCAGATGCAAAAGTAATTATGCTTTCAATTCATGATGATGAATCATATGTTACGCACGCGTTAAAATCCGGTGCTTTTGGATATATGCTGAAAGAAATGGATGCAGATGAAATAGTAGAAGCAATCAAGGTTGTTGCAAATGGAGGATCTTACTTGCATCCAAAAGTAACGAAAAATTTAGTAGCTGAATTCCGTCGCCTAAGTGAGCATGAAAATAAAGGAAACTTCCATCAAACAGAAATTCGTCGTCCATTCCACTTGCTCACAAAACGTGAATGTGAAGTACTGCAATTATTAACTGATGGACAATCTAACCGTGCAATTGGTGAAACATTGTTCATTTCTGAAAAGACAGTGAAAAACCACGTATCTAGCATTCTACAAAAAATGAATGTAAATGACCGTACACAAGCTGTCGTAACAGCTATTAAAAACGGTTGGGTGGAAGTACGATAATTCCATAAGCACCAAGAACAAATTTACATACTGTTATTTTGTAAGAGGTTGGGACAGAACTAAAATTAGCCTTCTTAAAAAGAATTATCATACGCATTTTGGTATTTAATTAAAAAAACGAACGATATTGAAGCGCAAAATAGAGTTTCAAATAGGCTGAAAACCTTTTGTCCCAGCCTTTTCTTACGATTAGTCAAGTAAATTGTATATGTTTTTATTTTAGTTGTAGTTGTGAAGGGGTATCCCCTCACAACTACAACTAAATTTTGGCATGCCAAAAAGACCTAACGATTTTTAATTTTTTCGCAAGGTCATTTATGGTATAGTGTAGTTAATCGATTATTTAACTTAAGGCAGTTTCATAATCGTATAGAATGCCATGGGTCAGTAACTGGAACGTCACTTTTAAAAATTTATTGATACAGGCGATAATCGCAACCTTATGAGGCTTTCTCTGAGGTTGTGTTTTTAATTTATAATAGTAATCTACAAAATGATTCGGTTTATCTTTCTTCTTCATAATCATGGCACACACCATAAAATATAAAAGCTTTCGCAAGTGTTTGTTACCTCTTTTATTAATACGATCACGATACTGTGTATTCCCCGATTGATAGCGCATAATATCAATTCCCGCATAAGCATTCAATTGTTTAGCATGTTGAAAGCGACGAATATCACCCATTTCCCCCATTAATCTACAAGCAGTAGCATCACCGATATCAGGGATGGAACGTAAAACCATATACTCTTTTCGATCTTTTGATAAAGTAATCATTTGTTGGACAAGTGCTTCTTTTTTAGGTTCTTTGTCAAATGGTGTTGGTGAATAAATTTTAGTGACATTATTTGGTAATATGTAATCGGATGGCTTAGGGGAAATTCGAGGTTCCCCTAAGCTGTTTTTATTTTCGCTAAGTTTTGGGTAATGAATATTCGGTTTCTAAAGTGATAGAAGGATCGATAACCGAAAGAAATGCGTTTAATCACTTTGATTTTGTTATTAATCCCTTCTAAAATGCCGTTGTTATAATCATATTTCAACGTATTCTCCACGTAATTTATGTATTTGTTTATTGTCTTGATGGCGGTTTTCATATAGCTGGAAACGCTGTTCTGTTTATTCGCCAAGGTTTTCTTCAAGAGCTCAAAGTCTTTGGTTTTGATGCAATGTTGCACGTATTGGTATAACTCATAGGACGCTTTTAATTCAGAATCTAAATCAATGAGATAGTGGAGAATCTCCACCTCACACATATGCTTTTTAAAGCAACGATGATATGTATAGTTCTTATAATCAAGTTTTGTTTGATCTTTCAGAAGGAGCTTCCAGTATTTTTTCAATTTATTGTAATTCTTTTTATCCCGATTCATGACGTTGATGCGCGTTTTGTTTAAAGCTCTGCTAAATAGTTGGAGGATATGGAATTTGTCGAGTACGATTTCCGCTTTAGGGAAAACTTCGTGGATTAAGGAAATATAAGGGCTGTACATATCGATGACAATCGTTTTTACCGCATCTCTCGCCTTCTTGGAATACCGTAAGAAATACTCTTTGAGGACATGTAATCTCCGGTCCTCCACGATATCCACAATCTCCCCCGTTTCAGAGTCGCAGAAAATAAAGGACATCGCTCCAGCTGCGGATTTCACTGATTTAAACTCGTCAAAACACAAATGCTTTGGAAGATAGTGATAATTCGGCTGATAGTAGCTATAAAAGCTGTCAATGACTCTACTGACAGTGGCATGAGAAACATTATGTTTCATTGCAATATCTTTTTCGGATATTTTATCTTTGGCGTTTAAAGCAATCGATACTTTGGTATTGTTGGAAATACAACAGTTTTTAGCCACGACGCTCGTTTTTAAAGTAAACGTGGAATGACAATGTTTACAGAAATAACGCTGTTTACGCAATTTTAAGTAGGTATGAAAACCTGAAATGCTAGGCATTTTAATGAGAGACGTTTTAAAACCGTGTTTAATGATTTGATCATCAAAGACATGTCCACAAGCATAACAAGCTTTTGGTTGGTAAGTTAATTGGCCATAAAAGACTTTTGATTGGACCCCTTTAATGAGTTCTTCTGCACAAAAATTTTCATCAAATGTGATATTTTTATCTTTAATATTTAATAAATTACGTATAGAATAATGATGAGACATGTGACATCACTCCTTGTAAATGTGGTTTTGGTCGATTACATTTTACCAGAGTTTTGTCACTGTCTCATTTTTTTGTTCAAAAAAATTGGTGCTGGTTTTTACTCACCAACACCAAATATTATAGAGCCCTTTTTTATCCTTTAATTCTGCTATTCGATTTGCGTAATCACGGACTTGTTCACATCACACATCGGTAGATTTAATCGCTGGATCACTATTTTGAGCAGCTTCTAATAAAGCAATTGCTTTTTTCTCTGCACGTTCTAAAGAAAGGTTCTTTCTTGTATTCGCTTTTAGGCGATTCTTAATGACAGTTTTAGAGTGAGCTAAAACAAGTGTTGGGTGTGGGGATCGTTGTACTATATTTAAAAATAGTGCAGAATTTGGTGTCAGTATTTTTTCTAATTCTGGAAAACTCAATTGTAAAATGGAATGCATACGATTTTTTAATAAAATCATTTCTTCATCAATTTCATCATCATAACGTGTCAATGCACGCATCTGCTCATAATAATCATCTTGGATATAGGTTGGTTCTCTCTCCATTTTAAAATGTGTTTTGGCTAATTCATGAGCATCGCTTATATCGGTTTTATGTCGACGCATCTTCGCCATTTATCAGTTCGCTTCATGGGGATTCATCCGACAATATGCATAACCGTAATCTTTTAAAAATGCTTCCATCGGTTTTGAATAATCACCTGTTGCTTCAAATACAATGTCTGGTGCTTGCTCATCAAGTGATGTAATATCTACTATTCGCTTATGCAATTGTTCAAAATCTCTTCGTGTATGATTGATTTCGCCTTCATATTTGCACTGACGATAACTATCATAGATCGTTACTGTACTCTAATCCAATAACATGTTTCATTCCATTACTCCTTCTTTGCCAATTCATAGAAGTCTTCACCTTACCTTATCGATTTCACTTTCTTATACACGATCTCTATGGAGCCAACATACTAAACTGATTCGCATAAGGGTGTGAAGTTAGCCAGTTTTTAATATGGATTCAAAGATCCCTGAGACTGGTCGACTTTTCTTCACTTCTACTATAAAAAATAGTAGCACAAACCTTGGCCTTGGTTTGTACTACTAATCTTAGTATGTTTTGAATTCAATTATGCAAATGGTGCGTAATGGAGAGGATTTGTAAATCGAGGCAACTAAGTTTAAGGTGATTTCGTCTTAAGTAAATGATGAAATGTTTCTTGTAATTTCGACAAAAATCTGCATCAATAGAAATGGTAGTTGCACATATGCTACAATATTGCCTTGGGAGGTAAGGGTAAATGAAGAACTGGTTAATCTTAGTAGTTTCTGCAGTATTCCTGCTAACTGCTTGTGGAAATAATGATTCAGATACTGATTCTAATTCTAAAGCGATTTCATCCGTAGAAAATACAACTGGGGAGTCAGAAGAGGCAATTGGGTTTGAAATGATCGGTGACCAATTTGTTGAAGCGGCGAATGTTCCTGTTGATGAAAAAGTAAAAATTATTGCTGCCTTTGATGAATATATTAATTCATTTAATGCGAAAGATATTAATCGCTACGCAAATGTTCTTTCCAAAAATGCAATTGGATTTAATTATGAAGAAGAAATTGAAATGTTAAAAGAAACATTTAAAAATCATGATGTGAAATTAGAGGATTCAGATGCAACGATTGTGAAGTATAACGAAGACGAAGCTCATGTGGTTGCGAATATTGATTATCATGTGAAAGAACATGGAACAGATGCAACGCTTAATCGTACGGTGAGACAAGTTACAATCTTTGTGAAGGAAAATGATGATTGGAAAATTACAAGGATTGTAGGTATGGAAAAGTTAGACCAGTAAAAGAAAAAGGATCATCCAACTTTGGATTGGATGATATTTTTTTGTGCAGGAAGGTAGGCGGGAGTGGCTAATTAAGGAAGTGTTTTTTGGTTTGGCTATTATTTTCTTGAATTTGACTATTATCATGCTCAGATTGGCTAATATATACGGAAGTTTGACTATTATCCCATCTTCAGGGGATTGATTTTTTTCGCTTGGCAAATATTTTCCCGAATTTGACTATTATCATGCTCGAATTGGCTAATATCTTCTGAAGTTTGACTATTATCCCATGATTAGGGAAGGAATTTTTGAGGCTTGGCTATTATTTTTCGAGATTTGGCTATTATCTTGCTCAGATTGGCTAATATCTTCTGAAGTTTGACTATTATCCCATGATCAGGGAAGGGATTTTTGAGGATTGGCAAATATTTTCCCGAATTTGACTATTATCATGCTCGAATTGGCTAATATCTTCTGAAGTTTGACTATTATCCCATCTTCAGGGGATTGATTTTTTTCGCTTGGCAAATATTTTCCCGAATTTGACTATTATCATGCTCAGATTGGCTAATATATACGGAAGTTTGACTATTATCCCATGATTAGGGAAGGGTTTTTTGAGGCTTGGCTATTATTTTTCGAGATTTGACTATTATCATGCTCAGATTGACTAATATCTTCTGAAGTTTGACTATTATCCCATCTTCAGGGGATTGATTTTTTTCGCTTGGCAAATATTTTCCCGAATTTGACTATTATCATGCTCGAATTGGCTAATATCTTCTGAAGTTTGACTATTATCCCATCTTCAGGGGATTGATTTTTTTCGCTTGGCAAATATTTTCCCGAATTTGACTATTATCATGCTCAGATTGGCTAATATATACGGAAGTTTGACTATTATCCCATGATTAGGGAAGGGTTTTTTGAGGCTTGGCTATTATTTTTCGAGATTTGACTATTATCATGCTCAGATTGGCTAATATCTCCCGAAGTTTGACTATTATCCCATCTTCAGGGGATTGATTTTTTGTGCTTGGCAAATATTTTCCCGAATTTGGCTATTATCTTGCTCAGATTGGCTAATATCTTCTGAAGTTTGACTATTATCCTATGATCAGGGAAGGAATTTTTGAGGCTTGGCTATTATTTTTCGAGATTTGACTATTATTTTGCTCAGATTGGCTAATATCTTCTGAAGTTTGACTATTATTCCATGATCAGGGAAGGAATTTTTGAGGCTTGGCTATTATTTTTCGAGATTTGGCTATTATCTTGCTCAGATTGGCTAATATCTTCTGAAGTTTGACTATTATCCCATGATTAGGGAAGGAATTTTTGAGGCTTGGCTATTATTTTTCGAGATTTGACTATTATCATGCTCGAATTGGCTAATATATACGGAAGTTTGACTATTATCCTATGATCAGGGAAGGAATTTTTGTGGCTTGGCAAATATTTTCCCGAATTTGACTATTATCATGCTCAGATTGGCTAATATATACGGAAGTTTGACTATTATCCCATGATTAGGGAAGGGTTTTTTGAGGCTTGGCTATTATTTTTCGAGATTTGACTATTATCATGCTCAGATTGGCTAATATCTTCTGAAGTTTGACTATTATTCCATGATCAGGGAAGGGTTTTTTGAGGCTTGGCTATTATTTTTCGAGATTTGACTATTATCATGCTCAGATTGGCTAATATCTTCTGAAGTTTGACTATTATCCCATCTTCAGGGGATTGATTTTTTTCGCTTGGCAAATATTTTCCCGAATTTGGCTATTATCTTGCTCAGATTGGCTAATATCTTCTGAAGTTTGACTATTATCCCATGATTAGGGAAGGAATTTTTGAGGATTGGCTATTATTTTCCCGAATTTGACTATTATCTTGCTCTGATTGACTAATATCTTCTGAAGTTTGACTATTATCCTTTTAGAAAATTTTAATACTTAAATTTGGCTAATATCACATCAGCAAGTTTTTTCTCTTTCAAGTCTCACAATCATTCTTTTTGTAGTTTTTTTCTTATTAACAAGAATGCATGATTACTGTATGATAAATTACATAGGAGAGTGAATATATGAGCATCGCAGTTGTAACGGACAGTACAGCTTATTTATCGCCTGAAGAACGTGAAAAATACAATATTTATATGATTCCATTAAGTGTGACATTAGAAGATGGTGTGTTCGAAGAAGAAGTCGAAATTCATGCAAAAGAGTTTTACGATAAAGTTCGTGAAACAAAGGTGTTCCCGAAGACGACTCAGCCGCCTATTGGTAAATTTATGGAATTATTTGAAACATTATCGAAAGACTATGATGAAGTTATCTGCATTCATTTATCGAGCGGAATTAGCGGGACATTTCAAAGTGCAATGCAGGCCGGCAATTTAGTAGAAGGCATTAAAGTGCATAGCTTTGATAGTGAAATTTCTTGTGCGCCGCAAGGATACTACGCAGTGCAGGCAGCAAAAATGGCGAAAGAAGGAAAAACTTCTGATGAAATATTAGAGAAATTAGAAGAAATAAAAAGCCGCATGCGTGCTTATTTTATTGTTGATGACTTGTCTCACTTGCAACGGGGAGGAAGATTGTCATCTGCAGCTGCCATTGTGGGAGGATTGTTGCAAATTAAGCCAGTTCTTCATTTCGAAAATAAAGTTATTGTCCCATTTGAAAAGATTCGCACGAAGAAAAAAGCCTTAAGTCGTGTGGAAGAACTGCTTTCGCAAGATGCAGCAAAATATGATCGTATTCATGCTATGGTGATTCATGCCAATCGGGAACAAGAAGCACGAGAGTGGATGGCGAAAATGCAAGAAAAGTTTCCAAACGTGGAATTTCATTTAAGTTATTTTGGACCAGTGATTGGCACTCATTTAGGAGAAGGCTCATTAGGATTAGGCTGGGTTCCGGTAATAGAAGAGTAAACGTTTGTAGTCTCTACTGTAATAGTAGAGGCTTTTTTATTGGTATTAGGAGCTTCAAAAAGGAGGATTGTATGAAACACAAAGTGCAGCTAACTCAAGCAAGACAATATAAAGGAATCATCGTAGAACCAGAAATTCGTGAATTCTTTATCGGGAAAGTTTGGTCCAGGGAAAATACTCCTTTTTCAAAAGAAAAGATTGATCGTTATATCGAAAACAACTATTTCAAAGTAAAGCCTGCTATTTCAGAAAAACAGTCTTTTTTCCCCTTCTTTAATAAAAAATATATTTGCAACCGCTGTTCTAATGATAATCAACAAGAATTTGTAGAATTTGAATGTGCGCGATGTAGGAAAATTTGCGTTTACTGTAGACATTGCATCAACATGGGGAGGATGAGTAGTTGTACAGATCTTTTAGTTTGGAATGGTCCGAGTGAAAAATTTCCTAAACATCACATACTCGACTGGAATGGCATGTTTACGGAGCTTCAACAAAAAGCTTCAAAAGAGCTGCTAGACAGCATAATTCAACGACGGAACCATCTCTTGCATGCGGTGTGTGGCGCGGGTAAAACTGAGATTTTGTTTCCCGCCGTTTTCCATTGTTTACAAGAAGGATTAAGAATTTGTATTGCAACGCCAAGAACAGATGTCGTATTAGAATTATTTCCTCGTTTTCAAAAAGTTTTTCCGAATACGGTTATCCATGCCTATTATGGCAATGCCCCAAAACAAAAGGGAACCGCTCAACTCGTCATCGCAACGACACATCAACTTTATCGCTTTGAAGAGGCATTTGATATGGTCATAGTGGATGAAGCGGATGCGTTTCCATATACTTACGATATTTCATTGCAAAAGGCGGTATGGAAATCAAAGAAGAAAGGTGCTCCTGTCGCACTTGTCACGGCAACTCCATCTGTTCAAATTTTATCGAAAGTTAAAAAAGACGGATGGGGTTATTCGTTTATTCCGAAGCGATATCATGGTCATTCGCTCCCAATACCTCGATTTGAGTCTCTTTGGTTTTATGAAAGGCAAATAAATAAAGGAAGAATTCCAAAAAAATTAGCGCTATGGACGAAATCGAGAATTGAGCAAGGAGAACCCTTTTTCATTTTCTTTCCGACGATTCACTTAATGCAAAAAGCCGCACCACTATTTCAACAAATTCATCCGGACATTTTAAGCGTTCATGCCAAAGATCCAGAACGGAAAGAGAAAGTCATGAAATTGAGAAATGAAGAAATCCCTGGATTATTAACAACGACAATATTAGAAAGAGGGGTAACAATCTGCAATGTGCAAGTTGCAGTCGTAGGGGCAGAATCAAAAATTTTTACATCGAGCGCGTTGATTCAAATAAGCGGTCGTGTTGGGAGAAATGTAAATTTTCCTGGCGGTGAGATCGTCTTTTTCCATCACGGAATCTCGGTTGAAATGGATGCAGCGAGAAATGAAATCCTTCGATTAAATAAGGAGGGATTTCAATAGGACAATCGAATAAAAAGGAGGATAAAATGAATCGCAACGAAGTCAAGAATTGCCTTCTTTGCAACGCACCATTAAATAGTCAGATGGATTGGAAACGGCTTTTCTTCAATCGATTTCCGAAAGTAATTTGCGAAGAATGTGAAAATCAATTTGAGTCGTGTCTCCATGAACAGGATGAAGAAGTAGTATCGTTATATTACTATAACGAAGCGATGCAAGATTATTTACATCGTTATAAGTTCATGCATGATGTGCTGCTCGCAAAAGTGTTTCGTGAGGAAATTTATTACAATTTAAAAAATCGGAAAGAAATGATAGTCCCAATTCCGATTCATCCTGAAAAATTAAAGGAACGCACCTTTAGCCATGTGGATGAATTACTGAAGGAAGCACGAATCCCTTATGTTCATTTGTTGGAGAAAATAACGACAGAAACTCAAGGAGGAAAAACGAGAGAGGAACGGATGAATACGCCACAAATTTTTAAATTAAAAAAAACCGTACAAGTGGAAGGGAAGGAAATTCTCCTTGTTGATGATATATATACGACAGGAACGACAATCAGACATGCCAAACGAGTGCTTATTGAAGGAGGTGCCAAATCGGTAAAAGCTTTTACGTTAATAAAGTCGGGTTTCTATAAATGAAGAGAAAATTTACAATAACTCCTATGAGTAGAGATAAGAAACTGAGGAATGAGCGATCCATTAAAAAATCTGTTTTTTAGCATATACTACACAAAATGTCACAATTAAAATTTTGCCAAAATGTTAAAAAAGTGTGAACATTATTTACAAAATTAGTTACTAGATAATAGTATTTTTTTATCAAAATAGGACAATTTACTACATTGTTGTATAATGGTTTTAATATGATGTGGATATTTTAGTCAATCTTCTTTATTGATAGGGGGGCTAGTTTTGGTAGAGATCCGAAATTGTCCGAGTTGTGGTGAATTTTTTAACTATACAGGCATTAGAGATGTTTGTTATAAATGTTCTCAAAAAGAAGAAGAAATGTATCAAATTGTTTATCGTTTTTTAAGAAAACGAGAAAACCGTGCTGCGACAGTGGATCGAATAGTAGAGGCAACAGGAGTAGATAAGGAATTATTGTTTAAATGGGTTCGTAAAGGGCGCCTTCATCCAGCAGTTTTTCCAAACTTAGGCTATCCATGCGATAACTGTGGACGTTTAACGAAAAAAGGGAAGCTATGTGAAAGTTGCGTTACTGAATTAAAATCAGATTTGCGTACTTTTGAAGCGGCGAAAGAATTTAGAGAAAGTATTGAAAAAAGTGAACGTCTTACTTATCTAGCTGATAAGGAAAAAAATAAAAAATAATAATAAACGGCTCACAATTTGCTCACGTCGCCATTGTTGTTATACTAAATAATGGTGTAAAGCAGATGTGAGTTTTTTTATTTAACTCATTTAACATTTTCGTGAACAAACCGAAATAATAACTAGACAGGTTATGAAGGGGGGCTAACTTGTGAAAATCAATCCAATCAATACGAATTCAGTAAATCCTTATACGAAACAACAGCGAAATGTGAATACTGTAAAAGCAAAAAATGCTTTTGCAGATAGAATAGAAATTTCAGATGCAGCAAAAGAAATGCAGGTAGTGTCCGATTATAGTCAAGAGCGTGCGGAAAAAATCCAAAAATTAAAAAAGGAAATCCAATCAGGTCAATATAAAGTCGATGCTCAGAAAGTGGCTGAGGATATGTTGAAATATTACCGTCTCCGTTAAGATGACTCAAAACAAAATCATCGAGATAAAAGAAATTTTTTCAATGAGCTTATATTAAGCAAGCTCGATGAAAAGATTTCTTGAGATCAAAAGGAATTTATTTAAAGGAGTTCAAAACCATGTCAGTTCAACCGATTATTTCAATTTTAGAGAAGCTTGAAAAAATGCATAAGAGTTTACTTGAACATGCTTATAAGAAGACGGAACTTGTGAAAAACAATGACATGGACGAACTGGATAAAATGTTAAAAATCGAACAATCCCATGTGGCTGCAATCGAACAATTGGAATCCCAGCGCCAACAGAAGGTCGTGGAATATTTTCAGTCAAAAGGCATCGAAGTGTCTAGTGTTCCAACGATTGCGGAGTTATTGGAAGCGGTGGAAGACGAAGAAGAGCGGCAAAAGTTAGCGGATGTTCGCAATCGATTATTGAAAGTAGTTGAAAATTTAAAAATTCAAAATGATTTGAATCAGCAGCTGATTTTCAATTCGCTGCAGCTTGTGAACATCACGCTGAATATGTTGCGCCCTCAGCCTGAAGAAATTAACTATTCTGAGAAAACGGTGCGCGGTGGAAATGCTCCCCGTCATTCGCTGTTTGATTCGCAAGCATAGAGGATTGATTGCGTAGAGGAGGGAACACTTGGCCCCTTCCCAAATCTTGAATACATATTTTAGGTAAGGAGGAGTCTATATGCGCTCCACATTTATGGGACTGGAAGCAAGTAAACGCGGTTTATATACACAACAAAGCGCATTATATACAACTGGACATAACATAGCAAATGCCAATACGGAAGGTTATTCTAGACAAAGAGTTAACATGGAGCCAACACTTGGTTATCCGGGTACAGGTTTGAATGCCCCAAAAGTTGCAGGTTTTATTGGAACGGGTGTTAAAGCTAGTTCTGTACAACGGATACGTGATGCCTTTGTAGATCGGCAATATCGTCAAGAAACAAACAAATTAGGTTATTGGGAAACAAAATCCAAATCCATCAGCCAATTGGAAGATATTTTAAATGAGCCATCGGATTATGGATTGGCCAAAGCTTTAGATGGATTTTGGAATTCATTACAAGATTTGCATGTGCATCCTGAAGATGGAGGTGCTCGAACAGTAGTTGTTCAGAGAGCAATTGCCGTAGCAGATTCCTTCCATTATATTTATAACTCTATCCAACAATTGAGAGAAAATGCTGCAAATGAAATAGGAATTACATTAAGGGATATCAACTCCGTTTTGGAACAAATTGCTCATCTAAACTATCAGATTCAATCAGTGGAACCCAATGGTTACATGCCAAATGATTTATATGATGAAAGGGATAAATTACTTGATCAGCTTTCTACATACATCCCAATTGAGTTGGAATATGAAAAATCAGGAGGAAACGCTCTCGCAATTGCAGAAGGTTCTGTCAGAGTATTCTTAAAACTAAGTGATGGAACAAAAGTGAAATTAGTGGATGGTAAGGATTTTGCACAATTGCGGAATTCCGGTGCATCTACAAGTGATGGACTGACACCAACGGATTCAGTCAAAGGATTTAAAATTGTTAGAGTTGATGAAATTGGCAATGAAACGGAAATTGATATTAATATTAATCAATTCAGCAACCTTGGAAAATTGAAATCTCTCGTTGATTCTTACGGATATATTGATATAAACGGAAATCAAAAAGGGCTATTCCCTGAAAACCTTGAAAAAATCAATAGATTAGCGAAAGAATTTGCAGAGGCATTTAATGAACTCCATCGAAAAGGAACCGATTTGGATGGAAAACAGGGTGTAGACTTTTTTGTAAAAAACAATTCTGATAATGAAATCACTGCTGGAAATATTTATGTTTCCGATACAATCATCAATTCACCAAATAAAATCGCAGCTTCTAAAATCGCAGCTTCGGACTCAAATTCGGGCTCAACTTCGGACTCAACTTCGGGCTCAACTTCGGACTCAAATTCGGGCTCAACTTCGGACTCAAATTCGGGCTCAACTTCGGGCTCAACTTCGGGCTCAACTTCGGACTCAACTTCGGGCTCAACTTCGGGCAATGCTGAACCAGGAAACGGTAAAAATGCTTTGGCACTTGCAAATTTAAAATTCCAAACACTTGAGGGGCTTAAAGGCGTCAGCATTCAAAGCTACTTTGAAGGATTTGTTGGACAATTAGGGGTTGACGGTCAACAAGCAGAACGATTGACATATAATGCTCAAACGCTGCAACAATCCGTTTCTGAAAGAAGATCGTCCATCAGTTCCGTTTCCCTTGATGAAGAAATGACCAATATGATTGCATTCCAACAAGCCTATAACGCCAATGCTCGAATGATTACAGCAATCGATGAAATATTGGATAAAATCATCAACGGAATGGGCCGTGTTGGACTATAGTAAGAGGTGATCGAAATGCGCGTAACACAGTCGATGCTTTCTAATAATATGTTGAGAAATCTTTCTGAGAGTTACAGGAAATTAGGGAAATATCAAGATCAAATCACAACCGGAAAAAAGGTGAACCGACCTTCTGATGACCCGGTTGTTGTGATGAAGGGGATAGGTTATCGTACAGAACTAAACAAAGTTCAACAATTTTCACGCAACATTGGTGAAGCATATAACTGGCTTGATACAACAGATGATACGTTGGACAAAATCGGTTCTGCTCTTCAACGGGCAAGGGAATTGATGGTTCAGGCTTCATCAGACACAGCCACTCCTGAAGACCGTTTACAAATAAATAGCGAGTTGCAGCAATTAAGGGAGCATATCCAAAGTTTAGCTAATACAAAGATTGGGAATAAGTATATTTTCAGTGGCACGAAAACGACGACACCACCATTTGATAATGGATATCCTGAACCCATTGATGATGCATTTTTTAAAGGAATCGAAATTGAAGTATTCAGCGGCATACAAATTCAAATCAATACAACACCCATCCAGTTATTAAAAGAGATTGATTTGATGTTTGCAGACATTAACACCTCAATGGATAAAAAAAGTGCTGGAGAATTATCTTCTTTTTTAGAAAGCATTGATAATGTAATGGATAAGATATTAACAACTCGTGCGGATAT
Organism: Ureibacillus sp. FSL K6-2830; assembly: GCF_038004145.1. NCBI lineage: Bacteria > Bacillati > Bacillota > Bacilli > Caryophanales > Caryophanaceae > Ureibacillus > Ureibacillus sp. FSL K6-2830. Next base: position 916,539 of record NZ_JBBOQR010000001.1, on the reverse strand, counting down.
CGGTGCCCGCCAAAATCGAATCGAGTTGATGGATGAAAGATTGCAGTCACAAGAAGTCATCGCAACGAAACAAATGTCAGAAAATGAAGATGTCGATTACGAAAAAGCGATAACGAATTTAATTACGCAGGAATCCATTCATCGAGCGGCATTATCTACAGGTGCTCGAATCGTTCAGCCTACCCTGGTCGATTTTCTGAGATAATACGAAGCGTTTGGAGACATTCCAAACGCTTTCTTTGAAAAGGGGGAGAATCCATGAATTTCCCAAAAATTCAAATTCAAACAATTGATGCCCTAATTGGAATGACAACGACAAAACCTATTCAAAGAATTGAACAACCTAAAGCTGAACAGGAAATTCACCAGCCGATAGCCAAACTGTCGATTAAAACCACTCCATCCAAACTGTCCATCGATGCTTTTGAAGCAAGAGAAAGCATCGGCCACAAAAACGTCCGGGCAAGAACTGCCGAAATGGCGCAAGAAGGAAAACAAGCCGCTTTGGAAGGAACGGCCAGAAGGGCAGAAGAAGGACAGCAACTGATGCGCATCGAAAACGGAGGAAATCCCATCCGGGAGCAAGCTAAAAAGCATCATATAAAACTCTATTCAAGTTTAAATATAAAATTTATTCCACAACCTGGTACTGTCAAAATCAACTATGAACCAGCGCAGGTAGAAATTCAATTTGAACCTCAAAAAGTAATTCATAATGTAAAAATTCATAAACCGATTCATGAATACACACCAGGAAAAGTAAACATTGAAATGTTACAATATCCATCAGTAAAAATTGATTGGCTTGTATAAATAGCAAGGAGTCGTTAAAAGATGATGAACATTCAAACAGCGTATATAGGTGAAATTGAAATTGATCCTGCGATGATTTTAACGTTTGAACACGGTATACCAGGATTTGAAGAAGAGAAACAATTCGTGCAAATCCCTATTGAAGAAAACAGCATGTTTCAAATCCTGCAATCCATTCAAACGAAAGAACTTGCATTCATTATTACAAGTCCTTATTTAATAACAGAAAACTATACTTTTGAAATTGATGAAGCAACCGTTCATGCCCTTGATATAAAATGTGAAAAGGAAGTCGCGGTATTTGTCATCGTGACATTGAAAGAAACATTGGAAGAATCGACAGCCAACTTAAAAGCGCCGATTGTCATTAATACCACGAATCATAAAGCAAAACAAGTCATTTTGAATGATGAAACATACGCCATCCGCCACAAACTAAATTTACAAAGTGTGAAGGGGTGAGCGTATGCTGGTACTTTCGAGAAAAAAAGGTGAATCTATTTGGATTGGCGATGATATCGAAATCATCATTTCGGAAGTGAAAGGAGATCAAGTAAAAATCGGCATCCGTGCACCGAAACATATTGACATCGTGCGGGGAGAACTTAGACACGCAATCTCCCAATCCAATACGGAAGCTGTTATCAAAAACTTGGATATATTAAAAAACAAATTGAAATGAAACAATTCCGCTTAGTTTTGAATGAGGCTAAGCGGTTTTTTTGTTTTAACAAAAAAATTCTAAAGGATTTTTTTATAAATCTATTTAAACATTTACTTTCCCATCCGATATTAATAGTGTAAGTGAGGGAAGCAAGTTCCGGCCGGCTTGTTTCTCTTCTACATAAACAAAAAGCCCACAAGGACGTGGGGAAAAAATTTCAAGGAGGAAAATAAAATGAGAATTAACCACAATATTGCGGCTCTTAACACTCATCGTCAATTAGGAATTGCAAACAATGCACAATTAAAATCTATGGAAAAATTATCTTCTGGTCTTCGCATCAACCGTGCTGGTGACGATGCTGCAGGTCTTTCTATCTCTGAAAAAATGCGTGGCCAAATTCGCGGTTTACAAATGGCTTCTAAAAACGCACAAGATGGTATCTCAATGATTCAAACTGCTGAAGGTGCTTTAAACGAAGTACATTCTATTCTTCAACGTATGCGTGAATTAGCAGTGCAAGCTGCAAACGATACAAACGTTGATGTAGACCGTGAAGCAATCGCTCAAGAGTTAACAGAATTAGGAAAAGAAATTACAAGAATTAAAGAAACAACTCAGTTCAACGAACAAAATCTTTTAGATGGAACAGCTGGAGATGGCTCTGGTTCAGTTACATTCCAAGTTGGTGCAAATAAGGATCAAACTATGACTGTAGATTTTACAACTAAAGGAATCAATCTTACTGATATTGAAACAGCAGTTGGGTCTTTAACTGATACTGATGTAGCAGATAGCGCAACTGCAACTGGTTTAATTGAAACAATCAACGACCAAATTAAAGAAGTTTCTGCAGGACGTTCTCTATTAGGTGCTACTCAAAACCGTTTAGAGCATACAATTGCTAACTTAGACAATGCTGCAGAAAACTTAACAGCTGCAGAATCTCGTATCCGTGATGTAGACATGGCGAAAGAAATGATGGAGCAAACAAGAGCTTCTATTCTAGCACAAGCTTCTCAAGCAATGTTAGCTCAAGCTAACCAACAACCACAAGGTGTACTACAATTATTACGTTAATAAATAAAGAGATTGGGACAATCCCTTCTCGAATTCAAAAAACCCATAGACATTTTAAATATCTGTGGGTTTTTTATGGCTCTATAATATTTGGCTCTATAATATTTGGTGTTGGTGAGTAAAAACCAGCACCAATTTTTTTGAACAAAAAAATGAGACAGTGACAAAACTCTGGTAAAATGTAATCGACCAAAACCACATTTACAAGGAGTGATGTCACATGTCTCATCATTATTCTATACGTAATTTATTAAATATTAAAGATAAAAATATCACATTTGATGAAAATTTTTGTGCAGAAGAACTCATTAAAGGGGTCCAATCAAAAGTCTTTTATGGCCAATTAACTTACCAACCAAAAGCTTGTTATGCTTGTGGACATGTCTTTGATGATCAAATCATTAAACACGGTTTTAAAACGTCTCTCATTAAAATGCCTAGCATTTCAGGTTTTCATACCTACTTAAAATTGCGTAAACAGCGTTATTTCTGTAAACATTGTCATTCCACGTTTACTTTAAAAACGAGCGTCGTGGCTAAAAACTGTTGTATTTCCAACAATACCAAAGTATCGATTGCTTTAAACGCCAAAGATAAAATATCCGAAAAAGATATTGCAATGAAACATAATGTTTCTCATGCCACTGTCAGTAGAGTCATTGACAGCTTTTATAGCTACTATCAGCCGAATTATCACTATCTTCCAAAGCATTTGTGTTTTGACGAGTTTAAATCAGTGAAATCCGCAGCTGGAGCGATGTCCTTTATTTTCTGCGACTCTGAAACGGGGGAGATTGTGGATATCGTGGAGGACCGGAGATTACATGTCCTCAAAGAGTATTTCTTACGGTATTCCAAGAAGGCGAGAGATGCGGTAAAAACGATTGTCATCGATATGTACAGCCCTTATATTTCCTTAATCCACGAAGTTTTCCCTAAAGCGGAAATCGTACTCGACAAATTCCATATCCTCCAACTATTTAGCAGAGCTTTAAACAAAACGCGCATCAACGTCATGAATCGGGATAAAAAGAATTACAATAAATTGAAAAAATACTGGAAGCTCCTTCTGAAAGATCAAACAAAACTTGATTATAAGAACTATACATATCATCGTTGCTTTAAAAAGCATATGTGTGAGGTGGAGATTCTCCACTATCTCATTGATTTAGATTCTGAATTAAAAGCGTCCTATGAGTTATACCAATACGTGCAACATTGCATCAAAACCAAAGACTTTGAGCTCTTGAAGAAAACCTTGGCGAATAAACAGAACAGCGTTTCCAGCTATATGAAAACCGCCATCAAGACAATAAACAAATACATAAATTACGTGGAGAATACGTTGAAATATGATTATAACAACGGCATTTTAGAAGGGATTAATAACAAAATCAAAGTGATTAAACGCATTTCTTTCGGTTATCGATCCTTCTATCACTTTAGAAACCGAATATTCATTACCCAAAACTTAGCGAAAATAAAAACAGCTTAGGGGAACCTCGAATTTCCCCTAAGCCATCCGATTACATATTACCAAATAATGTCACTAAAATTTATTCACCAACACCATTTGACAAAGAACCTAATATTTGGTGTTGGTGGATACAACCATCACCATTTTTTTACACAAAAAAATGAGATATGTGACAAACTCTGGTAAAATGTAATCGACCAAAACCACATTTACAAGGAGTTGTGTCACATGTCTCACCATCATTCTATACGAAACCTACTCAATATACAAAATATCGTTTCCCGCTATATGAAAACCGCCATCAAGACAATCAACAAATACATCAATTACGTCGAGAATACGCTAAAGTACGATTATAATAACGGCATTTTAGAGGGTTTAATAACAAAATCAAAGTGATTAAACGCATTTCTTTCGGTTATCGCTGCTTCCACCATTTTAAAAATCGGATTCTGATTACCCAAAATTTAATCACAATGAAAAAAGCTTAGAGGATTCGAAGTTCCTCTAAGCTTTGCGGTTGCATATACCAGAAAAGTCACTAAAACTTTTCACCAACACCATTTGACAAAGAACCTAAAAAACTATAATCTATCACTAGTTCACCATTAACAATATATTACTGAAAAATAGGTATATAGACATAGAAAATAGGTATATAGACATAGATATATTTATCTATTAAAATAAAATGTATAAATATGGATATAAGAAGGTGGTTTAGTGAAGAAGCTTATTAACATTCTATTAGTATTATTTCTAACATTTATACCTTATTATTCTAATGTGAGAGCAGAAAATAACTTCAATTACGAAACATCTTATATGTTAGTTATTGATGCTTCTGGCAGTATGGCAAGTAATACTAGAATTGAGAGAGCTAAAAGTGCAGCACAATCTTTCATAAATAGTGTAAAAGGAAAAAATGTAGAAGTTGGTCTTATAGCATTTTATAATTGTGGAGATGTTCGAGTTATTCATGAATTAACATCAGATGTAGAAAAATTAATTGATCCATTAAATTCAATTCAACCATCTGGAACTACTCCTTTAGTAGGAGCGATTTCTTTTAGTGCAGATTATTTAAAACAGCACGGTACTGGCCAAAAAGGAAAATTAATTGTATATACTGATGGAGCAGATACTTGTGGTGGAAATTATCAAGATGCAAGAAATGCGCTTGAAGGATTAGAGATTGATATTTGGGGTATTGATTTACCAGAATATGTTGAAAAAGAACTTGAAGAAAATTTAAATGTCCCTGTTCAAGATCTTCCAGAAGATGAACCAGGGGAATTAGTTCGTATTTTTGTAGAACCTTATCCTTCAGATTTTTCAGTAGGCCAAACAATTCAAACGGTTGTAAAAGCAGAATGGTCTAATGGTAAAATTACAACTTTAAATCCTCTTGAAGTGAGTTATAAAAGTAGTAGAGAAGATAGGGTAATCGTTTCAACAGATGGAAAACTTACCGCGTTAAATAGAGGTACTAGCTTTATTGATTATGAATATCAGGGAAAAACTTTTAGAAATATAGTTAATGTAAACCCTGCACCTGTTTTAGAAGATTTTTATTTGGAAACTGCTCTACCTTCAACTATGGAAATTGGTGATAAATATACAGTAACTGGATTAAAAGCCAAGTGGTCAAATGGAACAGTGACTGATGTGTCGATTAATGATGTTCTAATAACTAGTTCAAGGGAAGATAGGATTAAAGTAAAAAATGGAGAGCTAGAAGCACTTGATTCTGGTACAAGTTATATTGATTTTACTTTTAATGGAAAAAAATTCGTAACTTAATATCAGTAGTACCTGGACCAAAAGTAGTAGATTTCTATCTAGACACAGCACTTCCATCAACAATGAAGATTGGGGATAAATATACAATCAGTGGACTAAAAGCGAAAATGTCTGATGGAACAATAAAAGATCTTTCGGTATCTGATGTGACAGTAACAAGTTCACGAACAGACCGAGTAAACGTGACTGGTGGAGAGCTAGAAGCATTAGCTTCAGGAACAAGTTATATCGACATTAGTTATAATGGAAAAACAATCCGAAAATTAGTAACAGTAGAATCGACAGCGACAATCGGAGATTTCTATCTAGACACAGCACTTCCATCAACAATGAAGATTGGAGATAAATATACAATTAGTGGACTAAAAGCGAAAATGTCTGATGGAACAATAAAAGATCTTTCGGTATCTGATGTGACAGTAACAAGTTCACGAACAGACCGAGTAAACGTGACTGGTGGAGAGCTAGAAGCATTAGCTTCAGGAACAAGTTATATCGACATTAGTTATAATGGAAAAACAATCCGAAAATTAGTAACAGTAGAATCGACAGCGACAATCGGAGATTTCTATCTAGACACAGCATTTCCATCAACAATGAAGATTGGGGATAAATATACAATCAGTGGACTAAAAGCGAAAATGTCTGATGGAACAATAAAAGATCTTTCGGTATCTGATGTGACAGTAACAAGTTCACGAACAGACCGAGTAAACGTGACTGGTGGAGAGCTAGAAGCATTAGCTTCAGGAACAAGTTATATCGACATTAGTTATAATGGAAAAATAATCCGAAAATTAGTAACAGTAGAATCGACAGCGACAATCGTAGATTTCTATCTAGACACAGCACTTCCATCAACAATGAAGATTGGAGATAAATATACAATTAGTGGACTAAAAGCGAAAATGTCTGATGGAACAATAAAAGATCTTTCGGTATCTGATGTGACAGTAACAAGTTCACGAACAGACCGAGTAAACGTGACTGGTGGAGAGCTAGAAGCATTAGCTTCAGGAACAAGTTATATCGACATTAGTTATAATGGAAAAACAATCCGAAAATTAGTAACAGTAGAATCGACAGCGACAATCGGAGATTTCTATCTAGACACAGCACTTCCATCAACAATGAAGATTGGAGATAAATATACAATTAGTGGACTAAAAGCGAAAATGTCTGATGGAACAATAAAAGATCTTTCGGTATCTGATGTGACAGTAACAAGTTCACGAACAGACCGAGTAAACGTGACTGGTGGAGAGCTAGAAGCATTAGCTTCAGGAACAAGTTATATCGACATTAGTTATAATGGAAAAATAATCCGAAAATTAGTAACAGTAGAATCGACAGCGACAATCGTAGATTTCTATCTAGACACAGCATTTCCATCAACAATGAAGATTGGAGATAAATATACAATTAGTGGACTAAAAGCGAAAATGTCTGATGGAACAATAAAAGATCTTTCGGTATCTGATGTGACAGTAACAAGTTCACGAACAGACCGAGTAAACGTAAATGGTGGAGATTTGGAGGCTATATCTAAAGGAACAAGTTATATTGATATTATCTATAATAATAAAAGAATTAGAAGTTTAATTACTGTTTCTCAATGACTTTAACTTGTGAAAATGTTTGCCAAAAAGCTTAGAGGAAATAGATATTCCTCTAAGCTTTTTTAATTTCTCTAAAATTATTTTGCCAATGAGTATATCAAATCTTCATTAAATATCGTAAGAAATACTCTTGTAGGATCCGGTCTATATTATCTTCAATCTTTCCCATTTGCGTGACGATTTAAAGCCATATTCAATGATTTAATTGTTGTCCATAAGTGTAAAATGTTAAGTTAACGAATCATAAAAGACCTTTAATTAAAGCTTTTTAGTAACTTCTCCATCTCACAAATTATCATCAAAACGCAAAGAATTCCCCTTAATCCCAGCTTCTCATCTAAAACAATTAAACTCCCATCCGATAAAAAAAGTAAGAATCTTTAATTTGGAGGAATACACATGCGCGTTGATGCTCAAAGTGCGATGGATAAAGTGTCTTTATTTAATACAGTAGATTCTAATTTGCCTATATCGAATGATGGGGAAGTAGAAAAAGCGGCAGCTCACAATACTGATGGTCGAATAATTGCTTCTGAGGAACAAATACAGCGTGCAATTCAATCGATAAACGAATTTATCAAAGTCAATCATAGCGAATTAAAATATATGTACCACGAAGAACTAGGAGAGTATTATATTCAATTAATAAATTCAGATACGGAGGAAGTTGTACGAGAAATTCCTCCTAAGAAACTGTTAGATGTTTATTATGAAATGCAAAAATTAGCTGGAATTATTATCGATAAAAAAATCTAATAATTGGAGTGGTTGAACCATGTCAACAATGAGAATCGGCGGTCTAGCCTCAGGGATGGATATTGATAGTATCGTTGAAAAATTAATGGCAGTAGAACGATTACCATTAGATAAATTAGAACAAAAAAAGCAAGTTTATGAATGGCAACGAGATGCATATAGAGAGGTTAATACAAAGCTCCAAACTTTGGATAAGTATATTGCAGATAATTTAATCCTAAAAGGGATTAATTCCAAAACTGCTACATCTTCCAATTCAGATTATGTAACTGCAACAGCTACAGGCTCAGCAGCTGGTACATTGTCTATCGAAGGAGTATTTCAATTAGCTACTGCTGCAAGAGGAATTGGAAATCAAATTAATGCAATTGGATCAACAACTTTAGGTGAACTTTTTCAAAGTTATTTAGCTGATAATCCAGATGCAGAACCTGTTACAGATTTATATATAGAAATTCAAGCAATACAAAAAGATGGAAAATTAGCATCTACACCAACAAAAATTGAATTTACACATGATATGACAATCAATGAATTTATAAATAAAATTAATAAAAGTAATGCTGGTGTTAATGTTATTTTTGAAAATGGAAGATTCTCAATTACAGCCAAAAATACTGGTGATGTAAAAGATGGACAAGAAATTGTAATAACATCTGGTAAAAATGTTTTCAAAGCATTAGGATTTTCTGATCCAGATAATATTGTTACTGTTGAAGGGAAAAACGCAATTTTCAAAGTAAATGGAATTATAACTGAACGTTCTTCTAACTCCTTTTCCGTTTCAGGTTACAATGTTACTTTGAATAAAACCTTTAGTACTCAAGATAGTCAAAATATGATCGATGATTACTTGCAGGCTGCACAAATTGAGTTAACAAATGCTGAAACAGATAAAGCACTAAAATATCAGGCTCTACAGAATGCAATAAATGCTTATTCAGGAACTGTTATCTCAAATTACGTTACACAATATAACCTAATATTTGCCGATAGTTTTTTAGATTATGATAATCTAAACACATTTAAAACGTTTAATAATGTTAGTTTCTTTAAAAATTTAACTACTGATGAAATGATTGAAATACAAAACATAACTTTAGATGAGAATTTGACAGATGAAGAGATCAAAAATATTATCAGTAATTCTTCGCTCTCTACGAGTTTAAAAAATAAGTTGAAAACCTTAAATAGAGAGCAACTTCTATTATTAGATTCACTAGAATTATCCCAATTAGAGAGTTATAAAAAATACGCTCAATTTTTAGATATTAACGATAACAATTTCTTTATCCAGTTAAAAGCAGATGAAATTGCTGAATTGAAGAGCTTGACGATTAATGAAGAAGATACTTTGGAAAACATTTTAGATTCTATAAGTGATGAATCATTACGAAATAAACTTAAAAAGTTTTCCTTAAACCAATTGGTTTCTATTGTTGAAAACATTGATGATTATATTGGCCAAGCAAAAGTTGAAGAGTTAAAGAAAAATTATAATAATTTAGGCATAACTTTCCTTAAGGAATTATCAGAGGATGAAATCACAGCGATTTCAACTATAAATTTTGATGATGAAAATCCATTTGAAGGCTTAGAAGAATCTCTTAAAGAAAAATTAGAGGGATTAAGTGCTACGCAAAGAACGGTGTTGGAAAATATTATAAAAAATACTCCTAGTGAAGACTTAGAATCCCTTTTAGAAAATTTAAGTAATTTAGCAGCTATTCAGTTTGTGCATGATACAGCAAAATCAAATTTAGAAAAAGCTGAAAAGGCATATCAAGCTAGTGTTGAACGTCATGCGATTGCTCAAGCAACATTTGATAAAGCAAATGAATTAAAAAACACTGGAGCAACTGAGCCTCCAATGATTTCTGCACCAATAAGTGTAACTTCTACTACAAATGTTGAAGAAATAATTACAAAGATTAAAGATTTTGTTAATACTTTAAATGGACTGATTACAGATTTAAATAATTTAATTAAAGAAGAAAAATATAGGGATTATAAGCCACTCACTGCTGCCCAAAGAAAAGAAATGAGCGAACATGAGATAGAGCTTTGGGAGAAAAAGGCAAAAAGCGGTGTTTTACGCAATGATGATATTATTAGAGAAGGATTGTCAGCAATCCGTGCATTAATTTACGAAACAAACTACGGCGTAGTAAATGAGAAATTTAATACTTTATTTAGTATCGGAATAACTACTTCAAAGAATTATCTATCCGGTGGTACTTTAGAAATTGACGAAGATAAACTAAGAGCCGCACTTGAAGAAGATCCTGATGCTGTTGCTACTTTATTGTCTAATAGTAATGGAAAATTAAAGGATAAAGTTATCGTTAATGGAGAAGAAAGAGAAGTTGATACTCGAGGATATCTCCAAAAACTTAGAGCAACTTTTGATAGTATAAAAGAAAAAATAGAACTTCGTGCGGGACGTTCTTCAATGACGCAAACCCAATACACTATTGGAAGATATTTGAGAGACGTAGATGGTCAAATTGAAAAATGGAAAGCTAAATTAGTTGAAATAGAAACACGATATTGGAATCAATTCTCTTTGATGGAGAAAATGATTAGTAAAGCTAATCATCAATCAGCAATGCTAATGGGTCAGTTCTATAGTAGTTATTAATAAATGATCGGGGAATTTTTACATGGATACTCAACAAAGATTACTTCAAATTTCAGCTAAACTATATAAATTATTAGAATCAGTTCCAAATGGTGATCATCGGAATGAATTTATTCAAGAGATTGGCCGATTATTGGATGAGCGTGGAAAGTTAATTGAATTGCTTGTTCACAATAATGTTCAATTAGATTCACAAAACAAAATCCATGTACTACTTAAGGAATTAGATGCAGGTATAAAAAATCGGTTATACAAAGTGATGGAAGTTATTAAAATGGACATGAAAAATCTTCAAAAGACGAAAAAACATGAAAAACAATATGTAAATCCTTATGCAAACGTGCAAGTGATGGACGGCATGTATTACGATAAGAAAAAATAATTGAGGGAAACTAAAAAAGAATTATCTTCTATGATAAAATGATAGTAAAAAACTCATAGGGTTTTTTACTTAGTGATTAAAGGAGTGTCTTATATGACATTACATAATAACGCATATAATGCGTACAAACAAAACAGTATCAATACAGCTTCCCCTGGCGAACTGACATTAATGCTTTACAATGGATGTATTAAATTTTTGAATTTGGCTAGAAAGGCAATCGAAGAAAAAAACATTGAAGAAAAAAATACCAATCTTCAAAAAGCCCAAAATATCATTACGGAATTAATGGTTACGCTCAACATGGAATATGAAATATCCAAACAAATTTATCCATTATATGAATACATGAATCGCCGTTTAATCGATGCAAACATTCATAATGATATTGAAAGTGTAGATGAAGTGATTGGGCTGGCAACGGAATTTCGCGACACTTGGAAAGAAGTCATTAAAACGAATCGCCAACAGCAATATCAAAATGTGCAGCAAGTGTAGTCGGAATAAGTTTACTAATCATTTGGATCTTAAAACGCCTTACAACCCTATATTTCGGATGTAAGGCGTTTTTTATTTTTTCAAGGGCTTGTTCCATCTTTAACTTGTCACAATTTTTGTGAAGAAAATATTAATTATTATGGTGTATATTTCCTTTTTATTAAAGTGATTTATAATAAAAAGTAATTGAAAAGAGACGTTATTAATTTGGAGGAATGAATATGATATCTAAAAAATATAAGCGCAAAGAGGCGTTTCGGTTCGTTTTTAATCAACCATTAGATGCTGAATTTTCGGTGCTTGTAAACGGACGTCGGATTGATAGTGAGATGCATCCATGTAAAATTATTGATATTAGTCCTCGGGGAATGAAAGTGTATACGAACTCAGATATTTCTAAAATATACAACATTCCTCCTGAATCGTTCCAGTTTCAGATGCATTTTGTTTTGGATATTACAAGAATTCAAGCAATTGGTTATGTACGCTGGTGTAAACTTTTTGGTACGGGTGCTCATTTTGGATTGCAATTTGAAAATCAACCAGATATTGAAGAATTGATTATTAGCGAAATGAAGCGCCGGAGAAGAAAAGAAGTTATTTCAAAAAAATAGATCGGTTTTTAAAAGGTAAAAAATTTGTCGAATTCCTAAAAAGAATACATAGTTTCTAGAAGGAATTTGCAAACTTATGTAGAATATAATTTACATAGGGTCAATAAAGGAGGAGTTTACATGCTAAACTTTAACATTCGCGGTGAAAACATTGAAGTAACTCCAGCTATTCGAGATTACGTCATCAACAAAGTTCAGAAAATTGAAAAATATTTCAATGAAGGAGTTAATGCTTCTGCCAATGTAAACTTGAAAGTGTATAACGATAAGAAAACAAAAGTGGAAGTAACCATTCCGTTAAAAAACTTAACGCTTCGTGCTGAAGAGCGCCATGAAGATATGTATGCGGGTATTGACTTAATTGTAGATAAACTCGAACGACAAATTCGTAAACATAAAACAAAAGTCAACCGCAAACTTCGGGATCGCGAAGGAGTAGGCGTTTATTTTGCTAATAATGTTGCTCCAAATAACAATGATAGCAGCAAAGATGAAGATTTTGAAATTGTTCGTACAAAACAGTTTGACTTAAAACCAATGGATGAAGATGAAGCCATTCTCCAAATGAACTTGCTCGGGCATGACTTTTATGTTTATACAGATGCAGAAACAAACAATACAAACATCGTATATAGACGCAAAGACGGAAAATACGGTTTAATTGAAACAAATTAATTAATAGACCCCTATTCCCTCTGCTTTAGGCAGGGGGATTTTCCATTTTCGCATGTAGAAAGCATTATACAATGGTAAGCCCGAATTCAAACGACGCATATCAATCGATCGTACCTCCCTGTAAGATAGAGTTATCGATTACAGAGGAGGTGTTTTTGTTTGGCAGTTGAAAAACTAAATATCGTCCCTGTCAATTTGGAATCCGATTCTGATTCAACTCCACCCTCAACGAGTCGTGGTCCTCTCAAAAATAAGGAGTTATCTATACAAGTTGAGAAGCAATTTGCCTGAGCAAGGTGTTTTTCTAATCCAGCAATGGAGCTAACCACACGATTGAACGAATACCGAATAGATATATGGAGTGTAAGTAAAAATTGTAAGAAGAGCAAAAAAAATCAAAGGATAGGATGGTAGTTAGAAACGAGAAAATAATAACCAACTCGGCCGAGATAATAACCAACTCGCCCGAGATAATAGTCAATCTAGGTAAAATAATAGCCAAAGCCAAAAATTTGCTCCAGCAAAAAAAGGATAATAGTCAAATCCAATAAGATAATAGCCAACCTGCTCAAGATAATAGTCAACCCAGGTAAAATAATAGCCAAAGCTAAAAATTTGCTCCAGCAGAGATGAGATAATAGTCAAATTCAAAGAGATAATAGCCAACTCGGCCGAGATAATAGTCAATCTAGGTAAAATAATAGCCAAAGCCAAAAATTTGCTCCAACAGAGATGAGATAATAGTCAAATTCAAAGGGATAATAGCCAACTCGGCCGAGATAATAGTCAACCCAGATAAGATAATAGCCAAAGCCAAAAATTCGCTCCAGCAGAGATGAGATAATAGTCAAATCCCATAAGATAATAGTCAACTCGGCCGAGATAATAGTCAATCTAGGTAAAATAATAGCCAAAGCCAAAAACCCAAACCAGCAAAAAAAGGATAATAGTCAAATCCAATAAGATAATAGCCAACTCGGCCGAGATAATAGTCAATCCAGGGAAAATAATAGCCAAATCCGAAATCAAATCACTCTTCCGTCAATTTCAGTTCGTATAGCTTTCTTGGTCTACCTCTTCCAGGAGGTTGTTCTTCACCAATTACTTTCGCGAATCGATAGCTTTCTAATGTGTGTAATATGCGATTGGCAGTGCGCAATGATATGTCAAATGCTTCGGCAATTTGATGGCTTGTAATATAAGGGTGGTCTTGGTTTTGAATAAGTGATCGTAATTTTGAAATGGTTATGGCACTTAATGAAGTCTTCTTTGCAATATCTTGTAAATGACGATTATTCAAATGCGTTGAAAAGGAAAGGGGTTCCACTTCTTCACTGTTTAATGGCCCTATAATCTTGCCATGTTGATAAGCTAAGTACGTGGTTGAAGCATGCTTTGATTCAGCAAATTTTAACGCCTGATTTGCATAAATTTCAGCACGCGCTGCATCATTTCCAACACCGATGCCAATCGAGATTCTCGTTCCTAAAATTTCCTCAATCTCTTTTGTAAAAGGGAACACTTTATCATTTTTGGTAAGTTCTTTTAAAATTGATTGATTTGTATAAAGTATGGCTTTGAAATCGTTTTCGAAAGTGAGTGACATTTCATATTTCTCACAAAAATTAATAATGGCTTCTTGGAACTTTAATTTTTTGCTTATAAAATGTATATCGATTTTTTGGACGGCGATCTGCTTCATGCCATTTGACTAGTATGGCAATGGTTTTCAGCTCATTGCTAATTAATTGTTCTAATTTTGCGCTTAATATTTCGATTGTCATTGAGATTGCAGCGTACGTTGGTTTAATGCGCATCACTGGAACTTGACGTTTTTGAAGTTCATAGGCAACACTTGTCAAACAAGTAACTGCATATTTCGTTTGTTTGCTGGGGCTGCTAACTTAATTACAACGATTGTTGGTACGTTTGTATGCGTTGTTTTCTCTCTACCATTTACAAATTTCTTATATAAACATTTGGAACCAATCTTGGGGAGACGTTCTAGAATTCAAACAGATGGTGAAAATTAATTGAGCTAAGTGGGGGTACACATATATGTTGGATAAAACATTAACGTTCATATTGATTGGAATCATTGCGATAGTAGGGAACTGGATTGGATATGGTGTCTCTCCAATTGATGCTTTACCTGGAATGATGATTATTGCGGCAATTACGATTTTAGGTTATGCCATTGAAAAAATTGTTCCATTAAAAATTCCAGTAGTTATTTGGGTGTCCGTTATTGCGTTATTTGTGACTTCAGCGATTTTCCCTTGGCAACAAACAATTGTAGATGCCACAACGCAAATTAACTTTATGGCGTTAGCAACTCCAATTTTAGCTTATGCGGGTCTATCATTTGGAAAAGATTTAAAAGAATTTAAAAAGCTCGGCTGGCGAATTGTTGTCGTATCACTTTTTGTGTACACGGGAACTTTCTTGTTAGCTACATTGATTGCGGAAATCGGATTTAGATTAACGGGACAATTTAAATAGTAACTAATTTAATTTAGCTATAGATAACATATTGAAAGGAGATGATATGGAAAAGGTAAATTTTTCAGTGGTTGGATGAAGAAGTAGTAATAGCGGTGTTGAAGTTGGTGTTGAGGCATTTTAGAGTGGTTTTTATTTGAAGTTTGTTATTCTTGATTATATGGTGTTGAAGCGGAATAGAGATGATTAGCGAAGGTGTCCAAATCAGGATGTCTTCGCTATTTTAATAAAACAGCACTATTCTTCCAAAGTTTTAGTTTTTTCTATTTGTTTATTTACTAAATAGATGCTTGATCCTACTAAAATCATGCCGATAAATAAATTTTTTGTGATGGCTTCATTCAAAAAAATAGCACTGACAACCACTGAAATAATAGGTACTAAAAAGGTGTAGGAACCGACTTTGCTTGCTTCACCTTCATTCATTAATTTAAAATAAATCACTTGCCCCGCGGCCATTCCTGCTGTTCCGCCCCAAATAATGGTACTGATTAAGTCAATGTTCCAAACGATGGCATTGATATTTTCTAAGAAATATCCTAAAACAAGTAGCGATCCCCCACCGAGTATCAATTGCATAACGACCATCCAATAAAAGTCGACTCTGGATTTTAATTTTTTGACAAATACGACTCCACTTGCCCAAGCAAGAGCTGTGGCGAGGGCGAGTGCAACACCAATGGCAGAAAGGTGGATAATTAATCCGTCAATGCTTACAAGCACAATCCCGATAAATCCGAGCACTAAGCCAAATATTTTCGTAACGGTCATATCTTCATTCAACAACCACCAAGATAAAATGCCCAGAATAACTGGTTGAAAGTATACTAGTACAGAAAATAATCCACCTGGCAAATACACCATGCCAACTGTTTGAAGTCCCAGGTAGAGAATGTTATTTAATATTGCTGAGATTACGTAAAACTTCCAATGTTCTTTAAATTTCAAGAGATGCCGCATTTTCCAAGCAAGGGTTAACAAAATAATTCCTGCGATAAATGAACGGATTCCAGCAAAGAGGAGTGGGGGCATGAAGTTAACGCCATGTTTATAGATAGGCCAGCTAACTCCCCAAATGATAATTAACAATGCAAGAAGTAAATAGGAGACGAGCGGATTCTTACTTTCTGTCAATGAGCAACCTTCTTCCATGATGTAATTAGTTTTTGGAGTGAGGTTTATGAGTTTATTAGAGGAAAATTGAATTGTGTTTAATAACTTTATCTGAGGCAACTAAAACCTCCAAATGATGAAGAATTCAGCTTAATCAATCGAATTTATCAAAATTTCTTTCGCATGATTTGATAAGCATTTTTTCTGAAATACGTAATCCAGCTGTGCCCATTAGTATATGTTGAGATGCAGTAGTAGGTGCTTAGTGGGTAAGGTCTTTTGAAGAGAATTGCTATTAAAGGATGAATGATTTGTGGTTAAAATGATGGCGGAAATGATTTTTTTATTGGCAAATCACTAGCATTGCACTAATTAAATCTGATGATTCAAAATACTAAGAATGTTCAATTTTTTATTGATTTCGAAACAAAAAAATCCTTTACAATGGAAGTACAGGTGGTTCCTGTCCAAATCCAATCGTAAAGGATAAACGTTATGGACAAGAATACACTAATTTCATCATTTGGTAAATGGGTTTCACCCATAAATATTCAAAAACTTAGCGAACAAGTCAAAGAATTGAAACAGGACTATTACACAAAAAAGCTGACAACAGAAGCCTATATTAAACTTTTATTGGTAGCCCAGCTGCTCGAATTTAAGAGCTTAGAGGAAATGAGTGATGCACTTGTAGACGAAGATCTTCAAAAAGCACTCGGATTTGAATCGATAAGTGCCTCTCAGCTATCCCGAAAAAACAATCAGATCAACCCACTAATTCTTGCAAATTTGTTCTTGGATCTTGTTTGGAAAATTCAACGGTACCATTATAAAACCGGAAAGAATATGCCACTGAAAATCATTGATTCAAGTACACTCCCGTTGAATTTGACCAATTATAAATGGGCAAAATTCCGTAAAACAAAAGCTGGTGTAAAGCTACACTTACGGCTCGTTTTCATGGATAAAGACACCGTCTATCCTGAAAAAGCAGTGATTACGACAGCAAAAGAACATGACCGAAATCAACTCGAAGTCCTAGTGGATGATAAAGAAGCCATGTATGTGTTTGACCGCGGTTATGTGGACTATGAACGTTTTGATCGGATGACAGATGATGGCTATTTCTTCGTTTCAAGACTGAAGAAAAACGCAGTCATTCGTGAAGTCTATACATTTTCACTTCCTGATGATTGTCACGTTCTATCCGATAAAATGGTCTACATTGGTACCACACAAAATCGTACTGAAAATGTCTTTCGTCTACTAGAAGTTATGGACACAAAAGGGAACTTACTTCGTTTCATCACCAACCGATTTGATTTAAAACCAGAAGAGATAAGTGATATTTACCGATCTCGCTGGGCTATTGAACTCTTTTTCAAATGGCTCAAGCAACACGTAGAAATTAAGCACTTTTATGGAATGAGTGAAACAGCTATTCAAAATCAAATTTTCTTAGCCCTTATCACGTATTGCTTACATGTTCTCATTCAATTGGAGATGAAAAGTAAGAAATCTCTACTTCGAATTACTCGTTGGTTAAAGAGAGCTCTGTGGAAACCAGCTTATGTTTGGTTGCGAAAATTTGATGGGCGAGCCAGTCCATAATCTCCCTTTTGTCGTTGTCGCTCTGGTTTAACTGTATATATTTACCAAATGGGCAGTGCCACCTTTCTTTAGGTTTTGTCTTTTTGGCACAAATTCACAAAAATTAATTAACAGAAAATTCTAACTATATTTATGCAATGCTAATGTTGGCAAATATTTTCGTGAAAGTGGCCAATATCTAGGCGTAGTTGGCCAATATCGATTGGAAATTGGTTAATATCGCACTTGCAGAAGCAGGAAAATTTTCGAATGGCAAATATATTTCCGAGAATGGCTAATATTTCGGCGAAGTTGACTAATATCGAACAGAGATTGACTAATATCCCACTCGCAGAAGCAGGAAATTTTTCGAATGGCAAATATTTTTCTGAGAATGGCTAATATCAAGGCGAAGTTGACTAATATCGAATGGAAAATGACTAATATCCGAATCGTCAGAGCAGGAATTTTTTCAATTGGCAAATATCTTTCCGAGAATGTCTAATATTTCGGCGAAGTTGACTAATATCGAACAGAGATTGACTAATATCCCACTCGCAGAAGCAGGAAATTTTTCGAATGGCAAATATCTTTCCGAGAATGGCTAATATTTCGGCGAAGTTGACTAATATCGAATGGAGATTGACTAATATCCTAATCGTCAGAGCAGAAATATTTTCGATTGGCAAATATCTTTCGGAGGATGGCTAATATCTAGGCGTAGTTGGCCAATATCGAATGGAGAATGACTAATATCTTAATCGCAGAAGCAGGAAATTTTTTGAATGGCAAATATTTTTCTGAGAATGGCTAATATCTAGGCGTAGTTGGCCAATATTGTTGGGAGTTTGACTAATATCGCACTTGCAGAAGCGAGGATATTTTCGATTGGCAAATATCTTTTGGAGGATGGCCAATATCTAGGCGAAGTTGGCCAATATCGCTGGGAGTTTGACTAATATCCCACTCGCAGAAGCAGGAATTTTTTTGAATGGCAAATATCTTTTCAAGAATGGCTAATATTTCGGCGAAGTTGACCAATATCGCTGGGAGTTTGACTAATATCGCACTTGCAGAAGCGAGGATATTTTGGATTGGCAAATATCTTCTTGAGAATGACTAATATCTCTGCGAAGTTGACTATTATCGAATGGAGAATGACTAATATCTTAATCGCAGAAGCAGGAATTTTTTTGAATGGCAAATATCTTTAGGAGGATGGCTAATATCTAGGCGTAGTTGGCAATGATCTTATTAGATTTGGCTAATATCTCAACAAGCAGCAGTTGCATTTTCCAATACATAGGGTGATCCTGATATTATTTTGTTCTTGATAATAGAATTTTGCTTACTTGCAAGTGTTTCTGCCAAACCCGCAAGTTTTCCCAGTATATTTTCAAATCACTCTCCATAAGTTTGAATTCAAACACGTAATTAGGATCTCCCGCAACAAATCTGACCCCAATCAAATTGCCTAATCTGAATATTTCCATTCCTCTATTAAAAACCTTAAAATCAAGTATAGATTGACTTGGTATTAGCAAAAGGAGAAATAGACATGACAATAGCGAAAGTATGTACAGTTGCAGGTGCTGCAGCCCGCAGTGGTGCCGGCATTCAAGCGGATTTAAAAACTTTCCAAGAGCTTGGGGTGTACGGTTTTACAGCCATCACTGCCATCAATGCAAAACATCCAAACAAAGAAAAAAGTTTATTCATTCAATCTTTAGATGCAATTGAAGCACAACTCCTCATTATCAATGAACAAGAGGATTTAGATGCATTAAAAACGGGAATGCTTTTCTCAAAGGAAATTATCGAACTTGTTTCCGATTGGTTGGAGACAACTAACATTCAAAATATCGTGGTTGATCCGGTAATGTTCGGTAAATTCGGGTCTCCTTTACTTGATTTTGATGCGATGGAAACGCTGAAATCGAAACTGATCCCTCAAGCAACAATTATTACACCAAACATGCCGGAAGCAACTTATTTACTTAATGGACAAGAAATTACATCAGTTGCGGATTTGCAGGATGCAGCAAGAGATCTTTTAAAACTTGGTCCAAAGTATGTTCTTGTAAAAGGAGGACGTTTAGAAGGACCAGCTATTGATGTATTGTATGATGGTCATAAAATGATAAAATTGGAAGCTCCACGAATCGATACAATCCATACAAATGGGGCAGGCTGTTCATATTCAGCAGCAATCACAGCGGAACTGGCAAAAGGAAAATCAATTGAGGAAGCAGTGTTCAATGCGAAAAAATTCGTCACTGCCGGTATTAAACGCTTCATTCCATTTGAAGTGGTACCGGGGATGATTGATCACCGTGCCTATAAGATGTACGATGAAGATGAAGTTACGATGACAGAAGTTGGAATATAATGGAGTGAATGAAATAGGCAGTATATGTTGATTCATTTTCAACAATAGACTGCCTTTTCTTCTTTATTGCTCTTTGCTTTCGTGATTGAATTGCCAATTTACTCCGAATTTGTCAGTTAGTGATCCGTAAGATTCGCTCCAAAACGTTTCTTGTAGTTCCATTTCCACTTTGCCCCCTTCTTTCAACATCTCAAATGCCCTTTTCATAAAATTCAAATCATCATCAATGAAGGCGACAGTAATATTATTGCCTATTGTATAAGGGTTGCCTGGAAATGTATCGGAAAACATTAGTCGACTGCCACGTACGTTTAGATTAGCATGCATATAGATTTTTTGCTTCTTCCGGCATGTTAAACTCTGAATTGTCTTGGTAAACTTCTCCGTACGTTTGTATGTAAGGCTTCTCCATTTCGACCCTCTTTATCATTTACTGTTATATCATTAGCCGTTTTTTCCAATAAGTGAACTACCCGCCACCTACGCTTCGCTTAGAGGAGGGGGCTTCTCGGGTAATCCCATCTCATGATGGGAAATAGACCGAGCTATCCCTCTCGTTCCAAGAGTTCTTTTTACTATACTAACCCTAACAGCCGCAATCCTTCATGTTTGATATTGATAGAAGCGTTCCAATCACGGTCTGCCACAAAACCACAATCACAGCGAAATGTACGCTCAGAAAGAGATAGAGACTCCTTTACTCGACCGCAACATGAACAAGTTTTGGATGATGGAAACCATTTATCTATTTTGATAAGCTTTTTCCCTTGCTCTTCTAACTTGTATTGGAGAAATGTTGTAAACATCCCCCATGCGTTATCAGTAACACTTTTACCAAAATGTAGGGCTTGTGACATTCCCTTCATGTTGAGGTCTTCGACAACAACACAATCGTACTTGCTTGCAAGATGATGGGACAATTTGTGTAAAAAGTCTCTTCGTTGGTTTGCAACCTTTTCATGTAAGTTCGCTACTTTCAGTCGCTGTTTGTGCCAACGATTAGAACCTTTCTTCCTGCGTGACAAAATACGTTGTTCCTTCGCTAATTTTTTCAATGCTTGTCGATAGAAACGAGGATAATTGGCTCTCTTACCCTCTTCACTATCGACATACAGAACATCCATAGCAAAATCTAATCCAACCACATGTTGAATGTTTACTTTAGTAGTTTCTTTCTCATATTCTGTCAAAATCGAAATATAGTATTTGCCTGTCTTTGTTTTCGAAATAGTGCAAGATTTGATTTTGTAATCAGCAGGAATCTCTCTATGTTGCTTCATTTTCAGCGGCTTTTTGAACTTTGGTAATTTGATATGACCATCTTCAATCTTAATATTTCCATTGACCATATTGGTTGTATAGGATTGCTTGTGTTTTTTACTTTTGAATTTAGGGAACTCTGCACGACCTTCAAAAAAGTTCTTATAAGCATTTTGTAAATGGATTTGTGCGTTGGCTAAAGCTAAAGAATCCACTTCTTTTAGGAATGGGAATTCATCTTTGTACTTTGCCGGTGTCGGAAACTTTTGTTCTTTAAGCTTCTCTTTGTCGTCTTTGAACTTTTCATATATTTCTTTACGTTCTGCCAACATCTTATTGTAGACAAAGCGAACACAACCAAACGTTTTTTCCAATAACTCTTTCTGTTCTTCATTTGGATATATGCGAAACTTGAAGGCTTTGTTTTGCTTGGTCATATCAAATCACCTTACTTTAACCACGAACACTAGTTCTCTTTTTTGTTTATTGTACCATAAGTTTTGGCTATCGCCAACCGACATTCATCTCCCACCTACTCATTGGGCTATCGCCCTTCACATTCCTTGAGGATGGGAGACTTCTGTCGGAAAAAGTTAAAGGGTATGAGTAAAATGTTTGTAGGCAAAATTAACCCCCTTCATTTGGTGAAGGATCGAAAGATCGTTCACCAAATGAAGGGGCCACCAAGCGAAAGCGCGGTAGGATTTAAGCAAGAAACATGAAAAGGAGGGTTACTCCTTGGTAGAATTATAGTCGACAAAAACCACACCACCAAAGGAGGTAACCCTCATGCAAAAGAATAACACAGTATATCCAAATTTAAAACAGATTGAGCAATTAGTTTGGAGGCAATTACAGGAAACCTTCTCAGAGGTCATGAAAACACTATTAGAGGACATGGACAAGCAGATTGCTGAAGAACGAAATAAAAAGCGTTATCGTCTACTCGATAAGCGTACTACCACTATTATCAGTCTTTTTGGCGAAATAAAGGTGAAACGGAACTACTACCGAGACAGGGAGAAAGGTGAATATGTCTATCTGCTTGATCGCTTTTTGGAATTCGAAGGGACAGGCTCCTTTAGTCCGCTGATAGAAGAAGCGGCTCTAGAGCTTGCCATTACGGGGCCATCCTATCGAAAGGCAGAACGCACGCTTGAAACACTTTTAGGATACCGAGTGATTAGTCACGAAGCTATACGTCAACATCTGTTACAGATTGAAAGTATCCCAAAAGAGCGACAGCCTGTAAACTATCCTGTCCTATTCGTGGAAGTAGACGGCCTATATGTGAAACGTCAAGGAAAAGGAAAACGGGGCAAGGAAGAAAAAATTGCAGCGGTTCATCAGGGCTGGGAAATCAACGGAAAACGAGTAAGTTTGAAAGACAAACGCCATTTTATTCACCGTGGGAATCAGCCATTTTGGGAGGCGTTTGAGGATTTTCTCATTGAAAACTTCGAGTATGACCCAACTGTCCATAAGCTAGTAATAAACGGGGATGGTGCCGGATGGATTACAGCCTGTCGAGACCATTTTAAAGGCAGGGCATTCTTTTCAATTGACCGTTTCCACGTGGCAAGGGATATTCGCAGCTTATTCCGTAAGCATCCTCGCTATCGCCAAATGCAAAAGGCACTAGCTTCCTATGACAGTCAGAAACTACTTACGGAATTAAACAGTGCTGTTGGAACACTAGAGACAGAGGATCAGGAAGAACGTCTTGAACAATTGATTCGTCAACTAGAAAAATATCCTGAAGCCCTCGGGGATTACCGGAAGTGGCTCCGAGAACAAGGTATTGACACCAAAGGAATGCGTCCAATGGGAAGTGCCGAGGGAACAATGAGTGTCTTCGCAAAAAGACTCAAAAACGGACGTAGCTGGGTAGAAAAAGGCGTAAGTGCCATGATTACTGGATTGGTGGCTTTCCTAGACAATCTGGCATTGAAAACATTATTTGGGAAAGTCGAAAGATGGACAGAAACCAAGGGAGAAAAGAATCCTCCGAAACATTATGTTGAAAAGGTGACAAGCACAGTTGGAGAAGCCACAAGAGACAATCTCCTATACTTGAAAGGTAAAGCCAATACTCCCATATACAAAGCCCTAAAAGCACTGACTGGTTTTTAAAAAAAAAGAAGAATTTTTTACCAAGAGAGTACCCTGAAAAAGTGAATTCGCTTTCAAAAAATAGCAATTAAAAAAGTTGCCCACAAATACTTGACTCAATCAGTTAAAGGCGTGTATTTGCACCATTATACTACCAATGATAAAATGAAAGTTAAGACTGAATGGGAAGTGAATGTTTTCAATGGTAAATATTTTAAATAAATTATTTGATTTCAACAAAAAAGAATTGAAGAAATTAAATAAAATTGCTGACCAAGTGGATGCATTAGCACCACAAATGGAACAGCTTTCTGATGAAGCACTTCAAAATAAAACAGAAGAATTTAAATCTCGTTATCAAAACGGTGAAACTTTAGATGACTTATTACCTGAAGCTTTCGCTGTTTGTCGCGAAGCTTCCCGAAGAGTGCTTGGCATGTATCCTTATCGCGTGCAAGTGATGGGGGCGGCTGTACTACATGACGGTAACATCGCTGAAATGAAAACCGGGGAAGGGAAAACGTTAACTTCCACAATGGCGGTTTATTTGAATGCCCTCACTGGTGAAGGTGTACATGTTGTAACAGTCAATGAATATTTGGCAAAACGTGACGCCACTGAAATGGGTAAATTATATGAATTTTTAGGTTTGTCTGTTGGGCTCAATTTAAATAGCTTGACGAAAGAAGAAAAGCGTGAAGCTTATGCAGCGGACATTACATACAGTACAAATAATGAACTGGGCTTTGACTATTTGCGCGATAACATGGTGCTTTATAAAGAAGACCGTGTGCAACGCCCATTAAACTTTGCCGTTATTGACGAGGTGGACTCGATTTTAATTGATGAAGCAAGAACGCCATTAATCATTTCTGGACATGCGGGTCGTTCGGCAAAACTTTATGTGCAAGCAAATGCCTTTGTTCGCATGTTAAAAAAGGATGAAGATTACACTTACGATGAATCGACTAAAGGGGTTACGCTTACAGAAAGCGGTATGACGAAAGCGGAAAAAGCTTTCGGAATCGACAACTTATATGATTTGGCTCACGTTCGTTTGCTTCATGCAATTAATCAATCCTTAAAAGCCCATGTTTCAATGCAAAGAGACGTCGATTATGTTGTGCAAGATGGAGAAGTAGTGATTGTTGACAGCTTCACTGGCCGTTTAATGAAAGGTCGTCGTTATTCAGATGGTCTTCACCAGGCGATTGAAGCAAAAGAAGGCGTGGAAATCCAAAACGAATCGATGACAATGGCAACCATCACATTCCAAAACTACTTCCGTATGTATAAGAAATTAGCTGGTATGACAGGTACAGCAAAAACGGAAGAAGAAGAATTTAGAAATATTTATAATATGAATGTTGTTGTCATTCCAACAAACAAACCAATAGCCCGTATTGACAAACCAGACCTTATTTTCGCAACAATGCAAGGGAAGTTTGAAGCTGTTGTAAAAGATATTGCGGAACGTCACGAGAAAGGGCAGCCGGTTCTTGTTGGTACTGTAGCGATTGAAACGTCTGAAATTATTTCAGAATTGTTAAAGAAACATAAAATTCCACACAACGTATTAAATGCAAAGAACCACGAACGAGAAGCTGAAATCATCGCTCAAGCTGGTCAAAAAGGTGCTGTGACGATTGCGACGAACATGGCTGGTCGTGGTACGGATATCAAGCTCGGTGAAGGTGTAAAAGAGCTTGGCGGACTTGCAGTAATCGGTACAGAACGTCACGAATCTCGCCGCATTGATAATCAGTTGCGCGGTCGTTCCGGACGTCAAGGAGATCCAGGGATTACTCAATTCTATTTATCCCTTGAAGACGATTTAATGCGCCGCTTCGGTTCAGATAGCATGAAAGCCATGATGACGAAACTTGGGATGGATGATTCCCAACCAATTCAGTCAAAAATGGTATCGAAAGCGGTTGAATCTGCACAAAAACGCGTAGAAGGAAATAACTTTGACGCTCGTAAACGTTTGTTACAATACGATGAAGTGTTGCGTCAACAGCGTGAAGTCATCTATAAAGAGCGGAATGCTGTTTTAGAATCAGAAAATATGCGCGAAGTTGTGGAACACATGATTCGCGAATCAATTGAAAATATAGTCCATACGTATACTTCTGGAAATAAAGAAGAATGGAACTTTAAAGCAATTGAAGATTATATTAAAGCAAACCTTCTGGATGAGGGAGATATTACTGTAAATGATCTTCATGGTAAATCACCGGAAGAAATGATTGATTACATCTTTGCTGCTGCAATGGCTCGTTACAATGAAAAAGAAGAACAATTGACGCCAGAACGTATGCGTGAATTTGAAAAAGTTATTTTACTTCGTTCCATCGATACGAAATGGATTGACCATATTGATGCAATGGACCAACTGCGTCAAGGTATTCATCTTCGTGCTTATGGTCAAACAGATCCGCTTCGTGAATATGAGCAAGAAGGATTTGCGATGTTTGAAGAGATGATTGCTGCGATTCGTGAAGATGTCACGAAGTATGCAATGAAAGCCCAAATTCGCAATAACCTGGAGCGGGAAGAAGTGGCGAAAGGTCAAGCAGTGAATCCGAAAGAAGAGGAAAAACCAAAACGCCAGCCGATTCGTAAAAAGCAAGACATTGGTCGAAACGATCCATGTCCATGCGGCAGCGGCAAGAAGTATAAAAACTGCCATGGTGCAGTATCTTAATTCATTTTCTCTCATCATCTCTTTTGAAAGTTTTCTACAAAACCGTTGTCACCCTTTTTGATGGCACGGTTTTGTTTCGCGATTTGGTAAGAGACTTACTTCCATATTAAATGATTCTGTTTATTTGTATTGGGGTGCAAGGTAGGTTCGAACATTCTCTATTCAATTGAGTAAGATCAGTTTGCCGACCTTCTCCCGTTAAGTCATTTTATTTCTTCAAATCTAATTAAATTGGAGGAGCTTTTATGGAATTATCTGATGTGCGAAATATTTTAGAAACTACAGCCGAAAAATTGGCGGATTTCAGGGGGTCTCTTTGACTTAGAAAACAAAGAAGCCCGCATTCAAGAATTAGAAGAAATCATGATGATGCCCGACTTTTGGGATGACCAAAATAAAGCGCAAAGCATCATTAATGAGGTAAACGGTTTAAAGGCCATCGTAAATGAATTAAATGATTTATTATCCACTCAAGAAAACTTAGAAATGACTCTTGAATTGTTAAAAGAAGAGCCTGATGAGGATCTTCAAGCAGAGCTTGTTCAGGAATTGAAAGAGTTTGAGGAGAAGTTAGAGAACTTTGAGTTACAGCTTTTATTAAGCGAACCATATGATAAAAACAATGCCATTTTAGAGCTTCACCCAGGAGCTGGAGGTACAGAGTCTCAAGATTGGGGTTCAATGCTTCTTCGTATGTATACTCGTTGGGCAGATAAACATGGCTTCAAAGTGGAAACCCTCGATTATTTACCAGGGGATGAAGCGGGTATCAAATCGGTGACATTGCTTATTAAAGGGCATAACGCTTACGGTTATTTAAAGGCGGAAAAAGGTGTTCATCGTTTAGTGCGTATTTCACCTTTCGATTCTAATGGTCGCCGTCACACATCCTTCGTTTCCTGTGAAGTGATGCCAGAGTTCAATAATGAAATTGAAATCGAGGTTCGCCAGGAAGATTTAAAAATAGATACGTATCGTTCCACAGGTGCAGGGGGGCAACACGTTAACACGACGGATTCTGCTGTCCGCATTACGCACATCCCAACAGGAATCGTTGTTTCTTGCCAAGCGGAACGTTCGCAAATTAAAAACCGTGAAAAAGCAATGAACATGTTAAAAGCAAAATTGTATCAATTAGAGATTGAAAAACAGGAAGCAGAACTTGCTGCACTTCGCGGTGAACAAAAGGAAATTGGTTGGGGTTCTCAAATTCGTTCTTACGTGTTCCATCCATATTCGATGGTAAAAGATCACCGCACGAATGTGGAGACTGGAAATGTGCAAGCGGTAATGGATGGCGATATTGACTTATTCATTAACGCTTATTTGCGCTCTCAAATCACAGCGAAGAATTAAATGATATAAGTAACAAAGTGTGCAAAATCATTTCATTGGTTTTGTGCACTTTTTATTTTTTTATTAATTGAATCAATTTCATAAATCATAGTATTTCTGAAGTATAGAGTACCCCTATACTAAAAACTTTGTTTTTTTTTAAAATTATGCAACTTGGTTTTGTTGCTGTAATAAAGCATTGATTCTTCAACAGCTAGTTTGCAGGTATTATAAATTAACGTCACCAGATTGAAATGCATTTTTGCTTTCTTTCCTGTACGATGACGGACATTGTTTAATTGAAAGTATTCCTTTAAATAAGCGTTAACGCGTTCGACTGCTGTACGTTCTTGATAAAGCTGTTTCCATCGTTCTGTCCCACGTGCTGGATAGGTAAATTTACGGATATCTATATCACATTTGATTTTGAAAACTTTTTGGCAAAGGGTGTCTTCTCGTAATGGGCAAGTTGCACATTCCTTTGGACGTGTGAATTTTAATGTATTGTACTTAGCGTCAAAGCTGTCATATTGGTAACTATGTTCACGCACACAGGTTGGACGAAAATGTTCATCGAATCCTATATATTCTCCTTCTCGGCGAACGTTGTAAGGAATCACGACTCGCATGGACTGTGATACGGCTTGACGGTAAATAGGTTCAACATCATAACCAGCATCAAATATAGCGATTGTAAATTGACCGTTTCCTAAGTGATGAAGTTTTTTCAATAAGTATTTGGAGTGAATTTAATGAATTCTTTTAACTCCTCGATAGAATAAGATTCTTCTACACCATTTCCATCATAAATTTTCACCTTAGAGTAGAATTCATCATTTAAAGTAGTCTCATTTGGAGTGAATTTAATGAATTCTTTTAACTTTTCGATAGAATAGGATTCTTCTACACCATTTCCATCATAAATTTTCACCTTGGAGTAGAAATCGTCACTTGAGTTAATAACACTTGCAGAAGTATCTTGGGTAGTATAAGAGATACCCACTAAAGCAATAGCAAGTGCAAAAGAAAGTTTACGTTTCAAAAAAATTCCTCATTTTCCTATCTTATAGTAATATGGTAAAATATGATAAAATATAAGTCAACTTAAAATTGAAAGGAGTATTTTTTTATGAAAAAAAAGTTTCCTATATTAATTATTCTTACTATAAGTTTTATGATTATCAGTACATTCCTATATCTTAATAATGTTACGCCTACTATTCAAAACGATAAAAAAGCTCGTACAGAACGAATATCATCAGTTCTCAACGATGTATGGGATAGATTTGGATTTTTTAGTTACCAAATTGGCAATACTGACACTACTATTTGGATTGTAATGGATGATAGTAAAAATGAGGAAGAATTAATGACATACTTAACTGAAAATTTATCTCCTTCAGATTTAAAATACTATAATATTAAAATACTGAAGAAAAACAAAGAAGAAGCAAAAGTAGAAAGAGCTATGCAACAAATTTCATATTTGATATTTGATTATATACAAGAAAAAGGATATAAAAATATTAAAGTTATGTATCCTACTTTCGATAAAATGAAAGGTTTAATAACTATTGAAAATTCAAGTGAAGTTTCTAATGAAGTTTTAAAAAAAGAATTTGAGAATCTAGTCGTGAATCACTACACTGAACTTTCTATCGACGATAAAATCTCCTACGAAATTCAATTAATCACTCCAAATCACGAAAATGATTAATCTTTAATGAAATGAATCAATTTCATAAATCATAGTATTTCTGAAGTATAGAGTACCCCTATACTAAAAACTTTGTTTTTTTTTTAAAATTATGCAACTTGGTTTTGTTGCTGTAATAAAGCATTGATTCGATCAACTGCTAGTTTGCAGGTATTATAAATTAACGTCACCAGATTGAAATGCATTTTTGCTTTCTTTCCTGTACGATGACGGACATTGTTTAATTGAAAGTATTCCTTTAAATAAGCGTTAACGCGTTCGACTGCTGTACGTTCTTGATAAAGCTGTTTCCATCGTTCTGTCCCACGTGCTGGATAGGTAAATTTACGGATATCTATATCACATTTGATTTTGAAAACTTTTTGGCAAAGGGTGTCTTCTCGTAATGGGCAAGTTGCACATTCCTTTGGACGTGTGAATTTTAATGTATTGTACTTAGCGTCAAAGCTGTCATATTGGTAACTATGTTCACGCACACAGGTTGGACGAAAATGTTCATCGAATCCTATATATTCTCCTTCTCGGCGAACGTTGTAAGGAATCACGACTCGCATGGACTGTGATACGGCTTGACGGTAAATAGGTTCAACATCATAACCAGCATCAAATATAGCTATTGTAAAATGACCGTTTCCTAAGTGATGAAGTTTTTTCAATAATGGAATCGCAGCTTTACAATCACTTAAATTACCTGAGGACATCAAACGAGTGATGATATATTGACTTTTCGTCGAAACAGCTAAATGGGCTTTATAACCAAACCAGAATGTATTTTTTCCTTTACTATTCTTTTTCACACCCCATTTTGGCTCAATCGGTACATCCTTCCAAAGGGTTTCTAATGGGATATCCAGCTGTTCTTTCAGTTCTTTTTCATAGGTTGATTGATTTCCTTTTTTCTCTACTTGTTCGGCTAACCAAACAGCTCGTTCAGCTTTAGTTTTACGACCACGTTTTTTAGGAGTTTTAGGTGCTTTCTTTTCTGATGGTGTGAAAGCATCACGAGCTTCAAAGTGACTCGCATCGATGGCGACATGTTCATCATTTAGAAAGCCTTCCAACATCGCTGTTTTGATGAGTGTATCGTTCATTTTATCTAGCACATCTGATTCACTAATGACTTGAATCATGCGTGAATAAGAGCTTTCAGATGGTACGACATCAGACACAAGGAATCCACAGTCGAAACGAAATAAAGGATCATGGACCAAACGTTTGACTAAATCCTTCATTGTTGGAATTCGTTCGACAATACGAATAATCAGCGATTGAATCATTGCACCATAATTCAATTCACGTGGCGCACCTTTCAATGTCTTTTTAGAAAACAATTGAAAAATAGGTTGAATGTCAATCACACTAAAAATGGCATCATAACGATGGGAACTTTCCATTTCTAATAATTGATGGATGTCAAAAAGAGAAATTTGTTTTACAATAGTCATAGGGTACTCACCTCTTTCGTATGGTTTGTTTGGTTACTTACCATTATAACGAAATTTGGGGAGGTACCCATTTTTTATTGTCTTGAATCCCTTGAAAATCAAGGGGTGAGAATTATGAAATTAACTCAATTTGATGTATTCGTAAAAGATCCTTAACTTTATCTTTCATCTCCTCATCTATAACCGCAAAAACGGTGAAAAGGTCCGTTGGAACTTGGCGGTGAACGAGAAATTCAGCTTGTCGTCTCCGCTTTCTATCTGGATCTTCCTCCGTGTCAGCCCAATACAATTCTTTCATAATCGTCCAATCCACTTTCTCTAGGTCATCTAACCGGGAATAAAACTCCGGTAAAAACATAAGGTAAACCACTCTGTTGAATTTTCGATATATCTGTAACAAAGTAAACAATATCGCGCTGATTAACTCCGTTATTGATTATCGAATACAGCATAGGAGAGCGTGCGGCAAAATAAAAAGGCACATAATCATGTAAATCCCCACCAGGAGAAAGGGGGATATGAATTCCAGACCTTCGTATTTGAATATCTGAATTTGCGATATCTTTATGTTGGCTATTTTTCGCTACCACTTCCGAATAGGCTAATAATCCCCTATTTTTAAAAATTGACGGCAAATTTTTAACATGTGTCATATGAAAAAGTAGTTTATTCGTCTCCATTTTCCACGACCTGTCTCATCATTTCTTCTTTTTATATAACGATCATCTTTTCATTCATTTTATCACACTTCAAGGAAGCATTCTTCTTTTCACAGCCAATACATAATGCATTTAAGATTTCTTAC
The DNA here is from genome assembly GCF_038004145.1 of Ureibacillus sp. FSL K6-2830. Classification (NCBI taxonomy): domain Bacteria; kingdom Bacillati; phylum Bacillota; class Bacilli; order Caryophanales; family Caryophanaceae; genus Ureibacillus; species Ureibacillus sp. FSL K6-2830. Next base: position 884,542 of record NZ_JBBOQR010000001.1, on the reverse strand, counting down.
ACAATACGAAACAGAAAAACTCCGCAGAGATCTTACTCTCCACAGAGCTTTACTTTAAAGCAAACCCACTAGCTTTATCTACAAGATAACCTTACTTTCTCTTGCTTCTGCTAAAAATTTATCGCTTGATTTATTAATGCGTTCTTTCAGTTTGATGCCGATGAAAAGGAACACGCCCATATAGCCAAGGAGCCAGGCGATGTGCTTCCATACTACCGGCCATATGATTCCGCCTACTGCTTCACGGAACAAGCCCAGGGCATGCGTGAATGGCAGGAAGGCATGGATTTTTTGGAAAAAGGCAGGTGTCATCTGAATCGGGAATGTCCCGCCTGAAGCGCCCAGCTGCATGACAAGCAAGACGATGGCAATCACTTTTCCAGTATTTCCGAAGACTGACACGAGCGTGTAGACGATCGTAACGAATGTTGTGCTGATTAAAAAACCAAACAGCACGAACATGAACTTATGGGCAACGAATGTTTTCAATAGAAACATATCGCCCATCGTGACGACGAATGCCTGCATTAATCCGATGGACCAAAATGTTAGGAATCTGCCGAAATAAGCTTCATAGCTTTTGTAGCGATGTTTATTCGGAACATCGACAATCAATGATGATACTAGGATTAAAGCGCCGACCCATAGAGACATGGCTGTGAAGAATGGTGACATCGCTGATCCATAGTTAGGGATTGGAAATAACTCATGTTCCTTTAGTAAAATCGGATCCGCGAAAAAATCACCTTCGACATTCGGATCATTTTTCATTAAGTCAATGAGTTGATCCAAATCGCCTTTTTCTTCTAAGTTTCGAATACGATTGGCCATTTCAATGACTTTTTCTTTCACTTCCGGAAAAACTTCATGTGCTTTTTTCAGCCCGTCTTTTCCTGTGTTAAGTCCTTCTTCTGCTTTGCCTAGAAGCTCATCCACTTTCGGGAAAGTCGCATTGGCCTTTGCGAGCATCCGATTGCCTTCTTTAATAGCATTGTTCGCCCTTTCCGAAGCTTTTTCATACTTCGGCATCAGTTCATCGTCAATAAATCGGATAAGCTCTGTGATGGAGTTATCCATCTTCCGTGATTTATCTTTAATATCAGTTAGGGCTTTTCCTATATTCTCTTTGCTTTGACGTGTATTTTCGACAAATTGAAGGATCGTGCTTTTGAATGCCTGAAGGTCTTTTTGCATTTGCTCAAGACGTTCTGCGCCATCCAATAACACCCCTTGGTCAATGCGCTGCTGAATTCCTTCGTTAAACTTAACGAGTGATTGGATCGCATTTTGTCCGCTGTCAATCCGTTCTGTCATATTTTTTAATGCCTTAATGGTCTTTTCAGGATTTTTTGCCACGTCCAGCAATGTATCAGCCAGTTCAGAAGCGCTCGCTGCTGTTTCTTTCAAGCGATCTAATTCACTGCTAATTTCGCTATCAATCTTTTGCAAATTGGCGATGGCCTCATCAAAAGCATCAACCACTGTCGTTTCCGCATAATTGATGACCTCGTCAAGCCGCTGATCGACTTTTTCAAATTGCTGTTTAAGAGTATTCCAGATGACTGGACTGACCTCTTCGCCGCGTTCAATGGCTTTCAGTGTTTTCGTCAATAGCTCGCTCGCGCTCGTTAATTGATCTTGAAGATTTGTTAACGAAGCAATTGGCTTTTCTAGCAACCGGCCGCCACTTATGTCATTCACGCGAGTAAAGACAGCTAATAAGGTCTCCACTCTGGATAGATTTTTATCTACCACCGGCAGGATGGTCTCAATTTTCTCTTTGTACTGTGTCGTATCAACGAGTCCGCCGTTTTCTTCCCATTTTGTAATTTGATCAATCACTGATGTATTCACCTTTTGCAGATCAACCAGTGTGTCTTTTACTTTAGGCGCCTGTTGACGAATAGCCTCAATGTCTTTTTCAATTCTTGGAATAATAATGGTCTCATAAGTATTGGTGATATCTGCCATACGCTGTTCAAGATCTTTTGTCATTTCATCAATTTTTACAGCGAGATCAACAGCAACATTTTCTCCTTTTTCAAGCTTATCAATGGCTTCTTTAATATTACCTTTGAGCTCATCCATTTTTTCATGTTCACTGTTTAAAGTGTCAATGATCTCTTCAATCTTTCGTTCTTCCGTTAGCTTCTGATCCGACTCTTCAAGCAAATCTGCCAGCTTCTGCAATGCGGCTGTTCCATCATCAATCTTTCCAGTGCCTTCGCTAATTTTATCTAATAACCTGTCAATATCCGTCCCTTTTTCAGAGACACGGTCTACAGCATCAGGAATTTGTTGAATGACTTTCTGCGCTAAGCGCAAATCTTGTTTGACGAGCGGAACGTAAGTACGAACAGACTTATCTACGTCTCTCATCACCTTTTCGATTTCTTCGCTCATTTTTTCGGCCTGGTCACTAATTTCCCGTGCTTTTACCATGCCTTCATTAGCCTTTTCAATGGCTGTTTCAGCGTGTTCTAAATCCGTGTCAGCAACCCCTAGCACGCGTTCAATTTCAGGCAAATCGCCTTCCAATCGATAAATGGAATCTCTGATTTTTTCAATAGAGGGGCGATTGACTTCAAGCTCGATCCCAACCTCATTGAACGCGGTGAAAATGGCTTCGTTTGCGACTTTGACAAAGCCGCTCTGAATACTTTCAACAATACCTGAAGCCCCTGCGCCAGTAACTTTAGGCGCAATCGCATTAACCTTTTCATTGATATAATAGCTGAGTTCAGGCTTTTCAGGTTCATCCGTTAACACACTCGTTAGTTTTTCCGAGAAATCCTTCGGTATAATAATCGCGGCGTAATAATCCCCCTGCTCTACGCCTTTCATCGCCTCTGCTTCGTCAACAAACTCCCAGCCAAGCTTCTTATTTTCAAGCAGGGAGAGCACGATTTCATTCCCGACATTTACTTTTTCTCCCCGCACTTCCGACCCTTCATCTAAATTGGCGACAGCGACAGAAACGCCCTCTGTATTTTCATACGGGTCCCACGAAGGAATAATATTGAACCAAGCATACATCGATGGCAATATCATTAAGGCGACAATCACGACAATAGCCGCTTTATTTCTCCGTATATTGTTCACATCTGTTTTAAAGATATTTAAAATATCCTTCACTTATAAACCTGGTTATTTTAAAACATAATCATGCTTCATAATAAAATAACCAGTTTTCACCTTCTTTCGATAAATTTAAAAACAATTATTTCTATTAAACTTAGGATCTTGCAGTCTAATTACTATGATAGATCCCTAAGTGACAACCTCTTTTACTATGACTCTTACATTGAAAGCATCTTTTAAAAACTTGTTTTTTTATAATGATTGCAGTCGTGTTCCTCTTCTGCATCGCTGCACAGTGGTTAATAAAGCAGCCTCGAAATGAGATATGCCTGGCTATCATCTCGACTTGATTTCTTCCATTTCCCTCCCTAGATTACAAACATACATCATTCATGTTATACCGTAAATTCTTCTTAATTTTTTTGCGGAATCAGCCATTAGCTTGACCTTATATATTATACCAAATATTGTTCTAAATGCATTTATATGCTCTTAAACTGGTGCTTTAATATCGTTCATTTTTTATTGATCTCAAAATAAAAATAAGCCCTACCTCCGTTCATGGAAGTAAGGCTTCATTCATTGATCCAAGCTTCTTATTTTCTTTTACAGTACACTAGAAGATCCTCTTTTATTGAGAATCATTCCCTCTCTTTATGCCAGTAATGGTTTGCGGGTTCTGTTCGTTCTCTTTCATGTCTCGTACCAGAACATGATTATTTCTTGTATATATGACTTTCACCTTTTCTAAGTCCAGATCAGGTTTAAATGTTTCCGGTTTATTAAAAGTGATCATTAAGTTCGGAGAAAAACCTGCCAGTGGCGAAACAAGCGAAGCAGTTAATCCATAGGCATTTTTAGTGGCGTGCTCTACTGCAAATTGTGATGCCTGCATCTCCGGATCACTGCCTTTAAACGCGACCGGTTCACTATAAGTGATCGTAATGGTGCTATCAGTCTCTTCTTTCTGTGCACCAATCATTATTGGCAAGGCACGATCAATGATGTTCACCGGATCAATATGATCTGTACTCGTCAATCTTGTATTTTCCACCCCGCTTCTCTCTCCTTTAATTGAATCCCCTTGAATCGAGAATAGATTCGCAGCCGCATTTGTAACAAATGTTACGCCGGAATTTGCTGGTCTAAGGGTCAAGGTATTCTCATCCACACTAAATGCAAGCTGAGAATTGCCAGTTAAAGAAATAGGATTGGCCGTAAAGTTTCCGTTCTTATACGTTTCATAGCCTTGTACAGTAATATGATGCGCCTGCAGATTTTTGGCATCAATGTCTTCTTTAAACCTAATAACGATCTCTTCCGCAGAGTTAATAAATATTTTATCAAGCTCTGGCGCTGAAATACTAATACCAGTTACAGATGATACCAGCTTTTCCTGATTTGTCTTTATCCCGTTCTCTGTCTCAACTGTATTTGGCTTCAATTCAACCGTATAAGATTTGCCGTATCTTGGTTTGAAACCTCTCTCCTGCGTGTTGCCATTCAGTTTAAAGGCTGATCCAACATCCTCAATCATCACTGTTTTGCCTGTCGGATCACCGTAGTAAAGCTCCAAGCCTTTGGGATCGATCCACTGATAAATAGATCCCTCATCTTTAATGATCATTTCATCGCTATTTGCGGCCATTAGCTCTTCCAGATCAGCACGCTGGTCAAATGTAAGAAGCAGATCAGCTTTATCCTTATGGCTGGATTGCCGTACGAACTGAGCTGAAACACTGGTTATTTCAATATCTTTTTGCGCCTTAGCCTCCAAGCCCGTAACCTCTTGATTCAAGGCATGGGGAAAAATCGCATTGGCAACCATATTTGAAGGAAGATCAACCGTATAAGCTAAATCATTCTCTAATCTATACCCTTCAGCAACGGAAATTTTTATCTCTTTATCTCCTAAATGATTCCCTTCATTGGCCAGCTCTATATTGGCAACTGGAATGGTATGCCCGCCCGGCTTTTTCACAACGACTAAAATAGGATTAATCAAAGCCTTGTTTAGATTTTTATCGAACATGACGATTAAATCATTATGAACGACCCTTGCCAATATTGCTTTCGGCTGTGCGTCTGAAAGGGTAGGAGTCTTGATGCGGATGGTTCGTTGAACGTCAGATAACTCCGCACCCTTATCTGTTTCTACTCGATTTGACACCAGAATTTTGTATGTTTCCTTTACATTAAACTTCTTGCTGTCTATATTCTTATTTAATGTAAACTCAATAGATGTTTTCTCAGTAGCATCGGCCCAATCACCTTTAGCCAGACCATCTCCGCTCAGATCAGAGGCGACTATATATTCCTCCAAACCGCCGCTTAATCGATTGTTTTCATAAATTTGATAGTTGCGTGCTTCAAGAGCTGAGTTAGACATTTTTTCGTTAAATTTTAAAATCAGCTTATCTTGCTTGCCATCGACGATGACCTCTGGCTGTTCTGCGCCTTTCTTCAGCATAACTGGAGCAAATGTTTCAACAATATCGGCTACGGTCTTATTATCGCCATTCATTAAAGCAACGGTATAGTTAGCATCTGCTTTAATCGAGTCATCTTCTAAGATCACCGCTGCTTTTGTATGATCCTCATTAAAACTAATCGTCTGCGATTGAACTGCGTCTGAACTACGAGCAGATTGTCCCGCATGATAAACGATGAAACGCTTCCCGCTATATTCAATTTCGGCTGCTAAATCTTCATCCAACGCTGAACTAAAGGTAACTTCAAATTTCGTTTCATTAAACACAGTCACCTGTTTAATCGCCGGGAAGACTTTCTTTTTTGGCACTTGAAGACGAGCTGTCTCCACTTCAGTACGGTAGACAAAAGCGGCCATTTCCACACGGGTGACATTTCCTGATGGAGCAAATTTACCCTCGCTTCGCCCCGCAACAATGCCAAGACTTCCTAAAATATTAATATAATTAAACGCCCAGCCCGAAATATCGGAAAAATGGACCTCAGCCTCTTCGTTCAATTTGAGATTGTAAGCCGCCACCATCATCTTCGCCAATTCTGCGCGAGTGATAGAGTCATTGGGCCGGAAAGTTCCATCAGGATAACCTGTAATGACGCTCTTTTTTTGTGTTTGAAAGGCTGCTATGTATTTTGACGCCCAATGATCCCTTGAATCGGCGAAGGCAGGTTTTTGATGATCACTTACATCAAGACCTAAAGAAATAGCCAATATTTTCACTGCTTCGGCACGAGTCAGTTCGTTATGAGCACGAAAGCTTCCATCCGGATAACCCACAATCGAACCATTTCCCACCAAATAATCAACCGCCTCTTGACCCCAACCAGGAACATCTGTAAAACGATTAGCTGATTGACCCATCCCTGGTGACAATATAGAAGCAAGAAGTACAGCAACACACATCAAAGCCAAAAGTTTACGGCTAATTAATGACATAAACTTATTCAATTACATTCGCCCCTCTGTATTTAAAAAGCAATATCCTAACAAGAAAATGATATTGAATATCAATTCAGTTTCATTTCCTATCATTCTATAAATCCTGAGTTCTATCCAATATTTACATAGGATATTACACCCTAAAGTATATCAAAGTCATTTTCTAAAAGAGACAAATTAATTAATTATATGAATCAATTTCATAAATCATAGTTTTTCTGAAGTATAGAGTACCCCTATACTAAAAACTTTGTTTTTTTTTAATTATGCAACTTGGTTTTGTTGCTGTAATAAAGCATTGATTCGATCAACTGCTAGTTTGCAGGTATTATAAATTAACGTCACCAGATTGAAATGCATTTTTGCTTTCTTTCCTGTACGATGACGGACATTGTTTAATTGAAAGTATTCCTTTAAATAAGCGTTAACGCGTTCGACTGCTGTACGTTCTTGATAAAGCTGTTTCCATCGTTCTGTCCCACGTGCTGGATAGGTAAATTTACGGATATCTATATCACATTTGATTTTGAAAACTTTTTGGCAAAGGGTGTCTTCTCGTAATGGGCAAGTTGCACATTCCTTTGGACGTGTGAATTTTAATGTATTGTACTTAGCGTCAAAGCTGTCATATTGGTAACTATGTTCACGCACACAGGTTGGACGAAAATGTTCATCGAATCCTATATATTCTCCTTCTCGGCGAACGTTGTAAGGAATCACGACTCGCATGGACTGTGATACGGCTTGACGGTAAATAGGTTCAACATCATAACCAGCATCAAATATAGCTATTGTAAATTGACCGTTTCCTAAGTGATGAAGTTTTTTCAATAATGGAATCGCAGCTTTACAATCACTTAAATTACCTGAGGACATCAAACGAGTGATGATATATTGACTTTTCGTCGAAACAGCTAAATGGGCTTTATAACCAAACCAGAATGTATTTTTTCCTTTACTATTCTTTTTCACACCCCATTTTGGCTCAATCGGTACATCCTTCCAAAGGGTTTCTAATGGGATATCCAGCTGTTCTTTCAGTTCTTTTTCATAGGTTGATTGATTTCCTTTTTTCTCTACTTGTTCGGCTAACCAAACAGCTCGTTCAGCTTTAGTTTTACGACCACGTTTTTTAGGAGTTTTAGGTGCTTTCTTTTCTGATGGTGTGAAAGCATCACGAGCTTCAAAGTGACTCGCATCGATGGCGACATGTTCATCATTTAGAAAGCCTTCCAACATCGCTGTTTTGATGAGTGTATCGTTCATTTTATCTAGCACATCTGATTCACTAATGACTTGAATCATGCGTGAATAAGAGCTTTCAGATGGTACGACATCAGACACAAGGAATCCACAGTCGAAACGAAATAAAGGATCATGGACCAAACGTTTGACTAAATCCTTGATAGTTGGAATACGTTCGACAATACGAATAATCAGCGATTGAATCATTGCACCATAATTCAATTCACGTGGTGCACCTTTCAATGTCTTTTTAGAAAACAATTGAAATATAGGCTGAATGTCGATAGCACTAAAAATGGCATCATAACGATGGGAACTTTCCATTTCTAATAATTGATGGATGTCAAAAAGAGAAATTTGTTTTACAATAGTCATAGGGTACTCACCTCTTTCGTATGGTTTGTTTGGTTACTTACCATTATAACGAAATTTGGGGAGGTACCCATTTTTTATTGTCTTGAATCCCTTGAAAATCAAGGGGTGAGAATTATGAAATTAACTCAGTTATGTTTAATAAAAACTTTATCGAAGCCACATTAATTTGAAATGGGAAATCATAATTCTTTTTATTTTTATTTGCATGTTCTAACGTGTATTCATCGTACAAGCAACCCCTATCGTACAGGAACCTAAAACTTATTAGTTGCATATTAATAAGTGACTTGATTTATGAGGGGGAGTTTCAGTTGAATCAGTTTCCATACGGTAATCAACCAATGTATAATCAACGAATTACAATGCAGCAAGCTCAAGAAATAGCACTTCAAAGAGTACCTGGAAGAGTTATGCATGTAGATATGGATTTAGAAAATGGTGTTTTAGTTTATGAAGTATTTATCATGACAGCAGAAGGAATGATATACGAAGTAGAAGTTCTTGCAAGAAACGGACAAATATTAAAAGTTGACCGAGAAAATGATTATGATTAATAAACAATCTTTAAAGAAGTGAGTTTTTTAAGAAATGAAGAGAACTTCAGTACCGAAATAGTAGTGTAAATCTGCTTATTTCGGTTTTTTTATTGTATAAATTGCTAAAAAAAGGAAGGGTATTGTGATTAAGAGAAGAAATTAGCCGTCGGTTATATAGAAGGAAACAAATTTGTATTAATTATGATAAATTTACAAAAGTTCATAAGAAGTTCGATTTTAAATGCAATTTTTTTTCTAGACTATTCCTATCGTTGATAAAAATTTAATGTCGCGTTTATACTATGAAAGTCCATGTAGTTGAATAAAAGATTGACCGAAAGGTGATAAGTGTAGGTATACAATGTTTACCACCAACAGTGGATTAAAAATAGAGATAAGATGAACATCAAGAGGAGTGTTTGGCATGCAAGGAAAAACAGCAATCATTACAGGTGGCGGAAGCGGATTTGGTAGGGGAACGGCAATTAAACTTGCCGAACGAGGTGCAAATATTAGTATTGTAGATGTGTCGAAGGAACAAGGAAATGAAACGGTAAAGCTATGTAAAGAAATAGGTGTAGATGCCATTTTTATTGAAGCGGACGTTAGTAAAGTGGAAGATGTAAAACGATAGGTTGCTGAAACTGTAGAACGCTTTGGAAAAATTGATATGTTTTTCAACAATGCCGGTATATCAGGATCGGGTGTACTCACTTTAGAATGTCCCGATGATGAATTTGAGGCGATTGTGAACGTGAATTTAAAAGGTGCTTTTTACGGGCTAAAATATGTAGCGAATGAGATGTTAAAAACCGGCGGAGGTTCAATTGTGAATACTGCATCATTAGGTGGAGTTGTAGGTATCCCTACGCTAGGTGCTTACTCTGCAACGAAACATGCAATTATCGGTTTAACAAAAACGATCGCAGGGGAATATGGCAGAGAAAATATAAGAATCAATGCGATTGCTCCAGGTACGAATGAGACACCGATGGTAAAAGCATTTCCACCAGAAGCAATTCAAGCAATGGCGGAAGCAGTGCCAATGGGTAGACTAGGTCAGCCCCATGAAGTAGCTAATGTTGTAGCCTTTTTACTTAGTGATGAAGCATCCTATATCCACGGCGCAGTGATTTCAATTGATGGTGGAGCTGCGGCATTATAGTTATCCAATTATTTGATTTTAACATCTTGTAAACCAGGAACTTACCATAGGGGAAATACCGCTGCAATGATTAGACAAATGGGCTACGAAGGAACACCGACTGATTATATTGCCTTTTTAAAAACAATTAAATGAGGTTTAATGTTTTGAAAATTGTAAGAGGGCAGATTCGGATTATTGAATCTGCCTATAATTTTAAAATAAACTGAAAGTCTCGTAAGTTAATTACTGTGTTTTCAATTTTAGCTCATACATAGGTAGGATGATTGCGCATAAAATTGCTGTGTAGTAAGGTAAATATTTAATCCCCATCGGTACTTTAAATAATGTTATTGAGATAATACCAATAAAGCTCGATAATGCAATTCCTAATATAAATCCTCCAACTAAACCAACAATAATCGATAGAAATACTCTCATGTTAATTTGATTCCACCTTTTTTATAAAAATAAGTTTTGCAGTATTTATGAATAATTGATATGACACATAAGATAAGAAAACTGCCATAAGAGGGTGTAGTGCTCCTACCCACGGGATACTTGATGTAATATTCGCTGTAAATACATACCAAATACACCAAACATGAGGCCAAATACGTAAAGGTAACCCCAACGTGGTAATTTTCCGAGATAAGCGAATAATAGTAAAAATATTGGAACGTTAAACCCGAATAAATGTATATAAGTTATATGGGATAACCAATGGGTTGGTATTACAAATATCGCCAATCCCGCTGTAAATATTTGAATCGCTACACTAATTAAAAATAGAGCTGCTCCTAGAAAGAATAAGTATCTACTCAATTTTTGAAATTTCGTCACATGTAAATTGTCCAAATCTAAAAACCTCCTTCGTTCTAGGTACTAGAATACAGAGGCATTCTAAAATAACTATTAGCCATTTCTTAAATAGACAAAAAGAAGCCCTAAGAATTTAAGGCTTCTTTTCTACTTAATCATTAAATCGATAGCCGACTCCCCATACCGTTTCAATAAACACTGGGGAGGATGGATCTGTTTCAATTTTTTCTCTAATTTTTCGAATATGGACAGTTACTGTAGAAATATCACCGACAGCATCTATGCCCCATATTCGATCAAATAAATGCTCTTTACTAAATACCCGATTAGGATTAGTAGCTAATAAAGTTAATAAATCGAATTCTTTTGCAGTAAAAATCTTTTCCACATCATTAATAAACACTCGACGGGATTCCTGGTCAATCACCAGCCCCCTTACTCGAATTTCTTGTTTTGGTTGGTGACGGTTTGTTAATCGTTCGTATCGTGCAATGTGGGCTTTAACTCTAGCCACTAGCTCATTAGGATTAAAGGGTTGGGATGTCAGCTCCCTTTCTTACAACTAACTATAATTTACGCTTTAAAGTCTAAAGTTGAAGTAGTGCCTATTTGAATACTCGATTTCAATTCTTTATCGTAGTTTTTATGTTTTTTTAATTGAGCATTTTGCATATTTTTTGACCCAAGAGCCATAAGGATTTCAAAGACATAAAAAAGGACTTCACCCCTAAAATGTAGAATTTTTGAAGTGACGAAACAACAAAAAATTCAAAAGGAGGAAGTCACTTTGTATATTCTACAAGAAAGCCTATTTTCCTTTGAAGAACTGCAAAAATTAGAGTCAAAAGAGAAATTACCTATCTTTTTTAGCTCGCTTGATTTACGCCCTTATGCTAAACAGTTGAGAAGTTCTTCACCCCGAGGGGCTGACGGTCATTCCAGAGAAGGGATTCTAAGGGCTCTCATCGCTGCCCCACTCGAAGGCATCGACACCTTTACCGCCCTTCATCATCGATTGGATAAAGACCTTCGTTTCCGTTATCAATGCGGTTTATCGATTGATCGCCCCGCACCGTCTATCTCCACTCTCAGCCGGGTTTTTGCAGCACTTACCAAAAAAAAGCTGGCTGAAAAGATCTTCCTTGACTTGGTACAGTTAGCTCAGGAGGAAGGAATAATTGACGGCAGCCACCAGGCCATCGACAGTGCCGCCATTGATGCCTATGAAAAGAAACAGCCCAAAAAGCGTAGTGAACAAACGGGTAATGCCAATTGGGGCGCAAAATATGATTCCTTCGGCAATAAAATTACCTGGTTTGGCTATAAGATGCATCTTTCAGTCGATACCGCAAGCGAACTGCCAATGGCCATAAAAGTAACCCCTGCCCATGTGAACGATGGAGAAGTCGCACCAGAATTAATCGAGCAAGTGGCAGAGCGTACCAAATCCAAAATTGAATTTCTGATCATGGATGGCGGATATGACCAACTAAAAAACTATGAATCAGCCAAAAACATTGGAGCGCAAGCCATTATCCCGCTCAATTTGCGCAACGAAAAAGAGCCTCCTGAAGGGATTTCTTCCAATGGAACTCCGCGTTGTTCCATGGGTTATGAAATGACTTATTGGGGAGCTGATAAGGACCAGCTCAAGTTCAGATGTCCTCACGCAACCGGCAAAGTGGATTGCCCATTAGGAATGGCAGCCTGTTCATCTTCCAACTATGGAATGGTGGTAAAAGTCGACATCAAAAAGGATGTGCGCCGATATTCCAATCCGCACCGTGATACAAAACGTTGGAAAGAGCTTTACAACGAGAGGACAAGTGTAGAACGCTGTAATTCAAGAATGAAAAGCTACCTTACGTCGAACTCCCTACATGTATGGGGAATTGAGAAAGTAAAGAGCCATATTTACCTGAACGCTATTGTATTACTTGTTTCAGCGCTAGCGATGGCAAAGGAAAATAAAGGGAAGAAAGCCGCTTAAAAAAATTCAATGTGAAAAATTCTGCAGGTATGCCCAAAAACAGGATTATTGTAATATTTTGTAAAATAACATGCTGGTAGCTATTTGTCGAGTGCTTTATTTTTTATACTTTTATCCAAAAAATCTAATTTTGCAAAATGCTCAATTCAAAATATCGTTTTTCAACTTGGTTTTCAATTTCGATTAATATGCTCCATTTTTCAGACAATCCATTTGGCTCTTCTTCCATTAACATAGGTATATCAATTCCAGCTATAGCGTGTCTAGGAGATATACCTTTTTTTCCTATAATAGGTATTTCATAAATACCTACTATTTGTTCTTCTCCATTATGGAATTTAAACCAATGGAATCTTATGAAAGTATCTTGTCGAATTTCATTTAATTGTACTAAGACTTGAATACTCAAATCTGTTGAATAGAATATGTTTTTCTTATTAACAGGTTCAAATTGTTCATTAACATATTCACATAATGTTATTTTTTTTATATACACGAAAGATTACCTCTATTAATCTGTTAGTCCGAAGAATTTAGCAGTATTTCCAGCAGCATATTTTAAAGAGCCAGTAAAAGCTCCATTTATGGCACCTATATTTGCTCCAACTACTGCTCCACCAGTTGCCCCAACTTTAGGTAATTCTGAATTTTTGCCACGCACTGTGCTAAGTAATGTAGCCCCTGCATGTCCTGTTGCCGCACCTATCGCTGCACCCGAAGCTGATTTCTTTGCAATTTCATTTTTTACTGTATCTGGTTCACTCCAACTATTCAAAGTTGATTTTACTTTAGATATTACTGCCATTAAAATCACCTCCTGTATAAATTTAACATAAAATTTAAAAAATGTTAATAAATAATTTGTTTTCTTTGAAGTAAATGGTATATTATGTTTGGTATGATATTTAATAATTAAGGAATAAAAATTTAATGTTTTTATCAGCAAGTTTGATGGAGGCAATATCTGATGGTTACTATTCTTATAGGCATAATATTAATTATTATTGGTATTATTTTAATCCCTGTGGGATATTCTGAATTTAAGAAAGAATTAAAAATGGTAAAAGAAGTATCAAAGATTAAGAGAATATTTGTATATTTTATTACATTTATTGGATTTTTAAGTTTAGATAATTTGTTAGGATGGATATTAAGCTTAGGAATATTATGTATATTAATAGGGGCTGCCTTTATTCTTTTAACAATCTTCTGAATTTCTATATATCTGAATCAATTTCATAAATCATAGTTTTTCTGAAGTATAGAGTACCCCTATACTAAAAACTTTGTTTTTTTTTTTAAATTATGCAACTTGGTTTTGTTGCTGTAATAAAGCATTGATTCGATCAACTGCTAGTTTGCAGGTATTATAAATTAACGTCACCAGATTGAAATGCATTTTTGCTTTCTTTCCTGTACGATGACGGACATTGTTTAATTGAAAGTATTCCTTTAAATAAGCGTTAACGCGTTCGACTGCTGTACGTTCTTGATAAAGCTGTTTCCATCGTTCTGTCCCACGTGCTGGATAGGTAAATTTACGGATATCTATATCACATTTGATTTTGAAAACTTTTTGGCAAAGGGTGTCTTCTCGTAATGGGCAAGTTGCACATTCCTTTGGACGTGTGAATTTTAATGTATTGTACTTAGCGTCAAAGCTGTCATATTGGTAACTATGTTCACGCACACAGGTTGGACGAAAATGTTCATCGAATCCTATATATTCTCCTTCTCGGCGAACGTTGTAAGGAATCACGACTCGCATGGACTGTGATACGGCTTGACGGTAAATAGGTTCAACATCATAACCAGCATCAAATATAGCGATTGTAAATTGACCGTTTCCTAAGTGATGAAGTTTTTTCAATAATGGAATCGCAGCTTTACAATCACTTAAATTACCTGAGGACATCAAACGAGTGATGATATATTGACTTTTCGTCGAAACAGCTAAATGGGCTTTATAACCAAACCAGAATGTATTTTTTCCTTTACTATTCTTTTTCACACCCCATTTTGGCTCAATCGGTACATCCTTCCAAAGGGTTTCTAATGGGATATCCAGCTGTTCTTTCAGTTCTTTTTCATAGGTTGATTGATTTCCTTTTTTCTCTACTTGTTCGGCTAACCAAACAGCTCGTTCAGCTTTAGTTTTACGACCACGTTTTTTAGGAGTTTTAGGTGCTTTCTTTTCTGATGGTGTGAAAGCATCACGAGCTTCAAAGTGACTCGCATCGATGGCGACATGTTCATCATTTAGAAAGCCTTCCAACATCGCTGTTTTGATGAGTGTATCGTTCATTTTATCTAGCACATCTGATTCACTAATGACTTGAATCATGCGTGAATAAGAGCTTTCAGATGGTACGACATCAGACACAAGGAATCCACAGTCGAAACGAAATAAAGGATCATGGACCAAACGTTTGACTAAATCCTTGATAGTTGGAATACGTTCGACAATACGTATAATCAGCGATTGAATCATTGCACCATCATTCCATTCACGTGGTGCACCTTTCAATGTCTTTTTAGAAAACAATTGAAATATAGGCTGAATGTCGATCACACTAAAAATGGCATCATAACGATGGGAACTTTCCATTTCTAATAATTGATGGATGTCAAAAAGAGAAATTTGTTTTACAATAGTCATAGGGTACTCACCTCTTTCGTATGGTTTGTTTGGTTACTTACCATTATAACGAAATTTGGGGAGGTACCCATTTTTTATTGTCTTGAATCCCTTGAAAATCAAGGGGTGAGAATTATGAAATTAACTCCATTGTGTATTTTTTTCGGGTATAAGTCTTTTGGTGAGAGAAACTTTGACGATGTTTTTATTCCTCAAGGATTGTTATAGATAAAAAAAATCCGATTGGTTGCATCGTTGCCAATCGGAAATGAAAAGGGTTTTGCAATTACTCCTTTATATAATGAAGTGCACTCATCAGAAATCATATCCTGATTCAAGCCTTTAAGTAATTTATAAGCTTGAATGAACTGGATACAATTTCTTTATTTACTATATTTTTTAACTAATTTCACCGATTTTGTCAATAGCTGAGACAAATTTTTTTATAAGTCATTGCATTTTTCTTACGAAGATGTATTATAATATTAAAAGAACATACGTTCCCTTCTTGATAATCATTAAATTTAGTAGGGAGGAGTTTTTGTGGCGCATATTCCCATTGAAGCTGTCCCGTATTTGGAATCAGCCATCTATTTACCGATGCTGCTCATCGTTTTAGAAAAAGATTACGAGTTAATAGAGCATGGACAATTTAAGCTAAAGCGCCCTTACGTCCACTTAATTGAAGAAGCAAAAAAATTGGCACAAAGAGATTTACAAGATGTAAAAGCATATTTAAAAAGCCATTATTTAAAAGTTGTCCAAGGTGAAAGAGATGAATTATTTACTGAATATCATTTTCATTACAAACAAATTTTAGAGGTTAGACGATATTCGAATATTCGGTTGAGAAATCGGGTTGAAGAATTGCTAAATTTGTACTTAAATAAGGCATCACAAGCACATTCAGCTATTCAATAATTGCATTTTCTTTTTCTTTAGCAATCTGTAGAAGGCTTAATTCCTTATGAATGGCTTCCCTTTGTTTCAAAGCGAATTTCAGAAGCATTGTTGCGCATACGTATTGAGTGCAAAAAGAAGGATAGTGTATTGGTAAAGTAATTTCATAATCATTTTTTAAAGTTATGATTGTACTATCTTCACATTTTTGTATGTTGATAATCGCGTGCTGAGCTATCCAAATATTTTTAGAAGAATAGGGTGATAAGAGCGGGAAAAAGGCGTAAGGTTGATCATAAGACAAAACGATTGGAAGTTTGTGCTTCTCCTTACCAAAAAACCTTTTTGAAAAGTCTGTTGATGCTTTGTAAGTAGTACCTAATTTTTTTAAAGTATCACCCACAAGCTTCAAAGGTTTTTTGTCAACGTAAAAAATGCCGAATTTGTCATAGACAAGCGAGCAATGTTTTCCCTTATGCTCTACAGGTTCAATTAAATACGTGTTAGGAGTTATATAGTACCAATCAATTACCTCTGTATCTACCATAAAATTCACCCTTTCTAAAAAATTGGAAATTTCATAGTCTTATTATCATAATAATGAGAAAACGGAATAAAATCAATAAAAATTTGGAATATACAGAAAAAACTGACAAAATTTATTTTTGGGCGTTTTTTGGCGTCCAAAATTTAATTTTCACCCCTTTTCTAACGTTGGATGGAGGCAATATTCAAAAGGGTATAAATAATTGTACACACAAGTAATTTTCACACCTAAATGATATGGGAAATAAAGTAGAATTTCCTAATATTATACTGTGGGAGTTTTATTTTTCTAAATATATTGAAAATTAACCCCTGATTTTTTATAATAGAAAAAAGGAATCGGGGTGATGTCGATGGATAAAAATAATTCATACGCAGATTTTAGTGCAGCAGGTTCAAATCCAGTAGTAAACGATTCTGAAAAATTGTTAAATGAGATTTACGTAGATTTGTTTTTAAACAGATTACAAAGATTACATCGTATTGAGCAATTAAGGGAATTCATCGATCAAGCATTGGATGAAAGAAATGAAGAAGCATTTCATAAGTATACGCAAGAATTAATTGAATTACAGGAGTCATTGAATTAAGCATTTCCCATAAAAGAGAAGTCGTCTATTGCACAAGTATACAAGCTGTGCAAAAGGCGACTTTTTTTGCATTTCCAATACAATTTTTTTGAAAATTCCTGTGCTTTTGTGAGAAAAATAGTCGTTGTGAGATTCACAATTACATCCAAAAAATGTTATCTAGGTGTACTCAATTTCAGAATATACGTTCGAAAAATAAATGATATTTACAATTGGATATGCTAAAATAATCATACGATCTATTGGGAAAGGACGATTGACTATGGCCGATGCTTTTGAACTACATTCTTCTTATAAGCCGAGCGGGGATCAGCCACAAGCGATTGAAAAGCTTGTCCAAGGCATCAGAGAAGGGAAAAAGCATCAAACGTTGCTCGGGGCTACAGGAACTGGAAAGACTTTTACGATTTCGAATGTCATTAAAGAAGTTAATAAACCGACGTTGGTCATTGCTCATAATAAAACACTAGCCGGTCAATTATATAGCGAATTCAAACAATTTTTTCCGAATAATGCTGTAGAGTATTTTGTTAGTTACTACGACTATTATCAACCGGAAGCGTATGTGCCTCAATCGGATACATACATCGAAAAGGATGCCAGCATCAACGACGAAATCGATAAACTCCGACACTCTGCAACGAGCGCATTGTTCGAAAGAAGAGATGTCATCATCGTCGCATCGGTTTCTTGCATCTATGGCTTAGGTAATCCAGATGAATATCGCGAGTTGGTCGTATCAATTCGTAAAGGAATGGAAATTGAGCGTAACCAGCTGCTCCGTCGACTAGTAGATGTTCAATATGAAAGAAATGATGTGAATTTTCAACGGGGAACGTTTCGAGTACGTGGAGATGTTGTGGAAATTTTCCCAGCCTCCCGAGATGAGCATTGCATTCGCATCGAATTTTTTGGTGATGAAGTAGATCGTATCCGAGAGGTCGATGCATTAACAGGAGAAATTATAGGAGAACGAAACCACGTAGCGATTTATCCTGCTTCCCACTTCGTAACTCGTGAAGAAAAAATGAAAAAGGCCATTGAAAACATCGAGAGAGAACTAGAAGAACAACTTGAGAAATTTAGAGCGGAAGGAAAACTGTTAGAAGCACAACGTTTAGAACAACGAACAAAGTATGACTTGGAAATGATGCGTGAGATGGGCTTCTGCTCGGGAATTGAAAACTACTCCCGTCACTTAACATTGCGTGAGCCAGGGGCAACCCCGTATACGCTGCTTGACTACTTCCCTGATGATTTTTTAATCGTAATCGATGAAAGTCACGTTACATTACCACAAATTCGGGGAATGTATAATGGTGACCAAGCACGGAAACAAGTATTAGTAGATTATGGTTTTCGTCTGCCTTCAGCATTAGATAACCGTCCGTTGAAATTTGAAGAGTTTGAAAATCATATTCATCAAGCCATTTATGTATCCGCAACTCCTGGCCCATACGAGAAAGAGCATTGTTCCGAAATGGTGGAACAAATTATTCGACCAACTGGGCTTCTTGATCCAACAATTGACGTTCGTCCAATTGAAGGACAAATTGATGATTTAGTGGATGAAATTCAAAAACGCGCGAAGAAGAATGAGCGAGTACTTGTAACCACATTAACGAAAAAAATGGCAGAAGATTTAACGGATTATTTAAAAGAGATGGGAATTAAAGTCGAGTATCTTCACTCTGAAATTAAAACTCTCGAGCGAATTGAAATCATTCGTGAACTGAGAAAAGGTACCTTCGATGTGCTTGTGGGCATTAACTTATTGCGAGAAGGGCTGGATATTCCAGAAGTTTCGTTAATCGCCATACTCGATGCCGATAAAGAAGGATTCTTGCGTTCGGAAACATCTTTAATCCAAACGATAGGACGAGCAGCACGCAACGCAAACGGACATGTTATTATGTACGCGGATACGATAACAGATTCGATGAGAAAAGCAATTGAAGAAACAAAACGTCGTCGCTCCATTCAAGAAGCTTATAATAAAGATCACGGTATAACACCAAAAACGATTCGAAAAGAAATTCCTGAACTTATTCGTGCAACACAGACAGCAGAAGCAGAAGAAAAATATATTACAAAAGTAACGAAAGGTAAGAAATTAACGAAATCCGAATTGGATAAACTGCTTGCATCCCTTGAACAAGAAATGAAAGAGGCTGCGAAAGCATTGGATTTTGAACGCGCAGCTGAATTGCGAGATACAATTTTTGAATTAAAAGCAGAAAGGTGACAGACCACCGCCAAAAGCTTCACAAATTTGGGATTGCCAGTGGAAAGATGAATTTCCCGTACTGCTTTAAGTCTCACTACTTTAAGTGAAAAAGGTGCTGCACAATATACATTTGAATTTAGAAAGGTGACGAGTGTGGAAAATAAACAAATTGTCGTGCGAGGGGCACGTTCACATAACTTAAAAAATATTGATGTAACGATACCGCGGGATCAACTTGTTGTCTTGACAGGGCTTTCAGGTTCCGGTAAATCATCGCTTGCTTTTGATACGATTTATGCAGAAGGGCAACGACGATATGTAGAATCATTATCCAGCTATGCCCGTCAATTTTTAGGACAAATGGACAAGCCAGATGTTGATTCCATTGAAGGTTTATCACCGGCAATTTCCATTGACCAAAAAACAACAAGCCGTAACCCTCGTTCAACTGTAGGGACGGTTACGGAAATCTATGACTATTTGCGATTATTGTTTGCTCGGATTGGGAAGCCTGTTTGTCCAACTCATGATATTGAAATTACATCGCAAACGATTGAACAAATGGTTGACCGTATTATGGAATATCCGGAGCGAACTAGGGTGCAGCTACTTGCTCCGGTGATTTCCGGGAAAAAAGGGACTCATGCCAAACTCATTGAGGATTTGAAAAAGCAAGGATTTGTCCGTGTTCGAATCGATGGAGAATTGCGCGATTTAGACGATCATATCGAGCTAGATAAAAATAAAAAGCATAATATTGAAGTTGTCGTTGACCGAATTGTTGTAAAAGAAGGCATTGAAGTACGATTAAGCGATTCTCTCGAAACAGCCTTAAAACTTGCAGATGGTCGTGTGATTGTCGATGTAATGGAACATGAGGAACTATTATTTAGCGAACATCATGCTTGTCCGATATGTGGCTTTTCTATTGGGGAATTAGAGCCTCGCATGTTTTCATTCAATAGTCCTTTTGGGGCATGTCCAGAGTGCGATGGGCTCGGCTCCAAATTAAAAGTAGATATCGATTTATTGATTCCCGATTGGAATAAAACATTAGAAGAAAATGCAATAGCTGCTTGGGAATCATCTAGTTCCCAATATTATCCACAATTGTTGAAAGCGGTATGTAAACATTTCAATATTCCAATGGATGTGCCGGTATCCCAACTGTCGGATGAACAAATGGATATTATTTTATACGGTTCAAAAGATGAAAAAATCCACTTCCATTATGAAAGTGAATATGGCAGCGTTCACAACAAAGAAATTGTCTTTGAAGGAGTCGTTCACAATATTGAACGTCGCTATCGAGATTCTTCATCGGATTGGGTGCGTGAAACGATGGAGAAATTCATGAATGAGCAGCGATGTTCATCATGTAAAGGGCAACGACTAAAAAAAGAAAGCCTTGCTGTAAGGATTGACGGAAAAAATATTGCGGAAGTGACAAATTTATCTGTAGCGGAACTCTATAATTATTTTCTTAACATCCAATTTTCAGAAAAAGATATGCAAATTGCCCGCTTAATTTTAAAAGAAATAAAAGAACGTCTAGAATTTTTACTAAATGTCGGCTTGGAATATTTAACATTAAGCCGCACAGCAGGAACATTATCCGGCGGTGAAGCGCAACGCATTCGTTTGGCGACGCAAATCGGTTCTCGGTTAACAGGCGTCTTATATGTGCTGGATGAACCGTCCATTGGTTTGCATCAGCGGGATAATGACAAATTAATTAATACGTTAAGAACGATGCGCGATATTGGTAATACGTTGCTTGTTGTAGAACACGATGAAGATACAATGCTTGCTGCAGATTATTTAATTGATGTCGGCCCTGGTGCTGGTTCTCGCGGTGGAGAAATTGTGGCAGCGGGAACACCTGAAGAAGTGATGAAAAATGAAAAATCCATTACTGGACAATATTTGAGCGGTAAAAAATTCATCCCTCTTCCTCGTGAACGAAGAAAGCCAGATGGTCGAAAAATTACAATTAAAGGCGCCGCTGAAAACAACTTAAAAAATATTAAGGTAGACATTCCATTAGGCATGTTTGTGGCGGTAACAGGAGTCTCAGGTTCTGGAAAGTCGACATTAGTCAATGAAATTTTATATAAAAAACTTGCACAGGATTTAAACCGTGCAAGAACAAAACCAGGGAAACATAAAGAAATTACGGGACTCGAACATTTAGACAAAGTAATTGATATCGATCAGTCGCCAATCGGCCGTACACCTCGCTCCAATCCAGCAACATATACAGGGGTATTTGATGATATTCGTGATGTCTTTGCAGCGACTAATGAGGCGAAAGTGCGGGGCTATAAAAAAGGCCGCTTTAGCTTCAACATTAAAGGAGGCCGCTGTGAAGCTTGTTCCGGCGACGGAATTATTAAAATCGAAATGCACTTTTTACCGGATGTGTATGTACCATGTGAAGTGTGCCACGGAAAACGATATAATCGCGAAACATTGGAAGTAAAATATAAAGGCAAAAACATTGCAGAAGTTTTAGATATGACCATTGAAGAAGCAACCGTGTTCTTCGAGAATATTCCAAAAATCCATCGAAAGCTGCAAACACTTGTAGATGTAGGACTAGGTTATATGAAATTAGGACAACCTGCCACAACGATGTCTGGAGGAGAAGCACAGAGGGTAAAGCTAGCTTCTGAATTGCATCGTCGTTCGACAGGTAAATCCTTCTACATTTTAGATGAGCCAACAACAGGGCTTCATGCAGATGATATTGCAAGGCTTTTAACAGTGTTGCAGCGCCTTGTTGATAATGGGGATACGGTTCTTGTGATTGAGCATAATTTAGATGTAATAAAAACGGTAGACTATATTATCGATTTAGGTCCAGAAGGCGGAGATAAAGGGGGCACAGTCGTAGCAACTGGTACACCTGAGGAGGTTGCAGCCCATGAAAATTCCTATACAGGTCAATATTTAAAGCCTATTTTAGAGAGAGATCGTAAAAGAATGGAACAATTATTGGCGCAAATTGCGGATCAGTAAGCAAATAAGCTAGATATGAATAAGCAGCTCAAACGATGATAACGTTTGAGTTGCTATTTTTTTCGTTTGGTAAATGTGAATGCAACGTTGGCAAACGTCTTATTAAGCAAGTGCATTTTTCTTTGAATTTAATAATCAAAACCAAAAACGACGCTTGCACAAAAATACTTACAAATCAAACTGACCTTGTAGTTTTTATAATAATTGACACTTTTATAGGTGCCAATCTTCTGCTAATGTAATGATAAATTTTATTACATCAGAGGGGTAGAAAAAATGCAGAAGACAAATACTCTTTCAAAACAACGTGGAAAAACGACCGATTTAGCCATTCAAGCAATGTTGGTTGCATTAGTTTTCATTTCTACGATATTTTTGAATATTAAGTTGCCCATTGCATCGAATGGAGGTCTAGTACATTTAGGAACTGCAATGCTATTTATTGCTTCTATCTTATTTGGTCCAAAAAAAGGTGCAATTGCGGGTGCTGTCGGCATGGGGCTATTTGATCTCGTTGGCGGATGGCTTGTTTGGGCTCCAATTACAATTATATCTAGAGCTTTACAAGGGTATATTGTTGGAAAAATTGCTTGGTCAAATGGAAGCCGTGGAGATAGCCTTGCTAAAAATATCATTGCAACGATTGTATCCATTCCTGTGATGGTGGGGGTATATTACATCGGTGAAGCGATTATGTTTTCAAGTTTCATTATGCCGCTAGCTTCTATTCCAGGCGATCTTGTACAAAATGGAATCGGCATAATCATTGCAATTCCAGTTTGCATGGTACTGAAAAAAATTCCTTATTTTGCTTCAATTACTAGATGATGAATGGCCGATATTGTTATGACATTGGCCAAAATAGAATCTAAAGTGGCTAATAACTTTCAAGAAATGGCCAATATAGCAAAAGCAAAAGTAGCATTTTTTCTGGTAGGCCAATATCTTTGGGAAAGTGGCCAATAAATAGTCGTAAGTGGCAAATAAATTACAGGAATTGACCAATATAACGAAAACAGAAGTAGCATTTTTTTTGAAAGGCAAATAAATTTGCGAAAGCGGCTAATAAATAATCGCAAGTGGCTAATAACATACAGGAATTGGCCAATATAGCAAAAACAGAAGTAGCATTTTTTTGAAAGGCAAATAAATTTGGGAAAGTGGCCAATAAATAGTCGCAAGTGGCTAATAACTTACAGGAAATGGCCAATATAGCGAAAGCAGAAGTAGCATTTTTTTCGATAGGCAAATATCTTTGGGAAAGTCGCCAATTTTTTAACCAAAGTAGCTAATAACTTATGAGATTTAGCAATATCTTAAAGGCAGAAGCTACAAATAGTTTTCCTGAAGGGGCAATTTCATGATTCGAATTCAATAATATTTCTATTGAAGTAAGCGGAAAACCCGCAGACAAAACTTCACTAGAAAATTTCAAATTTCATAGAATAATGCCTCTCAAAATTGTTCATCATATCGTCATGCATTCCAAACAAAACTTGATGAAAAAAGAAACTTTTTTGGGAATTCTAACGTATAAATGGTATAGAACAAAGAGGGAGGCAGTAATTATGGATAATGAACGTAAGCGGATTATTAAATTAGTTGAAGAAGGTGCCATCTCTGCGGAAGAAGCTATCACTTTACTTGAAGCGTTAAATAAAAAACAAGATTCAGCAACACAGACTCAATCTCAATCCAGCGCAGTTTCATTACCACTTTCCAATGAAGAACAAAGTCACCAATCTCAACAGCAATCTACTACTGATCATTCCCAAAAAACAACTGGATTTGAAGATATTTTTGGGAAAAACTTTAACAACAAAGAATTTAATAAAAAGATGGATGAGTTCATGAACGAAATCAAAGAAGATTTGACCGAGTTTTCAAGTCGTTTAATGGGCGTATTTGGGACAACGTTAAAAAAACTGAAAGATTTTGACTTAGATTTCCCATTGAACAATACAAAAATTGATTTTGAAAAGCAATATTCCTTTAATGGCAATGAAGTGAGAGGAATTCAAATTGAAATTCCAAATGGGAAAGTGGAAGCTGTACGTTCTGAAACAAGTGAGTTGAAAGTGGTTGCCAAAGTAAAAACATTCATGATCGATAATGATGAAGAGCAAACAATCGCTGCATTTGAACGGGAGTTCGTAAAATTTGAAGATGGAAAACTAGAATTAAAATGCTCATCTAAATTAACGCAAGTAAATGTACGTATCATGATTCCTGAGAAAGAGTACGACATTGTGTTAATGAAACTACTGAATGGCGGCATTTCCATCAATGAGTTAAATGCTAAACTTGTGAAAATCCGCACTTATAATGGCTCAATTAAATATATGGATGGACAATTTGAAAATGCCGATGTGCAATCCGGAAATGGTGCCATTGAAATTGTTCGCGTAAAAGGTGAAGATTTAGAAGTTCAAACAGTGAATGGCCGAATTTATGTAGACGGAGAACTTCGAGAAGTAGAAGCGGAATCAGTGAACGGAGCAGTTATCGTGACAACCAATGATAAAAATGCTCGAAAAGTGAAGGCACAAACCGTTGCAGGGGCAGTGGAGCTATATGTTCCAAAAACGGTTTCAATTAACGGATCTGCAACAACAAATGTAGGGAAAGTAGATCTTGGTCTATCAGATGTGATGACACGAATAGTTGAAGATCAATTCCTTACGAAAACAGTGCATTTCGATAAGATTATCGAAAATGCCCCTGTATTAAAAATGACTGGTGAATCCCGCACAGGAAGCATCATCATTCGATATACAACGATAGGCGGGGAATCCTGATATTTTCAGGGTTCCTGGCTTTTTTTTATTCATTAGCCCAATTTTAGCCCTACTTGCTTTCAAACTGTCGCTAAAAATGCTAATTAGAGCATCACCCGAATCTTTTGTAAGATGACCATAAATACGGTTAATCATATCGACTGTATTTGTAACGGATGTTGGAAAAAAATGTATTGTTATTAGAATAAATAGATACATTTTAAAAAAGCGATAGTTTTACTCCTTTTTGGAGTGAGCTATCGCTTTTTTGATTATAAAAAATAATCAAGGGAGGAAGTGAATGTTAAAGCAAAATGATTTAACTGTTATCACTAAAAAGTTGCTGAAGATGAAAAATGAGATTAATCACTATACACATGCTGGATGGGAACCTTTTTTAAGATCATTTATTCAAAGAGAAGGGTTATTTTTAAAGAAAGAACTTTTAAAAATTATACAGAGCCAGAATGTAACAAATGTTTATGTAAATTTTTGTTGGATAGATTCAGATACAGGAAGCAAAATGATAATTCCTTTTATTTTACAAACTTCTGATTATATAGGCAATTCCATTGGAGTGTTACTTGAAAAAGGAGAAAAATTATTTTAATTTGCCATATTAATTCAAATCATCTTATACCAATAGGTTGGGAAAAGAAATAGTAACAATGATATTCTGAAAAAGCTAGAACGGCACAGATAATATCCAATAGAAAAACTTTTTAGTGTAGTTATTTACTTTTTCCTATCTTGAAGCTAGTTTTTTTGTTGAAAAATTTAATTGTGTAAACGATGAAATATAAAATAATGTATGGAACAATAATGTACAAAGTAATTACCAACATATCATCTTTAAATTCAGCAATTTCTTCTAATAGAGTTAAATGTCTACCATCATATACAATATCTTTAAAAGAAAATATGAAATGATCAACAGTCAAATCAGCGAGCATGATTATAATCAAATATGCAATGTAGATGAGTGTATTGATAACGAATTTGAATCTTCTTTTTGAATTTATAGATTCTATCAAAATAACAAAAAATACAAAGGAAATAGCCAGCATTATGATTTCATTAAATTCAACATACCCTGAATTATCAATCAATAATGCAAAGACTATAATAAAATTTATAACTGCCAGTATAATCAAATTTTTCTTTTTCACCCTTTTTTCCCCTCTCCCATTATAGTAACTCCAATTTTAACGAAAAAATATAATTTCACTAGCGTCGCATTAAAATAATTTAACACCTTCAAATAAACCGAATTTTCTGAAATATAATCTGAACACAAAAAAATCCTTTATAATGGTTGGGTGGTAGTAAACCATCCAAATCCAATACAAAGGACGAAACTATGGATAAGTTTACACGAAAAACATCATTTGAACAATGGTTTTCACCGATTAATCGTCCATTATTTGACGACCTAGTGAAAACACATCAATTAAATCACTATACCAAGAAGCTTTATATGGCTTCATTTATGAAACTGCTTTTGTATGCCCAACTCCATGAAACCGAGAGTTTACGGGCGTTGAGTGACGCTGTCTTTTTAGAAGAATTACAACGAGCAACGGGATTGGAATCGATTAGTTTTTCACAGTTAGGGAGACGAATCAATACCATCCCAACTGAGTTCTTTCAAACGATTTTTCTCGATTTAGTGGCACAAATTCATCGGAAAACCAATTTCCAAACAAGAAGAAAAGTGACAACGCCTTTGAAAATCATTGATTCGAGTACATTACCGCTTAATTTGACCAATCATAAGTGGGCAGAGTTTCGAAAAACAAAATCAGGAGTAAAGCTTCACTTACGACTTGTTTTTATGGAAAAAGGACTCTCCTATCCAGATAAAGCCGTACTCACGAATGCCAACGAACATGATCGTGGTCAACTAGAAGTATTCGTGGATGACAAAGAATGCATGTACGTGTTTGATCGTGGTTACTTGGATTATGGGCGCTTTGATCAAATGACGGAAGATGGCTATTTCTTTGTGACCCGTTTGCGTAAAAACGCTGTTGTCCGAGTGTTAGAATCCTTTTCGTTACCAGAAGATTCACCCGTATTCTCTGATGAAATGGTTGTCATTGGAACACCACAAAATCGTTCTGAAAACGTGTTTCGCTTACTCAAATTGCATGATACAAAAGGAAATGAGCTTCATTTACTGACAAATCGGTTTGACATTGACGCAGATGAAATTGCAGAAATCTACCAATCACGTTGGGCAATCGAACTTTTTTTCAAATGGATGAAACAACATCTGAACATTAAAAAGTTTTTTGGTCACAGTGAACAAGCTGTACATAATCAAGTGTACGTAGCCATGATAGTGTACTGTCTGAATGTTTTAGCTCAGTTGAACACGAATAGCGAACGCAGTTACTTACAAATTAGTCGCTATTTGAAGGCTTCTTTGTGGAAATCCGCTCACATTTGGTTACGAAAAATCGAAGGAAACGGCGTCCCATAAAGGTTTGCCAGTCGTTGTTGCACAAGTCATAGGTTATAGTAAAAAAATGGATGTTTACTACCCTCGCTTAGGTGTTTTCGTTTTTTCTCTAAAGTCCAGAAAAAATAAAACTGAAAATTCAGACATTATTTATGCGACGGTAGTGATATAATTTTTAAAAACAATATATTTTTTACAAAATTAAGAATTTCTGGATATTACTCTTTACATATAACCTAATCATTGTTATATCTAAATTTTCATAATTAGCAAATTCAATATCATCAATCAATTCTACTTTTAAGCCACAACGTTCAGCAAATTGTTGCTCTGTTAAGCCAAGTTCATAACGTCTTTGAAGCATGCACTCAGGATCTTTTAGAGCCTCTTTTAAATCCTTTTCAAAAGTTGCTTTGGCAAGTTAGCTAACTGTTTTTGAGTTAAACCTCTTTCTAAACGTATTTCGAAAATTTTCATTCCTAATTGACTCTGCAATGATTCAAATATTCAGCAGCAATCGGATTTTGCTTATCAATTTACCGATTATTTCAAATTGATTCCCTATAAATCACTTGTGAATGTGGTGGGAAGGTTAAGGTGCTTTTGGAATAATAAGGTCAAAATGTATTAATGACATATCATTTTTTTTACTTAATAACTCAACTTTCGCAGTCCAAAATCTTGTTTAAATGCTTGATGTAAATGGTTTTGGGAAGTACAAAATTATCATTTGACATTTTTTAAAACATAAAGAAAGACACCTATTCTTTTGGTAAAATATTGGTGACGAAACCAAATCCAAAAGAAAGGTGTCACCACTATGATAACGAATAAAGACTACTTTGCGCAATTACCAAAAGAAATTAAACAAGGATTTTCCGAATTAAATATTGGATATCATTTAAGAAAAGCGAATATTACGAAACTTTCCGGGTATTCTTGTCTTACTGTTTTCAAACTGATTTTTCTTTTAGTCTTCCAATATAAGAACTGGTTTCGTGCTTTTATGAGTAAACGATCTCAGGATCTGCCCGGAAAGGATACAGTCTATCGCTTTTTAAATACACCAACCTATCATTGGAGAAAGTTTCTGCTTTCATTAAGCAGTGAAATGATCCGTCTGCTTCAACCATTAACTTCAAAAGATCGTGTCACAGCTTTTGTGATTGATGATTCTGTCTTTTCACGAAACCGTAGTAAGTCGGTTGAACTGTTGGCTAAGGTTTTTGATCACTCTACCCATCAGTACTTGAAAGGGTTTCAAATGCTTACCCTTGGCTGGACCGATAGTTTTACTTTTATTCCCGTTGATTTTGCTCTTCTAAGTTCACCGAAAAAGGAAAATCGCCTGCAAGAAATCAATACCAATATTGATAAACGAACATCTGGCTATAAGCGTCGCCAGGAAGCTCTGAAATCAAAACCGGACGTGGCTTCAGCTTTACTTGATCATGCGCTTGAAAAAGGGATTATAGCTGACTATGTTCTCATGGATTCCTGGTTTACACAAGCGCCTTTAATTGAGAAGATTACGAACAAAGGGTTATTTGTCATTGGCATGGTGAAGCAATTAAAGCAGCGATACGTTTACAATGGTGAACGTTTCACACTGAATCAACTTTACAAATTGGCAAAACCTCACATGGGTAAAAAAGACATTCTCGGATCCGTTTATGCTACTTTAGACAATGGAATTCCAGTAAAAATTCTATTTGTACGAAACCGTAATAAACGGAGCGAATGGCTTGCCATTCTCAGCACAGATACAACATTAGAAAATGAAGAGATCATTCGTATTTACGGCATGCGTTGGGACATTGAAGTCTTCTTCAAATGCAATAAATCCCTTTTAAATTTAGAGAAAGAATTCCAGGGACGTTCCTACGACATGTTAATTAGCCATACAACCATTGTTTTTACACGATATATTCTCATTGCTTGGCAAATGCGAAAAGAGGAGGATCCTAAGACGATTGGCAACCTTTTTTACATCCTTTGCGAAGATGTAAAAGACATAGATTTTATTACTGCCCTTCAATCACTTATTGACCTTTTCCAAACTTTGGCGGAAGCCAAGGTTTCTTTAAACATGGACATCTTTAAAAATCAAATGAATAAATGGTTGGTTACTATACCTAATTATATCAAGCAATGCTTAAATATTACTGTGTGCGAAAGTTGAGTTAATAAAAATAAAATAGTAAAGGAGGGGATAAAGTGGATGATATTTATAACGGCAAATATGTCGAAATATCAAAAGAGCATAGTCAAGTCGGTTTTTCGTTTATAGAATCATTAAAAAACAATGATATAAATTCATTTTGGTAGAGTTGACGGTATTTATTCTATATTAAAAGAAGAAAAAAATTTCTCTAAAAAGATCGAACATATGAAATCTATTCGATAAATTATTAATATTTTTTTGAAAATAGAAGGATTTTTTTTATTGATTATTGAATTAAATTTTCTGGTGCTTGCTTTTTTTCTAGTTTATTAGGAAATTGGTAAGTTTTGTTGAGGAATGAAACGAAAATGTAAAATTATGCGTTCTATAAAGTGATATAATATGAATTGGTGAATTTACTATAGATAGAAATTAGGTGAAAATTAATGATATATATGAAAGAAGTTTACAAAAAATACCCGAATGGTGTAGTAGCTGTAAACGGTATTTCTGTAGATATAAAGCAAGGTGAATTTGTTTATGTTGTCGGTCCCTCAGGGGCTGGGAAATCGACATTCATTAAACTTATGTATCGTGAAGAAGTACCTACTTCTGGAGAAGTCATCATAAATGGCGTCAATACATCAAAATTAAAACGAAAGGAAGTTCCTCACTTTAGAAGGCAGCTTGGTATTGTGTTCCAAGACTTTAAATTGCTTCCAAAATTAACTGTTTACGAAAACGTTGCCTTTGCAATGGAAGTAATTGAAGAACATCCAAAAGTTATTCGTAAACGGGTTAT
Organism: Ureibacillus sp. FSL K6-2830; assembly: GCF_038004145.1. NCBI lineage: Bacteria > Bacillati > Bacillota > Bacilli > Caryophanales > Caryophanaceae > Ureibacillus > Ureibacillus sp. FSL K6-2830. The sequence continues at coordinate 853,793 of NZ_JBBOQR010000001.1, read as the reverse complement.
GGAAGTGTTGGAACTGGTGGGGCTAAAACATAAAGTTCGCATGTTTCCAAGCGAATTATCAGGGGGAGAACAGCAACGAGTTTCGATTGCTCGATCCATTGTGAATATGCCAAAAGTTGTGATTGCGGACGAGCCTACAGGAAACCTTGACCCGGAAATTTCTTGGGAGATTATGAGAATCTTCGAAGAAATTAATACGATGGGAACGACCATTGTCATGGCAACTCACAACCGAGAAATTGTCAATCGAATTCGCAAGCGAGTGATTGCAATTGAAGGTGGTATGATTGTAAGAGACGTTTTCGGAGGTGAATATGGTTATGAAATATAAAACCCTCCAACGTCATTTTCGAGAAAGTTTAAAAAGTTTGAGCCGTAACGGTTGGATGTCAATCGCTTCCATCAGTGCAGTTACTGTAACCCTTTTGTTAGTTGGTATTTTTGCATTAGTGATGATGAACTTAAATCATTTTGCAGACAATATTGAGAATGATGTAGAAATCCGCGTTCTGATTGATATTATTAACGATCCTGAAGAAATGAAGATTGCAGAAGATAAGTTAATTCGTCAAGTGCAAAGTTTACCGGATGTTGCAGAAGTAAAATACTCGTCAAAAGAAGACGAATTACAAATTTTAATAGAAAACTATGGTGAAGATTTTAGCTTATATGAACAAAGCAATCCGTTAAGAAACGTTTTATATGTAAAGGCAAAAGAGCCAGAACAAACAGCAGATCTTGCGAAGAAAATCGAAAAGTTTGACCATACATATGATGTCATTTACGGAGAAGAAAAAGTTGAAAATTTGTTTAATTACTTAAATACTGGTCGCAATATTGGCCTCGTATTAATTTTAGGTCTTTTATTTACGGCGATTTTCTTGATTTACAATACAATTCGCATTACAATCATTGCTCGTCGTGATGAGATTGAAATTATGAAACTTGTAGGGGCAACAAGCTCTTTTGTACGAATTCCGTTTTTATTCGAAGGATTGTGGCTTGGTATATTTGGATCGATAATTCCAATGATTGTCGTATCTGTCGTTTACTATAACCTTTACCACAAATTGACCCCAAAAATTCATGGTAAAATGTTACAACTGTTAGAAGTAACTCCTCTAATCTATCAAGTGAATTTAATCATTTTAGTGCTTGGTATCTTTATAGGAGTTTGGGGCAGCTTCATGTCTGTAAGAAAATTCCTGAAAGTCTATTAAGCTGAAGGAGGAACTATTTGATGGGGAACTTTGCAAAACACCATTTCAAATTATTTGCTGCTCTAGTAGCTGTACTATTATTCATACAAATACCAGTTACCTATGCAGCGAACTTGTCGGATTTAAAAAATAAACAAAGTCAAGTAGAGCAACAGAAAAAACAATTGAATGCACAAATTCATCAAAAATCCAATGAACTTAAATCAAATCAAACCAAACAAGAACAATTGTTAGCTCAAATTGATCAGCTTGTGAATCAAATTTCGAAAACGAATGAAGAAATTAAACAAGTAGAAAATGAGATTGGACAAGCAAATGAAAAAATTGAAGCGTTGGAAGAGGAAATCGAAGAGCTTCAGAAAAAGATTGATGAGCGAAATGCATTGTTAGAAGAACGGGCACGTGCTCTTCAAGCAAATGGTTCTGTCACTTTCTTAGATGTTATGTTAGGTTCAAACAGTTTTGTTGATTTTATTGATCGTTTTTCAGCGGTTAATACATTAATTGAGGCGGATCGCCAAATTATTCGTGATCAAAAAAATGACCAACAGAAATTAGAAGAACAAAAATTAGTTCTTGAAAATACGAAACGCAAACTTGAAGAACAGCAATCAAAACTAGAAAATTTAAAAGCATCTTTAACTTCTCAAAAACAAGAAAAAAATAGATTAATAGATGAACTCGAAAAAGAACAACAAAAACTATTAAACGAGAAAAAATTATTAGAAAAACAATATTCCGAGTATCTCGAAATCAGTAAAGAACTGCAAGAACAAATCGCAGAAATCCAAAGACAACAATTAAGCAAAGCTCAATCTGCAGGTAATTTACCAGTTTCAGATAGCGGATTTATGAAACCGACAAACGGTGTTTTAACAAGTGGTTATGGTTGGCGAAATCTTGGTTATGGTCCTGATTTCCACTATGGAATTGACTTAGCAAATAGTGCAGGAACGCCAATTGTTGCATCTGCTGACGGAGTTGTGACATATGCTTCATCACTGAGTACTTACGGAAATGTTGTGATGATTACTCACAATATCAACGGTGAAATCTATACAACACTATATGCTCATCTAAGATCCTTTAATGTAAGTGTTGGGGATGTCGTGAAACAAGGGCAACAAATTGCTGAAATGGGCTCCACTGGTCGTTCCACAGGTCCTCACTTGCATTTTGAAGTTCATATCGGTACTTGGAGAGGACAAACTGCCGGCGTCCAAAACCCACTTCGCTATATTTCACTATAATGAAAGTATAAAGGCTGCATAGAAAGTATTGTTTTCTATGCAGCCATTTATTTTTATAGCTATTCAGTTACGGTTTTCATCATTTTGACATAGATTCTCCAGATGTACTCTGCTAAATTTATGTTATTCTATAAGTACATGGGTTTCATTTGGAGCAATCTGGAGGGGTTGAATGAACAACAAGAAGAAAGTGATAAGTGCATTGCTCATAATAGCATTAGTAGTCATTGCAGTCACTACGTTTATCAATAAACAATTGGATAGAAATAAAAATACCCTTGATGATAATATTCCTGGGTATGAAGTGAAATTCGACAGCCCCCAAAGTGTTGGGTTAGGAAAGCCTGCACCGGATTTTACTTTAAAAACTTTAGATGGGAATACAATGACCCTTTCTGATTTAAAAGGAAAAAAAGTCATTTTAAATTTTTGGGCATCCTGGTGCCCACCTTGTAAAGACGAAATGCCTTATTTCCAAGAATATTATAAGAAATATGCAAAGAAAGATAATGTGGAAATTGTTGCAGTAAATCTTACTTTTAATGACAATTTAACCAATGTTCAAAACTTCGTGAAAAGTTATGATTTAACATTTCCCATTCTCCTAATGGAAGAAGAAGGATTAAATTTAACATATAAAGTATACACAATTCCTTCCACATTCATGATTAATACAAAAGGAGAAATTGAAAAACAGATTTTAGGACCGCTAGACCTAGACACGTTAAGAGATTATATTACCAATTTAGAGTAAAAAAATCGCTCTTTTGCATGTGTTATTACCACTCGTTCTTACATAGATTGAACGAGAGGAGGAAAGTGAGTGCGAAAGAGTCGATTTTTTTTCATTTTGGCAATTGTTTGTTTATTAGCTGCCATCATTGTGTATTGGAAAAGTGATATGAAATCCGAAACAGCAGTAAAAGGAAGCAATATCCCTGTAATTGACCAAGCTTTTTCACTCATAAAAGAAAAATCAGTGTTTGACACAAAAGATAAGGATTTGATTGAAGGCGCGTTAAGAGGAATGACGGAAGCAATTAAGGATCCGTATAGCACGTACTATACCGAAAAAGAAGCAGCCATTCATCGTCAGTCTTTAGCAGGACAACGGGTTGGTATAGGTATTGAAATTACAGAAAAAGATGGAAAATTTATCGTTGTATCGCCTGTTAAATCATCTCCCGCTGAAAAAGCAGGTATACGTCCTTATGATGAAATTGTAGAAGTGGATGGTGTGCGTTTAGAGGGCAAAACCCTTGGGGAGTTGTTGCAATTAATTCAAGGGAAAGCTGGAGAAAAAGTAACCTTAGTCTTATATCGTCCAAGCACAGACAGGCATATTAAAATAACGGTTGAGCGAGCAGAAATTGATAATCAAACGGTATCATGGAAAGTGATTCCGATTGATGATACAAAAGTTGGATACATTTCCATATCAATGTTTGGAGAAGAGACGGTAGAAGAATGGATCGAAGCAACTGCGAGATTGATATCGGATGATGTAAAAGGATTGATAGTCGATTTGCGCGATAATCCTGGAGGTTATTTACATAGCGTTGCTGGCGTCGTAAGTAGCATCGGGAAAGATGGAGAAGTTTTTGCTTATATGCAAAATGCAGAAGGAAAGCTTGAAGCAATTAAAACAACAAAACTTGACGTTGATGAGGACTATTTGAAGAAAATGAAGGTCATTCCTTTAGTAGTTCTCCAAAATGAAGGAAGTGCATCGGCAAGCGAAGTGATGGTAGGAGCGCTAAAAAGTTGGAATCGTGCAATTATTGTAGGATTAAAAAGTTTTGGAAAAGGAACGGTTCAAGAAACTTATGATTTGGAAAATGGTGGGGAATTAAAATTATCAACGAATAAATGGCTTACTCCTGATCGAGATTGGATTCATGGAAAAGGAATCGAGTCGGATATCGAAGTGGAACAACATCCGCTATTTGCAATGGAAATTACACCGCTGCGAGGCGAATTTGCTGAAGGAGATTATAGTGAAGAGATTGCCTACGTTCAAAAGGTATTAAATGGATTGGGCTATAACATGGTGAGGACTGACGGATTTTATGATGAACAAACAGCAGAAGCAGTGGCTTCCTATCGGCAAAAACATGATTTAAAAAGCGGAAGACATATGGATGACGAGTTTTTCGCAAGCATTCGAGATCAAGTCGCTTTATATAAAGAAGATATGGAACATGATGTACAGTTGGAAATGGGCTTAAGTGTAATACTTCATAGAATCAAGGGGGATATTTAACGTTTTGAAGGTGAGGCTGTCTAGAATACATTTCTAGGCAGCTTTTTGTATCAAAGATTTCCATAAATATTACCATATTTATCTTAAAAATGATAAACTATATGTAAATTTTCTAAATTGTCAGAAATGATGTGTGGTGCATGATTTTATTTTATGTTGGAAGACGGGTATATTGATGCTACGCAAATTTTCATTCCTTTGATAAAATGAACAATAGTAGTAGTAGGAAACGGCGGTGGGATGAGTGATCGAGATATTAATAGAATTGTTTCGTGCAATCGGCAGAATGTTTTTAAATCCTCTATTGTATATTGCAATTTTTATGTCGATTTTTTTAGGATATGTACGAGTTAAAAGAGAGAGAAAACATTTCAATATTCGAATTTTATGGGGTTGGTCGGAATTTGCAGGCCTCATAAAAGAAGGGGTATGGTTAGCGCTCATTATTTCCGTCATTACCCTCTTTTTCGGATTGACTCAATCAGTTGAACTATTATTCTTTGTTACAGCTTTCAGTATATTAGGACTTGTTCTTTATCAGTTTCATTTACTTTCACCAATCATTCTGTTTGCCTTGAGTATGGCTGCCATAATCTTGATGAATATTCAAAATTGGTCCTTTCAATTATTAGGGTTGACAATTCAAGGGGTAAACGTACTTGAAGGAACTGCGGTAACATGCGCATTGGTTGCAGGGTTATTGTTAATGGCGGAAAGTCGCTTAATGAAGAAATATGGATTGCATTATGCATCCCCTATTATCGAAAAGTCAAAAAGGGGATTACATGGCGTTGCTTTCTTCACGAAAAAAATTTGGTTGTTGCCGATTTTTTTCGTAATTCCTGGACAAGCAATTGATGCTTATTTTCCGTGGTGGCCACAATTTTCACTAAACCATCAACAATTTACATTGATTTTGTTCCCTGCTATCATCGGATTCCAGCAAAAGACGAGACGTTCATTGCCGTTAAATGTATATCCTAAATTATCAAGGGCGATTTTCATTTTAGGGGAATTGGTGCTAATCGGAGGACTTGTAGGATATTTTTATCCTATTGTTGCAGTTGTGACTGTATTCGTCGGCGCATTCCTTCGTTTAATAATCTCCTATATTTATAAAGTTCGAGAGCGTCGTGATGTCTATGCCGTTTCTGCGCGTCCAAATGGTGTGATGATTGCTGCTGTTTTACCGAACTCACCGGCAGAAAAAATGGGGCTTCAAGCAGGAGAGGTTATTCGCAAAGTAAACGGTATGGAAGTGCACAATGAATTGGAATTGTATAAAGCCCTTCAAATCAATGCGGCTCATTGTAAATTGGAAGTATTAAATCATCAAAATGAATTGCGCTTAACGCAGCATGTCGTCCATAGTAAAGACCATTACCGCATTGGATTGTTAGTAGTAGAGTAACATACGAAATGGCTTAATTCTTCTTTAAAGAGAATTAGGCCATTTTCGTTATGTTTGGGGACTCGTTCACCAATGGAGGAAAATCTGATAATACAAGAAAGTGATTTTCACAATAAAAAACATCGGCTCTGTGCGAAATTGTCGCAACGCCGATGTAATTAAAAGAAATTTCTCAATACAGCTACCGTCAACACACCTACGACAACTGTTATGGATAAACTTTTCGTCCAAATTGCTACAAGTAATGTTGGGATGAATGCAATAGTACTTTCTATATCAAATGTGACAAATTTCCCTTCTTCACGAAGTAAGGCTTGAAATACAAGTGCGCTTAAAATGCATACGGGTATAAATTGGAGCCAACGCAATACGATATTCGGTAATTGGATATTCCGTACTAATATAAATGGAGTAACGCGTGGTACCCACGTAACAAAAGCACATCCTAAAATAAGTAAAAACATGGATAGCGTAGTCGTCATTTTTCAGTCAACACCCCAATCGTTGCTACAATAATCGTCGATAAAAGCACAGCTAAATGACCAGGCATGAAATAAGAAAGAATATACAAGCTTCCAAAAACACAACCGATTAATTTTAAATAATGCATGAGTTTTCTTTTATGAACATTTGCTAAGTTTAAAACTAGCAACGCAATAAACATCGCTACTAACGCATAATCAAGACCAAAAGCTTCAGCATTTGGAATCCAATTTCCTACAAGACCTCCAACAACACAAGCTGCGATCCATGTAAAATAGGCGGTTAAATTTAAACCATCCATCCAACGACCACCAAGATATTGTTCTCGTCCTATTTTTGTAATCGCAACACCAAACGTTTCATCTGTTATAAGCGAACCAAAGCCGACATTGCGTAAAGCAGAATAACGAGTTAAATGCGGTGCTACAGTAAGCGACATTAAAAAGAATCGTAAGTTAACAATAAACGTTGTAATAACCATGATGTACATTGGGGCTCCCGCTAAATATAAACCTGCAAAAATGAACTGTGCACTGCCAGCATAAACTAGTGCCGAAAGTAGAAAGATTTCTAAAATCGATAAATTTGATGTGACGCCTACTACCCCAAAAGCAAGCCCTATACTTATGTAACCTAATAATGTAGGAACGCAATCCTTCGCACCTTGTAAAAAGGAGTCATCAGAAAAACGTTGATTCACTTCCTTGACTTCCGTTGCCACACTATCCATTCCTTTCTACTAAATTTTCAAATATAATAAATGAAAAATACTGTTTTAAAAGATTGACGGAATTTTCGCAGTAAGCAGCATAAATGACTAAATCATCGTTACAGTACAAAGAGAAATTTTGTATTATGATAAATACAGAGATCATTTAATTTAAATAATCGCTAATTAATGGTAATAAACAGAAAATAAAAAATCAGAACATTCACATTTCGTTTAGTATAGTATACATTTGTCTTTTAAAATAGACAATAGGGTGGAATGAAAAAATGGATCAAATGAGTCGTAATATTGGTATACAATTAAAAAAAATTCGGAAAGAGCGGAGTTTAAGTTTGGATGATGTGGCAAAAGCTACTGATGTAAGTAAGGCACAGCTTGCCCAAATTGAAAAGGGTGAAGCAAATCCAACTGTTTCAACCCTTTGGAAAATAGCTGCAGGGTTAAAAATTTCATTTTCATCCCTTTTACAGCCACCGAAAACATTTTTCCAAAAATATAGTGTGGATCCTTCTACATATGTGTCTGAAGAAAATGGCAAATACCGTGTATATTCCATTATCCCTTATAGTCCGGAACGGGGTTGGGAATTTTATAAAATTGAAATGGATCCCGGGGTGATACATAAAAGTGAGCCCCACACGGAAGGAGTAGAGGAAACAGTTACGGTCATAGAAGGACAGGCAGTTGTCCAATGCGGCAATATGAAGGAATGTTTAGAAGAAGGTGAAACGCTCGTATTTTCTGCTAATCAGCCGCACCAATACGAAAATCCAACAGATAAGGTGACGATTTTACATTTAATTATTCAATATCGATAGAGGTGGAACAGGTGAGTGAATGGTTTACGGTAGAAAATATTGAAGCATTGGAAGCACAATATAGAACACTAGGACCGCTAATTGGAATCCTTTTTCCTTTCTTAGAATCCTTTTTGCCGTTCCTACCTCTAGTTGTTTTCGTAGTAGCCAATGCAAGTTCTCACGGGCTTTGGTTTGGTTTTTTACTTTCCTGGGGTGGAACAGTATTGGGGTCTTATTCGGTCTTTTTGCTCGTTCGTAGATTTGGAAATAATCGTAGGGTCCAACAATTCATTAAGTATGAAAAGATGCAAAAACTCATTCAATGGGTAGATATGAAAGGAATTGCCCCACTGTTTTTATTATTGTGTTTCCCTTTTACACCATCCGTATTAGTCAATATCGTGGCAGGGCTTTCCAATATTAAGAAAAAATATTACTTCGTCGTGTTGTTGGCAGGAAAATGTGTAATGATTTTAACAATTAGTTTACTTGGTTACGATATCGGCGCATTATTGCGAAGTCCCACAAAATTAGTACTTGTCATTGTCGCAATTTTCTTATTATGGATTATCGGAAAGCAAATTGAACGATATTTAAATAAACGTGTTGAAAGAGAATTAAAAGAAGTATCGAGACTTAGAAAGAATAAGAAATTAAAAATAACTTATAAAGATTAAGCTTGGTAAGTGATTGAAAAGGGGGCGTATGAAAAGTGGACAGCCCCGTTTTTCATTGGTGCATTTTATCGAATCTATTAGAAAATGTACTATAATAAATAAAATACTATTTTTCAATAAAGCAAGAGGAAATTGAAGGAGGAGCAACATGTCATTACGAATTATTAGCGGACGAGCTGGGACAGGGAAAACAGCCCTCATTCATCGAGAAATTGTGGAAGAGGTAAAATCTAATCCCTTTGGCCCACCGATTTTTTTAATTGTGCCAGACCAAATGTCTTTTTCTACGGAATACCAGCTAACGAATCACTATGATATTCAAGGGTTGATTCGTGCGCAAGTAATGACTTTTAAGCGATTATCCTGGCACGTATTACAAGAAACGGGAGGCATCGCAAAAGATAAAGTTGATAAAATTGGATATCGAATGCTCCTTAGAAGATTGTTGGAAGAAAATAAAGACCATTTTACTTTATTCCGACAAGCTGCTGATAAGCGAGGATTTACCGAAGAAATTGAGAAGATAATGAAGGAATTTAATCAGTTTAATATCGATAGTATCGCATTAAAAGAAGCAATTGAAAAATTTGAACAAGCCCAAGCTCCTCATACACTAATTGCGAAATCTAAAGACTTACAAATCATCATACAAAAATTAGAAGAAATTTTAGGGGATCGATATGTAGAAGGAGATGGACTATATCCCTTCCTTATCCAGCAAATGAAATACTCTGAAAAATTGAAAGACACTCATGTATATATCGATGGATTTACATCATTTACAGTGCGTGAGTTTGAAATTGTCAAGCAGCTTTTATCTTTAACGAAAAGAGTTACCATTGTTCTTCCTTTTGAAGATGAACAAGATAAACACAATGAACAAGCAGTGTTTTATCGTGCTGCTCTCACATACGACAAATTAAAACAAGAAACGACAAAATTAGGTATCGAAATTGAACCTAGAATTCATTTGGAAACAACTCACCGCTATAAAAATCGAGATTTATTTCATGTGGAACAGCAATTTTATCAGCTAACTCCAAAAAAAATCGAAGCAGAAGGTTTTATCAAGATTATTGAAGGAGCAAATCGGCGTGCTGAAGTTCATGGCATTGCCCGGGAAATAAAACGATTAGTGCAAGAAGAAAGTATTCGTTATCGTGATATCGGGATTATGTATCGACAAGCAGATGTGTATGATCCGCTAATTTCGACAATATTTGCACAATATGATATTCCTGTTTTTACCAATGAGAAAAAATCGATGTTGCATCATCCGTTAATTGAATTTAGCCGCTCTATTTTAGAAGTGATTACGTCTCATTGGAAATATGAACCGATTTTCCGTAGTGTAAAAACAGATTTATTTTTCCCATTAAACTCTAATGTAAAAGAATTAAGAGAGAAAGCGGATGTATTTGAAAACTTCGTCATTGCTCAAGGAATTTATGGAGACCGATGGATGCAAGACGACCGTTGGATGTATAAAAAATATCGAGGTTTAGAGTTTGTGACAACGAAACAAACCGATGAAGAAAAAAAGATACAAGCGATTATCAATGAAATGAAGGGTTACATTCGAGAACCTTTATTAAAATTTGAAAAACAATTAAAGAAGGCTCGTAATGGACAAGAAATCGCAACGGCTCTATTTACAACCGTTGAAGAATTGCAAATCTATGAAAAGCTTCAAGCGTTAAAAGATCAAGAACTGGAAGAAGGCAAACTGGAAGAAGCGATGGAACATGATCAGGCATGGAACCAGTGGGTAAACGTACTTGAACAATTCGCTATCATGTTTGGAGACCAGTCCTTAACGATTGAAGAAGCCGCTAAAATCTTGGATGAGGGATTTGACACGCTGAAATTTTCAAAAATTCCTCCAGCTGTTGACGAAGTGACTGTTGCAACTGTGGAGTTTTCCCGTTTTGACAATATGAAAGTTGTTTTCGTCATTGGCGTGAATGACGGAGTATATCCAATGCGTATTGACTATGAAGGATTCATAAACGATATGGACAGGGAATGGTTTTCAGGAATTGATGTGGAATTGTACCCATCATCCAAGCATCGACTCATGGAAGAAAACTTTTATATTTATCGTGCTTTTTCTTCCCCTACAGACCGTTTATATGTCACATATTCCAGCAGTGATGAGGAGAGTAAAGCTTTATTACCATCTCTTTATGTACAACGGTTGCTCAACTTATTTGAAGTAAACGGACAATACACATTGCCTCATGAAAGAATTTTTATTGACCCGATTGAAGAATGGAATAAAGAAAAAGTGCTTTCTTACTTACGACATCCGAGAACATCGTTAGCTTACTTAATGACTCAATTGAAACAAGCTGAATCAATGGAGCTTGCATCAGAATGGAGAGCGCTAAAAACGTTTTATGAACAAAGTGATGAATGGAAACCAGTACTTGAAGTTGTAATGAAACCGTTGAAAGAAAAAAATGTTTCAGAAAAATTGGCTCAAGATTTGACGGAAGCATTATATGGGGATGACTTCACCTCCAGCGTTTCACGAATTGAAAAGTATTTTAGTTGTCCATTTGCCCATTTTGCATCCTATGGTCTTCGCTTGCAACAACGTCCGGAGTTCCGTTTAGAAACATTTGAGATGGGGGATTTGTTCCATGAAGCTTTAAAGTGGATTTCGAAGGAGACAAGCCGATTGAATTTGCCATGGAATAAATTAACGAAAGAACAATGTGCCCATCTTGCACGAGAAGCTGTAAAACAGATTGTACCGGCTTTTTCACACCAAATCTTGTTAAGCAGTTCACGCTATCGCTATATTCAACGGAAATTGATGCATATCGTTGAAAAAACGATGATTGCCCTATCACAGCATGCAAAGAATTCAACCTTTAAGCCAATAGCTGTGGAAGCGTCTTTCGGCCCTAGCAAAAATGAACAATTACCGCCTTTAGAAATAGCATTAAACGGCGGCCGAAAAATGAAATTGAGAGGGCGAATTGACCGAATAGACCATGCAAAAGTTGGTGGAACATCCTACTTGCGTGTCATCGATTATAAATCTTCTGGCAGAGATTTAGATTTAAATGAAGTGTATTACGGCTTATCATTGCAATTATTAACGTATTTAGATGTAGCCGTTGAAAATTCATTGATTTTACTAAAAGAACCGGCAATGCCAGCGGGTGTCCTATACGTCCATGTGCAAAATCCTTTGTTAAAAATTGAGCAGGAGTTAAATGAATTACAAATCGAAGAAGAACGATTAAAAATGTACAAAATGAAAGGGTTGTTATCCGAAAATCAAGAGGCTGTGATTGCGATGGACGAGCGTTTAGAAGAGGATGGCAAGTCGATTATTATTCCGGTGTCGATAACGAAAAAACAGGAATTTTCCAAAACTTCGAAAGTTGTGCCGCCTGAAGCGATGGAAGAGTTGCGATTATTTGTGCGCAAAAAACATAGGGAAGCAGGGGATTCCATTTTAAGTGGTGATACTTCAATTCGACCATTTAAGTTAAAAGATCGAACTGCTTGTGATTATTGCGAATTTAAGTCGGTATGCCAATTTGACCCGACAGACGGTGAATATCAACTGTTGCAGGCAGATAAAATGCCAAATGTCGTAGAAAAAATTCGAAAGGAGTTGAATGACGATGAACTCAATTCCAACTAAGCCGAAAGACGCTACATGGACCGATGAACAATGGAAAGCCATTTGGGCAACGGGACATGATATTCTTGTTTCCGCTGCTGCAGGTTCAGGAAAAACGGCGGTGCTCGTTAATCGGATGATCGAAAAGGTCATTGCAAAAGAAAACCCGATTGATGTGGATGAACTCCTTGTCGTTACCTTTACCAATGCTTCAGCTGCGGAAATGCGCCACCGCTTAGCGGATGCTCTTGAGAAGGAAATTGCGAAAGACCCCCATAATGCTCATTTACGAAAGCAGTTGAGCCTTGTCAACAAAGCGCAAATTTCTACACTGCACTCTTTTTGTTTATCTATTGTTCGGCAATATGCTTATTTACTCGATATTGACCCGGGATTCCGCATTGCCAGTGAAGGAGAAATTTCTTTACTCAGGGATGATGTGTTAAAAGATGTGCTAGAGGAAGCCTATAGTGCTGAAGATGAAAACGAAGTTAACCGTATTTATCGGTTAGTGGATAGTTTTACGTCCGATCGAGATGACCAAGATATCGAAGTTTTGATTGATCAATTATACGATACTGCTCGAGTACATCCCGAGCCAAAAAAATGGCTTCATTCTCTAGTGGAACAATATCAGATTCCGAATGATGTGACGGTAGATGATTTACCTTTTATTGAGCATTTGAAAAGTGCTATAGAGTTTCAATTGGAGGAAGCAAGGTCTCACCTTTTAACGGTTCGTAAATATGCTTTAATGCCAGATGGTCCGGCTCCATACGGAGAAACGGTGGAATTGGATTTAGCGCTCATTCAAGAGGCATCTCGTCGCATTCGCTCTTCTTGGCAAGAAGCATACGAATTCTTTTCTACATTAAAATGGTCAACTTTAGCAAGGGTGGCGAAAGATTCTTGCGATGAAGAATTAAAAAAGAAAGCGCAAGATAAGCGAAATAAAGCAAAAGACATCGTAAAAAAAATTCAAGATACGTATTTTGCTAGAAAACCAGAGCGGCTCATTGAAGAAATTCGGCTCATGGCTCCGACAATTGAAACATTGGTAAAATTAACACTTCAATTCGATGAAAAGTTTAAACAAGCAAAATTAGAAAAAGCGATTGTAGATTTTTCAGATTTAGAGCATTATGCCCTTGAAATATTAACGATAGAAGAGGATGGAAAAATAAAACCATCTCCTGTAGCAATCGAATTCCAACAGCGCTTTAAAGAAGTGCTTGTCGATGAATATCAAGATACAAACATGCTGCAGGAAACGATTTTGCAATTAGTTAAAAGCGGCGATGAGAGTAACGGCAACTTATTTATGGTAGGGGACGTAAAGCAGTCCATTTATCGCTTCCGATTGGCTGAACCAATGCTCTTTTTAAATAAGTATTTAACATTTGAGGAAGAGCCGAAATCGAGCGGTTTGAAAATCGATTTAAATGCCAATTTCCGCAGTCGAAAGGAAGTTCTATACGGAACGAACTATATATTCGAGCAAGTGATGGGTGAGAAGGTAGGAGAAATTAAATATGATGAGAAAGCAGCTTTAAAACCAAGCGCACCATATGATGATGTCGAAGTTCCAGTGGAATTAGCAATCATTTATGAAGAACAGCCAGATACTTCTACTGATAATGAAAAAGAGGATATTGATTTAATAATCCAAGAGGAAATGAAAAAATCTCAACAAGAAGCTCGTTACATTATCCAACGCATTCGAGAAATGATGGATGCTGGTGCAACAGTGTACGATACGAAGCAAAAAGACCCAGGGAAGCGAATGCGCCCAATGCGTTATAGCGATATCGTCATTCTCATGCGATCAATGACCTGGTCGAACGATATTATTGAAGAATTTAAAGCTGCAAATATTCCTCTATATGCCGAAAGTTCCAAAGGATATTTTGAAGCGCTTGAAGTGATGATCATGATTAATTTATTAAAAGTCATTGATAATCCGTACCAGGATATCCCGCTCGCTTCTGTATTAAGAGCTCCATTTGTCGGCTTAACGGAAAATGAAATGGCACTCATTCGTTTAACTGAAAAGCAAGCATCCTTCTATGAAGCTGTAAAAATATTTGTTGAAAAAGAGCATTCAGGCCTTGAAATAGGCACACAAGCAAAGCTTGAAAAGTTTTTAAAACAATTGGATAATTGGCGAGATTTAGCACGCAGAGGCAGTCTATCTGATCTAATTTGGCAAATTTATTTAGATACAAATTATTATGAAATGGTAGGCGCGATGTCGAACGGTAAACAGCGTCAAGCTAATTTACGAGCGCTGCATGACCGAGCATTAAGTTTTGAAAAATCTTCTTTCAGGGGATTATTCCGCTTTTTACGATTCATCGATCGCATGAAATCCCGCGGGGATGATTTAGGAATTGCAAAATCGATTGGAGAGAAGGATGATGTTGTTCGTTTAGTAACGATTCACTCTTCGAAAGGGCTTGAGTATCCCGTTGTATTTGTAGCTGGATTAGGTAGTAATTTTAATCTAATGGATTTCAATCAACCATATTTATTTGATCAAGAGTACGGTTTAGCTGTTAAAGCGATAGACCCAGACAATCGAATTATGTATACTTCATTGCCATTTTTAGCGATGAAGGAAAAGAAAAAGTTAGAAATGAAAGCGGAAGAAATGCGCATTTTATATGTGGCGATGACCCGCGCAAAAGAAAAGCTCGTTCTCGTCGGCTCTGTGAAAGATTGGGAGAAAACGAAGCAAAATTGGTGTGAAGTTCAAAGTTTGGCTCAAGATGAAATGTTGCCGGATTATGTAAGGGCTCGAGCTCGAAATTATCTTGACTGGATTGGTCCAGCAATTAGTCGACATGCATCGTTTAAAGATTTTAGTGATACAGACTATACGCCGATACAACATCCATCCACTTGGCAAGTAAGCGTCATATCCAATGATTCATTCATGAAAAAACAGGAGAAAATGGAAGAAACGGAAAACGAACTTGCAAAGAAAGAAGTGGATGACAGTTTATTGCAAGAATTGGAACGTCGATTTACTCATATTTATCCATTTGAAAGAGCAACTAAGAAAAAATCTAAAACGAGTGTATCCGAAATGAAGCGCATTGAAAACTTGCAGCAAGAAGATGAGAGTGAGTACTTTGGAATTTATTATAAAAATCGCAAAAAATCATTCGTCAAGCGGCCAATTTTTATGCAAGAAAAACAATTAACTGCGACAGAGATTGGTACAGCGATGCATACCGTGATGCAACATGTACCGCAACAAGGGTTTATCAATACGGAAGAAGCACAACGGTTCCTTGAAACGTTAGTTGAAAAACAATTAATTACAGAAGAAGAGATGAAAGCTATCCAAATTGAACAACTATTGCACTTTTTTGCTACGCCAATCGGAAAACGATTTAGCAACGCGAAAAAATTGTATCGAGAAGTACCGTTTACATTAAGTGTGTCCGATGAGGAAGGCGACTCTCAAATGATCCAAGGGATTGTCGATTGCTTAATGCAAGATTATGACGGAAAATGGGTGTTGCTCGATTACAAAACGGATAAAATATTACCGTTTTTTGAAGAAGAGGAAGCGTTAATAGTTGAAATGTCGAAGCGTTATAGTGTGCAAATCCGCCTTTATGCGGAAGCGGTGGAAAAGATTTTACAAATCAAGGTAGATGAAAAGGTACTTTACTTATTTGAGGCAGGGAAGGAAATACAGTTGGAAGCTTTGGTGTAATAAACATTCGACGTTTCTTCTTGTAAGAATTGCATGAAAATGATAGTTTAATTGTATTTAGGAGGTCGAATGTAGTGTTTCAACCAACGTCTTTGAATGAAAGAATTCATACCCTTGATATTATGCGGGGATTTAGTTTGCTTGGCATTCTAATAGTGAACATCTTTGCCTTTTCCCTGCCGCTTCCCCACATTCTTGATTTGCATAGCTGGTTTACGGATTATCAGGATGTAATGTTATATCAAACATTAGATATCTATGTACAAAGCAGTTTTTATCCTTTATTTTCGATGTTGTTTGGTTATGGTTTAGCGATGCAGTGGATCAAAGCTGAACAAACCGGTACGAGATTTTATCCTTTCGCAACAAAACGTCTCGTTGTGTTATTCATAATTGGATTGTTGCATGCGTTTCTTATTTGGTGGGGAGACATCCTTACGATGTATGCTTTTTGCGGATTTTTCTTAATTTTATGTTTGAAATTAAAGAGTGGATGGTTGCTAACCGTTGCTTTAGCAATGAATGGTCTATTGCATTTCTTCATCCTCTCCTTATATGCCCTTGCAGGTATAGCAAATGCAGAGTTTGAAACTCCTCATGTCGATATTACTGCAATTAATAATGCGATTACAGCTTACGGTATTGGAACTTGGACTGATGCCTTTTTCCAACGTTTAAATGATTTAGCGGTTCAAATGGCTCCAGGTATGTGGATTAGCGCGTTGTTTACGATTTTGCCATATATGATGATCGGAGCAGCTGCTGCTAAGTGGCGTTTAGTTGAACGGGCAAAAGAATTGAAAATGATGTGGATTATACTAACGATTATTTGTATTGCTGGAGGGCTTTTTATTAAAAGTGTGCCTTTTCATGTAACGCGGACTTATTTATTAGAGTATGTCCGAGTTTATATAGGAGGGCCCATGTTAGCCGTAGGGTATGCATCTTTAATTGTCGTACTTTGTCTCATACCATTTGCAACAAAACTACTAACCCCAATCGCTAAAGTAGGACGCATGTCATTAACTATCTATATCATGCAGTCTATCATTTGCACTTTATTATTTTACAATTTCGGTTTTGGGTTATATGGAAAAGTGGATGTAATGATGGGAATTGTCATCGCCATTGGTATTTATGTCGTTCAGTTAGCCTTATCTGAATTGTGGTTTTTGAAATATCAACAAGGACCGCTTGAAAAAGCTGTAAAACGCATCACTTATGGAAAAAACGTTACGGAAAATTAAGCAATATAAATGATTTTCATGTAATATGTTATTAATACTACGCTTCGTAGTTTAATAGAATTTGTGAAAATGAAAAGGGGCTATTACGAATGAAAATTTTATCCTTTAAATTCAATAATCAAGTGAAGTTTGGTCCAAAAGTAAAAAAAGAAGAAGCAGTTTGGGATGTGTTAGCAATTCAAGAAACGCTTCAAGTGCTACCATCGTTCCCGCAGACGATTATTGAAGGCATTGCATTAGGGTATGATTTTGTTGAAAAAATTAGAAGATTAGTAGAAGTAGCAGAAAAATCAGGAGAGGTTGAAAAGTTTAAATTACCATTTAGCAAAATTGAATGGTTATCGCCAATTCCAAGAACTCCAAAAAATATTATTTGTGTAGCCAAAAATTATGATGAACATGCAAAGGAAATGGGAGTGGAAGCTGCTCCATCTGATTTAGTCATTTTCACAAAGTCACCGACAACGATTGCTGCAGACCACGAAGTTTTACCAGTGCATGAAGGAAAAACGGACTCTCTTGACTATGAAGGAGAGTTGGCAGTTGTCATTGGCAAATTCGGAAAAGATATACCTGAAAAATTAGCTTATGATTATATTTTTGGGTATACGATTGCTAATGATATCACAGCCCGTGATATTCAACAGAGACACCAACAATATTTTTTAGGTAAAAGTTTGGATGCTACTTGCCCAATGGGGCCATACATTGTAACGAAAGATGAGATTCCAAATCCCCAAAACTTGACGATTGTAACGAAAGTGAATGGGGAAGTTCGCCAAAATGGAAATACAGGAGATATGATGTTCCCAGTAGATCGGTTGGTTTCGATTATTTCTCACCATGTTCCACTAGAACCTGGCGACGTTATTTTAACAGGGACTCCTGCCGGGGTAGGGAAAGGAATGAATCCTCCACAATTTATAAAAGCTGGAGATGAAGTGAAGATATCGATTGAAGGCATTGGTACATTAACAAATCGTTTTGAATCAAATTAAAAAAATGGATACGAAATTGAATCCGCAATGATTGCATTCACTGTGATGACTTGCGGATTCTTTTACTGTATTAAAATAAATACAAAATAAAAAGAAGTATTATATTTGAATAGAAACTATTCACGTGTTAGGATAATCTATGAAATATACGATGAGGTGGGAAGTAGATGGATTTTTTAACAAGTTCAACGCATTTACACATTACAACGTGGTTTATTGGAATTATATTGTTTTTAATTGCTGCCATTAAACCAAATAAAGGATTGCAAATGGCATTACGCTTATTTTACATCCTTATTATCATTACGGGTGGAGCTTTATTTATTGAAGCAATGGACTACGGTCAAGGCATGAATTATGGAATCAAATTTCTTTTAGGTATTTTAGTGATTGGTATGATGGAGATGATTCTTGTTCGTAAAGCTAAAGACAAACCCACAACAATATTTTGGGTTTTATTTGCAATATTCTTATTTTTAACGTTATTCTTTGGCTTTAAATTACCAATGGGAATGAATTTCTTAGCTTAATCATTCGTTCGTGCGCAAAGTATATTTTGTACTTTGCGTTTTTTTAGTTTGTAGATAGAAATTCTTACTCATTTACTCTAAAATGATTTCAATCAATATGAGAAAAATGAAAGGAAATGCGCTATGATTCCAATCGTTATGCTTGTATTTGTGATTGCTTTCATGATACTTTTCATTCTTTTTACATTTTTGCAAAAAACGAGTAATCATAGAAATGAAGAAATTCATTAGACTCGAAGATAAAAAGAACGAATAACCATGAGGGGTTCTTTATTTTTTTGTCACACTTTAGACAAAAAATAAGCGCATTTTATTAAACTTTTACGTTTTATTAGGAGTTGTATCTATATTTTTGGTAAAATGTCGTTGATTGGTTTAAAGGAGAGGAATTATGTTGAAACTCAGTAAATGGATTCGAACGACAGCAATGGCAACATTATTATTTGCAAGTTTCTCAACGCCTATCGCAAGCGCTGAAAAACCCCGTTCAATTGCTGATGAGAGTATATACGATTTATTAGTCGATCGTTATTTTAATGCGACGAATGAAAATGACGATATTTCGAAAACCGATCCAAAAAATCCAGCAAAATTCGCTGGTGGGGATTTTCAAGGGATTATAGATAAACTTTCTGACATTAAAGATTTGGGATTTACGATTGTTTCCATCGGCTCCGTCTTTGCAACAGAATCTTATGACGGTTCAATGGTGACAAGTTACCATCAATTGGAACCTAATTTTGGGACAGAAGAAGAGTTCAAAAAGTTGATTCAAATTGTGAAACAAAATGGCATGTCCATTATGGTAGATTTTCCGTTAACAAATGTAAGTGAAAATCATGAATGGGCTAAAGATCCTAAAAAAGCTTCTTGGATTGTAGGGACAGCAAACGGAAAACTTCGCTGGGATTTAAAAAATGAAGAAGTACAAAAGGCGCTAATTGATGCTGTTGTCCAATTTGCTTCTACATATGATGTTGATGGTATCCGTTTAACAAATCTCGATATTGCCGATACAGAATTTTTAAATGAGATGATTGATGCAATTAAATCAGTCAATGAACAAATTTATGTGATTTCAAATACTGAAAGCAATGCTCGATTTGATGCGAAATTTTATGATGAAGTAAGCCAAATTTTTAGCCATGCGTTTAAAAATATTGATGAAGATACATCCGATTTATTGAAACATTTTGAACCCTATGCAAAGGGAGAAGAGGAAATCCCTACGCAAATTATGATTGACAATGTAAATACAGATCGTTTTCTATATACAGCGGAAATTTATCCTCCAACTCGATTAAAAATGGCATTGGCAACAACTTTGCTACTTCCGGGCGTACCGGTTATGCAATATGGATCCGAGATTGCCATGAACGGTAAAGCTGGACCTGAAGCTCATCAAATTTATAACTTTAAAACGGAAACAGAATTAAAAAAATATATTGAAGATATCCAATTGTTGCGTAATAAATCGGAAACTCTACGCAGAGGAGATTTCAATCTAATTCAAAATAAAAATGGATTAATTGTTTTCCAGCGTTCTTCTGAGGATGAAAACTGGATTATTGTCATCAACAACACAGGAATGCGCGAAAAGATTGAAATTCCGAAAGAGTTTGTTGGAGAAAATAAAGAGCTTCGTGGAATGTTAAATAGTGAAATTTTCCGTGAAGGTGAAGACGGGATATTTAGAATTATCCAAGACCGAGAAGTTGTTGAAATTTATCAAGTGATTGATGAACAAGGTATCAATATTTCATATATTCTAGCGATGGCTTTCGTTTATATAATTTTCATTGTCTTTATCATTTCTTTAATTAAACGAGGAAAACGCAAACGTTCTCAAGGATAATTCAAAATTCAGCGAAATCAACTAGTTTTGATTTCGTTTTTTTTATGACTGAATAGCAAGGATGCCGAAGAAAAATGATGAGAAGATTATAGGTATTTTTGAAAATAACCCATTTGTAGAAAATTCATTGAGAAGATCCTAACTCTTATGTAATTAGGTTAATTTTCTTCTTTTCAATTCATACACTTCATTAAAGTCAATTGCAAGAAAGGGGACTCTCCCAAAATGGACATACTGGCCATTCAAAATCTACATGTTGGATTTCGAATAAATGATACATTTTATGATGCAGTGGATGGGGTTTCCTTCACATTAAAAAATAACGAAATTCTTGCAATTGTTGGGGAGTCGGGCTGTGGAAAGAGTACGCTTGCTACAGCCATCATCGGTCTCCACCATGAACAGAATGCGCGGGTGACGGGAAAAATCCTTTTTAGAGAACGCAATCTCTTGGAATGTTCAGAAGAGGAAATGAATCATATTCGCGGTGCAGAAATAGCAATGATTTTTCAAGATCCTTTATCCGCCTTGAATCCTTTAATGCGAATTGGTGATCAAATTGAAGAAGCGTTAACATATCATACTGACTATTCTCGTGATGAACGGGAAGAAAAGGTATTACAATTATTAAAACAAGTCGGTATATCAAAACCTGAACAAGTTGCTAGGCAATTTCCCCATCAATTATCCGGGGGAATGCGGCAACGGGTTATGATTGCAATAGCCATTTCTTGTAAACCGAAAATAATTATAGCTGATGAACCGACAACGGCTCTAGATGTGACGATACAGGCGCAAATTTTAGATTTATTGAAGGAATTGCAAAATGAAACAGAAGCAGGCATCATATTGATCACCCATGATTTAGGGGTTGTTGCAGAAATGGCCGATCGGGTGATGGTGATGTATGCGGGAGAAATCATTGAAGAAGCACCAGTACAAAAATTGTTTGCCAGTCCAAAGCATCCATATACGCGATTATTATTTAACTCGATGCCACAACTCCACTCCACAAATGAACGCCTCAACGCCATTGAAGGAATCGTTCCATCGTTAACCCACTTACCAAGAACAGGATGCAGATTTGCATCTCGCATTCCATGGATTCCAAAAGATGCTCATGAAGAACAACCGATATTCCACGAAATTTCAAAAGGGCATTTTGTGAAGTGCATATGCTGGAAGTATTTCAATTTTCAACATGAAAAAGCTCCATAAATCATTGAAGGAGGAAGCAGTTTGAGCTTCATGCAAATCATTGATTTAAAAGTGCATTATCCGATTCGGGGTGGATTTTTTAACTCCATCGTTGATTGGGTGTATGCGGTAGATGGTATAGATATGGAGTTCGAACAGGGGAAAACTTACGGGCTTGTGGGAGAGTCTGGATGTGGGAAATCGACAACGGGAAAAGTGATCATTGGCCTTGAGAAAATAACGTCGGGAAAAATCCTTTTTGAAGGGGAAGATGTGACGAAGGAGAGGAAATCTCGCACCTCCCATTTTCATCGAGAAGTGCAAATGATTTTTCAAGATTCCCATTCCAGTTTAAATCCGAGAAAACGGATTGCTGATATCCTTGCAGAACCGATTCGAAATTTTTTGAACTTAACTCCTAGGGAAGAAAGGAAAAAAATTGATGAACTTCTTGCGATAGTTGGCATGCCGGGCGATTCAAAAGAAAAATTTCCACATGAATTTTCAGGAGGACAAAAGCAGCGCATCAATATCGCAAGAGCCCTTGCAACGAATCCAAAGCTAATTATTGCTGATGAACCGGTTTCAGCTCTTGATTTATCTGTACAGGCACAAGTGCTCAATTTTATGAAAGATGTGCAGAAGGAATTTGGATTAACCTATTTGTTTATCTCCCATGATTTAGGAGTCGTCAAGCATATGTGTGACTATATTTTTATCATGTATAAAGGAAGGTTTGTGGAATGCGGTACAAAGCAGGATATTTACCAAAATCCAAAGCATCTTTACACGAAGCGATTGCTTAATTCCATTCCGGCGACAACTCCTTTGGGAAGGGAAAAAAGGAAATGGGCTCGACAAGAGTTTGAAAAAGTGTATGAAAAGCATATTCATAAAGCTTTTGATGAAAATGGACGAGTGTATGATTTAATTCCGATTTCCGATACCCATTACGTTTCGGCTTCGAGCGTAAAGGAGGTCGTATAGATGTGGAAAACCATTGTACGTCGTCTCATTCTTATGGTTCCACAACTGATTGCTTTAAGCATCATCGTGTTTGTGATGGCAAAGATGATGCCGGGGGATCCATTTACAGGTATGATTACACCCGAAACAGACCCAGCACGAATTGAAGAATTGAAGGAAGAATGGGGATTAAATGACCCTTTACCAATACAATATGTTCGCTGGGTAAAAAATGCGCTGCAAGGTGATTTCGGCAAGAGCTATACTTTTCAGCGGGATGTGACTTCTCTCATTGGGGAACGGGCGTTGAACACCTTTTGGCTATCCTTTGTCAGCGTCATTTTATTGTATCTAATAGCCATTCCTCTTGGGATTTTAGCGGGGCGATACCAACAGTCAAGGCTAGATAAATTTATTGTGTTTTATAGTTTCATCACCTATGCCATTCCAACGTTTGTACTTTCTCTGTTGTTTTTATATATATTCGGCTACAAATTGCAATGGTTTCCAACAAGCGGAAGCGTAGATATCGAAGTTGAACCAGGAACCATCCAGTACATATGGAACCGTTTTTATCACATCCTACTGCCAGCCATTACGTATGCCATTCTCGGTACGACCGGTGTGATTCAATATTTGCGTTCGGAAATCATCGATGCAAAAACAATGGATTATGTACGAACGGCCCGAAGCAAAGGCGTGCCGTTAAGGAAAATTTATACGAAGCACATTTTGCGAAATTCGTTTATTCCGATTGCAGCTTTTTTAGGATTTACCATTACCGGACTTCTTGGCGGATCTATATTTATTGAGACGATTTTCGGCTACCCAGGAATGGGACAATTATTTGTCAGTTCCATTGCCTCAAGGGATTATAGCGTCATTTGCGCTTTAGTGATGCTGTATGGTTTTTTAACATTGCTAGGCAGTTTGCTTTCCGACATTATTTTAAGTATTGTGGATCCTCGCATTCGAATTGAATAGTGAGGAGGGGATGGTGGAAAAATGAGACGTAAGAAGAAGCGATATCGAAAAAATGGTCGTCCACGAGGAATAGGTGTTGCTTTTCGGGAATTCCAAAAGGATAAAATCGCCTTGGTTTCGCTCTTTTTATTAGTTTTGTTCATTCTATTTGTTTTTATAGCATCTTTCTTCATTGATCAAGAGCAGTTGATGCGCATTAATTTGTACGACCGTTATAGTCGGCCGGGAGAGAAGTACTGGTTAGGTGCAGATCAGGGCGGAAAAGATATTTTGGGACAACTAATCATTGGCGCCAGAAACTCCGTATCCATTGCTCTTGCTATCACGCTTATCACTGGTTTTATAGGCATTGTGGTAGGTCTCATTTGTGGTTATTTCGGCGGCTGGGTGGATTATATCATCATGAGAATCATTGATTTTTTCGTAACGATTCCTTCATTGTTATTTATCATTGTCTTTGTAACCCTTGTGCCAAAATATTCGGTAACCTCTTTCATTCTGATTATGAGCCTCTTTTTATGGACGGGAACAGCCCGGCTTGTTCGTTCAAAGGCATTATCAGAAAGCAAAAGGGATTATGTGAGCGCATCGAAGACACTTGGAACGAGCGATTTTGTCATACTTCGGAGGGAAGTGGCGCCAAATTTAAGTTCATTATTAATTGTTGAGTTAACATTGAATTTTGCGGGCAACGTCGGCATTGAAACTGGTCTTTCCTATTTAGGATTTGGCTTGCCGCCCACAACCCCTTCATTAGGGACCTTAGTGAGCTATGCCAATAATCCAGCCGTATTGCAACAATATTGGTGGGTATGGCTTCCGGCATCTTTATTAATTTTATTCATGATGCTTGCCATCAATTATATCGGCCAAGCTTTAAGGAGATCGGTGGATGTGAAGCAGCGATTGGGATAATGGATGATGTCAATGAATTGTTTTATTTATTGATAAATATTAACTAAAACAGCACCAAGGGAGGACATCATGAGAAACATATTATTACTCTGCATCACGATTATCATCATAACAGCACTAATGAATTCGAATGTTTATTCAAAAAATGTCACATTGCCGACTTCCGTTACAAATGAAGGAACACCAATCAAAGGAGGTATTTTAAAAGTAGGGATTGTGAAAGATGAACCTTTCCAAGGAGTGTTTTTGGCTGAACTCTATGAAAACCGCTACGATGCTGCCATTATGAGCTATGCATCAAATGCCATTTTTGAAATGGATGGCGATTTTTTAATCAATGATGAGGGCATTGCATCCATGATAGTGGATCAGGAAGAGAATAAAGTGACCATTACGATTCGTGAAGGTGTACGGTGGTCCGATGGTGAGCCACTCAAAATAGAAGATTTGATTTTGCCTTACGAAATTATTGCCCATCCTGATTATACGGGCGTCCGATATGATACGGAATTCAAGAATATTATCGGGGTGGAAGAATACCACGAAGGAAAAGCGAAAACCATCTCCGGCATCCGAAAAATTAATGAGCGTACGTTAGAAATCCGATTTAAAAAGTTATCGCCTGCGATATTTTCCGGTGGGGACGGTTTATGGACGTATGCGGCACCAAGTCATCAATTAAAAGGCATTCCTGTGAAGAAGTTAATTGAAAGCGACGCCGTTCGAAAAAATCCTGTGACACTCGGACCATTCCAGTTTCATAAAATTGTTCCTGGGGAATCTGTGCAATTTGTGAAAAATCCATACTATTGGAAAGGCGAACCGAAATTGGACGGCGTCTTTGTGGAGGTTGTTCCATCCAGCTCAGTATCTGTTGCGATTGGGGCTGGAAAGTATGATATTGTGTCGGGATTCACTGCAACAAAATGGCCGGAAATCCAGAAGTTCAACAACATTGATATTTTAGGGCGGCCAGAATTATATTATTCCTATTTAGGATTTAAGCTGGGAAAATGGGACCCGAAAAAGAGAGAAGTGGTGACAGATTTAAATTCCACACCTGTGGGAGATCAGGCTTTAAGACAAGCGATGGGATATGCGTTGGATGTGGAAGCGGTTTGCGAAGTGCTCTTTTTCAATTTCCGTCAACGGGCCAATTCATTGATTCCTCCAGCGTTTAAAACTTACCATGATGCTATGCTGAAAGGATATACGTATAATCCCGAAAAGGCAAAAAAGATTTTAGACAAGGCAGGTTACATCGATATTGACGGGGATGGCTTCCGGGAAGACACAAAGGGAAATAAGCTGGAAATCAAGTTTGCAACAATGGCAGGAGATACCATTCAAGATGAAATTGCCGCTTACTATTTACAAAATTGGCGGGATGTTGGATTAAATGTCACTTTAACGACAGGAAGATCGATTGAAGTGAATGCTTTTTACGATAAAGTGGAGGCCGATGATCCGGAAATCCATGTCTTTATGGCTGCATGGGGAACGGGGACAAATCCTTCGCCATCAGGATTGTACGGCAAATCCGATGCCTTTAACTTTAGCCGTTTTACGTCTGACTTTTTAGAGGAAACGATTCAAAAAATCGACTCTCCAGAAGCGTTTGATCAATCATATCGTGCAGAACAGTTTCGGATTTGGCAGCAATATATGGCAGAACAAGCTCCCGTCATCCCACTCCAATTTAGCTATGAGATTGTTCCGGTAAATAAGCGGGTGAAAAATTACAGCATCGATTTTGAAAATCCGACTGAACTGCATGAGATTGAATTATTGGCAAAAGAGCCGATCAAGAGTAAATAATGGACAACGGTCATTATGTCCACTAAATCAGAAGACATTGTCACAAATACTGTGGATATAGCACAAAATCAAAAGCACCTTCGTCAATCCGGGAAGGTGCTTTAAACATTTATTCTTGATAATCTTTATCCGTAAAGAAGATCGCCAATGTGCCAGGGCCGGAATGGGAACCAATCACAGCGCCCACCATCGTGACATCAAAGCCTTTTGGACGGAGCTTGTCTTCAATCAACTTTTTCACTTCTTCCACCGTATCCAAATCATCCCCGTGGGAGATTCCGACGATTTTATCCGAAAAATCTCCGCCGCGTTCAGCCATGATATCAACCATCCGGGCAAGGGCTTTTTTTCTTCCCCTTATTTTTTCAAGGGGAATGAGCTTCCCGTCCTCCACATGCAGGATGGGCTTGATGCTCAATAAGCCGCCGAAAAACGCGCTTGATTTTGAAATGCGTCCGCCTCTTGCCAAGTAATCCAGATTTTCCACGGTGAAAATATGTTGCATATGTTTTGCGTAATTTTCCACTTTTTCAACGAGCTCATCGAAAGGGACTCCAGCATCTCTCAATTCTACGGCTTTTTTCACAACAAGGCCTTGTCCAAGGGAAGCACATTTCGTATCAATGATTTTTAATTTGAAATCCGGATACTTTTCCTGCAATTGTTCGGCAATCATGACAGCCGTGTTGTAAGTGCCGGACAGTTGGGAAGAAAAGCTGATATAAACCACTTCTTCACCGCTTTGGGCGTATTTTTCGAAGGTATTGTAGAACATTTCAGGCGATACTTGGGAAGTTTTCGGTGCAGCGCCTTTTCTCATTTCATCGTAAACTTCTTTTGGATCGATGCCGATGACATCATCATATTCTGTATCATTGAGGTGGACTCTCAGCGGGAAAAAGACCACATTATGCTCATCATAATAAGCTTTTGGCAAATCGCTTGCACTATCTGTGAATAGAATCATTTTACTCTCCTTTCCATCCTTTATAAAATACCCTTCTCAAAAATTGGTAAGTAAGGGTGCCTCATGATGGAATCATGTTAAGATAATTTTAATCTTTCTGATAAGAAATTTGCAATGCCATCTTCGTTGTTTGTTCCAGTCACTTCGTTGGCGATGCTTTTTAATTCGTTGATGCCGTTGCCCATTGCAACCCCGATGCCGGCATATTCAACCATTTCCAAGTCGTTGTCTTCATCCCCAAAGGCGATGATGCGGTCCCTTGGGATGCCCAAATCTTTTGCAATGAGGGAAACGCCGACCGCTTTATTTAATCCTTTCCGCACCACTTCGATAATATTGAAAGGTGCTCCCCAACGCCGATGTTCAATGAGTTCCGCATGCACCTCCTGCAAATGTCGGCGGATCAAAGGCACGTTGTTTTCATTGGCGTGGATGAGCAAACTTGTTGGATTTTCATTCAAGTTGCCGCGCAAATTTCCGATGGTCACTTTGGGATCTCCCATTTTGAAAATGTTCATCATTGTCGGAGCTTCCACATGTATATACACATCATCAATGACTTCGGCAATTAAGTTTTCATACGGGTATTTATCCACTGAATCAATGACGTCGTGCACCACCCGCATATCGATGGGGGAGTGGATGGCCTGCCAAGATGGATTTTTTGGATGGTGTATATAAGCTCCGTTGAAATTGACAATCGGAGTGGTTAATCCCAATTCCTGATAATAAATATTGCTCGCCCGGAATGGTCTTCCTGTGGCGATCATGATGAGATGGCCGGCTTCTTTCGCCTTCATCAAGGTTTGTTTGGTTTTCGGCGAAATGGTATGATTGTCCGTCAATAGAGTGCCATCCAGGTCCAAAACAATTAGATGTTGTTTCATGGAAAATCCCCTTTCTGTCTTTACGATTTTATCGCGACGATGGGAGTTCGTCAAAATTTTGTCACCAGTTATAATTTTTGGTAACATAATTGATTAGAGAGAGTTGTTGAGGAGTGAAGCGTTAATGTTAATAGATGAAGAATTATGGCAGGATATTCCGCTGATTCATTTTTATAATGAAGAAATGAATGAATGTTCACCCGTTCTCATTTTTTTACATGGATTTACAAGTGCGAAAGAACACAACTTACATTATGCCTATCAACTAGTGAAAAAAGGGGTTCGCGTGATTTTGCCGGATGCCCTATTGCATGGCGACAGATGCGAGGGATTATCCGAAGAAAAAATGAATTTGCAATTTTGGAACATCGTTTTGAATTCTATACATGAGGTTGGGGAGTTATACAATGAAATTCGATCCCGTTTCCAACCGAAAAAATTGGGTATTGCAGGAACAAGCATGGGCGGAATTACAACATGCGGCTGTTTGAAGAAATATGATTGGATTGATGCAGCCGGCATTTGCATGGGTGCACCGGGATACAACGTCTTTGCGGATTATCAGCTGGTGGAGTTTGAAAAAGCGGGGATTCCGCTTCCTTTGAGCGATGAGCAAATCGAACAGATACATACCGCTCTTTCTGAATATGATATATCAAAAACGCCGGAACGATTAAACAATCGCCCTGTGATATTCTGGCATGGAAAAAGAGATGTGACCGTCCCTATGGAAAATGCGGTACATTTTTATGAACAGGCCCGTCCATACTATCAACAGCCGGAACATTTGCAGTTGATTATTGATGAAAACCAGGGGCATAGAGTGAATCGGGAAGGGATGCTGAAAGTGACCGACTTCCTTGCTAAACATTTGACAGAAGACGAAACTTTTGTATTTTAATTTTTAATATAGTATGATGATTGAGAACAGTTATCATTTTCGGATTGAAAGGAGCGATGGCTGATGGCAATGGATGCGGATATGAAAGAAAGTATTCTTGGTGCTTTGGAAAACGTCATTGACCCTGAATTGGGAATCGATATTGTCAATCTCGGTTTGGTATATGATGTGGATATGGATGATGAAGGTGTCTGCAAAATTACCATGACACTGACTTCATTGGGCTGTCCGCTTGGTCCAATTATTGTGGATCAAATTAAAACGGTGTTGAGCGAACTTCCAGAAATTAAAGATGTGGATGTCAATATTGTATGGAATCCGCCATGGAATAAAGATATGATGTCCCGCTACGCAAAAATGGCATTGGGAATCCGATGATTGCAGTAATCAAACGGATGTATTGAATCATATAATTTGGTTAAAATATAAGCACGAAAAAGGCATTTCCGGCACCTCGTTTGATTGTAAATGCAGAGCGAATTGGGAAAACGTTGAGTTTTCCGGTTCGCTCTTTTTGTTTGGGATGAAAACGGGCATGCAACAAAATTGCCAATTTTATTTCTCATTTTTTTAACAGACACTTTCATCTTTTTTCGCAACTTCTTAGTAAAGTAATAAGCGTATAACTTATTCTAGTAATCTGTTGGAAGGAGTCTTATCAGAATGAAGAAATTATTGACACTCATGATGTTGCTCGCTTTGTTCACATTGGCTGCTTGTGGACAATCAGATGATGCAAGTAGCGATTCAAAAAATGCAAATGACGACACAAAACAAACGGAAGTAAGCAAAGACAAACAAAATAAAGAAGATGAGAAAGTTGCCGTATCCAAACCGGATGCACGCCTTCAAGAACCGACTGCCGAAATGTGAAATGTGGTTTTATTGAATCAAATCGATCAACAAACCAATAAAACCGCCAAACAGCTGTTGGTGGATGAAACACCGGCAACCCAATTTGAAAGGGACAAAGCCTTCCATTTTCAATTTCATTTGCCTCAGCTCATCATTGGATTGATTCTTACAATCGGATGCATCGCTATTTGGAGAAGGAGTGTCCTAATATGAAATGGAAAACGTTTATTTTCATTTTATCATTGAGCTTGTTTTTAGTCGGCTGCTCGGAAAAAGCCTATGAGCCGAAAGAAATCAATGTGGAAACGGATATTTGCAAAGTGTGCAACATAGGGATTGCCCATGAAGATTATGCGGCGGAACTGATTTTTAAAAACGGTGATTATGAAGTGTTCGATGATTTGGGATGTTTGGTGGAATTTTAGAAAGATGTCGACGAATCGGAAGTGGGTGCCGCTTATATAAAAAGTGCTAAGGGCAACGAATGGCTTCCTGTGGAAGATGCAACCTATGTTTATTCCAAAGACTATTGGACACCGATGAATTATGGTGTGCTCGCCTTCCCTTCCAAAGTTGCTGCGGAACAATACATGGAAGAGAATGGTGAAGACGAAGTATATTCCTTTGAACAATTGGACGATTTTCAATGGGGAATCCATTTCTGATGCTGGGCAAATTCATTTTGTTCGAATGGAAACAAATGATTGGAGTGACGGGGCGAGTGCTCCTGTCGCGCACGCTTAGTCGCAAAGCGGAGCAAGTTCAAGGAAGTAAATTCAAAGCTTTCCTGCGACGAGCCCTCTCGAGACCCCGCAGGAGCGAAGGATTGAATCAGAGGAGGCTCGAGCCCAATGTCATCAACTTAAGATTACATTTAATGGAAGTTTATTTGAAAATTAATCTTTAATTTAACATTCACAAAAATAGGTAAAAGGACTCTTGTATTTTATAAAAAACCACCAAAATCGTTTTAGATACCAATTTTTGGTTAATAAAACGAGGATGGTGGTTTTTTTGAAAACGAAAAGTACTTTTTTAGGCGCAATTGAGATTACTCGAAAGATGCTGAATGATGTGATGTTTATGCTTGAATCTCGGACAAAAGAAACGTATTTTACACGAAAAGAAAAGAAGTTAAATTTTAAAAATACTATTCTATTTAGCTTAAACTTTGTTAAAAAGAGCCTCCAAATTGAACTTGACGACTTTTTCGACAAATTTAATTTATCAGAAATTAGTATTTCCAAACAAGGCTATTCAGCCGCACGAAAAAAGATTTCTCCTCTCGCTTTTGTAAAACTTACAAAAGCGATTGTGAATTGGTATTATGAAGAAAATTCCTTTAAAACTTATCGTGGATTTAGACTTTGCGCAATCGATGGAAGTGTGCTCCAAATCCCTGATACTGAGGAGCTTCGAAATTATTTTGGGTATGGAAAAAATCATAAGACAAGTTATGCAAGAGCTAGTGCCTCTTGTATTTACGATCTTGAGAATGGAATCATTATTACTTCTAGAATCAATCCATATAAGGTAGCTGAGCGAGATAGTGCAAAGGATATGATTGAAGAACTCGTACAAATTGGATTAAAAAATGATCTTTTTTTATTTGATCGAGGGTATCCATCGAGAGATTTTATTGCCTATTTAGATGCCCTTGGTATCAAATATGTGATGCGATGTCAAAAAAATACGATAAAGGAAATTGTCGAAGCGAAAGATGCTGATCAAAACATTCATATAATACATAGGAAACAAGTGATTACTGCTCGTGTAGTTAGATTCCCACTGGATTCTGGCACGGAAGAAATACTTGTCACAAATTTAACCGAGGAAGAGTTTGGTATCTCTGAGTTTAAATCTCTTTATTTTAAACGCTGGGGAATTGAAACAGAATATAATGATGTGAAAAATAAAATCGAAATAGAAAATTTCACGGGTAGTTCGAAAATCGCAATTGAACAAGATTTCTATGCATCAATATATTTATCGAATATGGTCAGTTTATTGAGAAATGATGCCAATGAAACAATTAATGAGGAGAGTAAGAAAAAAAGACGAAAACATGATTATCAAGTAAACACAAATATCTTAATAGGAAAATTAAAAGATAGGATGGTTCACTTATTATTAGAAGATTGTCCAATCAAAAGAGAGAGAATGTTTACAAAAATCATGAAAGTGATTATAAGAAATAAGACACCTATTCGATCTGGGAGAAGCTACCCACGAAGGAATGGTCTGTCCTCAACAAAGTATCCCCTAAACCAAAAAAGGTGTCTATAAACAATACATAGGATAAATATAACCTATTTGTTTATTAAATGTAAATAAATTAGGGGCTTAAAAAAATAAAAATTTAAGCCCCGGGCATCCTATTGCCTTTTTTAGCCGATTTTAGAAAATTATCAACACTTTGTAGGTTGAATAGTATTTTTAAAAGTAGACAGCTAGATGGTTGCCTACTAACTGTAAATTATTGGTTGTATAAGTTTCTGACATTGGGCTCGAGCCCAATGTCATCAACTTAAGATTACATTTAATGGAAGTTTATTTGAAAATTAATCTTTAATTTAACATTCACAAAAATAGGTAAAAGGACTCTTGTATTTTATAAAAAACCACCAAAATCGTTTTAGATACCAATTTTTGGTTAATAAAACGAGGATGGTGGTTTTTTTGAAAACGAAAAGTACTTTTTTAGGCGCAATTGAGATTACTCGAAAGATGCTGAATGATGTGATGTTTATGCTTGAATCTCGGACAAAAGAAACGTATTTTACACGAAAAGAAAAGAAGTTAAATTTTAAAAATACTATTCTATTTAGCTTAAACTTTGTTAAAAAGAGCCTCCAAATTGAACTTGACGACTTTTTCGACAAATTTAATTTATCAGAAATTAGTATTTCCAAACAAGGCTATTCAGCCGCACGAAAAAAGATTTCTCCTCTCGCTTTTGTAAAACTTACAAAAGCGATTGTGAATTGGTATTATGAAGAAAATTCCTTTAAAACTTATCGTGGATTTAGACTTTGCGCAATCGATGGAAGTGTGCTCCAAATCCCTGATACTGAGGAGCTTCGAAATTATTTTGGGTATGGAAAAAATCATAAGACAAGTTATGCAAGAGCTAGTGCCTCTTGTATTTACGATCTTGAGAATGGAATCATTATTACTTCTAGAATCAATCCATATAAGGTAGCTGAGCGAGATAGTGCAAAGGATATGATTGAAGAACTCGTACAAATTGGATTAAAAAATGATCTTTTTTTATTTGATCGAGGGTATCCATCGAGAGATTTTATTGCCTATTTAGATGCCCTTGGTATCAAATATGTGATGCGATGTCAAAAAAATACGATAAAGGAAATTGTCGAAGCGAAAGATGCTGATCAAAACATTCATATAATACATAGGAAACAAGTGATTACTGCTCGTGTAGTTAGATTCCCACTGGATTCTGGCACGGAAGAAATACTTGTCACAAATTTAACCGAGGAAGAGTTTGGTATCTCTGAGTTTAAATCTCTTTATTTTAAACGCTGGGGAATTGAAACAGAATATAATGATGTGAAAAATAAAATCGAAATAGAAAATTTCACGGGTAGTTCGAAAATCGCAATTGAACAAGATTTCTATGCATCAATATATTTATCGAATATGGTCAGTTTATTGAGAAATGATGCCAATGAAACAATTAATGAGGAGAGTAAGAAAAAAAGACGAAAACATGATTATCAAGTAAACACAAATATCTTAATAGGAAAATTAAAAGATAGGATGGTTCACTTATTATTAGAAGATTGTCCAATCAAAAGAGAGAGAATGTTTACAAAAATCATGAAAGTGATTATAAGAAATAAGACACCTATTCGATCTGGGAGAAGCTACCCACGAAGGAATGGTCTGTCCTCAACAAAGTATCCCCTAAACCAAAAAAGGTGTCTATAAACAATACATAGGATAAATATAACCTATTTGTTTATTAAATGTAAATAAATTAGGGGCTTAAAAAAATAAAAATTTAAGCCCCGGGCATCCTATTGCCTTTTTTAGCCGATTTTAGAAAATTATCAACACTTTGTAGGTTGAATAGTATTTTTAAAAGTAGACAGCCA
Source organism: Ureibacillus sp. FSL K6-2830 (assembly GCF_038004145.1). Taxonomy (NCBI): domain Bacteria; kingdom Bacillati; phylum Bacillota; class Bacilli; order Caryophanales; family Caryophanaceae; genus Ureibacillus; species Ureibacillus sp. FSL K6-2830. The sequence goes on along the minus strand of NZ_JBBOQR010000001.1, from coordinate 819,351 downwards.
GATGGTTGCCTACTAACTGTAAATTATTGGTTGTATAAGTTTCTGACATTGGGCTCGAGCCGGGCCCTCGGAAAGCGTCCCCGGAACGGAAATCAATTCTTCAATTATCAAAAAAACACCATTTTCTCCCGTGAGAAAATGGTGTTTTTTTATCTTTTGTCCCAGCCTCCATGTTCAATCAATGCGGCAAACGGATAGCGGACAGTTTTCGCAACATATTTCTTTCTTCAAATACTCTAAATTGTGAATGGTAATGATGCTTTTATCAAATGAAATAACTCCTTGTTTTTTTAGATCATTCAGCATACGATTCACCATTTCTCGACTTGTGGAGCAAAGATTGGCAAGATCCGAATTCGTTAAATTGAAATCAATGTAAAGATCGTTGTTTTCATTCAATTTGCCGTAAGTATTGGCAAGTCGAATGAGGGTTGAGTAAAGAGCCCCTTTTTTACCGTGCATCACTAAATCCCGTAAAATACTTTGGGTTTTCAGATGTTCATTTTGTAGCCATTTAATATATTCAATCATTAATGTCGGTTGCTCAGTTAAAAGCATTTCTAATGAATCTTTTTTCATGGACAAAAGTTCAGTATTCATCATTGCTTTAGCAGTCATTGTATGATTGATAGGAGGACCAAAAACAGAACATTCACCGATCATGGAGTTAGGACCACAAATTCTTAGCGTTAATTCTTTACCGCTTTCTGTTTCTTTGCTTAATTGTACAGCTCCTTTTTGAATAAGATAAAGTTCTTCTGCATTTTCACCTTCCTGGAAGATTTGATTTCCTTTATCTATTTTCAATAACAGACCATGTTCTGCAAATAGCGAATAAAAATTCATAGGAACCATATCGACTAAGACCATGCTATTCATCACATCCTTAATAATGATGTTAATTTGTCGGTTCCATTCAACGACACACATTAAACCTATATATATAATACCACATTAATCTGTTATTTTTTTGAATAATTTTGGAGATATTTTTTGCATTTCCATAATCGTAATCTTATAATCAAGTTAGTCAAAGAAGGTCAAACTGTTTTGAAGAGGTGGGTTGTATGCAATTACAACAGGAAGATAATCGTAATGCATTAGAAAAATTTGGTCGCAATTTAAATGAAGAAGTAAAAAAAGGGAAAATTGATCCTGTTATTGGTCGCGACGAGGAAATTCGAAATGTGATTCGTATTTTATCCAGAAAAACGAAAAACAATCCAGTGTTAATTGGAGAACCTGGCGTTGGGAAAACCGCAATCGTTGAAGGGCTGGCTCAACGAATTGTTCGTAAAGATGTGCCAGAAGGATTGAAAGATTGCATTCTTTGGGAATTGGATATGAGTTCATTGATTGCTGGAGCTAGTTTCCGTGGTCAATTCGAGGAACGTTTAAAAAGCGTATTAAAAGAAATTCGAGAATCAGATGGGCGCATTATTTTATTTATTGATGAGATTCATACGATTGTTGGTGCAGGTAGAGCAGAAGGTTCAATGGATGCTGGGAATATTTTAAAGCCAATGCTTGCTCGTGGTGAGCTTCATTGTATCGGGGCGACTACGTTAGATGAATATCGTAAATATATTGAAAAAGATCCAGCTTTAGAACGAAGATTCCAACAAGTGATGGTGAGAGAACCATCTGTTGAAGATACGATTTCGATATTGAGGGGCTTAAAAGAACGTTTTGAATTGCATCACGGAGTAAGAATTCATGACCGGGCGATTATCGCTGCTTCTCAGCTTTCCAATCGCTATATTACAGATCGCTTTTTACCGGACAAAGCCATTGATTTAATTGATGAAGCTTGTGCGATGATTCGTACGGAAATCGATTCCATGCCCCAAGAATTGGATGATGTGACTCGCCGCGTGATGCAACTGGAAATAGAAGAACAAGCGTTAATGAAAGAAAAGGACGAGGCGAGTAAAAAACGGTTGGAAGCTCTGAGGGAAGAATTAAAAGAATTAAAAGAAGAACAGGCGGAACTCCAAAAGAAATGGCAGTTTGAAAAAGAAGGATTGGAACAGCTTCAAAAGAAACGGGAAATATTGGATGAATACCGCCGCCAGTTGGAAGCTGCGGAAAGCAAGTACGATTTGAATAAAGCGGCGGAACTTCGCCACGGAAAAATCCCGGCTGTGGAAAAAGAAATCAAACAATTGGAAGAAGCGTTGGCAAATGCTTCAGAAAATCGGATTTTAAGAGAAGAAGTTACGGCAGAAGAAATTGCAACAATTGTTTCTCGATGGACGGGAATTCCAGTTACAAAATTAGTCGAAGGTGAACGGGAAAAATTATTGCGTTTAAAAGATACTCTCCATGAAAGAGTCGTTGGGCAAGATGAAGCGGTGAAACTCGTGACAGAAGCTGTATGGCGTGCACGTGCTGGCATTAAAGATCCTTACCGTCCAATCGGTTCCTTCATTTTCCTTGGTCCAACTGGAGTAGGGAAAACGGAGCTTGCAAAAGCATTAGCAGCTCAATTGTTTGATTCGGAAAATCATTTTATTCGTATCGATATGAGTGAATATATGGAAAAACATAGTGTATCCCGATTAGTTGGTGCACCTCCAGGGTATGTTGGCTATGAAGAGGGCGGACAATTGACTGAAGCGGTACGTCGCAATCCTTATTCTGTTATTTTATTAGATGAAATTGAAAAAGCCCATCCAGATGTGGCAAATATTTTGCTTCAAATTTTAGATGATGGTCGGATTACGGATAGCCAAGGGCGTCTTGTTAACTTTACGAATACGGTTATCATTATGACATCCAATATCGGTTCTCAGTACTTATTGGAAGCAGGCTCTCATTTTGACGAAAATGTTGAAAACGTTGTAATGAGAGAACTTCGAAAACATTTCAAGCCAGAATTGTTAAACCGGATAGATGATATTATTTTATTCCATGCATTGACGGATGAACACTTTACTACAATCGCTTGGAAATACATTAAACAATTGCAACAACGAGTAGCTGAAAATGAAATTACGCTAATCGTGGATGATGAAGTGGTAAATTGGGTCGTAGAAAACGGTATTGATCCGCAATTTGGTGCAAGACCATTAAAACGATTTGTGCAACGACATGTTGAAACGGCTGTGGCAAGAGAGTTGTTAAAGGGAGAAATTCTTCCAGGCGAGACGATGAGGGTTTCCTTAACAGAAGGTCAATTAGTAGTAGCAAAAGGTGAATAAAGTACGTGGGGAAACGGCTTGAGCTCTTTTTTGCTCAGCCGTTTTTTAAGAAAAGGCGAAAATAAAATGGGTTATTTTATATGTTGCTACGAACTTCTTAGACCCCATTTTGTTTGGCTAATATGTTCAAAGGAATGACTAATATCCTCCTTGGATTGACTATTATAAGTTCGATTGTGACTAATATTTCTGAATATTATTAATATTCAACTGTATGACTATAATCCATTTTTTCCTTGGTTATTATGTACAAGCGAATGCCTATATCAAAAATTTGAGATAAATTTAATCATTAGCATTGCATAAATATAGTTAGAATTTTCTGTTAATTAATTTTTGTGAATTTGTGCCAAAAAGACAAAACCTAAAGAAAGGTGGCACTGCCCATTTGGTAAATATATACAGTTAAACCAGAGCGACAACGACAAAAGGGAGATTATGGACTGGCTCGCCCATCAAATTTTCGCAACCAAACATAAGCTGGTTTCCACAGAGCTCTCTTTAACCAACGAGTAATTCGAAGTAGAGATTTCTTACTTTTCATCTCCAATTGAATGAGAACATGTAAGCAATACGTGATAAGGGCTAAGAAAATTTGATTTTGAATAGCTGTTTCACTCATTCCATAAAAGTGCTTAATTTCTACGTGTTGCTTGAGCCATTTGAAAAAGAGTTCAATAGCCCAGCGAGATCGGTAAATATCACTTATCTCTTCTGGTTTTAAATCAAATCGGTTGGTGATGAAACGAAGTAAGTTCCCTTTTGTGTCCATAACTTCTAGTAGACGAAAGACATTTTCAGTACGATTTTGTGTGGTACCAATGTAGACCATTTTATCGGATAGAACGTGACAATCATCAGGAAGTGAAAATGTATAGACTTCACGAATGACTGCGTTTTTCTTCAGTCTTGAAACGAAGAAATAGCCATCATCTGTCATCCGATCAAAACGTTCATAGTCCACATAACCGCGGTCAAACACATACATGGCTTCTTTATCATCCACTAGGACTTCGAGTTGATTTCGGTCATGTTCTTTTGCTGTCGTAATCACTGCTTTTTCAGGATAGACGGTGTCTTTATCCATGAAAACGAGCCGTAAGTGTAGCTTTACACCAGCTTTTGTTTTACGGAATTTTGCCCATTTATAATTGGTCAAATTCAACGGGAGTGTACTTGAATCAATGATTTTCAGTGGCATATTCTTTCCGGTTTTATAATGGTACCGTTGAATTTTCCAAACAAGATCCAAGAACAAATTTGCAAGAATTAGTGGGTTGATCTGATTGTTTTTTCGGGATAGCTGAGAGGCACTTATCGATTCAAATCCGAGTGCTTTTTGAAGATCTTCGTCTACAAGTGCATCACTCATTTCCTCTAAGCTCTTAAATTCGAGCAGCTGGGCTACCAATAAAAGTTTAATATAGGCTTCTGTTGTCAGCTTTTTTGTGTAATAGTCCTGTTTCAATTCTTTGACTTGTTCGCTAAGTTTTTGAATATTTATGGGTGAAACCCATTTACCAAATGATGAAATTAGTGTATTCTTGTCCATAACGTTTATCCTTTACGATTGGATTTGGACAGGAACCACCTGTACTTCCATTGTAAAGGATTTTTTTGTTTCGAAAGCAATAAAAAATTGAACATTCTTAGTATTTTGAATCATCAGATTTAATTAGTGCAATGCTAGTGAAATTTAATAATGAATGCATAAATTAATTGTTAAACAAAATAAAAAACGAATGGGGAAGATAGGAGTCCCATTCGTTTATTTTGTGCGCCTTGTCAATGCTATTGATAGATTATTGTTGGTCTGCTTTAAGTTCTTTTGGAGATTCGCTAGGAATGATCGCAGCTACAACCCAAACGAGAACTGTGAAAATAACAGCAACTACTAAAGTTGTAACAAAGTCAAAAACTGTAATTCCTAAAATAGAACCAACTACGTAGCTTAACATAGAAATTAATAAAATTCCCCAAATGAATGACATAATATATTGCATTTCGTTTCACCTCTATCGAACTTTAATTACTAATATATACTTTGCTCATCTTAATAATCATAACATAGTACGACAAAAATGAACAATAAACTTTTCGTAGAAACAAATTTTTCTGTTGTGAATTTCATTATTATGGTCTATAATTAAGACCAACTACTAATCGTAAGTATTAAATTGGGGGTTAAATACCATGAATGCAGGAATTCTAGGATTAGGAAAATATGTTCCTGAAAAGATTGTCACAAATTTTGATTTAGAGAAAGTTTTAGATACAAATGATGAATGGATTCGTACGCGTACAGGAATTCAAGAAAGAAGAATTGCTCGTGAAGATGAAGATTCCTCAGATATGGCATTTGAAGCGGCAAAAGAAGCTCTTGAAAACTCTGGAATTTCACCAGAACAGATTGGATTGATTTTAGTAGCAACGGTTACGCCGGACCGAGCTTTTCCAAGCGTTGCATGTCAACTTCAAGAACGATTAGGAGCTAGCAATGCGGCTGCAATGGACATTTCAGCTGCCTGCTCTGGGTTTATTTATGCCCTTGCAACAGCGAAATTGTATGTAGAAAGCAACAGCTATGACTATGTATTAGTTGTTGGTGTTGAAAAATTATCAAAAATCACGGATTGGAAAGACCGCAATACAGCTGTCCTTTTTGGCGACGGTGCAAGTGCTGCTATCGTTGGTAAAGTATCTGAAGGAAGAGGGATTTTGGCCTTTGAATTAGGCGCTGATGGCACTGGCGGAAAATACTTGAATATGAACGATGATAATTTCATTTATATGAACGGCCGCGAAGTTTTCAAATTTGCAGTGCGTCAAATGGGTGCAACAGCATTGTCCGTTCTTGAAAAGGCAGGATTGTCAAAAGAAGATGTTGATTTCCTAGTTCCGCACCAAGCGAATATCCGCATTATGGAATCAGCGAGAGAAAGATTGGAATTGGAAGAAGATAAATTATCAAAACGCATTCATAAATATGGCAATACCTCTTCTTCCTCAATCGGTATCGCTTTAAAAGAGGAGCTGGATGAAGGAAAAATTAAAGATGATGATATCGTAGTATTAGTAGGATTCGGTGGAGGACTCACTTGGGGCGGCGCCGTAATAAAATGGGGAAAATAATAGATTTTCATATTCCAGTTATAGTAATTTATAAGTATAGTTAATCCTAAGGGGGTACTAGAGATACATGAAAAGGAGAGTTGTCATTACCGGTATAGGTGCTGTTACACCACTAGGTAATACAGTAGATGAAACCTGGTCAGCAATTAAAGAAGGGAAATCCGGCATTGGGCCGTTAACAAGAGTCGATGCAGAATTATTCCCAGCTAAAGTTGCTGCTGAAGTAAAAAATTTTGATATTGAACAATATATTGATCGAAAAGAAGCAAGAAAGATGGACCGTTTCACTCATTACGCGCTTGCTTCTGCATTGATGGCAGTGAAAGATGCAGATTTAGTAATTAATGAAGAAAATGCTAACCGCGTTGGTGTTTGGATTGGTTCTGGAATCGGTGGGATGGAAACGTATGAACAACAATTTGAAGTGTTCCAAAAACGTGGTGCACGCCGAGTAAGTCCATTTTTCGTTCCAATGATGATTCCAGATATGGCAAGTGGGCAAGTTTCGATTTATTTAGGAGCAAAAGGTCCAAATGCTTGTACAGTAACAGCATGTGCTTCTGGAACAAACTCTATTGGTGATGCTTTTAAAGTGATTCAGCGTGGCGATGCAGATGTCATGATTACGGGTGGAACGGAAGCTCCAATCGTAAAAATGGCTGTTGCTGGATTCTGTTCAAGTACTGCGCTTTCGCTAAACACAGACCCAGCTACGGCATCTCGTCCATTCGATAAAGAACGCGATGGATTTGTTATAGGTGAAGGTGCAGGTATTCTTGTATTAGAAGAGTATGAACATGCAAAAGCTCGCGGTGCAAAAATTTATGCGGAAATCGTTGGATACGGCGCAACAGGTGATGCTTATCATATTACAGCTCCAGCGCCAAATGGTGAAGGTGCTGCCCGTGCTATCCAGCAAGCTATTGAAGATGCGGGTATTGATCCTTCAGAAATAGGATATATCAATGCTCATGGAACAAGTACACCATACAATGACTTATATGAAACAATGGCTGTCAAAACGGTCTTTGGAGACCATGCATATAAATTAGCTATGAGTTCAACAAAATCCATGACAGGTCACTTGCTTGGTGCAGCGGGTGGTATTGAAGCAATCTTTACAGCATTAGCATTAAAAGAAGGAATTTTACCACCTACAATTAACTTGCATAATCCAGATCCTGAGTGTGACCTTGATTATGTACCAAATGAAGCTCGTAAAGCAGATATTCAATATGCTATGAGCAATTCCTTAGGATTTGGTGGACATAATGCAAGCCTTGTATTCAAAAAAATAGAAGAATAAAAAATTGTCGATAAGTAAAATGCGTTTAGCTTAAAGCTAAACGCATTTTTACTTAATTTGATGAATAATAAGAGTAGTAAAGGATGGTGGCTTGATATTTCGATTTATGCTGTTTTTATTCAGCTATGGCATTTGCGTTATTTCGGTAAGCAATCTTCTTTTATACTTAAACTATCGGACGCTTGGTTATTCTTGGCGCGCAGTCTTTTTTTATATTTTAGGTTCTCCTGAATTGTATTTCATGATCATATCATTAGTAATATTATTTATCGTAATATTCGACCTATTCCCATCGCGATTTCCATTTTCTTAACGGTTTCGTTTGCAATGGCGTTGGCTTTTTCTGCACCTTCATCTAAGATGTTATCTAATTCTTCTGAATCGATAAGTTCGTTGAATCGTTCTTGAATTGGCGTTAAATGTTCAATTAAGCAAGTAGCAACCCCTTCCTTAAAGGCACCGTATCCAAGGCCTTCATATTTTTTTACAACCTCATCAATGGATTTATTTGTTACTGCTGCTTCAATTGTAAGTAAGTTGGAGATACCTGGTTTCTTTTCTTCGTCGAAAGCGACAACACCATCTGAATCTGTAACGGCTGATTTAATTTTTTTCATGATTTCTTTAGGTGTATCTAATAAGCGAATTGTCGCTTTTGTATTTGGGTCGGACTTGCTCATTTTTTTCGTAGGGTCTTGCAATGACTTAATGCGAGCTCCTGCTTTTGGTAATTGAATTTCTGGAATTTTAAATACCTCACCATATCGTTTATTGAATCGTTCTGCCAAATCACGAGTCAATTCAATATGTTGTTTTTGGTCTTCTCCAACAGGAACGATATCCGTATTATATAATAGGATATCAGCAGCCATTAACGGTGGATAAGTTAATAGACCAACAGAAACGAATTCTTTTCCTTCCTTTGCTGATTTATCTTTAAATTGAGTCATTCTTTCGAGCTCACCAATGGATGAAATACATTGTAACATCCAGCCAGCTTTTGTATGAGCAGGTACTTCCGATTGAATAAATAACGTTGCTTTTTTCGGATCAATGCCCGTTGCAAGATATGTAGCAGCAAGGGTGCGAATGTTTTGTCGCAATTCTTTTGGATCTTGTGGAACGGTAATGGCATGTTGGTCTACTATACAGTAAATTGCATTTCCTTCATCTTGAAGTGCAGGGAATTGCATAAACGCTCCGATATAGTTCCCCAATGTAATAACTCCAGTTGGTTGTACTCCTGAAAAAATAGTCTTCATTAACACTACCTCCTATTTTTATCCATAAAAAAACATCAAACGACCAATACAAATTGTATTGGGACGAATGATGTATATCCGCGGTACCACCCAGTTTGCCTTAAAAGGCCGCTCTCGATTCTTCGTAACGTGAAGCGTACGAGCTTTACTACTCACTTTCGTAAAGCCAACTCGAAAGTCCATTCCATTTGCTCTGCGATCTGTTTGCACCTACCACAGACTCTCTAAACGCAGAAATCAAATGTACTACTCTTCGTCATCGTTGTTCAATGTATATACTCGGTAAATTATGAGTGAATTATAAAGTAATTCAAAGGAAAAATCAAACGTGAAAAATTTTTCATTTTGGAATGAGATGAAAAAGATTTGGGTAGTATTGTAGTAGGAAAATGTAAGGAAATTTTATCACTAAATATAGAAATTCTTGATTGCCGTTATCTATCTAATTGAGAAAATAAATTGGAAGATAAAGGAGGGAAGAAAATACAACTTTAGTAGGAAATTTTATGTTAATTGTGAAAAAAAGCTAAGATTCACGAATGTTTTTTTAAATTTATCATATGAATATGTGAATTTTTCAATTATCCTATATTCAAAAGGAAAAGAATGTTGTATAATTAATACAGAATTTAAAATAATATTAATTCTAAATTAATAATAAAGCATAGATGCCTTTGATTTATATATAGAAGGGAAGTGTAACAATGATTGTAACATTATTTACATCACCTAGTTGTACATCATGTAGAAAAGCGAAAGCTTGGCTAGAGCAACATGATATTCCATATAGAGAACGAAATATTTTTTCAGAACCGCTAACAATTAGTGAAATTAAAGAAATTTTACGAATGACAGAGGATGGAACTGACGAAATTATTTCTACACGCTCTAAAGTATTCCAAAAGTTAAACGTTGATGTGGAGAGTTTACCTTTACAAAAATTATATGAATTAATCCAAGAACATCCAGGATTACTCCGAAGACCAATTATTTTAGATGAGAAGCGTCTGCAAGTTGGTTACAATGAAGATGAAATCCGTCGATTTTTACCTCGAAAAGTACGTGCTTATCAATTAATGGAAGCCCAAAAAATGGTCAATTAATCATATAATGTGGTGAAAAAGTGTAAATTCAGTCAACGTTTGTTTGACTTGTTTACGCTTTTTTATTGCATTTTTTTTTAATGAATTCCTTCATAAAGAAAATTCATCCTTTTTTCACTTAATACTTGATTTAATTGATATTGTCATCTACAATTTTGAATAATTCAAATAATTTTATTTGAAGGGTGTTTTTCCTTTTCATTTTCTATTAGTTCATCATACAATAGAATCATAGAATGAAACATAAATATTCATTAAGCATTTTGTTCTGTATACCAAGGGATGTAAAGGGGAAAGGCACTAAAGAATTGGGGTGTATTTTACTCCGATTCAAACATACTAAGTACACGCTTTCGGTTTTTCAACCAATGACTGTGAAGGGAGTTGAAATCTCATGGACATCGAACGCGTAAATGAAAATACAATAAAGCTCTTTATCACATATCGTGATATTGAGGATCGCGGTTATAGCCGTGAAGAAATATGGTATAACAGAGCAAAAGGCGAAGAGTTATTTTGGGATATGATTGGTGAAATCAACACAGAAGAATATTTCGATTTAGATGGCCCAATTTGGATACACGTGAATGCTTCAGAACAAGGTTTAGAAGTAATCGTCACACGTGCCAATGTAAATGATTCAGATCCAAGCTCTCTGTTCTCTAATTTTGATGAACATCATGAAGCTACAGTTAACCATAAAGACCCGTTCAATCCCTTCGATGATGATGATGTGTTAAATCATGAAGGAATTGCGAACATATCATTATATAAATTCAAGGATATCGACGAAATTATTCCAGTAGCAAATCGATTAGTGGAGTACGGCTTGCACACTTCTTTATATAAATATGAAAATTATTACTATATTGCCATCGATTTTGCTGGTGTGAATGATAGTGCAACTCGTCAAAATATACGCTCGATTTTAAATGAATATTTAACAAGTTCAAAAATGACAATATATCGTTTAAAAGAGTATGGTACAGCGATCATGGAAGAAGATTGCTTGGAAACAATTGTTCATTACTTTAATTAAATGTGCCTAAGTGTAGGCACTTTTTTTATGTTAATATTTTGAATTTCAGTTAATCTCCCCCTTGAAAAATATATCTTGTTGTATGCTCTTGTCAATCCTAAAATTCTGCCATAAAATGGTGTGAAAAGGGGGGGTTTTGTGCTTGTAGCAATTACAGAAAATCAAGAAAGATTTGTGATTGATTCTACAATTCCTCATACAACATTAAAACGACTTAGAGAAGAAAGACAATTCTATTGCCCACAATGCGGTGAAAAACTCCAATTGAAAATTGGAACCGTTAAAGTGCCTCACTTTGCTCACATTTCAATAAATCATTGCGAGTCTTATTTTTCTGAAGGTGAAACAATCCAACATCTCCAAGGAAAAGAACAGCTGTTTCAACTTTTTCGATATCTTCAAGTCCCCGTATTGCTAGAGCCTTATATAGCTGAACTAAAGCAAAAGCCAGATCTGCTAATAAATTTAAATGGATATCAGTATGCCATTGAATTCCAATGTAGTCCAATAAAGCATGAACGATTTCTTGAGCGAAATAACGGTTACAATCAAAAAAATATCCAACCTATTTGGATTCCATTGACTCCTATTCAAAAAATAAAAGGAAATGGCTTACAAAAAATTACCCTTCCTCATCAACTCCAACAATTTATTACTAGCGAAAAGAAAGCAAAATATTTAATGACATATAATCCAAATACAAAGCAATTTTTGTATATATCTAACCTCATTCATTTAAAGGGAATTAGTTATTTATCAAAAATTAGTCCTCTCCCACTATTAAAACAAAAATTCCCATTTTATATACCGAGGCCTTTTACAGAAAAGGAATTTTCCAATGTATTAAATGCATACCGTAATTTTATCAATCAATTTTTAAAATCAAGGGTATTATTTAGCCGAAAAGGTGTAAATGATTTTTTTTTGAGAAGTGTTTATGAGCTGCGAATAGACCTTTATCAATTTCCAATATTTTTAGGAATTCCTATTTGCGGAAATGAAGCATTTCATGTATGTGCAATAGAATGGCAAACTGAACTAATGTATTTTATTTATTTATTGGGAATTAAGGTACATGCAATCAATCAAAACGTAATAATTGACTTTTTACGATGGTCAAAGCGGGTATGTACGAGTGAGGCTATTCAAGTTGTTAATCGATATGTAGAACTTCTCAAAGATTTGTCTGTGGAAGATATGATGAGCACAGTGAAAAAAGAACAATTAGAGGAATTGCTATATAGGCAATTTCTTGCAACAAGAGGAAAATATTGAGAAAATAGGATTGTGAAAAAATTTATCATTACGGGGGCATTGACATGGCAAAAAAATTATTAACACGTGATGAAGTGCCTGTCGAATTGACTTGGGATTTATCAACAATTTTCCCTTCAGACGAGGCATGGGAGGAAGAATTTAAACAGATTGAGCAATTAATTTCAGAAGCAGAAAAGTATAAAGGGAAAGCAACAGAAAGCGCAAAAAGTTTATATGAAACATTGCAATTTAGCGACAAAATTTCTGAGCGCTTCGGGAAATTATACGTATATAGTCATTTGAAACACGATGAAGATACGACGAAAAGCAAATATCAAGGGATGGAAAGCCGTGCACGTTCTCTAGGAGCAAAGATTAATGCGGCATGGTCTTTCTTAACTCCTGAAATTTTAACTTTATCGGAAGAACAAATACAACAATATTTAGAAGAATACGAACCGTTGCGTCTATATGAGCAAATGTTTAAAGAATTAAATTTACAGCGTCCACATGTATTATCGGCCGATAAAGAAGCTATATTAGCACAATTTTCAGAAGTGACAAGCTCTCCGGGTACTACTTTCAGCGCTTTGAATAATGCAGATTTAGAGTTTCCAACTATTAAGAATGAAGATGGCGAAGAAGTACAACTGACTCATGGAAACTACATCACATTTTTAGAAAGTGAAGATCGTGAAGTAAGAAAAAATGCTTTTAAAGCGATGTATGATACGTACGGCAAGTATATTAATACTTTTGCTTCCACATTAGCAGGCAACGTAAAATCACATAATGTTTATGCAAGAATCCGGAACTACGATTCTGCTCGTCATCGCGCATTAGCAGGTAACCATATACCTGAAAAGGTCTATGATCAATTAATTGAAACGATCCACGAATACTTACCAGCACTTCACCGCTATGTATCATTGCGTAAAAAAGTGCTCGATGTGGATGAATTGCGCATGTATGATTTATTCGTACCTCTTGTGAAAAAAGTGAAAATGGATATGCCTTATGAAAAAGCAAAAGATATTATGGTGAAAAGCTTTGCTCCATTAGGGGAAGAATATCAAACTATCGTCCAAGAAGGATTAAATAGCCGCTGGGTAGATGTAATGGAGAATAAAGGAAAACGAAGCGGAGCATATTCTTCAGGGACATACGGCACGAATCCGTACGTATTAATGAACTGGCAAAATAATATTGATAATTTATTTACGTTAGCCCATGAATTTGGACATAGTATGCATAGTTACTATACTCGGAAAAATCAACCGTATCCTTATGCGGATTACTCCATTTTCGTGGCGGAAGTAGCTTCTACATGTAACGAGGAGCTTTTATTCGATTATTTATTAAAAACGACGGAAGATAAACAAGTGAAAGTTTACTTGCTCAATCATTGGCTCGATAGTTTCAGAAGTACGGTTTATCGCCAAACAATGTTTGCTGAATTTGAACATATGATTCATGAAATGGATCGAAATGGTGAGGCGCTTACTGCTGAACATCTTACAGAAATTTATTATGATTTAAATAAACAATATTTCGGCGATGAAATGACGGTAGATGAAGAAATTGGCTTAGAATGGGCGAGAATACCACACTTCTATTACAATTACTATGTATATCAATATGCAACAGGGCAAAGTGCAGCTGTTGCTTTAAGCCGTCAAATTTTAGAAGAAGGACGTCCAGCAGTGGATCGTTATATTAACAACTTCTTAAAAGCGGGATGTTCTGATTTCCCAATTGAAGTATTGCGTAAAGCTGGTGTAGATATGGAATCAAGAGAACCAATCGCTCAAGCTTGCAAAGTATTTGAAGAAAAACTCAATGAATTAGAATCACTGTTATTGAAATAGTGAAATACTGTATAACTCATACGGTAAACTACACAATAAAATAAATAAAAAAGCTTCAAAAGAGTTAATAAAATCTCTTTTGAAGCTTTTTTTCTTGAAATAAAAGTTTTTAATGTATAATTTTTTTGACGATTTTATTTAGAGAATGTGAACGTTTTTTGAAGTAAATATATAGCTTTTACAATGTTGTTTGTTCCTAATTTTTCAATAATTTTTGCAAGTTTCATGAAAGTGTTTACATTATGTCGAATTTGTGAAATTCCATTAAACTTTATTGCACAAATTATTATTTCATGATAAATTAAAAACGTGAAATAAATCACATATCAAACATACACCCCTTTGTTTGAACGTGAACATTTCTCCCATCCCCTTTGTGTAAGGAGGCATTTGCTGCAGCAAATGCCTCTTTTACTTTCGTGCGCCCGGCATGTACATGAACTATAGGGTGTAAGTCCCGAACCCCGAAGACAGAAGTAGAGGTTAGCCAAGAGCAAGGGTGTCCGTGGTGACGCGGAATCTGAAGGAAGCTGGAGGCAAAACACCGGTCCGAGGAACACGAACCTCATATAAGGCTAGGTATGATTGAGTGAGTTTGCGAAACAAAACAAAGCTCTTTCTGTCGAAGGTCATATCGAGTAAATGAGGCGGATAGATGGTGTGAAAGTGCATGTACTTACCCGGGGAGGTCTGGCGGATAGGTGAAGTACGCTTCATAACCTACTTAGTGATAAGTAGCTGAACCGTCAGAAGTCAGCAGAGGTCATAGTATTAGTTGGTCTAGAACAACTAAGAAGGACCGAACAATTAAGAGAGAATAGCCCTTGGCATTCAGTGAGTCATGATGAACACAGAAAACGTAGTACCTCACTTGAGGAAGGAAGCGGTGAATCCCGTGGGGGACCTCTTGGAGGGTGGAGTGACCACTGGCATAAAGAGAACAGCTATTCACGGAAGGAGAATAACGATGCTTTTGAATCAAATCCTGTCACGGGAGAACATGCTTCAAGCATTAAAACGTGTAGAACAGAATAAAGGAAGCCATGGAGTAGATATGATGCCCGTACAAAACTTACGACAGCACATAGTCGAAAACTGGCTATCTATTAAGGAGGCAATTCTCAAGGGAACTTATGAACCAATGCCAGTCCGCAGAGTCGAAATCCCGAAACCAGACGGCGGTGTTCGTTTACTAGGAATCCCTACCGTAACAGACCGTTTGATTCAACAAGCAATCGCCCAAGTACTTTCAAAAGTGTATGACCCTACATTCTCTGAAAACAGCTACGGATTTCGACCAAACCGAAGTGCTCATGATGCGGTGAGGAAAGCGAAAGAATATATAAGAGATGGACATCGATGGGTCGTAGATATGGACTTGGAGAAATTCTTTGATAAGGTCAACCATGACAGATTAATGGGTACACTCGCGAAGAGAATCCAAGATAAACCATTACTGAAATTGATTCGTAAGTATTTACAATCGGGCGTCATGATTAATGGTGTGGTGTCAAGCACATTTGAGGGAACTCCACAAGGAGGACCATTAAGTCCGCTACTATCTAACATTGTACTAGATGAACTAGATAAAGAATTGGAAAGAAGAGGACACAAATTCGTTCGATATGCGGATGACTGTAACATTTACGTGAAAAGTAAACGAGCAGGACTTCGCACAATGGCAAGTATCCAGCGATTTATTGAAGGAAAACTACGACTGAAAGTAAATGAAAAGAAATCAGCGGTCGAACGTCCATGGAAACGTAAGTTTCTAGGATTTAGCTTTACCTATCATAAAGAGCCAAAGGTTCGTATCGCAAAAGAAAGCCTTAAACGAGTGAAGAATAAAGTTCGTGAAATCACATCACGCAAGATGCCCTACCCGATGGAATACCGCATTCAGAAACTGAATCAATATCTAATGGGATGGTGTGGATATTTTGCGTTAGCAGACACCAAATCTATATTCCTTGGATTAGATAAATGGATTCGTAGAAGACTTCGAATGTGTCTATGGAAGAACTGGAAGAAACCGAAAACAAAGATACGCAACCTTATTCAACTTGGCGTACCACAAGGGCAAGCGTATGAATGGGGAAATACTCGGAAGAGTTATTGGCGTATTTCAAATAGTCCAATATTACACAGAACCCTTGGTAACTCCTATTGGAGAAACCAAGGGCTGAAAAGTCTTGAAGCTCGTTATGAAAACTTGCGTCAATGATCTTAATTGAACCGCCGTATACGGAACCGTACGTACGGTGGTGTGAGAGGACGGGAGTTAATCGCTCCCTCCTACTCGATTTTTCATCAATGATACATTCGCACCATAAGAACTCTAATAGAACTTTCTCGTTTAATAACATAGCTTTGGTTAAAAAAAAACGTAGACATGCTATATCATGTCTACATTCAGAAAAGCATCTAGATATTCTATCATTATCAAAAATTTAATCCACAATTACTAGAGTGAAAAAGAAGATGATTTTAAACGCCATAATGTAACAGCATCATTTGAAACACGTTCGATTTTTTGTTGTAACATCCGTTTTTTCAATTCTCTTTCCGCATCACTCATGGATATCGAATAGATGCTTGCCACTTCATCGGTTGTTAAGTATTGAAAACGTTGGAATAACTCTTCGAATGTTGGTAACGGTTTACTGACGATTTCTTCATCCAACATTTCCTGCAATATTTGAAC
This sequence comes from Ureibacillus sp. FSL K6-2830, assembly GCF_038004145.1. Lineage (NCBI taxonomy): Bacteria > Bacillati > Bacillota > Bacilli > Caryophanales > Caryophanaceae > Ureibacillus > Ureibacillus sp. FSL K6-2830. The sequence continues at coordinate 802,477 of NZ_JBBOQR010000001.1, read as the reverse complement.
GTATATTTCATAGGAATACATTCCACTTACTTTTAGACCTTCATCTTCAATGCATTCATTAAAGAATACAATGCTCGGCACTTCATCAACTTCCATTTCGCGAGTGATATATAAATCGCATTGAAAAGCACGCACCGCTTCTTTTGATCCGAAATCTTTAATAAATTCCTCTTGGTCTAATGTTGCTTCCTTCGCAATTTCTACTAAAGCTGAATAGGAATGAACATTTTTAGTTTCCAACAATGCATGTTCCTGCAATTTTCGAATATAACGATTTGCTGCTTTTTTACCTTGTAATTCTGCTGCTTTAATGGCAAGTGAGGGTAAGGCAGGATGAGTAATATCCACATCAGTACCTGTTAAGCACCCTTTGATACGTCTAGTAACACAGTTTAAAGTTTGTAATTCTGTGCTCAGTACGTATCGCCAAGTGAAATAATGCTCGTATTCCAATTGTAGCTTTTTTAACATTGACTGTAATTTAAAGGCATTTGGACAAAGCGGGTCAATAAAAATATAAAGTTCAATTGGTTTTGTCCTCTTCGTGGATGCGACAGGTTCTGACAGTAGCTGGATATTATTCAATCTAATCCCCCCTCATCCTCACTCGGAGTATTAATCATATGATGCGCTGTTAAAACAAGACGTTGGAAATATTGTTCGCGAAATGGGCCTTCAAGTCCTACTTCATCCATCGCTTCACTCATACATTCCAGCCAAGCTTGAGCATGGTCTGGAGTGATTTTAAAGCGCATATGTCTTGCTCTCATCATCGGATGACCATGTTCTTGAGTATATAAATTCGGACCACCTAAATATTGCGTTTGGAATTGTATTTGTTTGCGAATTGTTTCTTTTAAATCTTCTGGAAACAATGGACGGAGTAATGGATGGACATCAACTCGTTTATAAAATGCATGAATAAGCTTTTCTAACTTTTCAGCACCAATTTCCTCATAAGGAACCATATACTTTCGATTCATAGGTGTAAACTCCTTTTATACTCTTTTCCCGCATGTACGAATTGTGATCGACTATGAAAACCTTGATTCGTTATATTTCATTCTATCAACGACTCACCGTTTTCTCAAACAAATCGCTTTCAGCAAGTGTTGATAATTGAGGGGAAATATAGAAATTATCCAACTACATTGTTCGATAATAATTTAACACTTTCTTAACATAGTTTTGAGTTTCTTTAAATGGAGGAATGCCTCCATATTTTTTTACATTACCAGGTCCTGCATTATATGCAGCTAAAGCCAGTTCCAAGTCATTATCAAATTGATCGAGCATTTGACGCAAATATTTTGTACCACCCATGATGTTTTGTTCAGGGTCTTTCGTATTCGTTACACCTAAATATTTTGCGGTACCTGGCATCAATTGCATAAGCCCGGTAGCCCCAGCTGAGCTTACTGCATTTGGATTAAAGTTCGATTCTTGTTTTATAACTGCCATAATTAATTTTTCAGGAATACCGTATTTGGCAGATGCTCTTTGAATCATTTCACGATAATCTCCGTGCGTTGCTGAATCGATATTTGCTTCTGATTCGGAAGCGTTAGATTGAGAATAGGATGTTGTTATGTACGGATTTGGGCTAGATAATATGAATTTTGAAATATAATCTTTTGCATCATCATTTAGTCCGTTTTTATAAGAAAAGTTTTCAATCGCTTCAAGTAGGGCTTTTTCTGGATTATCGCTATTTTGGGTAGTAGCCAATATTTCTTCTAGCATTTCTGCAAATAAACCTTCCTCAGTCGTTGCATTGATAGAAGAGCTATTTAGGGAACGCAATGCGTCAATTTCTAATATGGTTTTCATCATTGTTGCATCCATTTACTGTACTCCTTTCTCTTGGACAGCTTTCATAAATCGGGCGATTTTTTTGTCAGCTATTTGTATATCGATATTTCGTTCTTGTAAAAAAGATAAAAACCGTTTCTCCCCTACTGTCGGGTTATTTGTTTCATATTCTACCTCATAATCATCGCAGTGCAAATAGAAGGAATGGTCAAAAACAAGAATTCCCCCCTCATATGGCACCTCAGCCCGATCTGTTGTCAATGTTCCAAAGGGGCGTAAATCTTCAATAGGCACTTGCAATCGCAGTAATCTTTCCTTGACAGAAGGTGCCCAAAATCCCTTGCCAGAAAGCATATCATCCCTTTGTTGTTGTGTTAAAATGTCCGTTGTTTCAAGATGAATATGTTTTGCCGTTTTCTCTTTTAAAGTACAAAAATATTTTCCTTTTTGTTCTCGAATGCGTAGAGCACTGGAAAATTTCCTCAAGTGCCAATTTTCTGTATCAAAATAGTGATTAACTTGTCGAACGATTTGATGTTTTTGAATGTTGAACTCTGTTAATAATTGTTCATATTGTTCTTTTGTTAACATGTTTTTAAATTCAATTTCATACTGTTGACTCATGACTTTATCCCTTTCATTTATGCATTTTATTGAACCTTTTTATCGAAAATAGTTCCTGCTATGTTAAAATATGAGGAGAAATGGTAGGAAGGGATTGTTATAAATGCGCAACGTTTATGTCGTTGATGATTATCGTTTTGAAAATGATGAACTTTATTTTAGTTTAAGCAAAAATCACTCCAAAATACAAATTCAGCCGGCAGGACAAGTGTTAACGGATTCTGACGAGCTTGCTTTTATTTATGTCGTTGAAGAAGACAACGAATATAGTTATTTACAATTTCCTAAAAAAGTGTGGCGTGCATTAGTAGAAATGATAAAAAAGAAGAAAGATTCGATATTAATTTTAGATAATGAATCCATACTATTACATAATTTTTCGAATGAATTAGAAATGCTCATATATAACATTGAAGGAAATGGCAATTACGGTGATGAATTTGTACAAGCAGTAGAAGAAACTTTTCGTGAAATATTAGAAGCACAATAATTGATTGAGTTTTTGTAGCGTATTGGGGGGATTTTTATGGGGCAATGGGAACGCTTCCTAGGACCTTATAAACAAGCAGTCGATGAACTAAAAGTGAAATTTAGAGGGATGAGATCTCAGTTTTCTGCAGAAGGCACAACTTCACCCATTGAATTTGTTACTGGTCGAGTGAAACCATTAGCAAGTATATATGATAAAAGTTTTGAAAAAGGAATTCCCTTTGAACCTTCAGAACAATTAGCAAGGGAGTTGCAAGACATCGCTGGTATTCGCATTATGTGTCAATTTGTTGATGATATCACAACGGTTGTTAATTTAATTCGCCAGCGAGATGACCTGAAAGTAATTGAAGAAAAAGATTATATTACTCATAAAAAACCAAGTGGTTATCGTTCATATCATATGATTGCAGAGTATCCAGTGGAAACGGTCAGTGGGAAAAAGACGGTATTAGTAGAAATACAAATACGTACGTTAGCCATGAATTTTTGGGCTTCAATCGAACATTCTTTAAATTATAAATATAAGGGCGATTTTCCTGAAGAAATTAAATTACGCCTAAAACGTGCGGCTGAGGCAGCATTCCAACTAGATGAAGAAATGTCATCAATCCGTTATGAAATACAAGAAGCACAGGCGTATTTTAGTGAAAATAAGGAAGCTCAAAATCCAAAGATCCGAGAGGAAAGGGAGCGTGAATAATTTGAAATTTTCTATTCAATCACGCAATGATTCTCAATCAAATGAATTGAAGGAACTTGCAAAAAATTACTTACAGGATTTCGGATTAATATTGGATGAAGTAGAACCGGATATTGTCATTTCCATTGGCGGAGACGGTACTCTTTTGCATGCTTTCCACAACCATGTGAAAAGATTGGATAAAGTGGCTTTTGTAGGGATTCATACTGGGCATTTAGGATTTTACGCAGATTGGAAACCTTCTGAATTGGAAAAGTTAGTATTAAGTATTGCGAAAAATCAATATAAGGTCGTTGAATATCCATTATTGGAAGTGAATGTGTGCAATCATACTGAAATCAGTAGTTATCTTGCACTCAATGAGGCAACGATTAAATCGCCCAACGTGACGTTAGTGATGGATGTGTTTCTAAATGATCGCCATTTTGAACGTTTCCGCGGTGATGGTTTATGTATTTCAACCCCATCAGGAAGTACAGCGTATAATAAAGCATTAGGCGGCGCAATCATTCATCCTACATTGCAAGCGATTCAAGTGACGGAAATGGCATCAATCAATAACCGCGTTTTCCGTACAATCGGATCCTCCCTAGTGTTACCAGCCCATCATACATGTAAATTAAAACCGGTCAAAAACCAAACGTTCACAATGACAATAGACCATCTGCAATTAGACCACAATGAATTAGATTATATCATTTTCAAAGTGGCAAAAGAGAAAGTGCGATTTGCAAGGTTCCGTCCGTTTCCATTTTGGGAAAGGGTTCATGATTCCTTTATTGCAAGTGAGTGATTCAAATGCCATTTAAACTGCAGTTTCAAGCAATGGAAGATGGACAATTATTAAGAGAAGCGATTTTAAAACAAGATATTTCGAGCAGGGCATTAACGGCAATCAAATTTCGCGGTGGTAAAATTTTAGTGAACGGTGTAGAACAAAATGTTCGCCACATCCTTTCGAAAGGGGATGAAATTACAATCATTTTCCCTGAAGAACAGGCGAGCGAGCATCTAAAACCAGAGAATGGACAATTAAATATTGTTTATGAAGATGATGCATTGTTAATTATTGATAAACCGCCTTTTATTAATACCATTCCTTCAAGGGAACATCCGACGGGAAGTATCGCTAATTTTGTTTATGGATATTTTTTGGAACAAGGAATTGATTCCACCGTCCATGTTGTGACTAGATTAGATCGGGATACTACTGGGCTTGTTTGTATTGCAAAACATCGGCATATTCATCACTTAATGAGTACACAATTGCAAAAGGGGCAAATCATAAAAGAATATGAAGCCATTGTACATGGACATGTTTCAAAGGATCTTTCCATTATTCTCCCAATAGGCAGGAAAGATTCAAGTATAATCGAACGGGAAGTAAGAGAAGATGGACAATATGCACATACCGATGTGAAAGTAATAAACCGCTTCATTTATCAAAATGAGTCACTTTCACATGTTCGTCTACGATTACATACTGGAAGAACCCATCAAATTCGTGTTCATATGTCGCATATCGGGCATCCGCTTGTAGGCGACGAATTATATGGAGGAAGTAAACATATATTAAATCGTCAAGCCCTTCATTGCGTATACTTGGAAATGATTCATCCGTTATTGAAGAAAAAAATTATTTTTTCTAGTGAACTAGTTGAATCCATGAAAAAAATAATCCATAATTAGATGTTCGAGTTATTCGAGCATCTTTTTTTCTGCAAATACACAAAAATATTCATAAAAATTTTATTGTCGAGATTAAAAATGCAACCTATCATTTAGGTTGAGAGGAGGGGGACAAAATGATCGAAGAAAAAGATGAAAAACGGGATGTTTCTTATGATGAGGAGCAGCTGTTCCAAAATTTAATTGAAGAAAATATTGATGAATTCCGGAAGCATTTTTTATCACTTCATGCGTATGAGCGGGCAAAATTTTATGTTAAGGTTGGACCAGACATACGCAGGACAATGTATCATTTTTTGTCTCCCGAAGAAATGGCGGAAATTTATGAAGCCATTGAATTGGATGATGAAGAAGTTGAACATTTTATTAAAGAAATGGACCCCACATATGCGGCAAAAATGTTGTCTTACATGTATACAGATGATGTGGTGGATGTATTAAATGAATTAGATCAAGATGATCGAAATAGTTTTCTTGAATTGATGGATGAAGAAACGAAAGAAGAAATTACAGAGTTGCTGGGGTATGAAAAATATACAGCCGGTTCCATCATGACGACGGAATATGTATCAATTCAAGAAAATTCAACGGTACGATCGGCGATGAATGTGCTTCGTCAAGAGGCACCAGATGCAGAAACAATTTATTATGTGTTCGTTGTCGATGAATCTCATCGATTAACAGGAGTTTTATCGCTAAGAGACTTAATTGTTGCAGATGAAGATGCATTTATTCGAGATATCATGAGTGATCGAGTTGTTTATGCAAAGGTTACAGATGATCAAGAAAAAATTGCCCAAATCTTTAAAGATTACAATTTCCTTGCTTTTCCAGTTGTTGATGACAATCTCGTATTGCAAGGGATTATTACTGTAGACGATATTATTGATGTCATTGATGAAGAAGCAAGCGACGACTATTCAAAATTAGCCGGTATTTCCGATATTGATGATATTGCTTCAAGTCCATTCAAAGCTGCAAAACAACGATTGCCATGGCTAATAATGTTGCTATTTTTAGGAATGATTACAGCGACATTAATGGGCCAGTTTGAAGAAACGCTTGAGAAAGTAGCGTTGCTTGCTTTATTTATTCCTCTCATTTCTGGAACTAGCGGAAATAGTGGTACGCAAGCTCTAGCTGTCGTTGTTCGAGGAATTGCAACGGGAGAAATTGATGAAAAAAGCAAACTAAAAATGATTTTTCGTGAAATGGGAACCGGATTAATCACAGGGATTGTTTGTGGTTTGATCGTAGTAGGAGTTGTGTTTGTTTGGAAGCAATCCTTACTAATCGGGTTGCTTGTTGGGACAGCTATCTGTTGTTCGATTTTTGTAGCAACGATTGCTGGCTCCTTTATTCCGTTGTTGATTCATAAATTAGGCATCGACCCAGCAGTCGCATCAGGCCCGTTTATTACGACTTTAAATGATATTACAAGTATTTTAATTTATTTAGGATTGGCAACGTTACTGTTAGGACAGTTGTAAACCTTCATAGAAAAATGGAAAGAAAAAATCTGCTTTTAAATGGAAGAGCAGATTTTTTCTTTTTCAATGAAAAATTATCGGGGGAGTGGACGAAACTAAATATTGAAAATTATAGAAGGCAAATTCCCTACAACAAAATTATTTAAAAGCTTTTTTGGATGATACGGTAATTGTTTCGATATCGTTGGCATTAATGGTTTTCAAGTCGTCTTGTGTACGGATTTTAATCAAAATGCCATCTAACCCTTCAATGATTCCTGTAATTTTTTCACCATTGTTTAAATGGAAAATTAAGTGACGATTTTTACGGTTGATGGGTTGTGAAAAATAATGCAATTGCCTTGCAATAACGGAATTTTTAATTTGCTCTCTACGCGTAATTTCATAAACAGAAGTACTTTCTTCAAGAGACGCTTCTTCCGTGTCTTCATCAACATCGATGTAATAAAAAGGAGGGGTTTGAATAAATAGTAATGGTTCTTCCACTGATGCACATCCTTTTTTCATAAAATATGCAACTCATTTTATTTCGTGACAAAATTATCTAGCTTCAGCAGTTTCAATTGCATTTTAAGACGATTTTCTTGTACTGGATTATCACTAGAATTCAGCTCACTTAATACCTATAAGAGATTCAAGAAGATTTTCAAGAGTAAATCAATAAAAGTAAATAAAAAGAAGGAGCAAGCTGCCCCTTCCTCTTGGTGGATGTTATTCCTTACTTGTTAATGTGTAAATTTACGTCAGCAATGCATTGAATTCCAGCAAAACGTGATAGATCAACTGTTACGCAAGTATCTGTTTTCTTGAATTGGTAGCAATCCATCATTGCTCCAGCATCTAGTGTCTCTCCATCTACTGCTGATATTGGTTCACATGCTTCGCTTGTTGGAGCAATTGCTCTAAGTGTAGCACAGCAATCACCGAACATATCTTCCACTCTGAAGAATGGCGTTTTGTACCAACCATATTCTTTATCGCAGAACATTACTTTAAATGGAGAACCATCTTCTGTTAGTAACATAAATACGCGAGTATCTGCATGGTTGCGACGATTTTTATTGTTAATTCCCCCAAGAGGTTCTAAGAAGCAGCTTGTTCCACAAGTATCATCATCATCTTTCACTACATGATTTTGAAGTTCTAATATTGTTTCTACTACTTCACAAATGCATCCTTCATGACGACGACCATGATGAGATGAACTCTCAAAATGTTTTTTTCCACAACCCATTATCATGTCACCTCACTTAATTTTGTTCAATCTACAATATGTAAAAGTGCGATTGAAATAAGGGCGATTGTCTATGGCCATAACAATTAGGTCATTTTTCTTGAATAGTTTTTTTTATGATAACGCATAATGACATTAAAAAGGGGGATGGAACTTGAAAAAATTGCTACTTCCTATTTTTATTTCGATTTTATTAGTGGGATGCAATGATGAAAAAACACTTGAAGTAAATAATGCAAATGGTGAAGAAGTGAAAGAAGTTGCTGCAATTATTAAAAATGAAGATGAAATAAACAGCGGAAGAGCCATTTTTGTGGAAGACCAATTGTTGGTAGCAGTTCAAGCAAAACCTTGGTTGGATTATAAAAAAACAAAAATTGAAAAAAATTTAAAAAAGAAGCTGGAAGAGATCTTGCCTGAATACGACATCACTGTTTCCTCGGATTACAAACTTTATTGGGAAGCGCAAAAACTTTTGAAAGAAGAAGACAGCGAAAAGGTGAAGGAGAAATTGGAAAAGCTAAAAAAATTGAAAAAGGAGGAAACGTAATGAATCAGGAACAATTTGAAAAGATTGAGCAGGAAATTACCCCTCCAACGCCCTATGTGAAAAACGTGTTAAAAGCATTTTTAGTTGGCGGCCTTATATGTACAATTGGACATGCTATTACCTACTTTTACATTATCTTTTTTGATTTTACAGAAAAAACGGTTGGGAACCCGACAGCTGCGACAATTATTTTCATTTCCATGTTATTGACTGGTTTTGGCTTATATAAAAAAATCGGTCAATTTGCAGGAGCTGGAAGTGCTGTTCCAGTTTCAGGATTTGGGAACGCAGTCATCTCAGCAGCAATTGAACACCGAACAGAAGGATTTGTGCTTGGAGTGGGAGGCAATATGTTTAAATTAGCTGGTTCGGTTATATTATTTGGCGTTTCTTCAGCTTTTGTTGTCTCCCTCATTAAATTAATTCTTGTAACAATGGGTGTTATCGAATGGTAATCATATTTCAGAGCAAACCGTCTATCATCGCAAGCGCAGCTGTCGCAGGGCCTTTGGAAAGAAAGAGTGTTTTTTATTCTTATTTCGATTCTGTTGTTGAAGATGAACGATGGCATCAAACCACAAACGAGCAAGGTAATGCAAAAATGATTGAAGAAGCATGTCAAATTTTATTAAAAAAAGCGAGTTTAAATAACTTGGATATCGATTTCTTTTTAGCGGGTGATTTGGTGAATCAAATGACGCCAACGAATTTTGCAGCAAAAGAAATAGCTGCATCTTTTATAGGTTTATTTTCAGCATGTGCAACATCGGTTTCATCGGTCATTATTGCTTGTTTACTGACAGAATTAGGAGCATCAAAACACGCTATTGCAGGTGCTTCCAGCCAACATAATTCAACTGAAAGACAATTCCGTTATCCTATTTATTACGGTGCTCAAAAACCAGCGACTGCCCAATGGACTGTGACGGCAGCAGGCTTTACTTTAATTGGGAAACATAATCCGAAAAATCCTTCAATTGTAGCTGCGACTGTTGGAAAAGTTGTAGATTATGGACAAACGAATCCGTTTCATATGGGAGCTGCAATGGCGCCTGCTGCATATGACACCATTACCAAACATCTAGAAAAACGGAAACAAACAATAAAAGACTATGATGTCATCATGACAGGAGATTTAGGGAAAATCGGATTAGAAATATTAAAAAGAATGTTTGTTGAAACAGGTGCAACCCAAGAAGAATTAAATATCTTCCGCGATGCCGGGGCAGAATTTTACGGAGAAGATAAATCCTTTTTAGCTGGGGCTAGTGGAGCTGGATGTTCTGCTTCAGTATATTTCAGTTATATACTTCAGCAATTAAAAGATGGGCGTTATAAACGAGTATTGCTTGTAGCGACAGGTTCTCTTCTCTCCCCACTAACTTTCCAACAAGGGGAGACAATTCCTTGTACTGCCCATGCAATCGAAGTGACGATGGAGTGAGGGCATAAAGATGATATTCATTGACTTTTTACTTGCATTTATTGTAGGCGGATTGATTTGTGCTATAGGTCAGTTATTAATGGATGTCGGAAAAATGACACCAGGAAAAACTTTATCTATTCTAGTTGTTGCGGGTTCAATTATTTCTGGATTAGGATGGTATCAACCTTTAATCGACTTAGCGGGTGCTGGAGCGACAATACCCATTACATCTTTTGGACATTCATTAACCCAAGGAGCAATTGCAGAAGCCGAAAAACATGGCTGGGTAGGCGTATTAACTGGAATGTTTGAAGTAACAAGTTCAGGTATTAGTTCTGCCATTGTTTTCGGGTTTATTGCAGCGTTAATTTTTAAGCCGAAAGGAAAAGTCAACTAGACGATTACCCCTCCTTAACGTTGTAGCTATGCATACACTACGACTGTATAGAAAGGAGGGGATTTTTTATGTGGAATAAATGTGGATGCCAACAACAATATCAACAAATTATGCCAGCCTATGACTATTGTGCACCCTCATATGTAAGTCCTGCATATTATAAAAGTAAATGTAAATACAACGGTAACATGTTTGTACTACTCGTTGTATTATTCATCTTATTAATAATTGTAGGAGCATGTAAGTGGTAAGGAGGGGAAACATGAATCATTTTTTTAAACAAATTGAAAAAAAGACTGGCGTAAGCATGGAAGAAATATTTGCACTAGCAAATGCGATACAACATGCGGATTTTACAAATGAAAAGCAAGTGCGTAAAATTGTTCGCCGAGTTAGTCAGTTAGCAAATAAGCCGATTTCTAAGGAATTAGAAGATCAAATTGTGAATTCAATTATAAATAATGGAGAATCATTAGATTTAAGTAGCATTCAAAGAATGTTAGGATAATGTAGAAAGAGGGTGTCTAGAAAGTTTTCGACTTTCCAGACACCCTCACTTCTTATGATTATCAATCTTTGTTTCTGCGGTATTTGAAACAAGTTTCCTCATTGAAAAGGAGAGTTCTCAAAAGACTTTTCAGAAGGCTCTTACATTTGTATTCATGCAGTTTTTTGAGAAAAGAAAATGAGCGAATTAAAAAACTCGCCCATTGTTAAGCTAAGCTGCTTTTAAGTGTCAATGAATTTGATTATAATTCTCCAGTTAATTTATATGTTTCGTACGTTGTCCAAGACCCATCTTCCAATTGATAAATTAGGTGTATGCGGTCAATTTCTTCCTTTTCATCAATACCAATCATACGCAATTGAGGATAAATATCGTCATGTTCTGTCTCCGTTAAATCACGACCGATTGTAATGTGTGGGATAAACACATGTTTTGGTTCACCAATGTTGATTTCTTTATATAAATCATCGTGAATGTTTTGCAATTGATCCGTTAGCTCAATTTTAAAGTAAATGACGTTCGTTGTTGGAAAGAACGAGCTGACCTTCGATGCATGTATTTTTAGCGGACCATATTTATTTGTAATGGATTTGATTGTATTTGAAACACTTTCAATTTGTGATTCATCCACTTCAAAGGCTTCTTTTAACGTAATATAAGGGGTAATTTTTGAATAATGGGAATCATATCGTTTGCGATAAGTATTCGCCAAATCTTGCAGTTTTTTTGATGGAAATGCCACAACACTTAACTTCATCCGCTTTCCTCCCTAAAATGCAAATTTTACTTAAGTATAGCAAATAATGCCCGGAGAATACATTATTTTATATTCCAAAAGTTTTGCAAAGTGCTCTTCTTAAATCTGGTTTCCAGTATTTCCATGTATGGTTGCCATCAAACTCATCGTAGAATATATTGAGATAATTTTTAGAGTGTAACAATTTATTTAATTCCCGATTAGGTGTTAGGAAATCCTTCACTTCTTTATCAAGTGTTACAACTTCCTTCTCTTGTTTTCCTATAACATGATAAATTGACAACGTATTATGAGTCGGTGCTTCCTCAACTGCTTTTAATACCCATTCATCTACATAAGGTGATTGTAAAATAACTTTGCCAAAAGTATGTGGATATTTGATTGCAGCAAGAAGAGATACAGTTGCTGCCATGGAATCTCCAATTAACCCTCGACTAGCACCAAGCGCTGTTGTTGAAAATTCATTATCAATGAATGGTACTAGCTCATGTGCTAAAAATTTCAAATAAGCAGCATGTTGATCTCCTGTCGGTATGTATTTTCTCTTACGATCTTGTGCATTTTTGTAAGGCACTCCGACGATAATTAAGTTTTCAATTTCATAATTGTCCATTAATTCATCAGCAATACGAGAAATTCCACCTAATTGGAAGTAATCTTTTCCATCTGAAGCAATTAAAATGTTATATTTATAGAGAGGGGTATAATTTCCAGGAGTATATACAAGCAACTCAAAGTGTTCATCTAATGCATTACTATAAAATGGTATTTCTTGAATAGATCCTTTTTCCACCTTTTATCCTCCTTAAAACAGTTGTTCATAATTGTATCATAATTCGAAAATATCGTGTATTATGAAATAAGAGAATATTTAAAATAAGCATTATAAAGGAAAATTCAAATAAAGTGAGGATTCACAAATGCAAGAGAAAAAAAGTCGAGTACATTCGAATTACGTGACGAAAGCAGCTAAGGAAGCATTACAAAGAAGAGGCGTAACAATTGAAGATATAGCTGAAATTGTGTATGAAATGCAGTCACCATATAATCATGGCTTAACTTTAGAACATTGCATTAATTCCGTTGAGCGCGTTATTATGAAGCGGGAAGTTCAACATGCAATACTTGTCGGCATAGAACTAGATGAATTGGCAGAAAAAAAGATGCTTTCAGAACCACTTCAAGCGCTTGTTGAAAATGATGAGGGTTTGTTTGGTGTCGATGAAACGATTGCTTTAGGTTCTGTTTTGACATACGGAAGTATTGCATTAACGACTTATGGTCATTTAGATAAAAATAAAATCGGTATTATTAAAAAGTTAGACACAAAAGCTGGCAAAGGAGTCCATACATTTTTAGATGATTTAGTGGCTAGTATTTCCGCATGTGCTGCGAGCCGTATTGCACATAAAATGCGAGATTTAGAGGAAGAAGGGGAAACATTTCAAGATGTTCCTCCAAAGGAATTAGGACCTGAAGGAGAAATGTTGCCGGTCGATGATGAACCATAATAAAGGCTGGGGTGAGACATGCCCAGCCTGTTCTTATTTATTTAAATGTTTAATTTTCTGTTTCCTCACCAGTATAATTATTTTCCTCTTGTGGTAATTGTTCTTTAAAGTATAAAAACGATTCGTCCTCTAATTGATGAATTTTTTCTTCATTTATTCCGATAGCCAAGGGTCCAGAAAAAATTTCTTCCCACCAATATTCAGTCGAAATCATACATCATTGCCCCCTCTTCAAAAATTCTTGTTAAAGAACCTCCATTGCTAATTTTTAAAAGGAGTTCTTCAATAAGTTGTAGTAATATTACTGTAGTTAGTATGGACTGAAAAAATTAATTTATGTATTCGGGAGGAAATAATGAAATTTGATATATATGATGTGGAAGTTATGATTCGAGAACAAAAGGATTTTTTTTATTCGGGGCAAACAAGGGATATAGAATATCGAAAAAAACAATTACTAAACTTGAGAAATACAATCAAAAAGTATGAAAGTGAAATATTAAAAGCATTAAATTTGGATTTAAGAAAAAGCGAATTCGAAGCTTATTCTAATGAAGTGGGTTTCGTGTTGCACAGCATTCAACATATGATCAAGTCTATCGATGAGTGGGCAAAACCTGTGGAAGTGAAAACGCCATTCCACTTTCAACCGGCAAAGAGCATGATTATTCGAGAACCATATGGTGTTGTATTGATTATTGGTCCTTTCAACTATCCGTTCCAATTAGTGATGGAGCCGTTAATTGGAGCTATAATTGGTGGAAATACTGCCATTGTAAAACCTTCTGAGTCTGCTATTCATACTGCTCAAATCATTAAAAAAATTATTGAAGAAACCTTTGATTCGCGGTATATACGAGTTGTTGAAGGAGAGAAGGAAGAAGTAAATGCATTGATTCATGCTCCTTTTGATTATATTTTCTTTACAGGCAGCGTCTCGGTCGGAAAAATTGTCATGCGTGCTGCGGCTGAACGGCTTACACCAATTACTCTTGAGTTAGGTGGAAAAAGCCCTACAATAGTAGATAAAAGTGCAAATCTTGATGTTGCAGCAAAACGAATTACATGGGGCAAATTTAACAATGTTGGACAAACTTGCGTCGCACCTGATTATCTTCTAGTCCATTCTTCGATTTATGAAAAATTTATGAAAAAACTAAAGCAAGCAATTGTTAGTTTTTATGGAAAGAATCCTCAATTAAGTAAAGATTACGGACGAATCGTCAATGAACGACACTTTGATCGACTTGCAAAACTTTTACAATCGGAAAAGCACAATGTCACTTTTGGCGGAAGAACGGACAGAAAGGATTTATATATCGAGCCTACCATCATTGAAAATATAAGTTGGCAAAGTCCTGTTATGGAAGATGAAATATTTGGACCGTTATTGCCTGTATTGAAGTACGACGATTTAACAAGAGCAATTGAGCAAATTCGAAAACTTCCAAAACCGTTAGCAGCTTATTTCTTTTCAGAAGACGAAAAACGAATTGATTATTTTTTACAAGAGTTGCCTTTTGGTGGAGGTTGTATAAACGATACGGTGACTCACGTAGGCAATATCTATTTACCTTTCGGAGGCGTAGGCACTTCTGGAATGAACAGTTACCATGGAAAAGCGAGTTTTGAAACGTTTACCCATGCAAAATCGATTTTGAAGCGTTCATCTAAATTTGCTAATAACTTATTATTTCCACCATATAAACAAAAAGTGAAATTAGTTCGAAAAATCCTGAAATAAATTGAATTCCATAGCGTATTTATTTTGAAAAAAATCGGCTTATGTCGTCAAAATTCGACACAATTCTAAAAAATTCATATTTCAAAAATTATTTTTGTCGAATATTATCTATTTTTGATATGATTATTATCATTAAAGAAAATGTTTATTAATAACAATATACACCGTTGCTACATAGAAAAGTGAGTTTATATCGTAACTTACCATTGGATATACGGAGGAAGAAAAATGATTACAGAAGAATTATTGAGCGTCATACCACTAAAACAAGTAATTGGACAATTGCCAAATACTATTAAGGATATTTCCAACGATTCAAGAAGTGTGCAACCAAAAAGTTTATTTATTTGTATTAAAGGTTACACGGTAGACGGTCATGATTTTGCTCAAGATGCAGTGAATCAAGGTGCGACGGTTGTGATTGCAGAACGACCGTTGCAATTAGAAGGGAATGTGGCGCAAGTAATTGTACCGGATACGGAGAGGACATTAGGGCTCATTGCCGCTAAATTTTTTGATTATCCTTCAAAAGATTTAACGATGATTGGTGTCACTGGAACAAATGGAAAAACAAGCGTTTCAAACATCATTCATCAAATGTACGTGGGTATAGGAGAAAAATCTGCTTTATCGGGAACTATTGGCTTTAATTTGAATGGTGTTCTGTATGAAACAGCGAATACAACAAGCGATGCTTTAAACACTCAACAAATGATATTCCGTGCGAAGATGGAAGGTTGCCACACGATGGTCATGGAAGTTTCATCTCACGGTCTATCATTAGGAAGACTTGCGGGTGTGGATTTTGATGTGGCTGTATTTACAAATTTAACCCATGACCATTTAGATTTCCATGGAACAATGGAGGAGTATGGTTACGCAAAAGGGCTATTATTTTCACAATTAGGACAAGATTTGACAAAAAATAAAACAGTTGTATTAAATGCGGATGATCCTTGGTCTAAAAAGTATGCAACTATGACACCGTTTCCAATTTGGACATATGGGTTAAAAAATGATGCTCATTTCCGGGCTGAAAATTGCGAGTATAATGATGAAAGCACTTCCTTTGACATGATTACACCAGAAGGAAAATTCCCTGTTACAATGCAATTACTAGGGGAGTTTAATGTTTATAATGTTTTAGCTGCTGCAGCTGTTTTATATGCTCGGGGGTATCCGATTGACATCATCATCGAGCAAATTGAAGATTTAGTACCGATTCGAGGTCGCATGCAAAAGGTTAAAACGGATTTACCACTACATATTTTTATTGATTATGCCCATACGCCAGATGCGATTGAAAAAGCAATTGAAGCGGCAATGCCTTTTAAAAAGACAGAAAATAAACTCATCTTCCTTGTGGGGACTGGTGGAAATCGAGATAAATCAAAACGTCCAACAATGGCTGAAAAAGCATCCAAAGCTGATTATGTTGTTTTAACAACGGATGATCCACGTTTTGAAGATTATGATAGTATTACAGGGGATTTAGCGAAAGGAATGCTTCATGAGAATTATGCTTGTATTGGTGATCGGGCAGAAGCGGTTCGCCATGCAGTATCTGTTGCTAATCCTGGAGATATTATCATTTTTGCTGGAAAGGGTCATGAAGACTATCAAATTATAGGCAATAAAAAGTACCCGCATAGTGATGCTGATATTGCATTAGAAGCTGCGAAATTAAAATTCGTAAAATAATATTATGAAAATATAGCCGTCTCAAATAATTGAGGGACGGCTAAAATTATGATGATAAGAAAAGGTATTGTTATGTAAGAGATTTCGTTGTTAATGTATAGAAGGCTATTCATGAAAATCAGAAAATGGTTGTCGGAATAGGGGAAATTCTTTTATTATTGTTTACGTAGAAAAAGGAGACGTAGAAAATGACTACAAAATTAGAACAAGAAATCTTATCTCGTCGTACATTTGCCATCATTTCCCACCCGGATGCAGGGAAGACGACGATGACTGAAAAATTATTGCTATTTGGTGGGGCCATTCGAGCTGCTGGAACAGTAAAAGGGAAAAAAACTGGAAAATTTGCAACGAGTGACTGGATGGAAATTGAAAAACAACGGGGTATTTCCGTAACATCTTCCGTGCTGCAATTTGATTATAACGGATATCGAGTAAATATTTTAGATACTCCTGGACACCAAGACTTTTCAGAGGATACGTATCGTACATTAATGGCAGTGGATAGTGCTGTCATGGTCATCGATGCAGCAAAAGGGATTGAAGCACAAACAATTAAATTATTCAAAGTTTGTCGCATGCGTGGAATTCCAATTTTTACATTCATTAATAAATTGGATCGCCAAGGAAAAGAGCCGCTAGAATTAATTCAAGAAATTGAAGAAGTGCTTGAAATCCAAGCCTATCCAATGAACTGGCCAATCGGTATGGGGAAAGAGTTCCTCGGTATTTACGACCGCTTCCATCGACGCATTGAGCAATTCAGAGTAGATGAGAAGGATCGTTTTTTACCATTAGATGAAAATGGAGAATTAGCTGTTGATCATCCAATGAAGGAAACTTCATATTATACACAAGCAATGGATGATATTCATTTATTAGATGAAGCAGGTAACGAATTTTCTGAAGAAGAAATTCGCCGCGGTGAATTAACACCTGTCTTTTTCGGTTCTGCATTAACAAACTTTGGCGTGCAAACTTTTTTAGAAACCTATTTACAGTTTGCACCATCTCCACAACCTAGATTAACTGAAGACGAACAATTGATTGATCCAGTTTCACATGAAGAACTTTCCGGATTTGTGTTTAAAATTCAAGCAAATATGAATCCAGCCCATCGAGATCGGATTGCCTTTGTTCGCATTGTATCTGGGAAGTTTGAACGAGGAATGAATGTTACTTTAGCTCGTACAGGCAAAACGTTTAAAGTGACCCAATCCACACAATTTTTAGCTGAAACTCGTGAAACCGTTGACGAAGCGGTAGCGGGAGATATCATTGGTCTATATGATACGGGAACATATCAAATTGGTGATACGATTGTTGGTGGAAAGAAAATATTCCAATTTGAAAAACTCCCACAATTTACACCGGAATTGTTTGTCAAAGTAAGTGCAAAAAACGTAATGAAATCCAAACAGTTCCATAAAGGAATTCTTCAACTTGTACAAGAAGGAGCCATTCAATATTATAAAACGTTACACACGGAAGAGATTATGCTTGGTGCGGTTGGTCAATTGCAGTTTGAAGTATTTGAACATCGAATGAAGCATGAATATAATGTGGAAGTCGTAATGCAACCAATCGGATCTAAAATTGCCCGTTGGATTAAAAATGAAAATGAGGTAAAAGAATCAATGTCTTCATCCCGTTCTATGCTCGTAAAAGACCGTTTCGACAATCTTGTCTTTTTATTTGAAAATGAATTTGCAATGCGTTGGTTTTCAGAGAAAAACGAGCATATTCAATTATATAGTTTGCTTTAAGTTGTTTAGTTGTATAAGTAATGCAAGAATACAAGTTTACGAATAATAAGCGTGTAGGAAGAGAGCGAGGAGTTATCCTTTCGCTCTTTTTCTTTTTTGCAATCTTTCTACATTATTCTTTTCGATTTTGGCTTGTAGATTGACAATGATGCTGACAACTTTAACTATTAACGAAGTGTAAGAAACGGTATTGTATCATATGCAATTACAAATTTGTAATACAGTATATGAAAGAAAGGAATACGGATTTTTGTCAAGAATAATTGATAAAAGAAAAAAGGGAGATGGAGGAATTGGCGATGGCAGTTCACTTTTTTACAGGTTTTCCTGGATTTATAGCGAGACAATTAATTGGAGAATTGTTCCAAAAAAACATAACGGACTCCGTGTATGTTCTTGTGTTAAGAACGGAAATGAAGAAAGCGGAAAAAGAACGTGAAAAAATTTTAGAAACTTATCCTGGAAGAAGGATTGAAATCATCGAAGGGGATATTACAGTACCAAAACTAAATTTAAAGGAAGAGACAATTAATCGAATTGCAAAGGAAGTTCGCTATTTTTGGCATTTAGCGGCAATCTATGATTTGGCAGTTCCTCGAGATGTGGCGTGGACAATCAATGTGCTAGGGACTTCCCATGTAAACGATTTTGTCAAATCATTACCTCATTTAAAACGATATATGTATTTTAGCACTGCTTATGTAGCAGGGGGAAGAGAAGGAGTAATTCTTGAGAAGGAGTTAATTCATCCAAAAGAATTCAAAAACTATTATGAAGAAACAAAATTTGAAGCGGAGCTGCTTGTGAAAAATTTAATTGGAGAAATTCCTCTAACTATCATTCGTCCAGGCATTGTGAAAGGACATTCGATTACAGGAGAGACCAATAAATTTGACGGTCCATATTTCTTTTTAAATATGATTGATTGTTTGAGTTTTTTACCTTTCATTCCTTACATCGGAAAATTGGATACACATATTAACGTAGTACCCATAGACTATATAACAGAAGCGGCTATTTTCCTCTGTGAAGAGGAAGAGGCGATCGGCAAGACGGTCCATTTAACGGATCCCAATCCCCATCCTGTTCAAGAAGTATATCGGGCGATGGTTAAGGAAATGACAGGAAAATTCCCAAAAGGGAGAATTCCACTTTCTATAGCGCAGAAATTTTTGCAATTAAAAAAGGTTCGAACAATACTTGGTGTGGAAAAGGAAACGCTTGATTATTTGACATGGAATGCGACCTTTGATTGTTCGATAGCAAAAGAACTTTTATCAAAAGGGAATATTAGTTGTCCGGATTTCATAGCAACCATTCCCTCAATGGTTCAATTTTATAAGAAAAATAAAAATAACCAACAATTTCATATTCCAATAAAATAATTTCATTGCAAATATAATATTCTATTGCTATACTTATCCTATAGAAAATCGAACATCCATTGACAATGTCAAAGGGGAGTAGCTATAAGTATTTAGCGTGACTAAATACTTACTTCATATTCGTCACTACATGGCAATTGCCATCGGATATGAAAGCAAACTGATTCAATTTTGCTTAGCAAGACCTTTGCCCAACTAGGCAAAGGTCTTTTCGTTTGCTTAAAATTAGAGTTCCTTGACTAGTAAAACAGTTACAAGTTGGGCATAAAAAATTTAAGGAGGAATTATTAGTGGAAGCAATTATTTTGGAATATTTGTGGGTCTTAGTCGTTCTCGTCGTTTTAGAAGGGTTATTGGCTGCAGATAACGCGGTTGTAATGGCCGTTATGGTAAAACATTTACCACAAGATAAACAGAAAAAAGCACTATTTTACGGATTATTTGGTGCGTTCATCTTCCGCTTTACAGCATTATTCTTGATTACAATCTTAGTAAATTATTGGCAAATTCAGGCGATTGGTGCAGCTTATTTATTGTTTATTGCCATTAAAAATATTTACGAGAAGAAATTTAAGAAAGAAGAAGAGAAGATAGATGAACATCTACAAAAAGGCAAAGGCTTTTGGGCAACTGTATTAAAAGTAGAAATTGCAGATATCGCCTTTGCGGTAGATTCAATGCTTGCTGCTGTTGCAATTGCAGTAACTTTACCAGAAATTGGTGACTTCCATATCGGTGGCATTAACGGAGGACAATTTGCTGTTATGTTCTTTGGTGGTGTTATCGGCTTGATTTTAATGCGATTTGCAGCGCAAGCCTTTGTGAAAATATTAAATAAATATCCTGAACTTGAAACTGCTGCCTTTTTAATTGTAGGATGGGTCGGGGTGAAGTTAGTGGTGTTAACATTATCGCATCAAAAAGTTGGCATATTGCCACATGAATTCCCGCATTCAACCCCTTGGGAACTTACTTTCTGGGGCGTTTTATTAGCCATTGCAATTGGTGGATGGTTTGTTAGCATGGTAAAAAATAAAAAACAAAAAACAAAAGAAATTTAAAGTAAGGAAGGAGCAGTTTTAGCAGCTGTTCCTCTTTATTTTATATAAAATTTTTCTTATACTAATAAAAAGTTTATTCGACAATAAAGAGGGCGAAATGAATGACAAACATGTCCGAGAGAATAAAAAATATAACGCCATTTCAACTGCTAGTTTCATTTTATTTTATCGCTATATTAATATCATTTTTGTTATTACGAATCCCTGCTGTCTATAAAGATGGAAAAGAAGTATCAATTATTGATACGCTGTTTACTGCTGTCAGCGCAATCAGTGTTACAGGATTGACGGTGTTCGATATTTCGGAAACTTTCACTAATTTTGGAATGATTGTTTTATTGATTATTCTTCAATTAGGTGCGATTGGTGTTATGTCTATCGGCACCTTTATCTGGTTATTGATAGGGAAAAGAATCGGGATGCGGGAAAGACAGTTGATTATGATTGATTTTAACCAACATCATCTTGCAGGGGTTGTTCGGTTACTGAAAGAAATTGTGAAAATTTTATTTATTATTGAAGCATTAGGGGCACTTATTTTAAGCGTTCATTTTAAAAGATATTTTGAATCATGGTCAGAGGCCTTTAAACATGGGATTTTTGCTTCAATTTCTGCTACGACGAATAGCGGTTTTGATATTACGGGTCAAAGCTTTGAACCATTTTATTCCGATTATTTCGTTCAATTTATTACGATGATATTAATCGTACTCGGAGCCATTGGATTCCCGGTATTAGTGGAATTGAAACATTTTTTAATGAAAAAGAATCCCGCATTTCGCTTTAGTTTGTTTACTAAAATTACGACCGTAACGTATGGGGGATTGTTTATATTAGGTACACTTGTTGTCTTATTTATTGAATCATTTCATTCTTTAAAAGGTATATCATGGCATGAAAAAATTTTTGTTGCTATGTTTCACTCTGTTTCTACACGATCAGCTGGTTTAACGACAATGGATATCGGGATGTTTAATGAGGCGACAAATATCTTTCTTAGTTTTTTAATGTTTGTCGGTTCTTCGCCAAGTTCTGTTGGTGGGGGTATTCGAACTACCACATTTGCAATAGCTATATTATTTTTAATTAATTTCGCAAATGGAAGAAAAGAAATTCAAGTGTTTGGTCGAGAAATTTGTATGGATGATATTTTGAGATCCTTTGTAGTCATCATTTTAGCTTTCTTTATGGTCATAATCTCGACGATGATATTGGTAGTGACGGAACCCCATGGAACTGCTACACAAATTATTTTCGAAATAACATCTGCATTCGGAACATGTGGCATGTCTCTTGGACTTACTGAAAAATTATCAACTGCAGGGAAATTGGTCATTATGACCCTCATGTTCATAGGAAGAGTCGGGTTGATTTCATTTTTATTTACTTTGGGAGGAAAGGCCCAAACTCCAAAATATCGGTACCCAGAAGAACGAATAATTATTGGATAATGAGTTGAACAAGTGAATAAACTAAAAAATTCACCATTTTTAAAATGAAAGTGGTGAATTTTTTTCAATAATTATTATTAAAGAGTATAAAAGCTAATATGCCATTTTGTTCAGCAAAATACCAAATTGGGTTACTAAATGATAAGTCGAATTGACCATTTTTTTCTTTCTATGCTGTCGTATTAGAAGTTATTATTAAAACTTTTCTGAAAAATATGAATATCCTTGTCCTTTTTGTCATATGTTTTGTAAAAAAAGGTTTTTTCAAAAAAATATAAGAATATACAAAATAAGGGAAGTAGTAATTAGTAATCTATTATAATCGAATAAGTGAATTAATAATAGAACCAAATTACTTAAAAAAATGCAAAATTGATATCCGGTATTGGTTGAAATTAGAAAATAGATATATTATACCCATTTTATTCTGAATTGTTTTATGAAATAATTTTGTACAAAATTTAAATTAAGAAAATTTTATAAAATTAAAAATTAGCAAATTATATATAGATAGAAAAGATAATAAGAGAAATTTAAGATTGAGGGGAAGGATTGGTGTATTTTAATGAAAAGTGCCACTATGTTGCCTTTTTTGGAAGAATTAGTCCAATATGATAATGATCCAGTGCTTATTTTAGACACCTCATGTAAAATTGAGTCAATCAATCAAAAAGCAGCCGAATTGTTGAACTTAGCTGTGGAGGTTGGGAAGCCCCTTTCCATGGATAAACTATCATTTAAGGAAATTAAAGTTTTGGGAATGTTTATCCAAAAGGAGAATTTAGTATTTTTAAAAATATTAAGTGATGATGGAAAAAAGAAGTTTCAAGTGAGCGGTAGAGGCTTTCTAAATGATTTGCCTTATGGCATCATATTCTTCAAAGAAGATCAAATTTTTGAAATAAATTCTCAAGCAATTGAATTATTAAAGATTGATGTTGAAAAAGGTTTAAACTTGTCACTGGAATCTTTTCTCTCAAAATATCATGACTATAAAAATAATAAATTACAATTCCTGTCTGATTTAAAAAAATATGGACAAGCAACGTTGGAAATTTCCCATTTAAATAATGAAGAAGAGGTTTATTTAACACTAAACTGCAAATACAATTATTATTTGAATCAATTTCATAAATCATAGTTTTTCTGAAGTATAGAGTACCCCTATACTAAAAACTTTGTTTTTTTTTAATTATGCAACTTGGTTTTGTTGCTGTAATAAAGCATTGATTCGATCAACTGCTAGTTTGCAGGTATTATAAATTAACGTCACCAGATTGAAATGCATTTTTGCTTTCTTTCCTGTACGATGACGGACATTGTTTAATTGAAAGTATTCCTTTAAATAAGCGTTAACGCGTTCGACTGCTGTACGTTCTTGATAAAGCTGTTTCCATCGTTCTGTCCCACGTGCTGGATAGGTAAATTTACGGATATCTATATCACATTTGATTTTGAAAACTTTTTGGCAAAGGGTGTCTTCTCGTAATGGGCAAGTTGCACATTCCTTTGGACGTGTGAATTTTAATGTATTGTACTTAGCGTCAAAGCTGTCATATTGGTAACTATGTTCACGCACACAGGTTGGACGAAAATGTTCATCGAATCCTATATATTCTCCTTCTCGGCGAACGTTGTAAGGAATCACGACTCGCATGGACTGTGATACGGCTTGACGGTAAATAGGTTCAACATCATAACCAGCATCAAATATAGCTATTGTAAATTGACCGTTTCCTAAGTGATGAAGTTTTTTCAATAATGGAATCGCAGCTTTACAATCACTTAAATTACCTGAGGACATCAAACGAGTGATGATATATTGACTTTTCGTCGAAACAGCTAAATGGGCTTTATAACCAAACCAGAATGTATTTTTTCCTTTACTATTCTTTTTCACACCCCATTTTGGCTCAATCGGTACATCCTTCCAAAGGGTTTCTAATGGGATATCCAGCTGTTCTTTCAGTTCTTTTTCATAGGTTGATTGATTTCCTTTTTTCTCTACTTGTTCGGCTAACCAAACAGCTCGTTCAGCTTTAGTTTTACGACCACGTTTTTTAGGAGTTTTAGGTGCTTTCTTTTCTGATGGTGTGAAAGCATCACGAGCTTCAAAGTGACTCGCATCGATGGCGACATGTTCATCATTTAGAAAGCCTTCCAACATCGCTGTTTTGATGAGTGTATCGTTCATTTTATCTAGCACATCTGATTCACTAATGACTTGAATCATGCGTGAATAAGAGCTTTCAGATGGTACGACATCAGACACAAGGAATCCACAGTCGAAACGAAATAAAGGATCATGGACCAAACGTTTGACTAAATCCTTGATAGTTGGAATACGTTCGACAATACGAATAATCAGCGATTGAATCATTGCACCATAATTCAATTCACGTGGTGCACCTTTCAATGTCTTTTTAGAAAACAATTGAAATATAGGCTGAATGTCGATAGCACTAAAAATGGCATCATAACGATGGGAACTTTCCATTTCTAATAATTGATGGATGTCAAAAAGAGAAATTTGTTTTACAATAGTCATAGGGTACTCACCTCTTTCGTATGGTTTGTTTGGTTACTTACCATTATAACGAAATTTGGGGAGGTACCCATTTTTTATTGTCTTGAATCCCTTGAAAATCAAGGGGTGAGAATTATGAAATTAACTCATTTAGATATGTATGTGATGACAGTTATTGATAATACGGAAAATGTAAAACTAAAGCAAAATATGAGAGATTTAGAACGGTTAAGTAATATGGGTAGGATGTCGGCAAGCATTACCCATGAAATAAAAAATCTTGTAACATCATTAAAGGGTTTTGTTGAATTGTTGAAAGATAATACAACCGAAGAAGGAAAAAAATATTTACATGTAATGGAATCTGAAATGGAAAGAATGGAATCCATTCTTTCAGAATTGCTTTATTTGTCGAAACCAAGTAAGGCCTTTGAGGAAAAGGTATCGCTTTTACAAATTTTGAAAGAAGTTGTTCAAATAATGCAACCACATGCATACTCGAACAATGTGTTTATTCAATTAAAATCAGAAGACAATTTCAATTCCACGATATTGGGGAATGTCAATCAGTTAAAACAAGTGTTCATTAATTTAGTGAAAAATGCCATTGAAGTAATGAAAAAAGGTGGAACGATTACAATTGAATTAAAGGATGTCCACAATAAAATTCAAGTTTCGGTACAAGATGAAGGGATAGGAATTCCTGAAGAAAATTTAAGCAAGTTATTTACGCCATTTTTTACAACAAAGGAACAAGGAACAGGATTAGGTCTATGTCTTGTAAAAAAAGTGGTAGATGAACATCAAGGGAAGATTGTTGTGAAAAGTACTGTCGGTGTAGGATCTACGTTTATTTTAGAATTTCCAAATTATACCGAGGGTTATACTAAGATTTATTACAACGACAGCCAACTGAAAAAATGGTTGACTACCAAGGAAGTTAATTCATTACCAGTTGTATAGGCACGACTTTGACAAATCTTCTCTCAAATAGATATAATTCTTTTATATAGATAGAAAAAAGAGGATGATTTGTCTTGCCGTCAAATGAGATGAAACAATCGTTAAAATTGTATATTGTGTTATCAAGAGCAAATAAAGCGATTAATGAAGTGACAAATCAGTTTTTTCAACAAAAAGGTTTAAATCCAACTGAATTTGCTGTGTTGGAATTGTTATATCATAAGGGAAGACAACCTTTACAAAAAATTGGAAGTAAAATTTTATTAGCAAGTGGGTCTATCACATATGTTGTTGATAAACTTGAAAAAAGAGGTTTGATTAAACGGGTATCTTGTCCTTCTGACAGGAGAGTCACATATGCAGAGATAACTGAAGAAGGCGATAAATTTATGGAAGAAATATTTCCAGAGCATGAGAAAAATTTACATGAATTGATGAACGCGTTAACACCAAGTGAAAAAGAAATAGCAATCGAATTGTTGAAAAAATTAGGTTTATCGATTAAAGATTTGTCTTATTAAAAACGAGCTGTTCGCTAAGACGAACAGCTCGTTTGTATATTCTTTTGAATTGTATAATTATCTTCAAAAATTTTTTATTTTATTGTAACTTCATCCTCCACCTAATTTTAGAGGGATAAGTTATTTTTCTTCAATTGTTAACCCCATTTTGATGAGTGCGTCTTTTAAATCGTAATCTTTTTGATCAAAAACAGATAAACGAACTAGAATATTATTTTTTTCGTAAACGATTCCAACGACTTCATCATTTTCAATGGTAGTTATAAATGCAACAAAATTAGTAATTTCCGGATGTTTATTAACCGCTTCAGTAATATCCAATGGTTTGTATTCGTTGATGGCTGCCATCCATTCTTCTGTACTTTTTACGAGATGATCATATGATGAAGCATTTTTTGGAAACACTTCAATACGCATGGAGATGGCATCATTATCTTGGAGGAAAAGAACTTCTTTTCCTGGCTCTTCTTTTGTGAGTTCATACCCTTCTAAAATTTGTATTGTATAATTTTCTTCTTCTACAACTGCGGTTTCATGAGTATACACTTCACCTTTTGATGTGTATTCAATTTTATTTTCAGGCTGATTTGTTTCTTCGTCTTGTGCTCCATTCTCTGTTGTCTCTTCATCTTCAACATTTTCTATTTCCTTTTCCGAATCTGCTGTTGTTTGATCTGGCTCCGTATTTTGTCCATTTGTTGTTCCACAAGCAGCGAGAAGGAACATTAATAGAGTTACTGAAATAAATAGTTGTAGTTTCTTTTTCATTTTACTCTACCTCCTTTTTGATTAAACGAATATGAAACGAAGGAAGTTTCATTTTTTTTAATAATGAATAAAAGGCAATATTAAAAATAACAGCAAAACAAAAATTTCATGCGCAACGATGACTAGTGGCATACTTTTCTTCCATTCGTATAAAAACCCAAATATTAGGGATATAATGAATGCGCAAATGACACCATGGATAAATCCGCTCAATGATATTGCCAATGCAAATAATAAGCTAGTCATGATGCAAGCAATTACTGGAGAAACATATTGTTTGAGTGCATGTTGAACGTAGCCGCGCCAAAACAATTCTTCACCGACGACAATGATAAAAATGAGCAATAAATAATGCCAAATATTATTCGGACCATATGTTTCTAAAAATTTGCGAATCGTTTTTATTGAACTACTGTCTGTAAACTTAAGCAACATATAACCAAGTCGGATGATGCCATAAGTAATTGTGCCGAATCCGATACCAAATAGGATATATTTCCAAGTTGGGAGTTCATCTTTGAATTTCCCAAAAAGGATGGAGATTGCAGTACCGACGAGGAGAGTAAAAGTATATAAATGCCAGAAGATTTTTTTTACTTCGAAGGAACAATATATACTTATAAAGATGAAAGCAAGCGAGAGAAGGAGTACAATCATTTGTTTTGAAAATTTCATGTTACTTGCCTCCTTTGTTATCATAATATCAAAAAAAACTCCCCCTATCATCAATTACAAATGAAAAGGGGAAGTTTTTTTATTTAAAATCATTTACTGACTTTACGATTTTATAACGTTTATGATTAACGACGGTTTTTTCTTCCAAATCTAAGTCACGATAGTTCGACATAATTGTTAAATCAACAATTACTGAATTATCATTGACTTTTTCAACCATTCCGCGAAGTCCATCCTTAAATTCAATAATATCTCCCACTTCTGCTATTTTCATTGGCGTGCCCCTCCTCTATCAGTTACTATGAAGTTAGTTTGCATGATAATAGAACAAATGTAAAGTGATTTTAGAATAATTTCGAAAATATAAGAAGTAGGAGGTAAAATATTTATGAATAACTACAAAGATATGATTGAAAAGTTAAAAAATGGGGAAATAAAAAGTATAGAAATTACAAAAGAGGAATTTTTGAAGTTTCGTGAAGTGCTTGTGAATGATGAAAAGTTTAAACATTTTAGAGGTGAAGCAAAACAAGGTGGAAGGGTCATTTATACTTATTCAGATACACCGCGTGCATAACAAAAAGCTACTTCCACCCATTTCTATATGAAAGGGGGGATTAGAGGTATGGATAGATTGAAGCTACATTTGGAGTACATTCGGAAAAAAATGATTCGTTCAGGTTTAGAAAATGGCCTGCAATCACCAAAAACGATTCGATTAAGTAAACAACTGGATCAGATTTTAAATCAATATCAAAAGCATGAAAAATCACCATTGATTATGACGAAAAAATAATTTTTTCAATTTTTTGTTATAAAAAATCATACAATTGGCAATAGTATTTTTTGAACACAGCAACATTCTCATTTTCCCCCTTTTCAAGCAGCGTATCTTGCTGCTCTTTTTTTTGTCTATGTATTAACAATTTTTTCATTACATATCAACAATTGCCCATTTATATGGTACATTACAAGAAAGTGTAAAATATGCATATTTTTAATAATGATACAGGGGTGTTGGGGAATTATGTTTAATAAAAAGATTGCATTTATCGGTACAGGGGTTATGGGAACTAGTATCGTAAAGCATCTATTGAAGGTGGGATACGAAGTCACGATATATAATCGTACGAAGGAAAAAGCAATTCCTTTAATTGACCTTGGAGCTACTTGGGCTGATACACCTGCCCTTGCTTCTGAAAACAAGGATATCATTTTTACAATGGTTGGTTTTCCTAAAGATGTTGAAGATGTGTATTTTGGAGATAATGGCATTTTCAAAACAGCAAAAAAAGGTTCGACTCTCATAGATATGACGACTTCAAAGCCGAGCCTTGCAGAGAAAATATATGAGGCAGCGAAAGAAAAGGGAATAATGAGTCTTGATGCACCGGTGTCTGGGGGAGATATAGGTGCAAGAAATGGTACATTATCCATTATGGTAGGTGGCGATGAAGAAGTTTTTAAAGAAATGTTGCCAATTTTTGAATTATTCGGCTCCAATATTGTTTATCAAGGAAAAGCTGGCTCTGGTCAACATACAAAAATGTGCAATCAATTATTAATAACGACGAACATGATTGGCGTGTGTGAATCCATTGCTTATGGAATGAAGGCAGGATTAGATTTAAATAAAGTGTTAGAGTCGGTTTCATCAGGAGCTGCTGGCTCATGGTCATTATCAAATTTGGGACCACGTATATTAAAAGGCGATCTAGAACCAGGCTTTTATATTAAACATTTTATTAAAGATATGAAAATTGCTTTGGAAGAAGCAGAAAAAATGGAATTAGATTTACCAGGTTTACATTTGGCGAAAGAAATGTATGAGACGTTGTTAAACAAAGGGTATGGTGATTTGGGAACTCAAGCGTTAATTAAATACTACAATGTCTGAGTGGCAATTTTAAACTGATAGGGGCGATATTTTTGATTAAAGGCCAAAACCTGAGGAAGAGGAATCAATTTGCATTATATTGTTCCCTTCCAATTCTTTCATGGGCATTGTACGATTTTGCGAATACGATTTTTTCATCCAATATTAATACGGTTTTTTTTTCCTTTTTATATGGATGAAGTGCTTGGAACAGATAGAGTGATGGAACAGGTTGCAAGCTCCTTTATTTCTTACGCCAATGCTTTTGCAAGTCTCTTTTTGGTGCTCTTTTCTCCGCTTTATGGTGTTTGGATTGATCAAACAGGTTATAAAAAGAGATTTATCGTTTGGTTTGCATCTATCTCAATATTTTTTACATTTATGATGGGAATTTTTGCTCAACTGGATGTTTCAAGTTATTTTTCAGGATTGCCCCTCAGTTTGTGTTTCGTTGTTCTTAGTTTTGTCATTGCAAAATTTTGTTTTAATTCCAGTTTAGTGTTTTATGACACGATGTTAGGAGATCTTGGCACAAGTGAAGAGATACCATTAATTTCAGGATTTGGTGTAGCTGTCGGTTATTTAGGAACGATAGTAGGGTTATCGATATACTTTTTCGTAGCTGATGGTGGTTTTCATCGAGCTTTTATTCCAACGGCAATTCTTTATCTTATATTTTCCTTACCATTATTTTTCTTTATTAAAGATCGACCAATCCCTAAACATCAAAGAAAAAAGTTTGGATTTTTTAAAGGATATAAAGAAATTGTCGATACTTTTAAAGATATGAAAAAATATAAAGCAATTTTTACTTTCATGATTGCTTACTTTTTCTTAAACGACGCCATTGCAACGACAATAGCGATGATGGCAGTCTACGCAACAGTGATTGTTGGTTTTACTTCTGGGAAATTTATAATTTTATATTTAGTAAGTACCATATCTACTGTGATTGGGTCTTTCATTTTTGGCAACATTACAAAAGCAATTGGTGCCCGAAAAGCCGTTGCAATCGTAAGCATCATTATGATTATCGCTTTAATAATAGCGGTATGTGCTACACAAGAATGGATGTTTTGGATTGCGGGAAGCATGTTCGGTGTGTCACTTGGTTCCATGTGGGTAACCTCTAGAACATTGATTATTGAATTATCACCGGAGGAAAAACGTGGTCAATTTTTCGGTTTGTTTGCTTTTTCAGGAAAAGTTTCTTCTATTATTGGCCCAGCGTTATATGGAACGGTGACGTTCATGCTAAAGGATTATGGACCCCTTGCATCAAGAATTGCTTTAGGTTCTTTAATTGTATTAACGATTATTGGTTTAATTGTTCATTTGCAAGTACAGCAGGAGCAACATTAAATTTAAATTATTACCATCTGAATTTATAGAAAAGTTATATTATTATATTTAGTTATATAGGAAGGAATGATGATAGATGGAGCAAAAAAGTATTTTACTAGAATCAGGAACCAACGAATTAGAAATTGTTGAATTTGAAGTAGGAAATAATAAATTTGGAATCAATGTAATAAAAGTAAAAGAAATCATACAGCCACTTCCTGTCACATTTATTCCTCATGCTCATCCGCATATAGAGGGAATTGTCCAGTTGCGAGGAGAAGTATTACCGGTTGTCGATATGTTGAAAGTGTTAGGAATACCAAATGCCTCTTATAGTGATCAGCAAAAATATATTGTTGCAGAATTTAATAAACAAAAAGTGGTATTCCATGTGGATAATGTTACACAGATACATCGTATTTCTTGGAATCAAATTGAAAAGCCTTCAGATATGTATCAAGGAAGTTCTAACCAAGTTATCGGTGTCATTAAAATTGGTGAATCAATGATATTATTACTTGATTTTGAGAAAATAATGGTTGATATTAATCCAGATTCCGGAATTAGCATGGATTCTGTAAAGAAACTTGGAAAGAGGGAACGATCAGAAAAAAGAATCATCGTGGCAGAAGATTCACCATTATTGCGTAAATTGTTAAATGATACATTAACAGAAGCAGGGTATGTTAATTTAGAGTTTTTTGAGAATGGTAAAGAAGCTTTTGAATATCTGGAACACTTATTAGAAACGAATGATGATATTACGAAGCATGTACAATTAGTGGTAACGGATATTGAGATGCCACAAATGGATGGACACCATTTAACAAAAAGAATAAAAACTCATTCAGAGCTACAAAAGTTACCGGTTATTATCTTCTCAAGTTTAATTACCGATGATCTTCGCCATAAAGGGGAAAGAGTTGGTGCAGATGATCAAATTTCGAAACCTGAAATTGGAGATTTAATTTTAAAAATTGATGAATTGATTTTGTAACATAGCACAATTTTAGGTATCCATCAATTCAATAGCTTTTTTCAATTCACATTTGTCGGATGCCTTTAAAGGCTCCGACGTTTTTGATTAATTTTTATTCGTTGAACCAACATTAAACATATGACAAAATATTCTTAAACTTAGAATTCGTATATAGAGAGTAGGGATTTTATTCGGTGAATGAAGTAAACATGGCGGTTATAGATATCGGTTCGAATACAATTCGCCTAGTGCTATACAGATATAGTCATGAAAAAGGATTACGTGAAATTGGAAATATGAAAACGGTTGCTAGGCTAAGGAAATATATTCAAACTGATGGATATATGTCTGAAGAAGGCATTGAAGTATTAAAAAATACGTTAATTTCGTTCAAGGAAATAATGCAAGATTACGGTGTGACGACCGTAAAGGCTGCTGCAACAGCTGCTATTCGACAAGCAAAAAATAATCAAGAAATCCTTTTACAAATGGAAAAAGATACTGGCATAAAAATCGATTTATTATCGGAAGATGAGGAAGCCTATTTCGGATATTTAGCAGTCGTTCATTCGATGGAGATCCCTTCTGCCGTTACAATTGATATTGGTGGAGGTTCAACGGAGATTACGTTGTTTATAAATAAAGAATTACAACATTCTATAAGTTTTCCTTTTGGTACTGTATCGTTAAAACAAAGTTTTGTTACCGGTGATAAAATAAACGAAAAGGAAAAATATCAACTATATCAAAATATAAAGAAATATTTTGAAAATGTAGCATGGTTAAAAAATGTTAAATTACCAATTGTGGGGATTGGTGGCAGTGCTCGAAATCTCGCGCAAATTCATCAGCATCTAATTGATTATCCAATATCTGGCGTCCATCATTATGAAATGAATGAAGAAACGCTAAAAAATTTGAGTGGTTACTTAGGAAAACAATC
The DNA here is from genome assembly GCF_038004145.1 of Ureibacillus sp. FSL K6-2830. NCBI lineage: Bacteria > Bacillati > Bacillota > Bacilli > Caryophanales > Caryophanaceae > Ureibacillus > Ureibacillus sp. FSL K6-2830. Next base: position 769,583 of record NZ_JBBOQR010000001.1, on the reverse strand, counting down.
TTTTGAACAATTAAAGCAAATTGATGGATTGTCTTCCGATCGAGCGGACATTATTGAAATTGCTTTAGTCATTTTTAAAACTTTAATGGAAGTTGTGGATTCGAATTCATTTTACATTAGTAAAAGAGGATTGCGGGAAGGGTTAATCATGGATATCGTGATGAAATCGAATCCTGAAGTTTTTCAACCCTTTAACGTATTTGAAGATTATGCGAATCATCTAGCATTCAAATATGGGAGAACGGAGGCTGAAGTAGGTACATTAGTTACATTAATAGAGAATATATATATAGAAAGTTGTAAATGGAACTTATTTCAATTTAATGAAGAACATCTGAATTTACTAAAAAAAGCAGCAAGAGTATTTTCAATTGGAGATTATATCGAATTAGATTCATCGAATCAACACACTTTTTATCTAATTGCCAATCAATCTATTCCCGGATTAAACCATAAAAATCGGGTAAAAATTGCATTGCTTGCATCTTATAAAAACCGAGATTATTTCAGACGTCTTAGTCAACCGTTTCTGACATGGTTTACCCGTGAAGAGTTAAAAATTTTGCGAAATTTCGGTGCTTTATTAAAATTTGTATATTCCTTAAATAGTTCAAAAAGAAATATCGTAAAAAGTATTAAAATGGAATTACAAGAAAAGGATATCATTACTCTATTTGTTGTTTCGAAAGGGCGTGCAGTGGCAGAAATCCATCGAGCACAAAGCCAAAAGAAGCATATTGAACGATTATTTAAGAAGAGGGTAAAAATTGAGTTAATCTATGAAGGGTGGAATGAGTAATGACAGATGAAACAGGGCTGAACTCTCCTGAAAGGGAAAATCTTATAAATAATCATCAATTAACGGATATCGATAGAAGGAAAATATTGGATGAAATATCGAAACCTGAGTATTATAATAACCGTGAATTAAGTTGGTTAGCATTCAACGAACGAGTATTAGAAGAAGCGGAAGATGAAACAAATCCATTACTGGAGCGGTTGAGATTTATCGCAATCTTTAGTTCGAATTTAGATGAATTTTTTATGGTGCGTGTGGCTGGACTTCAAGACCAAGTTCGCGCGGGATTTCATAAACCGGAAAATAAAGCGGGCTTAACGCCCAAGGAACAATTGGAGAAAATTGCTGAAAAAACACAAGCGCTTGTTCGTAGGCAAATGGAAGTTTTTCGTCATTTAATATTCGAGCTATTGCCAAAGGAAAATATCTACTTAACAGATATCAAATCATTATCGAAAGAACAGCAGCAATACATCAATGAAATGTTTGAAGAAACCATTTTCCCTGTACTAACACCCATAGCAGTAGATGCTTATCGCCCTTTTCCTACATTACTTGGAAAAACATTAAACTTGCTTGTTTTGTTAGAAGATACAAAAGTGTTAAGCGAGTTTAACGAAAAAGTTGCTATTATACAAGTTCCATCTGTATTAGATCGCTTTATTGAAGTACCCGCAGGCCCTGATAAAAAAGTATTTGTTCTATTAGAAGATGTCATTACTTCACATGTAGATCGACTATTTTATGGCTATAATGTGAAATCGGTACAGGCTTTCCGATTAACGAGAAATGCTGATTTAACAATTCATGAAGAAGGCGCTCAAGATTTACTCGTTGAAATCGAAAAGGAATTGAAAAAAAGAAAATGGGGAATTGGAAGCCGTCTTGAAGTTCGCGATGGAGAAATGAATGATGACGTTTTAGAATATTTATTAGAAGAATTTGAAATTAGTGAATCCGATGTTTTTAAAATTGATGGCCCCCTTGATTTAACGTTTTTATTTAGTTTTGTGAAGAAGTTGTCTCAAGGAAGAGAGCATTTATTATATGAAAGTTTTATTCCTCAACGTCCATTAGATTTAGAGTCTGATGAAGATATTTACGAAAAGGCGCTAGAAAAGGATTTATTTTTTCATCATCCATATGAATCCTTTGAGCCAATTGTGGAATTTATTACAGAAGCGGCGAATGATCCGACAGTGTTAGCAATCAAACAGACTTTATATCGAGTAAGCGGTAATTCACCGATTATTCAAGCTTTAAAACAAGCGGCTGAAAATGGGAAACAAGTGACAGTTTTAGTAGAGTTAAAAGCACGTTTTGATGAAGAAAACAACGTGCATTGGGCGAAGGAGCTGGAACAATCAGGTTGCCTTGTGATTTATGGAATGCATAACTTAAAAACCCATTCAAAAATAACCCTTGTAGTTCGACGGAAAAATGGAAAAATAGAGCGTTTCGTCCATTTAGGAACAGGGAATTATAATGATGCGACAGCTAAAACATATACCGATATGGGGATTATTACAACGGATAAAGAGTTTGGTATAGATGCAACGAATTTCTTTAACTATTTAAGTGGTTATATGGAAAAGCCTAGGTTCCACCATATTGTCGTATCACCTTATGATATTCGTGATAAATTTATTGAAATGATTGATCAAGAAATTGAGTTTCATAAAAAATATGGAAATGGATTCATTCGTGCAAAAATGAATGCTTTAACTGACAAAGATTTAATTATGAAATTGTATGAAGCTTCCATAAATGGTGTTAAAATTGAATTACTCATTCGAGGTATTTGTTGTTTGCGGCCTGGCATACCAGGCATTAGTGAAAATATTACGGTCACTAGCATCGTCGGTCGATTCTTAGAGCATTCGCGCATTTATTGGTTCCATCATAACGGAGAAAATAAAATTTATTTATCTTCGGCCGATATGATGACTCGGAATATGGTGCGTCGAGTGGAAATACTATTCCCAATCTATTCTGCTGAAATTAAACAACGAATAATGCATATTTTTTCAACACAACTAGCTGATAATGTAAAGGCTCGTGTTCAAGATTCAACAGGAAAATTTCGATATAAGGAACGTAAAGAAGGCGAGCCGGTAATCAATAGCCAGGAGCTATTTATTTTAGAAGCAACTAGTACAGTCATGATGGAGGAATAAGAACTGTATTGAATGCATGGTGTAGTTTAATTGAATAAATAACTCGACACATAAACTACACCTTTCTATACATTTATATAGTAATGGAGGAACATCGATGATCAACTTTCCAGCCAATACAGAAAAAGATTACTTACAATATGTCATGAAACTTAACCCTTTTAATGCGATTGTCATATTAAAACAGTTAAGGGCTGGAAAATTTTCTGTAGAAATGATTAATTCCAGTGCTTACAAATTAACGCCCAATACTTTTGAAAAAGGGATGGACGCTGAACAATTTTTTGAGCTATTAAATTGGAATGAAATCAAAAAAGTGATATTAGAAAAGCAAGAGAAAATTCAATACATAACAATGAACATGGACGAAGAATTGCAAATATATGTGGAACCGATTAAGTTTCATGACGAATTGTATTATGCGGTCATCATGAGTCAAGGGAAGGAATTTAGCTATATATCGTTTATTGATGAAAATACAGGATTGCTAAATCGAAGAGCATTAAATTTTCGTTGGGATGAGAAATATCGTTACTATAATCATGATATGAATCTATCAATTTTATTGGTAGACCTTGATCGCTTTAAAAAGTATAACGAGTCGTTAGGAAAACAAAATGCAGATATAATGATTAAACAAATTAGTGAGCGATTTAAGCGATTAAAAGGAAAAAACATTGAATTATATCATTATAATGGTGATGAATTCCTTTATTTAATGAGGCATTATCTTCGAGAAGAAGTGGAACTTCTTGCTAACCAAGTGTTAGATGAGTTAAAAGTACCTTTTATTATAGATGGACAAGAATATTTTGTAACTGCATCCATTGGGATTGCTACATTAAATTCTGAGCAAAAAAGAGATTTTAACTCATTGTTGCATCAAGCAGAACAAGCACTATTTTATGTGAAAACTCATGGCCGTGCTCATTATCGCTTCTATCGTGAAGAAATGAGTAAAGATTTCAAAAATGAAGTGCTGATGGAAGCTCATTTAAAACGGGCGATCGAGTTTAATGAATTATCCATCCACTTGCAACCGCAAGTAAATTATTTAACGAATGAGATTGATAGTTTTGAAGCTTTACTCCGTTGGAACAACCCGAAGTTTGGTTATGTTCCACCATCCCAATTTATTCCTTTAGCTGAATCAAGCGGTTTAATTATTGAAATAGGAGATTGGGTTCTGGAACAAGTTTGTAGTTATCAGCGAGAATGGAGAAAAAAAGGATATCGTCCTGTAAGAATTGCAGTAAATATTTCACCAATACAATTTAAACAACTAAACTTCCCGAATAAAATTGAATCCGTATTAAAGAAGTACGAGGTTGACCCACAATTTATTGAACTGGAGATTACAGAAAGTTCAATGGAAAATGTAGAAGAAACGGAAGAAATATTGAAAAAGCTAAAAAAGCTCGGTGTTTATGTATCTGTAGATGATTTTGGTACAGGTTATTCTTCTTTAAGTTATTTAAAAAAATACCCGATTGATATCATCAAAATCGATCAATCTTTTATTTCGGATATTAACAAAGATGAAAAAAATGAAGCCATAATAAAAGCGATTATTTCTTTATCACATCATTTAGGGATGGATGTGGTCGCAGAAGGTGTGGAAGAAAAATATCAAGAATTATTTTTAAAGGAAAATCGTTGTAAAAAAGGACAAGGTTATTTGTATAATAAACCGATGACGGTGGGAGAAGTTATTAAAAAATATTTAGAATGTAAATAAATGCAATTCGTTTAGGATTGCTACATAGCTTCCAATTTCAATATCCCGAATAGTGACATGATCACTATTCGGGATTATTCAAACTTCCATTGTTGGAATAAAAAACAAAGGTAAGTAAAGATTACTTTTCTACCAATCAAATACAATCTTCGACACTACATATGTCGAAGATTTTGATAATTGAAATAATTTCAAGAAAACAAAACATAGAAAACATTATACAACAATTATACTAAATGTTAAATATGTAAAAATATAGAATATTTATTTTTTATTTAAAAAATAGCAAAAGTTGAATTTTCGACAAACTTTGCACTTCTTTTCTTGTACAATAGAGATGAATGGTTATTCATTCATATACGATGGGAGGAATGTTTATGTTAAACAATGAAACGATTATCGTAACAGGTGGCTCTAGTGGAATGGGAATGGCTATGGCAAAAAAATTTGTGCAAGAAGGTGCTAATGTCCTTATAACTGGTCGAAATGAAGAGCGTCTTGAAAAGGCAAAAAATGAGATTTCACAGTTTGGCAATACAATTGAAACGTTTCAGATGGATGTTCGAGATGTGGAGCAAGTAAAGGCAATGGTTCAATATGCCATTCAACAATTTGGAAAAATTGATGGATTAGTAAATAATGCAGCAGGAAACTTTATTGTTGCAGCGGAAAAATTATCGCCAAATGGTTGGAAAGCGGTTATTGATATTGTTTTAAATGGAACATTTTATTGCTCACAAGAAGTAGGAAAATATTGGATTGAACAAGGGATAAAAGGAAAAATTTTAAATATGGTAGCCACATATGCTTGGCAAGCAGGTGCAGGGGTCGTTCACTCCGCAGCAGCCAAAGCAGGAGTATTGTCATTAACTCGTACTCTTGCTGTTGAATGGGGACACAAATATGGAATTCGTGTAAATGCCATTGCACCAGGACCGATTGACAGAACGGGTGGTGCAGAAAAACTTTGGGAATCAGAAGAACAAGCAAAACGCACGATTGAATCCGTCCCTTTAAAACGTCTAGGTACACCAGAAGAAATTGCGGATTTAGCAGCATTCATGTTATCTGAAAAGTGTGCCTATATGAACGGAGAATGCGTAACGTTGGATGGCGGCCAATGGCTCAACCAATTTCCATTTTAATTGAAAGCAGTCGTTTTTATTAAGAACTCAACTTTCGCACACAGAAATATTTAAGCATTGCTTGATATAATTAGGTATAGTGGCCAACCATTTATTCATTTGATTTTTAAAGATGTCCATGTTCAAAGAAACCTCGGCTTCCGCCAAAGTTTGGAAAAGGTCAATAAGTGATTGAAGGGCAGTAATAAAATCTATGTCTTTTACATCTTCGCAAAGGATGTAAAAAAGGTTGCCAATCGTCTTAGGATCCTCCTCTTTTCGCATTTGCCAAGCAATGAGAATATATCGTGTAAAAACAATGGTTGTATGGCTAATTAACATGTCGTAGGAACGTCCCTGGAATTCTTTCTCTAAATTTAAAAGGGATTTATTGCATTTGAAGAAGACTTCAATGTCCCAACGCATGCCGTAAATACGAATGATCTCTTCATTTTCTAATGTTGTATCTGTGCTGAGAATGGCAAGCCATTCGCTCCGTTTATTACGGTTTCGTACAAATAGAATTTTTACTGGAATTCCATTGTCTAAAGTAGCATAAACGGATCCGAGAATGTCTTTTTTACCCATGTGAGGTTTTGCCAATTTGTAAAGTTGATTCAGTGTGAAACGTTCACCATTGTAAACGTATCGCTGCTTTAATTGCTTCACCATGCCAATGACAAATAACCCTTTGTTCGTAATCTTCTCAATTAAAGGCGCTTGTGTAAACCAGGAATCCATGAGAACATAGTCAGCTATAATCCCTTTTTCAAGCGCATGATCAAGTAAAGCTGAAGCCACGTCCGGTTTTGATTTCAGAGCTTCCTGGCGACGCTTATAGCCAGATGTTCGTTTATCAATATTGGTATTGATTTCTTGCAGGCGATTTTCCTTTTTCGGTGAACTTAGAAGAGCAAAATCAACGGGAATAAAAGTAAAACTATCGGTCCAGCCAAGGGTAAGCATTTGAAACCCTTTCAAGTACTGATGGGTAGAGTGATCAAAAACCTTAGCCAACAGTTCAACCGACTTACTACGGTTTCGTGAAAAGACAGAATCATCAATCACAAAAGCTGTGACACGATCTTTTGAAGTTAATGGTTGAAGCAGACGGATCATTTCACTGCTTAATGAAAGCAGAAACTTTCTCCAATGATAGGTTGGTGTATTTAAAAAGCGATAGACTGTATCCTTTCCGGGCAGATCCTGAGATCGTTTACTCATAAAAGCACGAAACCAGTTCTTATATTGGAAGACTAAAAGAAAAATCAGTTTGAAAACAGTAAGACAAGAATACCCGGAAAGTTTCGTAATATTCGCTTTTCTTAAATGATATCCAATATTTAATTCGGAAAATCCTTGTTTAATTTCTTTTGGTAATTGCGCAAAGTAGTCTTTATTCGTTATCATAGTGGTGACACCTTTCTTTTGGATTTGGTTTCGTCACCAATATTTTACCAAAAGAATAGGTGTCTTTCTTTATGTTTTAAAAAATGTCAAATGATAATTTTGTACTTCCCAAAACCATTTACATCAAGCATTTAAACAAGATTTTGGACTGCGAAAGCTGAGTTAAGAAGAATAAAAAAATAAAAAAAGAAACATACTCTTCTTAAGACTAGAAGGGAGAGTATGATGATGGGTGGATGGACCATTCCGACAATTATTGTAGGCTTAATTATTGTTGGTGTTTCGTATGTCATGACTGTAAGTGTCATGAAGAAAACAGAAGAGCGAGCTTCCGCTATGGATACACCTATTAGTAAAACTGTTCGAGAACATCCAATTTTAATGAATCCAATCATTATTATGTACATTATTTTCGGTATATTTACTGGTATCATGATTTTTTACTATTGGGCAAAATCTGCTTCTTATTAAAACAAAAAATCCTTCAACCCAAAAATTCATGTGTCATTGTCATGGTCATAAAACTGTCAAATATGATATGATAGTGGTAACTGGGTCCTCATGGAAGGGGTTGAAGGATTTGATTTCAACAAAGACAAGAGCCTTTTTGGAAACGCCGATTAGTGATTTTATTATTCCGGCAGAAAAAGTAGCTCATGTTTTAGTTGGAAATAGTGCTGAACATGCATTGTTAGTTCTTACTAAAACAGGTTATTCTCAAGTACCGGTATTGGATACGAAGTTTCGAATTCATGGTTTGGTAAGTTCAAAGATGATTACCGAATCAATACTTGGGTTAGAGCGGATTGAGTATGAAAAATTAGCTCATATTAAAGTTGATGACTGCATGGATCGAAACGTCACATATTTAAAAATGGATGATACGATTCAAAGGGCATTAGATTTAGTCATAAACCATGCCTTTTTATGCGTTGTAGATCATGAAGGCACTTTTGCAGGGATATTAACGAGAAGAGTGATTTTAAAGCAATTAAAAAAATATATTTATCAAGTATTAGATTATTAATTGAACAATCATCGGCAAAATCCATGGATGAAAAGGATTTTGTCGATTTTTATTGAATTTTTATGTATCGTATTTTTTTGGAGTGATTGGATGACAACGACAGAAGCAGAAATTATAAAAATATTAGCGGAAGAACGAAATATGCGCAAGGCAGCAGAACGGCTATTTATTACACAACCAGCGTTATCTCAACGATTGCAATCGATTGAAAAATATTGGGGTACTCAATTATTCATTCGTTCCCAAAAGGGATTGATGCCTACACCTGCCGGAGAATTAGTTATTCAATATGCAATTGAGACATTGCAAAAAAAAGAAGAAGTTTTTGAAAGGATTCAAGCTCTAGATTCAAAAGTGCATGGTACATTAAAAATCGCTTGTGCCTCCATCGTTGGAATTAACTGGTTACCAAAAGTGTTAAAAGAATTTGTCACAACTTATCCAGATGTTAAAATTTCATTAATTACCGGTTGGAGTTCTGAAATTGTGAAAGCTCTTTATGATGGGGAAGCCCAAGTTGGTATTGTCAGAGGCCAGTCAGAGTGGAAAGGGAAAAAGATGCACTTATTCCGCGATACAATGTATCTAGTAGATAAAGAAATTGAAAGATTAGAAGAAATTTTAACGACGGAACGGCCATTTATTCAATTTAAAAGCGATTCGAATTATTATCAAGAAATTCAAGTTTGGTGGCAAGGACACTTTGCATCTAGCCCTAAAAGACAAATCATTGTAGATCAAATTGAAACATGTAAGCAAATGGCGCTCAATGGTATTGGATATGCGATTTTACCTTCTATTACATTGAATGGAGGAGAAAATGTAAATAAAATTGCATTAACATCTGGAGATACAGATATTGGGCTAACTCGGGATACTTGGCTGATTGGTTATGAATCCTCCTTCCGATTACGTCAAGTGGAAGCTTTTGTTGAAGTAGTGAAAAAACATGCTGATTCAGTAGATGAGTCCCAATGATAGTTTATTGATGAAAAACAATGGCGAAATATGAACAATAGTATGTATTTGAAAAACGAATCCTCAATAAACAAATAAAGAGCGAATGGAACGATTTTATTCCATGCGCTCTTTTTCTATTAATATTCTTCATTTGCTTTCAATAATTGTGGTGCTTTTTTCATTGTCCAAAGGTGAGCTAATATGTAACAGGCAAATAAGATGAATGCACCAAGAATAAATGGTGAAGATAATTTCCATTCAAGCATTATTCCTGCGAGGGCGGGACCAACCATATTACCTAAACTCATATATGCATTATTCATTCCAGCGGCAAAACCTTGCTCAGCCCCCGCCAATTTCGAAATTAATGTGTTGACTGCTGGCCGAATAAAAGTTGTGGCAATTTGGAAAATAGATGTAATGGTAATAATAATGAAAAATCCTTTTATATACACCATACCAACCATGGAAAGGGCAGCAATAATCAAATTGACTAATATAACTTTCATCTCACCGAATCGTTTAAATAGCTGGTCGACAATATATACTTGTAAAATTACACCAAGAAAACCCCCGATTATCATAACGATAGCGATATCCATAGGCGTATAGCCAAATTTATAAGTTAAGTACATAGACAACGTCGATTGGAAATTTGCGATACCAAAACTAAAAACAAAGACGACTAATAACATGACGAAGTAGGGCGTATGAAGGGAACGTAATAATTGTTGAAAGATGTTATCTTTCCCTTTTGTTATTAATCGTTCTTTCTGTTGTTGTTTAATATTCGGTAAGACGATAAAAGAAACGATAGCTGCTATTAAAGCAACGATCCCTCCAAAATAAAAGGGAAAATGCAAATTCACTTTAGCTAAAAATCCACCAATCCCTGGCCCAATCATAAATCCAAGAGATATGGCTGCTCCGAGAAATCCCATTCCTTTTCCCCGTTCTTCCACTGTTGTAATATCCGCTACATAGGCCATCACCGGTGGCATGATGAAGGCAGCGCCAGCTCCTGACAAGAAACGGGCAAAAAACAGCATCCAAATTGCTTTTGCTATCCCAAAGAAGATTTGTGAAAATCCAAAAATGATTAATCCCAAAATGACAAAGAATTTTCGTCCATATAAATCCGATAAATTCCCCGCAATCGGCGAAAAAATAAATTGGGCAAAGGCAAAATCAGCAACTAAAAATCCGAGGATGGTACCCCCAACTCCAAAAAGATCCAGGTAGGAAGGTAACACCGGAACCACCATTCCAATGCCTCCCATTGTAATGAATAAGTTAAACATTAACATAAACATGACCAACTTTTTCTTTCTCTGTGACATTCCGATCACCTTCCATTTAATTCAAAAAACTTACTATGAAATAATGAACTATTTTATCATATTACAATAAGGAAAATATAGGAGAAAGAATTTTAATCAATCGATTATTTTAACAATCTGCTATATAAATATAAAGCAATCACTGCATCTGCCTCCTCTGAACACCGTAGTTAAAATTGCTAAGCATGATATTTACAACAGAAAACAGTAAAATTTTAAATGGTCCATCCAATTGTGAAGGTGGACAAATTATTATTTATAACCTTTTGGCATTTTACTTCCTTACTTAATTTAAAAGGGGGATTTTATGATTATACGATTATTAAATAACAATGAAAATCCGCCAATGGATTTGTTGTTATTGGCGGATCCTTCTGTGGACAATGTGGAAGAATATTTAAAAAGAGGTGAATGCTATGTTGCGGAAATGAATCATCAAATTGTAGGAGTTTATGTCCTGCTTGCGACAAGACCCAAAACGATGGAAGCCGTGAATGTTGCTGTTGCTGAAAACTATCAAGGAAAAGGAATAGGAAAACTTTTGGTTATGCATGCAGTGAATACAGCAAAAGAAAAAGGTTTTAAAACAATTGAAATGGGAACCGGAAACTCAAGCATCTCCCAACTAGCTCTTTATCAAAAATGCGGTTTTCGAATTACCGGTATCGACAGAGATTATTTTATAAGGCACTACGATATAGAGATTTTTGAAAATGGCATTCAATGCAGGGATATGATTCGGCTATCCCAAGAATTATAGAATGATTATGAGAAGAAAAAGATTATATTAATAAAACCCTGAAAAAGAAAAAATAGAGAGTTTCTTAAAAAGAAACTCTCAATCATTCATTTTGTCATTGACAAAAGAGCTACCTGATGGACATTTTAAATTCCAAAAAGTATTCGTTATATTTTCCTAGCCATTCTAAGCCTAAATTTTCATATACTTCTAACCGATCTTTTATTTCTTCAGGAGGGTAGAAACGTTCATCGTTAATAATTTCCGGATCCATTATTTCCAATGCGGCTTTGTTCGGTGTAGAGTATCCGACATATTCGGCATTTTGAGCAGCCACTTCAGGATCCAGCATGAAGTTGATGAAAGCATGTGCACCATCAATATTTTTTGCTGTTTTCGGAATGACAAAGTTATCAAACCATAAATTTGATCCTTCCTGTGGTACTGCATAATCTAATTCTTCATTTTCTGACATCATATCAGCTGCTGATCCCGACCATGTGAGGGCAACAGCTGCTTCATTATTAATCATTAAAGGTATGATTTCATCACCAATGATCCCTTTAATATTTGGAGAAAGGGTGACGAGTTTATCAGTTACTTGACGCAACAATTTCTCATCTTTTGCATTTAACGATTGGCCAATGGAGTTTAAACCCATTCCCATTACTTCGCGGGCACTATCCACTAAAAATACTTTTCTTTTCAGGGAAGGATCCCATAAATCGTTCCATGATTCAAAAGTGATATGATCTGGAATTAAATTTGGATTAAAGACAATGCCAACTGTACCCCAGAAATATGGTATAGAATACTTGTTTTTCGGATCAAAAGGTAAGTCTAAATAATAGGGATCAATATATTGTAAATTCGGTATTTTTGAATGATCAATTGGGTGGAGTAAATCTTCTTCAATCATCATCTCAATAGTATATTCAGATGGGATGGCGATGTCATATGTTGTTCCACCTTGTTGGATTTTTGTCAGCATTGCTTCGTTGGAATCAAAGGTTTCATAAATGACCTTAATTCCAGTTTCTTCAGTAAATTGTTTTAATAAATCTGGGTTGATATAGTCTCCCCAGTTGTAAATGGTAATCGTGTCTTTACTTCCTTTGCCACCGGAAGCTTCCAATTGATCAGCAACGAAGTAAAGCCCCGCACTTAGTAGCAAAATAGCGATACTTAAGTTAATTAATGATTTCATAATCGTCCTAACCCCCCGTTAGCAAGCTTCGTGCGGCGGGTTACGAAATAGTAACCAATTACAATAAGAACCGTCACGACAAAGATAATTCCTGAAAGGGCATTAATTGTTAATGAAATGCCAACGCGAGCAATGGAATAAATTTCTACAGATAATGTAGAGAATCCGTTTCCGGTTACGAAAAACGTAACAGCGAAATCATCTAATGAATAGGTGAGTGCCATAAAGAAGCCTGCAAAAATGCCAGGTTTAATGTAAGGGACGATTACACGGTATAAAACATCCCGTTTAGTGGCACCTAAATCTTGTGCTGCATCAATTAAATTGGGATTCATTTCTAATAACTTCGGCAATACCATTAAAACAACAATCGGAATACTAAAAGCAATATGTGAGATTAGGACTGACGTAAATCCGAGTTTTACTCCAATCATCGTAAAGAGAATTAAAAAGCTTGCACCAATCACTACATCTGGGCTTACAATCATAATATTATTTAATGAAAGCAACGTATTTCGCATTTTTCGGTTTTTTATTGACACAATTCCAATGGCCCCTAAAGTACCGAGAATCGTAGAAATTAAACTAGATAACAGGGCGATGATGATTGTGTTAATTAATATGACTAACAACCGAGAATCTTCAAAAACAGCTTGATAATGTTCCATTGTAAACGACTCAAAATTATGCATGGAACCACCGCTATTGAATGAGTAGAAAATTAAATAGAAGATCGGCGCGTATAATATGATGAATACAACGGCGACATATATTTTTGCTGGTGTAGATAATCTATTCATTACACGCGACCTCCTTTTGCTTTTCTACCAGTGAATAACATACTTACTAACATAATTAATACAAGGAATACGGCAATTGTTGAACCCATTCCCCAGTTTTGGGCAACGAGGAATTGCTGTTCAATAGCTGTCCCTAATGTAATCACTTGATTTCCTGCAATTAAGCGAGTAATCATGAAGAGTGATAATGCAGGAATAAATGTAACTTGAATTCCCGACTTCACGCCTTCGATTGTTAATGGCCAAATTACTCGGCGGAATGTAGTAAAAGGTGATGCACCTAAATCTCTTGCTGCATCCACTAATGTTGGATTTAACTTATCTAAGGAGTTAAAAATCGGAATAATCATAAATGGAATAAAGATATAAACAGACACAAATATAAAACTAAAATCAGTGAATAAAATTTGTTGTGGCTCAATTCCAAATACGCTGACTACTGCGTTAATCGGTCCATATAAACCAAATATTCCGATGAAAGCATAAGTTTTTAAAAGTAAATTAATCCATGATGGAATAATGATAAACATGAGCCAAAGATATTTGTGTTTCGTTTTCGTTAAAATAAATGCCATCGGATAAGAAATAAGCAATGTAAAGAAAGTTATGATGACAGCGTAAAAAAAGCTAGTAAGTGTCATCTGGATATAAACAGGCGAAAAGAATCGTTTATAGTTTTCCAATGTGAAATTGCCGTTTAAATCTAGCATGGAATAATAAACGATTAAGGCAATTGGTGCAATGACAAAGAAAGCAATCCAAAGGAGATAGGGAATGAGCGGCCCTTTTGCTACACGATCACGCATTGTTACCCTCTCCATATGATTCTAATCGTTTATCAAATTCTTCTTCCGTCTCATTTAAACGCATTACATGGATTGCTTCCGGATCAAAGTTTAAGCCGATTTCTTCGCCAACTTCTGCCTTTTTCAAAGAATGAACGAGCCATTCATTACCGTCTTTATCATAAGTCGATAACTCGTAATGCACACCGCGGAACAATTGAGTATCGACTGTTACAACAAGTTTTCCTTTGTCCACTGATGTAATTTCCAAATCTTCAGGTCGGATGACAATATCTACTTTTTCATTTGGTTTCATGCCTTTATCAACACAATCAAAAACTCTTCCGGCAAATTGCACTTTGTAATCTTCTAACATAATGCCTTCAACGATATTTGATTCTCCTATAAAATCCGCTACGAATCGGTTGATTGGTTCATCGTATATGTCAACAGGGGAACCTGATTGTTGAATTTCACCATCGTTTAATACAAAAATTTCATCGGACATCGCTAAGGCTTCTTCTTGGTCGTGAGTGACAAAAACAAAGGTTTTTCCAAGTCGCTGCTGTAATTCTCTGAGTTCGTATTGCATTTCAGAACGTAATTTTAAGTCAAGGGCAGATAGTGGCTCATCTAGCAAAATCACTTCTGGATTATTGACAATTGCTCGTGCAATGGCTACACGTTGTCGCTGACCACCTGACATCTCAGAAATTTCACGGCTTTCAAACCCTTCCAAATTGACAAATTTCAGCGCTTCCATAACACGCTCTTTAATTTCGCTTTCTTTTATCTTTTTTATGCGCAATCCGAATGCGACATTTTCAAAGACATTTAAATGTGGAAATAGCGCATAGTCTTGAAATACTGTATTTACTTGTCGTTGGTGAGCAGGAACGTTGTTGATTTTTTTTCCATTAAAATAGACGTTTCCGCTAGAAGGCTCTGTAAAACCCGCAATTATTCTAAGAATCGTTGTTTTTCCACAACCTGATGGTCCAAGTAAGGTATAAAACTTTCCTTTCTCTAATTCAAAGTTTATGTTTTTTAATACTACTGTCCCATCGTCATAAGATTTTGATACATTTTCAAATTGAATAATTGTGTTACTCATATCCAAGCCTCCTAAACACTATAGATAAGATTCTGTTGCTACAAGAAGCAATTGTGACTCACCATCATTGGCATTAAATATTTGGTGATTGCTTGAAGCTTCATAATAGATTGAATTTCCTTCACTGGCGATGTATTCTTCTTCCCCTAAAACAACTCGAATCCGACCCTTTAATACATAAATAAATGTTTCAGCTAGAGAAGGTTCGAATTGTTTATATTCGCCACCCTTTTGAAATGTAATGATGACCGGTTCCATTTCTTTATCATTGGAAGTCGGTATAAGCCATTTGATTTCATATTTTTTTTCATCATCTATATAAGAGGTTTGGTCTTCCTCGCTGTAAACCACTTTTTGTTCTTCAAAATCATCATCAAAAAATTCTTTAGGGGTGGAACCTAATACTTCTAAAATGGTAAAAAGCGTGTCGATGGAAGGGGAGTTTAAATCGCGTTCAAGTTGTGAAATGTAACCCTTAGTTAAGTCCGTTCTTTCTCCGAGCTCTTCTTGAGTTAACCCTTTCTTAATGCGCAATGCTTTAATTTTCTTTCCGATTTGCATAGATAAAACTCCTCTTTTTCGACAAGTAGTTTATTTTTTCTAAACTTTTTGTAAGAAAGTTTACTTTTACAAAACTTTTAGTTTACAATTACAGATAATGATTATACCTAATTTTAATTGGAATGCAACAATTTTTTATAAAATTTTCATATTTATATAAAGAAAAAATGCAATATTTTTTTAACTTTTCAGTAAGATATTAGGAAGCGTTTTACCCAAAATAATTGAAAATACGGAATGCATTTGTTAACGTAAAAAAGGAAAGTATTACCTTCATTTTGGCGGTTAGGGGGAATCTCACATGGCAGAATGTTTAGTGAATAAACAGGCTCCGTTATTTGAATTGAATGCAGTAATGCCGGATAAGACCTTTGGAAAAGTTGCTTTAGAAGATATCATGAATGAAGGGAAATGGACTGTTCTATTTTTTTATCCAATGGATTTTACTTTTGTATGTCCCACGGAAATTACAGCATTGAGCGATCGCTATGATGAGTTTGAAGAATTAAATGCAGTAGTAATCGGTGTGTCGACAGATTCAATATATACTCATTTAGCATGGATCAATACAGAACGGACGAAAAATGGTATTGGACAACTAAATTATCCTTTAGCTTCAGATCACAATCACGTAGTTTCAAGGAAGTTTGGTGTTTTAATAGAAGAGGAAGGGGTAGCGCTTCGCGGATTATTTATTATCAGTCCAGATGGTGAGATTCAATATCAAGTCATACATCACAATAATATTGGTCGGGATGTTGATGAAGTATTGCGCGTATTACAGGCTCTTCAAACGGGCGGATTATGCCCAGCCAATTGGCGACCTGGTCAATCTACATTATGATTTTACAGAGGCATGAGAGATATCTTTAAGGGGGAAAGTTGATGAAATTGCGTTCACCATTACCAGAATTGGATGGTGCAACAATATGGATTAATGGGAAAGTGCGAAAAGAAGAATTATTAGGGGAAAAACTCACGTTAATCCACTTTTGGTCAGTCAGCTGCTATTTATGCAAAGAAGCTATGCCCGATTTTAATCGATTTCGAGAAAAGTATAAAGATTACTTGAGTGTCGTAGCAGTGCATATGCCTCGTTCAAAAGAAGATACGGATATCGAAACAATTAAACAAGTAGCGGAAAAGTTAAATATGACACAGCCTATATTTGTAGATAATGATTTAGTATTATCGGATTTATTTGAAAATGAATATGTGCCTTCCTATTATTTGTTTGACCGCTCCGGTTTTTTGCGGCACTATCAAGCTGGTGGAAAAGGAATGAACATGTTAGAACAGCGGGTAAACAGGATTATAGAGGGAAAATAAAAGGAAAAGTTGAGGCTGTTCAGAAAGTCGAACACTTTCTGAACAGCCTTACTTCTTATAGTAATATTCTCTTAAAAACTTTGCTCCTGCGGTGGTCACGTCAAACGCGCCTCCTCGTCGCAATTTAGCCGCGGCTAAGCATGTGCGACAGCCTTAATTTATCTGCGGTGAAAGCACTAGGGACAGACGCAATGTATCTGCGCCGAAAGCTCTAGCGACAGCCGCAATGTATCTGCGGCTAAGCATGTGCGACAGCCGCCCCCAGCTTTTTGTGCGCCCGGCATGTACATGAACGATAGGGTGTAAGTCCCGAACCCCGAAGACAGAAGTAGAGGTTAGCTCAACGAAAGGGTGTCCGTGGTGACGCGGAATCTGAAGGAAGCTGGAGGCAAAACACCGGTCCGAGGAACACGAACCTCATATAAGGCTAGGTATGATTGAGTGAGTTTGCAAAACAAAACAAAGCTCTTTCTGTCGAAGGTCATATCGAGTAAATGAGGCGGATAGATGGTGTGAAAGTGCATGTACTTACCCGGGGAGGTCTGGCGGATATGTGAAGTACGCTTCATAACCTACTTAGTGATAAGTAGCTGAACCGTCAGAAGTCAGCAAAGGTCATAGTATTAGTTGGTTTAGAACTACTAAGAAGGACCGAACAATTAAGAGAGAATAGCCCTTGGCATTCAGTGAGTCATGATGAACACAGAAAACGTAGTACCTCACTTGAGGAAGGAAGCGGTGAATCCCGTGGGGGACCTCTTGGAGGGTGGAGTGACCACTGGCATAAAGAGAACAGCTATTCACGGAAGTTATATAAAGACTTGCGTCAATCATCTTAATTGAACCGCCGTATACGGAACCGTACGTACGGTGGTGTGAGAGGACGGGAGCTAATCGCTCCCTCCTACTCGATTTGTATCATGATTGTTTCAAAAGAATTGTTTTTTGGAAAGAAAAGCTTCATCAAGGCTTCATGAAATATATCACTTATTATGTCATCGCCCGATTGACGAAGCGGTTAATATCCACTACAGCTCCGATGACAAGCAATATATCGTCTAATAATATTTTTTCATCGGCACTAGGAGAAATGATGATTTGTTCCCCTCGTTTAATCCCGATAATGTTAATTCCGTAATTCGCACGAATATCTAAATCTTTAATAGAATATCCAGCAATGCGATGGTTTGATTTAATTTCCATAATGGAGTGCTCATCGGATAATTCTAAATAATCAAGGACATTGGACGACATTATGTTATTGGCAATGCGAATACCCATATCCCGTTCTGGGTGTACGATTAAATCCGCCCCTATTTTTTGTAATACTTTTGCGTGATAATCGTTTTGCGCTTTCACAGTAACTTGGGGTACACCTAATTCTTTTATAATTAATGTCGTGAGTATGCTTGCTTGAATATCGTCTCCAATGGCCACAATCACATGTTCAAAGTTTTGGATACCGAGTGATTTTAATGCTTCTTCATCTGTGGAATCTGCAATCACCGCATGGGTAGCAATTTTAGAAAATTCTTCCACTCTATCAGATGAAGAGTCAATTGCCATCACATCTGCTCCAAGTCGAACTAATTCCCGGCAGACACTTCCTCCAAATCGTCCCAATCCAATAACTACAAAGTCTTTTCTCATTTGTTACCTCCGTACATGCATCGATGACATTATTTTAGCTTATTATTTCGAAATCCACAAATAGAGGAAAAGGTTATTTTTTAGTTGTTTCCATATGGTTACCCTTTTACTTCGATGACACGTATACGTTTATAATTAGCAAACCAAACACCATTTTCACAAAGTGAAGGCTTTAAACCTTTTTCCACGTTCTCAATGATTGCATGCTTACTTTCTTCTTTCATTCCCTCAAATAGTTCACTGCAGAACATGATAATCCAATTTCTTAGTCCTTCTTCTCCTTCTAGTGGTGTAGGTCGATCAAAATGCATGGCAAATGCAACCTGAAAACCCATTTATTCCATTAATGTGCTATATTCTCCAGTGCTCGGGAAGTACCAAGGAAAAGAAATTTCTTTTTCTATTCCTGCACTTTTGATTTGATTGATGATTTCTTGAGTAATCATTTGGACATTACCTTTCCCACCAAACTCAGCGATAAATCTTCCTCCTTTTTTAAACTTTTGAAAATATTTGTAAGCGCTTTTTCTGGTTCATTGATCCAGTGTAATGTGGCATTTGAAAAAAGAGTATCAAACTCATTATGATAATCCAGTTTTGTAATATCTCTCACCAAAAAAGGTCAGGTAAGGATATTTCTCTTTTCCTTTGCAATCATGTTTTCACTTAAATCAATTCCTATAACACTTACTCCGGTATTTGCAATTTTTGAGCTAAATCTCCTGAACCACAACCAACATCTAGAATGTTTTCCCCCCTTTTTCGGAGCTAAATAATCAATTAAACTGCTCCCAAATTTTGATACAAAAGAATGCTGTTCATCATAAAGTACGGGATTCCAATGATCTTTCTGAATAGTAGACATAAACATTCCTCTTTTTGTTTTAGAGACATTGTACAAGTTGTAACCCAAAATAAAAAATGAAAATTATGAATTATGTTTATAACATTTATTTATTTTCTTAAAGGTTAACTTGTGGAGATAATAGTCAAGCGATAAAAAAATTTGTGATGGGAGATAATAGTCAAACTTCCGCAGATAATAGTCATTCACGAGAGGATAATAGTCAAAGTAGTGAACATAATAGCCAATCGATAAAAAAAGACGAGAGCAAAGGGAGATAATAGCCAAACTTCCGAAGATAATAGTCATTCACGAGAGGATAATAGTCAAAGGAGCAAACATAATAGCCAACCGATAAAAAAAGCCGAGAGCAAAGGGAGATAATAGTCAAACTTCCGCAGATAATAGTCATTCACGAGAGGATAATAGTCAAAATAGCCGACATAATAGTCAATTGATAAAGAAAGAAGGAAGCGAGTTAGCAATATATAAAATTGAATGACAACATGAATCGAAGAAATAAGGCTGTCTAGAAGGTTAATTTTTCTAGACAGCCTCAGATTTTTATACTTCCATAATGATTGGTAAAATCATTGGTCTGCGTTTAGTTTTTTCAAATAAATATGGGGATAAAATATCCGTAATCTCATTTTTTAATTCTGTCCATTGAGATTTTTCTTGAATCATTTCTGCTAAATGATCTGCAAGCATTTTCTGTGCTTCGGTAATTAATGTAGCAGATTCACGCATATAAACAAAACCTCTAGAAATAATATCAGGACCTGCTACAATTTTTTGTTGTTTCATATCTACGCTAACAACAACAATGACCAATCCTTCTTCGGAAAGAATTCGGCGATCGCGCAACACGATATTTCCGATATCACCAATACCGCTTCCATCAATGTAAACATCGCCAGAAGGGATGCGTCCTGCAATGTATGCTTCGTTTGAGCTTAGTGCAAGTACATCTCCATTTTCCATTACAAAAGTATTCTCAGCCGGTACATCGCAATCAATAGCAAGTTTCGTATGCATTTTTAACATGCGATATTCACCGTGAATTGGCATGAAGAATTTTGGTTTCATTAGGCGAAGCATTAATTTTTGTTCTTCTTGAGAACCGTGACCTGAAGTATGAATATTGTTAATGGATCCATGAATGACTTCTGCACCAGCACGGTATAATAAGTTAATAATTTTATTGACGCTAATCGTATTGCCAGGAATAGGCGAAGAGGAGAATACAACTGTATCTCCTGGCTGAATTTGAATTTGACGGTGTGTACCATTAGCAATTCGCGATAAAGCCGCCATTGGTTCGCCTTGAGAGCCTGTACACAAAATCATTACTTCATTTGCTGGTAGGCGATTGATTGTTTGAGCGTCAACAAACGTTTCTTTTGGTGCAGTAATGTATCCTAATTCTCGACCGATGGAAATAGCATTATCCATCGATCGTCCGAAAACTGCAATTTTTCTTCCATATTGAGCAGCTGCATCTGTTACTTGTTGAAGACGATGGATATTGGAAGCGAACGTTGCAAAAATAATACGTCCTTCAACTTTACGGAAAATATCGTGGATGCTTTCACCAACTTTTCGTTCTGACATTGTAAAGTTAGGTACTTCTGCGTTTGTGCTGTCTGATAATAAACAAAGCACGCCATCGCGTCCAATTTCTGCCATTTTCGTTAAGTTGGCTGGTTCACCCACTGGTGTAAAATCAAATTTAAAGTCACCAGTATGAACGATATTTCCAGGCGGTGTTTTTACAACGATTCCAAATGCGTCTGGAATACTATGTGTTGTTCTAAAAAAACTAACAGATGTTTTTCGGAATTTAATGACATCGTCTTCTTTAATCTCAATCAGTTTCGTTTGACGTAGTAAACCATGTTCTTCTAATTTATTGCGCAAAAGTCCAAGGGCAAGTTTTCCACCGTACACAGGTACATTTACTTGGCGCAATAAATATGGTATTCCACCGATGTGGTCTTCATGGCCATGAGTAATAAAAAGACCTTTAATTTTATCGGCGTTTCGTACTAAATAAGTGTAGTCAGGAATTACATAATCGATTCCTAGCAAATCATCTTCAGGGAATTTAATCCCTGCATCGATGATAATGATTTCATCTTGAAATTGAACTCCATAAGTATTTTTGCCGATTTCACCCAGTCCGCCAAGAGCAAAAACGGCAGTTTGATCATTTTTTACAAATTTCATATAGACTACGCATTCTCCAAACGGAAATTCGGGCTATTTTTTTCATATTCTAAATAATTGCCCTCAAGTAGTTGAATATATTCAATCAAAATGTGGCGATCTTTTAAATATTCGCGGACTTCTCGTTCTGAATTAGCTTCTAGATAGAGGCTTTTCGTATTTTCGCGAACTGGTACTTCATCTGGATTTTCTTGATAATACACTTTGTAAATCATCTTTTCTCTCCCTCTTTAACCGAACATTTTTTGCATTTATTATTTTTCCACTTTTTACGAATATAATCAATTGGTATTTATTATATTAACGCAAATGGTTTATATCTTCACAACCATCTGCATGAAGTGGCCTATTAGTTAAAGTGACAAAATTTATTAAGAAATATTCATTATATACCAAAATTTCAAATTTGTAACATGGCGAAATAAAATGCATTTCCTTTATATTATCATGTGAATCTTTTAAAATAAAGAAAAGCCCTCCGTTTTTGAAGGGCTTAAGCGATTGATTTTTTACCGAGGATGCCATTAAGACGCTTCAAAAGTTTCTTTTTGAGTCTTTTTAACATGGCACATCACTCCTTAGTTTAAAGTATAAGGTAGAATTATATATATGTAAAGTATTTTTCATTTACATATAAATATGCATTAGAAGGGTTAGTGACAATGAAGAAGGTTCTGTTTTTTGATGTAGATGGTACACTTTATAATAGTAAGAAAAGATTGCCTCCATCTGCGAAGGATGCAATTTATCAAGCAAAGAGGAACGGTTATGAAATTGCCATTGCTACAGGTCGAGCTCCTTTTATGATTCAATCGATTTTAAAAGAGTTAGAGATTGATACTTTTATAACTGAGCATTTTGCAAAATTAGATTTTTTGGATAAAAGTATAAAAAATAAAGCACTCGACAAATAGCTACCAGCATGTTATTTTACAAAATATTACAATAATCCTGTTTTTGGGCATACCTACAGAATTTTTCATATTGAATTTTTTTAAGCGGCTTTCTTCCCTTTATTTTCCTTTGCCATCGCTAGCGCTGAAACAAGTAATACAATAGCGTTCAGGTAAATATGGGTCTTTACTTTTTCAATTCCCCATACATGTAGGGAGTTCGCCGTAAGGTAGCTTTTCATTCTTGAATTACAGCGTTCTACACTTGTCCTCTCGTTGTAAAGCTCTTTCCAACGTTTTGTATCACGGTGCGGATTGGAATATCGGCGCACATCCTTTTTGATGTCGACTTTTACCACCATTCCATAGTTGGAAGATGAACAGGCTGCCATTCCTAATGGGCAATCCACTTTGCCGGTTGCGTGAGGACATCTGAACTTGAGCTGGTCCTTATCAGCTCCCCAATAAGTCATTTCATAACCCATGGAACAACGCGGAGTTCCATTGGAAGAAATCCCTTCAGGAGGCTCTTTTTCGTTGCGCAAATTGAGCGGGATAATGGCTTGCGCTCCAATGTTTTTGGCTGATTCATAGTTTTTTAGTTGGTCATATCCGCCATCCATGATCAGAAATTCAATTTTGGATTTGGTACGCTCTGCCACTTGCTCGATTAATTCTGGTGCGACTTCTCCATCGTTCACATGGGCAGGGGTTACTTTTATGGCCATTGGCAGTTCGCTTGCGGTATCGACTGAAAGATGCATCTTATAGCCAAACCAGGTAATTTTATTGCCGAAGGAATCATATTTTGCGCCCCAATTGGCATTACCCGTTTGTTCACTACGCTTTTTGGGCTGTTTCTTTTCATAGGCATCAATGGCGGCACTGTCGATGGCCTGGTGGCTGCCGTCAATTATTCCTTCCTCCTGAGCTAACTGTACCAAGTCAAGGAAGATCTTTTCAGCCAGCTTTTTTTTGGTAAGTGCTGCAAAAACCCGGCTGAGAGTGGAGATAGACGGTGCGGGGCGATCAATCGATAAACCGCATTGATAACGGAAACGAAGGTCTTTATCCAATCGATGATGAAGGGCGGTAAAGGTGTCGATGCCTTCGAGTGGGGCAGCGATGAGAGCCCTTAGAATCCCTTCTCTGGAATGACCGTCAGCCCCTCGGGGTGAAGAACTTCTCAACTGTTTAGCATAAGGGCGTAAATCAAGCGAGCTAAAAAAGATAGGTAATTTCTCTTTTGACTCTAATTTTTGCAGTTCTTCAAAGGAAAATAGGCTTTCTTGTAGAATATACAAAGTGACTTCCTCCTTTTGAATTTTTTGTTGTTTCGTCACTTCAAAAATTCTACATTTTAGGGGTGAAGTCCTTTTTTATGTCTTTGAAATCCTTATGGCTCTTGGGTCAAAAAATATGCAAAATGCTCAACTTTTAATGGACAATATGTTGTTTATAAAAATGAAGTGATTTTTACAGATAGTGTTCCACAAGACGATTTAACGGAAATCATTGAATTCGGATCTATGCGCAATCATCCTGTTGTATTTATTGATGACGAAAAAATGATTGCTACAACAGAAGGAAACAAAAAAATCGAACAAAGTTTACTATCGTTACGCTACCCGTATCCCGAAATTAATCCTCATTTTTATAAAGAAAATGCTGTCTATCAAACACTTATTTTTATGGAAGAAGAAGAGGAAGCGATTTATCACGAAACATTTTCAAATGTTAAATTTGTTCGCTGGCATCCGTACTCTTGCGATATCCTTCCAAAAGACGGTTCAAAAGCGAGAGGGATTAAAAAAGTATTGGAAAAAATGAATATTCCCATTGAAAATGCCATTGCTTTTGGTGATGGATTAAACGACATTGAAATGCTTCAAGCAGTTGGTGTAGGGGTAGCAATGGGTAATGCCAAAGAACAAGTAAAAGAAGTAGCTGATGTTGTAGGTGAACATGTTGACAATGATGGGCTTGCGAAAGTGATGAAAAAATTAGAAATCATCTAATCTATTTATATGCATGATGACTTTTCGAAGTCTCGGCATTTGTCTCATACAAGTAGAAACCCCAAAAGCACTGAAGACAAAATTGGTGCTTTTAGGGTTTTCTTTTTTATGCTTATTAACCTTCAAAAGGAAAAGCATCTGGAATAGGAGCAAATGGATCTTCTTTATTAATATGATCATAAAACATAATCCCGTTTAAATGGTCCAATTCGTGTTGAAAACATATCGCTGGAAGACCTTTTAAACGCATTTTTTTCTCTTCGCCATCAACAGTGAAGAATTTTACCGTAATCCGTGCATATCGAGGAACATACCCAGGAACATTGCGGTCAACGGATAAGCAGCCCTCACCATTAGGTAAGTACGTTTTTTCTACAGAATGGCTGACGATTTTTGGGTTGATTGCGACAAAGCTGAGTGTTTCTCCATTTTCTTCTTCAATATGAAGGGCAAACATTCTTTTTAAACAATTTACTTGGTTTGCTGCAAGCCCTATTCCAGAACGCAATTCATATTTTTCTGCTATTTCCGGGTCTTGGCTATTTTTTAAAAACTGCAACATATCCTCTGCTAATTTACGCTCTTCATCTGATAACGGGAATTTCATCTCTTCTGCTTTCGTTCTTAAAGCAGGGTGACCTTCACGGACAATATCTTTCATTAAAATCATATTTTACTTCCTTTCAATTTCTCTATCAAAATGAAGGTTTTTCTATTTAAAAATACCATATGTCAATTTCTTTTTCTAATAGATGTTTCAATGAATATTATATGTCATTTATAGGCGATAATGAATTTCGTACAACGGATTATTTTATGAGCATATCATATTAATTTTGTCAAAAAAATAAACTGTTATAATACAAGTTTGTTTTGTGGTATAACAGAATGTTTTTGTGTTAAATTCAAACAACTAGCATAATTTTGAATTAAAAAGAAAAAACAACGATTGACCGATTTTATTATGTAATATATACTGTAGTAAATTGAAGGTTGTATCAATTTTCGGGTTATAAAAAATGATACAGATAAAGGAGAGGTGTTTTATGAGTGGGAAAGTTTTTGATCCAAAAGGTGTATTACAAGATGTTGAAAGCAAATTTGAAATGTTTCAAATTTTAAATGAAAACGGAGAAGTTGTGAACCCAGAGTATGAACCAAAATTGTCTGATGAAGAATTGGTAGAACTGATGACTCGCATGGTTTACACAAGAGTTTTAGACCAGCGTTCTATTTCTCTAAATCGACAAGGACGACTTGGATTCTATGCGCCAACTGCAGGACAAGAAGCTTCCCAATTAGCTTCCCACTTTGCATTGGAAAAAGATGATTGGATTTTACCAGGTTACAGAGATGTTCCTCAAATCGTTTGGCATGGCTTACCGTTATGGAAAGCATTTTTATTTAGCCGTGGACATTTCATTGGAAACCAAATTCCTGAAGGTGTAAATATTTTACCTCCTCAAATTATTATTGGTGCCCAATACATTCAAGCAGCTGGGGTTGCTTTAGGAATTAAGAAGCGCGGCGGAAAGAATGTAGCAGTAACATATACAGGTGACGGTGGTTCATCTCAAGGTGACTTCTATGAAGGTATCAACTTTGCAGGGGCATTCAAAGCGCCAGCAATCTTCTTTATTCAAAATAACCAATATGCGATTTCTACTCCTCGTGACATACAAACAGCTGCAAAAACACTTGCACAAAAAGGAATTGCAGCAGGTATTCCATGTGTTCAAGTAGATGGAATGGATCCATTAGCTGTTTATGTAGCAACAAAAGATGCACGTGAGCGTGCTGTAGCTGGTGAAGGTCCGACATTAATTGAAACAATTTGTTACCGTTACGGACCGCATACAATGTCAGGGGACGATCCAACGCGTTATCGTACAGAAGATATTGATAATGAATGGGCGAAAAAAGACCCAATTGTACGTTTCCGTAAATATTTAGAAGGCAAAGGACTCTGGTCTGAAGAGAAAGAAACAGAAGTGATTGAAAGAGCGAAAGAAGAAATCAAAGAAGCGATTAAATTAGCGGACCAAGCTCCAAAACAAACAGTAACTGACTTAATCTCCATCATGCATGAGGAGCTGCCTTTCAATCTAAAAGAACAATACGAAATCTATAAAGCAAAGGAGTCGAAGTAACCTATGGCACAAATGACGATGATTCAAGCGATTACTGATGCTTTACGCACAGAATTGAAAAATGATGAAAATGTGTTAGTGTTCGGGGAAGACGTCGGTGTAAACGGCGGGGTATTCCGAGCAACTGAAGGTTTACAAAAGGAATTTGGAGTGGATCGGGTATTCGATACTCCTCTTGCTGAATCGGGAATCGGTGGTCTTGCAATCGGTTTAGCTTTACAAGGATTTCGTCCAGTTCCGGAAATTCAATTCTTCGGTTTCGTATATGAAGTAATGGATTCCATTAGCGGACAAATTGCTCGTTATCGTTTCCGCACTGGTGGTACGTTTAATATGCCAATTACGATTCGCTCACCATTTGGAGGCGGTGTACACACGCCTGAAATGCACTCTGATAGTTTAGAAGGATTAATGGCTCAACAACCGGGCTTAAAAGTTGTGATTCCTTCAACGCCATATGATGCGAAAGGGTTGTTAATTTCAGCTATTCGCGATAATGATCCGGTTATCTTTTTAGAGCATCTAAAACTATATCGTTCATTCCGTCAAGAAGTGCCTGAAGAAGCTTATACAATTCCAATTGGTAAAGCAGATGTAAAACGAGAAGGAAAAGATTTATCCATTTTCGCTTACGGATTAATGGTGCATGAAAGCTTAAAAGCTGCAGAAGAATTAGAGAAAGAAGGATACTCTGTAGAAGTAGTGGACCTTCGCACAGTGCAACCACTTGATATTGACACAATCATTGCTTCTGTAGAAAAAACAAATCGTGCAATTGTTGTTCAAGAAGCACAAAAGCAAGCTGGAATCGCGGCAAATGTCGTTTCGGAAATCATGGAAAGAGCGGTATTAAGTTTAGAAGCTCCGGTACTTCGAGTGGCAGCACCAGATACAATTTATCCGTTCCCGCAAGCTGAAAATGTTTGGTTACCTAATTACAAAGACATTATCGAAACAGCGAAAAAAGTTTTAACATTCTAATTGATGAAAGGGTGGACGTAATGGCGTTTGAATTTCGTATGCCAGATATCGGCGAAGGAATCCACGAAGGTGAAATCGTAAAATGGTTTGTGAAACCAGGTGATGAGGTAAATGAGGACGATATTTTATGTGAGATTCAAAACGATAAAGCAGTAGTGGAAATTCCTTCTCCTGTTGCAGGTAAAGTAGAAGAAATTTTAGTCGATGAAGGCAGTGTAGCTGTCGTTGGAGATGTGCTCATTCGCTTAGATGCACCAGGTTATGAAAACATGCAATTTAAAGGTGATGCGCACGTTGAGGAAGATTCATCTAAAACTGAAGCGCAAGTTCAAGCGACAGCAGAAGATGGAAAAGTAGAAGATACGAAACAACAGGAAACAAAGGAAGTACCACTATCTTCTGAAATTGAAGTTGCTAAACGTGTAATCGCGATGCCTTCCGTTCGCAAGTTTGCTAGAGAGAACGGTGTTGATATTCAATTAGTGGAAGGTACAGGGAAAAACGGTCGTATCTTAAAAGAGGATATCATTCGTTATATGGAAGGCGGGCAAACTGTTCAAGAAGCGCCGAAAGTTGTGGAAGAAAAACAAGAAGCGGTTGCAGAAATTCCACAAATTCCTGTGTTGGAAGGTGAATTCCCAGAGACGAGAGAAAAAATATCTGGAATTCGCAAAGCGATTGCAAAAGCAATGGTTCATTCCAAACAAACGGCTCCTCATGTAACTTTAATGGACGAAGTAGATGTTTCGAATTTAGTCGCTCATCGCAAAAAATTCAAAGATGTTGCGGCTGAAAAAGGCGTCAAGTTAACATATTTACCTTATGTGGTAAAAGCGTTAGTGGCAATGTTGAGAGAATTCCCAGAATTTAATCGTTCATTTGACGATGCAACACAAGAAATTATTCAAAAACATTATTATAATGTTGGAATTGCTGCCGATACTGAACGTGGGTTGCTTGTTCCAGTTATCAAACATGCGGACAGAAAATCAATTTTTACAATTGCGTCCGAAATCAATGATTTAGCAACAAAAGCGCGTGAAGGAAAACTTGCTCCAAACGAGATGAAAGGCGGCTCAATGTCCATCACAAATATAGGCTCTGCTGGAGGCCAATGGTTCACACCAGTGATTAATCATCCAGAAATAGCAATTTTAGGACTTGGAAGAATTTCAGAAAAGCCTATAATAAAAGAAGGTGAAATTATAGCAGCACCTATGTTAGCATTATCATTGAGCTTTGATCATCGTATGATCGATGGAGCTTTAGCTCAAAATGCTTTAAATTATTTGAAGCGTTTACTAAGTGATCCTGAACTTTTATTAATGGAGGCGTAACAAATGGTAGTAGGAGATTTTCCAATCGAAATCGACACTCTTGTAGTTGGAGCAGGTCCTGGTGGATATGTTGCAGCAATTCGTGCAGCACAAACTGGACAAAAAGTAACAGTTGTTGAAAAAAATGAAGTGGGCGGAGTATGCTTAAACGTTGGATGTATTCCATCAAAAGCGTTAATTTCAGTTGCTCACCGCTACGAACAAGCAAAACATTCAGATGATATGGGTGTTATTACTTCTGATGTAAAACTTGATTTTGAAAAAGTGCAAGCTTTCAAAGACAGCGTAGTAAAAAAACTTACAGGTGGAGTAGCTGGTCTATTAAAAGGAAATAAAATTGATGTTGTAAAAGGTGAAGCTTATTTCGTTGATGCAAATACTGTTCGCGTTGTAAATGGCGACCAAGCTCAAACTTATAAATTTAAAAATGCAATTATTGCAACAGGTTCTCGTCCTGTGGAAATCCCAACATTCAAATATTCTGATCGTGTAATTAACTCTACTGGTGCGTTAAACTTAAAAGAATTACCTAAAAAATTAGTTGTAATCGGTGGAGGATACATCGGTACAGAATTAGGAACAGCATATGCAAACTTTGGTACTGAAGTAACAATCCTTGAAGGTGCAAGCGACATCTTAGCAGGATTTGAGAAACAAATGACTCAAATCGTGAAAAAAGGTCTGAAGAAAAAAGGTGTTACAATTGAAGTGAACGCCCTTGCTAAAGGTGTAGAAGAAACTAAAGATGGCGTAATTGTAACTTATGAAGTAAACGGCGAAGAGAAGAAAGTTGAAGCAGATTACGTACTTGTAACAGTTGGACGCAGACCAAATACAGATGAACTTGGTCTTGAACAAATCGGCATCGAGTTTGGCGAAAGAGGATTAATTAAAGTTGATAAACAATGCCGTACAAATATTCCAAATATCTATGCAATCGGTGATATTGTTCCTGGTCCACAACTTGCTCACAAAGCTTCTTATGAAGGAAAAGTTGCTGCTGAAGCAATTGCAGGACATAAATCTGTAGTTGACTACTTAGCAATTCCAGCTGTTTGCTTCACAGACCCAGAAATGGCATCTGTTGGATATAGCGAAGAGCAAGCGAAAGCTGAAGGTATCGAAGTAACTGTTGCGAAATTCCCATTCGCAGCAAACGGTCGTGCATTAGCATTAAATCAAACAGAAGGTTTTGTGAAACTTGTTGCACGTAAAGAAGATGGCCTTATCATCGGTGGACAAATTGTAGGTGCTGGTGCTTCTGACATGATTTCTGAAATCTGCCTAGCAATCGAAGGCGGTATGACAGCTGAAGACATCGCTCTTACAATTCACCCGCATCCAACTTTAGGCGAAATCACAATGGAAACTGCGGAAGTATTACTTGGCAACCCAATCCACATTATTTCAAAATAATCACTAGTTTAGAGCCCTTGTAACTCATTACAAGGGCTTTTTTTATTTTGAAGCTTCTCGTTCTATGCTGGCAAATATCTGGTCGAATTGATAGGAAATGATGAATTGATTCTCTAGCTCGTAAAATGATGAATTTTCAGCATTGAAAAAATGAGATTGCACAAAATAAAAATAAATAATTAACCATCAAAGATAGGTGAATGACCATTGAATGGGATTCTTCGATTTGTGCTAAGGAATAAACTAGCTGTCTGGTTACTAACATTCATTTTCTTAGGTACAGGAATATACTCTACATCTAAAATGAATATGGAGACTATTCCTGATATATCAATTCCAGTTATTACGGTTACGACAGTGTATCCTGGAGCAACTCCAAAACAGGTGATGGAAGAAATTTCAGAACCTTTGGAGAAAGTTGTTGCAAACTTAGAAGGAGTTCTAAATGTATACTCTAATTCCTATGCCAATTTATCAAATGTGCAAATTGAATTTGAGTATGGTATTGACCTTGTTAATGCCGAACGGGAAATCAAGTCAGCCATTGAACAAATAAAACTTCCAGATCATGCAGAGGAGCCAAATATTACACGAGTAACAATTAATGCATTTCCAATATTGGCTTTTAGTATTTCAAGTGAAACAGAAGATATTGCAGAACTTACAACGACGGTAGAAGAAATTGTCGCACCAAAATTTGAAGGAATTGATGGTGTGGCGTCTGTTTCGATTTCAGGTCAACATGTAAATGAAATTGAGTTACATTTTAATGAAGAGAAAATGGCTTCTCTTGGGATAACAGAGGAAAATGTAAAACAAATGATTCAATCGAGCAACGTCCGAGTGCCTCTTGGATTATTTCCGTTTCAGGATGAAGAGCAATCAATCGTAATTGATGGTAAAGTGACGACAATTGAAGGATTAAAGAATATAGTTATACCAATTACCCCTTCCCAGATTTACCCTTATCCTTTTGTTACGTTAGGTGAAATTGCAACTATTCATTTTGTTGGGAAAGTGGAGTCTGTATCAAGAACGAATGGTAGAGAGGCAATCACTTTACAAATTGTTAAAGCGCAAGATGCCAATACGCTGGAAGTCGTTAAGGAAGCGAAAGCGTTAGCGAATGAATTAACGTCATCCGTTCAAGGGTTAATCATTGATGTTACTTTAGACCAAGGTGCACCAATTGAACAGTCTGTCAGAACCATGTTAAATAAAGCCTTTATTGGCGCAGTGGTAGCAATTGTTGTCATTTTATTCTTCTTAAGAGATATCAAATCAACATTGATTTCTGTAATTTCCATACCATTATCTTTATTGATTGCTTTTATGATTTTGTATTCTCTAGATATTACGTTAAATATGATGACATTAGGTGCGATGACGATAGCAATTGGGAGGGTTATTGATGACTCGATTGTGGTCGTTGAAAATATTTACAGAAGGCTCCATTTAAGAAACGAACCTTTATATGGACGAGCATTGATAAGCTCTGCAACGATTGAAATGTTTAAACCAATATTATCTTCTACATTGGTTACCATTGCAGTATTTTTACCACTAGTATTTGTTGGAGGGATGATTGGGGAATTATTTCTTCCATTTGCACTGACAATAACCTTTGCATTGCTCGCATCTTTGCTTGTAGCAATTACCGTGGTACCAGCATTTTCACATTCACTTTTTAAGAAAAAATTATATAAGGAAAATAGAGTTACAGGGCATCGATCCACCAAAAGCATGTTGGCAAAATATTATAGGAAATTTTTAAATTGGACATTAAATCATAAACTGATTACTTCATTTGTTGCTTTTTTATTACTTGTTGCTAGCTTATGTTTAATTCCTATTCTCGGCTTTAGTTTTTTGCCAACAGAAGAACAAAAAATGCTTTATATCACCTATACACCAGAGCCGGGTGAAACGGAAGATACGATATTACAAAATGTGTCTGAAGTAGAACAGGAAATGATGGCAAGAGAAGATGTGGAGGTTGTTCAACTTTCCATCGGTTCAAGCGATAATATGATGATGGGTATGGGCAGCAATAATGGAGCTTTAATGTTCTTAATTTTTAATGAAGAAACAGAAAACTTTGATGAAGTGACAAAAGAGATTGAAAATTACTTAGCCAATTTAGATCATTCTGGTAAATGGAAAAATCAAAATTTCAATATGTCCGTCTCGAATAACGAATTAAGTTATACAGTTTACGGCAACGATCAAGTTGATTTAGAAGAAGCTGTTATGCAAATAGAAGATATAATGCAGGATTCAAAGTATGTAAAAGATGTTTCGACAAGTCTGGCGGAACGATTTGATGAATATACATTGAAAGTAAATCAACAAACCCTCTTGCAATATCACTTATCAGCTGCACAAATCGCTTATTTATTAAATCCTCATATGCCGGATCAAGTATTAACAACGATTGAAAAAGATGGAGAAGACGTCAATGTTATTATTCGCAAAGATAAAATCATACCACAAAACTTTGAAGCGTTGTTGCAAACTCCACTCTCTACTCCAACAGGAAGTGTTGTGACAATTGGAGATATAGTTGAAGTGAAAAAAGGAACGGTTGCCAATACAGTTTCGCGAAGTAAAGGGAAATTTTATGCAACAGTTTCTGGTACGATTACAAGTAAGGACATTACGAAAGCTTCTACGGAAGTGGAAGAAAGGCTTGAGAAATTAAAATTACCAAAAGGCGTTGAGATTGAAGCTGCAGGAGTAACAAAAGATATGGAAGAAGCTTTTGTGAAACTTGGTCTTGCATGTCTTGCGGCAGTGGCGATTGTTTATTTTATATTAGTAGTAACGTTCAGCGAAGGGCTCGCTCCATTTGCCATTTTATTTTCTTTACCTTTTACCGTGATAGGAGCCTTAGGATTGCTATGGATTTTTGATGAAACGATATCCGTTTCAGTTATGATGGGACTTCTTATGTTAATCGGAATTGTTGTAACGAATGCGATTGTTTTAGTGGACCGCATCGTTCATATGGAATATGACGGAATGAAGATGCGAGAAGCAATATTAGAGGCGGGTAGCACTCGATTAAGACCGATATTGATGACGGCTATTGCAACGATGGGGGCATTAATTCCGCTTATATTTGAGGAAGAAGGAAGCGGTTTAATTTCAAAAGGATTAGCCATTACCGTAATCGGTGGTTTATTTAGTTCAACAGTTCTCACTTTATTTATCGTTCCAATTGTATACGAATCATTATCAAGACTTCTTGGAAAAAATCGAAGAGCGATACGGTTAGATTAAATGAAAAAGCTGTACGAAAGCCAATATACAATGTCTTTCGTACAGCATTTCTGTTTATCCATATAATGAGGAGGAAACGTATTGTGGGGAAACTCGCACAAGATTATATGCTAACCACACAAGCTTGAAGGTTATCCGCACGAGTTGAGGGGTTATCTACACAAGAATAGAAGCTTTTCACACAAGTGGGGAATCTATCCGCACGAGCTGCGAATGTATCCACACAAGCAGATAAGTTATCTACAAAGATGTAAAGGGTTGATCTATCCGCACGAGCAGGTGTTGCATCCACACAAGTTGAGGAATTTTATGCACTAGAGCAGTATTAATCTGCACAAGCTAGAGTGTTATCTACAAAAGAAGGAGATTCTTATTTAATGGAGCAATTACATCAAAAAAATGATGCCAGCTCCTTCATTGTAAAAATGCATTTATCCGTTTATTCGAGAATTCATCCTCATAAATTAGGAATTTATCTTCAATATTTAGATAGTTTTGATTTTTATAAATTTAAAAGAATAGACATTATTTTGTCACAGGTATAAAATAACGGATACGGAGGTGAGTTTAGAAAAAGGATTTCCTTTTTCTAATGATTCTATGAGAGTCGTTCGGATAATCGCTCAAATTTTGATTCTGTATATTTTTTATTATGCTGGTGTATTAATTGGTAATTTAACAAAACTACCATTGCCAGCTAGTGTTATAGGGTTAGTGCTTTTATTTATATGCTTGCAATTAAAATGGATAAAAGTAGATTATATAAAAGATGGTGCATCCTTTTTAATTGGTTTTATGATGTTGTTCTTTATTCCACCGATGATTGGCATAATTAATTATCCTGAGCTTTTCTCCTTGTCTGGCTCATTATTAATGGCATCCGTTATTGTTAGTACACTATTTGTACTAATCACAACAAGTTTAATCTGTCAATGGATTGAGAAAAAAGAGCTAGCAATGAAAGAGAAGAAGGAGAAGGGAGAAATGGATCATGCAAGCAAGTATATCCATCATTAGCACTGTTATCATATTTTTATTAATGGTGAAATTACATAAACGATTCCCTTATCAGTTTTTCATGCCAATTTTAACTTCGTCGATTATTATTATTGCAGGACTGCTTTTATTGAATATTCCTTACGAAGTGTATATGGAAGGCGGACGTTATTTACAACATTTGCTGGGTCCAGCAGTTGTGGCATTAGCTTATCCTTTATACAATCAGTGGGAAATGGTGTTGAAATATAAATATACGATTCTATCTGGTATATTGATAGCCATGGTGAGTGGTTTAATTAGTATTTATACTTTGCTTGTTATTTTTAAATTAGATAAAGAATTAATATTAACAGCTTTACCAAAATCCATTACGACACCTGTAGCAATGCAAGTGAGTGAAACAATTGGCGGGATCCCACCTCTTACTGCCGTATTGGTAATGATTGCAGGATTTACAGGAGCATTACTTGGTTCTGTTGTGTTTTCCATTGGGAAAATTGAATCATCCATTAGTCGTGGAATTGCCATGGGAAGCGCAAGCCACGGAGTTGGAACGTCTAAACTTGTGGATTATAGTGAACTGGATTTGTCGATTGGCTCATTATCTTTGGGGCTTAGTGCGGTAATTGGTGCGATTTTATGTCCAATATTTGCATATATTTTTATGTAAAAAAGCATTCTAGTAGATTCTAGAATGCTTTCATCTTTTAATGCATACTAATATATCGGTTTGCGTTCTTTAATAACCCGAATGGTTTTTAGACTCGCATCTTCTGGACCTTGGACCGGCAATCCTGCTTCAATATTCATTTGAATATACTTAATATTTTCTTCTGTAATGACTTCTCCAGGAATAAAGATTGGAATGCCTGGAGGATATACCATGATAAATTCAGCACAAATATAACCAGCGGAATCTTTAAAAGGAATTACTTCTGTACTGGAATAAAAGGCATCTCTTGGTGTCATGGCAAGAGCAGGAATGTCCGGTACATTGACTTCTGTTTCTTTCACGCAAGCTTCAGAATCAAAGGTTTGAGACATACGTTGGAGCGCGTTAATTAGCAAATTAATTTCTTTTTTTGTATCGCCTAATGTCACAAGACAAAGGATGTTGTATAGATCAGATAGCTCTACCTCAATATTCGCATTTTGACGAAGCCATTCCTCCGCTTGATGACCTGTAATTCCTAAATCTTTTACGCTGATTAACAATTTTGTCTGATCCATATCGAATGTAGCAGAAGAATGCAATTTTTCTCTTCCAGCAACTTTTAAGTGAGGAATTTTGTTAATTCGTTTTCTTGCTTCTTTTGCCAGGCGAATGGCTTGGTCAATTAAATCATATCCATGAACTGCTAATTGTCTTCTAGCACAGTCGAGGGATGCTAATAGCGGATATGAAGTTGAAGTCGTTTGCAACATTGATAACACTGATTGAACTCGACTTACGCTCACAAGACCTTCTCGAACGTTTAATACAGAACTTTGCGTTAAAGACCCTCCCAGCTTATGTACGCTTGTTGCGGCCATGTCTGCACCGGCTTCCATTGCTGAGAGTGGTAGTTCATCATGGAATTTTAAATGAATGCCATGGGCTTCATCGACAATCACCGGTATATTTGAAGCATGTGCAATATCCACAATGCGTTTTAAATCAGCAGCAAAACCAAAATATGTTGGATTAATGACAAGTACAGCCTTTGCATCAGGATATGTTTCGATTGCTTTTTCAACGGATTCTGCTGAGATTCCATGGGTGATACCGTATTCTTCATCCACTTCAGGATAAATAAATATCGGAATAGCACCTGAAAGAATAATCGCTGACATTGTTGATTTATGAACATTTCGTGGTACCAAAATTTTATCTCCTGGCCCGACGACAGACATAATCATCGCCATGATAGCACCACTAGTTCCTTGAACAGAGAAAAATGTATAATCAGCACTAAAAGCTTGTGCAGCAAGTTCTTGAGCTTCTTTAATAGCAGCCTTTGGTGAATGTAAATCATCTAGTGGAGCAATATTGATTAAATCAATTGATAAAACGTTGTCTCCGACGAATTCTCGAAACGCAGGATCCATTCCTTGTCCCTTTTTATGTCCAGGAATATGGAATTGGATCGGATGTCTGTTTCGATGTTTTAGCAATGCGTCAAACAAAGGAGTTTCTAACTGTGACAACGCAGGTACCACCTCGCTTTTAATTAATATTCAAAACAAAGAAATTATAGCATCTATAGGCTACACATGCTATAAAAAATTAAAGGAAAATTAAGTTTTATTGAAGAACTATATAAATCATTATGATGAAAAGGGGATGTAAATGTTGAATTGGGATACAAGAGTAACGAAATTATTAGGAATACAATATCCAATCATACAAGGTGGCTTAGCTTATTTAGCATACTCAGATTTAGCTGCAGCCGTATCTAATGCTGGTGGACTTGGACAAATTACTGCTCTCAGTTTAGAAACCCCAGAACAATTAAGAGAAGAAATTCGAAAAACGAAAGAGAAAACGGATAAACCTTTCGGCGTCAATTTTGCTTTTGGCAATTACGGGAAAGGATATGAACCAATGGTGGAAGTAGCCATTGAAGAAAAAGTGCCCGTTATATCGATGACTGGAGGAAATCCAGCACCGATGTTCAAATTACTTGAAGGTGTTGATGTGAAAAAGTTAGTATTAGTAGCGGCGCGCCGTCAAGCACAAAAAGCTGAAGAACTTGGTGCGGACGCAGTGATGGTTGTAGGACAAGAAGGTGGAGGGCATTTAGGTCGTGATGATGTGGGGACAATGGTGCTTGTTCCGCAAGTAGTAGATAGCGTCTCAATCCCGGTAATTGCTTCTGGGGGAATTGGCGATGGTCGTGGTTTGATGGCAGCATTGTCCCTTGGGGCAGAAGGAATCGAAATGGGGACACGATTCATTGCGACAAAAGAGTGTGTGCATGCATCACCTGCCTATATCGACGCGCTAATCAACAGTACAGAAACAGATACTACGGTTATCAAACGCTCATTAGGAACACCAGCTCGCGCATTAAAAAGTGAATTTACTGAAAAAATTTTGGAAATTGAAAAGGAAAACCCTACTTATGAAGCGTTAAAAGAATACATAAGCGGAAAGGCCAATAAACGCTTCATTTACGATGGAGATGCAAAGAACGGATTCGGTTGGGCAGGACAAGTAACTGGTTTAATAAAAGATGTACCAACCGTAAAAGAACTGATTGATCGAATGATCCGGGAAGCGGAAGAAATCCGATTAAAGTGGGGAAGATAAAGAGAAAAAAGAGAGGTACTGTCAATGGAATATGCGTATCCTATTTCGCCGGATTGGACAACGGAAGAAATTATCGCGGTAGTAAAATTTTTTGAAGGAATTGAACAAGCATATGAAAAAGGCATTAAAAGAGAAGTGATGTTAGAAAAGTATCGGCGTTTTAAAGAAATCGTTCCATCGAAAGCAGAAGAAAAAACGCTATTTCGTGAATTTGAAGAGGTCAGTGGATATGCTAGTTACCCGGTAGTGAAACAGGCAAGAGAACTAGAAAATGGGGAAACAATTGTACTTGAATCACAAAAAAAACGAAGATAAAGACAACAAAAAGGAGCGGTCATTTACGCTCCTTTTTTCCTTTCCCAAACATCAATATATGAATTATTAATGGAGTTTATAAATGAATTTGATGAAAAAAAGCGGAAGAAAAATGTAATGATTAAAGTCGTCCTGAGCATATTAATTATACAACATATAGCAGAAGATCGACTTTTCCTCAAAATAGGAAATTATATCTGTAAATATATCCGATTGGAAATCCTAATTTTTCCCAACGATGATCTCGTAAATTGGGAAAAGGGCTTCAAAAGTATTTTCAGCGACTTTTAAAAACTCTTCCGAAGATAGATTTATGCATTGTTCCCGAGGAATATGACGCCCAACTAAAAATTCTCCTTT
Organism: Ureibacillus sp. FSL K6-2830; assembly: GCF_038004145.1. Classification (NCBI taxonomy): domain Bacteria; kingdom Bacillati; phylum Bacillota; class Bacilli; order Caryophanales; family Caryophanaceae; genus Ureibacillus; species Ureibacillus sp. FSL K6-2830. The sequence goes on along the minus strand of NZ_JBBOQR010000001.1, from coordinate 730,707 downwards.
TTTGACGTCTCTTAAACGAATAAGAAGTTCATTCAATTGACCGTTCAATGCTTCTTTTAGCGGAATAGCATCTAAAGATGTATGATCCCCTGAAATAATAAAATCGTCTGGCAATTCGTAAAAAACATCGATTGAATTTAATAGACGATCTGCCATGGCAGATTTTTGTGGGGCTTCATAAATAACTGCAACAATAATGAATAAATGGGTGTGCGTAAGCCCAATTTGAAAATGAGGAAGTGATTTGTAACCTCGTTTGTAAGGTGCAAATGCTACCCATGAATCGTTAGGCGGATTGACTGTTCTTCTTGCATGTTTTGCTATATGGGCAAAAAATTCATCTCCAGTTTTAGCGCTGAAATAACCGGCAAAATGGTTACCTAATGCTTCGAATTTTGGACGTACGATGGTTTTTAGTGCATCCATCCGATGATCTAAGCCGTCAATGGTAAAGACATTGAAATCGGAATTTGTCCATTTTATATCGACCATGATTTGTTTTCCTCCTTTTTGAATCAAATGTTTATTTTTCACGTTTTTTGGGAAAAATCTTGTAACAATAGCATTTATCCTTTTGACAAAAAATAATTGGGAAAGGAAAGTGATGTTCATGAAACAAATGGTTAAGATCATCCGCAAAGTCGATATTGAAAAGCAATATGAACATGTTTTACGGTTAGAATTAGATTATGAGTTGGCTTCCTTATATTCCGCGATGCAGGAAAACGATACGAAAGAAATGGAAAGATGTAAAAAACGTTTAAAAGAAATTCAGGATGAGCTAGATGGTCTGCACGCATATGCGTAAACATTTTCCCGTCCATTAAAGTCACTTGCTTTCATTTGTAGAGCAAGTGATTTTTTATTTTGAAAATATAACTCCTTAATATTTTTGAAAAAATTACTCCCTGCTATCCCTCTTTCCTTCTCAAAAAGTATATAATAACAATTTGAAAATGAAAAAAATAAAGACTTTACATGAAATATACAACTAAAATAAACAGGGGTCCATTTGAAGAATTCATGTTAAAATGTTAAAGTATTAGAATATTTCGTTTATTTTATCCGAAGTAAATTTCTGAATTTTGTAAATAATATACTAGAATAGAAGAATTCGATTGCTAATAAAGAAGGTAGGGTTAGTGGAATGGATTTACAAAAAATAAATGAATTTGCGATAAAATTGATTTATGATGCTGGCGAACAAATACGAGAATCCTTTTCGAAGGAATTGATTATAGAAACGAAGACAGATGCGAATGACTTAGTGACAAATATTGATCGTCAAATCGAGCAATGTTTTGTAAAGAAAATAAAAGAATTAGATCCATCCCATAAAATTATGGGAGAAGAAGGGTTGGGCGACAAAATCGACACACTTGATGGCCCCATTTGGATTATTGACCCGATTGATGGCACAATGAACTTTATTAAACAACATCGCAATTTCATGATTACAGTTGGTTTTTTTGTTGATGGAGTAGGGAAGCTAGGATATTTATATGACGTCATGCGGAATGAGCTGATATATGCAATACGAGGAGAAGGAGCGTATATTGACCATCATCCAATTCGCAAATTAGAACCTTTGACAATTGAAGAAGCGATTATTGGCATCAATTCAAGTTGGGTGATTCAAAATGGAAAAATCAATCATGAAAAAATCGCCAATCTCATTCGAACGGTTAGAGGAACTCGATCTTATGGGTCTGCTGCCATGGAAATCGCTTTAGTTGTTACTGGGAAACTTGATGCTTATCTATCAATGCGATTAGCGCCATGGGATATTGGTGGAGGAATGGTGATTGCACAAGAGGTAGGAGCCGTTGTAACAAATTTAAAAGGTGAACCATTCAATTTATTGTCCAATGATACATTTTTAATTGCAAATCCATCCATTCATCAAAAGTTGTTAGATGAATTTATCGAATTAAAATAGGATATTGAGGTAACAAAAAGAATGAGCGTTAATTACGACTGCCGCTATCGCTTTCGTCGTGGATAAATTCGCACGAGGAAACGCTATTGATGTGACCATAGCAGAGAAAGAACTATAAAAATAGTTAAGCCTGACCAAAAAGTGTAAAACTTTTTAGTCAGGCCATTTATTTTATAAAAGCCCCTTTTCTCGAAACTTTTTTTTCATGCGAAATCCAAGTCCCATGACAGCACATAATGCAATGATACTTGCAATGATTGTTACAACGCTTTCCGTAGCAATTGCATAACCGATGGAGATCATTGACAAAAGTGCGGCTAAGGAAAATATAAACATCACGATTTTCGCTTTATTCATGAATAGCGCCCCCTTTAATGTTCCGAATGTTAAAAAAATGTAATATTTCAGAAAAGGACAATTTTTTACGGTCTTGTGATATAATAACACAGTTAATCTTATGAACAAAGAAATTGGAGTGGAAATATGACGAAATTACGTGAAGATATTCGCAATATTGCAATCATCGCACACGTTGACCACGGAAAAACAACATTAGTGGATCAATTATTAAAACAATCTGGGACTTTTCGAATAAATGAACATGTAGAAGAACGAGTAATGGACTCGAATGATATAGAGCGTGAACGCGGCATTACTATTTTAGCAAAAAATACAGCCGTTCACTATAAAGGTACAAAAATCAATATTTTAGATACTCCAGGACACGCGGATTTCGGCGGCGAAGTAGAGCGAATTTTAAGAATGGTTGACGGAGTTTTACTTGTTGTTGATGCGTTTGAAGGATGTATGCCTCAAACTCGCTTCGTTTTGAAAAAAGCATTAGAACAAAAGTTAACGCCAATCGTTGTAGTGAATAAAATTGATAAAGATTCTGCCCGCCCTCTTGAAGTCGTAGATGAAGTATTAGATTTATTAATTGAATTAGGTGCCGATGAAGATCAATTAGATTTCCCTGTCGTATATGCTTCTGCAGTCAATGGTACAGCAAGTCTTGATCCGGACCCAGCAAATCAAGAAGAAAATATGCAATGTTTATTTGATACAATTTTAGATCACATCCCAGCACCAGTTGATAATTCAGAAGAGCCTTTACAGTTCCAAGTAACGATGCTCGATTATAATGATTACGTAGGCCGAATTGGGGTAGGCCGTATATTCCGAGGAAAAATTCATGTTGGCCAATCAGTTGCACTAATGAAATTAGACGGCAGTGTAAAGCAATATCGCGTTACGAAATTATTAGGTTATTCAGGATTGAAACGAGAAGAAATTGAATCTGCGAGCGCTGGAGATATTGTTGCAGTGTCAGGCATGGAAGAGATTAACGTCGGAGAAACGGTATGTCCGATTGATCATCAAGACGCATTGCCACCGCTTCACATTGATGAACCAACATTGCAAATGACTTTCCTTGTAAATAATTCTCCATTTGCAGGTAGAGAAGGGAAATTTGTGACAGCTCGTAAACTAGAAGAACGGTTAAAACAACAATTAGAAACAGACGTTTCTTTACGAGTGGAAGATACGGATTCTCCAGATGCATGGATCGTTTCTGGCCGTGGGGAGTTGCATTTATCAATTTTAATTGAAAACATGCGCCGTGAAGGATATGAATTACAAGTATCGAAACCGCAAGTAATCATTAAAGAAATCGATGGTGTCAAATGTGAACCAGTTGAGCGAGTACAAGTGGATGTTCCTGAAGAATACGTGGGTGCAGTCATTGAATCATTAGGACATCGTAAAGGCGAAATGATGGATATGACAAATAACGGAAATGGACAAACACGTCTAATTTTCATGGTGCCTTCTCGAGGTCTAATTGGATATACAACGGAATTTATGTCCATTACAAAAGGATATGGTATTATTAACCATTCATTTGATAGCTATCAACCGGTTGTTCCTGGTCGTGTTGGCGGACGCCATAATGGAGCGCTGGTTTCAATGGAAACAGGAAAAGCAACGACTTATGGGATGATGCAAATTGAAGATCGTGGTACTCTATTTGTAGAGCCCGGAACAGAAATCTACGAAGGCATGATTGTTGGAGAAAATAACCGAGATAATGACCTTGCTGTGAATATTACAAAACAAAAGCAAAAAACAAATATCCGCTCCGCAACAAAAGATCAAACTGCAGTGATTAAAAAGCCACGCATTTTAACGTTGGAAGAAGCATTGGAATTTTTAAACGATGATGAATACTTAGAAGTAACACCAGAATCGATTCGTTTACGTAAACAAATATTAGATAAAAACGAAAGAGAAAAAGTAGCGAAAAAGAAAAAATACGCTGAACAAGTATAATTCTTTCTTTTAAAGTATGAAAGGTGTTGTTCGAATTGAAGCTTTTCAGTTTGATATTAGCGTCTGCACCAGTACTTAGTGATACAGAACGAGTGTTTAATCGCATGTCACCGATTACTCGTTATGTTTACGAAAGTGCTCCAAGCAATACAACTGCAGGATATATTATCTTTTTCTTAGTTTTCATCTTATCTGCAATCGTGTATAAACTCGGTTTTGCGAAAAAACTTAGTTTAGGTAAAAATATAATTATTTATATTTTCCTATTTTTAGGTTGTATTCTTCTGACATTCTTTGCGATTTTCTTGCCAATGATTGAAGGATTAATTGTTGCAGCACTTGTATTAATTCTTTATAAAATTCGTTTATGGCGAGAGAAGAAGGAAGAACAAGAAGCTTAATTTGTATGTGGAAAAATGTGATTCCAGATGCATTAGAATATTAGGTAGTTTATTATTGATTAGGGATTCTATCGCTATTCAATTACAACACCTATGAATGAATTTGCAAGTAGCAGTGTCTTTTAAGTAGAATCCCTGTCACGTCACAGAAAAAATGAGCTTAGATGAAGAGCGAATTGAGAAAACGTTGTGTTTTCCCAATTCGCTCTTTTTTGGTAAATAGAGTAAATGTTAAACATTATAAGTAGTTAGAGATGTCACAGAAATAAGGAATTTGTATGTGTGGGGGAGAGAGTATCTACCCCAAGTATGCTATTTGTACGAGAGGAGAGGACATTTTCACGAGCAGGGAGAGTATGTGCACGAGCGAGAGTGGTATTCGCACAAGCAAGGAGCGTATCTACACATGCCGGTGTGCTATCCACTCAAGAGGAGAAAGTATCCGCTCAAAATTGAATTTTTCTCCCATCTTTAGGTAATCACACATCTTTTCTCCTTCGCATAACCTACTCTTGATAATTGAAAGAACTACGAAATAAGGAGGTAAGAGGGATGAAATGGTGGAAAATTAGTCTTGTTGTCTTGCTGGCAGCGGTAATGGTTATCCTTGCTGCTTGTGGAGAAAAAGAGATGACAAAAGTGAAAGTAGGGGAAGTAACGCGTTCGATTTTCTATGCACCACAATACGTTGCGATTTCCAATGGATATTTTGAAGAAGAAGGATTGGAAATAGAGTTGTCTACTATCCCTGGTGGGGATAAAACAATGACTGCACTTCTTTCTGATGGGATAGATATTGCCCTTGTAGGGGCTGAAACTTCTATATATGTGACAGCTCAAGGTGCTAACGATCCGATAAAAAACTTTGCTCAATTAACTCAAACAGATGGTACGTTTTTAGTGTCTAGAGAGAAAATGGATGAATTTTCATGGGATATGTTGAAAGGTTCTACTTTCCTTGGCCAACGTAAAGGTGGTATGCCGCAAATGGTTGGAGAATTTGTTCTTAAAAAACACGGAATCAATCCACAAAAGGATCTGAATTTAATCCAAAACATTGAATTTGCCAATATTGCAACAGCCTTTGCATCCGGTACTGGTGAATTCGTACAGCTATTCGAACCGACAGCAAGTGTGTTTGAAAAAGAGGGTATTGGCCATGTAGTTGCATCCTTTGGTACAGAATCCGGCCATGTGCCATATACGGTGTTTATGGCGAAAGAAAGCTACTTAAAGAAAAATCCGGAAGTGGCAGAGAAATTTACAAGAGCTATTAAAAAAGCACAAGACTATGTATATGAAGCACCTGCAGAAGAGGTGGCAAAAGCGATTCAGCCATTCTTTGAAGATACGGACATTGAATTGATTGCACAAGTTGTAGAACGTTATCGCCAGCAAGAATCCTATGCCAAAGATCCAATTTTAGATGAAGAAGAGTGGAATAACTTGCAAGACATTATGGATGAAGCAGGGGAACTTCCGATGCGCATGGATTATTCGAAACTAGTAGATACAACTTTCGCAGAGAAGGTTTCGAAGTAATATGAGTTTCTTAGTTGTAGAACATGTCAGCCATACGTATTTTTCAAAGGATGCGGCAACGGAAGCGTTACGGGATATTCATTTAACGATAGAAGAAGGAGAGTTTGTTTCCTTTATTGGTCCGAGTGGTTGTGGAAAAACAACATTGTTATCCATAATAGCAGGATTATTTCAACCGACCTATGGAAACGTGTTCATAGAAAATCAGCAAGTGTATGGAAATAAAGAGTTATCCATTGGCTATATGCTTCAGCAAGATTATTTATTTCCTTGGAAGACAATTGAAGAGAATATTACACTCGGATTAAAACTACTAAACAAACATGTTGATATGAGCATTGCATCGAAATTATTGCAAGATGTTGGGTTACCGCCAGTGGAGAAAAAATATCCGAGAGAACTATCTGGTGGAATGAGACAGAGGGTGGCGCTAGCCAGGACGCTTGCGGTAGATCCGAAAATTTTGCTATTAGATGAACCTTTTTCTGCACTGGATTATCAGTCAAAATTAAAGCTTGAGGATCTCGTTTCAAAAATGTTAAAGCAATATAATAAAACGGCCATTCTTGTTACGCACGATATAGGTGAAGCTATAGCTATGAGTGACCGTATCTATCTATTTTCCGCAAGACCCGGTAAAATTCATAAAGTGTTTGATATACCTGAAGAAATTAGAACGTTAACTCCATTTGAAGCTCGCAGTCATTCAAGCTACTCCCCATTATTCCAACAAATATGGAAGGAGCTTGAACATCTTGAACATTAAAGAACTTCATTTACAATATAAAAAACGGTTAGCAAAGGAAAAACGGTGGATCAAGTTTTACCAGCTCTTCATTTTAGTAGGATTTTTTGTACTTTGGGAGATGGCTTCTTCTAAACGCTGGATTGATCCGCTCATATTTAGTGCACCTTCCAGAATATTTAAGTTGTTAACGAATATGGTATCAGACGGTACGATATTTATCCACATAAACTATACTTTATTTGAAACAGTTCTTGGGTTTATTCTTGGAACGTTGATCGGAACAATTTTAGCGGCCATACTTTGGTGGTTCCCAACTGTTTCAAAAATTTTAGATCCTTATCTCGTCGTTTTAAATTCCATGCCAAAAGTGGCACTCGGACCTATATTAATTGTAGCGCTTGGTCCAGGAATGACTTCCATCATCACGATGGGAGCAATCATTTCAGTTATCATTTCAACCATTGTAATCTACACATCTTTTCGAAATGTGGATGCCAATTACTTAAAAGTATTGCAAACATTTAATGCAACCAAATGGCAAATGTTTAAGGAAGCGATTTTACCAGCTTCTTTCCCAACGATTATTTCTACATTAAAAGTAAACGTTGGCCTTTCTTGGGTAGGGGTTATTGTTGGAGAGTTCCTTGTTTCTTCCCGAGGACTTGGATATTTAATTATTTACGGATTCCAAGTGTTTAATTTCAATCTCGTGTTAATGTCGTTGCTCATTATCGCGATTTTTGCAACACTCATGTATCAATTGGTTGAAATGTTAGAGAAAAGATTAATTAAAAATGAATAACAGCAACAGGGAATCACTGTTTCTTGATAAAGAATGACCTATTATGAAAATAGAGTAAATTTCATAATAGGTCATATGTTGTTTAATTGGATATTTTTTATAATTCTTCATCAATGCTGGATGAGCTGCGGAAAAATCGAAATTTTCCAGTTGCTAATCGCTCAAGGGTTTTCGTTGTAATGCGATCATTGCATGTTTCACACATATATGTGTGTATTGGTCGATTTCTTAATTTTTTAGCCAATGGTGAGTCGTCTTCCAGTTCGTGGATGGTATCACAAAGTACACATTGGACACGCATACACTCAATCCTATTCCACTCGGATAGCGGAAATATTTTTGATAGGATTGTCCACGTTTGAACCATCTCCAAAAATTAAATGAACAGGTCCATCCTCTGTTAGCGGCTTACCATCTTGGCTATATTTAAAAATAAATTTGTATGCTTCTTCAATTGGAAAAGCATGTTCCGAACCATCTTTGCATTCAAATACAATTGTAGTTGCATCTTTTTCAATTTCAGCGTGATTTAAAAAATATTTAATTTCCATTCCGAATGTACCAGTTTTCATACCTTGACGGTCAAATTTTCTTTCAGTTTTTAATGTAGGAGGGAATGTTGCACCTTCCATGATTTCACGGGACCAGTGTTTTCCCATGTTAAATAAGTATTTTAAATCTTCATCTTCTTCTTGTTTCGGATTGGTGAAATAAGATTTTAAATCAATTCTGCGATCATCAAAAATCCATACGGATGGATCTAATGTTAATTTATACTTGACTTTACCTTTAATTGGAATGATGCTTTCCATTTTTAAATATCCCCCTTAACTATTTTACATATATCAGTATACAGCTAGATTCTATCTTAATAAAGAAATAATCATTTATCACGGTTCTACCTATTGTTTGCTACTTGCATTTTTATGTGCTAAAAGCTAAACTTTATAAAGATAGAATAGAAGAAATCACATTAATGGGGGCGTCCTCATGGAGAAAAAAACACAAGCTTCCTTCCAAGAAAAAGCTTTAGAATTGTTATTGGAAGATGCAGATAAAATAGCTCGTTTAATTAAAGTGCAAATGGACCATTTAACGATGCCACAGTGTCCTTTGTATGAAGAAGTGTTGGATACACAAATGTTTGGCTTATCCCGTGAAATCGATTTCGCCGTAAAGTTGGGATTGATTGAACGTGAACAAGGCAGGAAGATTTTGGATACATTAGAAAAGGAATTGTCCTTGTTACATGAAGCATATACAAACACAAACAAGTAACAGAAGACTCAAATCGATTTGATTTGAGTTTTTTTTCTAAAAGAGGTCTTTACTATGAGAAAATATATTTCATACTATATTAGAAATTTTGATTATCCATTATTTTTCGTATATGTGTTCCTATGTTTATTTGGACTTGTCATGATTTATAGTTCCAGTATGATGGTAGCTATTGTCAACGGTAAAGAACCGGATTATTATTATAAAAAACAATTATTTAATTTAGTGGTTGCATTTTTTACCTTTGTTCTCGGTGCTTTTTTCCCGTATAAATATTATAGTAGGAAAAAAATTATGATGTTTATGGTTGGCTTAATTATCACTTTAATGTTTTGGCTATTGCTATTTGGTACGGGTGAAGCCGAGACGGGATCAAGAAGTTGGATTAATTTATTTGGAATTATGTCATTCCAACCTTCAGAACTCGCAAAACTGATAATCATACTGTATTTTGCCGGTGCCTTTTATAACAAAAGTTTAAAAACACCGATGGTAGACTTACACCCAAACCATATTATTTATCCCATTATAGTATGGATTGCGATTATCTTTTTTGTGGCAAATGAAACTGACATTGGAGCTGTGCTTATTATTTCTGGCATCGCTATAGCAGTTGTTGCCGCAAGTGGAATTCGCATACGAACCTTTTTTAAATTTTTTGCGGAATTAGCACTTTTTGGTGGAGCCATTATTGGAATTTTAGCGTTATTTAAAAGGGATTCAATTTTTACAGAAAATCGAATTGGGAGAATTAAAGCTTTTTTAAATCCATTTGAGTATGAGCAAGGTTCAGGCCTTCAAGTCATTCGAGGCTATATGGCGATTGGTTCTGGTGGATTAGAAGGTGTAGGTCTTGGTCAATCCGTACAAAAACTGGGGTATTTACCGGAACCGCAAACTGATTTTATAATGGCTGTAATTGCGGAAGAATTGGGTTTGTTAGGCGTTATTATTGTACTTGGTGGTTTAGGATTTATCGTATTTAAAGGAATTTTGATTGCTTTGCTTACGAAAGATCCTTTAGCAAGAATGATATCAGCGGGCATTGCTAGCTGGATTGCCATCCAAACCTTTACTAATCTAGGTGGTTTATCGGGACTAATTCCATTAACTGGGGTAACGTTGCCATTCATTAGTTACGGTGGATCATCTATATTGGTTCTATCTTTCGCAATGGGCATATTAATCAATGTTTCTATGTATGAGAAACTAGAAAAAAGAAAACTTAGGGGGACACAATGAGAAAAATTCGTAAATTATTAGTGGCAAACAGAGGGGAAATTGCAATTCGTGTTTTACGAGCTTGCAATGAATTAGACATTAAGACAGTTGCGATTTATTCTCAAGAGGATCGTGCTTCACACCATCGTTATAAAGCTGATGAAGCCTATATCGTTGGTGTTGGGAAAGGTCCAATCGATGCTTATTTAGATATTGAAGGCATCATTGAAATCGCAAAAGAATCAGGAGCAGACGCCATCCATCCAGGTTATGGCTTTTTAGCTGAAAATGTTGAATTTGCGAAACGCTGTGAAGAAGAAGGTATTATTTTCATCGGTCCAAATTCTAGACATTTAGAAATTTTTGGAGATAAAGTGAAAGCAAGGGAACAAGCAATTCTTGCGGGAATTCCAGTTATTCCTGGTAGCGATGGCCCTGTTTCATCCTTTGAGGAATTAGAGCGCTTTGCAGATGATGTAGGTTATCCAGTGATGATTAAAGCGGCGCTTGGCGGTGGCGGTCGAGGAATGCGATTGGTGCATTCAAAAGACGAATTACAGAGTGCCTATGAAAGGGCAAAATCAGAAGCAAAGGCTGCTTTTGGTTCCGATGAAGTATACGTGGAAAAAGCGATTATTAAACCGAAACATATAGAAGTGCAAATTTTAGGGGACAAAGCAGGCAATATCGTTCATTTATATGAGCGAGATTGTTCTATTCAGCGTCGTCATCAAAAAGTGGTAGAGATTGCGCCATCGATTTCGCTTTCAGAATATTTGAGAAACTCCATTTGTGAAGCTGCAGTTAAGTTGATGAAAAACGTTGAATACGTGAATGCTGGAACAGTAGAATTTTTAGTTTCCGGTGACGACTTCTATTTCATCGAAGTGAATCCGCGTATTCAAGTAGAACATACGATCACTGAAATGATTACGGGCATTGATATTGTTCATGCGCAAATTAAAATTGCAGAAGGGTACAATCTTCATTCCAAAGAAATCGGAATCCCTGAACAAAGTGAAATTCCTTTATTTGGACATGCGATTCAATCTCGCGTTACAACAGAAGATCCAGCAAATAATTTTATGCCGGATACAGGAAAAATCATGGTTTATCGTTCAAGCGGTGGATTCGGGGTGCGCTTAGATGCAGGCAACGGATTCCAAGGAGCTGTTGTAACCCCTTATTACGATTCTTTGCTTGTCAAAATTTCCACTTGGGGTAGAACATTTAAAGAAGCTGCTGCGAAAATGGATCGAAACTTGCGTGAATTCCGAATTCGTGGTGTAAAAACGAACATTCCATTTTTAACAAATGTTGTTTTACATGAGAAGTTTTTATCTGGTGATTTTGATACAAGTTTTATTGATTCAACCCCTGAATTATTTAACTTTGCTACACGCAAAGACCGCGGTACAAAGTTATTGAAATATATCGGGGATGTAACATTAAATGGCTTCCCTGGAATTGAGAAAAAGAAGAAACCGATTTTTGTCAAACCAAAAAAACCGAAATTGGATATTAAAAACACTGAGATACCACGGGGAACAAAACAACTTTTAGACGAACAAGGTCCAGAGGGAGTTGTTCGTTGGATTAAGGAGCAACAAGATGTATTGTTAACGGATACAACATTCCGTGATGCTCACCAGTCGCTCTTAGCAACCCGAGTTCGCAGCCAAGATATGTATAAAATTGCAGATTATAATGCTCGCATGTTGCATAATTTCTTCTCATTAGAACTTTGGGGTGGAGCAACATTTGACGTGAGTTACCGCTTCTTAAAAGAAGATCCATGGGAGAGACTTGTGAAACTCCGTGAACAAATTCCGAATATATTATTCCAAATGTTGTTCCGTGGTGCTAATGCGGTAGGTTATACAAACTATCCAGATAACTTAATTCGCGAATTTATTAAAGAAGCTGCAAATGCAGGAATTGACGTATTCCGAATTTTCGATAGCTTAAACTGGATTAAAGGTATGGAAATTGCCATCGATGAAGTTCGAAACACAGGCAAAATCGCAGAAGCTGCTATCTGTTATACTGGCGATATTTTAGATCCAACTCGTTCGAAATATACAATTCAATACTATAAAGAAATGGCGATGGAATTGGAGCGAGCTGGAGCACATATTTTAGCCATCAAAGATATGGCGGGATTATTGAAGCCAGAAGCTGCTTATGTGCTTATTTCTGAACTAAAAGAAGCTGTAGACTTGCCAATCCATTTGCATACTCATGACACGAGCGGCAATGGAATTTACACATATGCAAAAGCTATTGAAGCGGGTGTTGATATTGTTGATACGGCATTAAGTTCCATGGCAGGTTTAACATCTCAGCCTAGTGCAAATACACTTTATTATGCCATGAGCGGCTCAAATCGACAAGTACGTGCGGATATCGATTCTCTTGAGCAATTATCATATTATTGGCAAGATGTTCGAGAGTTTTATCGAGATTTTGAGAGCGGCATGAAAAGCCCGCATTCAGAAATTTATGTTCATGAAATGCCTGGTGGCCAGTATAGTAACCTACAGCAACAAGCGAAAGCAGTTGGCCTTGCCGATCGCTGGGATGAAGTGAAAAAGATGTACTCTCGTGTTAACTTATTATTTGGCGACATCGTTAAAGTAACGCCATCATCCAAAGTTGTTGGCGACATGGCATTATTCATGGTTCAAAATGATTTAAATGAGGAAAACATTTTAGAAAAAGGAAAAACGATTGATTTCCCTGATTCTGTAGTTGAATTTTTCCAAGGATATTTAGGCCAGCCTCACGGTGGTTTCCCTGAAGAACTACAAAAAGTAATATTAAAAGATCGAAGCCCGATTACAGTTCGACCTGGTGAATTATTAGAACCAGTTGATTTTGACAAATTGAAAGAAGAGCTGGAGAAAAAAGTTAACAAATCGTTAACGAAAAAAGATGTTATCTCCTATGCACTTTATCCAAAAGTAGTTGAAGATTACTTTAAAGCTGTTGAAAAATATGGCAACCTTTCTGCTTTAGATACGCCTTCATTCCTATATGGTTTAAGAATCGGAGAGGAAATTGAAGTAGAAATTGAAAAAGGAAAAACACTTATTATTAAATTAGTATCGATTGGTGAAGCAGAACACGATGGAACGAGAGTTATTTACTTCGAATTTAACGGTCAACCTCGTGAAGTCGTAGTTGAAGATTTAACGGTTGAAGCAGATGGAACAATTGCTATTAAGGCAGATCCGAATAATCCAAATCAAATTGGTGCAACAATGCCTGGAACGGTATTAAAAGTTCTTGTATCAAAAGGTAGTCGTGTAAAACGTGGAGATCATTTATTAATTACAGAAGCAATGAAGATGGAAACGACTGTACAAGCACCTAACGATGGGGTTATTAAAGAAATTTATGCGAAACCAGGCGATGCCATTTCAACTGGTGACTTATTAATTGAACTTGAATAATGTAAGAATAGTAGGAAATTTCATAAATGGAGCGAATTTAGAAAGCGATATGTTTTCTAATTCGCTCATTTTTTAATAGTTGGATGATAAATTCTCTAGAGTGTAAGAAATATAGTAGTATAGCAATTATGGCTTGGGGAATATCTTTAAGGGTTTGAAGATTCAATTCAATAGTAATGAAATAAAAATGGATTGCCTCTCATTAAGAGAACAATCCACATGAAAATTATCTTTTGTTTTCGTTATAAGAACTACGGGCAACTAATAAAATCATATAACATAACAGTCCGAACAATAGTGTAATAAACAATGAATGCAGTAAGGACACAACTAAATTTAATTGAGTCAAGATAATGAACATGCCTGCAATAATTTGCAAAGCAACAAGAATAAACGCGATAATCCAGCCCCAATAAATAACCCGTTGCTCTTTATAATGTTTAATGGCATGAATCATAATATATAAAATCCAAATGAAAATTAATAATGCGGCTAAACGATGCCCCATGTGCACCCATTCATACACTTTGCTAGGTAAACTAAATGGTTTATCGTTATAGCAAAACGGCCAACTAGGGCATGTTAAACTTGATCCTGTATGTCTAACTAGCGCTCCGGTATATACTACTATGTATGAATAAAGGGTAACACCAATGGTATGCCACTTTAATTTTCTACGAATAATAACCCGATCAGCATCAAATTTCTGATCGACTTCGAAAACAATCATTGCGAGCAACATTACGGCTGCAAAGGAAATAAGGGAAATACCAAAGTGCAGGGCTAAAATAAAATCGCCTTGTCCCCAAAGCACTTGGGCAGCACCAATTAATGCTTGCAATACAAGGAAAAAGATTGCTAGAAATCCTAAAAATTTAACTTCCTTAACGTGACTGAGAGATCTCCATGTCCAAAAAACTAATATTAAAACGAGGATGGAGACTGCCCCAGTAACAAAGCGATGAGAAAACTCAATCAACACTTCAGTAGTAATTTCTTTTGGAATCAATGATCCGTTACAATCTGGCCAATTTCGACCACAGCCTAAACCGCTATCCGTTTTTGTTACGAGAGCTCCCCCTAATAGAATAAGCAACATACCAAGGGTAGTAGCTACTGCAACCCATTTTAATATCCAATAATACCTGTGTTGCATTAATTGACACCTACTTTTATACTCTGTAAAAATTGCATGAAAAAAGCTATGCTTTTATGATGATAGCGAATTCATACAAAAAAGACAACTTCAAAGAATTCGCTCGAAATCATTGTTATGAAATTTCACAAACTGTTCACAGAAATGTGAAAAAGATTTCACAAAAATACTATTAATTGATAGTTCCTTATAATATGCTTTGTAGTAAAGTAGAGATTAAGGTCATTGAACTTGGTGTTTCACACAAAATTCACCTTATAAACTAGAAATTTGGCAGAAAGTTCGATATAGTAGAATTTAGTAAGTAAAGCTTACAAATTTGAAAGGAAAAAGGAGGGAAATAATAAGCGGGCTGAAATTTTGAGGCATTGAATTTTCTTGCCATTATAGTGATCGTCATAGTAAACTCAGAGCTAGTGAAAATGGAGCTCTAGGGGAACTGTGTTTTCATTAGGGGATGTATTGTCATAAATGCATGGAGTTATATGTAAATTTTTATTTTAAAAAAATGTCATTCATCTAATGAAAATTGTATGTTAATATGGTTATTGTTTCATTTTTATGTATAAACTGCTAAATAAAATAGCGGTTTTTGCACTTAATAAGCACCATTATTAGATTAAGTACTGTTTATACTAAGTATATGTTGTATTAGTTTGATTGATGATATGAATTACAGTAAAAAATTCACTAATTAATTAACAGTTTTATACCATCAGGGATTCTTTCTTCAATAAAGAATTCAAATAGATAGAGCCATAATGTCCTGTTAGACAAGACAATCAAAAGAAAGAGGGGTTTAATTAAGCTATGAAGAAAGGGCTTAAAAAATGGTCTCTTTTCCCGTTATTAGCAGCATTTGCTATTATTTTATCGGGCTGTGGTGAAGAGTATATTTCTGCACTTCGACCATCCGGTGCTGTCGGAAAAGAGCAATTTAATCTACTATTACTAGCTACAAGCATCATGACGTTAGTAGTTGTAGTAGTTTCTGTTCTTTATTTACTTGCTTTCGCGAAGTTCCGTCGCTCTAAACTCGGCGAAGATTACATGCCAAAACAAGTGGAAGGTAGCCACACTTTAGAAGTAATTTGGACAGTAATCCCAATTATTCTTTTATTAATTTTATCTGTTCCAACTGTTTTGGCTACTTACAAATTTGCCGATGTATCTGCAATGGATGAAGTGGATGAGGACGGTAATCCAACTGCATTAACAGTAAATGTTACTGCAAAATTATATTGGTGGGAATTTGAATATCCTGAATATGGTATTGTCACTGCTCAAGAACTAGTTGTTCCGACAAATGAAAAGGTTTACTTCAACTTAATAGCAGCTGACGTTAAACACTCATTTTGGATTCCAGCAATCGGCGGAAAAATGGATACTAACGTTGAAAACGTAAATAAATTCTATCTAGTATTCGATAAAGAATCTGCAGGCTTAAACGGTGGAGAAGGTGTATGGTACGGAAAATGTGCTGAACTTTGCGGTCCTTCTCACGCATTAATGGATTTCAAAGTAAAATCATTAAATCGTCAAGACTTTGATGCTTGGGTAGCTGCTATGCAAGCTACAGAAGGTAAAACAGCTTCTGCTGATTCAACAGATTTAGGTGAAGCAGTATTTGCTCAAAATTGCTTAGGATGTCACGCAGTATCTGCTGTTGGCCCTGCTGGTGCATTGGGTCCTAACTTAGCAACATTTGGTGATCGCAACCGTGTTGCAGGATTCTTAGAGCATACGAAAGAGAACGTAGAAGCATGGATTAAAGATCCTGAAAAGTATAAACCAGGCAACTTAATGACTGACATGTATAAAGAATTAACTGATGAGGAAGTAAGTGCTGTAGCTGATTACTTAATGAGCTTATCAGTTGAAAAATAATCATTTAAAAGATATAGATAGAGATTAATTAAGGAGGTTAAAGTTGTGAGCTCAGTAGCAGTCACAAAGAAAAAGGGCGTGGGTGCGGTTATTTGGGATTATTTAACAACTGTTGACCATAAAAAACTTGCGGTGTTGTACCTATTCTCTGGGCTATTATTCTTTGCTATCGCAGGTTTTGAAGCGCTTTTAATGCGCATTCAACTAATGTTTCCAAATAGCGACTTTATTTCTGCCGGTACTTTCAATGAGTTATTAACAATGCACGGTACAACAATGCTCTTTTTAGCAGCAACACCACTATTATTCGGCTTTATGAACATGGTTGTACCTTTACAAATTGGTGCTCGTGACGTAGCATTCCCATTCCTGAACTCATTAGGATTTTGGTTATTCTTCTTAGGTGCTACATTCTTGCACTTATCATTCTTTATGGGTGGAGCACCTGATGCAGGATGGACTTCATATGCATCATTATCTCTTTATTCACCTGGACATGGTATTGATTTCTATGTTTTAGGTTTACAAATTTCTGGTGCGGGTACTTTAATTTCCGGTATTAACTTTATCGTTACAATCATTACAATGCGTGCACCTGGTATGACGTTTATGCGTATGCCAATGTTTACTTGGACTACACTAATTTCAAGTACATTAATTTTATTCGGTTTCCCTCCATTAACGGTTGGTTTATTCTTAATGTTAGTTGACCGTATGTTCGATGCTAACTTCTTCGATCATACAATGGGTGGTAACACGATTATTTGGGAGCACTTATTCTGGATTTTCGGTCACCCTGAAGTGTATATTCTAATTTTACCAGCATTCGGTTTATTCTCAGAAATTATTCCGGTATTTGCTCGCAAACGCTTATTCGGATATTCTTCAATGGTATTCGCGACAATCTTAATCGGTTTCTTAGGATTCATGGTTTGGGCTCACCACATGTTTACAACTGGTCTTGGTGCAACAGCTAACGCTATTTTTGCAGTTGCAACAATGGCGATTGCTGTTCCAACAGGTATGAAAGTATTTAACTGGATTCTGACAATTTGGGGCGGTTCAATTAAAGTTACTGTACCAATGATTTACGCTTTAGGATTTATCCCATCTTTCGTTGCTGGTGGGGTAACAGGTGTAATGCAGGCAACTGCACCACTTGACTATCAATTACACGACTCATACTTTATCGTTGCACACTTCCACTACGTAATCGTTGGTGGTATCGTAACGGCAATCTTTGCATCATTCCACTTCTATTGGCCGTTATTCTTCAACCGTGCATTGAACGAAAAATTAGGTTATTGGACATTCTGGATTTTCTTTATCGGATTCCATTTAACATTCTTTGTACAGCACTTCCTTGGATTAATGGGTATGCCACGCCGCGTATTCACTTACATGGAAGGTCAAGGTTGGGATTTATTCAACTTCATTTCATCCATCGGTGCGATTATGATGGCAATTGGTGTAGTGCTAATGGTTATTAACATGTTGTTATCAATTAAATCTGAACCATTAAACTGCCGCGATTACTGGGGAGACGGACGTTCTTTAGAATGGGCATTAAAAACTCCTATTCCATTCTATAACTTTAAACAAACTCCACTTGTTCGTGGATTTGACCCATATTGGATTGAAAAACAAGAAGGAAATCCGGAAGGCATGACATATGCAGAGCCACTTGGCGATGTTCATATGCCAAATAACTCAATTTTACCGCTTATTATGTCCATCGGATTATTCATTGCTGCATTTGGTGCATTATATCATCCAGATGGAGTATCTTGGTCAGTACCAGTAATGGTAATTGGACTTGGTATTACTGTACTTGCAATGATTGTTCGTTCAGTAAAAGATGATTTAGGATATCACTTACATGCAGAAGAAATTATTGCAATTGAAAATGAGCTTTATGGAAAAGGGGGAAATAAATAATGCTAAATACTAAATTCACCCCTCAAACTTGGCCAGAACACCCAGAACAAGCAACACTTGAAGGTAAAAATAAGTACGTAGGTATTTGGATTTTCATTTGTAGCGATATTGTGTTATTCGCAAGTTTATTTGCAACATACATTTCTTTGAGAAACAAAGGTCCAGCAGGTATGCAGTTCACATCTCAAGAACTATTTGAATTACCATTGGCCTTTGTGATGACGATGTTCCTTTTAACATCATCATTAACTTCTGTATATGCGATGTATCATTTGAAAAACTATAATTTCAAAGGGGTTCAACTTTGGACTGGAGTAACAGTTCTTCTTGGACTTGGCTTCCTTGCCCTTGAAATTTATGAGTTCTATCACTATGTACACATTGGTTTTGGTTATACTCAATCTGCGTTCTCTTCAGCATTCTTTACGCTTGTAGGAACGCACGGTCTTCACGTGATTATCGGATTAGTTTGGATGATCTGCTTAATCGTCCGTAATGCTAGACGTGGTCTGAATCTATACAACGCACCTAAATACTTTGTAGCGTCCATTTATTGGCACTTTATTGACGTTGTTTGGGTATTCATCTTTACGGTAGTATACCTCATGGGGGTGTTAGGATAATATGAGTCACGATACTGAGATTCAAGGTAGAAGCCAGTCCCAATACGAATTTGATCGCAGAAAAAGCGCAGTACAACTGCGCAAGCAAGTTATTAATTTTGCGATTATGATTTTCTTAACATTTGTTGCATTTGCAACAGTTGTTGCTGACTTTGCACCAACTTTTATTAAACCAGTGATCTTACTATTAGCTGGTATTCAAGTTGTATTACAACTATATTCCTTCATGCATATGGATGATAAACATGCACCTTTTATCGGTGTAATCTCCACTTTTGTATGGGTAGGAGCTGTCATTGCATTCACATTCTTCTTGGCATTTAACACAATTATTTGGTGGTAATGAAAATGGCTGTCTAGAATTTCTAGGCAGCCATTCTTACATATATTTACTTTTGAAAAATATCATATTTTCTTCAAAAAGATGGCCTTTTTATTACATTTCGTATAGTGAAATAATGATATAATGTCAATAGAACTTTGCTATTTTTACTACTTGGTTTTAAGGAGCGATAATATGCCTTTAAGTATATTTGGGTTTCAAGCTTTGTGGAGCCCATATATGATTGGGACATTGATTTTTTTAGTCATTGTCTATTTTCTCATTACAATTCGTTGGAGAAGTGATTTTAAAGAGAGTGAACCATTGAAGAAACGAGAGGCGATTTACTTTGTTTTAGGAATCGTGCTTTTATATGTAATAAAAGGATCGCCGATTGATTTAATGTCGAATATAACGTTTACAATGCATATGGTTCAAATGGCCTTTTATTTGCTATTACTACCAATATTGATTATTAAAGGAATTCCATGGTGGGTTTGGAAAGTCGTAGTTGGGTTTCCGGTAGTCAATAAACTAATTAAAGTGTTTACAAATCCGATCGTTTCGGTACTGGGGTTTGCATTAACTTTCTCTGTATACCATATTCCTTTAGTATTTGACTACATTAAAATTGATGAAACTTTACATGGTTTAGCTAGTCTTGTATTGTTTTTATCTGCCTTTTTTATGTACTGGCCACTTGTGAATGAAGTGCCAGGGCAACCGAAATTAAAAGGGTTGTACAAGATTGGATATATCATTGCTACAGCTGTTGTAATAACTCCTGCTTGTGCATTAATTATTTTTACAAAAGATCCGGTCTATGCAACATATACTGATGGAGAAGCATGGTTAAGAGCAATGGCTCTATGTGTGCCGGATCAAACTCTAGCTAGTATAAGTACAACAGTTCAACTATCTGGTCCAGAATTGTTTACGAATTTATCGCCAATTCGTGACCAACAATTGGGCGGAGTACTTATGAAAATTATCCAAGAAATAATTTTAGGAATTTTGTTGTATTTTGTATTCATCGACTGGTGGAGAGATGAACACAAAATTAGTGAAGAAGAAATTACTGCGAAAGCATATAGTGAGTTTCAAGCGAAAAAAAGAAATCAATATTATGAATAGGAGTTTGTAATGTATGGGTGTACCAATTTTACCAACAATTAGCACAGCTTTCATCGTAATAAGTGCAATTTTAGTTGCAATTGGATGGGGGCTAATCATTAAAGGAAAAAAAGAAGCACATAAAAAAGTAATGTTAGCAGCTGGTGTTAGTGCATTAATATTCTTTATTATTTATGCTAGTCGAACTATCTTTATTGGTAATACTTCTTTTGGTGGACCGGAAGAGTTAAAAATATATTATACGTTTTTCTTATTTTTCCATATCCTATTAGCTACAGTAGGAGCTGTTTTCGGTATTGTTAGCATTGTGACAGGATTAAGGGAAAAATATCGAACTCATAATCGACTAGGACCGATTACGAGTATTATATGGTTCTTTACTGCTATTACAGGCGTTATTGTCTATTTACTTCTATATGTTATTTATGAAGGTGGAGAAACGACTTCTGTCATTAAAGCAATATTTGGATTTTAATAGGAGCTAATTTAATAGCTCCTTTTTTTATTTCTATTTTTTAAGTAAAATTTGAAGCAAAAATAAAAAGAGGCTATTCAACCGCCTCTTTTGTAAAATAAATGAATATATGAGTGCATTATGCGATGCCTAATTCGGCTAAATCTTTTTTCACATTTTCTAAAATCGTTTCACATTTTTTTACTAAATGTGCTGGGAATACTTCATCATCACCGTATTCTACACCATGTGGATAATAATATTTACCAAGTGCAGGTTTTAAGATTTTTAAAGTTGCAGTGTTATTTCCGCAGTCACCTGAAATTGCTGTGCAGAATACGCGTAGATAATAACGGCCTTCTTTTATATCGAAGCGTTTGTCAAATGTCATACGATCATAGTCCCATGCGCCATGGCATTCTAAACCGTTTTTTTCCATAATATCAACAAGTACTGCTTGGTCTACTACTATATCTTCAAGCGTTTTGTTTTCGAAATACATGAATGTTCCTCCTTTAGTTACATCGCACAAAATTTTACGCATAATTTTATAATAGTGCAATTTCTCAAGAGTTGCAATGACAACATTGTGTCATACAAGATAAATTTAGTATAATGAAACCATTATAGCAAAGGATATGAATCGTATGAAAACTCTTTTTCGAATATTGATCGTCCTTTTTTCTTTAGCCATTCTGTATTATTATACATCGGATTCAACCGATGAATTAAAACCTTTGGAGGGTCCAAATTCTAAGTCAACGGTAATTCCTAAAACAGTCGTTCCGGAGGGGTTTGAGGATGCCTTGCCAAGACCTGAAACAGGAATTTCTACATACATAAATCAAGAAAGTAAAAAGCTATACAAGGACTTTGGTGAACCGAGTCGAATTGATAAAAGTGCTTTTGGTTATGAATGGTGGGTTTATAATTATGATAATAAATCCATTGCAATGTTTGGAGTGGAACGCGGGAAGATTGTCCAAGCGTACATAGCAGGAGAAAAATTGGATGTAACGCCATATAAAATTGGCCAGACTCTTGATGAAATTTATCGAATGACGATTGTGAATCCGGAAATTACTGTCAATATTGGTGAAAATATTTATACCTTTTCTTTGACGGAATACGATATGCACACCCGGATTTTAGTAAAATTTGACGAAGTTTTTGCTCAATTATATATTGATCAATTCACCGACACTTTAATTGGAATTCGTTTTCTAAATAGTGAAACGCTTGTGAAGCATAGACCATATGAGATGACTTTTGTAGGAGATTTAATACCAACGCCAAACTTAAATTCATATGTCCTTCAACAAAGCAATGAAGGATATTCAAGGCAATTGTTTGATATTGTGAATGTTTTCAGGCAGTATGAACACTTGCCAGCTTTAGAATGGGATGTGGACACAAGCATTGTAGCGATGGAGCATAGTGAAGAAATGTATACCGAAAACTATGTTTCCCATGAATCGCCAAAATTTGGTTCGTTAAAAGAAAGATTGGAATCTCATTCTGTTTCATATAATGAAGCTGGCGAAAACTTGGCAACTGCTTATTTTGACGCTATTGAAGCTGCCCACGGTTGGTTCAATTCGGAAGATCATCGTCAATTAATTTTGAATGATGATTTCACTCATGTAGGATCAGGCGTTTTCATTAATTATTATACTCAAATCTTTCTTGATAAATAATGAGCCATTAAATAAAAGTTCACCATATCCCACAGGGACAATGGTGGCTTTTTTTTATAAATGGTCGCATACTGATTGCTGCGAACCCTTTTCTGACAGTGTCACATTAACGACCTAGGCATATGATAGGGAAAAGGAGTGACACAGTGCAATTAGCAGAATTATTGAAAGATTGGCCATGTACGGTAAAAGGCGGTTCCATCCGTGTAGAAGTAAAGGGCGTTGAAGACTATGCACAACATGTAAAACCAGGTGACTTATTTGTTGTACGAAAAGGAAGAAAATTTGATGGATATCAGTATATTGATTTAGCTGTAAAAAATGGAGCAGTTGGAGTTGTCATTGAAGATGAAACACAGCTTGATCAATTAAAGTTATCCGTTCCACTTATTTGGGTACCAAACTGTTTAAAATTCATGTCATTTAGTGCTGCAAAAATTTATCGATTTCCGGCAGAAGCGATGCAAGTGATTGCCATTACAGGGACGAATGGAAAAACGACTGTGAGTCATTTTATTGGTCAATTACTACAAGCACTACATAAAAAAGTAATGGTAATTGGAACGAATGGAGTTTTTATAAATGGTGAAGAATTACAAATAGAATATGAAGTATTAACAACGCTACAACCAAAACATTTACACAAAATATTGCAATATGCAGTACGCAATAAAGTTCAATATGTCGTACTAGAAGCATCTTCCATGGGGTTATCTACTCATCGACTAGATGATTGTGATATTGATATTGGCGTATTTTTAAATTTAACGGAAGATCATATTGAAGATCACGGATCTTACGAGAAATATAAACAATCAAAACAAATTTTGGCTCAACTAGCAGATAAATTAGTACTAAATGGTGATGATTCATTTTGCCGCACAGTAGGCTTGCAATCGAAAAAGAAAAAAACTTACTTTGGTCTTGGAAATCGTGTAAATTATCAATTGCAACTATTAGCAGAGGGAAATCATCATTCCACTTGCTGTTTACAGAGCGATAAAGGTCAAAAAGTATTTACACTGCCATTCGTAGGAGAACATCAATTGCAAAATGCTATTGCAGCTATTACGACAGTATGCGAATTAGGCTTTTCTATCGAAAATATTTGTGAAGCGGCAGAGCAGTTGCGATTGCCTAAAGGTCGGCTTGAGTCCATTCCAAACCATTTAAATTTGTCTATTTATATCGATTATGCCCATACAGAAGCAGCACTTAGAGCAATATTGAAAACATTAAGAAAAACTGCCAAAGGTGATTTAATATTAGTCTTTAGTTGTGGTGGAGATCGAGATAAACATAAACGAATTAAAATGGGAGCAGTAGCTACAAAGTATGCAGATATGATTTATTTAACAACAGACAATCCAAGAAGTGAAGATCCTGCATATATTAATTCTCAAATTGCAGCTGGTTTTATATCCACTCAAAAATATGAAATGATTTTAGATCGGGCAGAAGCTATAGAGAAGGCGATTGTATCTGCAAAAGAAGGAGATACGATTGTTATTGCGGGTAAAGGCCATGAAACGACACAAACGTTTAAAGATAAGGAGATTTATTTTTCCGATTATGAGTGTGTGCAATCTGTACTAACTAAATCGTTAAAAAATAAAGTGGATGATTGCCAGTCTTAATAATTTCAAAATGAAGGTCAAGAAAACAAGAATTGCAAATTTAAACTTTGTTCAAATTTTGCTATGATAGATGTACAGATTGGAGGAATAAATGATGATGATGACATCAGAATGGGCCTTCATTTTAGATGAAGCGGATGCGTTAAGCTCAATGATTCTCAATTCTGAGCCCGTACGCAATTATCAACAAGCTCATCATGCGGTATATAGTGATAGAGTATTAGTTGAAAAAATTGCCGCATTTAATCGAATGAAAGTGCAGTACGAGGATGTACAACGCTTTGGCAAATATCATCCCGATTACCATACAATTATGAAAGAAATCAGGAAGTTGAAGAGAGAGCTGGATCTTGATGAAAAAGTAGCGAATTTAAAGCTTGCAGAAAATGAGCTGCAAGATATGCTGGATGAAATAAGTCTTATTATCGGAAAGTCTGTTTCTGAAGCGGTTAAAGTTCCAGTTAGCAACCCATTTTTTGAAACATCTTGCAGCTCAGGTGGCTGCGGATTAGGTGGAAACTGCTCCTGTTCAGCTTGATTTCGTGTGATCTATTTAGTTTATAAATGAACGGCTTAAGTTATTAATGCTTAAGCCGTTTTTAATTTGAAGAATTCAAAGACTTTATGAAAGATTTTCCCCTTTTTCTTTATGGTGTTCTACCCAATCCCGAACGAGGGGAACAGCAATATCTGGCCGGTCGGTGATGATGCCTTGTGCGCCATTATCTAGTAGTTTTCTCATCAATTCTTCATCGTCAATTACCCAATAATGGACAGGGATATTTAAATTGTTTAAAAAGGCGATAAATTTCGGTGAGTCTAAAGAGAACCTTCCAGATTTTATCGGGATTTGAAAAACATCTACTTTTGGATGATAAAGATGACCCAATTGGCTTGTGAATGCTGCAAACGCTTTTCGGACATCCGATTCTCCAGCTCCTAATGCGACTCGGTTTTGGGCGTACAAATTAAAACGATCCACTTGTTCACTATAGAAGCTCGTTACCACCACTCGATTTTCTGCGTTATATTCTTCAATCAATCTCCAAAGTTTCGAAGGCATTAAACTACCTTCATAAGTTTCTGGACTATCTTTAATATCGATGTTAATAAACATATTTGGGAACTTTTCAAATAACTCTCTTAACGTTACGATTTCTACTTTTTGATTGCGATAAGGGAAATTTCCATTGTTATCTTTATAATGGAAACCAAAATTAAAGTTTTTTAGTTCTTCTAGGGTAAAATCTTTTACAGCACCCATTCCATCAGAAGTGCGGTCAATTGTTTCATCATGAAGTACAACAATCTCTTCGTCTTTTGTTAATCGTATATCAATTTCAAAACCATCTACCCCGAGTTCAAAGGATTTTTCAAAAGCAATCATTGTATGTTCAGGTGCGATTAGTGCACCGCCCCTATGAGCTAAGACGACAGGTATATCCATGCTTAATACTTCTTTTCCTTCACGTTTTTGGGGTTTTAGAAAAGCTTTACTTCCAGCCCATGCTGCTGCACTTGCGGCGGCAATAGCCAGTGCCAGTTTCGTTTTTTTACCCATGACTAGGCCTCCTTTACGAGCTTCTATATATTAACGAATAGGATTTCTATAATCATTACTTGTATAGATTACATCTTATAAAGATGATTATAACGGAAATTGTTACATCATGTCACGAATGTCAGTTGCTATCAAAAATAACTATATGGTATCCTTTAAATGAAGAAAAGGGGTAATAAAAATGCAAGAACGTCAAGGGCTAATCGTGTATGTTTATCAACTGAAACATGCTAAAAGCTTGAGGAAGTTTGGAAATGTCCAATACATTTCAAGAAAACTAAAATACGTGGTGCTCTATTGTAATCGAGATGAAATTTCTTATATAAAAAATAAAATACAACGCCTTCCTTTTGTGAAAGACGTTGTTGAATCGTACTTACCGTTTGTTAAAAATGAATTTGAAAATTCAAAGTCTAAGAAAGATCAGGACCAAGAATACGATTATAAAATAGGACTTTGAATTATTAAGATAGTTGCGGAATTAAACGGTTCATTCTTAATACACCAATCAAATGTTGGTAGAATAAAATCGTTTCGGAATAATAGCAGGAATGTTTAATATCCATTTGAACGGCTTCTTTGCCAATTGCCTTTAATGACTCTTCAAATAATTGTAGCCGTTTAGAAGGTTTTTCTGGAGTGTATGGTATCCCTTCTCTACATATGTATATTGGCATAAAGTTGCTATCACCAACTGGTTGAAAGGCTACTGCAGGAGAGGCATATGCTTGATTACCTTTATAAGAAATAAACAAAAAGGCATTATGGAATCTTTTTTCATTTGTGCGAATTAATTCACAAAGCTCGTAAATATCTCCGTAGCCTTGTCCGAGTTCAACAAACTGTTGCGTCATATCGTTATCATCCTTTCTATGTACATAATAGTAGCATGTTCGAGGTGGTTTGCATATGAAATATATCGTCAGTTTTTTTAGGCTCTATAATATTTGGTGTTGGTGAGTATAAACCAGCACCAATTTTTTTGAACAAAAAAAATGAGACAGTGACAAAACTCTGGTAAAATGTAATCGCCAAAACACATTTTCCAAAGGAGTTGTGTCACATGTCTCACCATCATTCTATACGAAACCTACTCAATATAAAAGACAAAAATATCACATTTGATGAAAATTTTTGTGCAGAAGAACTCATTAAAGGGGTCCAATCAAAAGTCTTTTATGGCCAATTAACTTACCAACCAAAAGCTTGTTATGCTTGTGGACATGTCTTTGATGTTCAAATCATTAAACACGGTTTTAAAACGTCTCTCATTAAAATGCCTAGCATTTCAGGTTTTCATACCTACTTAAAATTGCGTAAACAGCGTTATTTCTGTAAACATTGTCATTCCACGTTTACTTTAAAAACGAGCGTCGTGGCTAAAAACTGTTGTATTTCCAACAATACCAAAGTATCAATTGCTTTAAACGCCAAAGATAAAATATCCGAAAAAGATATTGCGATGAAACATAATGTTTCTCATGCCACTGTCAGTCGTGTCATTGACAGCTTTTATAGCTACTATCAACCAAATGTTCACTACCTTCCAAAGCATTTGTGTTTTGATGAGTTTAAATCAGTGAAATCCGCAGCTGGAGCGATGTCCTTTATTTTCTGCGACTCTGAAACGGGGGAGATTGTGGATATCGTGGAGGACCGGAGATTACATGTCCTCAAAGAGTATTTCTTACGGTATTCCAAGAAGGCGAGAGATGCGGTAAAAACGATTGTCATCGATATGTACAGCCCTTATATTTCCTTAATCCAAGAAGTTTTCCCTAAAGCGGAAATCATACTCGACAAATTCCATATCCTCCAACTATTTAGCAGAGCTTTAAACAAAACGCGCATCAACGTCATGAATCGGGATAAAAAGAATTACAATAAATTGAAAAAATACTGGAAGCTCCTTCTGAAAGATCAAACAAAACTTGATTATAAGAACTATACATATCATCGTTGCTTTAAAAAGCATATGTGTGAGGTGGAGATTCTCCACTATCTCATTGATTTAGATTCTGAATTAAAAGCGTCCTATGAGTTATATCAATACGTGCAACATTGCATAAAAATCAAAGACTTTGAGCTCCTAAAGAAAACATTAGAGAATAAACAAAATATCGTTTCCAGCTATATGAAAACCGCCATCAAGACAATCAACAAATACATCAATTACGTCGAGAATACGCTAAAGTACGATTATAATAACGGCATTTTAGAAGGGATTAATAACAAAATCAAAGTGATTAAACGCATTTCTTTCGGTTATCGATCCTTCTATCACTTTAGAAACCGAATATTCATTACCCAAAACTTAGCGAAAATAAAAACAGCTTAGGGGAACCTCGAATTTCCCCTAAGCCATCCGATTACATATTACCAAATAATGTCACTAAAATTTATTCACCAACACCATTTGACAAAGAACCTTTTTTTAGTCTGCTCGTTTTGCTGATTAGCGGCGTGCTTTTTTTTCAGTACCAAGTTTATTCCGATCATCGAGAGAGCAAAATAGACGATTTTACTTACACGCAAGAAATTGATATTGTATACAGAGGTCAAAGTTTAGATATTCGTCATCACTTTAGAAATTTACCAAATCAAACGATTTCTATCAACTGGCCAGAACAGGCTGTAAACCCCGATTGTTTTATTGAATCAGAAAATAGCTGCAAACGGTTAAGTGAGGATTTTTCTAAATTCCAAGAAAGTGATATGACAACTCAGTCGATTTCATACATAATACCCCTTGATGGAGGATTAAAACCTAACCAATTAATGAAAGATATTTTTGTGACGTTAGAAAATGGTATTGTATCCTATTCAACAGTACATATTACAACTGAACAATCAATTGCTGGAACATGGGTTACAGGTTTACCTTTAGTTGGTCAGCAATCATTATCCCTTGTGCATTATTCGATGTTTAGCGGCACAGGTCCAGTGAAAGAACTTTATTATGCTGATCATTTACAATTGCAAAGGGAACATGATTTGATTTCTATATATTCGACAAATAAAATCGGAAACGAATTAGTAGAACAGCTAAATAAAGTGAATTTCTTAAATGATGAACACGTCGCGATTGTTCATGGGTCAAATCTTTCGGGTGAACAAGGTGAACGTATTTTGTTTTCTAATAGTTTGTCAATAGAGGCCTTAAAGGAAGAAGTTATATTATCTCAATTACGTACGAAATTTCAGTTTGAAAATGTACCTGCATGGGTAACTGAGGTTGTAGCTTCTTTTTTATCCGATACTGAGATTGGCGGAGAAAAAGCAAAAGAAATAACAATGACTTTAAAAAGTCGATTGACAGCAGAACAACTTGAACTTTGGAAACAAAAGTTACATGGTTTAGAAGGGAAAAAAATCGATGCAGCGCTATTAGATGAACAATTAAGCGAAGTGTTCGCAAACCATACACAATATTTCCAGTCAAACGTCTCGACTGATGGAGTATATCCGCTACTATTCAATGATCTCCGAGAGGTTTATGTAAATGCACATTTAGTAGATGACGTTGAAGTAATTTTTAAAGATGGTCAAGTATTATATTCTGCTGACTCTTTATTACATCATCTCGGTTATGAAACACGAGTTGGAGAAAAAGGTTATTATGTAAATAGTGATATTAGGCAATATCGTTTTCCTTTCAATCATAAATTTTATGTTTATAACCAAAGACGCTACAATACCGTGTCACAACCAATAAAAGTGATAGCAGGTAAGTATTACATTGAAGAGTCTTGGGTGCAAAAGCTATTTTTCGTTGAAATGGATAAAAAGAAAGATTCGATTTCCATAAAAACCATTGACTCTGAACAACAATCGTGAAAGCTTGGTGATGAAAATGCGAGTTGTAGCCGGTGAAAGGAAAGGGATACCGCTAAGAGCGATTGCAGGAACGACTACGAGACCTACAACGGATAAAGTGAAAGAAGCACTTTTTAATATCATCGGGCCTTTTTTCGAAGGTGGAATAGCATTAGATTTATTTGCTGGCAGTGGCGGTCTAGGGATTGAAGCATTAAGTAGAGGGGCGGAACGAGCTATTTTTATTGAGAAAGATCGCCGAGCTGTTCAAATATTGAAAGAAAATATAAAAAAGTGCCGTTACGAAGAGGTTTCTGAAGTGTATTGTACAGATGCAAGTCGTGCTGTAAAGGCACTGCTAAAAAGGGATATTCAAATAGATTATTTATTTGTTGATCCGCCATATAAAAAGCTAGAATATTATGATTACATTTCACTTCTTGTAGAAGGTGGAAAGCTTGCTGACGATGCAATAATCGTTTGTGAACATTCGTCTGAAGTACAATTGCCAGATGCTTACGGACGATATTCATGCATCCGAGATGAAACTTATGGAAATACCATTATTTCAATTTATCGAATGAACTAGGGAGAGGGAGAAATTGTCGCAAAAAATTGCAGTAGTACCGGGAAGTTTTGACCCGATTACGAATGGACATTTAGACATTATTAAACGGGCAGCAGATGTATTTGATTTTGTATATGTTGCTGCATTGAAAAATTCTTCAAAAAATCCGTTGTTTACTATTGAAGAAAGACTTGAGTTGATTGAAAAGGTAACGAAGGATATTCCAAATATTCGCGTTGAAAGTTCTTCTGGATTGCTTGTGGATTATGCGAAGTCTCGAAACGCCATCGCTATTGTTCGAGGTTTAAGAGCAGTATCAGACTTCGAATATGAGATGCAAATAACATCGATGAATCGTTTTTTAGATGAATCGATTGAAACATTTTTCATCATGACTAAAAATCAATATTCCTTCTTAAGTTCTAGTATTGTGAAGGAAGTTGCTCGCTATGGTGGAAGTGTAAAAGGATTAGTACCTTGTGAAGTAGAAGAAGCATTAAAGAAGAAATTTCATCAATAATCGAAAACTCGGCAAGATAAAATGCATCTGCCGAGTTTTCTCTTTTTATAAAGTTATAAAAATAATATAAAATATAGCAACGGAATAATAATCGTGATGAGAACTCTTAATAGAATGTAGGGTTTGAGCGAAATGTTTTCACTTTTTGCGATGACTGCTACTTGCATATGAATGCTTAAACTTTGGATTGATAAGAAAGTAGCCATTAGCAAAGGAAGTATAATTGATTCATCGGCAAAAAACTTATGTGCAATTTTAAGTCCGTTCGTCATTTCTAAAGATGCTGCTGTTAATAGTAGTAGATTTTTATGTATATTTGGCAAAATTGTCTGAATTGTAAACATGACGACGGTATAAATGGTTGTAAAAAAAATGATTGTTGAACCGACGACAAGAACAGTAGGAATACTGTCTTTGATGCTAGAAATGAATGGATTTTCATTTCTTCTAAGGTTGTCTAATTTGATTTCTTGCCGAGGATTGGAACGATGGTAAAAATAATATAACAGCAAAAGGAATAGAGAAACTGTATGATATAAAATTAAATATTGCCAGCTGAAGCGGGTATCATGTAGTAAGTCATGTCCAACAAATCCTAATACGAATAAAGGGCTTGGACCATGACAAATACTTAATAAGCCGTTTGCTTCACTATTTGAAATTTGATTTGTTCTTTTTAAATAGGCAATGGTTGCGGCACCGGTCGGGAAACCACCGAGAGCACTGATGCCATATGTTTTAAAATATAATTTGAATCTAGATAAGGAATTTTCCTTTTCAGGTGTTAAGCGAATAAACCATTGTGTTAAAATCAAATACGGAAGTAAATATGGGAATAAAGCTTCCATGAATAGTTGAAGTCCAAGGTCTGCTCCTTTATGAGCGATTCCTGGAAAAAGTAATAGTAAACAAATGAGTGTTATACATACGAAAAGATATAGTAGTGGAATAAGCCATCAACTCTTTTCAACTTTTGTTTTTTCGATGAACCAAATGCTAAACTAATATATGCACGATTTAATTTTTTTAGTCTTTTTCGAGCTAACATAGGAGGTGCTTTAACTTTTGAAACATTTTATTACGATAATCGTTACGATGTTGTTTTTATTTTTTTTATCTTTTTACAAGCTGGACTACTATATTATGAAACCTGGAAGCTCCTATGATGTTAGCGAATTTGTTACTGTGGAAAATGGGGATTTGGACGATGAAGGAACAATCAGTCTTATGACGGTTGCAATGGGACCAGCGACACCCTTGACATATCTCATCGCAAAGTTTAAAGAGTATGAAGATATTTTGAAAAAAGAGGAAGTTCACCATAAAGAAGAGGATGAACGGGAATATAACGTTCGTCAATTAAAGCTAATGAAGGATTCACAATTTAATGCTATTTACGTCGCTTATAATAAGGCTGGTTTACCGTATACAGTTGATTATCAGGGCATCACTGTTTTAAATGTATTAGCTGGTGGTGCCAGTGATGGGCAATTAGAGCCTGGAGATAAAATCCAAGAAATTGATGGGAATATTATAAAAAAAGCGGAAGATTTAGTTCATATTTTAGAAACGAAAAAAGAAAATGATGTCGTCCAATTAGTGATTCACCGCAATGATAAATTGCTGGATCGCACTATTACATTAAAGGAAATCCCAGCAAGTGATGGGAAGGTTGGTTTAGGGATTACTTATTCCGAAAATAAAACGATTAAAACTGAACCGATGGTAAAAGTGAATGCAGAAGATATTGGAGGACCTTCTGCAGGGTTAATGTTCACTTTAGAAATTCTGAATCAACTGTTAGAAGAAGATATTACAAAGGGATATTTAGTTGCAGGAACCGGAGAAATCCATGAAGACGGCACAGTCGGTCGTATCGGAGGCATTGAAAAGAAAGTTGTTGCAGCTCATGAAGATGGCATGGAAATTTTCTTCGCTCCTGATGATGAAATACCTGAAGAAGTCAAGAAGAATAATCCAGCCATTCTTTCCAATTATGAAGCTGCTGTCAATATCGCAAAAAAATTAAATACCGACATGAAAATCGTGCCGGTAAAAACGATTGACGATGCATTAAATTATTTAGCAAGTCTTCCTGAAAAAAGATAAATCGTAATTCTATAATCGTATTGGCGGAGTTTTATAATCTCCGTCAATTTTCTTTTGTGAAAATAATTCAACGCCTAAAGCATACATTTCAGATGCTCTAATGTCGATTTGAAGCATTTGATCTTTTGCTTGTGCTACTCGGCTAATAATCGGCAACTCTAAATTCTTTTTTCTTTCTGATAAATAAGCTTGTCCATTTTTTGTCATTCCGAGTAAACGAATGTAGGTTGGATGCTTGAATTGATGCAATTCATCTTTCGTTATGCCAGTAAAAATGTGCGTCAGCATTCTTTGCAATCTCGTCCAAGTATACCGCTTTGATTTTATGTCTGACATAAATTGTGAAAAGTTTTCACTATGTTTTACATGTTTGATGAGAGCATATTCAATTCCTTCCGAAACATCTGCAAAGGCTCTCAAGTTTTCTGGATGATAACGCATGATGGCATATTTTAATAGTGGCCAAAAAGCATCCCAGTCAACAAATTTTGAAAATTGTTGCTTCCATTCAACAAGATGGACGTAAGTTGAATTTGGTACGAAATTACGTATCGCTTCAACATTTCTCTTTTGAAATATTTCTTTACGAATACCAGTTGCACTGGCGATTGTCGATGTTTCATTGATTGCATCGTGATAGCCTGCATGCAATCGTTGAATTGTCATTGGTTGAATTGATAAATTGAATTTTTTTGCAGCGGCAATATAGTGATAACCAAGAATGTTATTTGGTTTGGACAAGTCGATGTAATTTTCATTTTTCTTTTGTTTTAATTGTTCATAAGCGTAATATAAGCTTTGTGGATAACTGGTTCCTGTTGATACGTACTTCTTGATGAGCGCATTATATTCTTCATTATGTTCTTCAATTAGATTAGCAGTGTTAATGAAAGGTTCGAGTTTTCCTTCTTCGCTCCCAAATGAAAAAGCATCGCATTGTAATGCGTCAAGGAGAAATATCGCACCTTCAGCAAATACAGGTGCATTAGCTGTGCTATAAACATATGGTAATTCAACAACGATATCGACACCGCTTTGTAAAGCCATTTTTGCTCGATGCCATTTAGAGACAAGAGAAGGTTCACCTCTTTGTAAAAAGGGGCCACTCATAACAGCGACGACTACATCGGCGTTTGTAATCTTTTTAGATTGGGTAACATGATAGTAATGTCCGTTATGAAATGGATTATACTCAACGACTATTCCAACTGCTTTCATAAAAATGCCCCTTTCAAATCATACAATCTTTCTTCTAAAATTATCTCTTTAGTTAATACTGAATTATAGAAGCGTTTTTGTAAAGTGACAAGAAAATATCTTGACATCTATATTACCTCATTATATAATCAACATTGTTGTCTCGGGGTGATTCGTGAATGAAATGGTCAATTCATCAACTTTCGAAGTATCGCCATAAAGGAATGCCGATCGATACAGTTGTGCAATTGGATGAAGTGAAAAAGCGAAATCAAGAAATTCGCGATATTTCACCCGTTCATGTAAAAGGTCACTGTACAATCGGAAGTTCACAAATGACTTGTCAGTTTACTTTGACAGCGACCTTAATACTCCCTTGTGCTCGTACTTGGGAGGATGTTGAATTTCCTATTGAAGTTGAGACGGTAGAAGTCTTTAGCTGGGTTGATCCAGAACTTCGGGGAAATGAAGAAGATGAAGATATCCATTACAT
Organism: Ureibacillus sp. FSL K6-2830; assembly: GCF_038004145.1. Lineage (NCBI taxonomy): Bacteria > Bacillati > Bacillota > Bacilli > Caryophanales > Caryophanaceae > Ureibacillus > Ureibacillus sp. FSL K6-2830. The sequence continues at coordinate 695,878 of NZ_JBBOQR010000001.1, read as the reverse complement.
AGATGGAGAAGTCATCGATTTGAAGCCAGTCTTAGAAGAAATCATTCTTCTTGAAGTGCCGATGCAAGTATTTAAAGAAGGTACTGAAGGTACTATTAGAGGTGGAAAAGACTGGAGTTATTCAACAGAAAAAGACGTTAGTCAAAAAGTAAATGACGAACCAAAAGTGGATCCAAGACTTGCTGGATTAGCTAAGTTTTTTGATCAATCAAAAACAGATGAATAAATCTGCAAGGAGGTGCCAATCATGGCTGTACCATTTAGAAGAACTTCTAAAACTGCAAAAAGAAAACGCCGTACACATTACAAATTATCAGTACCTGGTATGGTGAATTGTCCAAATTGTGGTGAACCAACTTTATCTCACCATGTATGCAAATCTTGCGGACATTACAAAGGTAAAGAAGTGGTAAGTAAATAATAAGGCGTAGATTCGTTATACGCTGCTTACGAAAGACTATTAGAGTGACCATGGCTCTCTAATAGTCTTTTTTTTGCATTATGTTCATGAAATAGGTAAAAACCAATTGTTGTCAAAATTTAAAACCTTTATTACTATGAAAACATATCGTATTATGTTGAAATAATATCAAAAAGGGGATGTATTCATTGTCTTACCAAATTGAACAAAAGGACGGTATTCTAACTTTTACTATTGATAGAGAAGAAAAGAGAAATGCAGTAAATGACGAAGTAATGAATGGCCTAAAACAAGTAATTAAACATATTAAAGAGAACAGAGATGTGCGATTTTTAGTTGTTACTGGTGCGGGGGATAAAGCGTTTTGTTCTGGTGGAGATTTGACGGAATTTCATAGTTTAAAAACGGCTGAAGAAGCGTTTGGTATGTTAAGCAAAATGGGAAATATATTATATGAACTTGCTACATTGCATGTTCCAACCATTGCCTTAATTAACGGGACAGCCGTTGGGGGTGGTTGTGAAATCGCTACAGCATGTGATTTTCGTTTGGTGGCAAGTCATGCAAAATGCGGATTTATTCAAGGAACGTTGGCAATTACGACCGGATGGGGTGGCGGTACGTATTTATTTGAACGTGGATTGCGTCATGACCGTGCATTAAAAATGCTGATTGATGCGAAGCCATACACTGCTCAGCAATTATATGAAATTGGTTGGGCTATGAGAATATTTGACGGTCCAAAAGAAGAAGCATTGGAAGCGTTTATTGAAGATATGAAAAAAATTCATCCTTCTGTCCATCATGCATATAAAGAGATTGAACTTCGCAAATGGAGAGAGCGAAATATGTATGGACGTGTTATGGAAGAAATCAAACTTTGTGCAAAACTTTGGGAAAGTGAAGATCATGAAAAAGCAGTTGAACGCTTCTTATCAAAATCAAGCAATCATAAATAATACAAAATATTGTCTTCATCAATACTACTGAATAATCGGTTATATCCATTTGAAAATAGGTCGCGACAAAATTTTTATATGTCGCAACCTATTTTTTTCTATGTTCTTTAATTCTATTTACTCTCTTTTTGCATATAGTAGTAAAAAAATGAGAGGTGATAAGTATGGAAGGGAAAAGAAGGAAAGATCAATGGACAGCTGAAGATGACGAAAAATTAGCAGAGATTGTCATCACAGCTGTACAAAATGGAAGAACTCAATTAGAAGCGTTTGCTGAGGCTGCGCAAGTGCTGAATCGAACAAAGCAGGCTTGCGGTTTCCGCTGGAATAAAACATTAAGGCAACAATATGGTCAAATGTTAAATAGTGTTAGAAAACGACCAAAGCAATTAATGCGAAGCCACTTAAAGCTTGCTCTTAATAGTTTTGATGAATTGACAGAAGCATACAATGAATTAGAACTAAAATATCGAGAGCTTCAAACTGAGCATGATAGAGTGCTAAAATGGCTTCAACAAGGTGCAATATTCATCGAACAACAACAGCAAAAACAGCAGCAATAATCGCCATTATTCCTCTTTTTTATCACCATCATCCATCAATCAAGGTAAAGGAAGCTGCAGTTAAATATCGAAAACTTCAAATATTTCCAGTATAATATGAAAAAAAGGGTGTGACACTCTTTCGGTCACACCTTTTTGTCGTTTTCGTTCTTGAAAAAATAAGGATGTACAAACCAGCAAAACAATTAACATCAATTTAATGGAATAAATAAGTTATAAAGAGGGAAGCGCGTATGAATATAGTTATTATTGGTGCAGGTTCTGTCGGAATGTTGATGTCCTCGTTTTTAGCTGAAAAATATGAAGTAACGTTAATAGTTCGAAGGCTAAAACAAGAAGAAGCAATACGAAAACATGGTCTTTATAGAAATAATTTGGATGGAACTATTACGAAGAAATATGTGAATGTTACGACTACATATAATGAAATTGCGACAGCATCTTTAGTAATTGTGGCAGTAAAATATACACATCTGCAAGAAGTTTTCCTGCAACTTCAGAAGCTGCCACAGGACATACCAATTTTATTTGTACAAAACGGTTTAGCTCATTTTGAAGAAGCGCTGAAACTTCCTCAACAGACTATTGGATTTGGCTCATGTCAATTCGGTGCACAAAAGGCAAATGATTATACAGTTATTCATAATGGAATTGGTGTGTTAAAATTAGCAGTTGAAAGGGGAAATGACGAGGTTTTTCAATTGTTACGCGGGATAGAAAGCGAATTGTTTCCTTTACAATTTGTCGATGATGCTGAAAAAATGCTTTTTGAGAAGGCGTTATATAATTGTTTTATCAACCCCTTGACAGCTGTGTTGCAAGTAAAAAACGGCGAATTAATCAACAATATTCATGCAAAAAAATTGTTAAAAGATTTATATGAAGAATTAATGAATGCTTTCCCTGAACAAAGAATGATTGTCTCATTTGAAGATGTTGTTTCGTTGTGCGAAAAAACAGCTTCTAACACTTCTTCGATGTTACAAGATCGATTAATGAATAAGAAAACAGAAGTGGAATCGATTGTCGGAGCAATCATAAAAAAAGCAGAATTAAAAGGTAAAAGCTTACCGACTTTAAAAACGTTATATCATTTAGTGTTGTCACTAGAGGGTGAAAAAACGTGAAATTAGTTTTAACATACATTTTTGGCACCCTAATTTTATTGCCAATGACTGCCTTCATTATTTCATTTTTTTTATTTCGGAAATACTTGAAAAAACAGGCGGACAGTAGTTTTAGTTTAGCAGCAGATATCACGACCTTTTTTTTATTTTTCTCCGTCACCCTCTCCATTGCAACCCTATGGAACTCTACAATAAGTATTGTAGCCGTTGTAATTTCCATATTGATTGCGATGTTGATGACTTATAAAGAATGGAAAAGGAAAAAAGAAATTAAAGTATTTCCTTTATTGAGAAGAATATGGCGCATGCAATTTTTATATTTAATTTTCATCTATACAATTGTTTGGATTGTAGGCATTATTCAAAGTATTATATTTTTTATTACATAGATTGAGCCATTTTCTTTTCAGACAATGTTTCAAAGATTACAATATAACAGGAATAAATATTTACTTTCAATGAAATGAACGTATTGAGTTAAGTAGAGGAGTAGTAATATGAAACTGGAAAAATTATCACCAGTTAACAATCAATTGTTATCTGATTATTGGGCGGAAAGTGAACATTTGCTCTCATTTTATCAATATCCATATAAAGATGAATCATTTCGAGTACGAGCTCATTATTTGAGAGAACAAGCGTATAATCGAAAAAGTTTATGTAACGTTATTTATCAGTATATGGAGCCTTTTGGCATTTCAGAAAAATCAATGGAGAATCTAAAAAAATTAGAAAAAGGTGCGTTGGCAGTTGTTGGTGGTCAACAAGCGGGATTGTTGACGGGTCCGCTTTATTCTGTTAATAAAGCAATTAGTGTTATTTTGCTATCGAAAGAACAAAGTGAAAAACTAGGTATTGATGTCGTACCGATTTTTTGGATTGCGGGTGAAGACCACGATATTTTAGAAATTAATCATACTTATACGATTGTCGATGGATTGCCAAAAAAGAAAATTTTTGACGTAGCTCCTCGCAAAAAGACAATTGCTTCCGAAACTCGGTTTGATCATTCGTTAATGAAAGATTATATTGATGAAATTTTTAAAGATTATGGTGAAACGGAATACACGCATGATCTCTATCATTCGGTACTGCGACATATGAATGACAGTGAAACATTTACTGATTTCTTCGCTCGTTTAATGAATGATTTATTTAAAGATGAAGGACTGCTAATGATCGATTCGGCGTTTCTACCATTTCGACAATATCAAACCACTTTTTTCCAGCGAATCATCGAAAAAAATGAGGAGATTAGTTTAGCAGTAATTGAAAAGGAACGATTATTAGAAAAGAGAGGGTATGGTACTCCGATTGTTGCAACGGAGGAAAATGCGAACCTCTTTTATGTGCGAAATGGAGAACGATTTTTACTCGAAAGAAAGAATGGCTTATTTGTTAATTCGGCTGCAAACGTAAAATTTACCCTTGAAGAACTTTTACAAATTGCTGAACAATCACCAGAACAACTAAGTAATAATGTGGTAACGAGACCTTTAATGCAAGAAATGTGTTTGCCAGTATTGGCTTTTGTGGCTGGTCCTGGAGAACTTCATTATTGGGCGGCTTTAAAAGATGCATTTGAAGTATTAGACTTACAAATGCCGATTTTAGCCCCAAGGTTAAATATTACTTTTATTACTCGTCGTGTAGAACAACTGCTTTTTGAATATCAACTAACTTTTGAAGATGTTGTGGCTGGTGAAGTGCAAAAAATAATGAAACAATTTATTCAGGATATTCAAGAGGTTGAAGCAGAGGAAAAAATTCAGCGAATCAGAAAGATGTTAGACGAGCAATATGATGAGTTATTACAACTATTGAATGCGAAACAGCTCCATTTGGAAAGGATATTAGAAAGAAATAAGAATTACCACAATATGCAACTTGATTATTTAAGTCAAAAAATCGAACAAGAAGTCTTACTAAAACATCATCACACGATTCGCCGGTTGAATACAATTGTAAGTGAGTTGTATCCAAACAACAATTTCCAAGAACGTGTATTTAACCCATATCAATATTTAAATCTTTATGGCTTTAGTCTTATTACACACTTATTACAATTACCAATGAAAATTGGGAATTATCATTATTTGATAAAATTATAGCGTTTTTTCTATTTTTTTTAGAGCTATCTCGTAGGAGATAGCTTTTTTAATTCTTTTTTCTTATACACAGCTCTGTTTACGGAGTACAATTGGCATAATTTGTGAAAAGTTTACAAACTATGCGAAGAAATATGTGGTGGAAAGTGGGGGAATGTGGTACATTATTTACTAAAGTGGGGTGAGTAGCATGTTCATGGGAGAATATCAACATACTGTTGATGCCAAAGGACGTTTAATCATACCATCAAAATTCCGTGAATTATTAGGAAATACTTTTGTCATTACACGGGGGCTTGATAACTGTCTTTTTGGTTATCCTATGAACGAATGGCGAAAGCTCGAAGAAAAACTGAAAGACTTGCCAATGACGAAAAAAGATGCAAGAGCATTTGCTAGGTTCTTCTTTTCTGGGGCTACCGAAGTTGAATTAGACAAACAAGGGCGCATTAACATCCCTTCGAATCTTGCTACTTACGCAAAACTTGAAAAAGAATGTGTTATTTTAGGTGTTTCAACTAAGATTGAAATATGGTCTAAAGAACTTTGGGAAGAATATTTCAACGAAGCAGAGGAATCTTTCAATGATATTGCAGAAAATCTTATTGGCTTTGACTTCTAGCGAATACATCGATGAAGGAGCAATCATTTCATGTTTGATCACACAACTGTACTATTAAAAGAAACTGTCGATGGCTTAAATATTCATCCAGACGGAATATATGTGGATTGTACATTAGGTGGTGCTGGTCATAGCGAGTACTTAGTTCAACAACTTTCTAGCAATGGTAGACTAATATGTTTTGATCAAGACTTAACTGCCATTGAACATGCGAAAAAACGTTTGGAAAATTATAAGGATAGAGTGAATTTTGTTCATTCCAATTTCAGGTATATAAAACAGGAATTGGATAAACTTAATATTCAGAAAGTTGATGGTATTCTCTATGATTTAGGAGTTTCCTCACCCCAATTAGATACTCCGGAAAGAGGATTTAGTTACCAGCACGATGCTCCTTTAGATATGCGAATGGATCAAACTCAAGAACTAACTGCCTACCATATTGTAAATGAATGGCCATATGAAGATTTAGTGCGTATTTTTTTCCGTTATGGGGAAGAACAATTTTCAAAGCAAATTGCTCGAAAAATTGAAATGGCAAGAAAAAAAGCACCCATTGAAACAACAGGACAGCTTGTCGATTTAATTAAAGAGGGCATTCCAGCATCTCGTCGTCGTACAGGTGGACATCCAGCAAAGCGAGTTTTCCAAGCAATTCGCATTGCAGTGAATGATGAATTAGGGGCGATTGAAGAGTCGCTGACAGATGCCATTGATTTATTACGTATTGGCGGTCGGATAAGCGTTATCACATTCCACTCTTTGGAAGATCGCATAGTTAAAACAATATTTAAAGAGGCTTCATCATTACCAGAATTACCTCCAGGTTTACCAATCGTACCAGATGAATTCCAACCGGTATTAAAAAATATTACGAAAAAGCCGATTGTTCCATCGGAGGAAGAGTTGTTGGCAAACAATCGAGCGAGATCAGCAAAATTACGTATCGCTGAAAAAATTCATGAAAAAGGGCGTGGCTAAATGGCAGTTCGGGTTAGGCAACCATTATATTATCAACAACAAGAAGTACCCTATCAACAACCCACCAATCAACCAAATATAAGGCAAGTAAAAAAGAAGCAACGTAAAATCATTACAGCAAGGGAAAAGTTTTTATATATCGCATTTGTTATAGTTGTTGCAACTTTATCTGTATTCGTATTACATAAACAAAGCTCAATTCAAAAAACAACGATTGAAATACAAAAAATTGAAAGAGAAATCGCAGAAATTGAAAAAGAAAATGCGGATTTAAAAGTACAGGTTAGCGAATTATCAACATATGAAAGAATTTGGGAAAAAGCCAATTCACTCGGTTTAACTCTTAAAGAAGATAACGTAAAGGTAGTGCCGGGAGAATGAAGAAAAAGAAATTTCGTTTTCAATGGGGAGCCTTTCTAATGTTTTTATTATATGGAGGGCTCTTTTTTGCATTATTCTTAAGGATTACTTACATCCAAATTACTGGACAAGTTGAAGGAGAAGAATTAAAGGCAAGGGCTGCAGCATTGTACCAAAAGGAAGCGGTGATTACTGCTGAACGCGGAAAAATATTAGATCGGAATGGAAATGTAATAGCAGAAGATACGTTAAGCTATCGACTAATCGCCGTTGTCAATCCAGTTGCAACAACAAACCCAAATAACCCACAACATGTTGTAAATCCTAAAAAAACAGCTGAAATATTAGCAAATTATATTGATATGGATGAATCGACTATTTATAAGATATTAACAAAACGAAGGCCGAATGGTGGATATTATTATCAAGTTGAATTCGGTTCTGCAGGAAGAGGAATCAGTCACGAAATCAAAACGAAAATTGAAAAGGAAAAATTACCTGGTATTAAATTTGTAAGTGATACGAAGCGATATTATCCAAACGGTATTTTTGCATCCCATTTAATTGGTTTTACGCAAAGAGAAAAGCAAGAGGATGGAACGTTTATTCCTGTAGGGAAAATGGGATTAGAATTGATTTACAATGAACAATTAACTGGAGAAAACGGGAAAATTGAATATGAAAGCGATGCATTTCACTATTTATTGCCAAACAGAGATAAGATGGTACAACCAGCGAAAAATGGTGACAATATTTATTTAACAATTGATAAAACAATTCAAAACTTCTTGGAAGATGCGATGACAAATGTGGACCGAGAATATAATCCTGACTCGATGGTTGGCCTTGTAGTGGATGCAAAAACAGGGGAAATTCTTGCATTGTCTCAACGTCCTACATTCGATCCTGAAACTAGAATTGGTTTGGAAAACAACTGGTTAAACTACGTGACACAAGAAGTAATTGAACCCGGGTCCACAATGAAAACATTTACTTTAGCTGCTGCAATTGAGACAGGCAATTGGCATCCGAATGCTACGTATCAATCTGGTTCTTATAGGGTGTTGGACAGAACGATTCGTGACCACAATATTCATGGTTGGGGAAGAATTACTTATTTAGAAGGTTTCCAACGTTCATCCAACACTGCGATGGCCAATTTACTAGAACTAATGGGCAATGATACTTTTATTGATTATTTAGAAGCCTTTGGATTCGGGAAAAAAACAGGCATTGATTTGCCGGGAGAAGTAACAGGAACAATTTTAACCCGATATCCAATTAACTATGTAACAACTTCATTCGGACAAGGTTCTACTGTGACGCCGATACAGCTAGTGCAAGCCATGACAGCCATTACGAATGATGGCGTTATGATGCAACCATATGTTATAGATAAAATTGTGGATTCTTCCACAGGAAAAGTGATTGAAAATCATCAACCGAAAGAAAAAGGAAAACCGATTTCTGCAAGCACAGCGAAACAAGTAAGAGCAATTTTGGCTTCTACCGTTACTTCGGAAGTAGGTACTGCGAGAAACTATAAAATTGATGGATATGAAGTTGCGGGGAAAACAGGTACAGCTCAAATACCGAATCCAAATGGAAGAGGCTATTTATATGGAAAAAACAATTATTTATATTCCTTCTTAGGTTTTGCCCCTGTTGATGATCCACAATTGATTGTTTATGTAGCAGTGAAAAGACCAAAACTTAAAGGAACTGAAATTGGTTCTGAACCGGTGGAAAAAGTATTTAAGCCTGTAATGGAAAATAGCTTAAAATATTTAAACATTAATCCAGAAGATGCGAAACCTGTAGAGAAAATAACGATAGGGAACTATATTGGGAAAAAAGCTGCGAACTTAAAACAAGAATTAGAGAGTCAAGGTTTAAAAACAATTATCATTGGTGAAGGCGGAGAAATTATTGACCAATATCCGAAAGAAGGAGTTTCGATGGTAAAAGATAGCATCGTCTTTTTAAAAACGGATGGCGTTGTGACATTGCCTTCTTTTGAAAATTGGTCATTGAGAAATTTACTAATCTATAAAGCGATGTCCGGTATAAACATTGAAATCGTAGGAGAAGGCTATGTAGAAAGCCAAAGTGTATCAGAAAATACAATAATTACTGATTCCTCCCCGATCGTTGTTAAATTAAAAACTCCTGAAGAATTATTCTTAATAAGTGGTGAGGAATCTGAGGAATTGCCCCAAGATTAGCTTAGCTTTTGAATAGATGAGAAGTTCGTTTCATACCTTGTAAAAAACGAGGTGTGATGTCGAATGAAGTGGATTTCAACCGTCTCCAAAAAACGGTTGCGGATTGTATTGTACGGCTTTATTCTTTTTGTGATAGCCGCCATCGTCCGACTGTTTATTGTTCAAATTATTCAGCATGACAAGTTAACAGAACTGGCAAAGGAAAACTGGGATCGAGAAATTCCATTCGCTTCAGAAAGAGGAGAAATAGTCGATCGTAACGGTGAAGTCATTGTAACAAATAAATTAGCGCCGACCTTGTATTTTATGCCTGCACAAAATGATAATATTGAACAAGCTGCCAAACAAATTGCTTCTGTCTTAAAAGTTGATGAAAAAAAGTTATATGAAAAAATGAATTCAAAATCGTACTTAGTAAAGCTTGCACCAGAAGCAAAAAACATTACTTATGAACAAGCTGTTGAACTTCAAGGGTTAAAAATCGATGGTCTATATACAGGTGTCGATTATGTTCGATATTACCCTTATGGAAATTTATTATCCCGTTTCATTGGATTCACTGGCTACGATACGCAAGGACTTGCAGGAATTGAATATCAATATGACAAATACCTCACATCAAAAGATGCGGCAATTCGTTTGTTTACGGATGCAAAAGGAAATACTTTACCACACGTAGATGATGAGTGGCGGGAAGGGCATCAAGGAGCAACTGTACAACTAACAATTGATTTAGAAGTTCAGCAAGTGGTTGAAAGAGAATTGTCGCAAGCGATGAAAAAATATAATGCGGAACAAGCCTTAGCAATCGCCATGAATCCAAATACGGGAGAAATTTTAGCCCTTGCTTCTTATCCTACATACGATCCAAGTAACTTAGAAAAAGTGAAACCTGAAATTTATAATCGCAACTTGCCCGTTTGGATGACTTTTGAGCCAGGATCAACATTTAAAATCATTACACTAGCCGCTGCCATTGAAGAAGGGAAAGTGGATTTAGAAAAAGAGACTTTTTATGATAAGGGGTATACAATTGTAGAAGATTCAAGACTTCGCTGTTGGAAGCGCGAGGGACATGGACAACAAACATTTTTACAAGTAGTAGAAAATTCTTGCAACCCGGGGTTTATTGAACTTGGGCATCGAGTGGGTCCAGATAAGTTATTGCAGTACATTAAAAACTTTGGTTTTGGTGAACCGACTGGATCAAACATTGCCGGAGAAGCGAGCGGCATATTATTCTCAAAAGAAGCTTTTGGACCTGTTGAGCATGCAACAACGTCTTTCGGGCAAGGAATTGCTGTAACGCCTATTCAACAAGTTCAAGCTGTATCTGCAGCCATTAATGGAGGGAAACTATTTAAGCCATATGTCGTTTCAAAAATTGTTGATTCAGAAACGGGAAAAATCATTCTTGAAAATCAACCGGAATTAAAACGTACGGTTATCAGTGAACAAACTTCCGAAAAGGTAAGATATGCGTTAGAATCTGTTGTTGCAAATGGCTCTGGACGAAACGCATATCGTGATGGAATGCGTATTGGTGGGAAGACAGGAACTGCTCAAAAAGTAGAAAATGGTCGATATAAGGTTGGGGATTATATTGTTTCTTTCATCGGCTTTGCGCCGAGTAATAATCCTCAAGTCGTTGTATATGTTGCGATTGATAGTCCGAAAAGTTCAGTCGTTTTTGGTAGTACCATTGCAGCACCTATCGTCGGGCAAATTATAGAAGACATTGCGCCAATCATCGGTTTGGAAGTTAATCGGGAAGGGCAATTGGAAAAGCAGTATCGTTGGGGAGATCCAATGACAGAACGGGTACCAAACTTAGTTGGAATGAAAGTGGATGAAATCATGAAGCTTCAATACCCATTCCATATTGAAATGCATGGAACAGGAAAAGTTGTAAAAAGTCAATTGCCTGAACCTGATAATATTATTGAAGTGGATGGAACGATTCATTTATATTTAGGAGATTAAATAGAATTGAATTTTACTGCTCCTGCGGCAAGGAAGCTTTTCCCCGCGGGAGTTCATCAATAACAAGAGAGGAACTTTCCTTATTTTGTTAATAGTACCATGCTTCCATCTATGATATTGTAGAAATCGATTCAGAATGAAGTTTTTGAGGGAGATCTAACATGTCTATTGAAATAACAATAACTATTTTAGCAGTATCCTTTCTTATTTCAGTAATATTGGGGCCGTTGATAATACCAATACTTCGACGGTTGAAGTTTGGCCAAAGTATTAGAACGGAAGGTCCCAAATCCCATATGAAAAAAGCCGGAACGCCAACGATGGGTGGAGTGATTTTCTTAATTTCCATTGTTACAACTACAATCGTTGTTGGAAAAATGCTTCAATTATTTACTACCCAATCCGTTGTTATGTTATTAGTTTTGGCAGGATTTGGTGTCATCGGATTACTTGATGATGGCATTAAAATTGTTTTTAAAAGAAATTTAGGTTTGACTTCATTGCAAAAATTAGTCGGTCAAATCATTATTTCCATTTTAGCCTTTTTACTATTAAGGCTAGGTACATTTGATACTTCCATCAGCATTCCTTTTACCGACTGGTCGGTTGATTTAGGAATACTTTACGTGGCCTTCTTAATTTTTTGGCTCGTTGGTTTTTCCAATGCGGTCAATTTAACAGATGGTTTAGATGGATTGGTGGCTGGCACAGCATCAATCGCCTTTAGTGCCTTTGGCGTCATCGCACTATTTAATGGGCAGACGGATGTGGCATTATTTACTTTTGCAGTAACAGGAGCTTTGCTAGGATTTTTAATTTTCAATGCGAATCCAGCAAAGGTATTTATGGGAGATACGGGTTCTCTCGCTCTTGGAGGAGCTCTAGGACTCGTATCTGTCATTGTAAAGGAAGAATTATTGCTATTGTTTATTGGGCTAGTTTTTGTAATTGAAACATTATCTGTTATCCTTCAAGTAGTAAGTTTTAAAGCGAGAGGAAAACGCATTTTTAAAATGGCCCCTATCCATCACCATTTTGAATTATCTGGATGGTCGGAGCGAAAAGTTGTCGCTGTATTTTGGTCAACGGCATTACTAGTAGCAATGATTGCTGTGATAGCGGAGGCATATTTATGATTCATACAACAAAATTTCAACATAAAAAAGTTTTAGTATTAGGTTTAGCAAAAAGCGGTGTAGCAGCTTCAATGCTTCTACATAAACTTGGGGCATTTGTAACAGTTAATGATGCGAAGCCATTCGAAGAAAATCCCGATGCTCAAAATCTATTGAAAATGGGAATTACAGTAATATGTGGGAGACATCCAGAAGATTTGTTGGATGAAGGTTTCGAACTTGTTGTAAAAAATCCTGGCATTCCTTATACAAATTCAATTGTCAAAGATGCTTTGAAAAAGAATATACCTGTCATTACTGAAATTGAATTAGCATATCTAGTAAGCGAAGCACCAATGATTGGTATTACAGGAACAAACGGCAAAACGACGACGACGACATTAATTTTTGAAATGTTAAAAGCGGGGAATCGCAAGCCGAAAATTGCTGGAAATATTGGGACTGTAGCATGCGGTGTAGCTGAAAATGCCAGCATTGATGAAGTAATTGTAACGGAATTATCATCTTTTCAATTAATGGGGATTGAACAATTTAAGCCCAAAATTGCAGTGTTAACAAATTTATATGATGCACATTTAGACTATCATGGAACTTTTGAGGATTATGCAAAAGCGAAATTTGGTATTACCAAAAATCAAACAGAAGAAGATTATTTAATCTTTAACAAAGATCAAAATGTGGTTGCAGATTGGGCAAGTAAATCCAATGCAACAAAAATTCCATTCAGCGTAAAAGGTCGCATGAAAGAAGGGATTAGTGCTGATGATTCTATGATTTACTGGGAAGGAGAACCGTTTATTCATCGAGAATTGATTGCTTTACCTGGTAAACACAATTTGCAAAATATATTAGCAGCCATTGCTGCTTGCAACATTTATGGATGCGACAAATCAGCGATGGAAGAAGTGTTAAAAAACTTTTCTGGTGTTCGCCATCGTACTCAATTTGTACGTGAATGGAAAGGTCGAAAAATTTATAACGATTCCAAGGCGACGAATTGCTTAGCAACAAAAGTAGCTTTAGAAGCATTTCATCAGCCGATTGTATTAATTGCCGGTGGACTTGATCGAGGACATTCCTTTGAAGAATTGCGTGAAGCAATGAAGAATGTAAAAGCGGTAGTAGCTTTGGGCGAAACGAAACACCGATTTATCGAATTTGCAAAATCTTGCAATGTTAAGAAATGGGAAATTGCTACAAATATCGAGGAAGCTGTTGAAAAGGCTGCGCAACTATCTGAGAATGGCGACGTTATATTATTGTCACCAGCTTGTGCTAGTTGGGATCAATATAAAAGTTTTGAAGTGCGAGGAGATTTATTTATCGAGGCGGCAATGAAGCTTTCTTAAAAAAATGCCAACTTGATTTTGAAGCAAAAATTATTTAGGAAAGGATGCCATCCCTGAAATTTACGTATAAAAGGCTATTTATTATTTCGGCATTCATACTTTCGATTATTGGTGTCATTTTCATTTATTCGGCAGGTACATATTGGAGTGCGATTCACTATGAAGGTGAAATTCCATTTTACATTAAACAATCCATTTATCTTTTATTGGCATTAATTGTCTTCTACATTGTTTCGAATATGCCGATATTTCACAATGAAAAAACATGGATTAGCTTATATATATTTTCTCTCGTACTCCTTGTTCTTGTCTTAATTCCAGGAATTGGTCTTGAGCGGAATGGATCACAAAGCTGGATCGGAATTGGCCCATTGACAGTTCAACCTGCCGAATTAGTAAAAATTACGACATTAATGTATTTAAGTTTTCTATTAAGCAAAGTGCCAAACGGTGAACGGGTTGTCCGACTCCAGCACTTCCTCATCATTCTAATCCCAAGTGCTTTAATCATGTTACAACCCGATTTCGGATCTGTGTTTATTTTAATTGTATCCTCTTTTATATTGCTCTTTATTGCAAAATATCCAATAAAACTGTATGTGGCATTTATCTTACTTGGTGTTGCCGGATTAATCGGTCTAATTGCTACGGCTCCTTATCGTTTGAGACGAATTGAGGCTTTCATAGATCCATGGCAAGATCCGTTAGGAAGCGGTTTCCAAGCAGTACAGTCTTTGCTGGCCATTGGACCTGCTGGGTTACTCGGGCATGGTTTTCAACAAAGTAGACAGAAATTTTTATATTTGCCAGAGCCGCAAAATGATTTTATTTTTTCAATTATTTTAGAGGAAATCGGTTTTTTGGGCGGATGTTTAATCATTGGACTGTTTTGTTTATTTATCTATTCGGGAATAGGAATAGCTCTGCAAGCAACTAGAAGCTTTGATTTTTTCGCCATTAGTTCCCTCGTAGCAATGATTGGTTTTCAAGCAGCATTAAATATTGGTGTTGTAATCGGGCTGATTCCTGTAACTGGTGTGACATTACCATTTATTAGTTATGGCGGTACTTCGTTAATGATTATTTGGTTTATCGTTGGCGTCATCGTATCAATATCCGATAGAACTGTATAATTGGAAAGGAGGAGTAAAAATGGACAAAGTTATTGATATAGAAGAACGCATACCAACTTTGAAGAAAAAAAGAAGAAGACGAACAAACATAAAGTTTGCTGTCATCATATCACTATTTGTAGCGACGTTATTTTTACTCCTTTATTTCCAATCTCCTTATAGTAATATACAAAAAATTACGGTGCATGGAGCGGACTTAGCAAAAGAAGAATATTATTTACAAAAGTCTGGACTTGAAATCGGCCATTCAATGTGGGGGTTTAAAATTTCAAACGTTGAAGAAACTTTACAAGATGAATGGGTCAAACATGTAGTTGTGAAGCGAAAATTGCTTACAACAGTAGAAATTGAAATAGAAGAATATCGAAAAGTAGCCTACATCTTTGAAAATAATCATTTTTACCCGATATTGGAAAATGGGGTTGTTTATAAAAAATCGGAAGAATTTCCTCCAATTGATGCACCAATCTTTTTGCATTTCCATGATGACGAATTAAGGAAATTGGTACTAAAAGAATTGGCTGAACTTGATGAAGAGGTGCTAGCGTTAATTTCACAAATTAATTTAGCTTCTACAGAAACGGATCCATTTGCGATTACATTGTTTATGAACGATGGCTATGAAGTGAGGGCGGAAATTACTTCTCTAGCTGAAAAACTTAAATATTATCCGGCAATCGTTGCTCAAATCGAAAACACTGGAGAGCATGAAAAGGGAATTATCGATATTGAAGTTGGTTCTTATTACAAACCCTATTCAGAAGAATATAAGGTTTTGAATATAGGTACGCAAACTGATAGTGAGAAGGAAGAACAGGATGTGGAAAATGATGAATCCACTTCATAAGAAAAGACAAAATAAATTTAAGAGAAAACATTTTATCCTTCTATTCGTTAGTATCGTAACAGGTTTCATTATTGGCTATGCCTATAATTTGGCAAGAGATGATAAACAATTTGATTCGAATTATTTAGAACAGGAAGATATATACCGCACAGAGCTTATTGAGCAACAAGAGAAAAATAAAGAATTGTTGGATGAGCTCAATGCATTAAAAGCTCAAATAAGAGAATATGAAAAGTCTTTTACTGAAAATACAAATGATTATAAAGAATTAGCACAGGAAGCAGAAAAGCTGAGACTAATACTAGGCGAATTGCCCGCTCATGGCGAAGGAATCAGAGTTACACTAAAGGACGGGCATTACAACCCGAAATCGACAAATCCAAATGACTATATTGTTCATGAAAGTCATATTTTTATGGTCATTAATGAATTAAAAATTTCCGGTGCAGAAGCAATTGCCATTAATGGACATCGGTTGAAACCAAATTCTTATATTCATTGCAATGGTCCTGTGATTACGGTGGATGGAAAACAATATCCTGCTCCTTTTGAAATTGAAGCAATTGGAAATTCAGAAACATTAATTTCTTCCTTAAAAATAGCAGGTGGAGTTTTTGATCAATTATTAAATGATTCAATTATCGTAATCATTCAAACTTTGGATAATATTGAAATGCCTTCAATAAATTCTTAAAAAGGGGGCAGGCAGGTGGAAAAGAAAGTAGTCATTCGAATCACGATCATTTCTTTTATTGTAGGGTTAATGATTGCTGTTCAATATAATACAATACAAAAACCTGAATCTCGAGATACAAGAGACATTTGGGAAATACGCCAAGAGCTATCAGAAGAAAAAAAAGTGCACTCTGAACTATTAAACGAAATTGTTTCATTAAAAAAAATTGCTGCAGAATATGAAGATGCAAACATTGAAGAACAAGGAAAAGTATTACAATCAACTGTTGACAATTTAAGGGAGAGGGCAGGTCTTTCAAAAGTGGTTGGTCCAGGAGTCCATTTAAATATTAGGCCTGCAGAAGAATTGATTCTAAGCGGCTATAGAGTGGAACCAATATCCCCTGATCTTTTAATGAGACTTGTGAACGAAATATATCGTTATAACGGTCTTTATATCGAAATAGATGGACAGAGAATTGTTCATACAACTGCCATTCGGGATATCAATGGAAAAACGACTGTCAACAGTGTTCCAATAAGTAATTCAAATGTAGATATTTATATTATTACGGAAAACTTTGAACAAGCAGAAAAACTTCATAGCTATTTATATGCTTCGACTTTTCAAGATGATTTTTATCTCGATAATTTGATGTTGACAATACACCCAGCAAAAGAGGAGATTACGATTGATGCATATGATGGGGATTTGACTAATACTTATTTGCTGAAGAGTGAAGGGGATTAGAATATGTGGTTACCATTTTTGGGATTGATATTAGGATTAACTTTAGGTTTATTGACCGATATTCAAATTCCTTCAGTATATGAAAATTACTTATCAATAGCTGTACTTGCTGCGCTAGATACCATTGTTGGAGGAATTCGGGCAAATTTGCAACAAGTTTACGATGATAAGGTGTTTATCTCAGGATTTTTCTTTAATATCGCGTTAGCTATTGGACTTGCTTTTTTAGGTGTCCATTTGGGAGTAGACTTATATTTAGCGGCAGTTTTTGCCTTTGGAGTCAGACTTTTTCAAAATATTGCAATCATTCGACGAATTTTGATACAAAAGTGGGAAGACAGACATGTAAAAAAGGATGAAAAAACTGTATAATAGCTGTAGAATTTTATTATGTATTATGTTATACAAGAATTTACTTAGACATATATAGTATTTTAAAATAAAATGAGTGTAGTAGCATTCGAAGGAGGTGCGGTGAGATGAACCATCAAAATATATATATTTCACTCGATATAGGTTCCTCTTCTATTAAAGTATTAATTGGAGATGTAACAGATGGCCAGTTGCATGTTATTGGAGTTGGAAATGTCAAAACGAATGGCGTTAGAAAAGGTGCAATTGTTGATATAGATGCAACCGTTCAATCAATTAAAAAAGCCGTTGAACAGGCAGAACGAATGACGGGAATACAAATTCGAGAGGTCGTTTTAGGGATACCTGCAAATCAAACAGCCTTACAGCCAGTGAAAGGTGTTGTGGCAGTTAATAGCGAAAATCGTGAAATTACAGATGACGAATTAGAGCGAGTATTTGAATCTGCTCAAGTGATGTCGATACCACCGGAGCGGGAACTTGTCAATTTAATTCCAAAACAATTTATAGTCGATAACTTGGATGAAATTAAAGATCCCCGCGGCATGATTGGTATTCGACTCGAAATGGATGCCACAATGATTACCACATCTCGCACATTATTGCATAATGTTTTGAGATGTGTAGAGCGTGCAGGACTTGATATTAAAGAAATTTATTTGCAACCCTTAGCAGCAGGATATTTTGCTTTAACGGAAGATGAAAAGAATCAAGGTACCGCATTTATTGATATTGGTGGTGGTTCAACCACGATTGCCGTATTTGAAGATGGCTTGTTAACTCATATAGGAGTCGTTCCGATTGGTGGCGACCATATTACAAAAGATTTATCCATCATATTAAAAACTCCAACTGAACAAGCCGAAAAAATAAAGAGACAATATGGACATGCCTTCTATGATGATGCTTCGGATGAGGAAGTATTTGAAGTGCCAGTTGTAGGTACAGATGCTACAGAAGAGTACAGCCAAAAATTTTTAGCGGAAATTATCAGTTCCCGTTTGGAAGAATTGTTTGATTTCGTTTTAGACGAATTAGCTCGCTTAGGAGTAAGAGATTTACCTGGTGGAATCGTCATTTCAGGCGGTGTTGCTTCATTAGAAGGAATTGCTCAACTTGCACGCCAAGTTTTGCAAACGCGCGTGAGAATCTATATTCCTGATTATATCGGGGTTCGAGAACCTTCATTTACAACTGCTGTTGGCTTAATTTGTTATGCACATATGGAAGATGAATTTTTTGGAAGAAGCCCGGTATCGAAAGCACCTGTTTATCAAGCGGTAGGTTCAGTTACTACTCCTCCTAAAAAACAATCTCATGCATCTGAAAAAGCTGATAACGGTAATAAATCGAGCGTTATCGATAAAGCAAAAAGGTTATTTGATAAATTTTTTGAATAAATAAAAAGAAGAATATAAAAAACTTAGACTAGTGTGGCAGGAGGAGAAAGAATGTTAGAATTTGATACGAATATTGACCAGCTAGCCAATATTAAAGTAATTGGTGTAGGCGGCGGTGGAAATAATGCTGTAAATAGAATGATTGAACATGGAGTTCAAGGTGTTGAATTTATTGCAGTAAATACAGATGCTCAAGCTTTAAAACTATCAAAAGCGGAAATAAAATTACAGATTGGTAGTAAACTGACTCGTGGATTAGGTGCAGGGGCAAATCCTGAAATTGGTAAAAAAGCTGCTGAAGAAAGTAGAGAACAAATTGAAGAAGTTGTTCGTGGAGCAGATATGGTATTTGTCACTGCTGGCATGGGTGGAGGAACTGGAACAGGTGCCGCACCAGTTATCTCGCAAATTGCAAAGGATTTGGGAGCATTAACTGTTGGGGTTGTGACAAGACCGTTTTCCTTTGAAGGAAAGAAGAGACAAACACAGGCAATTAGTGGAATTGCTGCAATGAAAGAAGCGGTGGATACACTGATTGTCATTCCGAATGATAAACTATTACAAATTGTTGATAAAAGCACTCCAATGCTTGAAGCTTTCCGTGAAGCTGACAACGTATTACGTCAAGGAGTGCAAGGGATTTCCGACTTGATAGCTACACCAGGTCTCATCAACTTAGACTTTGCGGACGTAAAGACAATTATGTCCAATAAGGGATCAGCACTCATGGGTATCGGTATTGCTTCTGGTGAAAATCGTGCGACTGAAGCTGCGAAAAAAGCAATTTCCAGTCCACTACTTGAAACTTCCATTGATGGCGCGAAAGGTGTCATTATGAATATTACCGGAGGAACAAATTTAAGTCTTTTTGAAGTGCAAGAAGCAGCGGATATCGTTGCATCCGCATCTGATGAAGAAGTGAATATGATTTTTGGATCAGTGATTAACGAAAACTTAAATGATGAAATCATTGTAACAGTAATTGCAACGGGCTTTTCAGATGATGCTGCACCTCAAAACACACAAAGTGTAAGACCTTCTTTCAATACTCGCAGCTCACAACCAAACATAGTTCAACAACAACAGCAACAACCAATGCGGGAACGCAATACAGAACCGCAACAGCAAGCGGAATATAATCGCAATCAACAAGAAGATATTTTAGATATTCCAACATTCTTAAGAAATCGTCGTCATCGAAACCAGTAACAGTACCTTTGTTTTATATTAAGAAATAATGTTACACAAAAATAGAAAATTCGACATTTTCTCAAGTAAAATATCTATCTATCAACGAAAAAAGTAGCAAAGGAACAATCTAGCATATTAAAAATTACGCTAGATTGTTCCTTTTTTTATGCATATTTTCTCGGTATATGCAATATTTTGTCAATAAAAACTCCGCTTTCCCTACAACGTTTTGACATTTTCCACATGAAGACAGTGTTAATCTATCAATAGGAGGACGCTAAAATGATTGGAGAATTACTCGTACTATACAATACGTTATTTAATTACTTTTTATTAAAGTTTACGAAGGAAATAACGGGATTGTATGTAAGGAAAAGAAGATTGTTATTCAGTGCATTCATTAGCGGACTCGTGTCTTCAATACTTTATCACACATTTATAGGAGCAGTTGCAAGTTTTCTTTTATTAATTGGACTCGCATTCTCCTTTCGAATTCAAACACTGTTGAAACAAGGAACAGTGTTGCTTGTCGCCACCTTTTTTCTAGGTGGTTTGCTCACAAGTTTATTACCTTTTTTACTTAGACAATCTGATCTTATTTTTTTTATCTTCTGTTTAAGTATCGCTGTTCTTAGTTTAACTTTTATTCATTCGAAGTGGAGAAATATGACAAAAGAAAGGTTGCAACAATCCTTTGTCGTTGATTGTGAATTAGAGCTTTTTCAAAAAACATATTCGTTGAAAGGATTCATTGATACGGGAAATGAATGTGTGGAACCAATTAGCGGAAAACCGGTTCATTTCTTATCGTATCAAGCGGTAGAAGATAAATTGCCAAAAGAGTTAAAAGAAGGATTGCTTACGTGGGACGACAAGAATCCTTATCAACTAACAATGTTTCCTAGCTTTATGTACCCTAAAATCAGAATTTTGATATTGTCAACGGTCCAAAAAGAAACGTCAACCGCATTAGCATTTCGTTTTGACCGTCTGATTCTTTACGGAAACGTAAAGAAGGAAATATTGGATGAATATGTTGTTTTTACTAGACACGATGCTCGTTTTCCGCAGAATGCACAAATGATACTCCACGTTTTAGCGTTGAACTAATTCATAAAGGGGGAGAATGGTTGTTTAAAAAACTGAAAGAACTGATCACGAGAATATTTAGTAAGTTTCGCACTAAAAAAACATACTATATAGGAGGTCATGATTCATTGCCGGTACCATTATCTAGAGAAGAAGAAATGTCAGTAATAGAAGCCTTTATGAATGGTGATATGAAAGCTCGTGATACATTAATTGAAAGAAATCTACGTCTTGTTGTATATATTGCAAGGCGTTTTGATAACACAGGTACACCTATAGAAGATTTAATTAGTATTGGCTCTATCGGATTAATAAAGGCGATTGAAACTTACAATAAAGAAAAGAATATTAAACTTGCCACATACGCTTCTCGCTGCATTGAAAATGAAATTTTAATGCATTTAAGAAAGACAAGTCGTATGAAGGGTGAAGTTTCTTTAGATGAACCATTAAACTCAGATCCAGACGGTAATGAACTGCTACTATCAGATATTTTAGGCACAGATGAAGAAATTATTATGAATGATGTTGAGAAGAAAATTGAACGTGCGTCAATGTTTGAAGCTATTAACGGATTAAGCGAGAGAGAAAGATACATTATGGAATGCAGATTCGGTTTAAACGGTAAAAAGGAAATGACGCAAAAAGAAGTTGCGGATCACTTAGGAATTTCTCAATCATATATTTCTCGCTTAGAAAAGAAAATTATTTCCGAGTTAAGAGAATCCTTAAACCAACCAATCTCATAAAGAATTGGCTGAAATTGGACTAGTAACAATACGCATATTCTTTTCCTTTTCGGACAAACTTAAAAAACAATCCAAGAGATAAAAAGTCTGGAGGAAAAGAAGATGGTGCGTACAAAAGTTGAGCTTTGTGGTGTTGATACTGCTTCTTTGCCAGTATTAAAACATGAAGAAATGAGAGAGCTATTTGTTCGTTTGAAAAACGGAGAAACATGGGTTAGAGATGAATTGGTGATTTGTAATCTACGGCTGGTACTGAGTATCGTCGGCAGATTCTCTTATCGAGGTGAACAAGCAGATGACCTGTTCCAAGTTGGATGTATCGGATTATTAAAAGCCATCGACCATTTCGATTTAAAGCATAATGTAAGATTTTCAACATATGCTGTACCAATGATTATTGGTGAGATTCGAAGACACTTAAGAGATCATCATGCTCTTCGTGTATCAAGATCTTTAAGAGATATAGCTTATAAAGCAATGCAGGCAAAAGAAAAGTTCATATCTGAAAATTTATATGAGCCAACAATTGAACAAATTGCCGAAATGATTGACATGAAAAAAGAAGACGTGCTGTATGCTTTAGATGCAATCCAGGATCCCCTTTCTCTTCAAGAGCCGATTTATTCCGATGGTGGAGATGCAGTATATATCATGGACCAATTAAGGGATGAAGCCGTGTCAGAAGACCAATGGGTTGCGTATGTTAGTGTAAAAGAAAGTATTCAAAAGCTCGATGAACGTCAACAATTAATTCTTGCAAAACGCTTCTACTATGGCGAAACACAAACAGAAATAGCAAAATCCCTTGGAATATCACAAGCTCAAATTTCTAGACTTGAAAAGAATGCGATTGAAACCATGCAAAAAGACTATAAATTAGGATAAGGATCATCACTGTAAAATCCGACGCACTTTTCACAAGTGCGTTTTTATTTTTATAAACAGTAGTATAGTTCCTATTGAGTATGCTTTTGTCGTAAAATAGATTAAATTTTATCTTCTCATCGCTGCTCTAGAATAAATTCAAAAGTATTTTGAAGTTTTCTGAACGAAGTTTTGTATTTTCTTGGAGTAATCATTTATTGAAAGGAGATTCAATTGAAATTTTCAGTAGTTCAACAAAAGGAAATAATTGAGGCGGGCAGTGGCAGATTTATCGGGTACATTATCGATGCAGAAGTTTGTGAACAAACCGGAATGATTACAGCTTTTCTTGTATCAGAACCAAAAAAGTTTTTAACCTTTCTACAAGGTGAAGAACCTGTTCGCAAAGTATTCATCAACGATATTTTAGTAATCGGCAAAGATGTCATTTTAGTAAAAGGAGTTTCTTAATTATTGGTATTCATTGAAAAATAGAGATTTGATTGTTAAAATGAAAGAAACTATAGTTGTAAAGATGGGATTATGATGGCAAATATTCGCGAAAACTTAGAAATTATTCAACAAAGAATAGAAGGAGCCAAAAATAGAGCAGGCCGACAGCATGATCATATTCAAATTATTGCAGTAACAAAACAAGTATCTGTTGAACGCACGAAAGAAGTATTAAATGCAGGATTAATTCATCTTGGCGAAAATCGTCCAGAAGGATTACTTGCGAAAAAAGAATCGATTCAAGATCAAGCTGCTTGGCATTATATTGGCACCCTACAATCAAAAAAAGTAAAAAAAGTCATTAATGAAATTGATTATTTACATTCATTGGATCGTATGAGCTTAGCGGAAGAAATTGAAAAGCGAGCAATAAAACCAGTAAAATGTTTTGTTCAAGCAAATGTTTCAGGTGAAGAATCAAAACATGGCTTGAGCAAAGAAGAAGTGATTCCTTTCATTCAATCCTTAGAAAAATTCAGCAAAATTCAAGTAGTCGGTTTAATGACAATGGCTCCAAATACAGACAACGAAGAAATTATTCGAAAAGTTTTTCGTGATTTAAAAGAATTACAACAAGAGGTTATGAAGCTGAATTTACCGTATGCACCATGCCAAGAGTTATCGATGGGGATGTCCAACGATTATGAGATTGCTATTGAAGAAGGTGCAACTTTTATAAGAATCGGAACAGCTCTTGTAGGATAGGGGGTTGAAAAGATGGGCATGATTAGCAAATTAAAAAATTTCTTTTACTTAGATGAAGAAGAAGAGCAAGAAATTCAACCAACAGCAAAAGAACCAGTTTCATTACCACAAGAGACTGTAACTAGGAAAACTAAAAAAATTGTCAATAGCCATGGTGAAGAGAAAACGTTAAATGTTATTAATATTCAATCTGCAAATTCATTGAAAAACGCCAAAGTGGTTATAGTAGAGCCAAGGGTGTATGCTGAAGCACAAGATATCTCTGAGCATTTAAAAAATAAACGTGCCATCATCGTCAATCTTCAACGAATTGACCATGAGGCTGGAAAGCGCATCATTGATTTTTTAAGCGGCACCGTATATGCTCTAGGTGGGGATATTCAGCGAATTGGTGACAATATTTTTCTATGCACTCCAGAAAATGTTGAAGTGCAAGGTGAAATTTCCAATTATTATTACGACGATATCTAAAATAGAGAGGTAATTAGGAATTTATGGCAATCATACAAATCATATCGATAGGATTTCAAATTTATTCATTAATGTTGATTATTTATATCTTAATGTCTTGGGTTCCAGCATCTAGAGGTACTGCTTTTGGTCAGATATTAGAAAAGTTTTGTGAACCTTATTTAGGGTTTTTCCGAAAATTTATTCCACCGATTGGAATGATTGATTTTTCACCAATTATCGCCTTAATTGTTCTCACATTTATTGAGCGTGGAGTTTATAAAGTATTAAGTTATATTCTATTTTAACGATGGGTGCGGCTCAAAGAAGAGTCACATCCTTTTTATATAATGTTCTTTATTTTCTGAATTATTCATGAGAGAGTTGACGACATGCAGAATATTTTGCAACATTTTCGAAAAGATGAACAACCATTTATCGAACGTGTCATTGAATGGAAAAAAGAAGTGGAAGATCGATATGCCCCGAAATTAACCGTGTTCTTAGATCCGAGAGAACAACATATAGTACAATCCGTTATTGGAACTCATGATGAAATTAACGTTTATAGTGAAGGGGCGTTTCAAGAAGCGGAAAGGAAAAGGTTGTACATTGCCCCATCCTATTTTGAACCAACTATAAAAGATTTTGAAATTATCATATTAAAATTAACATTCCCTTCTAAATTTGTTGAATTAAGGCATCCGGATGTGTTAGGAGCTTTGCTTTCCTTAGGAATTGACCGCAAACATTTTGGAGACATCCGTATTGATAAGGAAATTATTCAATTTGCCTGTACAAAAGAGATTGCACTATACGTGAAAACTAATTTGACGAAAATCGGCAGGGTAAATGTGCGGATTGATGAATTAGAAAACATGGAAGAGCTAATTCTTCCGCAAGATGAATGGATAGAGAAAGTGCTTACTGTATCTTCAATGAGATTAGATGCGATATTATCAAATAGTTTTAATATTTCAAGGCAAAAATCCCAAAACTTAATTCGTGGAGGTAAAGTAAAAGTTAATTTTGCTCTTTGTGAAGAAACATCCTATGAGCTGCAAGAAGGGGATACAATTTCTTGTCGAGGCTTTGGGCGTTTCAAAATTACACGTATTGAAGGGCGAACGAAAAAAGACAAAATTCGATTAACAATAGGACTATTTGAGCGAAAGTAAGATTGTTTTAAAAATTTACTGTAAAGAACTTCATCGAACGTTATAATAATAATTATAAGCTTACATTTTGACTAAAGGAGTGCGAGACCATGCCACTATCACCTCTTGATATACATAATAAAGAATTTACGAGGGCTTTTCGAGGTTATGCAGAAGACGAAGTAAATGAATTTTTAGATCAAATTATTAAAGATTATGAGCTCATTATTCGAGAGAAAAAAGAGCTTGAAGAAAAGGTAAAACAAATGACTGCTCAAATGGAGCACTATAATACAATGGAAGATACTTTGCAAAAATCGATTGTCGTAGCGCAAGAAGCGGCAGAGGAAGTACGCAGAAATGCTCAACAAGAGGCAAAACTTATCATTAAAGAAGCGGAAAAAAATGCGGATCGTATTGTCAATGAAGCATTAGCAAAAGCACGGAAAATAACAATTGAAATTGATGCATTAAAAAAGCAATCAAAAGTATTCCGAAACCGTTTCAAAATGTTAGTAGAAGCGCAGTTGGACTTGTTGAATGCCGATGATTGGGATCACTTAATGGAATACGATATTGGATTAACGGAGATACAAGAACAATTTAAGTTAGAGGATGAAGAAGAATTTCTTAAAAATAGTACATCAGAACAAGAAAAATTGTAATAATTTTCTTAATACTTGACTGGGTGGTATGATTTTCATATACTGATACACAGGAATTTAATCAACAGGGATAATAGGTGTTGACGGAGACAGTATTTTTTGCTTGCGGCAACTAGCGATTCGAGGGCGGTGGAAGCTCGAACAAGCAGCAAAAAAGAAAATCGCTCCTGAGCCAAATCACTGAAAGGAAAGTAAGTGATTTCGTTTTACACGACGTTACAGTGTCATGAGGCAACGGTCAATTATTTTATTGACGTTGTGAATAAGGGTGGTACCACGGGCAATCGTTTCTCGTCCCTATAGGGATAGAGAAACTTTTTTTATTTTGAGAGTGATTTTCTATTTTGCAAAATCCAAATTTAAAAATACGTATAGGTCAAAATAATTAAAGGAGGAAGTTGAATGGTAGAGTATAAAGATACGTTATTAATGCCTAAAACTGATTTTCCAATGCGTGGAAATCTTCCGGTTAACGAACCAAAAATTCAAGAAAAATGGGAACAAATGAATATTAATAAGCTGGTAAATGACCGTACGAAAGGCCGTCCAGAATTCGTATTACATGATGGTCCTCCATATGCAAACGGGGATATTCATATTGGACATGCATTAAATAAAATCCTTAAAGATATGATTAACCGTCATCGTTCTATGACAGGTTACCATGTTCCATATATTCCAGGTTGGGATACGCACGGGCTTCCAATTGAACATGCGTTAACGAAAAAAGGTGTTAATCGCAAAGAAATGTCAATTGCCGAATTCCGCAAACTTTGCGAAGAATATGCTTACGAACAAATTGAAAATCAAAAGGCCCAATTCAAGCGTTTAGGCGTACGGGGTGATTGGGAAAATCCATACATTACATTAAAACCTGAATTCGAAGCCCGCCAAATTGAAGTGTTCGGCCGCATGGCGGAGAAAGGGTACATTTACAAAGGGTTAAAACCTGTTTACTGGTCTCCGTCTTCCGAGTCTGCATTGGCGGAAGCGGAAATTGAATATAAAGATGTGAAATCACCATCCATTTATGTGAGCTTTGAAATTAAAGACGCAAAAGGCGTTGTTCCTGAAGATGCAAAATTCATCATCTGGACAACTACACCTTGGACAATTCCAGCTAACTTAGGTATTTCTGTTAACCCGGAATTTTCGTATGCCGTTGTGAAAGTGGATGGCAACTTATATATCGTTGCAAAAGAATTGATTGAAAACGTTTCAAAAGAAATTGGATGGGAACAAGTTGAAATCGTTCAAGAAGTAAAAGGACAACAATTGGAATATATTGTGGCGAAACATCCATTCTATGACCGCGATTCTTTAGTAATGGTTGGAGAACACGTAACACTCGATGCAGGTACTGGATGTGTTCATACTGCACCTGGACACGGGGAAGACGACTATATCGTAGGGAAAAAATACGGTTTGGACGTATTGAGCCCAATCGATGACCGAGGCTGCTATACTAATGAAGCACCTGGATTTGAAGGCATGTTCTATGATGATGCCAATAAAGTGGTGACTGAAAAATTAAAAGAGGTCGGCGCTTTATTAAAATTAAATTTCTTTACGCACTCCTAT
The DNA here is from genome assembly GCF_038004145.1 of Ureibacillus sp. FSL K6-2830. Lineage (NCBI taxonomy): Bacteria > Bacillati > Bacillota > Bacilli > Caryophanales > Caryophanaceae > Ureibacillus > Ureibacillus sp. FSL K6-2830. The sequence goes on along the minus strand of NZ_JBBOQR010000001.1, from coordinate 667,902 downwards.
CCACATGACTGGCGTACAAAAAAACCGGTTATTTTCCGTGCGACGCCGCAATGGTTCTGTTCCATCGAACCGTTCCGTGATCAATTGTTGGAAGCGATTGAAAATACAACATTTACACCAAGCTGGGGTAAAATTCGCCTTTACAACATGATTCGCGATCGTGGTGACTGGTGTATTTCCCGTCAACGGGCTTGGGGTGTGCCCATTCCGGTATTTTACGCTGAAAATGGAGAAGAAATTATTACGCCAGAAACAATTGCTCACGTAGCAAAATTGTTCCGTGAACACGGTTCAAATATTTGGTTTGAAAAAGAAGCAAAAGATTTATTACCTGAAGGTTTTACTCATCCAGGGAGTCCAAACGGAAAATTTACGAAAGAAAAAGATATTATGGACGTGTGGTTCGATTCTGGTTCCACTCACCAAGGTGTGCTTGTTGAACGAGGCATGAAATATCCTGCTGACCTTTATTTAGAAGGTTCTGACCAATATCGTGGATGGTTTAACTCATCGTTAATTACATCTGTTGCAATTAATGGACATGCTCCGTATAAAGGGCTTTTATCTCATGGGTTCGTTCTAGATGGTGAAGGACGCAAAATGAGTAAATCCCTTGGAAACGTCATCGCTCCTGAACAAGTGATGAAACAATATGGTGCAGATATTCTTCGTCTATGGGTTGCTTCTGTAGATTATACAGGTGATGTTCGTATTTCGATGGACATGTTAAAACAAATTTCTGAAGTGTATCGTAAAATCCGAAATACGCTTCGTTATTTACACGGGAATCTATATGATTTCAATCCAAAAACGGACCGAGTTCCATATGAAGAATTGCGTGAAGTGGATCAATATATGTACATGCGCTTGCAGGATGTATTAAAACAAGTGCGTGCTGCATATGACAGATATGATTTCTCAGCAGTTTATCATTCCATCAACAACTTTGTGTCTGTTGAATTGTCAGCATTCTATTTAGATGTTGCGAAAGACGTAGTATATATTGAGGCGCCAAACAATCCAGCTCGCCGTGCGATGCAATCAGTGATGTATGATTGCTTGCACACATTATTAAAGGTTCTAACACCAATCATCCCACATACGACGGATGAATTATGGTCATATTTAAATGAAGAAGAAGCTTCTGTTCAATTAACAGACTTCCCAGAAGTTGATGAACGCAGCAACTTCAAAGAACTTCGTGAAAAATGGAATCAAGTGATGGAGATTCGTGACGAAGTATTAAAAGCTTTAGAAGAGGCACGTAACGCGAAAATCATTGGTAAACCATTAGATGCAAAAGTGGCTGTTTATGCAGATGATGAAGAAGTATTAGCATTATTAAATGATGAACATGTTGACTTTAAACAAATTTCACTCGTATCACAATTTGTTGTTCTAGGCAATAGAAAAGATGCACCAAACAATGCTGTAGAGCTAGATAAAACATCCATCGCTGTTGAGAAAGCGAATGGTGAAAAATGCGAACGTTGCTGGTCTTATGCTGAAACTGTTGGACAAAACGAAAAACATTCAACATTGTGTGCTCGCTGTGCAGAAATTGTAATCAATCATTACGAATAATGAATAGACCGCTTTTGAATTACTTTTGTAATTCAAGGGCGGTTTTTGTTTGCAAATACATCTTTTTTAATAAAATGGTTAGTAGGGAAATTTAATGGAGCGATATATGAATTTGTAAGATTGTTACAAAATGGTTTTTCACATGAACAATGGAGTTATCTACACGAGCGAGGAGTGTATCCGCACAAGTAGGAGAATTATCTACACGAGCGAGGAGTGTATCCGCACAAGTAGGAGAATTATCTACACGAGCGGGGAGTATATCCGCACAAGTAGGAGGATTATCTACACGAGCGGGGAGTGTATTCGCACAAGTAGGAGGATTATCTACACGAGCGAGGAGTGTATCCGCACAAGTGTTTTGTAATTTTACATCGGAATTGAAATAAAAGGAATGTATGAGTAAAATGTTTGTAGGCAAAATTAACCCCCTTCATTTGGTGAAGGATCGAAAGATCGTTCACCAAATGAAGGGGCCACCAAGCGAAAGCGCGGTAGGATTTAAGCAAGAAACATGAAAAGGAGGGTTACTCCTTGGTAGAATTATAGTCGACAAAAACCACACCACCAAAGGAGGTAACCCTCATGCAAAAGAATAACACAGTATATCCAAATTTAAAACAGATTGAGCAATTAGTTTGGAGGCAATTACAGGAAACCTTCTCAGAGGTCATGAAAACACTATTAGAGGACATGGACAAGCAGATTGCTGAAGAACGAAATAAAAAGCGTTATCGTCTACTCGATAAGCGTACTACCACTATTATCAGTCTTTTTGGCGAAATAAAGGTGAAACGGAACTACTACCGAGACAGGGAGAAAGGTGAATATGTCTATCTGCTTGATCGCTTTTTGGAATTCGAAGGGACAGGCTCCTTTAGTCCGCTGATAGAAGAAGCGGCTCTAGAGCTTGCCATTACGGGGCCATCCTATCGAAAGGCAGAACGCACGCTTGAAACACTTTTAGGATACCGAGTGATTAGTCACGAAGCTATACGTCAACACCTGTTACAGATTGAAAGTATCCCAAAAGAGCGACAGCCTGTAAACTATCCTGTCCTATTCGTGGAAGTAGACGGCCTATATGTGAAACGTCAAGGAAAAGGAAAACGGGGCAAGGAAGAAAAAATTGCAGCGGTTCATCAGGGCTGGGAAATCAACGGAAAACGAGTAAGTTTGAAAGACAAACGCCATTTTATTCACCGTGGGAATCAGCCATTTTGGGAGGCGTTTGAGGATTTTCTCATTGAAAACTTCGAGTATGACCCAACTGTCCATAAGCTAGTAATAAACGGGGATGGTGCCGGATGGATTACAGCCTGTCGAGACCATTTTAAAGGCAGGGCATTCTTTTCAATTGACCGTTTCCACGTGGCAAGGGATATTCGCAGCTTATTCCGTAAGCATCCTCGCTATCGCCAAATGCAAAAGGCACTAGCTTCCTATGACAGTCAGAAACTACTTACGGAATTAAACAGTGCTGTTGGAACACTAGAGACAGAGGATCAGGAAGAACGTCTTGAACAATTGATTCGTCAACTAGAAAAATATCCTGAAGCCCTCGGGGATTACCGGAAGTGGCTCCGAGAACAAGGTATTGACACCAAAGGAATGCGTCCAATGGGAAGTGCCGAGGGAACAATGAGTGTCTTCGCAAAAAGACTCAAAAATGGACGTAGCTGGGTAGAAAAAGGCGTAAGTGCCATGATTACTGGATTGGTGGCTTTCCTAGACAATCTGGCATTGAAAACATTATTTGGGAAAGTCGAAAGATGGACAGAAACCAAGGGAGAAAAGAATCCTCCGAAACATTATGTTGAAAAGGTGACAAGCACAGTTGGAGAAGCCACAAGAGACAATCTCCTATACTTGAAAGGTAAAGCCAATACTCCCATATACAAAGCCCTAAAAGCACTGACTGGTTTTTAAAAAAAAAGAAGAATTTTTTACCAAGAGAGTACCCTGAAAAAGTGAATTCGCTTTCAAAAAATAGCAATTAAAAAAGTTGCCCACAAATACTTGACTCAATCAAAAGGAATAGTTTCTCTGTATTAATTGAAGGAATATGTTAGAATAATGAAGATATATAGGCAAACGGGGGAAAGAATGTGTTTAAATACTACGTTTTAGCACTATTCATCATATTGATTGATCAAATTACAAAATGGTTTATCGTGACGAGGATGCAAATAGGTGATCGGATTGGCATATGGGATCCTTGGATTGGTATTTTAAGTCATCGAAATCGTGGAGCAGCTTGGGGAATGCTTCAAGGACAAATGTGGATTTTTTATATTGTCACGATTATTGTAATTGTCGGTGTGATTTATTATTTTCATAAAGAAGGAAAAAATAAGCCTTTCCTTGGCGTCAGTTTAATGATTTTATTAGGTGGAGCATTCGGCAACTTTATTGATCGAGTTTTTCGAGGTGAAGTGGTTGATTTTATTGATGTTTTCATTCCAATTATCCGCTATGATTTTCCTATTTTTAATGTAGCTGATGCGGCATTGACGATATCCGTAGTCATGCTGATAATTGTGATATTAAAGGAAGATCAAAAAGAACAGAGAAAGGTGAAACAATGACAGTTGTATCCATAACAATTGAAGCAGAACATGCAGGAGAACGAATTGATAAAGCTTTATCAACTATTCAAGAGGACTGGTCTAGAACACAAATATCAAATTGGATTGAAGAAGGGCTAATAAAAGTAAACGGCAAGGAAGTAAAGGCTAAATATAAAGTAAAAGAAGGGGATTCTATTGAAGTAGATGTTCCCGAACCTGAAATACTTGAAGTAATCCCTGAAAATTTAGAGTTGGATATTGTGTATGAAGATTCTGATGTACTTGTTGTGAATAAACCAAGGGGGATGGTAGTTCATCCTGCCCCAGGACATATGACAGGTACATTAGTGAATGGCTTAATGTATCATTGTAAAGATTTATCTGGAATTAACGGGGTTCTTCGTCCAGGGATTGTTCATCGCATCGATAAAGATACTTCTGGTCTGTTAATGGTTGCTAAAAATGACCAAGCCCATCATTCGCTTGTTGAACAGTTAGTGAATAAAACAGTAAAACGAAAATATACTGCATTAGTTCATGGACATATTCCACATAATAAAGGTACAATTGATGCTCCCATTGGTCGGGATCCGAAAGACCGCCAAAAACAGGCTGTTGTCAACAATGGAAAAGAAGCAATTACTCATTTCCAAGTGTTGGAACGTTTTGGAGGAAAATATACATTAGTGGAATGTCAATTAGAAACAGGTCGCACTCATCAAATTCGCGTTCATATGAAATATATCGGTTATCCATTAGTGGGAGATCCGAAATATGGTCCAAAGAAAACGATTGATTTTGGAGGACAAGTTTTACATGCAGGTGTTTTAGGTTTCGTGCATCCTAGAACAAATGAATTTATGGAATTTGAAGCACCTTTACCTCATGATTTTGTAAATTTACTTGAACAATTAAGAAAAGAGTGTTGACTTGGAAGATAATTAGTTCTATACTTTACAGAAGTAGAATAACATCAATCGACAATAAAATATGAGTACCTTTAATGGCAGTCCAGAGAGGCTGAAAAGGTAATGAGATATGTTGGATGGAATGGGTAAGGCCCTATTATATCTAATTTGGGTGAAGTGTACCCAATTTTAACAGGGGTTCCTATATTCAATTACTATACCAACATACTATTTTACTGTAACTTCAACCTCTTAAGCTGGCGGCTTAAGAGGTTTTTTTGTGCAAAGTGATTGGATTATGAAATAAGGAGGAATTTATGAATGGCTCAAGTCACAGAATTGTTAGACGCACAGGCGATGAACCGAGCGTTAACGAGAATTGCTCACGAAATTATTGAACGAAATAAGGGAATTGACAAAGTTATTTTAGTTGGCATTAGGACTCGCGGTACTTATCTTGCAAGGAGATTGGCTGAGAGAATCGAAAAAATTGAAGGTACAAAAGTTCGCACAGGTGAATTAGATATTACATTATACCGCGATGATTTATCTACGAAATTTGATGAGGACGAGCCAACTGTACAACAAGTGGATATTGATTACGTTGTGAATGATCAAAAAATAGTTCTTGTTGATGACGTGCTCTATACAGGTAGAACTGTACGCGCAGCACTTGATGCAGTGATGGATTTAGGGCGTCCTGCTCAAATACAGCTTGCTGTATTAATTGACAGAGGACATAGGGAATTGCCAATTCGGGCAGATTATGTTGGGAAAAACATTCCGACTTCCAGTTCTGAAAAAATTGTTGTTCATGTAACAGAAGTAGACGGAAAAGATCAAGTTACTTTACACAAATCAAACTAATGAAGATAGAGAGGTAAAATTATGTCAAATCAAGTTATTGATATTAATGAAAAACCTTCTAGTGGACAACTCATTACATTAAGTTTTCAACATATGTTTGCCATGTTCGGATCGACGATTTTAGTGCCCCAATTAGTTGGGTTAAGTCCAGCGATTGCACTTTTAACAAGCGGTATTGCAACAATAATCTTTTTGATTGTAACACAATTTAAAGTACCAGCTTATTTAGGTTCATCCTTCGCATTTATTGCACCGATGTTATTAGTATCTGGCGGTTTAGATCCAGAGGGTGCAGCAGTGAATCCTGGAAATGCAATGATTGGTGCGATGGCAGTTGGTTTAGTATATGGAATTGTTTCATTACTAATATATAAAACCGGCTATAAATGGATTATGAAAATATTGCCAGCTGTTGTAGTAGGACCAGTTATCATGGTAATTGGACTTGGACTTGCTGGAGTAGCGGTAGATATGGCAATGAATATTTCAGTGGAACAAGTAAATTCTGATACAGGTCAAACAGAATTAGTAAAACAATATAGTGGCTGGCATTTTTCAGCAGCATTAGTGACTTTATTTGCAGCGATATTTTTCAACGTGTTCTTTAAAAATATTTTAAGCGCGATGCCAATTCTTTTAGGATTAGTAGTCGGGTATATATATTCCGCAATCATCGGTATCGTAGATTTTACAAAAGTAAAAGAAGCATCATGGTTTGCAGTCCCAGACTTTTTAATTCCTGGAATTCATTATGAGTTTAACGTAACATCAACAATTTTATTAGCCATGGTTCCAATTGTGATCGTAACGATTTCAGAACATATCGGTCACCAACTTGTATTAGGAAAAATCGTTGAACGAAACTATATTAAAGATCCAGGATTGCACCGCTCCATCCTTGGTGATGGTTTAGGTACATTTGTAAGTGCGCTAATTGGTGGTCCACCGAAAACGACTTATGGAGAAAACATTGGTGTATTAGGCATTACGAAAGTGTATTCAGTGTATGTCATCATGGGTGCTGCAGTGATTGCAATATTACTTTCATTCTTCGGTAAAGCTATGGCGTTAGTACAAACAATTCCAACAGCCGTTTTAGGAGGAATCTCCATCCTATTATTCGGGATTATCGCATCAAGTGGTCTTCGAATGGTTGTAGAAAACAAAGTTGATTTTGGTCAAAACCGCAACATGGTTATAGCATCTGTCATTTTAGTGGTGGGAATTGGTGGCGCAGCAATCAGATTTACTGAAGCATTTGCGATTGAAGGTATGGCACTTGCTGCTATTGTTGGCGTTATCTTAAACTTAATCCTTCCGGGTAGAGAAAAGAATATAGAAGAATTTAAATAAGAAGATATTCAATAATCCTTTAATGATTTGTCCAGTGAGGCAAAAAAGGAGACGAATGGCAAGTGCATACTTGTCATCCCTCCTAAGCCATGTATATGGCAATGAGTGTAAATAAAATTAGGAGGAAACTGACAATGAAAAATTTACTTTCAATGGAACATTTATCAAACGATGAAGTGTTGGCTATTTTAGAAAGAGCAAGAGAATTTGAACAGGGAGCGGAAACGAAGCTACCACGTTCCTATTATGTAGCGAATTTATTTTTTGAACCAAGCACTCGAACAAAAACAAGTTTCGAAATGGCAGAACGAAAAGTAGGATGTACAGTCATCCCCTTTGAAGCAGGATTTTCAAGTATGCTAAAAGGGGAAACTTTGTACGATACTGTAAAAACGTTGGAAATGATTGGACTTGATGCGGTTGTCATTCGGGCAAAGGAAGATGAATACTACAAAGAATTGCTTGAAGGAATTAATGTCGGCATTATTAACGCCGGTGATGGAACAGGACAGCATCCATCCCAAAGTTTATTGGATTTATATACGATTTATAAAGAATTTGGACGCTTCGAAGGTTTAACAGTAACGATTGCAGGGGATATCTCTCATAGCAGAGTTGCAAAATCTGATGCCATCGCATTGCGACGATTAGGAGTAAATGTAAATTTCCTTTGTCCTCCTGAATGGGCCGGTAATTTTGAGGCACAGCACGCATGGAACGGTCTGTTAGAAGAAAGTGATGTGATTATGTTGCTTCGAATTCAACATGAACGACATGATGTATATTTTTCTAAGGAAAATTATCATCAACAATTTGGGTTGACACCCGAACGAGAAAAGCAAATGAAGGAACATGCAATCATCATGCACCCGGCGCCAGTCAATCGGGATGTGGAAATTGCTTCAGAACTAGTGGAATGTGGACGTTCAAGAATTTTTCAACAAGTACAAAACGGTGTATTTGTTCGAATGGCAATTCTTGAAACAATTTTGAAGGAGAGATAACATGGCGACGTTTATAGAGAATATCAAGATGTTAAATGACCACGGTGAACTTGTTGAAACAACGATTACGATTGAACAAGGCAAAATTGCTGCAATCGGTGAATCAAAACCAGAAAATGCTGAAGTAATTGATGGAAAAGGAAATTTTGTTTCTCCAGGATTTGTCGATGTACATGTTCATTTAAGGGAACCTGGTTTTGAACATAAAGAAACAATTGAAACGGGTACTCGATCAGCTGCTAGAGGTGGATTTACAACAATTTGTGCTATGCCAAATACAAAGCCTGTACCAGATTCTGTTGAAAACCTTGAATATATTAAAGGATTAATTAAAAATAGTGCAGTGGTTCGTGTCCTTCCTTATGGCTCACTTACTGTTGATGAAGCCGGGGAAAAACGTACCAATATCGCTGAATTAAAAGAACATGGTGCTGTAGCTTTTTCAGATGATGGCGTGGGCGTTCAACTTGCTGCAACAATGTATGAACAAATGCAAGATGCAGCAAAAGTTGGTGCAATTGTTGTTGCCCATTGTGAAGATAACTCATTAATCTATGGCGGGGTAATGCACGAAGGGGTTCGTAATAAACAATTAGGATTACCTGGAATTCCAAGCGTTTGTGAATCGGTACAAATTGCGCGGGACGTATTACTTGCCGAGGCAGCTGGGGCAAGATATCATGTTTGTCACGTTTCTACGAAAGAATCCGTTCGTACAGTAAGAGATGCTAAAAAAGCGGGCATTCGTGTTACTGCAGAAGTTTGTCCACATCATCTCCTATTAGAAGATATGGACATTCCAAGTGATGATGCAAATTGGAAAATGAATCCTCCGTTACGAGCTTCAGAAGATAAAAAAGCTTTAATTGAAGGATTACTTGATGGTACGATCGATTGCATCGCCACAGACCATGCACCACATACTACTGAAGAAAAATGTTGCGGAATGGTTGGAGCTCCTTTTGGAATTGTAGGATTTGAAACAGCCTTTCCATTGCTTTATACAAAATTTGTAGAAACAGGAATTTTTACACTAAAACAATTAGTGGATTGGATGGCTACAAAACCTGCTGAAATTTTCGAGCTTCCTTATGGAAAAATTGAGGTAGGTGCACCTGCTGACTTAACAATTATTGATTTAAATAAAGAGAAAACAATTGATGCAAATGAGTTTTATTCTAAAGGTCGCAATACGCCATTCAATGGATGGAAAGCAAAAGGTTGGCCGGTCATGACAATCTTTGAAGGAAATGTGGTTTATAAGGAGGAAGAATGATGAAAAAGCGTCTCTTAATTTTGGAAGATGGGACAGTATTTCAGGGAGAAGCGTTTGGAAGTGAACAAAGCAGTCAAGGAGAAGTTGTTTTCACAACTGGGATGACTGGGTATCAAGAAACAATTACTGACCCTTCTTTTTACGGTCAAATTGTAACATTTACTTATCCATTAATCGGTAACTATGGAATAAACAGCGATGATTTTGAAACGATTGCTCCTGTTATTCGAGGTGTTGTTGTTCGTGAATTAACGAAAATCCCATCAAATTTCCGTTCTGAAATCACTTTGGATGAGTATTTAAAAACACATAATATTCCTGGAATTGAAGGAATTGATACAAGAAAACTTACTCGCATCATTCGTTCAAAAGGTGCAGTTCGTGCGATGTTAACTGCAGCAGGCGAGGAAGTGAATGTAGAAGAAATTGTTAAACAATTAAATGAAACGCCTTATTTGAAAAATCATGTAAAAGAAGTTTCGACAAAAATGCCATTCCAAAGTCCTGGTAGAGGGAAACGAGTAGTGCTAATGGACTTTGGAATGAAAAACGGGATATTGCGTGAATTAAATAATCGTCATTGTGATGTTCTTGTAGTTCCTTATAATACACCTGCTGAAAAAATCATGAGTTTTCGTCCAGAAGGCATTCTATTATCCAATGGTCCAGGTAATCCCGCCGATGTAACAGAAGCTATTGAAACAATCAAAGAATTAATTGGGAAAGTTCCGATGTTTGGTATTTGCTTAGGGCACCAATTGATTGCATTGGCTTGCGGTGCGAAAAGCTATAAGTTACCTTTCGGACATCGTGGTGGAAACCATCCAGTAAAAAATCTTCAAACTGGTGTTGTTGAAATCACTTCGCAAAACCATGGTTATGTGATCGATGAAAACTCATTGGAAGGTACGGATTTAGAAATTACGCATGTTTCATTAAATGATGGTACAATCGAAGGTTTAAAACATAAAAAACATCCAGTCTTTTCAGTGCAATTTCATCCGGAAGCTTCACCAGGTCCGGAAGATTCGAACTATTTATTTGATGAATTTATTGCATTAATGGAACGAGCAGGGGAGGAAATAGCATATGCCAAAGCGTAAAGATATTGAAAGCATTTTAGTTATTGGTTCAGGTCCTATCGTTATTGGGCAAGCTGCAGAATTCGATTATGCTGGTACTCAAGCTTGTCTTGCATTAAAAGAAGAAGGATATAAAGTGATTCTAATAAACTCAAACCCTGCAACGATTATGACAGATACAGAAATTGCAGATAAGGTTTATATCGAACCGATTAGTTTAGAGTTTGTTTCCCGAATATTGAGAAAAGAAAGACCAGATGCCATACTTCCAACTCTTGGTGGACAAACTGGATTAAATATGGCAATTGAACTTCAAAAATCAGGTATTTTGGATGAATTAGGGATAGAAGTATTAGGAACAAAATTAGAAGCAATCCATCATGCAGAAGACCGTGAATTATTCAGAAGTTTGATGTTTGAATTAGGTGCTCCAGTGCCTGAATCCGACATCGTTCATAGTGTTGAAGAAGCAAAAGGCTTTGTTGAAAAAATCGGCTATCCAGTGATTGTTCGACCAGCCTTTACGCTAGGAGGTACTGGCGGAGGAATTTGTCACAATGAACAAGAGTTGGAAGAAATTGTTTCAAGCGGTTTGAAATACAGCCCAGTGAAACAATGTCTACTTGAAAAATCCATTGCCGGCTACAAAGAAATTGAGTTTGAAGTAATGCGCGACTCGAAAAATAATGCGATTGTTGTATGTAGCATGGAAAACGTGGACCCAGTTGGTATTCATACTGGTGACTCAATTGTAGTAGCACCAGTCCAAACGTTAACTGATCGGGAATATCAAATGCTGCGCAAAATCTCATTAGATATAATCCGCGCATTAAAAATCGAAGGTGGATGCAACGTTCAATTAGCCCTTGATCCAAACAGCTTCAACTACTATGTGATTGAAGTGAATCCGCGGGTATCCCGTTCATCTGCTTTAGCATCCAAAGCAACAGGTTACCCGATTGCAAAAATCGCTGCAAAAATTGCGGTTGGTTTAACGCTGGATGAAATTAAAAACCCTGTTACCGGCACTACATATGCAGACTTCGAACCTGCCATCGACTATGTAGTAGCAAAAATTCCACGTTGGCCTTTTGATAAATTCGAATCAGCAAAACGAAATTTAGGTACGCAAATGAAAGCCACTGGGGAAGTAATGGCTTTAGGACGTAATTTTGAAGAAGCAATCTTAAAAGCAGTTCGCTCTCTCGAGACTGGCCATGTTCATATCGATTTAAAACATGCAGAAGATCATGATGATAACTGGATTGAAAAACGCATTAAGAAAGCAGGCGACGAACGGCTATTCTTTATCGCTGAAGCAATGCGCCGCGGTGTCGCTGTGGAACAAATTCATAAATGGTCACAAATCGATTTATTCTTCCTATATAAACTGAAAAACATTATCGACATGGAGACTGTTCTTTCTGAAAATAAAAATGATTTAGAAGTGTTGAAACAAGCAAAACGTCTAGGCTTTGCAGATCAAAAAATTGCTGAGCTTTGGGATATGGAAGCGAAAGAAATTTACGAACTTCGCAAAGCAAATGGTATTGTACCGGTTTATAAAATGGTTGACACTTGTGCAGCGGAGTTTGAATCAGCAACTCCTTATTATTACGGAACTTACGAAGAAGAAAATGAATCGATTGTTTCCGACAAACCATCTGTCATCGTGCTTGGTTCTGGTCCAATCCGAATTGGACAAGGCGTTGAGTTCGACTATGCAACAGTGCATTCGGTTTGGGCAATTCAAGAAGCAGGGTATGAAGCAATTATTATCAACTCAAACCCTGAAACGGTATCAACAGACTTTTCAATTTCCGATAAACTCTACTTTGAGCCTTTAACGATTGAAGATGTAATGCACATTATCGATTTAGAAAAACCGATTGGAGTAGTAGTACAATTCGGTGGACAAACAGCAATTAACTTAGCAGATAAACTTGCAGCAAATGGTGTGAAAATTTTAGGTACATCATTAGAAGATATCGACAGAGCAGAAAATCGCGACTTGTTTGAACAAGCTTTAAAAGAATTAGAAATTCCACAGCCAGAAGGGGACACTGCAGTTTCATTAGATGAAGCATTGGAAATTGCAAAGAGAATCGGCTTCCCGGTATTGGTTCGCCCTTCTTACGTTCTTGGCGGCCGTGCAATGGAAATCGTTTATAACGAAAATGAATTGAAACATTATATGGAAAATGCGGTAGAAGCTTCTCCAGATCATCCTGTATTAATTGACCGTTATTTAACAGGTAAAGAAGTGGAAGTAGATGCGATTTCTGATGGAGAAAATGTACTCATTCCTGGCATTATGGAACATATTGAACGGGCTGGGGTTCACTCAGGTGACTCAATATCTGTTTATCCACCACAAAGTTTAACGCAAAAACAAATTGATACGATTGTGGATTACACAACTAGATTGGCTAGAGGATTAAATATTGTCGGTTTAATGAACATCCAATATGTCATTTCAGATGGAAATGTATATGTCATTGAAGTAAACCCTCGTGCATCAAGAACAGTACCGTTCTTAAGTAAAATTACAAACATCCCGATGGCGAATGTTGCAACAAAAGCGATTTTAGGTCAATCAATTGTTGAACAAGGTTACGAAACAGGTCTAGTTGAAGAGAAAAAAGGTGTATATGTAAAAGTACCTGTATTCAGTTTTGCAAAACTTCGACGCGTCGATATCACACTTGGCCCTGAAATGAAGTCAACTGGTGAAGTAATGGGCAAAGACATAACGTTAGAAAAAGCGTTATATAAAGGGTTGGTTGCTTCAGGTATAGAAATCAAACCGTATGGAACTGTGTTATTTACAGTAGCCGATAAAGATAAAGAAGAAGCCATTAGCCTTGCAAAACGTTTCCAATCTGTAGGTTATCGCATCATGGCGACAGAGGGAACAGCGAAAAAATTCGAAGAAGCAGGCATACGAACAGAAGTAGTAGATAAAATTGGGGGCAAAGGCAAAACGTTGGTGGATGTAATCCAAAACGGTGAAGCACAAGTCGTAATTAATACTTTAACGAAAGGAAAACAACCTGCCCGCGACGGTTTCCGCATTCGTCGAGAAACTGTTGAAAACGGCATTCCTTGTTTAACATCATTGGATACAGCTAACGCTTTAATAACAGTCATTGAATCCATGACATTTGCAATACAGGAAATGCCGAAAGCGGAGGTATATTCATGATTCGACAAGAACGTATGACGGTAGTAAGCCAAAGGGAAATTGCAAAAGACATTTTTGAAATGACTTTGCAAGGTCAAATTGTTCAGGAGATGTCTCCTGGACAATTTGTTCATATACGAGTTTCAGATTTGTTGGAGCCTTTGTTAAGACGCCCAATTAGTATAGCGAATATTCAGAAAGAAGCAGAAGAATTTACAATTATTTATCGAGCTCAAGGGAGAGGGACAAAAGTTTTATCTCAGAAACAAGTTGGCGATGAAGTAGATGTATTAGGTCCTCTCGGTAACGGTTTTCCAGTTGAAGAAGCACGTGAAGGTGAAACGGCTCTTCTTGTTGGAGGAGGGATCGGTGTGCCCCCTCTATATGAGCTGTCAAAGCAGTTAAATGCTCGAGGTGTTCGCACCATCCACGTATTTGGCTTCCAAACAGAAGAGTTAGCGTTTTATGAAGAAGAGTTTTCAAAATTGGGCGAAACCTATTATGTAACGGATGATGGTTCAAAAGGATTTAAAGGATTTGTAACGGATTTATTGAACGAATTAAAACCAGATTTTAATATCTTTTATTCATGCGGCCCGCTGCCGATGTTAAGAGCATTGGCTTCAATGTATGAGGAGAAAAAAGGATATTTATCCCTTGAAGAACGAATGGGCTGCGGTATTGGTGCTTGTTTTGCGTGCATTTGCAAAACAGAAGAAGGGCAAGAGAAAGACTACGTTAAAATTTGTTCAGATGGTCCTGTATTTGAGAAAGGAGTTGTGAAATTATGAATCGATTAGATATCCAACTCCCTGGTTTGCAATTAAAAAATCCGATTATGCCTGCTTCTGGTTGTTTCGGATTTGGCCGTGAATATGCCGGGTTGTATGACCTTTCCAAGTTGGGAGCCATTATGATTAAAGCAACGACAGTAGAACCACGACTTGGAAATCCGACGCCTCGTGTAGCAGAAACACCTGCTGGAATGCTGAATGCCATCGGATTACAAAATCCAGGACTCGAAAAAGTCATGGCTGAAGAATTGCCTTGGTTAGAACGCTTTGATGTGCCGATTATCGCCAATGTGGCAGGTACAACGCCGGAAGATTATGTGGAAGTGGCAAGACGCATTTCAACTGCTCCAAATGTCAAAGCATTAGAATTAAATATTTCTTGCCCGAATGTAAAGCAAGGAGGCATTACGTTCGGAACAGACCCTGTGATTGCTAGAGAACTTGTAGAACAAGTGAAGGCCGTTTCTCAAGTTCCTGTATATGTGAAACTTTCACCTAATGTAACGAATATCGTGGAAATGGCACAAGCGGTTGAAATAGGCGGAGCCGATGGAATTACGATGATTAATACATTATTGGGCATGCGACTCGATGAAAAAACTGGAAAACCAGTCATCGCCAATGTTACAGGAGGACTATCCGGTCCAGCGGTAAAACCGATTGCTTTACGAATGGTTTATGAAGTATATAAAGCGGTAGATATTCCGATTATCGGTATGGGTGGCATTTCTTGCGTTCAAGACGTAATCGACTTTATGTCTGCTGGTGCATCAGCAGTTGCAGTAGGTACAATGAACTTTATCGATCCTTTCATTTGTCCGAATATAATTGATGCCCTTCCAGCGAAGTTAGATGAGCTTGGAGTAAAGCATATTAAAGAGATTATCGGAAGGAGCCATCGTTAATGAACAAACCGATTATCGCGTTAGATTTTCCGAGTGAAATTGAAGTTTTTCAGTTTTTAAACCAATTCGATGAAAAATTGTTTGTAAAAGTTGGAATGGAGCTTTTTTATCAAGAAGGTCCTGATATTGTAAGAAAAATTAAGGATTTAGGACATGATATATTCCTTGATTTAAAACTTCATGACATTCCAAATACAGTGAAATCTGCAATGAAAGGGCTAGCTCGTTTGGGCGTTGATTTAGTAAATGTGCATGCAGCCGGCGGAAAAAATATGATGGAAGCAGCCATTGAAGGATTAGAGGCAGGAAGTGCTGACAAAAGGCCAATGCTCATTGCCGTGACTCAATTAACGTCTACAACGGAAGAACAAATGCAAAAGGAGCAAAAAATCCCATTATCCTTGTTAGATTCAGTATTGCATTATGCACAATTAACGAAAGATGCTGGATTAGATGGAGTTGTTTGCTCTGTTCATGAAGCAAAAAATATTGCGGATGTATGTGGAGAAACGTTCTTACGAGTGACACCTGGAATTCGACTGCCTGGTGGAGATGCTCACGATCAGAAACGGATTGCAACTCCTGACTATGCCCGAATTAATGGCTCTTCTTATATTGTTATTGGACGAGCAGTGACTAAAGCAGAAAATCCTGTAGAAGCTTATAAAAAGGTATGCCAACTTTGGGAGGGAATTTAATGGCTATTGAAAAAGAAATTGCCCAAATCATGTTATCAGTAGGTGCTGTTGAATTAAACGCATCGGAATTATTTACTTGGGCAAGTGGAATTAAATCACCCATTTATTGTGATACACGTTTAACAATTTCTTATCCAGAAGCAAGAAAACAAATTGCGAAAGGTTTAGCGGAAAAAATTAAAGAACATTTTCCTGAAACAGAAGTGGTTGCAGGCACAGCAACAGCAGGAATTCCTCATGCTGCATGGGTGAGTGATGTATTACAATTGCCAATGGTATATGTGCGTTCCAAACCGAAAGATCATGGACGAGGCAATCAAATTGAGGGGAAACTAGAACCAGGTCAGAAGGTAGTTGTTGTAGAAGACATCATTTCAACTGGCGGTTCATCACTTACTGCAGTAAAAGCATTAAGAGATGCAGGATGCGAAGTCGTGGGTGTTGTATGTGTTTATACATACAATTTGCCAAAAGCCGAGGATGCTTTTGAAAATCAGGGTATAAAGTATGTCAGCTTAACGAATTTCGACTATTTAATTGAAGCGGCAAAAGATTCTGGTGCTATTAAGTCCGACGATATTCCATTCTTAAAAAATTGGCATGAAGATTTGAAAGCTGGTAGATTATAATAAAAAAATTCTCCTGAGTCATTAAAATGATTCAGGAGAATTTTTTTTAAGCAAAACCAGGAAAAAATCTCCAGTAGATGCGGTGCGGGATGAAAAGGATTGCCCTGGACTGAAAATAGTAAAAAATCAATCTTTTTTCTTAAGTTTTAATACAACTTCTTCATCCGGTGTGACATAGAGCGTTTTTTGCTCAAAATAAATCACGAAACCTGGTTTTGCTCCATTCGGCTTTTTCACATGTCGAATTTTCGTATAGTCTACTGGTACAGAAGAGGAGCTTCTTGCTTTGCTAAAATAGGCGCTTAATATAGCAGCTTCTTTCAATGTTGTCTCGTCTGGATTATCCGAATGAATGACGACATGTGATCCTGGAATATCTTTTGTGTGAAGCCAAGTATCGGATTTTTTAGCTAATTTAAAGGTTAAATAGTCGTTTTGTTTATTGTTTTTGCCGACCGATATAGGAACCCCTGTTGATGACATAAATTTTTCAGGAACAGGTTTTAATTGTTTTTGCTTTTGTTTTTTGTTTCGTTTTTTCAAATAGCCTTGTTCTGCTAGTTCATCACGAATTTCTTCAATATCCGTTGGGCTTGCTTGGTTTACTTGGTTGATGAGCATTTCAAAATATTCAATTTCCTCTTTTGTTTTATCAATTTGCTCTTTTACCCGAATGAGCGCATGTTTAGCTTTATTGTATTTCGCATAATAGCTTTGGGCATTTTCGATAGGTGTTTTTCTTTCATCTAATGGTATTGTCAATTCTTGTTCATTGTAGTAATTCGTTACGGTAACTTCCTTCATGCCTTTGTCGAATTGGTATAAATTAGCCATTAATAGTTCGCCATATAATTGGTATTGATCTAATTTGGAAGCTTGTTCTAAGTCTTTATGTAACTTTTTTAATTTTGTTTTTAATTTATTGATTTCATTTTGTAAAAAGCGTTCTAAGTCGCCCGCTTGTTGTTTTACACGGTCCCTTTCAGCTCTTCTGTAAAATGCTCGGTCTAGGAGGGAGCTTAAATCAACAAAAAACGTATTTTTCCCCGATACATGAGTAATTGTTGTCGGTGAAAAATAAGGTTTTCCATCTACTTCTAAATAAGTAGGATTAGCACTAGCAAGAATTTCGTTTATAAACGTGCGGAATATTTCAATTTTATTGTTTTCGTCCTTCATTCGATGCAATAATTCTTTAGCATGAAAAGGAGAAAATCCAGCAAAATGAGCAACTACTTCTTGTGATGTTTTTTCATTTGAGAAAAAGTTCGTAATCTCCTCATCAGATATTGTAATCGGATTGGCTTTTTGTTGTGCTGGTGGATGGATATACTCAAAACCTGGAAGCACTGTTCGATAACTGTTAACGGAAGGTGGTAAATGTTTTAATCCATCGATGATTTTATTTTCATCGTCAACTAAAATTAAATTACTATGTCGTCCCATTATTTCAACGATTAACTTCCGAGTCACTTGGTCACCAATTTCGTTTTTACTTTCAATGTGAAAAGTAATCAATCTCTCAAAACCATTGTTTTCAATTCGAGTAATAATGCCGCCTTCAATATGTTTGCGGAGGAGCATGCAAAACATTGGCGGTTCTTGTGGATTATCAATCGATTCTTTTGTTATGTGAACACGGGCATATGATGGGTGAATGGAAAATAATAATTTCTCATTTTTCCCTTTTGCCCGGATATGGAGCACCACTTCCAATGCATTCGGTTGATGAACTTTTGAAATCCGTCCGGTTTCAAGTCCCTTCAGTTCATTGATCATCGCTACTGTAAATAATCCATCAAATGCCATAATTGTTCCTCTTTTCTTGAAAAATCACTGATCTATTATTTTATCATGTTTCTATATCTCTGCATTGATTCTAAAGCAATTCCCAAGATATGAAAAGTTTATTAAGAAAAATTCTTTTGACATTTAACAACAATTGAATTATCTTATTATTGAACGGTGGTCAATAAATTGATTGCAACGAGAAAGACATGGAGGATTTATTATGGCAAGAGATGCGTCAAAACCTGGTCTTACGCCAAACATGATAATGGATGCAGCAAGAGATTTGTTCGTAAAAAACGGCTATCAGCAAGTTTCGATGCGTCAAATTGCAAAAGAACTTGGCTGCTCACACGGAGCTCTGTATTATCATTTTCAAAGTAAAGCGGAATTATTTTATGCATTGGTAAAGGAATATTTTGTTCTATTGGAACAGGAATTGGATCATGTGTTGGAGCAGGACATTGAAAACTCGGAAAAACTTGAGCAATGTATGCTTGGGTACATCAAGTTTGGTTTAAACCATCAGAGCCATTATGAAATTATGTTTATGCTTAAAGATGATGAGGTGCGCAATTTCATCAATGAAGAACCGATAAAGGTATATGACAAGTTTGCCAATGCTTTATACACATTATCGAATCAAAAATTGCAATTAAAGGATATTTGGTCAATTTTTCTTTCCTTGCATGGTTTTGTCAGTCACTATTTATCGCATATTGTTGGTTATGATGAGGTGGAGGGTGCTGCGGTTGATCATGTGAAATTTTTGCTTAAGGGAGTGTGTTAATTTTTTTTACATATATTTAACCAGTGGTCAATAAAACTTGATGAACCTTTAATTGACCACTGGACAATAAAAAGGAGGAGTTTTTTATGAAAAAAGTATTGGTTCTTGGTGCTTCAGGGAATATGGGTTCTTCACTTGTAAAAGAATTTTCCGATCGGGGAATCGAAGTGAAAGCTTTTGCACGAAATAAGGAGAAATTGCTGAGGCTATTCCACAACGAAGAACGAGTGGAAGTGGTGCAAGGAGACTTATTTAATCAAACCGATTTACTTAAAGCAGCCCAAGATGTGGATTTAATCGTCCATTCAGTGAATATCCCTTATCAACAATGGAAAAAACTGCCTGTATTAATGGACAATGTCATTCAAACGGTAAAAATGTACAACTTAAAATTGGCTTATGTTGATAATATCTATGCTTATGGTCGAAGCGTCGGCAAAAAAATGACGGAGGATATGCCGAAAAATCCTCATACTAAAAAAGGGAAAATCCGATTGCAATTGGAAAACATGATCAAGAATTCCGAAATTACATATACAATTGCCCATTTCCCGGATTTTTACGGTCCAAATGCGGACAATACCACATTAAATACAACCATCAGTGCCGTTATCAACAATAAAAAGGCCATGTTTTTAGGAAATCCAAAGTTGGCGAGAGAATACATCTATTTGCCTGACGGAGCAAAGGCTTTTGTAAACTTGGTAATGAATGAAAAGGCTTATGGGCAAGAGTGGAATATCCCTTCATACGGTCCAATTACCGGGGAAGAAATCATTCAAATGATCCGTGAGCTTACGGGATATGATAAAAAATTCTCCATTGTAACGAAAAGAATGGTTCAAATGGTAGGATTATTCAACCCATTTATGCGTGAATTTGCGGAGATGTTTTATTTAATTGATGAACCTGTTGTGTTAAGCGGTGAAAAATATGAGCGGGAAATCGGTCCCCTACCAAAAACATCATACTATGATGGACTAAGAGAAATTTTTCAAATAAAATAAAAAAGCTAAGTTCATCTTCTAATAATGGATAAATACGTTATAATTTTTTAATCATGTGTTATAATTGGAGCATAGCTTTATGAAAGGTGTGACTTACCTTGGTGCGTAGTATGACTGGTTTTGGCAGAGGTGTCACAACTACGAATGATTATCAACTGACAGTAGAAATTCGCTCAGTGAATCATCGCTTTTTAGAAATTTATACAAAATTTCCGAAAGAGTGGTTAGAGGCAGAACTGCTTGCAAAAAAAATCATATCCCAATATGTAAAACGAGGGAAATTTGATTGTTTAGTAAACTTAAAACTTACTGGTGAAGAAGTAAAAGATTTTAAAATTAATTGGTCTCTTATTGAAGCCTATAAAAATGCAAAAGATGAACTTCGCCAAGTAATCCCAATAGATGAGCAATATTCCATGCAAGAAGTGCTATCATTGGAAGGTGCACTTTTATATGAAAAAAAGGAGTTAACACCAGAAGAGATTGCATCTAGTGTTGAAATTGCTGTCCGAGAAGCGATGGAAAAATTAGTGGAAATGCGAGAGCGAGAAGGACAAGAATTAAAACAAGTGTTGCTCGAATATAATGATGAGCTTAAAGCGCAAGTAAAATTTATTCGTGAACATTCGCAAGATGCAGTAAAAAAACATCGAGAAAAATTGACAGAAAGATTAGCAGAAATTGCAGATGTGGAAGAAGTAGAAGATAGAATACTTGCTGAAGTCGCTATTTTCGCTGATCGGATTGATATATCGGAAGAATTGGACCGACTTGAAAGTCACTTCCAGCAGTTAGAAGAGACGTTAGAAGAACCTTTTTCCATAGGAAGAAAATTAGATTTCCTTATGCAAGAAATGCTCAGAGAAATTAATACAATTGGGTCGAAAAATCAGGCTGTAATCATTTCACCAGTGGTTGTTCAATCAAAAACTATTTTAGAAAAAATGCGAGAACAAGTTCAAAATATTGAATAAGCTTGGAAAGGTAGTAATAAGGGAGAGTATGAAATTGATGAAAAAAGAGCGCGGATTATTAATTGTTCTTTCTGGCCCATCTGGTGTTGGGAAAGGAACAGTAAGAAAAGAGCTTTTTAAACAACCGAATACAAATTATGAATACTCCATTTCAATGACAACTCGAAAACCTCGTGAGGGAGAAGTCGATGGAGTCGATTATTTTTTTAAAACTCGAGAAGAGTTTGAAAAATTAATCGAGGAGGGAAAACTATTAGAGTATGCTGAATTTGTAGGCAACTATTATGGCACCCCTCTCGATTATGTAAATGAAACATTGGATGCAGGCCGCGATGTTTTTTTAGAAATCGAAGTTCAAGGAGCGGCTCAAATTCGCGAAAAAGTTCCGGAAGCTCTTTTCATCTTTTTAGCACCTCCTAGTTTGTCAGAGTTAGAAAGACGATTAATAGGTCGCGGTACAGAAACGGAAGAAATTATTCAAAAGAGAATTGAAACTGCAAAAGAAGAACTTGAAATGATGAGTTTATATGATTATGTTGTAGAAAATGATGAAATTCAAAAAGCTTGTGAAAAAATAAATGCAATCATCATGGCTGAACATTGCCGCCGTGAACGTGTTGAAAAAAGATATTTATCGATGTTGAAAGGAGAATGATGATGTTATATCCATCCATTGATGTGTTGAAAGAAAAAGTAGACTCCAAATATTCATTAGTTAGTTTAGCATCAAAACGTGCCCGTCAATTACAAGAACTTGGAAACTTTAAATTATCTGAGTATAAATCACATAAACCAGTTGGGAAAGCGTTGGAAGAAGTTGCTGCAGGTTTATTAGAAATGGAAATCCAAGATGCTAACAAAGTTTATTCTGATGAACAATAGAAGTAAAATTTAATGTAAAACTACGAGTAGCTCCCGGAGAAACATTCTTTGGGAGCTTATCCTTTGAAAGGGTGAAAGTTGATGAGTCGAAAAATTTTGCTAGGAGTGTCTGGCGGTATTGCGGTTTACAAAGCAGTAGCATTAGTAAGTAAATTAACTCAAGCAGGGTTTCAAGTAAAAGTAATGATGACCGAATCAGCGATGAAATTTGTTACACCCCTTACTTTCCAAGTGATGTCAAAAAATGATGTGTATATTGATACGTTCGATGAAAAAGATCCAAGTTCAATTGCTCATATTGAATTAGCTGACTGGGCGGATTTAGTGATTGTTGCACCTGCGACAGCGAATATCATTGGTAAACTTGCCAATGGAATTGCTGATGATATGTTGACAACAACACTGCTCGCTACAACGAGCCCAGTATGGATTGCCCCAGCTATGAACGTGCATATGTATGACCATCCTGCTGTAAAACGCAATATCGCACAGCTTGCAAGAGACGGCTATTCCTTTATTGAACCATCAGAAGGGTATTTAGCTTGTGGATATGTTGGTAAGGGACGATTAGAAGAGCCGGAGAAAATAACGGAGTTGGTGATTCAATATTTTGAAAGAGAAGAGAAAAAATGATGATTGCCGAAGTCATTGTTGACGTGTCCGCATATCCAGTCGACCGCCCTTTTGATTACTTCATTCCAGAACAAGTAGAAGAGCTTATTGAATGTGGTTGTCGAGTAAAAGTGCCTTTTGGAAATCGGAATGTTCTCGGATTTGTTGTTGGGATAAAGAATGAGACGGATGTTCCGTTAGATAAAATTAAGCCAATCGCGTCATTACTCGATATTGAGCCGGTATTGACAAGTGAAATGCTTCAATTGGCAAAATGGTTGAAACAAGAAACGATTTGTTATGAAATCGATTGCTTACAAGTAATGTTGCCATCAGCACTTAGGGCAAAGTATGAAAAAATGGTCGTTCTTCAAACTAATGTAGAAAATTTAGATGAACCTTTAAAACATTACTTCCACAAGTCGACAAAAGTGAACTATAAAGAATTTGAGAAAAATAATTTGCTCATCCCTTTAAAAAAAGCGTTAAATAAGAAATTACTTTCCCTTGAAAACGTAGTTAAACAAAAAGTCCAAGTAAAAGAAATTAGGAAAGTAAAAGTTTCAGATAATCTTCAACTTCTTCAAGAAGTATATGATAAGTTATCCAACCGTGCCAAAAAACAAAAACAACTGCTTTTATGGATGAAACAACACGTTGGGGAAATATTGGAACCTGATTTTATTTACAAGGAAACAAACTGTTCCCCTCAAGTGTTACAAGCAATCATTGAGCAAGGTGCTGCTGAATTTATATTAGAAGAAGTGTATCGAAATCCTTTTAAGAAGGATGTTAAAAAAACAGATTTTTTAACTTTAACAGAGGAACAAAAACAAGCATTACATAAAATTGTAGAAGCGATGGACAATCGTTCCCCTGAAACTTTCTTATTACATGGGGTAACCGGAAGCGGTAAAACGGAAGTTTATTTGCAGGCAATTCAGCATTGCATTCAGCAAGGTAAAGATGCGATTGTACTTGTTCCAGAAATTTCCCTCACTCCGCAAATGACAAATCGCTTCCGTTCAAGATTTGGTGAACTTGTTGCGGTGATGCATAGCGGTTTGTCAATCGGTGAAAAGTACGATGAATGGAGGAAAGTTCATCAACAAAAAGTGAAGGTTGTTGTCGGTGCGCGATCCGCAGTATTTGCTCCCTTTGAAAATGTAGGACTCATCATCCTCGATGAAGAGCATGAATCGTCTTATAAACAAGAAGATACACCGAGATATCATGCAAGGGATGTTGCCATTTGGAGAAGTAAATATCATCATTGTCCAGTGATTTTAGGAAGCGCTACGCCAAGCCTTGAATCCTACGCTCGTGCTAGAAAAAACGTGTATAAATTATTGACATTAAAAGGGCGTGCATTAAATCAACCCCTACCGACTGTTGAAATTGTTGATATGAGGGAAGAATTAAAAAAGGGAAATCGTTCCATGTTTTCTGAAAAATTAACTGAGTCCATTCGTGATCGGTTAAAAAAGAAAGAGCAAATCGTGTTGTTTTTAAATCGGAGAGGGTATTCTTCCTTCGTTTTATGCCGAGATTGCGGAACGGTGATGCAATGTGAAAATTGTGATATTTCCTTAACATATCATCGCTACAATGAAAAATTAAAATGCCATTATTGTGGATATGAACAGTTTGTACCAACAATTTGTCCAGAATGCGGTAGCGACCATATTCGTTATTTTGGAACAGGTACTCAAAAAGTGGAAGAAGAATTGATGAAACTCTTTCCAGAGGCAAGGGTATTAAGAATGGATGTAGATACGACAAAACAGAAAGGTGCACATGAGGCGATATTAGAGAATTTTGGAGCTGGCAAAGCGGATATACTGCTCGGAACTCAAATGATTGCCAAAGGATTGGACTTTCCAAACATTACCCTTGTTGGTGTACTAAGTGCCGATACTTCGCTGCATTTGCCAGATTTTCGCGCAGCTGAGCGGACATTCCAACTGCTTACTCAAGTAAGTGGTCGTGCGGGGAGAGCGGAAAAGCATGGTGAGGTAATTATTCAATCCTACACACCGGAACATTATGCAATTGAACTTGCGAAAACCCAACAATATGAACCATTTTATGAAAGAGAAATGATGGTTCGCCATGGTGCGGCATATCCACCATATTATTTTATAGCACTCATCCAAGTAGCACATGAAGACGTATTGTTAGCAGCAGAATATGCTAATAAATGTGCAGAATTTCTTCGTACTCATCTTTCTTTTAATGCTTCTATTATTGGACCGACGACAGCAGGCATCGTTCGTCTGCAAAATAGATATCGCTATCAATGTTTGATAAAATACAAAATAGAGCCGAATTTAATTCCAACATTTTTACAGTTATTGAAAATATATCGTACGGATTGGATAAAAAAGGGTGTCGTATTAACAATTGATTTAGACCCCTCCATGATTTAAATAGAAAGAGGTTACCTAATGATTAGAGAAATCGTAAAGCATCCGGCAAAAGTATTAACACAGCCATGTAAAGAAGTAACAGTAATTGATGAAGAGATTATCTCTTTATTAGATGATATGTACGAAACGATGGTTGAATATGACGGTATGGGTATTGCTGCTCCTCAAGTTAATGTTCCCCTTCGTATTGCCATTGTTGAGTTAGGTGAAGAGCGAACATTGATTGAAATGATTAACCCTACAGTCATCGAAACGGACGGTTCATCAGTGGACATCGAAGGTTGTTTAAGTTTCCCTGGGCTTTATGGAGAAGTGGAAAGACCGAATTATGTTAAAATTGAAGCCCATGATCGAAACGGTCAAGTATATCAATTGGAAGCAACGGATTACGATGCTCGCTGTATTTTACATGAAATTGACCATTTAGATGGCATTTTATTCAATTCTAAAATTACACGTGTCTATACTGAAGAAGAATTAGAGGAAATGTTCGAGGAGGAGGAAGGATAAAATATGACAAAAATCGTGTTTATGGGTACTCCGGAATTTTCAGTTCCTATTTTGCGCATGCTTCATGAAGAAGGATATGAAGTTGCAGCAGTCGTCACGCAACCGGACCGTCCTGTTGGAAGAAAACGGGTGCTAACTCCTCCTCCAGTAAAAGAAGAAGCACTTCGTTTAGGATTAAAAGTTCTTCAACCTGAGAAATTAAAAGGTTCTGAAGAAATGAGCGAATTAATTCATATGAATCCCGATTTAATTGTTACGGCTGCTTATGGTCAAATCTTGCCAAAAGAGTTGTTGGAAGCGCCAAAATGGGGATGCATTAATGTGCATGCATCGCTATTGCCAAAATATCGCGGTGGTGCGCCGATTCATCAAGCCATTATTAACGGAGAAGAGAAAACAGGCGTTACCATTATGTATATGGCAGAAAAATTAGATGCGGGTGATATCATTTCCCAAAGAGAAATCCCTATTGAAGAAATGGACCATACGGGCATCATGTTTGAAAAACTGAGCCTTTTGGGAAGAGATTTATTAAAGGATACGCTTCCTAGCATCCTAAATGGTACAAATGAACGCATTCCGCAGGATGAAACAAGAGCGACTTTTGCACATAATATTACAAGGGAACAAGAGCGAATAGATTGGACAAAAAGTGCGAGAAGTATTTATAACCAAGTGCGTGGCCTACATCCATGGCCGGTTGCCTATACAACCTTTAAAGGTGACAATGTGAAAATTTGGTGGGCAAAAGTAGGTGACTCACAAGTTACAGCTCGTCCTGGTGAAGTGGTGAAAATTGAAAAAGATTATTTTGAAGTGGCTACTGGTGAAGGAACCCTTGCAATAATCGAATTACAACCTGCAGGTAAAAAACGCATGTCAGCGGAAGATTATTTACGTGGCATGGGTTCAAAATTGCAGATTGGAGATTTATTTGAATGAGAAAGAAGAAGAAAAGTATTCATATTTGGGATGGTAATGTGCGAGATGCGGCGTTAAGCATACTACTTGCCGTAGACAAGAACCAAGCATATTCGAACCTATTATTAAACCAAACAATCAATAAATATCATATTGAAGCAAAAGATCGGGCCTTGCTGACGGAATTAACCTATGGAACTCTTCAATATAAATATGCCTTGGATTATTATTTAGAACCGTATATTCGTGGCAAAATAGAACAATGGATTCGATGGCTTTTAAGACTTTCGGTTTACCAAATGGTCTATTTATCGAAAATTCCTGAGCATGCAATTGTTCATGAAGCTGTAGAAATTGCCAAAAGGAGAGGCCATAAAGGAATTGCTTCCATGGTGAATGGTATTTTGCGATCTATCACCAGAATGGGCATTCCGTCGCTAGAAAAAATAAAAGATCCAATTGAGCGTATAGCTATAGAAACAAGTCATCCTAGATGGATTGTAGAAATGTTTGTTGACTCATATGGACTAGAAAAAACGGTTGCTATGTTAAAAGAGAATAATATTGCTCCGAAGCAAACTGTCCGAGTGAATACTTTAAAAGCTACAGTAGGTGAAGCGATAGAGTTATTAGCTCAAGAAGATATTCAGGCAGAGCAAAGTAAAGTGATTCCACAATGTTTAAATCTATTAAACGGACAAGCTGCTAGAACGGAAACTTTTCGGCAAGGTATCATAACGATTCAAGATGAGAGTTCAATGATGCCAGCAATCGTTTTAAATCCAAAGCCGGGCGAACGGGTACTAGATATGTGTGCCGCTCCTGGTGGAAAAACGACTCATATGGCAGAAATCATGAAAAATGAAGGTTCCATTCTTGCAACGGATATTCATCCTCATAAATTAGATTTAATTGAAGAAAACTGTGCAAGGCTTGGAATTAATATTGTTGAAACAGCACCAATTGACGGTAGGAAAGCAGCGGAATTATTACAGCCTGAATCATTCGATGCAATCCTTGTTGATGCACCGTGCTCTGGATTAGGTGTTATGCGTCGAAAACCGGATATCAAATATACAAAAAGAGAAGAGGATTTTGACCGCTTACATGAAATTCAATTGGAGCTGTTAGATAATGCTGAAAAATTATTAAAACCTGGTGGAAGACTTGTGTATAGCACATGCACAGTCAGTAAAAAAGAAAATGAAGGAACAGTCGAGGCATTTTTAGCGTCTCACCCTGAGATGAAACTTGTACCTATAAACCATTTGCCAAAGCAATTATTAGAAGCACAGCACGAAGGTATGCTGCAAGTTTTTCCACAAGACTTTGGAAGTGATGGTTTCTTTGTTGCTGCCTTTGAAAAAGTTAAGTAAAAAGGAGAATCCTATTTAATGGATAACGCTATTTTAAATGAACGTATAAATGAATTAGTTGAACATGCAGAATCATCACAGAAACGTGTAAAAAAAGAAAAACCACAATTAAAAGAATCCATTTATTCATTAACATTGGATGAATTAAAACAATGGTTGAATGAAAATGGAGAAAAGCCATTCCGTGCCACACAAATTTATGAATGGCTTTATCATAAGCGGGTTAAAACTTTTGATGAAATGACAAATTTATCGAAGCAATTGCGAGATAAACTTAAAGAAAACTTTGCATTTACAACCCTTTCAACGATTGTAAAACAAGAATCAAAAGATGGAACAATCAAATTTTTATTTCAATTACAAGATAACTATTCCATTGAAACGGTATTAATGCGCCACGATTATGGAAACTCCATCTGTGTGACAACGCAAGTGGGTTGTCGGATTGGTTGTACTTTTTGTGCGTCAACTTTAGGCGGATTAAAAAGACATTTGCTTGCAGGAGAAATCGTTGAGCAAGTGGTCAAAGTGCAACAAACGTTAGATGAAGTCGGAGAAAGAGTATCCCATGTGGTGATTATGGGAATCGGTGAACCATTCGATAATTATGATGCAATGATGAAGTTTTTAAAAGTCATCAATCACGAAAAAGGCTTAAATATTGGTGCGCGTCATATAACTGTTTCTACCTCTGGTATAATACCTAAAATTTACCAGTTTGCGGATGAACAATTGCAAATTAATTTCGCATTGTCTCTTCACGCACCAAATCAAGAACTGCGTGAACGCTTAATGCCGATTGCTAGAGCGTATAAGTTAGATAAATTAATGGAAGCAATACGCTATTATACGAATAAAACTGGACGCCGTGTCACATTTGAGTATGGGTTGTTCGGTGGTGTAAACGATTCTATTGAGCAAGCAGAAGAACTAGCCCAACTGATAAAAGGAATTAAAAGCCATGTCAATTTAATTCCCGTAAACTACGTACCAGAGCGAGATTATGTGCGTACTCCAAGAAATCAAATATTTGCCTTTGAAAAAGCATTAAAAAAGAATGGCATCAATGTAACAATTCGCAGAGAGCATGGCTCAGATATTGATGCGGCGTGTGGGCAATTACGGGCGAAAGAGAGAGTTCACGAGACGAGGTGACAATTGTGAAGTTTACGGTTGAAAGTGATGTAGGGAGAAAAAGAGTTATTAATGAAGATAGGGCAGCTTTTTTAGAGCGCCCTGATTCATTAAAACTTGCTTTATTAGCTGATGGAATGGGTGGTCATAACGCTGGTGATGTTGCAAGTGAAATGGCAATTCAAGAAATGTCCAATTATTTTCTACAGGCAGAATTTCAAAATGCAACGGTGGAAGAAAAGCGAAAGTGGATGCAGGAAGCCATATCAAACATCAACAAAAAAATTTACAACTATTCCTTAGAACACGAAAACTGTAAAGGAATGGGAACAACATTTATAGCGGTGTTGATTGACCATAATCATTGTTTAATTGGTCATATTGGAGATAGTCGAGTATATCATTTTACATCAACAAGCGTTGACTTAATAACTCGTGATCATTCGTACGTTAATATATTAGTAGATAGTGGAGAAATCAGTGAGGAAGAAGCACAAAATCATCCACAGAAAAATTTTATTGTGAAAGCCTTAGGTACAGAGCCCACCATTGAACCGGATTTTTACGAGCTAACCCTGAAGGAATATTCTTATTTACTTATCTGTTCAGACGGGTTAAGCAATAAAATATCAACGGATGAAATGGCTGCCATCATTACTTATCCGATGCCTATTGCTGAAAAAGGTCGGAAACTAGTGCAATTAGCAAATGATAGCGGAGGAGAAGACAATATTTCCCTCATTCTATTAATGATGACTGAAGAGGAGGTGTAAATTATGCTTGAAGGTAAACGCATTAATGATCGCTACAAAGTTCTTGAACTCATTGGCGGCGGGGGCATGAGTTATGTGTATCTAGCCCATGACGTTATATTAAATCGAGATGTGGCCATTAAAGTGTTGCGTTATGATTCAACAAATGAAGAAGAAAGTATGCGCCGCTTTCATCGGGAAGCTTTATCTGCAACAAGTTTAATGCATCCGAATATCGTCAGTATTTATGATATCGGCGAAGATGGCGATATGCATTATATTGTTATGGAGTATGTAAAAGGGAAAACGCTAAAGCAGTACATAAAAGAAAACGCACCGCTTTCTCCTGCTCGAAGCGTTCAAATTATGAAACAACTAACGAGCGCCATCAGTCATGCCCATGAAAATCAAATTATACACCGGGACATCAAACCGCAAAACATTTTAATGGATGAAGCAGGTAATGTGAAAATAACAGATTTTGGGATTGCTACTTCCCTTGCTGCAACAAGTTATACAAAAACGAATTCAGTCATTGGGACAGTTCATTATTTGTCTCCTGAACAAGCACGCGGCGGAATAGCAACGAAAAAATCAGACATTTATGCACTAGGGATTGTGTTATATGAGTTGCTAACTGGAGAGGTACCCTTCTCTGGGGAATCCGCAGTATCAATTGCTTTAAAACATTTGCAAGCAGAAACACCTTCTGTTCGTAACTTCGATGCATCCATTCCACAAAGTTTAGAAAATGTCATTTTAAAGGCGACAGCAAAAAATCCTGACCATAGATATGCTTCAGTGGAAGAGATGGCAGCGGATTTAGAAACGGTATTATCTCCCTCTCGGCAACATGAACCGAAATTTCACCCTCTTGTTGATAATGAAGAAACGAAAGCTATTCCAGTTATAAAAGATGTAATGCCGATCGATGAATTGGCAAAAACGAAAGAAATAAAACCGATCATTTCAGATCATAAAAAGAAAAAAATAAATGAAGAAGTGAAAAAGAAACCAACAAAACTAAAGAAAAATAGAAAAAAACTTTGGACAATCATCGGGGTAGCTGCTCTTGTTCTCATCATAGGACTAATTGGACTCGTTAATTTGATGATGCCGGATAAAGTTGAGATACCGGACGTTTCAAATATGGAAGTGGAAGAAGCTACTGAGATTCTAGAAAAGGCAGGGTTTGTCATCGGTGAAATCCGTGAAAAGAATTCCGATGAAATTGAAGAAGGGCTAGTCATAGAAACTGATCCAAAAGCTGGTTTATCAAGAGTAAAAGGAACAGAAATTGATTTAATCATTTCAATTGGCATCGAAAAAGTTGAAATGAACGATTATGTAGGAAAACAATTAAATCAAGTTCTTTCCATCATTAGTAAAGAATTTAAGGATGTAAAAATTATCGAGGAATATTCAAATCAACCGGAAGGGATAATCATTGGTCAAGATCCAGCACCGGGAGAAGAAGTTGTTCCTGAAGATTCAATTGTAACGCTTACAGTTAGTAAAGGGAAACAAATTGGAACTGTCAGTGATTTAACAGGCTTTAATCAATCTGCTATGAGGGAATATGAAAAGACTTCAGGATTTAAAATAAAAATTGTCGAAGAAGTGTATTCAGACGACATTCCAGCTGGAAGCGTTGTATCACAAGATCCTAAGCCGAACACAAAATTAGAAATTGGAGAATCGGTGAACGTAGTAATATCAAAAGGACCAAAACAAAAACGCGAAAAATTATACGTAAAAGAAGTTGTGATACCGTATGATCATGCATTAATGGGTGAAGAACAAATAGTTAGAATTTATATTCAAGACAAATCTAATACGATGGATAAACCGTATGATGAAATTAAAATTACTGAAGATACGACTTATCAAATTCAATTAGTAATTCAAGAGGGTTCAACAGCATCCTACATGATTGAAAAAGATTCGGTAATTATTGAAAAAGATACAATACCATTTGAAAGAGGAGATTAAGGAGGAATTGGATGCCTAATGGGCAAATTCGAAAGGCTTTAAGTGGATATTACTATGTATATGATGAAGGAAAATTATTGCAATGTCGAGGACGAGGGGTATTCCGTAAGCGAGGGGAACAGCCTCTCGTCGGCGACTTTGTTGAATATGAGAAAGTGGAAGAAGGATCTGATGGTGTTATAAAGAAAATTTTTCCGCGAAAAAATGAATTAATACGACCACCTATTGCAAATGTTGATCAATCATTGCTCGTATTTTCCGTAAAAGAGCCTGATTTTAATACAATTTTACTAGATCGTTTTTTAGTAATATTAGAATCTCATCAAGTGATCCCAATCATTTGCTTAACTAAGATGGATTTGTTGACGGAAAAAGAAAAAGATGAAATAAATTCATATATCAAAATCTATAAAGATATTGGCTATGAAGTGGTAGATACTTACAAAAACGATCCAACATTACTAGATAGATTAGAGCCGATCCTTAAAGGAAAAACAACAGTATTGGCAGGACAATCTGGAGTTGGAAAGTCTACATTATTAAACACTTTAATTCCAAATCTCAATTTAAAAACAGGGGAAATATCCCAAAGCCTTGGAAGAGGAAAGCATACGACAAGACATGTTGAGTTAATCGAAGTGGCTGGTGGACTTGTTGCAGATACGCCAGGATTTAGTTCTTTTGAATTTGAGCATCTTGAAAAAGAGGATTTAACAACTTGTTTTCCTGAGTTTGAACGAAAAAAAGATGAATGCAAATTTCGTGGGTGTCTTCATTTGAAAGAACCAAAATGTGCCATAAAGGCTGGGGTTGAATCTGGAGACATTCTAGAATTTCGTTACGAACATTATTTACAATTTTTGCAAGAAATAATAGATCGAAAGCCGAGGTATTAGTTATGATAAAAATAGCACCATCCATATTATCAGCGAATTTTGCGAAATTAGGGGACGAAGTAAAGGAAGTGGAGGAAGCTGGAGCAGACCTTATTCATATTGATGTAATGGATGGTCATTTCGTTCCTAATATTACAATGGGTCCTATCGTTGTGGAGGCTTTACGTCCCGTTACAAAATTACCGTTAGATGTGCATTTAATGATTGAAAATCCAGATCAGTATATTGAGGCATTTGCAAAAGCTGGAGCAGATTGGATTTCTGTTCATGTCGAAGCTTGTCCACATTTACATCGCACGATTCAACTAATTCGTTCTTTTGGTGTAAAACCTGGAGTAGTATTAAATCCGCACACACCGATTGATATGATTCAACACGTATTAGGAGATGTAGATTTTGTATTGTTGATGACGGTGAACCCTGGTTTTGGGGGACAAAAGTTTATTGATAGCGTTGTGCCAAAAATTGAAGCTCTCTCCAAAATGATTAAAGAAAACGGATATAATGTAGAAATTGAAATTGATGGTGGCATTACGGAGGAAACAATTATTCCGTGTGCGAAAGCGGGAGCGACGATTTTTGTAGCTGGTTCAGCTATTTACAATAAAGAAGATCGAAAATTTGCGTTGCATGCTATTAAAACGAGTGGTGAGGCTGCAATTCAACAATGAAAAGAGTATTAATTTGTGCTGGCGGTCCAAAAAACGAATTATGTTCATTTGAAATGTATGCTAAAGAAAAGGACATGTATTTTATTGGTGCAGATCGCGGCGCACTTTATTTGCTTGAAAAAGGAATTGTTCCAGATGAAATCATCGGGGATTTTGATTCATTATCGAAGGAAGAATGGGAAATAATTCACTCTAAAGTAAAAAAAATTGAAAAGTATCGCTCAGAAAAAGATGAAACTGACACCGACTTAGCACTGCTAAAAGCTGTTTCCTACAATCCGAATGAAATTTTGATTACAGGAGTAACTGGTGGACGCTTGGACCATTTTGAAGCGGCTCTTCGTTCTTTATATAAAATGAAGGCACAATGTCCGCATATTGAACATAGAATTATTAATAGCCACAATGAAATTAGCATACTGTTACCAGGAACGCATACGATTTCTCGAGATGAAAGATATCGTTACCTTTCATTTTTCTCTTTTATACAAGCGGTAGAAAATGTGACGTTACGCGGTGTGAAATATGAGACAACGCGGGAAAGGATTGAAGTGGGTTCTAGCCGATTTACTAGCAATGAGCTCGTAGGGGAGCAAGGTTATATCTCCTTTTCATCAGGCATATGTTTAATGATAAGAAGCAGTGACTTATAAGGAGGTCTCAGTGTGCGAGTTTATACTTTTCAATTGCCAAAGTTTTTAAGTAATCTTACCCGTTCTTGCATCAATTTGTTCTCAGGCAGTAATAAAAAGAAAAAAAGAAAAGAGTAGTTTATCGTATTCATCTGTTATTATCTTTTGATTATTTTGGTCTAGCTCCCAGTAAAGGGGCTGTCTGAAAAGCAATTTGAGACGGTCTCTTTGTGACTGTCGCGCATAGTTACAGATAAGTTGCGACAAGGATAGTGAAAACTTTGTTTTACTACCGCAGGAGTAAAAGATTTATCAGAGACATCATAAGAAGTAAGGGTGTGTAGAAAGTTTTCAATTTTCTACACACCTCATTTTATTTTCTCTCAAAATAAAAAAGCGTAAATAAAGTACGTTAAAAACGACTTTACTTACGCTTTTATATACGCGTCATTATACACGTTCTACTTTACCTGATCTTAAAGCACGAGTAGAAACCCAAACGCGTTTAGGTTTTCCATCAACTAAAATACGTACTTTTTGAAGGTTAGGTTTCCAAGTACGTTTGTTAGCGTTCATTGCGTGTGAACGTTTATTACCTGTACGAGTTTTACGACCAGTTACTACACATTTTTTTGGCATCTATATTCCCTCCTTACAGATGAATCTGAAAGATTTTTTTCAGTTCGAGTATTTCACATACCATAATAATTTAACATAGACAAAAAATCTATGCAACTATTTTAGAGAATAGTTTCAAGAAAAAAGCCTTTACAGTCTAATAAAAAAGATGAAGGATTAGGTGAAAAAATGTTGTTACAAAATAAAATATAACACAAGATTTTAACGAAGTTATAGGAAAATACTGATAAACTAGACGAGCAACATCGTTCTCTTTTATAATCAAATTTTGTATAGTACAATATTTTTAGTTAAAATGAGCCAAGGGGGCAGTATCATGTCAATCGAAATTAGAACAGATTACGGCCAAATTGATATTTCTAATGATGTTATCGCTCAAATTGCTGGTGGAGCAGCTATTGAATGTTATGGTATTGTTGGAATGGCAAGTAAACATCAAATTCGAGATGGGTTAACGGATATTTTGAGAAAAGAGAATTTTGCGAAAGGTGTCATTGTACGGCAAGAAGGAGAAAATCTCCACATTGATATGTATATCATTGTCAGCTATGGGACTAAAATTTCTGAAGTAGCTTATCAAGTCCAATCAAAAGTAAAATATACAATAAATAAGACATTAGGTTTGAACGTGAAATCAGTCAATATTTTCGTTCAAGGCGTTCGTGTAATGAACGGTGAATAGAGGAGGATATTAATCGAATGAAGTTATTAGATGGAACAAAATTTGCAGAGATGGTTCAGATGGGATCGCACCATCTAACTCAAAATGCAGATTTTGTAGATTCATTAAACGTATTCCCAGTACCAGATGGAGATACGGGAACTAATATGAATTTATCAATGATATCCGGGGCAAAAGAAACGGAAGCAAACGCCCAAAAACATATCGGTAAAACTGCCCAAAGTTTATCAAAAGGTTTATTGATGGGGGCACGAGGAAACTCTGGGGTAATCTTATCCCAACTATTCCGTGGCTTTGGAAAATATTTAGAAAAAGAAAGTGAAATTAACGCGAAACAATTTGCTCAAGCTTTTCAAGCGGGAGTAGACACTGCCTATAAAGCGGTTATGAAGCCTGTAGAAGGGACAATTTTAACAGTTGCTCGTGAAGCAGCGGCAAAAGCGGTTGAAGTGGCAGAACATGAACAAGATATCATTAAAGTGATGGAAGCGCTTGTAGAAGAAGCTAAAAATTCATTAAAACGCACACCAGAATTGCTCCCTGTACTGAAAGAAGTTGGTGTAGTTGATAGTGGCGGACAAGGTCTTGTTTTTATTTATGAAGGCTTTTTAGCATCATTAAAAGGGGAAGCGCTACCAGAAAAAACGAAAGTCGATCATCTTGAAGAATTAGTAAATGCTGAACATCATCGGGCACAAGAGTTTATGAGCACAGAGGATATCGTATACGGTTATTGTACGGAAATTATGGTTCGTTTTGAGTCGGGAAAAGATCCCTTTGATGAAGCGAAGTTTCGTGAAGATTTAAGTAAGCTCGGGGATTCTTTACTGGTTGTTTCAGACAATGAAATTGCAAAAGTACATATCCATACTGAAACACCTGGAGTTGTTCTAAACGAAGGGCAAAAGTACGGAAGCCTCATTAAAATAAAAGTCGACAATATGCGTGAACAACATTCAGCAATCGTGAGTCCCGAGAAGAATGAAAAACAAACTGTTGAAAAACATCCATATGCTATCGTGACAGTTGCAATGGGTGAAGGGATTAGCAACTTGCTTCGTAGCATCGGAGCGTCTTATGTCATAGAAGGCGGTCAAACGATGAATCCTTCCACAGAAGATATCGTGAGAGCAGTAAAAGAAATCGGTGCAGAAAAAGTAATAATTTTACCAAATAACAAAAATATTGTGATGGCTGCTGAACAGGCGGTAGAACTATTAGATATTGAAGCGGCTGTAGTGCCAACAAAAACAATTCCTCAAGGGATGGCAGCGATATTTGCATTCAATCCGGGCGCATCCGTTGAAGAGAATAAAGAAGCAATGACAGAAGCGATTTCAGGAGTGAAGACGGGACAAATTACCTTTGCTGTAAGAGATACGACAATTGACGGCGTAGAAATCCATAAAGATGATTACATGGCACTTGCTGACGGAAAAATTGTTGCTTCAACTTCCGATATGTTAGATGCTACTTACAATTTATTGTCTCATCTAATTGATGATGACACAGAAATTGTAACGATGATTTATGGTGAAGATGCAACTGAAGAACAAGTCAATGCAGTCGTTCGGTTCATTGAGGATCGATTCTCACATGTAGAATTGGATATTATCGATGGAAAACAAACATTATATCCGTTTATCTTCTCAGTAGAATAAAAAAGCGTCTCTTCTAGGGACGTTTTTTATTTTATATAGAGTTTCTAATAAGTGGCAGGTGAAAAAATATTATTGTTTTGATAGAAACTGATAGTTCATGTTACACTTAATTCAAACTTAACAAATAGGTGATGTTATGAAATTTACCTCTGTTTTTGATATTATCGGTCCCATCATGGTAGGCCCTTCTTCCTCTCATACAGCAGGAGCTGTTCGGATAGGGAAAGTGGCAAGGGATTTATTTGGAAAAAAACCAACGTGGGCAAAAATCCATTTATATGGTTCTTTTGCGGAAACTTACCGCGGTCATGGGACAGATGTTGCCATTGTAGGTGGATTATTAAATTTTGACACTTTCGATACTAGAATTATTGATTCCTTTAAGCATGCAAAAGAAGAAAATTTACAATTTGAATTTATTCCAGAAACAGCAAACAAAGAACATCCTAATACAGCAAGAATAGTATTGGGTGATGAAGAATCGGAATTGTCGATTGAAGCGATTTCGATTGGCGGTGGAAAAATTGAAATTAGTGAAGTAAATGGATTTAAATTGCGTTTAACTGGCGGGATGCCTGCTATTTTAGTCGTTCACAATGACCGGGCAGGTTGCATTGCGAATGTAGCCAACATTTTAGCCATGCATGATGTGAATATTGGGCATATGGAAGTGTCTCGAATCGACCGCGGTTCTACAGCATTAATGGTCATTGAAGTTGACCAAAATGTAGATGAAAAAATACTAACTCAAATTTCTTTAATCCCTAATATTACGAAAGTTTCGAAAATCAATACTTAAAAGAGGAGATGCTATGGATTTACTATTTCGAAATGTCAGAGAATTAATTGAGCTTTGTGAAAATGAAAATAAAAGCATATCTGAAGTGATGATTGAACAAGAACTATTAATGACGAATCGCTCTAGAGAAGAAATTATTGAGCAGATGGATAAAAATTTAACTGTGATGGAACAAGCAGTTGAACGAGGATTAAAAGGTGTAAAATCAGTCACTGGTTTGACTGGTGGTGATAGTGTTTTATTGCAAAAGTACATTGAAAAAGGAAACACTCTATCAGGAGAATTGATGTTAGATGCGGTAAGTAAAGCAATGGCAACAAATGAAGTGAATGCAGCTATGGGAATCATTTGTGCAACACCTACTGCTGGTTCCGCCGGAGTGGTGCCTGGCACTCTTTTTGCTGTAAAGAATAAGCTTAATCCTACTCGTGAACAAATGATTCGTTATTTATTTACTGCAGGTGCTTTCGGGTTTGTGGTAGCAAATAACGCAAGCATTTCTGGTGCAGCTGGAGGTTGCCAAGCGGAGGTAGGTTCAGCCGCAGGAATGGCTGCTGCTGCCATTGTAGAAATGGCTGGAGGAACGCCAAAACAAAGTGCAGAAGCTTTCGCCATTACGTTAAAAAATATGCTAGGTCTAGTTTGTGACCCGGTTGCTGGATTGGTGGAAGTTCCTTGTGTAAAACGAAATGCAATCGGTGCAAACAACGCTCTTGTTGCTGCGGACATGGCGCTTGCTGGAATCGAAAGTAGAATTCCTTGCGATGAAGTAATTGGTGCTATGTTTAGAATTGGGCAAACAATGCATCCAAACTTGAAAGAAACTGGTAGAGGAGGACTTGCTGCTACACCGACTGGAAAAGCAATTGCTGCAAAAATATTTGGAGCGTGAAGATATATTGGGACAAATCGAATTAGAACCCGTTACCAATATTAAAGGCGTAGGAACAGAAACCGCTGAATTATTAAATGAATTAGGGATTTATCATATACATGATCTAATCATGTATTTTCCATATCGGTATGAGGACTTTCGATTAAAGGATTTAGCAGAAACGCCTCATAACGAACAAGTAACAATAGAAGC
This sequence comes from Ureibacillus sp. FSL K6-2830, assembly GCF_038004145.1. Classification (NCBI taxonomy): domain Bacteria; kingdom Bacillati; phylum Bacillota; class Bacilli; order Caryophanales; family Caryophanaceae; genus Ureibacillus; species Ureibacillus sp. FSL K6-2830. Next base: position 628,814 of record NZ_JBBOQR010000001.1, on the reverse strand, counting down.
AAGAGTAGAAAGCATGCCTGTCGTCTTTTTTACCGGACGGAAGAAGTCAAGACTTCAAGTAAGCGTTTTCTCTGGTAGGCATATTGTTAAAGTGGTTTTCTTTAATCAACATTATTTAAAAGAACGGTTAACTCCAGGTACCATTATTACTGTTTCAGGGAAATGGGATAGAGGACGGCAAACGATAACTGCATCGTCAGTCAAATTTGGAGCGAAGGAAATTAACCAAGATTTTGAACCGATTTATCGTTTAAAAGGCAATCTGCATCAAAATAAATTTCGGAAGTTTATGCGGCAAGCACTCGATCTTGCAAAAGGACAGATGGCTGAAAAGCTGCCAAATAAAATAAGAGAACAATATCAATTGTTATCTATCGAAGAAGCATTAGAGGGCATTCATTTTCCGAAAGATGCTAATCATTTGAAGCAGGCTCGCAGGCGTTTTATTTACGAGGAACTTCTTATGTTTCAACTGCGCATTCAAGCATTGCGCAAGTCGAGAAAAGATCATGAAAAAGGGATTGTTATTCAGTATGATTTGGAAAAACTAAAGAAATTTATTCAACAAATTCCTTTTGAATTGACAAATGCCCAAAAACGAGTCGTAAATGAAATTTGCAAAGATTTAAAATCACCATTTCGCATGAATAGGCTTCTGCAGGGGGATGTTGGTTCAGGGAAAACGATCGTTGCTGCAATAACCTTGTATGCTTGCGTTACAGCAGGTTTCCAAGGTGCTTTAATGGCACCTACGGAAATATTAGCAGAACAACATTATGCTTCTCTGGAAAGTTTATTCCAACCGATGGGTGTAACAATTGCACTGCTAACGGGCTCTACAAAAGCAAAAGACCGAAAAATCATTTTAGAACAGTTGGAGAATGGGGAAATCCAAGTCATTATTGGAACACATGCCCTAATTCAACCTGATGTCACGTTCAATCGTCTAGGGTTTGTCATAACCGATGAACAACATCGCTTTGGAGTGGAACAAAGGAGAATCTTGAGGGAAAAAGGGATGCACCCAGACGTGCTCTTTATGACAGCAACACCTATTCCGCGTACATTAGCTATTACGGCATTTGGAGAAATGGATGTTTCCGTCATCGATGAAATGCCTTCTGGACGCAAGCAAATTGAGACGCACTGGATGAAAAAAGAACAGTTGAATGCAAGCCTTGTGAAAATGGAGATGGAATTGAAAAAAGGTCGCCAAGCATACGTTATATGTCCATTAATTGAAGAATCAGAGAAGATAGATGTCCAAAATGCGGTAGAGGTATATGAACAGTTAAGAAGAATATTCCACGGACGCTACAAAGTAGGGCTCATGCACGGTCGGCTTCATCCCGATGAAAAAGATCAAGTGATGCGAGATTTTAAAGAAGGGAACATACATGTGCTCGTTTCTACGACAGTTGTGGAAGTAGGAGTGAACGTGCCGAATGCAAGTTTCATGCTAATTTATGATGCGGATCGTTTTGGGCTTGCACAGCTCCATCAGCTGCGTGGTCGAGTTGGACGTGGGAGCTATCAATCTTACTGTGTGTTGCTAGCGAATCCAAAAACCGATGAAGGAATTGAACGAATGAGGAGTATGACAGAAACGAATGATGGTTTCCGTTTAGCTGAAAAAGATTTAGAATTACGTGGCCCTGGAGACTTCTTCGGTAAAAAACAAAGCGGCTTACCGGATTTTAAAATAGCTGACTTAGTGCATGATTATCGAGTATTGGAAGTTGCTCGAAATGATGCTGTAAAGCTTATTAATGATGAGCGTTTTTGGAAAGAGGATGAATATAGGATTCTGCGGGAAATGTTAGAACAATCCGGTGCATTAAATGGAGAGAGAATGGATTGATGTACTCAATTAATAGAAAGCAAGAACAAAACATAAATTAAATAGAGGATTTAGGAAGTGTTTTTATTGAGCATTGAAAGAACTCAATAATTGAACGTAACAATTCGTTGTTGCGTTCTTTTTTATGGAAATGTATACTGGTGTTAGTACCAAGTGCTAAAACAGAAGAAAGTAGGTGGCGAATGTTGATAAAAAAATCGAAAAAAGAACGGCAGCAATTACTTTTAGAAACGATTGAGGAAAATCCATTCGTCACGGATGAACAACTTGCTACAAAATTTGGTGTGAGCGTTCAAACGATTCGCCTCGATCGGATGGAACTATCAATTCCGGAACTAAGAGAACGAATAAAAGATGTTGCGGAAAGAAATTTAGAAAATGAAGTAAAGTCATTACCAATTAACGAAGTAATCGGTGAAATTATTGATATCGAGTTAGATAAGAGAGCTATATCCATTTTTGATGTAAAAGAAGAACATGTTTTCCAAAGAAATGGAATCGCCCGTGGACATCATTTATTTGCCCAAGCCAACTCCCTATGTGTTGCAGTGATTAATGATGAACTTGCATTGACAGTTCGGTCAAATGTTGTATTTATTAAACCTGTTCGTGCAGGAGACCGAGTAGTAACGAAAGCGATTGTCCGAGAAACTAACACTGAAAAAAATCGAACGTATATCGATGTTATTTCGACGGTAAACAACGAAACCGTATTCAAAGGCGAATTTGAAATGTATCGCACGAAAGGTGAAGGTGAACAAAAATGAAAATTGCAATTGACGGTATGGGCGGAGATCATGCACCTCAAAAAATTGTGGAAGGTGTCAACGAAGCTTTAAAAGATTTTACAAACATAGAAATACAACTATTTGGAAGAAAAGAAGAATTAGAAAAATATATTATACAAAATGACCGTCTAGAAATCATCCACTGTGAAGAAGTCATTACTGGAGAAGATGATCCTGTCCGTTCCGTTCGACGAAAAAAGGATTCATCGATGACACGCATGTTGGAAGCTGTAAGTGAAGGGAAAGTAGACGCATGTATTTCTGCTGGTAATACAGGTGCATATATGTCCGGCGGATTATTCAAAGTGGGGCGAATAGAAGGGGTATTACGGCCAGCTCTCGCAACAATCCTGCCAACAGTCGATGGTAAAGGATTTTTAATGCTAGATTTAGGTGCAAATGCAGACGCAAAACCTGAAAATCTTTTCCAATATGCAGTGATGGGTAATATTTATGCTCAAAAAATTCAAGGAATAGCTCGCCCTCGAATTGGGTTGTTGAATATTGGAACTGAAGAAAATAAAGGGAATGAACTGACAAAAGCAGTTTATGGCATGTTGAAGCAAGGAGATTTCAACTTTGTCGGTAATGTGGAAGCACGCGACTTGCTTGAAGGGGTTGCAGATGTCGTTGTAACAGATGGCTTTACAGGCAATATGGTGTTAAAGTCCATTGAAGGTACAGCAGGAACATTAATAAAAATGTTAAAAGACGTATTCATGGCTTCTACTAAAACAAAGCTTGGTGCATTACTCGTAAAAAATGAATTAAAAGGATTAAAAAATAAACTAGACTACTCCGAACATGGAGGAGCATTGCTTTTCGGGTTGCAGGCTCCTGTCGTGAAAGCTCATGGATCATCCGATGCGAGAGCGATTTATAATACAATACGCCAAGCTGCTATGATGGTTGAAAATGATATCGTCAACGTCATGAAGCAAGCAATACTAGAAAGTCAGAAAGAAAATGAGTAAAGGAGACGACAAATGTCAAAAATAGCATTTATTTTTCCAGGACAAGGCTCCCAAAAAGTAGGAATGGGTGCAGAGTTTGTAGCCAATGATGAAGCGAGCAAAGCTTTTTATGATCAAGCGGATCAAGCTTTAAATATTAAACTATCAACATTAATGTTAGAGGGACCACAAGAAGAACTAACGTTAACTTACCATGCTCAACCTGCGCTGCTTACAACAGGAGTGATGATTGCATCCAAATTAATGGAAGCTGGCATTACTCCTGACTATACAGCAGGACATTCATTAGGAGAGTATGGATCTTTCGTTATTGCTGGATCGTTATCTTTTGAAGAGGCTGTCAAAATCGTTCATAAACGAGGTCTTTACATGAATGAAGCGGTGCCAGCTGGTCAAGGTGCTATGGCTGCGATTTTAGGAATGGATGAAGAGCCTTTAAAAGAAGTATGTGCTGAAATCACTAATAACGGTGATTTAGTACAATTGGCTAACTTAAACTGCCCTGGCCAAATTGTCATTTCAGGTACAAAAGCAGGTGTAGAAAAAGCATCTCAATTGGCGAAAGAAAAAGGTGCTAAAAGAGCCATCCCACTTGATGTAAGTGGACCATTCCACTCTGAATTGATGAAAGATGCGGCAATAAAATTAGAAAAGGAAATCGAGCAAGTAGAAATTTCACAACCAAATATTCCGATTATTAGTAATGTACATGCAGGAATATTGGAAGATGTGGAATCCATCAAGAAAGAAATGGTGGAACAAGTTTATTGCCCTGTACAATGGGAACGTGATGTTCGAAAGATGTTGGAATGTGGTGTTACAACATTTATCGAATGCGGACCAGGTAAAGTATTATCAGGATTAGTCAAAAAAATCGATCGCTCAGTAAAATCATATTGTGTATATGATATAGCGACGTTTGAAGAAGTTGTAAAGGAATTGAAGGGGTGAAAACATGGGAAAGTTAGATGGTAAAACGGCAGTTGTAACGGGAGCTTCAAGAGGAATCGGACGTGCCATTGCATTGGAACTGGCAAAAGAGGGTGCCAATGTAGTCGTGAACTACAGCGGCAGTAAAGAAAAAGCAGATGAAGTGGTAGAAGAAATTTTAAAAATTGGTAAAAAAGCTATTGCAGTTCAAGCTAATGTTGCAGATACTGAATCAGTACAAAACTTAATGAAAACAGCATTAGATGAATTTGGCTCAATCGATATTCTCGTAAACAATGCAGGCATTACTCGAGATAATTTATTGATGCGCATGAAGGAAGAAGAGTGGGATGAAGTTATTCAAACGAACTTAAAAGGCGTATTCCTATGCACAAAAGCTGTAACTCGCCAAATGATGAAACAACGTTCTGGTCGCATTATCAACATTGCTTCAGTCGTTGGCGTGACGGGGAACGCTGGACAAGCCAATTACACAGCAGCAAAAGCAGGTGTTATTGGATTGACGAAAACGACTTCAAGAGAGCTGGCATCACGAAATATTTTAGTGAATGCTGTAGCTCCAGGATTTATTACGACTGAAATGACAGACGCTCTTCCGGAAGATATTAAAAACTCTATGCTTTCACAAATTCCATTAGCCAAACTTGGTAAGCCAGAACATGTAGCAAAAGCAGTTGTATTTTTGGCTTCAGACGATGCTGAATATATTACTGGACAAGTTCTTCATGTGGATGGCGGCATTGCAATGTAATCAAAAATTGTGGGCTACTAACTATAAATAATGTTGATCAACCATCCTTTCATGAAAGACTCTTTGAACAGGAAACACTTTTATGTATACTATTGAAGGGAGGTGACCTAAATGAGCACAGTATTAGAACGTGTAACAAAAGTAATCGTTGACCGTCTTGGTGTTGACGAAAGCGAAGTAACAGAACAAGCATCTTTCCGTGAAGATTTAGGTGCTGATTCATTAGACGTTGTAGAATTAGTTATGGAACTTGAAGATGAATTCGATATGGAAATCTCTGATGAAGATGCAGAAAAAATCGTTACTGTTGGCGATGCAATCAAGTATATCGAAAGTAAATTAAACTAATTTATAAGAGGCACATCCCGCACAACGTGGCTGATGGGTGCCTCTTTTCATTGCTTAAATTCATGAAAAGAAAAATGAAAAGTGAATTTGGGTTATAATAAAAACAATGTATTTATTCGATGTGAAGATATGTGGATAAATCTTTTATCCTTATATCTTTACTGTTTCGAATAACAACGATATATTTACGAGAGAAATGAATAGGAAGGCAGATTGTTCATGACGATAAAAAGAAAAGGTACTCAACAAAAAAATGGAGTGTTTCCCGAAAAAATTAAACAGCAATTTGAAGAATTACAAGAAGAATTAAATATCACGTTCAATAAAAAGAATTTACTCTACCAAGCTTTTACCCATTCATCCTATGTGAATGAGCATCGCAAAAGATTATTTGCAGATAATGAACGATTAGAATTTTTGGGTGATGCAGTTCTTGAACTATCAGTATCTAAATTTTTATTTGATCGTTACCCGCATATGAGTGAAGGAGAATTGACGAAGCTTCGAGCTTCCATCGTTTGTGAGCCATCCCTTGTGATATTCGCAAACGAATTGAATTTCGGAAAATATGTACTTTTAGGTAAAGGTGAAGAATTGACTGGTGGAAGAGAGAGACCAGCGTTGCTTGCCGACGTATTTGAATCCTTTATTGGCGCCCTTTATTTAGATCAAGGTTTCGATTCTGTTGTTCAGTTTTTACAAAGAGTCGTGTTCCCTAAAGTTGAAGTCGGTGCTTTTTCGCATGTGATGGATTTTAAAAGCCAATTGCAAGAATTGGTGCAGCAATCAAATACTGGAGTATTACATTACGAAATTATTGATGAAAGAGGGCCTGCCCACAATCGGACATTCGTTTCCCGCGTACTGCTAAACGACAAAGAACTTGGAATTGGACGCGGAAAATCGAAAAAAGAGGCTGAACAGCAAGCTGCACAAAATGCAATGGTTGCGCTTAATCAGTCCTTGCATAAGGAGGAATAATATGTTCCTTAAGCGACTTGAAGTAGTAGGTTTTAAATCATTCGCGGATCGCATCGGTATCGATTTTGTTCCAGGGGTAACTGCGGTTGTAGGCCCTAATGGTAGTGGAAAGAGCAATGTAACCGATGCGATTCGTTGGGTCTTAGGGGAACAGTCGGCAAAAAGCTTGCGCGGTTCGAAAATGGAAGATGTTATATTTGCTGGAAGCGCATCTCGAAAACCTTTGAACTTTGCTGAAGTTACATTGATTTTAAACAATGAAGATGAAGAAGTGGGTATTCCCTATTCTGAAATTAGCGTAACTCGACGAGTATATCGTTCGGGTGAAAGCGAATATCTATTGAATAATCAGCAATGTCGCCTGAAAGATATTACGGATTTGTTCATGGATTCAGGATTAGGGAAAGAAGCCTTTTCTATTATCTCTCAAGGCCGAGTTGATGAAATTTTAAATAGTAAACCGGATGATCGCCGAACAATATTTGAAGAAGCAGCTGGAATATTAAAATATAAACTGCGCAAAAAAAAGGCAGAGCAAAAATTATTAGAAACCGATGATAACTTACATCGAGTGTTAGACATTTTACATGAATTGGATAGCCGTTTAGAGCCATTAAAAATCCAGAGTTCTGCAGCAAAAGACTACCTTCACATGACAGAAGAATTGAAAGAATTGGATATATCACTAATCGTTCATGATTTAGAAGAGCACCATCAAGAACTACTCATTGTCAAGGAAGAGCACGAACAACTGGAACAACAAGAGCAAAATCAAGCATCAGAAATTGCAAATTACCAAACAAAAATGGACGAACTCCGCACAAAAATCCATAATATTGATGAGATGATTGATGCTGCGCAAGAACGACTAGTTGAAGCGAGTGCTGAAGTGGAGCGTTGGGAAGGACGAAAAGCGTTAATGCAGGAAAAACGCTCCAATGCAGAAAAGCAGTTTCAACAATTGCAACTTGCCTTAAAAGAAGCAAAAGAAGAAGAAATGGAACTAGCGAAAACTGAGGAAGAAAATAAAAAATTGTTTGATTTGAAAAAAAATGAAATTCAACAGCTAAAAGCTGAAATTAAACAATTGGATGTTTCGTTAAATAGTTCTGTTTCTCAAATTGAACAACAAATCGAAGAATATAAAAATTTATATATTGATTTATTGAACGAAGAAGCAACTGCAAAGAATGAGTTAAAACATATTAAGCAGCAATTAACCCAATATGAAGAAACAGAAGAGCGTATGAACGACCGCTCTGAAGAGATGTTAAAAAAATTAAAACAAGTTTCCAACATGAAAAATGAACTCGCACAAAAGCTCGAATATATACGAAATAAAGTTAGTGACGTGTTGGAGCAATATGAACAATTACAACGTCAACTAAACGCTGCCACTTCCTCATTTGAAGAAAAACAACGAATGCTGTATCAAGCATATCAACATCAACAACAATTGAAGTCTAGAAAAGAAGCGATTGAGGAACTAGAATCAGACTTTTCTGGTTTCACTTTTGGTGTGAAGGAAATTTTACTAGCAAGAGAACGGGGAGAATTAAAAGGAATTGAAGGAGCCGTTCTAGAGCTGTTAAAAGTGGAAGGTAAGTATTCTAAAGCCATTGAAACCGCTTTAGGAGCAGCAACCCAACACATTGTCACCAATACAGAGCAAGATGCGCAAAAAGCGATTGGCTGGTTAAAAGCAAAAAAAGCTGGACGAGCTACTTTCTTGCCAAAAAACGTCATGAAATCTCGAAAACTATCTACTACACAAATTCAAGAAGCAATGAACCATCCAGCTTATATTCAACTTGCTCATGAATTAGTAGAATTTGATGAACATAACCGGAATATTGTGGAATACTTATTAGGAAATGTTCTTGTTGCTGAAAACTTAGAAGGAGCAAGTCAAATCGCGAGGTTATGTGGCTATAAATATCGTGTTGTGACGTTGGATGGAGATATCGTAAATGCTGGCGGTTCATTAACAGGCGGTTCCGTCAAACAACAAAACTCTTTATTTACTAGAAAAGCGGAGTTAGAACAGTTAAAGAAAAATTTATCCCAAATTGAGCAATCCATTTATCAAGCGGAAAAAACGCTGGCAACAGAAAAGGAAACGTTAACAACCTTACGTGAACAAGTGGAATTGTTAAAGGTGCAAAGCGAACAATACCGCCAAGAGGAAATGGAGTTGCATTCGAAATATGTTGAATTAGAATTGGAAGAGAAAAACTTAAAAAATACTGTAAATCTCGCAACTTCTGAAAAATCGTCCGCATCTTCAAGAAGAGAGGCGTTACTTAAACAAAAAAGCCAAACAGAAGAACGACTAGCTGAACTGAATAAAGAATTGCAAAAAGTAAACGACAAAGTTGAGCAATTATCCAAAGCAAAAATTCAAAGCGAAACGGAAAAAGACTTGCTTCGTGAACAGTCAGCTGAAAAACGCTCAGAACTTGCGGTATTGCAAGAACAATTAAATCAACTTCAAATTCAAACGGCGGATATCGCTTTGAAGCGTTCGAAAGTTCTTCAACAAATTGAATCCATTTCACGAGAAATTGAATGGATTCAAAATGAGCGAGACAATCATTTGACCGATGAAGAAATTGAACAAGCGATTTCTGAGTGGGCTGAAAAGCGTGATCAATATTCGTTCACAATTCAAGAAAATCGTCAATTGCGAATTGAGTACCAACAACAGCTCTATCAATTGGACGAACAGTTCAAGGAATTGCAAAGAATTCATAAAGGTTTTTTAGAACAATTACGTTCAATCGATGTAAAGAAAAGCCGTATCGAATTTGAAATTAATCGATTAACTAATCTATTAGAAGAAGAGTATGAAATTGATTTTGATGAAGCGAAAAATGAAGCTGTTGAACTGGACGATGTAGAGCAGATTCGCAAGAAAGTAAAATTGTTAAAACAGTCTATTGAAGAATTAGGGCCGGTTAATTTAACTGCTATTGAAGAGTATGAGCGGGTGTTAGAACGCTATACATTTTTAACGGAACAACGAAATGACTTAATTGAAGCGCAACAAACGCTTAACGAAACAATTAGAGAAATGGATGAAGAAATGGCGACTCGTTTTAAAGAGTCTTTTGAGAAAATTCAACTACAATTCCGCGAAGTTTTCCGTGAACTTTTCGGCGGCGGCCATGCAGATTTAATTTTATTAGATTCGAACAATTTACTAGAAACAGGAATAGAAATAGTAGCTCAACCTCCAGGGAAAAAATTGCAAAGCTTAAGCTTACTTTCTGGCGGTGAACGAGCATTAACTGCAATCGCCCTATTATTTGCCATTCTGAATTCGCGCCCAGTACCGTTTGTTATTTTAGACGAAGTGGAAGCGGCTCTTGATGAAGCAAATGTAGAGCGTTATAGTACCTATCTAAAAAAATTAAGCCGAGATACACAATTCATTGTGATTACCCATCGAAAAGGAACGATGGAAGGAGCCGATGTATTATACGGGATTACGATGCAAGAATCTGGTGTATCGAAGCTCGTTTCGGTTAAATTGGAAGATGAAGTAGTACTTGTTGGACAAAGGAGCGAATAATATGAGCTTTTTTAAACGTTTGAAGGAAAAATTAAGTGGAAAATCAGAAGAAAAATTACAGCAGGACACGGTTGAGGAAACGGCTGAACAAAGCGAAGATGTTCAAAATGAAGCTGATGATGTGGAAGAAACATCAAAAGAAGTAATTGAAGAAAAAAATGAAACGATAGAAACTGAAGAAACTTTTTCCGATGACAGCGAAAAAGCGGAAGAAACTCTTGGTGATGACGTTGAAACGGTTCAACAAGAGGATGAAAAGGAAGAGGAGAAGAAGCCTTCCGCATGGTCGATCACTCAAAAATTTAAAATAGGTCTTGCAAAAACCCGTGATACGTTTACTTCTAAAGTGAACGATTTAATTGCACGTTATCGCAAGGTAGACGAAGAATTCTTTGAAGAATTAGAAGAAATATTATTGCAAGCGGATGTAGGTTTTGAAACAGTTATGGAATTAATGGACGAACTCCGCTTTGAAGTACAACGAAAAAATATAAAAGATACAGATGGCATTTATGAAATTATTTGTGAAAAATTAGTGGAAATTTATGAAAAGGGCGAGGAAGGCATTTCTGAACTTAATTTGCAACCAAATGGTGAGTTAACAGTTATTTTATTTGTGGGTGTAAATGGTGTAGGGAAAACAACGACAATTGGTAAACTTGCTCATCGTTTGAAAAATCAAGGAAAAAAAGTGATGCTTGCTGCTGGTGATACATTCCGTGCTGGTGCCATAGAACAGCTTCAAGTTTGGGGCGATCGAGTTGGCTGCGAAGTAATTAAACAATCAGAAGGCTCAGATCCCGCTGCGGTAATTTATGATGCTATTAATGCTGCGAAAAAGCGCGGTGTTGATGTGTTGATTTGTGACACAGCTGGCCGTTTACAAAACAAAGTGAACTTAATGAAGGAACTAGAAAAAGTGCATCGTGTTATTTCTCGTGAAATTCCAAACGCCCCACATGAAGTGTTGCTTGCGTTAGATGCGACAACGGGTCAAAATGCGTTAATTCAAGCTCAAACATTTAAAGAAGCGACAAATGTGACGGGGATTGTATTAACAAAATTGGATGGTACAGCAAAAGGTGGTATTGTCTTAGCAATTCGTAACAAATTAAATATTCCGGTTAAATTCGTTGGTTTAGGTGAAAAAATTGATGACCTACAACCATTTGATGCGGAACGATATGTATACGGATTATTTGCTGATTCATTAGACCAAGAATTGAAAAAAGCTGAACAATAAGAAGAGATATTTGAAAAGGAGCCTGACCAAAAATTTTTGGCCAGGCTCAAATACTTAATGGCGCTAGCAATAACATTTCCGATTCGTGTATATTATCAGTGTTAAAGGGAATTTACTTGACACTTATAAGTAAAACCGATATGATACAGTAGAAAAAATATGAATGGAGAGACATTCGATGTTACTTGAAAAAACGACGCGGATGAATTTTCTCTTCGATTTTTATCAAGCTTTGTTAACGGATAAACAGCGGGCATATATGGAGCTATATTATTTAGATGATCTTTCCTTAGGTGAAATTGCAGAAAGCTACAAAGTTTCTCGACAAGCTGTATACGATAATATCCGTCGCACTGAAGCAATGCTTGAAGAATATGAAGAAAAACTAAAGTTATTTGAAAAGTTTCAAAAGCGTCAGCAAACGATTGAAAAGCTAGCCGCTGCAATCAAAGGCAATGCCTCTATTGAAGAACAATTAAAGTTAATAGATCAATTAAAAGAAACGGATTAGGAGGCGAAAAGTTTGGCATTTGAAGGATTATCAGAACGACTCCAAAGCACAATCCAAAAAATTAAAGGCAAGGGAAAAGTTACTGAAGCAGATGTAAAACAAATGATGCGGGAAGTGCGCCTTGCATTGATTGAAGCCGACGTAAATTTAAAAGTTGTAAAAGACTTTGTAAAAAAAGTAAGTGAAAGAGCAGTCGGCGTTGAAGTTATGAAAAGTTTAACACCTGGTCAACAAGTCATTAAGATTGTAAAAGATGAATTGACTGAGTTGATGGGTGGAGAACAGAGTCAAATTAAATTTAATACAAAGCCTCCAACAGTCATTATGATGGTAGGTTTGCAAGGTGCTGGTAAAACTACGACTTCCGGAAAACTTGCAAATGTTTTAAGGAAGAAATACAATCGTAAACCGCTTTTAGTTGCTGCTGATATATATCGTCCAGCAGCTATTAAACAATTGGAAACATTAGGAAAACAACTTTCGATTCCTGTGTTTTCTCTTGGTGCGAATGTTTCTCCTGTGAAAATTGCGGAAGAAGCAATCGAACATGCAAAAAAAGAACATTATGACGTGGTCATTATCGATACAGCTGGTCGATTACATATCGATGAAGAACTGATGGACGAATTAAAAAATATTCGGGCCATTAAAGAACCAGACGAAGTATTTTTAGTTGTTGATGCCATGACCGGACAAGACGCAGTTAATGTTGCTCAAAGTTTCAATGATGCAATTGGCATCTCAGGCGTCATCTTAACAAAATTAGATGGAGATACACGCGGTGGTGCTGCGTTATCGATTCGTGCTGTGACAGAAAAGCCAATAAAATTTGTTGGTATGGGTGAGAAGATGGACGCTTTAGAGCCATTCCATCCAGAACGTATGGCTTCTCGTATACTAGGGATGGGCGACGTCCTATCGCTAATTGAAAAAGCACAGGCAAATGTGGATTTAGAAAAAGCGAAAGAATTGGAAGAAAAGTTTAAAACGCAAAGCTTTACTTTCGATGATTTTGTAGAACAAATTAAAGCTGTCCGAAAAATGGGACCGTTGGAAGACTTATTAAAAATGCTTCCAGGTGCCAATAAAATAAAAGGTTTAAATAATATTCAAATCGACGAAAAACAAATCGATCGCCTGGAGGCTATTATTTATTCCATGACGCCTGAAGAAAGAGAGCGTCCAGAAATCATCAATGCTAGCCGTAAAAAGAGAATCGCAAAAGGTTCTGGTACATCCATTCAGGAGGTCAACCGATTATTAAAACAATTTGAAGATATGAAAAAAATGATGAAGCAAATGACGAGCATGACACAGGGAAAAGGCAAGAAGAAAATGAAACTTCCTGGATTCGATTCATTATTTAAATTTTAATATAAAAGAAAAAATGAACTGTTAAGAAAAAACACTTTACAAACAAATCAAACACTGATATTATTCTATCTTGTGTGAAACTAATTCGGAGGTGCAATAAACATGGCAGTAAAAATTCGTTTAAAACGTATGGGAGCTAAAAAATCTCCTTTCTATCGTATCGTAGTTGCTGATTCTCGTTCTCCACGTGACGGACGTTCAATTGAAACAGTTGGTACTTACAATCCTCTAACTGTTCCAGCAACAATCAATATCGATGAAGAGAAAGCTCTTAAATGGTTAGCAAATGGTGCGAAACCATCTGATACAGTACGTAACTTGTTCTCACAACAAGGAATTATGGAAAAATTCCACAATTTAAAATTCAATAAAAACGCTTAATAAAAAACTTTGGAGGTGTCCGCATGCAAAAGCTGATTGAAACAATTGTCAAACCACTAGTTGATTATCCCGAAGACGTTCGCGTTGAAAAAGATGAAAATGCTAGTCGCATTGTTTATAAACTTTTTGTCAATCCAGAGGATCGAGGAAAAGTGATTGGTAAACAAGGTCGTGTTGCGAAGGCGATTCGTACTATTGTTTATTCAGCTAGCGGTCACCAAAAGAAAAAAACTTACGTCGATATATTGGACTAATGCAAAAAGGGGCTACTTCAGCCCCTTTTTTATACATATAAAATCTTCCTAGGTTAATCAAACTATATCGTGTACCATGATGAACTAGTTGGAGAAAAGCCAGTTAAATAGAAAACTTCAATGTAAAGAGGTGTCGTTTGATGGAATGGTTAAATGTGGGTCGCATTGTCAATACACACGGCATTCGTGGAGAGGTGCGCGTCATTTCTTCCACAGATTTTGAAGATATTCGTTTCAAAAAAGGATCGCAACTTGCTATTTTTAAAAGTGATAATGCAGAACCAATCTGGGTGACAGTAGAAAATGCCCGGAGACATAAAAACTTTATTTTGTTAACATTTGAAGGATATTATAACATCAATCAAGTAGAACCATTTAAAAACAGTGTATTAAAAATTTCAAAAGACCAATTAAAAGAAGACGAATTAGGCGAAAACGAATATTATTATTTTGAAATCATTGGCTGCCAAGTTTATTCAGAAGAAGGAGAACTCTTAGGGGAAATCACAAATATTTTAGAAACTGGCGCTAACGATGTTTGGGAATTAAAAGACGGAAAAGGGAAAAAACATTATATCCCTTATATTGAAGATGTAGTTAAAGATATTGATGTTGACAATAAACGAATTACCATTCATGTGATGGAAGGATTATTATCATGAAAATACATGTGCTTACCTTATTTCCTGAAATGTTTGATGGTGTGTTCGGTTCATCCATCTTAAAAAAAGCCCAAGAAAAAGGAATCGTCGATATTCAAGTAACCAATATTCGTGATTACAGCGACAACAAACATAAACAGGTAGACGATTATCCTTATGGTGGGGGAGCTGGTATGGTGTTGAAGCCTGAGCCAGTGTTTCATGCGGTTGAATCGATTACTGAAGGCCGTAATCCTCGCGTTATTCTCATGTGTCCACAAGGAGAACGGTTCACTCAGTCGAAAGCGGAAGAATTGGCGGAAGAAGAGGAACTTGTTTTTATTTGTGGACATTACGAAGGATATGATGAACGTATTCGAGAGCATCTTGTAACCGATGAAATATCCATTGGGGATTTTGTATTGACTGGTGGAGAAATACCGGCAATGGCGATTATTGATTCGGTTGTTCGCTTAATTCCTGGAGTATTGGGACAAGAAGCTTCACATATTCATGATTCATTTTCTACAGGGCTGTTAGAACACCCGCATTACACAAGACCCCAAGAATTTAGAGGAATGAAAGTTCCAGATGTGCTATTGTCAGGAAATCATCAAAAAATTGAAGAATGGCGTATGGAACAATCAATCAAGCGCACTTTTGAGCGAAGACCTGACTTATTGAAAAATATTGAACTAACACCAAAACAACTGGAATATCTTGAAACTTTAAAAAGAAAAAATGAAAAATCATGAATATTTTATAAAAATAATCAATATGAATAAACAGTCCCTTTTAGTTGATTATTGATTCGTGATTAGAATTTTCCTTGCACGTTGATTTAAAGTATGATAATATTCAATCTGTGCTTCTATGAGAAGCTTTAATTACGGTGTTCCGCTGTAGTGAATAAGACTATATGAACATTCGGTATAAGGAGAGAATAAACATGTCAAATATTATTGCAGAAATTACAAAAGAACAACTTCGCACAGATCTTCCTGAATTCCGCCCTGGTGATACAGTTCGCGTACACGTTCGTATTCAAGAAGGTAACCGTGAACGTATCCAAGTATTCGAAGGCGTAGTAATTAAACGTCGCGGTGGTGGAATTAGCGAAACATTTACAGTGCGTAAAATTTCTTACGGTGTAGGGGTTGAACGTACTTTCCCTGTTCACACACCAAAAATTGCAAAATTAGAAGTTGTTCGTCGCGGTAAAGTGCGCCGTGCAAAACTTTACTACTTACGTAATTTACGTGGTAAAGCAGCACGTATTAAAGAAATTCGATAATCATTCTACTAAAGGGGGCTTTGTTTTAAAAAGCCTCCTTTCTTTTGCTTGTCATAAAGAATAAGAATGAAATAAAATGTAGATAGTAGATTTGGGGGAATGCTCTCGTGGAAAAAGTAAAAAAAGAAAAAAACGAGATTTGGGAATGGACAAAAGCGTTAATCATTGCTCTCCTCATTGCTGTAGTTATTCGTTACTTTTTATTTACACCTATTGTGGTAGATGGAGAATCGATGATGCCAACGCTAAAAGATGGCGACAAGATGATCGTCAATAAAATCGGATATCGATTAGGTGAACCAAAGCGGTTTGACATTGTTGTATTCCATGCACCAGAAGGCAAAGACTATATCAAAAGAGTTATTGGATTGCCTGGTGAACATATTGAATATAAAGATGACCAGTTGTATATTAACGGTGAACCCATCGATGAACCATATTTAGATGAATATAAATCACAACTCTCAGAAGGTCAATTAACGCAAGATTTTACCCTCCAAGATATTGATCCAAGCCTTGACGTAATTCCGGAAGGTTATGTATTTGTAATGGGGGATAACCGACGATTCAGCAAGGATAGCCGCCACATCGGAGTCGTCAGTGAAGATGAAATCATTGGCAGTACAAGCGTAGTCTTTTGGCCTTTAAGTGAAATAAAAATTGTGAAATAAAAAAGAGGAGTAGATGAACACTCCTTTTCTTTTTTGACTGAAGGAGGAATAATAATGACAATTCAATGGTTTCCAGGGCATATGGCAAAAGCAAAACGACAAGTTCAAGAACATTTAAAACTTGTTGATATTGTCTTTGAATTAGTTGATGCCCGATTGCCATTATCTTCAAGAAATCCAATGATTGATGAAGTCATTAACCAAAAACCTCGATTGATATTATTAAATAAAGCAGACATGGCTGATGAAACAGAGACGAAAAAATGGGTTGAATATTTTTCGAATAAAGGATTAACGGCAATCGCCATCAACTCCTTTGAAGGGAAAGGACTAAACCAGGTCACAAAAGCTGCTCAACAAATATTAGCAGAAAAATGGGCTCGCATGAAAGCAAAAGGGATGAAACCCCGCGCCATTCGAGCGATGATTGTAGGGATTCCGAACGTAGGAAAATCAACTTTAATCAATCGTCTAGCCAAAAAAAACATAGCCAAGACTGGTAATACTCCGGGGGTCACGAAAGCCCAGCAATGGGTTAAAGTTGGAAAAGAATTAGAATTATTAGATACGCCAGGAATTTTATGGCCAAAATTCGAAGATAAAGAGGTAGGTTTAAAACTGGCTTTAACGGGAGCAATTAAAGATACAATCCTCAATATGGAAGATTTAGCAACTTATGCGTTGAATTTTTTATCTACCCATTATCCTGAGCGAATGAATGAACGCTATGGTATTAGTTCAGTAGATGAAGATATCGTAAAGACTTATGACCATATCGGAAAATTGCGCAATGTATTAGGTCCTGGTGGTACAATTGACTATGATAAAGTATCAGAATTGATTGTACGCGATATTCGCAATTTAGAATTAGGGAAATTAACTTTTGATTTTGTTGATGAAGAATTAAAAAAAGAACTTGTTCACAATTAGATGAAAAAACCATCCAAAAGTCCCATCGAGAAACTTTATGGATGGTTTAATTTTATGCAGGCATTTCAGTCGGAGTTGGTTTCGAAAAGCCCTCTTGATATTTTTCATCAATATATTTTCGAATTTCTTTAATGGATTTTCCATCATTTGAGAGCTTTGCAGATTCAACTGCAATTTCCATACAAACGAGACAGCGAGTTCCATGGTCATCCCACAGAACTTGTTCGTCGCGAATTTCAGCAACGAAGCAATTTAAACTGCTTCGGTGGCCAGCTGATTCTCCACAACCGCAATAACAAGGAATCCATTGCAACACATCGGCATGTTCGAATGCGATTTTGTATACAGTCGTTATGTTTTCATGTTTTTCTTGTAAAAAAGAAGGCAATTCATTAATAGAGGTTAGTTCTTGTAAATCTCCCGACAATGGATTGTGCTGAATATGGCTTGTATCACTGTGAACTTCTTGTTGAGTTGTTTCGCCTTTGCAAGCGCTCAGTATAAAAAGAAGAGAGAGCAATATGTATATTTTTTTCATTTCTTTTCCTCCACAGTATATTCCCCCTCATTATAGAATGAATTTATGATAAAGTACAGCATGAGTGGAATCATGGAATCACTCTAGTCAATCTTATAAGAAATCTATTTAAGCCGATATAAAATAAAAATATTAGGAGAAAGCAAGTATGAAAACAATTAAGGAAATAACAGAAGCATTAAAAAGTGCGAATACATATGAGCCATGGATGAAGGAACTTGAAAATGACGAAAGAGCGGGAGTACAAAAAGCTTTTTTACAGTTTAAAAAGAGATTACAAAATCAGGAGAAAATGCTTGAACAATTTCGTCAAAAGCAAGCATTTGATGCAAGTTTTCTTCCCTTTGAAGATGCCTATTTAGCTGGAATAGATGAGGCAGGAAGAGGTCCTCTAGCTGGACCAGTTGTCACTTGCGCAGTCATTTTACCAAAGGATTGTCCAGAACTTGTTGGAGTCAATGATTCAAAACAACTATCCAAAAAGAAACGCGCAGAATTTGCTGAGTTAATTAAAAAGCATGCTCTTGATTATTCAATACATTTTCAGAGCGCGGAAATCATTGATGAGATGAATATTTTAGAAGCAACAAAACAATCGATGAAAATGTGTATTGAAAGGTTAAAAATACGCCCAGATTTTTGCATTGTAGATGCAGTTACAG
Organism: Ureibacillus sp. FSL K6-2830; assembly: GCF_038004145.1. Lineage (NCBI taxonomy): Bacteria > Bacillati > Bacillota > Bacilli > Caryophanales > Caryophanaceae > Ureibacillus > Ureibacillus sp. FSL K6-2830. The sequence goes on along the minus strand of NZ_JBBOQR010000001.1, from coordinate 610,087 downwards.
TCCCGATTGATATACCTCAAAAAAATATAATAAAAGGCGATGCGAAAAGTCTTGCGATTGGAGCGGCATCGATATTAGCTAAACACGAACGGGATTTATATATGGAAAAGTTACATAAAGAATATCCTCAATACGGATTTGATCAGCATGCTGGTTATGGCACAAAGCAACATTTAGAAGCAATTGAACAATTTGGGCCAACCATTCATCATCGCAAATCATTTGAACCAATTAAAACAATGCTGGAGAAGAAGGTGATGATATGACAATTCCTTCCTTTCAACCGATTCAACAACAACAAGTGTCCGCACAAATAAATCCTCTTGTGTTGAAACAAGGACAAGTATTCCATGGAAAGATTAAACAATTATATCCAAATCAAATGGCGGAAATCCAAATTGGCGAGCATCGTCTCATAGCAAAACTGGAAACGCCTTTAAAAGCGGGAGATTCGCATTATTTCCAAGTGATGAGCACTTCCCCCCAGACGGAGTTAAAAGTGGTTACAGGGCCAATGACGAAGGAATTTGTAAATGTGCAACAATTGATTGAAACATTGCATTTGCCGAAGTCTCCTGAAATGCAGCAACTGTTGACGCATTTCATCAAACATCAGCTTCCTATTGTTAAGGAACAAATATTGCAATCGGACATATGGTTGAAAAATTTACCTGACGGAGTAACAAAGCAAGAAGCGTTACAAACATTGCAAAAGATGATGGAATTGAAAATTCCTTTTTCGGAAGTAACATTTAAGGCGCTACTACTCGGTTCGAAAACAAGTGGCATTTCCAATAACCTTGAACAACTTACCCAATTATTGCAACAAAATCACTTAATTTCACCTCAAATAAAAGAAAATTTACTAAATGCGTTGCAGTCCATTGCCAAACCTTTCGAAGCAGAAACAGCGGGAATGATGATTGCACGCTCTGTGCAAATTCTTCTACAAAGTGATGGACAAGAAACAAAGCAACTTGAAGCGTTAAATATTTTAAAAGAAGCAAATATTTTACCAAAAGATGCAACACTTAATAATTGGTTGAACACCGCAACGCTCTCTTCTCGCAATGAAACAGCAGGATTCTTTGTCAGACAGTTGCAATCAAGTTCAACTGTTTCAATTGCTCAAACAATTCAACAGATTACCCATTGGATTAAAGGGGAAGTGACGCTTACAGAACAACAGAAAAATACCATTCATGAATTGCTCAAATCCTTCGAAAACACTAATCATGTTGAACAATTGGCTAAACAACTCCATGTCCAATTGTTAAAAGCCTTTTCAGAACAAACAGTAAATCGATTATTTTTAAACGAAGATGGAGTTTCGCCGAAGGAGCATTTATTGTCACTACTAAAACAGGAAATGACGATAAAGAGCGACATGGAATTTATTCAAATGGCAAAAGCTTTTCAAGCATCTAAAGAACCATCTACACAAGTTATGATGGCGGAATCTCAAGCAATTTTGGAGTCATCGTTGAACAGTCAAGGGATACAAAAAGCGATTCAACAAATATTAATAAGGCTTGGTTTAAGTTATGAAGCTGCACTGAACAAAGGAGAAGATGTTACAAACCTCATCCAATCTATAAAGCCCCAATTATTGTCCCTTATTCAAGATGAGAAGGCATCTACAGAATTGAAGAATAGTGCTGAGATGGTGTTAGCCCGATTAAATGGAATGCAACTGCTTTCTGGAGAAACAGGTCATCAACATCAAATCATTATGCAACTTCCATTGCAATTTTTAGGAAAGCACGTAGATGCGACCATTCAATGGAATGGAAGAATGAAAAAAGATGGAAAAATTGATTCCAACTATGCTCGGATTTTATTTTATCTAAATTTGGAAGCATTAAAAGAAACGGTGATTGATATGCAGGTGCAGAACCGAATTGTTTCAATTTATGTGTACAATGAACTGGAAGGGTTAGATGTACTAGCTGAGCCGTTAAAAAAAGCTTTAAAAGTGGGCCTTGAAGAAAAAAACTATCATTTATCCGGTGTATTGATTAAACCTTATAAAAAAACTTTGCAAAAAAATCTTGAGAAAAATATTGAAAAATTGAATGACAGAGGGGCAGTACAAAGGGGAGTGGATATTCGCGTATGAATTCGGAAAAAAGAAAAGAAGCAGTTGCCCTTATGTATAATCCTGAAGAAAATAGTCCGAAAGTGATTGCGAAAGGTAAAGGGAAAATTGCAGAAAATATCCTGCAAAAAGCGCAAGAATTCGATGTACCTATATATGAAGATCCCAGCCTAGTAGAATTGCTGGGACAACTCGATTTAAACGAGTCGATACCACAAGACTTATATGAAGCAGTGGCAGAAGTATTTGCTTTTATTTATCGATTAGATCGAAAAGTTTCTTCACATTCTTAACATGACTATTGTAGTATTGTAAAAGCAAAAATGCTTATTTTACGCGAAGTAGAAAAATGTGTCGAAAATTAAGAAAAATACGAAAAAAATGCGAACATAGACAATGGGTTACTGTTTGATTAAAATAGTATTGGTAACAAACTATTTCCCAAATTGGTGAATTGGAGGATGGCAAATGAATATCCATGAATATCAAGGTAAGGAAATTCTTAGGAATTATGGTGTAGCAGTTCCAAACGGAAAAGTTGCTTTTTCACCGGATGAAGCAGTTAAAGTTGCAAAAGAACTTGGATCAAATATCACAGTGGTGAAGGCTCAAATCCATGCTGGTGGACGTGGGAAAGCCGGCGGGGTAAAAGTAGCCAAAAATTTGGATGAAGTTCGTGCATATGCGAAGGATTTATTAGGAAAAATTTTAGTTACGCAACAAACAGGTCCACAAGGTAAGGAAGTAAAACGCCTTTATATTGAAGAAGGTTGCGAAATTAAAAAAGAGTACTATATCAGTTTTATTTTGGATAGATCCACTTCGCGCATTACTGTTATGGGTTCAGCAGAAGGTGGAATGGAGATTGAAGAAGTAGCAGAAAAATCACCTGAAAAAATCTTTAAAGAAGTAATTGATCCGATAACAGGATTATTACCATTCCAAGCAAGAAGATTAGCATTTAATATGGAAATTCCACCAAAGTTAGTAAATCAAGCTGCTAAACTCATGATTGGATTATACACTGCTTTTGTGGAAAAAGATGCTTCTATTCTTGAAATCAATCCACTTGTGCTAACAGAAGACGATAAAATTATGGCGTTAGATGCGAAATTTAACTTTGATGCAAATGCTCTTTATCGCCATCCTGATATCGTTGAATTACGTGACTTTGATGAAGAAGATCCAAAAGAAATTCAAGCATCAAAGTACGATTTAAACTATGTATCATTAGACGGAAATATCGGATGTCTTGTTAATGGTGCAGGTCTTGCGATGGCAACAATGGATACAATCAGCTATTATGGAGGCTCTCCAGCCAACTTCTTAGACGTTGGTGGTGGTGCAAATACGGAAAAAGTAACAGAAGCGTTTAAAATTATTCTTTCTGATCCGAACGTAAAAGGTATTTTTGTAAATATTTTCGGGGGCATTATGAAATGTGATGTCATCGCTGAAGGTGTAGTAGCAGCAGCGAAACAAATTGGTTTAAATGTTCCGTTAGTTGTTCGTTTAGAAGGAACAAACTCTGCTCTTGGTAAAGAAATACTAAATAAATCTGGATTAAATATTATCGGAACGACTTCAATGGCTGAAGGTGCACAAAAAATTATAGAACTCGTAAGGTAAGAAAGGCTGGGGAGAACAATGGCGATTTATGTAAATAAAGATACGAAAGTAATTGTTCAAGGTATTACTGGTGAAACAGCTTTATTCCATACAAAACAAATGTTGGAGTACGGTACAAAAATCGTAGCAGGGGTAACACCTGGTAAAGGTGGACAAGTAATCGAAGGAGTACCTGTATTTAATACGGTAGCTGAGGCAAAAGCAGCTACAGGAGCGAATGCTTCTGTTATTTTCGTACCGGCGCCATTTGCTGCTGATGCGATTATGGAAGCGGTAGAAGCTGAATTAGAATTTACATGCTGTATTACGGAACATATTCCAGTATTAGACATGGTGAAAGTTAAGCGTTTTATGGAAGGGAAGAAAACGCGCTTACTAGGTCCAAACTGCCCTGGACTTGTGACAGCTGAAGAATGTAAAATCGGTATTATGCCTGGATATATTTTGAAAAAAGGTCATGTTGGTTTAGTATCCCGCTCTGGTACTTTAACATATGAAGCAGTACTTCAATTATCAGATGCTGGTATTGGCCAAACAACTGCTGTGGGAATTGGCGGTGACCCTGTTAACGGTACAAACTTTGTAGATGTATTAAAAGAATTCAATGAAGATCCGGAAACATACGCAGTTGTGATGATTGGTGAAATTGGTGGTACAGCTGAAGAAGAAGCAGCAGCATGGATTAAAGAAAATATGAAAAAACCGGTTGTCGGATTTATCGCAGGTCAAACAGCACCTCCAGGAAAACGAATGGGACATGCTGGTGCGATTATTTCTGGCGGTAAAGGTACAGCAGCGGAAAAAGTTAAGGCGATGAATGATGCGGGAATTGAAATCGCTCCAACACCGTCTGTAATTGGTGAAACATTAATTAAAGTATTAAAAGAAAAAGGGCTATACGAAAAATGTAAAACCCATTAATATAAAGAGGTTCTTTGTCAAATGGTGTTGGTGAATAAATTTTAGTGACATTATTTGGTAATATGTAATCGGATGGCTTAGGGGAAATTCGAGGTTCCCCTAAGCTGTTTTTATTTTCGCTAAGTTTTGGGTAATGAATATTCGGTTTCTAAAGTGATAGAAGGATCGATAACCGAAAGAAATGCGTTTAATCACTTTGATTTTGTTATTAATCCCCTCTAAAATGCCGTTGTTATAATCATATTTCAACGTATTCTCCACGTAATTTATGTATTTGTTTATTGTCTTGATGGCGGTTTTCATATAGCTGGAAACGCTGTTCTGTTTATTCGCCAAGGTTTTCTTCAAGAGCTCAAAGTCTTTGGTTTTGATGCAATGTCGAACGTATTGGTATAACTCATAGGACGCTTTTAATTCAGAATCTAAATCAATGAGATAGTGGAGAATCTCCACCTCACACATATGCTTTTTAAAGCAACGATGATATTTATAGTTCTTATAATCAAGTTTTGTTTGATCTTTCAGAAGGAGCTTCCAGTATTTTTTCAATTTATTGTAATTCTTTTTATCCCGATTCATGACGTTGATGCGCGTTTTGTTTAAAGCTCTGCTAAATAGTTGGAGGATATGGAATTTGTCGAGTATGATTTCCGCTTTAGGGAAAACTTCTTGGATTAAGGAAATATAAGGGCTGTACATATCGATGACAATCGTTTTTACCGCATCTCTCGCCTTCTTGGAATACCGTAAGAAATACTCTTTGAGGACATGTAATCTCCGGTCCTCCACGATATCCACAATCTCCCCCGTTTCAGAGTCGCAGAAAATAAAGGACATCGCTCCAGCTGCGGATTTCACTGATTTAAACTCATCAAAACACAAATGCTTTGGAAGGTAGTGAACATTTGGTTGATAGTAGCTATAAAAGCTGTCAATGACTCGACTGACAGTGGCATGAGAAACATTATGTTTCATCGCAATATCTTTTTCGGATATTTTATCTTTGGCATTTAAAGCAATCGATACTTTAGTATTGTTGGAAATACAACAGTTTTTAGCCACGACGCTCGTTTTTAAAGTAAACGTGGAATGACAATGTTTACAGAAATAACGCTGTTTACGCAATTTTAAGTAGGTATGAAAACCTGAAATGCTAGGCATTTTAATGAGAGACGTTTTAAAACCGTGTTTAATGATTTGATCATCAAAGACATGTCCACAAGCATAACAAGCTTTTGGTTGGTAAGTTAATTGGCCATAAAAGACTTTTGATTGGACCCCTTTAATGAGTTCTTCTGCACAAAAATTTTCATCAAATGTGATATTTTTGTCTTTAATATTTAATAAATTACGTATAGAATAATGATGAGACATGTGACATCACTCCTTGTAAATGTGGTTTTGGTCGATTACATTTTACCAGAGTTTTGTCACTGTCTCATTTTTTTTTGTTCAAAAAAATTGGTGCTGGTTTATACTCACCAACACCAAATATTATAGAGCCTATAAAGAGTGTAGCGCATCTATTTGCGTTACACTTTTTCATTTCTTTATTTTATAATATTTTTTGGACAATTCTTTGTGCGGTCACGAAAAGGATATGTTCTACTATAGGAGGGGTAATGTGAGCTCATTTTCAATTGATGAGTTGATTACCTTCCACTATGTTTACCCACTTCCACTAAATCAATTTCACAAATTATTAGATGAAATTTCCTCCCTTCATGAACTGCAATTTTTATCGCCTACAAAATTAACGTCCATTCTCCAAATTTCATCGGAAAAAGCAGAAAAAATCCTAACTAATTATAAGAGAATGTTAAAGAAAAATTTGCTTGATGCATATAATCATGAAGGAATACATGTAATTCCTTATACCGATCCAAATTATCCCCTATCTTTACTTACATTAGTCGATTCACCTACTGTGCTTTATGCGAAAGGGGATCTATCTTTATTAACTAGAAGAAAAATTGCTATTATCGGTTCTAGAATGGCTACACAATATACTGTGAAAGCGCTGGAGTCGATTGTTCCACCTTTAATTGAAAAGGATATAGTTGTCGTTAGTGGATTGGCAAAAGGTGCAGATAGAATGGCTCATGAGGCAACTATTCGATACGGCGGGAAAACGATTGGTATATTAGGGAATGGATTATTTCATATTTATCCTAAAGAAAATAAGAAATTAGCGACGATAATGGCTAATCAACACTTATTGGTAACGGAATTTCCACCCTATGTTGGTCCCAAAAGGTGGCATTTTCCACTCAGGAATCGTATTATAAGTGGTATTAGTGAAGCGATTGTAGTAACAGAAGCTGCGGTGAAAAGCGGTACGTTAATTACGACAGATCATGCTTTAGAACATGGAAAAGATATATTTGTAGTACCAGGCCCTATTGATTCAAAACTTTCAGAGGGAACGAATCGATTGTTAAGAGAAGGAGCAATTCCTGTATGGAACGGTCAACAAATTTTAGATGAATTAAATTTGTTTTTTTAGGAAATATATTGAAAAAAAGTTGCATTATTAGTCAAACTGTTATACATTTTGCAACAGGAATTTCTTTAAAAATATATAAAGGTGCCTCTAGTGAGGAGGAAGTTGAAGATGGCAGACTATTTAGTGATAGTAGAATCACCAGCGAAAGCGAAAACCATTGAACGATATTTAGGAAAAAAATATAAAGTAAAAGCATCCATTGGACATGTAATTGATCTTCCGAAGAGCCAAATGGGGATTGATACGGAAGATAATTATAAACCTAAATATATCACCATTCGTGGAAAAGGGCCTATATTACAAGAGTTAAAAACAGCTGCGAAAAAGGCAAAAAAAGTGTATCTTGCAGCCGACCCTGACCGCGAAGGAGAAGCGATCGCATATCATTTAGCAAAAGCTTTAAATATCGATACTGAAAGCGATTGTCGAGTAGTATTTAACGAGATTACAAAAGATGCGGTGTTAGAATCTTTTAAATATCCGCGTCCAATTAATAAGCATCTTGTGGATGCTCAACAGGCTCGCAGAGTATTAGACAGGCTTGTTGGTTATAACATAAGCCCAATTTTGTGGCGAAAAGTGAAAAAAGGATTATCCGCAGGACGTGTTCAGTCCGTTGCAATGCGGTTGATTATCGATAGAGAAAATGAAATTAAACATTTCGTTCCAGAAGAATACTGGACAATTGAAGGAAAATTTGAAAAGAATAAAAAGCAATTTGAAGCGCTTTACTATGGAGATGAAAAGGAAAAAGTAAAGCTCACAAATCAACAACAAGTGGAAGAAATTTTAAAAAAAATAGAGGGATCCGAATTTGAAGTTGTAAATGTGACAAAGAAAGAGAGAAAAAGAAATCCTGCTCCAGCGTTTACAACTTCATCACTTCAACAAGAAGCGGCGCGAAAATTGAACTTCCGAGCAAAGAAAACAATGATGATTGCTCAGCAACTTTACGAGGGTATTGATATTGGTAAAGATGAGGGTACGATCGGTTTAATTACGTATATGCGTACCGATTCCACACGTATTTCGGATGCTGCAAAAGCAGAAGCAATTCAATATATTCACGATAAATATGGCAAAGAATATGTCTCTGAAGAAATTCCGAAGGCGAAAAAACAAACAAATGCTCAAGATGCTCACGAAGCGATTCGACCAACAAGCGTGTTAAGAACACCAGACCAATTGAAAGATGTATTAACTCGTGATCAATTGCGTCTGTATCGTCTCATTTGGGACCGATTTGTAGCAAGTCAGATGGCTCCAGCTATTCTAGATACAGTATCTGTAGAATTAAAAAATTCTGGCTGTATTTTCCGAGCAAATGGATCTCAACTGAAATTTTCAGGATTTATGAAAGTATACATTGAAGGAACTGACGATCAAACGGAAGAAACAACCAAAATACTTCCAGAGTTGCACGTTGGAGACAAAATCAAATCAGTTGAAATCATTCCAAAGCAACACTTTACACAACCACCTCCACGCTATACGGAAGCCAGACTTGTGAAAGAATTGGAGGAACTTGGAATAGGAAGACCATCCACCTATGCTCCGACTGTGGACGTCATCCAAAGACGTGGTTATGTGCAACTTGATAATAAACGTTTTGTCCCGACGGAGCTTGGAGAAATTGTCCATTCATTGATGATGGAGTTTTTCCCGGAAATTATCGATATTGAATTTACCGCGAAAATGGAAGCTGATTTAGATAAAATTGAAGAAGGAAAAACTGATTGGATTCAAATTATCGATAATTTCTATAAAGAATTTGAAAAAAATGTAAAGCATGCTGATGAAGCGATTGAAAAAATCGAAATTAAAGATGAGCCTGCTGGAGAAGATTGTGAAAAATGCGGAGCACCAATGGTATTTAAATTAGGCCGTTATGGAAAATTCATGGCATGTTCCAATTTCCCAGAATGTCGAAATACAAAGACGATTACAAAACCAATCGGCGTAACATGTCCAAAATGTAAAACTGGAGAAATTGTGGAGAGAAAAAGTAAAACGAAACGCATTTTTTACGGTTGTGAAAATTATCCTGAATGCGATTTTGTCTCATGGGATAAACCGATCAGCAGACCTTGTCCAAAATGTAGTTCATTATTAGTTGAGAAAAAAGTGAAAAAAGGTATTCAAGTACAATGTACAAATTGTGACTACGAAGAACAACCAACACAATGAAGTTAGGAAGATGATAATTATGACAGAACAAGTAGTAAATGTAATTGGTGCAGGACTAGCAGGAAGCGAAGCGGCATGGCAGATTGCAAGCCGTGGTGTAAAAGTAAAACTATATGAAATGAGACCTGTAAAACAAACACCAGCTCATCATACAGACAAATTTGCAGAATTAGTTTGTTCCAACTCATTGCGAGCGAATGCGCTTACAAACGCAGTTGGAGTAATAAAAGAAGAAATGAGAATGATGAACTCATTAGTTATTAAAGCTGCTGACCAGGCTAGCCTTCCAGCAGGAGGCGCTCTCGCAGTCGATCGCCATGAATTTTCTGGATTTATTACAGAACAATTAAAAAATCATCCTCTTGTTGAAGTAGTTAATGAAGAAGTAACGGAAATACCTGAAGGCATTACGGTAATCGCAACTGGACCATTAACTTCTGAAACTTTGGCTAAGAAAATTCAACAATTGACAGGTGAAGATTATCTCTACTTCTATGATGCTGCTGCCCCAATTGTTGAAAAAGATAGCATCAATATGGATAAAGTGTATTTAAAATCACGTTATGATAAAGGAGAAGCTGCATATTTAAACTGTCCAATGACAAAGGAAGAGTTTGAACGATTTTATGATGCTTTAGTAAATGCAGAAGTAGTCGAATTGAAAGAATTTGAAAAGGAAATTTACTTTGAAGGTTGTATGCCGATTGAAGTGATGGCAAAGCGTGGACCGCAAACATTATTATTTGGTCCTTTAAAACCAGTCGGATTGGAAGATCCAAGAACTGGCGAACGTCCATATGCGGTTGTACAACTACGACAAGACAATGCAGCTGGCACATTATATAACATTGTTGGATTCCAAACTCATTTAAAATGGGGGGCGCAAAAAGAAGTATTTCGATTAATTCCTGGTTTAGAGAATGTAGAGATTGTACGCTACGGGGTAATGCATCGTAACACATTCATTAATTCACCGAAAGTATTAAAGAAAACTTATCAATTGAAATCTCGTTCTAATTTATTCTTTGCTGGTCAAATGACGGGAGTGGAAGGCTATGTTGAATCGGCTGGTAGCGGACTTATTGCGGGAGTGAATGCAGCCCGCTTGGCACTTGGGAAAGAACCGATTGAATTCCCAATTGAAACGGCGTTAGGTAGCATGGCCCGCTATATTACTGAAGCAGATCCAAACAACTTCCAACCGATGAACGTTAACTTTGGTATCTTCCCGGAATTAGGTGAACGAATAAAATCTAAGCAAGAACGAGCATTAAAACATGCTGAGCGAGCAATTGAAACAATTCGGAATTTTATGAATACTCAAACTATATAATTGATTTTAGCCTCTAAATGTTGATATAATGTTTAGAGGCTATTATTTATGTCATCATCTTTGAATAAACGTGGATAAAAAAGGTTAAATTTTTAACAATTTGTGAAGGGAAACTGATTTTTTACAAAATTACTGATTTTTTGCTTGATATATCTCGAAGTTCGGTATACAGTCGAGAATGGATGTTTTCACTGTATGTGTTCCAATAAAGAAATGACGAAAAATATGCCCTAAATGCCGCAATTTTCTTCATGGTACTTCGAAATAGAGGTGACCCAAGTTGAATATTCAACCAACAAAAGCTTTGGATGAGTTTCTCCGAGTAATTCAATTGGAAAAAAATTTTTCTGTTCATACGGTAAAGGAATATGAACGAGACATTACCCAATTCCTTACCTTTTTAAGAGCAGAAGGAGTTGACGATTTACGCGAAGTGGAGTATATACATGCAAGGTTGTTTGTGACCAAACTATATGAAGAAAAACTGTCTCGTACAACAGTTTCTAGAAAAATTTCCTCCATTCGCACATTTTTTCGTTTTCTAAATCGAGATTATGGGATTGACCTTTCGCCTTTTCTATCTTTATATCATCCGAAAAAAGAAAAATTACTACCCAATTTTTTTTATGAAGATGAACTTGCACAGTTATTTGAAGCAAATGCAGGCGACGATTTAAAATCACTACGCAATATGGCGCTACTTGAATTACTATATGCTACAGGAATTCGTGTAAGTGAGTGTACATCGATTGAATTAGACGATATCGATTTTCATTATTCCATTCTTCGGGTGATGGGAAAAGGGAGGAAAGAAAGAATTGTTCCATTTGGGCAATATGCTCATGATGCTTTAATAAAATATATCAATGAAGCAAGACCATTGATTATGAAAAATAATAAGCACAACAGGTTATTCGTGAATATGCGTGGAGGCGAACTTACTGCTCGTGGTGTCCATTATATTTTAAATGAAATGATTCAAAATGCTTGTATGCATACGAAAATTTATCCTCACATGTTAAGACATACCTTTGCGACGCATTTATTGAATAATGGGGCAGATTTACGTACAGTTCAAGAATTGCTAGGACATGCGAATTTATCCTCCACTCAAATTTATACACACGTGACGAAGGAACACCTTCGAAGTACTTATATGAAGTCGCATCCAAGAGCATAATGGTAGGGAGGAATAAAAATTGGAAATGCACGCTACTACGATTTTTGCCATTCATCATAATGGCAAATGTGCAATGGCAGGAGATGGGCAAGTTACATTAGGGAATTCCGTCGTTATGAAGCATACAGCTAGAAAAGTGAGAAAATTATTTAACGGGCAAGTATTAGCGGGATTTGCGGGTTCTGTTGCTGATGCGTTTACGCTGTTTGAAATGTTTGAATCCAAATTGAATGAATATAGCGGCAATCTGCAACGAGCAGCTGTTGAAGTAGCGAAACAATGGCGTGGAGATAAGATGCTCCGACAATTAGAGGCGCTATTACTTGTCATGGACAAAAACACGTTGCTTCTTATTTCTGGTACCGGCGAAGTAATTGAGCCAGATGATGGAATACTTGCAATCGGCTCTGGAGGAAACTATGCTCTTGCAGCAGGGAGAGCTTTAAAGCAACATGCGGGGCAGCATATGACAGCGGAAGAAATTGCAAAGGCGGCCCTAACAATTGCAGCCGATATTTGCGTTTATACAAATCATAACATTATTGTGGAGGCGCTAAACTGATGACGACACTTACGCCAAGACAAATTGTAGAACAATTAAACCGATATATTGTTGGTCAAGATGCTGCAAAACGGGCAGTAGCGATTGCGTTAAGAAATAGATACCGGAGATCGCTTCTTAGTGATGAACTAAAAAGTGAAGTGATTCCAAAAAATATATTGATGATTGGTCCTACCGGTGTCGGTAAAACGGAAATAGCAAGAAGAATAGCTAAGTTAACAAATGCTCCGTTTGTCAAAGTTGAAGCAACAAAGTTTACCGAAGTGGGCTATGTTGGCCGAGATGTGGAATCGATGGTTCGGGATCTTGTTGAAGCTTCCAGAAGACTTGTGAAAGAAGAGATGATGGAAAAAGTTAAAGATCAAGCAGAACAACAGGCTAATGAAGTGTTAGTAAAATTGCTTGTTCCTTCTAAATCTAAGTCAAAAATGACGCAAAATCCATTTGAACTTTTATTTGGTGGACAAAAAACGGAAAGCCAAACGGATTCTCAAGAAGAAACTGAAATTCGATTAAAACGTTCTAAAGTAAAGGAAGACTTATTAGCAGGTAAACTGGAAGACGAATGGGTAACTGTAGAAGTGACTGAACAAAATACAGCATTTCTAGACATGATGATTCCGGGAATGCCTGAACTAGGCTCTAGCGGTATGCAAGATATGTTATCAAGTCTTGTGCCGAAAAAAACGAAAAAGCGTCGCATGAAAGTGAAAGATGCTCGTCGGGTATTAGCAATTGAAGAGGCGAACAAGTTAATCGATTCCGAAGAACTAGCGCAAGAAGCGATTAAACGTGCAGAACAATCTGGAATTATCTTCATCGACGAAATTGATAAAATTGCAAGCAGAGGTCAGCATTCGTCTGCGGATGTTTCGCGTGAAGGAGTGCAAAGAGATATTCTCCCAATTGTAGAAGGATCTACAGTAACGACAAAATATGGACCTGTTAAAACGGATTATATGCTCTTTATTGCTGCAGGAGCTTTCCATATGTCGAAGCCGAGTGATTTAATTCCAGAGTTACAAGGTCGCTTCCCGATTCGAGTAGAGTTGGATAAGTTAACAAAAGAAGACTTTGTTCGGATTCTAAAAGAACCTGATCAATCACTTATTTTACAATATAAAGCCTTGCTCGAAACTGAAGGCGTATCTATTGATTTTTCTGATGATGCAATTGAACGCATTGCGGAAATTGCAACGGAAGTAAATCAAGAAACGGATAATATTGGTGCACGTAGATTGCATACGATCATGGAGCGATTATTGGAGGAGTTATCTTACGAAGCACCTGAAATTGCTCCAACACATATTCAAATCACTCGTTCATATGTAGACAAAAAACTTGGTGAAATTTCAAAGAACAAAGATTTGTCACAATTTATCCTTTAACATAAATACTTTAGCAAACAAGTATAAAGCATTTTCTACAATAATAATTGAACAATGTAACCCTAGGAGGCAATTAATATGGATTTATTAACAAAAACTAGAAAAATTAACGCATTGTTGCAAAAAACAGCTGGAAAACCAGTTAATTTCAAAGAGATGGCAGATACATTAGGTGAAACGATTGATAGTAATGTATTTATTGTTAGTCGAAAAGGGAAATTATTGGGGATTTCCATTCATCAAAAAATCGAGAATGACAGAATGAAAAAAATGTTAGAAGAACGTCAATTCCCTGAAGAATATACAAATAGTCTGAAAGACATCAATGAAACATCTTCAAATATTGATATCAATAGTGATTATACAATTTTCCCTATTGAAAACCGCGATATTTTCAAAAATGGTTTAACGACAATTGTTCCTATTATCGGCGGTGGTGAACGTTTAGGTACGTTGATTTTAGGGCGTTTAGAGGAACGATTCGGTGACGATGATTTAATTTTAGCAGAGTATGGTGCGACGGTAGTCGGCATGGAAATTTTGCGTGAAAAAGCTGAAGAAATTGAGGAAGAAGCTCGCAGTAAAGCAGTCGTGCAAATGGCTATCAACTCCCTTTCTTATAGTGAATTAGAAGCAATTGAACATATTTTTGAGGAACTAGATGGAAATGAAGGTTTACTCGTTGCATCTAAAATTGCTGATCGTGTTGGTATTACGCGTTCAGTAATCGTTAACGCATTACGTAAACTTGAGTCTGCAGGAGTAATTGAATCAAGATCTCTCGGCATGAAAGGAACATATATTAAAGTATTAAATGATAAGTTTTTGACGGCTTTAGCTGAAATTAAAATGAAATAAGCAAGTTCTTCCTATACTAGAATAATGAATTCATAACAATATTGTTGTGTAATAACTACAACTATTAAAACGAGGTTGGGACAAATCTAAAAAAACAGGTTCTTTGTCAAATGGTGTTGGTGAATAAATTTTAGTGACATTATTTGGTAATATGTAATCGGATGGCTTAGGGGAAATTCGAGGTTCCCCTAAGCTGTTTTTATTTTCGCTAAGTTTTGGGTAATGAATATTCGGTTTCTAAAGTGATAGAAGGATCGATAACCGAAAGAAATGCGTTTCATCACCTTGATTTTGTTATTAATCCCCTCTAAAATGCCGTTATTATAATCGTACTTTAGCGTATTCTCGACGTAATTGATGTATTTGTTGATTGTCTTGATGGCGATTTTCATATAGCTGGAAACGCTGTTCTGTTTATTCGCCAAGGTTTTCTTCAAGAGCTCAAAGTCTTTGGTTTTGATGCAATGTCGAACGTATTGGTATAACTCATAGGACGCTTTTAATTCAGAATCTAAATCAATGAGATAGTGGAGAATCTCCACCTCACACATATGCTTTTTAAAGCAACGATGATATTTATAGTTCTTATAATCAAGTTTTGTTTGATCTTTCAGAAGGAGCTTCCAGTATTTTTTCAATTTATTGTAATTCTTTTTATCCCGATTCATGACGTTGATGCGCGTTTTGTTTAAAGCTCTGCTAAATAGTTGGAGGATATGGAATTTGTCGAGTACGATTTCCGCTTTAGGGAAAACTTCTTGGATTAAGGAAATATAAGGGCTGTACATATCGATGACAATCGTTTTTACCGCATCTCTCGCCTTCTTGGAATACCGTAAGAAATACTCTTTGAGGACATGTAATCTCCGGTCCTCCACGATATCCACCTTTCAGAGTCGCAGAAAATAAAGGACATCGCTCCAGCTGCGGATTTCACTGATTTAAACTCATCAAAACACAAATGCTGTGGAAGGTAGTGAACATTTGGTTGATAGTAGCTATAAAAGCTGTCGATGACTCGACTGACAGTGGCATGAGATACATTGTGTTTGATGGCAATATCTTTTTCGGATATTTTATCTTTGGCGTTTAAAGCAATTGATTCTTTGGTATTGTTGGAAATACAACAGTTTTTAGCCACGACGCTCGTTTTTCAAGTAAACGTGGCATGACAATGTTTACAGAAATAACGCTGTTTACGCAATTTTAAGTAGGTATGAAAACCTGAAATGCTAGGCATTTTAATGAGAGACGTTTTAAAACCGTGTTTAATGATTTGATCATCGAAGACATGGCCACAAGCATAACAAGCTTTTGGTTGATACGTTAACGTCCCATGAAAGACTTTCACTTTTACTTTTTTGATCGTTTCGGTAGAACAAAAATTTTCATCAAATGTGATATTTTTGTCTTTTATATTGAGTAGGTTTCGTATAGAATGATGGTGAGACATGTGACACAACTCCTTTGGAAAATGTGTTTTGGCGATTACATTTTACCAGAGTTTTGTCACTGTCTCATTTTTTTGTTCAAAAAAATTGGTGCTGGTTTTTACTCACCAACACCAAATATTATAGAGCCTCAATTTTTTACAAAAAATCTTTTTGCAGCTCGTTCACTTTATTAGTTATGTCCCAGCCTGTTTTATTTTCCTTTTAATAATTTCATTAAGGGAATAGTTTTATATAATTGTAGTACTTTTTTACCGATTAAGTGATAGCTGATAGTAACTTTTGAGAATTGCAAAGTCAAAAATTTTGTCGAATTGAAACTTTTGTTATCGAAATGTGAACTTTTTGAAAAAATGGCATGAAAAATTGATTCAGATAGACTATGAAAAAGTGCCAAAAGACGATAGACACTGTGAATTATCTTATTTACAATAAATACTAGTGTTGAGTAAGAAATTTGTCATTTTTGTAATGAAATAGAACGAGGTGAACGGTTTGAACTTGTTTGGAGGAACAATAATTAACTTAGAGCATGGTTTAAAATACGCATCGCTAAAAAATAAGACTATTGCACATAACATTGCAAATGTCGATACGCCTAATTACAAGGCAAAAGATGTCAAATTTAAAAAACTATTGAATGATGAAAATGAAAAACAACTTAGGGCGAACAAATCAGATAAGAGACATTATGATTTTAGTTTTGAACAATCTACCCATGTTGTTTATAGTTATGAAAACTTTCAATATCGCCATAACGGCAACGGTGTAGATATGGATAAAGAACAAGCAGAATTAGCGAAAAATACGATTTACTACAATGCTTTGATTGATCGCATTAACGGTAAATTCAATACATTAAATACAGTCATTAAAGGAGGGAAATAGTAATGTCAATCTTTTCTAGCATCAATACAACAACATCAGCTTTAACTGCTCAACGCTTACGAATGGATGTCATTTCCTCAAATATAGCGAATGTTGATACAACTCGTGCTAGACAAGTGAATGGTGAATGGGAGCCGTACCGTCGGAAAACGGTGACACTTACTGCAAATGAAGGTACATTTTCATCCTTTTTAAATAAAGCAGTAGGGAAGAGCAATGGCGTAGGCAATGGAGTAAAAGTAACAAAAATAAATGAGGATAATGAAACGCCGTTCAAACTCGTATATGATCCAAGCCATCCAGATGCAAACGAGGATGGATATGTACAAATGCCTAATGTCGATGTGTTAAAAGAAATGGTCGATTTGATCTCTGCTACTCGTTCATACGAAGCAAATATAACCGTTTTAAATGCAAGTAAAGCGATGTTAACAAAGGCTTTAGAAATAGGTAAATAAGGGTGAACAATGAGAGGGGTGAATTGATGTGGCAATAAACCAAGTAAACTTATCTATTCCACTTCAAAATGTGAATGGTAATAGAGTGATATCCAATCAACAAACGCCATTTGAAGCGCAAAAAAGTTTTGCCAATACATTAAAAGAAGCGATTGACAAAGTAAATGATTACCAAGTTCAATCAGATGAATTAACAAATAAGTTGATTCATGGAGAAAACGTTGAGTTGCATGATGTAATGATTGCAGCACAAAAGGCGAGCATTACATTAAATGCTACGGTTGAAATTCGCAATAAAGTAATTGAAGCTTATCAAGAAGTTATGCGAATGACTGTATAATCTACGGTTACGCACGGAATATAAAATGTTAGTGTATTCACTAGTACCGGAGGATTTGTAATGAATGATCGACTTAATAAATTAAAAACCGATTCCATTAATTTTTGGAAAAGTCGGACAAAGAAGCAGAAAGGTGCAATAATTGGAACCTTCGTAGGGGTTATAGCGATAGCGGCTATTATTACATATTTTACTACTCGAACAAACATGGTTCCCCTTTTCACAGAATTATCAGCAAAGGAAACTGGGGAGATTGCGGAAGTATTAAGCTCTCAAGGTGTTACATATGAAATTGCTCCAGGTGGAACGAACATTTTAGTTCCAGAAAAGCAAGTTGATTCCATAAAAGTTTCCTTAGCCGCACAAGGATACCCTGAAACTGGAGGAATTAGTACAACCTTCTTCACAGAAAATGCTGGCTTTGGTATGACAGATAATGAATTTAACGTCATCAAGCATAAAGCCCTAGAAACAGAACTTGAAAACCTCATAAAGAAAATCGATGGGGTAAAAGATGCAAAAGTTATGATTTCTATGCCAGAAAAAGGTGTATTCATTAATCAGAATGCGGAGAATCAAAACGCTTCTGCTGCTGTCGTATTACATACTGAACCAGGTCATAAGTTCACTGATGACCAAATTAAAACATTATATAACCTTGTATCGAAAAGTGTTCCTAATTTAAGCACAGACAATATTACAATATCTAATCAGTATTCTGAATATTACGATTTAGAATCCGCTATAGCTGGAAGTGGTTCAATCGACTCTGTAGAAGGTCAAATGAATGTAAAGAAAACGATTGAACGTGATCTTGAACGTCAAGTTCAAAAAATGCTTGGAACCTTAATGGGACAAAACAAAGTTGTTGTATCAGTCACTACAGATATCGATTTTAAGAAAGAAAATCGTGAGGAGAAATTAGTAAAACCTGTAGATGAGGAGAATATGGAAGGCATTGAAATCAGTGCCCAACGCATTACTGAAACATATACAGGTATGAATGGCGCAACAGGTCCAACGGAGATGGGCGATCCGACTGATAATGCAACCGGATATCAAGAAGCTTTAAATGGCAATGGTGATTACGAACGAATTGAAGAAACAATTAATAATGATGTAAATCGCATTAACCGTGTAATCCAAGAAAGCCCGTACAAAATTCGCGATATTGGTATTCAAGTCATGGTTGAGCCACCTGTTCCTGAAGATCCAACATCCCTTTCAGCTACAGTTGTGGAAGATATTGAACAAATTTTAGCAACTATTGTCCGAACTTCAATTGATAAAGAAGTTGCTGGAGAATTAACAGATGAAGAAATTGAAAACAAAATTGTTGTTTCTGTTCAACAATTCTATGGCAATGACGTAGAAAATATCGAAGAAACACCGGTGATTCCATGGTGGATTTGGGTTGTTGGTGGAATTTTAGTTGCTGCAATTCTTCTTCTTATTGTTTACATCTTGCGTTCGAAAAAGCGAAAAGCGGAAGAAGAAGCTATGGAAATTATTGAAGAACAAGAAGAGTTGCTTGTGGAAGATATTAATCAAGAAAAAGAAACAGAATCTACAGTTCGTCGCAAGCAATTAGAAAAAATGGCAAAAGAAAAACCGGAAGATTTTGCAAAATTATTGCGGAGCTGGATAGCTGAAGATTAATGGATAGGAGGTTCGACTGTGTCTAAAAAAGAAAAGAAATTTTTAACAGGAAAACAAAAAGCTGCACTGCTGTTAATTTCTTTAGGACCAGAAGTTTCCGCAAATGTTTATAAACATTTATCTGAAGAGGAAATTGAACGACTTACATTAGAAATTTCAGCAGTGAAAAAAGTTGAACCTGAAGTGAAAGAACAGATTATCGAAGAATTTCATAACATTGCTCTAGCTCAAGATTATATCTCGCAAGGTGGTATCGGCTACGCAAAAACAATATTAGAAAAGGCGTTAGGTCCTGAACAGGCACAAAATATTATCAATCGTTTAACATCTTCCTTGCAAGTTCGACCTTTCGACTTTGCTAGAAAAGCTGATCCATCACAAATCTTAAATTTTATACAAAATGAGCATCCGCAAACAATTGCGTTAATTTTGTCATATTTAGATCCGCAGCAAGCTGGTGTTATCTTATCTTCATTACCACAAGAAGTGCAAGCGGATATCGCAAGAAGAATTGCCACTATGGAATCGACTTCACCAGAAGTCATTAGTGAAATTGAATCGGTATTGGAAAGAAAATTGTCATCCACTTTTACGCAAGATTATACGGAAACTGGCGGCATCGATGCTGTAGTAGAAGTATTAAACGGTGTGGATCGCCAAACAGAAAAAACAATACTCGATGCGCTTGAAATTCAAGATCCAGAGTTGGCAGAAGAAATCAAAAAACGCATGTTTGTATTTGAAGATATTGTGACTCTCGATAATCGTTCAATTCAACGAGTTATTCGAGATTGTGAAAATGAAGACTTGCTGCTCGCAATGAAAGTATGTAGTGATGAGGTAAAAGAAATTATTTTCCGCAATATGTCACAACGAATGGCGGATACATTTAAAGAAGAGATGGAAATTATGGGACCTGTACGCCTACGTGATGTAGAAGAAGCACAAATGAGAATTGTTGCTATCATTCGTCGATTAGAAGAAGCTGGAGAAATTATTATAGCTCGAGGTGGAGGAGATGACGTCATTGTCTAAGTTAATCCGTTCGAGCGAGGCAATTAAAAAGCAAAATGGGCCGGTTCAAATTGAAATTCGAAATCTTTTTGCGAAACAGTTTGATTCTACCCAGGATATAGGAGAAGAGGAGCATTCAATCACATTAGACGTGGTGTACAAAGAGCGAGATCGCATTCTGGAAGAAGCGAATCTAGAAATCTCTTCAAAGCGGGAAGAATTTGAATTGTATTGCCAAGCGAAACTAGAAGAAATCGAGAAATTAAGACAGCAATGGCAAGAGGAAAAGCTCATTCTTCAAAAAGAAGCATATGATGAAGGCTTTCAACAAGGTTATGAAGAAGGAATTCAGAAAGCGACTGCAGATATGGAAAATGCGTTAAAACTAGCGAATGAAACAGTTGAGAATGCTCGCATCAATGGAATGAAATATGTTGAGGAGCAGGAACATGTTATTTTAGATTTGGCGATTAAATCAGCGGAAAAAATTATTGGTGCATCGCTAGAAAAAGATGAAGCGTTATTTTTATCCATAGTTCGAAGAGGTTTAAAAGAAGCGCAAGAAAGCAAAGAAATTAAACTATATTTATCACCAGTATATTACAAGTTGGTAACTGAAAATCGAGATGAACTAGCAGCAATGTTCCCGCCGGATGTTCCGTTCTTAATCTTTGTAAATGAAGATTTGAACGATACAGATAGCTACATTGAAACAAATCATGGGCGAATCGTATTATCAATTGATGAACAATTGAAAGAATTGCGCTTAAAGCTTAGTGAAATTTTGGAGAGTAAGGATTGATTCCGATGAAAGCGGCTGACTTGGTCAACAATATACCTGCCATCAACACGTTCAAAAAATATGGAAAAGTTACGAGAGTTGTTGGACTATTGATAGAATCTCAAGGTCCAGAATGTTCCATCAATGACGTATGCAAAATTCATGTTCGTACGAAAAAAGGGCACGAAGTAATTTTAGCGGAAGTAGTAGGCTTTAAAGATGAGTATGTTATGTTAATGCCTTTTACTTCCGTACGAGAAATTTCTATTGGCTGTTTAGTGGAAGGAACAGGGAGTCCATTAGAAGTTAAAGTCGGTCCAGAATTAATTGGAAAAGTACTAGATTCGCTAGGCAACCCTTTTGATGGGACTTCTCTTCCGAGAGGATTAGTTTCGGTACCTACAGAAAACGAACCTCCAAATCCTTTGCATCGTCCGCCCATTGATCGGCAATTGGAAGTGGGAGTAAAAGCCATTGATGCGATGTTGACGGTAGGAAGCGGACAAAGGGTTGGTATTTTTGCAGGTTCTGGTGTGGGTAAAAGTACTCTTCTCGGCATGATTGCACGTAACACAAGAGCAGATTTAAATGTGATAGCTCTTATTGGTGAGCGCGGCAGAGAAGTGAGGGAGTTTATCGAACGGGATTTAGGTGAAGAAGGATTAAAACGATCCATCGTGATTGCAGCTACAGGTGATCAGCCTGCATTAATGAGGATAAAAGGTGCTTTTACTGCGACAGCCATTGCTGAGTATTTCCGAGAACGAGGTTTAAATGTCATGTTAATGATGGATTCTGTTACTCGTGTTGCAATGGCACAACGGGAGATTGGATTAGCAACAGGTGAACCGCCTGCTCAAAAAGGTTATACGCCATCAGTCTTTTCTATATTACCGAAATTGTTAGAAAGAACCGGGACAAGCATGAAAGGGAGTATAACGGCCTTTTATACGGTGCTTGTTGATGGGGATGATATGAATGAACCAATTGCAGATGCAGTTCGAGGTATTTTAGATGGACATATCGTATTAGACCGCACCTTAGCAAATAAAGGACAATATCCGGCTATTAACGTACTAAAAAGTGTCAGCCGTTTAATGAATCATATTTCTTCTGAAGAACATGTAAAAGCTGCTGAGAGAATTAGAGAATTGTATTATACATATGCAAAATCAGAAGATTTAATAAACATTGGGGCTTATAAAAAAGGAACGTCGAAAGAAATTGACGAAGCGATTTATTATGAACCCCTTATTACTCAATTTTTAAAACAAGGATTTAAAGAAAAAGTAACCCTTGAAGAAAGTGTTAATGAACTAATTGCTTTAGCGAATGGCGGTGGCAAATAATGGTTCAATATACGTATCGATTTGAAAAACTATTAACAATTCGCGAACAAGAAAAACAGCAAACAGAAATGGCTTACAAAGAATCGGTTCGATCTTTTGAAAAAGTAGCGACACAATTATATGAATTGTTAAAGAAAAAAGAAAACTTAATTGAATATCAAAATGAGCGGTTAAAAAATGGACTAACGATTGATGAAATCCACCATTTTGCAAAGTTTATTGATAGTTTGGAACATACCATTGATGAAGTACAACAAAAAGTAAAACAAGCACGTGTAAAAATGCAATGGTATGAACAAAAATTAGTAGAAAAAAACTTGGAAGTACGTAAGTATGAAAAAATGCGAGAGAAGGATTATAGCGCATTTCAAGAGGAACAAAATCGCCTAGAGGCTCAACACTTGGATGAGATTTCCTCACTTATGTACAACAAGAAGATATTTAGGTGATTTTATGGTGAAAGTGAACAAAAAGCTGAAAAATGATTATACTGAAGATTTTATGGAAAAAAAATCACCAGGATTTTTTCAAAAATTCTTCGCTTGGGTGATTATTCCGCTGCTATTCGTTATAGCCATTTTGCTCGTCGTTGCTCAATTTACAAATACGAACATCTTCGAAAAGGCTTCTGAAATGTTGCCTCGTACTGACGAAGAAACACCTGCCAGCGCTATTGATATGGACAATAAAATTGTTGAATTACAAGCGCAAATTCAAGAAAAAGATGCGCAAATTGAAAAATTACAAAGCGAATTGAATACTGCTTTAGCTGAGAACGAAAATCATATAGCAATACAGAAAGAATTGCGAAAAAGAATTGAAGAATTAGAAGCTGGTAAACAAGAATCAAAAAAAGATTTGAAAGAAATTGTTAACACTTATGAAAAAATGTCGGCTAAAGCAGTTGCACCAATCATTGTAGAAATGAAAGATGAACAAGCGTTGGAAATATTATCGAATTTGAAGCCAGATACACTTTCTCAAGTTTTAGCCAAAATGGATCCGAAAGAGGCTGCAAGATATACAGAATTATTATCTAAAAACAAAGAATCAAATACCGACTAGAAAGGAGGTGAAAGAATGAGTATAGGAATGCCATTTATTATATCTCAATCCCAATCGTTAGGATCCATAAAAGGACAGCAAAATGTTTTCAAAAACAAAGAAGGTTTTAGTAAGTTTGGTGATGTTTTTACTAAGGTTGTTCAAAGTGAAGAGAAAATGTCATCCGGAATTATGGAAACGGTAGAAAAAGAAATTCAACCACTATTAAAAGCTGATTCCGTAGAAGACATATTTGATTTACTCGAAATTCCTAACGATGAAGGATTGATTATACTCTCCCAAGGTGAAGAAGAGCAAGTAATTACAATAGAAGAATTAATGTCAAACATCGATGACATTTTAACACTATTAAATATGAATACTGAGCAACTAAATGAAATTGCTCAAGAGCTTTTGGGAGAAGAAGTTCGCATCGATAATATTTGGGATTTCATTCATCTCGTAAATCATGAACAGCAGTCTTTAAACGCCAACGTTGAGTCGCGATTGTTGGACAAAATGACTTCAATTTTATTTGGCGAAGAGAATAGATTACAAAGAGATGTAGTGAAATTTTTGCAAGTAATAAAATTAGCCCAATTAGTTGGCGAACAGTCTCAATTAAAATTAGAACAACAAGAACAGATTTCTAACTTAAAAACGTTCTTACTGAATATTGAAAAAACAATTATAAAGGAAATGACAACATCAACTGGCAAATTTTCATTAGAAAATTTCCAGCAAGTCGTAGTTAAACAGGTAAAAACAGAAGTTGATTCTAACGCTCATACAACTTCCAATATTTCTTTACATCAAAATTCGGAAACGAAAACAATTACGGTTACTTTGCCAAATACAAATAATGGATCACAGGCTGAATCATTAGTAAAACAAATTGAATCGATATTACAACGTAGCCAAATATCCAATTCTCAAGGAACAACGAAATTATTATTAAAACTTTATCCTGAACATTTAGGATCTATTCGAATCGAATTAGTACAAAGAGACGGTGTGATTTCTGCTAGATTGCTTGCTTCAACTGCACTTGGAAAAGAATTACTGGATAGTCAAATTCATCAATTAAAGCAAGCGTTTGTTCAACAAAACATTCAACTTGATCGAATCGATATTCAACAAAGTTTACAAGAGACGGATTTACGTGACCAAAATTTATTTAACAATATGTTTAAAGGTCAGCAACAGTCTGAAGAAAATGATAAAGATTCAGAAGAGCAGCAAGATGATGAAAAACTGTCTTTTAAAGAATTTTTAGTAAATGAGGAAGTGTAGCATATGGTAGAAATGTCAAAAATCACAAATGATTACTATTTATCTAACAATAAAAAAGTAGAAAAACGTACAGGAAACTCTATCCTTGGTAAAGATGATTTTCTAAAAATTCTAATCACTCAGTTGCAGCATCAAGATCCAACTAATCCAGTAGAAGATAAAGAATTCATTGCTCAAATGGCTCAGTTTTCAACATTAGAACAAATGCAGAACATGACGAAAGCAATGGAGGATTTGCTCGAATCACAATTGCAAACACAATTGATGGCATACACATCTTTCATAGGGCAAGAAGTAAAATGGCATGAAATTACCGATAAATTGGATGAAAAAGGAAAGCCGATGATTAACGAAGGCCAAGGGGTTATCGTTGAAATAAAATTTAAAAACGGCATGCCATTGTTTATATTAGATGATGGAAAAGAAATTACTGTAGGCAATATTTCTTCTATTTTAAAAAAGAATAGCGAAAAACCTGTAGTTGAAAATCCTCTAGTAGAGGCAAGTAAACTTATTGGAAAAACTGTCAAATACCAAAATGAAAACGGTGAGCTTGTTCAAGGAATCATCGAAGCTGTGACAACAAACAATCAAACAATTGAATATATTTTAGATAACCAAGTTCGGTTAAAGAAAGAGCAATTTGAAATTGTCAGTGAATAAGGTTGGTGAATCCATGCATCGAATACAATTTCAGCACGTACCATTACAACCGATTCATCTAAAACATAGCTCGAAACCAACAACAGAAAAAAAGACGACAAGCTTCATTGAGCATTTTGAACAAGCGAAAAATGAGCTGAAAATCAGCAAGCATGCCAATGAACGAATTCGCGAGCGAAATATCCAGATTTCAGAACAAGAATGGAAAAAAGTCAGCGATAAAGTAATGGAAGCCCGTTCAAAAGGAATCATGCAGCCGCTTGTATTAATGGATCAAGCAGCGATAATCATCAGTGCGAAAAATGGAACCGTTATAACCGTTTTGGAGCGGGATGAAGCAAAAGAACAATTATTTACAAATATTGATGGCACTATTGTGTTATAAGGCAGGACCAATCTGGATGCCTTCGTTTGCGGACTGACAGAAGCAAACGAAATATGATGATGATAATTTGAAAGGAGAAGGATCATTTATGCTACGTTCAATGTACTCTGCGATTTCAGGTGTGCGTAACCACCAAACAAAATTAGATGTAATTGGGAACAATATTTCCAATGTGAATACACATGGATTTAAGAAAAGCAGAACGATATTTAAAGAAATGGTTTCACAAAATATAGGCAGTGCTTCAGCCGCTACTGCAACTCGAGGCGGTGTCAACCCAAAACAAGTGGGATTAGGATCTACAATGGCTGCTATTGATACAATTCACTCAACAGGTTCCTTGCAATCCACTGCTCGCACCCTTGATTTAGCGATTTCAGGGGACGGATATTTTATGGTGGCGGATGCATCGGGCAATTATAATAGAGATGTGGGAACTAAAGATGGAGAAGCTGATTTTTATTTTACAAATGTTTTATATACTAGAGCAGGAAACTTTTATATGGATAAAGATGGATTCCTTGTAAATTCTGAGGGGAAATATTTGGTTGGTGTTGCACCAAGAGGTGTTAATTCGACTACTGCTAGTACTGCTTATCCTTTAGCTAAAGATGTAAAAATGAAAAATGATTCGAGTGATTTATCACCACAAAACACAACACCAATATCAGGTGCGACAACAGATTATGCACCAATTCGAATCCCGACGGATGCTACTGAAATGAGTATCGGGCAAGATGGTACTGTGACATTTGTTGATGCAAATGGTGAATTAAAATGGGCAGGGCAAATTGTGTTGGCAAAATTCCCTAATGCCAGTGGTCTTCAAAAAGTTGGAAACAACTATTATCAAGAAACGAATAACTCAGGAGCTGCCTATACACAAGTTGCAACCGTAGCAGGTATAGGTTCTATCGAATCTGGGTTCCTTGAAATGTCAAATGTGGACCTATCAGAAGAGTTTACGGAAATGATCGTGGCACAACGCGGTTTCCAAGCAAATACTCGCGTAATTACAACTTCCGATCAAATTTTAGAAGAATTAGTGAACTTAAAACGATAATCAATCTAGTAATCTTTTAACTTACTAGTCTTTAGATTATTTTAAAGAAAAGGAGGGTCGGGCCGGCTCTATCCTTCCCGGCCCTATTTCAATGATTCAACTAACACGCCTTAATGGCAAAACATTTTCATTGAATGCTTTATACATAGAAACAGTCGAATCCTTTCCAGATACGACCATTACGCTAACGACTGGGCGGAAATATATTGTAAAGGAAACTGAAGAAGAAGTTAGAAAAAAAGTGACAAATTATTATCGCACGATTCAAGTGCTTTCTAACCCCCATCTACGAGGTGATGAAAATGAAGAATAATAAATTATTAACAGTAATGCTCATCATTTTAGTGTCGATTACGTTAATTGGGGTTGTACTTGTAGTTTTATTGACTCAATTCAATAAACAATCTACAACCCTCGAACCAACCATCGATAAAATTATCGAATCTAGCGTAGATGTACCTGAAATAACGACCAATTTAGCAGATGGAAATTATATTCGCATTGAATTGAAAATCCAAACAGATAGCCCTAAAGCAGCAAAGGAACTAGCTAAACGCGACTTCCAAACAAATAACATTATCATAGAGGAACTATCTGAATTAACGGAGGAAAACCTAAAAGGAAAAGAAGGAAAAATTCTATTAGAATCAACGATTAAAGCCCGATTAAATGAATTGATGCAAGAGGGTGAAGTGCAACAAGTATACATTACCTCCTACATCATTCAGTAAAGAAATCTGTTGAAATGGAGGTGGTCAAATGCCAGGTGATGTATTATCCCAATCGGAAATCGATGCGCTGCTTTCAGCAATCTCTACTGGGGAAATGTCAGCAGATGAAATGAAAAAAGAAGAAGAAAAGAAAAAAGTCAAAGTTTATGATTTCAAGCGTGCCCTTCGTTTTTCAAAGGATCAAATTCGAAGTCTGACGCGAATTCATGAAAACTTTGCAAGACTTTTAACTACATTCTTTTCTGCTCAACTTAGAACATATGTACAAATTTCTGTAGCATCTGTTGACCAAATTCCCTTTGAAGAATTTGTTCGCTCGATTCCAAATATGACATTAATAAATGTATTTGAAGTACCGCCTTTAGATGGTAATATTTTAATGGAGATCAATCCAAACATTGCTTACTCTATGTTAGATCGCCTCATGGGTGGTAGCGGTACAAGTTATTCAAATGTTGACAATTTAACTGAAATCGAACAAAAAATCATGACAAACTTATTTGAACGTTCCTTCGATAATTTGCGTGAAGCTTGGGAAAATATCGCTGAAATTGACCCAATGCTTGTTGAACTCGAAGTGAACCCACAATTTTTACAAATGATTTCACCAAATGAAACAGTAATCGTTATTTCAATGAATACCGTTATTGGTGAAACTTCTGGCATGATTAACATTTGTATTCCACATGTCGTATTGGAACCAATTATACATAATTTGTCTGTCCAATACTGGATGCAATCGAATACAAAAGAGCCAACAGAAGCACAAATCAAAGCGTTAGAAACAAAAGTAAAACAATCTGACTTACAGCTCGTAGCTGAACTCGGTACATCTACGATTTCAATCGAAGACTTTTTAACGATGAATATCGGTGATGTCATCCAGCTCGATCAGAAAATTTCTGATCCATTAATTCTTAGAATTGGAGATATTCCAAAATTTACTGTTCAGCCGGGTAAATTAAAGAAAAAAATGGCAGTTCAGATTATTGAGACTTTGAAAGGAGGAGAAGAAGATGAGTGATGATATGCTCTCCCAAGAAGAAATTGAAGCCCTACTTCGAGGTGAAACACTAGATGATAAAATCGAGGAAATGGCTTCAAATTCTAAAACAAATTCAAACGAAAAATTAGTTGTTGAAGATTATTTAACAGAAATGGAACGCGATGCGTTAGGTGAAATAGGAAATATTTCTTTCGGGAGCTCAGCAACTGCACTATCTTCATTGTTAGGGCAAAAAGTTGAAATAACAACTCCTGTAGTGTCACTAATTAATAGAAATAATTTGGAAGAAGAATTTCCACATCCATATGTTGCTGTATCAGTAGAATATACAACTGGTATAAGCGGTGTGAATTTATTAGTCATTAAACAATCAGACGCTGCAATCATTGCAGATTTAATGCTTGGAGGAGATGGACGTAATCCGAACCCAGATTTAGGAGAAATCCAATTAAGTGCTGTTCAAGAAGCGATGAATCAAATGATGGGTTCAGCTGCAACCTCCATGTCTACGATGTTTAACAAAAAAGTAGATATTTCACCACCTTCTCTAGCATTATTAAATATTAAGGAAAATAAAGGTGGAGAGAATATTCCTGATGATGAAATATTGGTAAGAGTTTCCTTCCGTTTACTCATCGGGGATTTAGTAGATTCTACAATCATGGAATTACTACCATTAGATCTAAGTAAAAAGCTTGTAAAATCCTTATTCGGTGAAAATACAGATGCGAATCAATCTGAGGCACAACCTCAAGTACAAGCTGAGCCGAAACAAGTAACTGCATCGCCAATGCAACAAAGCACAACAGCGCAATGGGAACAATCAATACAACAGGCTAATCAACCAGTATATCAGCAGCAAGCTGCTACTACTCAGGAAATACCAAGTTTTACTACTTATTCACAACCAAAACCTCAGCCGGTGAATGTTCAACAAGCTCAATTTGCAACATTTGATCAACCGAAGATGACAGAGGCAGAAGCTCGCAATTTAAACATGTTACTTGATATTCCGTTACAAGTAACTGTTGAATTAGGACGGACGAAGCATTCAGTGAAAGAAATATTACAATTAGCTTCAGGTTCCATTATAGAGCTAGATCGACTTGCTGGTGAGCCAGTTGATATTTTAGTAAATAATCGCCTAATTGCGAAGGGTGAAGTTGTAGTCATTGATGAAAACTTTGGTGTGAGAATTACAGATATTATCAGTCAGAAAGAACGCATCAATAATCTAAGATAGAATAATAATGGAGGAATCTTACTATGTCTAAAAAAATCTTAATAGTTGATGATGCAGCATTTATGCGCATGATGATTAAAGATATTTTGACGAAGAATGGCTATGAAGTAGTTGGAGAGGCAGCAGATGGAATGCAGGCTGTAGAAAAATATAATGAATTGCGACCGGATTTAGTGACAATGGACATCACGATGCCAGAAATGGACGGCATAACAGCATTGAAACAAATTAAATCGATTGATCCAAACGCTGTTGTAATTATGTGTTCAGCTATGGGTCAACAAGCGATGGTCATTGATGCCATCCAAGCGGGTGCGAAAGACTTTATCGTAAAACCATTCCAAGCAGATCGTGTTATTGAAGCAATCCAAAAAGCAATAGGTTGATAGGAAAGATGAAAAACCTTTATAAAAAAATTAGCATTGTCCTTATGTTGTTCGCAGTTTTTATAATGACTGCTCCAGCACAGCTCGCTTTTGCGAACCAAAAAAATAAAATGATTGACGAAGGCTATTTTGATAATCCTGAAACTTTCAATCAAGATTCTACAGCTGTCAAAGAATCGGCAGCTGTAGGTCTTACAGCTTGGGATTATATCAAAATGCTGCTCGCACTCATTTTTGTACTCCTATTATTAATTTGGGTGTTAAAGTTTATTAATAAAAAAAGCTATCATTTTCAACAAAATCAAATTGTTCGAAATATCGGTGGTATTTCAGTAGGTTCACAAAAGTCTGTTCAAATTTTGCAAATTGGAGATAAGCTGTACATCGTTGGTGTAGGTGAAAATGTAGAACTCATTAAGGAAATTTCAAATCGTGATGAAATTGACAAGTTGCTTAATCTTTACAATGAAAAACAAATGTTAACAACAAGTCCACCATTCATTGCAGAATTATTTAAAAAATTGAAAGGGCAGTCAAAAACGCGTGAAAATAGTAATCATTCAGATTTCGGGAATATGTTAAATCAGCGTTTATCTGAAATTCAAAAGATGCGTCGCGACGAGCTCGAAAAATGGAAGGAAAAGGAGCGCGATAAATAATGGAACAATTTATCTCATTCTTTTCTGACTCTGAGCCTACAAACGTCGCTACTTCTGTAAAATTACTATTATTATTGACAGTATTATCACTTGCACCAAGTATTTTAATTTTAATGACATCATTTACACGTATCGTCATAGTCCTTTCGTTTACTCGGACAGCTTTAGCGACGAATCAAACGCCTCCCAATCAAGTAATTATTGGGTTAGCATTATTTTTAACTTTCTTTATTATGGCTCCAACCTTCCAACAAGTAAATGATGAAGCATTGCAACCGCTCTTTAATGAAGAGATTGGCCTTGAAGAAGCATATTCTAGAGCAAGTGTTCCATTTAAGGAATTTATGGCAAAACATACAAGACAAGGAGATTTGGAACTGTTTTTACAATATAGTCAAGCAGAAAGACCACAATCTATTGAGGAGATTCCTTTAACCATATTGGTACCGGCTTATGCTTTGAGTGAATTGAAAACCGCTTTCCAAATGGGATTTATGATTTTCATTCCGTTTATTGTCATTGATATGGTTGTAGCAAGTGTACTCATGTCTATGGGGATGATGATGTTACCGCCTGTCATGATTTCGTTGCCATTTAAGATTTTATTATTTGTACTTGTCGATGGATGGTATTTAGTCATTAAATCTTTACTCCAAAGTTTCTAAGGGAGGAAACTCAATGTCACAATTAACAGTCATTCAAATAGCTGAACAAGCGGTATGGGTTGTCCTCTTAGTTGCAGGTCCACTAATGTTAGTGGCTTTAGTTACTGGTCTAATCATCAGCATTTTCCAAGCTACAACGTCTATTCAAGAACAAACATTGGCGTTTGCTCCGAAAATAATTGCGGTGTTAGTAGCCATCGTATTTTTTGGACCATGGATGGTGTCAAAAATGTCAGAATACTTTATTGACATTTTGAACAATTTAACGCGATACATAGGGTGACATAAATGTTAGAAATCATACCACAATTTTCTGTATTCCTATTAATGTTTGTAAGGATTTCTGCATTTTTTGTTACCGTCCCTTTTTTTTCATATCGTACGATACCACCCCAATTAAAAATTTTGTTAGCTTTAATGCTTGCTTGGATGATGTATTATACGATTCAAACAGAAGTGATTCCGATTGATGGGAATTACATATTGCTTATTATGAAAGAAGCGATGATTGGGCTTATTATTGGATTAGCTGCAACCATCATAATATCCATCGTACAAATAGCTGGTGGTTTTATCGATTTTGAAATGGGATTTGCCATGGCAAATATCGTTGATCCGCTTACCGGTGCACAAAGTCCAATGATGGGGCAATTTTTTAACTTACTAATTTTATATTTATTAATTGCTACTAACGGTCACCACCTTATTTTAGATGGAATTTACTATAGTTATCAGTTTATTCCAATTAATCATTTTCCGAACTTTGGGGATGCTGGCATGGCGGAATTTACAGTAAAGTTGATTGCTGTAGTCTTTTCGGTTGCTTTTCAAATGTCAGCACCTTTAGTAGCAGCATTGTTTTTATTAACGCTTGCTATTGGTATTACCGGAAAAACGGTTCCTCAATTAAATATTTTTATTATAGGATTTCCATTAAAGATTATCGTAGGATTTCTTGTATTGTTCATTTCAATGGGGATTATGATTGAAGTGATGCAAAAGGTGATTGAATTAATGATTACCGTTATGCGTGAATTCATGCAGTTTTTAGGTGGTGCATAATTTGAAGTTACTGCTTCCTTTAGACTTACAATATTTTGCTGGTGAAAAAACAGAAAAAGCGACTCCAAAGAAACGGAAAGATGCTCGAAAAAAGGGACAAGTTGTAAAAAGCCAAGATTTTTCGTCAGCGATTTTGTTTTTAATCCTTTTTCTTTTTCTCACCTTTATGGCACCGTTTATGTTTAAAGGTCTCCTTTCTTTTTTTATACAAGCCTTTGAAAAATACATACTTTTTGAGACAGTGACAGTTGATGCCATCATGAATATCTATGTTGACTCTATTTCAGAAATGGCTGTCATTTTATTACCGGTGATGGTAGTAGCAATGGTTGTGGCAATGTTCTCTAACTTTTTACAATTTGGTTTCTTGTTTACAACAGAAACAATAAAATTTGATTTGAAAAAAATTGATCCAATAAAAGGGATTAAGAAAATTATTTCATTAAGAGCTATTGTGAACTTAATTAAGTCTTTGTTAAAAGTAGCATTTATTGGGACAGTAACTGGATTTGTTATTTGGCTTAATTTTGACGATGTATTGTCTTTAGCATTTCATAGCCCTTGGGAAGCATTAATAATAGTTGCAAAACTAACGGCTATGATGGGCATCGCTAGTGCCATTGCCTTACTATTAGTCGCTATTCTAGATTACATATATGAAAAATTCGATTATGAAAAAAAATTAAGAATGTCGAAACAGGACATTAAAGATGAGTATAAAAATACGGAAGGGGACCCACTCATCAAATCGAAAATTAAGCAACGGCAGCGAGAAATGGCTATGCGACGCATGATGCAAGAAGTACCGAAAGCGGATGTGGTTATTACAAACCCAACTCACTTTGCAGTTGCCTTAAGATATGATGATGAGTCCATGGAAGCTCCTAAAGTCGTTGCAAAAGGTGTCGACTTTGTAGCACAAAAAATCAAATTAATTGCAAAGGAAAATGATATCGTCATGGTAGAAAATAGACCATTAGCAAGAGCGCTATATGATCAAGTGGAAATTGGTGAAGAAGTGCCTGAAGAATTTTTCAAAGCAGTGGCAGAAATATTAGCTTATGTTTATCGAGTTAAACGTAAAATTTAGTTTGTAGGAGGGAAAAACATGAAATTTCGCGACTTAGGAGTATTAGCATTTATCATCGTGATAGTAGCGATGCTCGTAATCCCTCTACCAACATGGTTGCTAAGTTTTTTAATCATCATTAATATTACGCTTTCTTTACTTGTATTGCTCACTGCAATGAACATGAAAGAGGCGTTGCAATTTGCGATTTTCCCGTCAATTATATTGATTTTGACGTTGTTCCGACTTGGTGTGAGTATTTCAACTACTCGTGCCATTCTTTCTCAAGGAGATGCCGGTGACGTCGTTGAAACGTTCGGGGAATTCGTAACGGGCGGTAATATACTAGTTGGTTTAGTTATTTTCATGTTGCTTGTCATTGTGAACTTTATCGTTATTACGAAAGGTTCAGAACGGGTTGCGGAAGTAGCAGCACGTTTCACGTTAGATGCGATGCCTGGTAAGCAAATGAGTATTGATGCAGATTTGAATGCAGGATTAATTTCTGAAAAGGAAGCACGGGAACGTCGCGATAAAGTTGCGAAAGAAGCAGATTTCTATGGGGCGATGGATGGTGCTACGAAATTTGTAAAAGGTGACGCCATTGCTTCCATCATCATGGTATTTATAAACTTAATTTTTGGTTTGTTTATTGGGATGTTACAAATGGGATATTCTTTTTCTGAAGCGGCAGACCACTTCTCCAAATTAACAGTCGGTGATGGTCTCGTTGCTCAAATTCCAGCCTTACTTGTATCAACAGCAACAGGTCTTGTAGTAACTCGAGCAGCAAGCGATGGTAATCTCGGAGAAGATATAATAGGGCAATTATTCTCTCAAGCAAAATTGCTTTATGTAGCAGCGGGAACCATTTTCTTGCTTGGCCTCTTTACTCCGATTCCTGACTGGATTACAATTCCAATTGCTGCATTACTTGCCATTGGAGCCTTTTTAATGAGTCGCAAAAAAGAAGAGGACCCAGAAGAATTGTTGGAAATTGAGGAAGAACAAGTAACCGATACAATGAAGAGTCCAGAAAATGTTGTCAATTTATTAAATGTTGATCCAATTGAATTTGAATTTGGTTATGGTTTAATTCCTTTAGTTGATGCGCAGCAAGGTGGGGATTTGCTTGACCGAGTTGTGATGATTCGTCGTCAGCTTGCATTAGAACTAGGTCTTGTAATTCCTGTTGTACGCATTCGAGATAACATCCAATTACAGCCGAATGAGTATCGTATTAAAATTAAAGGAAATGAAATGGCAAGGGGAGAATTATTATTAGACCATTATTTAGCGATGAGCCCTGGTGATGACGATTCGATTGAAGGGATTGATA
Source organism: Ureibacillus sp. FSL K6-2830 (assembly GCF_038004145.1). NCBI lineage: Bacteria > Bacillati > Bacillota > Bacilli > Caryophanales > Caryophanaceae > Ureibacillus > Ureibacillus sp. FSL K6-2830. The sequence goes on along the minus strand of NZ_JBBOQR010000001.1, from coordinate 574,877 downwards.
CAATTGAACCATCTTTTGGTCTCCCTGCAAAATGGATTACTGAGGAAGTAAAAGAAGAGGCGGAGATGCGAGGATTTACTGTTGTTGACCCGCCAAGTGTTGTATCCACACATTTAACAGAAGTCATTCGTGCAAACGCTCATGAACTACTCGGTCGACAAGAAACAAAGCAACTGATCGATCATTTGAGAGAAACACATGCTATTTTAGTCGACGAACTAACACCAACCCCATTATCGATTGGTGAAATTCAAAAAGTACTCGCAAAATTATTAAAGGAACATGTTTCGATTCGCAACTTACCAGTTATTTTTGAAACTTTGGCAGATTATGCAAAATTGACAAGTGACACGGATGTACTAACAGAATACGTAAGACAAGCCCTTGCACGACAAATTACAAGGCAATATGTACAAGACGGATCGCAATTAAAAGTAATTACCGTTCCGGCAAAATTAGAAAAAATCATTGCAGATAGCGTTCAGCAAACAGAACACGGAAATTACTTGGCGATGGATCCACAAGAATCTCAAAACGTTCTTGAGTCCATTGCAAAAGAAGTGGAAAGAGTTTCATACATGGAACAAACGCCAATTATTTTATGTTCACCAGGTATTCGAATGTATTTAAGACAATTAACGGAACGATATTTCCCACAAATTCCTATATTGTCTTATAATGAATTGGATGCGAACGTTGAAATCCAAAGTGTTGGGGTGGTGACTGTTGAATGAAAATGAAAAAATATATAGCACCTTCTATTGCTGAAGCGATGAAACAAGTGCGTTCAGAATTAGGTGAAGATGCTGTCATCATCAATTCTAAAGTAATTGTCAAAAAGAAATTTTTCGGATTGATAAGACAGAAAAATTTTGAGGTTCTGGCTGGAATTGACGTAGTTGAACGTCCAAAAGTTGATATGCCAGAACAAATGGATAGCCCTGTTAAAGTTCAGCCCATCGTTCCAAAAAAAGACGAACTACCTATAGCAGGAAATGTTTTGGAGCTAAAAGAAGAGATTGACAGCTTAAAAAAAATATTACAATCAATGAAACATGAATCAATTCAATCTTCATTGCCTGATGAACTTAAACCATTTGCTGAATATATGAAACGTCAAGAGCTTAATCAAGAGCTCATCACGGCCATTTGTGATGAGCTTTTTGTACATATGCAAACGACGAAGGAAATATCTAATCAAGAAATAAAAAACATTGCAAAAAAAATTTTACAAGCGAAACTTTCTCCCCTCCCATTAGGAGGTTTATCCTATGAGAAAAAATACGTGTGTGTCTTAGGTCCGACAGGGGTAGGAAAAACAACGACGATTGCTAAAATGGCAGCTCGAAGTGTTTTGGAGAAGAAGAAAAGAATCGGATTTATAACAACCGATACATATCGAATTGCAGCAATTGAACAGTTAAAAACATACGCTAATCTTCTTCAAGCCCCCGTAGAGATTGTTTACAACTTCAATGATTATAAAGAAGCAATAAAAAAATTTGAACATTTAGATTTAGTGTTCATTGATACAGCTGGGCGCAACTATAAAGAAGCAAAATATGTGAATGAATTAAAGAAACTGATTTCTTTCGATGAAGAAGTTGAATCTTATCTTGTTCTATCTTTGACTGCTAAAGAGAAAGATATTGAAACGATAATCGAACAATTTAATGAATTACCTGTTGAGAAGTTTGTCTTCACTAAAATTGATGAAACAAATTCTATTGGCGCGATGTATAATTTAATGATTAAATATAATAAAGGACTTGCTTACTATACAACTGGGCAAGAAGTACCGGAAGATATTGAAGAAGCAACTGCAGACAAATTACTTGAATTGTTCTTCCAAGGAGAATTCAAATGAGAGATCAAGCAGAAAAATTACGAATGAAAATGTTGGAGCGTCAAGGTGCATTAGGGAGATCCATCGCTGTTGTTAGCGGTAAAGGCGGAGTAGGAAAGAGTAATTTTACAACAAACTTTGCTATTAATCTAGCGAAACGTGGGAAAAAAGTTGTCATATTAGATATGGATCTCGGAATGGCAAATGTTCACATTTTAATAGGAAAACAGGCTCAATATAATTTGAAGGACTATTTAGAAGGACATGTTTCATTCGAAGAAATCATTTATGCAGGTCCACAAGACATTCATTACATTTCCGGAGGTTCCGGTTTTTCATCGGTCATTGAATGGTCAGAAGAGATGTTTGATGCCTTCATACATGCATTTGAAGAATTGCAGAAAAATTATGATTATATTTTATTCGATATGGGAGCAGGAGCAACAAATTGGGCGCTAGATGTGGTTACGTCCATTGAGGAAGTCATTGTAATCACAACTGCTGAGCCAACTTCGATTACAGATGCCTATTCAATGATGAAATTCATTTATTTAAAAGAACCGAGTAAAACATTTTATCTATTATGTAATCGAGCGTTTTCAAATGAAGAAGGAAGGGAAACGTTGCAGAGGCTAAAAAATGCAATGTTGAAATTTTTATCAAAAGAAGTTGTGATTCTTGGTTGGTTGCCAGAGGATAGTGCAGTCAGAAAAGCAGTGATTGAGCAAGTTCCTTTTTCAATTTCATATCCAAATGCTCAAATTTCAAAATCATTACATGAAATTGTAAATCGTTTTATTCATAATAAGTTAGGAGAAGAGATTCCTCTTTCATCCAATTCATTTATTACTAGACTAAAACGTATTTTCTCGAAAGGTCGTGATTAATTGGAACCTTCGAAAAAACATAAATTGCTAATAGTAGACGATTCCGCTTTCATGAGGAAAGTAATCAGTGATTTCTTTCATCAACATCCATCGATTGAAGTAATTGGTACAGCAAGGAATGGAAAGGATGCAATTCAAAAAATTCAACAACTAAACCCAGATGTTGTCACAATGGATGTTGAAATGCCGGAATTAAATGGTATTGAAACGTTAAAGCATATAATGGAAATTTCCCCTGTTCCTGTCGTTATGATATCCAGTTTTACTGAAAAAGGTGCTCAGAAAACATTGCAGGCAATGGAATATGGGGCAGTTGATTTTGTGACAAAACCTGGGGGCACGATTTCTCTTGATTTACATAAAGTTAAGGACGAGCTTATTCGAAAAGTAGAGCTCGCTTCAAAAATTCCGATTGAAAAATTAAGAAAGCAAATTAATCCAAAAAAACATTATATAAACAATATTCAACAAGAAACAACCCTAAACACTAATGAAACGCAAGTAGTAACAGAATTTTCATCTACTAGTAATAAAAATTGGACAAAAACTTCAGAGAAGATTGTATTAATAGGTACATCAACTGGTGGGCCACGAGCTTTGCAAGAAGTGATGACAAATTTGCCTGAATCCTTATCGGCACCCATATTAATTGTTCAACATATGCCACCAGGGTTTACAAAATCATTAGCAGACAGGTTAAACCATCTTAGTAAAATCCGAGTGAAGGAAGCTGAACAGGGTGAAATCGTTGAAAAAGGAACAGCTTATATTGCACCAGGTGGTTACCATTTAAAAATGAAAAAAAATGGCCAACATTATCAAATTGTTTTAGATAATCAGGAACCACCAAGAGCTGGCCACAGACCAAGCGTTGATGTTCTCTTTGAAAATATTAGCCAGTTTAATGAATTAGATAAAATTGCAATCATCATGACTGGGATGGGTAATGACGGTTCTAAAGGGTTAATGGCATTGAAGAAATCTGGAAATGTCATCGCGATTGCTGAATCAGCTGAAACTTGTATCGTTTATGGTATGCCAAAAGCTGCCGTTGAGACAAAGTTAGTTGATGAAGTAGTCAATTTAGATGAAATTTCAGAGACAATGATGAAATATTTGTCATAAAGGGAGTGTTTTCGAATGGAAATGAATCAGCAATATTTGGACATGTTTATAGAAGAAAGTAAAGAACATTTACAAGCTTGTAGCGATCAATTATTAGAACTTGAAAAGAATCCGAATGATTTATACATCGTTAATGAGATTTTCCGCTCGGCTCATACATTAAAAGGAATGGCTGCTACGATGGGATTTGAAGACTTAGCGGATTTAACACATAAAATGGAAAACGTTCTAGATGCCATTCGAAATGAAAAAATCGTTGTTGATTCAAATCTATTAGATATTGTATTTGAATCGGTAGACCATTTAGAAGCGATGATAGTGGATATAGCAAATGGCGGTGATGGGAAACGGGATGTTTCCGATATAGTATCGAAATTAAAAGCGATTGAAGCAGGTCAACTGATTCCTACAAGCACTCCAACTGAACAAGAAATGGCAGCAGATGTATACACGGAAGAACCTACTACTGACCGATATTTAATTTATGATGAGTACGATGTTACAGTATTGCAACAATCGAAAGAACAAGGGTTTAATGTATATGAAATTACTGTTTCCCTTCGACCTGACTGTCTATTAAAGGCAGCTCGAGTATACATGGTTTTTGAGGTTTTGGAAAAAAATGGTGAAGTATTAAAATCTTTTCCAACGGTTGAAAAGCTTGAGGAAGAACAGTTCGATCAAACATTCCAAGTAACATTCATTACGAAAGATTCTGCGGAAGAAATTCAAAAGAAAATTAATAAAGTTTCTGAGATTGATAAAGTTGTAGTAATACCATTGACGAAAGAAATGATTAAAGAAGCAAGCAAAGAAGAATTGGTTTCAAAAGAACAACTTCAACAAGAATCAAAAAAATCTGAACAACAACCTTCAAAACAGCAGAAAAAATCTGAACCGTTAAAGAAAGAATCGAATGCGACGAAACAAAGTGCACAGTCAAAAACGATTCGGGTAAGCATCGAGCGCCTTGATATTTTAATGAATCTATTTGAAGAATTAGTAATAGACCGGGGACGATTACAATCGATTGCGACAGATGTTAAACATTCAGAATTAACAGAAACAGTTGAGCGAATGAGCCGTACGATGGGAGATTTACAAAATATTGTCCTTACAATGCGCATGATTCCAATTGAAACGGTATTTAACCGCTTCCCTAAAATGGTTCGTTCTTTATCCAGAGATTTAAATAAAAAAATAAATCTGGAAATTATCGGTGCAGAAACGGAACTAGACCGTACAGTAATCGATGAAATTGGCGATCCGTTAGTTCACCTAATCCGTAATTCTGTAGACCATGGTATCGAAAGTCCGGAAGTGAGAAAAGCAAAAGGTAAACCAGAAGAAGGTACGGTCATCTTACGGGCATATCATAGTGGAAATTATGTATTTATTGAAATAGAAGATGACGGGGCTGGAATCAACAAAGATAAAGTATTAAAAAAGGCAATCGATCGAGGTATTGTGACGAAAGAATCGGCGTTAGTATTAACCGATAAGCAAATTAATGAACTCATATTTGAATCAGGTTTCTCAACAGCTGAAAAGATAACGGATGTTTCTGGGCGCGGTGTCGGCTTAGACGTAGTAAAAACAACGATTCAGTCTCTTGGAGGCAGCATTTCTATTGAGTCAGAACAAGATGTTGGTTCGAAATTCTCCATTCAATTGCCATTAACACTATCTATTATTTCTGTCATGCTCGTAGAAATTGAGAAAGAAATTTATGCGATTCCGTTATCATCAATTATCGAAACTTCAATTATTAAGAAATCTGAGATTTTAAATGCTCATAATCAAAAAGTAATTGATTTCCGAGGAAAAGTTGTTCCGTTAATTTTCTTAGATGAAGTATTTGAAGTACCGCGCAATGAAATTTATGATGATGAGTATTTATCTGTTGTGATTGTTCGAAAAGGTGATAAATTAGCTGGTTTAGTCGTTGATTCATTCATTGGCCAACAAGAAATTGTTTTAAAATCATTAGGCAACTATTTAAAAAATATTTTTGCCATTTCAGGTGCAACAATTTTAGGTAATGGACAAGTAGCGTTAATTATTGATATTAATGCGTTAATGAAATAATTCCATGAAATGAGGTGTTGTAAATGGCAACTGTAGTAGAGCAAGAAAGTATAAAAGTAATAGTTTTCCAATTAATGGATAAGGAATATGCTATTCCTGTAAGCCAAGTTCAAGGTATTGAGAAAATGATGCATATTACTCGAGTACCAAGAACAGAAAAATTCGTAAAAGGTGTCATCAATTTGCGCGGAGTTGTAACACCTATTATTGATTTGCGTGAACGTTTTGGTCTTCCATCATCGGAAAATACTGAATCCGTAAGAATTATTATTGTTCAGTTTGATGACATGGAAGTAGGATTTGTAGTAGATTCCGCGAACGATGTCATAGATCTTCCAGTGAATTCTATTGAACCTCAACCAGAAGTAGTAGGTGTGATAGAAGAAGCATTCATCTCAGGGGTTGCTAAAATTGATAATCGTTTATTAATATTGCTACATTTAGATAAAGTATTAAATATATCTGAATAGTATATTAAAAAAGTAGGGATTCATATGGGGCATCCTAAAATTAATTCTATGCATTTAGACATTCTGAAGGAGATTGGAAATATAGGTGCAGCTCATGCAGCGACTGCTTTATCGGATTTGCTAAAGAAAAAAATCGAAATGCGCGTCCCAAAAGTAGAAATGATTACATTTAATGAAATGATGGATTTAGCTGGCGGACCGGAAAAAGTAGTTGTAGGTATTTTCTTGCGAATCGAAGGCGATTTAGAAGGAAGCATGTTTTTCATATTGCCGATTGAACAGGCCAATCGGTTCATTCAACATCTCATTCAAGATGACCTGTTCGATTTTCAATCCAATGGCTCTTTCATCGGAATGTCCGCAATGCAAGAAATGGGAAACATATTATCTGGATCTTATCTATCCGCCTTGTCTGATTTTTTGCAATTAAAAATGTATCCTACAGTACCTGGTTTAAGCATTGATATGTTTGGGGCAATCATTAGTATTGGCCTCATTGAAATTTCTCAAGTAAGCGACTATGTGATTGTCATCAATACATCCATTTCGGAAGAAGGGCTTGAAAATACAGAAATGAAAGGGCACTTTTTATTATTACCTGACCCTGAGTCTTTTAATGTAATATTTAAGGCGTTAGGGGTCGAATAGTATGTTTGCATCGAAGGAAGGAAAGGTAGTTAAAGTTGGAATTGCCCAAATGGATGTAGTCAAATCTCCGGATACGATTCGAACTTCGGGACTAGGATCATGTGTGGGAGTCGTTTTATATGATGAAACGAAGAAGGTTGCAGGGCTTGTTCATATTATGTTACCGGATTCTTCATTAAGCCGTTCAGAAACAATCAATTGTGCAAAATTTGCCGATACTGGTATTCAAGGTCTACTAGAGATGTTATTAGTAGAAGGGGCTCAAAAGTATCGGTTAAAGGCCAAAATAGCTGGTGGAGCCCAAATGTTCCAATTTGCTTCAGATAAGAATATGATGAGAATAGGTCCTCGCAATGTTGAAGCTGTGAAAAAAGTATTAAAAGAATTGGGGATTCCTCTCATTGCGGAAGATACAGGTGGTAATAGCGGTAGGACGATTGAATTTGATCCTGATACTAGTAAATTAATGATTCGAACAGTCAATAAAGGGGTGAGCGAAATATGATGTATGGCTCTATATTTTATAATTGTTGGGGTAGTTTAATAGCATTTACCATTACCTTTGCGATTATGTTTCAAATTTCTATATTTCCTTCGCAGATTTTACTTGTTTCATTCATTGTTGCACTCGCTGCCTTTGTTGTAATGTTCGCTGTACGGTATTTAATAGGCTATATTTTGTATACACCCGATGACGCGCTTTTTGCAGATTTTATTGAAGAAGTTGCATCTAAGAACAGTGAAAATATAATGGATGAGGAAATGGATAATAGATTTAGAAGAGCTTCTAATGATTTTCAAGATGAAAATCCAGAAGAAATTGCAGATGTCGTGCGTAGGTTGCTAGAAGAAAGAGATACCTAAGAACTATTTTATAAATTGTAGAGAGCCGAATTTAGGCTCTTTTTTCATATCTATTAAGAGGAATTTTCTAATGGTTAGTAAATGATTTAGTCCTATAGAATGCTGTGTTTTTTAAACCTATATTTGGTATAATAATGGAAAGAAAAGCGTTTGTTAAAGAAAGGTGGATTCGATGGTAAGTAAGCTAGATGAACAAAAATTATGGAATAGCTGGATAAAAGATCGAGATCCGCATGCAGGGAATTTACTAATAAAAAAATACATACCGCTTGTGTCCTATCATGTTCAACGTATAGGTACTGGATTGCCAAAAAATGTGTCTCGGGATGATTTGACTAGCTTAGGTATGATGGGACTATTTGACGCTTTAAATAAATTTGATATTAATAGAGATTTAAAGTTTGATACATACGCATCTTTTCGTGTACGGGGAGCCATTATTGATGGCCTAAGAAAAGAGGATTGGCTACCTCGTACTGCAAGGGAAAAAGCGAAAAAAATGGAAGCTACAATTGAACAATTAGAACAAAAATTAATGCGCCATGCAACACCTGAAGAACTGGCAGAACATATGAATATGCCTGTCGAAGAAGTATATCAAACAGTACAAGAACATTTCTTTTCAAATATATTATCTCTAAACGAAACGCAGCAAGATTCTGAAGATACTGATGGGAAAGCTTGTGTCATTCGAGATGAAAATACACGAACACCTGAACAAGAGGCGCTTCATAAAGAACTAGTGGACGAACTTGCTGAAAATATTAAAAAGTTAAGTGAGAAGGAACAACTTGTATTAAGTCTATTTTATTCTGAAGAAATGACATTGACGGAAATTGGAGAAATGTTAGATTTATCCACATCTCGTATTTCGCAGATTCACTCAAAAGCGTTATTGAAATTGAGAAAACTGCTATCAAGCGAGGCTAATGCTTAAATTAGGAGGAGCTAATGAGTTTAAAAGGTGTTGAATTACAAATTGCTATTCCGAAAACTGTTGACGCTGGGAAAATGGTTGGGGAGCATCAACAGCACGTCGTTCAGCAACAATATAATGCTAACGAGTCGTTAAAAAGAGAGATTGAAAGAAAGCAGCTTAGCGTGAATGACACCGAAAAAATCTCAGAAGTTTCTGAAGAAGAAAAAGAAAAAAAACGAAAAGGAAAACAATCATCCAACAATCACAATGGACAAAAGAAACAACAACAAGAACAGCAGAGAGTACAACATCCATATAAAGGAAAGTATATAGATTTTAGCGGATAGGAGATTTTATGACTACCATAATCATCATTCTATTGATTATTTCTCAATTGATTAGCTTTTTCCTCATTTTCATTTTAAATGCGAAAATCGCTAAATTTAAAGATTTGGAATTGCGACAAGATAAATTAATGGAAGAAATGGAAAATGCAATTAGCGTCTATTTGATGGAAGTGAAGGAAGAAAATGAGCGTTTTATTGATGAATTAATAAAGCTATCAAAACCTCAATCAAATGAAAGCTATAACATGGCAAATGAACAAATAAATAAACAAATTTCTGATCATATTAATAAAGACAGTGTTCAATTAAAAAATGAAGAAAACAATGGGAATCCAAAAATAGAAAAGTTGCAAGTGATTCCGAAAGCTGTTGCAAAAAATGCCTACATTCAACAACAAAAATCTCATACGTCTAATAGAGAGAAGGTGAATGAAGAGGCGGTAAATGAAGAAAAACAGCAAAAACTCACTGAAACTAATTTACAAATGACATCACCAACACTCAAAGAAAAAATCGTTGCTCTTCATCAAGAAGGTAAATCGATTGAGGAAATCGCAAAAATTACGCAAAAAGGAAAAACGGAAATTGAACTTTTATTAAAGTTCAATTCATAAAATTCCTTGCACAGTAAAAGGGATTGTGTTATATTACCAAGTGGTGTGATTATTACACACGCATTTTGATGAATAAGTGGTGCTTAAAGATTTTCTTTAAGTTGCTTATTCAGATGAGAAATGCGGAGGAACAAAACCAATATATTTAGGAGGAAAATTCATGTCAGTAATTTCAATGAAACAATTACTTGAAGCTGGTGTACATTTCGGACACCAAACTCGCCGTTGGAATCCAAAAATGAAAAAATACATTTTTGTTGAACGTAACGGCATTTACATTATCGACTTACAAAAAACTGTAAAAAAATTAGAAGAAGCTTACGAGTTCATGCGTGAAGTTGGCGCTAATGGCGGAAAAGTTCTTTTTGTTGGTACAAAAAAACAAGCACAAGACGCTATTAAAGAGGAAGCTGAACGTTCAGGCAACTTCTACATTAACCAACGTTGGTTAGGTGGAACGTTAACAAACTTCGACACAATTAAAAAACGTGTTGCTCGTATGAAAGAAATTGAGAAAATGGAAGAAGAAGGAATTTTTGACGTTCTTCCTAAAAAAGAAGTTACGAAATTGAAAAAAGAACATGAACGTTTAGTGAAATTCCTTGGCGGTATTCGTGAAATGACTGAATTACCTGACGTAATGTTCGTAGTAGACCCACGTAAAGAACGTATCGCTGTAGCTGAAGCTCGTAAATTAAATATTCCGATTGTAGGAATTGTAGATACAAACTGCGATCCAGATGAAATTGACTACGTAATTCCTGCAAACGATGATGCGATTCGTGCTGTAAAATTATTAACTGCTAAAATGGCAGATGCTCTTATCGAGTCTAAACAAGGTGAATCAGAAGCTCCAGCTGAAGAAGTAGTTGCTGAGTAATTCACTACTACAAAGGGTGATAAGTGGATGTTTCACTTATCACCTTTTTTTAAGAAACTAAGGTTTCTTATTATATAAAAAGGCTAAAACTTATAGTAAACATAAATTATCCAAGGAGGAACTTTCAATGGCAATTACTGCTCAATTAGTAAAAGAACTTCGTGAAAAAACGGGCGCAGGTATGATGGATTGTAAAAAAGCCCTTGTAGAAACGAACGGTGATATCGATGCTGCAATCGATTACCTACGTGAAAAAGGTTTATCATCTGCAAGTAAAAAAGCTGATCGTATCGCTGCGGAAGGTACAACTTACATTTTAACTGAAGGTAACGATGCTGTAATTTTAGAAGTAAACGCTGAAACTGACTTCGTTGCGAAAAACAGCCAATTCCAAGAATTAGTAAAAAACTTAGCGGCACAATTATTAAAAGCTAAACCTGAATCTTTAGAAGCTGCTTTAGAAGTAAAAAATGAAGAAGGTGTTAGCATCGCAGAACAAATTTCTTCTGCTGTTGCAACAATTGGTGAAAAAATCACTCTTCGTCGTTTCGAAGTGAAAACTAAAACAGATGCTGATACATTCGGTTCTTACTTACACATGGGTGGACGTATCGGAGTTTTAGTTGTACTTGAAGGTTCAACAGACAGCGATGCTGCAAAAGATATCGCTATGCATATCGCTGCAATCAATCCAAAATACATTACTCGCGAAGAAGTACCTGCGGAAGAAGTTGAACGTGAACGCAAAGTGTTAACAGAACAAGCATTAAACGAAGGTAAACCAGAAAATATTGTGGCAAAAATGGTTGAAGGTCGTCTTGGAAAATTCTTCGAACAAGTTTGCTTACTTGATCAAGCATTTGTTAAAGATTCTGATAAAAAAGTACGCGATTTCGTGAAATCTACTGGCGGTAACGTAACTTCATTCGTGCGTTATGAAGTTGGAGAAGGTATTGAAAAACGTGCAGACAACTTTGCAGAAGAAGTTATGAGCCAAGTGAAAGGTAAATAATTGTAGGATAAATACACAAACTTTATGGGGAGCACTCTAAGTGTTCCCTATTTTTCAGAAATGAAAATACATTATTCACATAACGGAGGTTTACTATGAGTGTGCCGCAGTATAAACGAGTTGTAATCAAAATTAGTGGTGAGGCATTGGCAGGAGAAGCAGGATTCGGCATCTCGCCAAAAATCATTAAGTCAGTTGCTGAAGATATTAAAGAAGTTGTAGATCTTGGTGTTGAAGTTGCAGTTGTAGTTGGCGGAGGAAACATCTGGCGTGGTAAAATAGGAAGTGAAATGGGAATGGATCGTGCTTCTGCCGACTATATGGGAATGCTTGCGACTGTGATGAACTCTCTTGCACTTCAAGATGCATTAGAAAAACTCAACGTGGAAACTCGAGTGCAATCTTCAATCGTAATGACCCAAGTGGCGGAACCTTACATACGTAGAAAAGCAGTGCGTCATCTTGAAAAAGGACGTGTAGTAATCTTCGCTGCTGGTACTGGAAATCCATTTTTCTCTACAGATACAACAGCTGCATTAAGAGCTGCAGAAATAGAAGCAGAAGCCATTTTAATGGCGAAAAATAATGTCGATGGTGTTTATTCTGCGGATCCAAAAACTCACGAAGATGCAGTGAAATATGATACACTCACTTATTTAGATGTCATTCAACAAGGTTTACAAGTGATGGATTCCACTGCTTCCACTTTATGTATGGACAACGACATCCCATTAATAGTATTCTCTATTATGGAAAAAGGTAATATTAAACGTGCCGTTTTAGGTGATAAAATTGGGACAGTTGTTAGGAGGAATGCATAATGTCAAATAATGTATATGAACAAGCGAAGGAAAAAATGAACAAATCCATTGCTGCCTTTACCCGCGAACTTGCTTCAATTCGTGCTGGTCGAGCAAACGCTTCATTACTCGATCGAATCACTGTTGATTATTATGGGGTACCAACACCGGTTAACCAACTTGCTGGTATTTCGGTTCCAGAAGCACGACTCCTTGTCATTACACCTTATGATAAATCAATTTTAAGTGAAATTGAAAAAGCGATTTTAAAATCTGATATTGGTATTACGCCTACAAACGATGGAAATGTCATCCGTTTAACAATTCCACCTTTAACAGAAGAACGTCGCAAAGAATTAGTGAAAATCGTGAAAAAAGAAGCGGAAGACGCAAAAGTTGCAATTCGTAACGTTCGTCGTGATGCGAATGATGATTTGAAGAAAATGGAGAAAAATGGTGAGATTACGGAAGACGAACTACGTGGTCAAGTAAATGATATTCAAAAATTAACTGATGATTTTATTGCAAAAGTGGAAAATTTGGCAAAAGAAAAAGAAGAAGAAATCCTTGCAATTTAATGCTTACTCAGTTATAACAGAACTTTCTGTAGGAATGTGACGTCCTTTCATCTAGGACGTCATTTTCATTTATCTCATCTATGTTTTATCCATCAATTATTATTGATATGATTGAACAAAAAATACATATGATAGTAAAACATTACAAAAAATACGAATAATGATCAAGGAAATAAAAGACACGTATATTTGTTTTTGATATTATTAATAAGAATACGTCCAAAACGTTGTCAGGTGGGGGAATAAATGGTATTAAAAAATTTTTTTAATAAAACTAAATATGAGAAAAAAATAGCCGAAGAAAGCATCAATCTTGAAGTAATCCCTTCCCATATTGCAATCATCATGGACGGTAATGGACGTTGGGCAAAAAAGCGTGCAATGCCACGAATCGCTGGACATCATGAGGGGATGAAAACTGTTAGAAAAATAGCACGTGTGGCAGATGATTTAGGTGTGAAAGTGTTAACACTATATGCCTTTTCAACAGAAAACTGGAAGCGTCCCAAATCGGAAGTAGAATTTTTAATGAGCTTACCAGAAAAATTTCTTAATGATTTTTTACCTGAAATCATGGAACGAAATATTCGCGTGCAAATGATTGGTGAAAAGGAAGGTTTACCAGAACATACAAAAAAAGCTTTAAATAAAGCGTTAGAAAAAACAAAAAATAATACAGGGCTTATTTTGAATTTTGCGATGAATTATGGCAGCCGTGCCGAAATTGTGAATGCTATAAAAAAGATGATGATAGATGTACAAGAAGGAACATTAAATTTTGATTCGATTACTGAAGAAACAATGAACCAATATCTAATGACATCACATCTACCGGAACCAGATTTATTAATTCGTACAAGCGGAGAAGTACGATTAAGCAATTTTATGCTTTGGCAATTAGCCTATACTGAGTTTTGGTTTACGGATACGCTATGGCCAGATTTTAATGAGGAAACTTTCTTAGAAGCAATTCAAGCCTATCAAAAAAGAAATCGTCGCTATGGTGGATTGAAAGGAGAAGAAATGTATTGAAGCAACGTATTATAACGGGTGTAGTAGCAGCAGCTTTTTTCATCCCGTTTGTATTATATGGTAATCTCCCGTTTACTCTATTAGTTTACGCAATGGCTACAGTTGGAATGTTCGAACTACTACGCATGAAAAAGATGGCTATTTTCTCAGTTCCAGGCTTAATTGGGTTACTGACCGTATATATGCTATTAATGCCTGATCATTTTGCGGCAAAAATCCAAGATATCACATCTTATTCGAAATTAGAATTTCTTGTCATTGCTGCACTGTTATTATTAATTCATTCTGTCATTGTAAAAAATCATTTTACATTCGATGAAATTGGATTTGTCCTACTGTCAGCTTTGTATATAGGAATCGGATTTTATTATTTAATTGAAACGAGAGATGCAGGGTTACAATTTATTATTTTTGCTTTACTTGTAGTTTGGTCTACTGATTCAGGGGCATATTTTACTGGTAGAAAATTTGGGAAAAACAAGCTATGGCCAGAAATTTCACCTAATAAGACGGTTGAAGGATTTTTCGGAGGGATTTTGATAGCGGTTGTATCTGCCTGTGTTATGCAATTTATTTACCCCTTTGAAAAACCTTGGTTTATACTAATACTTGTAACGATTGTAAGCTCTATTTTTGGACAATTAGGTGATTTAGTAGAATCTGCTATTAAAAGACATTATGATGTAAAAGATTCAGGAAAACTTCTTCCTGGACATGGTGGAATACTAGATCGATTCGATAGTTTATTGTTTGTATTACCATTATTCAACTTGTTGCATTTTGTTAGTTAATGAAGGGAAGGACCCAAATTGAAAAAAATTAGTTTGTTAGGGGCAACAGGCTCAATTGGATGGCAAACTTATGATATATTAAAATCCCATCCAGAAGAGTTCCAACTTGTTGCTTTTTCTGCAGGAAAAAATATAGAAAAAACTAGAGAAATTATTAAAACATTACAACCTGAGTTAGTTTCTGTGCAAGAGGAAAAAGATGCACTTGCATTAAAAAAAGAGTTTCCTCATATACATTTTACATACGGCGAACAAGGTTTAGTAGAAGTTGCAACACATCCTGAGACGAGCGTTTTATTGAATGCAGTTTTAGGAAGTGTTGGTTTGCCATCTACATTAGCTGCCATTCGCATGGGAAAAACGATTGCAATCGCTAATAAAGAGACCCTTGTTACCGCTGGTCATCTAGTAATGAAAGAAGCAAAAAAACATAATGCACCGATATTACCAGTTGACAGTGAGCATTCAGCGATATTCCAGGCGATGAATGGGGAAAATCCAAAACAAATTAAGCGGTTAATTTTGACAGCTTCTGGCGGTGCATTTCGTGATAAAACTCGCGATGAATTAAAAAATGTTACAGTCAAGGATGCCTTGAATCATCCGAACTGGTCAATGGGTGCAAAAATTACAATTGATTCTGCAACGTTGATGAACAAAGGATTAGAAGTGATTGAAGCCCATGTACTATTTGACATGCCTTTTGACCAAATTGATGTCTTGCTTCATAAAGAAAGCATTATCCACTCGATGGTGGAATACCATGATACAAGTGTCATCGCTCAATTAGGAACTCCAGATATGCGTGTACCAATTCAATATGCATTAAGTTACCCAGACCGATTGCCACTTGTTGGTGGAAAGTCATTAAATTTAGCTGAAATTGGACAACTACATTTTAAAGAAGTTGATTTTGAGCGATTCAGAGCATTAAAACTGGCTTATGAAGCAGGAAGAATTGGCGGAACAGTTTTAACGGCCATGAATGCAGCTAATGAAGCAGCAGTACAGTTGTTTTTAGAAGAAAAAATTGCATTTTTACAGATTGAAGAGATTATCGAACGCATCATGAATGACCATCACAATGTACTGAATCCTGATTTGGAAACGATTTTGCATGTAGACAGTGAAACAAGAAAAAAAGTGCTTCATATGGTACAATAAACACGAGCTTGGCTCTAAAGGTGGTATTTTATGCAAACTATTTTAGCATTTATCCTCGTATTCGGATTAATCGTATTCTTTCATGAATTAGGACACTTTATTTTTGCAAAAAGAGCAGGTATTTTAGTGCGCGAATTTGCTATTGGTATGGGGCCAAAAATTTTTGGTATGACGAAGGGGGAAACAATATACACCATTCGACTATTACCTTTAGGCGGATATGTACGAATGGCCGGAGATGATTTTGATCGGATTGAACTTCAACCTGGCTACCGTGTTGGGCTCATATTGAATAATGAAGAAAAGGTCGAAAAGATTTATTTAAATCAAAATGTTCAAAATCCGAACGTATTATTTATGGAAGTGGAACGAGCGGATTTAACTAAAAAATTATGGATCGAAGGATACGATGAAGAAGAGCGTTTAGTTCGTTTTGATGTTTCTCGCAATGCAATAATTGTTGAAAATGGTGAAGAAACGTTAATTGCTCCTTATGACCGAACATTCGAAGCGAAATCGTTATGGAACCGAACTTTAACAATTTTTGCTGGTCCTTTATTTAACTTTCTTTTAGCCTTTGCAATCTTTTTACTTCTTGGTATTTTCCAAGGAGTACCAACAAATGAACCGATTGTTACGGAAGTAGTAGACAACAGTCCTGCAGCTGTAGCTGGTATGCAAGCCGGAGACTATGTGAAATCTATAAATGGAAAGCCTATTAATGAGTGGGCTGATTTAACAAGTTATGTTCAAAATAGTGCCGGCAAAGAGTTATCCGTCATTGTAGAGCGAAATGAAGAACTTGTCGAGTTAAATATTGTTCCAGATACAGTCAAGCTGGAAAATGGCGAAGAAGTTGGACAAATTGGCGTTATGTACAAAAGTCCATTTGTAAAAAATCCATTTAAAGCTGTTGTGTATGGCTTCCAACAAACTTGGGAATACACAATGTTAATTCTTCAGGCGTTAGTTCATTTAATCGCTGGACATTTCACTCTTGATGACTTGGCTGGACCAGTTGGTATTTATCAAGTAACTGGAGAAGTAGCAAAACATGGTTTCTTTACGCTGATGTACTGGACAGCAGTATTAAGCATTAATTTAGGAATCATGAATTTACTTCCACTTCCAGCTTTAGACGGCGGCCGATTAATGTTCTTTGGTATTGAAGCACTTAGAGGAAAACCTGTCGATCGTCAAAAGGAAGGTATGGTTCATTTTGTAGGAATCGTGTTATTAATGATTTTAATGATTGCTGTAACATGGAACGATATTCAGCGGTTGTTTTTCCAATAAATAATATGATACGACTTTAATGGAGGCTGGGACAAAAGATAAAAAACCCCATTTTCTCACGGGAGAAAATGGGGTTTTTTATTTTGAGGAAAATGATGCAATTGTGACAAAATGTTGTATGCAGACATTGGAATAAGTGCGTTTCTTATCATTTATTACAAAAATGACAGAAAGTCTTTGATTTTAGTCATTATTTATAAAAAAATGTATATACTCATTCTCTTCAAGGATATGCTATTCTATTAAGAAAGATAGAAAATTATAAAGGTGGAGCACTGATGAGACAAAGTTTAACGTTTATACCAACAATGCGGGAAGTGCCTCAAACTGCCAATACAAAATCTTGTCAAATGTTGCTGCGTGCTGGATATATTCGTCAACATGCAAATGGAACATATACGTATTTACCTTTAGCGAAACGGGTATTACATAAAATTGAGCAAATCGTACGGGAGGAACTTGAGGAACGTCAAGCCATTGAATTGGAATTGCCGTCGATTCAATCGATTGATTTATGGAAGCAGTCAGGTAGATTGCAGTTTTTCAACGAAGAATGGATTTATCTAAAAGATCGTAACCAACGTGAATTAGTCATGGGACCAAGCATTGAATTGATTACTTCTATTGTTCGGGATGAAATCAAAACGTATAAAAAATTACCTTTAACGCTATTTCAAATTCAAAGGAGGTTCTGTGACGAAAAGGAGTACCGCCATGATTTATTTCAAGCGCGGGAGTTTCTGATGAAAGATGCTTATTCATTTCACGATAATGAAGAAAGTTTAAATGGAAGCTTTGAACAGATGATTAGTACTTATGAACGAATTTTTTCTCGTCTTGGATTAAACGTGCATATTGTGAAAGCGGATTCAGGAGCATTTGGTGATCAATCGTTTGAATTTGTTATTCTAAACAATAATGGACAAGAAATGATCGCTTTTTCAAATCAATCACATTATGTAGCAAATGCACAAATTGCAGAAGTGGCCATTGAATATGAACAACCCAATGAGGAATTGAAACCGATAGAAAAAGTTGCAACACCAAATGTTCAAACGATTCACGAATTATGTGATTTTTTACAAGTTGAATCGACGAAATGCATCAAATCCCTAGTTTTAAATGTTGATGGCGAAATCATCGTCGCATTAGTTCGCGGAGACCACCAGTTGAATATGATAAAAATCATGAAATTATTAAATGCATCAAAAGTACAGTTTGCTAGTGGAGAGGAAATTGAAAAAACGCTCGGATGTTCTATTGGATCGATTGGTCCAATTAAACTTCCTCTTGATATAAAAGTGGTTGCTGACTATGGAATTAAGTCCATTGTAAACGGTGTGAGCGGGGCTAACGAAAACGGCTATCATTACATTAATGTGAATCCAAATCGAGATTTTGCTATCAATTTATATGGAGATATTCGGTATATTGAAGAAGGTGACCCTTCACCAGACGGAAAAGGCATTATTCGTTTAGAAAAGGGAATTGGAATTGGACGAGTAACTAAACTGAACACGCTTATCGCAGAGAAAATGAAAGCGTATGTTACAAATCAAGAAGGTAAAAAAATACCGATGCATTTAGCGAGTTACGAACTAGATTTGACTAGACTATTTGGCATATTAGCAGAACAATACCATGATGAAAAAGGATTTACTTGGCCAAAACATTTAGCTCCATACGATTTACATCTGATGGCAGTTAACGTAGCAGATGAAGCTCAACGAAATCTTGCAGATCAGCTTTACAATATCTTAACAACTTATCGCTATGATGTGTTATATGATGATCGGGATGATCGGGCAGGCATCAAATTTGCTGACAGCGATTTAATCGGTTTACCAATTCGCGTTACAATCGGTAATAAGGCGATGGAGGGAATCGTGGAAGTTAAAATTCGAAAAACAGGAGAGACTTTTGAATGCGCGAAGGAAGAGCTTATTGACCGATTAAATGAATTTTATCGAACTCAATAATTTCAAACAATCCGTTGAAAAATAGTGTATACTTAATAGTTGGATAGAAAATAGAATTCGCTCGTTCTATAGATGAGGCGTTTATTCGCCTTATCTACAGAGATATGCGAATTCTTTTCATTTTTTACTTTCCTTTTGAGGGCTACTTAATATAGAAGGTGGTGAGTTGATTGACAAACTTAGATGCAAGAGAGCGCTTTAATACGCTCCTTTCACAAATTAACTTAACAGATGATATTTACATGTCCTTTTTTGAACAAGGTGAACTCACTCGCTTAACAGTTCATAAGAAAAAACGGATTTGGAATTTCTCAGTAAAGCTTCAAAATATCTTGCCCTATCAAATCTATCAATTATTTTCTTCTCGATTAAAAGAAGAATTTCATCATATTGCCCAAACAACGTTAACAATTGAAGCAATCAATCCACAAATAACGGAAGAACTGATTACAGACTACTGGTTGTCTGTTGTAGAACGCATTGATGCATCTCCACCAGTAAAAAAACGACTCACTTGTCAGATGCCAACTTGGGCAGGAAACAAATTAGTTCTTACATGTATATCAGAAATGGAACAATTGACATTAAAATCAAAATATGGCGCAATCATTTCAGAATCTTATGCTTGCTTTGGATTTCCACTGTTTCCTGTCGATTTCAAATTAGTTGAAGCATCAGAAGAGGAAAAGGCCGAGCAAGAAAGATTATTGGAACAGCGAATGCTAGAAGAAGCTGAACTGGCAAGACAAGCCATTGAAGACTTCCAAAAACGGGAAAAAGAGAAGAAGGAAACGCCGCAAGTTGAAAGGGGTCCTGTGCAACTCGGATCTATAATTAATGACACAGAAATTGTTGATATCAAATCGATTGTTGAAGAAGAGCGCCGCATCGTGATTGAAGGCTACATTTTCGATGTGGAAGTGAAAGAATTAAAAAGCGGACGTTCATTGTTGGAAATAAAATTGACGGACTACACAGATTCCATTCTTGTGAAAATGTTTTCTCGCAACAATGATGATGCTGAAACCATGTCCCGTATTAAAAAAGGGATGTGGGTTAAAGTTAGAGGATCCGTTCAAAACGATACGTTCGTTCGTGATTTAGTGGTAATGGCGAATGATATCAATGAAATTCATAAAGAGACAAGAAAAGATACAGCACCTGATGGCGAAAAACGAGTTGAATTGCATCTACATACACCGATGAGTCAAATGGACGCTGTCACGCCAGTTGACCGAATTGTAGGACAAGCTGCAAAGTGGGGGCATCCAGCAGTAGCGATTACAGATCACGCTGTCGTCCAAGCATATCCGGAAGCTTACGCTGCGGGGAAAAAGCACGGTATTAAAATCATTTACGGTTTGGAAGCAAATTTGGTGGATGATGGTGTACCGATTGCTTACGAAGAACAGCATATTCTCTTAGATGATGCGACGTTCGTCGTGTTTGACGTGGAAACAACCGGGTTATCTACTGCTTACGATACGATTATTGAATTAGCAGCAGTTAAAATTAGGGAAGGCAAAGTCATTGATAAATTCGAACGATTTGCTAATCCACATAGACCGTTATCGGAAAAAATCATTGAATTGACTCATATTACCGATGATATGTTGAAAGAGGCACCAGAAGTTGACGATGTGATACGAGAGTTTCACGAATTTATTGGTGATGCAATTGTTGTTGCTCACAACGCTTCCTTTGATATGGGTTTCCTTTATGCAGCATATGAAAAAGCGGGAATTGAAGGAGTTAAACACCCGGTAATTGATACGTTAGAGTTATCAAGATTAATTAATCCAACTCTTAAAAATCACCGTTTAAACACGCTTTGTAAAAAATACGGTATTGAATTGACGCAACATCACCGAGCTATTTATGATACTGAAGCGACGGGTTATTTATTATTGCATCTATTAAAAGAGGCAAGAGAAAAAGGTATAAAATACCATGATGATTTTAATAAATTCATGGGTGGAGAAGAAGCATATAAACAATCTAGACCGTATCATTGCACAATTTTAGTAGTTAATAATAACGGTTTGAAAAATTTATTCAAATTAGTGTCCATTTCTCATACGCAAACATTTTATCGAGTGCCGCGCATTCGACGCTCAGATTTAATGAAACATCGGGAAGGATTAATCATTGGTTCTGGCTGTAGCAACGGCGAATTATTTGAAACAATGATGAATAAATCCCCTGAAGAAGCAGAAGAAGTAGCGGAATTTTATGATTATATTGAAGTGCATCCAAAATCAGTTTATTCTCAACTGCTTGACAGTGGCACGATTCATGATGAGTGGCATTTAGAGGATATCATTCGTAAATTAGTGAAACTTGGCAAGAAAATGGATAAACCGGTTGTTGCAACTGGTAACGTTCACTATTTAGACGAACATGATGCCATCTACCGTAAAATTTTAGTATCTTCTCAAGGTGGAGCGAATCCTTTAAATCGTTATCCTCTTCCAAAAGTGCATTTCCGCACAACAAATGAAATGCTTGAAGAATTTGCATTTCTAGGTCCAGAAACTGCAAAGGAAATCGTTGTCACAAACTCTCAAAAAATTGCAGACATGATTGGCGATGTGAAGCCGATTAAAGATAAACTTTATACACCTATAATTGAAGGTTCAGATGAAGAAATTACACGAATGACGTATGAAATGGCTCATAAAATCTACGGTGAAAATCTTCCGGAAATCGTAGAGAAACGTCTTGAAAAAGAGTTGAACTCTATTTTAGGCCATGGTTTCGGGGTTGTTTATTTAATTTCTGCAAAACTCGTGAAGAAGTCTTTAGAAGATGGTTATTTAGTAGGTTCGCGTGGTTCTGTTGGATCTTCCCTAGTTGCAACAATGATGGAAATAACGGAAGTGAATCCGTTGCCACCTCATTATGTATGTCCGAACTGTTACTATTCTGAATTCTTTACAGATGGCTCCGTCGGTTCAGGATTTGATTTACCAAATAAAGATTGTCCAAAATGCGGAACACCTTTAAATAAAGACGGACAAGATATCCCGTTTGAAACGTTCCTTGGATTTAATGGAGATAAAGTTCCTGATATCGACTTGAACTTCTCAGGGGAATACCAGCCTCGCGCCCATAACTATACGAAAGTATTGTTCGGGGAAGATAAAGTATATCGTGCAGGAACAATCGGCACCGTTGCTGAAAAAACAGCGTACGGATTTGTAAAAGGTTATGCAAATGATAATAATATAAATTTCCGAGCAGCGGAAATCGATCGTTTAGTACAAGGTTGTACGGGTGTTAAACGAACGACTGGACAACATCCAGGGGGAATTCTCGTTGTTCCTGATTATATGGATATTTACGATTTTACACCTGTGCAATATCCTGCAGATGCCCAAGATGCTGAATGGCGTACAACGCACTTTGATTTCCATTCGATTCACGATAACATTTTAAAACTTGATATACTTGGGCACGATGATCCGACAATGATTCGCATGTTGCAAGATTTAACAGGCATCGATCCTAAAACAATTCCACCCGATGATCCAGAAGTGATGGCGATCTTTACTGGAACAGAATCTTTAGGGGTAACTCCTGAGCAAATTTTTTGTAAGACAGGAACTCTTGGCATACCAGAATTCGGAACAAAATTTGTTCGTCAAATGTTGGAAGATACAAAGCCAAAAACGTTCTCAGAGTTATTAAAAATCTCTGGGCTTTCCCACGGTACTGATGTTTGGTTAGGAAATGCCAGCGAATTGATAGCAAATAACGTATGTTCTTTCTCAGAAGTTATCGGGTGTCGTGACGATATCATGGTATATTTAATATACAAAGGTCTAGAACCTTCTCTTGCTTTCAAAACGATGGAATCCGTTCGTAAAGGAAAAGGGTTGACAGAAGATATGGAGAAAGCGATGAGAGAAAACGGTGTGCCAGACTGGTATATTGAATCATGTAAAAAGATCAAATACATGTTCCCGAAAGCTCACGCT
Organism: Ureibacillus sp. FSL K6-2830; assembly: GCF_038004145.1. Taxonomy (NCBI): domain Bacteria; kingdom Bacillati; phylum Bacillota; class Bacilli; order Caryophanales; family Caryophanaceae; genus Ureibacillus; species Ureibacillus sp. FSL K6-2830. The sequence continues at coordinate 551,557 of NZ_JBBOQR010000001.1, read as the reverse complement.
GCCGCTTATGTATTAATGGCTGTGCGGGTGGCATACTTTAAAGTACATTTTCCTCTAGCATATTATTGTGCCTATTTTTCAGTTCGTGCTGAAGATTTTGATTTACCAGCGATGATTAAAGGGGCAAGAGCCATTCGTACAAGAGTGGAAGAAATCAATGCAAAAGGATTAGATGCAACGAAAAAAGAAAAGGACTTGTTAACGGTTCTTGAAATTGCTCTTGAAATGTGCGAAAGAGGAATGAGCTTTAAAAATGTCGATTTATACAAATCAAAGGCAACAGAATTTGTAATCGAAGGAAATTCCCTTATCCCCCCGTTCAATGCAATTCCAGGATTAGGGGAAAGCGTTGCGAAACAAATTGTAGCAGCAAGAGAAGAACGACAATTTTTATCAAAAGAAGATTTACAAACTCGCGGTCGTGTATCAAAATCATTGATTGAATACATGGAACAATTAGGTGTATTAGAAGGCCTTCCAGATGAAGACCAATTATCACTATTCTAATTTTCGAAAAGATGTCGAGTTAAGCCGTGCATTGCAAATTTGTCAATACGGTGGAATCGTTTTGTAAATTTGCATTTATTAAGAAATTGTGCTATTGTAATATCAATAATTTGTTGATAGTTTTTGCAGCAAAAGAGTGGGTTTTCCCGCTCTTTTCTATTGTTTACATTGTGTCTTGAGTTCTGCTCTCCACCAAGGGGGCGATTGAAAAAGTACACGGAATGCGAATTTCACCAATATTGGTGGAATTTCTGTTTTTAGTCAACGAAACAAGACGTTGGGAGGATATTATGAGCAAAATTACTACAATAGTAGAACAGCTGGTGACACCGATTTTACAGGATTTAAATCTTGAATTAGTGGATATTGAGTTTGTAAAAGAGGGACGCGCTTGGTTCCTCCGTGTATACATCGATACTCCTCAAGGTGGAATTGATATCGACCAATGTGCACTTGTTAGCGAGCGATTAAGTGCCGTGTTGGATGAAAAGGATCCGATTGAACAAAACTACTATCTAGAAGTTTCTTCTCCTGGTGCGGAACGCCCATTGAAGAAAGAATCGGATTTTGAGAAAGCTGTTGGAAAATACGTTTACATCAAAACGTATGAACCAATAGAAGGAATGAAAGAGTTCTATGGATACTTAAAATCCAACGATGAAGAGAACCTGGAAATTGAAATACGTATAAAAACACGGAATGTTGTAATAAAAATTGCAAAAGAAAAGATTGCAAAAGCTAGGCTAGCAATCGATTTTTCATCAAATTAATTAGGAGTGAAATAAAACAATGAGCAGTGAATTACTAGATGCTTTAATTGCTCTAGAAGAGCAGAAAGGCATTTCAAGGGAAATATTAGTGGAAGCGATCGAAGCCGCATTAGTGACTGCATATAAGCGCAATTTTAATCAAGCACAAAATGTACGTGTTGATTTTAATCAAGAAACAGGTGAAATAAAAGTCTTCTCAAGAAAAGAAGTTGTGGAGGAAGTGGAAGATCCACGATTAGAAATTTCGCTAGAAGAAGCTAGAAAAATTAATAGCGTTTATGAACCAGGAGATATTGTTGAACAAGAAGTGACACCTCGCAACTTTGGTCGAATTGCTGCACAAACTGCAAAACAAGTTGTTACTCAACGCGTACGTGAAGCAGAAAGAAGCATTATATATGAAGAATTTGTTGATCGCACTGATGATATCGTGAATGGAATTATTGAACGAAGAGACGCTCGCAATATTTATATTAATCTTGGAAAAGTAGAAGCTGCATTACCATTAAATGAACAAATTCAAGGTGAAGAATATAAGCCTCAACAACGCATTCGAGTGTACATTACAAAAGTCGAAAAAACGACTCGCGGACCACAAATTATCGTTTCCCGTACACATCCAGGTTTACTACGTAGACTATTTGAAATGGAAGTACCAGAAATTTATGATGGTATTGTAGAAATTAAATCAATCGCTCGCGAAGCAGGAGATCGTTCAAAAATCTCCGTTTATACTCACGATCCAGAAGTGGATGCAGTAGGTGCTTGTGTTGGTACGAAAGGAGCCCGTGTACAAGCAATCGTCAATGAGTTAAATGGCGAAAAAATTGACATTGTTGAATGGTCGGAAGATCCTGTTGTATTTGTTGCAAATGCTCTTAGCCCTTCAAAAGTGTTAGATGTCATTGTGAATGAAGAAGAAAAATCAACGACAGTCATCGTTCCAGATTATCAACTATCATTAGCAATTGGTAAACGGGGACAAAACGCGAGACTTGCAGCAAAATTAACAGGTTGGAAAATTGATATAAAAAGCGAATCTGATGCTCGTGAATTAGGCATTTATCCTAATGAGAACAGTCCAATCATCGACATTCAAAATGATAAAGAGTCTTCCTTCGACGATTTTGAATATGACTTATATCAAGATATCAACGATGATGAACATCAAGAAGTTACAATCGATGAAGAACAAGATGATGAAAAATAAATGACATCGAACAAGGAATGCGTATGATGAGCTTATAGGGAAGGTGATATTACGTGCCAACGAAAAGAAAAGTTCCATTACGCCGCTGTGTTGTAACAGGTGAGAGTTTCCCAAAAAAAGAGTTGCTTCGTGTTGTTCGCTCTAAAGATGGAGAAGTATCGGTAGATCCGACTGGAAAAAAGTCAGGCCGCGGTGCATATGTTTCTAAGTCGGAAGAGGTAGTTGAAAAAGCTCGTAACAAAAAGATTTTAGAACGCCATCTAGAAGTAAAAATACCAGATGAAATTTATGATGAATTAATTAGATTAATTCGCAGGGAGTCGCTATTTAAAAATGAATCATGAAAAGATATTTCAAATGCTGGGCTTGGCGACTCGAGCTCGAAAAATCATTACTGGTGAAGAATTAGTTGTCAAAGAAATTCAAAAAGGCAATGCGAAGTTAGTCATTCTTGCTTCGGATGCAGCCAACAATTCAAGAAAAAAAATTCAAGATAAATGTACGTTTTATAACGTTGAGTATCATATATTTGGTAATCGCTATGAACTAGGACATGCGATTGGGAAAGAAGCCCGGGTGGTTATTGCAATCACCGATCAAGGTTTCGCCAAAAAATTGTCTAGTCTACTCAACGAAAATTAATCGGGGGTGAGCAGATGACCAAAATCAGAGTTCATGAATATGCCAAAAAAGTTAATAGACCTAGTAAAGAAATCATTGAAGAATTGAAAAAATTAAATATAAATGTAACTAATCATATGTCTACGCTTAACGGAGAAGAGGTTGCTAAATTGGACGCAGTCTTTAACAAAAATACGAATGAAGCACCAGTTAAGCAAAAAAATGCAGAACAACAAAAGTCAAAGCCAGTGCAAAACAAAGAAGTGAAAAGACATGAGCAACAGCTAAAGAAAACCGATAATAATGATAATGGGTCAGACGTTGCTTTTGAAAAAATTAAAAGAAACAAATCTACAAAAGATCAAAATGTTCATCAACAACAAACAAAAAATAAAGGCGATCAACGTAAAAAGCCTGGTATTCATGGTGGTAAACGCCGTCAGGCAAAACAACAACCTCAACAGCAAGTTCAAAAGGAACTTCCTAAAAAAATTACTTTCTATGAATCGCTAACGGTAGCAGAACTTGCGAAGAAATTAAATCGCGAACCTTCTGAAATCATTAAAAAGCTCTTCATGCTAGGTGTAATGGCTACAATTAACCAAGATTTAGACAAAGATGCGATAGAATTAATTTGTGCGGACTATGGCGTAGAAGTGGAAGAAGAAGTTCGCATCGATAAAACGGACTTAGAAATTTACTTTGAACAAGCGGATGCAGAAGAGGATTTAGAAGAACGTCCACCTGTTGTAACAATTATGGGCCACGTTGACCATGGGAAAACGACAACTTTAGACTCCATCCGCAATTCGAGAGTAACAGAAGGAGAAGCTGGCGGTATTACGCAGCATATCGGTGCATATCAAGTGGATATTAACGGAAAGAAAATTACTTTCCTTGATACACCAGGGCACGAAGCCTTCACAACAATGCGTGCTAGAGGTGCACAGATTACCGATATTGTTGTTATCGTTGTTGCTGCTGATGACGGTGTAATGCCACAAACTGTGGAAGCCATTAACCACGCGAAAGCAGCTAACGTACCAATCATTGTTGCTGTAAACAAAATGGATAAACCAACAGCAAATCCTGATCGCGTTATGCAAGAATTAACTGAATATGGTCTTATTCCGGAAGACTGGGGTGGCGATACAATCTTCGTACCAATCTCAGCGTTAAAAGGTGAAGGAATTGACCAACTATTAGAAATGATTCTACTAGTTGCAGAAGTTTCTGAATTAAAGGCGAATCCAAACCGCAGAGCAATCGGTACAGTTATCGAAGCACAATTAGATAAAGGGCGCGGTTCTGTAGCGACATTATTAGTGCAAAATGGTACGTTGCGCGTTGGAGATCCAATCGTTGTAGGAAATACGTTCGGTCGTGTTCGTGCTATGGTCAATGACTTAGGACGTCGAGTTAAAGAAGCGTTGCCAGCAACACCTGTCGAAATTACTGGTTTACACGAAGTACCTCAAGCAGGTGACAGATTCGTAGTCGTTGAAGATGAAAAAACGGCTCGCGAAATTGGTGAAGCTCGTGCACAAATGGCAATACAAGCAAGTCGTGCACAAAAATCACGAGTTACGTTAGATAACTTGTTTGAACAAATGTCCCAAGGGGATATGAAAGAATTGAATTTAATCATCAAAGCAGACGTACAAGGTTCAGTAGAAGCTCTATCTTCCTCATTTATGAAAATTGATGTGGAAGGTGTAAATGTAAAAATTATCCACACAGGTGTAGGGGCAATTACTGAATCCGATATTAGTCTTGCAGCGGCTTCCAATGCCATTGTAATAGGATTTAACGTTCGTCCAGACGTCAATGCAAAACGTGCAGCGGAACAAGAAGGCGTAGAAATTCGCCTACACCGCGTCATTTATAAAGCAATTGAAGAAATTGAAGCTGCAATGAAAGGAATGCTTGATCCGGAATATGAAGAGAAAATTATCGGGCAAGCGGAAGTACGTCAAACAATTAAAATTTCCAAAGTGGGTACAATTGCAGGTTCATATGTGACAGATGGTAAAGTAACTCGCGATGCAGGCGTACGCGTCATCCGTGATGGAATCGTTATTTATGAGGGAGAACTTGAGTCGCTAAAACGCTTTAAAGATGACGTAAAAGAAGTCGTTAAAGGCTTTGAGTGCGGTATGCAAATTAAAAACTTTAACGACATTAAAGAAGGCGACGTCATCGAAGCCTTCATTATGGAAGAAATTGTGCGGAAATGATTGTCTATCTTGTAGCAGAATTTATGATTCCGGATGCCCATTCTTTAAAGGAAAAGCGTGCAGTTCTCCAACGGATGATTACACGTACAAAACAAAAATTTAATGTATCAGTTGCAGAAATCGATCATCAAAACGTGTGGCAGCGAACAAAGATAGCTGTTGTAACAGTTGCTTCATCAAGTGCTGCAGCTGACCGTGAAATCGATCATGTACTTCACTTTTTACAATCAAATCCATTATGGGAATTGCTAGAATTTTCTCGGGAATATTTATAAAAACAAGAGGATAATTTTCCGGTTTCCCATTAAACTAACAATAACACTATGAAGTAAAGTAGATAAAAGCCAGTTCGTTTCGCTTTTATTCTGCTTTTAAAAGAGGTGACAACATGTCTCTACGTGCAAATCGTGTTGCTGAACAAATGAAGAAAGAATTAGGCGACATCATTGGCCGAAAATTAAAAGATCCTCGCGTAGGATTTGTTACGGTAACGGCTGTCGAACTGACAGGCGACCTTCAACAAGCTACGATTTATATCACCACATTAGGCGATGAAGAAGAAAAGAATGAAACGTTAAAAGCCTTGGAAAAGGCGAAAGGTTTCATTCGCACAGAAATCGGCCAACGTATTCGTCTTAGAAGAACACCTGAACTTTTATTTAAGTTTGATTCATCGATCGAATACGGCAACAAAATCGAACAATTATTACGCTCTATTAAAGAAGATCATGATGAGGCGTAATTCTAAATAGTTTAAAAAAGCCTGCGACTGCATCATAATGCAGGTAGGCTTTTTTTATTGAAATTTTAGGGGGGATAGAGTGAACGGGATTTTACCACTATGGAAAGAACGAGGTTTAACGAGTCACGATTGTGTATTTCAACTGAGAAAAATTTTAAAATACAAAAAAATAGGACATACAGGAACGCTCGATCCAGCGGTTGAAGGAGTTTTACCGATTTGCATTGGACAAGCAACTAGAATTGCCGAGTATATAACGGATATGGGTAAAACTTATGAAGCCACTGTAGCTATTGGTCGCTCAACAACAACTGAAGATGCTGAAGGAGAAACGGTAGAAGAAGATCTATCTTATAAAGTTATTACCCGTGAGCAATTGCAAAAAGTGCTTTCACAACTTACTGGTGAAATTGAACAAATTCCCCCAATGTATTCAGCGGTAAAAGTAAATGGAATAAAACTTTATGAATATGCACGAAAAGGAATTGAAGTAGATCGACCTTCAAGAAAAGTAACGATTCATGAATTGCAACTGCTTGATGATCAAGCCATTTTTGAAGGCGAGGAAATTACTTTTCATATAAGAATCAAGTGCAGCAAAGGCACATATATACGAACTCTTGCTGTACAAATAGGACAATTATTAGGCTATCCTAGTCATATGGCTTCTCTTGTTAGAACTGCCTCAGGGAATTTTACGAAAGCGGATTGTTATACTCTTCGTGATATTGAAAAGGCTGTGGAGGAAGGAACATTTGAACAACTGCTGCTTCCCATTGAAGATGCGTTAACTTATCCATTTATCGAGGTCGATGAATCAAACGAAAAGAAAATTTGTAATGGACAAATTTTAAAAGTCCATTCATTATTAAAACAGGAAGAAAAAATCGTTTTTAGTCGAAATGGGAAGGCGATTGCAGTATATAAAAAACATCCAACGAAACCTGGACTCATGAAACCAGATAAGATGTTTCCAAATAATTTCTAGGAGGCCAATCGAATGAAGGTTATTCATTTAAAATATCCATATCAATTAAATAAAGTTGATCCTTCCACTTCCTATTCCCTAGCAGTTGGCTTTTTTGATGGAGTACATAGAGGACACCAAGCTGTTATCAGTGCAGCAATGGAAAAAGCAGAGGAATTGAATATTAAAAGTGCTGTTATGACTTTTGATCCCCATCCTTCTATTGTATTAGGTAAAAGCAATGAAAAAATTTTTTATATTACACCTCTTCCACAAAAATTAGAAATATTAGAAGAAATGGGCGTAGATACAACATTTGTCGTACAATTCACATCTGATTTTGCTAGGCTTTCACCAGAGGATTTCATTCAATATTTTATTCGAGATTTGAATGTTAAACATGTAACTGCCGGCTTTGATTTTTCTTTTGGAGCATTTGGGAAGGGAAATATGGATTTAATGAAGGAACTGTCCCTTGGTAATTTTGGTGTAACAGTAGTGGAAAAACAGGTGGACGATGGGGAAAAAATTTCATCAACTCGCATTCGAAAATGTTTACAAGATGGAGATATGGAAACCGTCCATCATTTATTAGGACGCCCCTTCCAAGTTCCTGGAATTGTTGTTCAAGGAGATAAAAGAGGACGTACCATCGGATTTCCAACAGCCAATATTCAATCAATGGAAGGCTGTTTTATTCCAAAAAATGGCGTTTATGCAGTGAGGGTGTTCGTGCAAAATCGATTATATGATGGTGTTTGCAATGTCGGCTTTAAACCAACATTTAAAAACCCGGATGAAAAACAATTAACAATTGAGGTGCACATATTAGATTTTGAAAAAAATATTTACGGTGAAGAAGTAAAAGTCCTTTGGTATAAACGTTTACGTGACGAACAAAAATTTGACGGCATTGAATCATTAAAAGCTCAAATCTCTCGAGATAAGGAACAAACAATTGAGTATTTCGCCGATAAATAAGTTGCTTATCCATTTGAACTATGATATTATTTCCTAGTGTACTAATCGTACATTCCTTAGCTCGGCTTACCGATTCTCCAACGGTTGACTGTGCTATAGGAGTAAATAAATATTAGGAGGAACTAAACATGGCAATTTCAAAAGAACGTAAAAACGAAATCATTAAAGAATTCCAAACTCATGAAGGAGATACTGGTTCTCCAGAAGTACAAATCGCTATTTTAACAGAAGAAATTAACGTATTAAACGATCACTTAGCTGTTCATAAGAAAGACTTCCACTCTCAACGCGGTCTTCTTAAAAAAGTAGGTCGTCGTCGTCATTTATTAAAATATTTACGTGAAAAAGACGTTCAACGTTACCGTACATTAATCGAAAAATTAGGCTTACGTCGTTAATTCAAAGCGGGATTTTCCCGCTTTTTATTTATTCAAAAAACAATTAACTGGGTAACAATAAAAGTAAAATTACCATATTTTAATTGAAAATGTTTAGCATAGAATATTCTTTTTTGATACACTTACTAATGGTATATAAATACTCCTGACGAGTGTTCTCAAAGAGAAAGGGGATTAATGAATGACCGAAAAAAAAGTCTATCGATATGATTGGGCTGGACGCCCATTAGTAATTGAAGTTGGCCAATTAGCAAAACAAGCTAATGGGGCTGTGCTTGTTCGCTACGGCGATTCGGCAGTACTTTCCACTGCAACGATGTCTAAAGAGGCAAAAGCATTAGATTTCTTCCCTCTTACTGTAAACTACGAAGAACGTTTATATGCAGCAGGAAAAATACCTGGAGGGTTCATCAAGCGAGAAGGCCGTCCATCTGAACATGCAATTTTGGTTTCGCGCTTAATTGACCGTCCGATTCGTCCGATGTTCCCAGAAGGATTCCGTAACGAAGTACAAGTCGTTTCAATTGTCATGTCTTCAGACCCGGATTGTCCAACAGATGTGGCTGCAATGCTTGGTTCATCGTTAGCTCTTTCCATCTCAGATATTCCATTTAACGGACCAATCGCGGGTGTGCATGTAGGTTATGTAGATGGAAAATTTGTTATTAATCCAGATATAGAACAATCAGAGAAAAGTACAATCCACTTATCTGTAGCAGGCAATAAAGACGCTATCAACATGGTTGAAGCAGGTGCTTTAGAAGTTCCGGAAGAAATCATGCTTGAAGCCATTATGTTTGGGCATGAAGAAATTAAAAAATTAATTGAATTCCAGGAACAAATAGTTGCAGAAGTCGGCAAAGAAAAAATTGAAGTAGCATTGTTTGAAATTGATGAAGAAATTGAAAATGCAGTTAGAGCAATGTGCGAGCAAGATATGATGGCTGCCATTCAAACTGTGGAAAAATTAGCTCGGGAAGAAGCAATTGCAGCTGTTAAAGAGCGAGTAATTACTTATTATGAAGAACAAGAAGCTGAAGAAGAAACGTTGAAACAAGTAAACACTGTTTTAGATAAAATGGTGAAAGAGGAAGTTCGACGTTTAATTACAGAGGAAAAAGTACGCCCAGACGGACGAAAAGTAGATGAAATTCGCCCGCTATCATCTGAAGTCGGCTTATTGCAACGCGCCCATGGTTCAGGTCTTTTCACTCGAGGTCAAACACAAGCCCTTTCCATCTGTACTTTAGGTCCATTAGGAGACGTGCAAATCATTGATGGATTAGGTTTAGAAGAATCAAAACGTTTCATGCATCATTACAACTTCCCTCCATTCTCAGTAGGGGAAACAGGTCCTATGCGCGGTCCTGGTCGACGTGAAATCGGACACGGTGCATTAGGTGAACGTGCATTGCTTGCAGTCATTCCGGATGAAAAAGAGTTCCCATATGCGATTCGTTGTGTATCAGAAGTATTAGAGTCCAACGGTTCAACTTCTCAAGCGTCAATTTGTGCTAGTACACTCGCTATGATGGATGCAGGTGTTCCAATCAAAGCGCCTGTTGCAGGAATTGCGATGGGATTAGTGAAAAAAGGCGAACACTATACAATTTTAACAGATATTCAAGGAATGGAAGACCATCTTGGAGATATGGACTTTAAAGTAGCTGGAACAGAAAAAGGTGTTACAGCGCTTCAAATGGATATTAAAATTGACGGATTATCACGTGAAATTTTAGAAGAAGCGTTAATGCAAGCAAGAGAAGGTCGTTTGAAAATCTTAGAACATATGAAACAAACGATTGCAAAACCGCGTGAACAACTTTCAAAATATGCTCCAAAAATTATTTCCATTAAAATTAACCCTGAAAAAATTCGTGATGTTATTGGGTCAGGGGGAAAAACAATCAACAAAATTATCGATGAAACAGGTGTAAAAATCGATACTGAACAAGACGGTACAATTTATATTTCTTCTGTGAATGAAGAAATGAACTTACGCGCGAAAGAAATTATCGAAGAAATTGTTCGCGAAGCAAAAGTGGGAGAATACTATTTAGCAACTGTAAAACGCATTGAAAAATTCGGTGCATTCTGTGAAATTTTCCCTGGCAAAGATGGATTACTCCACATTTCTGAAATTCAAGAAGAACGTACAAATAAAGTAGAAGATGTACTCAAAATTGGCGATAAAGTACTGGTGAAAGTAATCGATATTGACGATCAAGGTCGCATTAATTTATCGCGAAAAGTAGTCATTAAAGAAGATAAAGAGCGAGCAAAACAAAATTTAAAACAATAATATGTTGAGAGGTTGTAGAAAAGGAGAACAACCTCTTTTTATTTGTTTGAAATGAAAGTACATAGGACATCAAAAAACTTTTATTCCTATAAAATATTTTGTAAAGTAAGAAGTAGTTTCGATTATAAAGATCGAACAGATAGGAAATGTCAGTAGAAAGAGGTTGTAAATTGGTTAACGTTTATACTTGTCAAAATGGCGTAAGGATTGTATATGAACATATTCCATACGTGCGTTCAATTTCTGTAGGAATATGGGTTGGAGCAGGATCTAGATTTGAACTGCCAGAAGAAAACGGAATTACCCATTTTATTGAACATATGCTCTTTAAAGGAACAAATACTCGAACTGCTAGACAAATTGCAGAAGAGTTTGATCGCATTGGCGGAGAGCTAAATGCATTTACATCAAAGGAAAATACTTGCTACTATGCAAAGGTGTTGGAGCATCATGGAAAGTTGGCAATCAGTATATTAGCTGATATGTTTTTCCATTCAGTGTTTGAAAAAAATGAATTGGAGAAAGAACGGCAAGTTGTATTAGAGGAAATCTTAATGAGCGAAGATGCTCCTGATGATGATGTACACGAACGTTTATGGAGAGTGATGTATCCAAACGATCCATTGGGCCTTCCTATTTTAGGAACGAATGAAACCCTTCAAAAATTTGATCGTGATTTTATTTTGAACTATATGGATAAACATTATTTTCCAAAGAATGTTGTTATTTCTTTGGCAGGGAATATATCAAAAGATTTGCTTTTACATATTGAATCGTTGTTCGGGAACTTCGAACCATCTGAAAAAGCTGTCCCACTAAACTTATCAAATCCAACATTTCATTCAGGACGTTTCGTAAAGGAACGGGATGTAGAACAGTCCCATTTGGCGATGAGTTATCCCGCCATCAGTGTAAAAGATCCAAATTACTATAGCTTTATCACTTTAAATAATATTATAGGTGGCAATATGTCTTCCCGCCTCTTCCAAGAAGTAAGGGAAGAAAAGGGATTAGCTTACACAATTTTCTCCTATCCATCCTGTTATATGGATGTCGGTGCATTAACCATTTACGGAAGTACGAACAATCAACAATTGCCTTTACTACATGAGACAATTATTAAATCCATTGAAAAAATAAAAAAAGATGGCGTGACGCTACAAGAGCTTTATAACGGAAAAGAACAGTTAAAAGCAAGTTTTCTACTGAATATGGAGAGCATGACGAATCGCATGAGCCGTAACGGGAAAAACGAATTGATTTTTGGTCGTCATTTGACGGTGGATGAAATCCTTCAAAAAATTGATGCGATTTCTTTGGATTCTATTCAGGAGCTGATCGATAAGATTTTCTCCGTTAAACCAGCAGTGGCAATTATTGGTCAGGGTATAAAAGATTCATCAAAATAATGAATTGATAAAAACGAGCAAGGTAAGGTTCCCTTGCTCATTTTTTTAGTATTCTTTTTTCTCAAAAAACTTAACGGAGAGTTGATAGGATAAATAAAACATGACAACCGCAATGATCAAAGCAATGTATCCAAATAAAAGAAGAAATTCAAGTAATTGATGAAAGAATGAACCATTTGAAATGACATTTATTACAATGACAGGTATAAAAATTAGAGCCAAAATGAAAATGCGAGCTTTTTGGGCACCATATTTAATGGTCACTGGTATCACGAATGACAACATCATGAGGACTCCTGATATGAAGATGGATAAAATTGAAATAAAATTAACCATTGTAAATGTTTTAGTAATCGTATTTGTTAATAAAAAAATTGGAAAAACAATGACAACCATACAAAGTATTAAGAACAGACTTAAAATATACTTACTTTTTACGATATCGGACTTTTCGATTGGCAGCGTATTGACAAATCGAATCCAATGACTTGTTTCGTCGTAGGTTAGGGTAAAATTGATTTGCGTAATGGTTAAAACCGTAAGAAAAATTAGTAAAATTCCCGTATCTCCCAAAAAGAAAGAAGCGATGACAAAAAGTATTATGAACGTTAACAAAGTATTTTTTTGGTTAAGTATGACGTACAAATCTTTTAAAATCAATGCTTTCATACATAAGCCCCTTTCACGAAAAATAACATGATGTCTTCTATGGACGGTTTATCGAGATGAAATGCATTATTCACTTCTTTTCGATTCACTAAAATTTCTATTCCGAATGCATTTTTTCTCATACGCACTTTTGCATGTTCAGGCAATTCCTTGGATTGCTCCACCGTTCCTTTCCATATTCCGTAGTCATACAACAGTTCATCTTTATTTTTGCTAAAGACGATTTCTCCTTCATGAATAAACGTAATATAGTCAGCAATCTTTTCTAAGTCAGATGTAATGTGGGTGGAGAATAAAATGCTGTTGTCCTCGTCCTGCATAAATTCCATAAAAAGATCGAGAATTTCATCTCGCACAATCGGATCTAATCCGCTCGTCGGTTCATCTAAAATTAATAATTTTGGATGATGGGCAAGAGCCATGGCAATGGACAGTTTCATCCGCATTCCACGGGAAAGCTGTTTAATTGGCTTTTTAATAGGTATTTTGAAGCGCTTTAATAGTTCAACGTAGTAAGCTTCATCCCAATTAGCAAAAATTTTTTCTAATATGTGATTGATTTGAGTTGCATTTAATGTTTCAGGTACATATAAATCATCAAATACGACACCGATTTGCTCTTTGATGGCTGTATCGTGTTCAACATAATCCAATCCAAGTAATTTAACTTCTCCTCTATCCTTTTGAAGCAAGTTTAAAAGACATTTAATGGTCGTTGTTTTTCCGGCACCATTTTCTCCAACAAAGCCCATAATTGTACCGGTTGGTAACTGGAAAGAAACATCGACTAATTGGAATTGAGGAAATTTTTTTCTTAAATTTACAACTTCAATTGCATACGTCATTCCAATTCCTCCTCTACTAACAATGAAAGTAAATCCAATAATTCTTTTCCATGAATTCCTGCAAGCTTCGCGATTTGAACGGCTTTATTTAAGTGGTCTTCCACTTGCCGAAGCAATTCTTCTCGCAAAAACTCCTGATTTCGTTCCGCAACAAAACTTCCCTTCCCAGCAAAAGTAACGATAAATCCATCCCGTTCTAAATCGGAATACGCCCTCTTTGTCGTCATAACGCTAATTTTTAATTCTCTCGCTAGATTGCGAATGGAAGGCAATGGATCACCAGGTGTTAATTTTCCTGTAATAATTGCTTGTTTAATTTGTTCTGTAATTTGTTCATAAATTGGTTTATCGCTTGCATTACTAAGTTTAATATCCACGGAGTCACCACCATTCTGATTTACAACTGTATATATACAGTATATACAGTTGTAACGGATTGTCAACAATAAAACTTTTAAACTTGATGGGCACCTAACGGATTTTTCATGCATATAGTACTAATAAGCTCATGGAGGAGGGAAATGATGCTATTATCAGAGCTTGCTGAAAAGGAATTAATCGAAATGGAAAATGGAGTTCGTTACGGCTATCTATCTGAGACGGAATGCATCTTTGATCCTAAAACAGGAAAAATTTTAGGGTTTGAATTAATAGAACCTTCCCGTTTACCGTTCCAGAAAAAAAAATCAACGACGGCAATATTTATTCCTTGGGAAGAAATACATCTCATAGGGGAAGACCGTATTTTATTTCGAAAAACAACGAGTACAAGAAGGCATTATGACCGATGACGAACGAAAAATGGCTTGTAATTGGAACGGATGAGCGATTGAAAATTCTTGCAAAAAAGTTATCAAATCCAGAGAGGACTATTTACTACAAAAGCAAAACAAATTGGGATCATGAACTAAACCATCTTTCGTTATCTATACAACCGGACTATGTCGTATTACCAATCCAGCCACTAAAAGTGGAAGTACCTGCTGTTTTAGGTATAACGAATGCGACTATTTTTAGTGGGAAGACAAATGAAGAATGGAAAGAAATCTTAAAGGAAAATCAAATTTACTATTATTTAGAGGATGAAGAGTTTATTTGGCAAAATGCTCTTCTTACGGCAGAAGCTTTTGTAGCAACTTTCTATAATACGAAACATGCGATTTCTGGAAAAAGATTTATTATTACTGGATTTGGTCGTGTAGCAAAAACGCTTGGACATTTATTGAGAAGTATTGGGGCTGATGTGGTTATTGCTGTAAGGTCGAATGTTCAATTGAATGAAGCGAAAGCTTTCCGTTTCGAATCTGTATTTTTAGCTGATGTGGGAGAAATAGAAGCGGATTATTTTATTAATACAATTCCTGCTAGATGGCTAGATGCAAGTGTGAAAGAAAAAATTAACATGCCGATTTATGATTTAGCTTCCTACCCAGGTTGCTTAAAAGATGATGTAGAACGTGATCATTATGAATTATTACCAGCATTACCTGGGAAATATTTCCCGCATGATGCGGCGAAAATTTTGTATAATTCGATTGTTGGCCAATTAAGGAGGAGAAAATCTTGCTGAAAGGTAAAAGAATTGGGCTTGGCATTACCGCATCCCATTGCACATATGAGGATGTCGTACCAAAAATAAAAAATCTTCGCGATGCAGGTGCGACAGTCATTCCGATTGCAACCCATTCGGTATTAACAGCAGTCACTCGCTTCGGAACAGGAGAGGAATGGGTGAAAAAAATAGAGGAATTATCTGGAAATAAAGTTGTTTCTACAATCGTCGAAGCTGAACCTTTCGGGCCTAAAAATCCGCTTGATTGCATGGTCATTGCACCGATGACAGGCAACTCCATCAGCAAATTTGCCAATGCGGCGACTGACAGCCCAGTGCTAATGGCTGCAAAAGCAACTTTAAGAAACGGAAATCCTGTAGTATTAGGAATTTCTACAAATGATGCGCTAGGTTTAAATGGTGTCAACATTATGAAACTATTAAACTCAAAAAACATTTACTTTATTCCTTTCGGCCAAGATGATCCATTTAATAAACCAACTTCATTAATTGCAGATTTCACAAAAATGGTAGATACGGTTGTGCATGCAATTTACTACAAAAAGCAGCTTCAACCGTTATTTATTCAGTACCATAAAGAAAATTAATTTTTATCACACAATTCAGTAAAATTATGATAAAATTTTCATCATTATATAAGGATTATATGGTTTAAATGTATTAGGAGGAGATTTATAGAATGTCGAAGCTATTAACAGTAGCGATTGTAGGTGCAACAGGTGCAGTCGGTACAAAAATGAAAGAACAATTACTAAAAAGAAATTTTCCAATTAAAGAAATAAAGTTTTTAGCCTCTGCCAAATCTGCAGGAAAAGAAATAGAATTTGGAGGAAAAATGTACAAAATTGAGGAAGCTACTCCTGAAGCTTTCGAAGGGGTAGATGTGGCACTATTTTCTGCAGGAGGGTCTGTTTCCGCAAAACTTGCTCCTGAGGCGGTAAAACGTGGAGCGGTTGTAATTGATAATACAAGTCATTTCCGTATGGATCCGGATGTGCCTTTAGTGGTGCCCGAAGTCAATCGCGAAGACTTAAAGAAACATAACGGAATCATCGCTAATCCAAACTGTTCAACAATTCAAATGGTTGTAGCATTGCAACCTATTCGACAAAAATTAGGTTTAAAGAGAATTATCGTTTCCACTTATCAAGCAGTTTCTGGATCAGGGATGTCTGCCATCGAAGAGCTTCGCGAACAGAGCAAGCATTGGGATGACAGAAAAGATGTAGAAGCGAAGGTATTACCAGTAAAATCTGAAACTAAACATTATCCAATTGCATATAATGTTCTCCCTCAAATCGATGTGTTCACAGAAAATGGATTTACTAAAGAAGAAATGAAAATGATTAACGAAACAAAAAAGATTATGCATTTACCAGATTTACATGTGGCAGCCACATGTGTACGTGTACCGGTTGTGAACGGTCACTCTGAATCTGTGTATATCGAAGTTGAAAAAGAGGCAAGTGTACAAGATATCTATAATATTTTAAAAGACGCACCTGGCGTTGTGTTGCAAGACGATTTAAATAATCAAGTTTATCCAATGCCTCTTTATACTGAAGGGGAAGACCCAGTGTATGTAGGAAGAATTCGAAAAGATTTATATCATCCAAACGGTTTCCACCTATGGGTTGTCGCAGATAACCTGTTGAAAGGAGCTGCCTTAAACTCAATCCAAATCGCTGAAGCAATGCTAGAGGATAACTTACTATAAGGAGGGTTAGATTTGGATTTAGGTAGGATCGCTACTGCCATGGTTACACCGTTTCAAGAAAATGGTGATATTGACTTTGAGGCGGTGGAGAGACTCATTGAATATCTTCTTGCGAATGGAACCGATTCGATTGTCGTTTGTGGAACAACTGGAGAATCACCTACTCTATCAACTGAAGAAAAACTTCAGTTGATTCGGTTTACGGTTGAAAAGGTGAACAAACGGGTGCCTGTCATTGCAGGAACAGGCTCCAATAATACGAAACAAACAATTGAGCTAACTAAAAAAATAGAGAGCCTCGGAGTTGACGGGGTTATGTTGGTTGCTCCCTACTACAATAAACCTAATCAAAAAGGACTTTATGCACATTTTGAGGCAGTAGCAGAAGAAACAACATTACCAATTGTTGTGTACAATGTGCCAGGGCGCACGAGTTCGAATATTGAAGCAGCCACAACAATTGCATTAAGTAAAATACCTAATATCCAAGTCGTAAAAGAAGCGAGCGGTAATTTAGATCAAATATCTGAAATACTAGCAAATACTCATGATAAATTTCTCGTTTATAGCGGAGACGATGCGTTAACACTACCGCTGTTGGCAATTGGAGGACGAGGTGTCATTTCCGTTGCTTCGCATATCGTAGGAAACAAAATGCAAGCGATGATTCAAGCTTTTGAAGAAGGAAGACACGCATTTGCAGCGAAAATGCATCAAACGCTATTACCTTTGTTTAAGCAACTCTTTAAAAACCCAAATCCGGTTCCGATAAAATACGCAATGAGTAAAGTTGGTTTCCATATTGAAAAAGTTCGATTGCCTTTAGTCGAGATGACCGATGAAGCAAAACAAGAATTTGATCATGTTTGGGAACAAGTGAAGCAAAACATTTGAAGCCTGCTCTCCAAACAATTCTTTTTGAGTTGTTTGGGTGGTAGGCTTTTTTTAAAATTTACAATATCGAAATTCCATTTTTTATTTGTACTTCCTCCCCTCTCACCGTATAATGATAAATAAGTGGTTGTGCGTTCGGGATAATATTAGGAGGAAAGATTGTGGTAAAAACAAAAAATGAAGTAATCCGAATCATCCCACTTGGAGGCGTGGGAGAAATCGGGAAATCCATGTACGTTATTGAAATCGATGACGAAGTCTTTATTGTCGATAGCGGTTTAATGTTTCCAGAAGATGAAATGCTTGGTATTGACATCGTCATCCCTGACTTTACTTATTTGGAAGAAAACAAAGATCGGATTAAAGGAATATTTCTTACTCATGGTCATGAAGATGCAATTGGTTCTATTGCCTATGTATTGCAAAAAATTAATGCACCTGTGTACGGATCGAAATTAACAATTGCTCTTGCTAAGGAACATTTAAAAGAATTACCTGCTCCACATCAAGTGAAATTCTTCGAAGTAACAAACAAAAGTCGCATGAACTTTCAATCGACTTATGTAACCTTCTTCCATACAACACATAGCATTCCTGATTCTTTAGGAATTGTGTTCCATACTTCTGAAGGGGCAATTGTGCACACAGGAGAATTTAAATTTGACCAATCTGCAAAAGGAAAGTTTAAACCAGATCTTGCAAAAATGGCTCAGTTAGGTGAAGAAGGAGTATTTATTTTACTTTCAGAATCAACAGAAGCAGAGCGACCAGGGTATACGACGAGTGAAACGGAAATTGAGGAAAGGTTAGCGAAATTCTTCCATTCTGCACCTGCCCGTATCATTGTTGCAGTATATGCTTCAAATTTTATCCGCATTCAACAAGTATTTAACCAGGCACAAAAATCAAATCGTAAAGTAGCTATCGTTGGGAAAAGCCTCGAAAAAGTCATCGATATTGGAGTAAAACTTGGATATTTATCCATAGACGAAAACACATTAATTCCTGTTTCAGAAATTAATCAATATGAAGATGATGAATTGATTATTATTGTGACAAGCAATCAAGGAGAACCTTTAGATGCCCTTGATAAAATTGTACGAAAACAACATCGCGATATTCGAATAAAAGAAACAGATACTCTATTAATTACTTTCACGCCGTCACCAGGAATGGAAGTGCAGATGTCAAATGTCATGAACAATCTTGCGAAAGCTGGTGCAACGGTATTGGCAGCCGATAAAAAAGTCCATGTATCTGGACACGGTAGCCAAGAAGATTTAAAACTAATGTTAAACTTAATGAAACCAAAATATTTTATCCCGATCCAAGGCGAATACCGAATGTTAATTGCACATTCCAAATTAGCACAGCAAGTTGGAATTGATAAATCGCGCATTTTTATTGCGGATAAAGGCGATGTTGTGGAATATCGAAATGGTAAAATGCGCATAATCGGACGCGTACAAGCAGGAAATGTTCTTATTGACGGAAGCGGTATCGGTGACGTTGGAAATATCGTTTTGCGCGACAGAAAACTGCTCTCCCAAGACGGTATAATCATCGTTGTCGTAACCTTAAACCGTGCCCAAAAGCGAATTGCTTCAGGACCAGAAATTATTTCTCGCGGATTTGTTTACGTTCGTGAATCTGAAGAACTAATTTCAGAAGCGACGGAAATTGCCCGTGAATGTATTGAAAAATATGTAAGCAAAGACACGTTCGAATGGACAAATATTAAACAAGAAATCCGAGAAACGCTAAATGCTTATTTATTCCAAAAAACAAAACGACGACCAATGATTATCCCGATTATCATGGAATATTAAGCTAGACTAGATAAGACAGGATTTTCTTCACCGTACAGCGGTTAAGGAAATCCTTTTTCTCATACTGATGATTGTTTCTTGTAGAGTAGGTGAACAATATGGCGAGGAAGAAAACGAAAGCGAAAACAAAAGCAAAGGCTGGCATTTCTCCCCTTTATTTTGAAATCATCGGATTAATTTTAATTGGCTTTGCCATCATCATCTTTTTTGAATATGGTTTTGTAGGTCGAATGGTGCAAAGTATTTCGATGTTTTTTTTCGGTAATCTTTACTTCGCAGTGCCAACATTCCTCTTTTTATTCGCAATATTATTGATGATTAAGCGAGAAAAAATCCCATTTACCGATCGCGTTTTACTCGGTGCGATGATGATGATTTTCAGTTTATCCATTTTTAGTCATAGTGTTTTGTTTGATGAATTATATAAGCGGGATGCGTTGGAATCTCAATCAGTATTGAAAGAAACTTGGCGAATAATGATTAGTGATGAGGGCATTCAAAATAGAAGCAATGCGCTTGGCGGTGGAATGATTGGTGCGTTTTTGTTTAGTATGTTTCACATTTTATTCGGTGCAACTGGAGCGAAAGTGGTAGCAATTCTATTATTTTTCATTGGAATTGTTTTAGTCACAGGAAAAGCTTTTGTACCGATGATTGCTGAAAAAATTCCAAACTTCAAATTAAAATTGCCGAAAAAGAAAAAACGTAAACGCCGTTCATTAAATAAAGACGAGAATAAGCGTAAACGAGAGAAATCTGAAGAACAAACAGCATTAAAAGAGATGGCGGCAACAAGTGAAGAATCGGTCCCATTATTGTTAGTGGAAGATGATGAAGATGATGAACCAATCATTTCTGATTTTACTCAAAATATTCAAAAAGAGCAGCAACTAGCGCAAGCAGTACAAGAAGACGATAAACAGGATACAATTGAAGATACAATTCAACAATCCGTTGAAAACAACGTGGAAAATCAAGATTACCGGTTGCCGCCTATGACTTTATTAAATGTCCCTCCAGAGCATGATCAAAGCGGCGAATATTCTATCATTCAAGCGAACGCAAAAAAACTTGAGCAAACGCTTTTAAGTTTTGGCGTAAAGGCAAAAGTAGTGCAAGTTCATTTAGGTCCAGCCGTAACAAAATATGAAGTGATGCCAGACGTTGGAGTAAAAGTTAGTCGAATTGTCAATTTACAAGATGACTTAGCTCTTGCACTTGCAGCAAAAGATATTCGAATGGAAGCGCCGATTCCAGGAAAATCAGCCATCGGTATTGAAGTGCCAAATAGTGAAGTGGCAGTTGTAACGCTGAGAGAAGTTTTAGAGTCAAAAGAAAATAACAAACCGGATGCTAAACTGTTGATTGGATTGGGGCGAGATATTGCTGGACAGGCAATCTTAGCTGAATTAAATAAAATGCCTCACTTGCTTGTTGCAGGTTCAACCGGAAGTGGGAAAAGTGTATGTATTAACGGCATCATCATCTCGATTTTAATGCGAGCAAAACCACATGAAGTGAAAATGATGTTAATTGACCCGAAAATGGTTGAGCTCAATGTTTATAACGGAATTCCACATTTGTTAGCGCCTGTTGTCACGAACCCGAAAAAAGCCTCACAAGCCTTGCAAAAGGTTGTGAGTGAAATGGAAAGACGTTACGATTTATTCTCTCATACTGGAACGAGAAATATAAAAGGGTACAACAGCTACGTAGAGCGCTACAACAAAGAGCATGAAGAGCAATTATCAAAATTACCTTATATCGTTGTCATTATTGACGAGTTAGCAGATTTAATGATGGTAGCTTCCCACGATGTGGAAGATGCCATTACGAGACTTGCACAAATGGCTCGTGCAGCAGGAATTCACTTAATTATCGCAACTCAACGGCCATCTGTTGATGTCATTACTGGAGTCATCAAGGCAAATATCCCATCTCGAATTGCCTTCGCTGTATCAAGTACTGTCGATTCAAGAACTATTCTTGATACAGGCGGAGCAGAACGCCTATTAGGTCGAGGGGATATGTTGTTTATGCCAGCAGGTACTTCCAAACCAATACGTGTTCAAGGGGCATTTGTTTCTGATGAGGAAGTACAAGCGGTAGTAGATTATGTCATTGCTCAACAAAAAGCCCAATATGATGAAACGATGATTCCAACTGATGAACCAGATGATCAATCTTTTGAAGAAGAAACAGACGAGCTTTATGATGAAGCGGTGAAATTAGTGGTGGAAATGCAATCTGCATCCATTTCTATGCTGCAACGTCGTTTTCGAATTGGTTATTCCCGCGCAGCAAGAATTGTTGACCAAATGGAAGCTCGCGGTGTAGTCGGCCCTCCTGATGGCAGCCGTCCAAGACAAGTATTAATCTCGAGTATACAGGAATAATAAGCGATTCATTCAATGCTCTCTATTAGGATGACAATCTATCTTCATCAAAATCATTAATGATGTTTATAATCTTTTGCCCATACCTCGTTTCATTTGAGAACTAAGGTATGGGCCATGGTTCTTTTAATCTTGTGTTTCCTTAATTTTTTCCTCAAGCTGCTTTAACTGTTTCTTTAGATCATCTATCTCTCTTTCACCTGTTCTTTGAGATTATCAATTTGTTCACGCATCTTATCCTTTTCTTGTTCTGACTTAAAAGCTTCTATTTGTGATTGAAAGTCAGCATTAACATCTATATCTAGTTGAATAATTGCTCCAATGGTTGCCAGTGCGTCCCCTAGAGTTGCTAATGCACCGCCAATTATCCCCAAAATTACCCCACTGTTGTTAGGTGGTTTATATTGGAAATCATCTGAATTTTAGGAATTTTTCTATTAATATTAGATGTATATGGGACATAAGGGGAAATATAAATTTTATTCTCTTTCATGAACCCTTTACCCCTTTTCAAACTTTTTTGATTTACCATAGCTTATTAACTTAACTGATTGAATGTTATGCAAAAAAGGGTTAGAGTTGCATCATTCGGATTTTTTTCACCCTTCATTCGTCACAATTTGATTCAAACTGTACAAAGAGCGTATGAACAATTGCTAAGTGAAGGATACATTTATAGTGTAGAACGCTCAGGCTATTTTATTTCAGAATATAACGGTGATTGGTGTCACATAGTTGTGATTGAGAAGAGCCAATCTATAATTTAAAAAATGGGCAAGTCGATGCAGAGGCTTATCTATACAAGGCATATGGTGCTGCCAACTTCCCTTGCTGTTGATTTCCAAAACTTTTATCAGCATCAAAAATCAACTGTGTCGAGAATTGCTCAACTTGTTGTGGCTGAATTGATGGAATCTGGTTATTTTGTAAAACATATTGAAAAAATGCGCACGCTGTATCGGAAAAAATGGAAAACATTAATAGAAGCATTACAAGTTTATTTAACGGATGAATTTAAAATTTTCGGCGATACAGCAGGACTGCATATTGTCATACAATTACCTCCATGGTTATCTGAGAAACGTGCTGTACAAATTGCTCTTGAAAAAGGAATTGATATTGATCCGGTCTCAAAATATTATCAAACAACTACACCTCAAAACCTAGTCATGATAGGATTTGGTGCCATCCCTTTAGAAAAGATTCATCCTGTCATACAAACATTAGCTGATGGTTGGTTACAATCGCGGTAATGGAAGAATCTACTATACTACAATCTTCAAAAAATTCTTCATTAAGCCATATGTAATGCTAAAAGGAAAATTTTCTATTAAAATGAAAATGTTGTACATAAACTGTTCCTTTGCATGTATAGTAGTAATAGCAGTTAATTGGGTATATTTCTGAATAATAAACGAGCCTCTTGAGAAAATTATTTTTATGAGGCATATACACAATATATGGGAAGTCAGGAGGAATTTTTTTGTTTCAAACGACGAAATTAGCGGAGGGCGTTTCGCTACATATAAGAAAAACGACACAATTTAAGACGGTGAATTTCTCTTTTAAGTTTAGGACACCTTTAACGACAAAAGTGGCAGCTGAGCGAGCTGTTCTTTCAAACGTATTACAACATAGCAATGAGCGGTTTAAAAAATCAGCAGAGTTTCGCAGTTATTTAGATGATTTATATGGTACGATGCTTTATTTCGACGTATCGAAACGCGGTGCGGAACATACTGTAGTGTTGAACGTAGAAACGGTAAATGATCAATATTTATCGAATCATCCTGTTTTAAATGATGTGATTGGCTTATTACAAACAGTTATTTTCCATCCAAATATGGAAAACGGACAATTTGTTCCATCGATCGTCGAACGGGAGAAACAAATTGTTATCCAACGAATTGAATCAATTTTTGACGATAAAACTCGCTATGCTCAACAACGGTTAACACAAATTTTACGTCCGAATCATCCTGCATCTATTCCAGCAAGCGGCTCAATTGAAGCGGTAAAAGAAGTAACTCCGGAGTCGCTGACAGAGGCTTATTATTCCATGATTCATAACGACAAAATTGACATCTACGTAGCAGGAGATATCGACACGGAAGAAATTCAAGAAAAAATGAAAAAAGCTTTCCAGTTTAAAGATCGAACTCCTCAACAACTAAATTACAATGAGGAATCAAAACCTGAGAAAGATTATGTAAAAGAGTTTCAAGATATGAAGCAAGGGAAGCTGCATATTGGCTTTAGCACACCGGTGAAATTTGGCGATCCAGATTTTCCTAAAATGCAAATTTTCAACGGTGTATTTGGCGGATATGCCCACTCGAAACTATTTATGAATGTCCGTGAGCGTGAAAGTTTAGCATATTACGCTTCCAGTTCCTATTCGCCTCATTACGGTCTACTTTTCGTTGTTTCAGGAATTGAACCAAGCAACGAGAAAAAGGCAATTGATATTATTTTTGAACAGTTAGAAGACATGAAAAAAGGAAATATTTCCGATTTAGAATTGAATCAAACGCGGGCGATGTTGACAAATCAATTGAGAGAAGCGTTGGATTTAGCTCGTGGTCAAATTGATATATTTGATCAATATAAAGATTTAGATGAAGAATTTTCTGTAGAATTGTGGAAGGAACGTTGGAATAAAGTGACAAAAGATGATTTAAAACAAATGGCATCTCAAATTCAACATGAAGCAACATATTTCTTATGCGGAAAGGAGGCGAAATAATGGAAACGATTGAATTTCAACAATTAGATGAAACGTTATATTATAAAAAATTATCCAATGGACTTGATGTATATATATTGCCAAAAAAGGGATTCTCTAAAACTTTCGTAACTTTTACTACAAAATATGGATCCATTGATCGTACCTTTACGCCAATCGGAGAATCGGAGCGTATCACAGTTCCAGATGGCATCGCCCATTTTCTTGAACATAAAATGTTTGAAAAAGAAGAAGGCGATGTATTCCAAAAGTTCAGTGAAAGAGGAGCGTCTGCAAACGCATTTACTTCTTTTACAAGAACAGCTTATTTATTTTCTGCAACGGATAATATTTTCGAAAATACGGAAACATTGTTAGACTTCGTGCAACAACCGTATTTTACTGAAAAAACGGTAGAAAAAGAAAAAGGAATTATCGGGCAAGAAATCACAATGTATGATGACCAGCCGGATTGGCGACTGTATTTTGGGACAATTGAAAATATGTATCACAATCATCCTGTAAAAATTGATATCGCTGGAACGATTGAATCCATTGATCAAATTACAGCTGAACATTTATATACTTGCTATAATACGTTTTATCATCCTTCCAATATGTTGTTATTTATTGTTGGAAATGTCGATCCAAAAGAAATGATGAATTTTATTGAAGAAAACCAAAATAAAAAGTCCTTTAAAGAAGCACCTGAAATTGATCGCTATTTTGAGGAAGAACCTTTGGAAGTAGCGGTAAAGAAGCGGGAAATTAAAATGGATGTTCAACAGCCGAAAGTGTACGTTGGACTGAAAGCGAAGGAAACGAATTTAAAAGGCGAAGAAATGCTTAAACATGAACTTGCTATTCAAATTGGTTTAGAATGTTTATTTGGCCGCGCATCCCAATTTTACACAGATGTATATGATAATGGGTTGATTGATGAATCCTTTGCTTACGATTTTACTTTAGAGAAGGGATTTGGATTCGCTTTAGTTGGCTCAGATTCACCGGATCCTGATGCACTCGTCGAAAAAATATTGCATACCGTTAATCATGCAAACAAAATTTTCAATGAAGAGGCGATTGAACGTATAAAACGAAAAAAAATCGGCTTCTTCTTAAGAGCGTTAAATTCTTTAGAATATATTGCAAACCAATTTACAAGATATAAATTTAATGATATGAATTTGTTTGATGCAGTTCCTGTAATTGAAAAAATCACATTGGAAGATGTGAAAGAAGCTTTTCAATCCATTCAAGGCGAATCTCAACAAACGACATTCAAAATTTTACCGACAAGGAGCCCGCAATGAAAAAATATGCACTTGTGATTGGAGCTTCCGGTGCAATCGGTAGTGCGATTGTAAAGCGTCTAGCTAAAGATGGCTGGTCGCTTTATTTGCATTATTTTAAAAATCGTGAAAAAGTGGAGCATTTAGTAGATGATTTGAATACTGCTTATCCTCACTTGGAATTCATCCCGGTACAAGCGGATTTCTCTGTTGATGGTGGGGCAGAACAATTGGTCAATCAAATTTATTCTATTCAAGCGGTCATTTTTGCCGGTGGTACCGCATATTATGGTCTACTTGAAGATACCCCATCAAGCGTTATCGATCAACTATGGAAAGAGCATGTACAAAACCCCATTCGGCTTGTTGCACTTTTATCAAAAAAATTGCGTCAACATGATATTAGTTATATTATGTTTATCGGTTCTATTTGGGGAGAAGCTGGAGCTGCTTATGAAACTGTGTATGCTACAGTAAAAGGTGCCCAACATGCTTTCGTGAAAGCATATGCAAAAGAAGCAGCCTATCAAGGAATTTTAGTAAATGCGATTGCACCTGGTATCATCAATACGGAAATGAATGATCATTTGTCGGAAGAAGAAAAACAGGAAATTTATAATGAAATTCCACTTCATCGCATGGGGGAACCTGAGGAAGTTGCGAATATGGTCTCCTTTTACATTAGTGGACAGGCAGATTATGTCACAGGCCAAATTATACGTTTAAATGGTGGTTGGTACATATAATGAACGTTGCTTGTCCATACTAATGATGAAAAGGAGGAGATAATATGGAAATATTACAAAACTGGGAACGATGGAAATCATTTCTTGGACAACAAGTAGAAAATGCAAAAAATATGGGCTTGTCTGATAACACAATTGAAAAAACAGCGGTCCAAATCGGCGAATATTTAGCGAAAAATGTTGACCCAAAAAATGAACAAGAGAGAGTACTCGCCGATCTATGGTCAGTAGCTAGTGAAAAAGAAAAACATGCACTAGCAAGCTGTGTTATGAAATTAGTCCAAAACAGAAACATTAACTAATGATGGAAACTTTTTTGGTTGTTACTTTTTAACTAAACTATTCATATCATCATCTTGAATAGTATTTTGTTTTCTTTCCGTATGTGTATTTAAAAGGAAAAAGGGGGAAATTTCCTCCTTTTTCTTCATTCCAATTCATCAAATATGAATGAGTCGTAAAAAGATGAATAATTTTGTCCAATTTAGCATAATTTTGTCGCATTCTAACTTTTCAATACATATAAAATCAGATATGATGAAACTTGTAGGTCATTATTTTCGTTAGAAATAAGGGGACGGTTGTAAATGGGTGAATGGTATTTTGAATATGAAATTCAAGTAAATCGTCCAGGATTGTTAGGTGATATTGCCTCTCTACTTGGTATGCTTAAAGTGAACATTGTAACGATTAATGGTGTAGACGAAGGCCGTCGAGGTTTGTTGTTAAAATCCGAAAATGAAGAATCCATTAGACGTTTTCAATCGATTGTCAACACAATTGATGATATCCGCGTCACAAAATTGCGTGAGCCAAAAGTTCGAGATCGTTTAGCTGTTCGCCATGGTCAATATATTGAAAGAGACGCAGATGAAAAAAATACTTTTCGTTTTGTTCGAGATGAACTAGGAATTTTAGTTGACTTCATGGCTGAATTATTTAAAACCGAGGGACATAAGTTAATCGGAATTCGTGGAATGCCTCGAGTAGGCAAGACAGAATCAATTGTTGCAGCGAGTGTCTGTGCTAATAAAAAATGGATATTTTTATCCTCTACTATGATTAAACAAACGATTCGAAAACAATTAATGGGAGATGAATTTAATACAAATAATATTTTTATTCTCGATGGAGTCGTTTCTAGAATGACGACAGATGAAAGGCATTTGCAACTTGTGCGTGAAGTAATGAAAATGCCTAGTGTAAAAGTAATAGAACATCCAGATATTTTTGTAAAACACTCCGAATATAACATTGAAGATTTTGATTATATTATCGAATTACGCCATCATCCAGATGAAGAAATCGTTTATGATGCCATTGAGAAGAATGACACTTTTGCCAATGGGGACTTTTTCTCATTTTAATAATATTAAATAAAGTAGGTGTTATGGTTGACAGAGCTCGGTACTCGCCTAAAAGAAGCGAGATTGTCTAAAGGATATAGTTTAGATGATTTACAAGAGATTACGAAAATACAAAAAAGGTATTTAGTCGGCATTGAAGAAGGAAATTATTCTATTATGCCGGGTACCTTTTACGTACGAGCATTTATCAAGCAATATGCTGAAGCAGTTGGACTTGATCCGGATGAAATTTTTGAGGAATTTAAAAACGAAATTCCTAGTCATCAAACGGAGGAAGTAGCACAATCATTCTCCCAAAGTCCAACTCGTAAAAAATTAAAAACAACATCCACAAATAAATTAATGGAATCTTTGCCTAAATATGTTGTTGCCTTATTTATTATCATCATCATTGCTGTCCTTTGGTTCTTTTTCTCTCAAAGGCCATCAGCTCCAGAAGAACAAGTAACAGAAAATAATACTGAGCCAATTGAATATGAGCAAACAAATGTTGATAATCCTCCAGCAAAGGACGAAAATAAGGCTGGAAATGAGGAAGAGCCTAATGATCAACCAATTGTAGATGAGCAAGAAGATGATGAACAACAAACGCAAGTCATTTCAGAGGGACAAGTGCAACCGGATGGGGTTTCGACTGTTTACGAATTATCAGGAACAGACAAAATGCAAATCCGGGTTGAAGTTTCTGGTGATACTTGGGTAAGCATTCGCGATGCCAATGGTAATGAACAAGTGGATGATCGTGTCTATAAACAAGGAGAAGTAGTAGAACACGATTCATCTGCGAACGGATATGCCCGCATAAGACTTGGTTTCTCTGAAAATGCAAAAGTGTTTGTGAACGATGAAGAAATTCAATACGTTCAAAACTTGAGCGCTCAAAATATTATTATTAAATTTAGCGAGGAACAGTAGTCATCTATTATAGATGACTATTTTCTTTCGCATGAAAGGTTGTAGTAGATAATGAATTTACCGAATAAAATTACTGTTTCCCGCATTTTACTAATTCCTATTTTTGTCATTGTGATGATGTATGATTTTAATTGGGGAACGATGGAATTGTTCGGCGCTGAAATGCCTGTCCATCATTTTGTAGGTGCATTGATATTTATTGTTGCATCGTGTACTGACTGGATCGATGGGTATTTTGCCCGCAAATATAATCTTGTAACAAACTTAGGAAAATTTTTAGATCCCCTTGCTGATAAATTATTAGTCACTTCTGCATTTTTACTGTTAGTGGAATTAGGGCTTGCTCCTGCGTGGGTCATTATCATCATATTAAGCCGTGAATTTGCTGTTACTGGTTTGCGCTCCATTTTGGCCGGTGAAGGAAAAATTGTTGCTGCCAGCAACTTAGGAAAAATAAAAACATGGACGCAAATTGTTGCCATTACTGCACTGTTATTGCACAATACTATTTTTATTATGTTCGGCATACCATTTGATAAGTTGATGCTTTACGTTGCATTATTCTTTACAATTTGGTCTGGTTGGGATTATTTTTATTTAAACCGACAAGTTTTTGTTAATTCCAAATAAGTGAGGGGAAAAGATGAATGCCGAAATTATTGCAGTTGGCTCTGAGTTGCTATTAGGTCAAATTGCCAATACGAATGCAAAATTTATTTCCAGCCAATTATCAGAACTTGGTATTAACGTATATTATCATTCGGTGATTGGCGACAACGGAGGTAGGCTCAAAAAAGCGATTGAAATTGCTGAATCCCGTGCAGATTTAATCATTTTTTCCGGCGGATTAGGACCAACGAAGGACGATTTAACAAAAGAAACGATTGCAGAGCATTTAAATGTGCCTCTCGTTTTCGATGAAAAAGCACTAGAAGCAATTGAAAAATTTTTCACTAACCAAGGTAGACCGCTTACAGAAAATAATCGAAAACAAGCTCTAGTTCTACAGGGTAGTGAGGTATTAGTCAATCATCACGGTCTAGCTCCAGGCATGCTGCTTCAAAAGGGAGGACGGACATACATATTATTGCCAGGTCCGCCAAAAGAATTAGAGCCGATGTTTCAATTTGAAGCCAAACCAAAGTTAGCTTCTCTTATCAGCAAAGGAGGAATTATTCTATCTCACGTTCTTCGCTTTTATGGCATAGGAGAAGCAGAATTGGAAACAAAGATTCAACATATTTTAGATGCCCAATCAAATCCAACGATTGCCCCGCTGGCTTCTGATGGTGAAGTGACGTTGCGCATTACAGCGAAAGCGGATTCGAAAGCAGAAGCTTGGGAATTAATAAATGAAAAGAAAAGGGAAATTTTATCGATTGTTGGCAAATATAACTATGGTGTTGACGATGATACGCTCGCATCAAAAGCTGTTGAAATGCTCCTTCAAAATAAGTTAACGATTTCAGCTGCTGAAAGTTTAACAGCGGGATTATTTCAATCAGAACTAGCGGAAATCCCTGGCGTTAGCGGCACGCTCGTTGGTGGAATGGTGACTTATACAGAAGAGGCAAAAATCCAACAGCTGGGAATTCCAAAAGAATTGCTCAATCAATATGGTATCGTGAGTAGCGAGTGTGCTGCGAGTATGGCAAGAAATGTTCGTGAAAAGTTTGGTACGGACATTGGCATTGGTTTGACAGGAGCTGCTGGCCCAGAACCACATGACGGAGAGCCGGCAGGAACAATTTGGATTGGCATCGCGATTGGCGAGGATGTAGTGACGAGGAAACTTCAATTGTCTGGACTTCGAAATACCAACCGTTTACGTACCGTCAAATATACGTTGAGTTATTTAATCCGATTGCTTGAGGAAAAAAGATATCAAAAGGTCTAAAAATAAAATTTGAGCCAAAAAAATGGCTCAAATTTTATTTTTGCGAAAATACGTTCGGTTTTTTATTGATTATTTCTCAAAAAAGAAGTATAGTAGAAACAGAACAATACAGATTCGCTTTTTAAGGAGGAAACATTTTGAGTGATCGTAAAGCCGCCTTAGATATGGCGTTAAAACAAATTGAAAAGCAATTCGGTAAAGGCTCCATTATGAAACTCGGTGAAAAAACGGATTTGCAAATTTCGACTGTGCCAAGTGGTTCACTAGCTCTTGATGCAGCCCTTGGTGTGGGGGGATATCCGAG
The DNA here is from genome assembly GCF_038004145.1 of Ureibacillus sp. FSL K6-2830. Classification (NCBI taxonomy): domain Bacteria; kingdom Bacillati; phylum Bacillota; class Bacilli; order Caryophanales; family Caryophanaceae; genus Ureibacillus; species Ureibacillus sp. FSL K6-2830. The sequence continues at coordinate 520,244 of NZ_JBBOQR010000001.1, read as the reverse complement.
AGGACGTATTATTGAAATTTATGGTCCAGAGTCATCCGGTAAAACTACAGTGGCATTACATGCAATTGCGGAAGTTCAGGCACAAGGTGGACAAGCGGCATTTATTGATGCAGAACACGCATTAGACCCAATTTACGCTCAAAAATTAGGCGTTAATATCGATGAATTAATTCTTTCCCAACCTGATACTGGAGAGCAAGCGTTGGAAATTGCTGAGGCATTAGTGCGAAGCGGTGCAATTGATATTATTGTCATCGACTCTGTAGCGGCATTAGTGCCAAAAGCGGAGATTGAAGGAGAAATGGGCGACTCACACATGGGGTTACAAGCTCGCCTAATGTCTCAAGCTTTACGAAAATTATCTGGGGTCATCAATAAATCAAATACAATCTGCATTTTCATTAACCAAGTTCGTGATAAAATCGGCGTCATGTTTGGCAATCCAGAAACGACACCTGGTGGCCGTGCTTTAAAATTCTATTCTTCCATCCGTTTAGAAGTTCGCCGTGCGGAAACAATTAAACAAGGTAGCGAAATGGTAGGAAGTAAAACAAAAATTAAAGTAGTGAAAAATAAAGTAGCTCCACCATTCCGCACTGCAGAAGTGGATATTATGTTCGGTGAAGGAATTTCGAAAGAAGGCGAAATTGTCGATATTGGTGCAGAGCTAGACATTATTCAGAAGAGCGGTTCCTGGTATTCATACAACGATGAGAGAATTGGACAAGGTCGAGAAAACGTGAAACAATTCTTGAAAGCAAATCCAGAAATTCGCGATGAAATTGCACAAAAAATTCGTGAATCCTTTGGCATGACATCGAATTCCTACATGATTGCAGCTCATGACGATGACGAAGAGCTCGCAGAAGAATTACCGTTATTTGATGAAGAATAATAAACGGTGATGTTCTAAATAGCAGTATAAAAAAGTAAATAGAAGGTTTGCCCAAAGACTTCATTAAAAGAGCGAATGAGAATTTTTTGATTCTCTTTTGCTCTTTTTCTTTCTTTAGAAAGAGCAGTAATTATTCTTGGTGGAGTTTTGGTTATATTTGCATCTTTGAAAATACAAAACTCCATTTTTAGATGAATAAAATCAAATGAAAATTGGGAAAATAAGTGAAGGAAATATTTTTTGAAAATAGAAACTTAATATTTCCTATAATTAATATATTTTCCACCAATTTATATCAAAAAAACAGAAAAATTTCCTTAAAATTATCATCAAATAACGAAGTATTGAGAATCAAAATCAGCCGTCATTAGTGGTGGCAATCCTTGACAGAGCCAATTGTGAACTATACAATTAGACTGTATAATTTTTTTTAATGATAAAATGAAATAGGCAATATGTTGAGAAAAATTGTCAATATATGAGCCGACTGAAAATGCATGTGATTATAGCAAGAGGAGGTGTTCGTATGGAATACATGATCTCCGCTTTGCTTGGACTCATCGTCGGTGCCGCTGTTATCTATTTCTATATGAAAAAAGTGAATGAATCGAAAGTGAATGGTGCGAAACAACAGAGCTTGCTCATCATAGATGAAGCTAAGCGAGAAGCGGAAGCGCTAAAGAAAGAAGCACTATTGGAAGCGAAAGATGAAACTCACAAACTTCGAACTGAGGCTGAGAAAGAAATCCGCGAACGACGCGCTGAGCTTCAGAGACAAGAAAACCGGTTATTGCAAAAAGAAGAAAATCTCGATCGTAAGGATGATGCTCTAAATAAGAGAGAAGCAAGTCTAGAGAGAAAAGAAGAGGCTCTAGCCGAAAGACAACAGCATATTGAACAGATGGAAAGTAAAGTGGAAGAGCTAGTAGAACAACAACAGTCAGAATTAGAACGCATTGCTTCTTTAACGAAAGAAGAAGCGAGAGATATCATTTTAAAACAAGTTGAACAAGAACTTTCAACGGATATCGCTATGATGATTAAAGAAGCTGAAACGCGTGCTAAAGAAGAGTCTGACAAAAAAGCAAAAGAAATTTTATCGTTGGCTCTGCAACGATATGCTGCTGACCATGTGGCAGAAACAACAGTGTCGGTTGTAAACTTGCCGAATGACGAAATGAAAGGCCGAATTATCGGTCGTGAAGGACGTAATATTCGTACCCTTGAAACGCTTACTGGTATCGATTTAATTATTGATGATACTCCAGAAGCGGTTATTTTATCTGGTTTTGACCCAATCCGTCGTGAAACTGCTCGTCTTGCATTAGAGAAACTCGTGCAAGATGGACGAATTCATCCAGCTCGAATTGAAGAAATGGTTGAAAAATCACGCCGAGAAATGGACGAACATATTCGTGAAACGGGAGAACATACTACGTTTGAAGTCGGCGTTCATAATTTACATCCAGACTTAATTAAAATTTTAGGCCGCATGAAATATCGGACAAGCTATGGCCAAAATGTATTGAAACATTCCATTGAGGTTGCCCATTTGGCAGGACTCATGGCTGCTGAATTAGGTGAAGACGTAGCGCTCGCGAAACGGGCAGGATTACTTCATGATATTGGTAAAGCAATTGACCATGAAGTAGAAGGAAGCCACGTGGAAATCGGTGTTGAACTTGCTACGAAGTATAAGGAACACCCTGTTGTCATCAACAGTATAGCTTCTCACCATGGCGATGTGGAACCTACAAGCGTTATTGCAGTGATTGTAGCTGCAGCAGATGCTCTTTCAGCTGCCCGTCCTGGTGCTCGTAGTGAAACACTCGAAAACTACATCCGCCGATTGGAAAAATTGGAGGAAATTTCAGAATCCTATGAAGGGGTAGAAAAATCCTACGCAATCCAAGCAGGCCGTGAAATCCGAATCATTGTGCAACCTGAAAAAATTGATGACTTACAAGCACATCGACTTGCGCGGGATATTCGAAAACAAATTGAGGAAGAACTCAATTATCCTGGTCACATCAAAGTGACAGTCATCCGTGAAACTCGTGCAGTTGAATATGCGAAATAATAAAATATTTTAATAGCCTCTTTTGATTTTTTAATCAAAAGGGGTTTTCTTATAATTATGAAGAATAATTTCTTGGCAATGTTTCATTTTAAAAAAATAAAATGTGAAGATTATTTTCATGGCACAAGTTTATAAATAAAATAGCATTCATACTTGTAAGATGATAAAATTGAGTAGGTTTGATTTATAGAAAGTGGGTTATTCAGCTTGAAAGTACTATTTATAGGTGATATCGTCGGATCAATCGGTCGAGAGGCGGTCGAAAAATATTTACCACGATTAAAGAAAAAATATGAACCCGATGTAGTTATTGCAAATGGAGAAAATGCAGCAGCGGGTCGAGGAATCACGCAAAAAATTTATCAACAATTGTTGCAAATGGGCATTGATGTGATTACGATGGGTAATCACACTTGGGACAATAAAGAAATTTTTGAGTTTATTGACGAGGCTCAATATTTAATTCGACCTGCAAACTTTTCTAAAGAGGCACCTGGTAAAGGCGTTGTCCGAATCTCGAAAAATGGACATATTTTAACGGTCATCAATTTACATGGCCGCGTATTTTTACCTCCCCATGAAGATCCGTTTCGTATGGCGGATGAATTAGTTGAAGAAGCAAGAAAAATTTCTCCTTTAGTATTTGTTGATTTCCATGGTGAAGCAACGAGCGAAAAAATTGCATTTGGTTGGCATTTGGATGGACGGGTTTCTGCAGTCGTTGGAACACATACACATGTTCAAACAGCAGATGCAAGAATATTTCCAGGTGGTACAGCATATATAACTGATGTAGGGATGACTGGACCATACGATGAAATTTTAGGCATGAAAAAAGAAAGCGTCATTTACAAATTCCAAACGAATATGCCTTCTCGATTTGAAGTGCCAAAATCGGGAAGAGACGTATTCAGCGGCTTTTTCGTTGATATTGATAACGAAACGGGCAAAGCCACTTTTTGTGAAAGAATTTACATTAATGACGATTATCCTTTCCAAGGATAATTCCCAAGATTTTGCATGATTCCCTTCCAAAATGATTCTATTTTTCTAATTTGCTGCATAAAATGTGCTACGGACATAAGTTCAAGTCCTTTGAATGAATGCCAACAAAAAAGCTTCATTCAAAATCAATAAAAAAGCAAATATGGGGAGGAATAAATGTGGATTCATTGAAAGTATCGTCTCGCTCAAATCCTAATTCTGTAGCAGGTGCGCTCGTTGCGGTAATTCGAGAGCAAGGATATGCAGAAATGCAAGCTGTAGGTGCGGGTGCTCTGAACCAAGCGGTAAAAGCAGTAGCCATTGCCCGTGGTTTTGTAGCACCAAGCGGGACAGATTTAATCTGTTCTCCAGCATTTGCAGACATTCAAATTGGTGGAGAAGATCGTACTGCACTAAAACTTGTAGTTGAGAAACGCCAGCGATAAATCATTCAAAGTGGCGAAAGGAAGTACTTCTTCCAAAATTTACGGAGGGTGGAGAGTAAATTCTCCACCATTTTTTTGTGGAATTCTCTTGAAATGATCAATAATGATCGAAATAACAAGATTCTCCTATGTAAGAAAAGTTCTTTTAGAAAATACATAGCAGGGAAAAATAAGTGTTGTAACCTTTACAAACTTTTGAACGAACTTTTCCGTCTAAGGTCTGAAATTGAAATATTTAACCGTTTTTCGTATTTCAAGAAAATCGATTCATGTTATATTTAAATAAGAAAAAAGTATGTAATTAAAAGTTTTTTAAGGAGATGTTAGAATGTTACATCAGCTTTCATGGAAAGTCGGTGGGCAACAAGGTGAAGGTATTGAGAGTACTGGTGAAATTTTCTCAATGGCAATGAATCGTTTAGGCTATCATCTATATGGCTACCGTCATTTCTCCTCTCGCATTAAGGGAGGTCATACAAATAATAAAATTACTGTTCGCCCAACACCAGTTCGTGCAATTGCGGACGATTTAGATATTTTAGTGGCATTTGACCAAGAAACTATAGAGGTCAATTATAAAGAATTAACAGAAAACGGCATCATTTTGGCTGATAGTAAATTTGAGCCGGTAAATCCTGAAGACTCAAAAGCGCCACTCTTTTCTGTTCCGTTTACAGAAATTGCTACTGAGCTTGGCACATCGTTAATGAAGAACATGGTAGCAATTGGCTCAACTGCGGCTTTATTAAACTTGCCAATTGAAAGCTTCCAAGCAGTTGTCGATGAAATTTTTGGCCGCAAAGGTGAAGAAGTAGTAAAAAAGAATATGGAAGCCATTCAACGAGGTTATGATGCAACTTGCGAACTCATTGGCGATAAAGTTGGTAAATGGGAATTAGAACCAGCAGATGGCAAACGACGCATGTTCATGATTGGTAATGATGCGGTTGCGCTAGGTGCGATTGCTGCTGGTTCTCGATTTATGGCTGCATATCCAATCACACCGGCCTCTGAAATCATGGAATATTTAATTAAAAAACTTCCTAAATTTGGTGGTACGGTTATTCAAACAGAAGATGAAATTGCCGCTTGTACGATGGCAATCGGTGCGAACTTTGGCGGAGTACGTGCCTTTACTGCATCAGCAGGTCCTGGTTTATCCTTAATGATGGAATCCATCGGTTTATCTGGTATGACTGAACAGCCGCTTGTAATCATCGACACACAGCGGGGCGGTCCATCAACAGGGCTTCCAACAAAACAAGAACAATCTGATTTAATGGCGATGCTTTACGGTACACACGGAGAAATTCCAAAAGTAGTAATTGCTCCTTCAACACTAGAAGAAGCCTTTTACGATACAATCCAAGCATTTAACATTGCTGAAGAATTGCAACTACCAGTCATTGTGATGACGGATTTACAATTGGCTCTTGGTAAACAAACTGCTGATCCATTTGATTATTCAAAAATTGAAATTCGCCGTGGTAAATTGAACCTTGATGAATTGCCAGAAAAAGATCCGAAAGAAGATTTCAAACGATATGAAGTAACGGAAGACGGAATTTCAACTCGTGTTCTTCCAGGCCAACTACACGGCATTCATAAAGTAACAGGAAACGAGCACGATGAAACTGGTAAACCGGCAGAAGCACCAGGAAACCGTAGAAATCAAATGGACAAGCGTTTACGTAAATTAAATTATTTAAACTTCAAAGATCCAATTTATGTCGATGCGCCTCATGAGGAAGCTGATGTTTTAATCGTTGGTTTTAACTCAACTCGAGGTGCGATTGAAGAAATTCGCCCATTATTGGAGCAAGAAGGCATTAAAGCGAACCACGTTCATGTCCGCTTAATTCATCCATTCCCAGCCAATGAATTAAGACCTTATGCAGACCGTGCGAAAAAAATTATTGTGGTGGAAAATAATGCGACAGGTCAATTGGCTAATATTATGAAAATGAATATTGGTGGACATAACAAAACATTTAGTATCACGAAATATGACGGCACTCCATTCTTGCCTCGTGAATTAAAAACTCGTGTAAAGGAGTTGCTTGACTAATGGCAACATTTAAAGATTTTCGTAACAACGTAAAACCTAACTGGTGTCCTGGATGCGGAGATTTTTCTGTGCAAGCAGCGATTCAACGGGCAGCTGCCAATGTCGGTATCGAACCACATGAACTTGCAATCATTTCCGGTATCGGCTGTTCAGGACGCATTAGTGGATATATCAATTCCTATGGTTTTCACGGTACACATGGCCGTGCATTGCCAATCGCTCAAGGTCTAAAAATTGCCAATCGTAATTTACATGTCATTGCTACTGGCGGAGATGGTGACGGTTATGCGATTGGGATGGCTCATACGGTTCACGCCATTCGCCGTAACATCAATATTACTTACATCGTAATGGATAACCAAATTTACGGTTTAACAAAAGGTCAAACTTCTCCACGTTCTGCTTACGGATTCGTAACAAAATCAACACCAAATGGTTCAATTGAGCCATCGATTAAGCCATTGGAACTTGCTCTATCAGCAGGTGCAACATTTGTTGCTCAAGGATTTTCATCTGATATTAAAGAACTAACTGCTTTAATTGAAGCAGGTATTCAACATAAAGGATTTTCCTTTATTAACGTATTTAGCCCATGTGTGACTTACAATAAAGTGAACACGTATGAATGGTTTAAAGAACATCTAACGAAATTAAGCGATATGGAACATTACGACCCTCAAAATCGTGAATTGGCGATGCAAACAGTAATGGAAAAAGATGGACTTGTTACAGGTATCGTTTATCAAGATACTAAATCCGTACCTTATGAACAACAATTAGAAGGTTTTGCAGAAAAGCCGCTAGTGGATATGGATTTAAAAATTGATGAAGATCAATTTAACGAATTAGTAAAAGAATTTATGTAAAAACAGGGCATCATCCGAGAATGGGTGATGCTTTTTATATTAACCAATTTTTACATACATTAACAATTAATTTACATAAAGGTCATATGTGCTAAATATTCTTAACTTATCCTCATAATTACAAATATATTATAGAGGAGTCGGTTGCATTGCGTTTGTCACGCTATATTAAAGTGAAAGACCGATTGATAGTTTTAATGTTTGTTTGTATTCTTTCCAATATTATTTTAGCGATTTTTAGTATCGATTATTTGAGAAAAATGGAAAATAATACAGTATTAATGTATGAGCAACGGTTACTCGCAATTAATACGGTTTACGAATTTGAAAATGCAGTATCTCTGGGAAATAACCAGCAAGTCGAAGAACAGTACAACCATTTAACAGCATATAAGTTTGATTCGAAAATGGATTATTGGATAAACGAATTAAAGAAGTTACTTGGAAATGGATCGGAAGAGGAGTTTTTAGCCATTACCGATGAAATGAAATTATACATATCTGATCAAGCGGAAGAACAGCTTGAAAATTATAAAAAGGATGTTTCCTTTGGATATAAATTAATTATTGGGCTTTCCATCATCATGGTAACCTTTGTTATTTACTTTAGTATTGTTGCTTCAAGGGCAGTAAATATTCCGACAAGGCAACTAAAAACACTGTTAAAACTTGCGCAACAAGGTGATTTTACAAAACAAGCTAATTATGACTCGAAAGATGAATTGGGCGAAGTCATGCTAAGCTATAACCAAATGGCGACGGATGTAAAAGAGTTGTTAAAACTTGTGAAAAATAGTGCGCTTTCCGTCCAAGAAGCCAATGTTCAATTACAAAAATCTTCAGAACGAACAACTGAAGCATCTATACATATTTCTAGTGATGCAGAAGATTTAACAAGAGCAACGGAAAAGTCTGCCGAGGAATTATTGTCAATAACTGCAGCGATACAAGAAATTACAAGCGGTGTCCAATTAATCGCAAATAAGATTCAGTTTATTTCAAATAACATTGAACAAACGGTATCAAATGCCAATGAAGGTTCAGAATATGTTTCATCCAATATTGAAAAGATGGAAGAAATCGAAAAAGTTGTAAAACAAACAAATGATAAAATGCAAATATTGGCGAAACACTCCGAAGAAATTGAACAAGTGAACCAAATTATTAATTCGATTGCAGAAGAGACGAATTTATTAGCATTAAATGCGGCAATTGAGGCGGCACGGGCAGGAGAATATGGTAAAGGCTTTAGTGTCGTTGCCGGAGAAGTTCGCAAATTAGCAGAACAATCAGTGCAATCAACGAAAACGATTCGAGAAATCATCGAAAAAATTCAAAAGGATACGAAAGAATCGATTTATTATATGGATAAAGCCATTGAATCTGTTCAAACAGGTATAATAACGACAAACGAAACCGTTAATAAATTCCAACAAATAGTGGATGGCGTGAATGAAGTAGAACCACAAATAAATGAAGTGTCAAATACGATACTTACGATTACTGAAAACACACAAGAAGTGGCTAGTCGTTCAGTGAAATTAAGTGAAGTGACACAAAAAAATAATGAGCGTATTCAAAAAGTATCCGCTTCTACTAGGGAACAATTAAATGCGACACAAGAAATATATACAGAGATACAAAAGATTACGAAAAATATAAATGCTTTACGAAACGCCCTTCATAGATTCACGGTTTAATGTCTTTCATTTTTGGGAATGAATATAGTAATAATCCCAAAACCTGTCCCTCTCCCTCTTACGATCGATTTGGTCGTAAGGGGCTTTTTTTTATGGTTGAGTGAGGGGCGGCGGGACCTTTATTTTCACAAAGTAGGATAAAAACCCCAGGTGAGGCAATATTTTCACAAAGTGAGGGCAATAACTTCACAAAGTAGGGCAATATTGTCACAAAAGAGGGCAAAAACTTCTGGAGAGGGCAATGTTTTCACAAAGTGGGGTAATAACTTCACAAAGTAGAGCAATATTGTCACAAAAGGGGGCAAAAACTTCTGGAGAGGGCAATATTATCACAAAGTGGGTCAATAACTTCACAAAGTAGGGCAATATTATCACAAAAGAGGGCAATATTTCTGGAGAGAACGATATTGTCTGTTGCCAATCCAATCGAAATCGTCACAAAGTTCAGCGATAAGTTCACAAATCCCATCGAAATTGCCACAAATTCCAGCGATATGTTTACACCCCATCGAAATCGTCACAAAGTTCAGCGATAAGTCCACAAACCCCATCGAAATTGCCACAAATTCCAGCGATATGTTTACACCCCATCGAAATCGTCACTAAGTTCATCGATAAGTTCACAAACCCCATCGAAATTGCCACAAATTCCAGCGATAAGTTCACAAACCCCATCGATATCCCCACAAAACCAGCGCCACCCCCCCACAATTCCCAACAACTATATTTTTCATTCGAAATAATCATCCGAACAATGTAATATGGAATAAGTAACAACATAAATCGAATGCAAAACGAGGTCATATCATTGAACAATGTCATTGATTTCATCTCCATCAAAAAGAAAAAACAAGAAGAACAAATTATAAAATTGTTTAGTAAAGCAAATTCATTTAAAAATCGTGGGCAAATTGATAAGCTAGTACGTGAAAAAACGATTGCTGTCAATGATCATAAGCTGTTTCTAGCCTTTATAGCTTATTTAGAAGAAAAACAGATTAAACCATCAAAAATATTTAAAGATGTGCTAACGTTACCAAAGCACAAATTCGAGCAACAATATGAAATGAATTGGTACTCTATCGTTCAATTATGTTTTACTTTTTTAGCTATTCTAAAAGAAAATGATTATGAACAATATGAACAATTTCTTTCTGAACATTAAACAACTACAATTAATGTGTCGGAAAGGGCATATTTCTATTAATGATATTGTTCTTTCAATGGACTATTCGTTATAATATAAAAATGGGATTCCTCTATGAATCCATTAGAAAGGAGTCATTCATAATCAATGAACGAAGAACAACGTTTAGCAAATAGTCAGGCAGCACAGCCAAAACCTCAAAAAACAGAAAAAGATTATAGCAAATATTTTGAACGAGTAATCACTGCTCCTTCTTTAAAAGAAGCGAAAAAACGCGGAAAAGAAGAAGTGAAATATCATAAAGATTTTAAAATTCCTGAAGAGTTTCGAGGAATGGGAGACGGCCGTAAATTCTATATTCGCACATACGGTTGTCAAATGAATGAACACGATTCAGAAGTAATGGCCGGCATTTTCATGCAACTAGGATATGAACCTACTGATTCAGTAGAAGATGCAAATGTCGTACTTTTAAATACATGTGCCATCCGTGAAAATGCAGAGAATAAAGTATTTGGTGAACTAGGCCTTCTTGCAAAATACAAACGAGAAAATCCTGATATGTTGCTTGGGGTGTGCGGATGTATGTCCCAAGAAGAATCGGTTGTCAATAAAATTTTAACGAAATACCAACATGTTGACATGGTATTTGGTACGCATAATATACACCGTTTACCATATATCTTAAAAGAAGCGTACATGTCTAAAGAAATGGTCGTTGAAGTTTGGTCAAAAGAAGGGGACGTAATCGAGAACCTTCCAAAAGCCCGACAAGGCTCTATTAAAGCTTGGGTAAACATCATGTACGGATGCGATAAATTCTGCACATACTGTATCGTTCCTTATACTCGAGGAAAAGAGCGCAGCCGCAGACCGGAAGAAATCATTCAAGAAGTAAGAGAACTTGCAGCTCAAGGATACAAAGAAATTATGCTTCTTGGACAAAACGTAAATGCTTACGGTAAAGATTTCACAGATATCAACTATCGACTTGGCGATTTAATGGATGAGCTGCGTAAAATTGATATTCCACGCATTCGTTTCACAACGAGCCATCCTCGCGATTTTGACGATCACTTGATTGAAGTGTTAGCAAAAGGCGGAAACTTAGTTGAACACATTCACTTGCCAGTTCAATCTGGTTCAAATGAAATCTTAAAAATTATGGCTCGTAAATATACGAGAGAACAATTCTTAGAACTTGTTCGAAAAATTAAAGCAGCTATTCCGAATGTGGCATTGACAACTGACATCATCGTTGGATATCCGAACGAAACGGAAGAACAATTCCAAGAAACGCTTGATTTATATCGTGAAGTTGGATTTGAATCAGCATTTACTTACATTTATTCTCCACGTGAAGGTACGCCAGCTGCAAAAATGAAAGACAACGTACCAATGGAAGTGAAAAAAGATCGCTTATACCGCCTCAATGCCGTTGTAGAAGAATTCTCAAAAGCTGCATTGAAAAAATATGAAAATCAAATTGTTGAAGTGTTAGTTGAAGGCGAAAGTAAAAAACGCAGTGATGTATTAGCTGGTTATACAAGAAGAAATAAATTAGTAAACTTTGTTGGCCCGAAAGAATTAATTGGTCAGTTAGTAAAAGTGAAAATCACGAAAGCAAGTTCTTACTCTCTTCGCGGTGAATTCGTAGAAGTGGTAAAACGACAAGAGGTGGAAATCTAATGGCGACTAAATTATATACAAAAGATGAAATTGTTGAAAAAGCGAAAGAAATCGCTCACATGATTGCCCAAACTGAAGAAGTAGAATTTTTCAAAAAAGCAGAAGCTCAAATTAATGAAAATCAATTTGTGCGTGAAAAAATTGCAAGTTTAAAATCACTTCAAAAACAAGCTGTAAACTTCCAACATTTAGGGAAAGAAAAAGCGCTGAAACTTGTTGAGAAAAAAATCGAGGAAATAGAAAAAGAAATCGATGAATTACCAGTTGTTCAGCAGTTTAAACAATCTCAAATGGAAGTTAATATACTGTTGCAATTAGTTTCCAACGCGATTGCGACAACTGTTACAAACGATATTATTGAATCAACTGGCGGCAATTTACTTACTGGTGAAACGGGATCAAAAGTGCAAAATACGAGTCCTGGAAGTTGCTCTTAATAAAAGGCTACAAGGAAAATCGAATGTTTGATTTTCCAGTAGCCTTTTTCTTTTGAATTTTTTACGCAAACTGGAACACTTCTTAACCGCCTTTAATACTATATGTTTGTTAGGCAAATGCACTAGTTCAACTCATTATTGCTTTAATCGACAGGATTTAACAAATTTCTTTAAAAACAAAGATCATATTTCACCAATTAGGCATTCGCCGCATACAATAGTTCGACTAGATGTAAAGGAGGAAATTGTTTGAAACGTTTGCGTCAAATCGTGACAAAAGCGGTTGTGGCGAAAGGGAAAAAACGTACGGAATCCAGTGAAGTGATGCGTCCACCTAACACGCCAACAAGCATATTAGGTTGTTGGGTAATCAACCACCACTATTCTGCGAAAAAAGTGGGTAAATATGTAGAAGTTTCTGGTAAATTCGATGTGAATGTGTGGTATGCATATCATAACCATTCAAAAACTGCTGTTTATACAGAAACAATTCCTTATAAAGACAAAATAAAATTACATTATCGCGATGAAGAAATCATCGATTCAAATGAAGTCCATGTAAAAGTATTACAACAACCAAACTGCATTGAAGCGGTGATTAACCAACAAGGCGATAGCTTCAACATTGTGATTGAACGCGAATTCTTAGTGGAAGTAATCGGTGAAACAAAAGTGGTAGTATCAGTTCATCCAATTGAATTTGAAGAAGAATGGAATTTTGATGACGATGATGATGAATCATCAAGCTCCTCTTCCTCTTCAAGTTCTTCAGATTTCGATTATAAAAAATCAAGCAGCAGTGAAGACTCCTCTTCATTTCAATAATCTCCATTGAGAGCACCATCAATAGAATAATAAGATGGTGCTCCTAATATTAAAAAGCATGTTTTCTTGGTTATCGCTATAATTTTCGTCATGTTATAATAGCTTAGAGAATTTTAAGTGAGGTAATAACATGACTACATATACACCAATGATGCAACAATATTTATCCATTAAAGCAGATTACGAAGATGCTTTTCTCTTTTTTAGATTAGGTGACTTTTACGAATTGTTTTTTGAAGATGCATTGAAAGCGTCTCAAATACTTGAAATCACTTTAACAGGACGTGATGCGGGTGGAGATGAACGAGTACCGATGTGCGGTGTACCATATCACTCCGCCCAAAGCTATATTGAAACATTAGTATCAAAGGGTTATAAAGTAGCCATTTGCGAACAAGTGGAAGACCCAAAACAAGCAAAAGGTGTAGTGAAGCGTGAAGTCATTCAACTCATTACACCAGGTACGATGATTGAAGGAAAAACAATTGACAATAAATCAAACATTTTCATCGGATGTGCTGAGCGAATTAGTGATCATGAATTTGCATTTGCCTATTTGGATGTTTCCACTGGGGAAGCGAAGTCTTTCATCATTGAAGGCGGCGTAAAGGGGCTTTTTCAACAATTACAAGCCTATAATATTCGAGAACTTGTAGTGACAGATGAATTAAAAATTCTCTTACAAGAACAAGCGGCACATCTCGGCATTGTTTTATCTATTGAAAATGAAGAGATGCACGATGAAAAAGCTAACAACTATTTACTTCATCTCCCGAAAAAGTGTTTCGGTGTGGCTAAATATTTACTTCAATATATTGAACGTACACAAATGCGCTCCTTATCTCACATTCAACCTTTTACATATACCGAAACGAAACAATATTTACAAATCGATGCCAATTCAAAACGCAACTTAGAACTCCTGCAATCCATTCGTGGAAAGGATCAAAAGGGAACTTTGCTTTGGCTTTTAGACGAGACGGTAACGGCAATGGGCGGAAGAAAGTTAAAACAATGGCTCCACCAACCTCTCGCGAACCGAGCACAAATAGAAGAAAGACTAAACACTGTGACCGATTTACTGGATGAATTTTTCTTGCGTGATGAATTAAGGGAACTGCTAAAAAGCGTCTATGATTTGGAGCGCCTTTCAGGACGAGTTGCATTTGGCAATGTAGGTGGTCGAGATTTAGCGCAACTTCGTGAATCATTAAGACAAGTCCCAACCATTAAAGAAAAACTTCTCGAAAGCAATAAAGAAACGTTAATAAACCTTGCGAGTAAAATGGACGCTTGTGAGGATATTGAGCAATTGCTTTCAAGAGCTATTACGGATCATCCGCCAGTTGCCATTAAAGAGGGAGATGTAATCCGAGAAGGCTACAATCAAAAACTAGATGAATTGCGCTATATTGCCCGAAACGGGAAGGATTGGATTGCTCAGCTTGAGCAAAAAGAAAGGGAGCTAACAGGTATCAAAAATTTAAAAATTGGCTTTAACCGAATTTTTGGTTACTACATTGAAGTAACAAAATCGAACTTATCGAATGTAGATTTATCTCGCTATCATCGAAAACAAACACTAGCCAATGCAGAGCGCTTTATTACGGAAGAATTAAAAGAAAAAGAGACCCAAATCTTGAATGCGGAAGAACAAAGCTTAGCTCTTGAGTACGAACTATTCGTTGAATTAAGAGAACAGTTAAAAGCATATATTCCCCGTGTACAACAACTCGCTTCAATTATTAGCGAATTGGACGTGTACGTAAGCTTTGCAGTTGTTTCTGAAAAATACCAATTTACAAAGCCGACTTTCCATGAAGGCAAAGGCTTAAAAATCATTGGCGGAAGACACCCGGTTGTTGAAAAAATGTTAAATAAACAAGGCTATGTACCAAATGATTGCGTGTTAACAGAAGAAAAAAATATGATGCTGATTACCGGACCGAATATGTCTGGGAAAAGTACATATATGCGTCAAGTAGCGTTGATTGTCATATTGGCGCAAATGGGTTGTTATGTACCATGTGATGAAGCGGAATTACCGATTACCGATCAAATTTTTACTAGAATAGGAGCCGCTGACGACTTAGTTTCTGGCCAATCCACTTTCATGGTGGAAATGCTGGAAAGTCAGCATGCCATTACGAATGCAACGGAAAAAAGTTTGTTATTATTTGATGAAATTGGACGAGGTACATCAACCTATGATGGGATGGCCCTTGCTCAAGCCATGATGGAATATATCCACGACCACATCGGTGCAAATACGCTTTTTTCCACACATTATCATGAACTAACTGCTTTAGAAGAGGTACTTGAACGACTTCAAAATGTTCATGTGAGTGCGGTTGAGAAAAATGGCAATGTGGTGTTCTTGCATAAAGTGAAAAAAGGAGCAGCAGATAAAAGTTACGGTGTTCATGTGGCGAAACTAGCAAATATGCCGGAGAAGATTATTGAAAGGGCAAGAATTTTGCTTGAGCAATTTGAATCACAACAAATAGACAACTCAGCCCCTCAAATTGAGGAAGAGGTTCATCAACTATCATTGTTTGAAGAAGATGTAGAGCCTAAACAAGAAAAGAAATCGCTGAAATCTCATGAGCAAGAAGTTTTAAAACGATTAGAAAAAGTAAATATCGTATCGATGACACCAATGGAAGCAATGAATCTTTTGTACGAATTGCAACAATCACTAAAACAATAAGGAGGGATACGCATGGGTAAGATTCAACTGATGGATGAATGGCTATCCAACAAAATAGCAGCGGGGGAAGTTGTTGAAAGACCTTCATCGGTTGTGAAAGAACTTGTTGAAAATGCCATTGATGCAGGAAGTTCATCCATTGAAGTTTTCCTTGAGGAAGCGGGCTTAACTTCTATTCAAGTTATTGATAACGGAAGCGGCATGGATGAGACTGATGCGATGTTATGTTTTTATCGCCATGCGACATCCAAAATCTCGAAAGAGCAAGATTTATTTCGCATCCGCACCCTTGGATTCCGGGGGGAAGCTCTTGCATCAATCGCTGCTGTTTCGAAACTTCAATTAAAAACTTCTGATGGGGAATCGGGAATTGAATTAGAACTTGAAGGTGGAAATATTGTATCGAAAAAGCCGGGGCCACTAAGAAAAGGGACAGAAATTACCGTGTCCCAACTATTTTTTAATACACCAGCTCGGCTAAAGTATTTAAAAACAATTCAAACAGAGCTCGGGCACTCCATCGATTTAATGAATCGTTTAGCCCTTGCGTATCCAAATATCGCATTTAAGCTTGTTCATAATGGAGGAACACTCCTTCAAACAAATGGTCGTGGAAATGTGCAACAAGTACTTGCAGCGATTTACGGAATGCAAAATGCAAAAAAGATGATAGCTTTCAGTGGAGAAAATAGAGACTATTCCATTCACGGATATGCTTCTTTGCCTGAAATTACACGCGCGTCTAAAAACTATATCTCCATTTTCGTCAATGGCCGATGGGTGAAACATTACTTAGTCCAAAAATCAATCGTTGATGCTTATCACACTTTTTTGCCGATTGAACGCTTTCCAATCGTTGCATTGTACATCGAAGGCGATCCATATTTGACTGATGTCAATGTGCATCCTACGAAATTACAAATTCGTTTAAGTAAAGAAGAAGAGTTGTTGCCGTTGATTGAACAAACGATTCGCCATGCGATTCGTGAACGTATGAATGTCCCATTAGCTCAAAAAAAAGAGAAAATCATTCGACCAATTTCTGAGCAAATGAATATTTGGAAACAACCTACGATTAATGAATCAAAAATCAAGACAATTGTCGAACGTCTAGCCGATGAATCGGCCATTATAAATGAAAGTCCTGCTATGGATGAAATAGAAGTTGAATCAGCTCCAACGGAATTAGGCAACCAATGGGATGATTCAACTGACAATCAAGTTTCTTTTGAGATAGAAAATTATAAAACGGAAGATCTTGTGAATGTTGCTGGTGAACCTGACGAGGAAAAGAAAATGGAACCATTTCCGGAGCTAGAAGTGGTTGGGCAAATTCACGGAACTTATATCGTTGCACAAATGGAAGATGGCTTTTATTTAATCGATCAACACGCTGCACAAGAACGAATAAAATATGAATATTTTAAAGAAAAGGTGGGGGAAGTGGATCCGAATGAGCGGCAAGCATTATTGCTGCCTTTAACGTTCCACTACAGCCAAGATGAGGCATTCATCTTAAAAGAAAATCGACAAGCGTTAGAAGAAGTAGGGGTATTTCTCGAAGAGTTTGGCTCATCTTCTTTTGTTGTTCGTGAACATCCAACTTGGTTCCCAAAAGGTTTTGAACAAGAAATCATCGAAGAATTAATTGAACAAGTATTAAAAACTCGAAAAACGGATGTAAAAAAATTAAGAGAAGAAGCAGCCATCATGATGAGCTGTAAACGTTCCATTAAAGCGAACTATTATTTAACGAAAGAACAAATGGTGGCGCTTATTAACGACCTGCGCAAAGCGGAAAATCCGTTTACTTGCCCTCATGGACGTCCGGTGATGATTCATTTCTCCACTTATGAAATTGAAAAAATGTTTAAACGGGTTATGTAAAAGGAAGTAGCAAAAACTTAATAAAGGAGTGTTCGGATGTTTTCATTTCAAAATCGTTCCAACATGTTGCAACTGTTAAATAACTATTCGTTTGATGTGTTGGTTATTGGCGGTGGAATTACTGGTGCAGGTATTGCGTTGGATGCTGCATCAAGAGGTCTTTCCGTGGCGTTAGTGGATATGCAAGATTTCGCAGCAGGCACTTCCAGCCGTTCAACGAAACTGATTCACGGAGGACTTCGCTATTTAAAACAATTGGAGTTTGCTCTTGTAGCGGAAGTAGGGAGAGAAAGAGAAATTGTTTATAGAAATAGCATCCATGTTACAACTCCTGAAAAAATGCTACTTCCTATTTACAAAAATGGTTCTTTAGGGAAACTATCCACTTCCATTGGCTTAAAAATCTATGATTCATTAGCACAAGTACGCAAATCAGAACGCCGAAAAATGCTTTCAAAGAAAGAGACACTTCAACTCATACCGTTTTTGAAGAAGGACGGCTTGCGCGGAGCTGGTTATTACGTGGAGTATAAAACAGACGATGCAAGACTGACCATCGAGGCAATTAAGAAAGCGGTAGAGTATAAAACGATTTGCTTAAATTACGCAAGAGTAACGGAATTTGTTTATGAGAAAAATCGAATTGTTGCAGCAAAAGTACGTGATGAAATAACTGGGAAAAGAGTAACAATCCATGCCACGCAAATTGTCAATGCTACAGGGCCTTGGGTAGATGAACTTTTATCTAAAGATGTTCCACATAATAAAAAAGGAAAGGTATTAAAATTAACAAAGGGAATTCATATTGTAATAGACAAGTCCGCGCTTCCTTTAGAGCAGGCGATATATTTCGATACAGAAGATGGTCGAATGGTGTTTGCCATCCCGAGAAATCAAAAAATATACGTCGGAACAACCGATACGTTTTATCATGAAGACCTTGTTCATCCGGTTGCAACAAAAGAAGAAGTGGAATATTTGTTGAATGCTCTGCGTTCCGTATTTCCAACCCTATCTTTAGATAGTAAAGATGTAGAGTCTACCTGGGCTGGAATTCGGCCTCTCATTTTTGAAAAAGAAGTGAATCCGTCTGAGATTTCAAGAAAGGATGAAATTTGGACTTCAAAAAGCGGATTAATGACTATCACAGGGGGAAAGCTCACTGGGTATCGTCTAATGGCGGAACAAATTGTTGATAAAATCGTGAAGAAACATCGTTTTCGTCATGCGACAAAATGCAAAACAAAAACTTTATCGCTTTCTGGTGCTGAGGGTCTTCACTCTAACAATTTTGAGGCATTTGTAAATCACAAGGCAATGGAAGGGACAAAGGTTGGACTGCCTTTCGAAGAAGCAAAGATGCTTGCCCGCATGTATGGAAGGAATGTCGAACGGGTATTTACTTTACTAGAATCACAAGAACCGACTGATAAACTTCCAAAAACGTTGTTTGCTCAGTTGCTTTATAGCATTTATTATGAAATGGCATACACACCAGCTGATTTTTTCATCCGCAGAACAGGCCTCATGTATTTTGATCTTGCACTCGTGGAACGAACAAAAGATGTGGTCATTGACATAATGAGTAAAAGGCTTGGCTATTCTGAAAATGAAAAATTATTTTATTCCATGCAGTTAAATCAATTTATTCAAGATGCGAAGGGTGATGGCGGTGAAAAATGCACGATGGATCACTATGAGTGACGGAGTACAAATCTACACAAGAATTTATGAACAAGAACAGCCAATCGGAAACTTTTATATTCTTCACGGCATGGGAGAACATGGAGATCGCTACGATGAATTTGCCCGTATACTGTGTCAGAATGGATATCGAGTGGTTGTACATGACCACCGTGGCCACGGGAAAACGGGTGAAGCGAGCGGAAAGTTTGGCTATTTTTGTGACGAAGATGGTTTTGAGCGAGTTGTGCAAGATGTGTATGAAGTCATGAATGAAACGATGAATGATGAGCTTGAGTGCATTTTATTTGGCCACAGCATGGGTTCCTTTATTGCCCGCCGATTTATTCAACTTCATTCAAGTCTCGTCCATCAATGTATTTTATGTGGAACGGGCTCAACAACAGCTTTGCATTATGTAGGGAATGTACTTGCCAAATTTCTTGCTCGTTATCAAGGAAAAGAGATGGAAAGTAAATGGATGAATGAATTAACTTTCACAAGCTTCAACAAACAATTTGAAAACGCTAAAACCCCATTTGATTGGTTAAGCAGTAATATAAAAGAAGTGGAAAATTATTTGGAAGATCCTTATTGCGGATTCATCCCAACCCATCAATTTTTTAAAGATTTAACAGAAGGGCTGCTGTTAATTCATCAAAAAGATGAAAATAAAAAAATACGAAAAGACTTGCCTGTTCTTTTAGTTAGCGGCAGTGTAGATCCGGTTGGGAACAATGGTAAAGGGGTGTTTAAAGTCGCAAAAGAATTAACAGATGCAGGCCTTCAGCATGTTGCGGTTTATTTGTTTGAAGGCATGCGACATGAAATATTAAATGAACATAATAAAGAAGTAGTATATCAAGTCCTATTACGGTGGTTAAAAAATGGAAAAACAAATTGATGTAGTAGCAATCGTTGGCCCTACCGCTTCTGGAAAAACGGCATTGAGCATCAAAATGGCGAAAGCTTTTGACGGTGAAATCATTAACGGCGATTCAATGCAAGTTTATAAAGGTCTTAATATTGGGACTGCAAAAATCCGAGAAGAAGAAATGGAAGGCATCCCTCATTATCTATTAAGCTTTAAAGAACCGACTGAAAGCTTTTCCGTAGCGGAATACCAACGATTAGTAAGAGAAAAAATAGAGGAAATTCAAAGTAGAAGAAAACTGCCAATTATCGTTGGCGGAACAGGTTTATATATTCAGGCTGTATTATACGATTTTCAATTTACTGAAGAAAAAGTCAACGAAGAAGCGCGCAAGAAATATTACGAGGAACTCGCATTAGTAGGGCCAAAAGCAATGCATGAGAAACTTGCAGCACTAGATCCGGAAACGGCAAAAACAATTCATCCGAACAACACACGCCGCGTCATTCGGGCATTGGAATTAATTGAACTGCATGGCGTTTCTAAACAATCGGAGGAACTGAATCGAGGTAATGTTCCATTGTACAACCATTTAATTATTGGTATGAATATCGACCGGGAAGAATTGTATAGAAGAATCAACGAACGGGTTGATTTAATGATGGAACAAGGGTTGCTTGAAGAAGTCCGAAGCTTGTGGAAGAAAAATATCCGCGGTGTACAATCCATAAAAGCAATTGGTTACAAAGAGTTATATGACTATTTGGATGGCCATATTTCCTTAGAAGAAGCGGTGGAACAAATTAAGCAAAATTCCCGTCGATATGCAAAAAGGCAGTTAACCTATTTTCGAAACAAAATGGATGTGCAATGGATAGGAAATGATTGGGAAAGTATTTTAAAAATGTCTAAATTTTTTTATAATAAAGAAGGAAAATAATCCATTTGCATTGAATAATTTACACTAGAGAAAAAAATAGATGAGGTGTGCAGTGTGAAATCAATGAATTTACAAGATGCTTTCTTAAACAATTTGCGTAAAAGCAATACATTTGTAACTGTCTTTTTATTAAATGGTTTCCAATTAAAGGGAACTATTAAGTCTTATGACAACTTTACGGTGTTAATTGAATCGGAAGGTAAACAACATTTAATTTATAAACATGCCATTTCAACATTTTCACCATCCAAAAATGTTTCCCTTCAATCAGAAGAGTAAACGCATGGAAATCGGCAGTATTCTACTCGCCGATTTTTATTTTGTCGATTATAATATTTGGCAGATGAAAGTTTGGAGGTATTCGTATGAAAACAATGACAACGGAAGAATTGATTAATTTATTGGATGCAAATGAGGACTTAAATATTATTGATGTACGCGAAGATTTTGAAGTGGCAAACGGAATGATTCCAGGTGCTGTTCATATTCCTTTAGGATCTATCCCTGAACGCATGAAGGAATTAGATCCTACAAAAGAATATATTATTGTATGCCGTTCGGGTGTTCGCAGTGCTAATGCTTGCCAATTTTTAGAATCAAATGGGTATAATGTGACAAATTTAGAAGGCGGCATGGAAGCGTACGATGGAGAATTAGAGTTTAAATAATGAATTATTCGGGGGAGTTCTTGAGAGGACTCCCCTTTTTTATTGTTGATAACTCCAGAAATTTTGTCCAGTGCAGCATGTATTTGAGGAAAAGGCGAAAGTATTTAAATAAATTCAAGTGTTTAGGTTGTCTATTTCCAGCAATACAGTTGACTCCTTTCAACGAACTGATAAGATGGTAAAGGATAAAAATAAAAGAAATTCCTTCAAAAGCAAAAAAGACAGGAGTATCACAAATGTTCGTATCTAACTTAAAACCTGAAATTGTAGAACTTGCAAAAAAAATCGAAGTAAAAGTAAAGCCTTACCATGAAAGAGTGGATGAAACAGCTTTTTTCAATCAACAAAAGGTATTAGCAGCTTTTCGAAAACATCAAGTAAGCGATTTTCATCTTAATCCATCAACAGGGTATGGATATGATGATGAGGGACGAGATAATTTAGAACGAGTTTATGCCGAAGTGTTCGGTGCAGAAAGTGCCCTTGTTCGAAGTCAAATTATCTCTGGAACTCATGCGATTACGTTAAGTTTATTTGGTGTGCTACGACCTGGAGATGAATTAATCTATATCACAGGGAAACCTTATGATACCCTCCAATCGATTGTTGATGGTGGTGAAAAAGATACAGGTTCTTTAAAAGATTTCGGCATTCAGTATCGACATATTGATTTAATTAATGATCGTGAAATTGATTGGGAAGGTGTTCGACAAGCCATCAATGAAAAGACGAAAATGGTTGCAATCCAGCGCTCAAAAGGTTATGCAATCAGACCTTCCTTTACAATTGATCAAATACGTGAAATGTGTGAAAAAATAAGAGAAATCAAACAAGACGTCGTAATCTTTGTTGACAATTGCTACGGTGAGTTTGTAGAAAGATTAGAGCCGACAGAAGTTGGGGCGGATTTAATGGCAGGTTCACTTATCAAAAATCCAGGAGGAGGACTTGCCAAAACAGGTGGATACATCGCTGGTAGAGCTGATTTAGTTGAGAAATGCGCTTATCGTATGACGAGCCCTGGCATTGGTGGAGAAGCTGGCGCATCTTTAAATACGCTAATCGATTTTTATCAAGGCTTTTTCTTAGCACCTCATATTGTGGCGCAAAGTTTGAAAGGAGCAATCTTTACATCTGCCATGTTAGAGGAAGTTGGAATGAAAACAACTCCTCATTTTACGGAATACCGCACGGATTTAATACAATCCGTATCGTTCCAAACTTCGGAGCAGATGATTGCCTTTTGTCAAGAAATACAAGCAGCCTCTCCAATTAATGCCCATTATGCGCCTGTTCCGTCATACATGCCTGGATACGAAGATGATGTCATCATGGCGGCAGGCACTTTCGTTCAAGGTTCAAGTATTGAACTAACAGCAGATGGTCCAATACGACCGCCGTATACTGCATATGTACAGGGTGGCTTAACATACGAGCATGTAAAATATGCGGTTTGCAGCGCAGTTCAAAAATTAAAGTCTATTTAAAGCAGTTCATTAAGAGCTGCTTTTTCTCGTTTTATTGAAAAATCGACTACGTTAGCAGGTTACTAGCAACTTAAATGGAAACACCTGAACATTCAGTCATAAGTTTTCTTAACCGGCTGTATTGTTTGTTCACTTAAACTTCGATTTGTGTTAACTTACTTAATAGAGTAGTCAAAAAGAGGGAATAGAATGATAACACTTGAATGTATCAAAAACTATGGAGAATTTATTGCAATTGAAGCGAATGAACCCCTGCGCACGTTTAGTTCAGCTATGCACAATCCTGGTTATGGTCATTATCAATATTTTATTAATCGTACTGTTGATAAAACCTATTTTCCTCAGGATGCCCATGAAGAAATGAAACAATTTCTTCTATCCAAAGGCTTTCCACTTGATAAAACCGTAGCGATGATGACGGCTGTCGATATGAAATTTGCCTTTTCACGTTTTTACGAGGAGGGTGAAACTTCCATCGTTTTACTTGTTACTGCTGGATTGAGTAATGCGGTGGATGTTACAAAATCTCATGCATATTCTTATAAACCAGCAAATGGCACAATCAATATCTTTATTTTCATAAACGGTTATTTAACGGATGAGGCATTAATTCAAGCATTATGTTGCGCTATTGAAGTGAAAACAAAAGTGCTCGCGGAACGAAACATTATCGATTCCAATTCCGGCACGATTGCGACAGGTACTTCTACTGATAGCGTTTGCATTGCCTCCACTCAAAAAGGGGAATTTCATGAATATGGAGGGTCCATTACAAAACTTGGTTCGTTTGTTGGAAAAGCCTTATATGAAACGTTAACAATGGCCGTTGATGAATATATTGCTTATACGAAAGGAATATCGAAAACATGACGATTGTTGCAGTGATTGTAGGACAATTGCTAGATGCTTTTATCGGTGACCCTCCAAAATTTCCACACCCTGTTCGGTGGATCGGTTCATTCATCATATTCCTTACCAATCGTTTCAATAAAGGATCTTACCGCTTTCTTAAAGGAATGATTACCGGTATTCTCGTTGTATCTGTTGTAGCTATTACAACTTTTCTTATAGTGTATTTAGCTTATAAAATTCATGTAATAGTAGGCATACTCATTGAAGGGGTATTGATTGGGATTGGACTAGCCCAAAAAAGTTTAAAAGAAGCAGCAATGGAAGTATATCATGCGTTAATTGCAGGAGATTTAAATGAAGCTAGAAAAAAACTATCGTGGATTGTGGGGCGCGATACCGAACATTTAGAGGAATCGGAAATTGTGCGCGGTGTTGTAGAAACAGTCTCTGAAAATACAAGTGATGGGGTAACAGCACCACTATTTTACGCTTGTCTTTTTGGAGCAACTGGATTATGGGCTTATAAAGCAATTAACACGTTAGATTCCATGATTGGTTATAAAAATGAAAAATATATTGAGTTTGGAAAATTTAGTGCAAAATTGGATGACGTAGCTAACTTTATTCCAAGTCGATTAACAGGTTTGATTCTTTTATTGTTCACGAAAAATAAAACCCATCGCTCGTTAGCTGAACGGATTCGTTTATGGAGGATAGATGCAAAAAAACATCCTAGTCCTAATAGCGGTTATTTAGAAGCTGCTACCAGCTATCAACTTGGAATTAGACTAGGAGGCTACAACTCTTACCAAGGCGTACAATCCTTTAGAGCTTATATGGGAAAAGCGGATGTGCCGTTAGAGGTAAACCATATTAAAGAAGCAATTCGCCATATGTTTATCGTTTCAGCACTATTTACGATGATTATGGGAGGTGGCGTCGTTGCAATTACCGTCGCATGGGGCTAATTACAAAACGCTTTATCAACGTTTTCAGATTCCAATTCCTGAAAAAGTATATGATTTAAGTGAAAATGTGAATGCATTTGGCTTTCCTCAGAAAGTGAAAGAAGCTTGGCCCCAATTCATTCACCATATTTCCACCTATCCGCATCCAGAAGCAGAACCGTTAAGAACAATGCTAGCAAAGAAACTAAATGTTCAACGGGAAAACCTTATCATTGGAAACGGCGCGGCAGAATTATTAACCTTTTTTGCTGGAAGATTTACGAATCAACAAGTAATCATCGTTCATCCAACCTTTTCTGAATATAAATCGACGTTGGAAGTGCAAGGAGCCAAAATCATTGAACATGTGGCTCAAGAAATTACGACATACAAACTTCCAATGAATCAAATCAAAAAGAGCATGCATGATGCTTCTTGCCTCTACTTATGTAATCCGAATAATCCAACGGGTTCCCTTATTTCAAAGGATATAATTGAAGAACTCTTGATTTACGGAAGAGAAGTAGGTTGTGAGCTGTTAGTTGATGAGGCCTTTATGGATTGGACCGATGAATCTGAATCTGTTATCTCCCTAATAAAACAATATTCTAATCTTTCGGTTATGAGATCGATGACGAAAATGTACGGTATTGCTGGCATTCGATTAGGATATTTAGTTTCAAGCGAAAATGTTATCAATCAGTTGAGAGAAAAGCTTCCTCATTGGCACGTAAATGCTTTGGCAATCGAAATCGGCAGATTATGTTTAGAAGATGATAAATTTCGAAAAGAAAGCATTGAAAATCACCAATCATTAAAAAGAAATCTAGAAAACTATTTGCACAAACAACAATGCAACATAACGAAAAGCGTTGCGAACTTTTTATGCTTTCAATTGAAAGAATCGGAAAAAACAAGAGATTTTTATTTTTATTGCCTTCGTAATGGAGTTGTCTTAAGACATACAGAAAATTTTGTTGGTATGGATGGCAAATGGCTTCGAATGGGCATTAAAAGCGAAAAAGCAATCGAAAAATTTCAGCAAGTTATGGATGAATGGTATGGAAAATAAATTAGAACTTTATATCGTGCGCCATGGAGAAACAGAATGGAATAAAGAAGGGCGGCTGCAAGGGTGGCTCGATTCAAATTTGACGAAAATGGGCATTGAGCAAGTCATGCGTTTAAAAGGGCAACTTCAAGACATTTCATTTGATGCGGCTTTTTCTAGTCCTTCAAAAAGAGCCTATGACACTGCCGAAATATTAGTAGGTCATTATTTAACGATTGAAAAAGATGCTAGATTGCAAGAAATTCATTTAGGTAGTTGGCAAGGAAAGCGGATTGCAGAAATTCAAAATGATGATGCAGAAAGATACGAGGAATATTGCTGTTATCCAGAACGATACACCCCTGATACCGGGGAAAGTTTCCAACAAGTTATTCAACGAATGGACGAGTTTGTTCAATTTTGTGCAACAAAATTGACTTCAGGGAAAATTCTTGTTGTATCCCATGGTGTAGCCATTCGCGCCCTAATATTATCGATTTTGCGATTACCAATTCAACATATATGGGACTTTGAAATTGAAGGAGCAAGTGTCACAAAAATTATCGTGACAAAGGAAAATCGAATGATTGAATATATCGGAAAGGTCTTTTAGTTTGAATATACAACTCCAATGAAAAATATATTGAACTATATAAGATAAACGGAGTTGTTTACATGTACGCCCATCATTTAAGACTTGTATTACAACATTTTGCTTTAATGTGGGGTTTAACGGCCATTGGTTTATTGATTGGAATGTTATTGCCATCCTCAATTGTTTTGGCCATTGCAATTATGAATATTTTCTTGTTAATTGTCGTCGTTTTTGTACGCAATGCATATTTAGCGGGTGGAATTTTATATGCTGTTCCATTTTTAACAGGTATTATGTTCTTTTGGTTAGGTCAGTTTTTTATAGAGGCACTAGGAGCAGCATTTTTGCTTTCCGTATTTTTCGGAACGGTAATTCTATTTATTATACTTGCGTTAGTGGGATTAAATATACCACGGGATCTTTCTAGCTGGGGAATGTATTTAGTGGCAATTTTACTTATTGGTATTATATTTTCCCTTATTTATTTCTTTATCTCAGTTAGCAGTACAGTACATATATTGATTGCAGCTTTAATCGTATTGGTATTTGCTCTTTTCACTGTGTATGATTTTAATTTAATTCGGAATCATTATGTAAAAGAAGATGAAGTTGTAAAGATGGCTTTGAGTTTATATTTAGTTTTTATCAATTTATTTATCCATTTATTAGAATGGATTTACCGATGGAAAAAAGGATAATGTTAAAGGAAAAAACTGTGGAAAATGACAATCAATTTTTCCACAGTCTTTTTGTTTTGCGTCAAAATAAAAAATAAACAATTTTTCTTAGATAAACGGCAATTTATCTCGAATATACAATAAATTACTGATGTTAGGTTTTCTAACATGACATTGACAAATAAAATGACAGGTAGTAAAATTTCCTCATTGGGGAGGAGTGACATGTCAAATCAAAAGAAACGGACGAGTGAAATTCGAAAATCTATGCCTTTATTGCCAATTGGTACGGTAATTCAATTAACGGATCTTACGGCGCGCCAAATTCGTTATTATGAAGAACATGATTTAATTCGTCCACATCGTACAGAAGGCAATCAACGAATGTTTTCGTTAAATGATGTTGATCAACTGCTAGAAATTAAAGATTTACTTGAACAAGGCTTAAACATTGCGGGAATCAAAAAAGTCTTTGAAATGAAAAAAGAGGAAAATGAGCATAATAAAATCGGAAAAGAACTATCAGAAGATAAAATCCGCAGCATTTTGCGGGAAGAAATGAAGATTGCTCAATCCCGTTTGCAAAAACCTTCCTTGCGTTATGGAGACGTTAATAGGCTCTATCAATAACAATCGTCAAAGCAAAGCTAACATAATTAGGAGAGTGGATTTTTTGAGTCGTTATACAAAAGAAGATATCTATCGTTTAGTAGAAGAAAAGGAAGTAAAATTCATCCGACTACAATTTACAGATATTTTAGGAACAATCAAAAACGTGGAAATTCCTGTAAGCCAATTGGATAAGGCATTGAACAATAAAATGATGTTCGACGGATCTTCCATTGAAGGATTTGTGCGAATTGAAGAATCTGATATGTATTTATATCCGGATTTAGATACATTCATGGTATTCCCTTGGACAACTGGGAAAGGAAAGGTAGCTCGTTTTATTTGTGATATTTACACTGCTGATGGCGAACCATTCTTAGGTGACCCTCGCACAAACTTGAAACGAATTATTAAAGAAATGCAAGAAATGGGCTTTACCGATTTCAATCTAGGGCCTGAACCAGAGTTCTTCTTATTTAAATTGGATGAAAACGGCGAACCTACTTTAGAAGTTAACGACCATGGTGGATATTTTGATTTAGCTCCAACTGACCTTGGAGAAAACTGCCGCCGCGATATTGTATTAGAGTTAGAAGAGATGGGCTTCGAAGTGGAAGCGTCTCACCATGAAGTGGCGCCAGGACAACATGAAATCGACTTTAAATATGCAGACGCAATTACCGCTTGTGATAATATTCAAACATTTAAATTAGTAGTTAAAACGATTGCAAGAAAACATGGTTTACATGCAACGTTTATGCCGAAGCCATTATTCGGTGAAGCAGGGTCAGGTATGCACTGCAATGTTTCTTTATTCAAAGGAAAAGAGAATGCATTCTATGATCCATCAACAGAACTTGGATTATCCGAAACAGCGATGCAATTTATGGCTGGTGTATTAAAACACGTACAAAGCTTTACGGCCATTACAAATCCAACAGTGAACTCTTACAAGCGTTTAGTACCTGGGTTTGAAGCCCCTGTATATGTCGCTTGGTCTGCACAAAATCGCTCTCCATTAATTCGTGTACCAGCTTCTCGCGGAGTGTCAACACGTATTGAAGTGCGTTCTGTTGATCCATCAGCGAATCCATATTTAGCAATGACAGTTATTTTAGCGGCTGGTCTTGACGGAATTAAAAATAAATTAACGCCGCCAGCACCAATTAACCGAAACATCTATATCATGACAGAAGAAGAGCGTCGTGAAAACGGAATTGAAAACTTGCCTGCGCAATTGGACGATGCGCTACGCTTGTTGGAACAAGATGAAGTGGTGAAAAACGCACTTGGACCACATATTTACCAAAACTTTAAAGAAGCGAAGGAAATCGAATTCGAAATGTACCGCTCCACAGTTCACCCGTGGGAGAGAGAGCATTATTTGAAAATGTACTAAGGTATAATGAAAGCGTAGAAAACTTTCTGAAATGGAGAGTTTCTACGCTTTCTTTTTTACTTATCAATTTCAACTAATGGTTGTTCAATAAATGGATCACTTAAGTCCGTATCAAGATTATATTCTGTATCCGTTGGAGTATTAGGTGTTGGTGGAACAGCTGGATTTGGAACGATAGGTTCGCCATAATTTATGCTTGTATTTCCTACAGCGTTGATAGAATTTGCAATCACTATGCCGGTTACGTTACCGCCTCCGTTTAAGGATAACGTTGCTTTTGGAGCGACTATCCATTGACCACTTGTTGATACTCCTCCTTTTATTTCAATCTCTGAACCGCCACTATAAATATTGCCATCAATAGTAAAACCACCAGATAATTCTAAATTGCTTTGTTTTACATACAAGGATCCGTTTACTTTTGCTCCACCAGAGAAGGAGAGAGGGGCAGTGCCATTATAAAATATATTAAAAGAAGCAGGGTTGCCATTTAAATTTAATTGACAAGATCCTCCAATAGAAGAAATTTTTTTCGCATAAATATTTAATGTTCCTGATCCTATAATGTTGATATGACCTTGTGAAATGTTTAAATTATCAACTAGTAAATTAATCTCCTTATTACCAATATCAATGGTAATTGTATTATTACCAGTTATGTTAATAGATTTAAGTCTTGTGTCGTTATTCAATGTTAATGTAAAGTTATCTGCTAAATCAGAAGTAGCATTTAAATGCCCATCTTTAATGACCCAATGTTTATTGTATGGATTTTTCACAATTTCATAATCTTTTGGTAGAGGGAAATATTCTCCTTCTTGAAAAATTTTATCTGGAAATTCAGGTAAATAATGATCTAATTTTGAAGGGGAATTTTTTAAAAATTCAGGGAGTGATGTAAATTTTTCTTTTATGCCCTCCATCCAATTTGGATATTTTAGCTTCGATTCATCAGCTGCTGCAATACTTCCAGTAATGGTTGAATCTCCGTTTAAAGTTATATCGCCTTATATAGATCCGGCATTACCGTGGATGGTTGCTCCACCGCTCAATTCTATATCTCTTTTTGTAAACACTGTAAAATTCTCTAAAGGGAGAACGTTTTCTTCTTTTTCATTTTCGCGTTCATCTTCGTTCGATTGATCATTTCCACCTTCTTTAGGTTGAATATTGACATTAATATTTAAATACAATTCTTGAGTAACTGTACGTGATTGCGCTGGATACTCTTCAAAAAAACCTGTTGATGTAATGGTGATAATTGGCTGTTGATTTAAATGTATCGACACTTCTGTTTCTGCTTTAGGTTTTTTGGAGAACTGTTCTTCCAAATAATAAGTAGAACCACATTTACCACCAGTATATTTTTTACAAAAATCATCTACTAATTTTTCGTAATATAAATTTTGTAAGTCTTTTTTATCGATATTTGGATCCAAATTTTCGAAAGAGGCTTTAATATCTCCGTCCAGTTCTTTTAACACTTTCAATACATTTGATTTTTCAAGGTTTACACCTGCCTCGGCAATGTAAAATAATGCTTGATTTTCTCTTTCGTGGATAGTTGTTTTATTTGTATTTGACGTGATGGTTAATAGGGATATTCCGATAACAGAAGCTAACATAAGAACCAAAATGGTCAGAAATAATGCGTAGCCTTGGTGATTTTTAATGAACTTCATCACGATCCCCCTCTTCTAAAATTAATGGTCGTTCGATATTCTTTGCCATTAATTTAAAAAAATATGGTTGCTTCTTTTCCTTCATTATCAGTTGAGATTAAAAAGCTTTCTATATTTTTTCCTACTACTGTAACATCGTTGTTTTCATCTGTTCGTAACAATTCATTGTTTGACGTGTATTCGTATTGATAGAGTAGTTTTTCTTTATTGTATAGATAATATTTATTCGCATTTTCAGAATCAATTTCAATTCTATAACTCTTTCTCATATCTTTCGTGATTTGTTTTAAAACAAATGCACCACTTTGAATTTGTTGTACTTCTTTTCCTTGTTCAGAATGTTGTGAAATAGAAGAGTTCATAATAGAAAAGATAAATGTGGAAATAATCGATAAAATGATGATAACAGCTAGAACTTCCACCAAAGTCAAGCCTTGTTGATTATGCTTAGACATTCTGATAATCCCACCGCCTAATTTGTCACCTTTAACATATAAACATTTTCTAAAATAGCTTTTGTGCTATTTGTATTCAAGTCAATCAACTCTATCCGAAAAGATACGCTATTCTCATATTGACAAAGAGTTTTTATATGAATTTCTCCTTTGAAATTAGGATATTGAGAATCTATTTTTTCGAACACATAATCAGAATAATCTTGATTATTATTTGGGCATTTTTTTAGACTTTCTGATTGCAACGTATAATTACTGTCAGACTTCAGTTTTAATATTAGATTATTAAAGTTTTCACCATTCGATAATGAATATAAATTTTCCATTTCCATTTGCGCTATATATGTTGCGTCTGCGATAGACTCGGATATACGATTTATTTTTTTGGATTGTACTAAGAAAGTGAAAAAAGCAATTAGAATAATGGAAAGGATAATGATTGAAGCAACTACTTCTAATAATGAAAGGCCCAGTTCATTTCGTAAGATTTTTTTCATTTACTCCTCCTAAAGAACAAAATTAACCTCACTTAAAATAGATTTATGTATAACCTGATGAATAAAGAGCGCTATATAAACTATCGAGGTTGATTTTTTTATTTACAGTCTAAAATGGGAACAAAATACTATTTATACTTCATTATACATTTTTATGAAACTTTAATGGGTACTATTTATTATAAAAATTTTGACATTTGATGAATATAAAATGAAAGTTTTATATAAAAATTCCTTATAAATAAAGTTACCGAAGTAAAAAAGGAGCGAATTGAATAACATAATGTTATCATCATTCGCTCCGATTATTAGAATTATTTTCCTTCCGCTTCCCATTTCAAAACATTTTCTTTTTCAACAATAAGTGCTCCGTTTTCTTTATCAAAAACTGAAACATAAACTCTTGTAAGATTTTCATATTCAGCATGTGGTTTCATTTTTAAAATAACGTAAAATTCATCATCTTCTTTATATTCTTTTTCAAAGGTGAAGATGGCATATTCACCTTCCTTTGGTTCGCGATAGCCAATCGATTGGATTGCTTCGAAACGCTTTTCAAATGGATATTGTTCCGCAACCGCATAGGCTTTATTAAGTTCCGCTTCTGCCGCTCTTGTAGCCTCAGCTACCACTTCTTCAGAAAATTCGATATTTTGATCTTTAATTGTAAAATAAATCATTGCACCGCCTGAAATAAGGAAAAGTACACAAATCGTGATTGCTGTAACAACTAGCGATTTACCGCCTCTTTGGTTGAATAGATATTTCACTATAAGCACCTACTTATCATGTAGAATGAATTCTAATTTCAATGTAATGAAAAACGTTGAAAATTGCTATAGAAGATAGAGAATTGTGCTTTCATTGTCACAATATATTGATGTTTTGATTTATCTTGCTTACAAAACATGATGGAATCGTAACATATTGTTTTTGTAACAAAAATGAAACATTTTTTACAAATCTTATATACATATAACAAAGGTAATCAAAAATATAATTATAGTAGAAGGGAACTATTATTTCTCAGGAATGGATATATATTATAAAATAAAAAATTTCCAGTAAAACGGATGATTTTTAGTCTATAAATTTATTGTATGATATTATCGATTTTTCTCTGCCTGGGGAAGAAAATGAATTCGCTGAGGATCCAGTGGATAGCATCGAAGCAACTGTTCAAGTGACAACCTTCTATTATGAAGGAGATGAATAGTCAATCGATTTTGTGAGGAGCGCTTTACATGGAAATTGTGTATGGAATTTTTTTCTTTCTATTTGGAATTGTGTTTGGGTCATTTTTTAACGTTGTAGGCCTAAGAATTCCTAAGAAAGAGTCAATCATTACTCCACCATCCTATTGTCCGAATTGTCAAAGGCGACTGACTGCGATTGATTTAGTTCCTGTATTTTCATACATATGGTTACGAGGAAAATGCCGGACGTGTGAAGCGAAGATTTCGCCGATTTATGTAGTTTCAGAGCTTGCAACAGGTTTACTGTTTGCATTTAGTTATATTCAGCTCGGATTGTCCATTGAATTGGCCATTGCGCTTTTCTTTATTTCATTATTAGTGATCATTGTCGTATCTGACCTAAAATATATGATTATTCCGGACAAAGTGCTTCTTTTCTTTTTACCATTGCTAATCTTAGGTCGCATTCTTTCGCCGATTGAACCGTGGTGGGATGCTTTTCTTGGTGCAATGATAGGTTTTGGAATATTGCTTTTGATAGCGGTAATTTCAAAAGGAGGAATGGGTGGCGGCGACATTAAACTATTTTTCTTAATCGGTCTGGTTTTAGGGACTTTGAAAACCTTGCTAACTTTATTTTTAGCATCCGTCATCGGCATGATTGTCGGTATGATTGTGTTATCGGTGCGAAATCAAGGTCGCAAAACTCCTGTTCCATTTGGCCCGTCCATTGCATTGGCAGCGGTCATCGTGTATTATTACGGCGGTACAATCATCCGGTGGTATTGGCGGTTGTTTCATTAAAATTCATCAAGGAGAGTATCACCTATTTTGGGTGGTGCTTTTTTGTTTGGGTTAAAACAATAGTGTGTGAGGTTAGGTTTTTGAAGCTTGATAAGGTGGCAACTCGTGCGAATAGGGTGTCTGCTTGTGTAGATAAGGAACCAACTTGTGCAGATAGAGTACCCGCTTGTGTAGATAAGGTGGCAACTCGTGCGGATAGGGTGTCTGCTTGTGTAGATAAGGTGGCAACTCGTGCGAATAAGGTGTCTGCTTGTGTAGATAGGATACCAACATGTGCAGATAGAGTTCCCGCTTGTGTAGATAAGGTGGCAACTCGTGCGGATAAAGTACTTGCTTGTGTAGATAAAGTTGAAACATGTGCGAATAGGGTGTCTGCTTGTGTAGATAAGGTACCAACATGTGCAGATAGAGTGTCCGCTTGTGTAGATAAGGTGGCAACTCGTGCGAATAGGGTGTCTGCTTGTGTAGATAGAGTACCAACATGTGCAGATAGAGTACCCGCTTGTGTAGATAAAGTTGAAACATGTGCGAATAGGGTGTCTGCTTGTGTAGATAAGGTGGCAACTCGTGCGGATAAAGTACTTGCTTGTGTAGATAAAGTTGAAACATGTGCGAATAGGGTGTCTGCTTGTGTAGATAAGGAACCAACTTGTGCAGATAGAGTACCCGCTTGTGTAGATAAGGTGGCAACTTGTGCGGATAAAGTACTTGCTTGTGCAGATAGAGTGTCCGCTCGTGTAGATAAAGTTGAAACATGTGCGAATAGGGTGTCTGCTTGTGTAGATAAGGTGGCAACTCGTGCGAATAGGGTGTCTGCTTGTGTAGATAAGGTGGCAACTTGTGCGGATAAAGTACTTGCTTGTGCAGATAGAGTACCCGCTCGTGTAGATAAAGTTGAAACATGTGCGAATAGGTATCCGCTTGTGTAGATAGGGTACCAACATGTGCAGATAGAGTGTCCGCTTGTGTAGATAAAGTTGAAACATGTGCGAATAGGGTGTCTGCTTGTGTAGATAAGGTGGCAACTCGTGCGTATAGGGTGTCTGCTTGTGTAGATAAGGAACCAACTTGTGCAGATAGAGTGTCCGCTTGTGTAGATAAAGTTGAAACATGTGCGAATAGGGTGTCTGCTTGTGTAGATAGGGTACCAACATGTGCAGATAGAGTGTCCGCTTGTGTAGATAGGGTACCAACATGTGCAGATAGAGTACCCGCTTGTGTAGATAAGGTGGCAACTCGTGCGGATAGAGTGTCTGCTTGTGTAGATAGGGTACCAACATGTGCAGATAGAGTGTCCGCTTGTGTAGATAAAGTTGAAACATGTGCGAATAAGGTGTCCGCTTGTGTAGATAGGGTACCAACATGTGCAGATAGAGTACCCGCTTGTGTAGATAAGGTGGCAACTCGTGCGGATAGAGTGTCTGCTTGTGTAGATAAGGTGGCAACTCGTGCGGATAAAGTACTTGCTTGTGCAGATAGAGTGTCTGATTGTGTAGATAAAGTTGAAACATGTGCGAATAGGTATCCGCTTGTGCAGATAAGGTGGCAACTCGTGCGGATAAAGTACTTGCTTGTGCAGATAGAGTACCCGCTTGTGTAGATAAAGTTGAAACATGTGCGAATAGGTATCCGCTTGTGTAGATAGGGTACCAACATGTGCAGATAGAGTACCCGCTTGTGTAGATAAGGTGGCAACTCGTGCGGATAGGGTGTCTGCTTGTGTAGATAAGGTGGCAACTCGTGCGAATAGGGTGTCTGCTTGTGTAGATAAGGAACCAACATGTGCAGATAGAGTGTCCGCTCGTGTAGATAAAGTTGAAACATGTGCGAATAGGGTGTCTGCTTGTGTAGATAAGGTGGCAACTCGTGCGAATAGAGTACTTGCTTGTGCAGATAGAGTGTCCGCTCGTGTAGATAAAGTTGAAACATGTGCGAATAGAGTACTTGCTTGTGTAGATAGAACAGCCACATGTGCGAATAAAGTGCAAATAATACCAACATGTGTGTATAAAAGGGGTGTCCACTTGAGCAGATAAAAAAACAACATGTTTAGAGTGCCCACTAGTGTAGATGGAGTATTCTTGTGCGAAAAGGGTGTCCACTTGAGCAGATATGAAGTATCAGGAGCAAATAATTCGTTTCTCTTGTGTAAAGATTCACGATTATGCAAAGAGTCTCCCATAAAATGAATACTCAAAAAATACCAAAATATTCCTATACAATTCAAATATAATAAAATATATTACATAATATAATGGCAAGGGGGATGACTATATGAAACCAATTATAGGTATAACAATGGATTGGGAGGGGGGAACATATCGGGTAAATGATTCATACGTGCAAGCCGTTCTCAATGCAGGTGGAATTCCAATTTGCCTTCCTTATATTTCAGAAGAAGATGGAGAACAATTGATAAATAAAATCGATGGATTATTGCTCACAGGAGGAGGAGATATCAATCCCATCCTTTTTGGTGAAGAACCGCTTCCTAAATTGGGGAGAGTTGTAACAAAGCGTGACGAAAGGGAAATTCAATGGACAAAGATTGCACTTCAACGAAATATCCCGATTCTTGCAATTTGCCGTGGATTGCAAGTGTTAAACGTAGCGCTAGGTGGGACAATTATCCAAGATATTTACTCACAAAATGAAAGAGAAATTCTTCTGCATACTCAAAATTCTCATCGTTCCGAAACATCCCATTTTGTTCATCTTCAAGATAAGTGTAAATTGCAGCAAGTTGTAAGCTCCACAAAAATAGCAGTGAATTCTTTCCATCATCAAGCTGTAAAAGAGATTGCAAAAGACCTGACAATTGTCGGAGTGGCTAGCGACGGCATCGTGGAAGCGGTAGAACATAAAACTTCACCATTTTGCATCGGCGTTCAATGGCATCCAGAAGAGCTGGCTTTTAATGGTGAGGAAGGAGCAATAAAATTATTCAAAGCATTTGTTGCTGCTTGTACAAAAGAATAATAATGAAGAAAACTCGCATTCAGATGAATAGTTTGCGAGTTTTTCTAGTAATTAATGAAATTTTCTATATAAACCAACTACAATTCCTAAAATCGTGACATTATCGACAATGATTGGTTCCATAGAAGAGTTTTCAGGTTGTAAGCGGAAATAATTCTTTTCTTTATAAAATCGTTTCACAGTCGCTTCATTTTCTTCCGTCATGGCAACTACAATTTCTCCGTTGTTTGCAGTAGATGCCTTTTTCACAACGACGTAATCTCCATCTAAAATACCGGCTTCAATCATCGAATCTCCCATTACTTCTAGCATGAACAGCTGATCTTCACTTGTTCCGTATGTAGCAGGTAGCGGAAAATATTCTTCTATATTTTCAATCGCTGTTATTGGACTACCAGCAGTTACTCTACCGACTAATGGCACATGGACAACTGGCTGTTTTTGAACCACTTCGTCACTATCCAATATTTCTATTGCTCGAGGTTTAGTAGGATCTCTCCGAATATATCCTTTTTGTTCTAGGCGCGTAAGGTGACCGTGTACTGTTGAGCTAGAGGCAAGCCCAACTGCTTCACCTATTTCGCGAACGGATGGAGGATACCCTTTTGCTCGAACTTCCTCTTTTATAAATTCTAAAATATCCTTTTGTCTTTTTGATAATTTCTCCATGTTGGTCACCTCTAATGTGAATAGTTTTACATATTTTACATATAGTATAACAGCACATCTCGAACAATGCAAACACAAGTTCGAAAAAACCTATTGACAAAAACGTACGTTCGCATTATATTAAGAACAGATATTCCGAACAAACATTCGAGAAAAGGGGAACGGAAAATGAGTTGGTTAGAGAAGAATCATTATATTAAAATTCTATCTATTGTAACATTACTCATTATTGCTTATATTTTCATTACAGATGATGGAGATATGACGTTTGAACAAATTACAATTAAAGAAGGCGATACGCTTTGGACATTAGCAGATCGCTATAAAGGATATATGACGACGGAGGAATGGATTCGAACAGTAGCGAAGGAAAACAACATCAACGTTGATTATATCATTGCAGGTGAGACATTAATGATTCCTATTCCGAAAGATGCAATCTATATTGCGATGAATGAAGAAGAAATTCAATCAATAAAGGTAGCTGTAAAAGACAATGAAAGAAAATAAAGCGGTTATATATGCAAGGGTAAGCACTGAAAAAAACGAGCAAGAAACTTCATTAGAACGACAAAAAGAGGAACTCTCAATCTATGCCCAACAATTAGGGTTTCAAGTAGTCAATATTTTCGAAGATCAACATAGCGGATATGATGTAAACCGAGAAGGGTTGCTCGAAATGATGGATTATATTGTGGAACACAATATTGGAAGTGTTTTCGTTCAAGATGAAACGCGTTTAGGCCGTGGACATGCCCGCGTTGCAATATTGCATTTGCTAAAAAAAAGCGATATAGAAATATATTCTCTTAATGATGCCGGTCCATTAACAATGAATGAAATGGATACGATGCTGTTAGAAATTTTAGCTATTGTTGAAGAATATCAGCGGAAAATACATAATGCCAAAATAAAACGAGGAATGCGTCGAGCAGTGGAAAACGGATATCGCCCTGAACGAAATTTTAAAAATAAACATAAACGTGAAGGGAGAGAACGGATTGATGTTCCGATTGAAGAAGTTGTCAATTTACGGGAAAAGGGGTTAACATTCCAAGAAATTGCTTCAATTTTGAGAGGTTTAGGATATGAGGTAAGTAAAGCAACTGTTCATCGCAGATATATGGAATATAAAGAAAGACTCGAAGATTAATCTACTTGCACTTCGAGTCTTTTTTGCATATCCTTTTATGTATTGAAAAGGAAAGGTGTGAATGGAATGTTGTCTAAAGAAAAAATTGCCCGCATCAATGAATTGACGAGAAAAGCGAAGGAGGGCAAATTAACAGAAGAAGAAGCGAAAGAGCGCACAATGTTAAGGAAAGAATATTTAGAGGCTTTCCGTGAGTCATTTAGAAAGACGATTGAAAATGTGCAAGTATATGATATCGAAGGTAACGATGTCACACCGGATAAAATAAAACAGCTTCGCCGCAATAAATTAAATTAACGAGTTATAAGTATATTGCTATCTAAAGTAAAAAATATGACATTCCTAAAAATTAGATTGTTTTCTCTGTAAATGTTGTCTAAACTGAATACGGAACAAATATTTAGCACGAGAAAGGATGTCAATCATATGACGACTACAGCGGATTTACTCGCAATTAACGCAATCCGAACTTTATCAATTGACGCCATTGAAAAAGCGAACTCTGGGCATCCAGGTCTTCCAATGGGTGCAGCTCCAATGGCATACACATTATGGACGAAACAAATGCGCCATAATCCAAAAAACCCAAAATGGTTTAACCGCGACCGCTTTATTCTTTCCGCAGGACACGGTTCCATGTTATTATACAGCCTTCTCCATTTAGGTGGATATGGCTTAGATATGGAAGAAATCAAAAATTTCCGCCAATGGGGTTCAAAAACGCCTGGGCATCCTGAGTACGGTCACACAGTAGGGGTTGAAGCAACAACTGGCCCACTTGGACAAGGTATTGCAATGGCTGTTGGTATGGCGATGGCTGAACGTCACTTAGCAGCTATATACAATAAACCTGGTCATGAAATTGTAGATCATTATACTTTTGCTCTTTGCGGTGATGGAGATTTAATGGAAGGCGTTGCTGGCGAAGCTATTTCATTAGCAGGACATTTACAACTTGAAAAATTAATCGTACTGTACGATTCAAATGATATTTCATTAGACGGCGATCTTTCAAAAGCCTTCTCTGAAAACATTCAAAAGCGTTTTGAAGCTTGTGGATGGAACTATATTCGTGTAGAAGATGGCACAGATGTGGATGCAATTAATGACGCCATTGCACAAGCAAAGCAGTCAAAAGGGAAACCAACATTAATTGAAATAAAAACAGTAATTGGTTATGGTTCACCAAATAAATCTGGAAAATCCGATGTTCACGGTGCACCACTTGGAGCTGACGAAGTTCAGTTAACGAAGGAATTCTATGGCTGGAAGCACGAGCCGTTTGAAATTCCGGAAGAAGTGTATGAAACATTCAAAGCAGCTGCTGAAGTAAACGGTGTACAGGCTGAGGCAGAATGGAACGAGAAATTTGAAAACTATAAAAAGGAATATCCAGAATTAGCAGAGCAATTTATGAAAGCTATGAATAATGAACTTCCAGAAGATTTTGATGAAGAGATTCCTGCATATGAGCCTGGAAAATCTATTGCGACTCGTTCATCTTCTGGCGATGTAATTAATGCATTAGCGAAAAAAGTGCCTTATTTCTTTGGAGGAAGTGCCGACCTTGCTGGTTCTAACAAAACAACAATTAAAGGTGGAGGCGATTTTTCAGCGCAAACACCTGAAGGTCGCAACGTTTGGTTTGGCGTGCGCGAGTTTGCGATGGGTGCAGCTTTAAACGGTATGGCGCTACATGGTGGTTTAAGAGTATTTGGTGGTACATTCTTCGTCTTCTCTGATTATATTCGACCAGCAGTTCGCTTATCTGCATTGATGGGACTACCAGTTACTTATGTGTTCACGCACGACTCAATCGCTGTAGGGGAAGATGGGCCAACACATGAGCCAATTGAACATTTAGCATCTTTCCGTGCTATGCCAAATGTTTCTGTTATTCGCCCTGCTGATGCAAATGAATCAAAAGAAGCATGGAAACTTGCCATTCAATCAACAAATCAACCAACAATTTTAGTGCTTTCACGCCAAAACTTGCCTGTGCTTGAAAATACAGCAGCTCTAGCTAAAGAAGGTGTTGCAAAAGGTGCATATGTCGTATCACCAGCGACAAAAGATACACCAGATGCTATTCTAATCGCTACAGGTTCTGAAGTTGCATTAGCGGTGAAAGCTCAAGAGAAATTACGAGAAGATGGTATCGATGTATCGGTTGTATCGATGCCGTCTGTTGATCGATTTGAACAGCAGTCTGCTGAATATAAAGAATCCGTATTGCCAAAAGCGGTGACAAAACGATTGGCTATTGAAATGGGTTCTTCTTTAGGCTGGCATAAATATGTTGGCACTGAAGGAGATGTACTTGCGATTGATAAGTTTGGTGCAAGTGCCCCAGGAGAAGTGGTAATGGAAAAATACGGATTTACTGTCGACAATGTAGTGGCAAAAGTAAAAGCATTATAATGGTGAAAGAAGGATATCTTCTATATAGAGGGTATCCTCTTTTTTTAGTGAAATAGAAGAATTTAAAGTAAATTTCCTTAGGCGAACCTTGCAAGGACATTTTGAGTTTATTTGAAAGAATCGTGGGAATTCGTTCGACTAGCGGAGGAGCATAGAAGAAGCAAGGATGCCCAGAAAGCATACAACTTTCTAAACACCCCGTAACGCGTTATTTCACCAGCCCATTTTGGAATGCATATACCACTGCTTGGGTTCTGTCTTGAACTTCCAATTTCGATAAGATATTGCTCACGTGCGTTTTTACGGTTTTCAAAGCGATAAATAATTCATCTGCAATTTCTTGATTTGATTTACCTTGGGCTATAAGTAATAATACTTCCATTTCCCGATCAGTTAATTGTTCATGAAGGGGATGGCTATTTGTATTTCGCATCCGGTTAATCATCTTTGAAGTGACTTCAGGCTCCAAAACGGATTCGCCACTAACGGTTTTTCGAATCGCTTCTGCAATTTGTTTGGCATTGGAAGTTTTTAAAATGTAGCTGATAGCGCCAGCTTCTAGTGCAGGGTAAACTTTATCATCATCAAGAAAACTTGTCACCATCATAACTTTTGCTTCCGGCCATGCTTTTAAAATTACTTTCGTCGCTTCAGCACCGTTCATAACTGGCATCACATTATCCATCAAGATAATATCAATGTCAGGCTTAAGCTGGAGAATTTTTTCCACTGCCTCTTGACCATTACTTGCTTCTCCGACAACGGTCATATCTGATTGGGCTGATAGGTATGCAGAGACACCGATGCGAACCATCTCATGATCATCGGCAATGAATACTTTAATCATCTGATTCACCTCCCGAATTTTTCTGTTCCATCAAATGCTTTTCCCGTATTTCATCAAGTGAAATCTTTTCTTCC
The DNA here is from genome assembly GCF_038004145.1 of Ureibacillus sp. FSL K6-2830. Lineage (NCBI taxonomy): Bacteria > Bacillati > Bacillota > Bacilli > Caryophanales > Caryophanaceae > Ureibacillus > Ureibacillus sp. FSL K6-2830. Next base: position 477,951 of record NZ_JBBOQR010000001.1, on the reverse strand, counting down.
ATCTCATCTTGTGCTTTCAATGGTACTTTTACTTCAACAATGGTTCCTTCGCCAGGCACCGAAACTATTTTATATTTTCCTCCAATTTCCACAGCACGCTCCGCGATGTTTCGTAATCCATAAGAAGTCGTATTGGATTCTTTATTCATATCAAATCCGCGGCCATTGTCTTGAATTCTTAATATTGCCAGTTGATCTCTTTCGATCAGTAGCAGTTCCACTTCCGTTGCTTTTGCATGGCGCAACGTATTCGATAACGCTTCTTGAGCGATGCGGAATAAATGGTCTTCCTCAGCTTTTGAAAGCTGAATCTCTTCAATTTCATATTCAATTTCAACGTTGACTTTTTGCTTTAATTCGTTAATTAATTCTTTTAACCCTTGAGCAAGGGTATTGTTTTTTAATGCGATTGGTCGGAGATGTAATAACAATGCACGCATTTCTAATTGGGCTTGCTGCACCATTTTTTCAATTTGTATTAGCGTATGTTTTGCATTATCCGGTGGAGTCTCCGTTTCAGTTATGGAAGATAACAACATCGACGCAGCAAACAATTGTTGAGAAACGGAATCATGAAGTTCCCTTGCAAGTCTTTGTCTTTCTGCGATAATACGTTCCTGAATGATTTTGTCACTTGCTTCTGCTTTTTCATTGGATAAACGTTGCAGACTTTTTCGTTGCGTTACGATTAATTCATTCGTTTCAATTAAAGCTTTTCGGAGTGGATAGGAAACGTTTCGTTTAACAGTTAGCTCAGGCTCAGCCAATTGCTTTACATAATGTAATGTAGTGAATTCTTTTGATTTTTCTACAATCATCCACCATAAGCTTATGAAAAAGCTGATAATGAACGTACCAATTACAATAATTGCAAAAAGCGGCAGCTCGTTATAATAATTTTCCCATATAGGACTCCAAGTTGTTTCATTTGGTACACCATATAATAAATAGAAAAGTCCAAAAAACATACCTAAAATAATCAGTGAAATCGTAAAGGTGCGGAATATCAGTGAAATCATTTCCGAATCACCTCCACATCCCCAAGCCAAGTAGCCACATGAATAACTAGTTTTCGTTTTGCTTCATTCGGGTCACCATCTTCAAAAACAAGCCGTTCATTCCACAATCTTTTCGGTGAATAATGCAATAATTTTGCCTCACCAATTAGAGTAGAATATTGAATGCGGAAAGGAATTTCATAAGGTAAAATAATTTTTATTTTTCCTATCCCTTGGCGAATCGTTATGACAGAAGTACCTGCTGGTAAAATCGTTTCTGTCACATCAATCGTGTAATCGCCTAAAAAGTTTTGGATTTGGATATCTTGCCATTTATAATTTTCCATTGGAATGGATGAGGTGTGTAGTAAATCATTTTTCTGAACTGTCCCTAATTCAAAGTCTTTTGCTAAAATGGTTACTTCTTTATGATGTTTTGTTAAATGTTTAAAGAGAATATAAATGATTACGCAGACGATAAAGAATCGCAAACTCCAAATGGTGATAATAGCTAAAAAGATAAAAAAAGCACCTAACCAAAAATACAGCTTTTTCTCTTTTACAAAACTTTTATAAAGAAGAAATGCACCAATAATTAGAAAGAAGGCACCACCGTTATTGAAAATGGTTAGCTCCGCAAAAACAATAAGCAACATCATAATAAAAATGGTTGTTAACTGCTTCGTCGTCAAACTTTTCAACGTGGTTCCTCCTTCATGTTGCACGATAAATGTTTAATAATAATAAAGAAGGGAGAAAATTCCCTTCTTAATTTCTTATCTTTTTCATTATAGCATGTTCGATTATTCCTTTAATGAGAGTATCGATGTTTCATCGTTATTTTTGGTTGATTGTTGTTCTAATAGGGCTAAGCGAGTTTCGAGTTGAGTATATTCGTAGTTTTTCTCAATTTTATTTGATAGTTGATCAATATAAGTTGATAGCTCATGGAAGTTCATATCTTCAGAATTTAATACACGATTCATCTTTACATTCGCTCGCACGACATTTTCTTTCCCCATTAATTGCAGTTGTCGAACTTTCATATCTTGAATCTTATGCTTCATCATTTCAAATTTTTGTTCTAATTGAATGACTTCCTCCTTCGCTTGATTTAAGCTTTCTTGTAATGTCATTTGGCGGCTTTTGTAAGTTTCCACTTCTTGTGTCGCAAAGAGAATTAAATCTTCTTCACCGCTAGCTTTTGCTAAATCCAATTGATTTGTTCTTCTCTCTAGCATTTTGCCAGTTTCTTTTAAATTTTGTTCCAATTCTTCTTTTAATAATCTTTGTCTTTCTAATAGTTTCCCTGTTTGTTCTGTTTGTTTTTCAGCTTCGCGAATATATTGATTTAACATAGCAATTGGATTTTTCGCTTCTTTTTTGTCAAACAGTGCATGTAAATCTGCTTCTAATGTATAGCGAAAACGTTTTAATAAACTCATCATTTAAAATCTCTCCTTATTTTGTAATTTTTGACCATTCATTTTCAAAGTTTGTGAAAGGATCATCCTCTTCTTTGATAGGAAGTGTAATATCTTCATTTTTCCATTTTTTATATAGCGCATATAAGAGGACGATTGCTACAAGACCAACTAAAGCAGGGATATTGGATACAGCCATCAATAATCCAATTAAACCAATGAATATCCAAATCACCTTGCTAAAAACAGAATTACTTTTAACGTAATAGTGCATTCCTAGGAATACAAAAGCTAAGGCAAAAGCTAGCCCTAATAAAGGTCCTAATGTTCCAAGGATAATGAATACTAGAACCACTGCTGCAAGCAATAAGAGTAATTTTTTCATTTTCATTCTCCTTTCTCGTTTGTACCTTAATGTTACAATGCATTACTATTTCTCAAAATGACCTTGAATTGTATTTTCGACTAAGACTCAAGACCGACATTTGGATATAAAAATAGAAGAAAGATTTTATCGGAATTTGGCAAAAAAATATCGATAATTGGGACAAGGTTTGACAAAAAATTCAAAATCTTTCAATTATAATGAGGTTAGGGAGGAGGACAGACAGATGAGAATATATTCAATATTCATCATAAAAAAACAATATCAATCATTCGTTTTTGGAAGGGAAAGAATGCTGCTAGAAATGGTTGCAAAAATAGATGATCAACAGGAGTCCTCTACAAGAAAACAATTAAGTTATCTATGCGAACCAATTGAAGGGGATGTAGAGGGAAAAATTTATCAGCATCTTCAAAAATCTTTTCCTGAAATGCATTGGATGGATGATTACTTAGGGTTTGAACATAAATTAAAAGGCCGAATTAAAATTAAAGTGTTCGAATATTATATTGAAGCCATTTGTGAAGGATCGCGAATGCTTGATTTAGATTTGTTCCAAAGTTTAAGCCAAATAAATGATTCTTTTCTTGCATTTAATAAAGAGGAACATGAATGTGGTTGGTTAAAGCCGGTGAAATATGCGTCGTATTAGAAAGAAATGAAAAACCCTGTTGGCAACATGGGACAACAGGGTTTTAAAGGGGAGTTAGGGGATTTTTTTTAATAAAAAGGAGATTTAACTATAAGTTTAGTAGGAAAAATTATTCTGCAACTGCCAACAATTTTTTATGAGTTTCTTTTAATTGATTAGCAATTTCTTCGATTTTATTTAATGTTTCAATGCGTTCTTGTTTTTGTTGCTCGATTGCTTGTTGAAGCGTTATTTCGATTTGTTTTTGCGCATTTGTAAATAAATCAAGAACTGCGTTGTTTGGTTTCCAAGCTAAATTTTGTGCTTTGTCTGTAATTTCTTGAACGCTTTCCAACCATTTCGAAATGTCATCGAATTGACCTTCTTTACCTAATTCTTTGAAGCTATTTTCAAGTCTTTCTTGCCATTCTCTTGAAGCTTTTCTCGCTTCTTCTTCAATGGCATTAATGGCATTTACGGAAGATTCAATAAATTCCTTTTGTACGTTAAATGTTTGTAGAGCTCTTTTTTCAAAGTCTTCTTGGACTTTTTCAATCGTCTTTAAGCTATTTACCCAGCTGTCCCATACTAAATCTACACCTTTTGCAAGTTGCTCTTTTGCCATTACTTGATTTCCTCCTTTAATGTAACCAGAGTTTAAATTTATAATGAATGCATTTTCATGCATTACATCCAAAAATTTAAGATTGTGGTTGCTCTTCAGGTGCATTGGAACTTTGTGCTTTTGTTTTGCGAGTACGAGTGGATTTAGGTTTTGTCGTGGATGCTGTGGATTTTGCTTTTGTTGAAGTGGTTTTCGTAGATGTTTTTTCTTTGGTTGGTACGTCTGTTGCTTGAGGAGTTGCTGCGAATTGTTCTTCTAATCGTTTTGATGTCGTATTTGGTGTGAAAAATGGATTATATAAATTGAAAAATTGATTTAATAAACGTTGATATTCACTTAAAGAATTAGCCCACATATCTAAATATTTTTCGCCAGCTTCTGTAATGGAATAAATGCGTTTTGCTGGTCCTCCAGAACTTGTATCCCAAACAGAAGTTACTAAATTCTCTTTTTCAAGCTGTCTTAATAGGCGATAAAAATTTCCGTGATCCAATGATTCAATACCAAACTTTGTAATTTTCTCCATCAGTTCATAACCATGAGTGTTAAATTCACGTAAATGTAACAACATGATGGGGATTAAAAAGTTTTTCGGCGTTCCAATACTTGGACTTTTCGGTTTCTTTTTTTCATCTTTCGATACCAATATTTTTACACCGCCCTCTGCTATTTACTTATATATGTAATTTACACATAGATGTATTTGTTGTCAACTGTTTTTGTTTGAAATTATATATTTTTTACAAAAAATTCATAAATTTGTAAATTCTTCATAAGAATGAAATTTCTGCATAAATAATATATTGAAATATGTTATGAAAAAAATAAAAAGATTTGTAGAGGAGATGATCTTCGTTGACCCAATCAACCTTTGATGTTTTTTCTTTATGGAAAGAAATCTATAACAAAACAGAAAGTGCATGGCATGATGCCATTCAAGAAACATTAGAGAAAAAATCTTTTGCTGAAAGTTTAGGACAAATTCAAAGTCAATATGTTCAATTTCAAGAACTTGTCAATAAAATGACGGAAAGCTATTTAAAACAAACAAATATACCATCACGTGATGAAATTGCCAATGTGGCTTCCCTCATTATTGATGTTGATTCAAAAATTGATCAATTGGAAGATGAAATAGAAGAGAAAGAAGAGCGCTTAGTAAAAGAAATGGATGCTCTGAAAAAATCCGTTTCTTCATTAGAAAAGAAACTCGATAAGGTCATTGAATTATTAAATAAGTCGATTGAATCAATAGCAGACTCAAATGCTACTGTAGCGGCAACAACAAACAAAACGGTTTCAAAATAATCTTTAGATAAAAATATATTCAGAAAGGGAGACTGTTTTATGACAACTACAGTATTTGAAGTAGAAAAAGTGAATTCATTAAAACCATTGGAAGGAAAAGTGGCAATTGTAACTGGTGCATCCCGTGGAATTGGTGCAGAGATTGCAAAGGTGTTAGCCAGAAATGGTGCAACGGTTATTGGCACATATAATAACAGCCCAAAACAAATTGAAGATGTTGCGAAAGTAATTGAAGAAGAAGGCGGCAAATTCCATGCCCTTCAAGCGGATGTATCCGTTTTTGATGATACTGAAAAACTAGCAACAGAAGTAAAAGAGAAATTTGGAAAGATTGATATTTTAATTAACAATGCAGGAATTACAAAAGACCGTACATTTAAAAATATGTCAAAAGAAGACTGGGATACTGTAATCAATGTAAACTTAAATGGTGTGTTCAATGCAACGAAATCAGTCATCCAACATATGTTAGAGCAAAATGATGGCCGCATTGTAACGATTAGCTCCATCGTAGGCCAAGCTGGTGCCTTTGGACAAACTAACTATTCAGCAACAAAAGCAGGGATTTTAGGTTTTACGAAATCTTTAGCATTAGAAACTGCTTCCAAAGGTATTACGGTGAATGCAGTGTGCCCTGGATACATCGGAACGGAAATGGTGGCTGCTATGCCGGAAAAAGTACTGAATAATATTGTAGAAAAAGTTCCAATGAAACGATTAGGACTGCCGAGCGAAGTTGCTCAAGCGGTGTTATATCTTGTTCAAGCGGACTATGTAACAGGTCAAGCGATTGCTGTAAACGGTGGTCTATATATGTAAATCGTTTAATTGGAACAATTGATGGGAGGGATTTTGTGGTTACTGTTGATACAACACCATTAAAAGAATGGTTTGAAAGTTTGCCTAAAAACAAAGATTTCGAAAAATTGCAACGTTTCAATAAAGTATTATTTACCGATCCAGAACCTCAAGTGGGTCAAACGCCAAAAGAAATGATCTGGACAAAAAATAAAGCGAAATTATATCGTTATCAGCCAAATAAAGTAAAAACGAATAAAGTGCCAATTTTAATGATTTATGCACTCATTAATAAACCTTATATATTAGATTTGTACCCTGGGAATAGTTTTATAGAGTATTTAACAGACCGCGGCCATGATGTATATTTGCTAGATTGGGGTACGGCTGGTTTCGAGGACCGCCATATGAAATTAGAAGATTATATTGTTGATTATATACCACGGGCTGTAAAAAAAGTGCTAAAACATTCTGGCGCAAAAGAAATCACGATGTTTGGGTATTGCATGGGCGGAACGATGACGGCGATTTTTACTGCTCTTTATCAAAAGAAATTGCCGATTCGCAATGTAGTCTTGTTAACAAGTCCAATTGATTTCGAAGATGCCGGACTTTATACAAATTGGTTAGATAAACGCTACTTCAAATTAGATAATATTGTAGAAACTTTCGGAAATGTACCGTTTGAATTCATTGATTTTGGTAATAAATTATTAAATCCACTTTCAAATACTGTAGGTGTTTACGTCAATGTTGCTTCTAATATTGAAAATGAAGAGAAAATTTTAAACTGGAAGCTAATGCAAAAATGGCTAAATGATGGTGTGCCATTTCCGGGTGAGGCATATCGCCAATGGATACGCGATTTTTACCAAGAAAACAAATTGATTAACGATGAATTAGAAGTTCGAGGTGAAAGAGTATTATTGTCAAACATTACAGCGAACTTATTAAATATTGTTGCCACTCGCGATAATATTGTGTTACCGCAACAAATTGAACCGTTGAATGCTAAAGTCTCCAGCAAAAATAAAACATTGCATGTTGTTAATGCAGGACACGTTTCGGTTATTACTGGTAAACGCGCCGTAGCTGAAAACTATCCATTTATTGAACAATGGATTACTGAAAATTCGAAATAACGAATTTTGAATGATCACAGCATCCGAACAATATTTGAAACTCTAGTACAGAGAGTTTCAAATAAGTTCGGATTTTTTTGAGTTAGATAAAGTATGAAAATTAAAAATATTTTATTTTGGAAAAATATCTTTATATTATAGAGGAATTTGGTTAAAATACATAAGGTATGTAAAGTGTATGGGTTTAGAAAAATTCGGGAAAAACTAGAATCGCTGTTATGGATAGTGTATAATCCATCGTGGAGAGTAAAGTTTTTCTCGGGAAAAGTTGAGAGGGAGGTAAGTATTGTGGAAACTTGGCTAGCGATATTATTAATTATTATTGCGTTAGTAGCTGGCGTTGCGTTAGGATTCTTCCTAGCTCGTCAATCAATGATGAAATATTTAAAAGAAAACCCACCAATTAATGAACAAATGATTCGTGTAATGATGGCACAAATGGGTCGTAAACCATCTGAAAAACAAGTTCGTCAAATGATGGCTCAATTAAATAAAATTCAAGAAAAACAAAAATAATCATACAAGGTTGTCCTGTATCGGAATTATTCTGGAAAGGGATAACCTTTTTTATTGTGGATTGATGAAGTTTATGCATTGGTCATAGTATATTTGCAGTTGAGGAGATCTATGCAGATATGATTGTATTATACGTGTGAGTTTTTTGCAGAGTTGATGAATGATATGCACGAGATTGGTATGTATCTGCTCTTGCGGGTATGATCAATGCACAAGCTAGTGGTTATATGCACAAGAGAGCGAGCTAAATGCACAAGCTAGTGGTTATATGCACAAGTGAGTGAGCTATATGCACAAGTGAGTGAGCTATATGCACAAGCTAGTTGGTTATATGCACAAGTGAGTAAGCTAAATGCACAAGCTAGTAGTTATATGCACAAGTGAGTGAGCTAAATGCACAAGCTAGTGGTCATATGCACAAGCGATTGAGCTAAATGCACAAGCTAGTGGTTATATGCACAAGTGAGTGAGCTAAGTGCACAAGCTAGTGGTTATATGCACAAGAGAGCGAGCTAAATGCACAAGCTAGTGGTTATATGCACAAGCGATTGAGCTAAATGCACAAGCTAGTGGTTATATGCACAAGCGATTGAGCTAAATGCACAAGCTAGTGGTTATATGCACAAGAGAGCGAGCTAAATGCACAAGCTAGTGGTTATATGCACAAGTGAGTGAGCTATATGCACAAGTGAGTGAGCTATATGCACAAGTGAGTGAGCTAAATGCACAAGCTAGTGGTTATATGCACAAGTGAGTGAGCTAAATGCACAAGCTAGTGGTTATATGCACGAGCTAGTGGCTATATGCACAAGTGAGTGAGCTAAATGCACAAGCTAGTTGGTTATATGCACAAGCTAGTTGGTTATATGCACAAGTGAGTAAGCTAAATGCACAAGTGAGTGAGCTATATGCACAAGCGAGCGAGCTAAATGCACAAGTGAGTGAGCTAAGTGCACAAGCTAGTGGTTATATGCACAAGATATTGAGCTAAGTGCACGAGTTGGTGAGAGAAATGCACGAGCAAGAGAAGTAAGTGCACGAGTTGGTGAGAGAAATGCACGAGCAAGAGAAGTAAGTGCACGAGTTGGTGAGAGAAATGCACGAGCAAGAGAAGTAAGTGCACAAGTTGGTGAGATAAATACACTAGCTGATGGATTTTCAGCGTATGAGGATTTGAAATATACATAAAAAGGGAAACTATTGCACTAAATCCATCTATAATGGCGCTGGATTCTACACAAGCCCTCATAAGAAGCTTTATCAATCGAGGGCTTGTTTTCTTTTGTCCGAATTAAATACAAAAGAAGTATAGGAAAAGAATTTGATGCTAATCAAACCTCTCTAATATATATATTTCTCTAAGAACTCGCGAACCGTTTCTTCGTATTCTCTTGGGTTTTCATTAAATGATTGGGCATGAGCTCCCATCTCAAATAGTTTTAATGCTTTTGGGCCATTCTTCAATTCATACATTTCTTCTGTCATTTTACAAGGAATGAATGTATCTGGAATGCTATGAATAAATAGCATAGGTTTCTTAATATTTTTTACTGCTTCTTTCGGTGTGAGATGTTTAAAGCGATAGCCATCTCGGAAACGAATAAAGAAATCCGCTAAATGAATAGGAATATCAGGATTGATGCGGGTTGAATTTTTGACGATGTGACGCAACAATTCTTCAAAATCAGAAAAAGCGCAGTCCGAAATATAAAAATCTACATGATTTCCAACCGTACCTGCATATAAAATCATGGTTGCAGCACCCATCGACTCACCATGAATCCCTAATTTTGCATCTTCTCCAATAACTGAACGAACCATTTTGACAACAGCGTCTAAGTCGAACTTTTCATAATAGCCATAGCTTGTTGTCTTTCCACCGGTCTCTCCATGTCTTCGATGATCGTAAACAAAAGAATTAAATCCTAACCTTTCAAACATTCGCGCATATTTAATTGAATTTATTTTATTTTCCGTGACACCGTGACAAATAATCACAGTGTTTTTCGTAGGGCAAGGTTGTAAAAGTATGCCTTTAATTGGATAGCCGTTAGGGGAATCGATTGTAAATTCATCTCTTTTCACGTGATTATACCAGTTTTCATCAAATCGATTCGCTTTCAATTCTCGATCTAATATAAAATCGTCATCTTTCTTTTGGATGTACATGAGACGATTTGTTAATGCAAAACCAAAAATTGTAGTCAGTACACTAGCTGTCATTGTAATGAAAGTTGAAAACCAAAGAATTTTACGTTTTTTCTTTTTCATCTAGGACTCCTCCTTCGCATTTTTGATAATATGTATAAAGACAATAAATTTTGAAAAGTCGAAAATGAACGCAAATTAACAAAAAATATTAATTATGAAACAAAATATAACATATCATTTGGTAGAATAATATTGCACGGTTTTGAATTGTTTTCTACTAATACATTTTTAGTTTCTAGGATTCACACAAAATCGTGTATACAATGTAAACTGAAATTGGGGGAGATGTTCATGTTAAATGATGTAGTTATTGTAAGTGCGGTTAGAACAGCAATAGGTTCTTTCCAAGGTTCGTTAAAAGATGTCCCTGCCACAACATTAGGCGCGATTGTCATTAAAGAAGCGTTACGTCGTGCAGGAATTCAACGGGATCAAGTGGATGAAGTCATCATGGGAAATGTTTTGCAAGCAGGGTTAGGACAAAATCCAGCTCGCCAAGCAGCAATAGAAGCGGGACTTCCAAAAACAGTTCCGGCTATGACAATTAATAAAGTTTGTGGTTCCGGTTTAAAGACGGTACACCTTGCCTCACAAGCCATTGCAGTAGGTGAAGCCGACATCGTTGTGGCTGGCGGGTTTGAAAATATGAGTCAAGCACCTTATCTATTAAAAAATGCTCGCTCCGGCTTTAAAATGGGCAATCAAAACCTAATTGATAGCATGATTCATGATGGATTATGGTGTGCATTTAACGATTATCATATGGGGGTAACAGCAGAAAATTTAGCTTCTCAATATCATATTACGCGACAAGAACAAGATGAGTTCGCGGCACGTTCCCAAGCTCGTGCAGCAAAAGCGATTGAGGAAGGGAAATTCAAAGATGAAATTGTGCCAGTTGAAATTCCTCAACGCAAAGGGGATCCAATTATTTTCGATGCAGATGAATTTGTACGCCCTGGCACAACGGTAGAAAAATTATCCGCATTACGTCCAGCTTTCAAAAAAGATGGAACAGTCACTGCTGGAAACGCTTCCGGAATTAACGATGGTGCTGCAGCAGTTGTGGTCATGTCTAAGAAAAAAGCGGAAGAGTTAGGAATTAAACCGCTCGCTTCGATTGTGGCAAACGCTGCAGTTGGGGTAGATCCTGCGATTATGGGTATTGGTCCAGCTGAAGCTGTTCGAAAAGCTTTAAAGAAAGCTGACTTAACGCTCGATCAAATCGATTTAATTGAAGCAAATGAAGCTTTCGCAGCTCAGTCTATTGCTGTTGATCGCGAACTTCACTTTGATTCTGATAAACTAAATGTAAATGGTGGAGCAATTGCCCTTGGACATCCAATCGGTGCAAGTGGAACACGTATTTTAGTGACGCTTCTTCATGAAATGCAAAAACGAGATGTGAAGTACGGGCTTGCCACACTTTGCATTGGTGGTGGACAAGGAGTCGCAACAATTATTCAACGATAAGCTGTTGTTTCCACCGCAAAAAAGTAAGCAGGTGAGAATATGGCTAAAAAGAATAAGAACACTAATCATCAAGCAACAAATGAAGGGATTACTCTTCAAGATCAACTAGATAGCGAGTTAATCGCAAAATTAAAAGAAGCAAAGAAAGAATTAGCCGCTGAGGAAAAAAGAAAAGAGGAAGAACGACAAGCACAGCTCGAATTTGAAAGAAAACAGCGGGAGAAAAATATGAGCTTTGCAGAATTGCTTGAAAAGTATGGAGATAAAGGCTCTAAGTACTAATAAAAAGGTGTCGCAAAATAATGCGACACTTTTTTCATTTAGTGTGCTTAAAGATTGATTCGTATCTCTGTCTCGGTAATGAGTTCTTCAATCATCATACCTCAATCTACGTATCACATACATAAAAGGGAATTTCCAGAAAAAACGCCCTGCGCTTATTTTTTCTTGCGAAGGGCGTAAGTAATAAACAAAATAATAAACCAAATCGGAGTAAGTAAAACCGCTATTCTTGTTTCTTCGGAAATCAACATCACGACTAATACAGCCACAAAAAATATCAACACAATATAATTTACAAATGGTGCAAGAGGAGCTTTAAAAATGGATGTTTTATGTAAATCCGGTCTTTTTCTTAAATAAATTATATGAGTAATTAAAATAATGCTCCAAACCCAAATAAAACAGATAGCACTAATTGTGGTGACAATACTAAAAGCTGTATCTGGAATAACATAACTTAATAGAGCCCCTATTGAAACAACGATGGAAGAAATGAAAAGTGCATTTCCAGGGACAAAGTTTTTATTTAATGTTGATAGGAATTTTGGCCCTAGATGGTTCTTACTTAAATTGTACATCATCCGGCTTGTTGAAAATAAACCGCTATTTCCGGCAGAAGCGGCTGATGTTAACACAACGAAATTGATAATGCCGCTAGCCAGTGGAATTCCTGCCAAAGTAAAGACTTGTACAAACGGGCTATTGGTAGCACTTAATTCAGTCCAAGGATTAATGCATAAAATGACAAAAATTGCTCCTACATAAAACAGCAATATACGAATGGGAATTTTATTGATAGCAGAGGGTATATTTTTTTCGGGATTCGAAGTCTCCGCTGCTGCTACCCCCACAAGTTCAACTCCTACAAAAGAGAATACGACCATCTGGAATGCAAAAAGGAATCCAATCATACCATTTGGAAAAATTCCACCATGACTCCAAATATTGCTTACTGACACATGACCAGTATCCGTTTCAAATCCAATCATGATTAAGAAAAAACCGATTACAATTAAAGCAATAATCGTAATTACTTTAATAATTGCAAACCAAAATTCCAACTCTCCAAATAGTTTTACAGTTAATAGATTCAATAAGAGCAATAAAATAATCGCAATCAATGTTGGAATCCATTGAGGGATATCGAACCAATAACGAACATATACACCAACAGCAATCACATCAGCCATCGCTGTCATAATCCAGCAGAACCAATATGTCCATCCTGTTACATACCCTGCCCAAGAACCTATATAATCTGTAGCGAAATCGGTAAAGGATTGATACCCAGCATTGGATAACAGCATCTCTCCTAGGGAACGCATCACAAAAAATAGGGCAGTCCCAACAATAAGATAAACTAATAAAATGGATGGACCTGCTTTAGAAATTGCAGCACCAGATCCTAAAAACAGTCCGGTACCGATTGTTCCCCCGATTGCAATTAATTGTACATGCCTGTTTTTTAATTCTCTTTTTAATTCTTTCTGTTTCATCTTGTTGCCCCCAAGACTCGTTAACTAGGAAAGGAATGACAATTTGCGCTTTCCTAATCTTAGTTATCACTTTTATTAAACAAAATCATCATTTTTTTTGATGGTAACTTCAAAAGTTTATCAATAAACTATTTTTCTTTCAATATCTTATATCGAAATAGAATTCGTAAACGTAATTTTGAGTAGAAAATACCAACGAGAGCAGAATTTTTAACAAGGTTTTGACACTGCTCGTATTATCATCCCGGAACTAACAAGAGCTCAAGCGGTAAAAGTAATAAACATGCTTTTCAAACGAGGGCCATTAACTAATGTAGAAACTCCAACGTTTTCAGATGTTCCAAAAACCCATTAGGCTTTCAGCGAAGTGGAAGAAGCAGTAAGAGAGCAGATATATAATTAGATGATAATAGATAAAACGCAAAACAACCTAGCAAATAGAAGCTAGGTTGTTTTTTGGCAATCTAATAAGATTTTCGATTCAACAAATATTTTATAAAAAAATATATCTTTAGACAAAAAATAAAAGTAATGGCACCTGCCGTATCAATTAAAACATCATCAAACACACCAGTACGTCCATCTACGAAAGTTTGGTGATATTCATCTAACATGGCAATGAAGAATGTAACTACACAAGAAATAACCGCTGCAAATGTCCATTTCAATCGACGAAATAGCAAATATAAGAGCACGGCAACGATTCCATAGCCAATAAAATGCAATGCTTTACGAATCAAAAATTCAACGAAATAATAATATCCACGGGTTTCGACAGAAATCGTTCTCCCCCAATATGTTACTTCAATTTTACTTAACAAGTCATAAAAAGGTTGGTTGCTTAGAAGCACTCTTAATTCAGGAACAATAGTCTGCTGTTCATAAGGCATGCTAGAAAGATAATATAAAATGATTAGCGAAGTGATGACGAAAAACAAATATTTCTTCATCGGTGATCAGTATATATTTCTTGTTTTGTAATACTTTGAATAAAAGAAATGTCGGTGATGTTTTGAGCTTCTTCATAAGCCTTCATATTTATCAGCAGCTGTTCCTTTGTTCTTGCTCCAACAACAATGGATGCTACAGCAGGTTGACTCAAATTATAAGCAATCGCAGCAGGGTGAACCGATCCGTATTGCGATTCAATTTTTTCTAAAATAGAGACAAGCTCTTCTTTCGAGTAATTCAAATAGGAATCGACTTTTTCCACTCGTTTTTTCCACTCATCCGTCAATAATCCCTTTGCAATGGAACCTCGTGTAACAATCGAAACGCCTTTTTCTTCAAAGAAAGGTAGCCATTCCTCTGGTCGTCTATCCAAAATGCTATATTGCATCATATTGGATACGGCTTGGCTGCGTTCAAAAAAGGATTGAAAAACATTTGGACGAATGGAAGATATGCCGTACTCCCGAATGAGTCCTTCCTTTTTTAATTTCTCAAAAGTGTCGATGATGTCATCCCATGGATCGTCGATAGTGCCGCCATGAAGTTGATATAAATCAATATAATCGGTTTTTAATCGGTGTAAACTTTCTTTTACTCCTTCTTCAATATGTTCTTTTGATGCATCCCAATACCAGCCATCACCGTTAACATTCCAGCGATTTCCGACCTTTGTAGCAATGAATACTTGGTCTCGATAGGGCTTTAACAGTTCACCGACAATTTCTTCATTAATGCCTTTATTATATAAATCAGCTGTATCAAAATAATTAATGCCACATTCGATAGCTGTTTCAATTACTGGTTTTGCTTCTTCTAAGTTTGTTGGAAGGGACATGCACCCTAAACTGATTTCGGAAATTTCAAAAGCACTTGTACCTAATCTACGTTTTTTCATCGAATCCCCGCTTTCTTTCTTACATTTACTCAAACGATTGGATATAGAAAAATTATCATAAAACATGCTCAAAATCTAGTAATATCAAGGAATGTAGGGGTTTGAAGTTATGCTCTAAACCCGATTTTAACTCCATTTTGATTTAAAAATGTCTATCAATGCACGATAAAGGCTCAAGACTTAGAGTATGCCAATACTTGGAATAAAACAACAATCTATTGTGGTATATTTTACAAATTTATAATTAAATGTTAGAAGGTTTTATAGACTACAACATTGTTTAGACTTTCGGAAATCTAATTAAATGGTATTTTTCGTTGTCTGTAAACGAAATGCATCGTTGGTGATGGGAAAAATATCCAACACTTACCTCCAAAATCTTCACAAAAAATGATAAAATATACAAAATTTTAGAATGATGGGGGTTATGAAATATCTATTAAATATTAGTTTGTTATTGATTGTGATGTTGGTAGGTTGTGAATCGAATTTTGATAATCGTGTTAGTGAGGTTGAATATGCAAAAGAAATCATACACGAAGAACTAGATAATGAAAAGGATACTGAAGAACTAGATAAAAGATTTCAATCACGATTTCCAGACGCTAATGTATATAATAAGATTTGGTTTGATGTAACAAATGATGGCGTTGATGATCTAATCATTGTGTTTGACACGAATGATTAAAAAACAAATTTTGCTGTACTGACAGAAGGAATGTTTAATGCGCTATCTTTCAATGATATGAATAGCGATATTGTTTTTAGTAAAAGTAGTGAGTCAATAAAATTATTAGAAAATCCGAATCGGATGTTTTTTTCCATGCATGATAACAAGAAAAATTTTGATTTTGAACTTGAAGTAACAGTTGAATATGACAAAGAGAAAAATGATTCGAATATTGTAATAAAATCCATTGATTGATTAACGATATTCTTGTTTTTATTTTCGATATTGCAGTTAAACTTTTCGATTTCAGTCCATTCTCTTTGCAGATATCATAAATGCTTTTAGTGGAATGGGAAGATTATCTTGATTGGGCATGAAACAACAAGACATTCAAAATATTAATCTTTTTCATTCATAGTATTTTGCCTTCGCGCGAAATCGAAGTACCGACTACCTTGCGATTGGTGGTATCGGTGTTTTTTTAGTTATTACTTATTATAATCCTAAACCTTAAAAATGGAAGGCGACCCTATAGAGTGTGAGGTGCCTTCCATTTAATATATCTTTCGGCTACAACAAAATTCAGAAAAAATATAATTTATTTATATCAAAAAACACCCTCTAAACCTTTTTAGTCTCAACTTTCTTTCAAAATAGTCAATCATACTTTCCTCCCTTCTACAATTGTTGAAGTAGATATCATCGCTCATCATCTAAATCATTATCAAAAAATGATTTTTTCTTTTCTTCTGTAATACCAAATTTCTTCTCAATTGCTTGTCCAACGATTGAACTGTTAATCCCTCTTCTAACTGCAGTTTCGATAACAACAAAAAGAATTATTAAACTAACTATATATAGAATTATTGAAACCATAGGAATCACAAAAATCCCTCCATCGTCATTTTGTTAAATCCACTAATAGCATCTTATTTAATGCTTAAACTCTTAATCGTAATAAATAATTTTCCTGCAGAATTCATAATTGTATCCCTAATCCATTGGAGTTCATTCATAGTAGTAATTTTTGCCCGTACGGAAACTTCTGTTTTTTCACGGAGAATGCTATCAATTTCAAATTGACTTTCTAGTAACATATCTAAAAATGTCTGTAATTTATCCTCTCTTTTTTCCCGATATAAAATATAATTTTAATTTTATATTTTCTTTCGGAAAGTAAATACTGATTCAATGCCCAAATGTAATTTTTGGTTTTTTCATCAAAGTGACTGGGATCACTAAAAATTTTTGCTTGTCCACAGTGCTGGCAAATGGCTGTGTAGCGAACATGATATACACCAATACCTGGCTCTTCAACATTTACATATACTTCATAAGGAATGAACACATCATAGTTACAGAAACTGCAAATAATTGGCTCATCAAAAATCGTAATTCGACTTTTTAAGGGACGTAAAGGCTCATCTGTTCTGGTCATTTTTTATCACTTCCGTGTACTCAATAATCGATATGTGTTTTTGCAAAGAATGGTCATACCGAAATTTTTCTTGAAACAATCGAATATCACCACAAGATGTACAGGTAAAAGATTGCAATGTCAGTTTCTCTTTTTCATCCTTATTGAAAGTTACTCTATCCAAATAAACCTCGCGATGTGTAAATTCATAGTTTTGGCAAAATGAACAAATCAGTTGTTGATTACGAATTTTTATTTGATAAATGCCTTTTCTTCTAACCATCTTTTCACTCCTACACAAAACCTATACTTTATTTTACCGTATTTTGAATAATTTGGATTTCTAGTGATGTAAAAATAGAATCTAAGGCTTTCAAGTGTTAAAACTCATATGAATGTATAAAACTACCTAAATTACTGTAAAAGTGGGGTCTAGAAGACGATCACTGTTTTATGAATTTGCGACAAAGCAAGTTCTATTAACAAAATAGTACCCAGAATGAGTTTAAATACAATCTACCAAAAAATTATAAATTTCCAAATAATATAATAAAGAAAATTCTGAATCCATATAATCCGGTTTTGGGGTTTTATGTTTTGCAAAATGCTTTTCAATTAAAGAACTAATAGTTATAGAAAAAGTTATCAGAATAAATTGCTAAGAATCTAGTAAATGTCAAGGGGGCGGTTAGGGGCTATTCACTAACCCTAATTTTTCCCCAGTTATACCTAAGTTTTCGATAGGTTTACTACCACCAAACCATTATAAAGGATTTTTTTATAGAAAAATATAGTTACAGAAAATTCAGATTTATTATGTCTGTTGATATTTTTTATGCGACACTAGTGTAGAAAATTAAATTAAAAATAGCAAATTTAAAATATAAAAATCCAACTAGCGATTATTTTAAAGCCTTTAATATGACCATTAGCAAAAAATAATAATAGGAAATAGAAAAAAGGATAATCAGAGCGAGCTCATAATTCTTCTTTTTTCCATATTGATGCCCATGTAATAACCCCTAACAAACCCAACGTATTGTCAAAAATTTATAGATAAAATCTAGATGATTTATTGATATATAAGGTTTTATAAACAAAAAACTTGCCACCCCCTTAAAATTAGGGTATTTATGAGGTAACCACACACTCAAAAATCCCTAATGAAGGAAGTGACAAGTTGTTACCTCAATTATTAACCTATTTGCTTGAATATATCAAGTACCAAGATCAAATGATTCGAACATTACTTACCCTTCTGATTGGAAAAAACATGTTTGATAAGCCAACTGAAAAGCCTGTCAATAAGCCTTATCAAAAACTCCAGGTGGATGAGCTGCCAATCATTGAAACTCTACAAAAGCTTGATTATCAAATTCTTCTCAAAGAATATTTGGAGAAGAACGGGAAACCTCTCAAACCTGTTCAGAGACGCTCCAATTCAAAAGGTAAAGTACCTTCATCCATGAAATGTCCAAGGTGTGGTGCTCCGTCAGATTATCTTTATGCCAATAACGGAGGTAAAGGACAGTATCAATGCAAGGTGTGTGCGTGTCTGTTTAATAAAAAGAATCAATATGCCAAGGAGGCTGTACTAAAATGTCCACACTGTTCGAAAACACTCGAGAAGATCAAGGAAAGAAAAGATTTTCTCGTATTTAAGTGCAAAAACAATGACTGTCCGTATTACAAAAAGAAACTGCGAGGAATGTCTAAAAAAGAGAAAAAGCAGTTCGAAAAGGATCCTCAGTCTTTTAAAGTTCGATACATATTCCGTCAGTTTCAAATTGATTATCAGCCGTTAGCCAAACATTCACCTAAGAAGCCAAAAGTGGATTTGTCCAGGCTTCATGTGTCACCGCACACATTGGGGCTCATTTTAACCTACCATGTAAACTATGGCTTATCGGCTCGGAAAACAGCTGCACTGATGAAGGATGTTCATGGTGTACCCATCTCTCACCAGAGTATATTGAATTACGAAAACAGCGTAGCACTTCTGCTCAAACCTTATGTGGATCATTATCCTTACGAGCTTTCTGATCAATTCTGCGGAGACGAAACATACATTAAGGTGAATGGCCGTTGGCATTATCTTTTTTTCTTTTTTGATGCGGTAAAGAAAATTATTCTGTCCTACCCTGTTTCTCCAAATCGTGATACAGTATCAGCCATTCGCGCGATTGATGAGGTCTTATGGAAGATGAAAGAGATTCCTGAAGACCTCACCTTTGTCGTAGATGGCAATCCGATTTACCTTTTAGCACAACACTTTTTTGCCCAGCACGGTATTACGTTTGATGTGAAGCAGGTCATTGGACTAACCAACGAAGACCCGGTTTCAACGGAATACAGACCGCTAAAACAAATTATTGAAAGACTGAATCGAACATTTAAGGGTAATTACAGATCGACACACGGATTTGGATCCGATCACGGATCCGTTTCTTATGTGACTTTGTTTGTGGCTTATTTTAACTTCTTGCGGCCACATTCAGCCCTGGAAGGCAAAGTGCCTGTAGTCATTCCAGAACTAAAAGAACTGCCGAATATGCCTGCACGTTGGATAAAACTGATTGGTTTAGCTCAACAATGGCTAGTAGAGCAAACTGCCTAACTTTTTGTTTAGCAGAGCCCTTACCAGCATCGGCGAAGCGAACTCTTGACAAACCGAACCAGTCAATGGTTTAAAATGGGAATTGGCAAGGGCTTCTTTGGTGTGCCTTCTTTTTGTTCCCTTCGCCCTTGTTGGTTCGAAATCAAACCATTGACGTGTTTGTCAAGAGCGATTGCGGCGGCATTTTCTCTATTTTCGTTAGAACACATCCTTCCAATACTGAGTTTTCATAGAACTTTTGACACTACCAAACCCAAAACAATCCTAACGAACCCCAATATCATTCTGTTTTATGCTTGATTTTACCATCTTTATCATTTTAGGGAATCTTGAAAAAATTTGATGATTCGCTTTTGGCGCTTTCCGATATACAAATTGCTTTTCATTTAAAGAACTAATGGTACAATGAATTCAGTATGAAGGATAAGCGAGGAATTGGTATGAAAAAATTTGAAGAAAAAACGATTCATTCGACAGAGATTTATAAAGGAAAAGTTGTTACGTTAACAGTGGATGATGTGATTTTGCCAAATGGGAAACCTTCCAAACGGGAAATTATTCATCATCCTGGAGCAGTTGCGATTATTCCAATTACCAATGAAGGAAAGATTGTTTTAGTAGAACAATATCGAAAAGCGTTGGAACGTTCAATAATTGAAATTCCAGCAGGGAAGTTGGAACCAGGAGAAGATCCAGCCGTCTGTGCACGAAGAGAATTGGAAGAGGAAACAGGTTATGGTGCAAGACAATTGACATATATTCAATCGTTCGCAACATCCCCTGGATTTGCAAATGAAATCATCCATCTTTATGTGGCAAAAGATTTATATAAAATAGAAGAAAAACGAGAATTGGATGAAGATGAATTTGTATCCATCATAGAAGTAACGTTAGAAGAAGCGGAAGAAATGGTGAAAAACCAGCAAATCTATGATGCGAAAACAGCATTTAGCGTGCTTTGGGTAAAATTAAACGAAATGTAAAATTATGAAGAGCGAAATTTTGATAGAATTTACTAAAATTCGTACTAATAAACCCCGTGGACGAGCATAAGCTGTAACAACGAAAGGAGAATGCTTATGTTTCGTTCCGTACAAGTTATTCAATATGGATTTTTACTAGCAATAGGTTTTGTCAGTGGGGTTATTTGTTTCCAAGCTTTTTCTTTGGACAAGTCTATGAATCTTATTAAGTTAGTGGATCCGCGTGTGTTAGAACTATCAGATGTCACTATGTGGCAAACGATATTACCAATTGTTGCATGGGGATTATTTGTATTATTTTTTACAACTCACCCATATCTCCATTTTTTTGCTAGACTAGTAGTAGCAGTAAAGGCCACATTTTTTGGTTTCGGTTCGGTATTTTTGTTAACTCAACAAGAATCGATTCTTGTCTATAGTGTTTGGTGGTTTCCATTTCAACTAATTTATTGTATCTTACTATTAGCGCTATGTTCTGTATTTGGAACTAGAAAAGTAGGGCCGAATCGAAAGTTTGTTTTTAATAAACATTTATTTATTACATTAGTGGTTGCTTTTACAGTGATGTGCGTTGGGGAAATGTTCGTTATTTCATCTATCATTAATTAGTCCCCTAATCTTGTAATTAATTTTAGACTTTTGTTATAATGGAATGTGTTTAGGAGGGCGTCATATGGAAAGCCGTATTGATCGTATAAAAAAGCAATTACATAGTGCTGGCTATAAACTGACGCCACAGCGTGAAGCGACAGTTGCAGTACTATTAGAACATGAAGAGGATCATTTAAGCGCAGAAGATGTATATCTATTAGTAAAAGAAAAAGCGCCTGAAATTGGTCTAGCTACCGTGTACCGCACTCTAGAATTATTAACAGAACTAAAAATTGTCGATAAAATTAATTTTGGAGATGGCGTTTCCAGATATGATCTTCGACAAGAAGGTGCAAAACATTTCCATCATCACCTAGTATGTATTGAGTGTGGTTCAGTAGATGAAATTCAAGAAGACTTATTAGAAGAAGTAGAAATGGTAGTAGAAAAGCGATGGAATTTTATAATTAAAGACCATCGTCTCACATTCCATGGAATTTGTCATCGTTGCCAAGAAAAACATGATCATGAAGATGAGTAATCCCTAAATAGGTAATCCCTATTTAGGGATTTTTTGTCGAATAATCGTTAGAAATTCAAATGCTTTCGAAATCCGTTGAAATACTTGCAGAATTGTAAAGTTTGCACGATTTTTCGCAATAAAATGCAGAATGATGATGATAGAGAATATCAATTATTTAAGATTTCTTGCATCTGATTCCTAATAAAAAAATGTTAAATCTTGTATGCTTTCATAAAAATCTCTATCATTTTATAGAAAGGAAGGGACAGGTGAGAAAAAATGAAAGAAGCGCAAGAAGCCGTCCTAGATTATCTCCATTTTCTAAGAGTAGAACGGCAATATTCTGAAAATACGTTAGCATCTTATAGAAGGGATTTAGAAGATTATATTGAACATTTACATAAAGGGCAAAAATTAGAGCGGTTAAATGATGTTGATCGTACTAGAATTCTAGTCTATTTGGAGCATTTAAGGGATAATGGCAAATCTTCTCGAACGATTGCCCGCCACATTTCATCAATCCGTTCATTCCATCAATTTTTATTAAGGGAAAAAATCACTGATCATGATCCTACAGTACATTTGGAAATGCCTCAAATTGAAAAGACATTGCCGAAAGTGTTATCCATTGCAGAAATCGAAGCATTAATACATGCACCTGATCGTTCCAAACCCCAAGGTATCCGTGATGTGGCTATGATTGAATTGCTCTATGGTACGGGTATGCGGATTAGTGAATGTATTGAACTTAATTTAGAAGATGTGCATTTATCGATGGGATTTGTGCGCATTTATGGAAAAGGTGGAAAAGAGCGAATTGTTCCTCTAGGAAAGAGCGCACTTTATGCATGTGAAACATATTTGCAACAAGCTCGTCATCTGTTGCAAGGGAATTATCCAAAAACAGATGCGTTTTTCATTAACCGTAGAGGAAAACGTTTAACGCGGCAAGGATGTTGGAAACTACTGAAACAGCATGCTTTAGCTGCAAATATCAAAAAGGAAATGACTCCCCATACTTTGCGGCATAGCTTTGCTACACATTTAATTGAAAACGGAGCGGATCTCCGCTCGGTACAAGAAATGTTAGGACATGCGGACATTTCTACAACACAAATTTATACACATATTAGTAAAACAAGACTTTCAGAAGTATATAAGCAATTCCATCCTCGTGCGTAGATTGTCAATGATAAGGAGGAAAAAAATGAAACCATTTAAAAGAATTCATTTAATCGTATTGGATTCAGTAGGAATTGGGGAAGCACCAGATGCAGAGAAATTCGACGATGTTGGAAGCGATACGTTAGGTCATATAGCAGAAGAAATGAATGGGTTACGCATGCCCAATATGGAGGCGTTAGGTTTAGGAAATATCCGAGAAATAAAAGGTATAAAAAAGGTTTCTAGACCGAAAGCCTATTACGGAATGATGCAAGAAGCTTCAGCAGGAAAAGATACGATGACCGGTCATTGGGAGATTATGGGGTTACGAGTAGATCAACCTTTTAAAGTATATCCAAATGGTTTCCCGGATGACTTAATTAAGCAGCTAGAAGAGAAAACGGGGCGCAAAGTAATTGGGAATAAACCTGCAAGCGGAACCGCCATTATTGAAGAATTGGGACAAGAGCATATGGAGACGGGAGCAATTATTGTCTATACATCCGCTGATCCAGTTCTTCAAATTGCTGCCCATGAAGACATTGTCCCATTAGAAGAATTATATAAAATTTGTGAAATTGCACGAAATCTTACTCTAGAGCCGGAGTATCTAGTTGGGCGTGTGATTGCTCGACCTTTTGTAGGAACACCTGGAAACTTTACTCGTACTGCGAATCGACATGATTATGCAATCAAGCCGTTTGGAAGAACGACGATGAATGAACTTAAAGATCATGGTTTTGATGTGATTGCCCTTGGGAAAATTTCGGATATCTATAACGGTGAAGGGGTAACGGAAGCCATTCGCACGAAAGATAATATGGACGGAATGGATAAATTAGTAGAAGCGGTAAAACGAGATTTCCACGGATTAAGTTTTTTAAATTTAGTAGACTTCGATGCGTTGTATGGACATCGGCGAGACCCAATTGGTTATGGAAAAGCGTTGGAGGAATTCGATCAGCGATTACCAGAAGTGCTCGAGTTGTTAAAAGAAGACGATTTACTCATCATTACGGCAGATCACGGAAATGATCCAACCTTTAAAGGAACAGACCATACTCGTGAATATGTACCATTGCTCGTATATTCGAAAAGATTCAAAGAAACAGGAGATTTAGGTTTGAGAAAAACTTTTGCGGACATTGCAGCAACAATTGCTGAAAACTTTAATGTTCCCGCACCGGCGAATGGTACGAGCTTTTTGTCTAATTTAATTTAACGGGGTGAGTCAAATGAGAATGGTGGATATTATTGAGAAAAAGAGAGATGGGAAGGAGCTTTCAACAGAAGAAATTCAATTTTTTGTCAAAGGATATACAGAAGGTTCAATCCCAGATTATCAAGCTGCAAGTTTACTAATGGCCATTTATTTTCAAGATATGACAGAAAGAGAACGAACAGATTTAACAATGGCGATGGTAGAATCGGGGGATACCATTGATTTATCTGCCATACAAGGAGTTAAGTGTGATAAACATTCTACAGGTGGTGTTGGAGATAAAGTGACTATTTGTTTATCTCCTATGGTGGCTGCTTGTGGAGTTCCAGTTGCGAAAATGAGTGGACGTGGGTTAGGACATACTGGTGGAACGATTGATAAACTTGAGTCTATTCCTGGTTTTCAAGTGGAACTATCTAGCGGCGAGTTTATTCAACAAGTCAATAACATCAAAATGGCAGTTGTTAGCCAAAGCGGAAATTTAACGCCCGCGGATAAAAAAATCTATGCTTTAAGAGATGTGACAGGTACCGTACCTAGCATTCCTCTCATTGCGAGTTCCATTATGTCCAAAAAAATTGCGAGTGGTGCTGATGCCATTGTTTTAGATGTAAAAGTCGGTGAAGGGGCATTTATGAAAACGGTCGAAGAGGCAGAAAAGTTAGCCCATGCAATGGTGAAAATCGGCAATCAATTAGGAAGAAGAACGATTGCTATTTTATCCGATATGAGTCAACCGCTCGGCTATGCTGTCGGAAATGCCCTTGAAGTAAAAGAAGCAATTGAAGTGCTAAAAGGGAATGGCCCGGAAGATGTAAAAGAGCTTTGTTTAACCCTTGGCTCACAAATGGTTTATCTTAGTGGCAAAACACAAACCCTTGAAGAGGCTAGGACGAAGGTGGAAAATGTATTAGCAAACGGAAAAGCATTGGAAGTGTTTAAAGCATTTATTGCTTCTCAAGGTGGAAATCCATCAATTGTGGATGACCCAACTTTATTACCACAGGCAAAATTTCAAGTTGAGATTCCAGCAACTGAGTCAGGTCATGTAGAAAAAATAATTGCCAACGAAATCGGTGTAGCCGCTATGCTTTTAGGGGCTGGAAGGGCAACAAAAGATTCCGAAATTGATTTATCTGTTGGAATCGTGTTAAATAAAAAGGTTGGAGACTATGTTGAAAAAGGTGAACCACTAGCAACGATTCATTCAAACCGAGAAAATATCAATGAGATTAAAGAAAGAATATATTCGAACATCTTCATATCGAATCAAAAAGTAGAAGCTCCTTCTTTGATTAAAGGGATTGTTGCAGAATGAAACTTTTGCATGTGGTAATACACGCAAAATGAATAGATCTACTATTATTAAACGATTTAAAAAGAGTGAATGGTGAGTTTTCCAATTCGCTCTTTTTCGTTTTCTTGCAATTTATGATGGTTATGAATAAAAGGGTTCGATATTCTTAATTTAAGAGACTAAAAAAGTTCTAAATTTTTCATAAAAAATATGACAAAAATATGAAAAATGTATATTATTAACTTAATAAAGCAATAAAAGAGAAAATTAAAGAAGGGATAAGAGTGGGTAAAATTTGGCGGGGGAGATTTGAAGGGTATTCGTTAAATTCTTTTAAAAAAGATTTAGTTTCAGGGACAATTGTTGGAATAGTCGCTATTCCTTTAGCGATGTCTTTTGCGATTGCCTCTGGTGTGAAGCCAGAGTATGGAATTTATACGGCAATCATTGCGGGGATTCTTATTTCACTATTTGGGGGATCGAAATATCAAATTGGTGGACCAACAGGTGCTTTTGTTCCTATTTTATTAGGCGTTGTACTTGTATATGGCTATGAAGATTTGCTGCTTGCCGGTCTGATGGCGGGAATTATGCTCGTATTAATGGGTGTATTGCGACTAGGAGTGCTTATTCAATATATTCCTAGACCTGTTACAATCGGTTTTACTGCTGGGATTGCAGTAATCATTTTTACTGGACAAATTGCTAATTTTCTAGGATTGCAAGGTTTGGAGCAGCATGAGCGTTTCATTGATAACATGTGGGAAATCGCCTCTCATTTGAATACAATGAATGTCTATAGTATTTTTATTGCCATATTATGTTTGGCTATCATCCTCATTACTCCTAAAGTGTTGCCAAAAGTGCCGGGGCCATTAATGGGCATTGTTATTTCGTCAGTTGTTGCTGCTATTTTCTTTAATGGACAAGTGGCTACCATTGGTTCTACTTACGGAGCTATTCCTAACACATTGCCACAATTAAAATTACCGGAAATTTCCCTTGAACGATTGGTGTCTTTGTTGGGGCCAGCTTTTGTCATCGCCATGTTAGGTGCAATCGAGTCATTGTTATCTGCAGTAGTTGCTGATGGCATGACAAATAGTAAACATAATTCAAATCGTGAATTAATTGGACAAGGTATAGCGAATATGGTAACGCCACTATTTGGTGGTATTCCTGCAACTGGTGCAATTGCCCGCACAGCAACGAATATTAAGTTCGGAGCTACATCGCCTATGTCTGGTGTTATTCACGGACTATTTGTTCTCATCACATTATTGTTGTTTGCGCCTTTAGCGGTGCATATTCCGTTAGCCAGTTTAGCTCCTGTGTTAATGGTTGTTGCATGGAATATGAGTGAGCGTAAACATTTTGCTCATGTATTAAAACTAAAATCAGGGGATTCACTTGTATTAATTATTACGTTTTTACTGACTGTTTTTACAAGTTTAACAATCGCAGTGTTTGTAGGATTGTTGTTGGCCATCTTGTTATTTGTAAAACGAATGAGCGACATGCTGATAGTGTCGAAAGTATTGCCCGACCATAAAAATAACGGAAAAGTTCAATCCCATGTCGTAAGTGAATCTCGGGATTGTCCTCAAATTAGTATCTATACAATTGAAGGTCCACTGTTTTTCGGTGCAGCCCAAACCTTTGAAGAACGAATTTTAAAGTCCCTTCACTATAAACCGCAAATTCTTGTACTTCGAATGGGGAAAGTGCCATTTATTGATGCAACCGGTGAGGCATATTTGCGAAATATTGTTCGCAATTTTAAATCACAAGGTGGACGACTGCTTGTAACAGGCGTACAACCAAGTTTGAAAACCTTATTAAATAAAAGTGGTTTAACAAATGAAATAGGTGAACATAACTTTTTCGAACATACTGGAGATGCCATTAATTGCGCATTAGGATGCGTTAACCGAAACAGTTGTATTGGATGTAAACATTACGCTTTCCGTGAATGCGAAGAATTATCAACAACAAAAATTAGTTAAAATGATTGGAAGGACAGATTTGAAAATATTGGCTCTATAATATTTGGTGTTGGTGAGTATAAACCAGCACCAATTTTTTTGAACAAAAAAAAATGAGACAGTGACAAAACTCTGGTAAAATGTAATCGACCAAAACCACATTTACAAGGAGTGATGTCACATGTCTCATCATTATTCTATACGTAATTTATTAAATATTAAAGACAAAAATATCACATTTGATGAAAATTTTTGTGCAGAAGAACTCATTAAAGGGGTCCAATCAAAAGTCTTTTATGGCCAATTAACTTACCAACCAAAAGCTTGTTATGCTTGTGGACATGTCTTTGATGATCAAATCATTAAACACGGTTTTAAAACGTCTCTCATTAAAATGCCTAGCATTTCAGGTTTTCATACCTACTTAAAATTGCGTAAACAGCGTTATTTCTGTAAACATTGTCATTCCACGTTTACTTTAAAAACGAGCGTCGTGGCTAAAAACTGTTGTATTTCCAACAATACTAAAGTATCGATTGCTTTAAATGCCAAAGATAAAATATCCGAAAAAGATATTGCGATGAAACATAATGTTTCTCATGCCACTGTCAGTCGAGTCATTGACAGCTTTTATAGCTACTATCAACCAAATGTTCACTACCTTCCAAAGCATTTGTGTTTTGATGAGTTTAAATCAGTGAAATCCGCAGCTGGAGCGATGTCCTTTATTTTCTGCGACTCTGAAACGGGGGAGATGGTGGATATCGTGGAGGACCGAAGATTACATGTCCTCAAAGAGTATTTCTTACGGTATTCCAAGAAGGCGAGAGATGCGGTAAAAACGATTGTCATCGATATGTACAGCCCTTATATTTCCTTAATCCAAGAAGTTTTCCCTAAAGCGGAAATCATACTCGACAAATTCCATATCCTCCAACTATTTAGCAGAGCTTTAAACAAAACGCGCATCAACGTCATGAATCGGGATAAAAAGAATTACAATAAATTGAAAAAATACTGGAAGCTCCTTCTGAAAGATCAAACAAAACTTGATTATAAGAACTATAAATATCATCGTTGCTTTAAAAAGCATATGTGTGAGGTGGAGATTCTCCACTATCTCATTGATTTAGATTCTGAATTAAAAGCGTCCTATGAGTTATACCAATACGTTCGACATTGCATCAAAACCAAAGACTTTGAGCTCTTGAAGAAAACCTTGGCGAATAAACAGAACAGCGTTTCCAGCTATATGAAAACCGCCATCAAGACAATAAACAAATACATAAATTACGTGGAGAATACGTTGAAATATGATTATAACAACGGCATTTTAGAGGGGATTAATAACAAAATCAAAGTGATTAAACGCATTTCTTTCGGTTATCGATCCTTCTATCACTTTAGAAACCGAATATTCATTACCCAAAACTTAGCGAAAATAAAAACAGCTTAGGGGAACCTCGAATTTCCCCTAAGCCATCCGATTACATATTACCAAATAATGTCACTAAAATTTATTCACCAACACCATTTGACAAAGAACCAAAATATTTTGGTTCAAATCTGTCCTTAATTATGTTTAAAATTATCCTTTTTTTCCATACTAAAGCTGATTAGGTAATCTCTTCTTATCTTGACGTTTCATGATGACGCCAAATTCCAGTGCAAAAAAGCATAGGTCAAGTGGAATAAGGGAAGGCGGGTTGGATAACTGGATTGTAGGATTGAAGCATTATTTGATTGAATGCCAATTGTATGCTGTGAGTTAATAGATTTATGAATTGATGACGCCTTTCCAGATGAGCTTGCAATCCGTTTATCGACTCCTACTAGCGTTCTTCGTTATTTCGCAAGCTCGTCAAATTGATTCGTTTGTATAGGTGGTGGATGAAGAAAGCATGAGAAACGAGTAAAACATATTATTTAAAAGTTTTTGTCGTATTTTTACTAGTTTCGGCGAATTTCTTCTACTATTGTCAACCGAAAGGGATTTTGACGTGCTATGTGGAATTGCGAAGGGAGGAGGCGATGTAACGGATGAATTTTGAAATAAATATGGAAAGAGATATTGCCATCATTCGATTATATGGCGAATTGGATCATCATGAAACGGAAAAAATTCGTACTCACATTTCTCAAACGATTTTAAAAGGAAATCTGCACACTATCATTTGGAATTTAGAGAGATTAAATTTTATGGACAGTTCAGGGATTGGCCTCATCTTAGGCCGCATGCGAGAGTTAAGTGCGGTCAATGGACAAACCATCATTTTAAACCCTTCAAATACGATGAAAAAAATATTTCAATTTTCGGGGTTAAGCAAGTATGTGATGGAGGGTAAAGAAGAAGAGGCGATCTTATATGCAAGGGGGATTGTGAATGGATAATGAAATGACACTTTCATTTGTAGCTTTAAGTGAAAATGAGAGCTTAGCGAGAATTGCGGTAACAAGTTTTGTGGCTCAATTAGATCCAACAATTGATGAACTATCTGAATTCAAAACGATTGTTTCAGAAGCTGTATCCAATGCAATCATTCATGGATATGACGAGGATGGCAAAGGGATTGTCACTGTCCATGCAGTTCGCGAAGGAGATGTCGTTTCAGTAGCTGTGAAAGATCAAGGAAAGGGGATTCCGGATATTAAAAAAGCTATGGAGCCTTTATTTACGACAAAGGCAGATATGGAACGGTCTGGGATGGGCTTTACCATCATGGAAAGTTTTGCAGATCATCTTCAAGTGGAATCTGAACCTGGTGTTGGAACGGTCGTTACTTTTTCCAAAAAATTTCACTCGATGAAAATGACGCAAATATCTTAACAACATGAGTGAAATTCAACACCTTTGAGTTTAAAAGAATAATTTTTGAATTGGATGCCAATATTAAAGGTATTTGGAAGAAGTAAGGGGGATGAGGACAATCGAACAGCCGTCCAATGTTTTGTTAACGCAAGAAGAGATGCGGGAGCTCATTAAGCTTGCTCAGGCCGGCGATATGGAAGCACGAAAACAGATGATTGAAGGAAATACGCGGCTCGTATGGTCGATTGTTCAACGCTTTGCTTCTCGAGGAGTAGAGCTTGAAGATCTATTTCAAATTGGTTGTATTGGATTAATGAAATCGGTGGATAAGTTTGATTTATCATATGATGTAAAGTTTTCAACTTATGCTGTTCCAATGATTATCGGAGAAATTCAGCGCTTTTTGAGAGATGATGGAATGGTGAAGGTTAGCCGTTCCATCCGAGAGTTAAATTTTAAAATACGTCAAGTCACCGATGAATACTTAAAGACCAATGAGAAGCCGCCTTCAGTCTCAGAATTAGCGGAAATGCTTGGTGTGTCACAAGATGAAATTTTAGTGGCAACTGATGCAATGAGAGATCCGGCGTCTCTTCATGAACAGTTGTTTGAGTCAGAGGGAGACTCCATTACGTTAATGGATCAAATGAAGGATGAAAAATCTGAATTACCGTTTCAATATATTTCATTAAAAGAAGTATTGAAAAAGCTTGATAAGCGTGAACAAGCAATCATTTACTTACGTTATTATTTAGATTTAACGCAAACGGATATTGCTGAAAGGCTTGGCATATCTCAAGTTCAAGTATCAAGGCTAGAAAAGAAAATCTTAGCCCAATTAAAACAATGGATGGATACTTCATCAAATACATCAAGTAAAACAAAAAAGACGGTGAATAAATGACGAACAAAATTTTTGCATCATTAGATGAGGCGAAAGAGTTCTTATATTCAAAATTTGGTAAAGATGAATCTTTCGATGTCTGTATTAAAGAAGTTCATGTCAAAGATTTGCCTGTACTATGCGTATATATCAGCGGTCTTGTTGATGGAATGACGCTCACTGTGCAATTAACACCGCTTTATTTTGATAGTGAAGAAAAACAATCTGCTCATTCGGTTAAAAATGACGACATCTATTTTGACAATATGTTCAACTTTTATGGAAAAGCTGAGCCGAAAGATAAAGAAGAATTTCTGCTCGGCGTTTTAAGTGGTCAAGTTGGGTTTGTGACACAACAAGGCTACGCCTACTTAACAGAGCTAAGAAGTTATCCAGGTCGTCAACCGGATGAACCGGATAATGAAAAAGTTATTCGAGGTTCCCGAGATGGGTTTGCTGAAAATATTATGCTAAATACGGCGCTCATTCGCAGGAGAATTCGAAGCCCAGAGCTGCGTTTTGAACTATATAAAATCACAACAAACGGAAGAACTGATGTTGCAATTGCCTATATTAAAGATATTGTCAATGACAAACATTTAAAGTGGTTGAAGCAACGTTTAGAAGAAATTAACCACGATGGATTGACGATGGCAGACAAAACATTAGAGGAGTGGATTTTTAAACAAAGGTTTCACCCAGTTCCGTTTGTTCGGTATTCGGAAAGACCGGATATTGTTGCCGCCCATTTGCTTGAAGGCCATATTGCCATTGTCGTTGATACGTCTCCGTCGGTTATTTTGCTGCCGATTACGATTTTCCACTTAATGCAGCACGCCGAGGAGTATCGACAATCACCCTTTGTTGGTTCAACCATTAGATTTTTACGTTATACTGCAATTCTTTTAAGTTTAACATTTATGCCGATTTGGTATTTGCTGGCCACCCATGAGCAATATTTACCGGAAGCACTTGATTTTATCGGTTCAAAAGAAGAATCGAATATTCCATTATTATTGCAAATCATCATTGCCGACTTAGGTTTGGAATATTTGAGAATTGCGGCAATCCATACACCAACGCCACTATCCACTGCAATGGGGTTAGTAGCGGGTGTAATCATTGGACAAATTGCCATTGATGTAGGTTTATTTTCACCTGAAGTTGTACTTTATGCAGCAGTTGTCGCAATATTCACTTTTTCCATTCCAACCTTCGAATTAAGTGTTTCCATAAAATATTTCCGTTTTATTGTATTAGGTTTAACAGCCTTATTTGGACCTAGTGGATTTTTCATCGGCTTCTTCTTCATCTTTTCGTATTTTTGTGCACTACGGCCGATGCAAATTCCTTACATGTGGCCACTAGTACCATTTTTCCCCAAAGCCTTCTTAAGGGTATTCATTCGATTCCCGATGGCAGACGATGCCCTCAGGCCATATATTGTTGGAGCAAAGCAGCGGAAACGTGTTTAAATTCAGTTGCGAAAGATGTGCGCCTATGTTAAAGTTCAAACATAAAACTAAAAATTTAAGGCTGTCCAGTGTCAAAATATTCAATCTATATTGTATAGATGATTTAATTCAGGGAAAGTTGGCGAAATTGGGCTTTCCTACCATTTTATCTGCTGACTGGTAGATGGAATTCATAAAGTTGAAATGGAATGCTTCGTTTTGTCGACCCTTAGAGGAAAAAGTTGAAATTTTTGACATGGACAGCTTATTTGTATACGGAGGGGAATCTATGCACTTATACGGAACTCAAACAATCGGAGAAAATGGCCATTTACATATCGGTGGTGTTGATACAGTTGAGCTAGCTAAAGAATATGGGACTCCACTAATCGTTTATGACCTAGAATTAATAAGAAATCGTGCTCGCGCATTTAGAGACACTTTTATTAAACATGGTGTTGAAGCACAAGTTGCATATGCATCGAAAGCATTTTCATGTATTGCAATCTATCAATTTGTTAACGAAGAAAATTTATCGCTAGATGTTGTGTCTGGTGGAGAATTATATACTGCTATAAAGGCAAACTTCCCCGCTGAACGCATTCATTTCCATGGAAACAATAAATCTTATGATGAATTAATCCTCGCCTTTGATGCAAAAATTGGTTGTATCGTTGTAGATAATTTCTATGAAATTGAACTATTAAAAGAAATTTCAGAATCTCGAAAACAATCGATGAATATTTTATTGCGTGTCACTCCTGGTGTGGAAGCACATACTCACGATTTCATTACAACTGGACAAGCAGATTCTAAATTTGGTTTTGATTTATATAACGGTCAAGCGGATGAAGCATTCAAGCTAGTTGCGAATCATGAATATTTAAATTTACTAGGTTTACATTGTCATATTGGTTCTCAAATTTTTGAAACGGACGGCTTTAGTTTAGCTGCAGGGAAATTAATTGAAAAAATTGGCGAATGGAACGATGCATTTGGCTTCCAATGTAAAGTACTTAATTTAGGCGGTGGCTTTGGCATCCGCTACACAGAAGAAGATCGTCCTCTTGAACCCCATGTGTATGTTGAAGAGATGGTCAAAACAGTAAAAGAGGAAGCTTCAAAACGTCGTTTAGCAATGCCTGAAATTTGGATTGAACCAGGACGTTCCCTAGTTGGAGATGCAGGAACTACATTATACACTATTGGTTCTCACAAAGTCGTACCAAATATCCGTGAATATATTGCAGTTGACGGTGGAATGAGCGACAATATTCGTCCAGCATTATACAATGCAAAATATGAAGCTGTCATTGCTAATAAAGCAAATCTGCCAAAAGATTACACTTATACTGTGGCTGGAAAACTATGCGAATCTGGTGATAAACTAATTGAGGATGCTCCTCTCCAACAAGCAGAACCTGGTGATATACTCGCAATTTTCTGTACAGGTGCTTACGGCTATGCAATGGCTTCTAATTATAATCGTGTGCCGAGACCAGCAGTTGTCTTTGTGGAAAAGGGTGCACATCAACTAGCAATTAGAAGAGAGAGCTATGAAGATATTATTGTAAACGATCAAGAATATCATTTAAACAAGGTGAATAAATTGTGAAATTTTCAAAATGGACATTGTTAGGATTTTTTGTCGTTTTTTGTTTAGTATGGGCATTGTTTTACATTTTTGTACTAATTCCTAAACTTCAGTAAATGAATCGATAAACTGGTAATTTCTGGGTGAAATTTGATTCTTAATTTGAAATCGTGTACGATAGTAAAGAATGTTTGTATGCGATAAGAAAACGAGGGAATGATACATGTTAGTACGTTATAAAAAATCACTCGAAAAAATTGCGATGGGTTTACTTTCGTTTATGCCCCAAGAAAAGGACGTCAAAAAATTAATGGAAACAATGCAGTCTTATGAACAAGAAGACAATTGGCAATTATATTTATGGAAAAAAGATGATGAGTATGTAGGAATTGTAGGCGTATTAGAGGAAGATTCTGTAGCGACGATTCAGCACATTACGGTTGTTCCTTCCTATAGAGGTGAGGGAATTGCCAAGCAAATGTTAAAAGAATTAAAAACATGTGGTGAATATACAGAAATCAAAGCTTGTGAAGAAACAGAACCCTTTGTTAAGAAATGCTTACATAGCTTACAAGAGGCAGACGAAAATTAACGTCTGCCATTTCTTTTTTCTTCACGCATTGTTAGAATATCTGAACGATCGCGCAGCATATGCTTATGAAGAAGAAATTCATGGGACAACGGTGGAAGTGATGAAATCTTGCCATTGACTTTTTCTATTAAATCACGATTCATTAATTTGATTTGAAAAGCTTTGTATGGTTGATTGTTTTCTATGGCATCAATACTTTTTAAACAATCGTTACATAATTGCTGAAAATCGATATAATCAAAAAATGGATGTCCTTGATTGGATAAAAATTTTTTGTAGGCTTTTCTCATTATGCGATGAGCGCCGCGAAGATTTCCTCTTCGCCAATGATATAAGCCGGTCGCCAATTGTATATACCCAACGAGAGGATGTTCTTTTTTTCCAGGTGCAATTGTCTTCCAATATTCCTCTAAAACTTCGTGACATTCAAAATAATCTTGATTACCATTGAAATATGCGCAAAAATCGATAAATAGCGGATGAAATAAGGGATGCATAGTGAATATGAACCTCTTTTCTCTATACTCATTTTTTAATATGAAACGCAAGGTGTGTGACATATGTATGAAGTAAAACTAGATGCTTTTCAAGGACCACTTGATTTATTATTGCATTTAATTCAACGTTTGGAAATTGATATATATGATATCCCGATGGCAGAATTAACCGCTCAATATATGGAGCATGTTCAAGCAATGAAGGTGCTGGAGTTGGATGAAGCCAGTGAATATTTAGTGATGGCTGCAACACTCCTTGCCATTAAAAGCCGGATGTTACTCCCGATTCATGAAGGGGAGATGGAAGAGACAGAATTTGAGGTGGAAGAACCCGATCCAAGGGAAGAATTAGTCCTAAAGTTAATTGAATATAAAAAGTATAAAGAAGCAGCAATTGAATTGAAAAAGATGGAAGAAAATCGACCAGAGAACTTTACAAAACCGCCAAGTGACCTGTCTCCATTTATGCCGGATGAGCAACTTGCATTGTTTAATGCAGACGTCAATATTTATGATTTGCTGTACGCATTTCAAAAAATGCTTCGAAGAAAACAATTGAGAAAGCCATTAAAAACGACTGTAAAAAAACAAGATATTCCAGTTAAAGAACAAATGTTAAGAGTTGTAGATGTGCTGAAAAAACGGGGTGGTAAATCCAGCTTTTCAGATCTCTTCCCTTATGAAGATAAATCCACAATCATTGTCACCTTTTTATCGCTGTTAGAATTGATGAAACGTCAAGTTGTTTTCGTCGAACAAGAAAGAAACTTTGAAGATTTGACCGTGATTTTGCAGAAGGAGGAACGATTAGGTGAACTCGAAAATCTTGATGGCTAGGATGGAGGCATTACTATTCGTTGTAGGAGATGAAGGACTGACGGTTAAACAACTGGCGGAATTATTAGATGTGGGGGAAGTGGATATCGAAGCTGGATTAAGTGAGTTAAAAACCCTTTATGAAAATAATGTTGCATCTGGTCTTACAATAAAACAATTGTCTGATACATATTTATTAACAACAAAACCAGAATTAGCAAATACGATCAAAAAATTAGTTGAAAATCCAAATAGTCAAGTACTTTCAACAGCCTCCTTAGAAGTTCTTGCAATCATTGCATACAAACAACCTATTACGAGGGCAGAAATTGAAGACTTGCGCGGTGTGAAAAGTGAACGTCCTATCCAGACTCTCGCATCACGAGGTCTTATTCGGGAAGTCGGACGAGCAGAAGGTACAGGACGAGCTATTCTTTACGGAACAACAAAAGAGTTTTTAAATTATTTTGGACTATCCAATTTATCAGAGCTTCCTCCATTACCTGAAGGTGATGAAGATGTTGAAAATGAACAAACAGATCTCTTTATGACAAAGTTCCAAGAAGTATTTCATAATGAAAATGAATAAAGGAGTGGCTAAGTGAAATTAGCTAAATTTATCATTACTTTCGCTTTTTCATTGATGTTTTATTTCTCGCTCCATCATGTTGTAAAAGCATCTTATGTTGTCATTGATGCAGATACTGGAAGAACATTGATTGGAAATAATGAGCATGCAAGAATGCCCATAGCAAGCCTTACAAAAATTTGGACTGCACTTATTGCTCTTGAAAATAGCAATTTAGATGATGAAGTTGTTATTTCTCGAGAGGCTACAATGAGTGAAGGGTCATCAATTTATTTAGAACCAGGCGAAGTGGTCACTGTAGAAACATTGTTGTATGGTCTTATGCTTCGATCGGGGAACGATGCAGCGTACGCTTTAGCGGAACATGCAGGCGGATCTGTTGAAGGATTTGTCGATTTAATGAATGAAAAAGCACTATATTATCGCTTAAATCAAACATATTTTACTAATCCTTCAGGCTTGCATCATGATTTGCATTTATCCAGTGCCTATGATACTGCCCAAATGTTAAGAATTGCTTTAGAAAATGAAGATTTTTTAAAAATTGCATCAACGATTCAATATAAAAGTAATACGAAAAATGGAACGACGTGGTTAAATAAACATCGCTTACTCCGAGAGAATGTTGGCGCTGTAGCAGGAAAAACTGGATAC
Source organism: Ureibacillus sp. FSL K6-2830 (assembly GCF_038004145.1). Lineage (NCBI taxonomy): Bacteria > Bacillati > Bacillota > Bacilli > Caryophanales > Caryophanaceae > Ureibacillus > Ureibacillus sp. FSL K6-2830. The sequence goes on along the minus strand of NZ_JBBOQR010000001.1, from coordinate 440,459 downwards.
ACAAAAGTAGCCGGAAGAACTCTTGCAACGTATTTTGAAAAGGAGAATGAACGCATTATCGTCGTAACATTAAACGAAGCCAACGATTGGCAAGTACATAAACAACTTGCAAATCAGGTGTTTGAAGAGTATGATATGAAAACGATTGTAAAAAAAGGAAAGTATAAAGCGAATGATAATATTACAGTTCAGCTGAAGGAACCAATTAAATTACTGATCTCGGAAGAAGAAGAAGATCAATTGCAAAACGTGTTGCACCTATCACGAAATCAAGATGTTAAATTCGGCATTTGGCATGTGTTTTTAAATAATGAAAGTATTTATTCAACAAAGGTAAAGTTAAAATAATAACATATAAAAGCTGTCCGAAACGCTCTTATTTTTCGGGCAGCTTTTCACTTGTATAAACTGAGTTGTTTTTCTTTAATATTGAGACAAAATATGACATAATTTTCATCAGTAAAGAAGCTAATGAATTAAAGTTATATGTATTTAGAGGTGAGTCATCAAATGGAAAGGCTTCAGAAAGTAATTGCTCAAGCAGGTATTGCTTCCAGAAGAAAAGCGGAGCAATTGATATTAGAAGGAAAAGTGAAAGTGAACGGTGAGGTCGTTACAAAACTCGGGACAAAGGTTTCAAGAAGCGATGTTGTAGAAGTGAATGGTATAAAAGTAGAAAGAGAAGAAAAAGTTTACTACTTATTCTATAAGCCAAGAGGTGTCGTATCAACGGTATCCGATGACAGAGGACGAAAAACAGTATTAGACTTTTTTCACGATCACGTGGAAGAGCGAATTTTCCCTGTAGGTCGACTAGATTTTGATACATCGGGCTTAATATTACTAACAAATGATGGCGAATTTGCTAACTTAATGACCCATCCGAAATACAAAATTGAAAAGACATATATTGCAAGGTTAAAAGGGATTCCGAGTTTTGAAGATATCAAAAAATTGCGGAGAGGTATTATGCTTGAGGACGGTATGACTGCTCCTGCAAAGGTGAACATCAAAAAAGTTGATCGAAAAGCAAATAAAGCAATTTGTGAAATTACCATTCATGAAGGGAGAAATAGACAAGTACGACGCATGTTTGACGCAATTGGAACGCCTGTTGTCAAATTAAAACGTGAAAGATTTGCTTTTCTTGACTTAAAAGGATTAAATGCAGGAGAATTTCGGGAACTTACTGCCCATGAAGTGAAGCAGTTGCGCGTGTTGGCAGAAACAGGGAAAATCGGTTGATACTATGTTCATAGTGATAACCTTCATAAACATTTCACATTTGGCCTTTAAATATTTGCTATAATGAAAGAGATTGGAATGTTCTCTTCAAGGAGGTTGCTGAATGGAAAAGAAAAAGAAACGTTTGATTATTAGAGGAATCATACTTGGAGTATTGGCTTGTGCAATTATTTATACAATATACAATACCGCGACAAAAGATACAGTAGAGGTTTTAGCTGATGGAGATACAGCTCCTGATTTCGAATTAGTCGATTTAGAAGGGAACACACATCGTCTATCCGATTACAGAGGTCAAGGGGTATTTTTAAATTTCTGGGGAACATGGTGTGAACCGTGTAAAAGAGAAATGCCTGCGATGGAACGACAATATCAACAATTTAAGGATCAAGGTGTACACATTTTAGCAGTCAATATAGCTCAGTCCAATTTAGAAGTAGAAAATTTTGTTAAGCAGTATAATCTTACTTTTCCAGTAGTCATTGATAAAACAAAAAGCGTGATGCAAGCTTATAATGTCGGGAAATTACCTGCAACTTATTTAATTACTCCGGAAGGAAAAGTGAAAAAAGTTCCTCCTGGTGAATTGTCAGAAGTACAAATTCAATCTCTTATGGAGTCAATTAAGCCAGAATAGGAGTATTTAAAATTATGGAAAAAATCTCATGTGTTTGTGGTCATGAAAACCCATTTGGTACAAAAATTTGTGAAAAATGTGGTAGACCATTATCTGAAGAAGCGAAAGCTCAAAAAGTTCTTGATATGCGATACGATGGTACAGCCATTCGTTCTAAAACCTACAACAAATCCATTATTGATAAAATCTGGAATTTCTTTTCGAGTGTTAAAGTGGGCGTTTCGTTAATTATTATTACGCTTGTTGCATCAGCTCTTGGTACGATTTTTCCTCAAGAATTTTACGTTCAAGTGGCTACACAAGAAGAGAAAGCGCTTTATTATAAACAAAACTATGGCGTTTTTGGTGAACTATATTACAATTTAGGTTTATCTGATTTGTATAGTTCGTGGTGGTATCAGATTCTAGTAGGGCTATTAGGAATCTCCATTATCGTAGCAAGTCTTGACAGAGGTCTTCCTCTATATAAATCGTTAAAAAATCAACGTGTAAAGCGCCATGAAAGCTTTATGAAAAGGCAGCGAATTGTTGCTCATGGGCCAGTAACAGAAGGCGATTCTTCGAAAACCCTTGATTTAATTGAAGAAAAAATGAAAAGTTTACGTTATAAAGTTCGTCGAGATGGAAACGCTTTATTGGCAGAAAAAAATCGCTTTGCCCGCTCTGGTCCATACATAAATCACCTTGGGCTCATTATTTTCTTGCTAGGAGTAATGTTACGATTCCTACCGGGATTCCACGTAGATGAATCGATGTGGATTCGCGAAGGAGAAGTTCGTGCAATTCCTGGAATGGATGGATATTTCCTAGAAAATAAACAATTTATTTTAGAAACTTATGACAACGATCCAACGAGAGCACAAATTGAACAAGGTGTTGCTGCCATTGCGAAAAACTATCAGACGGATGTAAAGTTATATAAACAGGCTGAAGGTGCAGTGTTAGGGGATACGGAAAATATGGAACTCGTTAAAGAGTATTCCATTCGTGTTAACCACCCATTAAAATATGATGGTTATGCTATTTATCAAATGGATTATCGATTAAATGAATTAAAATCAATGACGTTCGAATTAACCCATAAACAATCTGGTGAGTCTCTTGGATCGATGAAAATCGATTTGACAAATCCAGAAAAAGAATATGATTTAGGTGAAAATACAAAAGTTCAAATCTTGGACTACTACCCAGACTTTTCTGGACTAAAAGATGGTGTTCCTCAAACTAAATCCCAATATCCAAATAACCCTGCTTTTGTGTTTAAAATGATGACACCGGATAAGCCAGAAGGGGAAGTTAGTTTCGTTTCAATTGGTGCTTCTCCTATTGAAGCGGGGGAAAATGAATATAAAATGACCTTTAAAGGTGTAGAAACAAGAAATGTATCAGGATTAACAATTCGAAAAGATGTAACGATTCCTATCTTGATTATTGGTGGAGTTATTTTCTTATTAGGATTAGCAATTGGTTCTTATTGGAATCATCGTCGCCTGTGGGTACAACAATTAGAAGATGGCAAAATTATGCTTGCTGCCCATACAAACAAAAACTGGTTTAGCATGAAAAAAGATTTAGATGTTGTGACAGAATATGCGCATTTACCACAATATATTGACCAACTAGAAGAAAAAGATGAGAAGGATAAGGAAGGTGACGGTGCCGAATGAGTTTAATTGATATTAGTGGTAATTTACTTTTTACAGCATTCTTTGCATATATTATAGGTACGGTTTTCATAGCGGGTTCCATTAAAAGAAATGATGGTGCTGCCAGTAGAGCCGAAAAATGGGGAAAAATAGGAATTGTGATTGCAATTATTGGTTTTATTTCCCAGCTAGGCTATTTTATTACCCGTTGGATTTATGCGGGACATGCTCCTGTAAGTAACATGTTTGAATTTACTACAGCCTTTGGAATGTTCCTCGTTGGAGCATTTATATTAATCTACTTTATGTATCGTGTTACGGTTCTTGGTTTAGTGGCATTACCGTTAGCAGTATTATTTATTTCCTATGCAACAATGTTCCCAACGGAAGTAACGCCACTTGTGCCATCGCTACAAAGTAATTGGCTAACTATTCACGTTATAACAGCGGCAATTGGACAGTCGATTCTTGCTATTAGCGCAGTGGCTGGTCTTGTTTATTTACTAAAGGAAGTAGATCCAAAAACAAGCTCAAGGGAACGTTTTTGGCTTGAAGCCATTTTATATTTCTGCGTTGTTGTAATCGGCTTTGTACTTGTAACGATTACATTCCGCGGCATGGGATATGAAGCACAATTTACGTATGTTAATAATAATGGTATGGAATCTGAAATCGTTTATAATATGCCGGCATTATTCGGAATGAATGAATCTGAATTAAAAACGGAAGGCGTTATGAAGCCGTTAGTCGAAATGCCTGCGATTATTAATGCGAAGAAATTAACGACTGTTGTATGGTCATTCTTGGTTGGAACGATTTTATACTTGTTATATCGCCTCATTGTGCGAAGACCGATTTGTGAGTTGCTTCATCCTTTAGTGAAAAAAGTAAACTCCCAGTTAGTTGACGAAATTGGATATCGTTCTGTATTAATCGGATTCCCTGTCTTCACATTAGGTGCTCTCGTCTTTGCTATGATTTGGGCACAAGAAGCTTGGGGCCGTTACTGGGGCTGGGATCCTAAAGAAGTGTGGGCTCTCATCACTTGGTTATTCTATGCAGCTTATCTTCATTTACGTTTATCTAAAGGATGGGAAGGAAGAAAGTCTGCTTGGCTCGCATTAATCGGATTTGCAATCATCATCTTTAACCTCGTCTTTGTAAACTTAGTGATTGCAGGACTCCATTCATATGCATAATATCTATATACTATAATAAACGTATAAATATTAATAAAATAAGAAAGCTCTCCTCAAAACTATGGAGAGCTTTCTTAATAGTCTTTAATTTTTATTCATAAAATTGTACAATGAATATAGGTAGAGATTGCAAAGAGAGGGGTTAGACATCGTGTCTGAAAAAGTGTCCATTTTAGTTGTAGATGATGAAGATCGCATTCGTCGCCTGCTAAAGATGTACTTAGAACGGGAAGGTTACGAGGTAGATGAAGCTGAGAACGGTGCAGTAGCGTTAAAAAAGGCACTAGATAATGATTATCATTGCGTCATTTTAGATATCATGATGCCGGAGAAAGACGGATTACAAGTTTGTGAAGAGTTGAGAGAGAAGAAATCTACTCCCATTATTTTACTGACAGCAAAAGGCGAAGAAGCAAACCGTGTGCAAGGTTTTGAATTAGGTGCGGACGACTATATCGTAAAACCATTTAGTCCACGAGAAGTGGTGTTGCGAGTGAAAGCGATTTTACGCCGCTCAAGTGCATTAAATCAAGTTTCTAGTACTACTACATCTCGAGATATCGTTGTGTTCCCTCATTTAACTATCGATAATGATGCACACCGAGTAACATGTGATGGACAAGAAGTAAACTTAACACCGAAAGAATATGAGCTACTTTACTTCTTAGCTAAATCACCAGATAAGGTATTTGATCGCGAACAATTGTTAAAAGAAGTATGGCACTATGATTTCTTTGGTGATTTGCGCACAGTCGATACGCATATAAAGCGCTTACGTGAAAAGTTAAACCGCGTATCAGACAAAGCAGCTAAAATGATTGTAACCGTTTGGGGCGTTGGTTACAAATTCGAGGTAATCAATGACTAGAATATGGAATAGTATTGTCGGGAAGCTATGGGCAACCATATTGCTTCTCGTTTCGTTTGTGTTATTTATTTTCACAGTTGCCATGCTTGAATTCTTAGATGATTTCCATATGAAACAAGCGGAAAGTTCGCTTAAGCAAACAGCAACGACCATCTCGAACATTGTTGCCCATACAGATATCGATCAAATCACCGATGAGTTGTTGGAAGACTTATTAAATGGAGATACAAATGGATTTATTGCACTAAATAATCAGACTGTTATATCCAGTTATCAAACTGGAATAAATCAAGAAAAAATTCGAAATGCTTTGTTAAATTCTAAGGAATTTCAACGAGTCTTTGATACGAATGAACCGCTTATAAGACAAATGATTTTATCTTCTCAAGCGGATGAAGATAAAATGGAATCCTATTTTGTTTTAGGCTATCCATTATCGATTGAGCATGAAGTGCAAGGAGTTCTATTTATTTATCAAAACCCTTCTGCTCTTCACGAAACGACGAATCAAACGACGAAAATTGTCTTTCTCTCAGCATTTATCGCCTTTGTATTAACAACATTTTTTGCCTTTTTCTTATCTTCCAAAATTACGTTACCTCTCCGAAAAATGCGTGCCTATGCATTTGATATTGCAAAAGGTAAGTTTGATGAGCAATTGCCAACAAATCAAAGCGATGAAATTGGTCAATTAGCTGTAGCTTTCAATCAAATGGGGCGTCAGTTAAAACATCATCTCGAAGTAATTAATCAAGAAAAAGAACAGTTGTCTAACATTCTCACTTCAATGACAGATGCGGTAATTACGTTTAATCGTGATAAAACGATATTGCTGAGCAATCCTCCAGCTGATCGATTATTACAACGTTGGTTTATTCGAAATGGGGTCGATAAAGAATTATTCTTACCAGAAGAAATTTATGCCATGTTAGATCATGTTCTAACTTTTGAAGATAAGTTGGAAGAAGATTTGGAAATAGACGGTTCGTACTACCGCATCACCATCAGTCCATTAAAAAGCAGTGGACAAGCAATCCGTGGCGCGATTGCAGTCATACGTGATATGACTGAACAAATTAAATTGGATAAATTACGTTCAGACTTTATTGCTAATGTTTCTCATGAATTAAGAACGCCAATTGCCATGTTGCAAGGATATTCAGAAGCAATTATTGATGGTGTTGTTGAGACAGAGGAAGACAAGAATGAGATGATTAAAATTATTTATGATGAGTCTCAACGAATGGGTCGCCTAGTAGCGGATTTATTGGATTTAGCTCGAATGGAATCTGGACATACGACGCTTGTAAAAGAGTCTGTACCAATCAATTCTGTCTTTGAACGAATTACGCAAAAGTTTAGTCAAGTGGCGAAAGAAAATCATATTCAATTAATGTTCCATACGGAAATGTCAGATGATGTATTGATAAATATCGATGAAGACCGAATTGAACAAGTGTTAACAAATTTAATTGATAATGCGATACGTCATACACCAGAAGACGGCAGTGTAACGGTGTCATTGGAACAAGAATTATCTTATTTGAAAGTGCAAGTATCTGATACAGGAGAAGGAATTCCGAAAGAAGATTTACCATTTGTGTTTGAACGTTTTTATAAGGCGGATAAGGCGAGAACACGCACGAGGAAAGTTGGCACTGGCTTAGGACTAGCTATCGCTAAAAATATCGTTGAAGCCCATAATGGTAATATACGAGTTGATAGTGAAGTTGGAGAAGGAACAACTTTTACTTTCTATTTGCCTTTAAACTAAAATAGTTTATGGATCAGAATTCGTGGATATTCTAGGTAAATGAGTTGCAGAAATTTGGAAAGATAGGACTTGCCATTCTGCATAAGTATGGTACTCTTTTACCTGGAGTAGAAGCGAATTCTTTTTTTATATAAATGTTGGAGAACATTTAAAAGTAAAGTAGTTCTCCAAATGAAACATTTTACGATTTGAAACGACAAAATTAATAAGGATGGAGGTGGCATGGATTTGAAAGAATCCATATTCCATCGACTGTATGATCAATATCATCAAGATGTATTCCAATTTTTAATCTATTTAGTAAAAGATCGATCGGTTGCGGAAGATTTGTCTCATGAAGTATACGTTCGTGTTTTAAAATCATACGAACGTTTTCAAGGGAAAAGTTCTGAAAAAACTTGGCTTTTTGCTATCGCAAAAAATGTAGCAATTGATTATTTTCGAAAAAATGCAGTTCGCTCAGCCCATTCTTTTACCGCCTTTGATTGGGAAACAGAACAACTAGTATCACCAACAAAATCACCAGAATCTTTCATAGAATTAAATGATGAGACGAGGCAAATACTAGAGGCGCTGGAAAAATGTACAGGTGATCAACAAATGGTGATAATTATGCGCTATTTTCAGGAATTATCGATTGCTGAAACTGCAGCAATTTTAAATTGGACAGAAGGTAAAGTCAAAACAACACAACACCGAGCAATTAAACAATTGCGAGAATTACTATCACGAAACAAGGAGGCGAGTCAAAATGAATCATGAACATTGGGATGAGGATCGAATTGAAGAGCTATTAAAAAATGTTCCAAAAATTCATGATGTCCGTTCAAAAGAAGAAGTATTTGAACGATTAAAAAGAGATGGAGTATTTGATGAAGAGCCTCCGAAAAATTCACCAATTATTAAAAAGAAAACGAAAATGATGCCATGGTTGATTGCTGCTTGTGCTGCGTTATTTGCAGCTGTTCTCATACCATCTTTGACGAACAATTCAATGGAGGAACAAGCAATATTAAATAGTGAACAAGATGATTCCAGTGGAGATCAACAGGAAATGGAAACTTTTGCTCTTCCAAATGACATGGAAGAAAAGGAAAACTTTGCACCTATGTCAACATCGGACGCTGATATTAAAACTGCTGTATATCCTGAACAATTGGAAGGAAACACTCTTTTCAAGATTGGTCTTGCAAGCGATGAAGCAGAAAGCATTCCAGTAACAATCTTAATCCCAAATGAAAAAATTGTAGAAGATTTTGGGAAAGACAATCCAACACAGGTGGAGTTATACAATGAATATGCTCCGCAGTTAAATGAAAAGTTACTAGGGTTTAATGAATATCATCCATATGTGGGTGAAATAACAGAAAGTGAAGGAAAGGTTATTCATAAATTACCGAATAATCATCCATATGATGAAGATGCGGCAACTTATTATGCTACTTTAACAGATACCTTCTCTGATTACAGTGAAATGGAAATTGTTGATGAAAACAGCGAACCGGTAATTTTAGAAGATATTGGGGAAGAATATACCCTATTAACTGAAAAATCAAAGCAACATAGTTACTTTAAATATGTGCAAAATGATGGATCGGAGTTTTTAGCACCGAATTTTAGAGAAACTTATTCAACAGTAGAAGAAGCAATGGAAGCGTTAAAGGTAAGTACAAATGATATTTACAAATCAGTGATTTTACCCAATGCTGATTATTCCGTATCTGTCAATCATGATGTAGTAATAATTACATTTAAAAATCGCTTAGATTTATTTGAGTATAATCAAGTGGAAGCGATGCAAATGATTGAAGCGATGTTATTAACAGCAGCTGGATTTAATAAATCGGTACAATTTAAAAACATTGTACAAACAGAATGGGAAGGTTTCGATTTTACAAAACCGTTGCCAATTCCAGTTGGACCGAATGAGTTGCCATATACTGTATTAGAAAATAGATAAAGTTTTCCATTTGGGTATTTTGAAATTGATTGAGAAGAAGTATTAGAAATGCCGGGATAATATATTTTTATATATTTAAAAATTGATTGGAGTGCCGGAATGAAGGAATTGTTAATATCATTAACTCCCATTTTGCAGTTTCAGCGTATTTATCAAGCAACAAACTGTGAAGAAGCAAAGCAAATGATTCAATGGATTAAGCCTGATCTAGCAATTTTAGATGTGATGTTGCCAGATGGCGATGGATTCTCTCTTATCGACCATTCGCCAATATTCGAATATACCTGTTATTGTTTTAACGGCAAGAGGAGAAGATGAGGATCGTTTGCTTGGGCTTGGACTAGGAGCTGATGATGATATAATAATAAAGAATGATTGTTTTAATACTGCATATTAATTCCTTTACAAATACTCGGAATACGCCTATAATATTACTAAGTTAATAATAAAATAATGATTCATCTTCGGGGCAGGGTGAGATTCCCGACCGGCGGTATTAGAACGGTTGTTCTTAAGCCCGCGAGCTCTTTTTGAGCAGGATTTGGTGAGATTCCAAAGCCGACAGTATAGTCTGGATGGGAGAAGATGAAGGTACGGTCGTTTTTCGTTATGTAACCTAGACACGTGGCAATTATTGTGTTGGAAATTTTTGTATTAATCCAACGCGCTATTTTCCTATTCTCTTTTTGTCATGTGTAGCTTTTCGTGTACCCGTTTTCTCCCTTATGCTAGTTTGGCATAAGGGATTTTAATTTTTAACGAAGTCGACTATGTGCCTTTCTTCTTGCGAGTTGAATCAGCAAAGAGGAGAGAGTGCTAATGAACAAAATGAAATTGCGTTCTTTTGTAACAATCGCAATGCTATCGAGTATTTCATTTATTTTAATGTTTTTAAATTTTCCATTACCGTATTTTCCGGTATTTTTAGAGATTGATTTTAGTGATGTTCCTGCATTGATTGCGGCAATTACGATGGGACCTGTTGCAGGAATTTTAGTTGAATTAATTAAAAATATCTTGAATTGGCTATTTATGGGTGCTCCTACTGGGGTGCCAGTGGGACATATGGCAAACTTCGCAACAGGGATCTTGTTTATCATGCCAGTTTACTATGTATATAAAAGAACTAATTCATTAAAAGGGTTAATCTTTGGACTGATAGCTGGAACATTTACGATGTCAATTGGCATGAGCATATTAAACTATGTTGCTTTCCTGCCAATGTACACATATTTCTTAGGAATGGGTACATTTGATGTAAAAGAAACTATCGTTCTAGGAATTTTGCCATTTAATATTATCAAAGGTATTTTGTTGATGGTGTTAGTATTGATGTTATTTAGAACGATGAGAAATTGGATTGAAAATCAAAGAGCACAATATTTATTGCAAAAACAATAATAGAACATAGATTATTAGGGGTTTGCTGTTTTGTGCAAACCTCTTTTATTTTGAGTAAATTACGAATACCCTTTTGAAGGAATTGTATGATTACTTACATTATATTTCTGTTCGATCAATATTATAGAAAGTTTATATTGTTTTAAAAAATTGATATGATGTAATCATCATGTTTATTAGTTTAAAGTCATAAAGGAAGGAATTTTTACAATGGATCAAAATAAAGGGCAATGGACGAGTAAAATTGGATTTATATTAGCTTCGGCAGGGGCAGCCATTGGACTCGGCGCTATTTGGAAAATGCCTTATGTGACAGGTCAAAGCGGAGGGGGAGCTTTTTTCTTAATCGTTGTTATTTTCACCCTTCTCATAGGATTGCCAATGCTATTATCGGAATATATTATTGGTCGTAGCACTCAAAAAGAAGCAGTAACAGCATATAAATTATTAGCCCCCCATAATCTTCGCTGGTCTTGGATTGGGAAGTTAGGAGTTATCGGTTGCTTTATTATGCTATCCTTTTACAGCGTTGTAGGTGGATGGATATTTATATACAGTGGCGTTTCATTGGTTGGAGGAGTCATTGAGCCGAATACCAATCCAGGAGATTTTTTTAATTATGTTATAGGGACGCCATGGATTACGTTGTTAGGTCTTGCACTATTTACTTTAGCAAATGTATTAGTCATTGCATTAGGAGTGCAAAACGGAATTGAAAAAGCCAATAAAGTTATGATGCCGTTATTATTCATTCTATTTATTATTTTAGTAGTACGCGGCTTAACTTTAGATGGAGCAGTGGAAGGGGTAAAATTTTTCCTATGGCCAGATTTTTCAAATATTACTGGGGAATCGTTATTGTTTGCTCTTGGACAGTCCTTTTTTGCACTGGCGGTAGGATTTTCGTGCCTTGTAACTTATAGTTCCTATTTAAAAAAGGAAGTTAGCATACCTCAATCGGCAACATGGGTTGTTGTGTTAACCATTTTGGTTTCATTTCTTGCTGGACTAGCAATTTTCCCAGTTGTCTTTACATTTGGAATGGAGCCAACTGAAGGACCGGGATTATTGTTTATGGTTTTACCTGCTGCTTTTAGTCAAATGGCTTTCGGTGAAGTATTTTTGGCGATGTTTTTGATATTATTTTTATTTGCAACGCTCACTTCATCATTTAGCATGTATGAGATTATCGTTGCTGCGTTAATTGAGAAATTACATATTCGCCGCACGAAATTAACTGTCATTTTAGGAATCATCGTTTTTATAGTTTCCATTCCATCTGCATTATCTTTTAACGTATTAAGCAATGTGTCAATTTTTAATAAAAGTATTTTTGATGCCACGGATTATCTTGTTTCCAACGTGCTTTTACCTTTAGGAAATATATTAATTGCAATATTTATTGTATATGTGATGGATAAACAATTAGCAAAAAAGGAATTATTGCAAGGAAGCCAAATGGGGGAAGGGTATTATCACGTTTATAGAGCATTGATGACGTTTGTTGTTCCGGTTGTGATTATAATTGTGTGCCTGGCAAGACTGTTTGGATTTTGAAACAGCAGCATACATATAGTAAAAATGACAACCGTTATAAGGAAGGTGTTATGGAAAAATCGAAAGTATCCATTTTCTTTCTCTTGCTTATTCTCTGTGCATTCACTTGGACGATTTATTCGAAATTTATAAAGAATGAAAAAGGCCTAGAGGAGTCTTTTACAGAAGACGAGTTTATCGATTTTCTTTATGAAAATTTAGGCTTAGAGGATCCACACGATGTTGACATTCATGAATTTGAATATGACATGATTGAAACTGCTTATCAAGTGGTGGATGTTGAGGCAAGCGATTTTCAACTAAAAACAATGCAAAATGAAACAATTAAATTGTCTGATTTGAAAGGGAAAAAAGTTCTCATCAACTTTTGGACAAGTTGGTGCCCCCCTTGCAAAGAAGAAATGCCTCATTTAAATGAGTTCTATGAACAATTTGCAAAACAGAACAATATCGAAATATTGGCCATCAACATTACCGATCAAGAATTATCAATGGATGACGTGAAAAAATTTGCTGACAAATATCAAATAAAGTTTCCTATATTATTTGATGATACCGGTGCGGTTTCGACGGAATATAAAATCATTACGATTCCTACAAGCTTCATTATAGATGAAGAAGGTAAAATAACCGAAAAAATTGTCGGCCCGATCACAAAAGACATATTATTAGAAAAATTTCAGATAAATACATGAATACTTACTAAAAAACATAAACAAGACTAGACAGTATTGATACAAAAAAGGTGTAAGTGCTGATTATCCAGTTGAAATCAGGGGAGTCCATACGGAGTCATTTTGCTGATGGCAATGTGTTGATTATTGTTCGGAGCGGGGTTGGTTCATTTAATTGAACAGGGAATAGCTGAATGAACGAGGAAATCGATATTGCAAAAGGATTCGAAAGAAAAGCATAGTTTAAAAGAATTTGATGGTTATGTAAATAAAAGAGTGGATTACGATTTTAAGCCTCCTTTCTGGGGAAAAATTTTTAACATATCTCCGAAAGAAGTCTCCCGCTTCTAAACGAGAAGGTGCATATGCACCAGTGAAAGTGGGAGATGAATTTTGGTAGGCGTAGCCTAAAGTTGTCTCTTTTTTTTTGTGTTGTGATATAATCAGTCTCATATAAATGAAAGGTTGTTATATCAATGAAATTAGATAATAATAATCATTCAGTGTTCTTGTTGTATTACCATCTTGTCCTGGTCGTAAAATATCGCAGAAAAGTGATTGATGATACCATATCTGACTATGCAAAAGATATGTTTATTCGACTTGGTGAAAATTACAATATTTCCTTGGTTGAATGGAATCACGATATTGACCATGTGCATATTTTGTTCAAAGCACATCCGAATAGTGAATTATCAAAGTTCATCAATGCCTATAAAAGTGCAAGTTCTCGACTTATCAAAAAGCATTTACCACAAGTGAAAAGAAAACTTTGGAAAGAGTATTTTTGGTCAAGAAGCTTTTGCTTACTTACAACTGGTGGCGCCCCCATTGAAGTGATAAAGCAGTATATAGAAAATCAAGGGGTGAAGTGAGGTGATTCGATATGGCAAACAAAGCATATAAGTTCCGTCTGTACCCAACGAAAGAACAAGAGCAACTTCTTGCGAAAATCTTCGGTTGCGTTCGTTTTGTTTACAATCAGATGCTGGCAGAACGTAAAGAAATATATGAAAAGTTCAAAGACGACAAAGAGAAGCTTAAAGAACAAAAGTTTCCGACACCGGCAAAGTACAAAGATGAATTCCCATTCCTAAAAGAAGTGGATTCTTTAGCTTTAGCCAACGCACAAATCCATTTACAAAATGCTTATAAGGGGTCCCGTCAGGAAAATGCGGATTTACAACGCTAAGCACATTTTCGAGACGATTCCCCCATTTTTAACAACGTTAAGAAAATTTCAATGGTCTTAAAGAATCTAACGAGACTATTTTCTCGGAATTAAAATGGTATTCTCCTAGTAAATTAATATGTTCCCAACCTAGAGGCGATATATGGTGCAATAATTCTTCATTAAAACTACCAGACTGTTTTTGATATTCAACTGCTTTTGTTAGATGTAAGGTATTCCAGATACTGATGGCATTAATGATTATGTTTAAGGCACTGGCCCTTTGCAATTGATGCTGTATGGTTCGTTCTCTAAGCTCACCTTGTTTTCCAAAGAAAATAGCCCTTGCTAATCCATTCATGGCTTCTCCTTTATTCAATCCTCTTTGTATTTTTCTTCTTAATGATTCATCTGAAATGTAATTCAAAATAAAGATCGTTTTTTCTATTCGGCCCATCTCACGTAAGGCGGTAGCTAAGCTGTTTTGTCTTGAATAGGAACCTAGTTTCCCCATTATAAGGGAGGCTGAAACTGTTCCCTCCCTTATAGAATGAGCTAATCGCAAAACATCCTCATAATTTTCTTTAATGACCTTTTTATTTATTTGTCCACGTAAAATGGCTTCTAATTTTGGATACTCACTTGCTTTATCTATTGTAAATAATTTCGAGTCTGATAAATCTCTTATTCTAGGAGCAAATTTAAATCCTAATAAATGAGTCAGTCCGAATATTTGGTCTGTGTAACCAGCTGTGTCTGTATAATGCTCTTCTATATTTAGATCCGTCTCGTGGTGCAACAATCCATCCAAAACATGAATAGCATCCCTTGAATTTGTATGTATAATCTTTGTGTAATAAGAAGAGAATTGATCACTAGTAAAACGGTAGATAGTTGCTCCTTTTCCAGTCCCGTAATGTGGGTTTGCATCTGCATGCAGTGATGAAACACCTAGCTGCATTCTCATACCATCTGACGAGGATGTTGTACCGTCGCCCCAATAGGAGGATAACTGTAATTTATGATGAAAATTTACTAAAATGGCTTGGGCTTTATTCATTGCATCTTCATACATGCGCCATTGAGATACATTAGCTAGTTGCTTATATGTAAGTCCGGGTGTGGCTTCGGCCATCTTGCTCAAGCCAATATTCATTCCCATCCCTAAAAGGGCAGCCATGATAATGATTGTTTCTTCTTTATCTGGTTTTCGATTATTGGAAGCATGGGTGAATTGCTCATGAAATCCTGTTATATGAGCAACATCCATGAGTAAATCGGTTAATTTTATTCTTGGTAGCATCTGATAAAGGCTTGCACTAAACTTTTTTGCTTCTTCTGGAACATCTTTTTCTAAGCGTGCAAGTGACAGTTTTCCTTTTTCAAGAGAAACTCCATCCAACTTGTTGGAATTGGCAGCTAACCATTTTAACCTTTCATTAAGGCTGCTGGTTCTCTCCGTTATATAATCTTCGAATGATAAATTAACTGATAATCTCGTATTCCCCTTCGATTGATTCCATGTATCTTCCGAAAACAAATATTCCTCAAAATCCCTATATTGTCTACTGCCAACAATGGAAACATCTCCTGCACGAACATGCTCCCGAAGTTCTGTTAAAACAGCCATTTCATAGTAATGACGATTAATTGTTGTACCATCATCCTCATATAAATGCTTTTTCCATCGTTTTGAAATAAAATCCACGGGTGAGTCATCAGGCACTTTTCGCTTTCCGGATTCGTTCATTCCTCGAATAATCTCTACGGCTTGTAAAAGTGGTTCATTTGCCTTTGTAGAATGAAATTCCAGTACCCTTAATAGCGTTGGCGTATATTTTCTAAGTGAATAAAATCGTTTTTGCAGTAAGTCCAAATAATCATAGTCGGCAGGACGTGCAAGCTCCTGAGCCTCTTCTACTGAACAGACAAAGGTATTCCATTCAATAACTGATTCTAAAACCTTAAAAACGTCTAGTTTTTCCTCTCTTGCTTTAATTAATGCTTGTCCGATGTTCGTAAAGTGTATAACTTTCTCATTTAGCTTTTTACCGTTTTGTTTCTGGATTTCCTCTTGAGCCTTACGGCCTTTTGATAACAAACTAAGTATTTGCCTATCATGAATTTCAAACGCTTTATCTGTTAGCTCCTGAGTAAGTTGTAATAAATAGACGGCTAATATCGAATAACGTTTATTTTCTTGAAAGTCACGGAACGCATACGGTTCGTATCTTGAACCTAAGCGAGAAAGCTGTAATAGACGATTACGATGCAAATGGCTAATTTGCACTGTTTCTAATTCCATTTCTCGTAGGTATTCAAGTCGTTCTATTACTTTTAGAAAAGTTTCGGGTGAAGGATGACCCGGTGGTTCCTTTAACCAACCCAATATCGTTTTATTGGATTCGGATGGATGCTGCGAAGTAATAATCTCTTCAAGTTTTTCTTTTTGCTCATTTGTAAGAGATCTACTAACTGTATTAAATAGCTTCTTTTCAGCCATCGCCCTTGCTTCCCACACCATTCTTTCAAGTGTAGTGATAGCAGGCAGTATAATTTTGTTTTTTCTTAGAAAATCTATGCATTCATGCAGTAGATGAATAGTATCACCATTTTCCAAAGCTAATTGATGAAGGTACTTAAACGTCATTCGATATTCACTCAGGGTAAAAGTTACAAAGTCATATTCACTTCGAATTTCTTTCAAATGATCCCAAAGTGTATTTTCCCTTTGAGGATAATGATCAAGCGAGGATGGACTAGCACCAATCTGTTTCGATATATATTGTATGACCAAATCTGGGATGCTTTTGATATGAGTGTATGGCCAACCGGGATACCGAAGAACAGCTAATTGAACGGCAAACCCTAAACGGTTTTCTTCCCTCCTTCGCTTATTAACTATTTCTAAATCACGATTGGAAAAAGTGAAGTAGGTCCCCAATATCCATTCATCTTCAGGGATTTGCATAAAAGACTGTCTCTGTTCCGGTGTAAGCAATTCTCTACCTCTCGCAATTTTCATTCAATATCATCCCATTTCTGTATTTTTCAATTTATTAGTTCAATTATATATCAATAGAGTGTACTCTATTGATACAAGTGTAATAGACTGATAAAATCATAGTTAAGAGAGTCTCATAAGACTTGTCTCAAAAACGAGGTGACATTTTGCGAAAAATCGGTTATATACGTGTTAGTTCGACTAGCCAAAATCCTTCAAGGCAATTTCAGCAATTGAACGAAATTGGAATGGATATTATTTTTGAAGAAAAAATTTCTGGAGCAACAAAGGATCGTGAGCAACTTCAAAAAATGTTAGAGGACTTACGGGAAGGTGACATTATTTATGTTACAGACTTGACTCGAATCACTCGAAGTACGCAGGATTTATTTGAATTGATCGATTTAATACGAAGTAAAAAAGCAAGCTTAAAATCACTCAAGGATTCATGGTTAGATTTATCAGAAGATAATCCATACAGCCAATTCTTAATTACGGTAATGGCTGGTGTTAACCAATTAGAGCGAGATCTAATCCGTATGCGTCAACGTGAAGGGATTGAGCTGGCTAAGAAAGAAGGAAAGTTTAAAGGTCGGTTAAAGAAATATCATAAAAATCACGCAGGAATGAATTATGCAGTAAAGCTATATAAAGAAGGAGGTATAACTGTAAATCAAATTTGTGAAATTACAAATGTGTCTAGGGCTTCATTATATAGAAAGCTGTCGGAAGGGAAAAAATAGTCGTTCCCTATTCCATTAAAGGGCCATTATATTGAATACTTGAATTCGAGATAATTGAATAAAATTAAGTACTTCATTTAATAGCCCTTTTATTGAATAAGATTTCTGAACGGAACTGGATATTTATGTTAATACTTGTTTGGTATTGTTAAGAAATGTACTTAAACTAAAGAAGCAGGAGTAGAATAACAAAAAAAGAGTTTGGGACATAACAAAATGATTGCTTCTAAAAGACGAACACTAGCTGTTCCCATCTCTTTGATTTGTCTGAACACGTTCGTTCCATTGCGCTACGGCCACTCGCTTTCCGCGGGGAGGAACCTGAGCTTCCTTGCTGGAGTCGAGTGTCCTACGCTCCATTCCACCCTGTTTCCAACATTGTTTTCACAATCAAAAAACCTGAACGATTAAAAGTTATAAACTCTCAATCGTTCAGGTATAGTAAGGACTGAACTACTTATGTCTCAGTCTCTTTTCTTACGATTAGTCAAGTATATTTTATTAATTTGTATATGTTTTTATTTTAGTTGTAGTTGTGAGGGGGTACCCCCTCACAACTACAACTAAATTTTGGCATGCCAAAAAGACCTAACGTTTTTTTAATTTTTTCGCAAGGTCATTTATGGTATAGTGTAGTTAATCGATTATTTAACTTAAGGCAGTTTCATAATCGTATAAAATGCCATGTGTCAGTAACTGGAACGTCACTTTTAAAAATTTATTGATACAGGCGATAATCGCAACCTTATGAGGCTTTCTCTGAGGTTGTGTTTTTAATTTATAATAGTAATCTACAAAATGATTCGGTTTATCTTTCTTCTTCATAATCATGGCACACACCATAAAATATAAAAGCTTTCGCAAGTGTTTGTTACCTCTTTTATTAATACGATCATGATACTGTGTATTCCCCGATTGATAGCGCATAATATCAATTCCCGCATAAGCATTCAATTGTTTAGCATTTTGAAAGCGACGAATATCACCCATTTCCCCAATTAATCTACAAGCAGTAGAATCACCGATACCAGGGATGGAACGTAAAACCATATACTCTTTTCGATCTTTTGATAAAGTAATCATTTGTTGGACAAGTGCTTCTTTTTTATCCTTTAATTCTGCTATTCGATTTGCGTAATCACGGACTTGTTCACATCGCACATCGGTAGATTTAATCGCTGGATAACTATTTTGAGCAGCTTCTAATAAAGCAATTGCTTTTTTCTCTGCACGTTCTAAAGAAAGGTTCTTTCTTGTATTCGCTTTTAGACGATTCTTAATGACAGTTTTAGAGTGAGCTAAAACAAGTGTTGGGTGAGGGTATAGTTGTACTATATTTAAAAATAGTGCAGAATTTGGTGTCAGTATTTTTTCTAATTCTGGAAAACTCAATTGTAAAATGGAATGCAGACGATTTTTTAATAAAATCATTTCTTCATCAATTTCATCATAATAACGTGTCAATGCACGCATCTGCTCATAATAATCATCTTGGATATAGGTTGGTTCTCTCTCCATTTTAAAATGTGTTTTGGCTAATTCATGAGCATCGCTTATATCGGTTTTATGTCGACGCATCTTCGCCATTTGTAAGTTCGCTTCAAGGGGATTCATCCGACAATATGCATAACCGTAATCTTTTAAAAATGCTTCAATCGGTTTTGAATAAACACCTGTTGCTTCAAATACAATGTCTGGTGCTTGGTCATCAAGTGATGTAATATCTACTATTCGCTTATGCAATTGTTCAAAATCTCTTCGTGTATGATTGATTTCACCTTCATATTTGCACTGACGATAACTATCATAGATCGTTACTGTACTCTTTCCTTTACTAACATCTAAACCAATAACATGTTTCATTCCATTACTCCTTCTTTGCCAATTCATAGAAGTCTTCACATTACCTTATCGATTCCACTTTCTTATACACGATCTCTATGGACCCAACATACTAAACTGATTCGCATAAGGGTGTGAAGTTAGCCAGTTTTTAATACGGATTCAAAGATCCCTGAGACTGGTCGACTTTTCTTCACTTCTACTATAAAAAATAGTAGCACAAACCTTGGCCTTGGTTTGTACTACTAATCTTAGTATGTTTTTGTTATTCCATCTTTTCATTGATTGTAATAGTTTCGCTTGCTTCATGACCAGATTCTCCATGTCCTGGTCCAAACAAATTCAATATTACAACTCCTACAAGAATCAGTGTTATTCCTGCAATGCTAGCCATGTTAAGTTTTTCCTTCCAAACTAAAACTGAAATTACTGTAGTCAAAACAAGTCCTAAACCTGCCCATAATGCATATGCAGTGTTTAAGGGGATTGTTTTTAGCGACAAGGATAAAAAGAAAAAACAACCAACGAAAGCTATTATTACCCCTATTGTAGGATAGAGTTTTGAAAAGCCTTCAGATGCTTTTAATAGGGAAGAGCCAATAACCTCCCCCACTATTGCAAGTGCTAAATATAGATAAGACATTGTTATTCATCCTCCTGAGTCATTTTGATTAGTTCATCAAAAACTTTAACTTTTAAATCTTCGCTTAATGGTGCCATTCCAAATATTTCTGATAACCATAAACCATCTATGGATAATCTTGCTATTGTAATTTTGACAGGGTCGATCCCATCATTTATTAATTTTGTTTGCATACTATTGTATTTCTGGCGGAAGTCGTCTAATAAATCTGGATTAATAAACATCGCAGCCATTAATGCTGAATTTAGATTGTTGTTATCTAAATCGGAAAATGTAGTATTAACATAAGCCCTTATCCATTTTCCTATCTCTTTATTATCGTTATTAACTAACGTTAGAATGCTCTCGAAAAAATTATTTGTCCAATCTTCCACCATTCCTTTAATTAATGCTTCTTTGCTAGGGAAATGGTATAATAATCCACCTTTACTCACCCCAGCTTTTTGGGCGACCGCCTCTAAAGTGAGTTTGACAACCCCTTCTTCTTTTACAATTTCAGATGCAGCAGTCAATATATTTTTTTTCTTATTTGCATGCTTTGAAATAGACATAATAACCTCCATATTTTCGATATTTATACTATACCGTCTGGACGGTTTTTTGTCAACCGGATTAGAGTTTTTATGTAGTATCACTGTTTCACAATCAATTTATTCTAAAAAATAAATCTCAAGTTTAAGGTGAAATCCACTTAAAGTAACGGGTGCAGGTTAGTTTAAGAAGCATAGGCGTTTTTTTTGAATAAGACCCTATTTAAGATATTCAATTAAAGGGCGCGTTTCTGGAGTAACTAAAAAAGTCCAATTTCTCAATTTTAATACTGAGAAATTGGGCTTTTTAATATTGTAATTTCCTTAACGTTGTAAATCTGCATTTTCCTGACGCTACCCCTATAAGAACTTTTTTGAAGGTCGTACAGAGTTCCCTAAATTCAAAAGTAAAAAACACAAGCAATCCTATACAACCAATATGGTCAATGGAAATATTAAGATTGAAGATGGTCATATCAAATTACCAAAGTTCAAAAAGCCGCTGAAAATGAAGCAACATAGAGAGATTCCTGCTGATTACAAAATCAAATCTTGCACTATTTCGAAAACAAAGACAGGCAAATACTATATTTCGATTTTGACAGAATATGAGAAAGAAACTACTAAAGTAAACATTCAACATGTGGTTGGATTAGATTTTGCTATGGATGGTCTGTATGTCGATAGTGAAGAGGGTAAGAGAGCCAATTATCCTCGTTTCTATCGACAAGCATTGAAAAAATTAGCGAAGGAACAACGTATTTTGTCACGCAGGAAGAAAGGTTCTAATCGTTGGCACAAACAGCGACTGAAAGTAGCGAACTTACATGAAAAGGTTGCAAACCAACGAAGAGACTTTTTACACAAATTGTCCCATCATCTTGCAAGCAAGTACGATTGTGTTGTTGTTGAAGACCTCAACATGAAGGGAATGTCACAAGCCCTACATTTTGGTAAAAGTGTTACTGATAACGCATGGGGGATGTTTACAACATTTCTCCAATACAAGTTAGAAGAGCAAGGAAAAAAGCTTATCAAAATAGATAAATGGTTTCCATCATCCAAAACTTGTTCATGTTGCGGTCGAGTAAAGGAGTCTCTATCTCTTTCTGAGCGTACATTTCGCTGTGATTGTGGTTTTGTGGCAGACCGTGATTGGAACGCTTCTATCAATATCAAACATGAAGGATTGCGGCTGTTAGGGTTAGTATAGTAAAAAGAACTCTTGGAACGAGAGGGATAGCTCGGTCTATTTCCCATCATGAGATGGGATTACCCGAGAAGCCCCCACCTCTAAGCGAAGCGTAGGTGGCGGGTAGTTCACATAGTTGTAAGTAGGTCATTCGTTTAGAGAATGGCCTTTTATTGTGAGAAAATAAAAAAAGTAGCACAAACCAACAATTGATTTGTACTACAGCTAGTGAAAGATTATCCCATAATATGATAACCTGAGTCAACGTAAATCGTTTCTCCTGTAACGCCGCGGGATAATTCGCTAAGCATTACGACTGTCATATCTCCAACTTCTTCTTTATTTGTATTGCGTTTCAATGGAGATACTTCTTCATAACGGTGAAGGGCTTCGTTAAAGCTTGGAACACCTTTAGCAGCCAATGTACGAATTGCACCAGCGGAAATGGCATTAACGCGAATACCTTCTTTGCCAAGATCCGCAGCTAAATAACGAACGCTTGCTTCAAGCGCTGCTTTCGCAACACCCATGACATTATATCCTTCAAGAACTCGTTCCGCACCCAAGTAAGACATTGTAACGATAGAGCCGCCTTCTGTCATATAAGGACGCGCTGCATTAGCAACAGCAATTAATGAGTATGCGCTTGTATCTTGGGCAAAGGCATAGCCCTCTCGAGAAGTTTCAACAAAGCGATTTTTTAAATCTTCTGCATGAGCAAAGGCTACAGAATGTACGATACCGTGGATGACACCGAATTGTTCACCAATTTGTTTGAATGCATTTTGAATCGATTCGTCGCTGTTCACGTCACATTGAATAATGGCTGTTTTGTGGTCTTGATAGTCTTCTAAAATTTTTTCTAGTTTTGCTTTTGAACGATCTTTTCGATACGTGAAAATCACGTTTGCTCCAACTTCTAATAGTTTCTTTGCTGCTCCCCAAGCGATGCTTCTTTCATTGGCAACGCCCATCACAACGATATTTTTATCTTTTAATTTTAATACATCCATGTACTTGACCCCTTTAACATCAGTTATTAGTACCAACTACTAGAAGTGTAACAGCATTTCTAATAAAAATCAATATAAACTATTGACTGCTATTTTGTAATACAATATAGTTATGTATAGTTACTTTGTTTTACAAGATAGGTGCTTATCATTCCAACAATTGAGGTGGTGAAGTCTTTGTCTATTCGGAGTCAATTGTTAAAGGGAGTGCTCGATGGATGTATATTAGCAATTATTGAAAAAGATGAGATCTATGGATACGAATTATCAAAAAAGCTAGAACAAGTTGGCTTAGATATTAGTGAAGGTACAATTTATCCAGTGCTATTACGGCTTCAAAAAAATGGATATATTGTGGGGGAAATGAGGGCGTCTGTTTCAGGCCCAAATCGAAAATATTATTCTATTACGGTGAAAGGAAAAGAAGTACTTGATAATATTCGGGAAGAATGGAAAATCCTATCTTCTTCCATCGAAAAATTGTTGGGGAGTGATAATAAATGAAAGTTTCAGTGAAAGAGTTAATACGACAAAATAACGAAAAAAGAAAACAGCTTACACGAGAAAATCAGCAATATTATGAAAATCTCCTTGTTTACATTCGCGCCAATTTATCGAGAAATGAGCGAGCTACAGAGGAAGTTTTACTTGAAATGCTAGAACATCTATTAGAAGCACAGAAGGAAGGAAAAACAGCATCTGAAGTTTTCGGGAAAAATCCAAAAGATTTAGCGGATGAAATAATTGCCTCTTTACCAAAAGAATCTTGGAAGCGCCAATTAGAATTCGCTTTTGAAATCCTTTTTACGTTATTCGGGTGGTATTTGATTGTTCGTGGAATATTTCCTTTACTAAATAAAGAGAATCAAATAATTTATTCTGGAAATCTTGTTATCTCAACTCTTCTGCTAGTCGGTAGTTTATTGATGTTGATTTATTTAATAGTGAATCTATTGAAAAAAGAAGCTTTTCAAGAACCAAAAACAAAACAAAAAATGACAATTTTCTTTGGATTCATCACGATTGTTTTATTTGCGATGAGCTTTTATGTAAGATTTGCGATTCAACCATTTGGACCTTCATTTGAGGTTTCATATTATACCATTTTTGGCCTAGGGTGCTTCATGTTGTTAGCTTCTTATTTATTTAAAAGGCTTTGTTAAATTACTCTGTTGATATTTGATAAAAACAAACAAATGTTCTATAATGTTAGTAAGAACATTAGTTTGGAGGGTTTGAAATGACATTAAGAGGGTTAATAGCAGAGATTAAAAAATTGAATTCAGCAGAACAACATCGGTTAAAAGAATTTTTTATCAATTCTCTTATGTCATTTTCTGCAAGTGAACCTGTCTTTCAAGAAGTAACTGAACGAAAAAATAAAGATGGCTACACCTGTGTACACTGTAATTCTAAACAAGTGGTTCGTTTTGGTAAATATACAGTAAAACTTGGTCTGAAAGAAGTTGAACGTCAACGATACCGTTGTAAAGATTGCGGAAAAACATTTACTGATGTAACTGCAACACCATTGTATCGAACCCATAAGTCTGAAAAATGGTTGGATTTTATAAAATGTATGTTAGAAGGTTATTCACTCCGTAAATCGGCAGAACTCATTGGTAATGTACATTTACGTTACCCTGTTTTATTGGAGGCATAAAGTATTGTCTGCATTAAAACAAATGAATTTTGAATCTTTTTCAGGGATTGTAGAGATGGATGAAACTTATTTTCTGTATTCGGAAAAAGGCAAAAGAAATATCGAGGGGCGTAAACCTCGCAAACGTGGTGGCTCGTCAAAATTTCGTGGCATTAGTCACGAACAGGTTTGCGTTTTAATCGCAAGAGACCGTCAAAAGGCAACATATTCTGGTGTACTTGGTAGAGGTAGAATTGTTAAAACTCAATTAGATAAGGCTATTGGTTCTAAACTATCATCGGACAATACTCTTTGCACCGATGCTTGGAGAGCTTTTTCTGCCTATGCAAAAAGCAAAGAATTGGAGCATTATCGTTTTAAGTCAGATGGTACAGAACGTGTAAAAGGATTGTATCATATCCAAAACGTTAATAACTATCACAGCCGTTTAAAAGGTTGGATGCAACGATTTAATGGTGTGGCAACAAAATACCTCGACCATTATTTGAGTTGGTTTCAATTCTTAGATATTGTTAAACACCGAAGTGATAATGCATCTATAAGTAAAATGATTGTAGAGAGCTGTCTATTTCCAATTAATGAAACCTATGATTCATTAAGAACGTATAAATATTAAAATCTCGATTGTTTAACCAACAGAGAATCTTATAGAAAAGGAGGTAACTCGTTTGGGAGTAGCTGTTCTTATTATTTCAATACCTTTCTTAATTTTTGCTATCACACTATCGAAAGGAAAAGGAGCATCAATACTCGCAGGTTACAATACAATGCCTGACAGTGAAAAGGCTCAATACGATGAAGTAGCTTTGTGCAAGTTTATGGGTAAAATTATGTATGGTATTAGCTTTAGCATATTATTATTTGCATTGAGTGAGATGTTAGAAAACCAAGTTTTATTTATTATTGGTCTTATTTTATTTTTATCACTTATTATTTTTGCATTGGTGTACTCCAATACAAGAGACAGATTCAAAAAGAAAGTTTAATGATAATTGAAAGAGGACTTCACATCTTGAAGTCCTTAATTTATTAATAGAATCAACAATATTCATTAACATAGCCATTTAAAAAGATGCGGGAGCAAAAGGCGTAGTAGGGGAAAAAATTATTGTAAAATTCTAAGGGAAATAAAAATCAGGTGCATCCATTATCGGTGCACCTACTCTTATATTCTATTCAAATTTCAATGGGTCGCCATCGAAAGGTTCATCTGCCACTTTAATAGAATCTGTAGGGCAACCTTCAAAGGCATCTTGCATATCTTCCAGTAAATCTTCTGGTACTTCAGCGGTACCCGTGTTATCATCTAAAATAACGAAGGCAATTCCTTCATCATCGTAATCATAAATGTCAGGGGCAGCTGCGCCACAAGCACCACAAGCGATACATGTATCTTTATCTACAATTGTGTATTTTGCCATTTAGTAATCTCTCCTTTTTTCTATTGCGCTTCCAAGTTAAAGCTTCTTTATTATTCTAAAACTGTTTATTACACTTTTCAACATTAAGACTGTAAAATTGGAGGTTCTGATTTGCTATTTCAGTATTTAGTCTTAGATATATTAAAAACCGTAGAAAATGAGCGCACAATTTCTTCTCCTTATCATTTGCTGAAAGGGAAGCGCTCTGGCCAAACGATTCAAGATGTTGGTATATTCCGCTTGCATTCATATTTTGGTATTTTACCAACATTAACAAGGCAAATTTATGATAAAGAGATTCAAAAACTTGTTGAACATCAATTGATCGTTATATCAGAAAATAGTTTTCAATTAACGAAACAAGCAAACGAACTTCTTCAGCATTATGAGCCACTTCCTTTGAATGGTTGGCAATATAGAGGAAACGAACAGATCTTTTTTTCAAGACTCTCACTAACAGTACAAAGTTTATCGCATGCAAGAGAAAATGTCATGGCATTTTCTCCTATTCAAAAAGATGAAGAAATTCAGCGTTGGGTGCGACATTTCCTTTTAATCAATGATTACAAATCGGGACTTCTAAACCATAGCTTATATGATGAAATTCTACAAAGTCTTGAAAGGGCACAAATCAATACACAAGCAAAAGAAATTGTTGTAAAACGATTAGCGGGCTATCAAGAAACTGGATTTACTTGGGAACAAATTAGCATGGAATATCAAATGGCCGAAATAGATGTTCAAATCATATTTGTAGCTTGTCTTCATCAATGGTTGAATGAAATACTATTGAACACGAAACAATACCCATACCTATCTCAAATCGCTGATAAGATTCGCGTAGAAATTCCGCTGACGGGTTCTGCTTATCATACTGCGATGCTCTTTAAAAAAGGATATTCGATTGAACAAATCTGCAAAATTCGGAAGTTAAAACAAAGTACCATTGAAGACCACTTAGTTGAATTAGCAATCAATGATTCAACGTTTCCTATTGAACAATTTATAAAAAAAGAAGATATACAACTCGTACTTACAGCGACAGAAGATTACAATACGAAAAAGTTGAAAATTCTTCATGAAGTGCTACCGCATTTATCTTATTTTCAATTGCGTCTTGCACTGGCGAGAGGTGAAAAATTTTGCAATTAGAACAGCTGTTACAAAACCATTTTGGATACACTTCATTTCGACCAGGACAAAAAGAAGTCATTGAACAATTAATGAATGGAAGAGATACAATCGCTTTACTTCCCACTGGAATGGGGAAATCCTTATGTTACCAGCTTCCAGCATACATATTTAAAAAACCGATATTAATTATTTCTCCATTACTATCCCTCATGCAAGACCAAGTTGACCGAATGAAACAATTTGGTGAAAAACGGGTAGTAGCATTGAATTCTTTATTGAATCGTGAACAAAAACAACGAGTTTTACAATATTTACCTCAATATCGATTTATTTTTAGTTCACCGGAAATGTTGATGCAGGAACAGGTTAAAAGCAGACTGAATCAGATCGAATTGGCGTTAATTGTGGTTGATGAAGCCCACTGCATTTCCCAGTGGGGATTTGATTTTCGACCGGATTATTTGAAAATTGGAGACCTAATCAAAGATAAACGACCACCGATTTTAGCATTAACTGCAACTGCAACAGAAAAAGTGCTAGAAGATATACGGCATGTTTTAAAGATGGATGACCCTTATGAATACATTCATTCCGTTGACCGTCCAAACATTCGTTACGGGAAAAAAATATTTCACACAAAGGAAGAAAAAATGGAATGGCTCTTTGAACATGTTTTTCATACAGAAGGGCCAGGCATTATTTATACGCGATCGAGAAAAAGAACGGATGATATCACAACACAATTATTGAATCACGGGCTTTCTGTTTCTTCCTATCACGGGGGAAAAGATGCGGTAGACCGACAATTTATTCAACAGCAGTTTTTAGACGGCTCTTTGGAATGGATTGTTGCTACGAACGCTTTTGGCATGGGCGTACATAAAGAAAATGTACGTCAAATTATTCATGATTCAATTCCTTCAAACATCGCAGATTATATGCAGGAAGTAGGAAGAGCTGGTCGCGACGGCAAAGACGCAATCGCTATTTTGTTGTATTGTGAAGGGGATGAAGATGTAGCTCATTATATTGCAGGGGAAGATTTGCCGAATGAAAATCAAATTGAGTTGTACGATGAATATGTAAGAAGGCAAGTTAATCCGAAAGAAATGATGCATGATGGACTGATTTCTGAAACATCTTTTCGCGTATTGCACTATTGGATGGAGCATTATTCGATGGATGAAGTCAAATCTATTTTTCGACAAATGATGAGTGACAAATATCGTTCTGTGGAAGAAATGTTGAACATTGTAAAAAGTGATCAATGTATTCGAGAACAACTTGTCCATTACTTTGGCCAAACATTAAATAGTAAACCAGAGCATTGCTGTGAACATTGTGGTTTAGAATACCAGCATTTTCTCCTTCCAAGAACAACAAAAGAAACAAAAAGAAATTCGACCACTTGGCAGAGGAGATTGCGACAAATTTTATTAGGAACTGACTGATTGTAGTAAAATAATCATCATTGCGACAAAAATCTTTGAAAATAAAAATTTCCTCTCATTTACTTTTTCCCTCATTTTCGTCATAATTAGATATGATTGCAAATGGAGGTGCATTATGAGTAAAAATGATTATCGAAAAAAGATTGAAGAACACCGCCAATCGATTGAGATAAAAGATTCAAAAACGAGACTAAGTCGTTCAGAACGTCGTCGTAAAAAGAAAAAAACAAAAGAAACTCCATTACTCACCACTTTAACCGTTATTCTAATCGGTATTCCATTAGCGATTTTAATATATGTTTGGGGCTTTTGGAATCCAGGAGATAATGAAGAAGTTGCTGTTGATAAAGATGAAAATCTGATTGAAGTCCAAAGAAATAATGCGGTAGCAGCTAGCAATAAAGACGAAAAAGACAAAGCGGATGTAAACAAAGAAAAAGAATCTTCATCTGAAACATCGGAAAAAGAGGGAAAAAAGGATTCGGAAGCTAAACAAATATCAAAAACCGATTCTTCACATAAACAAACAGAAAAGGACGATTCTTCAATGAAAAAAGAAAATAGTCCACCTCAACATCATGAGAAGCAAAAAGAAAGTGTAAAAGTACATACTGTTAGTGCAAATGAAAATTTATTCCGTATTGCAAAACAATACTATAGTGATCCTATGAGTGGTGTTGAAAAAATTAAAGCGGCAAATAATTTATCATCCGATATCATTAGTCCAGGACAGTCGCTCATCATTCCGGAATAAAAGAAAATATTTTATCAGTTGAATGAATCGCCTTAACTATATTTACTGAAAATAATATAGATTCAGTAAAGTATAGTATAATATAGTTAGATGGGAGGTGAAAAAAATGTATTTTTGTATCAAGCAACAGCTAAATGGTTTGACGAAAGAAGAATACTTGACTCTTAGAGAACTGTGCCGTATTGCCAAGAACATATACAACGTCGGATTGTACAATGTTAGACAATACTATTTTGAACACAAGGAATTTCTTAATTATGAGAAAAACTATCATCTTGCAAAAACGAACGAAAACTATAAGCTGTTAAACAGCAACATGGCACAGCAAATTTTAAAAAAGGTTAATGAAGCTTTTAAATCTTTCTTTGGCTTAGTAAAACTAGCCAAACAAGGCAAATATGACTACAAGGCTATCAGTATCCCAAAATATCTTAAAAAAGATGGCTTTCATTCACTAATCATTGGTCAAATTCGTATAGACGGCAACAAATTCACGATACCGTATTCGAATCTGTATAAAAAGACTCATAAGCCTATCACGATAACGATTCCGCCTGTGTTACTTGACAAAAAGATTAAGCAGATTGAAATCATTCCTAAGCATCATGCTAGGTTCTTTGAGATTCAGTATAAATATGAAATGCCTGAAGATCAAAGAGAATTAAATGACCAAAAAGCACTGGCGATTGATTTAGGATTAAATAATCTTGCCACTTGTGTCACATCAGACGGCAGATCGTTCATCATTGATGGGCGGAGATTAAAAAGTATTAATCAATGGTTTAACAAAGAAAATGCCAGACTTCAAAGCATTAAAGATAAGCAAAAAATCAAAGGCACAACTCGTAAACAAGCTTTGCTTGCTATGAATCGCAATAATAAAGTTAATGATTATATCAGCAAGACTTGCCGTTACATCATAAACTACTGTATTGAAAATCAAATTGGCAAACTTGTCATTGGCTATGCTGAAACATTGCAGCGAAATATGAATCTAGGAAAAAAGACAAATCAAAACTTTGTCAATATTCCTCTCGGTAACATAAAAGAAAAACTAGAATATCTTTGTGAATTTTACGGCATTGAATTCTTTAAGCAGGAAGAATCATATACGTCCCAAGCCAGCTTTTTTGACGGCGATGAGATTCCTGAATATAATGCCGACAATCCAAAAGAATATAAGTTCAGTGGCAAACGTAATAAGCGAGGTTTGTATCGAACAAAGTCCGGCAAACTAATCAATGCTGATGTAAATGGCGCACTAAACATCTTAAAGAAAAGTAAAGCTGTAGACCTGAGTGTCTTATGCTCTAGCGGCGAAGTGGACACGCCTCAAAGAATAAGGATTGCTTAAAGCAGTCAAACTTCTTTGGAAGCCCCCACTTCAAATTTTCGCTAAAAAATTAAGTGGGGGTAGTTCACCAGTTGAATAAAATCCAGTAAAATATTATACATTACTGTAGGCTAGTGGATTAAAAGACGATGGTATATTCACCACGTCTTTTTTTTATCAGGAGGGGTACAACTTACATGATTGTTTTCGCAACGGTCCTCATCTTCGGTTCAATTCTTTCCTTTATGGTAAAGGAAGCTTTTGAAAATAACGTCATTCATCATGAAATATCATTAAAAGGTAAAGAGGAAAAATACACGATATTTTTCATTTCTGATATTCATACCCGATTAATTAGCGACAAATTGATTCAAGACATAAACGCTCCAATCAATGCTGTTATTATTGGAGGAGATTTAGCAGATAGAAGAACAAAAATATCGACCATTTACCGCAATCTTCATCTTCTAAAAACATTAGGGCCTGTTTATTTCGTTTGGGGAAATAATGATCGGGAAGTGGGAGAGGAGCGATTAAGAGAAATTTTTCAAGAAACGGGTGTACAAATCGTAGAAAACGATGCAGTGTTACTCCCGAATACGATAAATCGATGTTGGTTGAGT
The DNA here is from genome assembly GCF_038004145.1 of Ureibacillus sp. FSL K6-2830. Classification (NCBI taxonomy): domain Bacteria; kingdom Bacillati; phylum Bacillota; class Bacilli; order Caryophanales; family Caryophanaceae; genus Ureibacillus; species Ureibacillus sp. FSL K6-2830. The sequence goes on along the minus strand of NZ_JBBOQR010000001.1, from coordinate 408,981 downwards.
GCGGTCGATGATCTATCATCACGCAAAGCTCAACCTGAAAAAGCATTTAGTAAATGTCATCCTGAGGATATCGTTATTTTCGTTTCTCATAATCCAAATCTATTTCCAAAATTAAAAGATTATCATGCTGATCTAAGGTTGGGCGGACATTTCCACGGAGGACAAATTCGATTAGGGCCTTTTGGTATTTATCCTGTTGGCTCGTTTAGCGCTAAAGATGGCAAGTATACACTCATTAGTAATGGTTATGGAACATCGATGGTACCCTTACGTTTTGGTGCAAAACCGGAATGCCACATTATTGATATAAACTTCCATAGTGAACTTTAAACAAAGGATTGACATTCGCGTTATAATAAGAAGTAGTTTGTCGAATTAAGGAGATGTATTCAATGCAAAAAGTAGATGCAATTATCGTTGGAGGAGGCCCTTGTGGTTTATCGGCAGCGATTGAACTGCAAAATATTGGGCTAAAACCCATCGTGATTGAGAAGGGGAACATCGTAAATGCACTTTATCATTACCCAACCCATCAAACATTCTTTTCAACAAGTGAGAAATTAGCCATTGGCGATGTTCCGTTTATTGTTGAACAACGAAAACCAAGCAGAAATCAAGCTCTTGTCTATTATCGTGAAGTCGTGAAATTAAAAAATATTCATGTGAACCGATTTGAGAAAGTAATTTCTGTGGAAAAAAGACAAGATGGATTATTTACTGTAACATCAGATAAAGCACAATATGAAACACCTTACGTTATTTTGGCGACAGGTTATTACGATCATCCAAATTATATGAATGTCCCTGGAGAAGACTTACCAAAAGTATTCCACTATTTTAAAGAAGCCCATCCATTCTTTGATACAGATGTGTTAGTTGTTGGTGGGAAAAACTCAGCGGTTGATGCAACTTTAGAATTGCATAAGGCAGGAGCACGGGTTACGGTTGCTTACCGAGGCAGCGACTTCTCCCCTAGCATTAAACCTTGGATATTACCAGAATTTCAATCACTTATCCGAAATGGTGAAGTGGTTATGCACTTTAATACGACCGTTAAAGAAATTCGTGAACATGAAGTTGTTTTAAATATTCATGGGAAAGAAGAAGTAATTAAAAACGATTTTGTTTTTGCAATGACTGGATATCATCCAGACCACTCTTTTATTCGAAAAATGGGTGTAACGATTGATGAGGAAACAGGTCGACCTACATATCATCCTGAAACGATGGAATCAAATATTGAAAACTTGTTCATAGCTGGAGTTCTCGCTGCCGGCAACAATGCCAATGAAATTTTCATCGAAAACGGTAAATTCCATGGAGCCTTTATTGCAAAAGCAATTCAAGAAAAAAAAGCGAAAAAGTAAGGGGTTAATCAACTATCGCCTTCAAATTGTTTTATCGATTTTCGTTTCTGCGGGCTTTCTGCGGGGGGTATTCTTAGCCTCGCAGGAGCTCTTTCTTCACTTCTGTGGGTTGTTACGCTTTTCCTATAGAAAGTCTTGCTTTGCTACGGAAGAGGAATGACGGGACAAGCCGCCTTCACTTAAATGGACATTTCAAAAAACATTTCTAAAGTAAACGAGTCTTTACGCACAAGCTTTACATTTTCATAAAACAGATTTTATATTAATAGCATGAAATCAAGTAATGTTTTTTCATAAACGGTTTTTTGGATAGAGGAGGAATTGGTTTGAGAATTTTAGTTGTAGGAGCTACTGGTACAATTGGAAAAGCAGTAGTTGAAGAAATGAAAGATAGAGCAGAAATTATATGTGCAAGTCGCAGTAAAGCTGACATAAAAGTTGATATTACATCAGTTGAAAGTATAAAACAGATGTTTAAAGAAGTAGGAGAAATCGATGCTTTAGTGAGTGCAGCGGGAGGAGTCCACTATACGTCACTTGAAACATTGACGCCTGAACTAAATCAAATTGCAGTACAAAGTAAACTTTTAGGACAAATCAATTTAGTATTACTAGGTTTACCGTATATTAAGGACAATGGTTCAATTACTTTAATAACTGGAGTTCTAATGGATGATCCGATCAAAACTGGAGCTTCTGCAGCCATGGCAAATGGTGGCGTACATGCATTTGTCAAAGCCGCAGCTATTGATATGCCAAGAGGAATTCGAATTAATAGCGTTAGCCCAACAATTCTTGAAGAATCATTTGAAGATTACGGGTCTATGTTTGAAGGATTTGAGCCAGTTCCCGTAAAAAGAGTTGCTCTTGCCTATAAAAAGAGTATTCTAGGTGCTCATACGGGCAAGACATTCTATGTTTATTAAAAAGTGTCATTTTAAGCATTACCCACGTATTCAATAAATGGGTAGTGCTTTTTATTTTTTATGAAAAATTGATTGACTATTTTTATATGCAATAATAATTACGATACATATTTCGATAAGTCGATTTTTTCAAATTTACTTCGATATGGGTATACCAAATTTGGCATTATAGAAATATTTCTGATATGAGGTAATATATAGGATATGATGATGTGCACTTTGAAAAAGAAAGAGATTCGTATTGGGAATGCAACGATCTACAGTACAATTTAGTGTTGCAGTATAATAAAGGGGTTTTAGAAAAAATTTTTAATTTCGTGAGGTTTTCGCGACGGATAATCGTCGCTTTATTTATTGTTAGAAATTTTATGGTCCTAAACTTTAAAAAAGGTAGGTAATACTATAAAATATTATGTATAAGGAAAGGAGCGTCGATATTGTTTATTTTACTCTCTGCAGCGATTGCTCCAGGATTAGCATTATTTAGCTACTTTTATTTGCGAAATCAAATGGCGACTGAACCTCGAAAAACACTTTTTCGAACATTTATTTTTGGACTATTAATTACTTTCCCTATTATGTTCATTCAATATGTCTTGCAGGAAGAAGAATTAATTACAAATCCATTTTTCCTCAATGTTGTTTTCTCAAGTACTATGGAAGAATTTTTTAAATGGTTCATTATTTTTGCATTTATTTATCGCCATGTTGAATTTGACGATCCATATGATGGAATTTTGTATGGAGCAGCTGCTTCGCTTGGGTTTGCCACAATGGAAAATCTCCTTTATTTGTTGACATTTGGAATAGATACGGCATTTATGCGTGCGTTACTACCTGTATCAAGTCACGCCTTATTTGGTGTGGTGATGGGCTATTATTTTGGGAAAAGTAAATTTACAAAGAATAATCGTTCAATGGAATACTTAGTTCTTTCTATTGGAGCGCCATTTCTGTTGCATTTTGCCTATAACTCTATTTTGATGTTTGAAGATTATTGGGTTTATTTAATCGCACCATTTATGTTATTTTTATGGTGGTTTGCGTTAAGGAAAGTGAAGTTAGCTCACGAGCATTTAATTAAGCATTTAATAGAACAAAATAAAATTTAGCATGACCTAAAAGGAATGAGATTGCTTTTTAGGTCATTTTTTATTTTATTTGAAAATAACAATAAAATTTCATTCACTGTACATAATAACTCCTGAATGGTCGTTTCGATTGTTGATTCGACCATTTTTTCATTCGAATGTGCATAAATGATGTTAAATTTAACATGCTATGAAAAAGGAGTGAAATATATGGTAAGAAAACTTCTGATTTCAATGCTCATATTAATGACCTTAATCGGTACATTTACTGTCATGAAGCCTGAAGAGTCATTCGCTTTTTCTAATCAAGTTTTAGAACGGGGAGCCTTCGGTGATGATGTGATTGAGTTACAAGCAAGATTGCAATACTTAGGTTTCTATCATGGAAAAATTGATGGAAAATTTGGCTATGGAACTTATTGGGCTTTACGGAACTTCCAAGAAAGTTATGGTTTAAAAGTGGACGGCATAGCTGGAGCGCAAACAAAAAGAGTGCTGGTAAACAACAGTGATTTTGACCGTGAATGGGTCCATGCACAAATCAATGCGGGTAGAGAATTTACTTATTATGGCGGAATTCCTCTTAACCAACAAGTAAAAGGGAACAAAGGTTCATCAGGAAGTACAAGCTATCAACTTCCACCAAAATTTACGGAACAAGATTTACAGCTGATGGCCAATGCCGTATACGGCGAAGCTAGGGGAGAACCATACGAAGGACAGGTTGCAGTGGCAGCAGTTATTCTAAATCGACTTGAATCTCCTGATTTTCCAAATACGATTTCAGAAATCATTTTCCAACCTGGCGCTTTTACTGCAGTTGCTGATGGACAGATTTGGTTAACTCCTAACGAAAGAGCGAAACAGGCGGTTCTTGATGCAATGAGTGGATGGGATCCATCAGAAAATGCTCTTTACTATTTCAATCCAAAAACAGCCACGAGCAAATGGATTTGGACGAGACCACAAATTAAACAAATTGGTCAACATATCTTTTGCTATTAAAGGAGCGACATTATGAAAAGTGCGGTATACTTACTTTCCATTGCTGTTATTGCATTAGGACTATATGCTTTTGATGTTAGAGCAGACAATAAACAGTTGCAACAAGCCATGCATGCCCAATATACAAACTCATTATCCAATGCCAGTGAAAAATTGACCTACTTGCAGCGGTCTGTAGCACAATCCTTATTGTTCCAGGATGAGAAGGCGCTGCAAAATGAACTTGATAACATTTGGCGAACAAGCAATGAATTGCGTTCATCTATCAGTAACTTACCATTGAATCCTGATGTAGCAAATCAATGGCTACGATATATTGGGAAAATAGGAGATGAAGCAAAAAGAGCTTCGACAAATGGTGATTATGAAACTTGGCAATCCAAAATGAAAGTTGTAAACAAAAATTTAGAGCAACTAACAGATGAATGGGCTGTTGCAACAGCTCAATTTTATGAGAATGATGGGAACTTTGATAAATGGCAACAAGTTGCAAAAACAGAGCTTGAAGAATCACCATTTAAAAACCTCGCATCAAACTTAAAAACTTACACGGAAAAGGACTTCCCATTAACAACGAGTGAATCTGATTGGCTAAAGAAAAGAGACTTAAAACATATAAGAGATCGTGAAATTACGAAGGACGAAGCAATTCAAGTATTAGAAAAATTAGTACCTGGAATTAAAGACGCTACGTATACTGTATCGAAAAGTAAAGATGATGCACCTTATCCGTTTTATCACATTCAATTTGTTAAAGGCAGTCGGGTCGGATATGCGGACATTACTGTAAAAGGTGGACATTTAATTTCCTTCTTATCTGAACGTCCGGTACAGCCAGACAAAAATATTACACAAGAAAAAGTGAAGGAGTTAGTACAACAATTTATAGACCGAGCTGGATATGATGATTTAGCGTTAGTTGAAATGCGAGAAAACCATGAAGCTTGGCATATTCATCTTGCTCGAGTGGCTGGCAAACATAATGCGTTTGTGTATCCTGATGGAGTACAATTGAAAGTTTCTAAAGATAGCGGTGAGTTATTAGGGCTAAATGCAATGGAATATGTACAAAGAGAAAACATTAATGATAACCAGCCAGTGGTACCGATCGATTGGAAACAATTCTTCCGACCAAATACAGTAGTGGAAGAAGAGCGCTTTATCTACACAGAAAATGAAGCATATGAACTAAGATTATGTTATGAAGTAATTGCTCGTTTTTCAGACAATATCAATCAAACATATCGAGTTGTTGTGGATACGGAAAATCATGATGTCATAAAAGTGGAACAATTACCATAATTATCAAAATGCTCTAGAAATTCGCCTTAATTCGTGCAATAATAAAATTACAATTATTGTGCGAGGCGAATAAGTATGGATATTAAGATTGGAACAGTTCTCACATTGGAACCAACGACATCGGAAAAAGTTGAAAGATTTAAATGTAAAGTAGTGGAAAAGAAAGACAATATCATTTTTATTACTTATCCCGTAGATACGAAAACGGATAGGACAGTTTATCTAGTTGACGGTTCCCAGTTTCGTGCAATTTTTCGAAATGATGACGATATCAACTATGCATTTCAAACGGAAGTTGTCGGTCGTAAAATGGATCGAATTCCTATGATAATGCTTTCTTGTCCTCCAGATGATGAATTCATCAAAATCCAAAGGCGGGAATTTGTTCGAGTAAAAACACCTGTAGATGTTGCAGTGGAGCATTTAAATCAATTTTATCAATTCGTAACGGATGATATTAGCGCTGGCGGAGCCGCTATCAAAGTGCCTATATCCCCTCCATTTTCAGAGGGAGATAAGGTCAAACTAACGATTGTATTGCCTTATAAATCTGGAGAAATTCAATACATTCAAACGGATGCAGAAGTGATTCGAATATTTGAAAAGAATGGCCAAATGCTTGCATCTCTTCAATTTATCGATACGGACGAACTAGATAAACAATTCATCCTTCGATTCTGTTTTGAACGCCAAGTGATGCTGCGTAAGGAGATATAGGACCTCCAATAAACGATTATTGGAGGCTTTTTTATGGATAAAAAATAAGGATTCGACAACAATATGTAATACAAACTAGTTGTTTTTATTTACACAAACTATGAAAATAGTAAAAGTAAAAAACTTTGTTTATGTTACAATGTTGAAGGAAAGTAGGGATTGTCATGGGAAAAAACATACAAATAGCCATCGATGGGCCTGCTGGTGCAGGAAAAAGTACAATTGCAAAAATCGTGGCAGAACAATTAGGATTCACTTACATTGATACTGGAGCGATGTATCGAGCTGTTACGTATAAAGCGTTAAAAGAAAACATACAATTAAATGATGAAAAAAAACTAGAAGAAATGCTGCTAAAGACAAATATCGACTTAAAGCCATCTCCAAATGGACAACTTGTTTTCGTAGATGGAGAGGATGTGACAAAAAAAATTCGTTCCAATGAAGTCACAGCGAACGTTCCGCGAGTTGCATCTCTTGCAAAGGTTCGTGAAATCCTCGTTGCCAAACAAAAACAGTTGGCAAAAGACGGCGCAGTTGTCATGGATGGACGAGATATAGGAACTCATGTATTAAAAGAAGCAGAATTAAAAATTTTTATGTCTGCCTCCGTTGAAGAACGAGCAAAACGAAGATTGCTTGATAATAAAAAACGAGGCATTCCTTCTGACTATGAACAGCTAAAAGAGGAAATAGCGCTTCGCGATCAGCAAGATATGGAACGTAAAATATCGCCATTAGTTCAAGCAGAAGATGCCATTTATTTAGACACTACTCACTTATCGATTGAAGAAGTTGCAGAAAAAATTTTACATTTAGCGAAAGAAAAGATGGAATAATAGTCGTTTCTTTTCGCGTATGTTATTCATAATAAAGGAAATATTTAAACTATAAGGAAAAAATTTTGTGTTTAAATGCAATTTCTAATAAAATAGATATTGTAAGATGCGAAGGAGGGTTACATATGTCCGAGGAAATGAACTTAGGAGTTGGCCAAGAATTTCGTGAAGGAGACATTGTAAAAGGGACTGCTGCAAAAGTTGAAGACAAAGCAGTAACCGTTACAATAGAAGGTGCACCATTTGATGGGATTGTACCAATTAGTGAACTTTCTAGCTTGCACATTGAAAAAGCATCCGATGTGGTGTCTGTTGGCGATGAGCTAGAATTAATGATCACGAAAGTAGAAGAAGAAAACTTTGTTTTATCGAAACGTAAAGTAGATGCTTTAAAAGCTTGGGATAAATTAGAAGAGCTATACAAAAAGGGAGAAGTTTTTGAAGCAGAAGTAAAAGATGTTGTAAAAGGCGGTTTAGTAGTTGATTTAGGAGTACGAGGATTTGTACCAGCATCTTTAGTAGAAGATTATTTCGTAGAAGACTTTGAAGATTACAAAGGTAAAACGCTAACATTTAAAATTACAGAGTTAGATAAAGAAAAAGGAAGATTAATTTTATCTCACCGTGCAGTTGTAGAAGAAGAAAAAGCAAATAAAAAGAAAGAATTGCTAGAGAGCCTAAAGCCAGGAGACGTATTAAATGGTAAAGTTCAACGATTAGCTCCATTTGGTGCCTTCGTTGACATAGGTGGCGTTGACGGGCTTGTGCACATTTCACAAGTAGCCCATGAACATGTAGATGATATTAACACAGTTCTTCAAGAAGGGCAAGAAGTGAAAGTAAAAGTTTTATCTGTTGACCCGGAAAATGAAAGAATTTCTCTATCCATTAAAGAGACATTACCTGGTCCATGGGCAAACATTGCAGAACGTGTTTCAAAAGGTCAAGTATTGACTGGTACGGTGAAGCGTTTAGTGTCCTTCGGTGCCTTTGTTGAAGTGTTCCCAGGTGTTGAAGGGTTAGTTCATATTTCACAAATTTCTCATAAACACATCAATACCCCTCACGAAGTGTTGAAAGAAGGTCAAGAGGTTCAAGTGAAAGTGCTTGATGTTAATGAGCAAGAAAAGCGCTTATCACTAAGCATGAAAGAACTTGAAGAAAACCCAAAGCATCAAGAAGAATTTGATTATCAATTACCAGAAGAGACAACAGGATTCTCCATTAGTGATGTAATAGGGGAACAATTGAAAAAATTTACAGATCAATAAATTGTATTTCGAATAAAAATTGCGTGCTTTAAGGAGTGCGCTTTTTTTATGTCCATTTATGTCAAAAAATGATATATAATTGGATATCGTGTATAATACAAAGGATAAGAATTTGGAAGGATGAAGGACAGATGACAAAACCAGTAATCGCCATCGTAGGTCGTCCGAATGTAGGAAAATCAACAATTTTCAACCGAATTGTTGGTGAACGCATTTCCATTGTGGAAGATATACCTGGGGTGACCCGAGATCGCATCTACAGTTCGGCAGATTGGTTAAACCATGAATTTAATATTATTGATACAGGTGGAATTGATCTTGGAGATGAACCATTTTTAGAACAAATTCGTGCCCAAGCACAAATTGCCATGGAAGAGGCCGATGTGATTATTTTTATGACGAACGGTCGAGAAGGAGTAACTCTTCAAGATGAGCAAATCGCAAAAATGCTTTATAAAACAAAAAAACCAGTTGTACTGGCAGTCAATAAAATTGATAACCCAGACATGCGTGAATTAATATATGATTTTTATTCTTTAGGCTTTGGGGAGCCGATTCCAATTTCCGGTTCGCATGGATTAGGGATTGGGGATTTATTGGATGAATGTGCAAAATATTTCCCTAAAGAATATGAAGATGAATATTCAGACGATGTCATTAAGTTTTCATTAATTGGTAGACCAAATGTAGGAAAATCTTCATTAGTAAATGCAATTCTCGGAGAAGAGCGGGTAATCGTTAGTGATATCGCTGGAACTACTCGAGATGCAATCGACTCTCCTTATACGTATGACGGACAAGATTTTGTCATTATCGATACGGCTGGAATGCGGAAAAAAGGGAAAATATATGAAAGCACAGAAAAATATTCCGTATTAAGAGCATTAAGAGCGATTGAACGTTCAGATGTGGTGCTTGTCGTATTAAATGCAGAAGAGGGAATACAAGAGCAGGATAAAAAAATTGCAGGGTATGCTCATGAAGCGGGTAAAGGTATCGTCATTGTCGTGAACAAATGGGATGCCATTGAAAAAAATGAACGAACAATGAATGAATTTACCCAAACGATTCGCGATCAATTTTTATTTTTGGATTATGCTCCGATTGTGTTTGTTTCTGCTAAAACGAAACAAAGGTTGAGTCAAATTTTACCATTAGTGAAGCGGGTAAGTGAAAACCATGCAATGCGCATTCAATCTTCTTTATTAAATGATGTAATTGAAGATGCGATTGCAAGAAACCCAGCCCCTACAGATAAAGGAAAACGTTTACGCATTTATTACACGACACAAGTATCGGTTAAGCCACCTACATTTATCACTTTCGTAAACGATCCAGAGCTCATGCATTTCTCTTATCTTCGATTTTTGGAAAACCGCATTCGTGAAACCTTTGATTTTGAGGGAACGCCGATACGTATCATACCACGGGCACGTGAGTAAAAGAGTGAGGGATAAATAAAAATGAAAAAGGTAACAGTGTTAGGAGCAGGTTCATGGGGAACTGCCTTAGCAATGGTGTTGGCTGAAAATGGACACGATACATTAATTTGGAGCCACCGACATGAGCAAGCGAAAGAAATAAATGAACAACATACGAATGAAAAATATGTTTCGAATATACAACTACCTGAAAATTTAAGGGCAACAAGTGATTTGAAAGAAGCGGCAGAACATGGAGATATCATCATTTTTGCGGTGCCGACAAAAGCGATTCGTGAAGTAGCAGAAAACATTATGAATTATTTAAATAGAAAAGTATTAATTGTGCACGTATCAAAAGGGATAGAACCAGATTCTTTAAAACGCATCTCAGAAATTTTAGAGGAGTCTCTATCCCCGCATGTGATTGAAGATATCGTTGTATTATCAGGTCCTAGCCATGCGGAGGAAGTGGTGTTGCATCATCCAACAACGATTACTGCTGCTTGTACAAATCTCCGTTCCGCTGAAAAAATACAAGATTTGTTTATGAACCAGTATTTCCGTGTCTATACAAATACCGATGTAATCGGCGTTGAACTAGGTGGTGCATTGAAAAATGTAATTGCCTTAGCAGCAGGGATTTCCGATGGCCTAAACTATGGGGACAATGCAAAGGCAGCATTAATTACCCGAGGACTTGCGGAAATTGCTCGTTTAGGTGTGCGAATGGGAGGCAATCCCTTCACCTTTGCAGGATTAACTGGTATGGGCGATTTGATCGTTACTTGTACGAGCGTTCATTCGCGTAACTGGAAAGCGGGGAACATGCTTGGAAAGGGAATGAAGCTGGGGGAAGTATTAGAGAGCATGGGCATGGTCGTTGAAGGAGTTCGCACGACAAAAGCTGCTTACCAGCTTGCCAAAAAATACGATGTTCCGATGCCAATTACAACTGCATTGTTTGAAGTATTATTTAATGAAAAAGAACCGAAAGATGCTGTTGATGAGTTAATGAATCGCTTAAAGAAAAGAGAAATCGATTATTTACAATAAAAGGACAAGCATTTTCGTTGCATCAATGAGCGGGTATGAAAAAATTCAAAGTCGAGTTGAGTATCGGGAACTACAAATAATACCCGTTCATGTGCAATGAAAACGAACGCATGTGCGAAAGAGTGTTCATAGGCAAATATGTATACATACCGCTTCTTGAAAGGAGGAATTGCAATGAATCATCCATTATTAATGGATATAGATAAATTCGTACTTGGTGCTGCACGTGGTCCATTAGCGAACATGCACCCGATGGATGTCATGTGGGTTTCCTTTTACTCGATAGCTGCAATGATTTTATCCATTCTTATGATAACAGCAGCTCGCAAATGGGTGAATAATGCTATATTATCCTTTTTCATTAGACTGATTGCATTTATTATTTTTATATTTGGCACATTATTAATGGTTTTAGTAATCTTTACGTGGCCATCATAAATAAAGGGGTGAAAATCATGAAACAGAAACGGAAATTCATTTTTTTCATACTATTACTATCGACATCCCTTTTACTATCTGGATGTTTGTTTCCACAGGAAGAACGTGTTGAGAATCAAATACCTGATGAAGCTCAACTGATTGCTGTGCAAAATGCCATTGATCAATATCGAGCGGAAACAGGTGTGCTGCCGATAAAAAATAAAGATATGGATACAGATATATTTATTAAATATCCCATCGATTTCTCGAAATTGGTTCCAAAATATTTAGCGAATATCCCAGGGAATTCCTACGAAAAAGGTGGCATATTCCAATATATTATTTGGGACCCGGAAAACAATCCAACTGTAAAATTAGTAGACTTACGTTCAGCAGAAACGATTCGAGATCTAAATATTCGCCTTCTCTCAACAAAATACATGCCTTATAAAGACAGAATTGCGGATTATGTATATTCAATAGATTTTAAGAAATTAGGCTTTGCTAAAGAACTAACTGTGCCAAGTCCATATTCTAATAATCATTTACCATTAGTTGCTTCAACAGAAGGACAAGCCTATGTAGACTACTCCATCGATTTAGCTCAGTTTATAAGAGAAAATCATTTGAAGCCTGAGCCAGGAGAAGATATTCGTATGTTGCTTGTGGAAGCTTATCCAGTAGTACCGGCCTATTCACTGCCATATACTGTGAACGAGAATAATGAACCGATATTTATGTTTGATCCAATAAAAAAATAAAAAAATTTAAGCCTTGTACGACTTTTCGTGCAAGGTTTTTCATATCTTAAGTATATAATTCATAGATTGAAGTACGTAAAGGAGGAACTACAATAGGCGAACAAATCTTTCAACAAATAGCAGAAAGAACAAATGGTGATGTATATATTGGGGTTGTAGGGCCTGTGAGGGTTGGTAAATCCACTTTTGTGAAAAAAATGATGGAGTCAATCGTCCTACCAAACATCGTGGATGAAGAAGAACGGAAAAGAGCACTGGACGAGCTACCACAAAGTTCACCTGGCCCAGTCATTATGACTGCAGAACCAAAATTTGTTCCTGCTCATGGTACAGAAATTTGTATTGGGGAAAGTGAAATACCTTTCCGGATTCGTTTTGCTGATTGTGTTGGTTATGTCATTGATGGTGTAAAAGGGTATGAAGATGAAAATGGACCAAAGTATGTGCACACACCATGGAACACTGAAGCTATTCCATTCCAAGAAGCAGCTCGAATCGGAACAGATAAGGTGATCCGCGACCATGCAAACATCGGTGTAGTTGTAACGACAGACGGCACTGTTAATGGGATTTCACGAGAAGCTGCACAAGTGGCGGAAGAACAAATTGTTGAACAATTGCAGGAAATCGGTAAGCCATTCGTCATCATTTTAAACAGCCAATATCCAAACAATCAAAATACGCAAAAGTTGCGCAATGAATTGCTCTCCCGTTATAACGTTCCTGTCATTGCAATAGCTATTGATCAAATGACGTTAAATGATATGGAATTTATTTTAGAAGAAGCTTTGTATGAATTCCCTGTGGAAGATATTGAAGTGGAAAAACCTGATTGGCTTGATGTATTAGAACCGACTCATCACGTCAATGCAACGCTTTCAGAAGCAGTTGGAAATGTGCTGAATTCTGTAATGAAAATTCGCGATGTCCATAATGCGGTAGAAGATTTAAGAGAAATTGATTTTATTGAAAGCTGCGAAATTGAAAGAGTTGATGCAGGACTTGGTGTGGCAACGGTGCGCATCACATTAAAACCGGAAATTTATAAGGCGGTTTGCAATGAATTTTTAGATGCGCCCATTGACACGAAAAAAGATTGGCTGCTCTTCATTAAAGAGGCACAAGAAGCGAAAAAAGCACAAAAACGCTTCCGAGATGCGATTGAAGAAGCGACAATCAATGGCTATGGTGTAACGCTTCCGACGATGGAAGAGTTTGAGCCTAGTGAGCCAGAAATAATTAAACAAAATAATTTCTACGGTGTTCGCATGAAGGCGAAAGCTCCATCTTACCATATCATACGTGTCGATATGGAATCTGAGTTCTCGCCATTAATTGGGTCAGAATTCCACAGCCAACAGTTATTGAAAGACTTGCAGTATGCATATAAACATGATCGAGAAGCGTTATGGCAAACTCAATTGTTTGGAACGCCACTGCATGAAGTGTTGACGGAAGGAATTCGATTCAAAATGAATGCTGTGCCGCCAAGTGCGAAGAAAAGAATGCGTCAAACAATTGAAAGAATGGTGAATGAAGGAGAAAAAGGACTCATTACGTTTATTATTTAAAAAAAGTGAGATAATAAAAATAATGGAATTTTATTAGAAGGACTTTTTGTCATAATAGACGAAAAGTCCTTTTCATTATCCAGAGTGCCAAAAACTCAATTTTTCTTGGACAAACATGAATAAATACAGTTGCACCGCTTATTTCTATATGTTACTCTTTTTACATGATTTAGCTTTTTTAACCCTTTGAGAGGAGGTGAACAGTGTGAACAAAACAGAATTAATAAACTCTGTTGCTGAAGCTGCAGGTCTTTCTAAGAAAGATGCTTCTAAAGCAGTAGATGCAGTATTTGATACAATTCAAAACACTCTTGCAAAGGGTGACAAAGTGCAATTAATCGGTTTTGGAAACTTCGAAGTTCGTGAACGTGCTGCACGTAAAGGTCGTAACCCTCAAACGGGGGAAGAAATTGAAATTGCTGCAAGCAAAGTGCCAGCATTTAAACCAGGAAAAGCACTTAAAGAAGCTGTAAAATAATAGCTTCTTTAAAATTACATAGAGCAGTCGTCATGAATATGATGACTGCTCTTTTTACATATTATAATATTAATAAAAGATAAATCAATTCTACCATTGGAGCAAAAAAGCAACACATATAAGAGTACAATTTGAGTGAAAGCCTTTTGCGATTCACGTCTGTATGTGCTACGATTCATTTTGACAGTGTTGTGCTTTGTCGATTTAGGAGGAACATATATGTCAAATGTTGATTTAAAAAAAATAGAAGAAGCTGTAAAAATGATTTTAGAGGCCGTAGGTGAAGACGTTAATCGTGAAGGACTCATCGATACACCAAAACGCGTTTCAAAAATGTATGAAGAAATGTTTAAAGGGCTTAATGAAGATCCGCGAATTTATTTTGAAACGGTCTTCCATGAAAACCATGATGAGCTTGTTCTTGTGAAGGATATTCCTTTTTATTCGATGTGTGAACATCATTTAGTTCCTTTTTACGGAAAAGCTCATGTTGCATACATACCTCAAGATGGCCGAGTTGCTGGTTTAAGCAAAATCGGTCGATTAGTGGAATCCGTAAGTCACAGGCCTCAATTACAAGAACGAATTACAACAACCATTGCAGATATTTTAATGGAAAAATTAGAACCGCAAGGCGTTTTTGTATTGATTGAAGCTGAACATATGTGTATGACGATGAGAGGATTAAAAAAACCTGGGACAAAAACAGTGACTTCATGTGCAAGAGGAATTTATGAAGTAGATGATGTAAAACGACAAGAAGTGATTTCATTTATTCAAATGTCTTAATTAACAAAATAGATTGTGATATGATAACAAAGAATATGTAAATGTGAGGGAGAAGTATGAACCAATCTGATTATGTCGTAATTGAAGCAGAAGAAGATGGCGTACATGTAATTGGGTTAACTCGTGGTGAAGATACGAAATTTCATCATTCAGAAAAATTAGATGCCGGAGAAGTGATGATAGCTCAATTTACTGAACATACGTCGGCCATGAAAATTCGTGGAAAAGCGAAAATCTATACATCGCATGGAATCATTGAAAGCCAATCAAAAAAATAAACCGCTCATTATGATGACGACTGTAATAAGTGCAGTAGATTGTGCTTACATTGGAATGGAGTAATACCTATGGATGCAACATATATAAAAAACCATATTGAACAATTAAAAAAAGATATTTATCGTTATGTGCAACATAAAACACTTCTGAAATATACTGGAAATCCATTGGTGGATGAAAATCAATTATTTTACATGCTGTTGCCATTTTTTAATGGAGACCATTGGGATGATGAAAAATATGAAGGAATCATTACTGTCGGAATTGTACAAGCATCTTTAGCGGAACATGGTCTCATCAACGAGTATGATGCAACATCGAAAGAGCAGCAGCTAACAGTTCTGTCCGGCGATTATTACAGTGGTCGTTATTATGAAATATTAGCAAATTCAGGTAATATTTCTTTGATACGTCAACTTTCTGAAAGTGTTGTATTAAGATCTGAACATGAAATTCGAGTATATGAACCGAGACAATACGCCATCGATGATTGGTTAGATAGTATAACGGTTATTGAAACAGAATGTATTAGCAGATTTTATCAACTTTACAATTACGATCAATATTTAAATATAATGCAAATCAATTTATTGATTCTACGATTACAAAATGAACTATTAAACTATAGAGAAGGTAATAGTTCGCTCCTTTTACAAAAAATGATAGAAAGCTTTGTACCCGTTGATCATTTGAATTTTGAACAATACCTTCTGAAAAAATTGGATGTTCTTATTCAACAATTGCAAGAATTGTTACGTATCTCTTCTATCAAAGCTGAACTTAAACAATATATTGCAGAACGGTTGATTAGATAGAGTGAAGAAAGGTTATGAAAAAGATGGAAAAATCCAAAGAAGAACGCGTCCATGAAGTGTTTGAGAAAATTTACGAAAACTACGACAAAATGAATTCGGTGATTAGTTTTAAGCTTCATGTCAAATGGCGTGAAGATATTATGAAACGCATGAATGTAAAACCGGGATCTACATGTTTAGATGTTTGTTGTGGCACAGCTGATTGGACAGTTGCATTAGCACAGGCAACAGGTGAAAATGGAGTTGTTAAAGGGCTTGATTTTAGCAAAAATATGCTAAAAGTTGGAGCTGAGAAAGTAAAGCCGTATCCTCATGTGGAGTTAATACATGGGAATGCAATGGAACTACCTTTTGAAGATAACACTTTTGACTATGTCACAATCGGTTTTGGTTTACGAAATGTACCGGATTATATGCAAGTATTAAGGGAAATGCATCGTGTATTAAAACCTGGTGGGATGGCTGTTTGTTTAGATACTTCTCAACCAGAAATGCCTGGATATAAACAATTGTTTCGTTTTTATTTCAGATATATTATGCCGCTTTTCGGGAAAATTTTTGCGAAAAGTTATGAAGAGTATTCATGGTTACAAGAATCCGCAAGCACTTTCCCAGGGATGAAAAAGCTTGCAAAAATGTTTGAAGAAGCCGGCTTTGTAAACGTCACATACAAAAGTTATAGTGGTGGTGCAGCAGCAATGCATATGGGATTTAAGAAAGAAGTTTAGGGAGAGGTTCGCGAGTGGAAAAGATGAAGTTAAAAATGATCTATTCCGATTTAAAACCGGATATAGAAATCATCGAAAATGAATTAGAAAAAGCACTTTATTCAACGTCGCATGTATTAAATGATGCCTCTCTCCACCTTTTACGTGCGGGCGGAAAAAGAATTCGCCCACTTTTTGTTTTAATGAGTGCAAAATTTGGTCATTATAATATCGACAGAATGAAATATGCTGCTGTACCTCTCGAATTAATTCATATGGGTTCCCTTGTCCACGATGATGTAATCGATCATTCCGATATGAGAAGAGGGCGTCCTACCGTTCGTTCTCAATGGAACAATCGAGTTGCAATGCATACTGGTAATTTTATTTTCGGTAGAGCAATTCAATATGTATCCCAAATTAAAGATCCGAAGGCGCATCAAATTTTAGCAAGAACGATGGTTGAAATTTGTAATGGTGAAGTCATTCAAATTGAAGATAAGTTTCGACTAAATCAAAACTTAAAAGATTATTTCCGTCGAATAAAAAGAAAAACGGCACTTCTTATTGAATCCAGTTGTGAAGTGGGAGCAGTAGTAGCAAATGTTGATCCTGCTGTTACAATGCGGTTAAAGAGATTCGGTTATTATGTGGGTATGAGTTATCAAATCGTGGATGACGTGTTGGATTTCGTATCAACGGATAAACAACTTGGAAAACCTGCAGGCAGTGATTTATTGCAGGGAAACATTACTTTGCCTATATTGCTCATGAAAGATCATCCCAAAATTATCCAATTTATTGAGCGGGCTTCAAAAGGAATTGTGACAGAAGAGGAACGGTTAGAAATGCTTCAAATTGTACGCAATTCTGATTCAATTCAAGAAGCCTTGAAAGTAAGCGATCAATATTTAGCGAAAGCAATGAAAGAAGTAGAGCAATTACCAGAACATCCAACAAAGAAAAAACTAAGAGATATTGCATTGTTTATCGGTAAACGTAAGTTTTAAAAAATATATCTATTTCTAATATTGATAGTTGAAGCTTGAGCTTGATTTTGGTAACATTTAGCGGTAGGTAATAAAGCTTAATTGAGATTTAAGGAGTTGTTTAACTTATGGCAATTGAAAGAACATTTCTTATGGTAAAACCTGATGGTGTAAAACGCCAAGTAGTAGGAGACATTATTGACCGTTTTGAGCGTCGTGGATTTGTAATGCGCGGAGCAAAGTTAATGAATGTTCCACGTGAATTAGCTGAAAAACACTATGAAGAGCATAAGGATAAACCATTCTTTGGTGAATTGGTAGATTTCATCACTTCTGGACCAGTATTTGCAATGGTTTGGGAAGGAGAAAATATTATTAAGTTAGCTCGTGTGATGATGGGCGCTACAAAACCTGAAGAAGCACAACCAGGTACAATTCGCGGCGATTATGCGGTAACAATTTCTGAAAACGTTATCCATGGTTCCGATTCACCAGCATCTGCTGAACGTGAAATCAATTTATGGTTCAACAATGAAATCGTTTAATACACTGTAAATTTGCTATCCCACAGCAATTGTGCTGTTGGGATAGTTTTTTATTAATATGATATTGCAAAAGGTTAGTCAATAGAAAATTTTTGCAGAAACCGTAAATTTTGATAATATGAATATAATAAGCATAAGACTGTGTCTTCTTTTTTACACAAGCAAAGGGTATAACACGAGTATCGATACAATGCAAAGGCAAGGAATAACCTTTAAGGACGAACATGCGGAAAGCATTCGCCTGTAGTGAAATTCGAAAGTAGAAAAAATACTAACTACGAACAAATTTAATACTGCTTTAGAAATTTACTTTTTGAACTTTTACATATTTCAGAAAAGAAAAATTTTGTATATAATAAGTGTACGTCATTAGAGGGGATCGATAACTATGACAGACTACGAACTGTTTATTAATGGTATAAAAAAATTAACAGGTATTGATTTATCGCTATATAAAGAAGCACAAATGAAACGCCGTTTAACATCCCTTTATGAAAAAAAAGGCTTTAAAGATTTTGTTGATTTTTTGCACGGGGTTGAAAAAGATCGAGATTTATTGAATGAATTCCTAGATCGAATGACGATTAATGTTTCAGAATTTTATCGTAATGGGAAACGGTGGGAAGTACTTCAACATAAAATTTTTCCAAAACTGCTTGAAAAAAATAACCGTTTGAAAATTTGGAGTGCTGCCTGTTCAACAGGCGAGGAACCGTACACAATTTCCATGGTGCTCTCTAACCATGTACCATTATCTTACATAAAAGTATTAGCTACTGATATAGATGAAAACTGTCTTCAAAAAGCAAAGCTGGGCATTTATCCTGATCGTTCCTTAGCAGAAGTTCCTGCGGCTATAAAAGCAAAATATTTTATTGAAGAAGGGCAGTTTTATCGTGTAAAAGATGAAATTAAAAATACTGTAACATTTAAAAAGCACAATTTATTAAGTGACCCATATGAGAAAAACTTTGATTTAATCGTTTGTCGCAATGTTATGATTTATTTCACTGAAGAGGCAAAGGATCATATTTATAAAGAATTTAGCAATTCTTTACGACCAGGTGGCATTTTGTTTGTCGGATCTACTGAGCAAATATTCAATCCTGCTCGTTATGGTTTTGAAGTGGAAGATACGTTTTTTTACCGAAAAATATGAGATTGAAAAAAAGATTGGGCGCTTTTCGACTTGTGCGAAAAGCGTATTATATTTTCGTTAAATTCTATATTATATTAAAATTATGTATTCACAATGTTTTTTTACTAGCTTTATGTTATATTAAAAAATACATACTTTAACGAGTTGAAGGGAGAAAGTGTTTGATGAGATATTTAACTGCTGGGGAATCCCACGGTCCACAATTAACGACAATTATTGAAGGGTTGCCGTCCCTTTTACCAATAACTGCAGAACAAATTAATTACGATTTAAAACGACGACAAGGTGGTCACGGTCGCGGACGCCGTATGCAAATTGAAAAAGATACTGTTGAAATAGTTGGAGGAGTTCGTCACGGAAAAACATTAGGTTCACCTGTTGCATTAGTGGTAAAAAATGATGACTGGAAACATTGGACAAAAATTATGGGAATTGAACCTCTTCCAGAAGATGTAGATCCTTCAGAAATTAAGCGTCAAATTTCCCGACCTCGACCTGGACATGCTGATTTAGTCGGCGGAATTAAATATGGTCATCGTGACTTGCGAAATGTGTTAGAGCGTTCGAGCGCTAGAGAAACGACTGTGCGAGTGGCTGTTGGTTCCGTTGCAAAAGCTCTATTAAAAGAATTAGGTATTTCCATCGTAGGACATGTTACTGAAATTTACGGCATTAAAGCAGATACATCAAAAGTTGCAGGCAAATCAGCAGATGAAATTCGCCAAATTGTTGAAAACGATCCTTGCTATTCAGTGGACCCAGAAGCTTCTGCGAAAATGGTAGAAGCAATTGATGAGGCGAAAAAAGCAGGAGATTCCATCGGTGGTGTTGTCGAAATCATTGTGGAAGGTATGCCGCCGGGAGTAGGATCTTACGTTCATTATGACCGTAAATTAGATGGTAAATTGGCGCAAGCGATGTTATCCATCAATGCGTTTAAAGGGGTTGAGTTTGGTATCGGCTTTGAAATGGCTCGTCGTAGAGGCTCTGAAGTTCATGATGAGATCGTTTGGGATGAAAAACAAGGCTATCATCGTCGTACAAACCGTTTAGGCGGCCTTGAAGGTGGCATGTCTACAGGAATGCCAATCATTGTACGCGGTGTAATGAAACCAATTCCTACACTTTACAAACCTCTTGAAAGTGTTGATATCGAAACGAAAGAACCATTTAAAGCAAGTGTGGAGCGTTCCGATGCTTGTGCAGTACCAGCTGCATCTGTTGTAGCTGAATGCGTCATCGCTTGGGAAATTGCCAAGGCGATTGTCGAACAGTTCCATAGCGATCAATTACCACAATTAAAAGCACAAATTGAAGAAGCACGTAAATTGGCGAAGGAGTTTTAATGATGCGAATCCCAGTAAATACCCAAAGCCATTCCTACGAAGTGTTCATCGGAAGCGGTATATTATGTACCGCTTGCGATTCATTAAAAGAGAAAATTGAAAAAGCAGATAAACTCGTCGTATTTACCGATGAGAATGTTTGGCAAGCACAACAACAATATTTTAAAGAAAACTTCCCTTATCCTTTCGAAGTGTTTGTGATGCCAGGTGGGGAATCTTGTAAAAGTTTTCAAAATTTCGAAGATGCCCACACTTTTTTAATTGAAAAACATTGCTCGCGCCAATCCTTTTTATTTGCCTTTGGTGGAGGAGCAGTTGGTGATTTGACTGGGTTTGTAGCAGCAACATTCATGCGTGGAATCCCATACATTCAAATTCCAACGACCATTTTAGCTCACGATTCAGCCGTTGGAGGAAAAACGGCAATTAACCACCCGCTAGGCAAAAACTTAGTTGGAGCATTTTATCAACCGGAAGCGGTCATTTATGATATCAACTTTTTAGATAGTTTACCAACAAAAGAGATTCGTTCAGGAATGGCTGAAGTAATTAAACACGCGCTGATTTCAGATGAAAAATGGTTAACACAATTGATGCAAACACCATCAATTACGAAAATTGACAAAACAGCTTTAGCAAACCACTTGAAATCAGGCATCGAAGTAAAGGCGAAAATCGTAGGGCAAGATGAAACTGAACAATCTGTCCGAAAATATTTAAATTTGGGGCATACATATGGTCATGCTATTGAAGCAGCAGCTGGTTATGGCGGCCTTGCCCATGGAGAAGCGGTCATGATTGGGATGGTGTATGCACTTCTCTTGAGCGAACGATACGGTCAAATTTCTAGAGAATTTACGATTGATTTTCTAAAGTTTGCATATCGAAACGACTATCCATTCGAACAAGTAAAGAGATTCTCTTTTGAAGAATTATATGGATATTTAATGAAAGATAAAAAGATTGAATATGGCAAATTAAAATTTGTTTTATTACAGGAAATCGGCCAACCATTCGTAAGAGAAATTGGGGAATCGGAATGTAGAGAAGTAGATAGAGAGCTTCGCTATCTGCTAGAGGAGGTATGTAAATGATTCGCGGCATACGTGGAGCGATAACGATTGAATCAAATACGCCCGATGCGATTTATAGTGAAACGGAAAGATTAGTGTTAGAAATGGCGAGAGTTAACAATATCGTTCCAGAAGATATTGCTTCGGTGATTGTCACGACAACACCGGATATTAACGCCGCATTCCCAGCAAAGGCCGTGCGTTCAATTGATGGGTGGAAATATGTACCAACGATGTGTACCCACGAAATGGATGTTCCTGGATCTTTGCCTTTATGTATTCGAGTGTTAATGCATGTGAATACATCCGTACCTCAACAAGAAATACGCCACGTTTATTTAAATGATGCGGTGAAACTAAGACCAGATTTAGTCAATGAAAATCGATAAAAAGGAGCGTCAATCATGAAATTTAAAAAACAAATTTACGGTATGAAAGCTTACCAACCAGGTAAACCCATTGAGGAGGTACAAAGAGAATTTGGTTTAAAGGAAGTTGTTAAGCTTGCTTCAAATGAAAATCCTTTTGGCTGCTCTCCTAAAGTGAAAGATTTTATTGTAAATAATGGAATGAATTTTGCCATTTATCCGGATGGTTATGCGCAAGAACTTCGTACAGCAGTGAGTCAACATCTTGGTGTAGAAGAATCACAATTGCTATTTGGAAACGGTTCAGATGATATAATCGCAATCATTACGCGGGCACTCCTTTATCCTGGTGTTAATACAGTCATGGCAGATCCATCTTTCTCTCAATACAGTCATAATGCAGAAGTTGAAGGAGCAGAAGTTCGAAAAGTGCCATTGAAAGATGGTAAGCATGATTTAGAAAAAATGTTAGAAGCAATTGATGAAAACACGTCAATTGTATGGGTATGTAATCCAAATAACCCAACAGGAACTATTGTATCGGATGAGGAATTAAGCTCCTTTATAGAGAAAGTACCAAGTGATGTACTAATCGTATTAGATGAAGCTTATTTTGAATATATAACAGATCCTGCTTATAAAGATACGTTGCATTACGTAGAGGAATATCCGAATGTATTAATCATGCGTACATTCTCTAAGGCATACGGATTAGCTGCCTTCCGAATCGGATATGCAATCGGTCAATCGAAATTGATTGCCGCATTAGACCCAGTGCGTGCACCTTTCAACAACACGGCATTAAGTCAAAAAGTAGCGATTGTTGCATTGGAAGATCAACAATTTATTCAAGAAACAGTGGAACAAACGGAAAAAGGTAAACAGCAATATGTTGAATTTTGCAACAAACATGGACTTAAATATTACCCATCACAAACAAACTTTATTTTATTTGAAGTAAAAACAGACAGTGATGTGATCTTCCAAGAAATGATGAAACGCGGATTTATTATTCGAAGTGGGAATGCCTTAGGCACACCTGGATTCATTCGAGTTTCTATCGGTACAGAAGAACAAAACCGAAAGTTTTTATCACTTCTTGAACAGGTATTAAAGGAGCAAGGAGTATTGGCATGACCCGTAATGTGTTAATCATAGGATTAGGCTTAATTGGGGGCTCTTTGGCATTAGCTCTACAAAAAGCTCCCAAAACAAAAGTAGTTGGCTATGATCTTTCTGAAAAAACGAGAAATCTTGCAGAAACTTTAAATATTGTTCATGAAGTGGTGGAGGATGTAGAGGAAGCGGCTAAAAATGCGGACTTTATCATTTTTGGAACACCGGTAAACGCAACGCTACAATGGATGGATGAATTGAAGCACTGGTCGTTAAAGCAACATGTTATTATTACCGACACAGGAAGTACAAAAGGGTTAATTATGAAGAAAGCTGAAGAGCTAAGAGAACAAGGAATTACATTTATTGGCGGACATCCAATGGCTGGTTCCCATAAAAGCGGCATCACGGCTGCAAAACCCTACCTTTTTGAAAATGCGTACTATATTTTAACTCCTTTTGACGATGAAGATGGAAATAATCTTATCGCTCTAGAACAGTTGTTAAAATATACGTTAGCAAAATTAGTGAAAATCAATGCGGAAGAACATGATCATATGACGGCGGTAGTCAGCCACTTTCCTCACATCGTAGCTGCTTCCCTTGTTCACCAGTTAAATGAGGAAAATAAAAGATTTCCAATGACGAGTATGCTTGCCGCAGGTGGTTTTCGCGATATTACTCGAATTGCATCATCGAACCCGATGATTTGGAGAGACATTACATTGCAAAATCGAGAAGAGCTCATCGGGCAAATGGATGCTTGGATTGATGAAATGCAACGAGTAAAGAAAATATTACTGGAAAATGATGATGAATCTGTTGAAGAGTAT
Organism: Ureibacillus sp. FSL K6-2830; assembly: GCF_038004145.1. Classification (NCBI taxonomy): domain Bacteria; kingdom Bacillati; phylum Bacillota; class Bacilli; order Caryophanales; family Caryophanaceae; genus Ureibacillus; species Ureibacillus sp. FSL K6-2830. The sequence goes on along the minus strand of NZ_JBBOQR010000001.1, from coordinate 384,737 downwards.
TTTAGAAAAGCGAAAGATGTTCGTGATGCATTGCCAATTTCAACAGGGGCATTCTATACTACATACGATTTATACGTAGATATTCCAGACTATCCTGGTGTAATTTCCGAAATTACTGGCTACCTAGCAGACGAAAATATCAGTATTACAAATATCCGAGTAGTCGAAACGAGAGAAGACATATTTGGTATTTTGGTGATTAGTTTCCAAAATGAAAAAGATCGAGAAAAAGCAATGAAATGCATTCGTTCACATACGAACTTTGAAATGCACGTTTCTTAACTCGTATGTGGAAAGGGGGAATAAAATTGACTTCAAGAGTATTAGTTTATAATAAACCACGGTTAGAAGGCATTATTACCGTACCGGGTGATAAATCAATTTCACATCGTGCGGTAATGTTTGGAGCTATTGCGGAAGGAAAAACAACTGTTACAGGTTTTCTCCCCGGTGAAGATTGTCTAAGCACGATTGATTGTTTCCGAAAACTCGGTGTTGATATTCAAGTGGATGGTACAAATGTTGAAATCAATAGTCCAGGAATGGACGGTTGGCAAGAACCGAAAGAAGTATTATATACAGGCAATTCAGGTACGACAACAAGATTAATGTTGGGCATCCTTGCAGGGACAAACTTCCATAGTGTGATGACTGGTGATGCCTCTATTGGAAAGCGTCCTATGGGTCGCGTCACGAATCCATTGAAACAAATGGGAGCAAAAATCAATGGACGTGAAAATGGACAATATACGCCACTTGCCATTCAAGGAACAGCATTAAAAGCTATCGATTATACGATGCCTGTTGCCAGCGCTCAAGTGAAGTCTGCGATATTGTTAGCTGGACTTAGAGCAGACGGTACTACGATTGTACGGGAAAAAGAGATTACTCGGGATCATACAGAACGCATGCTACAACAATTTGGTGCAAAGATTGACGTAAAGGATGGCGTTATATCCTTAGAAGGCAGTCAACGACTTCATGGAACGCATGTAGATGTGCCGGGCGACATTTCATCTGCGGCCTTTTTCTTAGTAGCTGGTGCGATTGTTCCAAATAGTGAAATCGTTCTGAAAAATGTCGGCATTAATCCTACAAGGGCTGGCATTATTGAAGTCTTGCAGCAAATGGGAGCAAATGTAGCGGTTGATCAAGAGTTATCCGATGCAGCAGAACCAACAGCAACGATTACGATTAGGACGTCCAATTTAAAAGGGACAACGATAGAAGGGGATATTATTCCGCGTCTTATCGATGAAATTCCAATAATTGCGCTACTGGCTACTCAAGCGGAAGGAACGACAATTATTCGCGATGCAGAAGAATTAAAAGTGAAGGAAACAGATCGCATCACTGCAGTCGTAACAGAGTTGAAGAAACTTGGCGCAGATATTACAGCCACGGATGATGGCATGATTATTAATGGTCCAACAAGTTTAAAAGGAGCGAAATTAAGCACATACGGCGACCATCGAATCGGGATGATGGCAGCAATTGCCTCATTAATTACTGACTCTTCAATTGAAATTGATGATGCAGATTGTATTGCCGTTTCCTATCCAACATTTTTTGAGCATCTTGATTTACTATTAAAATAATTGATAAAAAAGGTTCATCTATTAGTGATGAACCTTTTTTCTTGTCTATTGAAAATTAGTTTTGTAGCATATTAATAGATAAAGAAAGTAAAGGTGAGCAAATTGAATAACATCACAAAGGACTTAATCGAAGCAATTGAAGAAGGAGAAATAGAACGCATTGATGCCCTATTAGAGACATTTTTTCTTAACGAAACACCAGAAGTTCAATATGAAATTAGTGATTTGTTTTTGCAATATGGGTATATACAGCATGCAAAACGAGTGCTGGAACATTTACGTTTCATCTTTCCTGATGAAGCACAAATTGCAATCGACTACGCTTCCGTATTAATTGAGCTTGGTGAGGAAGAAGAAGCGCTCAATATTTTAACTAGCATTGAAGAGAGCGCACCAGAGTATCCCCAATGCTTGCTAATTCTTGCTGATTACTATCAAATGCAAGGGTTGTATGAAGTGGCGGAACAACGGATCAACGAAGCGTTGGAAATACTTCCCGATGAACCGCTAATTCAATTTGCAAGAGCGGAGTTATTATTTGAAATTGGACGTTTTACAGAAGCTGCACGAATTTACGAAGACTTGCATAAACAAGAAAAAACCATTGCAGGTGTATTACTGGCAGAAAGGCTTGCAGAAGTATACCGTGCAGGCGGCGGATATGAAACGGCCCTTGATTATTACATGGAAGCATTGGAAGAGAAAGTAACTGCTGATTTGTTATACGGCAGTGCTTATAGCGCTTTCCAATGCGAAAAATATGAAACGGCTATCAGGCAATTAGAAGATTTAAAAGAACTAGATCCAGATTACTTTAGCAGTTATCTATTACTTGCCCAAAGTTATGCCATGTTAGAGGATAATAAAAAAGCATATAGTGTAATAAAAGAAGGAATTAAACGAGATGAATATGAAAAATCCTTCTATTTATTTGCAGGTAAAATGGCATTAAAAAATAACCTTCCCGAAGAATCCATTGAGCATTTGCAAAAAGCTATTGCTCTAGACCCTGAATATATGGAAGCAATCCTTGTACTAATGTCTATTTACCATCAAATGGAACGCTATGATGAAATTATTGAGCTGTATGAAAATTTACAAAAGGAACAGTTTGAGTGGATTTCGCTATATCCTTTCATTGCGGATGCTTATGCAAAAAATGAAGAGTACACACGAGCATACGAAATTTATAAAGCAGCATATAATGAATTAAAGGATGATACATTTTTTCTAGAAAACTATTGTTATTTCCTTATTGAAGATGGTAAACGAGATGAAGCGAAAGAAGTAGTACAACGATTAATTGAGTTACAACCTGCAGAAGTACAGTGGTTAGATTTGCTTGAGAGTCTAGAATAGGGGAGGGACACTCATGACTTCTTCCGTACCAATTGTAGACAAAAAGAATTTTGTGCGATGGTTTTTAAAAAATTTCCAATTGAAGCGACGAGAATGTGTATGGATATTAAATTATTTGCTTAGTAATGATCAGTTGCTTGAAAATATTCATTTTGTAGAAGAAGCTCATTATTGTCCGAGAGCGATTGTAATGTCGAGTGTTGATTCAAATGGTGTGCCGTTCAGATTTTACAAAGGCAACATTATGACAAGTGATGCTGAAAAATCCTTTCATGATTTAAGACTTTATCCAAATGAAGATATGTACATTCAGCTAAACTTTCCGAATGTGCCACCTAACCAATTGTATTTGGCAGTATTGGAAGAAAATCCGTATATGCCAAAATACTTGCATATTAATGAAAAAGACCGGTTAATTGCAGAAGAAATACTGAATACGAGCATGCTAACGTTCCAAGAAGAGAAATTATTAAAAGAAATAGATGAAGCGCTTGACCAAGGAGATAAAGAAAAGTTTTTAGAACTTTCGAATCTATTACAAGTATTAAAAGAAACTTCGAAACATCACTAGCGAAATTCAGTCGAAAGAGACGCTCTTTTCGACTGGATTTTTTATTTTCATCATCTTTTTCCAATAGAGTGGTGTATAATGATTTATGATTGATGAAAAAATGTTTATTTGGAGGAAATAAAAATGTATTTTCAAGTAAAAGATGTCCAACAATATCAACAGAACAAAGAATTTATTGATACTGCAATCGTTCCACTAGTTTATTTAGATTTTGCTGAGGACAAGATGGTAAAAAGTAGCTCGGATGTAGAGTTTTTAATGTCGCTTACATCCTTTATTGAACAGCAATTTAAAGGCCGCTTAATGTTAATTCCTCCATTTTCTTATACAGAAAGCACAAGAAGCGAGCAGGTTGTCCCAATCTTGAAAAAAAATATACAAGAAGGAGGATTTAAACACGTCATCTTTATCACTTGCGATCATTATTGGACAAACCTTCAAAAAGAAGTGGATGTTATTTGGTTGCCTGCAATACCAATTGAATCGATGGACAAAGATGTGAAGAAACGAATTTTAGAAGAACAATTAAAACAAGTAATCCCAGTTCTGACATCTAAGTGGACTCAACAGTAGAAATTATTTCAATAATTGTTCACATTCTAAATAAATACGAGATATTGCAATATTGACCTGCCTATTTTATTGATATATCATAGATATGTCCTAGTTTATACTATTATTATTATGTCTGTTGGACTGACCTTAAGTTAGAGGGGGGAAAAAGATGGTTAATAAAAAGGTTTCAAGACGTCAATTTCTTAACTACACTTTAACTGGTGTTGGTGGATTTATGGCGGCAGGTATGCTAATGCCAATGTTACGCTTTGCAATTGATCCAGCTTTACAAGTTAAAGCTGAAGGCGATTTTATACTAACTAGCCAAAAAATTGCTGACTTAACTGATGTTCCCGTACGAGTTGACTTTACTTATGAACAAGTAGACGCTTGGTATAAGTCTGAAGTTTCGGAAATGGCTTGGGTTTACAAAGAAGGAGATCGAATCATAGCTCTTTCACCTGTTTGTAAACACTTAGGTTGTACGGTTAACTGGGAAGGTGACCGCCCAAATGAATACTTCTGTGCTTGTCATGGTGGACGTTATGAAAAGAATGGTAAAAACATTCCAGGTACACCACCAACAGGTCCGTTAGATGAGTATGAAGTATCTGAAAAAGATGGTTATTTAATGCTTGGGAAGAAAATACCAAACACATTAGTTTAATTAGTTAGGGGGTACAACACAAGTGCTAAATAAATTATATGATTGGGTCGATGAACGTTTAGATATCACCCCAATTTGGCGTGATATTGCCGACCATGAAGTGCCAGAGCACGTAAACCCTGCACATCACTTCTCTGCATTCGTCTACTGTTTCGGAGGACTTACATTCTTCATTACGGTTATTCAAATTTTATCTGGTATGTTCTTAACAATGTATTATGTACCAGACGTAGAGAATGCATGGAAATCAGTATACTACTTGCAAAACGAAGTAGCATTTGGTGAGATTGTGCGCGGTATGCACCACTGGGGAGCTTCATTAGTTATCGTAATGATGTTCTTACATACGCTTCGTGTATTCTTCACAGGTTCTTATAAGAAACCTCGTGAATTAAACTGGATTGTAGGGGTATTAATCTTCTGTGTTATGTTAGGTCTTGGATTCACAGGATACCTACTACCTTGGGACATGAAAGCGTTGTTTGCTACAAAAGTAGGTCTTGAAATTGCGGGTTCTGTACCATTTATTGGTGAACTAATCAAAATCTTACTTGCTGGTGATGCTACAATCATCGGTGCTCAAACATTAACTCGTTTCTTCGCTATTCACGTATTCTTCTTGCCAGCAGCTTTATTTGCGTTGCTTGCAGTTCACTTTATTATGATTCGTCGTCAAGGTATTTCAGGACCACTATGATTTAAGTTTTAGAGTTGTTATTCAAAAGGAGGGGACAACATGCATCGCGGAAAAGGAATGAAATTCGTCGGCGACTCTCGCGTTAAGGCCTCAAACCGAATGCCGAATAAGCCGAAAGATTATTCCGAATATCCAGGTAAAACAGAAGCCTTCTGGCCAGACTTCTTATTAAAAGAATGGATGGTTGGTTCTGTTTTCCTTATCGGTTATTTGCTATTAACAGTCGCTCACCCATCACCATTAGAGCGTCCAGCTGATCCAACTGATACAGGTTATATTCCATTACCAGACTGGTATTTCTTATTCTTATATCAATTATTAAAATATTCATTTGCTTCTGGTGACTATAACGTTATTGGTGCAATTGTTATGCCAGGACTTGCTGTTGCAGCATTATTATTAATGCCTTGGTTAGATAAAGGTCCTGAGCGTCGTCCATCAAAACGACCAATTCCAACTGCAATTATGTTATTGGTAGTAGCTTCAATGTTCTATTTAACATGGGAGTCTGTTGTAAACCATGACTGGGAAGCTTCAAAAGCTCAAGGTCAAATTACACCAAAAGATTTAGGACTAGTACCAGATATTGAAATTGATGAGAATTCTGAAGGCTATCAAATCTTCCAATCTCAACAAACTTGTGTTGCTTGTCACGGCGGTGATTTAACAGGTGTTGGTTCAAACCCTATGTTATTAGGTAATGAACTAACAGCTGAAGAAGTTGAAGAAGTAATTCGAAATGGCCGTGGTGCAATGCCTCCAGGACAATTCTCTGGTACGGATGAAGAATTAAAAACATTAGCAGAATTTATTGCGTCATTAAAAGAAGAATAATGTTTTTGAAGGGAGTTAGTTATTATGCTAGCTCCTTTTTTCTTTATGGCTTATGTATATAAAATTCGAAAATAATTCACAATCTGCTGTCATATTTGGTATTATTACTTATGAAAAATAATAACCATATATTCCTATTTTTTCAAAAAGGAGAAACACAATGAAAACCTTATTGCCGCAGTTTACGTACGTGTTGCAACATCGTACCTTTTTAACTTTGTTATTCATTGTTAATTTCTTAGGTACCATCTACGGATACATTTGGTATATTCCTCAACTTTCAAGAACGGCACCACAATTTCTCATTTTTGTACCGGATAGCCCTACTGCGAGCTTATTTTTCTGTTTAGCTATTATAGGCTGGTTATTGGGCACGAACTTTAAATTAATTGAAGCCCTTGCATTAATAACGTTAGTGAAATACGGTATATGGGCAGTAGTGATGAATATACTAACATTGATGGAGATAGGTTCAATTGGGGTTGCAGGATGGATGTTGGTAGTTTCTCATGGTATGATGGCAGTAGAAGGAATTCTATATATGCAGAAATACCGCTTTACAAACATTCATATTGCCATAGCTGCTATCTGGACTTTGCATAATGATGTCATCGATTATGTATATGGACAAATGCCAACGTACAGCAGTTTATACAAATATGCCAACCATATTGGATATTTCACATTTTGGTTATCAATTGTCTGTATAGCTATTTCCTATTATTCTTTAAAGAAGCGTAATTATTTGCATATAATTTAAAAAATAATTAGAATAAAAAGTAAGATGAACAGTAGGAAAGGGGACTAAAGTCAACAGGATGTATATTCTATACTTTCTAATCATTTTATTATTACCAATTTATGCACAATTTAAAGTTCGAAACACTTATAAACGTTTTTCAAGTGTACATGCGTCAAAAGGCTTAACAGGTGCTCAAGTAGCGCGAATGATTTTAGATAGTCATGGACTTTATGATGTTCGCGTCGTTCCAACACAAGGTGTTTTATCCGATCACTATAACCCGATGACAAAAACTGTGGCATTATCTGAAGATAACTATCATAATGATTCATTGGCTGCAATTGCAGTAGCTGCCCACGAATGCGGACACGCTGTTCAACATAAAGAAGCATACTCTTTTTTAACTTTACGTTCAAAACTTGTACCAGTTGCAAACTTCTCATCTAGTTTATCTTGGATTTTTGTACTAATCGGTATTATTTCGTACAGTGCCAATATGCTTTTATTAGGTATTATTTTACTTGGTGCCGGCGTATTGTTCCAACTTGTAACATTACCAGTGGAATTTGATGCGTCGAAACGCGCTATGAATGAAGTCATTCAATTAGGAATTATTAACAATGATGAAGAACGTGGTGCAAGAAAAGTATTAAGTGCAGCAGCATTAACTTATGTTGCAGCAGCTGCAGTGGCTGTACTAGAACTATTGCGTTTAATTTTAATATTTACAAATATGAGTTCTAATGAAGATTAATGAACTGTAAAGAGCGAGTTGGTCAAATGCCAATTCGCTTTTTTCCTTTTTAGAAGAATAATTAGTTGGAATATACGGGTGACAAAGATTCCATTTAACTTGAACAAATAAATATGTAAGAAAAAATTCAAATTTTCCATGAATCAATTAATAAGCCCTCCCTTTCATTAATAAGATATAGCAAATCGGCTTGAACAGGAGGGGAAAGATGAAGATTAGTTATTCGAAACTGTTTTTGTTCGGGTTTCTTGGTTTCATTATTATTCTATGTCTTGCAATATATTCCATTAAATTATCTTTAAGCTATTTAGATAATGAAGATGAAGAATCGTATGATGGTTTTAGAATTTCAGATATTAAAGAATCAGATTCAACAGAGGAGAGCATTTCGATCGAATTCAAAGAAGATCATTAATATACTTGACATTTTGTGAGGCTGTCTTATGGAGCAGATTTACCTAGACAGCCTTTGAAAGTACGAGCTGAATGTAATGGGATCAAGTAAAGGGCTAAAGCAATTTATTATTCTTCAATTCGGAACCCTTCTCCTGTTACATCTTTTACATCAACAATGGACACGAAAGCATTTGGATCGAGTTTACGGATAATGGATTTTAGTTGAACGATTTCATTTCGACTGACGATGCAGTACAACACATCTCTTGACTGTTTTGTATAGTATCCGTAAGCATGAAAAACTGTGATTCCACGATTCATTTTTTCAGTTACGGATTTTGCGATTTCATCTGGTTTATTGGAAATAATGAATGCCCCTTTAGCGGAATATGCCCCTTCTTGAACGATATCAATCACTCTAGCTCCCACAAATACAGCCACAAGCGTATACATCATTGTGATGGAACTTAAGAAAGTTAACCAAGAGGCAACTAGTACTAAAGAGTCGAATAGAAACATCGTTTTTCCCATGCTCCAACCAATATATTTATTGGCAAGGCGGGCAATGATATCAACGCCACCAGTAGTCCCACCACAACGGAAAATGATACCTAAACCGACACCTACAAATACTCCTGCAAATAAAGATGCCAGTAGTAAATCGTTGTGCAAATCTAGCGGAAATTGATAGGTTTGAAAAATTCTTAAAAATACAGAAACGCTTATGATGCCGAGAACCGAGTAGAAAAACTCTTTACGTCCAAGCAATTTCCAACCTAAAATAAACATTGGAATATTTAAAAGGATGTTCATAATTGCCGGATCCCAATTAAGTGTAAAAAATAGAATTAAAGTAATTCCACTAAATCCGCCTTCTCCCAGCTCATTTAACATATTAAAATGGACGAAACCGAAACTGAAAATGGCAGTTCCTATAATAATTCCAATAATTTGTTGGATTTTAATATCCTTCAATCTATTACCTCCTTATGAAGAAAGGGCGTTATGGCAAGAGTGCATTTTAATTATGTTTTATTTTTCTACTTTTGACAACGAAATCCCTTTTCATTACGATTGTTAAGAAAGAGTGATATGATAATATAATAAACATTTAATCATAACAATATTCGACTTAATTTTTTGTTGGATGCAAACATTCAAGTAAAATAGGAGTAAAGACATTAGCAAGTAGGGGAATAGAAGTACCATTTGAAACCTTATAAGAAGAAATAAACATTGATGATACGAAAGGACGAATGCCAATGACAATAAGAGTAGCAATCGCAGGTTGCAGAGGGAAAATGGGGAAGGAAGCTGTCAACACTGTTGTCAATCAAGAAGGAATGGAGTTAGTAGCAGCTCTTGATTACAAACATGTTGGAGAAAGTCTTGCGGAACTTGAAATGTTTCCACCCGATTTAGATGTACCAATTTATTTGAATTTAAAACAATTAATTGAAGAAACAAAACCTGATGTATTAATTGATTTAACAAGCCCTCAAGCAGTGTATGACCATGTAAAGGTATCTCTTTTACATAACGTTCGTCCAGTTGTTGGAACTACAGGATTTACAGACGAACAACTAGAGGAATTAATTCAGCTTGCCGAAGAACAAAAAACGGGTTGTATTATTGCACCGAATTTTGCCATTGGTGCTGTGTTAATGATGAAGTTTGCAAAAGAAGCGGCAAAATATTTGCCTAACGTTGAAATTATCGAATTACATCATGATCGCAAATTAGATGCTCCTTCTGGTACAGCAAAGAAAACAGCTCAAATGATTGCAGAAGTTAGAGAAGCGCAAAAACAAGGACATCCATTAGAAGAGGAAACAATGAAAGGTGCAAGAGGAGCAGATTTTGAAGGGATGCGTATTCACTCTGTTCGCCTTCCTGGATTAGTCGCTCACCAAGAGGTAATTTTTGGCGGAAAAGGTCAATTATTAACCATTCGTCATGATTCCTTTAACCGAGAATCCTTTATGGATGGCATTGTGTATTGTGTCGAAAAAGTCATGGAACTAGACAAATTAGTTTATGGAATGGAAAATATTTTATAAATCGGGAAGATTGGAATGAGTGAATATGAAAATTGCATTAATTGCCCATGATCGTAAAAAAGATAGTCTTGTCGAGTTTGCCATTGCATATAAAGAAATATTACAGCAACATGAATTATATGCTACAGGAACAACAGGTCGCCGCATCATTGAAGAAGTTGGATTAGAGGTTACGTGTTTCCGATCAGGTCCATTAGGGGGCGATCAACAGATTGGAGCGATGATTGCAAACAACGATATGGATATGGTATTTTTCTTCCGCGATCCGTTAACTGCGCAACCTCATGAACCAGACGTTACAGCCCTCGTGCGTTTATGTGATGTTTATCACGTTCCGCTTGCAACGAATATGGGAACGGCAGAAATCTTATTAAAAGGGCTCCAAAAAGGTTTCGTTGATTGGAGACTCATTCAAGAAAGAAAATTTAATTAAACAGTGGCTATACTGTTGATTTCCCTTATTTGAATGCCATTATGCAGTTTAACAGTTTAGTCTTTTCGTTATGTTGGTATAAATTAGTGAATATATAATGAATACGCATAAATTGAAAGGACGTGTGTCGGTGAGAAAATTAAAGATAGGTATTACATGTTACCCTACTGTGGGTGGCTCAGGAGTGTTAGCGACAGAGCTTGGTAAAAAACTTGCTGAGCGCGGTCATGAAATCCATTTTATCACTTCTAGTGTTCCTTTTCGGTTAAAGAAAATTTACCCGAATGTTTTTTACCACGAAGTAGAAGTAAATAATTATTCCGTTTTTCAATATCCTCCGTATGATATCGCTTTGGCAAGTAAAATGGTCGATGTCATTTTAGATGAAAAATTAGATGTATTGCATGTTCATTATGCGATACCGCATGCAGTGTGTGCTGTCCTTGCCCGCGATATGTGTGGAGAAAATATTGGAATTGTCACAACGTTACACGGAACAGATATTTCTGTATTAGGCCAAGATTCCACACTCTCCCAAGCCATCAGATATGGAATTGAAAAATCCGACATAGTCACAGCAGTATCCAACGCATTAAAACAACAAACCTATGATATTATTGGTACGAATAAAGAAATCGAAACGATATATAATTTTGTGGATGAATCCGTATTTAAACCAATAGAAAAAGCTACTCTGTTAAAACAGCAATATGGTATTCGTGATGATGAAAAGGTCATCATTCATTGTTCAAACTTCAGAAAGATTAAAAACTTGCCAGACATTGTTGAAACATTCATCGAAATTCGAAAACAGCTTCCAGCAAAATTACTGCTCGTTGGAGATGGTCCTGAAAAACACCGAGTGATGGTTCAGGTGAAAGAATCTCCATATAAAGACGATATTTTATTTTTAGGAAAACAAGAAAATGTGGAAGAATTATTTTCTATTAGCGATTTAAAATTATTATTGTCTGAAAAAGAATCGTTTGGTTTAGTGCTATTGGAAGCAATGGCATGCGGTGTTCCGGGTATTGGAACGAACGTTGGAGGAATACCGGAAGTAATTGAGCATGGTGTCAACGGCTATGTTGTTGAGTTAGGTGATGTGCAACAAGCGGCTGCATATGCGATTGAATTGTTAACAGATGAAAATAAACATGAGGAATTTAAACTAAACGCAATACAAACGGTTCAAACAAAATTCCACGAAGAACCTATTATCGATCAATACGAAGAATTATATTATCGATTGGCGGCATTAAAAGTATGAAGCAGGTAAAAGATTGGGATGTCGCATTGCGCGTCATTGATAAAATTGAAAAAGCTGGATTTGAAGCCGTCATTGTTGGCGGTGCAGTACGCGACCATTTGCTGCAACGAGAAATACATGATGTCGATGTGGCAACAAGTGCACTACCGATGGAAATTAAAAAAATATTTTCCAATACAGTTGATGTAGGAATTGAGCATGGCACGGTGGTTGTTTTAGACGAAGGGAAACCGATTGAAGTAACAACTTATCGTACAGACGGAACCTATACAGATTTTCGCCGACCGGAAGAAGTCACATTTGTACGAGATTTGCCAAAAGATTTAGAACGGCGTGATTTTACGATTAATGCCATGGCTTATACAAAGGATGGTACCATTATCGACCTATTTGGTGGGAAAGAAGATATTGAGAATCGTATAATTCGAGCAGTTGGAGATGCCAATTCCCGATTTCGAGAAGATGCTCTTCGAATGCTTCGAGCAGTGCGTTTTGCTGCACAATTAGGCTTTGATATAGATGAATCAACGATGAAAGCCATCCAAAAAGATTGTGATTTAATTGAATTTATTGCCCGTGAACGAATTCATATGGAATTCTCAAAAATGTGGGTAGCAGATTATGTATATTTCGGTGTTAAAGCTCTAGTCGACAGTGATTTAGCCCTTTACTTACCTGGCAACTTTAGAGAGAATTTAGAGGTTTGGAAGGAATTTCACACAAAGCAAGAGGAAGTTGGATGGGCATACCTCTGTTTGCTAAACCGTAATGATATGGAGAATATTATTGATTTTTATAAATTATCCAATAAACAAAAAAACTTTACGAAAAAAGTGATTCAAGCGTATGACAGCCTCTTAAAACGTTGGGATGAATATGATTATTTTTTAAATGATTTAATTATTTTAGAAACAGCTTATGATTTTGCAATTTGGCAAGGAAAAAATGTTCCATTTGCAAAAGAGCATATTGCGAAGGTGAAAGAACATTTACCAATTCAATCAATGGAACAATTTGCACTGAATGGCAACCTCTTAATGGAATGGTCAGGTTTAAAGGGCGGTCCTTGGTTGAAAGAAGCATTAAACAAAGCGTTATATGCAGTATTATCAGGCAGAGTAAAAAATGATGAAGAACACTTAAAGGAATGGTTCCACAATGAATTTATCGATGAAAGACAAAATCATTAAACGTTTTTTAGAAGCAAAAGATGAGCCAATTTCGGGGCAACAATTGGCAGATGATTTAGGAATTTCTCGTACAGCAATTTGGAAACATTTACAAAATCTGCAAGATGAGGGATATGAATTTATTACGATTAAGAAAAAAGGGTATAAATTAATTGCTGTACCTGATCGTGTAGATGCTGCTAAAATTTCATCCTATTTAAAAACGAAACGCTTTGGCCACACGATTCATTATTTTGAAGAAATAGATTCGACACAAAGGCTGGCTCACCAGTTGGCAAGAGATGGTGCGAAAGACGGCACGATTATCATTGCTGAAGAACAAACTGGTGGAAAAGGAAGAATGCAAAGAACATGGTATTCTGCAAAAGGGAAAGGGATTTGGATGACAGTTATTGTTCGTCCAGATCTTCTCCCTCACCAAGCGCCTCAATTTACATTAATCGCTGCGGTTAGCATCGTAATGGCAATGAAATCTTTATATACTAACTTTACACCAGAAATTAAATGGCCAAATGATATTTTAATTAATGGAAAAAAATGCGTTGGGATATTAACGGAAATGCTAGCAGAAATGGATCGGGTGGACGGTTTGTTAATTGGAATTGGCATCAACGCCAATCATGAACAGACTGATTTTCCAGATGAACTGCAAGAGATTGCAACATCAGTTGCCATAGAGGAAAAGCAAAAAGTGGACCGTGCACAACTTGTTGCGGAGATTCTATCATATTTAGAACGATATACAGATGAGTATATCGAAAATGGTTTTAAGTCCATTAAGCAATTGTGGGTAGAGCATTCTTGTACAATTGGAAAACGAATTAGAGCATCAACGATTAGGGAAGTTATTGAAGGAAAAGCAATCGGAATTACTGATGAAGGCGTACTGGAAATATTATTGGATAACGGTCAAATAAAGAAAGTTTATTCTGCAGATATTGAGATTCAAAATCAATAGCTATTTCAAACGCCCTGTCTTATCTTTCATTCAACGCTTTACAAACTAGGCTTTTTTCTGTATCTTTTTAATAAAGTTGTGTAGTTCGATGGGCAGTATCGTAACGAACTGTACCTGTACGCAACTTGATAAATGGAATCTGCCTTGATCTAGTAAGACAGGGACGGAAGAAAACAAGTTCGAAACATCCGAACAAATACTATCCTTCTGTCCATTTTTGGAAGAAGGATATTTTTTTGTTTTCTTCCTCCGAATTTAATAAGGAGGAAACAATATGAAAACAACGAGCGATTTTTTAAAGATGAAGCAGAATCGTGAGAAAATCGTCATGGTTACTGCTTACGACTATCCTGCTGCAAAATATGCAGAAGAAGCGGAAGTCGATATGATTCTTGTCGGCGACTCGTTAGGGATGGTTGTTTTAGGCTACGATTCTACCGTGCAAGTAACTGTGGAAGATATGATTCATCATGCAAAGGCGGTTCGTCGAGGAGCTAAAGACACATTTTTAGTGGTGGACATGCCTTTCGGATCCTACCATGGTGATCCGAATGAAGCGTTAAAAACAGCAGTTCGCATGATGCAGGAAACAGGAGCAGATGCACTGAAATTAGAAGGTGCCGGTGAAGTGTTATATGTGATAAAAAAATTAGTTCAAGCTGGAATTCCTGTTGTAGCTCATTTAGGTTTGACACCTCAATCGGTTGGGGTTCTAGGCGGATATAAAGTCCAAGGGAAGACGGCAGAACAAGCTAAAAACTTAATTGAAGATGCTCTTCGTTGCCAAGAAGCAGGAGCCATGGCTCTAGTATTGGAATGTATTCCTCATCAATTAACAGAAATTGTATCCAATAAACTAGTTATTCCAACAATCGGCATTGGTGCTGGTCCTGAAGCAGATGGACAAGTACTAGTATTCCATGACTTATTAAGATATGGAAATCACCATATTCCGAAATTTGCGAAGGAATTTGCAAATGTTGGGGAACACATTCAGAAGGGGATTGAAGGGTATACAAAGAGTGTAAAAGATGGCTCGTTCCCAGCTCCTGAACATTGCTTCAACATGAAAGATGAAGTATTATTTTCAATTTATGGAGGCAAATAACCGATGGAAATCGTCACAACAATAGCCGAACTAAAAGAGATTGTAAGAAAGGTAAAAGCAGAAGGAAAAACAATCGGTCTTGTACCAACGATGGGCTATCTTCATGAAGGTCATATGGCGTTGGCGAAAGCGGCAAGAGAAGAAAACGATTTTATCATCATGAGTATTTTTGTGAATCCTACTCAATTCGGACCGAATGAAGACTATGAAACTTATCCAAGGGATTTAGAACGAGATCAAAAAATTGCCAAATCGGTAGGAGTAGATGTTGTGTTTGCTCCATCAGTTGATGAAATGTATCCAACTGATGGCGGTATTCGAATTCATGCGGGCAGACAAGCAACGATTCTTTGTGGTGCATCAAGGCCAGGGCACTTTGATGGTGTGTTGCAAGTAGTTACAAAGTTATTCCATTTAGCAGAACCGACAAGAGCTTATTTCGGCCAAAAGGATGCACAACAAGCTGCCATTATTTCTACTCTTGTTAGAGATTTTAATTTCCCATTAGAAATTCGTACAGTGCCAATTGTTCGAGAAGAAGACGGACTTGCGAAATCTTCTCGAAATGTGTATTTGTCTGAAAATGAGCGCAAGGAAGCTCCGGCAATTTATCGAGGACTGCAGCTTGCGAAAGAGGAATTTTTATCTTCCAAAGATGCAGAAAAAGCTATTGGCGTTGCAAAAGACTATATCTTAAAGAACACAACAACAGGGCGTATCGATTATATTGAATTGTTAGCTTATCCAGATTTAAAACCAATAGATGACAGCACAAAGCAATATTTACTTGCAGCAGCAGTATTTATTGGAAAAACTAGACTAATAGACAATATTATGTTTACGAATAAAGGGGATACAGAGAATGTTTAGAGAAATGATGAACGCAAAAATTCATCGTGCACAAGTAACAGAAGCCGATTTAAATTATGTCGGTTCTATTACAATCGATGCCGATATTTTAGATGCAGTAGGCATGCTTCCAAACGAAAAAGTGCAAGTGGTAAATAACAATAACGGTGCTCGTTTTGAAACATACATTATTCCAGGTAAACGTGGTAGCGGCGTTATTTGTGTGAATGGAGCTGCTGCTCGCCTCGTTCAAAAAGGGGATGTTGTAATTATTATTTCATATGCTTACGTAGAGCAAGAAAAACTTTCGGAACATAAGCCTACTGTGGCAATTATGGATGAAGGAAATAAAATTAAAGAAATTATTCACTACGAACCTGAAGCTACTGTACTGTAATCTTGTAGAAAAGAGAGCAAATTGGAACGACATATCCTGTTTGCTCTTTTTATTTTTAAATAAAATGAAGAATATTTTTCTGAAAATGGCAAATAACATAATGAAATTGCAACTATTCAGATGACAAACTTGCTGTTTTTGCATAAGAAAAATTCCTTCATTTACATTGATTTACAATTTTTTAGGTGATATTTTTGTTAAAGAGGTGATGAAAATGAAGAAATACGACGTTGCCATTATTGGAGCAGGTGCAGGAGGCTATGTTGCAGCAATTTATGCGGCTCGAAGCGGATTAAACGTAGCTTTAGTAGAAAAAGGGAAAGTGGGAGGAGCTTGTTTTAATCTTGGGTGCATTCCGTCCAAAATCATGATTGAACATTCGAAACTCATTCAAAAAATGAAGCTAGGAGAGCAGTGGGGGATTTCGACTAATAACATTGAAATCGATTTTCCAAAACTAATGCAACGGAAAGAAGACTTGATTCAGCAATTACTAGAAGATATTCATCGCTATATTGGTAATAATACGATTACTTATTACTCCGGAAAAGCTGAAGTTACAAAAGATTTAGTTGTTAAAGTAAACGGAGAAGAATTTGAGGCGAAAGACATTATTTTAGCGACAGGAAGTAAACCATTCGTACCTCCGTTTAAAGGGTTAGAGACAGCAACATATTACACAACTGATACGATTTTCAATATGAAAGAGCTACCAAAGCAACTCACAATCATTGGTGGTGGCGTGATTTCAATTGAGATGGCTTTTAGCTTAGCACCATTGGGCACAAAAGTAACGATTTTAAATCATAGCCGTGACATTTTGCAGACAGAAGAACCCGATGCACGACCAATTATACGGAAAAAGTTGCATGAGTTAGGAGTGGAACTTGTACTCGATTTTGAATTTGAAGAAATTCGTGGAAATGAAATTGTGACTTCAAGAGGGGTTTATACATATGAAAATTTATTATTTGCAACAGGTAGAAGACCAAATGTAGAAATTGCAGAAGCACTTGGATTAGAAATGGACGGCCGTTACATTAAAGTTAACGAATATTATGAAACAAATATGCCACATGTATATGCAATTGGCGATATCATCGGAGGTCATCAATTGGCACATGCAGCGAGCGCAGAAGGGATTCATGCCATTGAAGCAATTTTAGGAAATAAACCAGAACCGATTGATTTATCTACCATTCCACGTTGCGTCTATTCAACTCCTGAAATCGCGACATTTGGGGCATTGGAAAATGAAGTAAGTGCAGACGAAGTCATTGTTACAAAATTACCATTTAAAACAAATCCGAAAGCATTGATGGAAGGAAATGCAGATGGATTCATTAAATTTATTTCAAGCAAAAAGGACAATAGCATTTTAGGAGCATGCGTTGTAGGAGATGGTGCGACGGAAATTCTTAATTCCATGCTTGCAGTAAAAGTGGCTGGTGGAACAGCGGAAGATTTAGCGAAAATCATTTTCCCGCATCCTACAAAAAGCGAGCTTATTGGAGATGCAGCAAGAACTGTATTTTGGAAAGGAATCCATATTTAAAAACATTAACTTAGTGAAAAGGTTTCATATCCTTTTCGCTTTTTTTTATGTGGCAAATGAGTGCCATCAAAATAAGATATATTTTTATTCGAAAATACTCAAAATCCGAAGCGAATTAGCCAAATTAACGATAAGCATTCGTAAAATATGAATTTCGATGAATGATGTAAAACAAGACCATGCATTCTTATGTTATGATAAAATTCGCTTATAAATTATAAACATATGTAAATGTGAGTTGAGATTCAAATGGAAAATCAAAAATATGTCATTGTCGATTTAGAAACG
This sequence comes from Ureibacillus sp. FSL K6-2830, assembly GCF_038004145.1. NCBI lineage: Bacteria > Bacillati > Bacillota > Bacilli > Caryophanales > Caryophanaceae > Ureibacillus > Ureibacillus sp. FSL K6-2830. Next base: position 366,456 of record NZ_JBBOQR010000001.1, on the reverse strand, counting down.
ACCGGTCATTCTCCTAAAGAAGGAGATCGAATGATTCAAATTGCGATGGTCATTATGAAAAATTGGGAAGTGCAAAAAACTTTCACTACCTTTATCCATCCAGGAAGAACGATTCCTTTATTTATACAAGATCTAACAAATATTTCAGACCAAGACGTCAAGGACGCATTACCATTCGAATCATATGCAGAAGAAATATATGAAATATTGCAGGATGCAGTTTTTGTAGCTCATAATGCCGACTTTGATTTATCTTTTTTGCAATCGGAATTTGAACGTGCGGGATTGCCGAGATGGAAAGGGAAGAAAATTGACACTGTTGAACTATCTAAAATACTGTTTCCTATGGCATTAGGCTATAAATTAGCGGATCTTGCCAGCGAATTAAATATTCCGCTCAATAATGCACATCGAGCGGATGATGATGCGATGGCAACGGCTTTATTATTCAAGAAATGTTGGGAAGAAATGTTATCACTTCCCATTCCAACTATTGAACAATTGCATAAACAGTCATTTAAATTAAAATCGAATATTTCCCATTTATTATTCCAAGCATTACAAGTAAAACGGAAAACGATCGAGAACGAATCGGATTATATCTATTATCAACAATTCGCATTAAAGAAAAAGGCGCTAAAAAGTGCTGAAAAAGATTTGAAGGGAAGTTACCCATATTCTACTGATGAAAAAGTTGAGCTTCTTTCAAAACACTTTCCCAAATTTGAAAAACGCCAAGAGCAATTTCAAATGATGGATGCCATTTGGGAAACTTATCAAGCGAAAAAAGAAATTATGATTGAAGCATCCACAGGGATTGGGAAAACGCTTGGATATTTGTTACCTTCCATTATCTATGCAAAGCAACGAGGAAAGAAAATATGCATTAGTACTTATACGTCATATTTACTTGAACAAATCTTATATAAAGAGATTCCTAAAATTGAAAAGGTTTTAGGAATAAAGGTAAATGTATCTCTACTAAAAGGAATGCAAAATTACATCGATTTAGAGTTATTTGAACAGCTCATTCAACAAGATGGACATTCCTACGATGAAACGTTGACGATTTTGCAAATTATCGTATGGCTATCAAAAACGAATACTGGTGATTTAAGTGAATTGAATCTATCCGGCGGAGGGCAATTATTCGTTGAAAAAATTCGCAAAAAAAATCGCAATCACCAAAATTCTTTTGATTTTTTTGAAAAAGCCATTAAGGAAAGCTTAGAGTCAGATATTATTGTAACGAACCATGCAATGTTGCTAGCTGATTTAGTGCGTATTGAGCCGATTTTCCAATCGATTGACGGATGGGTAATTGACGAAGCGCACCAATTTGTACAAGCAGCAATTCAACGTGATCAAATTATGTTTTCTTATGCTCAATGGAAATATCTTTTTGGTCAGATTGGAATTTCTTCTGATTCAGGTCTATTCCAAGCTTTTCGAAAAGCAGCCGTACAAACAGGAAGAGTCTCTGAACAACTGTTTTTCCAATTAGAAAAGTCTTTTGCAACAACTTTGGAACGTATTGAAAGGGCAATGCAAACACTTGCAATTTCAATACAAAATCAAAAACCTCCTTTATTAGATTATAAACAGACGGCATTTTTAAAAGATTTATCATTAAATATGCCATTGTTGAAAGATGTTTCGAGAACTTTGCAAAAATGGATTGATTTAGCGGAATATGTTTCAAACCAAGTTCGTCAAGATGTTGAAGAACTTCCAAAGAAAAACAAGCTGCTGTTAGAACGTTGGGATTATTGGATACGAGAATTAAAAATCAAATTAGCAGAGTGGGATGAACTATTTTTTGTAAAAAGCAATCAATTTGCCGTTTGGGTTGAAATAGATAAACGGCATATCCCAGGCAGCCTTCAAATATACAAGAAGCCGATTGAAATAACAGAAACAGTCGATGTATTGTTTAATAATTTAAGGAAAAACGCAGGTGTTATATGGACGTCGGGCACTTTGACCATTCCGAATAATGAGCGATTTATAGCAAAACAATTAGGAATCGCCGACAATGTCCCGATTCTTAAATTGGAAGCTCCCCAAAACTATTACGGTGGAGCGAAAGGTTATATCGTATCCGATATGCCAGATATTCAAGGAGTATCGCAGTCGGATTATATTGAATCGGTTGCAGCGGCTGTAACTCAAATTATTCAAACGATTGAAGGGCGATGTTTTGTTTTATTTACTTCGCAAGATATGCTAAAGAGAACGGTTGAGCTTATTCAAGAAGCAGAATTATTAAATGACTATTTGTTATTTGCACAAGGTGTTACGAGCGGTAGCCGAATGCGGTTATTAAAATCATTCCAAAAATTCCATCGATCTGTATTGTTTGGTACGAACAGTTTTTGGGAAGGGGTCGATGTACCTGGAGAAGATTTGAGTGCTGTCATCATAGTAAGGCTACCTTTTTCTTCCCCTGATGAGCCAACGTTTAAAGCAAAAGCAACGATGTTAACAGAAAAAGGGCAAAACGCTTTTATAGATTTATCTTTACCTGAGGCAATATTACGATTCAAGCAAGGATTCGGGAGACTCATTCGCTCGTCAAAAGATAAAGGAGTGTTCATTGTACTGGATCGACGTATTGAAACGAAATCGTATGGTCAAGAATTTATAAAAGCACTTCCTAACATTAAAATTGAAAAACTCCCTCTACAACATATGGTGAAAGACTTACAACATTGGTATAATAACAAAGGTGAGGAAGGAAAGCAGGTAGACAACAATTGAAAAAAAGAAAAAATTATTCCATAAAATATAAGGTGTTTAAATGAAAAATTGGATTATTTTTATCACAAGTTTTATGTTAATATTAACTATTGGAATATCTGTTTTAGTCTTCTGGAAAGCGTCAAGCCCATTTGTAAAAATAGAGAAGCAGGCTGTGGAGTTAGCAATTTCATCTAATTCCATCAAAACGGCCACTGATGCTTATGTTTACAATGGAAATAAACCGTATGTCACCGTTTTCGGAGTCGATGAAAAGGGTGAGGAAAAGGCTGTTTTTGTACCGATTACATTAGATGATAAATCGATACAAATCGTTAGCTTAAAAGACGGTATAACAGAAGATGAGGCTAAATCATTTTTAGATGAACAAAATGTTAAACAAGTGCTTCATACAAAATTAGGCTATGAGGAACCAGGCGCTGTTTGGGAAATCGCTTATATCAACAAATCGGATAAACTCAATTACGTCTACATTTTGTTTGAAGATGGACAATGGTGGAAACGCATTTTGAACTTATAGGGGAGAAGATTACAAATGAAAGAATTATTAGCCAATCGTGTAAAAACTTTAACACCATCTACAACTTTAGCAATTACAGCAAAAGCAAAAGAAATGAAAGCGCAAGGCATTGACGTGATTGGTCTTGGAGCTGGTGAACCAGATTTTAACACTCCACAAAACATCATGGATGCAGCCATTGATTCAATGCAACAAGGGTATACAAAGTATACGCCTTCTGGAGGTCTTCCTGCTTTAAAACAAGCGATTATTGAGAAATTTAAACGAGATAATCAATTGGAATATAAACCTAATGAAATCATTGTTGGTGTTGGAGCGAAGCATGTTCTTTACACATTATTCCAAGTGATTTTAAATGAAGGCGATGAAGTTATTATTCCAATTCCATATTGGGTTTCATATCCTGAGCAAGTAAAACTGGCTGGTGGAGTACCAGTTTATATTGAAGCAACAAGTGAACAAAACTACAAAATTACTGCTGAACAGCTAAAAAATGCTATTACGGATAAAACAAAAGCGGTTATTATCAATTCACCAAGCAATCCTACGGGAATGGTTTATACTCGTGAAGAATTGGAAGACATTGCGAAAATAGCATTAGAAAATAATATTCTGATTGTATCAGATGAAATTTACGAAAAACTATTATACAATGGAGCGGAGCACTTCTCTATCGCACAAATTTCCGAAGAAGTGAAAGCTCAAACGATTGTTATTAATGGTGTTTCAAAATCCCATTCAATGACGGGATGGAGAATCGGTTATGCTGCAGGTAATGCAGATATTATTAATGCGATGACAGATTTGGCATCTCATTCAACTTCCAATCCAACAACTGCATCTCAATATGCAGCGATTGAAGCTTACAATGGACCACAAGACTCTGTAGAAGAAATGAGAAAAGCCTTTGAGTATCGATTAGAAACTATTTATCCAAAATTAAGTGCAATTCCTGGTTTCAAAGTAGTGAAACCTCAAGGTGCCTTTTATTTATTGCCAGATGTCAGCGAGGCAGCTCAAAAAACTGGATTTGCTTCAGTAGATGAATTTGCAAGTGCGTTGCTAACGGAAGCAAACGTAGCGGTAATCCCAGGTTCTGGTTTTGGAGCGCCAACGACAATTCGAATCAGTTACGCAACATCTTTAAACTTAATTGAAGAAGCCATTGAACGAATCGATCGATTTGTTAAAGATAAATGGCAAGAATAAGCAGTTTCGCAATACGTAGCGTCCGTATATTACGGACGCTTACTTCATAATGAAAGGAGTCAAGCATATGAAGGAACAAAATCATCGACTCCGTAACTGGATAGAGCAAAAAAATGTAAGCATCCCAGAACTATTTTTTCGATATTACAAAAGATTGGGGATTTCTGATGATGAAGCATTGCTATTACTCCAACTTATTGCATTCCATTCCGACAACATTGATTTTCCTCCCCCAAGTGCATTAGCGGACAGAATGCATTTTACGGAAAATGAAATTACTGCGAAGTTACAACGATTGCTTCAAAAAGGCTTTATCGAAATCACTCAAGGAATCGACTCAAGCGGCAAAATTTATGAGAAATATTCAATTTTCCCTCTATGGGATAGAATATTAGATTTAATGGAAGCACAATCCATGAAGCAAGAAGAATTCCAAAAGAAAAATGAGGAAGGGGAATTATTCTCCCTTTTTGAACAGGAATTTGGTCGTTTACTATCACCGATTGAGATTGAAACCATTTCTTTATGGTTAGATCAGGATCATCACCCTCCAAAAATTATACGAGAAGCTTTGAAGGAAGCAGTGCTAGCTGGAAAATTGTCTTTCCGTTACATTGACCGTATTTTATTTGAATGGAAAAAGAAAAATATTCGAACAATCCAGCAAATTGAAAAGCAGCGGGAGCAATTTGCAAAACATAATTCACCTTCCGTCCCTCCGAATCAAAGTACAACAGAAAATCGAAAAAAAGTACCATTTTACAATTGGTTAGATGAAAGAGAATAGGGGAGATAGAATGTTGACAAAAAAACAGTGGGAGCATTGTTTAGAAGTAATCGACGAAATGTTCCCAGATGCCCACTGTGAGCTTGTACACAGCAATGCATTTGAACTGACAATCGCAACTCTTCTATCTGCCCAATGTACTGATCAACTTGTCAATAAAGTGACAAAAAATTTGTTTCAAAAATATAAAACACCAGAAGATTATTTATCGGTACCATTGGAGGAGTTGCAGCAAGATATTCGTTCCATTGGGCTTTATCGCAATAAAGCAAAAAATATTCAAAAGTTGTGTGAAAAACTTATAAAAGAATTTAATGGAGAAATTCCAAAAACGAGAGAAGAGTTAACTTCATTACCTGGAGTTGGAAGAAAGACAGCGAATGTTGTGATGTCAGTGGCTTTTGGAATTCCGGCTTTCGCGGTAGATACCCATGTAGAAAGAGTAACAAAACGACTTGGGCTTTGTCGATGGAAGGACAGCGTGTTAGAAGTAGAAGAAACGCTAATGAAAAAAACACCCAAAGAAAGATGGTCCAAAACCCATCATCAATTAATTTTCTTTGGCCGTTACCATTGCAAGGCACAAAACCCTCAGTGCCATCAATGTCCATTGCTTGACTTATGTCGCGAAGGGCAAAAACGGTTGAAAAAAGGGTTGGTTAAACAATGATACGGGTAAGGAAAGATGCTATACAAAAGGAACAAATCGAGCCTTATTTTGAAGCTTGGGAAAAGTTATCAAAAGAAATTTTTGATGCGCATGACGAACGCAATGGAAAAAAAGCTCAGAGTTTAATGGAGCAAGGCATTAGTTTGTTTGAGGAGTTGATTGTCAAAACTTCAGAATCGCAAGTTCAACAGTTCTTGCTCTCTGAAGAATATGAGGCAATGCCATTGAATGGGATGGAGCGTTTTCAATTCATCAAAGGAAGACCCGGACAATACGCATGTTTTGTGCAGTTAGATGAGTTATTTAAAGAATTGAAGAAACGATATGCGCGGTTAAGGGTACAGAAATAATGCATGGAACAATAGTGGCATAGGCGAGTGTAATCGTTTGTGCCACTTTTTTGTGGGGAGATATTAACAAATTATTCCAATAGCAGTTGATTATATAGAAAGTGCAAAATTTTATGCTTTTTCTTTTAGCACTTATTCCATATGTAGTATTGTTTATAGTTGCATACCTTTTCTTTAATTTGATTGTTCAAATAAAGAAAAATGTTGACAAGATAGTAGAACAGAATCAACGAATCCTTTCTTTATTGGATGAAATAGAAAAGAAAAGTGACAGGATTAATCCTGTCACTTTGATAAATGAATGATTATTGAATTTTAGTCGTCTTTTGAAGCTTCCCCAGGTGGTGTTGGTCCATTAGGGGGATTTACGACATTGCCTTCTCCTCCTGGTGAGAACCAATCATCAAAATCGTTGTTGTTTCCATTATTTGGATTACCATTGTTATTTCCGTTGTTGTTTCCATTATTTCCGTTATTACCATTATTACCATTATTACCATTTGGATTTCCTTGGTTACCGTTGTTTCCGTTATGATTTGGTGGATGGTCAGTTGAAGGTTCCTCAGTATCATCAGGTAATTCAACATCCGGTTCTGTTATTCCGCCATCAATAGTAATGGATACAGATGCTGGTGTGCTTCGGTTTTCTCCAATAATTGCAACAACGGTGAAAGTATATGTTTTGCCGGCTTCAATACCTGATATGGAAGCATTTTTATCCGCTGTAATTGTGACGACGGATGATTTGCCATCATCGGATTGCATGGATACTTCATATTGAACATCCGAACCTTCATAGTCTTCCGGAATTGTGTAGTCCCATGTTAAATCAACTACTCCAAATACTTGGTTAACTGCTTGTAAATTAAACGGTGCTCCTATATCCACTTCTTCATATGCATCAGAAACTTCTTTTGGTTCTGTTCCACGTACAAACAGCTCTGTTCTTCGAAGTTCACTAGGTGTATTTTTACTTGCGAGTTTTAACGGTTCTGTACCAACTTCAATTGTTACTTCAACGACTGAATTTGGTTTTGCAAATCGTTTCGTCTCTTTTCCTTGAGAAATTTCCCCCATGATTTTACTAAACAATACTTGTGGAAGGCGGCGTTCATCCCAAGTGGTTATAGGCTCAGAACGTTTTTCGTATCCACTCCAAATAGCAATGGAATAATTCGTTGAATATCCGACAAACCATGAATCTGGCACTGCTGTACTTGGCAGGTTATATTTTCTAAATTCATCGGCACCATAGTTTGTTGTACCAGTTTTCCCGGCGATATCTAATCCTGAAACTCTTGCTGCTGTACCTGTTGCGTTTCTTTTTGAACTTACTACATCACGAAGCATATCTGTAACCATATAAGCTGTATAGTCATTCATCGCCACTACCGGATCAGGTTTGTACGAGATTTTAGAGCCATCTCGGAAAACAATTTCTTTAATGGCATATGGTTTGTTATAAACACCGTTATTACCGAAAGCTGCATATGCCGCAGCGATTTCGATAGGCGATAATTCAATTTTACCGCCACCAATAGCATCTGCTTCTACAATTTCATCTCTTTCAATACCCAATTTTGAAATGAATTCTTTTGCTTGGTTGAGCCCAACTTCTTGCAATATTTTTACTGCTGGGATATTTCGAGAAGCATATAACGCTTCCCTAATAGTAATTGGGCCAAAATATTTTCCGTCCCAGTTTCCGAATTGTTTACCATTGGAATACGTATGTGGTTCATCCACAATGGTTTTTCCGGTAGACCATTTGAAATATTCAATGGCAGGACCATATGCGATTAGCGGTTTCATTGTTGAACCAGGAGGTCTTTTTGCGTCGTCAGCGTAGTTATAGCCTCTACCTGCACCATAATTGCGTCCACCGCCAATTGCTCGCAGTGCACCGGATGTTGTATCAACAACTGCCACCCCGGATTGAATCGTTTCTGTCGGGAAATTGCTTGCGTTATTCATGATATTTTCAACGGTAGTTTGTGCTTTTGGATCCAACGTTGTATAAACTTTTATACCTTCAGATAATAGACTTGGATCCCGATCTTCAATTTCATTTAATACAATGTCTAAAAAGGCATCGTATTTTGTGCCGGCAACGCCTTTTCTTTGTTCTTCCGGCAATAAGCGTGAAGCCACACCGATTTTCTTTGCTTCCTCAGCCTCGGCTTCCGTAATTTTTCCGTGTTGAACCATTAAACTTAATACGATATTGCGGCGTTTCTCCGCTCTATCTGGATTTTTAAACGGATTGTAATTGTTTGGACTTTGTGGCATACCGGCTAATAAGGCAATTTCATCTAGCTCTAATTCATTTAATTCTTTGCCAAAGAAGTATTCAGCTCCTGTAGCAAATCCATAAATGTTCCCTGAAATCAAAACTTTATTGAAATACATTTCAAATATTTCTTCTTTGTCATACATGCGTTCTAATTGAATCGATAACCATGCTTCTTGCGCCTTACGTTTTAATGTTTTTTCATTGCTTAAAAAAGAGTTTTTCACTACTTGTTGAGTAATCGTACTTGCTCCTTGTGAACCAAATCCGCCGGTAAAGTTCGCGATTACCGCACCACCTAGACGGAATAAGTCAATTCCAAAATGATCAAAAAATCTTACGTCTTCTGTTGCAAGAATCGCATCAACCATTTCTTGTGGAATCTCGTCATATTCAACATATTTTCGGTTCTCAACACCGATTGTTGCAAAGAGTTCTCCATTCATGTCGTAAAACTCTGCAGAAATCGGATCTTTCAATAATTCTTCATTCAACTCAGGCGCTGAACTTGCGTAATAAAAGAACAATCCCGCTCCAAAAACTAAACCGGCGAAAAAGAGAGTAAAAATGGAGATGATTCCCCATTTCAACCATTTTTTTATAGGTTTTTTATGATTTTTTTGTTGAGATTCTCGTATTTTTCGTATTTCTGTTCGAGAGCGTCTATTTTCACTCAATTCTATCTCCTCGCTTCATGTCTATCATTCTCCATTGGAAATGAGTTTTTTTATAGCATTTAAATAATCGATTCTAGGATTATAACCTGGAATGATTTCATAGCTTTTCTCCTCAAATGTATCGATTGGTATCGATTTTCGTCCTCCGTTTTTCATGTTGCACCACGCATCATATAAAACGGAAAAAGGTAGTAAAAAGTATCGATCCAGTTTAGAAAAACGCACAATGGTAAATGCTATTCCTTGTTGACTGGTTACATTTTTCATGTGGGTGATTTGATGTTCATGTACATTTTTTAAAGGGAAAGAAGTTTTACTTTCCGTTTCTTTTGCTTCAAAATCAATGTAGTAGCCGTTCCACACCCCATTATAATCTGTAGTAGATGGAGTACGAAAATATGCTTCTCGAATGACTGCCGCACTCCTTTTTGGATACTCTACTCTGACGATTTGGATGGGAACAGGTTTCTTATGAATGATTGCAATTTGTCTACTTAAATAGTACGCATTTGTCTCATTGATTTCATCTTCAAGAGTTTTTCCTCGATTTCCAAATGAAAAATCTTTGTTCTCTTGAATAGGATTCGCATTTGATGTCGTACTTTTCGGTTTATATGGTTTTCCGTTCGGATATTTGAGCATCCTAAAATCACCCTCTTGAAAATGATATCCAAAACTAGAAATAAGTTTAACATAAAAATTTATCGAAAAAATTGTTCTTTTAGCTAACGATGTCTAGTTTTGGCTAGATGAAAGGTTTTCTCCTATATATATTGAATTAACAAAATAATAAGGAGGGATTCGTATGAATAAATTTCAATTGCTTATATCTCAATTGGATTGTTTAGATGAAATGATGACCGCCAAACTAGAAAATGAACGAGCTATGATTAATGACTACTTTTTCGGACAAATTGTTTCCACTCATCAAAAAGTAAGATTAGCAGAAAAGAATGTTCATGTAAAGAATGCTTGTTCCCCTATTGCTAGTGAATTAGAATAGATTTTGATACACTAAGAATAAGAGGGTAATCTCTATGAAACTGCTAGAACTGACGAAATGGTTATTGGATGAGTGTGATGCGTCAAGAAAACGTTTTTTTGAAATGAGAGAACTTGACGCAACACCTCTATTTTTTGAAGAAGTTAAACCGCATTCGGATGATGTACACCAATACCTCATAGACTGGAAAGAACTGGCCATTCAATGGATTGAAGAAACTAAGCCAAAATATGTGCATATACAACAAATTTACAATGTCGTAGAATCGATGGATCAGTTCGTCGTACAATCCTTTTATAAAGAAACGAGCAAAAAAAGATTCCTTCAATCGGTGCATTCGGTGCAATATATACTTTCAACATTGTTAAGGTATTTGGAGGAGAAGAACGGTGAAGAAAAAAAGAACGATTGATGAATTAGTTAGGGAATGGAAAGAAGATGAAGAAATAAAACAAAATATTGCTCATATCGTGACAATGGAAGGTAGAGAAGGGCAGTACGCAGATTTTCCCAAACATCTTCATCCTTCTATAAAAAAAGCGCTACAAGAGCGAGGAATAAAAAAATTATATACGCATCAACGCCAAGCATTTGATTTAGCTCTTGCAGGAAAATCTTTTACTGCAATTACGCCAACCGCTTCCGGAAAGTCTCTCTGTTATCATTTGCCCGTATTACAAAAAATTTTAGAAGACCCTTCATCAAGAGCGATTTATTTATTTCCGACAAAAGCGTTGGCACAAGATCAAAAGACAGATTTAAATCACTTGATTGACGCCATGGATGAGGATATATACAGCTATACTTATGATGGTGATACAGCACCAAATATTCGGCAAAAAGTAAGAAAAGCTGGCCACATTGTAATGACGAATCCCGATATGTTACATTCAGGCATTTTGCCCCACCATACGAAATGGGTCTCGCTTTTTGAAAATTTAAAGTTTATAGTCATCGATGAACTCCATACATATAAAGGTGTTTTTGGCAGTCATGTAGCCCATGTCCTTCGGAGATTGCTTCGCATTTGCCATTTTTACGGCAGCAATCCTGTTTTTATTTGTACATCAGCAACGATCAAAAACCCAAAAGAGTTGGCTGAAAAATTAACAAATACGAAGCATGAATTAATTTCTCAATCAGGTGCACCGGTAGGAAAGAAAACTTTTATTTTCTATAATCCTCCAATTATACATACAACATTTGGTGTTCGAAGAAGTTCTATCTTAGAAGCGAGAGATTTAGCAGCGAAATTATATCAAGCTGGGATTCAAACGATTGTCTTTGCCAAATCCCGTGTGAGCGTCGAAAGGCTCGTTACGTATTTAAAACAGCTAACAAAAAATAAAATTGCAGATGAATCAATTCAAGGCTATCGCGGCGGATATTTACCTTCAGAGCGGCGTCAAATTGAAAAAGGTTTGCGAGATGGCACAATCCAAATTGTTGTTAGTACGAATGCCCTTGAATTAGGTGTCGATATCGGACAGTTACAAGCCTGTATTATGACAGGATATCCAGGAAATATCGCCAGTGCATGGCAACAAGCTGGACGAGCGGGGAGAAGACAAGATTCCGCATTGGTAATATATGTAGCAAATTCTACTGCTCTTGACCAATATGTCGTCAACCACCCGGACTATTTACTGGGCAACGCTCCGGAAGAAGCACTTATTAATCCAGATAATATTTTGATTTTGATGAGTCATTTAAAGTGTGCTTCATTTGAATTACCTTTTTCGACGAATGAAACTTATGGAGAATTTGAAGTTCAAGAGTTGTTGGAGTATTTGCAAGAAGAGGGCGTTCTAGTGAAAACAAATGCTCATTATTATTGGATGAGCGACCGTTTTCCAGCTCATGATGTAAACTTGCGTTCAGCTGCTGGCGAAAATGTCGTCATTATTGACCAAACCATTCCAGCGGGCACGAAAGTAATTGGTGAAATGGATACGTATTCTGCTATGACGTTATTGCATGAAGAAGCGATTTATCTTCATCAAGGAGTTCAATACCAAGTGGAAAAACTCGATTGGGAAGAGAAGAAGGCATATGTTCGTGAAGTCGATGTAAATTACTACACAGACGCCAATTTAGCTGTGGAACTAAAAGTGTTAAGTGAAGATAAATCAGCTATGTATCAGAATGTGACGGTTAGCTACGGAGATGTAAGTTTAGTCGCTATACCTACTATTTTCAAAAAGATTCATATGACAACATTAGATAATATTGGATCCGGAAAGATTCATATACCACCTATGGAGATGCATACAAATGCTACGTGGATTTCCTTTGATTTGCCGGAAAATTGGTCAGAGGAGATGCTGACAGATGCATTAACTGGGGCTGCGTATGCCATCGGATCATTCATCCCGTTGTATATCCAATGCGATCGAAATGATGTCACAGTTGTTCCACAAGTAAAGTCCGTACACAATGAAAAACCGACTTTGTTTATTTATGACAGCTATCCTGGGGGAATCGGTTTAAGTGAGAAAGTATATGATCTTCTCGTACCTATTTTAGAATTAACGATTGAACATGTCTTATCTTGCCCATGTGAATATGGTTGCCCGTCTTGCATCGGTGCACAAGATAATTTATCCGATGGAAAATCGAGAGTATTGAAAATATTAAAGATTTTATTTAATGAAATGATGTGATGGTATGAGTTACGAAAATAAAATAATGCAACTGAAAAAAATGCTTGGAAAGAAGAAAGAACAGCATTCTGAACAACCTTCATATCAAAAACCAGAAAAACCAGCCTATATTTCCAATTGGGGAAAGACTGGGCTTTCTATCGTAGAAAATGACTTTGGAGTGGTGTTTCATCGACAAGTACGATATCCATTTACTTATCAGCATGGATGGTATCAACTTCAACAATTTTTTCAGGCAGTAGAGAAGTGGGAACAGACTAAATTTCACCATCCATATGCTATATCCTCAGAGGAAACAGTGTTGTTTTTTGATACAGAAACAACGGGCTTAAAGGGAGTTGGAACCCAAATTTTTCTCATTGGTTTACTTGGAATTGATGAAGAGGAATTTGTGTTGAATCAATACGTATTAGCTGATCCAGCAAATGAAGCAGCATTATTATTTGAATCAAAGCTATGGCAATGGGGAAATACAATTGTATCATACAACGGGAAAAGTTTTGATTGGCCGCAGCTTGAGATGCGTTGGACTTTTCATAAAAACTTTTTGCCGAAATTACAAACGCCTAGGCAAATAGATTTATTACATAGTTCGAAGCGAATCTGGAAAAACCACTTAGAAAAAGTAAAGTTGACGAAAGTGGAAGAAGAAAAATTAGGTTTCAAAAGGGAACATGATATTCCGGGATTTCTTGCTCCGATTATTTATGCAGATGCGGTGAAGAGCGGAAATGCTATCGAACTAATGAAAGTTCTTCAACACAATGAATGGGATATATTATCATTATTGACGCTTTATATTCATTCAACAACTCTTCTTCTTGACCATGCGTTACGAGATGATGCAGTTACATATATAAATATTGGAAAATGGTACGATGATTTAAAGGAACGTCAACAAAGCGAGAAAGTATTATTATCTGTAACAAATCAATTTGATGTAAAAGAATCAGGTCTTGCATATTTCTATTTAGCATTTCAACAAAAACGTAATAAACAATTTCTAGAATCAATTGAATCTTTTCAAAAGGCCTTACATATAATTGACGAGAGAAAAAAATTGAAAGCTTTTGAACAATTGGCAATGCTCTATGAACATCAAATGAAAGACTATTCAAAAGCATTACAGTATACAATAAAAGGAATAGATTTGCTTCAACAGGCAACATTTATCAATGAGAATCAAAAGAAAAAACAGCTAGAAACTTGGGATAAACGTTTGCAGCGTATAAAAAAGAAAAATGGGAAATTATTTCATACTTTTGAATAAAACTTTCATTTCCCAGGTAAGCGCAAATATTGACAAAATCTTTTCCTTCGATGAGTCGAAAATTGCAAAAAAATATAATTATAAGATGTTTCTTTGTCCTTTTATAACGTTATATGTGGTATAATATAGGGTACGTATGTATCGATGGAAGGGCGATGTACATGGAAATAAAGTTAAATTCCAAAATGATATTGGAAAAAGAATTTAAAAGACAAATGAAGGGTTACAATGTCGATGAAGTAGACCAATTTTTAGATATTATCATGGAAGATTACGACAATTTCAATAAAATGATTGAAGAATTACAAGCTGAAAACGAACGTTTGAAAAAAGAACTAGAAAATGCGACTAAGAAACAACAGATACCTCAACAAACTTTAGGAAATACGAATTTTGATATTTTAAAACGATTATCGAATTTAGAGAAACATGTGTTTGGAAGTAAATTGTATGATTGATAAAATCCTCAAGTTGTTTTTGAATTAATTGTCTAGTATAATGATTTTTAGATCATAGTGGTTTCGAGTAATCGCTGCAAACGATTTTCGTTTGTAGAGGAAAGTCCATGCTCACACGGATCTGAGATGACCGTAGTGTTCGTGCTTACCGAAAAAATAAGGTAAGGCAAAGCTTTTAAAGCTTTGACGGCGGAAGGAAGACCTAAGTCGCTTCGTGCGATATGGTCGACACTTCCTGAAAAGTGCCACAGTGACGTAGCTTCACTGGAAACGGTGAAGGTGGAACGCGGTAAACCCCACGAGTGAGAAACCCAAATTATGGTAGGGGCGCCCTCCCGAAGGAAATGAACGGAGGGAGGGACGGGAAGAGTGGTTCTTCCCGTAGATAGATGATTACTACCTGACAGTACGAGGCGATCGCCGTTTGAGTACGCAGGCACAGAACATGGCTTACAGAAATCACTATGATAAGGAAACAAACACATTTTTAAATGTTCATCGTATACTTCAATTAAAATTATCGTCATAAGCTCTCCATTAAAGGAGAGCTTTTCTTTATATAATCGATGCGGGGGAGAATGGATAATGGTGGGGAAAAATGAAAATCAATCAATAGATAAACAGATAACCGAGTCAATATCAGCGAAGGTATTAAAAATCATTATGGATAATATGACTGAAGGCGTACTCGTAACGGATGAAACGAAGAGAATTATATTCGTTAACCCAGCTTTTGAATACGTAACTCGCTATCATTTTGATGAGGTTGTTGGAAAAAATCCTACAATCCTCCAATCTGGCATGCATGATCACAGATTTTATCAATCTATGTGGGAATCCATTCATCAACAAGGGATATGGCAAGGAGAAATATGGAATCGAAAAAAAGATGGCGAAATTTATCCTGAGTGGTTAAAAATTAAGGCCATTAAAAATGAACAAGGGGAAATTACAAACTATATCGGGATATTTTCTGATATATCAGAGAAAAAGATTATTGAAGATGAATTAAAAAATAAAATCTTAACCGATACACTTACCAATGTGAATAATCGATATTCTTACTTAGTGAAAATGAATTCTCTTTTGGATTCCAACACTTTGAATAATAAAAAAATGAAAGTACAACATGCTGTGATTTTCATAGACTTAAATCGTTTTAAGCAAGTAAATGATACGTTAGGTCATATAATTGGCGATGCTTTGCTTGTGGAAGTAGCGAACCGCTTAAAAAATTTAGTGAGTGAAAAAGATATAATTGCCCGCCATGGAGGAGATGAATTTATCATCACTTTAGTAAATATTTCTCACCCGAGAGACGCTGCACACTTTGCAGAAAAAATTATTCGTAAAATAGAGGAACCTTTTTTTATTGATGGTCATGAAATCTATATGTCAACGAGCATTGGCATTAGCCTTTACCCCATTGACGGCCAAACGACAGACGAGCTCATCTATTGTGCAGATAAAGCAATGTATTATGCAAAGCAAAAAGGTGCGAATCATTTCTCCTTTTATTTTGATGAATTAAATGTGAATAAGGCCAAATTATTAATTCTTGATAATGAAATGCGGAAAGGGATAGACAATAAACAATTTACTTTAATGTATCAACCAAAAGTATGTTTAACTACAAATCAAGTAATGGGTTTAGAAGCGCTAATTCGTTGGGAAAATGAAAAATTAGGATATGTTTCGCCAAATGAATTTATTCCATATGCAGAAGAAAGCGGCTTAATTATCCCTTTATCAGAATTAATCATTGATTTAGTATGTAATGATATCAGTTATCTTCATCAATCAGGTTTTCCAAATCTCCAAATCTCAATTAATATTTCCGGGCTTCACTTTCAGCAATATAATTTTTTACAATCAATCCAAACGATATTAGAACGAAATAACATATCAGCAAAAAATTTAGAGTTGGAAGTAACAGAACGAACAATTATGAATAACGATGCGGATACGATTAGAAAATTAGTTCGATTAAAGCAACTTGGTTTTAAAATAGCCATCGATGATTTTGGCACGGGTTATTCATCTCTCAGCTACTTAGTAAGATTTCCGATTGACTTTTTGAAAATTGATAAAAGTTTTATTCAACATATTACCGCTTTTGCTGATAAACAAGCTGTTGTTGATGCAATTATTCAAATGGCTCACCGCTTGAATATTCAAGTTGTTGCTGAAGGGGTTGAAAGCATTCAACAATGCAACTTATTAAAGAATATGGGTTGTGATTATATTCAAGGATATTATTTTTGTAAGCCTAAGCGAATTGATGATATAATAGACTTCTTGAAAATATGGGAAATTGAACATCAAGGATGGATGTAAATGACAAAATTTCAACTAGTAGCAACATCTGCAATGGGATTAGAATCAATTGTTGCAGACGAAGTAAAAGCATTAGGATACGAAACGAAAACAGAAAACGGCAAAATCTATTTTGAAGGTGATGAAAGAGCGATTGCTCGAACAAATCTTTGGCTTCGAGTTGCCGATCGAGTAAAAATCGTTGTTGCACAATTCCCTGCAACGACTTTTGATGAATTATTTGAGAACACAAAAGCCATTGAATGGGAACAATATTTGCCTGTTGATGCAAACTTCCCTGTCAGCGGAAAATCAGTGAAATCAACTTTATATAGTGTACCGGATTGTCAAGCAATCGTAAAAAAAGCGATTGTGGAACGGTTAAAACATGCTTATAAACGTATTGGCTTTTTAGAAGAATCGGGAGCAACTTTTAAAATTGAAGTATCAATTTTGAAAGATTTGGTAACACTGACAATTGATACAAGTGGTGCAGGACTCCACAAAAGAGGATATCGGGTAGGCCAGGGTGATGCACCTTTAAAAGAAACATTGGCTGCCGCTTTGGTAAAAATCTCAAAATGGTCACCTCACAGACCTTTTGTAGATCTTTTTTGCGGATCAGGTACGATTCCAATAGAAGCAGCGATGATTGGCCAAAATATTGCTCCTGGATATAACCGAGAATTCATTTCGGAAGAATGGGATTGGATGAATAAGTCAATTTGGGACGATGCGCGAGTGGAAGTAGAAGACTTAGCAAACTATGATCAGCCTCTTGAAATTTTAGGTACAGATATCGATCATCGAATGGTGAAAATTGCACAAGACAATGCAATGGAAGCAGGTTTTAGTGATCTTATTACTTTTAAACAAATGCAAGCAACTGATTTTACGACTACTTTAACAGACGGGGTAATCATCTCGAATCCTCCGTATGGTGAAAGAATTGGTGAGCGTGAGCAAATTGAAAAGGTTATTATTGAACTAGGTGAAATAATGAGATATTATCCAACCTGGTCGGTTTATTTGCTGTCTTCAATGGACAATATTGAAGAATTGTACGGCAAAAAAGCAACAAAAAAAAGAAAATTATTTAATGGATTTATTCGTACTGATTTTTATCAATTTTGGGGACAGAAATCCATCAAGTAACAACCTATGAATATCGAATGTTGTTAATTTATGTCGATTTTCTTATAATATAAATATTGTTAGTGATTAGCAAAGATTATGTAGACTTCAATAGGTGTCTTGAATAGATTCGAGACACTTTTTCTTAATGTCTAAAAAGTAGGCATTCATAAAGGAGATTTGAACAATGAGACCATCATTACCTTTTGAATTATCAAGAGAGAAAAGTTTTTTTGATTCCTTAGGGGATTGGATTGGCGACATTTTTTATGATGTATTACCCGAAAAAGGATTTGAATGTCGGGATGAACAAATTTTTATGAGTTATCAAATAGAGAAAGCATTAAAAGAAAATAACGTTTTGTTTGCGGAAGCGGGTGTTGGAACAGGGAAAACCCTCGCTTATTTATTGCCGGCAATTGCTTACGCTCGTTACAAAGGGAAACCCGCTTTAATTGCATGTGCTGATGAAACATTGATTGATCAGCTTGTGAAAGATGAAGGGGACATCGCAAAAATTGAGAAATATTTAGGATTGAAAATTGATGTAAGGCTTGCGAAATCCCGTGATCAATATTTGTGTTTAAAACGTTTTGAAGAAGCGGAATTGTATGAAGATGATGAATGGATAGATGAGATTGCTTTCAACATTCCAGAAGAAGTGTTTGCTGAAAGTTCAGCTGTACAAATCCCCCTTTATGGTGCAAGAAGCGATTATCCACAAATTAGCGATGAAAATTGGAATAAGGTGAATTACAATTCCATTATGCAGTGTAGTACGTGCGAGAAACGTAATCGTTGTGGTCAGACGCTGCATCGTATGCATTATCGAAAAGCGACTGATTTGATTATTTGCTCGCAAGATTTTTTAATGGAACATTTAGCAACAAAAGAATCTCGTAAAAGAGAAGGGCAATTAACACTTTTACCTGATGTTTCGTTGATTGTATTAGATGAAGGGCATTTATTGGAATATGCGGCTCAAAAAGCGATGACATATAAAGTGCAAAATTATACCATTGTAAAATTGCTAGATCAATTAATGGTAGACGGTATTCGTGAAAGCACGTTATATGCGATGGAAAAATTGCAAGATGACCACGAATTATTTTTTGATCAACTTCGGGAAGATATCGTACCATCCAATGAAGACAGAAAAACAATTCAGAAATCCGAAAAATTATTGGCATTAGGTAAGCAACTAATCGATGATGTAGAAAAATTATTGGAAGAGTTTGTTTTTGAATCAGAAATGTACGTTATTCCGGAATATGAATTGAATATTGTTGAAGAATTTTTAGAAGAGTATGAGGCTGCTTTAAAAATATTTATTTCAAAAAGCGAAGCAGTCGATTGGTTGGAAGATACGGATGGCGAAGAAACGTTAGTCATCATGCCGAGATTAATTACAGAAGTATTAGAAGAGAAGTTATTCTCGAACAATATACCGATTATCTTTTCATCCGCAACATTATCAGTCAATAAAGATTTTTCTTACATTGCTTCCAGTTTGGGTGTGAAAAAGTATCAGCATTTTAGCGTACCTTCTCCTTTTGATTATGATGAAGTTATGAAAATATATTTACATGAATTGAATGAAGATGAGAAAGTGAAGAAAGTAGAAGAGCTGCTAAAACAAAATAAGAAAACATTGGTACTGTTTAAATCTAGACAATCGATGTTGAATTTTAAAAACAAATTACCAATAATGTCACGGTTAACAGTTGGTTTTGAAGGAGATCGAGAATTAACATCCATTATTCAAGATTTCAAAAATGGCACTATTAAAACCCTATGTTCCTATCATTTATGGGAAGGTGTGGACTTGCCAGAAGAGGCATTGACACAAGTTGTTATTTATGAATTACCATTTCCACCAAAAGATCCGCTTTTTGATGCAAAACGAAAATTTGTTGAGAAACCATTTGAAGAAGTAGATTTACCATTTATGTTACTGCGATTGCAACAAGGAATTGGTCGACTCATCCGCACTTCAAAAGATTACGGTGACGTTCACATTTTATTAAATCAAGAAGATAATGCAATACAATCACGTTTTGTTGAAGTATTGCCAGTGAAACCACAATAATGAACGAACAGATATATGCAAAAAGTCTATATAGATTTTTTGCATATTTTTTTATTTTTAAGAATATAATTTTTTAAAAATTGTTGAAAGTGGTCGTGTCAATGCTGTCTATGTCGATGAATGTCTGTTATTGTAAAAGATGTACGGATTAATCTATTCGAAAAAGGGAGAGAAATATGAGATTAAAAGGAAAAGTTGCCATTATAACAGGAAGTGCAAATGGAATAGGTAAGGCCGCTACCATTAGGTTTTTGGAAGAGGGAGCAAAAGTAGTCATCGCAGATATACAAGCAGAAGAAGGAAAACAATTTGAAAAAGAATTAACTGAGCGAGGTTATGACGTTTTATTTTACCAAGTAAATGTTGCAAAAAAAGAAGAAGTTGAAAAAATGGTTGAAAAAGTGAAGGAACATTATGGCAAGATTGATATTTTAATCAATAATGCAGGTATTACAAGGGACGCGATGCTTGTAAAAATGTCAGAAGAACAATTTGATGAAGTCATCAATGTAAATTTAAAGGGAGTTTTCAATTGTACGCAAGCGGTTTCAAAAGTGATGATTGAACAAGGACATGGAAAGATTATTAATACTTCATCTGTAAGCGGTGTTTATGGGAATGTGGGGCAAACAAATTATGCTGCTGCAAAAGCGGCAATAGTGGGCATGACAAAAACGTGGGCGAAGGAACTTGGAAGAAAGGGTATAAATGTGAACGCTGTCGCTCCAGGATTTACGAAAACAGCAATGGTTGATAAGATGCCAGAGAAAATATTAAATTATATGGAATCGATTACAAGTTTAAAAAGGTTAGGGGAGCCAATCGATATTGCAAACGCTTACTTGTTTTTAGCTTCGGATGAATCAAATTACATCACAGGTCATATTTTACATGTAGATGGTGGAATTATGATGTAAAATTCAAAATACTTATTGAAAAAAAGTTCATCATATTTTAATATTCATAATATGTGCATAAATAACCCTCCCCGTCAATGTGGGGAGGGAATTGTGTTGCATTTTTTTCTTACCATAATCTAAAGCCTTTAGCTCCAAGAGGCGAGTTAGAGATAATATCGATGATTGGAATTGTATAAGCGAAGATAATTACTGCAATCATGATGACGCCCCAAAGTTTGAAGTTTTCGATAGCAGCTGGAGTTTTAGCAGCTCCTGGTGCAACTTCTGCAATTGGGAAATCCTCCTCACCTTTAGGAGCAAAGAAACCTACGTAAATTACTAATCCAGTGATTACTAATATTGCGATGAATAGGATTGATCCACCAACCGCTTGAGCAATTTGATAAGAGAGCCATTCAGCCGCTTGTTCTGAACCACCGTAAGTAGAGTAATCAGAACGACGTGGTGCGCCTAATAAACCTGCGATATGCATGGCACTCGACATAATCGTCATACCAATAGCCCATAAAATTCCTGCACAGTTTGCCATGCTATTAGCACGTTTTGTTAAAGTTCTACCATTTAGGTGCGGTATTAACCAGAATGCTGTACCAAAGAATGTTAATGCAACAGCACTAGCTACTGTTAAGTGGAAGTGACCTGTTACCCAAATTGTATTGTGAATCAGTTCGTTCATTTGGTAAGAGGCGTTAACGATACCACCGGCACCGCCAGGAATAAATGCAACCATACCAATGAATGGTAGTAAGAATCTTGAATCATTCCATGGTAATTTTTTGAACCATCCAAATACGCCTTTCGCACCAAGTTCACGTCCTCGCAATTCAAATGTTGCAAACATAGAAAAGGCAGTCATTAATGATGGAACTACGACGAAGAATGTTAATACGGCTTGAATGAACTTCCATAATGGATCAATACCAGGTTCAGTGTATTGGTGGTGAATACCAACTGGTACTGAAAGAATTAAGAACAACATGAATGTTAATTTTGCTAAAGCATCTGAGAAAACTTTACCGCCGATGATTTTAGGAATGATTGTGTACCAAATCATATATGCAGGTAATAACCAGAAATAAACTAATGCGTGACCGAAATACCAGAACAATGTTCTAGAAAGTAGTACGTCAACACGTTCTACTAATCCCATTGACCAAGGGATTAATTGGAATAATACTTCAATTGCTACACCTAATGTAGCGACATACCATAAGAAGTTGTTCACTACAACCATAAAGGATAATAGCGGTGTACTTTGGCCTTTATGTTCTTTCTTCCATTGAACAAAACGCATAATTTGTGCTAAACCTGTAAACCAAGAACCAACAATTACTAATGCTAAACCAAGGTAGAATACCCAGTGGGCTTGTAATGGTGCATAGAATGTGTAAAGAACAGAAGCTTCATTCGTTAGAATCATTGCGGCTGCTGCAACTAATCCAATTGTAGCAATCCAGAAACCAATCCAGCCAATTGTTCGTTGTTTATTTGTAAATGTACCAGAAGTTCGACTAACAGCAGCTGTTTGGAATCCCATAATGAAGAAAGTTGTTAATACAAGTCCGAGTAAAACACCGTGTACTGTTAACACTTGATAGTAATTAAGAAAACTAGGGAGCTGAAGTGTACCAGCACGAACTAATACTTGAAGTAATCCAGCTATACCACCTAATAATACTGCTATAAATGCGATATAAATATATGCTAATGCTAATTTACCATCTCTTCGATCAACCATTTCAAGTTGCTTTTTTAAACTTGTTGATACAGTGCTTTGTACTGTTTCCTTAGTTGCTGTTGTCATTAGGGTCCACCACCTTTAAAGTCGAGTACATTAATGTGTGACCAGTACCACAATACTCGTTACATACGATTGTATATTCTCCAACTTTATCCACAGTTGTAATTTTTTCTGATACATATCCAGGTTCAAGCATCATATTTATGTTTGTTCCTGCAACCTCAAAACCGTGAATAACGTCTTTTGTCGTTGCGATGAAACGAACTTTAGAACCAACAGGTATTTCAAGTTCCATTGGAGTGTAAGCAAACGCTTGTGCAACAAGTACCACTTCATAATCCCAGTCTTTACCTTCTACTTTGTGTATTCCGGGGTTATTGAAAGGTGCGATTTCATCTACTTTTTCGTAGTTTATCGTCCATTTCGAGTTATTTGGATGCGTTCCTCCATGGAATGCGCTTACACCGAGAACAATTAAGAACACGATGAGTGTACCTGTGCCAAATATTAACCACCATTTCTCATACTTGTGTATGTGCATTGTTTTCCCTCCTGCTCAAGTGTTAGAAGCGACCGATGTATAAATCGAATGCAGCGATCCAAAAA
Source organism: Ureibacillus sp. FSL K6-2830 (assembly GCF_038004145.1). NCBI lineage: Bacteria > Bacillati > Bacillota > Bacilli > Caryophanales > Caryophanaceae > Ureibacillus > Ureibacillus sp. FSL K6-2830. Next base: position 342,993 of record NZ_JBBOQR010000001.1, on the reverse strand, counting down.
ATAATAATAATTAGACCTATACCAAAAGTCGCTAAAAGAGTACCTGTTAAATTTTCCTCCGAAGAATTCTTTTTGTGATTTGTCATGTCTCTCCCTCCTATGAAATGAACTCAAATATGGTACTTCACGTTCATCATAATAAAAATCAAACTTCCAAGATGTGATAAAAATCACACTTCAATACTGGAAATGTGAATTTCCTGTGAAAGTCGATGGAAGCAAAAAAATAAAATGTCTCAAAAAAAGAGACATTTTATGCAAAAAACGTAATATCGTTCTATATTTTTTAATAAATTTTTATGAAAATCTATGTATAACTTACTTATTATCGATTGTAAGCAAAACCGTCAACATACCTATATCTTCGATGATAGTTGGTAATTTAATGGCGTTATCGATACCGTGAAGAGTTGTCTTGCCGATGAGTATTGTCGGTGGAGTCACGTCAATAAATAGTTGTTTTTCACTTGCCTGAATACTTAAATTTCCAGCAAACATATTACCGAATTCCCCTGTAAATGATTTCAACATTTCGCCTTCTAAATTCATGCCGAACATTTTCATTCCTATCGCAGAAAAAATAGCGGAAGTGCTATCCAGTATTACTCTACCTTTTATATCACCAGTCAAACCGACTAGAACGCCAATTTCTTTATGGGTAAAAGGCTCGGTCAAAAAGGAGGGAGACTGAATGTTGATATTCATTGGGATGATTTGTTTTAATGTGTAGATTGCACCGTTTAAAATCGTCTGTACATGTTTAGAAGTCATAGACATCAATCTTATCGCATCCTTTTGTATTTATTTACCTATTTTAGCAGAAAAAAACCGAAATTAAGAAGAATTTTGTATATTTATTATTATTTTATTTTTATTATAATAATTGATAAGAATTCTCATCGAAAAAAGGGGTAAAAACGAATGGTTTACGCATTCATTGCTGGGACGATTGCCATATATTATTGGATCGGTACATACATCTTTAAAAATGTAACGAAATAGTGCCAATCAACTTTTTTTAGCGATTGGCACAAATTTTTTGTATTTTCACACATTCTAAATATACTCAATAAAAACTTCATTTTTCTTGTAATCTTTTTGATTTACTAGCGATTTTACTTGAAAAGCATGTTAATATTATAATTGTGACAAAATGAAGGCAAAGGGGTATTTATTCCATGAGTAGTTTTGACGAAAAAATATCACAATTGTTAGAGCAATCCGCAATTCAATACATAATATTTAAGAATAATGAAGATACAGAGCGAATGGAAAAGCTCCACTTATTTGCTAAAAAACTATTACAAAAAGAATATGTCATTGGATTTGCCGGACATTTTTCAGCTGGAAAATCTAGTATGATTAATGCATTATCCGGTGAAGATATTTTAGCTTCTAGCCCGATTCCGACGAGTGCAAACATCGTAAAAGTCCATAAATCAGATGAAGATTTCGCTATTTGTTATATGAAAGACGACAAGCCTGTCAAATTTGAAGCTGGATATGATATAAAAACGGTAAAAGAATTAAGTAAAAATGGCGACCTCGTTACGCAAATCGAAATTGGGCATAAAGATTCAAAGTTGCCTGTCGGTGTCACTGTGATGGATACTCCGGGAGTCGATTCTACAGACGATGCTCACCGTATGAGTACGGAATCAGCATTACATATTGCGGATATTGTTTTTTACACAATGGATTACAACCATGTGCAGTCTGAATTAAACTTCCAATTTACAAAACAATTAATGAAATATAATCCAAATGTGTATTTGATTGTCAACCAGATTGACAAACATAATGAACAAGAACTTTCATTTGAAGAATATAAAGAATCGGTATATAACTCCTTTAAAGCTTGGGGAGTGGAGCCGAAGGGCATCTTTTTCACATCTCTTAAAGATTTCAACCATCCTCACAATGATTTTGAAAAAGTAAAAAACATTGTGATGGATTCAATGGAACACTGGCAAGATCGCCTAGTAGAAACGGCTGAAAACACATTGAAAAAGATGCAAAGTGAACATTTAGCGTTTTTAGAGGAAGAAAAGAATGCACGATTTGAAGAGAATAGTGAAGTTTTATCAACCGATGAATGGGATAACCGTGAAGATCTTTTAGAGCAATATGAAAAATTAAAATTGCAAACAGAACTATTCTCCATTGAAAATTGGGAGGAAAGCTTCAAGGAAAAACGAAATGACTTGCTAGAAAATGCAGCAGTCATACCAGCTGACTTCCGAGAAAAACTGCGTCTATATTTAGAGAGTCAACAAGAAGGATTTAAAGTAGGCGGCTTTTTCACTTCGAAAAAGAAAACTCAAGAGGAAATCCAACGACGCATTAAGGATGTCTATGACCAGTATCAAACCATCTTACAATCGCAAATCATCGGTCATATGAAATCGTTAATGAAACAGTCATTAAAAGATGTTGGAGCATTAACAGATGAAAGGGCTAGTCAAATCGATGCCATCGCTTTTGATGTGCCGTTTACTTTAATTGAAGAATGTGTTCAAAGAAACGCTATTGTTACAGGGGATGCGGTGTTAAACTTTGCTAATCGAGTAAGAGAGGCAACTCGTCGCTACTTTATTCGTGAAACGGATGCGTGGAAAGACAGTCAAATTCCATTATTAAAAGAACTCGGTGAAACATCACAAGCTCCGGTACAGCAAAAATTGAATAATCTAGAAAAGAAAGTAAAAGCAATTCAAAGCATCTCTGAAATAGGCGAACGAAAAGAATTTTTAGAAAGACAGCTCGTTCATGCATCAAAAAATACGAGAGATGAAGCGAAAAAACAAAAAGAGCAGTGGGAAAACAAGTTCGAACAAGAGTTAAATGAAGTTCGATTGTTTGACCCATCTATGCTGAAACAAGAGCAACAAGAAGAAGTGGTGGTAGAAGAGGTACCACAACAAATGGGTGTATCAATGCAAGGCGATGAAGTAATTGACAATGCTTTGCATACAGCAAATCTTGTAAGACAAGTGGAAGGCTTTGAAGAAGTAGCCGACTTCTTATTGAAAAAAGTTGAAAGGCTACAACATAAAGATTTTACGATTGCCTTATTCGGAGCATTTAGTGCAGGGAAATCAAGTTTCTCAAACGCATTAATGGGCGAAAAAGTATTACCGGTATCCCCAAACCCAACAACAGCGGCCATTAACAAAATACGCCCTGTAGATGAACAGCATCACCATGAAACAGCAGATGTTCAACTCAAAACGAAAGAACAACTACTAGAGGATATTCAATTTGCATATGAAGCGATTGGAATGACGGTCCAATCGTTAGATGAGGCATACAATCGTGCAGATGAAGCATTAAAAGTCGAACTGAAGGATGAGCGCTTAAATGTTCATAAATCCTTTATTCGCGCATATAAAGAAGGTTATCCTACTTACAGCAATCAACTCGGTGAGATTCTTCGTGTAAACCGAGAAGAATTTGAACGGTTTGTTGCGGAAGAGAACCGATCTTGCTTTGTGGATAATATTAATTTCTATTATGATTGTCCACTCACTCGTATGGGTGTGACATTGGTAGATACACCGGGAGCGGATTCAATCAACGCTCGTCATACAGGTGTCGCATTCGAATATATTCGCAATGCCGATGCAATTCTTTTCGTCACGTATTACAACCATGCTTTTGCAAAGGCAGACCGTGAATTTTTAATCCAGTTAGGTCGCGTGAAAGATGCCTTTGAATTGGACAAAATGTTCTTTATCGTTAATGCCATCGATTTAGCGAAAAACCAAGAAGAAGCTGAAGATGTGAAAGCTTACGTTCGCAATGAATTGCAGCGCTTCGGCATTCGTTTCCCTAAATTGTATGGCGTCTCCAGTTTACTTGCGTTGCGTGAGAAGCAAGAGAAGGCGGAATTGGCATCTGGAATGCAAGAGTTTGAACAAGCGTTTTATCGCTTCTTAAATGAAGACTTGGCATCAATTGCGATTCAAGCATTACATGAGGAAGTTGAAAAAACTCATCAACGTTTATCAGATTTAATTGTTCAAACTGAAGAAAACTTAAAACGAAAAGATGAACGATTAGAGGAATTGGCACAGCTAGAAGATTATGTAGAGAAACATTATCGTTCGTTAGGAACAAGCATGATTGAAAGCGATACGAAGCAAGAACTCGATGAACTATTATATTATGTATTGCAAAGAGTTTATTACCGTTATCCAGACTTCTTTAGAGAAAGTTACAATCCATCGACATTTGCAGCGTTGTCGCCACAAGAAGCTTTAAGTAAAGCGTTAAAAGAAACGTTAAGTTCTTTAAAATTTGACTTTGCTCAAGAACTTCGAGTTACGAATTTCCGCATCGCACAATTCATTCAAAAACAAATGAAAGAACGTTTCAAAGAAGAAAGTCGTTCTTTGAAGGAAATGAACCAAAGTTTCTCATTTATTGCTTATGAGTTTGAAGATGCGGAATTATTGGATTTCGATGGTCCGTTTGATGATTTCAATAAATATGCATCCGTAAAATCATATTTCAAAAATACGAAATCTTTCTTTGAAAAGAACGAAAAAGAACATTTGAAACTAGCGTTAGAAGAATTAACGAAACCAGATGCTGAGAAATATTTAGAAGAACAAAAACAACAAGTGATGGATTGGGCGCGGACGTATATTGCGAAGGAAGCTGAACGTTTACGCGAACATATTTATCACCAAGCGATGAATCAAATTCAAACAGAACGCTTATTGCTACAAGAAGAAAGCCGATTGGCGACTTGGAAAAATATCTATCAAGAATTGCAAAAAGTAGAAGTCAAATAAAGCGACGGAGTGTCTATTTGAGACGGCTCCCCTTGAGGCTCGACACAAATAATTTGTGGCGAAGGACTGTGGAAATTTGTTCGACTACAGCAGGCGCGGAGAGTTTTAACAAATCAATTAGGTAAAAGAATGTAAGGGTGTCTAGAAAAGTTCCATTTTCTAGCACCTTTTTTATTTGCAAACGTATGTATGTAGAAATTTTTGTGGAAGTTTGTAACCTTTTCCGTCGTTATTCGACTAATTGAACGAAAACAGAATTATGAAAGGAGAGGTGCATGTGAAAAAGAAATTATCTGCTCTTTGTGCATTAGCGGTGCTAAGTAGCTTCACGCTGATTCCTGATGGAAATGTACAAGCACTTGAAGTAAATGACAATTCGGTTATTGAAGCTAAAGAAGAGCACCAATTTAAATATTTTCAAGTAAGCGGAACAATTAGTAGTATTACTGAAAAAGAAAATGGATCATTCTTTGCAACTATAGACTCAAAGGAAAATCCATTCGGCTTTTATTTCAATGAAGACACTTTCATTTTCGATAATAGTGGAAACGCGTTAAAGTTGAAGGAAGGGATGCAAATCACAGCCTATGTTGATAGTCTTAAACCAATGATAATGATTTATCCACCTCAATATTCGCCTGATGTAGTCATTGTTCAAACGGATAATCCAGGTACAGTACAGTTGGATCAATTTGATCAAAACTACTTAAATGTCGCAAAAGATTTAATTATTCATTTGAATGAAAAGTCAAATATTATGAATTTATCAGGTGAAAAACTATCAAAAGAAGATGTTATTGATAAAGAAGTATTAATTTTCTATGAAGTTGTGTTAGAAAGCCACCCTGCTCAAACAGGACCTTCTAAAGTAATTGTATTAGAGAGAAATGAGCAATCGGAACAACCATCAGAAATCGAAAAAGCTTATCAAATCGCTGAAAATGATTTCTACATCGTCAACAATGTTAAAATGGTACCTTTACGATTAATTGCTGAGCAACTGGGCTACCGAGTAGACTCTACTGGCGTTGGAGCAATTGTATCAAAAGGCGAAGTTTCATTTACGATTACTAGAGGAACGAAATCTTACATTACAAATGGAACGACGAAACAGTTTGTAGAAGCACCTGCATTGTTAGAGCCTCGTAAAACATACGTGCCGTACGAATTCATTGAGGAACTTGTGGGGAATTTTTAAATAATTAAATTGGGATACCAACCGTTATAAAAAGGGCGCCTGAATAGTCATTTTAGGGCGCTCTTTTTGCTACTGTGACCGAAGTAAATTGGGGTTGTCGCTAAGATAGATTACGGCTGACGTCAGCTATCGTCTTAGAAAAATTGAGACGAGGCGGCGCAATTGATGTGATTGCAGCAGAAAAAGAATTATAATTTAGAAATTTGAGCCTGACCAAAAAGGGCAAACTTTTTGGTCAGGCTGTTTTTTTAATTATTAAGATGAAAAATTGTGAAAAATATGTGACAACGTCATTTTTTTCTAAATTGAAGTATGTGAAAAATATCATATTTAACTAAGCAAAATAGTCTGTTTTCATTTTCACAAATAAATGCTGATAGTATCAACGTTTGAATTGTGAAAAATGCATTATAAATTATATTAATATAATAAAAATTTAATCAAAAAATTAAGAAAAGTTGGTCAAAAAAATCATGAAAGCGCTTTAAAAACTCGGTATTTTCAATGTGTTTTGAGGTTTCGACAAAATATGTTATTGACTTTAATTAAGTAAAGTAATATTATACAAAATACAATATTAAACAATAATGGTTAGGGGATGATAAAGTATGGATTTAATGAAAAAGTCTTTAGAAATGCATAAAGAATTTAAGGGGAAAATGGAAATTGTATCAAAAGTACCTCTTAAAGATAGCTATGATTTAAGTTTGGCTTATTCACCAGGTGTTGCGGCACCTTGCCAAGAAATAGAAAAAAGCCCGATGCGCGTCTATAACTATACAATGAAAGGGAATTTAGTAGCGGTTGTATCTGATGGAACTGCGGTGTTAGGCTTAGGGGATATTGGACCGGAAGCAGCTCTTCCTGTTATGGAAGGAAAGGCGTTGTTATTAAAACGATTTGCAAATGTTGATGCAGTGCCAATTACATTGAACACAAAAGATGTGGATGAAATAGTTAGAACAGTAAAGGCGATTTCACCTACATTTGGCGCTATTAATTTAGAAGATATTGCAGCGCCTCGTTGTTTTGAAATTGAAGAACGATTAAAAGCGGAATGCAATATTCCAATTTTCCATGATGATCAACACGGTACAGCCATCGTTGTTGCAGCGGGATTAGAAAATGCATTAAAGCTTGTTGGAAAACGAAAAGAAGAAGTGAAAATTGTAATTAATGGAGCGGGAGCGGCTGGTATTGCTACATTAAAGCTGTTAGCAAGCATTGGATATAAAAACATTGTTGTTTGTGATTCAAAGGGTATCCTTTATGAAGGGCGTTCAGGAATGAATGCTGTAAAAGAAGAAATTGCGAAAATTACTAACCCTGAAAAGTTGACAGGAACATTGGACGATGCAATGGTAGGGACGGATATCTTTATTGGAGTTTCCATCGCAAATATTTTAACGAAGGAACATATTGATTCCATGAATCGGGATCCAATTGTTTTTGCATTGGCTAATCCAAATCCTGAAATCACTTATGAAAACGCTGAGCGTTGGGGAGTAAGAATCATCGGTACTGGTCGCTCCGACTATCCAAATCAAGTAAATAACGTATTAGCGTTTCCAGGAATCTTTAGAGGGGCATTGGATGTATTTGCGACAGAAATTAACGAAGAAATGAAAATTGCCGCTGTAAATGCCATTGCGTCTCTTGTTGATGAAAATGAGTTAAGAGAAGATTATGTGATTCCAAAACCATTGGATGAAAGAGTTGTTCCTGCTGTTGCAAAAGCAGTGGCAAACGCGGCAATTGAAACGGGCGTATCAAGGCTATATAGTAATCAACAAGCAAAAGTAATTTAGTGTGAATGTTCGTTATCAATTCTTGTATGGTAAACTGAAAGATTAAAAAATGAAAATCTCTTTTACAATTTGAAAAGATAAAAAATATGGCTTGGTGGTAGAAAGTAGGGGCTGACTGGTTTTTATCTAATACCAAGCCATATCGTTGATTACATATAATAGCTAAGTCCCAGTAAGACAATGATGATGCCAATGATAACGCCGATTAGAATAAAAATAATTGCTATGATTATAGCAAATATCAATAGTGTGAAAAAGGCCTTCCAATTAGAAAACTGATGAGCTTCTGCAATTGCTGCAATCGTAATGACAATTGACCATATGGTTGCAATGAATGTGAACAATATTCCAATGATTGCAAATGCACCAAAATCTTCGCTCATATTCATTAAACTATTCGGATCAATCAACATCCAAAGCAAGTAAATGGGAATTAACACAATAAACGGCCATACACTTAGGGAAGAAGCTTTGAATAATTGTGCATAAGTTCCTTTTCCTGAAAACATTTTCCCAATGAGCCAAGTACAAAGAGCTGAAAAAGCGTTGCTAATTAGTCCCACAATAGGCGAAAGAATAATGGTAATTAGAATCATTGCCCAAAGAGGAAAGTTTGGATAAATACCTATATCCATATATCCTGTAAACAAACTTCCAATATAACCAATCGATAAGAGAATAATGACATAAAGCCAACTTTTCTCTTGTATTACATAGCGAGTTGTTTTTTTAGGATGCAACCATATCGTGAAAAAAGGATTAATCTTTTCTTGTTGCGGTGTTTCGAACTCGTTCATCTAAAAACCTCCCAATATTTTCTTTTTTTAGTAAAACATATTTGATTAACGAACTTCAATAGGAAAAAAGATAGCCAATTGAAATATGCAAAATAGCACATTTCAATTGGCTTTATTTTCTATATTGAACCCCATTTGAAATCATTTCTCCCAATAATAGACGATTAATAAACCCCTTCAGCAATCATTCCGTTCGCAACTTTGATAAATCCGGCAATGTTTGCACCAAGCATTAAATTTCCAGGATATCCATATTTTTCAGAGCACTCTTTACTTGTTCTATAGATGTTTTTCATAATGTCATGTAGTTTTTCATCGACTTCATTAAATGACCAGTAAGTGCGGCTTGAGTTTTGTGCCATTTCTAATGCAGAAGTTGCTACACCGCCGGCATTTGCTGCTTTACCAGGTCCGTATAAGACACCATTTTCTAAAAACTCATTGATCGCTTCAGGAGTTGAAGGCATATTTGCGCCTTCCGCAACAACTTTTACGCCGTTACTAATTAAAGTACGAGCAGATTCTCCGTCAATTTCGTTTTGTGTTGCACATGGAAGTGCGATATCACATGGAATTGTCCAAATACCTGTGCAACCTTCCGTATATGTTGCATTTGGACGATATTCAACATACTTTTTAATTCGTTCACCTTGAACTTCTTTAATTTCTTTTACAATGTTTAAATCAATGCCCTCAGAATCGTAAATATAACCATTTGAATCGGAGCATGCAACAACTTTTGCACCGAAATGTTGGGCTTTTTCGATGGCATAAATAGCAACATTACCTGATCCGGAAACAACAACAGTTTTATCTAAGAATGATTCTTTTTTATCGCGTAGCATTTCTTCTACAAAGTATACTAAACCGTATCCTGTAGCTTCTTTACGAACAAGTGAACCTCCGTAACCTGGCTGTTTACCAGTAAGAACGCCTGCTTCATGCATCGCTTTAATGCGTTTATATTGACCCCATAGATAACCAACTTCGCGTGCACCAACACCGATATCTCCAGCAGGAACATCGACATCTGGACCGATATGACGGTATAATTCAGTCATAAATGCTTGGCAGAAACGCATAATTTCTGCATCTGATTTTCCTTTAGGGTCAAAATCAGAACCGCCTTTTGCACCGCCAATTGGCAGTCCAGTTAGTGCGTTTTTAAAGATTTGTTCGAAAGCTAAAAATTTCATAATGGATTCATTTACTGTTGGGTGGAAACGTAAACCGCCTTTGTATGGTCCGATAACATTATTAAACTGTACACGGTAACCACGATTTACGTGAACTCGATTTTGATCATCCTGCCAAGTTACACGGAAAGTAATGATACGATCCGGTTCTACAATTCGAGAAAGAATATTATGTTCAATATATTCAGGATGTTGCTCAAAAACAGGTACTAATGTAGAAAATACTTCTTCTACAGCCTGCAAAAATTCCGTTTGATATCCATATTTATTTTTAAGTTGATTATATACAGAATCAATATATTCTTTTGCTTTTGATTGTTTTTTTACATCTGTTGTTGTCATGTTTGTTTCCCTCCTCAAAATCTTATGAGAAAATGTTATTATGATTTTTCAAACAATTCAATCATTAATTTTTGAGTTAGGGAAAATAAAATGTAAAAATAAGGGAAAATAAATTATATTTATATAATAAAAAATACCAAAAATTAGGTAGGGAGTTGAAGGGTATAATATCCGTGTTTATAGATGCAGATGCCTGTCCAGTCGTTGATATTGCTGTATTTGTTTCATCTCAATACGAGATAAAACCATTCTTATTTTGCGATACTTCTCATCTCATAGAAAGGGAGGATGCGATAACAATTCAAGTTGCCGAGGGGCGAGATTCTGTTGATTTTGCAATAGTGAATGCGGTTTCAAAATTTGATATTGTTGTTACACAAGACTATGGTTTAGCTGCCATGTGTTTGGCAAAAGGTGCCTTTGTTTTAAATCAAAATGGAAAAGAATTTACAGATGAAAATATTGATCAAATGTTATTTTTTAGGCATGAAAATGCAAAATTTCGCCGTGCTGGTGGAAAAACGAAAGGTCCAAAAAAACGAACAGAGAAAAATAATTTGGACTTTGAAATAAAATTTCGACAAATTTGTGAACGAGCAATGTTATTAAAAAAGGAGAATGATAATGCTTAATTTTCTACACAAACTTTCGGAAATGGAACAAGATATTTTAGAGAATATGAAGAAACAGAACACTGTACTATGGTTAAATCCGAATAAAACAGATGAATTACCAGAAAATCATTCCTTTTCATTTCAGGAAGTCATCAACGCAGAAAAACGATTGCAACGGTTTAGCCGATATATTCAAGCAGTGTTTCCGGAAACGAAAAAATTACAAGGAATCATTGAATCGGATTTAATTGAAATACCAAAAATGAAACCATTTATCGAGAAGAATGCTGAAAAGCCGCTGTTAGGTAAACTGTTATTAAAATGTGACCATGAGTTAGCAGTTTCCGGTTCCATTAAAGCGCGAGGCGGAATATATGAAGTGTTAAAATTCGCAGAACAATGCGCCATCGAGAATGGTTTCATTAAAGATACGGATGATTATGAAAAGTTTAAGAGTGAAGCGTTTCGCCAATGTTTCAGTCAATATAAAATTGCAGTGGGATCTACTGGAAATTTAGGTCTTAGTATTGGCATAATGGCAGCGAAACTAGGGTTTCAAGTGACAGTACACATGTCCATGGATGCGAAAAAGTGGAAAAAAGATTTACTTCGTGAAAAAGGTGTCAAAGTGATTGAATATGAGTCGGATTATAGCTTAGCGGTGGAGGAAGGAAGAAAACAAGCAGAACATGATCCAATGTGCCACTTTGTGGATGATGAAAATTCCATCGATTTATTTAGTGGTTATGCAGTGAGTGCCCTACGATTGAAGAATCAGCTGGAAGAATTAAATATTCAAGTGGATGAAGAACATCCATTGTTTGTATATTTACCATGTGGAGTTGGTGGTGGACCGGGAGGCGTTGCATATGGTTTAAAAGCCCTATATAAAGAACATGTCCACATTTTCTTTGGTGAGCCGACTCAGTCTCCTTGCATGCTTTTAGGAATGATGACAGGATTGCATGATAAAATTGCTGTCAATGATATTGGATTGACGAATCGAACAGAAGCGGACGGATTAGCAGTTGGTCGAGCTTCCAAGTTTGTTGGGAAGTTGATGGAGCCGATTCTGAGCGGATGTTACACGGTAGATGATGAATTTTTATTTGAGAGTTTAAAAAAAATGATGCAACATGAAGGGATATTTATGGAACCTTCCAGCCATGCAAGCGTATACGGGCCGATACAATTATTGAAGGAAGGAAATGCGTATATAGAAAAATATGAATTAACGAATCGATTACATCAAGCAACTCATATTTTATGGGCGACAGGTGGCAATATGGTGCCGCAAGAACAAAGGGAAGTCTATTTGAATCGATAATAAGTACACTAATTATAATGGTTGAATCAACTAATCTAGCGATTTAAATGTTGAATTGTTAACTGAGTCATTGGCAAAAGAATTGAAGATGATTTAAAAATAGATTCGAAGGTAATAATTGAAGCTACTAATGTAGGTGCTGCGAGTAATTGAAGAAAGGAGGGTGGAAGTGGATAATACAAGATCAAAAATTATTGAGCCAACGATTATTGTAATTTCAATTATTATGATTATCACAGCAATTTTACTTATAATAAACGTTAATTTAAAACATCGAATTGCTGTAGATACAATTAATCAATTTTATGAAAAAGGTGGATTACCAGTTTACTCCGAAAACGCTAATATGACTTTTTCATTCTATTGTGACATGGATAATTAAACAATATCGCTTTTTCCCCCGTTTAGAAACAATTGCATAAAAATATTGAAAGCTTGTCCGAAAAGAGAGAGGGTTTCAATACCTTACTTTTCGGACAAGCTTTATCTTTGTTAATCCACCATCAATTCTTTTACGGTTTCTTCCACTTCGCTGCGGCTCATTTTCTCCTTGCCTTCTTTTAAAGCATTTAATGTTTTATGAGCGAGAGCAAGGGGTAAGCGACAGAACATTAAAATAGAACGTTTTTGGATTGCATCCATATATTGATAAGCTTTTTCTAAATTTTCCTCTGTATAATGGAACAAATCTTCTTTTGTCCAACCTTCAGGGATAAAGCTGACGCCTCGTGTTTCAAAATCTTCCTGTTGGTTTCTTAAAATATTGACCGCTTGCAAACCTCTGCCGTATCCAATGGCTAATTCCCGATCCGTTTTTACTGCACTATCCCATTCCCATAAATCGGAAAGCATGACACCAACAAGTCCGGCTACATAGTATGTATACTCATCTAAATCTTCCTTCGTGCGAACTTGCCAATTTGCTTTTGCCCATTTCGCCATACCGAATGCCATTTCACTTGCAGCATCGCAGACAATTTTTTTCGTTCCTTCAGGTAACAGTAAAATCCAATCATTTAAACGTATCGTTACTTCAGGCATGTATTGTTTAAAAGGTTCTAACAGTTGTAAATATTTGTCGTTATTAAAGTTTTCTTCTTTTAATAGTTCGCTTACTTCCATTAATAAGAAATATTTGATTTCATTCGTTACTTCTGGATGTTCATTATCTTCGATTTCATCCAATGCACGCATAATTAAATAGGCATTGGCAACAGCCTTTTTCAAATCTTTTTTTAAAAATGTAATCGGTATATAAAAAGTGCGACTCGTTTCTTTTAATACTCTCATAGCATCTTTTTCAAGCGCTTTCTGATTCATAAGACCAAATTTCCTCCGATCATTAACCTTTCTATTTATCCTACAATAATTTTTCTAAAATGAAAAATAAAACTTCTGAAATTATTATAGACAAAAGGAAAATATTAATTACAATTTATGTTTAACAAACTTTGGCAAGTTTTTTTTACTATTTTACGTGTCATTATTGACTATCTTCGTTACAATGAAATGTGATAGTTTGATAGAAAAAAGGTGAATTCATTCGTGCGAAAGGAAACATATATTTTTTTAGATATTGAGGCAGCCATTGTGCGCGGAAAACAGCACATCATTGAAATAGGGGCAGTGAAATGGTTGCCAAATGATGAAGTTGAATTTTTTTCTGAATTAATTCAACCATATAAATTTAAAAAGCTGAATAGCCGCATCCAAAAGTTAACGGGAATTCAAACGGAAGATTTATTATATGCTCCTTCCTTTAAACAAGTCATTAAACGCTTTATGGAATGGAGCCAAGGAGATACAATTTTCGTTACCTTTGGTGAGTTTGATCGAAAAGTTTTGGAAGAAGAGCTTTTCCGAAATCGAATCCAACGGCATTTTATATATCCCATCGTGGATTTTCAGCAAAAATATATGATTGAAAATCAATTAAAAGTTCAACCAAGTTTAAGTGAATTAATGGAAAAATTTGAAGTGGTTGCTGAACAACATCGTGCTTTGCAAGATGCAAATACCCTTTTTAAAATATTTAAAGCTTCAGGCGGCCATGAAATGATTGAAAAGCAAAAAACGAATCAATTCGCCCTCATGTTAAGTGAAAATCATCATGAAGAAAATGAAGTTGATGTATACTTAACCTATGTAACTGGAGAAGTTTTTCCTTCCCATATTCGTATTCACTCGATTAATTCCATACATAAATCGTTATCATGCATTATAACAGAAAAGGAAATTGTTCAAGAAGACGGTTCGATTGTTAAATTTGAATATAATGAAATTCTTCCGAATGAGGAATTAGCTCAATTTTTACATACCGTGAGAGAGGATGTACAGAATAAAGTTCTGATTACTCGCTCTGGTTTAAAACAAATTTCTCGCATTTACCGTTTACACCATTGTGTTTTACCAAAAACTGAAGTGATGACACTGCAACACTTGCTAATGGATGAGGGACTGCTAAGCCGTTTTACAATGAATGGCCAATCCATCGATACATATGAAAAAACAATTTCTAAATTATTATTTCGATATAAACACAAAATCATTGATGAATTTGAAAAAAGAAATTTATTCTCTAATGAAGTAGTAAAAGTTTAATTTTTTAACAAAAATTAATATAATTTTAATATAGTAACCGTTTTTTTGAATAGTGTTAAAATTAGAAAAAATTGCAATTGCAATCATATGCTTATACAGTTAAAGTGTATAGAGGGAATCTATAAAGGAGAAAGCTTATGCGCAATACAATAGGAATCGATGCAGGAGGCACTTTAACAAAAGTTGCTTACTTGGATGATCAAAATGAATTCCAATTTAAGGTCTTTCCTTCCAAAGATTTAACACTAGTGAAGGAATGGATTGAAGCAAATCCAAACATTGAAGAAATTGGGATTACAGGTGGTCGAACAGAACAGCTATTGGCAAAATTAAAAACAAAAAAATCAATCGATTATGTTGTAGAATTTGATGCAACAATCAAAGGGGTAAAATACTTATTAAAAAAAGAAGGCCATGAAATTCAAAAAAGTATCATAACGAATGTTGGAACAGGCACAAGTATACATTATATGGAAAATGACAAACATGTGCGTGTTGGTGGAACTGGAATTGGCGGAGGTACTTTAACAGGGTTATCAACGATTATGACTGGGCTTTCGGATTTTAATGAAATCACGAAAATTGCAAAGCAAGGTAAAAGGGAATTCATTGATTTATTTGTAAAAGATATTTTTGAAGGGATGAATCCTCCGATAGAAGGCCATTTGACGGCGAGTAATTTTGGAAAAGTCAACATATTAAATCATAACGATTATCCTGTTCCTGATTTATTAGCAACCATTCAAGCGTTAGTTGGTGAAGTCATTACAACTTTAAGCATCCAATATGCAGATACAAAAAATTCTGAAACGATTATATATATCGGATCGACATTGACGAATAATGATCATCTGAAAGAAGTTATTGCAAATTATACGATTTTGAAAAAACACAAGCCAATCTTTTTAAAAGATTGTGGATTTTCAGGAGCGATAGGTGCTCTTTTAAATAAAGTAGAACAAAGAAATATTGCACAATTATAAAAAAGAGCCTGACCAAAAAATGCAAAACTTTTGGTCAGGCTCAAATACATAATGATTGTTTTTTCTTTACTCCTGTAGTGGTCACAATCAATGCCCCGTCTCGTCGCATTTATCTCCGACGAAAGCGTTAGCGAGACGCAAAGGTGTAAAACAGAAAAGTGACTTTTCAGGCATCACACTTTTTTAATTATGGCGAAAATTACATCCCTTTACGAATAGCTTGTCGCGCTAACAGATCAGCTGCTTTATTTTGTTGTTCTGGAATCCATTTTATAAAAAACAAA
Source organism: Ureibacillus sp. FSL K6-2830 (assembly GCF_038004145.1). NCBI lineage: Bacteria > Bacillati > Bacillota > Bacilli > Caryophanales > Caryophanaceae > Ureibacillus > Ureibacillus sp. FSL K6-2830. The sequence goes on along the minus strand of NZ_JBBOQR010000001.1, from coordinate 327,044 downwards.
TCAAACTTATCAGCAAGTTTTAAAGCTTCTTCTAAATAGGGTTTAAATTGTTCGTTTTTTACATATTTCTTTTCCATTGAACTCACGACAATTTTCGAATCGGAACGAACGGATACGAATGACGTTCCTAATTTTTTTGCTTCTTCTAGACCTCGAATTAAAGCGATAAATTCCGCAACATGATTGTTTGATTCGCCTATAAATTCTCCAATTTGTATGGAATGTCCTTCTCCCTTTATAAATAAACCGATTCCGCTTGGACCGGGATTTCCGCTACTAGCACCATCAATATAAACTTCTAACATATTGCCCCCAAGAACTTTTTTTACTATATTATACCGCAATATATCAAAAGCGTGTAAAAACATTCTAATCTGTTAATGGTTTTCAGTAATGAATCTAGGTGGCCACGAAAATAAAAATTTTTTAAATAAAGTGAGATTTTTTCATGATGAATCTCGTTTTACTAAGTGAAGAAAGAAAGGAGGAATAACATGGATGAGGAAATCCGATACGTTCGACAAATTTTAGCAGGAGATAAAAGAGCTTACATACACATTATTAATCGTTATAAAAATCCTTTGTATGCAACGATTTTACGGATGACAAAAAATCCTCAAACGGCAGAAGATTTGCTCCAAGAAGTATTTTTTAAAGTGTATGAACAATTACCAAAATACAATCCGAAAGGTCCATTTAAAAGTTGGCTCTATCGCATTGCCATTAATTACTGTATCGATCAGCTTCGGAAAAAAAGAATTCAAACGGAACAAATTGAAAATACGATTATACGAAGCAACGATACACCAGAAGTAGTCTTATTACAAAATGAAGAGAGTAGAGAACTGGAGAAAATGGTTTCATTATTGCCGGAAGATGAACGAAACATTTTACTTTTACGTTATGCCAACGAATTGAGTTACGCAGAAATTAGTGAAACCTTAGAGATTTCGATAATAGAGGTACGCAATAAATTGTACCGAGCTAAGAAAAAATTACGAAAAAATGCAAAAGAAGGTGGGTATTTATATGGTGTGTCCGAAAGATGATAAGTTATTCGATTATATTGAAGGCATTTTAGAAGACAATGAAAAAGATCTTATGGAACGTCATATACAGTCTTGCCCTTATTGTGAGCAGCAATTAGAACTGCTATTAAAAGAAAATGAACTATTAGAACAAACACTAAAATCTCCAATATTGCCAGATGATTTTGCCGAAAAGATTGTCGATCAGCTGGAACCGCATAAACGCAAAAAAAATCGACCGTTAAAATGGGTGCTGGGTACGGCAGCAAGCGCACTTCTTGCAGGGGGAGTGTTCATGTCGGTGAGTCCGAGTGTTGCAAAACTTGTAGGTGGAATCTTCTACAGTGAAACGGTGGATGAAGGATTGCGAATGGCAATTGATACTGACATCGCAACACCTGTTAATCTTTCAGCAACAGATGCAGATATAACGCTGCACATTGAGGACTTGATAGCCGATACGTCGCGAATTGCTTTTTCCTATCGGGTAACCAATCAACAAGGTAAAGTATTAAATCCATTTATTGGAGATGCCGATTTATATTCAATCAAAGTATTAGATGAACATCAAAATGAAGTGGAACTTAATTCAATGAGTTGGGGACTTCATGATGACTATGGGATTTATGAAATATCGTTAGTAAATATCGATAACTTTACAAAAGGAACCGTTCGATTGGACATCCATCATCTTGCAGGGAAAGATGGACAATGGCAAATCGATATACCAATTGATTTGACTTCCGCTTATGAACAGCAAAAAGTTGTAGCGTTGAATGAATCTTACGAAGTTGAAGGAGTTAAAATTCATCTGGATAAAGTCAATTACGCTACTTCTACAACAGACATCTATTATCAATTAGAATATACCGAGGAAGTAAAAGAAAGATTAAAACAGCAATTAAAACAAAAAGAGCTACAATTTAATAATGAAATTGTCCAATTCCTATATTTCCCTTCTATTGGCTATCGAATTGAAAACGGAAAAGGGGTAGTGCTAGGTTATGAAAATATTTATTTCTCAAAAGAACGGGGCCATCCTGTTTCCGAAAATATGTTAAGCGGCATGGGACAATGGGATGGAGAGCCTAGTGAACTTGGTCCTTACAAACAAATTGATTCATTCGTTCCAAATAAAAATGCTGAAGAAGAATTATATTTCGTTGTAGATACAATTTATCGACCAAAAATTAGTGAATTCTCAATTACATTTAATCCAAAAGAATTACCTAAAACCTTTGAATATAACGGATATGAATTAACTATTGATTCTGTGCAAGAAAAAACAGATTATTCATTACAGAAATCATGGATGCCAATACAACGTCAAAAAAGTGTTGAAATACAATTATCAGGATTTGCTTTGCAAAAAGCTCCTAACATAGAAAAATGGGCACTAGAAGATGAAAAAGGAAATAAATATACGATTCACCATGGAGGATCAACTTTAGATGAAACGGATCAGCAAGGTCGATTCAAACGAACATTTGAATTGGTTTCTTCTGAGTTAGAAGAGATTCCTGAAGAAATGACACTCCATATCATTGCTGAAACGGAAGTCATTCCGTTGAAAAACGAAATACGAATTCCATTATTTAAAAATTGAATGAATCATTTAACGTAGAGGAAATCAATGGTTCGTTAAGCAGTAGTTCACCTTTGGAACTGCTGCTTTTTAATTAAGTTGAAGAATTACTGCACAAACGGTGTTTATCCCCTTTATCATAGACTATCGTAAAGACTTGATTATAAAAAATTGTCGAGCAAAAGGTATATCAACTCTTGTTCCAAAAGGACAAGCTCAGAAAATGTCGCAATAGACATATTCTCAATTGTTTTACAACATAATAAGCTTGTTTCAACTGGAAGCAATGCGCTTTGACAAATAAAAAATGACGATAGTAAAATATAAAAACTAATAAAGGGGGATTGTGATTTGTGGATAAAAGTGCAGTGATTAAAGATATAGATGAATTAATTGATACTTATTGCATAGATTGTCCCATCAAAAGGGATTTAAGACAAATAAGAGGAAAAGCAGGAGCACACCGGTTTTGCATTGAACAGTGCTCTGTTGGCGAGCAATTGCAATTTTTGGGTAACGAATTATTAAAGATGCAGGAAAAATGATGCAATAGAACTTTGGTACCTTTTTGTATTGAATTTTTGATAAAATAATGATAATATTATCAATGAAATATTAATACTCTCGATATATCTATCAAATCATATGTCTTTACACATGAATTGATATATCTTCTGAGGATTAATATATACACGGTTGGTTACCATAGGTTGAGCAGCTCCCTTAATAAGGGCTGCTTTTTTGTATTTTCCGAAACAGAAACTTTTTACATAACGACTCGTTTTTAAAAATTAGAATTTATTAATGAAAATGGAGTTAAAGTTCAGTAAACTTAATCTATAACGAAAGATAAAAATGATAGGTGATAGCTGTGAAGACATTAGAAGGAAAAAAAGTGCTCATTACAAGCGGAGGAACCCTTGAAAAATGGGATCGGGTTCGCGGACATACGAATCTTTCAAAAGGCACTATGGGCTGTTTTTTAGCTGAAACAGCTTTTTCTATGGGGGCAGAAGTAGTTTATTTACACGGATACTTTGCGAAGCTTCCGAAACATAAAGAATCCATGCGATTAGTAGGTTTTGAAGGAATTGAAGATTTAGGAAATAAAATAAAACATATTTTGCAAAGTGAAAAAATTGATATTGTGATTATGGCAGCGGCTGGTTCTGACTGGGTTGTAGACAAAGTTTACGACCAAAACGGTAATTTAATCACGGAAAATGGAAAAATGTCTTCGGATGAACCACCGATTATTCATTTTAAAAAAGCGCCAAAAATCTTAGGGAAAATTAAAGGTTGGGATCCAAAAACCCTTCTTGTCGGGTTTAAACTTGAAGCAACGGAAGATGTAGACTATTTAATTCAACGTGCAAAATTGCGAATGGAAGAATCGAATGCTAACATTATGGTGGCAAATAGTTCTCAATCATTGTATGGCGATGTTCAGCATTATATTATTTCTCAAACTGGAGATGTCATTGATGTTCAAGGCAAAGAACAAACGGCAAGAACTTTATTGGAAATACTGTGCGAAAAAGTATAAAATTGAAATTAAAACGAAAGGCTAGTTTCACTAGTCTTTTCTTGTATATAATAGGTAATAATTCGAATTTGTTTTATCGGGATTGGAGGATGGGAAAATGTCTTTACAAAGTGTAAAAGAACATTTAAAAAAATTTAACCGTGACCAAGATATTTTAGAATATGAACAAAGCAGTGCAACAGTTGAACAAGCAGCCATCGCATTAAACGTCATTCCTGCACGCATCGCCAAAACATTATCATTTAAAGATAAAGAAGGAAATGCTTTTCTTGTTGTAGCAGCTGGTGATGCAAAAATTGATAATAAAAAATTTAAATCTACATTTGGCGTTAAGGCGAAAATGTTAAGTTCAGAAGAAGTAGAACATTTTACGGGACATGTCATTGGGGGAGTATGTCCTTTTGGATTAGCTCATGATTTAGATGTTTATTTAGATGTTTCGTTAAAACGTTTTACAACAGTGTTTCCAGCTTGCGGCAGCATCAATTCTGCAATCGAATTAACTTGCGATGAATTGTTTGAATTTTCAAATGCGAAAGAGTGGGTGGATGTCGGAAAAGATTGGAATGAAACATTAACGGACATTAGTGAATTTGCAGCAACAAATGAATTATAGTAGGTGAGAAATATGTATTTACTTGATCATATCGTACATTTTGTGAAAGAGCCGAAAGCCATGGTTGAAAAAACGAAAGAAATTGGCCTTCATACAGTAGAAGGAGGAAAACATGAAATGTGGGGAACCTATAATTCCCTCAGTTATTTCGGCCTTTCTTATATTGAATTCATTGGCGTATTTGATGAAACGTTGCTCGAAAAATCTGCGGAAATTCCATATACATTGCATGAATCTTATAAAAAACGAAACAAAGAAAATGGTTTTACACGAATTGCCATTCGGACAACGACAATTGAAGAAGATGCAAAAAAACTTCGTGATGCAGGATATGAAGTGATTGGACCTGATTCATTTTCAAGAATACGCCCAGATGGAAGTGTATTAACTTGGAAATTACTGCATTTTGGCAAAAAAGAGTTGCCTTTTGAATATCCATTTCTGATTCAATGGGAAGGGTCAGACGAAGAACGATACAATGATTTAGTAAACAATGGAACAATCCAAAAGCATCCTTTAGGAGACTTAACAATTGATGAAATCTCCTTCTCCGTTACAGATTTACAGTGGGCAAAAGAATGGGCAAGTTTATTTGAACATGAAATAGTGGAGAGTACAGACTCATACATAACATTAAAAGCGCCAAATTGTCATTTCAAATTTAATTTAGAGCAAAAGTATGAAATCGTTGAAGTGAAAATTAGCGGTGCCAAAGAAGAAAAGCATGTAACGCTTGAGGACGGGAATTATTTGTTCGTTCGATGAAAATAAAGGGAAACACCTCCTACATGCCGAATTAGGTGGTAGGAGGTTTTTTGTAATGACGAACATTTTTGTGTCAATCATTGTTTTCTTCGTTCTATGTTTTTTTACATTTGGTATCGTTTTTATGGAACTGTTGATAGGAAATTTCGAATGGATTCCATTCATCATTATTTTTGCAATTTTTCTGTATTTGCTTTTTTTAGCATTTCTATTTCGATATTTCAAAACAAAGAAAAGAATCATTTGGTTTGTCGTTATTTCTTGTGTTGCGATTAGTGCTAGTTCCATTTGGCCGATTTACCAAAAATATGTAGAGAACATTCCAACCGTTTCAGCAGAAGTAAATATTTATGAATACATGCCTTTTGAAGAAAATTCGAAAGTAGTAACTTTAGAAGAAGAAGCAACTCTTCAATTATCCGATTCATTACCAATCATGGATGGTGCAACAGCATTGTATCCGATCTATTCCGCCATTGCACAAGCTACATATCCGAAAAAAGAATACGACCCATTTAATAGTGAAGTGATGGTCAATACAACGCCAGAAGCCTACGAAAATTTAATTAATGGTAAAGTGGATATGATTTTTGTCAATGAGCCTTCTCAAAAACAATTGCAGCGAGCAAAAGAAAAGGGAGTCGAACTAAAATTAATACCCATTGGGAAGGAAGCGTTTGTATTTTTCGTCAATCAAAAAAATGAAGTTGATGGGTTAACTTTGCAACAAATTAAAGATATTTATTCCGGTAAAATCACTAACTGGAAAGAGGTTGGTGGTAAAAACGAACCTATTCGGGCATATCAACGCCCTGAAGATAGCGGTTCTCAAACGGCGTTGCAGTCATTAATGGGTGATACGCCGATTATGGATGCACCAAGAGAAAATGTGGCGAGCGGCATGGGAGAAATCATTAGCGAAGTGGCACAATATCGAAATTTCGAAAACGCAATTGGCTATACGTTTCGATATTATTCACAAGAAATGGTCGGCAATAATCAAATTAAACTATTGGCCATTGACGGAGTTCCTCCGACAAAAGAAACGATTCGAAGTGGCGAATATCCTATAACAGGGGAATTTTATATTGTTACTGCAGGTACGGAAAATCCAAATGTCGACAAATTAATTGATTGGGTTCTATCTCCTCAAGGACAACAACTGATTGAAAAGGTCGGGTATGTGCCTATAAATAATGTGGATGAATGAATAAATAGTATGACAAAAAGTGGCTGTCATTTTGGACAGAAAAAATCATGATTATGAGGAAGTGAGGCTGTTTGGAAAGTTTCCGACTTTCTAGACAGCCTTTTCTTCATTTTTATGGTGAAATTTTTACAATGAGAGTTCACAATTCTTTTGAAAGCTCAAGGGCAAATCTTGCTAGAAGAATTGTATAATGATGGATAGGATACGAAAAAAAATGAATGACTATTATTTGCTCGAGTGTGGCTATTATTTATCAAAGATTGACTATTATAATCTTGATTTTGGCTATTATCGTTATTTCAAGGAAATCGTTTATATGTAGTTGGCTATTATGTTCATCAATTTGGCAAATATCCTTGGCCAGTTGACTATTAAATGCTTGAAACTGACTTGAAGCAAATTTTTATGGGTTGGCAATTATGTTCACAAATTTGACTATGATTCATCCGTATGACTATTATTGCCCGAGCTTTGACTATTATCAGCCCCATTTCTAAAAAGTGAATTTATGTAGTAATAATAAAATCTTAACAAAGCAGACAAAACAAAAGCATTATAAAACAAACACTTGTGTAAATAATAACGTTCATAACGAAGAGTAAACTCAATCTGACTAGAAAGAGGAATTAGTATGACAATTACAAAACCATTAACGGATTTAGACATTGCTTATGGTGCAGCATTAAAACCTATTGCAGAAATTGCAGAACAAGTAAACATTCCAGATGATGCACTTGAACAATATGGACGTTATAAAGGAAAAATCGACCCGAAAAAAATTCCGGGTGAGCCTTATGGTAAAGTTGTACTTGTTACAGCAACGAATCCAACACCTTCCGGAGAAGGAAAATCAACGGTTACTATTGGACTTGCTGATGCCTTAAAACAATTAAATCAAAAGGTCATGGTAGCTCTTCGCGAACCATCGTTAGGTCCCGTATTCGGCATCAAAGGTGGAGCAACAGGTGGCGGCTATGCACAAGTGCTTCCAATGGAAGAAATTAACTTGCACTTTAATGGAGATTTTCACGCGATTACAACTGCGAATAACTTAATTTCTGCAGTAATTGACAATCATATTCATCAAGGAAATCAACTAAACATCGACCCTAGAAGAATTATTTGGAAACGGGTATTGGACATGAACGACCGAGCACTTAGAAAAGTTGTTGTAGGACTAGGAGGTCCAACGCAAGGAGTTCCAAGGGAAGACGGCTTTGATATAACAGTTGCCTCTGAAATTATGGCGGTATTTTGTTTAGCAACAAGTATGGAGGATTTGAAAGAACGATTATCCAAGATGTTAATTGGTTACACTTATGATCGTCACCCAGTCTTTGTGCGGGACCTAGGAATTGAGGGGGCATTAACATTAATTTTAAAAGAAGCGTTCAAACCGAACATTGTACAGTCTATTGAAGGAACTCCTGCTCTTGTTCACGGTGGACCTTTTGCGAATATTGCTCATGGATGTAATTCCCTGATTGCTACGCAAACCGCACGGAAATTAGCGGACATCGTCGTGACAGAAGCTGGTTTTGGTGCGGATTTAGGTGCTGAAAAATTTTTGAACATTAAAGCAAGAAAAGGTGAATTCCATCCGGATGCAGTCGTAATTGTGACAACAATTCGCGCATTAAAAATGCATGGCGGAGCAGAAAAAAGCGAGTTAGCGAAAGAAAATATTGAAGCTCTCAGCAACGGAATCCCAAATTTAGCACGACATATTGAGACAGTAAGAAATTTCGGAATTGAACCGGTTGTTGCTTTGAATCGATTTATAACGGATACGGAGCAAGAAATTCAAACGCTTCTAAATTGGGCGAAATTAAACAATGTCCGCATCGCTAGAACAAATGTATGGGAAGAAGGCGGGAAAGGTGGAATGGATCTAGCCAAACAAGTATTGGAAGTTTTAGACGAACCGAAACAATTTGCTCCGCTTTACGAATTATCCGATTCCATAGAACAGAAAATTACGACGATTGTCCAAAAAGTATATGGCGGGATTGGAGTTGAATTTTCAAATCAAGCGAAAAAGCAATTGAAACAAATTAAGGAAAATGGTTGGGATCAATTACCAATCTGTATGGCAAAAACACAATATTCATTGTCAGACGATCCAACATTAATAGGTCGCCCAATTGGATTTACGATTACTGTAAGAGAAATCATTCCAAAATTAGGAGCAGGATTTTTAGTTTGCTTAACGGGCGATATTATGACAATGCCAGGATTGCCCAAAGCACCCGCCGCATTACGTATGGATGTTGATGAAAAAGGGAATGCAATCGGGTTGTTTTAATTGGAAAACGCTTTGCTATTTAGAGATAGCGAAGCTTTTTTTTATAAAACAACAATTTAAGGACGCCAATCATTATATAGACAGGCTGAATGTAAAGTTGAAATCTAAAGAAATCAGTTGAAAACAAAAAGGTTATTCCATATAATTACAAAATGATGAACAATTTGTGAACAATCGATAATGGTATAGCCTATTTAAAAGAAAAATGACATACTATAAAAGATTATTTCAGGTAATATATACACGTAAATTTTTTGGGCGGTAGATTGTGTAACCGATTACACATTAGGAGGTCAAATGTGTAACCGATTACATATTTTTTCATGAAAATGTGTAACCGGTACCACAATGATTCGAAAGGTGATTGTATGGTAACGATTCATGACGTAGCAAAGCGGGCAAATGTATCTGCAGCCACAGTTTCTAGATACATTAATAAGAATGGTTATGTGGGAAAAAAATCTAGAGAAGCAATAGAGCGCGCAATTAAAGAATTGAACTTTGTCCCAAACAATGTTGCAAGGACGCTATCCACTAAACAATCCAATATGATTGGACTCATTATTCCGGATATTAAAAACCCATTCTTTCCAGAGCTTGCCCGTGCTGTAGAAGATACCGCCTACAAATATGGATACACTGTTATATTATGTAATTCGGACGAGAATCCTAAAAAAGAACAACATTACTTTAAAGCTCTTACTCAAGAATACGTGGCTGGTGTTATTATCACATCTACTCACTCAGGAAATGGTCAAGAAGCAACTATTCCAATCGTTGCCTTAGACCGGGCTCCGATTATGGACATCCCATCTGTAACGACAAATAATATACTGGGAACAGAAATGGCCGGCCGCTACATGCTAGAGTGTGGTGCTAAAGAGCTGCTTTTTCTAAAAGGTCCTAAGCAACTTATTTCTTCCGAACAGCGTTTGAAAGGTTTCTTAAAGGCTGTTGAAGGAAAAAATATAAAAGTACACATTGTTGAAAGTCCCTATGATTTTAAAGTTGCTGAACATATTACATTCCAATTTTTACAAAAACATTCTACTATTGATGGAATATTTGGCAGTAGCGACGTTTCGGCAATTGGAGCGTTAAAAGCTTGTGAAAAATTGAATAGAAGCGTGCCGAATGATATTCAAATCATTGGTTTTGACGGTATACAGTTAGGAAATTATACAACTCCTAGTTTAACAACTGTTGCCCAAAACATTTACAAGCTAGGTGAAACTGCAGCAGAATTATTAATTCAACAAATCGAAGGCAAAAGCATAACTGAGAAAAACATTGTCATTAATCCGGAATTAGTTGTGCGAGAGACGACTCGAAAGGGGTTCTTACAATGATCACGGTGATTGGAAGCATAAATATGGATCTTGTAGTGGAAACTGACACTTTCCCGAAACAGGGAGAAACGGTTCAAGGAAAGCTTTTTACGACGATTCCAGGCGGAAAAGGTGCAAATCAAGCTGTTGCAGCGGCTCGACTTGGAAGTCAAGTTCGCATGATTGGTGCAGTAGGAGACGATAGCTTTGGAATAGAGTTATATAAAAAATTAATGAATGAAAATATAGATGTTTCAGGCATCGTGAAAACAAATAATTCCACTGGAATAGCAAATATCTTGCTACATAATCGTGATAATCGCATTCTTTTTGTTCCAGGAGCGAATTTTGATTTAAATAAAGAAATTATCGATGCCAATATCCAACTGATTCGAGAAAGCAAACTTGTGATGATGCAGTTGGAAATACCAGCAGAAACGATTGAGTACGTATTCACTATCTGTCAAGAGCATGCTATTCCAGTTTTATTAAATCCAGCACCTGCTGCGAATTTCAAAAAAGAATGGATGAATCAAATTACTTATTTAACGCCAAACGAAACGGAATGTGAATTAATCTTTGGTGCTGATTGGGAAACGGTATTAAAAGATTATCCAAATAAAGTCATTGTTACTTTAGGTAGTGAAGGTGCGGCTTACTATGATGGATCAAAAATTGTAAGAATCCCTGGATTTAAAACAACTGCTGTTGATACAACAGGAGCTGGGGATACGTTTAATGGCGCATTTGCTCATGCGATTTGCAGTGGAAAATCAATTGATGATGCGGTTGAATTTGCAAACATCGCTGCATCCCTTTCAGTTGAAAAGTTTGGCGCACAAGGCGGCATGCCAACTTTAAATGAAGTATTAGCTCGCTTGGGAGGACAGGAAGTTTGAAAAAACACGGAATTTTAAATAGAGAATTAGCTGGTCGTTTCGCAAAATTAGGTCATACGGATCAAATCGTTATTGCCGACTGTGGTTTACCAATTCCAGATGATGTACCTTGTATAGATTTATCATATAAGTTGGGAGAGCCGAGATTTCTTACTATTTTAGAAGTTGTACTTGACGATTTAGTCGTAGAAAGCTCCGTTTTAGCAGAAGAAATTAAAACAAAAAACGCAGAGCTTTCGAAAACATTAACAAACACATTACCGAACATTTCGTATGTTTCACATGAGGAATTTAAGCGATTAACGAAAAATGCGAAGTTCATTATTCGCACTGGTGAAACGACGCCTTATGCCAATGTGATTTTGCAATGCGGTGTGATTTTTTAATAGATTTCTTGAAAAAGTAGGTGATTTCATGATTGAAATGACAGGCATTTCGAAAGCCTTCAATGGCAATGTCGTGTTAAAAGATGTTCGGTTTAACCTTAAAGAAGGTGAAATCCATGCACTAATGGGGGAAAATGGTGCTGGAAAGTCGACATTAATGAAAATTTTAAGTGGCATTTATACGAAGGATGCTGGTGAAATTAAAGTAGATGGTCAACCTGTCAACTTTAAATCGCCTAAAGATGCTGAAAAATACGGAATCGTTGTCATACATCAAGAATTAAATATATTACCTGATTTAACTGTTGCTGAAAATTTATTTTTAGGAAAAGAAAAAACATACGGTCCTTTCGGTATTTTAAAAAATCGCGAAATGGATAGAGAAGCTGAGGAGCTATTATCTAAGTTAGGGTTACACGTGAATCCGAAAACTCGTGCTGGAGATTTGTCTGTCGGAAAACAGCAAATCATTGAAATAGCTAAAGCGATCGCCAGTGACGCGAAGTATATCGTGATGGATGAACCAACTGCTGCCTTAACAGATCGGGAAATAAAAACATTATTTGAAACAATTAATGAACTAAAAACGAAAGGAATTTCGTTTGTATATATTTCTCACCGTATGGAGGAAATTTTCTCCATTTGTGATCGCATTACAATTTTAAGAGATGGACAATATGTGGGGGAACGAAATATCCCTGAAACGAATTTTGATGAAATTGTTGCCATGATGGTAGGAAGGGAACTGGGCGAACGATTCCCCGAAAGACAATGTGATATAGGAGACATCAAACTGGAAGTCCGAAATTTAACGGCGAAAGGTTTGTTTGAAAATATTTCGTTTAACGTACGAAAAGGTGAAGTGGTTGGTGTTGCCGGATTAATGGGAGCTGGAAGAACGGAAGTAGCTGAAACCATTTTCGGTTATCGAAAAGCACATAGTGGTGACATTTTGATCGATGGTAATAAAGTATCCATTAAATCACCGATTGATGCAATGAAACACAAAATTGGATACGTGACGGAAGACCGTAAAACGAAAGGGTTAGTACTGAATTTTTCTATTCAGGAAAATGTAGCGTTGGCGAACTTAAAGAAAGTTTCCACTTCAGGTGTAGTGAAGAAAGAGAAAGAATTATCCCTCGTCAACCAATATATTGAGCAGTTAAAAATTCGGACATCTAGTCCAAAACAAAGTGCCAAATCATTAAGTGGTGGTAATCAACAAAAAGTGGTTCTTGCTAAATGGCTAGGTACGGAACCTGAAGTATTAATATTAGATGAACCGACTCGCGGTGTCGATATCGGTGCAAAAAAAGAAATTTACCAAATCATTAACGATTTAGCACAAGCAGGTGTAGCGATTTTAATGATTTCATCAGAATTGCCAGAAATCATTGGAATGGCTGATCGCGTTCTTGTTATGCATGAAGGAAAATTAACGGGAGAAGTTTCGAAAGAAGAAATGACGCAAGAAAGAATTATGCATTTTGCAACTGGAGGTGAACAAGTTGTCTAAATCGTCGAAAGAAATAATATCAAAATTAGGGCCATTAATTGGTTTAATTCTTTTAATTATTGTCGTTAGTATATTGAATCCTAGTTTTTTAACCATTTCTAATATCTTCAACGTGTTAAGACAAGTATCAATCAGCGCTATTATTGCATTCGGAATGACCTTTGTTATTCTCACAGGTGGTATAGATTTATCTGTAGGATCAACACTAGCATTAACAGGGGCTGTTGCCGCAAGTTTATTAGCTGGTGGGTTTGATCCAATCCTTTCTATGGGAATTGCTTTAATTCTTGGTCTCATCTTAGGTGGAATAAATGGGGTAATTATTACAAAAGGTAAAGTAGCACCATTTATTGCGACATTAGCAACAATGACTGTTTATCGAGGTTTAACGCTTGTTTATACAAACGGTAAGCCAATTTCAGGTTTAGGTGACCATGCTTCATTCCAATTATTTGGTAAAGGATATTTCTTAGGAATTCCGATTCCAGTTATTACGACATTAATCACTTTTGGTATTCTTTATTTTATTTTGCATAAAACAACATTTGGCCGCCGTGTTTATGCGGTAGGTGGAAATGAAGAAGCTGCAAAATTATCAGGTATAAATGCAGACCGAGTGAAAATTGCAGTTTATGCGATTTCCGGTTTTCTTGCTGCATTATCTGCATTAATTTTAACTTCTCGCCTAAATTCTGCTCAACCAACTGCAGGGCAATCTTATGAGTTAGATGCGATTGCTGCGGTTGTGTTAGGCGGTACAAGTTTAAATGGCGGGAAAGGTTGGATTTTTGGTACGTTAATTGGTGCACTTATTATTGGTGTACTCAATAACGGTATGAACCTCATTGGCGTTTCCTCTTTCTGGCAACAAGTCGTGAAAGGGATCGTAATATTATTAGCAGTTTTACTAGATCGCAAAAATACGAAATAAGGAGTGGGAAGAAATGAAAAAAATGAAACATCTATTTTTAGTTATCATTGCAATGTTAGTTTTATCTGCATGTTCCATGAATTCATCTGTGGAACAAAATGATGCTGCAGATGAAGGAACAAAAGAAGGAGCAGTAAAAGTTGGTTTCTCCATTTCTACATTAAATAACCCATTCTTCGTTACACTTAGCGAAGGTGCAAAAGCTGTTAGTGAAGAAAATGGTGTAGAGCTTGTGATTGTAGATGCTCAAGATGATGCTTCTAAACAAGCTTCTGACGTAGAAGACTTAATTCAACAAGGAATTGACTTATTGTTAATCAATCCTGTTGACTCTTCAGCGGTAGGTTCTGCAGTAGAATCTGCAAACGCTGCTGGCATCCCAGTTATTACAGTTGACCGTTCTGCAGATAGCGGAGAAGTGATTTCACATATCGCTTCTGATAACGTAGCTGGTGGTAAACTTGCAGGAGAATATTTACTTGAGCTTGCTGGTGAAGGTGCAAAAGTAGCAATGCTTGAAGGTGTTCCAGGATCATCTGCTGCTCGTGACCGTGGTGCAGGTTTCCTTGAAGCTGTAGAAGGTAAAGTAGATCTTGTTTCTAGTCAAACTGCTAATTTCAACCGTAGTGAAGGTTTATCTGTAATGGAAAATATGCTTCAAGCACATCCTGACATTGAAGCAGTATTCGCACAAAACGATGAAATGGCTTTAGGTGCAATTGAAGCAATTTCAGCAGCTGGTAAAGATATTATTGTAATTGGATTTGACGCTACAGATGATGCTGTGAAGAAAGTTGAAGAAGGCGTAATGGCTGCAACTGTTGCGCAAAAACCAGAGGAAATTGGTAAAATTGCTGTAGAAACAGCTATTAAATATTTAAACGGTGAATCTGTAGAAGAATTCGTACCAGTTGACTTAGAATTAGTTACAAAACAATAATCAATAAAAAGGTAGAACTTAGTAGCATGAATTGCTGCAACGTTCTACCTTTGTTTTTTATCGTACTTTATTCCTTTTTTCTTTTCCTTCTACAATGAAGTTATCAAGAGCAAGAAAACGATTGCTTGCAAAAAGTAAATAAGTAGCCATTGCCATCAAAGCTAAATCAAATTCATAACCTTGGAGGAACCCAACAGCAAATTTCACTGTTGCAATGGCTCCTGCCATCAGAAGAATGAATAAAAAAGCAAATAGACGTATGGAAAAACCAATGACAATGAAAATTCCTCCAATGATTTCAAGACCTGTAACACCATATGCAAAAACTTCTGGGAACGGTAAATTGTAGCTGGCAAATCGGTCTGCTACGGCAGTAATTCCTTCCTGCAATTTTGCTAATCCGTGAACGATGAAAATAACTCCTAGAACAATCCGAAGAATAAAACCTCCAAATTCACTTTTTCTCAATCAAATCTCCTTCCAACTGCTTTTTTACTATCATATTATCGCTCGTCCAAACATAGCACCGTTTCATTCAAATTTTATATCGTTTTATTTTTGCCAATAAAATTACTTGGCAACCTGTTAGTTTTTCACTTTCAGATTGAATCAACATCTTTTCTAGCAAAATATGTTTAATTTAATCATAAATATAGATTATGACGCTAAATAGATATGAAAATGTTTACAAAAATGAGAGAAATAAAGAGAAGTTGGTTCTATTTCCTTCAAATTTTTCATATGTTGTAAAATATATTATTTCAACGATCTGTTTGATTTTAAATCCAGCTCATGTGCTTTTTGTTTCTTCTAATCTTTTCCATACCTATCAATTCTATTAAAATACATTATAAAAATCGATGGGGGTTGGAATATGAGGAAAAAGATTCGAGAATTTGGAATCACCATTGGAAGATTGCCAGTTGGAGAAAAAAACTGCATAACCGATGTGGAAGGGGTAAAGGTGGGGCATGTGACGCTGGATTATCCAATAGATGATCAAGGTACATATGCATGTACAGGTGTAACTGCCATATTACCGCATGGCGGAAATTTATTTAAAGAAAAGGTAACTGCAGCAAGCTATGTCCTGAATGGATTTGGAAAAACAGCAGGCCTTGTACAAATCAATGAATTAGGTGTCATCGAATCACCGATTATGTTAACCAATACGTTTGGCGTTCCAGCTGTCACTCAAGGCACTTTAAAATATATGTTAGAACAAAATCCTGAGATTGGAATCTCAACAGGAACCATTAATATTGTTGTAGGAGAGTGTAATGATAGTTATTTAAATTCTATCCGTGCATGTCCTGTCACACCTGAACATGCCATTGAAGCGATTCAAAATGCATCTGATAAAGTAGTGGAGGAAGGAGCTGTTGGAGCAGGAAAAGGAATGATCTGCTTTGGTTATAAAGGAGGAATTGGTTCGTCATCTCGAATTGTAACGGCTAAGAACCAATCCTATGCAGTTGGATGTTTAGTGTTGAGTAATTTTGGAGAAAGTGTTGAGTTTCGACGTGAGCAATATATAAGAAACCAACGTCAAGAGGATTCCACTCTTAAACCGACAGATGGTTCAATCATCATTATACTAGCAACAGATGCACCGTTAAGCAGCCGGCAATTATTGCGCGTAATTAAACGTTGTGGAATTGGACTAGCTAGAACAGGAAGCCATTATTCTCACGGCAGTGGTGATATTGTAATTGGTTTTACGACTGCTCACAAAATTCCACATTTCACTGATTATATTACGGAATCTAGAATCCAACTACGAGAAGATCATCCAATCATGAATCAATTATTTATTGCTGCTGCAGAAACAACGGAAGAAGCAATTTTAAATTCCTTATCCCAAGCTGTTACAACAACTGGAAGAAATGGACATATCGTTCATTCATTTAATTGGTAAATAAAATGAATTGGTCCTATTTTCCGTAGAGGGAGTAAAGAATACATGTGCTTGCAAAATGCATTTATTATTCAAACCCTAAGTTTTATAAAAATAGCGAACTAATAATAAAATGATATCAATTAATACCATATATATACTTATTTATAATAATTAACCAAATAGGAACTAGAAAAAACAAGGAAAGTATGATATATTTCGTTTGAATACAGAATTATCAAAATATTCTATCATATGGTAATTCATTATGAAAATTTAATAGTATTAACGATTATTTGAGGTGATTTTCATACACGATTTTCTACTTTCACCCATTAAAGATCTTAAAATTCCATCACAAAAATGGAATCCACAAATACTTGAAGTTCAGGAACCACTTATTAAAGTGCAACAAGTACCGAACCGATTATACATCAGACCTATTTATTATGAACTAAACATTCCATCTAGTATTCAATCAATCTATTTACGTAAGGGAGTTTATCTACGAATCAAGAAAGCTTTAGAAATATTGCCTCGTCAGTATAGTTTCATTCTATTTGATGGATTTCGTCCATTTCAGGTTCAGCAATCTCTATTCAATCTGTTTTTAGAAAAAACGAAAATGCAGCATCCTGAGCTGACGGAAGAGGAAATTTTTCAAATCACTTTAAAATATGTTGCGTATCCAAGCATTGAGCCAACACTTACTTCCCCCCATATTACAGGGGGAGCGATTGATTTAACTTTAGGCGATGCGAATGGAAACGAACTAGACTTAGGCACAAAGTTTGATGAAATGAACGAAAAATCAGCAACGAGATATTTTGAAGATCATCCAGAAGAAAATGTTACAGCACTTCAAAATAGAAGAATATTATATAACAGTTTAATCCATGTCGGCTTTACAAATTACGCTGATGAATGGTGGCATTATGATTTCGGAAATATCTCTTGGGCAAGGAGAGTAAATGAACAAGTCGTCCCTTATGGCCCAGTATTAGCAGAACTAGAAAACAATGATGTAAAGGAGTTTCAGTTTATATGAAAGTTTATATTAGTGCAGATTTAGAAGGAGTTGCTGGCTCAACAACTTGGATTGAAACGGAAAAAAATACACCGGATTATGCCCCTTTTCAAAAGCAAATGACAAAAGAAGTTGAAGCCGCAATCGAAGGAGCAATAGCGGGTGGAGCAACTGAAATCGTATTAAAAGATGCCCATGACTCTGCAAGGAATATTGATATTTCAAACTTACCAGTAAATGTGAAAATAATTCGTGGCTGGACAGGGGATCCAATGTGTATGGTTGCTGGATTAGATGAAAGTTTTGATCGCGCCATTTTCATCGGTTATCACAGTAAAGGTGGAAGCCATCGAAATCCATTGGCCCACACATTGGTCGTGAATGCCGATGTGAAAATCAACGGTGAATATGCAAGTGAATTTTTAATTAATGCTTATGCGGCAGCACTACATGGAGTTCCTGTTGCATTTGTCAGTGGAGATGTTGGACTGACAGAGGAAATCAAGGCTGTTAACGAAAATATTGTTACGCTTCCTATCAAAGAGGGAATTGGTGGGGCTACTGTAAGTATTAGCCCTAAATTAGCAATTAGCGAAACAAAGAGATTGGTAGAAGAAGCGATGAAGGTTGATAGAGATTCAATTAAAATAGAGCTTCCAAAGCAATTCAATGTCGAAATTATTTACAGAGATCATACACGTGCATATCGAAATTCTTTTTATCCTAGAGCAAAATTTAAGCCTCATAATACAGTGGAATATGAAACAGATAACTATTTTGACGTTTTACGAATATTGCAGTTTTTAACTTAAATGATTCAAGGTGAGCCAACATGAAAATTACAGACATCAAGTGTTTCGAAGTTGCAGCACCCCTTATTACACCTTTTAAAACGGCACTTCGAACAGTCGAAAAGATTCAAAATATTGGTGTTTACGTTTATACAGATGAGGGAGAAATTGGGCTTGGGGAAGCAGCTCCAACGGCTGTCATTACTGGTGAAACGAGAGAATCCATTGTACACGCAATTGAGCGTTACATAAAACCTGCAATAATCGGGATGGAAATCGAAGAAATTGCGCTCATTATGGAACGCCTTGATCAATGCATATATAAAAATACAAGTGCAAAAGCCGCAGTGGATATGGCTATTTATGATTTGTTTGCAAAGCGTTATAATGCTCCTTTATACAAAGTGTTGGGTGGTTATCGTAAAGAGCTTGTAACGGATATCACCATTAGTGCTAATGATGCACAAACGATGGTCAATGACAGTTTGAAAGCAGTGAAACGTGGTTATCAAATTTTAAAAGTGAAAGTTGGGAAAGATCCTGAAAGAGATGCGGAAAGAGTTATCGCTATCCGAAAGGCTGTGGGACCTGACATTCAAATTCGTGTAGACGCCAACCAAGGCTGGTCTCCAAAACAAGCTGTCAGAATAATTCGTAAATTGGAGGATGCGAATGTCAACATCGAATTAGTCGAACAGCCTGTTCACTATGCTGATTTGGAAGGCATGCACTATGTAACAGCTCATACAGAAACAAATATTTTAGCAGATGAAAGCGTTTTTTCAGCAAAAGATGCACTTAAGGTTATTCAAATGCGTGCTTGTGATTGTATCAATATTAAACTGATGAAAACGGGTGGTATTTATCAGGCACAAAAAATTTCCCATATTGCAGAAGCAAATGGAATTGCGTGCATGATTGGTTGTATGTTGGAAACAAAAATTAGCATAAGTGCTGCGGCTCATTTTGCTGCGTCACAAAAGAACATTACGCTCGTTGATTTAGATGGGCCAAACCTATGTTTGAAAGATCCTATTTCAGGTGGTCCAACATTCGAAAGCCAATGGATTAGAATGTCGGAGGATCCTGGGTTAGGATTTTCAATAGAAAGTTAGAGAAAAATGGGGGGTTCTATGAAAAAGTATTTACTGTTTTTGCTCGCTTGTATCGCTATGATGCTAGCAGCTTGTAGCGATGATGAAGAAACAAAAGATGAATCTGTATTTCGCACAGTATATTCCGGAGAAGTAAAAACGCTCAACTATTTAAAAACATCTGAAACTAATGAATTTGCAGTTGCTGCAAACTTAGTAGATGGATTAATTGAATATGACAAATACGGCATTGTTCAACCAGGTTTAGCTGAATCTTGGGAAACAAATGAAGATGCTTCAGTATGGACATTTAGACTTCGAAAAGGTGTGAAATGGGTAGACCATGAAGGTAATGAAGTAGCTGAAGTAACAGCAAAAGACTTTGTAGATGGATTACATTATGTGCTCGATGCAAAAAATGAATCATCAACTGCATGGATTGCAACTGTTGTGAAGAACGGCAATGCATTCTATGAAGGAGAAATTACAGATTTTTCTCAAGTTGGGGTAAAAGCTTTAGATGAATATACCCTTGAATATACATTGGAGGGACCAACGCCTTACTTTCTTTCCATGTTGAACTATGTATGTTTCTTCCCGGTATATGGCGAGTTTTTAGCTGAAAAGGGAGACAGCTTTGGTACATCAAAAGAAAACCTTTTATACAATGGTTCTTATATTTTAACTGAGTTTGAACCTCAAAATAAACGTGTATTAACGAAAAATCCGACTTATTGGGATCATGAAAATGTGTTAATTGACAAAATCGAATATAAGTATAACAAAGAAGCAGCTACTGTTGCACCAGAATTATTCTTACGTGGAGAAGTGGACGAAGCGGCAATTCCAACTGCCATTTTAGATGATTGGTTCAAAGATTCAGAGAAAAAAGAATTAATTCGTCAAAGTAGAAGCAACTTCTATTCATATTTCTATGCATTAAACTTTAATCCACAATTTGATGCAGAATATGAACCGGAAAACTGGAAGATTGCAGTAAACAACAAAAACTTCCGTAAATCATTATTCCATGCGCTTGACCGAGTTTCTGCTATGTTGACGGACGAACCATATAATCCTGAATCATTATTAAACAATACGATTACGCCTAAAAACTTTGTTGATATAGATGGTGTTGACTATACACAATTAGAACCATTAGCGAAGTTTACAAATAATGATTCATTTAACCCTGACTTAGCGCTTGAATATAAAGAAAAAGCGATGGCAGAACTTCAAGGTAAAGCGACTTTCCCTGTTAAAGTATTAATGCCATATAACTCTGGAATGCCTGACTGGGCAAACCGCTCTCAAGTTATTGAACAACAAATGGAAAATTTGTTAGGCAAAGATTATATTGACATTATTGTTTATGCTGGCCCTTCAACTGGATTCCTTGGAGAAGTTCGGCGACCAGGAAAGTTTGCATTTATGGAAGTGAACTGGGGTCCAGACTATGCAGATCCATCCACTTATACAGATCCATTTACAATAGGTGGAACATATAACAAACCAGAATTAGCTGAAGGATATACTGATACGAATGGTCAACCGATTTATGAAAATATGGTAAACAAAGCGAAAGCAGCAATTGATTTTGCAGAACGCTATGAATTGTTTGCCGAGGCAGAAGCTTTCTTAATCGAAGAAGCATTCGTTGTTCCTTACAAAGTAGGTGGCACTGGATACGTAGCATCTAAATTAAATCCATTTGATGCACAATATTCACCATTTGGAGTAACAATGGAGAAATTTAAAGGGCAAAAATTGCTAGACAAACCGATGAACAACGAAGAATTTAAAGAAGCGAAAGCGCAATGGGAGAAAGAGCGTGCTGAAGCGCTAGCTAAAGCAAGTCAATAATTCACTATGAATTTATTCAATAAATGAAAAGATTCATAGTCGATCTTTGAAGAAGGAGATGGCTAACTTACATCTCCTTTCTTCTCTTATTTAGGTAAACAAGGGGGGTTCTCATGCTAGGATATATCGTAAAACGGCTGTTACAGTCAGTGGTTACACTATTTGTCATTATTACAGTCGTGTTTTTTTTATTACGCTTATTGCCTGAAGAAGGTTATTTAGGTGCCGCTGCTGATAAAATGACACCCGAACAACAAGAAGTCTATTTAACGAATTTAGGATTGCGTGATCCAATCCTCGTTCAGCTAGGAAACTTTTATTTAGATTTATTGCGTGGCGATTTGGGCAAATCCATTACATATCGTACGGATGTACCCGTTATTGATATTATTGCAGATAAAATCGTGTATTCATTTGCATTTGGAGTCGCAGCTGTTGCCTTATCCATTATCGTGGGCGTTCCATTAGGAATTTTCATGGCTCAATTTAAAGGAAGATGGTTAGATCGGCTTGGGACGGGCTATATTGTGTTCATTGTGGCAGTTCCTTCCATGGTCTATTACTTGCTCATTCAAGTATATATAACGGACTTCTTGAATTTACCTATGTTGTTTAATGAAAACAAGCCCATTACTTGGGTGTTGCCATTAATTTCACTGTCTTTAGGGCCAATCGCTTCTTATGCCATGTGGATGCGACGTTATATGGTCGATGAATTAAACAAAGATTATATTAAACTAGCGCGGGCTAAAGGTGTAAAAGAACGCACCATCATGTTTAGACATGTTATGCGAAATGCTTTTATTCCATTGGCTCAGTATTTGCCAGCAACCATCTTGCTAACTATCACTGGCTCCATTTATATTGAATCTTTATATTCCATACCGGGAATGGGCGGGTTGCTCGTTGACGCCATCCAGCGTCAAGATAATCCAGTCGTTCAAGCTCTTGTATTACTCTTCTCATCTTTAGGGATCATTGGATTATTTTTAGGAGATGTAGCAATGGCCCTTGTTGATCCTCGCATCAAATTCGGCAAAGGGGAGAGTGTTCGCTGATGGGCTTATATTCTGAAGAAATACGCAATATTACGGACAAATCTAGTAAACAATTATTTGAATTTGCGGTAGCAGATGAAAACAATGCAGAAAAAATCGGCTATTCGAATTATTCTTATTGGCGCTCTACTTGGAAGTCTTTTTTAAAAAATAAAGTAGCAGTAAGTTTATTGATTTTAGTTATTGCGATTGTTTTATTTGTTCTGATTCAGCCATATTTACCTAACCAAAAATCGCCAACGGAAATCTACCTGGATCCTGAAACTGGCTACCAAGCCCGCAATGTCCCACCAAACGAGGAATTCTGGTTTGGTACAAACTCCATTGGACAAGATTTATGGTCTCGCATATGGGCAGGAACAAGAACATCGTTATTTATTGGTGTGGTCGTAGCTATTGTTGAGGCGATTATTGGGATTACCATCGGTGCTCTGTGGGGGTATTCAAGGAAATTAGAAGCACCTCTCACTCATGCTTATAACGTGATTGAAAATATACCAACGACGATTGTATTGATCTTAATGTCTTTAATATTACGACCAAGTATCACTACGATTATTGTGGCAATGTGTATAACTGGCTGGGTTGAGATGGCAAGATTTATTCGCAACCAAATTGTCATCTTGCGTGACCGTGAATATAACTTGGCATCAAGAACGTTAGGAACGCCAAGCTATCGTATTATTTTAAAAAACTTGTTACCATATTTAATTTCAATCATTATGTTGCGAATGAGTTTAGCTGTTCCTTATGCAATTGGAGCAGAAGTATTTTTAACGTATATCGGTTTAGGGTTGCCTGTAAGTGAGCCATCATTAGGCAACTTAATTAACGAAGGTCGAGTATTAATGATGTCTCCAGATTTAAGATATCAGCTACTATTCCCAAGTATCGTATTAAGTGTGATTACGATTTCTTTCTATATTATAGGTAACTCATTCGCTGATGCGGCTGATCCGAAAAATCACGTATAGGAGGCATTCAAATGGTAGATGAGAAGAACAAAATCTTGTCCATTGAAAATCTAGTCATAAAGTTTACATTGCGTGGACGAGAACTGACGGCTATTCGTGATATATCTTTAGATTTATATAAAGGTGAAAGTTTAGCCATCGTAGGAGAATCAGGTTCTGGAAAATCTGTATTAATGAAATCGATCATAGGGCTATTGGATAAAAACGGTTATATTGATCAAGGGAAAATTTTGTATGAAGATTATGACTTAGCGCAATTTAAAACGGAAAATGATTGGTTGAAAATTCGAGGGAAAGAAATTGCGATGGTGACGCAAGACCCTATGACTTCTCTTAATCCGTTAAAAACGATTGGGAAGCAAATTGAGGAAGCGGTCATTTTGCATCAAGGACTAAAGGGAAAATCAGCCTACGAAAAAGTTCTTCAAATAATTCGGGATGTTGGAATAAAAGATGCGGAAAGACGTTACAAACAATATCCTCATGAGTTTTCAGGTGGTATGCGTCAAAGGATTGTGATTGCCATCGCGATTGCATGTAATCCAAAAATATTAATTTGTGATGAACCAACAACAGCTCTTGACGTAACGATTCAAGCACAAATTTTGCAGTTGCTGAAAAATCTCCAAGAAAAATATCAATTGACAACGATTTATATTACCCATGACCTTGGGGTTGTAGCAAAAGTAGCGGATCGCGTTGCGGTGATGTATGCAGGTGACATTATCGAATTTGGGAAAACGGATGAAATCTTTTTCAATGCAAAACATCCTTATACATGGGCATTAATTTCATCACTACCACAATTAGGGGAAAAAGGGAAAGAACTTTATTCCATTAAAGGAACGCCGCCGAATTTATTTAATGAAATTAAAGGAGATGCATTTGCGCCGCGTAATCCATATGCATTGAAAATTGATTTTGTAGAACGCCCTCCATACTTTAAAGTCAGTGATACCCATTATGCCAAAACGTGGCTGCTTCATCCCAATGCCCCAAAAGTAGAGCCTCCCGAAGTGTTGAAAAAATTTTTTGAAGAAGGGAGACAATACGCAAATGGCTAATCGCGAAGTAATACTTGAAGTGAAAAATTTAAATGTGACCTTTGGAAAAGGTAAGAAAAAGTTTGAAGCCATCAAAGATGTCAGCTTTCAAATTTATAAAGGAGAGACATTTGGATTAGTAGGAGAATCTGGTTCAGGAAAAACAACGATTGGCCGTGCGATTATGCGCATTAATGAAGTTACAAGTGGGGAGATATTATTTAAAGGAAGGAAAATCAATGGAAAAATCCCTCGTGATTGGGATCGTGAAATCACACAAAAAATTCAAATGATTTTCCAAGATCCAATGGCTTCTTTAAATGAACGGGCAAAAGTGGACTATATCATTAGTGAAGGCTTAATAAATACTAAAAATTATTCCAGTGAAAAAGAACGACAAGAGAAAATAAGAAATGCTTTGCTACAAGTTGGCCTTTTACCGGAATTTGCCTCAAGGTTTCCTCATGAATTCTCAGGTGGTCAGCGTCAACGAATTGGAATTGCTCGTGCTTTAGTGATGGAACCAGAGTTTATTATTGCAGATGAACCAATCTCAGCTTTAGATGTTTCCATCCGTGCGCAAGTATTGAATTTAATGAAACACCTACAACAACAAAATAATTTAACTTATTTATTCATTGCCCATGATTTATCCATTGTTCGCTTTTTCACAGATCGAACGGCAGTGATTTATAAGGGGAATATTGTGGAATTGGCAGAAACAGAAAAATTGTTTTCCAATCCCATTCACCCTTATACCCGTGCATTAATATCAGCTGTGCCTGAACCAAATCCGTATAAAGAACGTAGTAAAAAGGTGGAAATCTATGACCCTACTCAGCATAACTATGAAACAATGCCGCCTTCTTTTATTGAAATAGAAAAGGGACATTTTGTATTGGCAAACGAAGAAGAAATTGCCCGTTACCGTGAAACGAGAAGAATGGGGGTTAGCATGTGAGAATACCAAAATCGTTAAAAAAGGGTGATACGATTGGGTTGGTTAGTGCGTCCAGTCCAACTCCATCTGAAGTGTTGCCTAGAGCCATCAAAGCAATTGAAGACCTTGGCTTTAACGTCGTTGTAGGCGAAACTTGCAAAGAAAGGCATGGATATTTAGCTGGAAAAGATGACTTACGGGCACAAGAAATCAATGAAATGTTCCGCAATCCTGAAATTGATGGGATTTTTTGCATTCGCGGAGGATATGGTGCCCAAAGAATTTTGCCATTGTTGGATTTAGAGATGATTAAAGAAAACCCAAAAGTTTTTGCTGGGTATAGTGACGTCACAGCGCTTCATATTGTATTCAACCAATTATGTCATTTTGTTACATTCCATTCGCCTATGCCATCTACGGAATTCATTAAAGATGAAATGGACGATTATACGTGGAATTCGTTTTTGACAAGCGTCATGGATACAGAACGCACGGATTATTTTTTAGAAAATGCACCTGGGAATCCCGTGAAAGTATTAGTACCAGGTGAAGCGACTGGTGAATTGGTTGGCGGCAATTTGACATTGGTGGCTTCATCATTAGGAACTCCATATGAAATTGATACGAAAGGAAAAATATTATTTTTAGAAGATATCGATGAATATGAGCGAAGTGTTGATCGAATGCTTACACAATTAAAACTTGCAGGTAAACTGGATGATGCTGCGGGCATTTTGCTGGGAGCTTGGACAAATTGTGGTCCACAAAATCCAGATAAGCCTGAACAAAGTTTACGATTGCACACTATATTTGAAGAAATATTAGTTCCGACAGGTAAACCGATCTTAATGGACATTACATGTGGTCATGTGCTGCCTACGATGACGCTGCCATTAGGCAAGAAGATTTCATTTAATACCGAATTGAGAATGATAAAAGTAATGGGGTAGGTGGCGATTAGGATGGAGCAAATCCGAACCTTGCTAGATGAAGCAGATTGTAAGGTGCATCTTGTTGTGAAAGATTTGAAAACGGATCAATACTTGATTGCTGAAAAGATGGATGAAGTCTTTCCAAGTGCGAGTATTATAAAAGTTCCCATTTTATTAGCTGTATTGCATTATGTACAAGAAAATCAATTTTCTTTAACAGATGTAGTAGAAATTTCACCAGAAAATAAAGTGGATTTTAGTGTAATCACGGAGCAAGACTTAACATCCTGTACCATCTATGAGTTGCTATTATGGATGATTATTACGAGCGATAATTCTGCAACAAATGAACTCATTGATTTACTTGGTTTTGAAAAGTTGAACCATTATTTTAAGAAAATCGGTTTGGCTCATACAAACCTGGAACGCAAAATGATGGATTTTGAAAAAATAAATCTTGGGTACGATAATGTGACGACTGCGAGAGATATGGCACATTTATTTTCATTGATTTATCAACAACAATTATTAATAGACGAATTTAATAAAATAGCAATTGATATTTTGTGCAAGCAAAGAGACTATGAACGCTTAAAGAGATATATAGCGGACGTCCGGATTGCCCATAAAACAGGCAGTTTGGATACGGTTTGTCATGATGCAGGAATTGTCTATCATCCAACTATGGACTATTTGATCGGAGTTTTTCTAACGGAATTAAATGATTTTGAATTCGGAAAGCGATTCATCGGCCGCATTTCCAAAATCGTATATGACTATTTCGAATAGGGGGGATACCCTATGAAAGCAGTTGCAAGTGATATGATTGTACCCCTACATAAACACCCGTATTCTACTTCTGAATGTGTTGACGAAGTATTATATGGCATGGTTGTTGAGATACTCGAAGATTGTGGCACTTGGGTACATGTTCAAACCGCCTATCGATATAAGGGGTATTGTTTAAAAGAAAAATTGCTCATCAATGAAGGAAAAGCTGGGCAATGGGATAAAGAAGCAAAACATGTCATCATTCAAAACTTCGCAGATATTTTAGCGGAACCAAAAATTCAAAGCGCGAAAATCGCTACATTCGTGAAGGGATCTTCTATTTCATTAGTGGAAGATTCGAGTTTGAATCCAGAATGGGTTAAAGTAAAATTGGTGAATGGCGAGATTGGTTATAGTCGTTCTTATTGGATACGTGAAAGAATTGTAGAATTGGATTCTGAGGAAGCGTTTCGAGAAAATGTTGTTCAAACTGCATTGAGCTATTTAAAGGCGCCTTATCGTTGGGGAGGAAAATCGCCGCTGGGAATTGATTGTTCTGGATTATGTTCTATGGCATACATGTTGAATGGTGTTTATATTTACCGAGATGCACAAATTGTAGAAGGTTTCCCAATCAAGGAAATACCCTTTGAAAAAATACAAAAAGGCGACTTGCTTTATTTCCCTGGACACATCGCCATGTATATGGGGAATGGACTGTATGTTCACTCCTCGCTTGGAGGAAATGAGGTAAGCATCAATAGTTTAAATGAAAAGGATTCGAACTATCGAAAAGATTTAGCGACTTCTATTACTGCAGTGGGGAGTTTATTTGGATAGGTTGTTTTTCGTGGCAGTCTAGAATTTTGTCTAGACTGCCCGTTAATTTTGAAGATGAAATATTGTAAAGGTTGGCTATATCTTTCATAGTTTGACTTTGCATGATTTTGTAATTTTCGGATATTGTAAGGACGGTTTTATTTGTTTGGCTATTAAGAGCATTACTTTGACTATTATCTTACGGAGTTTGACTAATATGTGTTAGCAATTGACTATTATCGGATTTTATAGGGGCGATTTTGAGCTGCTTGGCTATTAAGTGTGTTACTTTGACTATTATCTTTTGGATTTTGACTAATATGTGCTAGCAATTGACTATTATCGGATTTTATAGGGGCGATTTTGAGCTGCTTGGCTATTAAGTGTGTTATTTTGACTATTATCTTTTGGAGTTTGACTAATATGTGCTAACAATTGACTATTATCGGATTTTAAGAGGACGAATTTGAGCTGTTTGGCTATTAAGAGCATTACTTTGACTATTATCTTACGGAGTTTGACTAATATGTGCTAGCAATTGACTATTATAGGATTTTATAGGGGCGATTTTGAGCTGCTTGGCTATTAAGTATGTTACTTTGACTATTATCTTTTGGAGTTTGACTATTAAAAGCAAAGTTTTGGCTATTATTTAAATATTTGAGGGAACGATTTATTAAGTAGTGTGTAAAATCAAGATATATTTTCCAAATGTTTAATGTATAGATTTTATTGGCGGATCAGATTCTAGAAGCAGCAGATTTTTAGTCTAAATTCTTTCTAACAGAAATGAAGAAAATACATCATCGGAATTCTCGCAACTAAAATTGAATAGTTTCCATATGATTGAGAAATCTAAACTATAGGGATTTTTTCAATTAATATTGTTTGGAGGTATCCATATTGAATCTTGCAGATGTGCTGATTGTAATTGGTTCGGTACTAATAGGCTTCCTTTTATTCATTCTTGTCGTGATTGGATTATATCTATATTTTATTGACCGGACGCAAAAGCAACATCCTGTACTTCGCAATTATCCACTAATTGGGAGAGCCCGTTATTTATTTGAAACGATAGGTCCTGAATTGCGCCAATATTTATTTAACAATGATACTGAGGGGAAGCCATTTTCACGTATCGAATATCAAACTATTGTCAAATCGGCAAAATATAAACGGGATGTAATTGGTTTTGGTTCACTTCGAGATTTTGAAAAACCCGGTTTTTATATTCGCAACTCCATGTTTCCTAAGTTAACAGAAGAATTAAAAATGGACGATGAAAAAATAAAGACAAAAAGATACCTCTTAGTGAAAGAGCCTTTATTTGGCCAAAGAAAGGAAATATTTGAAGATCATGTTTCAAAGGCATTTTTATTACATGATGAAGATGCAATTGTCATTGGAGAAAAAACGAAACATCCATTTATTGTGAAAGGGCAAATCGGCATGTCTGCTATGAGTTATGGTTCCTTAGGAGATCATGCCATTACTGCCTTATCAGAGGGGTTAGGATTAGCGAAAGGGACATGGATGAACACTGGGGAAGGAGGGCTTTCAGAATATCATCTAAAAGGTAATGTCGATATCATTATGCAAATCGGCCCTGGTTTGTTTGGTGTGCGAGATAAAGAAGGGAATTTTAATTGGGATGCATTATTGGAAAAAAGTCAGATTCCACAGATTAAGGCATTCGAAATTAAATTAGCTCAAGGTGCGAAAACACGAGGTGGCCATATCGACGCTGAAAAGGTGACAGAGGAAATTGCAAGAATTCGTATGGTGGAGCCGTTTAAAGCAATCGATAGTCCGAACCGATTTAAAGAGTTTAATGATTTCCCTTCATTATTTGAATTTATGGAACAAATTCGAGAAAAAACAGGAAAACCCGTTGGCATGAAGGTAGTTATTGGAAGCCCCGATGAATCAGAAGCTTTAGCAAAAGCGATAAAAGAGACTGGAAAAGGTCCCGATTTCATTACGGTTGATGGTGGGGAAGGTGGAACAGGTGCATCCTTCCAAGAGTTAGCAGATAGTGTCGGATTGCCAATTAAATCCGCCTTGCCATTAGTTCACAGTGCATTAATCAATTACGGTGTACGGAATCAGGTGAAAATCATCGCTTCCGGCAAACTGTTCTCTGCAGACCGGATTGCGATTGCCTTAGCCATGGGAGCGGACCTTGTCAACATCGCACGTGGATTTATGATTACGGTAGGATGCATCCAAGCATTAAAATGCCATTCAAATGCTTGTCCTGTCGGTGTTGCAACGACAGACCCTGATTTGCAAAAAGCTCTTGTCGTTGATGAAAAGAAATATCGTACGGCTAATTATGTCATCACCTTAAGGGAAGGACTTTTCCGTATTGCGGCTGCTTGTGGTCTTGAATCGCCAATCCATTTCAAACCTGAACATGTTGTTTATAAAGATGATAAAGGACGTGTAATTTCATTAGAGGAGATGTATCAATCATTACTAAAAAGTTGATGAATACAAGAAAAAATCGTGGTTATAAATCAATAAGAGGAAATTATGTTCCAATAGTTGAACATAATTCCTCTTTTTTTCAACATTAAAAAAACATTAGGAGTTATAAATTTAACAAAATAAGGGATCTGTTCAGTTGATGCAACTTTTGCACATCCCGAAATAAAATTTGGAGCTCCTCCTATTTTTACTCCACTTCGCTGGATAGTTGGAGAAGGAATTGCGAAGGATATTTGTTTTACAGGAAGAATAATTGATGCAAAAAAAGCGTATGAAATTGGATTAGTTAATTACCTTGTGGAAAGTGATCAAGTATTAAATAAATGTATTGAAATAGCTAAACAAATTTTAGAATCTCCTGCTGAGACTTTACGATTCACAAAAAGTTATATGAAAAAACATGCGGAGGAAAGTTTTGAAAGAGCCTTTAAAATTGAACATGATCAAGCATTTAAAGAGGTATTGTTTAAACAGCTTATGAAAAAATGATGAATCAAAAATAAAAGAGAGCGATATTTAAAATTAATGCTCTCTATACAGCCAGTTTCGAATTCAAACTGTTTGTTTCTATATAGCAAATTGTAACTATAGAAGTAGAGCTATTTTACACTTTAATTCGTTTTTTGTTTTTCGAAGCACTGAGTCTATAAACGGTTTATAATAAATAAGAAAAAACATATATTGAAAGGCTGAAACGATAGTGAATGATTGGCTGGAAAGAGTAAAAAATAAAAAATTTATCGCATCCTTTAGCGGGGGAAAGGATAGTATGCTTGCTTTATATAAAGCGAAGCAAGTAGCAGAACCACTTGGACTAATTGCAATGCTGGATGAAACAGAAGAACATTCCCACTCGCACAGACTGACTCCTGAATTTTTAACTGCGCAAGCTCAAGCTATTGGTTATCCCATTTATTCACGGGGAGCAAGCTGGACAACATATGAACAACATTTCATTGAGCTATTACAAGAGGCGAAGAAAAAAGGTGCGGAAGTCCTCGTGACTGGAGACGTGGACGTAGCATATGAGGGAACATGGCACGCAGATGTCACAAATAAAGTAGGGATCACATTAAGCATGCCCCTTTACCTTAAAAATCATCGTTCGCTAGTTGAAGAATTTATTGATTTAGGCTTTATAGCTATGGTGACAACCGTGAATTTATCACTCGGTATGCGTATAGAAGACTTAGGAAGAATCTTGACTAGAGACTTCTTGGACGAGCTTCAGCAAAGATCTATTGATCCTTGCGGCGAAGGGGGCGAGTTCCATACAACGGTGATCGATGGTCCAATATTTTCAGCCCCTCTTCAAGTTCAACCGTTGGACATTATTACACATGAAAATTATGCATTTTTGCCATTGAAATTAAAAGCGTAATAATGAAAACCTTACATTTAGAAGTGCCTCTCTAAATGTAAGGTTTTGATATTTTTAAAATAAATGGTGTAGAAGTTCTTTTGAAAGCCGTTTTTCATTGTAATCAGCATGAAGGACTACACGAAAATACCCTTAATACAATAGATAAAGTGTCGATGATGGGATTGCGTGTAAAATACAATTGCCTGTGAAATTTCGCAGTAAAAAATTTCACAGGCACTTTCATTCAGAGGAGGGTTTCTACCAGCATTTTTTTAGACTATTCTATGTAGTGGTTATTACTTTTGACATCACTCATCAATGTGTTTCTTAGATGAAAAACGCAAAATATAAAATAAATAGAATACAAAGTAAATACATCATTGGATGAACTTCTTTAAAACGTTTTTGAGCCATTAAACAAATGGGATAAAGGACAAACCCTAATCCAATACCAATAACTACGCTAGACGTAAGTGGCATCATAATTATTGTTAAAAACGATGGAATTACAATTTCTAACTTTGTCCAATTGATTTTACGAATTTCCATTGCCATTAAGGCACCGACAATAATTAATGCAGCGGATGTCACTTCCGCCGAAATCACACTGACAAGCGGTGAGAAAAACAACGCAACTAGGAAACACGCTGCAATGACGACAGATGTAAAGCCCGTTCTTCCTCCAACAGCAATACCAGCTGACGATTCAACACTTGTGGCAGGAGTTGAAGTTCCTAGAATAGCACCAAATACACCGGCAAGAGAATCAGCAAGCAATCCTTTACCTATATTCGGGATCTCACCATCTTTGACCATGCCAGCTTGGCTTGTTAATCCAATTAAAGCACCAGCCGTATCAAAAAAGGCAACAATTAAAAAGGTAAAGATGACTGTCAACATTTCAGGTGTAAATATTTCATCTAAGTGATTAAACACGACACCAAAAGTTGGTTCAATACTTGGGATACTCCCAATGAATGATGAAGGAACCTCAATTAAGCCACACATCATACCTATAATGGTTGTTATACACATTCCATAGAATATGCCGCCATTGATTCCACGCACTAATAAAATAATTGTGATAGTAAGTCCAACTATTGCAAGCAGAGTCATCGGTGAAGTCAAATCTCCAATGGAAACAAATGTGTCTTCATTGCTTATAACAATACCACCATTTTTTAAACCGATAAACGTGATGAAGAACCCGATTCCGGAAGCGATGGCGTATTTTAAATCTGATGGAATAATCGTAATAATTTTTTCTCGAACTTTCATTAAACTTAATAACGTAAAAATAATGCCCGCAACAAAAACCCCAGTTAGTGTAATTTTCCAGTCAATCCCCATTCCAATACATACGGAAAAAGTAAAGAAAGAATTCAATCCCATACTGGGAGCTATGGCGATGGGAAAGTTAGCAAGCAGCCCAATAAGTAGTGTACCAATGATGGCAGTAAGAGCTGTTGCAGTGAATACTGCTCCTTGATCCATCCCAGATTGGCTCAAAATAAGCGGATTAACGATTAAAATATAGGCAAGGGATAAGAAAGTCGTAATCCCTGCTAATGTTTCTTGCTTATAGGATGTATTTCGTTCTGTAAATTTAAAAAAGTTTCTCATGATGTACTCTCCTAGTTTTATCAAAGAATATATGAAAGCAAGTTTACAGCTAATAGATTTCCCCAATAAAAAAACTTTGGCGACAATTAGGCCAAAGTTTCTCTACAAAATGGAATAAAAATATTATGTATAATAAGTTTTCATTCCTTGTAGACAAGCTATTTATGGTAGCTGGTAGAAACATTCAAGCCGTATTCTTGAATTTATACAAGGTTTTTATGTTATATTAAAAAGTTTAGAAAAATGATAACAGCTTTCATTTGAATCGTCAATATAAATTAGAATGATTTTTTATAAATAATTAATATAAAATATTTTAAAAAATGAAAAAAGTAAGAATAATAAAACGAAAAGTCATGGATAGGAACATGCATAAGGAGAACAAAGTTTGAGAGCAGTTAAAAAGATGAATTGAAAGTCATTTTAATAAAAGTGTAAACATAAAACAAAAAAAGTTCATAAAATACAATTATTATGTTTGAAGTATAAAAAGTATGGTATTATTTTTTTAAGAAAAAATTTGTCTAAATTGTGAACGCAAAATATACAAAAGGGTATTCACGATTGTTGACAGCAAGGGGGATAGGACCATGTTGAAATATTTTATGAATCTGTTTGCGTTGCTTTTTATTTTGGGTTTGATATTACTTGGAATTAGTTTTGTTTCCAATCTATCAATGTGGTACGGTATTAGTATCGTGAAAGGGAGTTTTTATTTATTACTCATTGGCCTATTTCTTCATTTAATCCAATTTGAATTTCAGTCAAATAATAAAAAAGCTTGAATGCAAGATTCAAGCTTTTTCCATGTCCATTACATATCCCAAATTAAAATCAATAATGAACCAATTATTGTAACGACTGCGATAATAATTCCGTAAAGCACATTTGTATAAATCGCTTTACCGTCTTCCGTTTCACCTGCGTGCATAAATAGCACTAATTGCACTGTTGCTTGAACAAAAGCTGTGACAAGTAGGATTGACATTGCTATTGGGAAAGTAAAATCCAGAAAATATACAAGCAGAGCAATAATCGTTAACACTAATGAAAAGATATAGCCGCCGACTTGTTTTGCAGGGAATAATTCTTTCATATTACATCATTCCTTTCAAGTAGATGAAGCTGAAAATGAAAATCCAGACAACATCTAGGAAATGCCAGTAGAGAGAGAAGATAAAGGATTTATTGGCTGTTCGTGCATTTATGCCGTCTTTTGCCACCTGAATGATGATGCTAAGTCCCCAGAACAATCCGAGGGTAACGTGGGCACCATGGGTACCGAGCGTTGTCAAGAGTGCAGCAGTAAATCCGCTTGTTTGATAAGTTGCACCAACATGGTAGTAATGCATAAATTCAAAGATTTCTACTGAAAGGAACCCTAGACCAAGTAATAGGGTAATACCTAAAAATGCTAACATGGCCTTTTTACGTCCGATTCTCATTGCATGAACAGCAAGGCCAATGGTGAAACTACTTGTGAGCAATACAAACGTTTCAATAAGCACTGGTGAAATTTCGAAGATTTCCGGTCCAGTTGGTCCATTTCCTGTTCGATGTTCCATGATGAAGTAGGCTGTAAAAAGTGTTGCAAACAGCATGATTTCCGCACCAAGGAAAATCCAGAAACCTAAAATATTCAATTGGTTTTGGTGTGTACCATATTCAAGAGGCTGCGTGTGATCGATTTTCATGAATTAGCACCTCCATATGTGCTTTCCGTTGCTTTAATTTCTTCCACTGAAATATAGCGTCCATCATCTTTTTCAAAGGAACGAAGCACCATACATGCGAAAATACCGATTAGCGCGATGACTGCAGGAACCCACAATGCAAATACGAAGGAGAATCCAGCGATAAAGAAAATCACACCCATAATAAATGGGACACCACTATTATTTGGCATGTGGATTTTTTTAATGTCACCTTTAAATAATTCATGTCCATTTTTCTTCACATCCCATAATGCTTCACTCGATGCTACATGTGGAGTGCGTGCGAAGTTGTATTCTGGTACTGGGTTGTGCGTTGCCCACTCCAATGTACGAGCGTTCCATGGGTCATCCCCAACATTTCTTGGAGAATTTTTAATACTATATAAAATGTTATAGACGATAATGCAGAAGGCAATTGTCATTAAACCTGCACCGATGAATGCAACAAAGTTTAAAGGACCGAAACCTGTCGCTTCTGAATACGTATACATACGGCGTGCTTGTCCGTCTAAACCTGTAATGTACATTGGGAAGAAGGCAAGGACGAATCCGATTGATAAGAACCAGAAAGCCCATTTACCAATGCGTTCATTTAACATAAAGCCGAACATTTTTGGCCAGTAGTAATGTAAGCCAGCTAACATCGCAAATACGACACCAGGTATGATTGTATTATGGAAGTGAGCGACTAAGAACATTGTATTGTGATATTGATAGTCCGCTGCTGACATCGCAAGCATAACCCCAGTAACCCCACCGATTGTAAATAGTGGAATGAATCCTACTGAGTACAGCATTGGAACAGTAAAGCGAATTTTCCCTTTCCACATCGTAAGCAGCCAGTTAAAGATTTTCACTCCAGTAGGCACCGCAATGGCCATTGTTGAAATGGAGAAGATACTGTTTGTTAAAGCACCTTGACCCATCGTAAAGAAGTGGTGCGTCCAAACTAGGAATGAAAGTAGGGAGATAATCACCATTGATCCTACCATTGATTTATATCCGTAAAGGTTTCGTCCAGAAAAAGTAGAAATAATCTCACTGTAAAGACCAAAGGCTGGTAAGATTAAGATATATACTTCCGGGTGTCCCCAGACCCAGAAGAAGTTTGCCCAAAGCATGTCCATACCGCCATTTGTAGAAGTAAAGAAGTTTGTCGCAAATAAGCGGTCTGTTGTACCCATTAATAACGCAATTGTTAATACTGGGAACGCAAAGATGATAATGACACAAGCCATAAATGTAGCCCATGTAAACATTGGCATTTTCATCAGCGACATTCCTGGAGCACGCATTTTTAAGATCGTAGTAATCATGTTGATACCAGTCATTAAGGATCCAATACCCGAAATCTGAATAGCAATCATATAATAGTTCGTTCCGACAGATTCACTAAATTCCGTTCCAGCAAGTGGGAAGTAAGACGTCCATCCTGCATCTGGTGAACCACCGACAACGAACGAAATATTAAATAACATCGCTCCAAAGAAGAAAAGCCAAAAGCTGATAGCGTTAAGTCTTGGAAAGGCAACGTCACGAGCTCCAATTTGCAATGGAACGACGATGTTCATGAAGGCAAAGATGAAAGGCATTGCCATAAAGATGATCATGACTACACCGTGCGTTGTAAAAATTTCATTATAATGTTGCGCATCCAATAATTGATTTTCCGGCATGGAGAGCTGTGCACGCATCATAATCGCGTCAGCTCCACCACGGAACAACATCAAAATTGCGGAGATTAAATACATAATCCCGATTTTTTTATGGTCCACAGTCGTAAGCCATTCTCGCCACAGGTACCCCCATTTTCTAAAATATGTTAAACCAACGACAATGGCTAGGGAGACAACAACAATCGCTACCATAGATGCATAGATTGCTGGGCTTGGATGCGGCACAGCAAATCGTTCAAAAAATTCCATGGATTTTTCTCCTCTCAAAGTTTATTACGTAAATTACTAGATTTACGTTTATTCGTGTGAATGCTCAGCATGCATT
The DNA here is from genome assembly GCF_038004145.1 of Ureibacillus sp. FSL K6-2830. Taxonomy (NCBI): domain Bacteria; kingdom Bacillati; phylum Bacillota; class Bacilli; order Caryophanales; family Caryophanaceae; genus Ureibacillus; species Ureibacillus sp. FSL K6-2830. Next base: position 289,585 of record NZ_JBBOQR010000001.1, on the reverse strand, counting down.
TCGTACTCTGTATGTTCAAGCTCCGTTCCTTCATCTGCACCGTGGTCATGTTCTGGTGGTGGATTGAATCCAAGGTGTGTTCCGGTAAACGTCATTCTTCCAAGATGACCAGGTTCTAATAATTTATCGAAAGTTTCTTCAGTTAATGGTTCAGCATTGGCATGAACTTCTTCCACCCATTCGTCAAATTTTGCTTGATCCATGGCTGTTACAGTGAATGTATTTTCAGCAAAACCTTTACCACTGAAGTTAGCGTTACGTCCCATATATTCTCCTGGTGTATCCGCAGCTAAATGAAGTGTTGTCACCATGTCAGCCATCGCATATTTTTGACCACCTAATTGTGGAATCCAGAAACTTGTAATAGGTCCGTAAGAATAAAGTTTAAACTCAATAGGTCGATTCGTTGGTATATATAAGTAGTTCACCGTTTCAATATCTTGTTCAGGGTAACTAAAGTGCCATTTCCAGTTGGAAGATGAAGCGTAAATGATTAATGGTTCTTGATCTTCATAACCTTGTGGAGTTGCTTCTACAATGTAGTTACTTTTCACTGAAATAAACGAAAGAACGGCCACAATAATGATTGGAATACCAATAAAGAGTCCTTCAATCAAAGGACTACCCTCAATGTGAGGAGGTTCGTAATCTTCCGGTAGTTTCGAAGCTCTATATTTAACAAGCATGTAAACTAATAAAACCATGACAACGATTACAATAAATGCCATAATCCCGATGGAAATCATAATGTCACTTGCTTGACGTGCTGCTTGAGGTCCTTTTGGGTCTAACACTAATAAAGGTTCACAACCTGCGAGGAAGACAAGAAGCATTGGGAGAGATAACAGCAGAGTTCGTTTCATATGGATGTACTCCTTTCAACGTTCTAATAGAAAATCGATTTTCGATTTCCTTTCAATTCACTTTGAGTTAATTCTATATCAAAATAAGAAATTTAACATCGTTTTCACTATGGCTATAGTGTAAAATTCACAAAATAGACATGAATTGTTTTAGATTTTGTCGATAATTATCCAAAGCTTATCCAAATTTTACAATAAATCTGTATTCAGGCATTATAAGTATAATATTATTTTAGAAAAATAATTTTGAGAGCGAAGATTAAATAAAAATAGAAGAAAATAAATCTTCCAGTGTGGAACAGTTTGATAAGATACTGAAGAATGCAAGGAGATAAAAATTTCTATATAATAAATGATAGAATGAATAGAAGTTTATATTGAAAGAGATGGAATACGATGAGTCATTTAATTGTTTCGAATTTAACAAAAACCGTTGGAGATAAAACACTATTTAAAAACGTTGAATTTACCATTTATGAAGGAGAGCGGGCAGGTCTGATCGGAATTAATGGTACTGGGAAGTCAACTTTACTTTCCATTTTAGCTGGCGAACAAGAAGCCGATTCCATCGAAATGGACCATCCAAACAAATATCGAATTGCCTACTTGCCGCAAAAACCTGTATTTGAAGAAGGACTTACCGTTCTGCAAGCTGTCTTTTCAGGAAACTCTCCCATTTTGCAATTAAATAGAGAGTATGAAGAAGTCGTATCAAAACTCGCCTTTCAGCCTGAATCAGAAGCGCTACAAAACCAATTATTCCAACTGCAGCAGCGAATGGACGCTGAAAAAGCTTGGGATGTTAATGCTCTCGCCAAACAAGCTTTAACGAAACTGGGCATTAATTTGTTTGATGAGCATGTTTCGAATTTATCAGGTGGGCAGCAAAAGCGTGTGGCATTAGCGAAGGTTTTAATTGAACCGGCGGATCTTTATTTATTGGATGAGCCGACGAACCATCTTGATGCAGAATCAACGGAATGGCTGCAAGAAATGATACTTCGCTTAAAAGGAGCCGTTATTTTTATCACTCATGACCGCTATTTTTTAGATGAAATTGCCACTCATATTTATGAACTCGCGGATCAAACCCTTTATCGCCATAACGGCAACTATGCGGATTTCTTAGAAGCGCGAGCAATTCGGGAAGAAAATAGACAGGCAACGCAAGAAAAATTACGCAATCGTTACCGCAATGAGTTGAAATGGATACGCCGCGGTGCGAAAGCAAGAACGACGAAACAAAAAGCAAGAATTCAGCGCTTTGAAGAATTAGATAAGCAAATTGAACGGCATAAAGAAGAAGCAAAACTTGAACTGTCGCTATTGACTACCCGATTAGGGAAAAAGGTTTTAGAAGGCGTCCATTTATCCAAATCGTTTGGGGAGCGAACGATATTAAAAGATTTTAATTTTCTGATTCAACAAGGGGATCGCATCGGCATTGTTGGTGCTAACGGATATGGAAAATCGACTTTATTAAAGATATTGGCAGGGGAAATTCAGCCAGATGCAGGGGAAGTCATTGTTGGACCTACCGTTAAGATAGCCCATTTTCATCAAATGCTTCCAAAAATGAATGAAAATCAGCGAATGATTGAATATATTCGCGAGGCTTCGAACGACATTATCGACTCGGAAGGGGTTCGTTATTCAGCTGCCCAAATGTTGGAAAGATTTTTATTCCCATTACATACACACGGTACACCGATTGGGAAGTTATCAGGCGGTGAGCGGAAACGACTGCATTTATTAAGATTATTGATGGAACAGCCAAATGTATTGTTATTGGACGAGCCGACAAATGATTTAGATATTGAAACACTTGGAGTATTGGAAGATTTTATTGAACATTTCCCAGGTGTTGTGATTACCATTTCCCACGACCGTTTCTTCTTAGATCGAATTGTGAAAAAGTTATGGATTTTAGATGGAAAAGGGAATGTAGAGGAAAGCTTGGATTTATACACAGAATATTTAGCGAAGAAATCCGAAGCTGAAAAGTTAGAGACAAAAGCAGAAAAACAAGAAAAACCAAAGCAAGAGAAGCCAAAAAATGAAAAGAAAAAATTAACTTATAAAGAACAAAAAGAGTGGGAAACAATTGAAGAAACAATAGCACAAGTGGAAGAGGCAATAGCGGAAACGGAAGAACTAATGGCAGGCTGTGGTTCGGATTATGTGAAACTACAAGAATATACAGATAAATTAAACGAACTAAATGCTGAATATGAACGATTGATTGAAAGATGGACGTATTTAGATGGAATTGTGAACGGAAATTAAATGGAGGGAAGAATATTGAAAATAGTAACGATTGAGCCAACACCGAGTCCCAATTCAATGAAAGTGGTAGTGGATGAGGAGTTGCCTTTTGGCAAAAGCTTTAATTATACGAAAGAAAATATAGAAGAAGCACCAAGTGAAATCCAAGAAATCTTGAAAATTGAAGGCGTTAAGGGTGTTTATCGCGTATTAGATTTTTTAGCGGTTGAGCGGAATGCAAAATATCAATGGGAAACGATTTTATCCCAAGTTCGCAATGCGCTTGGTGATCAAACAGAAGAGGTGGAACAAAAGGAACAAGTTGCGGATCATTATGGAGAAGTTTTTGTCCACGTTCAAATGTTTAGAGGATTGCCGCTTCAAATTAAAGTGTTTGATTCTTCCGGTGAACATCGGATTTCAACTGGTGAGCGGTTTGTGAATGCGTTTCATCAAATTAAAGTTGACAAGACAGACGAAAACTATATTTTCGAACGTAAGTGGGCAGATTTTGGCATTCGCTATGGAGATAAAGAAGAAATTGCGCAAAGCGTCTTAAAAGAAATTGAAGCAACATATCCAGATGAACGGATTGCCCGCATAGTGGAAGCAGCAAATGCAAAAAAACAAGAAGCCGTAAAAAGAAAGAAAATTACGGTGGAAGAGTTTGAGGTGGAGGATTGGAAGGATCGTTTCCAAATGCTAGATCAAATTCCGGATCCGGATTTGGATGATCTTCCATTATTGGAAAAAGCTTTGGAAGATGAACAGATGTCCATTCGGAGACTCGCAACAGTGTATTTGGGCATGATTGAAGATAAGGCAGTTGTGCCGCTTCTTGTTCGTGCATTGAATGATAAAAGCGCCGCGGTTCGCCGCACTGCAGGAGATTGCATGAGCGATCTTGGATTTGTAGAATTTGAACCGGCCATGATGGAAGCGTTAAAAGATAAAAATAAACTTGTCCGCTGGCGTGCAGCTATGTTTTTATATGAATCTGGAACGGAACGGAGTCTTCCTGCATTAAGGGATGCGGAAAATGATCCGGAATTTGAGGTGAAGCTCCAAGTAAAGATGGCTATTGCACGAATCGAGCAAGGCGAAGAAGCAAAAGGATCCGTCTGGAAGCAAATGACGGAGAGAAATAATAACTGAGTATAAAAGTAGGGTAAGTTTTGTGCTCTTTGCAATGTAAAAATGGCTGCCTAACAAGTCGTTACTTTCTAGGCAGCCTTTTATCTATGTGTTTTGATATTTCCAAAATACTTTTCAAGTTAGTGAATTTAATATTCGATAAAAAGGGAATGTTTCATATCATCAAAGCGAAACTTAATCGTCAATAAAAAGAAAGAAGAAAATTTTTAATTACGCTAATTTCTCCTGTGTATATTTTCTAGGCTTTAATACTGTATATGAGATTCCACCAAAAATTAACAAAATACCAAGAGTCTGCAAGAGGCTTGGTCTAAAATCAAGAATCACCATATCGAGTAAAATCGCTACAACTGGATCTAGGAAAGTTAAAACAGAAACAATGATTGTCGGCAATTTACGAATACTGTCAAAGAATAAATAGTAAACAAATCCAGTATGAATAATACCTGTTCCCACTATAAACATTATGTTTGTGCTTGTTAAACCATGAAACACCGTAAAATCGCACATTGGCAACAAAATGAGTATGCCCAAAGCTGTTTGTACAAATGTCGTTGCATAAGGTGATAATCCTTTTAGCGTCTTACTTAAAAACATCGTCAACGCATAGCAAATGGCGGATAACATGGCCCATATAAATCCAGAATTCATAAAAGCTTCAATGGAATGTAAATGTTCCATTCCAACAATAAAAACAGAGCCAACAAAACAGATGATAATGGCAAGAATATTCCCAATCGTAATGTGTTCTTTCAATAATACCGCACCTAACATCACAACGAAAATGGGTGCTAAGTTATAAATAGAAATAGCTACGGAAATGGACATTTCTTCAAATGCCTTAAATAAAAATACCCAATTCAATACGAGGAATATTCCGCAAAATAGAGTTTGTAATACTTCTTTACGATCCCAAACTTCTGTCTTATGTCCTCCGGTTAACAACCATAGTCCACCTAAAAATAAAGTTGCACAGATACAACGAACAAATACGAGCTCTACAGCAGGAATCCCTGTATTCACTGTAAATAAACCGATGGAACCAAAAATGGCCATACTAACTGACAGTTTAATCATAGCAGATACATTCATTTGACTTCCCTCAAAACTATATTAGCATCCTATAATTTTCTGAAAACTCTGAAATAAAGCAATATAGAATCTATTAAATAACATTTATGTGAATTTGGCAATACTATTACAAAATATTATTAGGAAACATGGCTCTTTTTATATTTTTCTATGATAGAATAGTGTAGGATTTAATAAAGAAACTCTAATACAAGTTCGACAATGTAAACGTTTGCTTAGAGCTTCGATAGAAAGAAAAGGAGATTGTTTTTATATGAATACCGAAGTTCGTATTGAGAAAGACTTTTTAGGAGAAAAGGAGATTCCGAAAGACGCTTATTATGGCGTACAAACAATTCGGGCAACGGAAAATTTTCCAATTACAGGTTATCGTATTCATCCAGAATTAATTAAATCACTAGGGATTGTAAAAAAATCAGCCGCATTAGCAAACATGGAAGTTGGCTTACTCGATAAAGAAGTTGGGCAATATATCGTAAAAGCTGCTGACGAAGTGATTGAAGGAAAATGGAATGATCAATTTATTGTTGACCCAATTCAAGGCGGGGCAGGAACTTCCATTAATATGAATGCAAATGAAGTGATTGCTAACCGCGCATTGGAATTAATGGGAGAGGAAAAAGGAAACTATTCAAAAATTAGTCCAAACTCCCATGTAAATATGTCTCAATCAACAAACGATGCTTTCCCTACTGCAACGCATATTGCTGTGTTAAGTTTATTAAATCAATTAATTGAAACTACAAAATACATGCAACAAGAATTCATGAAAAAAGCAGATGAATTCGCTGGCGTTATTAAAATGGGAAGAACGCACTTGCAAGACGCTGTTCCTATTTTATTAGGACAAGAGTTTGAAGCATACGCTCGTGTAATTGCCCGCGATATTGAACGTATTGCCAATACGAGAAACAATTTATACGACATCAACATGGGTGCAACAGCAGTCGGCACTGGCTTAAATGCAGATCCTGAATATATAAGAATCGTAACAGAGCATTTAGCGAAATTCAGCGGACATCCATTAAGAAGTGCACAACATTTAGTGGACGCAACTCAAAATACAGACTGCTATACAGAAGTTTCTTCTGCATTAAAAGTTTGCATGATCAACATGTCTAAAATTGCCAATGATTTACGCTTAATGGCATCTGGACCACGCGCAGGCTTATCAGAAATCGTTCTTCCTGCTCGACAACCTGGATCTTCTATCATGCCTGGTAAAGTGAATCCTGTTATGCCAGAAGTGATGAACCAAGTGGCATTCCAAGTGTTCGGTAATGATTTAACAATTACATCTGCATCTGAAGCAGGCCAATTTGAATTAAATGTGATGGAACCTGTGTTATTCTTCAATTTAATTCAATCGATTTCGATTATGACAAATGTCTTTAAATCCTTTACAGAAAACTGCTTAAAAGGCATTAAGGCAAATGAAGAACGCATGAAAGAATATGTTGAGAAAAGCATTGGAATCATCACTGCAATTAACCCACATGTAGGCTATGAAACAGCTGCAAAATTAGCACGTGAAGCATATCTTACAGGGGAATCCATCCGTGAACTTTGCATTAAGTATGGCGTATTAACAGAAGAACAGTTAAATGAAATCTTAAATCCATATGAAATGACACATCCGGGAATTGCTGGAAGAAAATAATGCTACTTTTTTAGGCGAAGGGTACTATTGAGGTGCTCTTTGCCTTTTATTTTTTGAGTTACAACATGCTCATCTTGATGAAGTGTAATCGAAATCTGCAATGTTCGATAATAGCCAAAATCGTGGAGATAATAGTCAATCAAGCAAGGATAATAGTCAAACTCGGCAAGATAATAGCCAATGGAAGAAAAAGGTGCTTAGCGAAATTCGATATTAGTCAAAATCAAGAAGATAATAGTCAACCAAGCAAGGATAATAGTCAAACTCGGCAAGATAATAGCCAACGGAAGAAAAAGGTGCCTCGTCCGATACGATAATAGTCAAAATCAAGAGGATAATAGTCAACCATGCAAGGATAATAGTCAAACTCGGCAAGATAATAGCCAACGGAAGAAAAAGGGTGCCTCGTCCGATACGATAATAGTCAAAATCAAGAAGATAATAGTCAACCATGCAAGGATAATAGTCAAACTCGGCAAGATAATAGCCAACGGAAGAAAAAGGTTCCCTGTCCAATACGATAATAGTCAAAATCAAGAAGATAATAGTCAACCATGCAAGGATAATAGTCAAACTCGGCAAGATAATAGCCAACGGAAGAAAAAGATGCCTCGTCCAATACGATAATAGTCAAAATGATGAAGATAATAGTCAACCATGCAAGGATAATAGTCAAACTCGGCAAGATAATAGCCAACGGAAGAAAAAGTTGCCTCGCCCGATACGATAATAGTCAAAATCAAGAAGATAATAGTCAACCATGCAAGGATAATAGTCAAACTCGGCAAGATAATAGCCAACGGAAGAAAAAGATGCCTCGTCCAATACGATAATAGTCAAAATGATGAAGATAATAGTCAACCATGCAAGGATAATAGTCAAACTCGGCAAGATAATAGCCAACGGAAGAAAAAGGGTGCCTCGCCCGATACGATAATAGTCAAAATCAAGAAGATAATAGTCAATGGATGAAAAAGGCATCAGCAAACTCAATATAATCCAAAATTAGGAAGAGAATAGCCAATCGATGAAAATTACCAGCAAATGCTAAGGTGAGCCATTAGTCAATATCCCTAAAATAAAAAAACAGAGCGAATTTACTTCATTCGCTCTGATGAATCATTGACTTGATAGAACTTCATTTAAAAACGCATCCCGCTTTTCAGGAGTTTGTTGCTCGCCTTTCAATAACATTGCTCCAACTTTAAAGTCCGATAAATCTTTCTCCACAATAAATTGCAAGTTGATATCCGCCTTTTCTTGTCCATCAACAGGACAAACTCCTTTAAACTCTACAACATGTTGGCGATTGTTCGTTTTAAAATAAATCCACTCTTCATTTTCGCAAGTTTTGTTCAAAGCATCTTCATAGTTTAACGAAGGGCTACTACTAGAAGTTTGTGTTTTAATATAGGATATATATTCAGCACCATCCGTTGGTTTATACATATACCAAAAAATAAAAAGGATGAGTATAGGTACAATCCATAAAATCGTTCGTTTTGAAACATTTTGCATGGCAATAAACTCCCCCTACCTTTGTAATGACATTATATCAATATCAAATACTATTTTCTATAAAATTTCATATTATACTATTTCTGGTTAACTCAATACATTCTAATCAAAGAAAATAACATTATAATTATAATTAAAACTAGTCAACACAAGGTGATTGTAAAAAATGAAATTAATATTAACAGAAAAACCATCCGTTGCGAAAAATATTGCAGATGCGTTAAACATAAAAACAAAAAAAGAAGGATATTTTGAAGGGAACGGATACATTATTACGTGGGCTTTCGGACACCTTCTTGAATTGTATGATGCGAAAGATTATGATCCAAAAATGACGAAATGGAGAATGGAGTACTTTCCTTTCATCCCACAAAAATTTCAATACAAAGTGAAAACAGATCCTAAAAATAAAGAGAAAGAAGACTTTGGGGCAAAAAAGCAGCTGGAAATTATCCAACAGTTAATGAACCGCCCTGACGTGGAAATGATTATTTCTGCCTGCGACTATGATCGGGAAGGGCAACTGATTGGCGATACAATTATATATAATTTGAAAACGAATAAGCCCGTGTATCGAATGTTGCAAAATGAATGGACGAAGGAAGAAGTGTTGAAAGGTCTTAAACAATTAAAACCAAATACGGAAATGAGACCGCTGTTGGATGCAGGAATTAGTCGGCAATGGGCGGATTGGGTGATTGGCATTAATTTGACATCTGTTGCAACGTTAAAATATCAGAAAGGATCAGGCAGTGCTTTAAACATCGGAAGAGTTTTATTACCTACATTAAAAATAATTTATGATCGAGATAAAGAAATCGAACAATTCAAACCTGAAGATTATTTCAAACTCGAAGCGTCCTTTCAAACCCAAAATGGGGATGTGTATAAAGGAACGTATCACGAAAATGGAGAGGAAAAATTTAAGAATAGAGATGAATTAGAAAACATTCAAAAAGCATTAGCGAATCATCAAGAAGCACAAATTTTCGAAAAGACCGTAGAGAAAAAGAAAGAATATCCGCCTTACTTATTCAATTTGACAAACTTGCAAGGGTATATTACGAGCAAATATAAAGGTTGGACTTCCGATAAAGTGCTGAAAGTTGCCCAATCCCTTTATGAAAAGAAATATATTACCTATCCACGTACAGCTAGCGTCGTATTGGAAGAAAGTTTAGTGGATAAAGCAATGAAGGTTCTTCAAATTGTTAAAAAAGGCTTACCTTATGAAGGTGAAATCGTTTTTGCTAAAAAGAAACGTGTATTTGACAACTCAAAGGTTGAAAGCCATAGCGCCATTATCCCGACGTATGTGAAGCCTGCCCGTTTATCGAATGATGAGAAAATCGTTTATGAAGCGATTAAAAATCGTTTTCTAATGCAATTTATGCCTGTGGCTGAACATGAAGAAACAAAAATCGTAACGAAAGTGAGCCAAATCAAAGGAGAGTTTATTTCAAAAGGCAGAGTTCAAATTGTAGAAGGGTGGAGAAAAGTAGAACAAATTGAGTCAAAAGATATGATTCTTCCAAATGTAACCCTTCATGAGCTAGTGACAATCAAGGACCATGAACTAACCTCTCATGTTACTAAGCCGCCGAAACATCATACGGAAAAAACGTTATTGAAGGTGATGGAAACGTGCGGAAAAGGGAAGGAAGAAGAGTTGGAAGAAAGCGATGAAATGATGGCGACCATTTTAAGCGGTTTTAGCATCGGCACGCCGGCAACAAGAGCAGAAACAATCAAAAAGTTGAAATCAATTGGTTACATTACAACGAAAAATAAATATCTAATTTGCACAGAGCTAGGGAAGCGAATTGTTAAAACATTCCCAATCAAAGAATTGTTTGATTTAGAGTTTACCGGCCGATTAGAAAAAACGTTATCGGATATTGAAAAACAAAAATTTCAGCGGGAACGATTTTTACAATTTATTTTTGACTTTACGAAAAGAGCTGTACATACAATTCAACAAGATGAAGATGTGATTTTAAATGAAGTGGAGAAAAAGAAGAAAACCTTTGAAGTGTTAGGGAAATGCCCAGTTTGTGGTCATGCGGTCATTGAAGGGCAAAAAGGATTTGGTTGCAGCAATTGGAAAAATGGATGTAAATTTGTCATTTGGAAAAATGATAAATTCCTGGCTTCCATGAAAAAGAAACCGACGAAAACGATGGTGAAGCAGTTGTTGAGAGATGGGAATGTGTTAGTGAAAGGTCTCACAAGCAAAAAAGGGAATAAGTTTGATGCAATGTTGCGTTATGAAAAAAATCCTGAAGAAGAATATTTCAGTTGGAAGATGGAATTTTCCAACAACATAGAGCGAGGAAAGTAAGGATCTATTTGATGGAATAATCCATTTGAAGTGTATCTGAATATAATAATAAAAAGAGGAAAGGATTTTCATCATCATAAGGAAACGCTTTGTTCCATTGATGATTGTTGCCATTTTAGTCTATGGATTCTATGCTTTTTCGTCAGTGGCATTGGATGATGAGTGGCAAGCATTATCGCATGTAGAGCATAATCCATCATTCAAAATGCTTATGAATCAAACATCGGACACTAATTTCCTTCCTCAAAATCATTCTTATATAGAGAGTACTACTCAATTTGTGAATAATGCATCCCTTAATCCCCTCTACGAATTCATCTATTTTACTAGAAATTTCTCGCCCATCACTCTTTTAGAGCATCATGAATGGCACAATCCTACCGAAAAGTCCCAACTAATTTTGATTGCCATCCAATCCTTTTATACCATTGGTTTTTTGTTACTTGTCGGATCGGTGATTTGGTGGAGAATTATACAGAATTATTCCTTCTATGTACGAAAAACATATTTGCAATGGGGATTTGTTATTCAATGCGTTCATTTTCTCGCATTGATTTCACTTATTTTATTGGAAATGAATATATTAACGGATGGATTCCTTCCTTCCTTACCAAACCAATCATCGATTCAGTATGGCTGGTATCTCTCGCTTATAGTCTCAGTATTAGGGTTATTGTTTTTGAATAAAAATCGATGGTTCGATTTATTGTTTGTACTAATACTCATAGGTTGTAAAATCGAATATCCAGCAGATTTTCGCGCACTTATTTTAGCACTATTTGAAATCTTTCATTTAATTGCGGCTGCGATTTGGTTTACAGGTCTTGCCATTGTTATTTTTTTCTATTCTAAATATAAAACAATGGTAAAAAACTTCATTGCCATTTTCATTGAATATGCTTTTGTTTGCATTGTGATGTTAGTTATTTCCGGTAGTTTGTTAGCGTATAAATATGATTCGCCATTGGATTTATTGTTAAAGCCGTTTGGGCTGTTACTTTTACTTAAAGTCGTACTTGTCGGGTTCATCACAATTATTTCTCAAAAAATACATTCTACTATGGACGATTTTCATATAAAATGTTGGATGTATGTTCAATTAGTACTTATGGTCATGATTATTCTTCTAGTTTCTGTCATTTCGATTTTTAAATGATAAAAAGTTATAAAAATCTATGAATCAAAAATAAATTTAGACTAGAAAAATCAAGAAGATAGTATATAATAAAACTACTAAATATTAAGTATTGATAATCGATACTGACACATGATATATAGTAAAATCGTGTGCATCTATTTTTACCGAATAGGTGTGCACGGTTTTCTTTTAAAAAAAATTGAAGTTTTTTTATGTTAGGCAACTATGCAGTTTTGTAGTGAATTTCTACATATACTAGGACGAATTAATATAATCGGATTAAATTTTGCAAATATTTTATCTTTTTATTTAATTGGTCTTGACGATTTTTTATAAAATTTGTACACTGAGAAAAGTCAAATGTTTTTATGGAAAATACAATTCTGGATAGTAAGGATTTGATGAAAAAAATGATAGTATGTAAATTTGGTGGTACTTCTGTTGCAAGTGCAGAACAAATTAAAAAAGTGGCAAATATTGTGAAGGCTAATCCAAAAAGAAGAATCGTGACGGTATCTGCTCCAGGGAAACGCTTTGGTGATGATATGAAAGTGACGGATTTGTTAATCGATTTAGCAGAATCAGCTCTTCGGAATGATCAAGTTGAAGAGAAGCTGCAAAATGTGTTAAATCGATATATTGAAATTGCCCAAGGTTTAGGTTTAGACGGAAAAATTTGCGAAGTAATAGAGAAAGATTTACGCGAACGCATTGCATTAAAATTAGAAAAAGAGTTATTCATTGATAATTTAAAAGCAAGTGGAGAAGACAATAACGCGAAATTAGTTGCGGCATATTTCAATTCTATTGGCATGAAGGCGAAATATGTTAGCCCAAAAGATGGGTTAATTGTAAACGACCCTCCTGAAAGAACAGTTGCCTTACCAGAGGCTTATGAAAACTTAAAAAATCTTGGCAAGAGTGAGGAAATCATTGTCTTCCCTGGATTTTTCGGATATACAAAAGATGGTGTATTACGTACATTTGATCGCGGTGGTTCCGATATTACAGGTTCCATCTTAGCGGCGGCTGTCAAAGCAGAGCTGTATGAAAACTTCACAGATGTTGATTGCGTTTTTTCTGCAAATCCGAAAGTGGTAAACGATCCTATCGGTATTGAAGAAATTACATTCCGTGAAATGAGGGAGCTTTCTTATGCAGGATTTTCAGTATTCCATGATGAAGCTTTAATTCCTGTATTCAAACTAGGGATTCCTGTGAATATTAAAAACACAAATAATCCCTCTGCTCCTGGTACGCGCATTGTTCCATCCCGCAAGCCTAATGGTCGACCGGTCATTGGGATAGCGGCAGATCACGGTTTCTCGACTTTGTACGTCTCTAAATATTTAATGAATCGAGAAATTGGATTTGGCAGAAAACTATTGCAAATCATTGAGGAAGAAAACATTTCTTACGATCATACGCCATCTGGAGTGGATGATATTTCAATTATCATTCGTTCCAACCAATTAAATCCTGAAAAAGAAGAACGCATTGTTAAACGAGTGAAAGAAGAACTTCACGCAGATGATGTTTATTTCCGTCACGGATTTTCCATGATTGTCATTGTAGGCGAAGGTATGCGCAATAATACAGGATTAGCAGCCCGTGCAGCTTCAGCTATTTCTAGAACTGGAGCAAATATCGAGATGATTAATCAAGGGTCATCAGAAGTTAGCCTCGTATTTGGTGTATTGCAGCCATATGAAGACCAATGCTTACGCGCATTATATGAGGAGTTTTTTGCACCTGTAACGATTTAATATAATGAAGATGCGGCAGACAACCTGTTGCATCTTTTTTGTATTTATAATTTTTTCAAATTCATGAATTTTCATTATAAAAAGTATTTGTATATAGAAAAAAAGATAGTTCGGAGTAATAAAACACTATATAATAAGTGGTGAAAGGAGTGAAACAATGGAAAAAAAGGAATTGATTTTCTATCCGGAAAATCCAGTGACTCGATTTTTATTTAATGACACTCGTTCCGCGGCCATTTGGCTAGTTGTCCGCATTTATGTAGGATGGATTTGGCTCCAATCAGGAATTCATAAAGTATTTGATGATGCTTGGACTGGTAAGAATGCGGGAGCGGCAGTCAGCGGATATTTACAAGGTGCCATCGAAAAAGCATCCACGACGAATGATGTAATGGGATGGTATGCAGCCTTTTTAGAACATATTTGTTTGCCGAATGCGACAATCTTTAGCTATTTAGTTGCGTTTGGGGAAGTGCTTGTTGGGATTGGATTAATAATAGGATTGTTCACAGCCATTGCAGCCTTTTTCGGATCGATGATGAATATTGCCTTCTTATTTGCTGGCACGTTAAGTTCAAATCCACGTCTATTATTACTCAGCATTCTCTTAATGTTAGCTTGGAAAGTAGCAGGTTGGTATGGTTTAGATCGCTGGGTATTATTAAAACTCGGAACTCCTTGGGGAAAAATTGCAAAGCGGAAAGAAGACACAACAGTGTTCAATGCTTAATACATATGGTAAAATATGCTTACATAAATAGACTAAGAAAACGTTGCTTATAAGGCAACGTTTTTTCATGAAAAGGTGAAAGAAGATGAATGTAATATTTGTATTAACATCTACAGGTCAAGAATTATTACAAATGGTCTCCCACGATGTTGCAGGTTTACTTGCGGCGGTGAAGGGAGAATATGTAACGTTTCCTTTTGGCAGTTATAAATATGATTTTCATACCCTTGACCACTATTTAGAGGGAAATGAATATCGCCAAGAACTAGTGATTTATTTAAAAGAGGAAGATTCGAGAGAGTCAATGAAACAATTTGTCATTGATGCAGAATAGAAATAATATTTTGTGAAATATAATTTCAAAATGAATACTGCGTCTTGCCCATATCAGATGGTCGAATTTTTATTGATTCTTTCGTCTAATTTTGCGTTCTTCTAGGAACGCAATTTTGTTTTTTTTGTAAAATAATAATATTCCAGTGAATTGCTCTTTCTAGTGAAGGAGGTGGCTTGATGATTAATGCAATAGGTGGAATCGGCATTTTTTTATTAGGAATGTCGATGTTGACAAACGGGTTGAAAGAGATTGCGGGCGAAACGTTGAGAAAATGGTTACATACTTTCACAAAAGGAACGTTTACATCCTTAATAACGGGATTTTTTATGACTGTGCTCGTTCAATCTTCAACCGCAACAACGATTTTAACAGTTGGTTTTGTCAGTGCAGGACTTATTTCTTTTTTTCAGTCGATTGGTATTATCATTGGCGCCAATATTGGAAGTACAAGTACAGGGTGGATTATTTCCCTTTTAGGGTTTAAGATCAGCCTGCAAGCCATGTCATTGCCGATGATTGGTTTAGGGGTATTTGTACAATATGTGGCTCCAAGCGACATCAAGAAATATGGAGGCGTGTTGACCGGTTTCGGCCTTCTATTTTTAGGAATCGATTTGCTCCAAAAAGGGATGGAAACGGCCCAACATTGGATTCGCTTTGAGTCATTGGATACTGAATCCTTTCTGTCCATTTTGTTATTAATTGGAATTGGCATTATTATGACCATTATTATGCAAGCATCTAGTGCAGCGATGGCAACGACGCTTACTGCATTATTTGCTGGAGCGATTGATTTTGAACAGGCTGCTTTTTTAGTCGTTGGTCAAAATATCGGAACGACTGCAACAGCTATTGTGGCTTCGATTGGATCATCCATCGCAGCAAAACGGACAGCGGCAACCCATTTGTTGTTTAATGTTGTGACCGCTTTCATTGTGACCCTTTTCATTCGCTACATTTTACAATTTGTGGAGTTTTTGACTGTTGCGTTTACCGGTAGTTTTGATGAAACCGTGGGGCTTGCATTATTCCATACGCTGTTTAGTGTATTTGGTGCCATCATTTTCGTTCCATTTACAAAGCAGTTTTCAAAGCTCTTAACGAAAATGTTGCCAGAAAAGGCGAATGCGTTGACTCGAAATCTCGACGATCAATTGGTATCCATTCCATCCGCTGCCTTAGAAGTTGCTTATCAAACATTATTGCAAATGATGAAACATTTAACGGATGCAATGTTAGAGTTAATGGAAGCGAAAAAGGGAACGGCTAGCTACGAAAAAAAAGTGCAGGAAGTAGAGGAAGCCATTGTGTTACTCCGCAAATTCCTCAATGACGTGCAATCGGATTCAACGAAACTTCGTAATCAACATGTTGCCATATTGCATGTGTTGGACCATATCAGCCGATTAATTCGCGTTTTGCGAGAACAACAAAAGGTAGAAGGAGTTTTTCATCACGAGAAATTGATGAAATGGTGGCATAAAACGTTAGAACAAATCAATCAAAGTTTTGACAGCGAAGAAAAGTTGTTGGAAATGGAGCAAGAGTTGGAGAAAACCGCCCACAAAATTGCAGAAGAAAGACGAGTGCGCAGAAGAAAATATTATGAGCGAACGGCGGTAAGAGAAACAAAATTGGAAGTGGCCATGTCCAACGTTCAGGCGCTTCTGTGGATTGACCGTCTCGTCTACCATTACTGGCGCGCCTTTGCGAGATTGGTGGAATTTAAAAAAGGGACGGAACTAGAAGAATCCTCGAATTTTTATGATCGGGAATCGTTGTGACAAAAAGCAGGTAACAGTATGTGTGGGTCTATAGAAAATGAAGATATCCAAAATAAAGCAGGCTGGAAACGGCAATGGTTTCTAGTCTGTTTTTCTTATTAAAGGCAATATTTGAAGTTTTTAATAAAAAAATGCTCATTAGAAAAAAAGTCCAGTAATTCTTCCATATATTGATGTGTATGCAAGCATGAATGATTCCACTATAATTGAACGCTAGGGAGGAGAAGACATGAAAAAACTTATAACGATTTTACTATCCATTACACTAATAGGATGCTTTACAGTTCCATCCTATGCACAAACATTTCAAGATGTTTCGAAAACGCATTATAATTATTCAGACATTGAGTATTTAGTAGATCAAGAAGTCATTGATCAAGGAACAACATTTGCTCCTTCCAATACTGCAACTCGTTTAGATGTGATTGTGATGCTTGCAAAAGCATTGAAATTGGATAATTCGCCAACAGCAACAGGTTTCAAGGATGTCCCGAAAACTCACAAGTATAGAGGGTATATTTATGCAGCAACGAAGGCAGGAATCATTAAAGGTTATCCGGACGGTACATTCAAGCCTGACCAAAAAGTAACGCGTGGACATATGGCTACGTTTATTGCCCGCGCTTATCCATTGCCTGCAGGAAATCAAACATTTAAAGACGTTCCAAAAGGACACACAGCATATGAGGCGGTAAAGCAATTAGCAAAAGCGGGCATTACGACAGGATATACAGATGGTACATTTAAACCACAAACCAACTTATCTAAAGCCCATTTAGCAACATTCATGGCACGAGCGATCCGTTATCAAGAAACGGGTACAACCGCGTTAAAAGAAATGAAAGTTCACTTTATTGATGTCGGACAAGGTGACTCTATTTTTATTCAAACACCGAATGGAAAAACAATGCTTGTAGATGGTGGGGCGAAATCAGCAGGCGATGATGTATTGGTGGCCTTGCTGATGTATTCGAAGCTTTTCAGGTGTATAATTTTATAGACTCCGGAAAAGTACATACGACGGATACATATGTGAATGTATTAAATGCTGTCAAAAAAGAAGGAGCGAATTATCATCAAGCAACAATCGGTGAGTTGTTATCAGTAGATTCATCACTGAAAATACAAGTGCTACATGTTGATGCTAATGCAGATGACAATAACGATGCAAGTATTGTATTAAAAGTATCTTATCGTGACATGGATACGCTGTTAACAGGAGATGCCGATACAAATATTGAATCACAAATGCTACAGAAATATAATGTAGAATCTGAAATCATAAAAGCAGGACATCACGGTTCGAATACAAGTTCAAGTTTAGCATTTTTACGTGCTGTAAAACCAGAAGCGGTCATCTTAAGTTATGGTAAAGGAAATTCCTATGGCCATCCTCATAGTGAAGTCAAAAATAATATAAAGACGGTGGGGGCAAAAGCATACAGTACAGCAAAGAGCGGGAATATTGTTGTGACGTCAGATGGTTACACGTTTACGATCAATGCGAAACCGTTTGAAGCGAATGCAACATCGCCTACGCAAACATCGAAAAATCAATCCGGGGTAGTGTCCCGTGCGCCGATAAAATTTAGTAATTGTACAGAAATGCGCAAATATTATCCAAATGGTGTTTCATCCAGCCATCCATCCTATGACGAAAAACACGACCGTGATAACGATGGATGGGCGTGTGAAAAATAAATAAATGTAGAGAAATACTAAGTAGAATACGCATAAGGGATTGGGGCGTTTTTTATTAGTAATGAAAAATAATCAATAAATTTTCCTTTAGATACGAATAGAGCCATAATGATGTCGTCCTTCAAATAGGTACGCAATAATGCTTTCATAATAAGGAATAAATTTTTTTTGATTAATTAACGCTATAATTTCCTCTTTAGAAGCCCATTTTATGGCTTGTACCTCGTCAGATTGTAACGTCAATTCATTTAAATTCACGTCATATTCAATAAGGTAATAATCATTAAATCCACGTTCAAAATTAATAGTAAATTGTGGACGTATTTGTTCAAAGTTATAATGTATTCCTAATTCTTCAAATAACTCTCTAGAAGCAGCTTGTTGACTGGTTTCTCCAGCAATCGCACTACCACCACATGTGATATCCCAAAGATTCGGCCATTCTTTTTTAAAAGGCTGACGCTGTTGAATCAGCATCTCTCCTTGTGAATTAAATATGCAAACGTGTACGACTAAATGAAACTCGTCTGATGCCATTTTATCTCCACGAACGATTTGTTTCGCTAATTTGTTTCGATGGATATCATATAAATCCCACTTTTCCATTGTGCTACTCCTTGTGTAATTTTGCTTACCTATCTAAAACAGTAACGAGAGTAGAGATCTCTCTGTTTTTCTAGGATAATGCACGGTTTGGGAATTAGCAACCACTTCATATCTACAGTATTAAAAAACTATTAGTTTTAAGTTTTTTGAAAACTCCTCAGTTACAATGACGAAAAAATTTTTTAGAAGTTCTGTTTTTCGCATAAATTGTTCGTTTGTGATTCTGATATTTACCCTATATCAATTTTTTTCAATTTTATGCTTTAGTAAATCTTTAGCAAAAAACTAATGAAATAGATAATGCATGCATTCAACCAGGTATGAATTAAGAACAAGCTTTTTGGTAGTGACATATAAAGAAGGTTATACTCATGAAAATAAGAAATAATCGCTACATAATTTAGGAGAAATAACATGATAAATTTGGGTGGCCACTCGAAAGTGAGTGGCTTTTTTGAAGAAGAAAAGACATAAAAACTAGGGCTAGGTCTGAGTCTATACGTTGTTATAGAGTTTTTTATAGTAAGTAATTTTTTATATTTTTCAATAATTTTACTATTTTACAAAAAATTTAAATTATTAATTATAATAATAATAGTCTTACAGAAAAGTGGTGATTTCATGAAAAATAAACGACTCTTAACGATTATTGAATACTTATGGAAATATTCTTCGAGACAAAACCCAAAGTCCATTGGATATAATGCATTATCTGGACATAAAAAATATTGAGGGCGGATTGAAAGCGGTGCGGAATGATTTGAAGTTTTTAACTTCAGGAGATTCCTTTATAAATGTAGAAAGCTCTCAAATAGGAAGGAATCAATATATCAATTACTGGATCGAAGACCGGTTTTTTGAAATTCATGAATTGCGTTATTTAATGGATGCCATTTCTTCGGCGCGGTTTATTTCAAAGCAAGAAACGGAGCAAATCATAGGAAAATTGATAAACTTCGTGTCCGAGAATAAATCGATATTATTGTAGAACCACCAACTAGTCCATACGTTTACGAAAATCTTTAGTCCGCTATTTGTCAATACGGTTCAAATCATCCACCAGACCAAAGAGAGGCCAATAGAAATACATAAGAGAATACTCAGGAAATATTTAGTACGGAAAATTTATCGAGTTGAGGATAATACTAGTATTTTTACTTTATAATAATATTTTCCAGTTAATCAAAAAGTTGTATAATAAGATAAGAATTAAGAAGGAGCTGGATAATACATACATGTGAGTTACGCAATAAAATCGATAAAAAAATAGGAAACATTTTTGACAGATGGAATTACCAATACACTGACGGTTATTGGACAAAATCCTGATGAGGAACCTAAACATTAGTTTGATTTTACTTGTCTCAGTGCTTTAGATATCTTAATTCAATGTTAAACACATAGGGATATTTTTGGTTGGTTAGTTATTTGTGTGCTTTAAGGCTGTTTCGTCTCAGACGTGGTACTAACTAACAGTACAATAACGACTCAAAATTTTTCTATTTATCATCCTCCAATAAGTTTGTAATATCTGTGTGGGTTTTCGTGCCCAATCACTTATTCTATTGTCAATATACCTCAAAGATAAAAATGCGAAATTTAACTTGCACTGTCATTTGTTTACATAATGGAAACGACGAATGACGTCGAAATAATTTATATTGTTATATGTTTAAAAGGAGTTGCTGCAATATGGATTTACTTGAAATTTCTGCTCCACCAAGACCAGAAAACGGAAATATTTTCTTCGGAACTCCCTTAACGCCACAGCAGAGAATACAAGTAGTATCCAGTGAAGAGTTTGAGCAGATAGTTCATGAATGGGCATACGATTTTCTTAAAACGAAGTATCATGAAGTTTATCAGCTTGGTGGATCGGGTGATAAAGGAAGAGACATAATAGCATATATTGATGATACAAAGAAATTAATTGATATTTACCAATGTAAACATTATCAGAAACCTTTAACACCATCACAATATTGGGTAGAGTTTGGAAAACTTTGCTATTATACTTTTAATGGAGATTATCCTGTTCCCCAAAATTATTTTATTGTTGCTAGTCAAGGCCTAGGTCAGGATTTAAAAGATTATTTGGAGAAACCAGAAAAAATTAATCAAGCTTTGATAGATAATTGGGATAAATATTGCAAAAAAGGTATAACTCAAAAAAGAGAAGTAATTCTAGAACCCGAACTATTATCTTATATTCAAGCTTTTGATTTTAAAATTGTGCAAGAAATATCTACACTAAGACTTTTGGATGAATATAGTCAAACGAAATGGTTTAAATACAGATTTGGTGGTGGTTTGAAAAAAAGACCTAAAGCGGAAAAACCACCGAAAACCTTAGATGAGAGTGAAAGGAATTTGCCGTATGTAATTGAACTCTTAAAAGCTTACTCAGAGCATGTAAATACATGTTTTCGGACAGTAGAATCATTGAATGGTAATGATTATCTTAAAGATCATTTTCAAAGACAAAGAGTTGATTATCATTCTGCACAGTCACTTAAAAGATTCTCTAGAGATGAGTTTATTGATGAAGACCCATACACAGAAGCTAAAGAAGAAATATACTCAGGTGTCGTAGACATTTGCTTACAGGACTATAAATCTGGACTTATAAGGGTTAATACTACATTAAGTGAAGCTCGGAAAATCTCGCTAGATGGCAATGAACTTGGAAAAATTAATCCAAGTGATAAAAGTGGAATGTGTCACGAGCTTGTAAATGAATTTCGATTAAAATGGGTGAAGTAGATGCAAAGAGTCTTTAATAATGCAATTGAAACAGGGGTTAGAATTGTTGTTATTCTTACAGAAAGTAAAAAAAGCTTAGATTTACAACAACTTATTTTTTATGATCATTTAACATTGCATTTTGGTGATATAGATGCTCAGTACATAAGCTTGCATCCATCTAATCCATTTCATCCTACAGAATATATTGTGAAGAGAAAATTAGTACAAGAAGGTTTAAACATAGTTATTGCTAAAGGTATTGTTGATGTTGAGTATTCAGCTGAAGGGATTAAATATAAAGCTAATAAAAACTCAGAACACTTTTTGGTGTATTTTGAAAGTGAATATTACAAAAAGCTTAAGTTTTTTGCCTATCAGGTTGCATTGCGTTTTAATGATTATTCGTTAAATGAATTGACAAATTATTTTCGATTAAACATAGGCCAGTGGAAAGGAGAATTTGAGAAAGAAGTATTATTTAGAGGTGAAGAAGTTGTATAATAAAGGATTTTATATTTCAGCTCTTAGTTTGAGAGGACAAAATAAAGAAAATGCAGAAATCACATTAGCAGAGGGGTTAAATGTGATTTCTGGTGCCTCCGATACTGGAAAAACTTTTATATTTGAATGTATAAATTATGTATTTGGTGGCTCAACTAAACCTAAAAATATAATAGAAAGTAATGGTTATACCGAGATATTAATTGAAATAACTACTTATGATGAAAGGGTATTTACCTTAAAACGCAATCTTACTGACGGTAAGATGTTTAAATATGATTGCGGTCTAAAAGAAATATGTAAACAAGCACCAATTGAAATTGGTAATCAACATGATAAAGATGATGAAAATAATTATTCAAGTTTTTTACTGTCTCTGAGCGGGGCCACATATAAAAACGTAGTTAAAAATAAATCGGGACATACTACGAGTTTTTCATTCAGGGACTTTGTTCATATTTCTATGTTACATGAGAAGAAAATAATTGAATCGGCTTCACCGATTTATTCAGAAGGTTCGAGATTCACAAAAACTAGAAGCGAATCTGTGTTCAGGACTATCATGACAGGTAAAGATGATTCGGCTTTCGAGGAAACTAAAAAATCAGATACGGAAAAATTACGTGCAAAGGTTAAGATAGATGTTTTAGAGGATATGATAGTTTCTACAAGACTTCAAATAGAGGAACTAACTTCTGAACTTAAATCGGTTAATTTTAATATTGAAGATTTTGAGAAAAGTATTAGTGATTTAAAGGTACAGTTATCCGAAAAAAAACAAACATTAAATATACTTGAATCTAATAAACAACAATACTGGGACACTCTACAAATCTTAAAAAGTGACAGGATGTTGTTAAATGAAATAAAAAGTAGATTTAACTTATTGAAAAAAAATTACGAATCTGATCTTGAAAGACTTGCCTTTATTGAGGAAGCGGAATATTATTTGGGACAATTAATCGATGTAAAATGTCCTGTTTGTAATAGTGACTTTATAAGTGAAGTCCCCGAACTTAATCAAGCGGTGGCTGCAGAGATAGATAAAATTAGATTTCAATTATATGACTTAAATGAAACTATCAAGGAAACAGAACAGAAAATACTTGCAAAGGAAATTGAAATACAACAAATCAACAATGAAATTAAAAAAATCGATACAATCCTTGAAGAGGAACTCAAACCTATCTTAGGTAGATTTAACGAAAAAATTGATGAATTAATATTACTTCGGGATAAGTATAAAGAAAGAGAATTCCACGTAGAGAAGCTTACACAATTACAAAAAGAGAGGGATTACTTTAAGAAAATTGTAGAGAACAACAATACAACTTTAACGTTAAATAATGATATTAACGAAAACAGCATTAAATTGTTTTGTAATATTATTAAAAAATTGCTTGAAGAATGGAAGATTGAAGAGAACATTACTGTAGAATTTGATCATAATAAAAAAGATATTATTGTGAATGATAAAGATAAAGAAAGTTTTGGAAAAGGTTATGCTGCGGTTTTAAATTCCGCTTTCGTCATTGGTATTTTACAATATACTATAATGCTTGGTCTTCCACATCCAAAAGTAATCGTTTTGGATTCTCCATTAACGACATTTAAAGAAAGAGAAAAAGATAAATCTATTTCTTCTGATGAAATTGTAATTAATGATGAGGTTAAACAAGCTTTCTTTAAATATTTAAGTACTCAAAAAAGTGGTATGCAATTTATAATATTAGATAACGCAATACCGCCAAAAGAAGTGATACCAAAGATTAAGTATTATAATTTTACAAAAAACGAATCTTTAGGGCGTTATGGTTTTATTCCATTACAAAATTAACGTTTTATTTCGTTGCGATAATTTATCATTAATTTTTGTTAAAATTTGGGTAAATTTCATTACGGTAATTCTTGTCAAAATTTCACGTTATTCATGATTAATAACAATACAGGATTCCCGTATGATGTATACTGTACACGTTTTAACCTAATAAAGTAAATGTATTTAGCTAAACGAAACAGTTAAGGGGATTATAAGGCAAAAAACGTGGATGTTATATATAAAACTATTACTCATAATTCTATATTGTTTTTAAGAAAGGCTATAAATGAATTAACCAAAAATTACGATACAATTGCCAGTAGGCAAGATGCTATATTCTTGAGTGTATATTTACAGTTATCATTAGAGTTAGCAATAAAAGCCTACATTTTAAATAAAGCTGGCTAGAAGTCTATATTGGATCCAAAACAGCATAAAGATTATTTAGATGAAGAAATACTAGAAAAGTTTATAAAAAATGAAGTCAGAACAAAAGAACTTGAAAGTTTGAAAAACTTATTAAAAGATGCTCGTATATTTAACCTAGATGAATCAATTTCATAAATCATAGTTTTTCTGAAGTATAGAGTACCCCTATACTAAAAACTTTGTTTTTTTTAAATTATGCAACTTGGTTTTGTTGCTGTAATAAAGCATTGATTCTTCAACAGCTAGTTTGCAGGTATTATAAATTAACGTCACCAGATTGAAATGCATTTTTGCTTTCTTTCCTGTACGATGACGGACATTGTTTAATTGAAAGTATTCCTTTAAATAAGCGTTAACGCGTTCGACTGCTGTACGTTCTTGATAAAGCTGTTTCCATCGTTCTGTCCCACGTGCTGGATAGGTAAATTTACGGATATCTATATCACATTTGATTTTGAAAACTTTTTGGCAAAGGGTGTCTTCTCGTAATGGGCAAGTTGCACATTCCTTTGGACGTGTGAATTTTAATGTATTGTACTTAGCGTCAAAGCTGTCATATTGGTAACTATGTTCACGCACACAGGTTGGACGAAAATGTTCATCGAATCCTATATATTCTCCTTCTCGGCGAACGTTGTAAGGAATCACGACTCGCATGGACTGTGATACGGCTTGACGGTAAATAGGTTCAACATCATAACCAGCATCAAATATAGCTATTGTAAATTGACCGTTTCCTAAGTGATGAAGTTTTTTCAATAATGGAATCGCAGCTTTACAATCACTTAAATTACTTGAGGACATCAAACGCGTGATGATATATTGACTTTTCGTCGAAACAGCTAAATGTGCTTTATAACCAAACCAGAATGTATTTTTTCCTTTACTATTCTTTTTCACACCCCATTTTGGCTCAATCGGTACATCCTTCCAAAGGGTTTCTAATGGGATATCCAGCTGTTCTTTCAGTTCTTTTTCATAGGTTGATTGATTTCCTTTTTTCTCTACTTGTTCGGCTAACCAAACAGCTCGTTCAGCTTTAGTTTTACGACCACGTTTTTTAGGAGTTTTAGGTGCTTTCTTTTCTGATGGTGTGAAAGCATCACGAGCTTCAAAGTGACTCGCATCGATGGCGACATGTTCATCATTTAGAAAGCCTTCCAACATCGCTGTTTTGATGAGTGTATCGTTCATTTTATCTAGCACATCTGATTCACTAATGACTTGAATCATGCGTGAATAAGAGCTTTCAGATGGTACGACATCAGACACAAGGAATCCACAGTCGAAACGAAATAAAGGATCATGGACCAAACGTTTGACTAAATCCTTGATAGTTGGAATACGTTCGACAATACGAATAATCAGCGATTGAATCATTGCACCATAATTCAATTCACGTGGTGCACCTTTCAATGTCTTTTTAGAAAACAATTGAAATATAGGCTGAATGTCGATAGCACTAAAAATGGCATCATAACGATGGGAACTTTCCATTTCTAATAATTGATGGATGTCAAAAAGAGAAATTTGTTTTACAATAGTCATAGGGTACTCACCTCTTTCGGATGGTTTGTTTGGTTACCTACCATTATAACGAAATTTGGGGAGGTACCCATTTTTTATTGGTAAGCGTAAAATAACGCCCACGTGTTTTTTCGTGGGCGTTTATTATATGCTCTATTTAGTTTTATTTGGTATGCGACATTCTTCTGGAATTGTCTTCGACCAAGGAAGGAGTTGATCGATGGCTTCTACATCATTGTGATCTATCAATGGTAATTGTTCGAAAAGATAGGTTAAGTAGTTCAATGGATTTAATTGATTCTCTTTAGCTGTTTCGACAATGCTATAAATAATAGCGCTGGCTGATGCACCTTTCATCGATTGTGCAAATAGCCATGCCTTCCGGCCCATCACGAATGGTTTAATCGATCGTTCTGCACGATTATTATCGATTTCAAGTCGACCATCTTCTAAAAACACTATGAGCTTACTCCATTGATTTATACAATATGTAATTGCCTCTCCCAATTTGCTTTTTGGGGGAACATGAGGGCGTTTTGTTTTTAGCCATGCCAAAAAAGCGTCTAACACAGGTTTACTGTGTTCAAGACGGTATTCTTTGCGCTGTTTGGGAGTACAGTTCTCAAATTTTTCACTGATTTGTCTTTCAATCTGGAATAATTGATTACAGAATTGAATTCCTTCTGCAGCGGTTGATGATGTTTTATCCACATTGGCTGGTAATGCCTTCAGTGCTTCATCGAATTTTCGCCTTGCATGTGCCCAACACCCTACCAGTTCGACATCCTTTAATTCATGATATCCTGCATATCCATCTACATGCAGATATCCCTTAAATCCTTTTAGAAAAGCCTTCGGATGTTTACTGTGACGAGTCGTTTGATAATCATATAAGATGATCGGCGGTACGTCTCGTCCTGTTCGATACATCCACATATAAGACTTCGAATTCGCTTTTCGTCCAGGTTCTGCTAGAACTTGAAGTGTAGTTTCATCCGCATGTAGAATATCGTTTTCGAGTAATAGCTCATGCATC
The DNA here is from genome assembly GCF_038004145.1 of Ureibacillus sp. FSL K6-2830. Taxonomy (NCBI): domain Bacteria; kingdom Bacillati; phylum Bacillota; class Bacilli; order Caryophanales; family Caryophanaceae; genus Ureibacillus; species Ureibacillus sp. FSL K6-2830. Next base: position 262,572 of record NZ_JBBOQR010000001.1, on the reverse strand, counting down.
CGTTTATGTAAAATGGAAAGCCAATTGGTTGCACCATAAATCATCCAGTTGGCGAGCGTTTGGCGTGATAAATACACACCGAATCGTTCCAACTGCTTTTCTTGACGATAAAGAGGCATTCCTTCCACGTATTTTTGGTTCATGATATAGGCCATAGCCGATGCAGATGCCAAACTTTTTGGGTAAATTGGTGTTGGCATTTTGGCCGTGACAATCGGTGTCTCGATTCCTTCCCGTTTACATTGACGGCAACTGTAAATATGTTGAACATGCTCAACGACTTTTACTTGAGCAGGAATAATCTTGATTTCTCTTCGTATTTCCGTACTCATTTCGTGTACGGTTCCACCGCAACACAAACAAACCTGCTCTTCTTCGGCTAAACGATAGTGAATCGTTTCCGACGGCAAGTTCTCTAGTTTCGCATCGCGTTGTCCTACAGACTTCTTCCGTTTATAAGTAATGGTTTCAAGTGTAGGTTCTTCCACTTCTGTATCCGCTGTGATTTCAGCTTCATTAAAAAGAGGAAGTTCGAGTTGATCCGGATTCGTTTTTTCACTGGAAGCCCCAAATTTTTTATGTTGGCTAAGGCGGAATTGTTCTTCCAACCATTTGATTTTAGCCTGTAAGGCTTCATTTTGTTTTTTGAGTTCCGCATTTCTCGCTTGCAGTTCTTCAATTGTTGATTCATTGGTTTGTTTGTGTTTGTTCATAAGTTAAAGAATAAAGGAAAGGAATTGACAGGTCAATGTCAAATTCCTTTTAAACCATGATTTTAGCTGATACTTGTTCATGTGCTTGTTTTTGTTCAAATGAAAGACCATCGAGCAACCAACTGAATTGGCGGGGAGTGATGCACAAAGGGCCGGGAGTTCTTTCATCAGGCCATTGAAAGACCCCTTTCTCTAAACGACGATAGTACAACCAAAACCCATTGTGATCCCAATGGAGAATTTTCAATTTATCTCGTTTCCGATTACAGAAAACAAAGAGATTAGAAGAGAAAGGATTTAACTGAAAGCTCATTTGAACAATGGCTGCTAATCCATCAATCGACTTGCGTAAATCCGTTGCCCCCGCTGCTAAATAAACATGTTGAATGGATGTTTTACTTAACATGTGTTTTCAGCACCTGAACCACTTCGTTGAAAAGGAGTGGATTGAAACCTTCTTTTACTTCGATGGAAAATTCCCCAATGTTAACGATGAGCGGGGAATTTTTTTCATCCAACGGATGGGATACTTCAACAGTTAGCCATTGAGGGGAAGTCCGTGAAGTTTCAGTTGTCTCTAACTCTAGTCTTTTCATCCATTTATACATACTTTGATGACCTACTTGATTTTGTTTGCACCAAGCTTTTATACTTGACTCTCCACTAGATCGATAAGATTCGATTCGTTGTTGCCACAATTGTTTTCGTTCATCTGGGGACATAAAAATAAAAACCTCCTAACTTTTGATGTTGATCTAATTATCACAAAACATCAAAATGGTTAGAAGGTGTGGGATATTTGGCGCTTACTTTTATTGTCTTGAATCCCTTGAAAATCAAGGGGTGAGAATTATGAAATTAACTCAGATAGCAAATCAATTAAAATAATTGAAAAGTTCCAAAAATACAGAAATAAGTTAGTACATATTGGATATAACTTTAGCGAAGAAGAACTTACTAACTTTAAAGCGGATTGTATATACGTTATTGTACATATTATTATTATTAAAATGTTAGCTAGAGATAAGGGAGTTATAGCGTCAGCTTTTTACCAAGAATATCTAGATTATAAAGAATTCGAAGGATTAATATAATACCCACTGTATGTTGAACTAATGAATGCTATGGCACGGGAAGAAAACAAAGTAGTTTATTATTGTCCAATATGTAGCAATGAAACACTATCTGAGAATAAAAATGTTTGCTATTGTTGTTTAAGTGCTTTTGATGACAAACATATTTTTGGATTTATTGATTGTGATTTTTGTGCAAGTAAGGATTCAGTTATATATGATAAGTTAAATATCCATAATGACGGAAGTCATATGATAAGAGGTCTTTGTTTATACTTTTTCCTTTTAAATATCCCACAAATGATGAAACACTTAATTTCGGTGGGATACTAACCAACATATGTATGTGGTCTTTGCATGCGATAGCTTCAATAATTTCTATGCCTTTTCTTTCACATAGCTATCTTAATATTTGTCCAATATCTTTTTTTATCTTTTCATAAATTATCTGTCTTCTATATTTTGGTGCAAATTCGATGTGATACTTACAATTCTATTTGGTATGTGCTAAACTATTTGTGTCAGAAGACATAATAGGTCCCTCCTTAGTACAAAAATTTGGTTGGCGAACCAGGATTTATTTTAGCATCAAGTGGGATCTATTATAATACCTCACTGTAAGCTATACGGAACCCCCTGCCTAGCAGGGGGGGTTCATTTTTAAAAACAAAAAAATAGGCTGTATTACAACCAAAGTTGCAGCCTGTTTTTACTATGTTTGTAGACTTTTATAAATTTCAGACAACCGTTCCTCCATCTTTTCCCAACAGATATCTTTCATTGCTTTTCTTGCGTTTTGGCCCATTTGGCTCAGTAATTTTCGATTTTGATATAATCGGTAAAACTGATTGTAGTAATCTTCTGCCGTTGGATTTACTTTATCTATCACAATTCCACATTGATATTTTTCGATAAATCTTTTCATGTCAATGGATTGATTCACTACGACAGGAATCCCGTTATTCAAATAACTGAAAAACTTATTGGGCATCGCATATTCCGATTCGCATTGCTTGTATCGAAATAAATATAGCCCACATGCACCTTGTTTAATTCAGTAGGTAGGTTGTGATAGTCAATCCATTTACAGTTGATGGAAGGATGTTGGGAAATGAGATTCCTTTCCTTCATAGTAGGATGAATTCTTCCGAAAATCTCAAAACTGAAATTTTTCATTGACTTGTTGCAAAGATTCGCAATTTCGATGATTTTTCTAGGATCTCCTTTTTGGTACGTTACGACTCCTTCATAGGCAATGACAAAAGAGTTTTTATATGTTTTATCCTTCTGCAACTCTTCTTGATAGGAAGGCGTATTATAAATCACTGTAATAGGTACATTTGGGTATCTCTTTTGATAAATTTCTTTAATTGAATCCGATACCGTAATGAGATGATCGACTTCTTTCATCAATAATGTCAAGAATTTGCTATTTGCTTCTAATTCATGTGCATCAAAGATGACCTTGACATTTTTTCCTTTTTTTCTAAGCGTTCTTTTGATTTGTACAGCTTCATACAACGTATGCAATTCGTGGGCATGGTAGATATCAGCATTTGTAGATAAAGCCTTTTCATATAATTTATCAGGAAAATAATTTTGTGTATTCGTTTCTAAAGCTTTAATCATTTTGTTGATATGCGTATAAGTAATTTCCACTATATCATACGTTAAAAACTTAATCCCTTTATATTCGAATGAATCCTTTTTAAAAGCTGGGTCTTTTATCGAACTTCGATTTGGTCCCAAAACAACTCCTTTAGTTTTTCCAGCTACAATGGTTACGTCATAACCTAATTTTTTTAAGCTAATAGCTTCTTTTTCAAAAACACGGACATCTTTAAAAGAATGCTTTCGAATTAACTTGCAAACTTTCATTTAGCATTCCCCAATATGGATTCGGTTTACTGGTATATGCTATGCAAAATCTCTCAAATGTACATATTCCTATTTTTTTATAAATTAATAGACAGTAACAATGTTTATCACTAGACATAAAATAGATTACGAACTTTTTATGAAAGGGGGATGTGAGTTGAAGCTCATTACAATCGTTGGTGCACTGCCGCAATTTATTAAAGCTGCCCCTTTTTCGGATGTGTTTCGAAAGCAGCATCATGAAATTATGATTCATACGGGACAACATTACGATCAAAATATGTCTGATATCTTTTTTCAAGAGCTCTCCATTCCAAAACCCGATTATTATTTAGGAGTTGGTTCTGGAAGTCATGGTTTACAGACGGGGTTCTTTTAACAGGCGATATTATGGTCGATGCTGTTAATCGATTTATGAATATATCCAATAAACGCTATTCAAACAGTAAATGGTTAGAAACATTGAAAGCTGAAAATCCACATATTCCGCTTTTGAAAGAAAAAGAATATTATCTTGCTACGATTCACCGCGCAGAAAACACAGATGATTTAATGAAATTACAAACGATTTTCACTGCTTTAGAAAGGTTGGATAAACCAGTACTCATACCGCTGCATCCAAGAACGCAAAAATTGGTGGAAAAATTAAATATTTCGTTTCGAAACGTAACAATTATTCAACCAGTAGGATATTTGTTAATGCTTTATTTAACAAAAAATGCTTATATGGTGGTGACGGATTCGGGCGGTCTTCAAAAGGAAGCCTATCTTTTAAAAACGCCTTGCACGACGCTAAGGAATCAAACAGAGTGGATTGAAACGTTAGAAAATGGTTGAAATAGTTTATGTCCAATCAATGTTCATTCGATTATGGAAAAGGCATCCAGAAAATTAGACTGCTTGAATCATGCACAACCTCAAGTATTTGGAGATGGCAATGCAGCGCAGCGCATTTGTCAGGCGAATAACTTTGCATAATTAGCGTACTGATTAAAGGTACGCTTTTTCATTAAATTGAAAGAGGCGATTGTAGACATAAAAAAAGACACTTTTTATAAAAAGGCTGTTTTTTAATATTGCTCTTTCCTAAAATTTTTCAGTATGAAAAACGTCCTTTAGCCCTTACTAGAAAAAGAAGTTACGAATTTTCATGACGTTAGAGAATAGTCTTGCATCCCGTGCCATTCTGCCGTAGTAAGGATGTTTATAAGGTGCTAAACATTGTTGAAACAATTCATCACAATAGCGGCATGGTCCGTACATTGCGTAACAAATATCGTGTTGTAAACAACAAAAGTCGACGGGATTTGTTGGTGCATCCGGTCCAGAACAACCCGGTCCGCAGTAACGATAACCAGGATAGCAGAAACCGAATGGCGATCTACGACGTTGGAACATTTAATATCCCCCATTTCCAATATAACTAGTACATATTTATACTATGGCAAAAATGAAGATTGAGTAGGGCATACATATAGATCTTCCATAACTTTATAAGATTAAGAGGGTAAAAAGTGTCTATCAAATTAAAATGAAAACTTATAAACTCAATTGCAAATAAATAGGAGAAGAGCTGCTCTTTGTAATGGATATGCTAAGGAGCAGCTCTATTTTTTATTTATAAATAATTAATATCGATCGCAATAAAAAACTATAAATTTTAAACTTGCCGGCACTTTTTAGAGAGTTTTGGATATATATAAGTCAGAAGGGTGGTGAATTACATGAGTGTAACAACAGTGATTCGTGATTTGTCTCAACTATTGCCCGTAGCACAAACTGCTTGCAAGTTGCTGTTTCAAGAATGCTATAAAGCGGGGATTCGAGATATTTTTATTACAGAAACTTACCGAACGCAGGAACGACAAAATTATTTATATCAGCAAGGTCGCAGTCGTCCAGGCTCAATAATCACATGGACCTTAAACAGCAGACACACAAGCCGCTTAGCGTGGGATATCGCAGTAGCACCACCTAAAGATCTTTACGATGTGACTACGTTGAATAAAGTTGGCGCCATTGCTCGAAAACTGGGCATTACTTGGGGTGGAGATTGGGTCGGCAGTGTCGATCGTCCTCATTTTGAAGTAACTCCATCTTGGACGATGCCAAAGGGTTATAAATTAGAAGGTACGGTGATTGTGCCAACAACGAGCAAGTTAAAAGTGCAGCTCATTATCGATGAAAAAGATATTGAAAAGGGGGAAGCAGGCGTGTGGGATCCAAAATCACCGACGATGTATTCAGCAGCTGAACAAATGCTGGAACAAGCAGTTAAAGAAGGACTCATTCAATCGTATCACTTAGATGACCTTCGAAATAAAAAAATGACAGCTGATCGATTACTCGGTTTATATATTACGATTCAGCAAAGAAGGAATAAAAAGTAGAGCGATGAAGCTTTGATAAATACACTTTATATGAAAAAATGGTGGGTGAACAGGTGAAACACCTATGTTCATCTATTTTTTTACAGTGAATGGCTACTTAGAAAAAGAAGAATTATGTTCTACCACTAATCTAGAGGACAACCTTTAATTAAAATCAATTGGTTGTCCTTTCCTGTTTTCCGTATGTTATTCTCTCAAAAGGTAGGTTTCAATAATTAAAAAAATATAAAAGCAACTTTCTGTCAAACTATGCAAAACCATGATATTATAAGTTTTGCGAAAAAATATGAAAGGGTGCGAAACGATGAACGCTTACGAAGAATACATGCAAGCCATCGTGAAGCCAATGCGTCAAGAATTGGTGGACGTTGGATTTAAAGAATTAACAACAGCAGATGAAGTCAATGAATTTATGGCAACAGCGAAAGGGGTATCGCTTGTTGTGATTAACTCCGTATGTGGTTGTGCGGCTGGAAGTGCACGTCCAGCAGTAAGAGAAGCAATTAAAGAAATTAAACCAGATCACTTAGTGACGGTATTTGCTGGACAAGACCGCGAAGCAACAGCGGCTATGCGTGCATACTTTGAAGATATTCCGCCAAGCTCCCCATCCATTGCTATTTTACGTGATGGACAATTGGAATACTTTATTCCAAGAGAACAAATTGAAGGTTTTTCAGTGGAACAAATCCGTGACCATATTACGGGCGTGTTAAAACAAGCATGCGGAAAGTAATTGTGACGACAGCAGGTAGGCCAGATGAAGAGTCTTTTCAGTTGGCAAAACAAATTAGCGAAGAACTTCATGTTCGTTATGTTCCGCGAAAGAAACGTTCTGTTGCGAAAATCGGCAATCTTTATCAAGCCAATGTGATTGTTGCCGGGAAAAATCGGTTCGAGTATTATGTGAAAGGCTCTTCAACGCCTTTCTTTTTTCATCCTGATACGGCCGCTTTTCGTTTGAAGCGGTTAGAGAGAGGGGAAACGGAGCCGTTTATTGAGTCTTGTGGGCTGCAACCGGGCGATTCATTTCTTGACTGTACATTAGGAATTGGTTCAGATGCGATTATTGCTTCTTTTGCTGTTGGCGAAAGTGGAAAAGTGGTAGGTGTGGAAGTAGATCCTATCATTTCTTATCTTGTCCGGAGAGGATTAAAAGAATATGAAACGACAGACCCAGTGCTAAAACAAGCGATGGAGCGGATTCAGGTTATTCATGCTGAGGCAGTTGAATTTTTAAAGAAGCAGCCAGATAGTTCCTTTGATGTTGTATATCTTGATCCGATGTTTGAGGAGACCATTGAAGAATCAAATAACTTTGAATCACTAAGAGAAGTCGGCAGCCATCATCCATTAACGGAAGAATGGGTGAAGGAAGCGTATCGTGTGGCGAAAAAGCGGGTGGTGTTAAAAGCTCATTTTCGTTCAACTCATTTTGAAGACTTGGGTTTTGAGCGAAAAGTGCGCTTGACATCGAAATTCCACTACGGGGTATTAGAAAAAATTAATTGCTGATTACAGCAAGTGTATAAAGTATAAAAAGAGCGAATATGGCAATTTCGCTCTTTTTTGTGTAGGTGCGGATGGGGAGTAGTAAATATTATGATTGAAGTAGTCGCTTGTGCGAATGGGAAATCAACTTGTGTAGATAAAGTATTCACTTGTGCGAATGGGAAATCAACTTGTGTAGATAAAGTGTTCACTCGTGCTTATGATATTTCATCTTGTGTAGATAAAGTATTTACTCGTGCGTATGGGATACTAACTAGTGCAGATAAAGTGTTCGCTTGTGCGTATGGGAGACCAACTTGTGTAGATAAAGTATTTACTCGTGCGTATGGGAAATCAACTAGTGCAGATAAAGTGTTCGCTCGTGCGAATGGGAGACCAACTTGTGTAGATAAAGTATTCACTCGTGCGTATGGGATACTAACTAGTGCAGATAAAGTGTTCGCTTGTGCGTATGGTATCTTAACTTGTGTAGATGAAGTAGCCGCTTGTGCGTATGGGATTTCATCTTGTGTAGATAAAGTATTCACTCGTGCGTATGAGAAATTAACTAGTGCAGATAAAGTATTCACTTGTGCGTATGATATTTCATCTTGTGTAGATAAAGTGTTCAATCGTGCGTATGGGATACTAACTAGTGCAGATAAAGTGTTCGCTTGTGCGTATGGGAGACCAACTTGTGTAGATAAAGTATTCACTCTTGCGTATGGAATCTCAACTAGTGCAGATAAAGTACTCCCTCGTATATATAGCATCCCAACATGTGCAGAAGAAGCCCTCACTCGTGCGTATAGGAACAAGCTTTCTCGTGCGAATGGAGCAGTATAACTTGTATTGATCAAATATTCACCATGCTCCAAATAGATGTTTCCAATCTACTTTTACACATTTACTAAGCGTATTTTCATTCATTTTCCATATAAAAAGACACTCGCCCATTATTTTGATCGAGTGTCTTTTTGTAATTGTTCTATTTTTTGCTTAAACCATTCTTCTACTGTTAACCCACTGGATTGAATTTCCTTTTGTAGTTGTTCAAAGTACAGTTCTGCAACTTTTATTGTAAATATTTTATTTGCCATTTCCTGAACTCCCTTTATTATTTCTCTCCTAAGATAAGTTATAAAAACTCTCCAACAGACAATTCTTTTAATCTTTCCTTCACTCTTCTTTTCCGATAAAGCATGTTGCCAGTTTCTGCGATATTTTCAATCATACCTTTATTGGCGAAAGCTCCGAATAGTATGCCGGCAATTGGTATCGCTTGGAAGAATTTTTTCCAACCAAATTGATCACGGAACGTATAAAACACTTCTTGCCATCCTTTTAATTGCTGGATTACATCCGTAGAGAATTGTTTATCCATTTCCGACAATTCTTTTAAGATGGCTTCCTTTCCAACAATATCTGCATTTGCAAATTGCAAACATTTCACGATAAATATGCGTTCTATTTTATCATTTGGATCGTATCCATGAATTATGGCAATTTCCTGTAGGGTTTTCAAGGAAATTCCCAATATCACAGGAATATCGACGACAAGAGTAAATAATCCGCCTACTCCCGTTGAAGCTCCTTGCACCGTTGCAATTGCTGCGCGTTTTTTCGAAAGCTGCTCGGAAATCTTTTTCATCTCTTCAATCGGCAAATTTCGAATCTCTTCTATCGAGTGGATATTTTTAACAGAGGAATGTTGATTGATTCTTTTAATGATAGCTTGTTCACTGACTAAATATTTTCCGCCTGTTTGAATGTAGCTTCCTAATTCATCCACTAATTCAGCAACTTTTTTTTGAATCCATTTTGGTGTCAATTTATCTAAAATTTTAAAGGGGATTCTACCGATTTTTTCCCAAAAAAATAAATCTTTTTGTTCCTTTTCCCATGCTTCAATCTCTTGTAAATAGGCCAATAATTGCTCTTTTGTTTCCAATATTCATTCTCCTATTCGTTTTTACCATACATTATTTGTAGCGGTTTCCTATTTATACGAGTTCCTTTTCGAAAAAGTTTCGACAGAAGGATTATTAAAAAAAACCGAGAATATGTATGTAGAAGAGGAGTGGTAGAAATGTTTAAGATTTTTGTGACGAGTAAAATTAGTGATTCAGCATTAAACATATTAAAATCTGTGGGTGAAGTGGAAGTTTGGGAAAAGGAAGAAACGTTGAATGGGCCAGCGTTACTCGACAAAATAAAAGATCAAGATGCCGTGCTTTCGATGGTCAACAATTTCATTACAGATGACATTTTACAACAAGCATCAAAGTTAAAAGTTATCGGCAATTGCGGTGTTGGCTATAACAATATCGATATTGCTTCTGCAGAAAAACGTGGCATCGTCGTAACAAACACGCCAGATGTTCTAAATGATGCAACGGCAGACCTTACATGGGCACTGATTCTTGGAATAGCAAGAAGAATTGTTGAAGCTGATCATTTCGTTCGGGAAGGGAAGTTTACCGGCTGGCTTCCGCATTTATTTATCGGCAATATGGTATATGGAAAGAAATTAGGCATCATAGGGATGGGGAGAATTGGGTCAGCTGTATGTCAAAGAGCAAAAGGGTTCAATATGAAGGTTTACTATTATAATCGAAATCCGTTGCCGAAAGAAAAGGAACAAGAATACAATGCACGATATGTCGATTTGGAAACGTTGTTAAAAGAGTGCGATTATATCACAATCCATGCACCATTAAATGAAGAATCTTATCATTTGATTGGGCGAGAAGAATTACATCTCATGAAAAAAGATGCTTATTTAATTAATACATCCCGTGGGCCATTAATTGATGAACAAGCGTTATATGAACATTTAAAAGAAGGAAAAATCGCTGGGGCGGCACTCGATGTGTACGAACATGAACCGAAAATTGTGGAAGGGTTATTGGCATTAGATAATGTCATCTTGCTTCCTCATATTGGCAGTGCTACATATGAAACGAGAACAAAAATGGCGGAACTCGCTGCGAACAATATTGCCAATGTGTTATCGGGTAAAGAACCGATTACGCCTGTGACGAAAGGTTTGGAAATATGAGAGTTTTAGTTGCACCGGATTCCTTTAAAGGCTCTCTTTCATCTATTGAATTGTGCCAAACAATTCGCCATGGGATGAACAACGTCATGGATGCAGAAGTAATCGAAGTTCCGATTTCTGATGGAGGAGAAGGTTTTTTAGAAAGCATCTGTTCTGTGCATCCATTCCAAGTGGAGTTGGTAAACGTCAAAGATCCGTTGGGGGGAACGATTCAAGGAAAAATGGCGTTTGACTTACAAAAACGAACGGCGTTTATCGAGATGGCAAAAAGTACAGGGTTAACACTTGTATCGGTAGATGAACGAAATCCCTATCAATCATTTAGCTATGGGGTAGGAAATTTTATTTTATATGGTTTAGATAAAGGCTGTCGTACCTTTATTATCGGCCTTGGCGGTAGTGCTACGAATGATGCGGGTGTTGGGATGCTTTTGGAATTGGGCGTGTCGTTCAGAGATGTTCACAGTAAACCTGTAGAAATTGAATCATTAACGGATATCCAAAAAATTGCTTCACTTGATTTACAAAAGGTTGATCCGAGGCTATTTGAATGTGAATTTATTTTGGCGACGGATGTAAATAATCCTCTTTGTGGAGAGCAGGGGGCGACTTTCGTATTCGGACCGCAAAAAGGCATTGCCAAAGAGCGTTTAAACGAAATTGATGGAATCCTTGAACATTATGGAAAAGTATTAGAAAAAGAATTTCGTAAGGAGATTGTAAGTCGCGAAGGCGTTGGTGCTGCTGGGGGAATTCCTGCATCTTTTTTGGCACTTTTTAAAACGCAAATTAGACAAGGCATTGACATATTAATTGAATATTTACAATTAGATCAGTTGCTTCCTACGGTGGATTTTGTCATCACAGGGGAGGGGAAGCTAGATCATCAAACCCTTAATGGAAAAGTAATCAAAGGAATTTGTGAACTTGCCAATCTGCATCATATCCCAGTTGTGGCGGTTTGCGGCAATATTGAATTATCGAGAAATGAAATAAGAGAATTAGGATTAGCCGCGGCTTTCTCAATATGTAAAGGACCTAGTTCGATAGAAGAATCAATGAAAGATGCAAAACAACTTGTGTTGGAACTAGTTGAGAATATCGCGGAGTTGCTGAGAATTTAAGTGTAACTGCACTGCTACTCTATCAAAGATTCATAGCAGTGCTCCTCCTATAAACAAAAAAAGCCACGAGACGCAGCTTTTTTCATGACTTATTTAGAAAAGCAGAATGAAGTTAAGTATCCTAAATAAAGAACAAGACCAATGGCAATAGTAATTGAGGCCATTCCTTATCCCTCCCTAATAGAAAACAATAGTCGATTCCCTAGTAATTTTACTATGAAAACTTAAATTAGGAAACCTTTTTCATAGAAAATCGTAAATAATGATAGTAGATTTGTATAGAAAGCTGGTGAGGTCCTTGAAAAAGTGGTGGCAAAAAGCACTCGTATTTACCGTTGCCTTATTAACATTAGGGTTCATTACGCCTGATCATTCCATTTGGGATGTATTAGAAAATGGACAAGACTCGAATCGAACGCCAAGTTCCGATTATAAAAATGTTGAAGAAGCAAATGAAAGTATTGAAGAATCTTATGATCCAATTGATGCAATTATTCAACTTGCACGTGAACAATCATACATAAAATTTGGTTCAAAAATTGCACCGGTGATTGAAGATGAATTCGAACAACGGATTTTCCCAAATATAGAAAGAATTATTTCTACTACCTTATCAAATTTGGATGATGAATCAAAACGTTATGTAACAATTTCTGAAAAACCGGGCGGAAATTATTCTGAAAAAATTTTTCATATTACGGATGGCATAAGCGGCAAGGATTTGCTTCGATTCCATGTTCGTACGGAAAAGCGTCCTCAAGAAGGATATTATTACAACTTCCATTATCATACTCACGAGGATCACTTTGCATCCCATCATACGATTGGGGATATTTACTATTCTAAAAATACTCCACCTAAATGGCTTTCTTAATATCCAATACCACCTAAAAATGGGTGGTATTTTTTTATTTTCTATATCCAATTTCTTTAAAAATAGGCTAAACAATACTACTATTATACCGATATGTTATTATGTCAAGGAGGTCTTTAGTAGTGTTGTTGAGTAACTTGATTATTAGGATAAATGGCGCTGTTGATGCATTAGATTATGGTACAGCTCGTAGATACATAGAGGAAAACTTTGATACTGTTTATGAGAATAGACATTTGCTTAACAGTAATGCTCGGGAAATTCTTTTATTTGTTCAGCAGAAATTTGAATCGGTGGAACAAACGTTAACAAAAGATGAATTACATGCCATTACTGTCATTAATACTTATGCAAGTCGATTCGATATTAGCGGATTAAAGATATTTTTAAGAGAAAAAGAACAATTATTATTAAGGGAAAATACACTAAAAAATTTGAATAACGATGCAAAAATATTGTTATCAATGATGGGAATGATAAAATGAAATAGTTCCAATGAGGACATTTGGTAAAAGACAAATGGAGAAGCTGATTCGAGTTCATTGAATCAGCTTTTCGTTTTTTTTATTGTTAATTTGTAAAGCAAAGGGTTGTTAAGTATATTGTATATAAAATAAGTCCGATACCAATTAAAAAATCTGCATCCATTATAATCCCTCCGATTGAAGATATGTTTAGAAAGTAATTATATGCAACATTTTACAAATCCATTCATTTTTCATTTTGAAACCAATCTTTTTTCTTTTATGATATGATAAGAAAAGTTCTTTTTTCGATGACGCAATATTATTTCATAAATTGCTGTAAGTTTGGAAAAATGATTACGAACTAGAATTTACATAGATGGGAGTGTATTGATATGCGCCATCCTGAGTATGCGTATTTAGATTTATTGCAACATATCTTAGATACGGGAGTGAAGAAAGAAGATCGAACAGGGACAGGAACAATCAGTATTTTTGGTTATCAAATGCGCTTTGATTTAAGCAAAGGTTTTCCATTATTAACTACGAAGCGCGTACCTTTTAAACTGATTGCTAGCGAATTGTTATGGTTTATTAAAGGAGATACAAATATTCGCTATTTACTCGAGCATAATAACCACATTTGGGATGAATGGGCGTTTAAAAAGTGGGTTGAATCAAATGAGTATAATGGACCGGATATGACCGACTTCGGATTACGTGCAGCAAAGGATGAAGAGTTTGCGAAAGTGTTAGATGAGCAAATGAAAATCTTCCATGTAAAAGTACTAACGGATGATGAATTTGCAAAAAAATATGGTGAATTAGGTCCGGTATATGGAAAACAATGGAGAAGTTGGCCTAATGACAACGGTGAAACGATTGACCAATTAAAAAATGTGATTGAGCAAATTAAGCGAAATCCAAATTCCCGCCGATTAATTGTCTCTGCATGGAATCCAGCTGAAGTGGATGAAATGGCGCTGCCACCTTGCCATACGTTATTCCAATTTTATGTGGCAGAAGGGAAATTATCATGTCAACTATATCAACGTAGTGCAGACGTGTTTTTAGGTGTGCCGTTTAATATTGCTTCTTATGCATTGTTGACGCATTTAATCGCTCATGAATGCGGACTTGAAGTAGGAGAGTTTATTCATAGCTTTGGCGATACACATATTTATTTAAATCATATAGAACAAGTGAAGGAACAGCTTTCTAGAGAACCGAAAGCCCTCCCAACGCTAAAAATTAATCCTGAGAAAAAATCGGTATTTGATATCGAGTTGGATGACTTGTCGATTGAAGGGTATGACCCACATCCAACCATCAAAGCGCCTGTAGCAGTTTAAGAGTAATAATGTATTTGATTTGATAAATGCTACAAAAGAAATGACTAGTATGTATGAAGAAATTTTACTGAAAATCATGGAATCAAGGTAAAAATAAAATGAAATTTAAAATAGGAGAGAGAACATGATTTCACTAATTGTAGCACATGACAATAATCGAGTAATTGGATATAAAAATCAAATGCCTTGGCATTTACCTGGGGACTTAAAATATTTTAAAGAAAAAACAATGGGAAAACCAATTATTATGGGGAGAAAAACATTTGAATCGATCGGACGGCCTTTGCCTGGGAGAAGAAATATTGTGATAACTAGAAACAAAGAATATACTCATGAAGGGATTGAAGTGGGTTCAAGTTTCGATGAAGCATTGAAACTTGCGGGTGATGCTCAGGAGATCATGGTTATCGGCGGAGAACAAATCTTTAAACTTGCATTGCCGATTGCAGATCGATTGTATATTACACTTATTAATCATGAATTTAAAGGTGATACATACTTTCCGGCATACGGTGAAGAATGGAAAATCGTTTCATCAAGTGAAGTTTTTAAAGCCGATAAAGGATATACGTTTCAATATTTAGTTTATGAAAAAAAATAACCAGATGATTAAAGGAGCGTCTAAGAATTTGGCGCTCTTTTTGTAATGATGAAATTGTCAATTATCAAAAAAATGGAACTTCAAAAAATCTACTTCTGAATAATATTTAATAATAGTATCTGTTAGTTTTCTAATATACTTTTCGTTTTACGATGTACTTTAACAAGTACATACTCTTTCCTCCACATTTGAGTTAATAGCAATGAAACGTTCTCCATCCTTTTCAAAAAAGACCAGCTCCATCCTTTTCCTTGAATTCCCAACTTTTGAACATAATGTTTTCATCTGCTTATTTCATTCCCTCATTTTCAGGTGTAGTAATATACCAAATAGAAACACCTACAACTTCAATTTTTCCCATTTTTCTATTGCTCCTTTTGGGGTGATATTGTCCGATTGAAAAGAGTGGATAAGAAATTTATTGAACAAAATGATTGAAAGAAATATAATAAAAACAATTGAAAATAATCTTAATTTTTTCAAAATTTTCTCCTTCATGTTTTAATTTTCTTCTTTAGGGTATTAAGGAATTTGATTCATCGATGACGGTGATGGTATGATTTTCACTATTTCATCATACATCATCATTAGTTTTGGAATGGAAACGTTTTTCAGAATATTAATATAATAATTTATTTTTCTAATAAAAATTTAGTATAAAACTATTCTATTACACATATTTTTAAAATATAGATATATTTAGTTGCTAAAAAGATAAAGGAGGACTCACAACATGTCAAAAGTTTTTACATCTTTTGATGAAGCCATCCAAGACTTGAAAGATGGGGATACCATTATCGTTGGTGGATTTGGATTATGTGGCATCCCTGAAAAAGCGATTGAAGCCATTTTAAGAAAGGGAACAAAAAATTTAACGGTTGTCAGCAATAACTGTGGGGTAGATGATTGGGGACTTGGATTGCTGCTTGCTAATAAGCAAATCTCTAAAATCATCGCTTCCTATGTAGGGGAAAATAAAACCTTTGAACAACAATTTTTAAATGGGGAAATTGAAGTTGAATTAACACCTCAAGGTACACTAGCAGAAAGAATTCGTGCTGGAGGTGCCGGTATTCCAGCATTCTATACAGCAACAGGAGTTGGGACACCTATTGCAGAAGGAAAGCCAACAAAAGTATTTGATGGAAAAACGTATATCGAAGAAAGAGCAATCGTGGGTGATTTTGCATTTGTAAAAGCATGGAAAGGCGATAAACTAGGAAACTTAGTTTACCGGAAAACAGCAAGAAACTTTAATCCTTTAGCTGCAATGGCTGGAAAAATTACGATTGCAGAGGTAGAAGAACTGGTTGAAGTAGGGGAATTAGATCCTGATCAAATTCATACGCCTAGCGTCTACGTTCAACGTATTTTAGTTGGCGACCACTACGAAAAACGGATTGAAAGAAAGACAACGCGAAAAAAAGAGGAGGTTTATTAAGATGACTCTCACAACCAGAGAGAAAATTGTGAAACGCGCTGTGAAAGAAATAAAAGATGGCATGAATGTTAATCTTGGTATCGGTATGCCGACGCTTGTCGCCAATGAAATTCCAAGCGATTATCAAGTGTTATTACAATCTGAAAATGGTTTACTTGGTATTGGTCCATATCCGACAGAGGATGAAGTGGATCCGGATTTAATAAATGCAGGTAAAGAAACGGTAACAGCTGTAAAAGGAGCAGCATTTTTTGATAGTGCTGAATCCTTTGCCATGATTCGTGGTGGACATATTGATTTAGCGATTTTAGGTGGAATGGAAGTGTCTGAAAAGGGCGATTTGGCTAACTGGATGATTCCAGGAAAAATGGTAAAAGGAATGGGCGGTGCGATGGATTTAGTGCAAGGGGCGAAACGCGTCGTTGTAATCATGGAGCACTTGTCCAAAAAAGGAGAGCCAAAAGTACGAAAAGAATGTACTTTGCCGCTTACAGGTCAAGGTGTAGTGGACCGTTTAATTACGGAATTAGCTGTATTTGATTTCACGGAAGAAGGAATGGTTTTAATAGAAAAATCAAAGGACATTTCCTTGGAAGAATTAAAGAGCAAAACAGAAGCTGAATATAGCATTTCACCAAATCTTATAGAGTGGTAAAAAAATTTTTGTTGAAATTTATATGTTTTATGTCATAAAATTCTAAGAAAATAAATATATTTCTATTAGCGCTTGGTTCAAACGTGAAACCGAAAGGCGGAAAAAAATGAAAAAATCAGTTAAAGAACGAATTTTAGAAACTTCATTGCACTTATTTCAGGAACATGGTTATCACGGAGTCACGGTAGATAAAATCGTCTTAGAAGCGGGAACATCGAAAGGCGGATTTTATCACAATTATAAGTCAAAAGATGAGTTGCTATATGAAATCCATGATGTATTTATTTCCTATGTGATAGAAAAAGCGGAACTTTCCTACACGGAGAATAAAACGCCGATTTCTAGATTATCCGCCATACTGAATTCATTCATTAAAGTTTTTGACATGTATAAACCGTACATTACAGTTTTTTACGAAGAAAGCGCTTATCTAAATCATGAATTTAAACAAGTTATCAATGAAAAACGAGATCGCTATCGAAAGTTGCTTGAAAAGGTGATTGTTGAAGGCCAAGAAAGTGGAGATTTTCGAAATGAATTGCCAGCCAATATTGTTACAATGGCGATTATCGGCATGATCAATTGGACTTACAAATGGTTTAAGCAAGATGGACCAATGACTATGGAAGAAATTACAGCCATTTTCAAAGATTTAATCCTCCGCTCAATTGTCACAGAGCAAGGATTGGTTGAAGCCAAACAATTAAATCAATTAATAGAATAATCATAGGTCAAAAACAAACCGACTAGTCGGTTTTAAAAATAGGGGGAAATGTTCATGAATTTCGAATTAACAAAAGAACAATTAATGATTCAAGAAATGGTAAGAGATTTTGCAGAAAAAGAAATTAAACCGTATGCAAGAGAACATGATGAAAATTCCACATTCCCAATTGAAACATTTAAGAAAATGGGTGAACTTGGACTACTAGGTATTCCGTTCCCGGAAGAATACGGCGGTTCAGGAGGAGACACGATTTCTTACGCGATTGCGGTTGAAGAAATCGGAAAAGCTTGTGGCGGTACAGGACTAAGTTACGCTGCTGCCATCAGTTTGGGTGCATCACCTATCTATTATTTCGGAACAGAAGAGCAAAAGCAAAAATGGCTTGTTCCAATGGCGAAAGGAGAAACACTTGGTTCCTTTGGTTTAACAGAGCCAAATGCTGGATCTGACGCAGGTGGTACTCAAACGAAAGCTGAACTAGTTGGTGATGAATATATCATCAACGGTGAAAAGCAATGGATTACGAATGCTGGATACGCTAGACAAGTAATTGTAACAGCTGTAACAGGTAAAAGAGAAGATGGAAAGAAAATCATCACATCTCTGATTGTTCCTACTGATGCTCCTGGCGTAAAAATTCGTTGCGATTATGACAAAATGGGTGTTCGTGCATCTAACACTTGTGAGATTGTATTAGAAAATGTTCGTGTACCAAAAGAAAACGTGTTAGGAGATCCGAAGCGAGGATTTAGCCAATTCTTACAAACATTAGATGGTGGACGAATTTCCATTGCAGCTCTTTCTGTAGGGATTGCTCAAGCCGCTTATGAAAAAGCGTTGAAATATGCAAAAGAAAGAGTTCAGTTTGGCCAACCGATTTCTAAATTCCAAGCCATTCAGTTTAAATTAGCTGACATGGCAATGGAAATAGAATTAGCTCGCAACATGGTATATAAGGCAGCATGGTTGAAAGACAACAATAAACCATTTGGAAAGGAGGCAGCAATGGCAAAACTTTTCGCATCGGAAATGGGCTTTAGAGTGTGTAACCAAGCTATTCAAATTCACGGTGGCTATGGTTACATGAAAGAATACGATGTGGAAAGACATTTACGTGACATTAAATTAATGGAAATTGGTGAAGGAACTTCTGAAGTTCAAAGATTAGTAATATCTAGATTAATAGGGTGCTAAAAAAATTTGAAGGAGGAACTGAATGGCTGATCTTGTTTATAAAACTATTGGTCAATTGTTGGAGGAGCAAACGGAGAAATATCCAAATAAGGAGGCAGTTGTCTATTCAGACCGAGACTTACGATTAACGTATAAAGAATTTGATGCTTGGTCTGATCAAGTAGCGAAAGCACTCATGGCCCTTGGAATTGAAAAGGGTGATCATATCGCCGTTTGGACAACAAACGTACCAGAGTGGGTAGCATTACAATTTGCTACTGGCAAAATGGGTGCTCCGCTCGTAACGGTCAATACAAATTATCGAACTGCAGAACTTGAATATTTATTAAAGCAATCCGATTCCAAAACGCTCATTTTAATTGAGCAATTTAAAGACCATCGCTTCATTGATACAGTTTACGAAATCTGCCCTGAGTTGAAAACTTCCAAACCAGGCAAGTTGAATTCAAAACGTTTGCCGATGTTAAAAAATGTCATTATTATAAGCGAAAACCAATTCGACGGAGTATACAACTGGAGTGACGTCATTAAACTGGCAGATCAAGTGTCGGATGAAGAATTAGAACAAAGAAAAGCTTCTCTTCACTATGATGATGTCATTAATTTACAGTATACTTCCGGAACAACAGGATTCCCGAAAGGTGTTATGTTAACACATTACAATATCGTAAACAATGCCATTAATATTGCAGAAAGTATGAAGCTGACTAATGAAGATCGCCTATGTATTCCAGTTCCGTTCTTCCACTGTTTCGGATGCGTCATTGGAACATTGGCCATTGTAAGCGTTGGCGGTACGATGGTGCCGATTCAAGAATATAATCCAGTGGAAGTTTTAAAAACGGTGGAGAAAGAAAAATGTACTGCCTTACATGGTGTACCAACGATGTTTATTAGTGAATTGAATTTACCTAATTTTGATGAATTTGATTTATCATCACTACGTACAGGTGTAATGGCTGGTTCCAACTGTCCTGAAGAAGTAATGAAAGCTGTTATTCAAAAAATGAATATGAAAGATATTACGATTTGCTATGGACAGACTGAATCTTCACCAGTAATTACACAAACACGCACAGACGATCCATTTGATTTAAAAGTGGGTACAGTAGGGCGAGCTTTACCGAATGTGGAAGTAAAAATCATTGATCCAACTACTGGTAAAGAAGTGCCGCCTAATACGCAAGGTGAACTTTGCACGCGTGGCTATCACGTGATGAAAGGTTACTATAATAATCCAGATGCCACAAAAGAAGCCATTGATGAAGATAACTGGCTCCACACAGGGGACCTTGCTACAATGGATGAAAACGGCTATGTGCGAATTACAGGCCGTTTGAAAGATATGATTATTCGCGGTGGAGAAAATATTTATCCTCGTGAAATTGAAGAGTTTTTATATAAAAATCCAAAAATTTATGACGTACAAATCGTTGGTGTGCCAGATGAAAAGTATGGAGAAGAAGTGGCTGCATTTATCATCTTAAAGCAAGGTGAAACAGCAACGGAAGATGAAATTCGCGAGTTTTGCAATGGAAAAATTTCTAAACATAAAATTCCTAGATATATCTTCTTCGTAGACCAATATCCAATGACAGCATCAGGAAAAATTCAAAAATATAAGTTGAGAGAACAATTTACTGCAAAACTTGTACACTAGTAGGAAGGAGAAGTATGCCGATGTTTAAGAAAATATTAATTGCAAACCGCGGAGAAATTGCTAGAAGAATTATTCGTACCTGCAAAAAATTGAATATTCGTACAGTAGCGGTCTATTCGGAGGCAGATCGTGAATCCCTATTCGTTCGAGAAGCCGACGAAGCGTATGAAATTGGTAAACCCCCTGTTTCTTTAAGTTATTTAAATATTGAAAAAATAATAGAAGTTGCTAAAAATGCAAATGTCGATGCGATTCATCCCGGTTATGGCTTACTTTCTGAAAATCCCAATTTTGCAAAACGATGTGAAGAAGAAGGCATTGTTTTTATCGGACCGAAACATGACGTAATCGCTGCAATGGGAAGTAAGTTAGAAGCAAGGATTAAAATGAAAGAAGCAGGGGTACCAATTATCGAAGGGGTAGACGTTGCTATTGAAAACGTAGAAGAAGCAGTCAAAATAGCAGATCAAATTGGCTATCCGTTAATGTTAAAAGCTTCTAGCGGCGGCGGTGGCATCGGCATGCAACGAATTAATAATAGCGATGAACTTTCAAAATCCTTTGAAGGCAATAAAAAGCGAGCACAGTCTTATTTTGGTGACGGCACGATGTATATTGAAAAATACATTGAAAATCCTCACCACGTAGAAGTGCAAATTATCGCCGATGTACATGGAAATGTAGTACCGCTTTTTGAACGAGAATGTTCAATCCAACGTCGAAATCAAAAAGTGATTGAGGAAGCACCATCTCCAACAATTTCAGATGCAACGCGAGAAAAAATGTTAGAAGCAGCTGTTCAGGCAGCGAAGTATATTGGCTATACTAATGCTGGAACTTTTGAGTTTTTAGTAGATGACAAAGAAAATTTCTATTTCTTAGAAATGAATACTCGATTGCAAGTGGAACATCCTGTAACGGAAGAAATTACGGGAATTGACCTTGTAGAACAACAAATTCGGGTTGCAGAAGGGTTGCCGTTGGAGATTTCGAAAGATTCAATCAAGATGAAAGGACATGCGATTGAAGCGCGAATTTATGCCGAAGATCCAGTAACGTTTTATCCTTCACCGGGGACAATTACTTTACTGGAATTGCCTGAAGGGGAAGGAATTCGAAACGATTGTGCTGTTGAATCAGGATCAGCGGTTACGCCATTCTATGACCCGATGATTGGCAAATTGATTTGTTTCGGTGAGACGCGCGAAAAAGCATGTGAACGTTTAGTTGAAGCATTGAAACAATACAAACTAGAAGGAATTAAGACAAATATTCCAATGCTTATGAAAATTGCAAGTCACGAAGAATTTAGAAAAGGTAATATTACTACAAGTTTTGTAGATGAATATTATCTACCTGAATTTCAGGTTAAGTAAGTAAATTTAAGCTGTTCAATGATAATAGCTTTTCTTTCCATCATTGAACAGCTATTCAATATTTTTCATTTAGTTAGTAATAATATTTGGAGGGATTATGATGACAGTAGTAAAAGCAAATATGGCAGGAACAGTTTGGAAAATTGTTGTATCTGAAGGGGAACAAGTACAAGAAGGACAAGATGTTGTAATTTTAGAATCAATGAAAATGGAAATTCCGATTGCTTCTGAAGCAGCAGGAGTTGTGAAAAAAATCTTTGTTCAAGAAGGCGATTTTATTAACGTAGATGATGACATTTTAGAAATCGAATAGGGTGAAAAGGATGCATCTTCCAACGAAAGTGACAATTAAAGAAGTTGGTCCAAGAGATGGATTGCAAAATGAATCCAAGTTCATTGAGACACAAGACAAAGTGGATTGGATCAACTTATTAAGTAAAACAGGATTAGACTATATTGAAGTATCCTCCTTCGTTCATCCGAAGTGGATTCCACAATTAGCTGACAGTGAGCAAGTATTAAAGTCAATCAATCGAGAAAAGGGAGTAACGTATGCTGCCTTAGTTCCGAATATTCGCGGGCTTGAGAGGGCTTTAACTTGCAACGTAAATGAAGTCAGTGTGTTTATGTCCGCTAGTGAAGGCCATAATAAAAGCAATATTAATAAAACGATTGATGAGACGTTTCCTGTATTAAAAGAAGTTGTGGATGAAGCGTTAAAAGCAAATGTAAAAGTGCGCGGATACGTTTCAACGGTGATTGCTTGTCCTTATGATGGACCTGTTTCACCAGAACAGGTGTTAAAAGTAGTGGACCGATTAGCGGAAATGGGCGTTTATGAAATTTCATTAGGAGATACAATTGGCGTCGGGGTTCCAACGCAAGTGGAAAGTTTACTTTCTACATTATTAAAACACTTCCCATCAAATCTATTTGCCATGCATTTCCATGATACGAGAGGTACGGCTCTCGCAAATGTAGTGAAATCTTTAGAAATGGGTATTACGACATTCGATAGTTCAACTGGTGGGCTTGGTGGATGTCCATATGCAAAAGGAGCATCAGGAAATGTTTCCACTGAGGATTTATTATACATGCTTTCTGCCATGAACATCGAAACTGGCGTTAATCAAGAAGCACTGATCGAATCAGCATTTTTCATTGAAGAAAAAATTGGTAAGAAATTAGTTTCAAAGCAAATGGAAATTGCAAGAAATGAAAGGAGCGCTAACGTTGACAACGCTCGTACAGTTTAACGAAATCGAAAAGGGCATTGGTCTCATTACGTTAAATAGGCCAGAAGCAGCAAACGCGATGTCCATTCAATTATTGACGGACCTCAATGAATGTTTGGATGAGGTTGCTAAAAATCGAGAAATTCGTGTTGTATTAATTACCGGCAGTGGTGATAAAGCCTTTTGCGCTGGGGCAGACTTAAAAGAGCGCAAAAATATGAACGAACAACAAGTTCGTGAAACAGTAAGACTCATTGGCAGTACGGTCAATCGAGTAGAAGCTCTGCCACAACCAGTCATCGCTGTTTTAAACGGCGTTGCTTTCGGCGGCGGATTGGAATTAGCTCTAGCGTGCGATCTTCGCATTGCCAGCAGTGAGGCAAAAATGGGCTTAACGGAAGTTTCCTTAGGCATTATTCCAGGTGCTGGTGGTACGCAGCGTTTACCTCGTTTAATTGGTCTTGGAAAGGCGAAAGAATTAATTTATACAGCAAGAAGAATTACAGCAAGCGAAGCTCTTGAAATCAATCTCATCAACGAAGTCGTTGAAAAAGAAGATTTACTAAAAAGAGCGACAGAACTGGCTAGAGAAATTGCCAAAAATGCACCGTTATCACTTATTCAAGCAAAGATTGCCATTAATAAAGGGATTGAAGTCGATTTAACAACGGGATTAAAAATCGAAGAACTTGCATATAACGAGTTGCTATACACTGAAGACCGTATGGAAGGTTTAGTAGCATTCCAAGAAAAAAGACAACCTCAATATGTAGGAAGATAACTTAATTTACGCTTTCAGAGCCAAAGGAGGATTCATTCATGGGTGATACGGTAACAAAAAAATCCCACGCAGATTTAATAGAAGAAATTAAAAAAGGTGGACATGAGAAATACCATCAAAAAAATAAAGAGCAAGGGAAATTATTTGTACGCGATCGACTTAAATTGCTTTTTGATGAGGATGTATTAATTGAAGATGGCATATTTGCAAACGTAATGGCGGGAGATTTGCCAGCAGATGGAGTTGTAACTGGGATAGGCAAAATCCATGGACAAACAGTTTGTTTTATGGCCAATGATTCAACGGTAAAAGCAGGATCATGGGGTAAAAGAACAGTTGAAAAAATCTTGCGCATTCAAGAAACTGCTGAGAAACTAGCTTGTCCAATCATTTATTTAGTTGACTCTGCAGGAGCTCGTATTACTGACCAAGTGGAAATGTTCCCAGGAAGAAGAGGAGCGGGGCGCATTTTTTATAACCAAGTAAAGCTATCGGGTAAAGTACCTCAAGTATGTTTATTATTTGGTCCATCTGCAGCAGGTGGCGCCTACATTCCGGCATTCTGTGATGTGGTCATCATGGTGGATGGTAATGCATCCATGTATTTAGGTTCTCCTCGAATGGCTGAAATGGTAATTGGTGAGAAAGTAGATTTAGAAACAATGGGCGGAGCAAAAATGCATTGCTCTGTATCTGGTTGTGGAGACGTTCTTGCAAAGACGGAAGAAGAAGCGATTGAATACGCAAGAAAATATTTAAGCTACTTCCCAAATAATTATCGCGAAAAACCTCCAGTACAAGCACCAAAATTGCCAGCTCAATTCGAAAAAACAATTGAGGAGATCATTCCAAAAAATCAAAACGTACCTTTCAATATGTATGATTTAATTGATCGAATCATTGATGAAGGTTCGTTCTGTGAAGTGAAAAAGCTGTTTGCAGCTGAACTCATTACTGGTTTTGCTCGGATTGATGGACAAGCGGTTGGAATTGTAGCGAACCAACCGAGAGTCAAAGGCGGCGTATTATTCCACGATTCTGCTGATAAAGCTGCTAAATTCATTAACCTATGTGATGCTTTCCATATTCCATTAATCTTCTTGGCGGACGTACCAGGGTTTATGATTGGTACTCAAGTGGAAAGGCAAGGAATCATTCGCCATGGAGCAAAAATGATTTTTGCGATGAGTGAAGCGACAGTTCCAAAAATTACAATCATTGTGAGAAAAGCATACGGTGCTGGATTATATGCAATGGCAGGTCCTGCTTTTGAACCTGATTGTGTGATTGCATTAACAACAGCGCAAATTGCAGTTATGGGACCTGAAGCGGCAGTGAATGCGGTTTATGCGAATAAGATAGCTCAACTGCCAAAAGAAGAACAACAAGCATTTATTGAAGAAAAACGAAATGAATATCGTGAAGAAATCGATATTTATAAGTTAGCTTCAGAATTAATCGTGGACGATGTCATCGAGCCAAATGAGTTGCGTCAAGTGTTGACTGCAAGACTTCATGCTTATTCTTCAAAATATCTCGTATTCTCAGAGCGTAAACATGGAGTAAGTCCAGTTTGATAATGGAATAAAGTGCGAACTATTTCGCACTTTTTTCTTTTTGAAGAATGGCCATTATTTTATTCGAGTTGACTATTTTCCATTAAAGTTTGGAATGCACTTTCTTTAAGTTAAATGGCAATTAAAAGGATTCATTTGGCCAATATCTGATTTAAAATGACTATTATCATAGCGGATTTGGTTAATATCCGTTCATTGCAGTCTCATTTTAGTGAATTTTCTATTAGATGGATTCATTTGACGGATATCTCATTTGAATTGACTATTATCCGCCTCATCATCTTTTTGTTACAAATAAACCGCCACACAAACCACCATACACGTACATCCTGCGATGACAAATAAATGCCAAATTGCGTGATTATACGGAAGTTTTCTCCAAGCATAAAAAATGGAACCTATTGTGAAAAACAATCCTCCGGCAAGAAGTACAATAAAACCTTCTAACTGTAAAAATGCATAGAGCGGTTTAATAGCAAACATAATAAGCCATCCCATTGCCAAATATAATATTAAAGAAAAAGTTTCAAATCGGTGAATAAACAAACATTTAAACACAATTCCAAACAAGGCAATGGACCAAATAATACATAATAGTACAAGTCCGAGTGTCCCGTTTACAGCAATCAACAAAAACGGAGTATATGTACCTGCAATTAATACATAGATTGAGGAATGATCGAGAATGGAGAAAAACTTTTTATATTTTTCCGGCATGCTATGTAATAAAGTGGACATACAAAACAACACAATTAACGATGTACCAAAGACGGAGTAGGAAATAATTTGCACAACGCTTTCATTATGCACAGCCAATAATATTAACAAAACACAAGCAGGAATACTTAAAAGTAATCCGATTCCGTGAGTGATGGCATTCCAAAATTCTTCTTTCCAATTTTTATAATCAATTTGATGGATATTGTTCATCTTATCACTCTCCTAATAATGAATAGATTACATGAATACATTTCAATACAACACTATCATTTGTCACATATTTCAAATACCCATGAAAGTTATGACAGTTGTCATCTTTACAACCGGAATCATCGCTTTATATAATAATACAAATTAGCTAGAGGAAGTGGGTAAGTGGGAAAGATTCATATTGTGACAGATTCATCAAGTGATATTTCAAAAGAAGAGGCGTTAGAAAAAGATATCCATATTGTTCCTCTGACGGTGAACATTGATGGAAAAACATACGTTGATGGGGTGGATATTCATCCTAAACCATTTTTAGACATGATGGATCAAGCAAAGGAATTACCAAAAAGTTCACAGCCAGCGCCAGGACAATTTGCAGAGATTTATGAAAAATTAGGAAAAGATGGCGATGAAATCATTTCAATACACATTGCTGGCAATTTAAGCGGCACATTAAGCTCAGCACAACAAGGAGCACAAATCGCCAATGCAAAGGTAACCGTATTTGATTCACAATTCATTGCCTCTGCATTAGCAATCCAAGTGCGGGAAGCGGTGCGGATGAGAGAAGTTGGAGCTTCAGTCCATGACATCATCGAAAGGTTGAAAGAAGTTCGCGCCAATACTAAAATGTATATTTATTTAGATACGCTAACGAATCTAGTCAAAGGTGGCCGAATAGGGAAGGGGAAAGCGCTATTAGGCTCATTATTGAACATTAAACCTATTGCTATATTAGAACAAGGTGAGTATCTACCTGTTGCCAAAGTAAGAAGTTATAGTCAAGTGGTAAAATATATGTTTAAAGAGTATAAAAAACATATCGCAGGGAAACAGGTAAAATCGATCTGCATCTCTCATGCAGGTGAGATGGAAAATGTAGGAGCACCGTTAAAAGAACTGATTGAACAATCGGGATTTTGTGATATTGAAGTAACGGTTACGTCTCCAATCGTTAGTACTCACGTTGGTCGAGGAGCCATTGCATTAGTGTTTTTTGCAGAATAACGAAATATTGTAATCGAAGTGTCAACAACCTGTCGAAGGGAGTAGACACTTTTTTTATGTTTACAAGCGTATTCTTTTATTAAATTTTCCAATCAACTTATAATAAAGATTACAAATGTATGTATATTGAATAGAGTTTGATGCATACTAAAAGATTAGTGCTGATAGAATCATTTGTAAGATTGAATAGGAGTGTCAGATAAATGAATGTTTGGAAAGTCGCCTTTTTTATATTATCAGGTTCCATTGTATTATTATTGGCATTCGTTATTTACTGGGCGACTTCATCTGTGGAAACAGCAATCCCTTCCCCTAAAGAAACGTCTCTAAAACCTACAGATAGTGTCCTTTATGTTGAAACGACAACGGAAGATTTTGAAAAAATGGCCATTAAATATTTAGCGCAAGAATTAAAAAGTTCTTCATTACCGGTGGATTTAGAGATAAATGATGCTATTCAGATTTCCAGTGAGATTATTGCATTTGGGATTACTGTACCTGTTTCCATGAAATTCGATCCAGTTGTCAATGAACATGGCAATATTCATTTAGTTCAATCAGAAGTGAATGTAGGGAGTTTAAATCTCCCTTCTTCGATGGTATTGAAGTTAATGAATGAAGCCATTGATTTTCCTGAATGGATGATTATACGACCTGATTCACAAGAAATATTTGTGGATTTATCAAACTTATCGCTATCTTCTGGTGCAAGGGTGAAAGCAAAAGAAATTGATTTGAAAAATAATCGAATACTATTAGAAATCGTGATTCCAAATGAATAGGAGTGAACAAAATGCCAACGGAACTAGCCACATTTGCTGGAGGATGCTTTTGGTGTTTAGTCAAGCCATTTGATCAACTAAAAGGGATTGAAAAAGTTGTATCAGGATATACAGGGGGCCATGTGGTAAATCCCACATACCAACAAGTTTGTTCCGGGACAACGGGTCATGTAGAAGCAGTACAAATTACCTTTGATCCAGCAGTTTTTCCATATGAAAAATTAGTGGAGATTTATTGGACATTAATTGATCCGACTGATCCGGGAGGACAATTTTTTGATCGAGGGGAGTCTTATACAACGGCTATTTTTTATCATAATGAAGAGCAGCGAAAAATTGCAGAACAATCTAAAAAGCGTCTAGAAGAGTCGGGAAAGTTTGATAAACCGATTGTCGTAAAAATTCTTCCAGCAAAACCATTTTATCCAGCTGAAGAATATCATCAAGATTATTACAAGAAAAACCCGCAACATTATGAACGGTATTTTATCGGATCTGGTAGAGCTCAATTTATTAAACAACATTGGGGGGATATGAATGAATAAAGAAGAACGATTAAAACAGTTAACACCAATGCAATATTATGTGACGCAACAAAATGGTACAGAACCGCCTTATCAAAATGAATATGACCAACATTTTGAAGAAGGTATTTATGTGGATATCGTATCAGGCAAGCCGCTCTTTAGTTCCAAAGATAAGTTTGATGCAGGTTGCGGTTGGCCAAGTTTTGCAAAACCTATTGATGCGAGTGAAATCGTTGAGAAATTGGATTTGTCCCACGGTATGCGCCGCATCGAAGTTCGCAGCAAAACAGCAGATTCCCATTTAGGCCATGTGTTTCCGGATGGACC
The DNA here is from genome assembly GCF_038004145.1 of Ureibacillus sp. FSL K6-2830. Taxonomy (NCBI): domain Bacteria; kingdom Bacillati; phylum Bacillota; class Bacilli; order Caryophanales; family Caryophanaceae; genus Ureibacillus; species Ureibacillus sp. FSL K6-2830. The sequence continues at coordinate 233,331 of NZ_JBBOQR010000001.1, read as the reverse complement.
GAGGGATCTGGGAGGACTACGCTACTGCATCAACTCTGCCGCTTTGCGTTTTATTCCAAAAGAGAAATTGGAAGAAGAGGGCTACCGAGAGTTTTTGAAGTTATTTGAGGAATAAACATGTACTTATTAGAAAATGGGGGCGTCTGAAAAGTCATTTCAAGACGCCACCTTTGCGACTGTCGCTATCGCTTTCGTCGCAGATATATTGCGGCTGTCGCTAGCGCTTTCGCCGCAGAACCATTGCGACTGTCGCTAGCGCTTTCGCCGCAGATACATTGCGGCTGCAGCACACGCTTTCGTCGCAGAACCATTGCGACTGTCGCTATCGCTTTCGTCGCAGATATATTGCGGCTGCAGCACACGCTTTCGCCGCAGATAAATTGCGACGAGGAGGCGCGTTTGTGTAACCACCGCATTAGCAAAGTTTTTAAGAGAATATTACTATAAGAAGTAAGGCTGTTCAGAAAGTGTTCGACTTTCTGGACAGTCCTATTTTTTTGACATCATTTAGAAAGAAGATGCCTTTACGGATACTCGTTAAGCGTATCTTTGAACATTGATCTTCCGGATTTCAATTTATCAACCGTTACATGAACATCAATCGAATCTTCACTCAAAGGAATGCGCCCATCTTTTTCCGTATTCTTCCATAACTTCAGTTTTTTTCTATAAAGAATTTCAGATAGCCGGTAAACATCACTATTCAATTCCAACCCTTTCTTATATGTTCTTAATATTTCTTTTTTTATCTCTTCTTCAATTTGTTTTTCAAGATCTTTGTAGGATAGATTCAATTCAAAGCTACTTAATGTTGAAGTAACAGAAACTTCAATTTGAAACTTCGCATTATTCCCTTTTGTGATGGGCGTAATTTTTAATCTAAGATTTCGATTAACGAACGTAAAGTCGTGTCCATCAATGCTTGTTGTAAGATACGTAGTAATCGTTTCTCCTGTAAGGTATTGCAGTCCTTTTGCATCATCCTTTAATAAATAGCCTTTAAATTCTTTAGGAGTTATTAGGGCTACGCCTTCAATAACAAATGCCGGGTCAAATCCTTTTTCTGTGTTCCACACTTCCTTTATCGTGATATATGGAATTTTGGCTAAATGATTCGGTTCATTTAATTGAATAATTAATTTTCGTATATTGACCGGTTCAATAAACGAATTTTGTTCATACGTGTTTAATGGATTTGCCAATTTCGTCAATGTAATGGATTTTCTCAAAATGGGCGTTTCGAGAAAAAATTCTTCGATGGGCTTGTCCGTTGCATAAATCCATGTTTGATAGCGGGTATCAGTATATCTTGTAAAAGTATTGAGAATTTCATTCATATTTCCGGATTTTAGTAAATCCTCACTAAAAATCAATGTAGTCAAGTGACCTAAAAATAATCTTTCATCTACGGAATTATATAAATTTGCAAAAGCATCATCGACGGTTTTTCCGGTACTATAACCCACTTCCGATTGCATGAGGTCTTGATTGATTTGTCCAGTTTTTGCTGTATTTCCAAAACTGACCACTTGAACATATATTCGATATTCATTTTCTATATAATCGATTCCAACCCCATAGACATAGAGCATCCGCCAATTTTCTTGCGAATCCCAACAACCTGCAAGTAAGATAGGAATGATTGCAACTAATAAATATTTGAGATGTTTCATTTTTGCCCCTCATCACTCGTTCGTGTTTTATCAGTTGGACTTAACATTTTTGGCCTTTCCCGATATTGTCTATTGGTTAATCGTGCCATAGATTTACCAAAGGTTGACCAATTTAATTCCGCAGAAAAATTCAAGTAAGGTACGCCGAAAATACGTATGTTTGCCATATATAAAAGAAGCAAGTATATACAAAGGAAAAAGCCAAATAATCCGAAAAAGGAAGTGACGATAATAAAAATAAATCGAATGATTGTAATTAACGTTAACAATGATTGATTGGAAACCGTAAATGTCGCGATAAAGGATAATGCAATAATCACGAGCATGGCCGGACTCGTTATACCGGCCCTGATGGCGGCATCACCGATGATTAATCCGCCAACTACGCTGATGGTGCTACCAATTGCAGTCGGCAGCCTCATCCCTGCTTCCCGGAACATTTCAAACATCAAGAGTAAAACAATCATTTCCAATGCTGTAGGGAAAGGCAGTCCCCGGCTCGATACTACCACTGTTGCAAGAAGTTGCGACGGCAATTGATTTGGATGGAAAGTAATAAGAGCCAGCCAAAAGGCAGGCAGTAAAATACCAACCATCACTCCGGCAAACCGCATTGTTCGTTCAAAAGCACTGAATAAAAGAGGGTATTCATAATCTTCACCGGTTTTTAATAAATAAGTAAAGTTGACAGGTGTAATAATGGCATAACTGACCCCGTCGACCAGAATAACCAGCCTGCCCCTTATCAGCGATTGAATGGCAAAATCCGGTCTTCCGGTTTCATTTGTCCATGGCATCAGCAATTTTTTGCCCTGAAATTGTTCCATTAAAGAATCGCCGTTTAAAATAATATCGGTGTCAATATTTTCAAGTTGCTTTTTAACTTCTGCAATAATTTGTTCGTTAGCAATATCTTGTAAATATAATATCGCTACTGTTGTTTTAGATCTTTCTCCAATTGTCAACTTTTCAACACATAATGAATGGGTAGGGAGGCGTTTTCGAATTAACGCAATATTTGTTGAAATATTTTCAATAAAGTTATCTCGTGGACCTTTTATCAACAATTCCATTTTTGTTTCTTCAGTTGAACGATTGGGCTTCTTTGCTAAATTGCAGGTAAGCAATAGCTGCAATTCATTAATATAGATGGCTAGCTTTCCAGTAAACACTTCAAAAGAAACAGTTTCCAATTTTTCGATTTTTTGAAGGTCTGGAAATGGCAATTTTAATAACTCTTCTTCTTTTAACACTCCTTTCGAGTGTTCGATGAATTTTTCCAACGTCGGCAAAATATAGGAAAATATCATTTGATTGTCAATCATCTCATTACAAAAGATGAAAGTAATTTGGAAGTTGTGGATTTTAAATTCTTGAAATGTTACATCTTCAGCTTTTTTAAATAACTCCTTAAGAGTAAATAGATTTAGGGAAGCTTCATCAAAGTCCACTTGATATCCCTACTTTCATTCCATATTTTGCTGGTTTGGTTGGCGTTCTGAAGTAGCTTTTCGGTTTGGAATAAGAGATACAATAATTAGAAAAAGTGAAAATAAAAAAATGAAAATAAACGCAAATTGTTGGATATAGTGATAATTCCATTTTACAAATACTTCGTCCTCAATAAGGAATAATGCAAGATTGAAAATAACGAAAGGAGGAAACATGTAATACCAGATTTTCTTATGTTGCCCTGTGAAATTTAGTATGTCACAAACGATAAATAATATGACTCCTATACGAATGAACGCTCCTGATAACCATTGATAGACAGAAAGGAAATCCATATGTTCTATGAATCGGCCAATGGCAACCAATGTCCATTCTTCATAAGCAGGAAAATGCATTTTCGCGGCTTGTTCCGGGCCAAATTCAACAATGGCGCCAATTAAAGGACCAAGGGTTAAACCGACTAAACAAAAAATGAGAATGCCAAGATGATACCATTTTAAAGGTTTCTTAAAATAGTGCTGCAAAAAAAGCAGCATGTACAATTCAATGAATCCCGATGCCGGATAAATCATCGCCATCAATACAGGGCTTAAGCCGTGCTCCAATATTGGAAAAATCAATTCATAATTTTTCACTTGCATATTTGTAAACGCTGCGTAAAAACCAAAAATAATAACAAAAAATAATATGATTGTATTGACATTTACGATTGTTTGAATATTAGTGGAAACTAATAAGAAACATACGATGGCATAAAGCAATACTAGCAATGTTGTCGGAGTACTTTCTAAAAATGTGGAAGATATCCAAAGAATTGTTTCTTTTAAGGTAAATGCAGCAAGTATATACCCAAAAATGACGATGGAAAATAATGCGATGTTCGTTCCCACTTTCCCGATTTTTTCGGTTAGCCAGATTTTCATCGGCTGTAATTGAGATTTTTTTTGAATAAATATAATCATAAGGATCCATGGAAATATCACAATTCCTGTTAAAATGACAGTAATCCATCCGTCGCGTTTAGCCGTTTCCAAAATCGGAGGAAGAAGCGTTACGTGATTTTTCAAACCAATCGATGTTAAACATAAAAAAATCACATGTAAAATACTGATTTTAAATGTATTGTTCACATTTTCATCTCCTACATTATTTCTATCTATGAAAAGTCTAACCAAAAATAAAAAAAATTCGCTATCTACATGGTAAATAGCGAATTTTTTTATTTTTGTTAAAAGTCCCTATTATATTTTAAACTCGCTAACTAGATTTCTTAAATCATCTGCTTGTTTTGCAAGTTCTACTGCACTGGCATTGATTTCCTCCATTGCAGCGGAACCTTGCATCGCAGCATGTGCCGATCTTTCCGTTGCAAGGCTTGTGTTTTGACTGAGAGCATTGACTTCTTGGAAAGATGTTGTCAAGTCATTGACAATTTTTAAAGTAGAACTAATCTTTTCAACCATCGAAATAATAATATGCGTTGTCTTATTTGTTTGAGATAGGATGCCATTTAATACTTCATTTGTTTCATTCGTTACTTCCACACCACGAGAAATGGATTCTACGCCTTTTGCATTTTGCAACACAATTGTATGAATTTCATCTTGAATAGAATGAACAATTTTTGCCACTTCTTTTGCTGCTTCTTGCGATTGGATGGCGAGTTTCTTCACTTCATTACTTACTACTGCAAATCCTTTTCCATGTTCTCCAGCACGAGCAGCTTCAATTGCTGCATTTAAAGCAAGCAAATCTGTTTGTTCTGCAATAGCTGTTATCGTTGAGATGATGGATGTGATATCTTTTGATTTTTGTCCTAGGGCTTCAACTGTTGAAGTAGTGTTTTTCATTGTGTCTTCAATGAAATGAATGACATTTGTCGAATCTTTTACTGATTGGCTGCCGTTTTGAGCAGCTGATTGCATTTCTTTTGCTGCTTTTTGAACTTCATATGCTTCATTATTTAATTCAACCATTGACTGTTCAAGTGCTTTCATTTTTAATGCAGCTTCATTCATTCGTTCGATTGTAGAGCTGGAATCATTTGCAATATCATGGGTAGAACTTGCAATTTCATCAATTGATTTTGCATTTTCTTCTGCTAAAGCCATTAATTCTTGAGAACTAGATGAAACATGCTCAGCTAAGTTGGACACTTTTTTTACTAATTTTGAAATTGATTCGATTAACAAGTTTGTGGAGTGGGCAATTTCAGCAAATTCATCTTTTGTCGCTACTTTCACCCGTCTCGTTAAATCTCCTCCAGCATGGGCGATATCAAGAATGGAATGATTAATTTTCGCTGTATTGATTCGAATAGAACGGAATAACAGATAACTAAAGAAAACAGCGATAAACAATGAAAATGATGATAGACAGATGAAGGCGATGCGCGAGAATTTTGCAAAGTTTTCGATTTCTTTGATTGTTTTTTCGTTTTTGTCTTCTAATAAATGCAACAACTCATCAGCATGTTTTTCGATATTATTTTTAATGGCAGGTCCTTCACTTCTTTCCATTAAACGAACGGCTTGTTCATAACTGTAATATTGTCTTGTTTCAATAATTCCTGTAGATGCGTACAAATATGAGCGAAAAAATTGTTGAATGTAACTGACAAGCTTGAATTCTTCCGGGCGATGTTCAAAGTTTTTGCTAAGTTCGATGAGTTGATTTTCAATTAATTGCTTTGTTGTATTATATTTATTTAAGTTTTCTTCATCCCCGTAAATGAGAAACGCTTGTTCAAAAATTGTCAAATTCGCAATGTCATTTGCTAATTGATTGATTTCCCTTTGTTCCTTTAAGTTTACTTCTGCAAAATGATTTAAGTTTTGCTGTAGTCTAGTTATGTTAATATAGGATAGAATAAGCATGATAACGATAATTGTAATGAGTATTGCATAGGTCAGTACAATTCGACCACGAATTGTGTGATAGAAACGGCCTTTCGTAGGACTTTTCGTTTGGTGTTTTTTCCCTTTTGCTTGAACTTTTTTTGTGGATTGATTATTCATTTTCTGTACTTTTACGGTCATTTTTGTAAACATCCCCTTTAAAAAATGCTGTTTCCATGTATTGCGATTTTCAAATCTATTCTACTATAAAATGTTAAAAAGTCCTACATAAATTTAACTAGATAGGCGGGAGGTACTGAATGAGTCAAAGTTTTTATCAATTTGTCCTTTCTTATCGTGGAGGAGATTTATCGGATCCAAAAACTCGGTTTGCTGAGAAAATGTTCCAAGATCACAGTTTTCCCAAAATTAGCCATTCTTTTGAAGAGCTTTCCAGTTACATTGAAACATTAGCAGATGATGATTTATCCACGAATACTTTTGACGAACTATGGGAAATTTATCGCATGACAAATGATGGTGAATGAGTAACAAATTATTCATTGCATAATTTTTGAAAAATAAGTATATTTTAGTTTGAAATCATTGAAATGAGGGGAAGCCATTGAGTATTCATATTAATGCGAAACCTGGAGAAATTGCAGATATTGTTTTACTTCCTGGAGATCCGTTACGAGCAAAATATATTGCAGAAAAATTTTTAGAAAACGCGACATGCTATAATGAAGTGCGCAACATGTTTGGATTTACAGGAACGTATAAAGGTCACAGAATTTCCGTGCAAGGAACGGGAATGGGGGTTCCGTCCATTTCTATTTATATTACGGAATTAATGCAAGATTATGGAGTAAAAAAATTAATTCGTGTTGGTACTTGTGGCGCTCTGCAAAAAGATGTAAAAGTGCGGGATGTGATTTTAGCCCAATCCGCTTCCACAGATTCCAAAATGAATGAAATAATTTTTAATGGAATTGACTTTGCGCCTACAGCTAATTTTGATTTGCTATTAAAAGCGTATAACGCTGGATTGAAAGCTGGTTTGAATTTGAAAGTTGGTAATGTTTTTACAGCTGATATGTTTTATTCTGATGAAAATCAAAATGAAAAGTTAGCGCGTTATGGGGTTTTAGCAGTGGAAATGGAGACAGCAGCCCTTTACACATTAGCTGCTAAGTACGGAAGGCAAGCCCTTTCCGTATTGACAGTTTCAGATCATATTTTGACAGGCGAAATTACAACTGCAGAAGAAAGGCAAACAACGTTTAATGATATGATTCAAGTGGCGTTAGAAGCTGCAATAGAAAATGAATCAGTCTAAAAAATAATTATTAACATTTTGATAGAGAATTTAAATATTGGATATTGCTGTCACATATAAATTCAATGAAACTAAAAATATGTTGACTGTCATTAAATATTGACAGTCTTTTTCTTTTCGGAAAAGCTTGAAACTGTTAATATGGAAATATCGTAAAAGAAAGTGTATATGAGAGTGGTGAAACTATGGAAGAACAAAATCAACAAGAGAAAGAAATACAACAAGAACAAGTCAAACCAGCTACGAGATTTATTCGGTTAAAACCATTTACTTTTATTATGATGATGTTTTTAACAATTCTTTTCACATCAGTATTAACGATATTTGCATTAACTTTTGGAGATGAAAAAGTTGTAGAAGTAGCGGTTCCCGTTGAAAGAGAAGAATTTTCACAGCTATACGATGCCTATGATGAACTAAAAGAAAAATATTATACGGAAATAGATGATGAAAAAATTATTCACGGTGCCATTAATGGTATGTTTGACGCACTAGACGATCCATATTCTGATTACATGGAAAAAGAAGAAGCAGAACAATTTAATTCTGATCTTTCATCGAGTTTTCAAGGAATCGGTGCAGAAATTCAAGAACGAAATGGAAATATTATTGTTGTTTCGCCCATAAAAAATTCACCAGCTGAAAAAGCAGGGCTATTACCTGAAGATATTATATTATCTGTAGATGGACAAAGTTTACAAGGAATGAGTGCTACTGAAGCAGTGCTCTTAATTCGCGGCCAAAAAGGAACTCCTGTCAACTTAACAATCAAGCGGGGAGAATCCGATGAATTAATTGAAATGACAATTATTCGCGATGAAATACCGATTGAAACGGTATATGGTGAAATGGGAGAGGACAAAATAGCTCATATTCAAATAACTTCTTTCAGTGATAAGACTTATGAAGAATTACTGAAGATTCTTGAACAATTTGAAGCAGAAGGTATGAAGAGCATCATATTAGATGTAAGACAAAATCCTGGTGGATATTTAAACGCTGCGATTGAAATTTCAAACTTATTTATTGAAGAAGGTAAACCGATTGTCCAATTACAAGGACGCAAAGGTGAGCCAGAAGTTGTATTAAGTGAAGGTGGAAAAAAATATAAAATTCCAATTGTGGTGTTAATAGATAACGGAAGTGCTTCTGCTTCTGAGATACTAGCAGGAGCTTTAAAAGAATCAGCTAATGCTAAAATTGTTGGTTTGAATTCTTTTGGAAAAGGGACAGTTCAAACGGTGACTGAAATGCCAGATGGTTCAAATTTAAAATATACGACGGGCAAATGGTTAACGCCAAAAGGGAACTGGATTCATGAAAAAGGAATCAAACCAGATGTAGAAGTGCCTTATCCTGAATATATGAGTATTGCTTATGTCGATCCTAAAAATGAATTACAAAAAGACGTTGTATCGAATTATGTAAAAGCGGCGGAACAAATGCTTGATGCCCTTGGATATAGCGTTGGAACTATCGACACTACTTTTGATGCTGCAACAGAAGCGGCAGTACTTCAGTTCCAAAAGGACAAAGGGCTAGAACGTACAGGTAAAATTTCAGGAGATACAACGTATGAATTAATGGATGCATTACGTGAAAAAATTAAAAAAGAAGATCCACACATTTTAAAAGCAAAAGAATTGCTACAAGTTCAATAATGGTTACAATGAAAAGAGCTGCATTCTTAACATTGAATGACAGCTCTTCTCTTATGAATGGAGGAATATCACGTGAAAGACGTTTATTTATTTAGCGGATTTTTAGGAAGCGGTAAAACTTCCATGTTGGTGGACGTTTTACGCCAATTGAAAGAAGAAGGCTATAAACCAGCCGTTATTATGAATGAACTTGGGGAAATTCCTTTTGATTCTCAAGCAGTGGATGATGAAGTTCCGTTAAAGGAAATACTTGACAGTTGTATTTGTTGTACTGGTGGAGAGAAAACGGAAGCTCAAATTCAAACATTGCTTTACGAAGCAGATTTTGATGTGCTGATTATTGAGACAACGGGAGCTGCACATCCTGTAGAAGCGTTGGATGCCGTATATTCTCCGTTATTTGCTGAACTGTTAAATATTAAGGGGATTGTCACGGTAGCAGACAGTAAACGATGGTTAGAGCGTGAACAGTTCACTCCACAAGCAAGAAGCCTCTTTTTGGAACAAATTCGCCATGCTCATTTGATTCTTGCCAATAAGAGCGATTTATTAACAGAAGCGGAAAAAGCAAACGTTGTGTTTGAATTGCAAGGACTTAATCCCAATGCGTTTATATTGCAAACAACAAATGGACGAGTTCCTTTGAAATTACTGAAAAACATGCAAGCTACAGCATTAAATAAAGAAATAGAACCGGCTCAAATCGGCAGACATTTGCATTTAAGTTCTCGAGTGATTGAATTTCAAAAAGGCTTTACTCAAGAAGAATTTGAAGAATGGGTAAGGGGACTTCCGCCGACAGTTTATCGTATGAAAGGTTATGTACCCATTGAAGGAATGCAATATCCAATGTTATTCCAATATGCATATGGTTTAGTTCAATGGATGCCAGAATATATGAAAATGCCGCCAAAAATTGTGATGATTGGCGAAGATGTACAATCTATATCAGTGATTGGTGAAAAGAAAGAATAGTTAAAGATGTAAAATTCGTAATAAAAATGACTTATTTCTATCATTCTTTAGAGCAAACATTTTAAATGACATATTGGTGTAGGTTTCGTTGAAAATGGATACTACTGGACACAACAATTTATCCAAATGTAACGAAAACGAGTGAAAATCATCCATCTAATTGATGGATGATTTTTTTGAGCTTTTTTCGTATGGAAAAGTTTAAGAAAGCGGTAATTTAATTGTGAATATGTACCGGAGAATTTATCGCATGGGTGAAAGCTTCATTTATGTGAAATGGCTAATAAATGTGAGGGATTGGCCAATATATTGTCGGATTTGGCCAATATGTACCCAAGAATGACCAATATCACATAGAGTAACGCTTCATTTATTGGGATTAGCTAATAAACTACTGAAAGTGCCTAACTCTCCATAACAGAAGCATCATTTTATCCAAATGTGAAATTCCGTTGTTTCTATCGTGTTTTATGATAAAATCAGTGTTGTTGGCTTCATGTACTGCTTTAATGAAGCATAATGTAAACAAGAAGTTTGAACATAACGGAGTTTCATGAGAATAGGAGAATTTTTGTGAGCGAAAAAACAATCGTTTTAACTGGTGGGGGAACTGCTGGACACGTCTCGTTAAATGAGGCAATCATTCCTTCTCTTCAAGCGGAGGGATACACAGTTCATTACATCGGTTCACATCATGGAATTGAAAAGGAATTAATTACTGATAGTTTTCCTGAAGTTCCTTACCATAGCATTTCAAGTGGAAAATTAAGAAGATATTTTTCATTAAAAAACTTCACAGATCCTTTTAAAGTTTTAGCGGGAATCGGTCAAGCATTTTCGATTATAAAAAAAGTGAAACCTTCCATTGTTTTTTCTAAAGGTGGATTCGTTTCCGTACCAGTTGTGATTGCAGCAAAATTGTTGAATATTCCTGTAGTCATTCATGAATCGGATGTGACGCCAGGTCTTGCAAATAAATTAGCTCAACCTTTTGCTTCTCATATTTTTACGGTTTTTAAGGAAACATTAAAATATATACCTGCGAATAAAGCAACATGTACCGGTTCTGTTGTTCGGGAACAGCTGTTTAAAGGAAGCAAAATGAGGGGATTAAAACTTTGTCAATTTGAAAGCAAAAAGCCGGTGTTGCTTGTTATGGGTGGTAGTTTAGGTTCCGTCGTGTTAAATGACGCAATCCGAAGCAATCTACCAGAGCTTTTAAAGGACTACAACGTCATTCACCTTTGTGGTAAAGGGAATGTTGATTCATCCTTATTAGAATTAAAAGGATATAAGCAGTTCGAATACGTGACATCGGAATTACCAGATTTAATTAACGCGGCAGATTTCGTTGTATCGCGTGCAGGTTCAAATTCCATCTTTGAATTTTTAGCACTGAAAAAACCAATGTTACTTATTCCGTTATCATCTGCAAAAAGCCGAGGCGATCAAATTTTAAATGCAAAATTATTTAAAAATCAAGGTTTTGCAGAAGTATTGGAAGAAGAAAATTTAACGAAGCAAACTTTTTTGGAATCCCTTCAAACTTTAATTCAAAATAAAGAATCCATTTTAGAAGCGATGGCGAAAGCGGAAAGGCCGAAAACTCCGAAAGAAATGGTAAATTTAATTTTAAAATATGAAAAATAAATAAAAGAGGCTGGGACATAAACAAAAAATTAAAGGGGCAATTGAAAGAGTTTTGATAAAAAATTGATATAACGAATAATTGATTGAAGTGACGGGGCGAGTGCTCCTGTCGCGCACGCTTAGTCGCAAAGCGGAGCAAGTTCAAGGAAGTAAATTCAAAGCTTTCCTGCGACGAGCCCTCTCGAGACACCGCAGGAGCGAAGCAATGAGCTCCGAGGAGGCTCGAGCTGGGCCCGCGGAAAGCGTCCCCGGAACGGAAATCAATTTTAATAACATATCAAAAAAACATCATTTTCTCCTTGGAGAAAATGATGTTTTTTTAGATTTGTCCCAACCTCTTGATTTCATTTATTAAATTACTTGTTCTTCCGTGTCTTCTTGCTCATGAGCCGTTACTAAATAAAATAAATCTTTTGGAATTTTATATAAATCATATTTTGCTTCGCCAACATTAATTTCCTCATATAAAGTTGGATGTAATTCATTAGCGGAAATTACATATTGCAACTTTAAGGAGGCACGTTTCGATTTTTCATTTTCTTTTCGAATTCTTAAAAAAACGGTATGGAAATTATATTTGAAAAATATTTCGGATAAGAATTCTTTTTTTGCTATCTGATTGTATCCTTTTCCTTGGAATGGGGCGCCAATCCAAGTGCCTAAAAATCCAGCGCCATCTTCAATATCATACAAACTTATTGTTCCAATGGGTTGACCCCATTCATCAAGAATCGTTCTTGATATCGTTTTGCCTAAAGCCTCTTCTTCAATAATTTGTTTAGTCATAAATAGATATTCCTCTGGGCTCGTCGCTTTATGACGAACATACGGGAAAACCGACGGGTGTATGAGTAATTGATACAATTCATTAGTTTCTAATAAATCTCGATGTTTCAGCATGTAAACGCCTCCTTTTTAGGATAGTTGCAAAAAATTTCCAATAACACGAAGAGCAACGACACCAAAAACCTAAAAGTTTAGACGTTATAAACTATAGACATGCATCCATAGTTTTCCCGTTCTAATATTCTAAAAAAATTTTGACCAGTATATCTTATAATAAATATAATCGTTCTTACAAGATTTTGTTTGAAAAAAACAGTATTTTCTGTGTAAAGTTTGTGAACGTAATAAGAAATATTCTATAAAAAACCATCGATGTTTCAATAAATGAAATAGTTAATGGTTAAAATAGCTACATTTAGCATAACACTTCTTGCAAATGAAAAGCTGTAGATGTTTTATTTATATAATACCTAGATTGAATAACTCTAAAACTAGGTAAATTTATCGAAATTCGTCATCGATATAGGGCATAAACGTAAAATATGCAGATTAGGGAAAAAAGTTACAAGGATGAAATAACTTTTTCAATAGTGGGGAGATTACAGATTATGATGAAAATTCGATCCAATTCATTAAAAAAGAGCCACAATTTAAGGTAAACTTAAATTGTGGCTTTCAAAGTTTAAGGATATATTCTTTGTGAAAAAAGTGTTAGGGGTGTCTTGTATTTGGTAATATAACCATTATTTATAAAATTTATACCTTTTTGAAAGGTGATTAAAATGAAAAAAATATTATTAGTAGAAGATGAAAAAAGTATAGCCCGATTTATTGAATTGGAACTTATTCATGAACATTTTGATGTGACAACATGCAGTGATGGCAGAGAAGGCTTACAAAAAGCGCTAAATGAATCTTTCGACTGTATATTGCTTGATGTGATGTTACCTAGTCTCAATGGTGTTGAAGTTTGTCGGCGAATTCGTGCAAATTCCGATGTGCCGATTATTTTATTAACGGCTCGTGATGCCGTTACGGACAGAGTATCAGGATTGGATGCCGGTGCGGATGATTACATTGTTAAGCCTTTTGCGATTGAAGAATTATTAGCTCGAATTCGCTCTGTTTTAAGAAGAGCCAATTGGGGTGAACAACAACGAAAAGTCATTAAAGTAAGAGACCTTGAAATTGATACCGCATCCTATAAAGTAATGTTTGAAGGGAAAAAATTAGATTTAACCAAAACTGAGTATGATTTATTGAAATTGTTGTGTGAAAACAAAAACCGAGTATGTACTCGAGAGTTAATATTAGATAAGGTATGGGGACATAATATGGAAGTGGAAACAAACGTAGTAGATGTTTATATTCGTCATCTACGCTTAAAATTACAGACAGAAAAAGAACCATATATTGAAACAATTCGTGGCGTTGGGTATGTGGTGAGAGAATGAAAAAAATTAAACTATCAAAGTTCCAATTAACATTAAAACAAAAGTGGACGTTATCTACTTCACTAGTCATATTTTTTAGTTATGCGACGATTTGTATCATCATCTATTTTGCACTCTATACTTGGCTCATTCATCAAGAGGAATTAAATGCAGTCCGAACTGTTGATGATTTAACGGATTTTTTTCATACCCAAGGCCAATCGATTTCAATCAATGAATTGAAAGACAATACAGGGTTATTGAAGTCAATTGTTCATCAAAATCAAACGGTTCGTCTATATAATATGGATGGTTATGAAGTTTTGAAGATTAATGATTACTCGCCTAGTGCAAACATCAATTATCCGATTGATGAAATACAGAAAACTGTCGTTGAGAAACTATCGCTAGATCATAAAGAAGTCATTGTTGTGAATCGTTTAGTTCAAATCGGATTTTTTCAAGGAATTATTCAATTAATACACCCGCTTGACACGTTTCACTCCATGATGCGTTATGTGTTGACGGTTTTGGTAATAGCAGGAATCGGTGCATTGTTCATTGCAGTAACTATGAGTCATTATTTGGTTCATATAATAATGAAGCCGTTAAAAGATTTGCGGAATTCCATGACTCGAGTAAAAGAAAAAGGTTTTCAAGAAAATATTCATTTTACTTATCATCATGATGATGAGATTGGTGATTTGCTAAAAATTTATCGCTCCATGATGAATGAATTGGAAGTAACTTTTATGCAGCAACAACAATTTGTTTCAGATGCATCCCATGAACTTCGCACACCCATTCAAGCGATTGAAGGACACCTGTCTTTAATTAAGCGATGGGGTAAGGATGATCCACAAGTGTTGGAAGAATCGCTGGATTTGGCAATAGATGAAGTTCAACGCATGAAGAAAATGATTGAGGAATTATTAAGTTTGGCTCGAAATGAAGGAAAAGAAGAAACTTCTTGTGATTTAGAAAAAGTTTTAAATACCGTGATTGAAGAACTTGAAGTTGTTTATTCAAATGCTAAAATGAATGTGGTGTTCGATGGCGAAAAAAGGATGGCACAAATATCTGAGAATGCGTTTGCACAAATTGTAAGAAACATTATCGAAAATGGAATTCGATATAATGAAAATATACCCATTATCCAAATACATGTTCATTATTTTACAGAAAATATTTTTATGACGATACAAGATAATGGTATCGGCATTTCAAAAGAACATTTACCTTTTATATTTGATCGATTTTATCGCGTGGATCGTTCGCGGAGTAATGGAGGTGGAACTGGACTAGGTTTAAGCATTTCAAAAATGTTGGCAGACAAGTATCAAGTGGAAATGGATGTATCGAGTTCAGTAGGAAAGGGCACAATTTTTACATTACGTTTACCTACTTAACACATTTTTTTAATTCCATTCAAAAAATTTCATCTAAATTTGTGAAAAATAGTTGTATTTTTTATGAAGAGTAGTAAGATTGAAATGGAAAAAAGGTTCTTCTCAAATTGTTATATAAATTTATATTAATAGAAGAATGATTTTTATACTTTCTATTTAAAATGTAATTGCTATTAGCAAAATTTGGAGGTTTTTCTCATGTCGAACAATGTAATTACAACTGGATCTCCTTGGTCAGTATTCTCTGGTCCGAACTTAGGGTATGTAATGGAACAATATGAACTGTTCTTACAAAACCCTGACGAAGTTGATTCGGAATTAGCTTCATTATTCCAACAATTTGGTGCTCCAGTACTAGAAGAAACTTCAAGTGGTGCGCAAATGGCTCAAACAGGAGATTTTAATAAAGTATTGGCAGCTGTAAAATTAGCAGATGCAATACGAGCTTTTGGGCATTATGGAGCGGACGTATACCCACTGAAAGACCGTCCATTAGATTTTTCAAAAATTGAGCCACAAGCATACGGATTAACAGATGCAGATTTAGCTGAATTACCTGCTTCACTATTCTTAAATAATGTCCCTGCAAACGTTTCCAACGGTAAACAAGCGATTGATTATTTACGTTCACTTTACACTGAAAAAATTGGATTCGAATATGCACATGTAGAAGATCAATCCGAAAGAAATTGGATTCAATCAAAAATTGAATCAGGATTCTTCAAACAAAAACTATCTGCAGATGAGAAAAAAGCCGTATTAGAAAAACTTACTCGCGTTGAAAACTTTGAAAAATTCATTCATAAAACATTCGTTGGTCAAAAAAGATTCTCTATTGAAGGTTTAGATACATTAGTAGTTTTAATTGATGAAATCGTAAAATCCGCAGAAAAAGATCAAATGAAATTTTTACAAATCGGTATGGCACACCGCGGACGTTTAAATGTATTAACACATATCGTAAACAAGCCATACGCTATGATGTTTGCAGATTTCGCACACGTTCCAAACGATTACTTCTTCCCTGAAGATGGTTCAATTGAAATTGCAAAAGGTTGGACTGGCGATGTGAAATATCACATGGGTGCAACTTATCACAAACCATCTGGATTAACGGTAAAACTTGCATACAACCCTTCACACTTAGAAGTAGTTAGTCCTGTTGTAACTGGTTCAACGAGAGCAGCTCAAGAAGATACATCTAATCCTGGAGAACCAGTGCAAGATACATCAAAAGCACTAGCTGTTCTTGTTCATGGAGATGCAGCATTTAGCGGTGAAGGAATCGTACAAGAAACATTTAACTATGCTGGAACAAAAGGATTCTCTACTGGCGGTTCTATCCACATTATCTCCAATAACATGATTGGATTTACAACAGAATATTACGATTCTCGTTCAACACACTATTCATCAGATGTAGCAAAAGGATACGGTATTCCTGTAGTGCACGTGAATGCAGATGATCCTGAAGCAGTTATTCAAGTAGCAAAATTTGCTTTTGAATATCGTCAAATGTTCGGTAAAGATATTTTAATTGACTTAATTGGTTACCGCAGATTTGGACACAATGAAACTGATGATCCGACTGTAACAAATCCAAAAACATACTTAATTGTTGATAAACATCCTACAGTTCGTGAACTTTATGGTGAACGAGTTGTAAATGAAGGTATTGTAACAAAAGAATTCGTAGAACAGTTAAACCAAGAAATTTATGGCGAAATGCAAAAAAGTTACGATCATGTTAAAGCAGTAGGCGAAGAAAAGGGTCATCATCTCGAAGTGGAAATTCCTGAAGAGGTGAAACAACCTTATCCACAATTAGAAACAGGTGTTTCTGCTGAGGAATTAAAACAAATTAACGAAGAATTGTTAGCATGGCCTGAAAACTTTGAGCCTCAAAACAAATTGGCAAGAATTCTAAAAAGACGTGTTGAAGCGCTAGAAACAGGTAAAATTGACTGGGGTCATGCAGAAACATTAGCGTTTGCATCAATTTTACGTGAAGGAAACCCAATTCGTCTGACTGGGCAAGATGCTCAACGTGGTACTTTCTCGCAACGTCATTTAGTACTACATGATAAAAATAACGGTTCTGAATGGACGCCATTACACAATATTTCAGGAGCTAAAGCTTCCTTTAGTGTATTCAATTCTCCATTAACAGAAGCGGCAATCGTAGGTTATGAATATGGTTATAACCTGGAAAATGAGAAAGCATTAACAATTTGGGAAGCACAATTCGGGGACTTCGCAAATATGGCTCAAGTAATGTTTGATAACTTCATTACAGCTGCTCGTTCTAAATGGGGTCTTAAATCTGGATTAGTTCTTTTATTACCAAATGGTATGGAAGGACAGGGGCCAGAACACTCTGCAGCACGCATTGAACGTTACTTGCAATTATGTGCTGAAAATAACTGGATTGTTGCAAACTGTTCAAATGCCGGAAACTACTTCCACTTATTACGTCGACAAGCGAAAATGCTTGGAACTGAAGGAGTGCGTCCATTAGTAGTTGCAACACCAAAATCATTATTGCGTCATCCATTAGCTGCAGCTACATTAGAGCAATTATCTGAAGGAAAATTCGAGGAAGTCATTGAACAACCAGGACTCGGACAAAATCCTAAAAAAGTGGAACGCATTATTTTAGCTTCTGGTAAAGTGACAATTGACTTAGCAGAAGCAATTAAAGACGGTGAAGGATTCGAAAAACTTCACATCCTTCGCATTGAACAATTATATCCATTCCCAATGGAAAAACTTTCTGAAATCATTGCGAGATACCCTAACGCGAAAGAAATTGTTTGGGTACAAGAGGAACCTAGAAACCAAGGTCCTTGGAAATTTGCCTTAGAATACTTACTTGAATTAGCTGAAGGCAAAAAAGTACGTTATGTTGGACGTCCAGAAATGTCTTCTACTTCAGAAGGTGACATGGACTCACATAAAGTTGCTCAAGCTAAAGTAATTAACGACGCTTTAGCAGATTTGTAATCTTGCATAATTTACGTTAAGATTTAACAGTGTTGAGAATTAAAGGAGGATATAAAAAGTGGCTGAAATTAAAGTCCCTGAATTAGCAGAATCGATTACGGAAGGTACAATTGCACAATGGGTGAAAAAAGTTGGAGATCGCGTTGAGAAAGGCGAATTCATTGTTGAATTAGAAACAGATAAAGTAAATGCAGAAATTATTTCTGAAGAAGCAGGAGTATTAACTCAAATTTTAGCTGAAGAAGGCGATACAGTATTAGTTGGCCAAACAATTGCGATCGTTGAGCCTGTTGAAGGTGGAGCTGAACCTACTCCAGCACCTCAAGCAGAACCTGCAAAAGAAGCGGTTAAAGAGGAACAACCACAAGCTCCTCAAGCACAACCAGCACAAGCTGCACCGGTTGTTGAGGAAACATCTAATGAGCGCGTAGTAGCTTCACCAGCTGCACGTAAACTTGCTCGTGAAAAAGGCATTGATTTAGCAGCAATTTCACCAGTAGACCCACAAGGCCGAGTTCGTGTACAAGATGTTGCTGCTCATGCTGCTAAACCAGCACAACCAGTGCAAGCAGCACAACCTGTAGCACCTGCTGTAACTGTAGATGAATCTCGCGTTACAGTTGAAAGAATGAGCCGTCGACGTCAAACAATTGCAAAACGTCTTCTTGAAGTTAAACAAAATACGGCAATGTTAACAACATTCAACGAAATTGACATGACAAATGTGATGGAACTTCGCAAACGCAAACAAGAACAATTTGTGAATGAGAATGGTATAAAACTTGGATTCATGTCATTCTTCACAAAAGCAGTAGTTGCTGCATTGAAAAAATATCCTTATGTAAATGCACAAATTGTTGGCGATGAAATTCATAAATTTAACATTTATGATATCGGTATTGCGGTATCTACAGAAGAAGGTTTAGTAGTTCCAGTTGTACGTGATGCAGATCGCAAAAACTTCGCTGAAATTGAAAGAGAAATTGCAGAACTTGCTCAAAAAGCACGTGAAAAGAAATTAGCAATTTCTGATTTACAAGGCGGAACATTTACAATTACAAATGGCGGTATCTTTGGTTCATTAGCTTCAACACCAATTATCAATGGTACGCAAGCAGGTATCCTTGGTATGCACTCAATTGTAAACCGTCCAGTAGCTGTAAACGGCCAAGTTGAAATTCGTCCAATGATGTATGTGGCACTTTCATACGATCATCGAATCATTGATGGTAAAGATTCAGTTGGATTCTTAAAAACAGTTAAAGAATTAATCGAAAATCCTGAAGATTTACTTCTAAATTCATAAGAAAATGTATAATATACTCCCCAACTATTTTTGGGGAGTATATTTGGTACTATTAAACTTTTCCTATTTGTTATTGACAAGTAAACACCATTTAGGTTATGCTTCTCTTAACAATTGAATATTCTAGCCTCACTTGGTAGGGTAGAGGCGCGGTATTTATTAGTTTCTCATGGAGCTTGAGCGAGTGAAGAAGTGGGAAAGAAGGAAATATCGCCGAAGTGTAGTTATTTGCTCAGATAACTATGCTGGGGTTACAGTGAATAACTGTAACACTGTCTTACATGTTTATATGTAAGGTGTGCTATTCCAAAGTGGAACTAGAGGTATTAGTCTAACAAATTGATGCGACCTTAAGTTCTTCTTAGGTCGCTTTTTATTTGTGAAGCTAAGCGAAACAGAGACAGGGGGAATTAAGATGAAAAAGAAATTATTGCTACTTTTCATAACCATGATGACGGTTCTCGTTCTTGCAGCATGTGGTTCAGGAAACAAAGAATCAACAGGTGGAGAATCACAAAAAGATTCAGAATCTTCATCCGAGTCAAAAAGTGTATTAAGAGTAGGTATGGAAGCTGCTTATGCACCATTTAACTGGTCTCAAAAAGATGACTCAAATGGAGCAGTTCCTATTGCAGATTCTAAAGAGTTTGCAAACGGTTACGATGTTCAAATCGCAAAACGTATTGCTGAAGGATTAGGGATGGAGCTTCAAATTGTAAAAACTGACTGGGATGGTTTAATTCCATCATTACAATCTGGTGCAATTGATGCAGTTATTGCGGGTATGTCACCTACTCCTGAACGCATGGAAGTAATCGATTTTACAGACAACTATTATACGAGTGATTTCGTAATTGTTGTGAAAAAAGATGGTCCATATGCAAATGCAAAATCGATTCATGATTTTGAAGGGGCTAAAGTAACAGCACAACAAGGTACTACTCACTACAAAGTAATCGATCAAATGACTGGCGTTAATAAACAAGTACCAGCTACAGATTTTGGCCAAATGCGAATCCAATTATCTTCTGGTGCAATTGATGCTTATATTTCAGAACGTCCAGAAGGGATGTCTGCTGAGGCAGCAATTGAAGGATTTACTTACATTGTTCCAGAAGACGGATTTGAGGCTGATGAATCTGATACAGCAATCGCTGTTGGCTTGAAAAAAGGTTCGGACTTAAAAGATAAAATTAACGAAATTTTAGCTGGTATTACGGAAGATGAACGTCATCAAATCATGGAAGAAGCTATTAAAAATCAACCATCACAACAATAGTGTGGTGAAAGGTTGTCTTGAGATTCTCTATAAGACAACCTTTTTCCATTTTCCTTCCCTGTAAAGTTATTTACTGTGCTTAACTTTAATTCTTCTAAGTGCGAACAAAAAAACAATAAGGGGATTTCTTTATGTCTTTCTTAGAAACAGTTTGGAATATTTTTCAGAATAACTGGGATTTGTTTTTGCGAGGAGCATGGATTGCATTAATTCTTGCGATATTAGGTACGATTTTTGGTGCGATTATCGGATTTTTCATCGGGGTTATGCACACGATTCCATTGCAAAAAAAATCCTTTAAAACATATGCATTAAAAACTATTAATTTTATACTAACTTGCTATGTTGAACTATTCCGTGGCACTCCAATGATGGTACAAGCGATGGTTGTGTTCTACGGACTCTATGCCATTGATATTCAATTAAATCGCTTTGTTGCTGGTTTAATTGTTATCAGCTTAAATACAGGTGCTTATATGGCAGAGTATGTGCGTGGTGGAATTGTTTCAATCGATAAAGGACAATACGAGGCCAGTGAAGCGATTGGTATGAATCATTTTCAAACAATGTTCTATATTATCCTTCCTCAAGTAGCTCGAAATATTTTACCAGCGACTGGTAACCAGCTCGTTATGAATATAAAGGACTCTTCTGTACTAAGTGTCATTAGTGTAGTTGAATTATTCTTTACAACGAACTCTGTTGCGGGTAGTACATATCGTTATGCAGAAGCATTCTTAATTGCCTGCGTATTGTACTTCATTATGACATTCACTGTAACTCGTATTCTTCTTTGGTTTGAGAAGAAAATGGATGGACCTGATTCGTACCGAGTGGAGCTTGTGACAGGAAACAAGCCGATAAAGGATGGTGAGTAATGCTATGACAGTGGTCATTGATATCAAACATTTAAATAAAACATTCGGCAATCATGAAGTATTGAAAGATGTCAATTTCCAAGTAAGAAAAGGGGAAGTTGTAACGTTAATTGGAGCTTCAGGATCAGGAAAATCCACATTATTGCGTTGCATTAACTTGCTGGAAACTCCTACAGGCGGTGAGATTATTTTTAATGGAGAAAATATTTTAACGGAAGGTTACAATAAAGAAAAATATCGTACGCACTTAGGTATGGTATTCCAGCAGTTTAACTTATTTAATAACTTGGATGTATTAGGGAATTGTATAGTCGGACAAGTAAAAGTATTGAAACGTTCAAAAGAGGAAGCCATAAACAATGCGATGAAATATTTAACGATTGTTGGAATGGATCGCTATAAGAATGCGCGACCTCGACAACTTTCAGGTGGACAAAAACAGAGGGTTGCCATTGCAAGAGCTTTAGCAATGAATCCAGACGTGATGTTATTTGATGAACCGACTTCTGCCCTTGACCCAGAAATGGTAGGGGAAGTATTAAAGGTTATGCGAGACCTTGCGAAGGCTGGAAATACAATGTTAATTGTTACCCATGAAATGGAATTTGCAAAAGAAGTTTCAGATCGTGTCGTGTTTATGGATAAAGGGGTCATCGTTGAAGAAGGGCCTCCTGAACAAGTACTAGTCAACCCAATACACGAAAGAACAAAAGAGTTCTTAAGACGAACATTAAATAAATAAGATGGAACGGGGCTGTCTAGAAAAGTCAATCACTTTCTGAACAGCCTTATTTCTTAATACTAATATTCTCTTGAAAACTTTGCTCCTGTGGTAGTCACATCAAACGCGCCTCCTCGTCGCAATTTATCTGCGTCGAAAGCACTAGCGACAGCGCAATTTATCTGCGGCGAAAGCGCTAGCGACAGCCGCAATTTATCTGCGGCGAAAGCATGTGCGACAGCCGCAAAGGGGGTGTCTCAAAATGACTTGTCAGACGCGCCCTTTTAACTTACTTTATTTTGAAATTGTTTGATATGTTGAGCAATGGCTAAATTGAATAGTTCTGGTCGTTCGATATTCGGCAAATGTCCTGTATTTTCAAAAATAATTAAATTGGAAGACTTAATCATGTAATGCATTAAATAGGCATTTTGAATAGGTACTACTTTATCTTCTAGAGAACCAATGATCAGTGTTGGCACATTAATGGTCAATAAATCATAAAAATAGTTTCTTCCAAAAGCTGATTGAACCGATTGTAAATACGTATCTTTTCGAATGTGAAAAGCATTCTTTGCTAATTCATAAACCTTTTGTTCTTCAGGATTGTATAAACATTTTTTGATGAGCCGTTCATTCAGTTGTTCGAGTGACGATTTTTTTAAAAATCGTTTTGTTTTTTCAAGAGTAATATTTCCAAGCAAAGTAGGAATATAGTAAGTCGTATTACATAAAATGAGTGATTTTACACGCTTTTTAAAACGCTTACATATTTCTAGTGCAACGATTCCACCGAGTGATAGACCAACAAAATGTGCTTTTTCGATATTTAAATAATCTAATACTTCAATTATGTCTTTTGCAAAAAATTCGACATTGATATTTTCTTTTTCTGGAGAGTCACCATGTCCTCTTAATTCGATGATAATTAATCGATATTGTGTAGTTAGTTCCAATTGGGGAGCCCAAGCTTGTATGCGGTTACCTAATCCATGAATAAAGACTATTTCTTCACCTTTCCCAACATCTAAGTAGTTTAACATCACGATCACCTATTTCATCAGCGTATGTTGAGAAATCACAGGGATGGTTTACTTGATAGTCTTTGCAAATAACAATAAATTTATCAGCCAGAATGGTAAATAACGTTATCATTATTATATGTAAATTGCACAGAAATGTACCGTGACAACTGTACTTATGTTTGGAAAAGTTTCAATAAGGCTTACTGGTGATAGTTGGCGAATATTTTTTAAAAGGGAAAGGAAGAAAAGTAGTTAGTGCTCAAGAAAGGATTTATCTAAAATTCTACTGCAACAGATTTAAAACAAATAAAGAATCATAAATAAGCATACGATAAATTAAGTAAATCGAAATTACCTAATGGACGACAAAATCCTTCAGTATTTGTTAAAATGAAATGTGTTAACTGGACAAGAAGTTTATGAGAGACGATTTTGAAAACTTTCATGTATTTACCTGGCAATTCAATGATATAATTGTAACGATAGTTTAATGAAGAGAGAGGGTATGATGATGCTACACTTAAAATGGAAGGACGCACCTACTATTCGTACAGTAAAATGTGTGAATACAAATGCAAAAAAATATTTAGTATCTAACGTGTTAACTGTTGGGAAAGAATATGAAGTGAAAAATGAAACAGAAGAATTTATTTTTATAGTTGATAATACTGGAAAAGTAGGCGGGTATTATAAAGAGTACTTCGAATAAATAATAAGCACGAGTGTTTTGTATCACTCGTGCTATTTTACTTGCCATCTATTTCATGGATGGTTTGTTCAATCAATTGTTGTTTTTCGTTCCGGTCGGCTTGAATTTGCAATGTTTCTTCGATTGATTCGATAAGCTGTATTTGCGTTTCTTTCAAATGATCCAGTTCTACATGACTTTCGGTAATGCTCGTCATTTCAGCGCTTTTCATCGCTAACTTCTCTGAAGTATTCATTAAATGATGACTTGTCGCATTTGCACGATGTTGGCGATTGAGGTTGACGAGCATGGAAATTTGAGATTGCCATAAAGGGATTGTTGATAATATAGATGACTGAATTTTTTCAATGAGCATTTCATTGGTTGATTGAATCATGCGAATTTGGGGAGCTGTTTGAATAGCTATTTCCCGCGATATTTGTAAATCATACATTCTTCGATCTAGCCATTCCGCCGCATTTTTCATATCGAGTAACTTTTGCCTCATCATGGGGTTGTCCATATCGTTATAATCCTTTTCCACCATTTGCAACTGCTTTTGAAGGTCAAGTCTTTTCATTTCCAAAGCAGCAATGTACAAATTGATTTCTTGAAAATATTCTTCATTTTTTTCATATAACTTATTTAACATATTGTTATCCGTCAATAAATTCTCTTGAGCTCGTTTTAAATGAATCGTTAGACGGTCGATTTGCTTACTTAAGCGATTGTATTGGGAAACGATTTGTTGAATGGAAGTTTTTCGTTTAAATAGTTTTCTTAAAAATCCTTTATCTTGAATGTTGAATTGATCGAGATTCATTGAATCCAACTGTTCAATTAAGGTCGATAAAATCTCTCGAATTGGTGAAGTATCGTTTCTTTGTACTTGAACTAATAATTGATGGGTAAAATGTTTTAGGGATTTTTGAACTTCTTCACCAAAACGAACAATGGCTTCATAGCAAGTACTATCTAGCTCGCTTGCTAAATATAATGCTTTTGACTGCTCTTCTTCAGTAAGGGTAGGGAATACTTTACTCTCCACAATAGAAAAAGAGCTCTCGTTTGGGAACAGTTCAAAACCTTCTGAGCTCTTTTTCTCCATCATTGATTTTCCCTCCCAAATTCTATTTGCTTTTGTTTTTTTTCATGCTCGAGTTTGACATAATCCAACTCCAATTTTAAATTTTCTAAATCAGATGCAAGAGCAGCTTTTAAGTCATCTTCCATCGAACTTTGTAATTTTTTCATCGCTTTTCGAGCCTCTTCAAGAGCGATATGCACATCAGCATCTTTAATTTGCTGTTGTACTAACGTTGCGTAATTTTTGCTCAATTGCACAGCTGAAGGCAGGTGAGAATAGAAGAAATCTTCAACTGTGTAAAATTTTTGCGGATTTGTTTGAACGATATTGACTATTCTTCTAGACAACTTTGTCATTTCATTTAGTAATTTAAAAGAACGAATGGAACGCACTCGAATATATTGCTGTGTTAATAAATTTATGTGGCTTTTTGCTTGTTTTAATTGGGATTCAATATGATTATATTCTGAACGGGTAAAGCCGAGTGCTTTCGTCTTTTTATATTTTTGAACAGATTTAATGATATAATTACTAACTATATAAGTTAGAATGGATGCAATTGGTATGATTAATCCATTCAGAAAACTGATATTTAATTGAACAACTAATATGATAAAAACTGTAAAACTAAAGAAAAAATTGAGTAAATGTCGTATGATGAAGTTGCTTACCCCCAGCATATGCGTACCTCCTCGTGTTCTTAGTATAAATACGTTCGGTGGGGAATAAAAGTTTCAAAAACTTATTTGAATTTATCATTTCTCTATTTAAATGATACTACTTTTTTCACATATTTTTAAAGAGAAGGAATGGGGGAAATACAAAAAATTGGACGTTTAAAAAACGTCCAATTACATCAATTCAAAATTCAATTTTTCATAACCTTGTAAATCATCAAAAGTTTTGATTGACAAACTTGATTTTAGATTTTCACCTTTTTGAATAAAATGTAAAAATTCATCAATAGATTGATTTTTCCCTTCCACATCGATTTCAAGCTGATCGTTTTCATTTATACGAAAATTCCCTTTTAATCCTAATTCTAACGCCTTCTGTTGAATGAAAAATCGGTTGCCAAATCTTTTTTCAGCGACATTGATCATA
Organism: Ureibacillus sp. FSL K6-2830; assembly: GCF_038004145.1. NCBI lineage: Bacteria > Bacillati > Bacillota > Bacilli > Caryophanales > Caryophanaceae > Ureibacillus > Ureibacillus sp. FSL K6-2830. The sequence continues at coordinate 207,025 of NZ_JBBOQR010000001.1, read as the reverse complement.
ATGTGCGCCCTCTTTGCCATCACTCCACCTACAATCAATTAAATTTTCATTCAGCCGTGGGTTTTCAACATATGAATTAAATCATTTAAATAGTGAATGACTTTTTCAGAAGCTTTTTCGATTTCTTGCAAATGGATTTCTGCTTGTTGTCGATTTCCTCTACTTAATTCCAAAATTGCATTTTTTGCCGCAATATGAACTTGCTTATGAACGCGCTCTAATTCTTTGAAAGATTCTACATGTTTAAATTTAGCTTGGGTGTCATTTGCATAATACCATTTTCCTAAACGGCAATCTTGGTGGGAGGAAACTTCTTCTGGTGATAATTCTTCAACTCCTAAAATCATGTTATATACCCGCCATTTCCATAATAGATGATCAGTTTTTGATAATTGTAAAAGGGCGGTACTGGATAAGTGAACAGGGTTATTATTGATAATGTCATTTCGGAAACGCATCATTTCTTTACTTAGTGCAAATATACTTTCAGACGTTTGTTTACCTAAGCTATGAATTTGTTCTTGAAGATTGGCCATTTCAGACATACGTTTAGTAATTTCATCAACGGCAGCAGCTTGTTCTTCAGTAATGGAAGCAGTGCTGGCAACATCATGTTTAATACTTTCAATAGCATGTACAATTGAGTTTAATAAAGGTAACGACTGTTTTGCCTCTGAAGTAGCTTCTTTAATCTTCTGTGATGCATCTAGAATGGAATCGGAAACCATATTTGAATATTGTTTAAATGCATCGACATTTTGTGATACTTCATTTAATGCGTTTATTGTTCCTTCAGCTAATTTTCGTACTTCTTGTGCCACAACAGAGAAACCTTTCCCATGTTCACCAGCACGAGCTGCCTCAATAGAAGCGTTAAGTGCTAGTAAATTTGTTTGGTCTGCAATTTCGTTTATAATTGTGACGATATTATCAATTTCGTTCACATAGTTTTGTAATTGATGGAATGACTGAACAATTTGTTGGAACGTATTATCCGTTTGAAAAATATCATTTAACGCTTTTTCAATTGTATTTTTTCCGTCGATAACATTGCTTACTGAATCCGTCGTTTTCTCAGAAATTTTCGATGAAGCACGGGCAACTTCTCCAATCGAAGCGGAAACTTGTTCGATTGCTGCGGTGGAATTTTGAATTTCCGTTGTTTGTTGATCAACGCGTTGAATTAAATCTTTCATGTAGATGATTTTCGTATTCGATTCAATTAGCGAAGAAATTTCTGTAATGACATTTTCGATCATTCTTTCTGTTAATACTTCTACCAATAACTCTTGCTCTACATTCATTGCAGCGTTTAATGAGCGCAAATATTCCAATGCTTTATGAGGTTTCATACCAAAGTTATGTAAAATGTGAGTACTAATGTAAAAGGAGAATTGATTAAATAATACGATTAATTTTCCAGTTTCAAAATTATGTATTCTGAATAAGTGAAAAAATTTTATCGCATTTTGTACATACTCATCATTTCGTTCATTAAGAAAAAATTGTTGCAAATATTTTTCAATTTTTTCTTCTGGAATAGGATTTTCGCCTTTCGGTGAAATTTCTTTTAAATAGCGTTGAAAAATATTGCTCATTGTTGGAGTGAAGTTTACAATTTTTTTAAATAATTCTTGTAAATTTTGCTGATCCTTTTTTGTAAAATGATTATATTGTAAGGTTTTTAAAAAACGTCCTGATGCTTCTATATCAGTTCCACGTTCTAATAAATCGTTTAAATGAACTCTTGGTTTAAATGTTAAAACCATACTTAAGTCCTTCCTTTCGATTCAAAAATTACCAAGTTATAGATATTTTAACATATTTTTTATTATGAAAAGAATGGGGTTTTTCAACGTGTATAAAATTATTTATATGAAGGCAGACTTTGAACCTTGGTGGCAATTTGAAGGTTGGGAATCACATATTGTGTCAGAAGAAGTTTTTGATACGAAAGAACAATTTGAAGTTGCAATTAAAGAAACTCTTAATGTGTTTAGAAAAAAATTTGACCATGAGGAGAGCAGGGAAGGAAAGTATTTTGCCTTTTGGTCGGAAGATGAAAAAACTTATTGTGAAGCTTGTGATGATGAATTACAAATTTTTCATGGTATAATTGTGCAACAACTTGAATATAATCAATAATAGTAACAAAATATATCCCGATCCATTCGAGAACGATTTCAAATCTGTATAAAAATCGTTTGACATTTTGTAATATGGTGGTATAATGTAAATACAATTGAATTGTAAGGCCGGAAACAAGTGATTCACATATTACAAAGAGTGATCGGTGTTTTTGTCGGTACTCTTCGTAATATGTGAATTTTTTTATTCTGGTAATAAAAACAATTCCATATTGTAAAAATATTTTTATTTTTTTGGAGGTTTTTTTAATGAAACAAGGTACAGTAAAATGGTTTAACTCAGAAAAAGGTTTTGGATTCATCGAAGTTGAAGGCGAAAACGACGTATTCGTACACTTCTCAGCTATTCAAGGTGAAGGTTTCAAAACTCTTGATGAAGGTCAAAAAGTGGAATTCGAAGTGGTTGAAGGCAACCGCGGACCTCAAGCTTCTAACGTTGTTAAATTATAATTATAAACGAACTTAAATATGATGAGGCATCCATTTTTGGACGCCTCTTTTTATTTTCGATATGGAAACATCATTTTCTTACAGAGAATGATGTTTTTTTGTTTCTGTTTTTAGTAAAAATTCCTCTTTCTTTTAAATTGCAATCTTAACATTTTCTGCATCCAAAAGTAGTGCAAATTTACAATCTCTTAACAATTCCTTTAAACAAGATCAATATATGAATTTTATAGTGGGAAATGTAGTGAGAATTAAACTATTAAACGACGGAGGAAATGTCAAATGAAAAAGTGGAAGTTCTTAACGATGACTGCAATGGTAAGTTCTGCATTATTACTTGGAGCATGTGGCGGAGAAAAAAATGAAGCTGGGACAAACGTTGGAAATACACCACAACAAGCAGAAAATGGAGAAGCACAATTAGCAGGCTCTGTAACAGGTGATGGTTCTTCAACTGTTGCCCCTATTGTTGAAGCGCTTGTGGAAGAATATGCTGCTGTTGAACCAAATGTACAAGTATCTGTAGGGGTATCTGGAACTGGTGGAGGATTTGAAAAATTCATCGCCGGCGAAACGGATTTCTCAAATGCTTCACGAGAAATTAAAGAAGAAGAAGCTCAAGCTTTAAAAGATGCGGGCATTGAATATACAAAATTTGAAATAGCTTATGACGGAATCACTGTCGTAATTAATTCAGATAACGATTGGGCTACGGATTTAACAATTGAACAATTAAAAGAAATTTGGATTGAAGACGGAAAAGTGAAAAAATGGTCTGATCTTGATCCATCTTGGCCAGATGAAGAAATTGTCTACTATGCACCGGGAACAGATTCAGGTACCTTTGACTATTTCGACGAAGTCATTTTGGAAGGTGAAGATTTAGTTCGATCAGCTCAATTGTCTGAAGATGATAACGTAATTGTTCAAGGCGTTGCTTCTGATAAAAACGCTATCGGATTCTTTGGCTATGCTTACTATTTGGAAAATCAAGATAAATTAAAAGCGGTACGCGTGAACGGTATAGAACCATCAAATGAAACAATTGAAAACGGGGAATACACGCCGCTCTCTCGTCCGTTATTTGTATTCGTAAACAATAAAAAAATCACTGAGAATGAATCATTTTACGATTTTATGAAATTCACTTTAGAAAACGCTGGCGACATGGCTGAAGCTGTTGGATATGTGCGTTTACCTGATGATAAGTATAGAGAAGGGCTGAAAACGTTAGAACAATTTAAATAATCCTTTAGATTGTTAGTGTGTGGGAGGCTTTCACCCACACACTTTGCAGGGTTAGAAGGGAGATTATGAAATGGCTCAAAGCATTGAGAAAGAGCAATCAATCCAACAATTGATTGAGAAATCTCGAAATAAAAAGGGCAAAAAAATCATTGAAAAAATAATGCCTATTTTACTCCTATTAGCAGCACTGATTTCTGTTGTTACCACATTAGGCATTGTCTTTACATTAATTTTCGAGACCTTTGAGTTTTTTAGGAGAGTATCAATTGTCGAGTTTTTATTTGGAACAGAATGGTATCCATTTTCAAGTGGCAGTCCATCCTTTGGTGTTTTACCACTCATATTAGGAACATTCAAAGTGACGCTGATTGCAATAGGTGTAGCTGTTCCGATAGGTTTGTCAGTAGCAATTTATTTAAGTGAATATGCTTCTGACAAAACTCGAAAAATCATGAAACCGATTTTGGAAGTATTAGCAGGTGTACCGACCATTGTCTATGGTTTTTTTGCTCTGACGTTTGTCACACCGATATTACAAACTTTGATACCGTCGCTGAAATTATTTAATGCTCTTAGTCCAGGGATCGTAGTGGGAATCATGATTTTACCTAGCATTATCTCTTTATCGGAAGATGCCATGAATTCTGTACCAAATGCTATTCGAGAAGGAGCTCTCGCGCTGGGTGCTACAAAGCTCGAAGTTTCGTTAAAAGTTGTACTTCCTGCAGCGTTATCCGGCATCGTTGCATCCATTGTATTGGGCATTTCTCGGGCTATCGGTGAAACGATGATTGTCTCCCTCGCCGGTGGTGCAACTCCAACTTTTGATTTCAATATTACGGGTTCAATTCAAACGATGACAGCCTATATCGTACAAGTATCTTCTGGTGATGCTGGTTACGGCACAACAATCTATTATTCCATGTATGCCGTTGGATTTACGTTGTTTATATTCACTTTATTGATGAACTTAGTAGCTCAATATATTTCGAAACGCTTCAGGGAGGAATATTGATATGACGAAATACATTGACGATACCGTCGTCATGAAGCGTATGCAGTCTCGATTAAGAAAAAATAAAATTTGGAAAATAATATTTTTCCTTGCTACTTCTTTTGCATTGTTAACCCTCGTTGTATTAATTGTAAGAATAATATCTCAAGGAGCGGGATACATAAATTGGGATTTCTTTAACAATTTCGGTTCACGTTTTCCTGAAAAAGCTGGAGTAAAAGCGGCATTAATTGGTTCGATTAGTATGATGCTCGTTGTAGCTCCAACTTCCATCATACTTGGGGTGGCAACAGCAATATATTTGGAAGAGTATGCAAAGAATAATAGATTTAATGATTTTATTCGAACAAATATATCCAACTTAGCTGGTGTACCATCAATTGTCTTTGGTTTATTAGGATTAACTATTTTTGTCCGCATGTTTGGTTTAGGAAAAAGTATTCTAGCTGCTGGATTAACGATGAGTTTATTAATTTTGCCTGTCATTATTGTAGCTGCACAAGAAGCAATCCGTGCTGTACCAAAAGAACAGCGGGAAGCTTCATATGGTATGGGCGCAACCAAATGGCAAACGATTACTCGAGTTGTATTGCCATCTGCCATACCGGGAATCTTGACGGGAAGCATTTTAGCTTTATCTCGTGCAATTGGAGAAACAGCGCCATTAGTTGTAATCGGAATCCCTGTAATTATCCATTTCTTGCCTACTGGTTTGCTTAGTGAATTTACAGCTTTGCCGATGCAAATTTACGATTGGGCAAAACGCCCGCAAGAAGCATTTCAATATGTTGCTGCAGCGGGAATTATTGTGTTGATGATTGTCCTTGTGCTGATGAATTCGATTGCCGTGTTGATTCGAAATAAATTCCAAAAACGATATTAAGGATGGGTGAAAGTGGTACAAACAATGATTAACAATGAATTGAAACCTTTGCGTGTTGTTGAAAAGCAGTTCAAAGTCAATGAAAATTTCCAGACAAACAGTAAAGCATCCGTTTTCTATGCGAACAATTTTAATCTTTGGTATGGTGAGCACCATGCGTTAAAAGATATTCAATTTAACGTTCAAGAAAATGAAGTGACGGCCATCATCGGGCCTTCAGGATGCGGAAAATCAACTTTTATTAAAGCGTTGAACCGTATGGTGGAACTTGTTCCATCAGTGAAAATAAGCGGAGAAATTTTATACCGTGGTCGCAATATATTTGCTGCTGATTATGCAGTAGAAGAATTGCGTACTAAAGTTGGGATGGTGTTTCAAAAACCAAACCCTTTCCCGAAATCCATATATGATAACGTCGCTTATGGGCCGAGAATTCATGGCATTAAAAATAAAAAAATATTAGATGAAATTGTAGAAAGGTCATTGAGAGGTGCAGCGATTTGGGATGAAGTGAAAGATCGTCTTCATCACAATGCTTATGGTTTATCAGGAGGACAACAACAACGTATTTGTATTGCACGGTGTCTAGCGATTGAACCAGATGTCATTTTAATGGACGAACCAACATCTGCCCTTGATCCAATTTCTACATTAAAAGTTGAGGACCTCATTCAGGACTTAAAAAAGAATTACTCCATTATTATTGTGACACACAATATGCAACAAGCGGCCCGGATTTCAGACAAAACAGCCTTTTTCTTAAATGGAGAAGTAGTGGAATTTGACATCACAGATCGAATATTCTCAACACCACGTGATCAGCGTACAGAAGATTATATTTCAGGGCGTTTCGGCTAATAAGGAGTGATGGGTGCGTGAGTATTCGAGAAAGATTGGACAAAGAATTGGAATCTGTGCAACAAGCATTTTTAACTTTGTGCGATAAAAGTATTCATCAATTTGAATTATCGTTTCAAGCATTTATTGAAAAAGATATGGAATTAGCAAAACGAATAATAGAAGAAGATGTGGAAATGAACAAGATGGAAGAAGAGATTCATAATAAAGTAGTGCTCCTTCTGACCAAACAACAACCAATTGTTGCAACAGATCTTCGTCGTCTTATCGTTTTATTAAAAGCTGCTTCAGATATGGAACGGGTTGGAGATTATGCAGTGAACATATCAAAGGGAGCCATTCGCATTGGGGAGGAACGATTTATTACGTCAGTAGAGTTAATGGAAGATATGTGCTATAAAACGATATCGATGCTTCGGCAAGTCGTTAATGCATTTGTGGAAGAAAATGTCCAAAATGCAAAAGAAATTGCTGAAATGGATGATCAAATCGATGAAATGTATGGAAATATGATTGCACATTTAATGAAACTTTCTGCCATTAGTCCTGAAAGTGTTTCGCAAATCACGTATTTATCTTTTGTATGCCGATTTATTGAGCGTTGTGCGGATTTGGCAACGAATATCGCAGAATATATCCTCTATTTTAAAAAAGGCCTTTACTTAGATTTAAACCGTTAATGTTGTATTCTAACTTTTCAAAAGGGTTTTTATTGAATAATGAAAAAATTTATAATAAAATGATTTCAACCAAATACGGAAGCGATGATGAAAAAGAGTAGTATTATGGATTGGCTAAGAGAGCTAGCGGTTGGTGCGAGCTAGTGCAAGACATAATACGAATGGGTTTTCTAGCTCTAGCATTGAAAGTTTAGTAGGTGCTAGCGTATCGTTTACGTTACAAACTTTGAGTGGACATAAGTCTTCTTATGTCAATAAAGGTGGTACCACGGCTCCCCGTCCTTTAATTTTAGGGGAGTTTTTTATTTTGATAGCTTAGTTAGTTGAGTTGAGAGGAGAAGGTAGAGATGACAGTAAATTATGTAATGAAAACTTTACAGGGAGATATGATGACTCCTATTTCTGTTTTCCTTAGTGTCTCAGGAAAAAATAAAGTATTATTTGAATCTGCTGCGAAACATGAGGAAAGTGGAAGATATTCCTTTATTGCCTATGATCCGATTGCAGAATTAATTGGCAATAAAGAGAGTTACTTGTTTAGGAAAGAAGGGGAGGAGGAAAAGAGGGAAGGTTCGGTCTTTCAAAAGTTGAGAGATTTAATCCCTATTTCCAATGAATCACTTCCTTTTTCCTTCTTTGGAGGGGCAATTGGCTATTTTAGTTATGATACGGCTTTTTATACTGAAAAAATCGGACCTCTCTTACCAGATGAGTTGAATATGCCAGATGTGCATCTTCTGTTTTATAATCAATTTATTGTCATCGATCATTTACTACAAAAAGTATCGATCGTGGCCATTGATTTATTCCAAGAAGGTAAAACAAGAGAGGAAATGGATGAATACATCCATCAGATTGAAGAACAATTGAAAAATGGTACTACGCTTATTGAAGTAGAAAAAAGTACAGTTGAATTTCGTCCATCCATTGATCAAGAAACATTTGTTAATATGGTAGAAAAAGCAAAAAATTATATTGAATGTGGTGACATTTTTCAAGTTGTATTATCTCAACGTTTTTCGTCCGATTTTAAAGGAAATCCTTTTTCTTTATACCGCCGTCTGCGTACTTCGAATCCATCACCATACATGTTCTATTTAGAGTTTGATGATTATACAATTTTGGGTACTTCCCCAGAAAGTTTAGTAAAAATCACCGATGGATTCATTAAGACGAATCCGATTGCTGGAACGAAACCTCGTGGAAAAACAAAGGAAGAAGATCGAAAATTAGAGGAACTTCTTCTAAGTGATGAGAAAGAACTTGCGGAACATCGCATGCTCGTTGATTTAGGTCGAAACGATTTGGGGCGGGTTTCGAAGGTCGGTACAGTGAACGTTTCAAAATATATGAAAATAGAAAAGTATAAATATGTAATGCATATTGTTTCCGAAGTAATCGGTGAAAAAAGAGATGATGTTCATGTAGTGGATGTCATTACTAGTTGCTTGCCTGCTGGAACGGTTTCCGGAGCTCCGAAAATTCGCGCCATGCAAATTATCAATGAACTGGAACAACAAAAAAGAGGGGTTTACGCAGGGGCAATTGGTTATATTTCAATTAATGGCAATTTAGACTTGGCAATTGCGATACGTACGATGATCGTAAAAGATGAAAAAGCATATGTGCAAGCTGGGGCAGGAATCGTGTATGATTCCATTCCGCAATCTGAATATGAAGAGACGCTGAATAAAATGAAGGCTTTGTTGGAGGTAGAGCGATGATATTACTAATTGATCATTACGATTCATTCACATACAATTTATATCAACAAATTGCCTCGCTCGGAAAAGAAGTGAAGGTTATTCGCTACGATGACATCACGATTGACGAAATTCGTGAAATGCAGCCTGAAGCGATTGTATTATCGCCAGGACCCGGAAGACCTGATGATATTCCTCAAACGGTCAATGTTGTAAAAGAACTGTACACGGAGTTTCCAATCCTTGGTGTTTGTTTAGGGCATCAAATTATCGGTGCCGCATTTGGCGGTGAGATTGTGCAAGCAAACCGCATCATGCATGGAAAAACGTCGCTATTAAACTATGAACGAAAGGGATTGTTCAAAGAGTGTTCTAATGATGTAGAAGTGATGCGTTATCATTCATTAGTCATTGAACCTACGACATTAAGTAAAGACTTTGAGGTAATTGCAACGTCAAAAGATGATGGAGAAATTATGGCTATTCAACATAAACAGCTACCTATCTATGGCGTACAATTCCACCCTGAGTCAATTGGTACACCAAGCGGAAATCATATCGTCAAGGCGTTTTTAGCAAATGCATAGTAAAAGGGGGCGTCTGAAAGGATTTTGAGACGCCCCCTTTGCGGCTGTCGCTATCGCTTTCGCCGCAGATAAATTGCGGCTGTCGCTAGAGCTTTCGCCGCAGATAAATTGCGACGAGGAGGCGCGTTTGATGTGACCACCGCAGGAGCAAAGTTTTTAAGAGAATATTACTATAAGATGTAAGGCTGTTCAGAAAGTGTTCGACTTTCTGGACAGCCACTAATATTTTATTGAAGATTATAGTCCTAATAGATGTTTATTAGTCAAACTTCAAATCATTATAGTCAATCTGAGGAGGATAATAGTCAAAATTGTGACAGTTATAGCCAATTATGAAGAAAACGATTATTGATTGAAAGATAATAGCCAAAGTTTAGAAAATAATAGCCAAACTCAATAGGAAAATGGCCAAATTTGTGATGATAATAGTCAATCAGCTAAAAATGCCTATAGAAAGAAGCGATAATAGCCAAAGTTTAGAAAATAATAGCCAAACTCAATAGGAAAATGGCCAAATTTGTGATGATAATAGTCAATCAGCTAAAAATGCCTATAGAAAGAAGCGATAATAGCCAAAGTTTAGAAAATAATAGCCAAAATCAATAGGATAATGGCCAAATTTGTAATGTTAATAGTCAATGAGCTGAACATGCCGATATAAAGAAGTGATAATAGCCAAAGTCAAGCAAAAAATAGTCAATACCAATAGGATAATGGTCAATCTGCACGTTATAATAGCCATTCCAGAAATATAAAGCGTTATTATAAGTATTTCTCAATCTCTTTCTCAAATTTGGATGGTTTATCCATCGGGGCAAAACGATCGACTACTTGACCATTTCGATCCACTAAAAATTTCGTAAAATTCCACTTTACTTTCGAACCGAGAACGCCCTTCGTGTTACTTGTCAAAAATTTAAATAATGGGTGCGCATCGTCACCATTTACTGCTACAATTTCATGGATTGGGAATGTCACCCCGTAATTGATTCGACATGCTTCTTCCGCATCTTTTGCAGAGTCTAATTCTTGTTTAAATTGATTGGAAGGGAAACCTAAAACGACAAACCCACGATCTTTATATTTTTGATAAATTTTTTCTAGTTCATCAAATTGTGGAGCAAAACCGCAATTAGATGCAGTGTTCACAATTAACATCACTTGTCCTTTATAGCGGCTTAATGGATACGTTTCTCCCTTAGCAGTTGTTACTTCGATATCGTAAAATTCCATGAGCGCTCCTCACTTCCACTATTAATTCTCAGTTCTTCTACTGCTTAAATTCAGTATAACAGCTAATAGGAGAGAAGTAATGATAAACGAACTGATGAATGCGATTACCCCGTTCCATCCGAAACTAGCCCAAAAGAATCCACCTGTTGTTCCACCAACACTGGAACCGAAATAGTAGGCGAATAAGTAGAGGGAGGAGGCTTGAGCTTTATTGCTTTTTGCACGGCTGCTTACCCAAGAACTTGCAATAGAATGGGATCCGAAAAAGCCGAAAGTAAATACAACAATCCCAAGTATTTTAATTATTAAGTTGACGGGAAGTGTTAATAAAGCGCCCGATAACATAATCATAATCCCGACTAACAGCACCTTTTGACGCCCAAACCGATCCGATAAACTACCAAACCAAGCAGAGCTAAAAGTTCCAACTAAATAAACGATAAAAATCCAGCCAACGATAGTTGTACTTAGGTTGTAAGGTTCTTCTAACAATTTATAACTAATATAGTTATATAAAGTGACAAATCCTCCCATTAATGTGAATGCAATTCCGAACAAGCAGACTAAACCTGGATCTTTTAAATGGGAAAATAGTGATTTCGTCAAGGAAGCTAATTGTAAAGGTCTTGGTTCAAAGTGTTGAGATGCCGGCAATGCCCATACGAAAAAGAAGCTCACAATTAAACTTAAAATACCAAGAAAAAGCATTCCTACTTGCCACGAAAATAAATCTGTTACCGTTCCCATGATAATCCGCCCGCTAAGGCCACCAACTGTATTTCCGCTTATATATAGTCCCATTGCAATACCTAGACTAGAAGGATCCATTTCTTCTCCTAAATAGGCCATCGCAATGGCAGGAATTCCCGCAAAAACAATGCCTTGTATGACTCTCAATAACAATAAAATTTCAAAAGAAGGAGAGAATGCTAGCACAATAGTTATGAACGATGCTGCAAAGATGGAAAAGGTCATTAATCGCTTTCGTCCCCAAGCTTCCGATAATGATCCAAATAAAATTAAACTAAAGGATAGGGAGACAGTAGAAGCTGATAATGACAAACTGGCTACAGCAGGTGAAACATGGAATTCTTCAGAAAATTGCGGAAATAAAGGTTGCGTAATGTATAAGTTTGCAAAAATAATAAATCCTGCTGCAAACAATGCTAAATTCGTTAATGTAAATTCTCGAGTTCCTTTTTGGATATACACTGTTCTTCGCCTCTTTCAATTTTGACATTTTTTTGAACAATCAACTTACCGATAATTATAATGGTGATTTTCTAAAATAGTAATTTCATAGTTTTTATTTCACTTATAACTTTGAGTTATAAGTAGATGTATCTTTAAAATATGCCATTTCATTGTGACATCTTTCGGACATGCTATAATTTGGATAAAGAATATGAAGGAGAAGGGGACAATCAATTGGATATCAATGCACTCATTTATTTTCAAACTGTTGCAAAATATGAAAATATGTCGCGAGCAGCAGAAACTTTACATATAAGCCAGCCTGCCCTCAGTAAATCGATTGCTATGCTGGAAGAGTATTTAGGAGTTGAACTTTTCGATCGAAATGGCCGCTCCATTAAATTAAACCGATACGGGAAATTCTTCCTAGAACGAACGAATCTGATTTTAAAAGAAATCGAACGGGCAAAAGAAGATTTAACCAACCTTGTGACACCTGATGTTGGTGAAGTCTCATTAGGATTTATGCATACGTTGGGACTCGAAGTTATTCCATCCTTAATGATGAAAGTGAAAAAGCGATTTCCTCATATGCGTTTTCAATTAACGCAAAGCAATTCTAGTGTCATTATGAAAAAATTAGAAATGGGAGAGCTTGATATTTGTTTAGTATCTTCTCTTGAAACTAGTAAAGACGTCCATTGGGAAAAATTATGGGAAGAGGAGTTATTTTTAATTGTTCCGAAACAACATCCATTAAAAAATCGGAAAAAAGTCAAGCTTGCTGAATTTGCAAAGGAGCCTTTCATTTCTATCAAAAAAGGAAATTCATTGAGGAAATATGTTGATGAGATTTTTAAACGAGAAGGGTTTCAATTAAATGTTGCTTTTGAGGGGGAAGAAGTACATACCATTGCCGGACTTGTGGAGAGCGGCTTAGGAGTTTCGTTAATTCCTCATATTAAAGGGCTTGACCAATATAATGTACACATCATACAAGTAGATGCTAAAGACTGCAAAAGGGAAATTGGACTAAGCTATTTAAAAAATCGTTATATGAGTGGAGCAGTAAAGCAATTTATTGAATATGTTCGAGAGTTTTTTTATTAATAAAACCCAAACAGAATCATCTTCCATCCGTTTGGGTTGATGAATTAAGAATTTTGTTTGCCTGTAATTAAATTAGCAATTTCTTCAATAGTCATCGTGGAATTGACTTTAAATTGCCCTTTTTGAATTGAGCGGGCATATTCCGGTTGGGCTAAAAATAGCTCCATTTCAACCGCATTTTTAATAATGCCCATATCTTCCAATTTTTTTGAAACTTCATAAGGTGTTAGGCCGGAATAAATATATAGAATGTCTTCTATTACATTCTCCTGTTGTGTCGATGTAGTCGTTTCAGAAGGCGCATTATTTACCTCGGGTTCATCTTGCGTTTCGGTTGAATTGGAAGATGATTGATTTTCAAGTTCTTGTAATTGTTGTTTTGCTACTTTTAATTGGGATTCTAGCTGTGTAATTTTTTCTTCGTAATTAGCAATTTCCTTTGACTCTGATTCGGTATGAGAGAAACGATCCATCCCTGTATAAAGGATGCCGATGACTAAACAAGCAAGGCCAAACCCACGAACAGTCGATCTTTTCATGATTGACCTCCGTGATTAAGAATATGTAGTACTTGTTCTTCAGATAATGTTGACATTTTGCTGATTTCACTAATTGGGTATCCTTGCTTATTTAATTCGATGACTTGTCGAACTAAAATTTGATTGACCGGCTTATTCGGTTGTTTGAGTACATTCTCTGGTTTAGTTGTAATAGGTTTTGTCGCCGGCTTTACTTTAAAAGAAGGCTCGAGTAATAATTCTTCTTCGATCACTTTTAATCTTCTTTTAATTCCGTTTGTTTCTTGATAAAATTGCAGAGATAATTCTTCAACATCTCGTTCTAATTTTTTTGATGTATCTTTTAGGAAAAAAGATGCAATAATACAAATAATGCCGATGATGATTAGTAACGTTGATAGTTCCACAATCGCTCCTCCGAATTTTACATTTTTGAATTATTTTAACATAAGGATTTTAATTAATAAATGATGCTAGATTTTTTTTCAATTTATGTTATAATGACTTAGTCGTATAAATCATGCTTATATATAAATTCATGATAGAGAGTGGGAGGGTTAATAATGCGCGTAAACATTACATTAGCTTGCACAGAATGTGGAGAACGTAATTATATTTCTACAAAAAATAAACGTAACAATCCAGAACGTCTAGAACTAAAAAAATATTGCTCTCGCGAGAAGAAAGTCACTCTTCACCGTGAAACGAAGTAATGATTTTGCCAAAACCAATTCCGGTTTTGGCTTTTTACTTATAAGCAAAGGATTGATTGAAATGAACAAAAAAGAATGGCGAAATACTATTAAATCCTCTTTAAACCAAATGTCCAATAATCAATATCATTTACTTTCAGAAATGATAAAAAAGCGCTTATTCAATGAACCCATCCTAGAACAATGCCATACGATTGCGTTGACTATTTCAAGACAGCCTGAAGTGGATACTTATGAAATAATTAAGTCATGTTGGCAACTTGGTAAGCGAGTAGCTGTTCCAAAATGCAATCCAAAAACACGAACAATGGCTTTTTATCATATCACTAGCTTTTCTCAGCTGGAAACGGTATATATGGATTTGCAAGAACCTATACCAGAAAAAACAACTTATGTATCTCCTGAAGAAATTGATTTAATGATTGTACCAGGGATTGTATTTGATCAACTTGGGTATCGAATTGGTTATGGAGGCGGTTATTACGACCGGTATTTAACGAATTATAATGGGCATAAGATATCTCTAGCTTTTCATTTACAAATTGTCGAAGAATTACCAAAAGAATCTCATGATATTCCAGTTGATTTCATTATTACTGAAAAAGCTCTCATACATTGTGCCAACAATCGAAAGGAGATAGCTGAATGAAAACGATACTCGATATTCGCAACATATTGAAGCAATATGGATCGTTTATTTATACAGGAGATCGCTTAGGGGATTTGATGATGATGGAAGATGAAATACGCGAATTATATAAGTCGCAAGTTATAGATCCAAAAGAATTCCAATCGGCTCTATTGATAATTCGAAACGAAATAAAAAAAGAAGAAGAAAGAAAAATGAAATTAAATAACGAATATAGCCAATAAAAGAAAAAAATAATGATTGAATCAATTGTTAAAAAGGTGTAGACTTGTTAAGTCATTTTCATAAGAACAGTGTAGAAGCCACTGTTTTATTTTTGGGAACCTTTTTGTAAAAAAGACGTAAATATTTTTGGGGGTTTGTAAAGGGAAGGTAATATATAATTTTTATAACCTAATTTCTTTTAATTTTTTCGTAGTGCAATTCATTGAATAATGGCAAGAAAAAGATTAAGATATTATTTGCCTTCTTCTAAATATATGAAGTATATGTGCGAATGTTGTGACTTTGAATACGTAAGAAGAGGAGGATGCAAGATGAAGTCATGGAAATGGCCTAAACATACGATTTTAATAGTAGCCATTATCGCAACTTGGATTAAGACTGCAATCGTCTATCGAACCAGCTTTGAATTCGATTTAGAAAATGGAATGCAAGAGTTCATTTTATTTATAAATCCTCTTAGCTTTTTGCTTTTTGCTTACGGAATATCTTTATTTTTCAAAACAGAAAAGGCGCAGAATCGTTGGATTGTCATTACAAGTATGGTGTTAAGTATTGTACTTTATACAAATGTTGCTTTCTATCGATTCTTCAACGATTTTATTACGCTTCCTGTATTATTCCAAACAAGCAATTTCGGAGAATTAGGAACGTCTGTAGCTGAAATACTTAATTTTAAGGATCTTTTATACTTTATTGATGTATTTGTTATTTTGTTGGCAATTAAATACTTACCAAAAATGGAGACATTATATAGCGTTCGAAAAGAAGTTCGTCGCGCATATTTTGTCCTATCATTAGCTGTGTTATTTTTAAATTTAGGTCTTTCTGAAACAGAACGGCCACAGCTTTTAACTCGTAGTTTTGACCGCGAATTACTAGTAAAAAATATTGGAACTTATAATTATCATTTATATGATATTTACATTCAATCAAAATCTTCCGCTCAACGTGCTCTTGCCGATGGGAGCGAACTAGTGGAAGTCAATAACTATGTTCAAGCAAACCAAGCAGCCATTAATGAAGATATGTTTGGTAAATATCAAGGTCGAAATTTGATTGTCATTCAACTGGAATCATTGCAAAGTTTTGTCTTGCAAAATGACATGAATGGATACGAAGTTACACCATTCTTGAATTCCTTAATTCACGATAAAGATACGTATTACTTTAATAATTTCTATCATCAAACAGGACTTGGCAAAACAAGTGATGCTGAATTCTTATTGGAAAATTCACTGTTTGGTTTAGACCGTGGTGCTGTATTCTTTACGCATAGTGGAAATACGTTTAATTCGATGGCTGAAAAGCTAGGGAAAAATGGATATTTTACAAGTGTCATGCACGCAAACAATAAATCTTTCTGGAATCGTGATATGACATATCAATCATTAAAAATGCAAAAATTCTATGATATTGATAGCTATGAAGTAAACGAAGATAATTCTGTAAACTGGGGATTAAAAGACATTCCATTCTTTGAACAATCAGCGGAAATTATGACTGAAATGCCGCAGCCGTTCTATACAAGAATAATTACATTAACAAACCATTTCCCATTCACATTGGATGAAGAAGATAAAATGATTCCTGAGTACAACTCTAATTCAGGTACGTTAAACCGTTATTTCCAAACTGTGCGATACATGGATGAGGCGGTCAAATTATTCTTTGAACATTTAAAAGAAAAAGGATTGTATGAAAATTCCATTATTGTTATGTACGGAGATCACTATGGAATTTCTGAAAACCATAATAAAGCGATGGCTATGTACTTAGAAAAAGAAGAAATTACGCCATACGATAGCGCATTGTTGCAGTCAGTGCCGCTATTCATTCACGTTCCGGGATCTGGTGACGGGCGAATCATCGAAAAGGTTGGAGGTCAAATTGACTTAAGACCAACCATTTTACATTTGTTGGGAATTGACACTTCCAATGATATGCAATTAGGTGCAGACTTGTTCTCTGATGAACACGAAGACTTTGTCATCTTCCGTGATGGACGCTTTGTGACGGATCAGTATGTATTTGCGGATCAAACATGCTTCGATCGTGCAACAGGAGAGAAGGTGGATATTCAAGGATGTGCACCTTATATTGAACGAGCTCAAAAAGAGCTTGGATATTCAGATAAAATCATCAATGGTGACTTATTACGCTTCTATGATGAAGAAACGGGAAATTTAATATCTGAAGCGGTTAAATAATTGTTGATAAAGTGACCGTTTTAAACGGTCACTTTCGACTGTGGTGCATGCTTAGCTACAGAGTAATGGCAAAGAGGATAGCAGAGACTTATTTCTGCTTCTGTAGCAGAAAAGAGTTATAAGGGCTATGATTATAGAATGTGGGGGTTTCTAGAATGCTTTGATTTTCTAGAAACCTTTTTTCCTTTTAAAAAATTAATTTAAATAAAAAACGAGATGCGGCAATGCACCTCGTTTTTTATTTCTTTTCATTAGTGATGTACTGGTGGATAGCCTTGGTATAATACAGTCATGATGACAAACCAACCAAACACTACTCCAGATGCTAATCCAAAAATAATTGCTAAAACGTTTTTGTCTTTGATTGCGCGGAATGCCGCAACTAATGAAAGAATTGCAATTAAACCGAAAATAACCATTAATAAGTTCATGAAAAATATTACACTCCTTTCGACATCCAAAGAGTATGTCGGTAAAACAATATTCCTTCTCTATTTTATAGCAACAGTCATAAAATGTCGAGTTTTAAAAGTGACGTTTATATGAACAACGATTGATTCGTTTAAAAGTTAGAAATGAATTGGTTGGCAATGTTCATTTTTTCCAAACCATAGTATAATACGCTAGAGGTGATGAGATTGTTGGATGTTAAAACATTAAGTGTCGGTCCAGTGCAAGCAAATTGCTATATAGTGAGCAACCAATCAAAAGAATGCATCATTTTTGACCCAGGCGAAGAAGGAAATAGAATCATTTCTACTATTCAGTCTCAACAGTTGAAACCACTAGCCATCTTTTTAACTCATGCTCATTTTGACCATATAGGTGCTGTCGATGAATTAAGACAGGCTTTTCATATTCCTGTTTATATTCATAAAGAAGAAGAGGATTGGTTAATGGACCCAAATAAAAATGGTTCAGGAAAATATGTGGATCTTCCAACGTACCGTCTGCAATCGGCAGATTATATCATCGAAAAAGAGCAGACTTTTGTTGTAGGAGGCATGAAATTTCATGCGGTATTTACGCCAGGACATTCTCCAGGAAGCATTTCATATATTTTCGAAGACGATGGGTTTGCAATTGTAGGCGATACGCTGTTTCAAGGAAGCATCGGTCGAACAGATTTAATTGGTGGTTCACTGGAAGTGTTATTAAAATCCATTCATGAGAAGCTGCTTGTGCTGCCTGATGATTTTATTATTTATCCGGGACATGGAGGCTATACAACACCAGCTCATGAAATGGATACGAATCCATTTTTACATGGCTTTTAACTTAATAAGAGGGTGTCTAGAAAGTCGAGAATTTTCCAGGCACCCTTGCTTGCTTTTTCCTCCTGTGATAGTCGAAACAAACTTCCACTATCCTCGTCGCAAAAAGGGCCGCCTCAAAATGACTTTTGAGACAGCCCCATTTCTGATTTATTAGTGTCCAAGTCCACCCGGTACGTGGATAAACGTTGTGTAATAAGTAAATCCAGCAAAGAATATTGTCAAATAAGCTCCGAAAATGTACATGTACATGCGTTCTGAAAGGTTTAAGAAGCCTAATAATAAGAATAATACAGAATTACCTACGAATAATAGCGAAATCTCAATCATATGACCAAGATAGAACATTACGGCAAAAATACCTGTCCAGAATGCTAAAACTTTATACATATTAGCCATGTCAAATCCCTCCTTTTGTACGACACAATAATCTCAATGTTTATTATAAATGATAATTGACAATATTGTAAACTGATACTTCGATAGATTTGTGACAATCAAGTGTATCTTTTACAGAGCAACATTTGGCACAAATATTTCATATTTACAAAAATCGCAATCGTGAACCATACTTTCAAATTGAACAAATTCATTTTTTTCAAATAGTGTGTCGATTTGACCTTGTAAGTATGATTTATGTAGTTCACATACTATATCGCTATGTTCTTTTATTTGACTTCTATATGGACAGTTAAAAATCGTTAGCGTAATTTTCTTTCCTTCAGCAGTATCTACAATTTTTGGAATGTAGCCAACTAGTAGAGCAGCTTCAGATAAGATTTCTAATTTTTCTTCAAAGCTAAGAGGTTTAGTTATCTTTGATAATCTTTTTTGAATTTCTTTTAAGCCATCTTGATAACTAATTTTTTTCGCTGTCTTCAATGCATCTTGTCCCAACTCACATACAAGTTGAAGTGCCCATTTGACGAGATGTTTTTCATCTCGTTTTGGGAAAGTCAACTCAACCCCTTGTTCAGATACTTGATAAATTCGACCAGGTCTTCCACCTTTACCTGATTTAAAAAAATCAGTAGTGATGAGATGGATCTCCGATAATTTCGTTAAATGCAATCTTGCCACATTGGGATGTATATTAAATTTATCTGCAATATCTTGTACAGTAAATGCTTTTTTTTGTTGCAACATGTATTCATATATTTGAAAACGAGTTTCATCCGCTAAAGTACTCGTAATTTTTAATGGATGCAACATGTTGTTATCCCACCTTCAGTAATATTTATGCTACTTCAATTTTAGCTTTATTATTAATAAAATGATAGTGAAAATACGTGGTGATTATTGGGTGTTAGCAAAATATTCAAAATTTGTAATAAAATCTGCCATAAACTTTTCAAAAATAAAGTTTCAACAGAAAAAAGGGGTCAAATAAAAATTTTAAGAAAAAGCCTTTTCCAAATATAAACTTCGTCTTATACTATTGCTAAATTCAGCGGTCACGAATTTAGGGAAGTGGTGATGCGTTTGAAAGTGGAGTCCGTTATTGAAACAAAATCAACTCAATTATTGTTAAAAGCTTTACATTTCGGAGCTAGTGATATTTTAATTGAGCCAACTCCAAACCATTACACCATTCAGTTTCGCAAATATGGAAAATTATTTCCTGCAGGTCATTTCCCAATTGAATTAGGGGATCGAATGATTTCCTTTTTTAAATATAAATCTTCTTTAGATATTAGTGAAAAGCGAAAGCCGCAAAGCGGTTCATTTGAAGAAATGTTTTCCAATCGTTTGTATGCCTTCCGAGTCTCTACTTTACCTTCCGTATATAAAAGAGAAAGCCTCGTTATTCGTTTGTTTTTACAAAATGCCTCATATCCGATTGCTTCATTATGTTACGATCGCCATTCAGCAGAAAAATTATTGAGATTGATTTCCAATCGACAAGGATTGATATTATTTTGTGGCGCCACAGGATCGGGCAAAACTACGACATTATATTCATTAGCAAAATATTGCAGTGACACATTAGGGCGACATGTAATTTCTCTCGAAGATCCAGTGGAAAGCAGCCAGTCGTATATGCTTCAAATTCAAGTAAATGAGCTTGCAGGTATTACATATGCAGCTGGTTTAAAAGCAATTTTAAGACATTCGCCCGATGTCATTATGATTGGTGAAATCAGGGATGAAGAGACTGCAGAAATCGCCATGCGTGCTGCATTATCCGGTCATTTGGTGCTATCAACTATACATGCAAAAGATTCGGTGAATTGTCTATATCGTTTAATGGATTTAAATGTTTCCATAGAAGAAATTCGGCAAGCTTTGATTGCAATTATTGCCCAATGTTTAATTCAGTTACATGATAGCGATAGCAGGAAAGCAATTTATGAAATTTTGTCGGAAGATATTTTACAAGAAGCAATTATAAATACAGCGCAAGGAATTGAATATCACTTGCCAGTTGAGGAAACATTGGAATTCCAAAAAGCTGCTATTAAAGAATTGGGGGATTTGTCGTGCTACAGCAAATCAGCGAAAAAATGATTTTCCCCATTCAAAGAAATTATAAGGAGAAAGTTCGGGATGTTCCATCGCTCCTAAATAGGACAAGCATATTACTGAAAGAAGGATATACATTTTCAGATGCCTTGTTTATGTTACTTCCTTATCACGTTAAAGAATTGGAAAAGTGGAATGCTTTATTACAACAACAGTTCAATAACGGTTCATCGGCAGTGGATATTTTACAACAACTTTCAATTCCAAAACATTTTTTATTATTGATAGCTATTGCAGAAGAAAAAGGGGATTTGGCTGAATCATTGCACCACGTAAGTAAGCAAATAAAATTTCAAGAAGATACGCAGCGGAAAATTATGAAGTTGCTAATGTATCCCGCTTTCTTGATGATTTTATTAACAATGGTTTTTATATTGTTTCGAAGTTATTTTTTACCAAACATAGAGCAACTCGTGATTTCGAATCATTCAGAAAAGGTCAATAGTATAAACTTCGCTGTTGTATTGCTTCATATACCAGATTTTCTCATACTCCTATTCATTATTTCGTTATTCTTGATATTTATTTCAATTCATTCCATTCGAAAAAAAGAAATCGCTCATCAACTAAACATCATTATGAAAATCCCTATAGTGAAGTATGTTTATCAAGTGAATTTAACAAGACAATTCTCTCATTTGCTTGGAAGTTTATTAGTATCAGGTATATCACTTCAACAAGCATTGTCTATTTTAGAACAACAACAAATAAGTCGCCACTTATCATATATCACAGCACTATTGAAACAAAGGGTGAAGTTCGGTGATTCATTGTCAGAGGCTGTGAAGATACTTCAACTGTTTATGCCAAAGTTTGATGAATTGATTCAACACGGTGAAAAAAATGGATACTTAGGCCGGGAAATGCTCATATTCAGCGAATTGCTAAATGAGAGGATCCAATCGACCATCAAATTTTGCTTGGCGAGCATTCAACCTCTTTTCTTTATTTTGATAGCGATATGCATTGTTGCAGCGTATTTAAGTATACTGCTGCCGATGTATGACTTAGTCGAAATCATGTAATAGAGGTGAAATCATGAAAAATCAAAAAGGTTTTACGTTAATTGAGATGTTAATTGTGCTATTTATTATATCTATCTTAATATTAGTAACTGTTCCAAACGTAACGAAACATCGGAATACGATTGATGATAAAGGTTGTGAAGCATATATCCGCATGGTACAAGGGCAGGTAGAATCATACAAAATTGAATACAAAACCATCCCTACATTAGATCAGTTAGTAAACAAGGGATACTTAAGAGAGGGGATGGATAAATGTCCGAATGGCAAGGGATTTACCATTGAGACGGATGGAACTGTGACATTAATCAATCAATAAAGGAGCATAGAGCTATTGAAAGAACAGGGGTATACGCTATTAGAAATATTATTCGTTTTAATGATTGTCGTATTGGTTGGTATGTTAGGGACAACCTTTTCTTTTAAAATGACAGAAAAAATGGTTGTGGAACAGTTTTTCCACCAATTTACATTAGACATTCAAATGGCACAAATGCTGGCCTTGGAAAAGCAAAGGAGCTGTTTTGTTTCTTTTGTAAATCAAGATACTTATAGAATATACCATCAACTAGATGAAGTGATTTTAGAGAGAAAACTACCGGAAATCATTGAGTTTGATCAGTATAGTAATTTATTAACTCTTCGAATTGATCCAGATGGAAATGTAAAAAATTTTGGGAAATTCACTTTTTACACTCCTTTCGGACAAAAACATATTGTCATTAATATCAATAAAGGACGAATTCGTTATGTGGAATGAAAAGGGGACTTCCATGTTAGAATCGTTGCTAACGCTTATGATTATTATAGTAGCCATAAGTTTTATTCCGTTCATTTTTCAACTTCAGCATTCTCTATACAATCAATCGTTGGAATTACATGCATCCCAAGTGGCCTATGAAGCAGTTATTATTGCTAAAAATACCGGTATTTTCGAAGGGAAAAAATGGATCGACAACGTAGAATATGCTTGGTATTTTCAAACAGATGCGGTTTGTGTACGATTTAACAATTTAGATGGGGTACGATACAAATGCATCAATGGCGATGGCGAATTGTAAGAAGTGGAAATGGATTTACATTTATCGAGGCGCTGTTTCAATTGGTGATTTTTTCGTTACTCGCTCAAGTAATTTTTATTTTTTATCTATTAATTCAACAATGGCACAACACGATCGTGGCAGAAGAACAAATTAAATGGGAAATCTTTATTCATGATTTACAACAATATTTGCTTGATGCAGAGGATATTTATATAATGAATAATTCATTATATATCATAGACTCTTCCACAAAAACGATAAAAATAAACAAGATTACAGATGTGATTCGTTTGCAAATCAATGATCAAGGTTATGTGCCACTATTAATTGGTATTCGGCATGCCGAGTTTTCCCTTTCAAACAATATTGTAACGATAAAAGTAGAATTCTTGAATGGTATTGTAAAGGAGAGAGCGTTACTTGTACAATATCATAAATAACGAAAAAGGCATGATATTTCCCGTTGCCATTGTCTTTTTGTTTTTTCTTATCACTGTTGTAATTTTTTACAGTTCAACCTACTTAACTCAATTTTCTATTATAAATTCATTGGAAAACATAAACATTCGTGCTACGATAAATTTACTTGGAGAAACCGCAGAGTTTTAGTAGAAAGGTGTCTAATTATGCGAAAGATTTACTTAGTAGGGTTTATGGGGTGCGGAAAAAGTGCAGTCGGACGCCAATTAAGCTATGCCCTACGATTGCCCTTTTATGATATGGATAAAGAAATCGTCAGACAACAAGGCATGTCGATTCCAGAAATTTTTGAAAAGTTTGGAGAAGAATATTTTAGAAATTTAGAAACTGAATTTTTAAAAAACTTTCGTGACGAAGCTTGCATTATTGCGACTGGTGGCGGCGTTCCAATGAGACAAGAAAATCGACAAATAATGAGAAGAACAGGTTTAATCTTTTTTCTTGATGCATCATTTGAAGACATTTATAAAAGAATAAAAAATGACAAAAATCGACCAATTGCACAACGTTCGACTAAAAAAGAACTGGAACGACTATATTATTATAGGAGAAAATTTTATAAAAGAGCCGCTCACATCCGTGTCCTTACAAAAGATCGAACAATTCGCCAAGTGGTAAATTATATTGCTTTTCAAGTGAATCGACTAAAAGGCGAATGATAAGGTGTTGTTGTTTAAAAATGTTCGTTTTTTTAAGGAGTTTTAAAAAATGATTGCCTTCTATTACGTTCAATGTTAGGATATAGGCAAAGATGTCTGTTTGTTGAAAAATTTCATATGGTGCGGATGATTGTGCGGGGAGAGAACGTTTTTACGTCGCCGAAGGAGCAAGTAGTAGAACTATGAATCTCTCAGGCAAAAAGACTCGTACGGGACGCAACTCTGGAGAGTGCTGAATAACAGCCACCCAAGGGGAAAGCCTATTTTATAATAGGTGTAACTTTCAGGTGCAAGGACAGAGAATTCCTTTAAAAAGGGGATTTTCTGTCCTTTTTGCCTAGTTTAAAGATATTGGTAGTAAATTGTTAATTAATGAGGGAGGTTTCACGATGGGAGAATTAAAGAGAACACCATTATTTGACGAATATGCGAAATATGGTGCAAAAACGATTGATTTTGGTGGATGGGAATTACCCGTTCAATTTTCATCAATAAAGGATGAACATGAAGCTGTAAGAAATCGTGCTGGACTTTTCGATGTATCCCATATGGGAGAAATTCTTGTAAAAGGGAAAGATGTTCTCGGCTATCTTCAAAAATTATTGTCCAATGACATTTCAAAAATTCCAGTTGGCGGCGCACAATATAATGTAATGTGCTATGAAAATGGTGGGGTGGTAGATGATTTAATCGTCTATAATCTTGGCGATGACCAATACTTGCTTGTTGTCAATGCGGCAAATATTGAAAAAGACTTTGAATGGATGAAAAAGCATGCAGAAGGCGATGTAACGATTATAAATCAATCAGATGAATATGCCTTAATTGCACTTCAAGGACCTCTATCAGAAAAAATCTTGCAAACATTAACAGATGTGAACTTATCTGAATTAAAACCATTCCAATTTAAAGCATCTGTTCAAGTTAGTGGTTATTCTGTATTGTTATCACGCAGCGGATATACAGGTGAAGACGGCTTCGAATTATACGGGGAGCCAAATTCAATTGTAGCATTGTGGAATAAACTATTAGAAGCAGGAAAAGAAGATGGATTGATACCATGCGGCCTTGGAGCACGTGATACGTTGCGTTTTGAAGCATGCTTACCGCTTTATGGACAAGAATTATCAGAAAATATTTCTCCATTAGAAGCAGGCATCGGCTTTGCAGTAAAACTTCAAAAAGATGCGGATTTCATCGGTAAAGAAGCTCTTAAAAACCAAAAAGAACAAGGGCTTTCAAGAAAACTGGTTGGTATTGAAATGATTGATAAAGGGATTCCTCGCCATGGCTATAAAGTATTTAAAGGCGACACTGAAATTGGAGAAGTTACAACTGGTACACAAATCCCTAGTACGAAACGTAATTTAGGACTTGCTTTATTAGATATTCAATATACTGAAATTGGTACAGAAGTGGAAGTAGAAATACGCAATAAAAAGGTAAAAGCACATGTTGTGCCGAAGCCATTTTATAAACGTGAAAAATAAAAATTAATGGAGGTCAAACAATGAAGCATCGTTATCTTCCAATTACGGAACAAGACAAACAAGAAATGCTCTCTACCATTGGAGTAGAAAGCATTGATGAATTATTTGCGGATATTCCTGAAGAGGTGCGTTTTAAAGGGCTTTATAATATTAAAGAAGCAGCATCTGAATCTGCGCTATTAAAAGAACTAAAAGCTTTAGCAGATAAAAATATCAACACTGAAACAGCTGTTTCATTCTTAGGTGCAGGTGTATACAATCACTACAAACCTGTTATTGTGGACCACGTTATTTCTCGGTCTGAATTCTATACTGCTTATACACCATATCAACCGGAAATTTCACAAGGTGAATTACAAGCTATTTTTGAATTCCAAACAATGATTGCCGAATTAACAGGTATGGATTTAGCAAACTCTTCCATGTATGATGGCGGAACAGCGCTTGCAGAAGCAGGGATGCTTGCTGCCGGCTCAACAAGACGTAAAAAATTGTTAGTATCTGAAGCAATCCATCCTGAATATCGTACTGTTGTAGAAACTTATGCATATGGCCAATCAATCGAAGTAGTAAATGTGCCAATGAAAGATGGAGTTACAGATATTGAAGCATTAAAAGGTATGATTGATCAAGATACTGCGGCTGTCATGGTTCAGTATCCTAACTTCTTCGGTCAAATTGAAGACTTGAAAACAATGGGTGAGCTTGTACATGAAGCGAAAGGATTATTCATTGTTTCTGCAAACCCATTAGCATTAGGTGTGTTAACGCCTCCTGGAAAACTTGGAGCTGACATTACTGTAGGGGATGCACAACCATTTGGTATTCCTGAAAGTTTTGGAGGACCACACTGCGGTTATTTTGCTACGACTTCAAAATTAATGCGTAAAGTGCCTGGCCGTTTAGTAGGACAAACAGTAGACCAAGACGGACGTCGCGGTTTCGTATTAACATTACAAGCTCGCGAACAACATATTCGCCGTGAAAAAGCAACTTCTAACATTTGTTCGAATCAAGCATTGCTTGCTCTTGCTGCATCCGTTACTATGACAGCTTTAGGTAAACGCGGTATTCAAGAAATGGCAAAGCAAAACATCGTGAAAACTCGTTATGCAAAAACAGCGTTTGAGCAAGCTGGATTTACAGTTCCATTCCAAGGTGCTCACTTCAACGAAATCGTTGTAAAAGTAAACAAACCAGTGAGTGAATTAAACAAAAGATTATTAGAAAAAGGCATTATCGGTGGTTATGATTTAGGCCGCGATTATCCTGAACTTGAAAACCATGTGCTTATTGCCGTAACAGAATTGCATACGAAAGAAGAAATTGATCAATTAGTGCAAGAAATGGGGGCTTACAATGCATAACGAAAATCAACCGCTCATTTTTGAATTATCGAAGGAAGGACGCATTGGCTACAGTTTGCCAGAATTAGATGTGCCAGAGGTAGAATTATCAGAATTAGTTCCACAAGAATATTTACGTGAAGAACCTGCTGAATTACCGGAAGTTTCAGAATTGGATATTATGCGCCACTATACAGCATTATCTCGCCGCAATCATGGCGTAGATTCCGGATTTTATCCACTAGGTTCTTGTACGATGAAATACAATCCAAAAATTAATGAAGAAGTTGCCCGCTTCTCTGGATTCGCGAATATTCACCCGTTACAAGACGAGTCAACAGTTCAAGGTGCAATGGAATTAATGTACGAACTTCAAACAGCTTTAAAAGAAATTACAGGTATGGATGAAGTTACATTACAACCTGCTGCGGGTGCGCATGGAGAATGGACAGCATTAATGATGATTCGTGCTTTCCATGAAGCAAATGGGGAAGGTCATCGTAATAAAGTAATCGTTCCAGACTCTGCACACGGAACAAACCCAGCTAGTGCTACTGTTGCTGGATTTGAAACAATTACAGTAAAATCGGATGAAAATGGTTTAGTTGACTTGGAAGATTTACGTCGAGTAGTTGGGGAAGATACAGCGGCACTTATGCTGACAAATCCAAATACGCTCGGGCTATTTGAAGAGCACATCATTGAAATTGCGGATATCGTGCATAGCGTGGGCGGCAAAGTGTATTATGATGGAGCCAACCTAAATGCGATCATGTCGAAAGTTCGTCCGGGAGATATGGGATTTGACTGTGTACACTTGAATTTACACAAAACATTCACAGGTCCACACGGCGGTGGAGGTCCTGGTTCTGGTCCTGTAGGGGTAAAAGCAGATTTAATTCCATTCTTGCCGAAACCAGTATTAGTGAAAAAAGAAGATGGCACGTTCCATTTTGATTATGATCGTCCACAATCCATTGGCCGTGTAAAACCATTCTACGGAAACTTCGGCATCAATGTGCGTGCTTATACGTATATTCGTTCAATGGGTCCTGAAGGATTAAAATTAGTAACAGAATATGCAGTATTAAATGCGAACTACATGATGCGCAAACTACAACCTTACTTTGACCTTCCTTATGATCGTCATTGTAAACACGAATTTGTTTTATCCGGTCGACGTCAAAAGAAACTGGGTGTTCGTACGTTGGATATTGCGAAACGACTACTTGATTTCGGTTATCATCCACCAACAATTTACTTCCCATTAAATGTGGAAGAGGGGATGATGATTGAGCCTACAGAAACAGAATCGAAAGAAACTTTAGATGCGTTCTGTGATGCACTGATTCAAATCGCAAAAGAAGCGGAAGAGAATCCGTCTATTGTACAAGAAGCACCACATACAACTGTTGTGAGTCGATTAGATGAAACTCAAGCTGCTAGAAATCCAATTTTGCGTTATCAAAAACAATAGCGTTCACAATAAAAATATCCATGAGTGCATCTCATGGATATTTTTTACTACTTTTAAAACTAGCTATTTTAAAGATGATATATGACATGAGTAAAATATCATAAATGTTGTTGGCGAATCATGTCATTTCTTTAAATATAGGAATTTCAACAGGCAAACTAATTTTTTGTTTTAATTTTACCAGTCCAAGTTTTGAAACCGCCTTGAAGTTGATACAATTGATTGTAACCTTTTTTCTTTAAGAAAAGAGCTGCCCTAGAACTTCTTGTCATATTTTGACAATATAAATATACAGGAAGATCTGGACGAATTTCTTTGTAACGTTGACGCAATTGAGAAAAAGGAATATTACGTGCACCTAAAATGTGACCAGAATCAAATTCTTTTGTTTCTCGAACATCGATTAATTGAGCTTTTCGATATCCTTTAATAAATTCTTCTTGCGTCAAATTAGTAACAGATTTTTTTAAACGGAATGAACTTACTAAAACATAGATAATGATAAGTCCTAGGATTGTTGCAATCATATATAATACTGTCGCCACTTCTAAAATTCTCCTTTCTATTTACATAGAACATTATAAATAAGAAATTGGCATTCGTCCATTCAGTTTGATACAATAAAAAAGTTGTGAGGAGGAAAACAAGTTGAAAACGAAATGGTATTTCATTAATTCAGGACCATGCAGTCCTTCTTATAATATGGCATTAGACGAGGCATTACTCGATTTTCATAGTAGAGGCGAAATTCCACCAGTCATTCGATTTTACGAGTGGAATCCGCCAACCCTTTCTATTGGATATTTCCAAAGAGCACATCGAGACATTGATTTTGATGCTTTAAAAGCGCAAAATATTGGCTTTGTTCGGAGACCTACTGGTGGAAGAGCAGTTCTTCATGACAGCGAATTGACATATAGCATCATCGTTACAGAACAATACCCAAATATGCCTGAAACGGTTACAGAAGCTTATCGTTTTTTAAGCGAAGGCTTGTTAAAAGGGTTCCACAATTTAGGGTTAGATGCATATTTCAGCATCCCTGATACGGAGGAAAAACAAGAAGCATTGAAAAAACCAAAAAGTGCAGTTTGTTTTGATGCTCCAAGCTGGTATGAACTCGTTGTAGAAGGAAAGAAAGTTGCTGGAAGTGCGCAAACTAGACAAAAGGGTGTCGTTTTACAGCACGGTGCGATTTTATTGGATCTCGATGAGGACAAGCTGTTGTCTCTGTTCAAATTCCCTTCCGAAGAGGCAAAAGAGCGGATGCGAAAACAATTGCCGGAAAGAGCAGTTGCAATTAACCGTTTATCAACACGACGCATCACTATTGAGGAATGCATTCATGCATTCAAAAAAGGATTTGAAGAAGCTTTACAAATTGAACTTGTTCCATATGAATTAACAGAAGAACAAAAGGAATATGTGAAAAAATTAGAAGAAGAAAAATATGCAAATGATGAATGGAATTTCAGAAAGTAATTAAAAATTATCGTTCAAAAATCGTGACTAAAATTTAATAATCAGCTCCAAACTTAGAAATTTCTAAGATTCATAGAAATTATTATTTGTCAACCCCTTGAATCGATTCTAGTTATGAGGTAATCTTTTCTAAGTAGAACGAAACAATATATTGTATGTTCATTTTACTAGACATACAATATATTGTGTTTTATTGTTTATATATGGGAAATGATAGATAAATTATATATGTGCTAAGGGAGGCTGGCAGATGGTAATGGTAGATTCTTATACGACCATCCTCATTGATCAACTAAACAAAGATATTGAACAATTTCCACAAGTTCATTCAATTACTCCAGATATGCATATAACGCATAAAGGTGTATCGAGATTAGTCATGATTGACCGATACTCATTCAAGGATACGGAAAAGAAAACATTAAAACCTGGAGATTTTGTTGTATTAACAATTAAAGAAGATCCAAAGTTTCCAGCTCGAGGATTAGGTTATATCCAATCAATTGATTGGAATGCTAATAAAGCAGAAGTATTAATTGAAGAAGAATACAGAAATGTACTCGATGATCCAAAAGAACAAGAAACAGGCATCATCGTTCGTTCTCTAGATGTTATTGAAAAGCCTCTAGAAATTTTTTATGAACAAATTGCGAAACGAAATGCAACAGGCTTATCGGCTGTTGAACAAACAGAAGAAAAACGCAATGAATGGTTCCAAAAATTTTACGAGCAATTAGCTTCTTTAAAGTTCGTGCCGGCTGGACGAGTTCTATACGGTGCAGGTTCAGGAACGCAAGTCACATACTTCAACTGCTATGTAATGCCTTTCGTTCCAGATAGCCGAGAAGGTATTAGTGAACATCGCAAAAAGGTAATGGAAATTATGAGCCGCGGAGGCGGTGTTGGTACAAACGGTTCAACACTAAGACCTCGCAATACGCTTGCAAGAGGGGTCAATGGAAAATCAAGCGGTTCTGTATCATGGCTTGATGATATTGCGAAACTTACACATCTTGTCGAACAAGGTGGTTCGCGTCGGGGAGCACAAATGATCATGCTCGCTGATTGGCATCCAGATATTGTTGAATTTATCATTTCCAAAATGCAAAATCCTCGTATTTTGCGCTATTTAATTGAAAATATGGAAGATGAATCAATCGTTCGCCATGCGAAAGAAAAATTAAAATTCAAACCATTAACCCCGCTTGAAGAAGCGATGTATCAAGGAATCCTAAACTATAAAAACATCCCTGGTTTAGGAGGATTTAGCGAAGCAATTATTAAAGAGGCGGAAACAAAGCTTCGCGATGGCGGAACGTACACTGTGCATAATCCAGACTTTTTAACGGGTGCCAATATCTCTGTTACTATTACAAATGAATTTATGGAAGCGGTTGAAAAAGACGAAGAATACCCGCTTCGATTCCCAGATGTAGAAAACTATACGCCGGAAGAAATGGCAATTTACAATGAGAAATGGCACAAAATTGGTGACGTGCGCGAGTGGGAAGCTCTCGGTTACGGAGTGCGCACTTATCGCAAAATTAAAGCACGAGAACTTTGGAAATTAATTAATATATGTGCAACTTATGCTGCAGAACCAGGTATTTTCTTCATCGATAATGCCAATGAAATGACAAATGCCCGCGCTTATGGCCAAAAAGTTGTTGCGACAAACCCTTGTGGTGAGCAACCGCTTGCGCCGTATTCAGTATGTAACTTAGCAGCAGTGAATTTAGCTCAATTTGCATTGAAAGATGAAAAAACAGTGGACTTTGAGGCATTAAAAGAAACAGTTCGCGTTGGCGTTCGCATGCAAGATAATGTCATTGATGCAACTCCGTATTTCCTTGAAGAAAACCGTAGACAAGCTCTAGGTGAGCGACGTATCGGTCTTGGAGTAATGGGCTTAGCTGATCTACTAATTTACTGCGAAAAAGAATATGGTTCAGAAGAAGGAAACAAGCTTGTCGATCAAGTTTTCGAAACGATTGCGACAACTGCTTACGAAACGTCCATTGAACTAGCAAAAGAACGTGGCAGCTTCCCATTCTTAGTAGGTGAAACAGAAGAGGAAACAAAACGCTTACGTGAAGCATTCATTAATACTGGTTACATGAAACGCATGCCAGAACATATTCGTCAAGGGGTACTTGAATATGGCATCCGAAATTCCCATCTGTTAACTGTTGCTCCAACTGGTTCAACAGGTACTATGGTGGGAGTTGCAACTGGTTTAGAACCTTATTTCTCTTTCACATATTATCGTTCTGGTCGCCTAGGAAAATTCATCGAAGTAAAAGCAGAAATTGTTCAAGAATACTTAGAAAAGCATCCTGAAGTAAATGAACATCACTTACCTCACTGGTTTGTAACAGCGATGGATTTGACGCCAGAAGCTCATGCAGATGTTCAATGTATCATTCAACGTTGGGTAGATTCATCTATCTCTAAAACGGTAAATGCACCGAAAGGATACACGGTGGAACAAGTAGAAAAAGTTTATGAACGTTTATATAGAGGTGGAGCAAAAGGTGGAACGGTTTACGTTGACGGTAGCCGTGATTCGCAAGTGTTAACATTAAAAGCGGAAATGACGCAAGAAGAGCAGTTAACATTTGAAGAATTGCAGGATGAGCCTGTTGAAAAGCCAGTAGTATTGTTAGAAACAATTGCTCCGCTTCAACAAACAAACGTGAACATCGGTTCCGAAGTAGGAGATACATGCCCAGTTTGCCGCCAAGGAACAGTAGAAGAAATTGGTGGATGCAACACATGTACCGTATGTGGTGCCCAACTAAAATGTGGTTTATAATTATGACAAAGTCATACTGTAAAAAGTGTGTGACCAATAAAAAATGGTTCTTTGCCAAATGGTGTTGGTGAATAAATTTTAGTGACATTATTTGGTAATATGTAATCGGATGGCTTAGGGGAAATTCGAGGTTCCCCTAAGCTTTTTTTATATTTTCTAATTTGCGAAAATCAGCAAACGATCATTAGAAAAAATAATCATAGCTATTTTTCGCTAGTAAAATTAATGTCGTGACGATAAATAAAATACGAACAACAGTAGTTCCTTGTTTCAATGCAAACTTTGTTCCTACATAGGCACCACATATCATGGAAATCCCCATGATTATTCCGTAGATGAACAATACTTCCCCGAGTATGAAAAACATCACTAATGCTGCAAGATTACTAGTAAAGTTTAATAATTTTGCATTTCCTGATGCTTGTAAAAAATCAAAACCTATCATTAAAAATACAAAAATGATAAAAGAACCTGTTCCTGGACCAAAAAAACCATCATAAAATCCGATGGCGAGTAAAGAACAAAGGAAAACGATTTTTCGTTTCCACGTCAATTCTTTTTTCTTTTCAATTTGCCCCCAGTCTTTTTTTATTACTGTGTAAATGAAAACTAGAAGCAGCATGATAATCACAAGGGGTTTTAAAATTGCTGGATCCAATAAATGAACGGTCCAGGCACCAAGCATGGAAAAGATAAAAACGAAAGGAACAATTGGCCCTAACAGTTTCATATCTACTTTACCAGCTTTTAGGAATGTTAGAGTGCTTGTTAAATTTCCCATCGTTGCTGCTAATTTATTCGTTGCGATGGCACTAGCTGGCGGGAGTCCAACAAACATCAGTGCTGGTACGGTTATTAAACCTCCGCCACCTACAATGGCATTTAAAAAAGCTCCTAAAAAACCAAAAAATATAAGAAGTATTACGGTTATGACATCAATTTCCATTTCTCTATCCCCCATATTTTTTTATAAAAGTAATGTTACCGAATTGGTAGGGGAGAGTAAATATTTTGGTTTTTTTGGTATAAAAAAAGACGTTCCAGCAATCATATGCTGTGACGTCTTTTCATTGATTAGTCGTGATTCAATTGGGCGATGATTTCTGGATTGTTTTCGATTTCATGTAGCTTCTTAAAGGAAGCAATTGAAACTTCTACCATGTCATCATCCGGTTCTTTTGTTGTTAATAACTGCAACCATAATCCTGGATATCCTAAATAGCATAATACTGGTATATCTCTTAAAGAATTAGTAAATTGCAATACCTCATAGGAAACGCCTAATACGACAGGGATTAATAAGATACGAATCAGCACACGGAACCATAATGGATCAACGGGGAAGAATAAGTAAATGAACATCCCGACAATGACCGTAAATAAAATGAAGCTTGAACCACAACGGTAATGTAATCTTGATTGTTTTTGCACATTTTCAACTGTTAATTCAAGTCCGTTTTCGTAACAATTAATGACCTTATGTTCGGCTCCATGGTATTGAAAAACTCGACGAATGATAGGCGTTAACGAGATGAAATATAAATAAATCAGAAGCAAAATTAGTTTAATGCCAGTTTCCAAAAAGATTTGTGGATATTTACCGGAAACCCATGGAGAAAATAATTCGGCAATAAAAACGGGAACTAAAGTAAAGACAAATTTACCAAATAAAAAAGAAAGAATCCCGACAATTGCAACGCCGAATATCATTTCTAGCTTTGATAATTCCTGGCCATCTTCCTCTTCGCCGGGCGTCACATCGTAACGATCACTAGAAAATTGTAAATGTTTAGAACCGATTCCAGCGGATTCAATAATGGCTATATTTCCTCGGATGAAAGGAATTTTTTTAAGCTTTTGCATCCAAGGTTTTTTAGGTTTTTTCGCATAGTAATATTCAATGGATTGATCGTTTCGGCGAATTGCGGAAACGGTATGTTCTTTTCCTCCGAACATGACCCCTTCAAGTAGCGCCTGTCCTCCATAAATAGGTGTTTGATTGCCCACAGCTGACACCACTCTCTAACAATATTTCTTTCTATCAACTTTTTTTATTGTACTAAATTTTCAGCAATTGTACTAGCGTACGCATACGAAAAATCAATATTGGTAAAAATATATAAAAAAAGGAGTGGTTGGCATGTTGTATTTAGCGTTCATTACTAGTTTATTTGCATCGATTTTTCTTACAGTTAGTTTAAAAATGTTATCATTTTTCAAATTCATTCAATGGAATCCCATTGGATTTTCCAAAAAATATGAAATTTTTGAAGGTAGTCATCCGTTTATCAACTGGCTTATTTTAGCGGTTTTGATTTTTGTCGTAAATTTAATAATTTATTTGATCATGCAATATGTACAAAATGTGCCTCCATTTATTACTTCCCTTGTCATAGGTGGACTTTTTGCCATTATTGCAGAATGGATTATTTACGATTTACCAGCAGAATTATCTTCTTTTAAAAAACTGTCCATTCCATTTATTGTAATGGTGGTGATAACGGCCAGATTTATTATTGAAACAGCTTCTTTCCATTATCAAGCTCATTTGGAACGAAATAGGTTGCCGTATAAGGAGTCTGTGATAAAATAAAAGTGGTAATTTCCTCTAATTTTAAAGGAGAATCGGCGATGAAGTTGTTAGTGTTAAACGGGCCTAATTTAAATCGACTGGGTAAAAGGGAACCAGAAATTTACGGTTTAGAAACTTTGGAAGATGTAAAAAAAAGATGCGTTGCTTTGGCGAAAGAATTTAATGCGGAACTGGAATTTAAACAATCCAATCATGAAGGACAATTAATTGATTGGATACATGAAGCGGAGGATACAGGAGTTAACGGGATTGTATTTAATCCGGGAGCTTACACGCATACAAGCGTCGCACTTAGAGATGCCATTGCAAGTATTAGCGTACCAGTTATTGAAGTTCATATCTCTAACATACATAAAAGGGAGGAATTTCGTCATAAATCCCTACTTGCGGCAGAATGTGTTGGTCAAATTTGTGGTCTTGGAACATTTGGATATGAATTGGCATTAAGAAAGTTTTTACAAAAATAAGGAAGGAAAAGTCCATGAATAAACTAGACAAATTACGAAAAGAATTGGAAAGTCATCATGTGGACGCATTGCTTATTACAAATCCATACAACCGCCGATATATGACAGGCTTTACAGGATCGAGCGGTGCAGCCCTTGTAACAAAAAACGATGCGGTATTTATTACCGATTTTCGCTATACGGAGCAAGCAAATCATCAAGTGAAAGAATTTCGCATTATTCAGCAGGAAGGTTCCATACTAAAAGAAGTAGAGAAGCTTGTTGATGAATGTAAAATTAAAACATTAGGTTTTGAAAGAGATACAGTAACTTATGGAGAATATGAATCTTTTCAAAATCTGTTGAATGTGGAGCTAGTACCATTATCCGGATTAATTGAAAAAATTCGCTTGATTAAGACTGATGAAGAGATTAAGATTATAAAGGTTGCATGTGAAATTGCTGATGCTGCATTTTCGCACATTTTAAACTTTATTAAACCTGGCGTTACAGAGCTAGAAGTATCGAATGAGCTCGAATTTTTCATGCGCAAGCAAGGTGCAACGTCTTCATCCTTTGATACCATCGTCGCAAGTGGTCTCCGAAGCGCTTTACCTCATGGTGTTGCTACAAACAAAATCATTGAGCAAGGAGACTTTGTCACACTTGATTTCGGTGCCGTTTATAATGGGTATGTTTCCGACATGACGCGTACAATTGCGGTTGGTAAACCTAATACAAAATTGGTAGAAATGTATCATGTCGTGTTGGAAGCGCAATTATTAGCGTTAGAAAAAATTAAACCAGGCATGACTGGTATTGAAGCGGACAAAACTGCGAGAGATTATTTAACTGAAAAAGGATATGGAGAGGCTTTTGGACATTCAACTGGCCACGGAATTGGTTTAGAAATTCATGAAGGTCCAGCTCTTTCCTATCGTAATAATCAAACATTAGAGCCTAATATGGTCGTGACAGTTGAACCTGGTGTCTATTTGCCGGGTATCGGCGGAGTTCGCATAGAAGACGATATTGTTATCACAGCAACGGGCAATGAGAGATTGACTCATTCGACAAAAGATTTAATTATTCTATAATGATGGAGGAATATTCATGATTTCAGTTAACGATTTTCGTACTGGTCTAACAATTATTGTAGATGGAGAATTATACCGAGTACTTGATTTCCAACACGTAAAACCTGGTAAGGGAGCAGCGTTCGTTCGTTCCAAATTACGTAACTTACGAAATGGTAACGTAGCGGAAAAAACATTCCGCGCAGGTGAAAAAGTTGAAAAAGCGATGGTAGAAAACCGCAAAATGCAATATTTATATGCACAAGGTGATTCCCATGTTTTCATGGATTTAGAATCATATGAACAAATCGAATTAAATGCAAATCAAATCGATTATGAATTAAAATTCTTAAAAGAAAATATGGAAGTTTACATTATGTCATATCAAGGAGAAATGCTTGGGGTAGAACTTCCAAATACTGTGGAATTAAAAGTAGTTGAAACTGAACCAGGTATCAAAGGTGATACTGCTTCTGGAGGTTCTAAACCAGCTACTTTAGAAACTGGTCTTATCGTACAAGTACCATTCTTTGTTAATGAAGGTGATATTTTAGTAATCAACACTTCTGATGGATCGTATGTTTCCCGCGCTAACTAATAATTTCAATAAAAATTAAGTGGACGTCAAAAGCACGTCCGCTTTTTTTATTGTTCTTTGGTCTATTTATTTGAACAAGCTCATATATTGCTTTCACAAGGAGGAGTCAAATGGAATTACAGGATGTATTAAGGGTGGCAGGAGTAGGGCTAATTATTGCACTGTTACATGTTTTCTTTGACCAAGTTGGGAAGAAGGAATTTACATTCTATATATTCTTTATCGCATACCTATACATGGCTGCAGAACTAATCCGATTTTTACGGCTTTTTTTCGGTGAAATTATGCTATTTTTCCAATGGTTAACGAATTGACATATGACGATTTTGATTTATGCCGTAATTCTACTACTCATTATCATACTGATTAAAGAAACGGTCCCAAAACTTCATTCGCTCATTGCCATCATCTTCTTTTTTATAATATTACATTTTCTATTATCGAAATCTGTACTTCCATTAATTGGACAAATCCTGTCATATGTAAATTCAGTACCATATGTTCCTCAACTTGTCTATTCTGCTCTTTTTTATCAATTAGGTATATTTTTTAAGATGCTTTTTGATGAACAAGAGCATGAGACGATGGGAGAATTCGTCATGTTTTCGGTCCGGATCGCATTACTATCTTATTGGGTTGGTGAGTTTGCCAAAGTTCTTTCTAGTTTTTCTTCAATTCTAGATAAGCTTCAATAAGGGGCTTTCATAATGGATGAACTATTGAACATTTTTATCGATCCATTAAAAATTGCAGGTAAATCCATTGTACTCGTAGTCACATACACCATATTATTTCTGATATTAGAAGCTTTTGTACCGCAATTTAAAAAATGGGGAGATACATTATTTATTATTGTCCTCGTGTTGACACTTGGACAAACCGTAATGGAGTCATTCGGTTTAATTGGTGAAGTTGTGAATGTCGCTGCCGAATTCTTTTTATCGATCACACCGATTCTCATGTCCATTATCGTTGTGCTCAATGCAGTATTTTCCTTCATAGCTTGGAGTCCTATTGTTATCGCGATATTTGAATTTTTAATATTGTTATGTCAAAAGGTGCTTATTCCAGGAATCGTCATCGCGCTGCTACTGGATTTTTGTACAAGATTTATTGGCGAAATGTCTTTTTCAAAAGCTTCCGATTTAATACGAGGAACCGTCATGACATTAATTACAGCATCGTTATTGTTGATGGTCGCATTTTTATCTTTTGCAGGAGTTGCCTTTTTTACCGTAGATAAAGCGATTGCGAGCCCTGTGAAAAAAGTAATTGAACAAACGATTCCAATTGTTGGTTCACTAATCGTTGAAGGTTTTTCAATCTTCCAAAAGTACCAATCTGCTGCCACTACTTTAGCGGGATTTAGTGCTATGACTGCATTTTGGATAGCCGCGTTTTATCCGGCTGGAAAGCTGTTGATTCATGCAATGACTTTTAAAATTTTAGCTGCAATCGTCGAGCCCTTTTCTGGTGGAACGATTAGCGGTCTCCTTGATGATATTGGAAAGTCATTACTCGTCTTATGCGCTTCAGCAATGCTATTAGGAATCGCTTTCGTTTTCATTTGGCTCATCTTCATGGTAATTTTGCAGCTCGGGGTGGGAAAAAGCTTTTGATCAAATTAATCGCCATCATACTAATAGGAAAGTGCTTGCTATTACTGGCTGAGGAAAAAGAGATTATGGTCTATGTCAAACTAGCAACTCTATTAATTGTCATTACAACTTTATTAGAAATTCTCAAACTATAAAGCATAGAGCTTGTACTTCATTCATACAATGTTTTGAAACATGAGAGAAGGGGGGCACTAAGAACGTGAGGTGGAAAAGAAATGGACAAAGTTAAATCTATTAATTATACCTATTGCAGTTCTAGCGTTCATTGCGTACATTTCAGCAACGAGTGATGCATCCGTTGAGCGATATGATACTGTTTCAGCAGAAGGTAGACTTGAACAAGCTTTAAGTGAAATAGAAGGCGTTGGACAAGTAAAGGTTTATTTTCATTACGATGAAAATCCTTCAAATACGGATGGAACTTTAAGCAACTATTTTCGTTCAAGTAACAATACCACTACTGTATCAGGATTGCTCATTGTTTCAGAAGGTGCGAAGGATCCAAAAGTCCAAAGGCAGCTTCTTGAAACGATCAGTAAAGTTATGCAAATGCCTACCCACAGAATTATGATTGTACCGATGGAAAGTAAAGGAGATGAACAATGAAAGTAAAAAGAAGAACTGTTTGGCTATTAACATTATTGAGTTTAGCTGCTGTCATTTCAGTGTATTATGTATTTGAACCAAATCGTAATGTGGATTTAATGACAATTTTTACGGATGATACCCTTGAAGAAACAACTTTAACAAATGCAGATGAAAAATTAACAACGCCTACAGTATCTGAAAGCCATTTATTTGAAGATTTAAGAATGGAAATTGCTAATGAACGTAGCCAATTAAGAGAGCAATTAGAACAAAAAATTGCTTCCAGTGAATATTCTGCAGAGGAAAAAAATGAAGCATATAATCAAATGAATGAGTTAATTAAGAGAGAATCTGCTGAGGCTATGCTTGAAATGTTAATTGAAAATCTTGGCTATTCTGATGCATTAGTACATGTAAAAGATGGTAAAGTACAAGTGACAGTATTATCCGATGAAATTTCGAAAGCTCAAGCGAGTGAAATTATCTATGTTGTTCGTCAACAAATTAATGATATTCAAGATGTGACAGTAAGCGTTCAATCCAATTATTATTGAGATATAATTTTGAATGGAGAAACGATGTTGTATAACAGAAGATGAACAGTGCTTCGTTTACGTAACGAAAGCACTGTTTTTTGCTCATTTTATAGAAAATTAAAAAATATTGTTTCAAAATCTGTTGAAAGGATATAAAATGATTATTGTATTGAATAAAAAGAAGGGGTGTCTACATTGTTTAAAGTACAAGAACTTCGTGAGATTATTAAACTAGTTGATTCATCATCTCTTGACGAATTCATATATGAAGTAGATGGTGCAAAAATTAAATTAAAGAAAAATCAAGGTGTTGTAACAGAAGTGGTAGCACCGAAAGTACAAACTGTTGTACAACAAGCTCAACCACAGGTACAAGCAGAACCAAAAGAAGAAGTAAAACCACAAGCTGAAAGCGCAGCACCTGCAGCAAGTACTTCTGAAGCAAAACCTGTAAATTTAGATGATCCTACATTACATAAAATCACTTCACCGATGGTAGGAACATTCTATGCAGCACCATCACCTGATTCACCTCCTTACGTTAAAGTAGGGGACAAAGTGGAACCTGATACAATTGTATGTATCGTTGAAGCAATGAAATTATTTAACGAAATCGAAGCAGAAGTTAAAGGTGAAATTGTTGAAGTACTGGTGAAAAATGAACAGCTAGTAGAATTCGGTCAACCACTATTCCTAGTGAAACCTACTGAATAAGAGGTGACCAAAATGTTAAAAAAAGTATTAATTGCTAACCGCGGAGAAATTGCGGTTCGTATTATTCGTGCTTGTAAAGAATTAGGAATTCAAACGGTTGCAGTATATTCTGAAGCGGATCGTGATAGCTTACATGTAAAACTTGCTGACGAAGCATATTGCATCGGTCCAAAACTATCAAAAGATTCCTATTTAAGTTTTCCAGCCGT
This sequence comes from Ureibacillus sp. FSL K6-2830, assembly GCF_038004145.1. NCBI lineage: Bacteria > Bacillati > Bacillota > Bacilli > Caryophanales > Caryophanaceae > Ureibacillus > Ureibacillus sp. FSL K6-2830. The sequence goes on along the minus strand of NZ_JBBOQR010000001.1, from coordinate 165,615 downwards.
ATTAAGCGTTGCAGAGAAAACGGGTGCCGATGGGATACATCCAGGTTATGGATTCCTAGCAGAAAATGCAGATTTTGCTGAAGCATGTGAAAATGCTGGCATTAAATTCATTGGTCCTTCTTCCAAATCCATTCGCATCATGGGGATGAAAGACGTTGCCCGTGCGACAATGGAAGAAGCAGGAGTACCTTTAGTACCTGGTACAGGCATTGTTCCTGATATTGAAACAGGTAAAAAATGGGCAGCTGAAATTGGCTATCCAGTCATTATTAAAGCGACTGCTGGTGGCGGTGGTAAAGGAATCCGGGTTGCTCGTACAGAAGAAGAGTTAGTAAAAGGTATTGAAATTACTCAAAAAGAAGCTCAAGCAGCATTCGGAAATCCTGGTGTATATTTAGAAAAATACATCGAATTCTTCCGTCACTGTGAAATCCAAGTATTAGCAGATGCATATGGAAATGTGATTCATCTTGGTGAACGTGACTGTACAGTACAACGACGCATGCAAAAATTAGTTGAGGAAGCACCATCTCCTGCATTATCTCCAGAAAGACGTGCAGAGATGGGGGAAGCTGCTGTAAAGGCAGCAAAAGCTTGTGGCTATGAAGGTGCTGGTACAATCGAATTTATTTATGATTATAATGAGGACAAGTTCTACTTCATGGAAATGAATACTCGTATTCAAGTAGAACACCCTGTAACAGAAATGGTTACTGGCGTCGATTTAGTTCAGCAACAGCTCAAAATCGCTTCTGGCGAAAAATTAACATTGACACAAGAAGATATTCAATTAAAAGGCTGGGCTATTGAGTGCCGCATCAATGCGGAAAATGCATACAAAAACTTCATGCCAGCTGCTGGTACAGTTGAAACATATATTACACCTGGTGGTCCTGGAGTACGAATCGACTCCGCAGTATATCCTGGATACACAATTCCGCCATACTACGATTCGATGGTTGCAAAATTAATTGTACATGCGGATACACGCGAAGAAGCAATCGCTCGTATGAATCGTGCATTGAGCGAATTTGTTGTTGAAGGGCCTGGTATTCATACAACGATACCATTCCACCATGCTTTAATGAACAACGAAGTGTTTAAATCAGGGAAATTCAATACAAAATTCCTTGAAGAAAATGATGTATTAAATACAAAAAAAGAAACTGTGAAAAACTAACTGAACTTACGGAGCCTTCAATTTGAAGGCTCTTTTTTTATTTAATAACCACTTTCGGAGAAGCGTGTTTTATGCTTTTTCCTTAACAAAGCGCTATACTAAGTTTAACGAGAAAGGGAGTGAAATAATGTTACCGAAATTATCAGTCCTTGATTTAGCACCTGTATTAGAAGGTGAAACTCCAGCGGATGCTTTTCTTCATAGCCGCGCATTAATTCAACTTGCAGAAAAATGTGGCTATCATCGATATTGGGTAGCTGAGCATCATAATATGGAAGGAATTGCAAGTTCAGCAACTGCTGTTCTCATTTGTTATTTAGCAGGAGCAACGAATAAAATTCGTGTAGGGGCAGGAGGAATCATGCTTCCAAACCACGCACCGCTCGTCATTGCTGAACAGTTTGGAACATTAGAGTCCATGTTTCCGGGAAGAATCGATTTAGGACTAGGACGAGCACCTGGAACGGATATGTTAACGGCGAGAGCGTTAAGAAGAGATGAGGCAGGAGCATATCAATTTGATGAATTAGTGGATGAATTGATGAGCTATTTTGATGATGAACACCGTGCGGTTATTGCAGTGCCTGGAAAAGGCTTAAATATTCCGATATGGCTTTTAGGGTCCAGTTTATATAGCGCAAGACTCGCAGGCGTTTTAGGATTACCTTTTGCTTTTGCAAGTCACTTTGCTCCGGATCTATTAGACGATGCAATTGATACATATCACCGGAATTTTAGACCTTCACAATTTTTAGATGCTCCTTATACGATGGTCAGCATTAATGCTTTTGTTGCTGATACTGATGACGAAGGAGAATTTTTAGCAAGCTCATTATACCAGCAATTTTTAGGGATGATTCGAGGAAAGCGTGGAAAAACACCCGCACCTACAAACATGGATGAATTATGGAACGAAGAAGAGAAAAAGCAAGTTTTACACACATTAAAGTATACTTTTGCGGGATCCAAAGAAACTGTTTATAAACAAATCATGGAATTTATAGCTCAGAGAAGAGCTGTTGATGAAATCATGGTAAATGGTCCGATTTACGATCAAGAGAAAAGAAGAAAATCCTTTGAATTGCTTGCACAAAGTTTCAAAGAACAGGCTTAGAATATTTCGTGAAATTCTTTGTTTTAGTACAGGGGATGAAGAAAATTTTGTATAATAATCATTAATCGGTGCAATTTGAGAACTGTGATAAACAGTTTTGGAAAGAAAAGAGAGGATGAAGAAGATGGCTGAAAAGTCTGCAAAAGCATTTATACAACCTGCTCCTTCCGGCAAAGAAGAACTTGGGAAAATTGAGGTTGCCCCAGAAGTCATTGAAGTGATTGCGGGGATTGCAACGAATGAAGTAGAAGGTGTTGCATCTACTCGCGGTAATTTTGCATCTGGAGTCGCTGAACGATTTGGGAAAAAAGTACATTCAAAAGGGGTTAAAGCAACAATCAGCGAAGATGGGGAAATACTGATTGACGTATATTGTTCAATAAAATACGGAAATTCAATTCCAAAAGTAGCTAAAGACATTCAAACAGCCATTCGCCAAGCCATTTATAACATGACATCCATTGAGACGAGCGAAGTAAATGTTCACATTACCGCAATTCAATTTGAAACGAATGCCGAAGAGGAGATTTCCCTTTAGAATTATATAAGCATTTATTAACATCAAATGGATGACTATCAAAGTTGTCCTTTGATGTTTTTTATTTAACAATTTTTCTGAAATGTGTTATCGAAATTCATGGAAATCGAAGGAGTTTTACTATCCATCAAGAATAAATTATTCAATGGGTGGAATGTGGAAGGAGTGAAGGATGTGGAACAATATATTTTATCTCTAGATCAAGGAACGACTAGTACACGAGCAATTTTGTTCAATAAACATGGAGAAGTTGTTCATATTGCTCAAAAAGAATTCAATCAATATTTTCCTAAACCAGGCTGGGTCGAACACGATGCGAATGAAATATGGAGTTCGGTTTTATCGGTAATTGCGTCAGTTTTATCTGAAAAAAATATACAACCAGAGCAAATTGCGTCAATTGGCATTACAAATCAACGGGAAACGACGGTTGTTTGGGATAAAAACAGCGGGAATCCGGTCTATAATGCCATTGTATGGCAATCAAGACAAACTGCAGAAATTTGCGACGAGTTGAATGAAAAAGGCTATAACGAACTATTTCGAAATAAAACAGGATTATTAATTGACCCTTACTTTTCAGGAACGAAAGTAAAATGGATTTTAGATCATGTGGAAGGGACAAGAGAAAAAGCTGAAAAAGGAGACTTACTGTTCGGGACAATTGATACGTGGATTATCTGGAAATTAACAGAAGGATCTGTACATGTGACGGATTATTCCAATGCTTCTAGAACTTTAATGTATAACATTTACGATTTAAAATGGGATGAAGAGTTGCTCGAAATATTAAACGTGCCTTGTACAATGCTGCCGAAAGTTCGTCCATCTTCAGAAGTTTATGGATATGTTTCAAAAAAGAACTTTTTTGGAGTTGAGGTACCGATTAGTGGCATAGCTGGTGACCAACAAGCAGCTTTATTCGGTCAAGCATGTTTCACTCCAGGTATGGTGAAAAATACATACGGTACCGGCTGCTTTATGTTGATGAATACCGGTGAAAAAGCTGTACAATCAAAACATGGACTACTTACAACAATCGCTTGGGGAATCGATGGAAGAGTGGAATATGCATTAGAAGGTAGCGTTTTTGTAGCTGGTTCTGCCATCCAGTGGTTAAGGGATGGACTTCGCATGTTTCAACATTCCAGTGAAAGCGAACGTTATGCAGAAAGAGTTGATTCAACAGAAGGGGTTTACGTAGTACCTGCTTTTGTTGGGCTTGGAACACCATATTGGGATAGCGATGTAAGAGGCGCTATATTCGGTTTAACGCGAGGAACGACGAAGGAGCATTTCATTCGAGCAACCTTGGAATCATTAGCCTATCAAACGAAAGACGTGTGCAGTGCGATGGAATCGGATTCAGAAATTCCATTAAAGTCTTTACGGGTAGATGGGGGCGTTGTGAAAAACAATTTATTGATGCAGTTTCAATCCGATTTATTAAATGTGCAGGTTGAGCGTCCTTCTGTGAATGAAACAACGGCGCTGGGTGCTGCTTATCTTGCTGGAATGGCAGTTGGTTTTTGGAAAAATCAAGATGAGATTGCACAATATTGGAATCTTGAGAGAAGATTTGAACCAAATATGAGTTCCGAAAAAAGGGAGAAACTGTATCAAGGGTGGAAAAAAGCTGTCAATGCGGCAAGATATTTCAAATAAAAATTGGTAATAGAATTTCTCTCCTCCAAACGTTCAAACTAACGAAGTATCAGTGAGAAAGGAGAGAGAAAATGAAAAAGCCAATCCACGAAAAATTATCTGAGAAAAACAATAAATCAAAAGCGCAAGAAGTTCATTACAAGAAAGATTTTAAGCAGGCGAAAGAAACAGAAAAAAACATCAACAACAAAATGAATATGTAAAGAATTTTAAAGCTCCATTAGTCGAATTGCTGATGGAGCTTTTTACATTTCATGTACGCCATAAAAATTTTTTATTTCTTTAACTTGAAAAAGTAATGTTATAATAGAAATTGTTGTATTTTTATCAAATTGTGATTTGCTAATGTATTTTTTGCAAACAATAGTTATAATAGGTACGAATGTTAGAAATGAAGGAGTTAAATTATGAAACGGCACGAGATTCGTGAAAAAGCGTTACAAGTTTTATTTCAGTTAGAAAATACCGATTTAACGCTAGAAGAGGCAATTAGTCATATAATAGAAGACAATGAAATGAATCCTTTTTTTAAAACGTTAGTATATGGTGTAACTGAAAAACTACAAGAAATTGATCGTCAACTTGAAGAAAAATTGGAGAATTGGTCGTTATATCGTTTGCCTAAAATAGAACGAACTATTTTGCGATTAGCCTTATATGAATTACTTTATATGGATGAGACACCTTCAGCAGTCGTGTTGGATGAAGCAATCGAATTAGCAAAAACTTTTGGAGATGACAAATCTAGCAAATTTGTCAATGGAGTACTTTCTAAGTTTGTTGAACAGTAAGAACATTCATTTTTAAAAGTTCCATGAAATTAGAGAAAGCACTGGGAGGAAGAATCGTGGCTCAAATTATTGATGGAAAAGCAATAGGGCAACAAATCCGCGAGTCAATTGCAGAAAGAGTGAAAGAATTAAAGGAAAAGGGAGTAACACCAGGTTTAGCTGTTATTTTAGTAGGTGAAGATCCAGCATCTCAAACGTATGTACGAAATAAGCATCGTTCATGTGAAGCGATTGGCATTTATTCAGAAGTGATTAAATTACCTGAAAATACAAATGAAGAAGAATTATTAGAGCAAATTCACACGTTAAATGAACGAAAAGAGATTCATGGTATTTTAGTACAATTGCCATTGCCAAAACACATTAATGAAGATAAGGTGATCGCCGCAATTTCACCAGATAAAGATGTCGATGGTTTTTCACCAGTTAGCGTTGGTAAAATGATGTTGGGGCAAGATACATTCTTACCATGTACTCCATTTGGCGTTATGAAATTATTAGAGTACTCTGGCATCGAAATCGCAGGAAAACATGCAGTTGTAGTGGGTCGCAGCCATATCGTTGGTAAACCAATGGGCCAACTGTTACTGCAAAACGATGCAACAGTTACATATACCCATTCAAAAACGAAAGACTTACCTTCTATTACGAAGCAAGCGGATATTTTAATTGCCGCTGTAGGCCGACCGAATTTCATTACGCGTGAACATGTTAAAGAAGGTGCTGTCGTTATAGACGTAGGTATCAACCGAGTTGAAAACAACAAGTTAGTTGGTGATGTAAACTATGAAGAAGTGGAACCAATCTCTTCATATATTACCCCTGTACCAGGTGGAGTGGGGCCAATGACGATTACGATGTTGCTGTATAATACAGTTAAATCGGCAGAAAAAACATTAGGCGACAAATAACGATAAAAATTGTACAATGAAAGAGAAAGCTGTTTTTCTAGGAAAACAGCTTTTCTAATGGTTGCAATTTTTGTACTATAACAGGCTTGCAAAAGGGGAGTTACACGATGCCATCTTCTTATTTAACAGTGAAAGCTTTAACGAGATATATTAAAAGAAAATTTGATGCGGATCCACACTTACGAGACGTTTATGTGAAAGGTGAACTATCCAACGTAAAAATACATACATCTGGGCATATTTACTTCACTTTAAAAGATGATGCCGCTCGAATTAATGCACTGATGTTCCGGACACATGCAAGCCAATTAAAATTCAAACCTGAAGATGGCATGCAAGTTTTTATACGTGGAGATGTTAATGTTTACGAAGCTCAAGGTTCATATCAATTATATGTTCTATCGATGGAACCGGATGGTATCGGAAGTCTTTTTATCGCTTTTAATCAATTAAAAGAAAAATTACATAAAGAAGGATTATTTAATCCAAACTTTAAACAACCAATTCCAAAATTTCCAAAAGTAATCGGTGTATGTACAGCAACAACAGGTGCAGCAATTCGCGATATTTGCACAACCATTAATAGAAGATATCCACTTGCAGAAATTATCATTTATCCTACCCTTGTCCAAGGAAATGGTGCAGCACAATCTATAGCGAAAAATATTCAATTGGCGAATGAACAAGGATTAGCTGACGTACTGATTGTAGGTCGTGGGGGAGGATCCATTGAAGATTTATGGGCCTTTAACGAGGAAATTGTTGCAAGAGCGATTTTTGAGAGTCGCATACCAATTATTAGTGCAGTGGGTCATGAAACAGATACGACGATTGCAGATTTCGTTGCAGATCTCCGTGCACCAACACCGACTGCCGCTGCAGAGCTTGCTGTACCGAACATTCAGGAACTATATCAACGAATATTAGCTTTTCAATCCCAAATGCATCAAATCGTAAGAAGCAAGTTGATTTATGAAAGAAATCGTCTTAATAAATTGCAACAATCATATCCTTTATCTCAACCTGAACGGTTGTATCGGCCTTTTACAGAAAGATTGATTCAAGCGGATATAAATTTACAACGAGCCAGTCAAATGTTCCTGATGAAAAAGAAAAATGAATTATCTCAACTCGATGGTACGTTAAAAATTCATTCACCACAAAATGCAATTGTCTACTATAAGAAACAATTAGAACAAATTTCGTACTTGTTGACAAGAACTGCTTTTCAAGCGTTAAATCGAAAAAGAGAGAATTTCCATTACACGATTCGCACCCTTCAAGCATTAAATCCTTTGACAATTATGGAAAGAGGATTTAGCGTTACTTATAAAGATGAAAAGGTCGTTAAATCGATCTCTCAGTTAGAAAAACAAGATGACCTTTCGATCCATCTTCAGGATGGAATCGTGCATGCAAAGGTAATAGAAATTCAAGAAAAAGTTGGTGAAAAAGATGACTAAACAAACATTTGCCGATGCAATGACGGAATTAGAGGAGATTGTTCGTAAATTAGAACAGGGAGATGTTCCACTAGAAGAAGCCATTGACTTATATAAAAAGGGTATGGAGTTGTCAAAATACTGCCACGAAAAGCTAAGAAATGCTGAAGAACAATTGATTTCAATTGTCAATGAAAATGGCGAGAAGAAGCCTTTCGAACCAACAAATGGAGAGGAATAATACAATGAATAATCGTTTAAAGCTATTTATCAATGAACATCTTGACTATATTAACCGTGAACTTGAATACCAAGTGGAACGATTAGTTGCACCGCATACATTAAAAGAATCTATGTTATACTCGTTAAGGGCAGGAGGAAAAAGAATTCGTCCATTGTTTGTCGTTGCCGTTTCCGAAATGTTTAACTATAAACAAAAAGAAGTTTATACAGTTGGTGCTGCGGTTGAAATGATTCATACATATTCCCTCATCCATGATGATCTACCTAGTATGGATAACGATGATTTAAGACGCGGTAAACCGACGAATCATGTTGTATTCGGAGAGGCGATGGCTACCCTTGCCGGAGATGCTTTAAACACATTGGCTTTTGGCGTTTTAGCGCGAATGGAAAATATTTCTGCTGATAAAAAGGTTGAATTAATCAACTTATTAAGTGTTGCTAGCGGTGCGGAAGGCATGGTTGGGGGACAAGTTCTAGATTTAGATGGTGAAAACCGTCAATTGAATTTATCGGAATTGGAACAAGTCCATTTAAATAAGACAGGAGCAATTCTTCGTTTTAGCATTGAAGCGGGTGCAGTATTATCCAATGCAACAATGGAAGCTCGAAAAGCGTTAATAGAATATGCACGACATATTGGCCTCGCATTTCAAATACAAGATGATATTTTAGATGTGGAAGGCACATCAGAACAGTTAGGAAAGACAGCTGGTAAGGACGAAGAGAGCAATAAAAGTACTTATCCTGCACTACTCACACTGGATGGTGCAAAACAAAAATTAAATGAACATTATCAATACGCTCTGAACGCTTTGAACAATTTACCGGAAGACACGACGTTATTAAGAGAATTTGCGAACTATATCATTTCCAGAAATAATTAATAGATAAAATAAATTACTTTTGCCATTGATATTAGCTTGATATAATAGTTAAAACTTCGATGTGAATAAACTGATGAAAAGGTGTGTGAGAGATGGATTTAACGACAATTACTGGTCCATCCTTTTTAAAAAAGTTAAATAAGCAACAATTAGAGAAACTTGCTCAAGACATTCGAGATTTTCTAATAGAAAAATGCTCAATTACAGGTGGACATATCGGACCAAATTTAGGGGTAGTTGAATTAACTATTGCATTGCATAGAGCCTTTAATAGCCCTTTTGACAAGTTTTTATGGGATGTAGGTCACCAAGCATACGTACACAAAATCTTGACAGGACGAGCAAGAGAATTTAACACATTACGTCAATATAAAGGGTTAAGTGGTTTTCCAAAACGAGCAGAAAGCAAGCACGATGAATGGGAAACGGGCCACAGTTCAACTTCATTATCAGCAGCAATGGGAATGGCCATTGCGAGAGATATAAAGAAGGAAAACAATTATATTGTTCCGATTATTGGCGATGGGGCTTTAACTGGTGGAATGGCACTAGAAGCATTGAATCATATTGGGCACGATCGAAGAAGAATGATTGTCATTTTAAATGACAACGAAATGTCCATCGCGCCAAATGTCGGTGCATTGCACAATATTTTAGGCCGATTAAGAACTGCTAAGGAATATTCTAAGGCGAAAGAAGAATTAGAATCTTTGATGAAGCGAGTGCCTGTTTTTGGTGGAAAACTTGCTCATGCGGCTGATCGTGTGAAGGATAGTTTAAAGTATCTTGTTGTTTCCGGAGTGTTTTTTGAGGAAATGGGCTTTAAATATTTAGGTCCGATTGACGGCCACGATTTCGATGCTTTAGAAAAAACGTTAGAATATGCGAAAAAAGTAGAAGATCGACCAGTTCTTGTTCATGTAGTGACAAAAAAAGGAAAAGGATATAAGCCGGCTGAGGAAGATAAAGTTGGTACTTGGCACGGTACAGGACCTTATAAAATTGAAACAGGAGCCTTCGTCAAAAATAATGCGAAAGGCCCTTCTTGGTCTAGTTTAGTTTCGGAAACCGTTCGAAAATTAATGAAAGAAGATAAACGTATTGTAGCGATCACACCTGCAATGCCAGTAGGTTCGAAAATGGAAGGTATTCAAAAAGATTTTCCAGATCGATTCTTCGATGTTGGAATTGCAGAACAGCATGCAACGACAATGGCTGCGGGATTAGCGACACAAAATATGAAGCCATTTTTAGCAATTTACTCGACATTTTTACAGCGAGCATATGATCAAGTACTGCATGATATCGCTCGCCAAAATTTAAATGTTTTCATTGGCATTGATCGTGCGGGACTTGTCGGTGCAGATGGCGATACCCATCAAGGTGTTTTTGATATTGCCTTTTTACGCCATATCCCAAATATCGTAATCATGATGCCGAAAGATGAAAACGAAGGGCAACATATGGTCAAAACTGCTATTGAATATAATGAAGGACCAATCGCTCTCCGTTATCCCCGCGGCAATGGGGTAGGCGTTCCTCTTGATGAGGAGCTAAAAACGATTCCAATTGGTTCTTGGGAAGTGCTGAGAGAAGGTCAAGATGCAGCCATTTTAACATTCGGTACGACTATTTCGATGGCTTTAGAAGCTGCAGATGAGTTAGCTAGTCGTAATATACATGTAAAAGTAGTGAATGCTCGATTTATCAAACCACTTGATGACAACATGCTTCATGACATCATGGGGAAAAATATGCCGATATTAACGATTGAAGAAGGCGTATTAAAAGGTGGATTTGGCAGTGCCATATTAGAGTTTGCCAGCGATAATAAATACAACCAAGTTGAAATAGAACGAATGGGGATTCCAGATCGTTTTGTGGACCATGGCAGTGTCGATTTATTATTGGAAGAACTGCACATTACAAAAGAAGAAACAATTGCTCGCATTGAATCCTTAATTAAAAAATCGTTAGGTAAAAATACCGTATGACGAAATCTCCGAAAGAACGGGTAGATGTTCTTCTCGTACAGAGGGGGTTATGTGAAACCCGGGAAAAAGCAAAACGAGCAATCATGGCGGGCATTGTTTTTTCAAAAGAATTGCGAATTGATAAGCCGGGAGAAAAAATCTCGATTGATGCGCCGTTGGAAGTGAAAGGTGAACAATTAAAATACGTTAGTCGAGGCGGTTTAAAATTAGAAAAAGCATTACAAGAATTCGATTTGTCCGTGGAAGGAAAATTAATGCTAGATATTGGTTCATCTACTGGGGGATTTACTGATTGTGCTCTTCAGAACGGTGCTAAACATTGTTATGCCTTAGATGTAGGATCCAACCAATTAGCTTGGAAATTAAGAACAGATGAACGTGTCACGGTAATGGAAAAAACAAATTTTCGCTATTCAAAGCCGGAAGATTTTACAAAGGGATTACCAGATTTTGCGACGATTGATGTTTCCTTTATTTCCTTATCGCTTATTTTACCAGTTTTGCACAACATTTTACTTCCGAACGGTGATGTAGTGGCACTTGTCAAACCACAATTTGAAGCTGGTAAAGAAAAAGTGGGGAAAAAGGGCATTGTTCGTGATACTAAAACACATTTAGAAGTGTTGGAAAACACTGCAAAAATGGCGACAGATGTTGGTTTTGTAGTAAAAAATGCTACCTACTCTCCAATTACGGGAGGGGAAGGGAATATTGAATTTTTATTCCATCTACAAAAACCATCAGAAGGACAACATGTTTCGGCATTCACTGATTTCCAAAAAGTTGTTGAATTAGCTCACCAAGAATTAAATTAAGTTGTATGCTAGGGAATGGCAATCGTCATTCCCTATTTTTACTTGCTGAATAAGAACTTATAATGATAGTATAAATATACATTTATATACATTAAGAGGTGCTATTTATGAGTAAAGGTCAAAGGCATATGAAAATTCGTGAAATTATTGCTAACAATGAAATTGAAACGCAAGATGAACTAGTTTCTGCTTTAAAAGAAGCAGGTTTTAATGTTACACAAGCAACGGTCTCAAGAGATATTAAGGAATTACATTTAGTGAAAGTACCACTTCCTGATGGACGATACAAATACAGTTTACCGGCAGATCAACGGTTTAATCCATTGCAAAAATTGCAAAGGGCTTTAACCGATTCTTTCGTCAGCATTGATGGCGTTGCTCACTTTTTAATGTTGAAAACACTTCCAGGAAACGGAAATGCTGTTGCGGTTTTGATTGACCATCTAGAATGGCCGGAAGTATTAGGTACATTATCCGGTGATGATACGATTCTCATCATCGTACGGGATGAAGGACAGAGGGAAATCATACAACAACGCATTTTAGATTTAATATAATTTGAGGTGGTCTGTTTGTTGAAAGAGCTGAATATACGTAATTTCGCCATTATCGACGAATTAACCGTTTACTTTAATGATGGATTAACCGTTCTAACAGGTGAAACAGGAGCCGGAAAGTCCATCATTATCGATGCTGTTCATTTGTTAGCTGGTGGACGAGCAAGTCAAGAATTTGTGCGACACGGTGCAAAAAAAGCGGAATTAACGGGTTTGTTTTTTGTTTCCGACAATCATCCTGTCTTTGAAAAATTATCTGATGCCGGTATAGACCATGAAGAAGGTACCATCATATTACGGAGAGATATTAATGAAAATGGAAAAAGCGTATGTCGAGTAAATGGTAAACTTGTTACATTATCGGTTTTACGTGATATCGGCTCCACGCTAGTGGATATTCATGGACAACATGAAAGCCAAGAATTAATGGATGAGAAGCGCCATATCGATTTACTTGATCAATTTGCTGAAAAACAAATCCAGCCAATCAAAGACAAATATCATCGCCTCTATCATGAATATCGTTTATTAAAAAAAGAAGTCGATGCCATCAATATCGATGAACAACAGACAGCTCAACGTATTGATTTGTATCAATTCCAAATTCAAGAGCTAGAAGATGCAAAATTATCAGAAAAAGAAGAAGAGGCTTTACTTGAAGAACGGAAACGATTGCAAAATTTTCATAAGATTTATGAACGAGCCATTCATGCCTACGATGCAATTTCTGGAGAATTAAAAGGACTAGATTGTATTGGAGAAGCGATGAGCGCTTTGGAAGATATCGTTTCATTAGATGAGCAATTTCATGATTCCTTTGAAGCTGTATCATCTTCATTCTATGCGTTGCAAGATGCTTCATATCAAATCAAAAATATCATTGATGAACTTGAATTTGACCCTGAACGATTAAATGAAATAGAATCACGGCTTGCACAATATCAAATGATGAAACGAAAATATGGAAGTACCGTAAAAGAGATTATTACATATTATGAAAAAATTAAAGAAGAACTAAACACACTATTAAATCGAGATGAAGCCATTCAACAAAAAGAACAAGATTTAAGAAAAATGGAATCTGAATTAGACCAATTGTGTGATGAATTAACGAAAGTTCGAAAAAAATGTGCAGGTATATTAAGTGAAGCCATAATGAATGAGCTTCGTGATTTACATATGGAAAAAGCGAAATTTATCGTTCAGTTTGAGCGTTTAAATAATTTCGACATAAATGGGAAAGACTATATATCATTCTATATATCCACCAATGTAGGAGAACCTCCTAAATCTTTGCCAAAAATTGCATCCGGCGGAGAATTATCGAGAATAATGCTTGCATTAAAAACCATTTTTTCATCGAAATCTCAAATTACATCCATCATTTTTGATGAAGTGGATACAGGTGTAAGCGGCCGCGTTGCACAGGCAATTGCTGAAAAAATCGCCAATATTTCATTCAATTCACAAGTATTATGCATTTCTCATTTGCCTCAAGTTGCAGCAATGGCAGATCAGCATTACTTAATATCAAAGCAAGTTGAACAAAATCGCACTTTTACGACTGTTCAAGTAATTGAAAATGATACACGGGTAGAAGAAATTAGTCGCATGATGAGCGGAACTGAAATTACAGAATTGACATTGCAACATGCGCGAGAATTATTGCAATTAGCACTTATAAAGAAAAATGAAATCAAAGAACAATTAATAAGTTCTACCTCGATGCAATAAGGAGGAGTCATCAATTTGATGACTCCTTATATTACAAAATCTACTTTTACTAATTTTGAAAGTACCTAAGCGACAAATATTTACCTCACATTATTAAAAGAACAGTTACACATAGTAATGTTACAAACAATTTGAGGAGGTGGACTATGAAATGCCATTTGCGTAATCTGTTGACTTATCTTGTGCTCATCATCGCACTTTTGTCACCTTCAGCAGCAGCCGAAGCAAAAAAGCTAATTCCGATGGGTGAATCGATAGGGATTCAGTTAGAATTGCCATTTATATATGTAGCTCATGATGTATTATTACCAAATGGACAATGGTTAAAAAAAGGTGATATTATAAAAGAAGTCAACGGAAAGCCAATACAATCTATCGAGATGTTGAAGGAATCCATGACTGATTCGGAAATAAGCCTAACCATTAAACAATCGTCCAATCATACAAGAACCATTACACTAACGAACGATCAAGCAAATAATATACTTCCCTTTCTAAAAGATGAAACGGATGGCATCGGTACATTAACCTTTATTGATCCTGAATCGAAAGAATACGGTGCATTAGGTCATCAAATCATCGACGGTGTATTAAATAAACCTCCTGAATTTACAGATGGTTCTATTTTTTTAGCATCAATTGAGCAAATAAAAAAATCGAGCCCTGGAAATCCTGGTTATAAAATTTCTGTCATTAATCATGACGATATACGTTTAGGAAATATTTCATCCAATGATATATATGGTATTTTTGGTAATTGGGAATTAGATGTAAAAGAAATAATGCGTAAGCCTATTGAGATTATGCATGATGATGAAATTCAATTAGGAAAAGCAGAACTTCTTACAGCTATTGAAGGTTCAAAAGTTGAATCCTTTACAATTGAAATTGTGAAGATAGAAGATAATTTTTTACAATTTGAAATAACCGATCAAAATCTTTTATCCAAAACAGGTGGCATATTACAAGGGATGAGCGGAAGTCCCATTTTGCAAAATGGTAAATTTGTTGGTGCAGTAACACATATGTTTGTCGAACAACCAGCTCGAGGTGCAGCCATAACCTTATCAGAGATGTTAAAAAAGAAGCCAAATTAAGCCGAAAAGACTATGCCAACATTTTGGTATAGTCTTTTTTTGATAATCGAATTAAAAACATTGTATGACGAAAAAATGAAATTAGAAATAAATGGTGATTTCTGTCACAATATACATAAAAATTACGACTACCTTCTCATTTTTAAATTCGATAAAGGTTTTTTCGATAAAATGTCGAAAAGAATAGTGTCAAGTAAACGGAAACTATGACATATAAGTATTAAAAATGCAATATTAGGGAGAAGGCTATAAGGGGGATTTTACATGACGAAAATTAGAGTTGCAATTGCCGATGATAACCGAGATTTAGTGAGAACAATGGAACAATACTTTGAAAATCATCCAGACATTGAAATAGTTGCAACTGCTTCAAACGGTAAATTGTGTCTCAATATGTTAGAAGAATATAACCCAGACATTTTGTTGTTGGACATTATTATGCCCCATTTAGATGGTTTAGGCGTTCTTCAAGAAATGTATAAAAATGATCGTTTTCGCGATACTCAAGTCATTATGTTGACGGCTTTTGGACAAGAAGATGTAATGAAACAGGCTGTTACATACGGGGCTTCCTATTTTATGTTAAAACCTTTTGAGTTTGATCAGCTCGTTCAGAAAATTTTGCATTGCGCAGGCCAAAAGCGTGAAACTGTCAAGAGACAAAGTGTGTTACAGCCTGAACCAAATGGAAAAGTGAATCAGAGACAATTGGATACTACGATTACATCAATTATTAAGGAAATTGGCGTACCTGCGCATATCAAAGGCTATGCATATTTACGAGAAGCTATTCAAATGGTATATCACGATATTGAATTGTTAGGTTCTGTTACAAAAATTTTATATCCAGAAATTGCAAAGAAATTTGGTACAACTCCTTCTCGTGTTGAAAGAGCAATCCGTCATGCCATTGAAGTTGCATGGAACCGTGGAAATTATGAATCCATCTCTCAAATGTTTGGATATACAGTCCATCATTTAAAATCAAAACCTACAAATAGCGAGTTTATTGCCATGATTGCTGACAAAATTCGTATTGAACTAGTGGCTTCATAATCGTATTTTCTTTCATTGTCATATTATTATTAACAATAGATTTTTCCATCCAATTGTCACCTCTTTATTGAGGTGACTTTTTATTACTTTATCATATTAATTTTATAAAAGGTATTACACTTTAAATAAAAAAATTATATTATAGTACAAGAGGTGAGCATATGTGCGTATATTTTCCAATGATTATTTTGAGTTAATCGAAGAAAACGGTAAAGTTTATATTCAAAACTATAAAAAGGGTTTTCCAATTAAACAATTCGATGAAATATTAGGCTCTCTTACTCGAATAAAACTGTCAAATTTTTCAAATTTAAAAAAAGCTCTAAAAGAAGAAGTGTCGAATCCTGTCGAAATCGGTTACTGGTTGCCTCCGATGGAAATTGAAGTATCAAAAGATAAGATGACAGCCCATCTTATTGTTTATGAATCAACCATTTTGGAAAATCCAAGTCAATTTCAAAAAGAACTAAATGACATATTGACTCAAAGACAGATTGTCCATGGAATAAAAGAGCTTAATCTAGAATCGATTACGATCGGGAAACCAATTGTAATTGCTGAAGGAACGGAACCAATTAAAGGGGAAGATGCACAGGTTACATACATAAAGATTCCGGAGAGAAAACCTGTCATAAGGGAAGATGGAAAAGCTGATTATTTTGATATGAATTTCATATTTGAAATCAATGAAAATGACTGGTTAGGAGAGAAAATCCCCGCCCAACCTGGTGTAAATGGCAAAAATGTTTACGGAGAAGAAATTCCAGCTCCTCCAGGTAAAGATATACCATTAAAGTATGATCGTAAATCTGCATATGAAGTAGAAGAGGATGGAAAAATTGTCATTCGGGCATTAAATAAAGGCGTTGTAGAGGAAAGACAAGGATTATTAATGATTAATAATCATTTGCCAATCGATGGAGATGTTGGGTTAGAGACAGGAAATGTTGAATTTGATGGTTCAATTAGCATTAGTGGAACTGTTCAAAAAGGTTTTAGTGTCATTGCAACGGGTGATATTTTCATTGAGGGTACAGAAGGTGTTACAGGTGCGAAATTAATCCAATCTAGAGAAGGAGATATTTACATAAAAGGTGGTATATTTGGATTAGGTCAAACAACTGTAAAAGCTGGTGGCAACATTTACGTAAAACATGTCAATGAAGCAAATTTATATGCAAAAAAAAATATTGTCATCGGATTTTATTCTTTAAACTCCTCATTGCAAGCTGATTCGATTTTTGTGGATGAGCGGAAAGGAAAAATTATTGGTGGCAAGGCAATTGCGAGAAACACTATTGTGACCGCTATATCGGGTAACCGGATGGAAAGGCGGACGGAATTAATTATACAATCAGTGAATCGGCAAGAAGGTTACAAGATTATACAAGAAAAAGCAGCATTATTAAAGTCGACACAAGAAGAAATGGAGAAATTATCTGAAAAGATAGAGAAACTAGCAGCATTAAAAAATCGGCTTACACCTGCTCAAGCGAAGGTTTATAAAGAAATGAAAGAAGTATTGGAAGATAAGAAGCAGCAAGTAATTGAATTGGACAATGAAATTCAAGAGATGATCGCAGCGATAAAATCCATCGGCAAAGAGGAAATCATTGTTAATAAAGAAGCGTATCCTGGTACTTTTATCCAAATAGGGAAACAATCGTCCTTAATAAGAAAGACAACAAAAGGGAAATTTTTACTGGAATTTGGCGAATTAAATATATAATAAAGCGTTCAGTGGAGGGACTTGTCTCTCGTTGAACGCTTTATTTATATAATAATCTATTGTTTAATTTCTTTTGTTTCATCCTTTTTTTGAAACCTTGGAGCCACTCTTCCCCTTTTTCGATCTCGATGCAATAAATAGCCCGCAAAAAATCCAATTCCGATGATGCTAAAGATAAGCCCTATAAGAAATTGGAACCATAACCAAGGAAAAGGGGAATTTAATATGCCGTATAGAGTATCGCGCATAAACTTGATACCTGCACCAGCAATTAATGCGGGAATCAATAAAATGATAAAGGCAATTAATCGGGCCATGAAATAACCTCCTTCGCAATTAATTCAATTTTACATCGCCAAGAAATAGTGTCAAGTTTCGACAAAAAATTGCTAATCTTTTGCACATTTTTGTCATAAAAATTATATTAGAATTATAATTTTTAATAATACGAAAAATCAGAAAATTAGGAAAAGTATATCTTTCAATATTTCTAGTTGATAAATTAAAAAATAAAAAGTATTGTAAAGTAAAATAGTACAAATTGTAGAAATTTTGTCGCTAATTTTAGGGATTTACTCCATTATATTTTTAGGGAGGTTTTTTGAATGGAAATCTTTAAGTACATGGAAAAATATGATTATGAACAATTGGTATTTTGTCAGGACAAAAATTCTGGATTAAAAGCGATTATCGCCATCCATGATACAACCCTTGGACCAGCATTAGGTGGCGCTCGCATGTGGCCTTATCAATCTGAAGAAGAAGCCATCGAGGATGCATTGAGACTTGCTAGAGGTATGACGTACAAAAATGCAGTAAGTGGCTTAAATCTTGGCGGTGGTAAAACAGTAATTATTGGTGATCCAGCTAAAGACAAAAACGAAGAAATGTTCCGCGCGTTAGGACGATTTATTCAAAGTTTAAATGGTCGTTATATTACAGCAGAAGATGTTGGTACAACTGTTGAAGATATGGACTTGATTTATGAAGAAACAGATTATGTAACAGGTGTATCACCTTCATTTGGTTCATCTGGTAACCCATCTCCTGTAACCGCTTACGGAGTTTATTTGGGAATGAAAGCAAGTGCTAAAGAAGCATTTGGAGATGATAGCCTAAAAGGCAAAACAATTGCTGTTCAAGGATTAGGTAATGTTGCATATAACTTGTGTAAATACTTGCATGAAGAAGGCGCAAAACTGATTGTCACGGATATTAATGAAAAAGCAATAGAGAGAGCTGTCAATGACTTTGGTGCAGTTGCGGTAAGTCCGAATGAGATTTACAAACAAGATGTTGATATTTTCTCACCATGTGCACTTGGTGCCATCATTAACGATGAAACGATACCGCAATTAAAAGCAAAAGTCATCGCTGGATGTGCAAACAACCAGTTAAAAGAATCTCGCCACGGGCAAATTCTTCATGAAAAAGGAATCATTTATGCACCAGATTATGTAATTAATGCTGGTGGAGTAATTAATGTTGCAGATGAACTTTACGGATATAACAGAGAAAGAGCAATGAAACGAGTAGAAACAATTTATGATTCTTTAACAAAAATTTTTAAAATTTCAAAAGATGAAAACATCCCAACTTATTTAGCTGCTAATCGTTTGGCTGAAGAAAGAATTAACAGTGTACTAAAATCAAGAAAACAATTTTTACAAAAGGAAAAAAACATCTTAAGTAGAAGACAAAAATAATTTCGCTATAGATGAAATTGATTTGGAGGGATGGCTTTGGCTCGAGAATATGATTTAGTCATTATTGGTGGAGGAACTGGGGGATACGTTGCAGCAATAAAAGCAGCGCAATTAGGTTTAAAGACTGCCATCGTTGAAAAAGAAAAATTAGGTGGTACTTGCCTTCATAGAGGGTGCATTCCAACGAAAACATTCTTACGAAGTGCGGAAATGTATCGTGATGCTAGTAATGCAAAAGAATATGGAATCCAAATTTCAAACATTCAATTTAATCTTCAACAATTACAAGAACGAAAAAAAAGTGTAATTGAACAGTTACATCAAGGTATCAAAGGGTTAATGAAAAAAGGAAAAATTGATTGCTATTACGGAACTGCAAGACTTTTAGGACCATCCATATTTTCTCCAATGGCAGGGGGAACGGTATCAGTTGAGATGAATGATGGTTCTGAAAATGAAATGCTGTTGCCTAAAAATATCATCATCGCAACTGGAGCCAAGCCACGTCCATTTAACGGAATTGAATATGATGGGACAATGATTTTAAATTCCGATCAAATATTGGAAATGGAAGAGCTTCCAGCATCCATGATTATAATCGGTGGCGGTGTAATTGGCATTGAATGGGCTTCTTGTTTAAGCGATTTTGGCGTGAAAGTAACAATTTTAGAATATGCAGATCGCATTTTGCCAAATGAAGATATAGCCATATCAAAAGAAATGGAAAAACAGCTTATAAAACGCGGTATTAACATCGTGACGAAAGCCGAAATCTCCCCTTCATCCATCGTAAAAGGTGATAATTCGGTAACAATTAACGCAAACGTGAACGGTGAAGAAAAGAAATTTGAAGCGGAGAAAATGTTAATTTCAATAGGCCGCATTGGAAATATTGAAAATTTAGGGTTGGAAAATACTGAGATTGAAACGGATTCTTCCTTTATCAAAGTAAATGATGTTTACCAAACGAAAGAAAAACATATATACGCTATAGGAGATTGCATTGGTGGTGTTCAGCTTGCCCATGTGGCCTCTCACGAAGGGATTATTGCGGTGGAACATATTGCATCCGGAAAGAAAAAAGCAATTAATTACCGAAACATTCCAAGATGCGTATATTCATTCCCAGAGGTTGCAAGCATTGGGTTAACTGAAGATGAGGCAAAATCGTTAAATTACGATGTGAAAATAGGAACCTTTCCATTTAAGGGAATTGGAAAAGCAGTGGTATATGGTGAAACAGAAGGTTTTGTTAAAGTCATAGCAGATCGAGAAACAGATGATTTACTCGGTGTGCATATGATTGGTCCGCATGTAACGAATTTAATTTCAGAAGCTGCATTAGGATTAACTTTAGATGCAACACCTTGGGAAATCGGCGAAACCATCCATCCGCATCCATCATTAAGCGAAATTTTAAATGAAGCTGCTTTAGCGGTTGATGGAAAAGCGATTCATATATGATGAGAACTGTTTTGTGAAAGGGGAGTGTATCAATGTCCGACTTACATCATGCACAATTAGGCTTATCAGACAACGATGTGTTACAAATGTATGAAACAATGCTTTTAGCTCGTAGACTTGATGAACGTATGTGGTTACTAAACCGAGCTGGGAAAATTCCGTTCGTTATTTCTTGTCAAGGCCATGAAGCTGCTCAAGTAGGGGCTGCCTTTGCGTTAAATCCAACAAGGGATTATATTGCACCATATTACCGTGATATGGGAGTTGTGTTGCATTTTGGGATGACACCAAGGGATTTAATGTTGTCTGCGTTTGCGAAAGCAGAAGATCCAAACTCCGGTGGTAGACAAATGCCTGGACATTTTGGTTATAAAAAGAATCGAATCTTAACTGGATCATCTCCAGTAGCAACTCAAGTACCACATGCTGTAGGAGTTGCTTTAGCAGGAAAATTACAAAACAAAGAATTAGTCTCTTTTGTAACATTGGGAGAAGGTTCCACAAACCAAGGTGACTTCCATGAAGGAGCAAACTTTGCTGGCGTTCATAAATTGCCAGTTATCATCATGGTAGAGAACAATAAATATGCCATCTCTGTACCAGTTGAAAAACAATTGGGCGGTCGCGTGGCTGACAGAGCTATTGGATATGGAATGCACGGCGCTTCCGTTGATGGCAAAAATCCTTTAGCTGTTTATAAAGTGATGAAAGAAGCCGTTGATCGTGCGCTTAAAGGTGAAGGTCCGAGCTTAATCGAAGCAGTAACTTATCGATTAACGAGCCACTCTTCCGATGATGATGACAAATATCGTTCTAGGGAGG
The DNA here is from genome assembly GCF_038004145.1 of Ureibacillus sp. FSL K6-2830. Lineage (NCBI taxonomy): Bacteria > Bacillati > Bacillota > Bacilli > Caryophanales > Caryophanaceae > Ureibacillus > Ureibacillus sp. FSL K6-2830. The sequence goes on along the minus strand of NZ_JBBOQR010000001.1, from coordinate 143,870 downwards.
AAGTAGCAGAAGGAAAAGCAAACGATCCGTTGCTGTTATTTGGTAACTACTTAATCGATACAAATGTCGCAACGAAAGAAACTCTAGAAGAAATTAATGACAAAGTGATGGCAATTGTGAATGATGCGACAGATTATGCAGAAAAAGCACCTTATGCTCCCCCAGAACATGCGTTGAAATATGTTTATTGGGAAGGGGATGAATAAGATGGCGGTAATGTCTTTTATTGAAGCGATTAATTTGGCGATGAAAGAAGAAATGGAAAGAGATGAAAACGTTTTTATTTTAGGAGAAGACGTTGGTAAAAAAGGTGGAGTATTTAAAGCCACTCAAGGATTGTATGAACAATTTGGTGAATGGCGCGTTTTAGATACGCCTCTAGCAGAAAGCGCAATTGCCGGTGTAGCCATTGGAGCTGCAATGGTAGGAATGCGTCCAATCGCTGAAATGCAATTCGCAGATTTCATTTTGCCGGCTGTTAACCAAATTGTCTCTGAAGCAGCCAAGATCCGATATCGTTCAAATAATGATTGGAGCTGTCCGCTTGTTGTTCGTGCTCCATATGGTGGTGGCATCCACGGTGCGTTATATCATTCCCAATCTGTGGAAGCACTATTTGCCAATACACCAGGGTTAAAAATTGTCATCCCTTCCACTCCATATGATGCAAAAGGATTACTAAAAGCAAGTATTCGGGATGAAGATCCAGTTTTATTCTTTGAACATAAACGGGCATATCGATTAATCAAGGGAGAAGTGCCGCTTGATGATTACGTGTTGCCAATCGGTAAAGCAGACGTAAAAAGAGAAGGGGATGACATTACTGTTATTACTTATGGACTTTGTGTCAATTATGCCCTTCAAGCAGCTGAGCGCCTTCATGACGACGGAATAGAAGTGCACATTTTGGATTTACGTACGGTATATCCACTGGATAAAGAAGCAATCATTGAAGCTGCAAGCCGTACTGGAAAAGTACTTCTCGTTACGGAAGATAATAAAGAAGGTAGCATCATGAGCGAAGTTGCAGCCATCATTTCCGAAAACTGCTTATTTGACTTGGATGCACCAATCATGAGATTAGCGGGTCCGGACGTTCCAGCTATGCCATATGCACCAACGATGGAAAGATTTTTCATGATCAATCCTGAAAAAATTGAACGGGCTATGCGGGAATTAGCCGCTTTTTAAGGGGGATACGTATGTCAGTTGAAAAAATTATCATGCCTCAATTAGGAGAAAGTGTTACAGAAGGAACAATTGAAAAATGGCTTGTTAAACCTGGAGATCATGTAAATAAATACGATCCTATAGCGGAAGTTTTAACGGATAAAGTAAATGCGGAAGTACCTTCATCCTACACGGGCATTATCAAGGAATTAATTGGTAAAGAAGGCGAGACGTATCCGGTAGGAACGGTGATTTGTACGATTGAAGTAGTTGAGGAAAAAGAATCATCAAATATAAGTGAAGCCATTCGCAATGCGACGAAAGAACCTGTGAAAGTAAAAGTGAATGAACCAAATTATGGGGAAAACATTCCAAAACAAAAAAATCGATATTCTCCAGCTGTATTGAGATTAGCGAGCGAACACAATATAGACTTAGAACAGGTAACTGGTACAGGATTAAATGGTCGCATTACGCGTAAAGACGTTCTAAACTTTATTGAGTCAATGAAGGATGGAAACGTACCGTCCGTTGAACGACAAGTACAAGAGCCTGTTCAAACTCAAGAAACAAGTCCGTCGCCATCACCAGTACAACCAAAACCAATTCACATTGAGAAACAAGCAGGTGATGTGGAAATTCCAGTATCCGGCCTTCGTCGTACAATCGCTAACAATATGGTGAGAAGTAAGCATGAAATTCCACATGCTTGGTTGATGATGGAAGTAGATGTAACAAATCTTGTACAATATCGTGATTCCATTAAAAAACAATTTAAAGAAAAAGAAGGATTCAACATCACATATTTTGCATTCTTTGTCAACGCTGTTGCTCAAGCATTAAAAGAGTATCCAATGCTTAACTCTGTTTGGGCTGGAGATAAAATTATCCAGAAGAAAGATATTAACATTTCAATTGCTGTTGCGACAGACGATGCCCTATTTGTTCCGGTAATCAAAAATGCAGATGACAAATCCATTAAAGGGATTGCAAAAGAAATTAATGAATTGTCTCAAAGTGTTCGAAGCGGAACATTAAAGAGTGATCAAATACAAGGTGGAACATTTACTGTAAATAATACGGGCTCATTCGGTTCTGTACAATCAATGGGTATTATCAATTACCCTCAAGCGGCGATCTTACAAGTGGAATCCATTGTAAAAAGACCAGTCGTTATTAATAATATGATTGCAATTCGCGATATGGTGAATTTATGCTTGTCAATTGACCATCGAATTTTAGACGGTTACATTTGTGGGAAATTTCTAAATAGAGTAAAAGATATTCTCGAAAATACAAATTATTATGAAAAGAATATTTATTAAAAGTGCTAGAAAGCCTTGTAAATCAAGGCTTTCTTTAATTTTTATACTTTATTGGTAGCGGTTTCTAATGTATTATAAATATTATAAAAATTTATAATTTGATGAAAAGGGGGAAGCTGTTTAGCGAAGTCTATGTCAAACAACATGCATGAGATCGATTTTCCATCCGCAAGTTATGAAGAGTGGAAAGAAACAGCTATAAAATCTTTAAAGGGGAAGCCATTTGAATCACTCTTTACTAAAACAATTGAAGGGGTTACAATACAACCGTTATATACACAACAAATGTTGGTGGAAAAATTAGGGGACCAATTAGAAAAACAAGTAAACACGATTCGTGCGCTAAATGCTACAAAATCTGTTCAAGCTGCCCAAACAATTTATGCTGAAAATACAAAAGAATTCTTTGATAAAATAAAAGATAGTGTTAATCGCGGTAATGGTTACATTACAATCGATAGTAGAATCCTTGAATGGGACGAAGAAGCTTTAACTCAATTAGCTAATTACTTAATTGAGTATCCATTTAAATTAATCGTACACGAAAACAAGATTTTAAATGTATTTTCAAAAATTCAAGAATCTGATCGTGAAAAAGTTAGAGGATTTGTTCTTACAAATGAAGCAATTACGCTTGATGATTTTCCGATGGTTCGGACTTTTGCGGCAAATACAGTTCCTTATCATAACGATGGTGCACATATTGTACAAGAACTTGCTCTTGCGCTAGCTCAAGCGGCAAAATATGCCGAGAAGTCTGAATCCTTTGAATCCTTTGCAAATAAATTTTTCGTAAATTTTGCAATTGATACTTATTTTTTCCAAGAAATTGCAAAATTGCGTGCCTTTAAAGTTTTATGGAAAGCCTTTGCAACGGCATACAATGCGGAAGCAGTTCCAGTTCCAGTATTGGTGGAAACATCATTACGCAGTTTCTCTAAATACGATATTTACGTAAATTTACTCCGTGCTGGTAATGAAGCCTTTGCTGCGTTAATCGGAGGAGCAGATGCCATTACTGTTCACCCATACGATGTATTAACAAAACCGACTGAACAATCCGTTCGTATTGCAAGAAATGTCGTGTTAGTGTTAAAAGAAGAATCATTTGTTGATGATGTTCTTGACCCTGCAGGAGGTTCATATTTCATAGAAACTTTAACGGCAGAATATGTAGAAAAAGCTTGGGAATTATTCCTTCAAATTCAAGAAGCAGGTGGCATTGACGAATTCGAAAAATCCGGAAAATTACAATCAGCTATTGAAGAAGTCTATAAAGAGCGTATTCGTCAAGTAGAAACGAGAAAACATTCGTTAATTGGTACAAACATTTATGCGAATCCAGCTGATCTGCTGCAAACAGAAACAAATCCGTTATATAAAGATATTAAGCGTTTAGCAATTCCATTTGAAATGCTTCGAGAGCAATACAGTCAATTGAATCCAAAAATCGGCATTCTCACTTACGGAAAATTAAAAGACTTTAAACCTCGAGCGGACTTTGTAGAAGGATTTTTCGCAACAGCTGGTGTTGTACCTGTAGAATCCGGTGAAATTGAATCGATTGAAGAGGCAAAAAATTGGTTACAGCAAACGGATGCTGATTATGTAGTGATTGCTGCTACAAATGATCAAACAAAAGAAATCGTACCAGTTTTATTGGAAAATAAAAAAGAAGGCTTAATTTTAGATGTTGCAGGGAAATTCCCAGAAGAAGAAACAGACTGGTTATCTCAAGGTTTAAACGGATTTATTTTTGCAGGTCAAAATATTGTGGAAAAGCTCACTGCGCTTCTTGAAAGCTTGAAGGGGGTACAACAACAATGAAACCAAACTTTCATTCTGTCAATATACAAGATGTAATAAAAAGTGAACAAATTCAACCATCTCATACATTTAAAACAAATGAAGGAATTGAAGTAAAAGAATTTTATAAGAATGAAGATATAAAAGACGTAAAACATTTACAAGACTTCCCAGGAATCGCACCAAATACCCGTGGACCATATCCAACAATGTATGTAGCGCGTCCATGGACTGTTCGCCAATATGCAGGTTTTTCAACGGCAGAAGAATCGAATGCATTCTATCGAAGAAATTTAGCAATGGGTCAAAAAGGTTTATCGGTTGCCTTTGATTTGCCTACACACCGAGGTTATGACTCCGACCATCCTCGCGTAAAAGGGGACGTGGGAAAAGCGGGCGTTGCCATTGACTCTGTGGAAGATATGAAAATTTTGTTTGATGGCATTCCTCTTGACCAAATGTCCGTTTCTATGACGATGAACGGGGCCGTTATTCCAATCATGGCCTTCTACATTGTAGCGGCTGAGGAGCAGGGAGTAACGCCGGAAAAACTTGCTGGTACAATCCAAAACGATATTTTGAAAGAGTATATGGTGCGTAATACGTACATATATCCTCCAGAAATGTCTATGAAAATTATTGCTGACATTTTTGAATATACAAGTAAATACATGCCTAAGTTCAACTCTATTTCCATTTCCGGCTATCACATTCAAGAAGCTGGTGCAACGGCGGACATTGAATTAGCATATACGTTAGCAGATGGATTGGAATATGTACGAACAGGACTTAAAGCTGGCATCGACATTGACTCCTTCGCTCCACGATTGTCCTTCTTCTGGGGCATTGGTATGAACTACTTTATGGAAGTAGCAAAAATGCGTGCAGCTAGAAGAATTTGGGCACAAATGATGAGCACATTCAATCCAAAAAATCCGAAAAGTTTGGCTTTACGTACACACTCCCAAACTTCTGGATGGTCGTTAACAGAACAAGATCCATTCAACAACGTAACTCGTACGTTAATTGAAGCAAATGCTGCTGCGATGGGTCATACGCAAAGTTTACACACGAATGCTTTGGATGAAGCGATTGCGCTTCCAACAGACTTCTCAGCTCGCATTGCACGTAATACGCAATTATTCTTACAAGAAGAAACGCTTATGACAAAAGTCATCGATCCATGGGGCGGATCTTATTATGTGGAAAAATTAACAGATGAGTTAACGAAAAAAGCTTGGGAGTTAATTAAAGAAATTGAAGAGCTGGGTGGAATGGCTAAGGCGATTGAAACAGGTCTTCCAAAAATGAAAGTAGAAGAATCAGCTGCAAGACGCCAAGCAAAAATTGACTCTAAAGTGGAAACGATTGTTGGCGTTAATAAATACAAATTAGACGTTGAAGAACCAATTGATATTTTAGATATTGATAATACGCTAGTTCGTCAAAAACAAATTGAAAGACTTGAAAAAATGAAATCAGAAAGAAATGAAGAAGAAGTGCAAAGACATCTTGAACGTTTAACGAAAGCTGCAGAAACAGGAGAAGAAAATATGCTTGCTGTTGCAGTTGACGCTGCTCGTGCTCGCGCGACACTTGGTGAGATTTCCGATGCCATTGAAAAAGTTTGCGGACGTCATAAAGCAGTTATCCGTTCAATTTCAGGTGTTTATTCATCTAACTTCTCCGATAATGAATTAATTGAAGAAGTAAAACAAATGACAGATGAATTCCTAGAAAACGAAGGTCGTCGCCCGCGTATTTTAATTGCGAAAATGGGACAAGACGGACATGACCGCGGTGCAAAAGTCGTTGCTACTGGTTATGCTGATCTTGGGTTTGACGTAGATATTTCACCGCTATTCTTAACACCGCAAGAAGCGGCACAAATGGCAGTGGAAAACGACGTGCACTGTGTAGGTGTATCTTCTTTAGCAGCAGGCCATAAAACGTTAGTACCTGAATTAATTGAAGAATTAAAAAAATTAGGTAGAGGAGATATTATCGTTGTCGTTGGCGGTGTAATCCCTGCTCAAGATTACCAATTCCTATACGATAAGGGTGTATCTGCAATCTTTGGACCAGGTACAGTAATCCCAGTTGCAGCGATTAAAATTATTGAAGAAATCTATCATCGATTAGGTTATGAGGAAGTGTCTGAATGATGGGCGAAAAAAACGCAGAAGAGACTGCACTACATGTCATGAAAGGTATTGAAAGTAAACACGATGGAATGTCATATGTTGCGCCAAAAAAATTTCGAAAAAAGCGGCAACAACAAGTTGATATAAAGCAATTAGCGAGTGAAGTGCGCGGAGGAAAGCGCACTTCGCTTTCAAAAGCAATTACTTTAATTGAAAGTTCCAATCATGAACATAAGGTGCTGGCTCAAAATTTATTGCAAGAATTATTACCTTTTACAGGAAACAGTATTCGGATTGGAATAACTGGGGTTCCCGGAGCAGGTAAGAGCACTTTTATTGAAGCGTTTGGTACAATGCTTTGCGAGATGGGGAAAAAAGTTGCCGTTCTTGCAATAGACCCTAGTTCTACCATTTCCGGCGGCAGCGTTTTAGGGGATAAAACACGAATGGAACATTTAAGCCGTCATCAAAACGCATTTGTACGTCCTTCACCAAGTGCCGGTACCTTAGGCGGTGTTCATAAAAAAACACGGGAAACGATGCTTCTTTGTGAAGCAGCTGGATACGATATTATTTTAATTGAGACTGTTGGTGTAGGGCAAAGTGAGACGTATGTTCGTGGTATGGTTGACTTTTTCCTTCTTCTCGTCTTAACAGGCGCAGGTGATGAATTACAAGGCTTGAAAAAAGGCATTATGGAATTGGCAGATGGTATTGTTGTCCATAAAGCTGATGGAGACAATGTAAAAAAAGCGAAAAAAACCGTTCAAGAATATAGGAAAATCCTGCATTTCTTACAACCGTCAACTCCAGGTTGGGAATCAAAAGCTGTTCCTGTTTCATCCTATGAAAAAAAAGGATTGGAAGATGTTTGGGAAATGATTTTATCGTTTGAAAAACAAATGAAAGAATCCAGCTACTGGTTCACAAGAAGACGAGAACAAACAAGTGATTGGTTCCATTCAATGATTACAGACCATCTAATTGATTCATTTTTTGGTAATAAAGAAAACAAAGAATTAGTGAAAAAGCTGGAAGAAGAAATATTGCAAGGAAAATTAACCGTAACGCAAGGCATACACAAATTGTTCCCCAATCAGTAACTGCCTTTAGGTTGTAATCCCTGTATAAAACCCATTTCAGAGAATCCTTTTGAAGTATTTGCAATTAACTTTTCCTTCTTCTATGCTAAAATTAATACTTGAAAGGAGATTGAAATGTATGAGTATGGATTACGATTTATTTATGCAAGAAATTATTACCACTGCACGAGCTGAAATGGAGAATGCTGGATATGAGCAATTAAGAACCCCAGAAGATGTAGAAAAGGCCTTTGCACGTCCTGGAACTACTCTTGTCATGATTAATTCTGTATGCGGCTGTGCAGGAGGTATTGCGCGACCTGCAGCGGCAAGTGCAATTCATTATGATAAACGTCCAGATTATCTAGTAACGGTTTTTGCTGGACAAGATAAAGAAGCAACGGCTGCTGCACGTGCGCATTTTGGAGACGAACATATTCCTTCATCACCAGCTTTTGTTTTACTGAAAGACGGAAAAGTTGTCGCTGATATAGGTCGTCATGAAATAGAAGGACATGATGTAATGTCAGTTATTACAAATTTACAAGCCAATTTTGAAGAATATTGCGATGAAGTATAATTAAACCAAAAATAGAATCCGCATACTCGTATCATTCAAGTATTGCGGATTCTAACTTATTCATTTCATGAATAGATAGAAAAATTGCTTACTATATTTTCAGAAATCATTTAATTTTATTTTTATATCAAATTTTTTTAATTGTATCTGTTGTGGTACAGTGTTGTTGGTTGATATACATTTTTTCAAAATAAAAAAGCGATTACATATCTTGTAACCGCTGTAAAGAATGTTAGAAGAATGATAAACCGAATGCCAATGTTGAAAGTAACATGATTGCAATCATCGTGTAGACTATTATTTTTTGAAATTTTTTGTTGCTCATATTCTCGCTCTCTCCTTTTTTTCATAGGATTAGTTTATCAAATCTGAAAAATTTCTCAAGTACGTAGCGGAAATTTCGTAATTTCGCTACAATAGATTATGTACTATAACAGAAGGGGTGGCATGATGGAAAAAGTCGATCATATTGGAATCGCAGTAAAAAACCTAGACGATTCAGTAAAATATTATACTGAAGTTTTAGGTTTGAAATTAGAAAGAATTGAAGAGGTTCCATCGCAAAATGTACGAGTAGCATTTATCGATGCTGGGAATGTACATATTGAATTATTACAACCCTTAAGTGAAGAAGGGGCGATTTATAACCATATACAAAAACGTGGAGAAGGAATTCAACACATTTGTTTCAGTGTAGATAATATTCGAGAAAAAATGGCTGAATTAAAAGAAAAGGGAGTTCGCCTTCTGTCTGAAGAGCCTATACCTGCAGCTGGGGGAGCTGAAGCATGCTTTATTCATCCAAAAGATAGTTTTGGAGTTTTATATGAACTATATGAAAAAAAGTGATAAAGGGGTTAAGGAATCATGGATATGTTAGATAAAATCGATGAAATGTATGACCGAAAAAGAGAGATTTATTTAGGCGGTGGGGACAAGCGCATTGAAAAGCAACATGAAAAAGGTAAGCTAACAGCACGTGAACGTATTGATCTATTACTAGATGAAGGCACTTTCGTTGAAATAAATCCATTTATTAAACATAGAGTAACAGATTTCGGCATGGGTGAACAAAATGGCCCTGGTGACGGTGTTGTAACTGGATACGGTAAAGTGAATGGCCGTCCTGTTTATTTATTTGCTCAAGATTTCACAGTATTCGGCGGTGCATTAGGAGAAATGCACGCGAAAAAAATTGCTGCAGTGATGGATTTGGCTGCAAAAAATGGAGCGCCATTCATCGGCATCAATGACTCTGGCGGTGCCCGTATTCAAGAAGGAGTATTATCATTAGACGGTTATGGCCACATCTTCTATCGCAACTCGATTTATTCTGGGGTTATTCCACAAATTTCTGTGATTATGGGTCCATGTGCTGGCGGTGCTGTATATTCTCCAGCAATTACAGACTTTATTTTAATGGTGGATAAAACATCCCAAATGTTCATTACTGGTCCGAAAGTAATTGAAGCGGTTACAGGAGAAAAAATTTCATCAGAAGATTTAGGCGGTTCAAAAGTGCATAACACAATTAGCGGTAACGCTCATTTCCGCGCCCCTTCTGAAGAAGAAGCGATTGAACAAATTAAGAGATTATTAAGCTATTTACCACAAAGTAATAAAGAAAAAGCACCAAAATTACCACGCCCTGAAGGAGACGATTGGCGTCCTGAATTAATTGACGTTGTTCCAATTGAACCTACACGTCCTTACGATGTTCGTAAAGTAATTGAACAAGTGGTGGATGAAGGTTCCTTCATGGAAGTGCATTCTGAATTTGCGAAAAACATTGTTGTAGGATTTGCTCGTATTGCTGGACAATCTGTTGGATTAGTTTGTAACCAACCAAAGGCCTTAGCAGGTGGTCTTGATATTGACTCATCCGATAAAGCTGCCCGTTTCATTCGCACTTGTGATGCATTCAATATTCCAATCATTACATTTGAAGACGTATCAGGATTCTTCCCTGGCGTTAAACAGGAACATGGCGGTATCATTCGTCACGGTGCTAAAATCTTATATGCTTATTCTGAAGCAACCGTTCCAAAAATTACAGTCATTTTACGAAAAGCATATGGTGGAGCATACGTTGCGCTAAATTCAAAAGCCATTGGTGCAGATTTAGTATTCGCTTGGCCAAATGCAGAGATAGCCGTAATGGGTGCTGCTGGTGCTGCTAACATCATCTTTGCGAACGAAATTGCAAATTCAGAAGATCCGGAAGCTACACGTCAAGCAAAAATTGAGGAATATAAAGAAAAATTTGCTAATCCATATGTTGCTGCTTCACTTGGAATGGTTGATGATGTAATCGATCCAAGAGAAACTCGCATTAAGTTAATTCAAGGATTAGAAATGCTTGAAAATAAAGAAGAATCAAGACCTAAGAAAAAACACGGAAATATTCCGCTATAATTGTGAAAGTTTCCAATTACGTACCATTAGAAGCACAAGCTAATCCCAGTTTGTACTTCGATTTTTCCAAAAATTCAAATTGGTTCTAACAATATTTCATATCAAAAGGTAATGAATATTATATGAATTTAGTAATTATTTTGTCTTATTTATAGAAAGATATAGAAATTTTTCAAACAATATGCTACAATTCAACTAAATTTCAACAACTGAATAATCTATACGGTGCTAATGAAAATTAGCTTAAAAGGGAAACTAGTGAGAATCTAGTGCGGTCCCGCCACTGTGAAGAGGAGCTCAAAATCAAATGCCACTGTGCAAACGGGAAGGCGATTTTGTAGCGATGACTCTAAGCCAGGAGACCTGCCGTATGGAGTGGATGGTAGTGTCCTACGAGGATAGGTACACGAATAGGCATGATTGGATTATTATGTCTTATTGTGGGACACTGCTAGTTTGGCAGTGTTTTTTTATTTTCAAATTTTCATTTTAGGAGGAATTTTATGAAAGTCTCAATCAAAATACTTTACTTTCTAGCAGTATTATTAATCATTCCTAATACAGCTTTTGCTATGCATATCATGGAAGGTTTTTTACCAATCAAGTGGGCAATATTTTGGTGGCTCCTTACATTCCCTTTTTTAATCATTGGATTAAAGAAAATGAGTAGTTTAGTAAAGAGAAATGCTGAGACGAAGTTATTACTAGGTTTATCGGGTGCATTCACTTTTGTATTATCCGCATTAAAAATTCCTTCGGTTACGGGAAGTTGTTCTCATCCTACGGGTGTTGGATTAGGAACCGTATTATTTGGACCATTTGTAATGAGTGTTTTAGGTACCATCGTGTTATTATTCCAATCATTATTATTAGCCCATGGAGGTTTAACAACGCTTGGCGCCAATGCGTTTTCGATGGCGATTGCTGGACCTTTTATCGCCTATGGAGTATTTAAAGGCTTCAATAGGATCGGTTTGCCCTTTACTCTAGCAGTTTTCTCAGCAGCAACATTAGCAGATTTAGGTACATATGTCATTACATCTATTCAACTTGCACTAGCCTTTCCATCTGAAGTTGGTGGAATTTTCGCTTCATTTGTAAAGTTTGCTGGCGTATTCGCTGTTACACAGGTACCATTAGCAATTATTGAAGGATTGATTTCAGTAATGGTGATGAATTTCTTATTGAAATACAACGAAAGAGAATTAAAGTTACTTCAAGTACTAAAGAAACCCCAGGAGGTGAAGTAAAATGTTAAAAAAGAATATGCTTTTATTAATTTTGATCATTTTTTTAATGATTGTCCCGCTGATTGTTAACGGAGATGCAGAATATGGTGGTGCAGATGGAGAAGCGGAAGGATTAATTACAGAACTGAACCAATCCTATGAACCATGGTTTTCAAGTATTTGGGAGCCTCCTAGTGGTGAAATAGAAAGTTTATTATTCGTACTACAAGGAGCAATCGGTGCAGGGTTCATTGGTTACTTTATAGGATATATGCGAGGCCGGAATAGGGGCGGGAATGCAGAGATACAGAAATGAGAATGTTAGAATATTTCGCTTATCAATCACCTTTAAGAAATAAACACCCAATCGAAAAAATGGGATTTGCTCTTATTCCATTAATATTGAATATCGTATTTCAACATGTTCTTACATCCATATTCATATTTTGCATCATGACAGTTATTACTTTAATAATCGGAAAAGTTCCGATTCGCGTATATTTGAAGTTATTGCTTATTCCAGTGGTATTTCTAATTTCAAGTATACTAGTCATTTTACTCAATTTTTCAACTAACCCTATAGAAGGTGCCATTTTTCAATCTATTATTGGTCCCGTCACGATTTCAATTTCGATAACGAGTGTTGAAAAGGCATTGATGCTATTTGTTGTTGCTTTATCGAGTATTAGTTGTTTGTATTTTTTAATTTTATCTACGACGATTCAAGATTTTCTATATGGATTAAGGTGTTGTAAAGTACCAACTACTTTATTGGATTTAATTGCATTAATGTATCGATTTATATTTATATTTCTTGATTCCAGCAGGACAATCTATCTTGCACAAATAGCAAGGTTAGGTCACAGTTCTTTATTAAATTCTATCAAATCAATTGGACTTATAATCAGTGCTTTGTTTATTAAGGTATTTCAAGAAATGAAAGACTTAAATAATGCGATAAATGCAAGAAGTGTAGATGGCTATTCAGCAGTCATTTCAAGAGAACTTCATTTTTCAACAAGTAGTTGGATATTTACGTTGTTAGTGAATTTGTTCATTATCGTCTTTTATTTCACCGTTGGGAGAGTTGGTTAAAATGAATACTCCTTTGTTTGAATTGAAAGAAGTTTCTTATACCTATGAAGATGGAACAGAAGCTTTACAAAAAATAAATTTACAAATTGATCAAGGAAAAAAAATTGCTTTGTTAGGTAGTAATGGAGCAGGGAAATCCACTTTAATATTGCATTTAAATGGTTTATTAAAACCAACCTCCGGAACAATTTATTTTAAAGGACAACCATTATCCTATTCAAAAAAAGAATTGTTAAATGTTAGACGCAAGGTTGGAATTGTTTTTCAAAATCCAGAAACCCAGTTGTTTAATGGAACTGTTTTGGATGATATTGCCTATGGGCCATTTAATTTACATCTAGCAGAACAGGAACGAAAGTCGTTGATAGAGAAAGCAATTAATCAAACAGACGTTGAATCATTATTAGATAAACCGATTCACTTTTTAAGTGTTGGGCAAAAAAAGCGAGTTTCCATCGCTGGAGTTCTTGCTATGGATCCTGAAGTCATCATATTAGATGAGCCGACTGCATCTTTAGATATTTATTACACAAGGAAAATACGAAAATTGTTAAACGAACTTCATTGTGACGGGAGAACACTCATTCTTTCTACTCATGATATTGACTTTGCTTATGAATGGGCTGACGAAGTCGTTGTGATGCATCATGGAGAAATGTTATATCACGGTGCTTTTTATAGTTTGTTTGAAGAAAACAAGGACATTGTGAAAAAAGCAAATTTAGAAACATCCATAATATTCGAAATTGCGCAAATGATGAAAATGCAAGGACTCATTTCAAAACTAGATGATGTACGTTCAAAAGAAAAAGTAATCGATGTACTTCATGATTGTTTCATGATGGCAAAGAATTAAAAGGGGTGATGAGTTTGAAGGGAAAGCTTTACATTGTCGGATTTGGTCCAGGTGATGCTAATCACATTACCTATCGTGCAGTTGAAGCAATCAAAGCTAGTGATACAATCATTGGCTATAAAACTTACGTCGAGCTAATTAAAGATTTATTAGATTCCAAACAACAAATTATTAGTACAGGGATGACAGAGGAAGTATCACGAGCACAAGCGGCAATAAAACTTGCTGAAGCGGGGCACCATGTGTCGGTCATTTCAAGTGGTGATTCAGGTGTATACGGTATGGCTGGTTTAATTTATGAAGTGCTCATTGAACAAGGGTGGAATAAAGAAACCGGGGTTGAAATTGAAGTTATTCCTGGCATTTCTGCAGTTCATTCTTGCGGTTCCCTTCTTGGAGCTCCAATAATGCATGATTCATGCACAATTAGTTTAAGCGACCATTTAACGCCATGGTCTATTATTGAAAAAAGACTGGAAGCAGCGGCAGCAGCAGATTTTGTAATTGCTTTATATAATCCTAAAAGCGGTAGGAGAACAAAACAAATTGTAGAGGCTAGGAGAATTTTATTAAAATACCGGTCACCGAATACGCCTGTTGGACTCGTAAAGAGTGCTTATCGTGAGAGACAAAATATTGTAATTACTACGCTAGAAAAAATGCTAGATTACGAGATTGGTATGCTCACAACGGTGATTATCGGAAATTCTTCCACTTTTGTGTATGATGACTTAATGATTACACCGAGAGGATACAAACGAAAATATACGCTTGATAGCGAGATTCAACCATTGAAACCTCATGAACGATTAAAAAAGGAAGCTGAACCTTGGTCTTTAGAAAATCTAGAGTCGAAAGAAAGTGAACTATTTAAACAAAAAACGCCATTTCAACTTGCATGTGAAGCAATTGCCATGCTAGATCAAAAGCAACATTTCGTTGTAGAACAGCCAAGCAATATGTCTATTTTTGAATTTGCGGTAAGCCCTGGAGTGGCAAACAAACGATTTACTCCGGAGCAATTTCAGCTGTTAGCAGAAATTGTGGGAAATGAAGGAAGGATGGACTATTCAAGGGATCATCAGTTACTCATAAGTATTCCAACCAATAATCCTAATAAAATAGTAGAGCAAATATCAAACGTTGGATTGCTAGTGATGCCGGTTGGAAATGTCGTTACGGTAAAAGCTTGTGATTTTTGTGATGGTGAAAAAACTGAACCCATTCCATACGCGGAAGAACTTCAAAGACGATTTGGAGGAAAAGCCATGCCGAAAGAATTAAAGATCGGTATTAATGGATGCGGAATGGCTTGTTACAACGCAGTTATGGAAGATATCGGAATCGTTTACCGAAAAGGTAAGTTTGATGTGTTTTTAGGGGCAAAACCAGTTGGGCGTACGGCCCATCCTGGACAATTAATTGAAGAAGGACTAGAAGCGGATCAATTAGTTGATTTAATCGAAAAAATTATTGAGGAATATAAAGAACATGCTCATCCAAATGAAAGACTATTTAAATATTTTAAACGGAAAAAAGTGCTAGCAGGCTACGAATATCAAGATAATGAACCAAAATTGAATTTACAACCGATTCCTTGTGTAGATTAGGAGGAAGAAAATAATGACAAAAGCCATTTTGTTTGTAGGACATGGAAGTAAGTTAGAAGCAGGAAATAATGAAGTAAGGGAATTTGTGGAGCAATTATCCTCTTTAATAGATGCTAATTTATTAGTTGAGACTTGTTTTTTAGAATTTGCTGAACCTACCATTTCTCAAGGAATTGATTATTGTGTTGAAAAAGGTGCAACAGAAATATATGTAATTCCGATTATTTTACTACATGCAGGACATTCAAAAATTCATATTCCTGCTGAAATTGTAGAAGCACAAAATAAATATCCCCATGTGAAATTTACGTATGGTGAAGTTGTTGGAATTCACGAAGAAATACTTCAAATTTTACTAGAGCGTTTGCAAGAAATCGGTTTTGATACACAGGCAAAACATGAAGACACAGCGATTTTATTAATTGCTCGTGGTGGAAGCGATGAATACGCAAATGGTGATTTTTATAAGATTACAAGACTTTTATGGGAAAAACTAGATGTTCCAATAGTAGAAAGTGCTTTTATGGGAGTGACAGAACCATTAGTTGATGAGGGTATTGAACGTTGTATTAAACTCGGTGCGAAAAAAATAATTATGCTTCCATATTTTCTATTCACAGGCATTTTAATCGAACGAATGAAAAAATATTGTGAGCGTTTCAATGAACAATACCCGAACGTAAAAATAGAGATTGCACATTATTTTGGAAATCATCCACTTTTAAAATCAGTGATCATTGAGCGAATGGATCAAGCACTAAATGGACACTCAAAAGGTGTTAAGGACTTGGAGAATATTCAAAGGTTAAAGCAATTGGGACTCATTTCTCATCATCATCATGACCATGAACATCATCACCATCATCATGACCATGAACATCATCACCACCATCATGACCATAATCATCATCATCATCATGATGAAAAAACGGAAGTGAAACCATGATTCTGTTTTTAGCAGGTACAAGCGATGCACGAGAGTTAGCAATTTTGTTAAAAAAGGAAGGCTTCCCCCTAATAGCCACTGTAGTAACAGAATCTGCTGCAAATAGACTTACTGATGAAGGAATCAATGTAAGAGTTGGTCGCTTAAATGAAGAAAAAATGTTTGAATTTTCAAAGAAAAATGGGGTGACTGCAATTGTTGATGCAAGTCATCCCTTTGCAGAAGAGGCGCATAAAACAGCGAAATCAGTAGCGGAACAATTAAAAATCCCATATATACGATACGAAAGAGAACAATCAAAGCTAGAACAAGACTCTATTATTTATGTTTCAACTTACGAAGAAGCAGCGGAACTCGCAGCAAAGAAAAAAGGAGTTGTCATGTTAACAACCGGCAGTAAAACATTAGAAATCTTTGCGAAAAAATTATTGCCACTAAATGATGTTCGCGTAATTTGCAGAATGCTTCCCCGAATCGATAATATGCAAAAATGCGAACAACTTGGCTTCCCTCAAAAAAATATTGTAGCAATGCAAGGACCTTTTACAAAAGAGTTAAATACTGCCTTATTTAAGCATTTCGGAGTGACACTCATGATAACAAAGGAAAGTGGAAAAGTTGGTGCTGTTGATGAAAAAGTAGAAGCTGCAAAAGAATTAGGGATTGAGACGATTGTGATTACAAGACCAAATATACAATTTGGCAATGAGTTTCACAAAATGGAGGAAGTTGTAGAATTCTTAAAAATACAAAGAAACGAGGGTGTGCTATGAATTTTAAACCGATTACGGTAGAACCGAATAAAATTTATGATTATAGTTTTGCCATTATTGAAGAAGAGATGGGTGAACATCATTTTTCTGAATTGGAATGGCAAGTCGTGCGTCGAATTATTCATGCTTCAGCAGATTTTGAATTAGGAAGGAGTGTTGTATTTTCTCCTGGTGCAGTTGAAGCAGGCATCAAAGCAATTCGAGAAGGAAAACATGTGATTGCCGATGTTCAAATGATTGTCAGCGGCTCAGGAAGGAAACGATTTCAAAAATATGGCGGAGATTTGCATTGCTATATCGGTGACGAAGATGTGGCACAAGAAGCAAAAAAAGAAGGAGTTACACGGGCAATTATGTCCATGAGGAAAGCTATCCGTGAACATGTAGGAGGAATTTATGCGATTGGTAATGCTCCTACAGCCTTATTAGAGTTAATTCGCCTTATCAATGAAGGCATCGCAAAACCCGACTTAATTATTGGGATGCCTGTCGGATTTGTTTCCGCAGCTGAGTCGAAAGAGGAACTTTTAAAACTAAAGGGAATACCTTATATCACAAATGTTGGTCGTAAAGGAGGTAGCACGGTAACCGTTGCCGCATTAAATGCTATTTCGATTTTAGCTGATCAGGTGTGAGGTATATGCAAAAACAGAAAAGAAAAGATCCTTCTGAACTTAGGGAAGGTTATACAACGGGTGCTTGTGCAACAGCATGTGCTAAAGCAGCATTAATCTCATTAATCACAAAGCTAGAACAAAAAAAAGTAATGATTCATCTGCCTGTGGGAAAAGATGTTGAATTTTCAATCGAAAAATGTGAAATAAGAGATATTGAAGTAAAATGTTCCGTAATAAAAGATGGTGGAGATGATCCTGATGCAACTCATGGAGCAATTATTGAAGCAACTGTTTCTTGGAGAAAAGACAAGGAAATTTTTATTGATGGCGGCAAGGGAGTAGGCCGAGTAACAAAACCTGGATTACCAATTGAAGTGGGACTAGCTGCCATTAATCCCGTTCCACGTAAAATGATTCAAACAGAAGTTGAAAAAGTCTTACAGCAATATGGAATTGAAACCGGAGTAAATATTATCATCACTGTCCCCGAGGGTGAAGAAATTGCTAAAAAAACATTAAATAGTCGTCTTGGCATCATTGGAGGTATTTCAATTTTGGGAACAAGGGGAACAGTCGTTCCTTTTTCCAACGCCGCTTATATGGCAAGTATTGTACAAGCAATATCTGTAGCAAAAGCAGCGGGTAGTGAACATCTTGTCTTTACAACTGGTGGAAGAAGTGAAAAATTTGCCATGAGCATGTATAGTGAGCTTCCTGAAGTTGCTTTTATTGAAATGGGAGATTTTGTTGGTTTTTCAATGAAACAGTGCAAACAATTAGGCATTCCGAAAGTATCTTTAGTCGGGATGATGGGAAAATTTTCAAAACTTGCCCAAGGTTCCATGATGCTTCATTCAAAAGGTTCTCAAGTCAATTTTGAATTTCTTGCATCCATTGCTAGAGAAAGTGGCGCTACCAATGAAAGTGTTAGACAAATTCTTCAAGCAAATACAGCAAATGAAGTAGGGGAAATCATGAAAGAACAAGGATGTATGAAATTTTTTGACAAATTATCGGAACTTTGCTGTAAAGAAATCTTAAAACATGTTGGTGGCGGATTGATTGTTTCAACTGCGATTTATTCAATGAAAGGTGAATTATTAGGAAAGGCGGAAATAATTGATGCCCATTAAATTGATTGGAATTGGTGATAACGGTGCACAAGGTTTGCATCCACAACTCATCGAATGGATTGAAAGTGCAGAAGTTCTCGTTGGTGGAGAAAGAGTATTATCATTTTTTCCAAACTTTAATGGAGAAAAAATATTATTGAAAACTAAAGTAATGAGCGTTATAGAAAAGCTAGAAAATAGGAATCAAAACATTGTGATTTTAGCCTCTGGCGATCCATTGTTCTATGGAATAGGAGGCCTCATTTCGAAAAAACTTCCAGTTGAAATTTATCCTTATGTAAGTTCAATTCAACTTGCAGCCGCAAAGTTCGGAATTAGTTGGCATGATGCTTATTTTGTCAGTATTCATGGAAGGCCGATTAAAGGACTAGCGCAAAAAATCGATGGAAAAGACAAAGTGATTATATTAACGGATGAAAATAATTCGCCAAATAATCTAGCATCATACTTAATAGAGTTTGGAATGACCGAATATGAAGCATATATTGCTGAAAACTTGCAAGGAGAAAAAGAACGTTGCAGAAAAATGACACTTGAAGAAATGAAGCGAGCAAGCTTCTCCCCTTTAAATGTTGTAATTTTAGTAAAAATTCAGCAAACAAAAAATTGGTCTCTTGGCATAGATGATGAAGAGTTTTATCAACGAAAACCGGAGAAAGGTTTAATCACGAAAAAAGAAGTTCGTGTTTTATCCATTAGTGCATTGAATTTACATGAAAAAAGTATTGTTTGGGATATCGGCACATGCACCGGTTCCGTTGCAATTGAAGCAGGGAAGATTGCAAAAGAAGGTAAAATTTTTGCCATTGAAAAAAATGAAGAAGATATCAAAAACTGTCTTCTTAATCAACAAAAATTTCGGGTTGATTTCACTGTTGTACACGGAAAAGCACCAGAAGGCCTTGATAAGTTTCCGAATCCCGATGCTATTTTTATCGGTGGTACGGGTGGAAACATGGAGGAACTATTAACCGTATGTTGTGAAAGATTAAACAAGAATGGCCGCATTGTTCTAAATGCTGCAACAATCGAAAACTTATATGAATCTATCAAAATATTTTATAAGTTAGGATTTCATACAGAAGTTACCCAAGTACAAATTGCGAGAAGTAAACAAATATTATCGTTGACTCGATTCGCTCCATTAAACCCTGTGTTTATTGTAAGTGCAAAACGAAAGGAAGATGAGGATGTGTAAAGGTGCTTTATATGGCATAGGTGTAGGACCTGGAGATCCGGAATTACTTACCGTTAAAGCTTTTCGGAAACTTCAAGAATGTCCTGTAATAGCCTATCCGAAAAAAATGCGAGGTTCAAAAAGTTATGCGTATAAGATTATAGAAGTTTATATACGTCCTGAAGAAAAGGAAATGTTAGGACTTGTATTTCCAATGACGAAAAATCAGGAAGTATTAGAGAGGGAATGGAATAAAGCCGTTGATGTAATTTATGAAAAAATTGCTCAAGGGAAAGACGTGGCATTTGTTACTGAAGGAGACCCGTTATTATATAGCACTTTTATTCATCTAATGAAAGTAATGAAGGAAAAATATCCCGATGTAGAAATTCATTCCATACCCGGTATTTCCTCCGTCAACGGTGCAGTATCCCGATTAACCATTCCACTAGCAGATGGTGATGAACAAGTGGCTATCATTCCCGCAAATGATGATGTTGAAAAGATGAGAAAAGCAATTGAAAATCATGATGCTGTAGTATTTCTAAAAGTTGCAAAGGTTATTGATGTGTTGCTAGAAATGCTTCGAGAATTAGGATTAGAAAACAAGGCACATGTAGTTACAAAAGTTACATCTGACGAGGAAATCTTATGGAATATCAACGAATTAGAAGGTGCCGATTTAAATTATTTATCATTAATGGTGGTGCGCAAATGAAGAAAATTTGGATAATTGGAGCAGGTCCAGGCGATCCCGATTTAATAACTGTAAAAGGATTACAAATGTTGCAAGAAGCAGATTGTATTCTTTATACAGACTCCCTTGTTAATGAAGAATTAATTGCCAAAGCAAAGAAAGAAGCAGAAATTATTAAAACAAGTGGAATGCATTTGGAAGAGATTGTTTCAATCATAGTCGATCGAGTAAAACGTGATAAATTAGTTGCCCGCATTCATACTGGAGATCCATCGATGTACGGTGCCATTGCTGAACAAATAACATTATTGAAAAAAGAAGGCATTGGGGTAGAAATCATTCCTGGTGTAAGCTCTGTTTTTGCTTCTGCAGCGGCAATACAAGCAGAATTAACGATTCCAGAATTAACACAAACTCTTATTTTAACCCGCGCTGAAGGTCGTACACCTGTACCGGAAAAAGAAAAATTAAAAGATTTAGCAAGCCATCATTGTACAATCGCTCTTTTCCTAAGTGCAACATTAACGAAAAAAATAGTGAAGGAATTAAAAGAAGCGGGGTGGCAAGATGACACGCCCGTTGCGGTAATTCAAAAAGCTACATGGCCAGATGAAAAAATCGTTCGTACAACACTCGCGAATCTCGATCAAGCGATGAAAGAAAATGGCATTCGGAGTCATGCCATGATTTTAGCAGGATGGGCACTTGACTCTAACCTTTATGAAAAGGATACGTATCGCTCAAAGCTTTATGATGCCGAGTTTACTCACGGCTATCGGAAAGGAGTTTCAAAGTGATTCAACTTGTGGAAGAGGAAATTCCAAACATTCATCAAAAAAATGATTATGCAGTTGTTGCTATAACAAAACATGGTGTAGAAATTGCTCGGAAATTACAAGGACTTTTTCCTAATTGTGACCTTTATTATCCGCAAAAGTTTTGTAAAGCTGATGAAGATAGCTTAAGCATCCAACTATATGATGGCAATGTTCGAATTCTGTTATCAGCGATTTTTAACAAATATAAAGGTCTGATTTTATTTATTTCTCTCGGTGCAGTTGTTCGCATGATAGCACCTCTTATAAAAGATAAAAAAATTGATCCAGCCGTTGTTGTTATAGATGATTGTTGTAAAAATGTAATCAGTGTGCTTTCCGGTCATCTAGGTGGAGCGAATGAATTAACGCGAGAAATCGCGGCATTGCTTCATGCAAACCCTGTGATTACGACGGCATCAGATGTTCAGCAAACTATCGCTGTTGATTTATTTGGCTCTCGGTTCGGTTGGGTTTGGGATTCAGAAGAACATTTAACGAAGGTTAGTGCAGCTGTTGTGAACGAAGAACATGTTGCTGTTGTACAGGAAAGTGGAGAGCGTTCATGGTGGATATATGATCGCCCATTACCAGAAAATATAAAAATTTATCAATCCATTTTGGAAGCAATCAATGCAAAACCAAGCGGTGCTCTAATTGTTACTCATCGGTTACTCACACCAGAAGAGACACCAATTTTACAATACGGCATTATATTTAGGCCTAAAGTAATTGTAATAGGAATCGGTTGTAATCGTGGAACAAGTGCGGAGGAAATTCATTTCGTCATTGAAGAGACGTTGCTTGAGTTAGGATTTTCATCAAAAAGTGTAAAAGCCATTTGTACGATTGATCTAAAGAAAGATGAAGAGGGTTTATTGCAAGTTGTAAACGAAAGAAATGTGGAATTTTGTACGTACACAGCTAAAGAATTGAATGAAATGCATATCGAAGAACCATCAGAAACGGTTTATAAATATACTGGAGCATATTCCGTAAGTGAAGCAGCAGCAAAACGTTATTTACAATCAAATTCACTAGTTCTAGTCAAAAAGAAAAGTGGGAATGTAACAATTTCTGTTGGGGTACTCGAGCATAAGGAGGATTTTCCGTGGCAAAAAGATTAATGATTGCAGGTACATCGAGCGGGGTTGGAAAAACCACTTTAACAATCGGAATCATGGCGGCATTGAAAAAACGAAATCTTGTCGTTCAAGGATTTAAATGTGGTCCAGATTATATTGATCCAACCTATCACACTGCCGTTACAAAACGAGTTTCTCGAAATATTGATAGTTGGATGTTTAGCCACGATGTCATTCGCGATATTGTGGAACGCAATAGTCGTGATGCAGATATAACAATTATTGAAGGTGTAATGGGGTATTTTGATGGAAAAAATCCATTAGAAAATACTGGTTCTGCTGCTGATATTGCGGACATTACTGAGAGTCCAGTTCTTCTCGTAGTGGATTGTGCAAGTATGGCAAGAAGTGCTGCTGCGATTGTAAAAGGATTTCAAACAATCCATGTACCATCACGTATTGTTGGCGTAATAGCCAATCGTGTTGGAAGTGAGAGCCATTTTAACATTGTAAAAGCTGCCATTGAACAAGAATGTCATATTCCTGTGATTGGTTATATGAAGAAAAACAATGAACTCCACTTGCCAAGCAGGCATCTCGGGTTAATTCCTGCTATTGAACGGGGAGATTTAGATTCTTATTTTGAAATGCTGGCAACAGAAGTTGAAAAAACGATTGATCTTAATAAACTACTAACGATTTCTGAAACAAACAGCTTAGAAAAAGTGAATCATTCTATTTTTGAAGAAAATTTAAAGGGGAATGTGAAAATTGCAGTAGCAAAAGATGCTGCTTTTAATTTTTATTATGAAGAAAATTTACAATTGCTCCGAGCTCGAGGGGCAGAACTTCTTTTTTTCTCACCGTTAGCAAATGATCCAGTACCGGAAGATGTTGATGGTTTATATATTGGTGGAGGCTTCCCGGAAGAATTTGCTGAAAAGTTAGCGAGTAATGAAGTGTCGAAACAATCCATCAAAGCAATGATTGAAAAAGGTGTTCCAACTGTTGCTGAATGCGGTGGATTTATGTATTTAACAAAATCCATTGAGACGACAGAAGGTATGAGTTATCCAATGGTTGGGGTAATTGATGGTAAAGTAGCCATGCAGTCCACACTTGCAGCCCTTGGATATCGTGAAATTTTTGGCATGAATGACAATTTCCTAATGAAAGAAGGAGAGGTTGCGAAAGGTCATGAATTCCACTATTCAATTTTCCAGCCAAATTCACTATATCCACCAGCTTATGAATTGAAAAGTCGATTTGGAGCAAAACGAGTTGGCTGCATTCTCCATTCTTTAATTGCAGGATATGTTCATTTCCATTTCGCCTCCAATTCAAAACTTGTAGATAACTGGATAAATGCATGTTTACAATTTCAAGAACAGAAACGAAATGCAATCTAATAATCTTAGAATGAAAAAGATGAACAAAAATATGAAGCAACAATGTTTCGGGAGGGAAAATATGAGGTTAGGAAAAGTGTATTTAGTAGGTGCTGGACCTGGGGATGAGAAATTAATTACCGTTAAGGGTCTTGAATGTATTCAACAATCTGACTGCATTGTATATGATCGGCTTATTAACTTAGCATTGTTAGATTATGCTCCATATAATGCAGAGCTTATATATTGTGGAAAACTTCCAGGAAAACATATGCGAATCCAAGAGGAAATTCATGAAATTCTAGTACAAAAAGCATTAGAAGGAAAAGTAGTAACCAGATTAAAAGGTGGAGATCCAAGTATTTTTGGAAGAGTAGGAGAAGAAGCGGCAGTATTAAAAAAGAAAGGAATACCATTTGAAATTGTGCCCGGCGTTACTGCAAGCGTTGCAGCAGCCGAATATGCGGGAATTTCGTTAACCCATCGTGAATATGCATCCACTGTTGCGTTAGTTACAGGACACGGAAGTAAAGATAAAGGTTCTGATAATTTAAATTGGGACTCCCTCTCCGGAATTGATACAATAGCATTTTATATGGGCGTAGGTAATTTAAGAAATATTTGTCATAAATTAATGCATCATGGAAAAAAAGCTGATACCCCAGTTGCAATAATTGAAAATGGTACGACAACAAGGCAAAGAACGATTACAGGGACATTAGAAACAATTTATGAACAAGCAGTAAAAGCACAGATTAGGAATCCTGCCATGATTATTGTAGGTGAAGTGGTACGTATCAGAGAACAAGCACAATGGTTTGAAGAATATATAGATGATTTGAAAAACACTGTAAATGAATGAAAGAAACAGGAGAAATATCGATGAAACAAAAAGGACTTATATTAATATATACTGGAAATGGTAAAGGGAAAACGACTTCAGCTTTAGGTCTTACTTTGCGTGCAATTGGCCGCGGCATGAACGTTCGTTTTTTACAATTTATTAAATCGAAAGAACGGACTTATGGTGAAGCCCTTGCTCTAAAAAAATTAGGGGTGACAATGGAACAATTAGGAATCGGTTTTACTTGGACAAAAACACCTGAGGAACATCGTGAAGCCTTGAAAAAAGGTTGGGAAATAGCAAAACAAGCCATTCAAGATTCAACTGTAGACGTTGTAGTATTAGATGAATTAAACAATGCCCTAAGCATTACACAGTTTCCAGTTGAAGATGTGATTCCATTAGATGAAGTGATCAACGTCATTCAAAACCGACCAAAACATATGCATGTTGTAATTACAGGCCGTAATGCAAAACAAGAATTAATCGATATTGCAGATTTAGTTTCAACTATTGAACCGACGAAACATTATTACAATGAAGGGATTCCAGCAGTAAAAGGCTTGGAATTTTAAAGGAGAGGTCGTTTTTGCGTGCTAATTCAATTATGATTCAAGGAACATCTTCTGATGTGGGAAAGAGTGTGCTTTGTACCGCACTTTGCCGCATTTTCTCAAATGCAGGATACAAAGTAGCACCTTTTAAGTCTCAAAATATGGCGCTGAATTCCTATGTCACCAAAGATGGGGGAGAAATTGGGCGTGCCCAAGGTGTACAAGCGGAAGCTGCTAGAGAAATCGCAACAACCAAGATGAATCCGATATTACTGAAGCCGAAACAAGACATGGTATCAGAAGTCATTGTTCATGGGAAACATTTTATGGATATGAGTGCTACAAATTATAGAGATAACTTTGTGCTGCAGGCATTACCAATTGTTGAAAAGGCCATTCGAGAACTAGAACAGTCCTACGATATTATTGTAGCAGAAGGTGCTGGAAGTCCAGCTGAAATTAATTTAAAAGATCGAGATATTGCTAACATGCGTGTTGCGAAAATGCTCAATGCGGATGTGTTCCTTGTGGCGGATATAGATCGAGGAGGCGTTTTTGCATCCATTGTTGGCACTCTAGCATTGCTAGATGAAGATGAACGAAAACTTGTAAAAGGAATAATTATTAACAAATTTAGAGGAATGATTGAAATACTTGAAAACGGAATAAAATGGCTTGAAGAATATACAGGTATTCCTGTCATTGGCGTCATCCCATATTTTGACTTGAAAATCGAAGCCGAAGATTCATTAGCCCTTGATACGTTAAAATTAAAAAGACCGAAAAAGAACGATTCTCTCATTGATGTTGTTTGTATACAATTGCCGAGAATCTCTAATTTCACCGATTTAGATCCGCTATTTGATGAACCTGATGTAGGCGTTCGTTTTGTAAGTCATGCAAGTGATTTAGGCAATCCTGACTGTATTATAATTCCTGGTACGAAGAATACGACAGCAGATTTAGAGTGGTTGAAAGAAACGGGGTTATTTGAGGCTATTCAGCAATGCTCTATGAATGGTTCGCGGGTATTTGGGATTTGTGGTGGCTATCAAATATTAGGAGAGAAGTTGTTTGACCCTGACTTTGTGGAGAGCGATATAAAAGAAACGACAGGTCTTTGCTTATTACCGATTCAAACGACTTTTGAAAAAAATAAACGCACGACCCAAACGAAAGGGAAAATTCATCCAATGCTTTTTAATAAAGAAATTGATGTGAAAGGTTACGAGATTCATTTAGGTCAAACAAAAGTAACGCAAGACTCTAATGTACAACCATTTTTACAATTAGATGATGGATCTTGTGATGGGATTATTTTTCATCACGGGAAAGTGATTGGTACTTATTTACATGGAATTTTCCAAAATCGTTCCTTTACAAGAGCTTACTTTAATGAAATTAGAAAAAGTAAAGGTTTAAAAGAATTATCAATGGATGTAATATCCGATAAAGAACAACGAGAACAAGCTTACGACGTACTTGCACAACATGTACAGCAATATTTGAATATGGAATATATTTATTCTTTATTAGAAAATCAAAAGAAGGTCAAAGGGGGCGTCTGAAAAGTCATTTCAATACGCCCCCTTTGCGGCTGTCGCACACGCTTAGCCGCAGATAAATTGCGGCTGTCGCACAAGCTTAGCCGCAGATAAATTGCGGCTGTCGCTATCGCTTTCGCCGCAGATAAATTGCGGCTGTCGCTATCGCTTTCGCCGCAGATGAATTGCGGCTGTCGCTATCGCTTTCGCCGCAGATGAATTGCGGCTGTCGCTATCGCTTTCGCCGCAGATAAATTGCGGCTGTCGCTATCGCTTTCGCCGCAGATAAATTGCGGCTGTCGCTATCGCTTTCGCCGCAGATAAATTGCGGCTGTCGCTATCGCTTTCGCCGCAGATAAATTGCGGCTGTCGCTATCGCTTTCGCCGCAGATAAATTGCGGCTGT
This sequence comes from Ureibacillus sp. FSL K6-2830, assembly GCF_038004145.1. Lineage (NCBI taxonomy): Bacteria > Bacillati > Bacillota > Bacilli > Caryophanales > Caryophanaceae > Ureibacillus > Ureibacillus sp. FSL K6-2830. The sequence continues at coordinate 116,580 of NZ_JBBOQR010000001.1, read as the reverse complement.
CACTATCGCTTTCGCCGCAGATAAATTGCGGCTGTCGCTATCGCTTTCGCCGCAAATAAATTGCGGCTGTCGCTATCGCTTTCGCCGCAGATAAATTGCGACGAGGAGGCGCGTTTGATGTGACCACCGCAGGAGCAAAATTTTTAAGAGAATATTACTATAAGAAGTAAGGCTGTTCAGAAAGTGTTCGAATTTCTGGATAGCCTCTTTTATTTGTTCAGTATAAGTGGTGAAATTTGTAATCTTAAGCAACTAAGCGTAGAATGATGATGAAAAAGGTATGATAAAGGAGTTTTGATGATGAGAAACAGCCGTTTAGTAAATGAATTTATCGAATTAGTACAGATTGACTCGGAAACGAAACACGAAGAAAAAATTGCACCCGTACTTATAAAGAAGTTAGAGGATTTAGGTTTTTCAGTATATCAAGATGATGCCCATACACGAAATGGTCATGGTGCTGGGAATATTATTGCCACATTGAATGGAAAAGAAGATATAGAACCCATTTATTTTACTGTTCATATGGATACAGTCGTTCCTGGAAAGGGAATTAAACCTGAAATACGGGATGATGGATATATTTATTCAGACGGAACAACGATTCTAGGTGCAGATGATAAAGCCGGTATTGCTGCACTATTTGAAATGGCCCGTCGACTTAAAGAACAGTCAATTGAGCATGGAACCATTCAATTCATAATTACTGCTGGTGAAGAAAACGGACTTCGTGGGGCTAAGGAATTGGAACGGGAAAAGATTTTCGCCAAGTATGGATATGCGGTAGATAGTGATGGAAAAGTTGGGGGGATTGTCGTTGCAGCTCCTTACCAAGCTAAAATTGAAGCGAAGATATTTGGAAAAACTGCCCACGCAGGAGTTGAACCAGAGAAAGGAATCTCTGCCATCACCCTAGCTGCAAAAGCGATTGCTGAAATGAAATTGGGGCGCATCGATCATGAAACAACGGCAAACATCGGTCGTTTTGAAGGTGGAAAGGCAACAAATATCGTTTGCGATGAAGTTTTAATTTTAGCAGAAGCCCGCTCCATCCAAAAGGCTAAATTAGATCACCAAACGAAACATATGAAAGAGACTTTCGAAAAAGTTGCTGAAAAATTAGGCGGCCGTGCAGAAGTGGATGTTCAAATCATGTATCCTGGATTTTCAGTAAACGAATCAGACAAAGTGGTGCAAATAGCAGTCGAAGCTGTCCGAAATATTGGTCGTACACCTCAAATTGGCGTTTCAGGCGGTGGTAGTGATGCAAACATTATTTCAAGTTTTGGAATTCCGACAGTGAACTTATCGGTAGGCTATGAAAATATTCATACAACAAAAGAAAGAATGCCTATTGAAGAATTGGAGAAATTAGCCGATTTATTAGTAGAAATCGTTAAAAGTTCTTGCAAGTATTGTTCAATTTGAGGTGATGTTCATGAAAACAATCGTTTTTCGATGCGAAAATGAAGAATACGCAATACCTGTTAATCAAGTCGTGTCGATTGAAAAAATAGGAAAAATAAACCCCATTCCACACTTGCCAACTTATTTAGTAGGTTTTACGCGAATTCGTGGAGAGCTTATACCTATCCTTGATTTTAATATTATTTTGTACAACAAACCAACAACGGATTCGTTGGCGAGAATCATTGTATTAAATACGAACGTCGTCAATTATGGATTAGTTGTGAGTGAAGCGAAAGAAATTTTAGATTTTCGTGATGAAGACATTCAACAAGTGGGGCTCGTAAATTATTCTAAAACAAAATATTTTACAGCAGTGGCCAATTTAGAAAATCGAATGATTACGATTGTGAATCCAGACGTTTTGATAAATTCATTAGAAGGAATTCGGGAAATTATTGATTATTTACATCATTTATTGAAAGAGGAAAAAGAGATGAATTCATAAAATATAGAATTGCTAGAGTAAGGCATTGGCCTTTTCTAGCTTTATTTTTATATAAGGTGGAATGATATGATGAAAACGCCATATCGACCAATTCTTCATATACCAAAAACAAAAATGGAGAAAATCTGTGATATCGTTGGTATTGGTTTATTTATATTGTCTAATTTGTTTATTATTTTTCAGTGGAGTCAAATTCCTGATCGAATACCAGGACATTTTAATGCTAAAGGTGAAGTAGATCGATGGGGTTCAAAATATGAGTTAATCATATTGCCATTCATTGGAATGTTTGTTTTATTGTTAACATCTCTTTTTGAAAAAGCTCCCCATATGTATAATTATCCGGAAAGAATCAATGAATCAAATGCAGAAAAATTTTATTTAAATAGCCGAAAGATGTTAAATATTATAAAAAATATTTGCATGATCCTTTTTGCATTGATTAATTTTCAAATTGTACAAATCGCATTAGGTAAAACCGAATTTCTTTGGATTTGGTTTATTCCGGGGATTATCGTTTCCCTCATTATTACAATAGGTATTGGTATATATAAACAATCCAAAATTAAATAATTATTTTCCACACTTCTATACCGAATGACAAGAAAAGTTGATGTTGAAATATTGGAGTTGATTTGATGGAAATACGGAAAGAACTATTAGAACTGTCTGAACAGAAGTATCAATTGTTTCAAAAAACATTAATACCGAATCAAGAAAATATTCTTGGGGTTCGCATTCCGAAGTTAAGAGCATTAGCAAAAGAAATTTCAAAAAGCGACTGGGAAGATTTTTTATTGAATGGAACAGAGGAATATTTTGAAGAAATTATGCTAAAAGGCATGGTGATCGGGCAAGTAAACATTCCATTAGAGGAAAGGCTCAAGTGGATTAAGTGGTTTGTACCTAAAATAGATAATTGGTCTGTATGTGATAGTTTTTGTGTCGGATTAAAATTTACAAAAAAGCATCGGGATGAAGTGTGGAAATTTCTTAACCCCTATTTCCAATCAAAAAATGAATTTGAAATACGTTTTGCCATCGTGATGTCCCTTAGTTATTTTATTGAAGAAAAGTATATTGAAGAATTATTTCAAATATGGGATGACATCAAGCATGACGGCTATTATGTTAAAATGGCAGTCGCTTGGGCGATATCCGCTGCCTATTTAAAGTTTCCCAAAGAAACAACATCATTTTTACAAAAAAATTCTTTAGATGATTTTACTTATAATAAAGCGTTACAAAAAATAATTGAGTCTCATCGTATCAGCAAAGAAGTGAAGGAAAGCATACGAAAAATGAAAAGATCAATAAGGAATACCTTCTAAATCTAATAATCGTTTTTTTACATCCAGTCCACCGCTATAACCAGTAAGACTTCCGTTTTTACCTATGACGCGGTGGCAAGGGATGACGATGGATAATGGATTGCTTCCAATTGCTCCTCCTACTGCACGGACTGCTTTTGGATTTCCAATATTCGTTGCCACTTCAGAATAGGTAGCAGTTTTGCCAAATGGAATTTTACATAATTCATTCCACACTTGTAGTTGGAAAGGAGTTCCAGAAATATCAAATGGTAATGTAAATTGTTTGCGTTTACCATCTAAATATTCAATCAATTGGGAAGAATAGGGCGAAATGAATAGATCATTTTCAACTACTTCACAATGTGGATATTGTTTTTGGCAATACTGTTTTAATTCTTCCATAGAAGAATGTTGAGCCCCTACAAAAACTAAACCTTTGTCCGATGCGGCAATATATAAGTCCATATATGAATGGTTGATGCATGATGCGTAAATGCTTTTTTGTTTCATAACATAACCCCTTTCTCGTTTTCCTAAATGAAATACTAAATTAAGTAAACTGTAACATACTTTTTCTTCCGATTCTTCATCTGAAAAAAATAAAGTATTTAAATTAATATGATAATAAAAAGATAAATCAAAATAGCGATGTATTATAGGGGTAAATTAATAGTTAAAAATATTGTTACTTTTCTTTATATATTTAATTATTGTAATATTAAAATACTAATAAAGGTGGACAAATGGGGGAAGAACATTGATACAGTTAGAAAATGTAACAGTGAAACGAAATGGCAAAATCCTTTTGAAAGAGATTAATTGGAATATAGATAAAGGGGAGCATTGGTCCATCATTGGATTAAACGGAGCGGGTAAAACTTCATTGCTCAATATCATCACCGGCTATCTATACCCTACTTCAGGAACAGTAAAAGTGTTAGGTCAAGAATTTGGAAAAACAAATATTCCTGAATTGCGTAAAGAAATCGGCTTTATCAGTTCTTCTTTAAAAGAGCAATTAAGAGAATTTGATTCTGTGTTAAGTATTGTGCTAAGCGGAAAATTCGCATCGATCGGTCTATATGAACCGGTAGAAAAAAAAGATGTGGAAATCGCACATATGCTTATGAAACAATTAGGAATTGAATATTTGGAAAGTTCCCGATATGGCCTACTGTCTCAAGGTGAAAAACAAAGGGTGTTAATTGCTAGAGCATTAATGGCCAATCCGAAAATATTAATATTAGACGAACCTTGTAATGGATTAGATGTTATTGCAAGAGAGGAATTTCTAGCGTTTTTAGGGAATCTTGCACGACAGGAATATTGTCCAACATTAATCTATGTCACTCATCATGTAGAAGAAATATTGCCTTGTTTTTCTCATACTTTGTTGCTAAAAGATGGGGAAGTATATGCAAAAGGATTAGCCAATGATCTATTAACCGAGCAAAACTTATCTCAATTTTTTGGTCGCGATCTATCCGTACAAGAACAGCAGAATCGTACATGGATTGCATTTAAATAATTGGACAATTCAAAGCCGTTTACGAGGAGCAGGATAAATGAAGGGAAATAACATTCGGAAAGAATTGCTATCTTGGTTTTTTGTTTTCGTTTCGGGAATTACTATTGCTTTAATCTGTAGGGAATATATTTTTTCTCCCGTTGTTGTAAATGGTGCGTCAATGTCACCTACATATGAAAATGAAGATGTCATTATTGTTAGCAAAATAAGTAAAATCCAACGATTTGATCACATTGTTTTTAAAGCACCTTATGAAGATGAATATTATATTAAACGGGTCATAGGTTTGCCTGGAGATACGGTTGAAATGAAAGATGATGTATTAATTATCAATGGAAAAGAATTTGAAGAACCATATGTAAAACAAAATGCTGAGTATCAAATTCGCATGACTGAAAATTTTACATTGGAAGATTTGACGGGTGAAAAGAAAGTGCCAGATGGCTATATATTTGTATTAGGAGATAATCGTTTGAACAGTTATGATAGTCGGCATTATGGTTTAATACCAATAGAGGATGTTTTTGGAGAATCTAAATTGAGAATTTATCCACTACAAAACATGAAATATTTTTCTAATCCATATGAATAAACATGTTGCAAAATAAATCCTAAACATAATTAAGAAGAAGTGAGAGGCTGGGACATAATCAAAAAATTAAAGGGGCAGTTGAAAGAGTTTTGATAAAAAATTGATATAACTAAAAATTGATTGAAGTGACGGGGCGAGTGCTCCTGTCGCGCACGCTTAGTCGCAAAGCGGAGCAAGTTCAAGGAAGTAAATTCAAAGCTTTCCTGCGACGAGCCCTCTCGAGACACCGCAGGAGCGAAGCAATGAGCTCCGAGGAGGCTCGAGCCGGGCCCGCGGAAAGCGTCCCCGGAACGGAAATCAATTTTAATAACATATCAAAAAAACATCATTTTCTCCTTGGAGAAAATGATGTTTTTTTAGATTTGTCCCAACCTCTTTTTCATCGACTTTCCAATTTTGATAATGCAAAAATGCAATAAATGAAAGATAAGAATACAGTATATTAAAAATTCCAAACGTCTCAACAGGTATTATATGGTTGCTCTATTTTTATTTGATGATTGTTTTGACGTTTTTTTAATTCTTCTCGAATTTCATTTGTCCACACACCATCTTCTAAATGATTTGCAATTTCTATTAATATTTCAACATCATGAAAGGAATATTTTCGAATACCTGTTTTTGACCTTTCGGGGAAAATTAATTTTCTTGATTCATAATAACGTATCTGTCTATGGGACAAACCTGTAAGCTCACTAACAGTGCCGATTGATATAACCTTTTTATATTTATATGCATGATTTTGTAGAGGCATCAAGCATTACCCACTTTCTGATAGTCTAATATGTTTAACTCTATATCTATTTATTAAACCACTCGAAAAAAAATACCAAACTAACATCATATTTATAGTGAATGTTTCTACATGAAATCTCATTAATCGACATGTAAAAAAATTGCAAGTTTAATAAAAAAGTATGTAAGGAGTTCTTACAAAGATGATGTTCACAAAATTGTAAATAAATATACTAAAATTAGCTTTATTTTCAAGAGAACAATTTATCAAAAGGAGGAGATGTATGAAAAAATTACTTGTTGTTTTTGCCAGCTCTTTATTATTGGTAATCCTTTCAGCCTGTTCACAAAGTTCCAGTAATCAATCCGGTCAACAAACAACAACAGAACAAACTGGAGATAATTCCAATGTTATAAAAATTGCAACCCATACACCGTTATCCGGTGGTAATGCAATCATTGGTGAAGCCATTAAACTTGGTGCTCAAATGAAATTGGAAGAAGAAGCATCACGATTTGAAGAAATGGGCTTTACACTGCAATTGGAACCTTATGATGACCAAGCAGATCCAAAAAAAGGCGTATCGAATGCCAACTTAATAGGAGCAGATGATGCAATTTATGGAGTAATTGGTCACTTTAACTCAGGGGTTACGATTCCTTCTTCAGAAATATACGAGAAATACAACATAACAATGGTGAATCCCGGAAGCACTGCGACAGATGTAACGGATCGAGAGCTAAAAACAGTGAATCGTATTGTAGCCCGTGATGATTTCCAAGGACCAGCTGGTGCTCAATTTGCTGTTAATGAATTAGGGGCAAAAAGAATTTTCGTGATTCAAGATAAAACAGCTTATGGCACAGGAATTGCTGATGCGTTTGTTGCAGAAGCGGAAAAATTAGGTGCTGAAATCGTTGGATATGAAGGAATTACAGTTGGTGAAAAAGACTACAATGGTGTCATCAATCAAGCATTAAATAAAAAACCTGATTTAATTTTCTTTGGAGGCATTTATAGTGAAGGTGGAATTATTATAAAACAAGCACGGGATAAAGGAATCAATGTACCAATTATGGGTGGCGATGGAATGGACTCCTCAGGTTTAGTTGATATTGCTGGGGAAGCAGTGAAGAATGTGTACATTACATCGGTTGCTGGAGATACAAGTTCAACCCCTGAAGGAAAAAAATTCATGGATGATTATAAAGCAAAATTCAATAAAGAAGCAGAAGCATTTTCGGCTTATGGATATGATGCAATGGGCGTATTTTTACAAGGTTTAGAGAATGCTATTAAAGCAAATGGCGGCAAACTTCCTCCGAAAGAAGCAGTTGTAGAAGCTGTAAGAGCAATAACTGATTATCAAGGAGTCATCACAGATGTTTCTTTCGATGAAAAAGGAGACAACAAGAATGCAAAAGTTTATTTATATAAATTTGAGGAAGCAAAATATCCAGCATCGTATGTAGGTGAAGTAAGCCAATAAGCAGACTGAAAGGGGATGTCTAGAAAGCCGGACACTAGACATCCTTCCTATCTAATAATAAGAATTATTGCTACTATGGTTCTCAATATAATTTGTCACTAACCTCGTCGAAGGAGGACGTCTTAAATTGGCTTTACAGACGTCTCTTTTTTTCTAAAAGAGAGGGAATAAAACAGCACGAGTTTAATTTACAACGGATTGGAGGAATTTTATGTTTCAAGAGATGCTCCAAACTTTACCTCAAGTTATAATTGACGGTTTAACACTCGGAAGCATTTATGCTGTTGTAGCACTAGGGTATACGATGGTTTATGGCATTTTACAATTAATCAATTTTGCTCACGGTGAAATTTTTATGACCGGTGCTTATATTGGAACAGCTGTTCTTCTTATTATTCTTGGAATGGGATTTGGTTCATCGATACCGAGTCTTTTATTATTAATCATTGCATTAGTTATAACAGCCCTATGTACAGGTTTACTTGGAATGGGTATTGAAAGAGTTGCCTATCGTCCAGTGAGACGAGCCCCTCGATTAGTTGCCTTAATTACAGCTGTTGGTGTATCTTTCATTCTTCAAGATGTTGTTCGAATAGTTGCTGAAATCTTGACTGGAAATTATATTGTGACAGGACCGTCTTTATTTTCCAAACAAATTACAATACCAGTATCATCATTTTTATCAGTTATTAATGATGCAAGTTTAAAAGTTTCGTTTTTTATAGTGCTCATTTGTGCCATTGGTATGATGATTTCTCTAGATTTCTTTGTCAATAAGACGAAATGGGGAACTGCGATTCGTGCCGTTTCAATGGATCGGGAAACAGCAGCACTAATGTCTATCAATGTAAATAAAGTGATCGCCATTACCTTCTTTATTGGTTCTTCATTAGGAGGAGCAACAGGAGTGCTTTTTGCCATACAATACGGTACGATTGACCCTTACATTGGATTTATTTTAGGGATTAAAGCTTTTATAGCGGCAGTAATGGGTGGAATTGGAAATATTCGTGGAGCGATGTTTGGAGGCTTTTTATTAGGATTAATCGAAATGTTTGCTTCTGCAAATCTTTCTATATTAACAGGTGGCATTTTTGGAGCAGAATATAAAGATGTATTTGCTTTTGCAATTTTAATTTTAGTACTGCTCTTCAAGCCTGAGGGATTGTTAGGAAAAGCAGCAACAGAGAAAGTGTAGGTGATGGAAATGAAAGAAAAATTATCGATGTTATTGCAAAAGAAATCTGTTCAAATTACTTTGTTTACCCTTTTCATCATCGTGACTTCATCCGCATTATACTTCTCTCAAAAATCCGTTGTTTCATTCTTATTATTACTGTCTTCACTATTAATTCTCTACTATATGAATTTAAAGGTCGTGACGAAATGGATAATAGCGTTAGGGTTATTATTCATTCTTATACCATTTGCGTCTAGCGGTGGACCAGCCTTCCATTCTTATATGGAAGTAGCAACAATGGTGGGAATTTATATAGCGATGGCATTAGGATTAAATATCGTCGTTGGGATGGCGGGATTATTAGATCTTGGCTTTGTTGCGTTCTTCGCTGTTGGCGCGTATTCGTATAGTATTTTTGCAACTTCACAGGCATCCAACTTTATGCCTTTTGGTGAATATCCATTAAGTGGTAGTACTTTCTGGGGTTTTTTAATTATCGGTGGTATTATGGCAGCAATTGCCGGAGTGTTAATTGGTGTTCCTGTGCTACGGGTAAAAGGAGATTATTTAGCTATAGTTACTCTTGCTTTTGGTGAGATCATCCGAATTATTTTCAATAATTTAGATAGACCAATTAACTTTACGAACGGTGCTATGGGGATTGCATCCATCACACCCCCAAATCTGTTTGGATTGGAAATTATTTATCCAAATCAATACTACTTTATTGTCCTCTTCATCTTACTATTTACGATTTTTGCAGTAAATCGTTTGGAACATTCAAAAATAGGTCGTGCATGGAAGGCTGTTAGAGAAAACGAAATTGCTGCACAAGCGATGGGTATTCCGTTAGTGAAAACAAAATTACTCGCCTTTGCCTTAGGTGCTTCTTTTTCGGGTATCATGGGCGTTGTATTTGCAGCTAAGCAACAATTTATAGATCCAACAAGTTTTACACTACTAGAATCATTTACGATTTTAGTAATGGTTGTATTAGGTGGAATGGGTAGTGTTCCGGGAGCCATTTTAGGGGCAGCATTAGTAACAATTTTAAATTTGCAAGTATTAACGGAGTTGACGAATTGGCTGAATCAATTAAGTTTACAAGGTGTGATTACAATTCCTGATGCATTAACACCTGCAAAACTTCAACGATTCATTTTTGGGGTGCTACTAGTTATTTTTGCTATCTATCGAACAAAGGGATTAATTCCTGCAAAGAATAAAAAGTTTGACGTAGAACAAATAAAAGAAAGAGCTCAGAAAAAAGCTGCAATATCCAATATAGGTTCGAATGATACAGATCGAGTGCAAGCCTAGGGGGTGTAGCAATGAATATATTAGAAGTTTCCAATTTAACTAAGAAGTTTGGTGGATTAACGGCCAATTCCAATATTTCAATGGCTGTTAAACAAGGTTCCATTACAGCGGTAATTGGTCCAAACGGTGCTGGAAAAACGACATTTTTTAATATGATTACAGGAGTTTATCAACCTACTGAAGGGGAAATTTTACTAGAAGGCAAGTCTATTGTTGGATTAAAGCCAGATCAGGTTGCTAAACGTGGTATCTCCAGAACCTTCCAAAATATCCGTCTTTTCGGGGAAATGACGGTCATCGAAAATGTATTAGTTGGAATGCATACCCATTTAAGAGGAAATCTATTAGGAATTTTTCTTAATCTACCGAATACAAGAAAAGAAGAGTCAGAGGCGGAAGTGGAAGCTTATCGACTTTTGGAATATTTTAATCTGGAACCATTTATAAACGAAAAAGCGAGCAGTCTAAGTTATGGGAACCAAAGAAAGTTGGAAATTGCTCGTGCTTTAGCAACGAAACCGAAATTACTTTTACTGGATGAACCAGCAGCAGGAATGAACCCAAGAGAAACGCGGGAATTAACCGAAGTAATTCAACGGATGGGAAAAGAATTCAATGTAACGGTCATTTTAATTGAACATGATATGAAATTAGTTATGGAAATTTCTGAGCATATTGTCGTTCTTGACCATGGCGAAAAAATTGCGGAAGGTAATCCAGATGAAATAAGATCGAATCCAAAAGTGATAGAAGCCTATTTAGGAAAAGCTGCTTTGGAACTAGAAAAGAGGTGAGTGGAATGACTGTTTTGGAAGTGAACAATATTGAAACCTACTACGGAGCAATTCAGGCATTAAAAGGGGTAAGTTTTCAAGTAGAACGTGGAGAAATCGCTACTTTAATAGGGAGCAATGGTGCGGGAAAATCAACGACATTAAAATCAATAAGTGGTTTAGCAAAAGTGAAAAAAGGAGCAATACTCTACAATGGACAAGATATCACAAACAAACAAGCCCATGAAACAACATTGATGGGAATTAGTCACGTACCAGAAGGTAGAAGAATTTTTGCCAATTTAACAGTGAAAGAAAATTTGCTTATGGGAGCATTTTCTGTAAAAGGAAAAGCAGTAATCGAAGAACGTATGGAAAATGTCTTTACTTACTTTCCAAGATTAAAAGAACGAATAAATCAGAAGGGTGGAACAATGAGTGGGGGCGAGCAACAAATGCTTGCAATCGGTCGAGCATTGATGATGCAGCCTAATTTATTAATGCTTGATGAACCTTCTATGGGACTTGCTCCAATTGTCGTTGAACAAATATTTGAAATCATACTTCAATTGAATGAGATGGGCATTACAATTTTGTTAGTCGAACAAAATGCATATCAGGCATTAAGCATTGCACACCGAGGTTACGTTATTCAAAATGGTGAAATTGTCTTAACGGGAACAGGAAAAGAACTTGCTGAAAATGAAGAGGTAAAAGAAGCATATCTTGCATAAATAAAGATAGTTATTAGTTCAAAAATACATCATTTTTCAATAAAGAAAAATGGTGTATTTTTATATTTAATAATGAATTTAAGGTTATAGTAATAAACAAAATTTAAAAGAATGATTATATAACAGAGGAGGTCAATCATGTATTATCCAATCATGATGAATATAAAAGATAAAAATGTTGTCGTAATCGGTGGGGGACGTGTTGCTTATCAAAAACTAATAGGATTAGAGGGAACAGAAGCAAACTTAACGATAATTAGTCCAACCATTATTCCAGAAATTAAGGAATGGATGAAACACAATAACGCGAAATGGATTGAAAAAACTTTTGAACCTATAGATATTGAACAGGCAAATATCATTATTGCTACAACAAATGATTCAGCTACAAATCATGAAATACGAATCCATAAAAAAGAACATCAACTTTTGTTGCTTGCAGATAATCCGAAAGATAGTGACTTTATTACACCAGCAACCATAAAGAGAGGGAAACTTAACATCTCCATTTCTACTGGCGGTGCTAGTCCTAGTTTAGCAAAAAAAATTAAAAAAGATCTCGAACAACAATTTGATGAAAAATTTGAGGATTATATAGAATTTTTAGATTACGCTCGTCATATCGTTTTAAATCAAATTGCTGATCGTTCATTAAGGAAAAAACTTTTAACCCAATTATTGGATTCCAAATTTTACAATCTTACGGTTGAAGGAGATATAATAAAAAGAAATGAAATATTTAAGGAAATGTTGCAGCAAGTAAAAGGACAATCATTTTAATTCAGAAATAAATATATTATGTAAACTAACGAACAAGTTTCAGGTTGTTCTAAACCAATAGTAGAAAGAACTGATTGATTAAACATTTATTTTACATGAGTTGCTCTCTAAAGATTTCTTAAATAGCCCACACAGCCAATTAACTGAATAGAAGCATACAATGAGGTAAGAAAGGGGGCAAATCGTGTTTGAAAAAATAAAATATTTAATCGGCCAGCCCATCGGTGTTTCGTTTAAAAATGGATTAAGTGTCTCAGGGGTATTATGCAGTGCAAATGAGCATGAAATCTCCTTAATGGAATACTTATATCAAGAAAAATTTATACAAAGACATTATGATTTTCATATGATACAAGGAATATATATGTTCCCAAGCTGTTCGGATGAATATCTAAATTAAACAATCCTCTAGAGATTTTCTAGAGGATTTTATTTTTTGTAACAACGATTCAGAACCTTTTTTGAACTAAGCAATTTTCTGATACAAGCCCTTTCTCTCATTTTATCAACTAGTTTGAAAGCTGTATTATTTCATTTTTATCAAATTATGAATAAAAATGTAAATATTTGGACAATACTTAGTTCGTATTAACAAAAAGTGAATTGCAAGTTTGTTTGTTAAGGAGGACTAAGTATGAAAAAAATTGCAGCATATATGCTTTTATGTTTGACATTGTTTACAACATCATTGACATATGCAAAAGAAACATCAGTGGAAGAAGGGGAAATCGACTTTGTCACCAACATTTTAGGTAATGGAGTGGTGGAAGATGCAATTACACGCCAACTTGCTTTTATGAAAGCCCCACTATTTACTGTATACACTGTGAAGGAAGGGGACAACTTGTTCCGCATTGCATTAAATCATGAAGTACCATTAGATTTATTAATGGAATGGAACGATTTAGACAATACATTGATTCATCCTGGTAAGAAATTGATTATTTACAATGACGAAAAATACAAAAAAGAATACAAACCGATTTCTATTGTAGCTGACACAACGGGTGGCTACTTGCCGAAAAGAGAAACGAAAGCATCACCTACCTCTACTCAGCAAGTGATAAAAGAAGATGAACCGTCATTAAAAGAAATGACTGTTACAGCAACAGCATATACTGCATACTGTGAAGGATGTTCTGGTACCACTGCTTATGGGATAAATTTACGAGAAAATCCACATATGAAAGTAATTGCTGTTGATCCTAACATTATCCCACTCGGTACAAAAGTATGGGTGGAAGGCTACGGTTATGCAATTGCTGGTGATACTGGAGGAGCCATTAAAGGAAATAAAATTGATGTATTCATCCCTTCCCATGATCAAGCAATGCAGTGGGGAGTAAAAAAGGTAAAAATTAAAATTTTAGATTAAACTTTCATATCATCATGAAAAAATAACTCATAAAAAATACACTTCACTTTCAATTATTTAAGAAATGAAGTGTATTTTTTATTATATTGACAATCAAATAAATTATAACAATTGGTCGACTTTTGTCCCCTTAAAGTCATGTTCAATGATTGCATAAAAATGATAAAATAGCACTTCTTATAATAAAGAAAAATCTGCCGAAATTAAAAATGTAAAATAGCAATTAGTTCGTACGAAAATGTTTTATCTAAATAATATTTCTATTATTATACAAAAAGTAACATGGAAAACACTTCTTTTGCTTTTTAAACCTATTTCAGCTATATTAAAAAAGGCAAAGATTAATTCCTATTAATAAAATAGGAATTTTAAATAGATTTAGTTGAATTAGGTGATGAATATTGAAAAATCTACTATTAAATAAGAATGACATTTTGCTTAAAAAAATGCAGTTAATTTCATATAAAGAAAATGAGCAAATTTGTCTTGTTGGCCCAGTAAAACTCCCTGTAAAACAAGATAATTTTGAAGCCACATTCCAGTGGTATACTTGGTTGAAGCTAGATGAACCCATTTCAACAAAGGAAGAAGTGTTAAATTATATTTTAAGTGCGAACTTGCAAGAATCTCAACAATCATCTGTATTGGTTTACGGAGATTTTGAAAATGATGAGGAAGCGCTTATTCGTATGCACAGCATTTGTCATACTGGAGATATTTTCGGAAGTCAACGGTGTGATTGCGGTTATCAATTACATGAATCGATGAAAATGATTGTTGAACATGGATGTGGTGCAATCTTTTATTTAGCGAATCATGAGGGCCGTGGGATTGGATTATTTTCAAAATCATTAGCTTACTTATTGCAAGAAGAAGGTTATGATACAGTAGAAGCCAACCATGCACTTGGTTTTGAAGATGATACAAGGTCCTATGAAGAAGCAATTAAAGTATTAGAGACTCTTCGCAATAAACCTGTAACTTTAATTACAAACAACCCTAAAAAACTGGAAGCGTTAAAACATCATGGTCTATTAGCTGATAAACATATTCCACTTTGGGGCGGCTTAACTGAAACAAATCGTTATTATTTAGAAACGAAAATTAAAAAGGCAGGTCACATACCAGAGAAACAATTGTTTTAGGAGGGGTCATTGTGTTAACGGATCGTGATTACATGGAATTAGCATTAAATTTAGCGCGAACGGCAAAGGGCAAAACAAATCCAAATCCTGTTGTTGGGGCGGTCATAGTAAAAGATGGGGTTATCGTAGGAACAGGAATACATCGTAAAGCTGGAGAAGCCCATGCAGAAGTTCATGCATTTCATATGGCAGGAGAGCATGCAAAAGGTGCCACTTTATATGTCACGCTAGAGCCATGTTCTCATTATGGCAAAACCCCTCCTTGTGCAAATTTAGTGAAAGAGTCTGGTGTTAGCAGAGTGGTAGTGGCGACACTTGATCCAAATCCTCTCGTTGCGGGTAAAGGTGTTGACATCATTCGAAAAGCAGGAATTGAGGTAGAAGTAGGCTTATTAGAAAATGAAGCGAGAAAATTGAATGAACGATTTATTCATAATATGTTGACAAATCGTCCTTTCGTTATTTCAAAATTTGCCATGACATTAGATGGGAAAATCGCAACGCATACTGGACATTCAAAATGGATTTCCGGTGAAGCAGCCCGCCTTGAAGTTCACAAATTACGCAATGAAGTTGATGCGATTTTAGTAGGAATAGGAACCGTTTTAAAAGATAATCCGCTATTGACGACACGATTGCCCAATCAAAAAGGGAAAAACCCAATTCGAGTTATTTTAGACAGTCATTTACAAATTCCGATGGATGCAAATGTTTTAAATGACGAAGCTGAAACAATTATTGTGACAACTACCGGTGCGGATCCAATCAAAATAGCGGAACTTAAAAAGAAAAATGTACATTTTATATACTGTTCTAAAAATGAAAAGGGTATCTGTTTAGATGAAATGTTGGAACAATTATATAAACATGGAATAACAGATGTGTTAGTTGAAGGTGGAGGAGAAATAAACGCCTCGTTTATCAGAGCTGGACTTGTAAATAAATATATTATTTACATTGCACCAAAAATATTAGGAGGGCGCCACTCCATTACCCCGGTAGCTGGTGATGATGTTGATAATATGAATTTAGCGGCAAAAGTAGAAATTGACTCATTCGATAAAGTTGGAGAAGATTTACGAATAATTGCTTATCCAAAACTAGGTGATCAACATGATATTCACTGATATATTGATTGTGGGTGCTGGACCGAGTGGCTCACTACTTGCACTGCTATTAGCAAAGAAGGGGATTTCTGTCACCCTTCTTGAACAACATAAAGAAATTGCAAGGGAATTCCGAGGTGAACATTTGAATGAAGATGGAGAAAATATTTTAAAGAAACATAATCTGTATTCAAAAATTGAAAAACTCGGATTGTTAAAAATAAAAGTTATTGAATATTGGAAAAATGGAAAACTCTTTAAAACAATTCAACCTGAGAAACAAGTTGGCCATTTAGGAATCCATGTTCCGCAAGCACATCTATTATCAGTAATTATCGAAGAAGCAAAAAAATACGAAAATTTTTCTCTCATGACAAATACAAAAGTGATTGATTTACTTAAAGATGAAAATGGTCATTTCATTGGGATTAAAGGGAAAAGAGGTAAGGAAGAAATCCTTATACATAGTTCGATGATTATAGGGGCTGATGGAAGATATTCCACTGTCCGAAAAAAAGCAGGTATTGAAACAATAACACGTAAACATGGCTATGACTTACTTTGGGCAAAAATACCGGCACCAGACAATTGGCAACCATCCATAAAAATGGCTGAAGTAGATGGTTTCCAATTATCATTATTTACCCAAGCTAAGGGTTATGTGCAAATTGGCTGGAACATTGCACAGGGATCCTTTTCGAAAATCCGCAAACAATCTATACAACTGTTTATAGATAAATTGATTCAAGCATTTCCTGAATTAGAAGAATCGGTTCGAAAACATATTACTACTTGGGATGATTTTGTCTTATTAGATGTCTATAGTAATCACACAGAAATATGGAGAAAAGACAATATACTGTTAATAGGTGATGCATGTCATGCGATGACACCAACTGGAGCCTTTGGATTAAACAGTGCTTTAAAAGATGCAGATCGGTTATCTGAATGTATTGATCCCGGAAATATAAATGAATTACGTTTATCCCAATGTGAGAAACAAAGAAAAGAAGAAGTAAAAAAATTACAAAAATTGCAAATAGAAAAGGAAAAAAACTTTTCTACCCAGTTTATTATCATTGGTTAAGAAAGTAGGGGAAAAGTGAAAATCGGTTTTGATATAGATGATACATTGATTAACTTACGAGAACATGCTTTTCATCTTTATAATAAAAAATTAGGAAAACAGATTGATATTGCTCTTTTTTATCAATTAAAAAGAGTGGAAATTCATGAACTTTTCGGGTTAGACGAAGATGAAGGTCATGTAATGTGGAATTCGTTAATGGAAGAAATTTACTTTACAGACTGTCCAGTTTTTGAAGGGGCAATTGATTTTATCCGTAAACTTGAAAAAGAAGGGCATTCCATTTTTTATATCACATCGAGACCGAAAACATATTGTGAAAAAACTCGACAATGGATGAAAAATCGAGGTTTTCCGGTCATTGATGAACATTTTTATTGCGGAATGAAGGATCACGAAAAGATGGAGATCATTCAGAAGCTTAATTTGGATGTTTATTTTGATGATAAACCCGCTGTACTGGAGACATTAACAGATTCCAATACAAAAGTTTATGTAAAGCATCAATCTTATAATGGACATGTTCCTTTCCCTAGAGTATATGATTGGAAAAACTTTAAACTAGAATAATCATTAGCATTGCATAAATATAGTTAGAATTTTCTGTTAATTAATTTTTGTGAATTTGTGCCAAAAAGACAAAACCTAAAGAAAGGTGGCACTGCCCATTTGGTAAATATATACAGTTAAACCAGAGCGACAACGACAAAAGGGAGATTATGGACTGGCTCGCCCATCAAATTTTCGCAACCAAACATAAGCTGGTTTCCACAGAGCTCTCTTTAACCAACGAGTAATTCGAAGTAGAGATTTCTTACTTTTCATCTCCAATTGAATGAGAACATGTAAGCAATACGTGATAAGGGCTAAGAAAATTTGATTTTGAATAGCTGTTTCACTCATTCCATAAAAGTGCTTAATTTCTACGTGTTGCTTGAGCCATTTGAAAAAGAGTTCAATAGCCCAGCGAGATCGGTAAATATCACTTATCTCTTCTGGTTTTAAATCAAATCGGTTGGTGATGAAACGAAGTAAGTTCCCTTTTGTGTCCATAACTTCTAGTAGACGAAAGACATTTTCAGTACGATTTTGTGTGGTACCAATGTAGACCATTTTATCGGATAGAACGTGACAATCATCAGGAAGTGAAAATGTATAGACTTCACGAATGACTGCGTTTTTCTTCAGTCTTGAAACGAAGAAATAGCCATCATCTGTCATCCGATCAAAACGTTCATAGTCCACATAACCGCGGTCAAACACATACATGGCTTCTTTATCATCCACTAGGACTTCGAGTTGATTTCGGTCATGTTCTTTTGCTGTCGTAATCACTGCTTTTTCAGGATAGACGGTGTCTTTATCCATGAAAACGAGCCGTAAGTGTAGCTTTACACCAGCTTTTGTTTTACGGAATTTTGCCCATTTATAATTGGTCAAATTCAACGGGAGTGTACTTGAATCAATGATTTTCAGTGGCATATTCTTTCCGGTTTTATAATGGTACCGTTGAATTTTCCAAACAAGATCCAAGAACAAATTTGCAAGAATTAGTGGGTTGATCTGATTGTTTTTTCGGGATAGCTGAGAGGCACTTATCGATTCAAATCCGAGTGCTTTTTGAAGATCTTCGTCTACAAGTGCATCACTCATTTCCTCTAAGCTCTTAAATTCGAGCAGCTGGGCTACCAATAAAAGTTTAATATAGGCTTCTGTTGTCAGCTTTTTTGTGTAATAGTCCTGTTTCAATTCTTTGACTTGTTCGCTAAGTTTTTGAATATTTATGGGTGAAACCCATTTACCAAATGATGAAATTAGTGTATTCTTGTCCATAACGTTTATCCTTTACGATTGGATTTGGACAGGAACCACCTGTACTTCCATTGTAAAGGATTTTTTTGTTTCGAAAGCAATAAAAAATTGAACATTCTTAGTATTTTGAATCATCAGATTTAATTAGTGCAATGCTAGTGTAGAATAATATTTCCTAAAAACATACAATGGAAAATTTTCATTGTATGTTTTTTTATGGTATTTTAATAATAGGTATATACAGTTAAGAAATATTTTGTCGATATTATGAAGTGTATAGGTAAAAACTCACAATTATACACATTTTTGTAACTTTTTCTTCTACTATACGTTTAAATAATATAGAAGATATCGATGAAAATGTATCAATACATAAATGAAAAGGGGTAATATAAATGAAATTTAAGAAAAAAATTGCCGCATCCATTGCCGCCTGTTTAATCGCTGCTGGTGCTATGTCCGCCAGCGCTAATGAATTTCCATTTAAGGATATTAAAGCAGATGATTTCTATATTGAGCCACTGAAAAAATTTTTAAAGTTTGATTATGTTAAAGGTTTTGATGACAACACATTCAGACCATATCAAAATGTGAATCGTGCACAAGCAGCTTCTTTCGTTGCGAGAACGATGGGGCTTGATTTGGAAAATGTAAAAGACCCTGGATTTAAAGACGTACCAAAGCAATATGGGGATGTTCCTAATCCTCACTATGGAGCAATAGCAAAATTGACTGAGCTCGGTGTATTTGATAAAGGGAAATATTTTAAACCTGGTGAGGAAATCACTCGTGCTGAAATGGCAAAAATTTTAGTAAAAGCTTATGAATTGGAAGCTCCAACATTAAAACGATTTTCTGATGTTCCAGAAAATGATGAAAACTATTCTTACATTGGAACAATCGGATCATTAGGAATTACAGTTAATGAAGGTTTATTTAAACCGAATGATGGAGTAGGTCGTGCTCATCTAATCACATTTATTGCTCGTACAATCGATTTAAAACGTTCTGATGACAAAGAAGATTATTGGGACACATTAAAAGGTTGGGACGATAACGAAGACTCAAATGAAAACAATGAAGAAAATAATAATGACAATGGAAATCAAGGTGGTAATGAACAAGTAGACGATTATATACAACTAGAAGTTTTGAAAAAAGAGATTGAGTTTCACATTACCGATTTAAGAGATGCGAGAAAAGAAGTAGATAAACAACTAGAAAAACTCAATGAAGTGAAAAAAGATATAGGAGATATTGAAGAAATTGAAGAAGAAATCGAATATTTACAAAAGCAAATAGATAAAAAGAAATCAGAAAAAGAGAAAGAAGAAAAACGGAAAGAAGTAGACAAACAGAAAATTAGAGATATCGAAAGAAAAATTGATGAACTCGAAGATGAATTAGAAGACCTTGAAGATTTAATCGACGAGTATGAAGTACAAAAAAATAAATTATCACAGGCTTTGAAAAATCTAGATTCGATAATGAATAATGCAGAAAAGATATTACAGACTGCTAAAGAAAAATATCAAAAAGAATTAGACCAAACAATTATTACTTTTGCATATGAAATAAATAGAGCTAAAAGGGACCACGCCTCAGCATATGCAAAGACATTTGATAAAGACTATTACGAAGAATTGGGAAAAAAGACAAAAAAAGATTTGGAAAAAGTAATTGATAAAGGAAAAAAAGTATTGAAATCTAACGTTTCGTTAAACGAGTTGAAAAGCAAACTGATAGATTTAAATGAAGCAATCATGAAAGCAGAAGATGCTTACGATTCTATGAAAGATGCTGGAGTGGACTTAAAAACTTTAGAAAATGAATTAAAGGATTTAATCAAAACGGCAAGAAGTCTTTCCAATGACATTGAAAAGGAAATTGATAAAAAAGAAGATAACCGTGAAGATTATTTTAAAGCTGAATTAAAAGATGCAATTGATGAATTAGAGGATGCAATTAAAGAATTGGAAAGGGCAGTTAAGGATAAAAAAGGCGTTACTAAAGCTCGTGGAAATGTATCCGATGCTATTGAAGACGCGGAAAAAGTGCTGAAAAATTATCGAGATTCTGGACTAAAGAGCTTACAAAAATACGAAGACCAATTAAAAGATTTAATTAAAAAAGGAAATGATCTTTTTAAATCTTCAAAAGAATTACAATAATTAAAAACGAATGGTCAATAATGGCCATTCGTTTTTCACATTTTGAAGGGGTATCTTTAAAAGGTCAAAACCAAATTAAACTAATTTTAATAAATTTGCGTTCAATAAACGATGTCTAACGAGAATTCCTACCCAAGCAGCAATGACACCTTTCATCATTTCTAACAGTATAAATGGCGCTGCTCCTGCCATGAATGCCGCATACAATGACATATCGGCAACGAATTTTAACCAAATAGTACCAAAGGCAAGCGTGATCATCATTCCCGAAACGTTTGCAATCAAGCCATGGATATAAGTATATCCGAATTTATTTAAATACCATCCCATGAATAAAGCAGTTGGAATAAAGCCAATAATATAGCCACCTGTAGGTCCAACGAGTATTGATAACCCACCAGACATTCCTGTAAATACTGGTAAACCGATAGCGCCTAGTAAACAATAAACAAGTACGCTAAGGGTACCATATTTTAATCCTAATATTGTTACAATAAGCCCGATTGCTAAAGTTTGACCAGTAATTGGAACTAAAGGAAGTGGGATTGTAATTTGAGCTAATACAGCAATGATTGCTGCACCAAAAGCTGTTAATACAAGTCCATAAGTTTTTGTTGAAGTCACCGTCTTCTCCCCTTTGTTAACCTGTTTATATAATTGGTTTACAAAAAGAATAACGAACAATAATAGAAAAGTCAATACGAATTTATCTATGATAATAATAATTAGATAATAATAATTATATTTTCTAAATGCAAATTAAGCAATGAATGTTCACGTAATCCTCGATATATCAATACTTTCAACAATTTTTATAAAACGACAATTATGTAAAATTAGACATAAAATTGAATGGTTTTGGGGTTTGTTGGGGTTGTTGTGGGGTTGTTTAGAGCTATTTTGAGGTTACTTGAGGTTGATTGGGGTTCATCAAAAAAACGGAGAGCATGTGCATAGGAATGAATGAGTTAGTTCAAATATGTAAATAAACAATCCCGGACGAGAGCGCTTTTATTATTTGTTGACATAATTCATAATTTAATCAGTTTTGAATCTCAACAACTTAGTGCCGAAATCAGTTGAGTGGCGCTCTATCCATTTGAATACTTCATCACGTGGGTAACGCGCTTTGATAGCTGTTAGTTTTGGGAAGTCTTTGCGTTGAACAATTTTTCTAACAGTTGGTAACTCAACTTGCAAAATTTCAACTAAATGCTCTTGTTTTAATACTGGTGGATAAGCTTATTTTGTTTGCCCATCTTGTACACCTTTTAAATACGCTCTTTCTACCACTTCAGCGATTTTTAACTCTAATAGTTCTCTTTCTTTAGATTGAATATCTTCTAGCAATTTAGCAAGATTCATTCTAAGTCCTCCAGTTTATGGCAAACTAAAAATGGCTCTTACGCAATTTTGGTGAAGGCCTATAATTTTACTTTTATAGTATAATAAAAGAAAAGGTGTGATGAATGATGAATCGTCAAATCCATTGGTCTTCACCGAATCCTTTCCTAGAAGTTCTGGATATTCAAGAAGAACCATCCTCCATTACCTTTATTGTTCGAAGCACTCATGAATCCTGCCCTTGTCCTCATTGCCAAGTGCCTTCCACACGTCCACACAGCCGATATACACGCATGATTCAAGATTTGCCGATTGCCTGAAAAGCTGTTTCCATCCTGCTTATCACAAGAAAATGGTTTTGCGACCAACCCAATTGCACCCAAAAAATTTTTACTGAACGGTATGATTGGATTTCCAAAAATGGACGCCGAACTTTACGGTCCGAAGAAGTATTACGTAAAATCGCGTTTTCCACCAGCTGCCTCAATGGCGAAAAAGAAGCGAAAGCCCTGTCCCTCCCTGTCAGCCATGACGTATTGCTCTCCCTTATTCGGAAAACGGAGATTCATCAAGAGGTGTCCCCCTTTTATCGGAATCGATGACTTTGCTTTTCGGAAAGGACACAGCTATGGCACGATCATTTGTGATCTGAGCACGCACAAGCCTGTTGCATTACTTCCGGAACGTTATCCGGAAACCATATCAGAATGGCTAAAAAATCATCAAAACATCCAAGTTGTCAGTCGTGATGGCTATCAGGCTTTTCGGAAAGGGATTCAGAACGCTTCGCAAAGTATTTTGCAAGTATATGACCGATGACATTTTGTCCGGGCGGTAAAGAAGCAGATCGATGCTTGCCTCACCTCGATTCTTCCTTCCGTCATCACGTTGGAAAAAGAAGAAACGGACCAACAAACCTTTCCGCATGAAACCAAACTGCAAAGGAGACAAAAAGAAAGAGCCGAAAAGAAATGGATGATGATCAAAAGCATTCAACAGGAATACAAAAAAGGAAAGAAAAAAGCGGAGTTGGCCAGAGAATTTCATATGGATCCCCGAACCATTTCAAAATATCTCAACATAACCGAGATGCCGGTTCAAGTAAAAAGAAAGCGAAAACGGCAAACCGATGGTTTTGAGCAATACATTCAGCAACTCGAACAAGAGGGCAAGACCATCCGTGAAATTGATGCGCAACTTCGTAAATATGGATATACGGGGACACTTTCAGGTGTCCGCGTTGCAGTCGAAAGCATACGAAAAGAAAGAAAACGGCAGGGGATTAAGGAATCTTCCGTTCGAATTTCCAGACGGCAAATGATTTCATATGTTTGGAAACGAAAATCTAGACTTTTAGAAGAGGAACTGCAACTTCTTGAACAATCCTTTAAGATGTACCCATCCCTTCATTCTTTCCACCAAATGGTTCAAACATTTAGAGAAGCATTTGATGAACGGAACTATCCGGCATTTTTCAAATGGTTGGAAAAACAATTGTCTTCTCCAAACAATCATTTATATGATTGTGCACTTCGACTCCGTAGGGATTTACAGTCGATTAAGCTGGCATTTAGTACTTCCTACAGTAACGGAGTTGTGGAAGGCCATGTTCACCGATTGAAGCTGATGAAACGAATCATGTATGGCCGGGCAAAGCTGGATTTACTTGAAAAACGAGTGTTATATCATTTATAAAATGTTTTTTTAAAAAATTAATAAAGAGATGAAGGACTGTACATATATGGTTTCACCAAAAGAACGTAAGAGCCATTTTCTACTTGCCAAAAAAACTACTTTTGTGTAAAAATTAGGTATAATTTGGTTCTTAAATATCAAGGGGTGAGAATTATGAAATTAACTCAAGTGATAGGTTGAATATTTCAGAGATTTTAATAGGAAAATAAAGAAAATAAAGAAGTATAGACAAATTTCGACATATATCCAGCTAGATTTGTAGTACATTTGTAGTATAGTGGTAGTACATTTGTAGGTTTATGGCGAAAAATCGACATAAGAATAAATATATTGCATTTCTAGTTGTTAATATTTTCTATAAAAACTGATTAAAGGAGTACAGAGGATGGCGATCGATACAGAAAAGACACTTAGTCGAATTTATGAAGCAAATGTTTTACTCAATTCCAACATGTTTGATGCTATGCAGGCTGCAAAGGAATCAAAAGAGGTTGCTCATGAAGTATTAAAAGAGCTAGATCTTATGTATAAAGGAACGGAAAAAAGCCTTCAAGATGTGAAAGAAGATCTATCAAAAAAATTGCTTCAACTAGAGAATGATTTTAAGTCTGAACTTTTTACGGTAACAAATAACTCATTACATAAAATTACAAATGACAATGCAGACCTGAAAAAAGCTACTAAATTTTTATATGAGGATCACCAGAAAATTTTACAAAAGCTCGAGGAACAACAGGAACAAATTATTCAATCACTTCACACTACTCTAGATAAAAGTGTGCGTGTTTATAAGGATTTCATCGAGAAGATGCAAAATAATATTGAATCTAACTTGGAAGTACTTCAGAAAGAACAAAAAAGTATATTTATAAAGCTTGCTGAGCTGAATAATACTTTAAACACTACAAACGAAA
Source organism: Ureibacillus sp. FSL K6-2830 (assembly GCF_038004145.1). Taxonomy (NCBI): domain Bacteria; kingdom Bacillati; phylum Bacillota; class Bacilli; order Caryophanales; family Caryophanaceae; genus Ureibacillus; species Ureibacillus sp. FSL K6-2830. The sequence goes on along the minus strand of NZ_JBBOQR010000001.1, from coordinate 91,571 downwards.
CGTTAATTTTACATAACGAAACGATGATAAGTAAATTAGACGAACACACGAAGCAACTGAAAAAAAATCAACGTACATGGTTTATCGTCCTATTTATTGCCATTTTCTTTGGTTACTTTATGTAAGAAGAGAGGTAAACTATGCAATTAACTGTTACGTTTTCAGACAAAACCATCTCAATTATGAATAAGGAAGGTATAGTAAACCTGTCTCCTTATTTTTACTATTTTAATCAACGAGTCATGATTGGGAAGCAAATAGAACAAGCGATTGATTTGTTTCCAGAGTATATATCTAATGTTTTTTTTGAAAAAGATGAGAAGAAACTGGGATATTTCCTTCAAGAGCTTAATGATTATGTAATAAAAAGCTTTAAGGTAAAGAATTATAAAATAGAATTATCTTCAAACCTCAGTCATTTAAATAATGTTATTAAAAACACTTTACCAAATGTATCAGTAAAAATTAAGAATGATTTTACTAATAAAATACCAGTTGAGTTGGAGAAACATTTACATAATGCACTTTCTACAGTGATTACAAATGAACTTATTCGTACGTGCCAAGTTTCAGGCAGCTTGTTTCAGAAAATCAACCGAATTGTTCGTTTGAGAATTGATTTTTATATAAAGGAATTACTTGAGAAAGGCAGAACGAATGTTCAACTGAAGTTTGTGGATAATCAATACTCTGTTCAGTTCATTTGTAAAGAAGTAAATGACCAAATCCCTTCTATTAATAGGATTATAGAAATTTATAAACAATCAATTAATAGCCATGAACGAATTGTTCAATCCCTGTACGAGGTATATGATGGCAATTTTAAAGTTACGTTTATTAGTCCATTCTCCTACGGAAAGTCGACGCTCATCAATGGTCTTTTTGGTGAAAAGATGTTAAATATGGACATTCGTGCAGAAACGGCTATTATTACAAAAATAGTGAGCTCGGATGAAAACAGGTTGTTTGTAAAATATGAAGACAATCGAATTGAAATGCAAACATATGAAAACTATGAGGATTTAAGAGAAAAATTAAAAACTTTAACTAGTGTGAGAGGAATTAAAACGCCATCTGAGGTGCAAATTTACCATACATTGGGTTACTTTCCAGGTGTCACGATTATTGATGCTCCCGGTTTAAACTCTAGACATGCTGAGCATAACAAGAAGGCATCTGACGCCATACAAATGAGTGATCTTGTCATATTTTTAATCAATCCAGCTCATATTGGAGAGGCTAATTTTTCACGCCAAATTAAAGAGTTTCTTGAATTAATTCATAAAAATAACAAAAAATATGGATTTGTTCTTTCAAAATTAGATTTATACAGTGATGATTACGATGTCATCATGAAAGAAATGGAAACTGTGTTGCAAGATTTAGATCCTTCTTATTCTATCAACAACGTGTTTTTCGTCTCAGGGTATTTTGCCCTTTTTGGTAAGTTGTTACGTGATGACAAAATAGACGTAAACGATGTTCGTAAATCCCATGGGATTTTTGTGATAGAGAATGATGAAATCATTATGGGACGAGGAATTGAGAAGCACCATTCATCTTTTCTTCTTCAATTTAGCAAAATCAAGCAGCTGGAGCAATTCATAATAGAAAGGGGTGATAATCATGCTACAAACAAACTCTATTTGGATCGTAGAGAACGAGAGACAGCTAAAGTCAATTCACCTTCTTAAAACGAAGTTGCTATATAAAGAGGCTTTACTTCAAGAGGAGTGTGATATTGCTACTTTACCAAACTATGATATGGTGTTTTTCCTCCTTACTCCAACACAAATTGGTAATAAATTTTTTATAGATGCCATAAAAGAAATTCTTCACGTTCGCAAAAATAGTAAAACAATCTTTCTAGCTATTGATGATTGTTATCAACTAGATAACGAAGAGATTGTTAAAGTCATTCTCGAATTAAAGGCTTCTATTAAAGAATTGATTACTAATCCGAATGTTTTTACGGTGTCATCCTATTATGCTGCTTTGCACCATCAATATGAGATTAAAAAAGTATCACTGGAAGAGCTTCGACAAAATAGAGATGTCATAATATCGACTGATGATGGGGAGCTTTTGACAGGTAGAAAATTGGAGGAAGATCATGTTAAGCAGCTATTGAAGCTAAGTAAAATGGAGAAGTTCTATCAGCTTGTACAGGATTTTTCCAAAGGATTACAATTGGCAGGAATCGATGTTACGAAGAAAAACTGGCTTGTACTCGGTCCAGAAAATACGGGGAAGAGCTTGCTTACAGAGCTTCTTAAAACTAGTGTTGGTGACTCTTTTCATTTTCAAGATATGCGTGATGATCTAAAGGATGTTGGAAAGTATTATGACGGATTAGTGATTGTTTTAGATTTAGATATCCTGAAAAATTTGGATTATTTAGAAAAAATTTGTTCTACATATGTCGGCATCGAAAAAATCATCGTTGTCAATAAAATCGATAATTTTATGTTTTTTCAAAAAAGCCAGCAGATGCTTAAAATGGATATTAAAAAAAAGATAAGCAGTTTTACAAGTGATCCTATTTATTTTGTATCATCGTATTATTTTCACCAATACCTCCAACTGAAAAAAGAGGAAATCACTGTTGAGGATCTTATTCAAAATCCGAATGTAGTTTTGGTCGATGCACTTAATTTTCCTATATCAAAAGAAAAAAATAAAACAAAACTACAAGAGCTACTTTTCAACCAGTCAGGCTTCGGTAATTTACTACAAAATTGGGAGTGATAAAGCATGTTAGAAAGATTTGCAGAGACGAAAAAATTCCTACTAAACTTTACAAATGAGCTAGTGAATTCGGAGCATATTGATCGCTACATTATTGACAACTCAAGTCTTTTACAAGAGATTGTTAGACTTGAAAAAGGAGAATTTAAGATTGCCCTCGTAGCACCTTTTAGTGCAGGGAAATCTACATTTATTAATGCGATTATTGGAAAAGACCTTTTAAGTATGGATATTCGAGCAGAAACTTCAGTTATTACAAAAATCACCTACTCTAATGATATTAAAATTGAAGTAACGTATTTTCAAAACGATCATGTCGAAGTGATTGAGACAGATGAACAAGGAAATCCTCTTACATATGAATCTTGTAAGGAAATACTAAAAAAAATAACAACTGTTCGCGATGCAACGAACGAGGAAAGAATCAAACAGGTAGTTGTGTATTGCCCATTGGATATTTGTAAAGACAATGTAGAAATTGTCGATACGCCTGGTCTTTTTTCTAGACATGAGAAGCATGAGGCGATTACGAATAACATTATCCCACAAGTAAACGCTGTTATTTTTATGATTGATCCAGATAGTGTTGGAGAAGAACATTTTACAGAAAAAATTCGTAATTATGTTAAATCCGCGAAAAATTCAAGCCTAGAAGAGGATGGACGTCACATTTTCTTCGTCATCAACAAAATTGACATGTTTGATGCAGAAGACATTGCAAAAGCAAGGCATGAATTAGAGGAAGTTCTCTCAGGGATTATTATGAAGCCTAACATTCATGAAGTATCTGCCTATTTTGGAATGAAAGGAAAGCAGCTATTGACGAAGGATATAGATATTTCGGAAGTTCAAAAGGATAGAAAAATTAGAATCCCTGATCCGTTAGATCCTGAATATACCATTGCCGGAAGGCTAATAACTAAAGAAAATGCAATGGATATCATCAACTTCAGCAAAATTAAAGAATTAGAGAAATCGCTTGGGGAGTATCTACAAAGCAAAAACCAATACTTAATTACGGATGTCATTTCTAGTATCCGAAATGTTTTATCTGACACGATCAACAAGTTGAAATTTGAAATTAAAGAAATTCAAAAAACAATTACAGAAGATAAGACGGTCTATATTGAAAAAATCGACAAGCTTCGAGAGGAAATTGAATCCATAAAAAAAGTCACCCTGCAAAACATTAATAGTCTTATAACAAAACGAATCCATGGAGGGATTTCTGAACAAAGTTTAGAGGATGAAATTTATGATGAAATTGAAGGGCAACTATATGATGTGGTAAAAGATATTGAAAGAGAATTATTTAAAAAGTGGTCAAGAGAAAAGCCGGGCATTGACCGCTATAACGCAGAGGAGGTTGTTAAATCGATTATTTTGGAAGCAGAAGATGATCTTGTATTAAAGGTAAAAGAATTAGTCAGACACTCCTTTCTTATGATACAAAAGATTATCTCTACATTAATTAGTGATATTCAGGATCAGCTTAATACCGTTACTGAAAAATTAGAAGAGGCTGAGGTCAAAAACTTAGGTATGAAGATGGAGCGAATCGGTAATCTAAATGTTGATAGCTTAGTAGGCTCAACCATGAATAAAATTGAGCGTGAGTTTTCAAATATCATAGTTTCTATTGCAAAAGATTGCCAGGAAAAGGTCCAAGAGGCTTATAATTCCTCAATTTCTATGGTAAAGAAAGCAGGATTTTGGAATTGGATTAAAGGATTGTTTGGTGCAGCAGACTACGAAGAAAAGTTCGACATATACCGCTTTAAACAAGAGCTTGATGTGTTAATTGATGACTTAACCGATACAATGAAAAATCAGTTGATGGAAAGTGATATTGCTATCGCTAATCCGATTGTGGATATGTCTAAAGAAATCGTAGACGAAATGAAATCAGAAGTTTCAACAATCATTACGAATGTTGTAAAGATTAAAGAAAATGTGTTAGTGAACTTGAAAAACGAAATGGATAAAAATGAAGATGAAAAAATGGCTTCTATCAGTAAGAAACAGCAAAAAATTTCTAAAGTTAATGAAATGAGAAATCGTTTTGAAGAAAGGCTTATCCAATTAACAGAGGAGGCGCTTGACAATGAACTTCAAAATAAAACGCCAGTTAATCAGTAATTATTTAGACAAATTATATAATCAGCTTATAAAGGATGTCGCTTTGATTAGCGAATTTCAAACGTTAGTAAAAAGATGTAACTTAGAGACTAGTAAGCTATCGAACTATGCAATTGCTATAAAAGAAGAAATTAAAAGCGAGCTAGTTCAATTATCAGCTTATAAAAGCTTGGATGAGGAAAGTAAGGAAAATCTTCTCACAACAATTGATCAGATTCATCAACAACTAAAGATTCCTGAATTTACGGTAACAAAAGAAGAGTGTATGGACGTAGTAACTGTTAGTGTGGACCGAGAGTACCGCAATGCAGCAGTTGACAAGCAAGCTCAAGAATTTTTGAACATGGGAACAGCAATAGGTGCTTTTATTGGTTTCGGATTAGGTATTGTAATTCAAAAAAACCTTCCTTTTCTACTCATTAGCATCCTTGGTGGAGCTGCCATAGGCACTGTTATTGGAAAAAACAAAAATAAACAAAAAATGAAAAGGTCTGTTGAGCCGTCAATAAAACAAACGTTTGGTAAAGTAAACAAAAATAAGTTTGAATCGGTTATTCAAAAGAGAAAGGCTTCCATTGTAACTTTATTCAACCAATATATTCAGCAAATCGAGGATGCATGCCAACCCATTCTAAAATAGGGAGAGGATTTCAGCTATTATGCTAGAAGATATTGTTCAAATAAAACGAATACATACACCTTTAGACGAAGCTCGTTTAAGCACTCGTCATATGAACACGGCTGACTATCAGTTTTTTCAAATCAATAAAATTTCTCTTTCGGATGAACTTGAAAAAGAGAAGATTCAAAGTTATGTGAATCATTGTGTAAAGCAATTTATTGCTTCATTGACAGATACCAAATCACCAATTGTTTTTCGCTTAAAAAGCAATAGGACGGATCGAACCATTTCTCTTTTTATAGGGGCGAAGAGAAAGAATGGACAATCGATTGCGGAGAGATTTAGTTCCTATTTTCAAACAATAGATTTTCATGAAGTGAGTGGGCAACAACACCTTGACTCCTATGAGGCACAGGCACTAATCACGGGCATACCTGCACAAAATGAGACAACATATGTCGAATATATTGAGTCATTCGTGAGGTTTATACGTGAAAAAGACGTTATGTTAGAGGTTGTGGCTAAGCCTATTAAAAAAGTAACAATCCTTCAACAATTAGAGAACTTAATGGATCGAAGGACAAAAAATTCGCTTCACTTAAAAATAAGTCATTCGGAAAGTACGGCTACCTCTGAAACGTCTTCTACGAGTTTTGGACAAACAATGACCGATGGAAATAACATTGGTGGCGGTTTACTTGTTGTCAATTCAGGCAGTTCAAAAAGTGAAGGAACAACAAGCTCTAATTCAGATTCTAAAGGCATTACAGAGACCGTTACGAAAAACTTGGAGCAAATAAAACATCAAGCGATGGAATACGACCACATTTTAGAAATATATACAGAACGATTACAGCAAGCACTCTCATCAGGATTGTGGAAAACAGCTATTTCGATTTATACAAAAAATCGTGAAGATTTAGCTGAGGTAACTGAAGTATATAGGTCTGCTTATAGTTTAAATGCAATTGAGCCTTATCAAGTGTTTCCGTTAAGTAAAACGTATCAAACACTTTGCTGGCTAGAGAGAGACGCAGATTCTCATTCATTGAATATATTTCATGAAAAATTTCGCGAATTCTCTTTTCTTACAGGTGAGGAGTTATCGTATGTATTGGATGTTCCGAAGGAGCAGTATAATGGATACGAGATATCCCAAGCACCGAGATTTAGCCAAAACTCACAATCGACTCACGGAATTCCTATCGGTCATATATATGATGGGGAAAAGAAAACCCGCAGTTTGTTTTACTTACATCGGAACCAACTTGTAAAGCATTTGCTTGTAGCAGGGATTACAGGAAGTGGAAAAACCAATACGATATTCAATTTGCTTAAAAATGTGGATGTTCCGTTTTTAATTATTGAACCAGCAAAAAAAGAGTATAGAGGTCTTCAAAAAGTAATTCCAAACTTACGGATATATACACTTGGAAATGAAGGGGTTTCGCCATTTAGAATCAATCCGTTTTATTTTCCTGCAAATGTGAACATCCAACAGCATATTGACAACTTAAAAGTTATCTTTAATGCTTCTTTTACGATGTACGCCTCTATGCCGAATATATTAGAGCAGTGCATCAATAATATCTATATCAAAAAGGGTTGGAGTTTAACGACATCTAGGAACATCTATCAAAATAATGATTTTGATTATAAAAATTATTTTCCAACAATTGAGGATTTATACTATGAAATCGACAGCTATACAAAGGAGCTTGGTTATGCCCAGGAGCAAATGCAAAATATTCGAGCTGCCCTTTTAACACGAATCAAAAGCTTAATGACGGGCGGAAAAGGATACATGCTCAATACAGTCGAGACAATCGACATCGAGGAACTTTTGCAATATCCAACTGTATTAGAGCTTGAAGCGATAGCCGATGACGATGAAAAATCGCTCATCATTGGTCTCATTTCAATTTTTATTTATGAATATTTAAAAGCAAACGAATTTGAGTTTGCTGGAAATTTAAAGCATTTACTCGTATTTGAGGAAGCACATCGCATTTTTGCGAACGTGAATCAGCATGGAAGTCAAGAAAATGTAAATATCAAAGGAAAAGCGGTTGAAAGCTTAAGTCACATTCTTTCTGAAATTCGGGCATACGGAGAGGGAATGATTATTGTTGATCAGGTTCCTACTAAATTAGCTCCAGATGTTTTAAAAAATACAAATACGAAGATTATTCATCGGATCGTTTCTAAGGATGATTGTGAATATGTTGCCAATTCACTTGGCTTATCAAATGAAAAGGTAGATTTTATTAGCAAGCTTACAAATGGGGCCGCTCTTCTTTACACAGATGGAATGAGCTCACCTGCCCATTTGCAAATCCTTCACGGAAAAGAGAATATTAGTTATGTTTCAGACCATGATGTGAGAGAGCATAGTCAATCGTATAATCATCTTTTAAATTACTCTAAACATATGCATCCATTGACAGAAATTATGTTACAGAATATTGCTAGCTATTCGGAATTGAAAAAAGAAGTGGAGAGCTTTTACCGCACATTGTTCGTTGAACCGCTAAAAAATCTGCAAAGCAATTATCAGTCTTTAAAGGAAAATATTATTCGTCATGCTATTCACTATGGCTTTGATATGAATATTGATGTAGACGATTTTGTTTTTTCTTTTGTAAAGGAAGCGTTGTTCCAATTAGTAAAAACGAACGAGAAAATAAAAAAGCAAGTAAACAGGCGAATTTTTATCGAGAGATATATTGAAACATGCCTGGTGCTTCTTTCAAAAAACTACGAGATTCATAAAAAGGAATACGCTTTGCTGGAGCTCAATCAACAAAAGTTAGGGGATGAATACGTTGGTTGAATTTACTTCGATTTTTGAAGTAGCTAAAAAGTTTATGGAGAGTGCAGAGGAAGCAAAAGATCTAAATGAAGCAGGAAAGCTTGAAACTGTTGAGAAACAGGAGCTCTCATTAGAAGAAGTACCGTTTGAAGAACAGGTTATGTATAAAGTGGAGCAAAGCCAGCAATTGGAGCAGGAATTGCAAGAAGCGAATGAAGTAAAATATATGTCAGATGATATTGGTTTACGGCAAAAATCAAGAGAGTTTGGTGATCCTGACTATATTAACGAAATTAGAAATCAAAATGAAAAGATAGATCAAGTTTTGTCGAAATATGAAGAGTCCCTTAAAAACGATTCCTCTGACTTGAATTATCAACGTGTTTCTGAAAACTTAGAACGGTACAAAGGAACTGTATTCGAGCACGAGCTAAAGGATACACTAAAAGACAAATTTGAAACGGTAGAAGAGAAACAACGTATTGTACAAACGGAGTGGGGAGAAACAAAGCCTGATGTTATCCTTCGAGGAGCAACGGAGGATATGACAATTGGTGATCTTAAAATTAAGAAGGGTGAAGATCTCTACATTGAGGCAAAATGCGGATCTCCAGAATACATTCGCAATGAGATGGAACATATTTTGCAGCAGGTGGAAGGTCATGATGGTAATTCGTTAGTTGTCGTATCAAAGGATTATTTAGAAATCAGTCCTGAAGTTCGTCTAGATTTTGAAAAGAAGCTGGCCGAAAAAGGAAGCCATGTGTATGTAGCGGATGTGACTTCGATGGATATTAGCATTGGCCTAACAACTAGTCTTCGTCTGTAAAGAGAGGTGAATTAGTATGAGACAAACATATTATGGAGTTGACTCCGTGCTGTATCATGAGCTAGAGAATCACATAAAACAATTTAGTCAACTCACACGAGATTTATTTAGTCAAGCGATTACCAAAGAGCAAAAAGTAGCTTTAATGAAGGAAAAAGAAGAATGGAAGGAAACGATTCAAAATAAACTGTTAGAAGATGGAACAATTCTTGGCTTTTTGACGATGGAACAAATAGATGATGTAGAAACAACGATTCAGGTTATTGAGGATGAAGAAATAAAAGGCTTGCTAAGATCAAATTTTATTCCGAATCATAAACTTGAGGAAGTCATCGTATCGTTAATGAAGGTAGATTCAACAGATTATGTGAAAAATCTTATTTTCTTTTTAGAAAAGGCCAAACAAAATCAGCAAAGCGTTATTGTTTGGATTATGGAGTGATAAAGTGGATTTCCAACAAATTAACAAAAATGTAATGCAATACTTAGAGAAGCTAAAGAAAAGCATGTTCACGAATCCACTTAGAATTAATTTGACAATAAAAAAACTCGACATGTATGTCGATAGCTTTCATAGGGAAATAAATGAATTGTTACAGCAAGAAAATAAAAGCGTGAACTTTGATATTGAAAAGAATGTAAAGAAACCAAACATTGTGCCAGTTGATTTAGATAAGCTGGAGAATGCAGAAAGAATTAAAAGTAAACTCGTTTCTGTTTCTAACAAACTCTTAAGTGAACTAGAGGATTTTCGAAAATCAATTAATTTTTTTAATTTTATTGAGGAAAAAAAACGTTTTAAGCAAAATGTCTGGCAGATTTTAAAAAAAGAAGTGGATTTCCTAAATAAAGGTACAACTCTTGATCGAATTATTAGTGATATCGAAAAAGAATTAAATAATGGTGACCAAAAGGAGCAGGAAAGTTTATTTAGTAAAATTCGAAGTTTGGTGTATCTTATGGATGATGGGTCTCTCGAAAAACTGAAAAGGTTATTTATTGATATTCGAAGTAACGAGGTTATAGATGAGATAAGAAAAAATGAGGAAGAAAAACTAAATGAGATCATTAATCACATCATTAATGAATATAAAGATTATTTATCTAATTGCATAAATTACTATAAGAATCATTATAACGGACTAGATGATGTATAAAAGTTTGTGTAAAGCATTTTGCTAGACCAAAAGAAAAAGGTAGGGTATTCTCTGATTTGGCCAACACATTACAGAGAAAGGAGTACCCTACCTATGTCGAACGTGTTGCAAAACGCATAATCCATGCATAAATGTACGCAAAAAATCCACCGTCTTGGAAATCATATACAGTGACTAGAAAACACATTTCCAAGGGGTGGACACTATCATGATTTCCAATTTCGTTATCGAACATGCACTGTCTAGCGAAATCGATCCTCTTTTACAGGCGTTATTTCAATACATCGATCAACTTTCTTTACCAGAAACACCTTATGTGACAGGACGACCACCGATTTCGAAAAAATCATTGTTAAAATGTTTCTTTTTAAAAACCTATTTTTCCATTGGTTCTTTACGTCAGCTAGTTGATACACTCGATCGATTTGGCTATTTCCGGCGTATTTGTGGACTCAAAGAGGTTCCTCATCTTTCTACATTCTCACGTGCAGGCAAGTGGTTTCAAGAACAGGAGTTTTCCTGTTTTAATGCCCAACTTCTGAAAGATTTAGGAACTAGATATCCAAAAGTGGTGATCATCGACAGTACGGCACTCCGAAGCAGTCTTTATGATTCTCAAGCAAGATGGGGGTATTAACTCGATATCACTGGTTTAAAGGGTATAAGTTACATCTTTGTACAACAACAGAGGGAATCATTTTATCCCACGTCTTCACAACGGCCAATCGAAATGATGCAGCCGTTGCGATCGAATTATTTCTTTAAAGGAATGGGAAATCGAGTTTGCCCTTGGAGATGCCGCTTATGACAGTGAAAAAGTTCGTCAAATGGCTGAACAGACAGGAATCTTTTTCGTTTCACCCATTAATCCTCGAAATAAGTAATAAACGAAAAGATGCCTATTGGTCGCGTGATGCCTCCGTTTTTGAAAACAGAATTTGGAAAGTGGTTGTTTCGTTTCCGTAACAGGATTGAACAGACATTCAATCAGTTAAAGAATGATGGTTTAGAACAGCCACGTTGGTATGGGTTTCGTCGCTATTTACTGCATGTACAACTATGCATTCTTATGCACAATTTTGAGTTTTTACTCTAGTTTTGCAACACCATCTATGTTTATAAGCTTTTCCGTAAGCGAACAGTGCCTGGCACTGTTCGCTTAAAGGTGTATCTTTATTTTGTTTTAAAATCAAAATATATTGACAGAATATCATATGGTATTTTTATGGCTCTTCACCACAAAATGTACTTGACAATCAGGTTGTTTTCTGATCAAGGGTACAAAAAATGCGAAATTTCCTGTATGGTAAAGGTGACCAAACCATCAACCATGGAGGAAATTTCGCATGCAATCTCAGTTTATCAAAGATTTGATCACTTTACCAGGCTTTCTTATTCATGGAGAACGAAAAGAGGGAGAACGATGGATTTTTGAACTTTCCCTCCCTCCTCATTGTCCGATCTGCCCGACTTGCTTCGGACGGACAACCAAAATATCATCGAAACGAAAACAATGGATTCATGGCTATACAAATACGGTCGGTTTATTTTGGTTCTTTGTCAAATGGTGTTGGTGAATCAATGTTAGTGACATTATTTGGTAATATGTAATCGGATGGCTTAGGGGAAATTCGAGGTTCCCCTAAGCTGTTTTTATTTTCGCTAAGTTTTGGGTAATGAATATTCGGTTTCTAAAGTGATAGAAGGATCGATAACCGAAAGAAATACGTTTCATCACTTTGATTTTGTTATGAATCCCCTCTAAAATGCCGTTGTTATAATCATATTTCAACGTATTCTCCACGTAATTGATGTATTTGTTGATTGTCTTGATGGCGGTTTTCATATAGCTGGAAACGATATTTTGTTTATTCTCTAATGTTTTCTTTAGGAGCTCAAAGTCTTTGATTTTGATGCAATGTTGCACGTATTGATATAACTCATAGGACGCTTTTAATTCAGAATCTAAATCAATGAGATAGTGGAGAATCTCCACCTCACACATATGCTTTTTAAAGCAACGATGATATGTATAGTTCTTATAATCAAGTTTTGTTTGATCTTTCAGAAGGAGCTTCCAGTATGTTTTCAATTTATTGTAATTCTTTTTATCCCGATTCATGACGTTGATGCGCGTTTTGTTTAAAGCTCTGCTAAATAGTTGGAGGATATGGAATTTGTCGAGTACGATTTCCGCTTTAGGGAAAACTTCTTGGATTAAGGAAATATAAGGGCTGTACATATCGATGACAATCGTTTTTACCGCATCTCTCGCCTTCTTGGAATACCGTAAGAAATACTCTTTGAGGACATGTAATCTCCGGTCCTCCACGATATCCACAATCTCCCCCGTTTCAGAGTCGCAGAAAATAAAGGACATCGCTCCAGCTGCGGATTTCACTGATTTAAACTCATCAAAACACAAATGCTTTGGAAGGTAGTGAACATTTGGTTGATAGTAGCTATAAAAGCTGTCAATGACACGACTGACAGTGGCATGAGAAACATGATGTTTCATCGCAATATCTTTTTCGGATATTTTATCTTTGGCGTTTAAAGCAATCGCTACTTTAGTATTGTTGGAAATACAACAGTTTTTAGCCACGACGCTCGTTTTTAAAGTAAACGTGGAATGACAATGTTTACAGAAATAACGCTGTTTACGCAATTTTAAGTAGGTATGAAAACCTGAAATGCTAGGCATTTTAATGAGAGACGTTTTAAAACCGTGTTTAATGATTTGATCATCAAAGACATGTCCACAAGCATAACAAGCTTTTGGTTGGTAAGTTAATTGGCCATAAAAGACTTTTGATTGGACCCCTTTAATGAGTTCTTCTGCACAAAAATTTTCATCAAATGTGATATTTTTGTCTTTAATATTTAAGGCTGTTTTCGTAAACTTTGTTGTTTTTTTATAGGAAAAGTTATCTTATACTATAATAAATAATAATATCCAAAAAATAACAATAAGGAGGAGTTCATTAATGCTATTTGTGTTATTTGTTATACCATTATTAGGCACTTTATGGTTTTTAAATTTTACTACTTTTTTAAAGAAGTTAAAGAATGGAAAAGACACCCATAACCAAAATGTCTTAGGAGCAGTCTTAACATTTATTTTAATCTTGGCTATAATCATCTTAATCATTGAAGCAAAAACCATCGCCCTCTGATGGTTTTTCTTTAGGCTATTCCTCTTAAAGAGTTAACGATTATTTTATTCGATTTTTGACAGGCTGAAATAAGCATTTGTTCAACACGCTTATCAAATGCTAAATTCTTTCCTAATTCGAGCCAACGGAACCAATAAAGGTAATTGTCTAAATATAGAGTTCCTACACCTTTAAAGCGGTACATCCAACCTTTTAAACGATTGTGAAAATTATTTACGTGTTGGATATGGTAGATGCCCTTTTTCACACGTTGTTTTAGTCGTTCATTTACTGTTTCGTGTTGCAAGCCTTTAATTCTTGCAAATTTTTTGTAATTAGTTGCGGTATCAGTACATAACAAAGCAGAAGGGTGAATATACCCTCCTATCACATTATCAATTTCCTCGGCTCTTACACGTCCTGTTCCTGCTTTTCGAGCAATGATATTTCCATTACGGTCTTGTGCAACTACAACAGCAATTTTAAGATTGGAAATCCCTCTTTTCCCATCTTTTTCTCCACGCTTTTTAGGTTTTCTATGATTTATTTGACGTTGACCTTTCAACGATTCACGAAAGAAAGTTTCATCACTCTCAACAATACCTTGTAATTGATTAAAACCTTGACTACCTAATGCATATAGGATTTTATGTCGCCAATAAAATGCAGTAGAAATGTGTATTTGCAGTTTGTCAGCGATTTTAGGTAGCGTATATCCCTCGACCATAAGTTCAATATATTTAACCCACTTCTCAGGATAATGTGAGCCTGAGAATGGTGTATTTGTCATATCATTAAACGACTTTCCACAATCTTTGCATAGATAACGCTGGCGACTGCGATATTTACCGTTCCGTTTAACATCTGTGCTGCCACAATGAACACAACCTAAACCCGAAGAAAATCGTGCTTCACGAAGACTTTTTAGAAGTTTATTGATTTTATCGGGTTCTTCTGGGAATAAGTCTTGCTTCATCGCTTCAAAAAGTGCTAACTGCTCTGATTTACTTAATTCGCTAAAATCCTCATAAACGTCTAACCACATATCTTTCATCCTCCTTAAAGTCTATAATATCAACTCTTTATACATATACCCAAGAAAGCAACAATTTATGCGAAAACAGCCATATTTAATAAATTACGTATAGAATAATGATGAGACATGTGACATCACTCCTTGTAAATGTGGTTTTGGTCGATTACATTTTACCAGAGTTTTGTCACTGTCTCATTTTTTTTGTTCAAAAAAATTGGTGCTGGTTTTTACTCACCAACACCAAATATTATAGAGCCGAACAATTAGATTGTGGCATAATGTTTTTTCCGTTGCAATTAATGCTGCGGTTGAAGAAGAAATTTTGCCGCGCAACCGATTTACTCGTGTTTCTATTCCTGATGAAGATAATGACGTGGTAAAGGACAATTACCTCACTGAAAATGAATTAAACCAATTACTTGATTTTGCTAAACAACATGAACCTATAACAAATTACACCGCTCTACTTGTTCTCGCTTATACGGGAATGCGAAAAGGTGAATTGATGGGCTTACAATGGAAAAACATTGACTTTAAATACAACACCATTACGATTGAACATACACGGGATAGATTAGGGCTGAGAAAACCAAAAACGAGAAACAGTTACCGCACAATTTCCGTTGATCCATCCGTAATGGAACAATTGAAACGCTATAAAACTTGGTGTAAACAATTGCTATTAAAGCATGGAAAAAAGATTAAAGCTGATTCAATTGTTTTTATCGATGAATGCGCAGAACCTATTTATAACGAGTTCATAAATTATGTTTTGAAATTAGTCATCAAAGCAAGTGGAATCAAAGAAATCACTGTTCATGGTTTAAGACATACCCATGCAACAATCCTTTTAAACCGTAATGCCAATGTAAAAGCGATTGCTGAACGATTAGGAAACACCCCAGATATGATTTATCGTATTTATGGACATCTAACAAAGGATTCCAGCAATGCTTTAATGAGTGTTTTTAGCGATAGTTTGAGTGCAAGTGGGGTTAAAACTGGGGTTCAAGATTAAAAAAATCGGCTGAAACCATTGATATGAAAGGGTTTCAGCCAACCTCTTTATATAAGGAATAATTATGTGAAATATAAGAAAAAGAGGAATGGAATCGTTTATGATAAAATATTGCAGAAAGGAATATCTTTGGAGGTGAAATAATTTGGCAAGAGTGATTTTTCATGTTGATATGAATAGCTTTTATGCTTCAGTTGAACAAGCCTATCATCCTGAACTGAAAGAAAAACCCATTGCCATCGCTGGCAATCCGAAAGAACGGCGCGGCATTATTGTAACTAGTTCCTATGAAGCGAGAGCAAAGGGGATTTATACGACGATGAATGTAGCTGAAGCATTAAAAACTTGTCCAGAGCTAATCATCTTACCTCCAGATTTTCCAAAATATCGTGACGCCTCCAAAGCAATATTTACGATTTTAAAAAGTTATACAAATCTTGTTGAACCGGTTTCAATTGATGAAGGCTATATGGATGTAACAGAAGTTTCAAAGGAACGGCATCCATTGGAACTTGCAAAAGAGATTCAACTTCGAATTTTCAATGAGTTAGATTTGCCATGTTCCATCGGCATAGCGCCAAATAAATTCTTAGCAAAAACAGCTTCAGACATGAAAAAACCCATGGGCATTACGGTATTAAGAAAAAGAGAAGTACGAGAAAAATTGTGGCCTTTACCCGTATTAAAAATGCATGGGGTAGGGGAGAGTACCGCTAAAAAACTCCAAACACTCAATATTAATACAATTGGAGACTTAGCAAATGCCGATGAAAGGTTACTAAAACAAAAATTGGGTAAAAATGGAGTTAGACTAATAAGAAGAGCAAATGGGATTGACACAAGGGAAGTGGATCCAAATGCAATTTATGATACAAAAAGCGTTGGAAATTCCACTACACTACCATATGACATCATCGAAATGAAAGATATCGAAACAACTTTTCTTAAACTATCTGAAAAAGTTGCAGAAAGATTGGAAGCAAAAAATTTATGCGGTTCCACTATTACGATTCAAATTCGGGACTGTCATTGGAAAAATCAATCGAAAAGTAAAACTGTACAAAATCCAATTTATTTAGAAAAAGATATTTTCCGCGAAGCAATGGAATTATTCTCGAAAGCATGGGATGGTACACCAATCCGCCTTCTTGGAGTGACCGTGTCTAACGTAATCGATAAAAAACATTTTGCTGAACAACTGTCCATTTTTAATTTTGAACAATTTGTAAAAGAAGAGCCTATTTATGAAATCATTCATTCAATGGAAAAGAAGTTCGGAAAAGGAATTGTACGAAAAGGGATTGATGTCAAGAAAAAAAGTTATGCATCCAAAACAAGTTTTAGCAAAGATTTCTTTGACGATTTAATCGATAAATAGTAGGAATGGAGATTCAACATGGAATTACAGTTTTTAGGTACAGGGGCGGGAATGCCTTCAAAAGAGCGAAACACAAGTTCTCTTGCATTAAAATTATTTGAAGAAAGAGGAACGATTTGGTTGTTTGATTGTGGAGAAGCAACGCAACACCAAATTTTACATACAACTATTAAACCAAGGAAAGTTGAAAAAATTTTTATTACCCATTTACATGGAGATCATATTTTTGGTTTACCAGGTTTTCTTAGTTCCCGTTCCTTTCTAGGAGGAGAGGAAACTTCACCGTTGACCCTTTACGGACCCTGTGGATTAAAAGATTGGGTTATATTCACGTTGCAACTGACAAAAACGCATTTAAACTATCCTTTACATTTTGTAGAAATTCATGAAGGGATAATATTTGAAGATGATCAATTTATTGTGACTGCAAAACAACTTGAGCATGTCATACCATGCTATGGTTTTCGTGTTGAACAAAAACCGCTACCTGGTGAGCTATTAGTTGAAAAGGCATTAAAACTTGGAGTTCCAAAAGGTCCGATGCTTGGAAAATTGAAAAGTGGGGAAGATGTCACATTAGAAGATGGAACGATTGTTTATAGTAAAGACGTAACTGCACCACGCAAAAAAGGCTTTGTTGTGACAGTCTTAGGTGATACGAAATATTGTCATCAATCGATTGAATTAAGCAAAGATGCGGATATCGTGATACATGAAGCGACTTTCGATTATTCTACGAAAAAACTTGCAGCAGATTATGGGCATTCGACGAATGTGGATGCTGCGAATATTGCAAAAGAGGCTGCTGCAAAGTATCTAATTTTAAACCATATCAGCGCAAGATTTTTACCACATGATTTAGATAAGATTATAAAAGAATCAAAAAATATTTTCCCTAACGTATTTGTAGCAAATGATTTTTCTCTTTTTCATTGGAAAAATGGAAGGTTAACAGAAGGAAATGAAGATAAATAATCACCTAAAATTTCAGAAAATAATAGAATGATTGAGGATAATTATTGTATGATGTTGTTGGGAGGGGAGAGTATGAATCAACCAAAAATAAATCCGGGGTTACTGCGTTTATTTGTTGTCTTTCCTAACTTATTAGCTTGGTGCTTAATGATTGGAATCATATTTTTTGTCATTACAAACTTTGAAGAATTAAAAGCAGCTGAGGCTTTATCTTTTTGGATTATTCTATTAGCGATTTTTTTACCTATTACAATGTATACATCTTATTCGATTATAAAACGTATTAAAAGCGGTGCGTTATAAGAAACTTGGCTATCTAGAAAGAAAAATTCTTTCTTGGTAGCCAAATTTTTTTATGTAGAATTCTGCTCTGTTACTACTCCAAAATTTCGTACTAATCCTTGTCAATAGTCTTAAGTAGCATACTCGCAATTTCATGGTAAAATGCACTTTAGTAGGTGATAAAACCCAAGTTTAAATGTCTAAATTCTTTTTGGAACCTTACATATTTCGAAGTAAATAGTCAAAAATATATATTTCGACAACATAAAATAGCAAAAAAATACATTTCCTAGGAAATAATTGATAAAAGGTTGATATTCTTTAAATATTATAAAATGCTCCGTAATCGGAGCATTTACAATGTTGATAAAGTTTGAATTTTCTTTCAATATTAACTGTAAAGTCAACTAATGGAAACGACGGAGATTTCTTTTCTAGTCAAGGGATTTTTGATATTTTCCCAAGAAAGAATAGAACAAAAATTACTCACCCCTTGCGAGTTCTCGAGATCTTGCTTCGGCACTTTTAATACAAGCATAAATGGCTTCGTTAAATCGGAAGTTTTCCAATGCTTTTATTCCAGCTTCAGTTGTTCCACCAGGACTTGTCACTTTTCTGCGAAGTACTTCAGGTTCTTCTTTAACTTTTTGAAGCATCATTGCTGAACCAGCAATCGTTTGAACCATTAATTTTCTAACCGTTTCTTTTGATAAGCCAAATTCTACTCCAATTTTTTCCCACGCTTCTAGCAAATAATAGAGATAAGCAGGACCACTTCCCGAAAGAGCCGTAATAGCATGAAGTTTATCTTCTTCCACTTCAATGACAATGCCAATTGCTTCTAACAATTGAAGATAAATAGACTTTTGTGAATCTGTTACATATTCATTAAATGCAATTCCACTGGCTGCCATACCGATTGCTGCTGAAGTATTGGGCATGACCCTTGCAATTGGTCGAACCCCTAGAGCTTTCTCAATTGTTTCAATTGCAATTCCAGCAAGAACAGAAAGGATTGCAGTATTTTCGGAAAGATAAGGAGCAATCGATTCAAAAGCAACTTTTGCATCTTTGGGCTTCATCGCTAAAATAACTAAATCGGCATCTTTAATTTCTTCTAATTGTTCAATAATGTGAACTCCATATATATTTTTTAATTCGTGTAATCTTTCAACGTTAGAACGATTTTTTACATAAATTTGGTTAGCAGGAACAACTTCATTTTTGATCCACCCATGAATTAATGCTTCTGCCATTGATCCTGCACCCATAAATACAATTTTTTGCATTCCTTTTCCCTCCGATATATTTTATCCATAATGAACAATAAAAAATGCGTTTTCATCCTTCATTAAAAAGGACGAAAACGCATGTTTCCGCGGTACCACCTTCGTTTGCTAAAAATAGCACACCTCTAGCCCTTATTATCGCTAAGGGAAACGGTCATGTTTTCATGACTGCTCAGAAGTAGGTTCAATGAATTGAGAGGACTATGCTACTCTCACCAAATGCAGCACTCTCTGAAGTCATCAATTCATTTACTTGGCTTCATCATCGCAATACTTTGTTCAATTATTACAGAAATTATATGCATTTCGATAAAATATGTCAACTAAGTGACGTGGACTAATTAAAAAAAAAGAAGTAAAATAAAATGAATAAGTATTCATTCAGAGAGATAGAGAAACAAGGGGGAACAGACATGGAAATAACAAAAATTATCATACCTACTCCCTATGATGTTGGAGATGTCAATGCTTTTTTAGTTAAAGGTGAGGCGCTTTCTATTTTTGATGTTGGTACGAAAACACCAACTGCGTACGAAGCACTCGTTCATGGAATAAAAAATGCAGGATATCAATTAAGTGATATTGAACAAGTGATTTTGACTCACCACCATCCTGATCATGCTGGATGGATTGAGGCTTTTCCAAATGCGAGAATACTAGGGCATGAATATATCGATTATTGGATGAATAAAGAGGAATTATTATCATATCGCGATGACTTTTATGAATTGCAGTTAAAAAAGCAAGCAGTTCCAGAAGAATATATTCAAAAAATCATTCAAATCCGAAGAAGAATGGATTTATATGGGAACACGCCATTAACTCAATTTATAAAAGATCGAGATGAAATACCAGGACATCCAGGTTTAATTGCTTATTATACTCCTGGCCATGCTCAAAGCCATTTTATTTTTTATAATCAAAAATCAAAAGAAGTCATAGGTGGGGATTTGTTATTAGAGAAAATCGCATCCAACCCACTTATTGAACCACCGGTGGATTTATCTTTTGATAGACCAAAATCACTTATTCAGTATCATGAATCATTAAAATTTTTAACTTCTTTAGATATAACTAAATTATATTCCGGTCACGGTAATGACATTGTTGATGTTAAAGAATTAGTCGATGTGAGAATCCAAAAAGACTTGCTTCGAACAAATCAAGTTTATGAAATTTTACATGAACCAAAAACTGTTTATGAAGTAACGAAAGAATTATACCCAAATGCTAACGATTATCAACTTGGGCTAACTTTATCAAAAACGCAAGGTTATTTAGATCTTTTAGTAAGGGATGAGCGCATACGTTATGAGCAAGTAGGGGAATATGAAATATATTTAAGGCAATAATTTCGTAGAAAATGGTTTCAATAACTATTCGACAGTTATCCATACCAAGAATAATAATAAGTCTACTAAGAATAATATTTCTAATTATGAACCGTTTTTTAGCAGAAATCGTATACAACCATTAATTTTTCTAAATATTTACTTATTCTTTTTTAGTTAAGTTAAGGAGTTTGAATACACAAAAAACCCACAATTGAGGTTTCATCCCTTAATTGTGGGTTAATGGTTTGATTATGATGAAATCAGATCGATTTGTGACAAGGAGAATGCTTAGAGATACAACTTTTTAAGCTTTTAATGCAAGCCCAGGTCCGAAGAATTCAAAATGAATTCGCTCTTCAGAAACACCAAGTTCTCTTACGTATGAAATTACAGTTTCCATAAATGCTTCAGGTCCACATATATAAACTTCTGTGTTTTCTTGAATGTATTTTGATAAATCTTCTTTTGTAATGTATCCTTCTGTATCAGAATATTTCACAAAGTATGAACCATTTAATTCATTAATTTTCTTTTGAATTTGGTCTTGGAATACAGCTAATTTTTCATTACGAACAGATTGTACAAATGTTACGTTACGGCCGAACTCCATTGAATCAAGCATTGCATAAAGTGGAGTGACGCCAATTCCACCACCTATAAATAATACAGGGTTATCGTTTTGTTGTAGAGTAAATAAACCTGCAGGTGCACTGATTTGTAGCGTGCTCCCTTCTTCAACATAATCATGTAAGTAATTTGATACGACTCCTTTTGCTTCTCGTTTTACTGAAATACGATAAATATTTCCATTCGGTGCTTGTGATACAGTGTAATGTCGCAAAGCTGTATATTCTTCACCAGGAGCTTTTACTTTTACTGTGATGTATTGACCTGGTTGATAAGGTGGAAGCGCTTTCCCATCTTCCGGCTCTAAATAGAAGGAAGTAACAAGTTCATTTTCTTGTTCTTTTCTTACTACCTTAAATGGTTTAAATAAACGCCATCCTCCATTCGCTTCAGCTTGTTGATAAAGCTCTTCTTCCACTTGAATGAAGACATTTGCAATTACACCGTAAGCATCTGCCCAAGCTTCAATAATCTCATCCGTTGCTGCATCACCTAATACTTCTTTAATGGCAGCTAGTAAATTTTCTCCTACGATTGGATAGTGTTCAGGTAAGATACCAAGTGCTCGATGTTTATGAGCAATTAAATGCACTACCGGTAAAATGGATTCTAAATTATCAATGTTAGCGGCTGCTGCATATACAGACGCTGCAAGGGCTTGTGGTTGTCTTCCTTCTCTTTGATTTGTTTGGTTAAATAGATTTTTTAATTCAGGATGGTTTGTAAGCATTCTTTTATAGAAATGTTTCGTGATATCCACCCCATGCTTCTCAAGAACTGGTACTGTTGCTTTAACGATGTCGATAGTTTTTTGTGATAACATACTTTCACGTCCTTTCAAAAAACACTATAAACATTATAAAAATATTAAGCAATATTTCAGATACATCTTTAACATTTTTGTCACAATTGATGTATATTAAATACATCTTTAAAAACGAATTTTTTTTCTTTTAAACAACTTAATTTATTGAAAAATGGTATAATGTTATGCGAATTATAAATGGAAAAAGCGTGGTGCATAATTTTGAGGTTAACTTTATATACTGATTATTCCTTAAGGGTTTTAATATATTTAGGTCTAAAAGGGAATGACCAACTATCCACCATTCAAGAGATAGCGGATAGTTATAATATTTCAAAAAATCATCTAATGAAAGTGACTTATGATTTAGGCCAATTAGGTTTAATCGAAACAATTCGCGGTCGGGGTGGAGGAATTCGCTTAAAAGTTGCTCCGAAAGATATTAATATCGGAAAACTTGTAAGACATACAGAAGAAGATTTTCATATAGTTGATTGTTTTAATCGTGAGAATCCTCTTTGTATCATTTCTCCTTCTTGCCAATTAAAACATGTTCTGTATGAAGCCTTGCAAGCTTTTTTAAATGTGTTGGATCGATACACATTAGCAGATTTTCTACATTCGAAAGAAGAATTATCAAATTTACTTCAAATGAAGCTTGATTAATAGGGATTGTCCATTTTTGGATATCCCTTTTTCTTTTGTTATGAATCATGAATAGAATACTAATTGAACAAATAAGGAAGGATTATACCAATATGAAAAATAAAAAAGTTTTTATTACTGGTGCAACAAGTGGATTAGGAAAATTAATTGCTGAATTATGTTTGAAAAAAGGACACGAAGTATATGCAACAGGAAGAAATGAGGAGGCGCTAAATCATCTTTCAAAACTTGGAGCAAGAGTGTTGAAAGGGGATTTAAGTAATAAAGAAGATATTCATCGAATATGCAGCAAACTTCCTGATATCGATGTCGCCATTATCAATGCAGGAGTTGGATTTTTCCAATATGCCTTTAATCTTTCAGAAAAAGAAATTGATGCAATGATAGACATTAATGTAAGAGCTCCAATGTATTTCGTAAAAAATTTATCACCAAATATGATAAAAAAACGTTCTGGTCACTTTATATTCATTGGCTCTCAAGCTGGGAAAGTAGCAACAAAAAAGGCGAGTATTTATGCAGCAACGAAACACGCTATCACCGGCTTTGCAAATGGAGTAAGAATGGAATTAGCTCCATACAATGTACAAGTATCGGCTGTTTATCCTGGACCAATTGATACTCCATTTTTAGATAAAGCTTCTTCATCATCGACTTCATATAGAAATTCTCTAAAAAGGGTATTATTGCGTCCTGAAAAAGTAGCCAAAGAAGTTGTAAAATTAATTGATCGGCCATTAAGAGAAATCAATTTACCTAAAATTTTGAATATCACAAGTAAGCTATATGCAGTCGCCCCTAGAATTGTTGAAACATTAGGTAAGAAATTCTTTACAAAAAAATAATTTTAAATCTTGCAAAAATTTAAATTTTATACAATTATATTAAGTAATAAAATGTTCTACAAACTTATAAAAATTCACTTGTATTTGAAATTATAATCTGATAACATTCATGTATAAAGTTTTATAAAATTGTATAAAAATACATTCATTATCGAAGGAGTATTTGATATGGCAAATAAAAAAGTAGTTTTAGCTTATTCAGGTGGACTTGATACATCAGTGGCGATTCCTTGGTTAAAAGAACAAGGTTACGACGTCGTAGCTGTTTGTTTAGATGTGGGTGAAGGGAAAGATTTAGAATTTATACAAAAGAAAGCTCTTCAAGTTGGGGCTGTTGAATCATATATTATTGACGCAAAAGATGAATTTGCAGAGGAGTATGCGCTTGTTTCGCTACAAGCACATACTTGGTATGAGCAAAAATATCCATTAGTCTCTGCTTTAT
Source organism: Ureibacillus sp. FSL K6-2830 (assembly GCF_038004145.1). Taxonomy (NCBI): domain Bacteria; kingdom Bacillati; phylum Bacillota; class Bacilli; order Caryophanales; family Caryophanaceae; genus Ureibacillus; species Ureibacillus sp. FSL K6-2830. Next base: position 67,409 of record NZ_JBBOQR010000001.1, on the reverse strand, counting down.
CTCGTCCATTAATTGCGAAAAAATTAGTAGAGATTGCAAACAAAACAAACGCAGATGCGGTGGCTCACGGCTGTACGGGTAAAGGAAACGACCAAGTTCGTTTTGAAGTATCGATTAAAGCACTAAATCCGAATTTGGAAGTGTTGGCGCCGGTGCGTGAATGGGCTTGGAGCCGTGATGAAGAAATCGAATATGCAATAAAACATAACGTACCAGTACCAGCAACGATTGATTCGCCATTCTCCATTGACCAAAACCTTTGGGGACGTGCTAATGAAGCAGGAGTTATGGAAGATCCTTGGGTAGCTCCTCCAGAGGAAGCATATGGTTTAACTGTATCGATTGAAAATGCGCCAGATACACCAGAATATGTAGAAATTGAATTTGTTGAAGGTAAACCGGTAGCATTAAATGGCCAAGAAATGAAATTGGCAGATTTAATTCTAGAGTTAAATAAAATCGCTGGCCGACATGGTGTTGGACGCATTGATCATGTTGAAAACCGTTTAGTTGGTATTAAATCTCGTGAAGTGTATGAGATTCCAGGTGCAAAAGTTCTTTTAACAGCTCATAAAGAATTAGAAGATATCACATTAGTAAAAGAATTAGCACACTTTAAACCAATCATTGAACAAAAACTTTCTGAAGTGATTTATGATGGTTTATGGTTTAACCCAATTCGTGAAGCACTTTGTGCCTTTATTAAAGAAACGCAAAAATATGTAAATGGTACAGTTCGCGTTAAATTATTTAAAGGTCATGCAATTGTTGAGGGACGCAAATCTCCAAATTCTTTATACAGTGAAAAATTAGCTACTTACTCTAAAGACGATGCATTTAATCATGCATCAGCAGTTGGATTCATCGAACTTTGGGGTCTTCCAACTGTTGTCGCTTCACAAGTGAACAATAAAGAAGTAAACAGTAAATAATTATGTTGAGTGCGAAGAGGTCTAGGTATGATTATTTTAAGACAGGATTAGAGAAGAAGAGGCTTGTTCTTAAAATAAGTGCTTGAGAATGGTGGTTTCTCAAGCATACCAAGACTACTTCGCTATTCTTTTTCACATGAATTGTAACATTATTTTTAGTAAGGATAGGTGGAACAAATGACAAAACTTTGGGGAGGCCGTTTCCAAAAATCAGCAGAAAGCTGGGTTGATGAATTTGGAGCGTCCATTGGTTTCGATCAGCAATTAGTGATGGAAGATATTGAAGGAAGTCTTGCTCATGTAACAATGCTCGGCGTACAAGGTATTTTACCGGAAGAAGATGTGGAAAAAATTAAATGGGGACTAAATGAATTAAAAAAGCGTGCTGAAAATGGCGAGCTTGAATATAAAATTGAAAATGAAGATATCCATTTAAACATTGAAAAAATGTTGATTGATTTAATTGGTCCTGTTGGAGGGAAATTGCATACTGGCCGAAGCCGCAACGACCAGGTTGCGACAGACGTTCACTTATTTTTAAAGAAACGAGTAAAAGAAGTAATCGAATTAATAGAAACTTTCCAAAAAACAATTTTACAAAAAGCAGAGCAGCATATCGATACAATTGCTCCTGGTTATACGCATATGCAAAGAGCACAACCAATTAGTTTCGCCCATCATTTAATGGTGTATTTTTGGATGTTAGAGCGTGATAAAGAACGATTTAAAGAATCAATGAAGCGTATCGATATTTCACCTTTAGGGGCAGGTGCAATGGCTGGAACAACATTTCCAATTAATCGTCAATTGACTGCAGATTTGTTAGGTTTTAGTAGAATTTATGAAAATTCAATGGATGCGGTAAGTGATCGTGACTTCATTGTAGAATTTTTATCCAATTCATCTTTACTCATGACCCATCTTTCCCGTTTTGCAGAAGAAATCATTATATGGTCTACTGATGAATTTAAATTTATCGAATTAGATGATTCCTTTTCTACTGGATCATCCATCATGCCACAGAAGAAAAATCCAGATATGGCAGAATTAATCCGTGGAAAAACGGGTCGTGTATATGGAAATTTAATCGGTTTACTTACGGTGTTAAAGGGAACACCATTAACATATAACAAAGATATGCAAGAAGATAAAGAAGGAATGTTCGATACTCTTCAAACAATTTTAGGATCATTAAAGATCTTTGAAGGAATGGTTCGAACAATGACTGTTAATACGGAACGATTGCACAAAGCGGTACATAGCGATTTTTCCAATGCCACAGAGCTTGCAGACTATCTCGCTACAAAAGGAATGCCGTTCCGTAAAGCACATGAAGTGACTGGAAAGTTAGTTTTTACTTGTATTCAAAAAGGTATTTTCTTACAAGACTTGTCCTTAGATGAGATGAAGGCGGAAAGTGAACTGATTGAAGAAGATGTTTATGAAGTACTTAAACCTGAAGCGGCTGTTTCTCGTCGTCTCTCTCAAGGTGGGACAGGTTTTGAACAAGTTCGAGTGCAAATCGAAAAAGCAAAAGCATGTTTAAATTAATTTGTTTGGGAGTGTATAGAAAGGTCGTAAATTTTCTATACACTCTCACTTTTTATGATCACAATTTCTTATAAATTTGCTCCTGGGATAATCGAAACAACTTTCCACTATCAGCACCGTAAATGGGAGTCTCAATACGATTTTTCAGTGGGCTCTTTTTTATGACATTTCAGTTAATGAATAGCCTCCTCAAAATAGAAAACAATAAGGAAAAGGAGGTTACCACATTGAGAATCGTCATTTCTCTTGTATTAATTGCTTCAACAATCTTTGTTGCCAACATAATGTCTGATTCTCCCGATAGCAATGCCCAACAAACTGCACCTGCTTATGCAAAATGGGGAAGAATCGTTATGGAGAAGGTAAAAGAGAAATATGCACAAGCAAATATTATTGATTATCTCCATATCGGAAGAGAAATTGGAGATAAGACGACTACGGAAAAATTTAAACTTTGGTTAAGAGAAGGCAATCGTGAATTTGGCGTCTATGTTGATATTATTTTCGATAATCAAACGGAAGAGGTCATCGATATTCTCTATAGGGAAACTAATCGTTAAGAATTGGTGCAAAATTCTTTTATTGAATTGGATAAGTCTCCTTGTTATGTTGTTGAATCTGTTGAAAAGAACTTATATATGTCAAAATTGATAAAATAACCTATCAACACTTCATTGTATTGATAGGTTATTTTTATGATGGACTATTTATCATCTAATTTGACCATTTCCACGTATATAATATTTCGTTGATGTTAAAGCTGGTAATCCCATTGGACCTCTTGCGTGAAGTTTTTGTGTACTAATTCCGATTTCTGCACCGTACCCAAATTGAAATCCATCTGTAAAGCGTGTGGAAGCATTGACATAGACGCTTGTTGCATCAACGCGGTTTAAGAATATTTCAGCACTTTTCTCATCATTTGTGATAATTGCTTCCGAATGTTTCGTACCATAATAATTGATATGATCTATTGCTTCATCAACATTATTCACAATCTTCACACTAATCGTTAAACTTAAATATTCCGTTGCATAATCTTCGTCTGATGCTAGTGTAGCATGTGGTAACACATCGCATACTTTTTCATCTCCAATAATTTCAACCCCAGCATTTTCTAAGTTTGTTAATAATTTTTTTCCGTGCAGTTTAAACCAATCTTCGTGAATTAATAAGCTTTCTGCTGCATTGCAAACAGAAGGTCTTTGTGTTTTCGCATTGATAATGACTTTTTCAGCAATTTCATAGTCTGCTGATTGATCGACATAGATGTGACAATTTCCAGCTCCTGTCTCAAGCACTGGGACAGAGGCTTCTTTTACAACTAAATCAATTAATTTTTTACCGCCGCGAGGAATTAATACATCAATATATTCTTTTAAATGGAATAATTCAGAAGCTGTTTCATGTCGTGTATCTTCAATCAACTGAACGGCATCAATCGGCAATGCGGATTTTTCTAACGCACGGTGTATACATGAAACAAGAGCTATATTGGAATGTTTAGCGGATGAGCTTCCACGCAACATAACAGCGTTTCCAGTTTTTAAACATAATGTAGCTGCATCAACTGTAACATTTGGACGGGCTTCGTAAATCATGCATACAACTCCAAGCGGCACTCGTCTTTTTTCAATTTTTAATCCATTTTCTTTTGTAAAACTTTCTAACACTTCACCGATTGGATCTGGTAAGGAAATTAATTGATATATAGCTTCACACATTGCTTGAATGCGTTGTTCATTTAACATGATTCGATCTAGTACTGCATCAGTTAAACCATTTTCTTTTCCGCTTACTAAATCTTTTTTATTTGCTTCAAGAATGGCATCTTTCTCAATAAGCAGCTGTTTTGCAATTTTTGCTAATGCGTCATTTTTTTCTTCTGTTGTTTTTACATTCATTAAATAACTTGCAAATTTCGCTAATTTACCTTTTGTTTTCACTTCGCTACCTACCATAAATTGTGTCATGAAAATACCTCCTTCATTCTAGAAAAATATTATAATTTTACCCATTTATCTCGATGAATGACTTCAATATATCCTGAGTGAAGTTCTTCGGTTTTTTTACCACAAGCAAAAGCCAATTCTTTGCTGGAATAAAACACTTCTCCTCGACCTAACAGACCTGATTCTCCATAAACTTCCACAACATCACCGCGGTCAAATTCACCTTCAACTCGAAAAATCCCTGCAGGCAATAAACTTTTTCCTCTTAATAACAATGCTTCTTCAGCACCTTTATCGATGAATAATTTTCCTTTTGTTTCTGTAAAGGAAATCCATTGTTTTTGGTTAGGAAGTATAGTTAGATGATCACGATCAATATACGTTCCATCACCATGACCATTTAAAATATCGAGCAATTTATTTGGTCCACTTCCTTTTCCAATAAATACTTTTACACCAGCTTTTAAAGCGGTGCGAGCAGCTAGCAATTTGGATTGCATGCCTCCCGTTCCCACTTTGGAGCCAGCACCTTTTGCTAGTTGAAGCATGTCATCCGTAATTTCAGTTAGATGACGAATCCGTTTAGCTTTTGGATTTTTTAAAGGATTATCGTCATAGAAACCGTTAATATCCGTCAAAATAATGAGTTGATCTGCATGTACTAACCCGCTTACTAGGGCAGAAAGCATATCATTGTCGCCAAAAGTAAGTTCCGTCACTGAAACAGTGTCATTTTCATTTACGATAGGCAAAATAGAACGTTCTAACAACTCACTAAAAGTTGCAAAAGCATTTTTATAACGCTCTTTATTTGAAAAATCGGTACGTGTTAGAAGCACTTGGGCTGTTGTGATTCCGTATTTTGCAAATTGATCTGCATAAAGTTGAATAAGTAAACTTTGACCAACAGCTGCAGCTGCTTGTTTTCCTTTTAAAGTGACTGGTCGAGTAGGGTAACCTAGTTTTCGAAATCCTGCCGCCACCGCACCAGAAGAAACAAGAAGAACTTCATGGCCATCTTTGACAACTTGATAGATTGAGTCAACGTGTTCTTTAATTTTAACGTAGTCAATTTCACCCTTTGAATTTGTAAGCGAACTTGAACCTATTTTAACGACAATTCTTTTCTTCTCCATCAACAACCATCCTTAAAAACTTTCTACTGAAATAAAAAAACCTTTTTCGCCCTTATTTTTAGGGCGAAAAAGGAGTTTCCGCGGTACCACCTAAATTGGATTATGCCAACATAATCCCACTTTACCTCAAATAACGCTTTGAGCATGCGTCTAGTTTTAGCTAGAAGCTAGCGAAGCAGGTTCAGCAGCTCTTATTTGTACGATGTCTTTCAGCCTATGGACATCGCTCTCTTTCCAACAGTGTGCAGCTTACTAGTCTTCGTTAAGCTGATTGCTATATAAACATTTAGTGGTATATTTATTAATTAATATGCATGAAATTTTAAAAAGTGTCAACAATTAAAAAGTTTCTAACGAATAAAGTGTTTTATTCATTAAATAATAAATATACAATAATTTATAAAAATTTATAAAATATAAAGGGGCAAACTATCAATGAATATTGAAGTAGGAAATGGAGTAGACATCATAGGAGATATCCATGCATGTTTTGATGAATGGATTCAAATGTTGCATCAATTAGGTTACGAAAAAAATGAACAAGGATTATACGCTCATCCAAAAGGGAGAAAAATTATTTCTCTTGGAGATATCATGAGTAGGGGACCAAAATCGATTGATACGATGAAATTTTTTTTAAATCATTGCAATGTAAACACGTATATGATTGATAGTAATCATGGATGGAAAATTGCCCGTTGGCTAGATGGAAGAAAAGTGCAGTTAAAACATGGTGATGAAAAGGTAGAAGAAGAATTTAATCAATATGAAAAAATACATGGTATAGAAAAAACAAAAAAGTTAAAAAATCAATTCAAAGACTTACTAATGAACGTACCTTCACATTATATCTTAACAGATCAAGGGCAGCCAAAAGTCGTTTGTGTGCATGCAGGCATACGAGAAGAATTTATCGGTAAAGAATCCAATAGAATCAAAAATTTTTGCCGCTATGGCGATGTTGCTGGCATGGACGAACAAGGGAAACCAATACGTCGTGAGTGGTATAAGCAATATAAAGGTTCATTGCTTGTTATTTGGGGCCATGAGCCAAAACCAGAGCCGCTAATTATGAATAATACAATTAATATTGATCAAGGAGTTGTTTTTGGAGGGAAGTTAACGGCTTATCGGTATCCTGAAAAAGAATTTGTATTTGTTCAGGCTAAAAGAGACTATTCAGGTGCAAAAGAGAATCCTTTAAAATAAAGAAAAATAATACCCATCAAACCTTATAGAAAAGGTTTTGAAGGGTATTTTTAGAAATATATAATAAACCTATATAATTAACGAATTAACTTAATGGATGATTCCTAAGTTAATAAATTATGCCGCTTGTTTTGTATACTTATTTAGTAAATAGTCTAACTGTTGGCTGCAATTTACTACTTTTGGATGGGTGAATCCTAGTTCTTGTGCTTTTCGATACATATCTTTTCTTTTTATTTCTATTACAACTTTTAACACTTTTTTATACAGCGTGTTAAACATTTTTATTCCTCCAGTAAATATTGTTCATAATTTGATATTTTTCATATATGGTGTTGAAGCTCCTTCATTGTATACTATTTAGATTGAGCATTTTGCATATTTTTTGACCCAAGAGCCATAAGGATTTCAAAGACATAAAAAAGGACTTCACCCCTAAAATGTAGAATTTTTGAAGTGACGAAACAACAAAAAATTCAAAAGGAGGAAGTCACTTTGTATATTCTACAAGAAAGCCTATTTTCCTTTGAAGAACTGCAAAAATTAGAGTCAAAAGAGAAATTACCTATCTTTTTTAGCTCGCTTGATTTACGCCCTTATGCTAAACAGTTGAGAAGTTCTTCACCCCGAGGGGCTGACGGTCATTCCAGAGAAGGGATTCTAAGGGCTCTCATCGCTGCCCCACTCGAAGGCATCGACACCTTTACCGCCCTTCATCATCGATTGGATAAAGACCTTCGTTTCCGTTATCAATGCGGTTTATCGATTGATCGCCCCGCACCGTCTATCTCCACTCTCAGCCGGGTTTTTGCAGCACTTACCAAAAAAAAGCTGGCTGAAAAGATCTTCCTTGACTTGGTACAGTTAGCTCAGGAGGAAGGAATAATTGACGGCAGCCACCAGGCCATCGACAGTGCCGCCATTGATGCCTATGAAAAGAAACAGCCCAAAAAGCGTAGTGAACAAACGGGTAATGCCAATTGGGGCGCAAAATATGATTCCTTCGGCAATAAAATTACCTGGTTTGGCTATAAGATGCATCTTTCAGTCGATACCGCAAGCGAACTGCCAATGGCCATAAAAGTAACCCCTGCCCATGTGAACGATGGAGAAGTCGCACCAGAATTAATCGAGCAAGTGGCAGAGCGTACCAAATCCAAAATTGAATTTCTGATCATGGATGGCGGATATGACCAACTAAAAAACTATGAATCAGCCAAAAACATTGGAGCGCAAGCCATTATCCCGCTCAATTTGCGCAACGAAAAAGAGCCTCCTGAAGGGATTTCTTCCAATGGAACTCCGCGTTGTTCCATGGGTTATGAAATGACTTATTGGGGAGCTGATAAGGACCAGCTCAAGTTCAGATGTCCTCACGCAACCGGCAAAGTGGATTGCCCATTAGGAATGGCAGCCTGTTCATCTTCCAACTATGGAATGGTGGTAAAAGTCGACATCAAAAAGGATGTGCGCCGATATTCCAATCCGCACCGTGATACAAAACGTTGGAAAGAGCTTTACAACGAGAGGACAAGTGTAGAACGCTGTAATTCAAGAATGAAAAGCTACCTTACGGCGAACTCCCTACATGTATGGGGAATTGAAAAAGTAAAGACCCATATTTACCTGAACGCTATTGTATTACTTGTTTCAGCGCTAGCGATGGCAAAGGAAAATAAAGGGAAGAAAGCCGCTTAAAAAAATTCAATATGAAAAATTCTGTAGGTATGCCCAAAAACAGGATTATTGTAATATTTTGTAAAATAACATGCTGGTAGCTATTTGTCGAGTGCTTTATTTTTTATACTTTTATCCAAAAAATCTAATTTTGCAAAATGCTCAGATTAAAAAAAATGTCGGATTGTGGAGGAAAAATAGATTTTCACAAATTTGTCACAATTTAATAGGATTAACTAATAGAAAATGGGGTATATATCTTTGTTGTAGGTAATAATATAATTCAATGAAATCTCATCCAAATCCAAAGTTGAAGGGGATGAGATATTGATTATAAGTGATGAATTTAGATTAGAGAAGGGGATTTCTAAATAGGATTGGGCTCTTGAAAAGTTGATTTGAATCATTTCTCTTTACGACTGTTTGCAATGATTTCAAACTTAGAAAAATAGCGAATAACAGGGATCAAAATTGACGTAACAGATAATGGAGTATTACTTACAAGATCTAATGCGGACATAGACGATGATGACGTTTGATGTGACCATTAAAAGGGGAAAGAATTATATTTATAAGTAATTGAGCCTGACCAAAAAGTTTTGCTCTTTTTGGCCAGGCTCTCTTTTATTGAATGATGAAATGTAAGAATACTCATTAATTTGTGAATGATAAGATTGCTTTATTTTTATATACTTCAAGTGTACGAATTGCTTCTTCTTTAGAGTCATATTCGAAACAACGGAAAGAGTCTGCATCAAAAACTGTTACAACCCACATAAAAAATGCCTCCTTAATTTACCAAGAAATAATTTATTTATAATCTATTGTCAATGACTATAACTACTCATTATTTTGTATAGGACAAGTACGCTGAATGACCGAATTTTTGAAGTGCTAATGTTGCTTCATTTTTTTCAATAAATTCAAAGATACGATAAGAATTTTTTTCAAATACAGTAAGCACCCACATCTTGGGATCAAACTCCTTCATAAAATAATTTTGTTATATAACAATTTGCTGCTTTCTAATAAACAGTTAAATTGTTATATATCAATTTCAAATTCATTGTACACCTAATATATGAGAAAGAAAATAGAAAGTGAATTATTTCACAAATTGTTCAATATGATGACGTTTTCATCAGAAATTTACAAAAATTTATGAATATACATTTTATTAATAAAATTTACTATTAGTTTAAAATCCAGCGAAAATGTAACAATTCGCTGGATTGTTGGTACAATTTATTCAAGAATACGTTTATAAAATTCTTTTGGAAATTCAATACCTAAATTTTCGAATTCTTTTTCCGCTTCTTCAACAATTTGTTTCACTTTTTCTCTTGTCTCTTCATCTAATTGTGGTTCTTTTGGCATTTCAACGCCCAATTCCTTTAATTTTTCTTCTGCTTGCTCTTTCGTAATGGATCCACTTTTCATTTGTTTCATAATTTCCTTTACCTTTTGCTTTGTTCCCTCATCTAGTCCATCGTAAATTTTACATTTCTCATCTTTAGGGGAGATGACGCCTAAATTATACAGTTTTTCATCTGCCTGTTCAGAAGTAATTTTACCTTCTTCTAATTCCTTAATAATTTGTTTTACTTGTTCTTTCGTTTCTTCATCTAATTGAGAATACGTTAGATGTGCATTTAAATGCGGAATTTTCACACCTAAATTCTCTAATTCAGAATGCAAATCATTTAAGATTTTATCCACTTGTTGCTTTTTTTCATTATCTAATTGTTCATATTCCTGTAAAAATTTTGAATGATAATGGGCTTCTGCTCCTAAAGGGAACAATAAAAGTCCAAAGGTTAAAAGGAAAGTGAATAGATAAAATCTTTTTTTCATGTTGATCACCTCACAAAGATTTTAGCTTTCAATATTTTTAACCTTACACTTTTATCGTTCCCAAAATTCGCAAATAAAAAAGTGACGTTTATTGGTATATTCAGCAAGAAAAAGCATAAAAAAAGGAGCATTATTTGCTCCAAATAATGATTGCTAATATTTATGAAAATGACTTAAGCTACAAGAGTCAAGTTTGTGAAGGAAAGGATTGCTGGCAATTGTAACTCTTCCATAGCTTTAACTGCTTCTTCTTTCGTTTCGAATTCATAAATGCGGAAATTTTCTTCCTCAAATAGTGTGACGACCCACATCATTAACGCCTCCATTATATTTATATATCAACTTTGATTTCATTGTACTCCTTTTCAATCACATAAAGAAACGATTAGTGAAGCATTTCACATTTTATTCATAAAATATTTTTCACAAAGTTAACAATTATTTTTTTAAATAATTATCAAGGGAAATAATTTTTTCATCTTCTGTAGGAGGCTGTTTTGACATAACATCTTTAAAAAAATCGAATTTTTCCTTATGACCAATGTACATATTAAAGTTGCGGTGGGACTGGTTCATGAAAATAATTTGATTTTTATTCATTTGATAACCTCCAAATGGACAGGAGAATTAAAAAGAAAGGGTTAAATATTTTTATGGGTTAAATATTTTTATTTGATTTTTGAGTTTTATCGTGATTTGTTTTATTGTTTTTATTTTTTACTTTTGAATCGAATTCTTCTGAAATTTCCTCTGATGGATCTTCTGGATTTTCAGCATGACTAGTTGTGTTTTTATGCAAGTGTTTATAAGTTTCAAATGGATTGTGAGTTCTTTTGTTTATTGTTCTCTTATTATTTTTGCTCATATTCTTCACCTCCTAGCCCTAATTTGCTCTTATCGGGTTATTTTATAATTGGAACTTACTCGTAATTTTTTTCTAAAATATAATCCATTTTTTCTAACAATTGTGATTGAATTTCAGTATCTCTCTCATATTCATTTTGAAACATCTGAAAGTTCATTACATCTAGATTGGGTGGTGCGTTATACATTTTTTCAAGCAATTTTTTTAACACGTCCAATTGTTGAATAACATTTTCTTTTAATGCAATGGTATCTGGATATTGAACATTAAAATCCATTAATTCACTCTTCAACTCAACTATTTTTTGTTGCATTTCTAAATTTTCTTCCATACCACCTTCTATTACATAAAACGTTGTAAATTGCAATTGATTCATTTTCTCTTCTGATTTACTAAGGTGATCACTAATACGATCTACTAAAGGAAAAAATTTATCGTCTAATGTTTCATACAATGCTTCAAATTCTTTTGATTGAGAATAATCTGTAAAATATCCAGGAAAAAAAATAATCAAAAGAAATATTCCAATTAAGATGATGAACAACCATTTTTTCATTTCTTTCTCCTCGCTTTTAATTTTTATTTTGCGAAAGGGAAAAATTTTTATCCTAAAATGTTGGTTTATTGGCAATAGAATCATCATAGGTTTATAAAATTTGGACAACCTAATGAACAATAAGAGAGGTGAACTGACATGATGATTCAAAAATCCTCACAATGGAAAGAGGAGTTTGCACGTCGCCTTGAAAAGGGAGGACCTTGGGATAATTGGATGCTATACAAAATGGCTTATGAGGTCGTAAAAGATCAATTAATTACAGATTTTTCAGGTTTACAAGCTCCGAAATTTTTAACAAACATACAATTTCTCGAACATCAAATAGATGCAGCAAGAACGGTTATTGAAAAAATGAATGGAAAGGCAATATTAGCGGACGAAGTTGGACTTGGAAAAACGATAGAAGCTGGTTTAATTTTGAAGGAATATATTCTAAGAGGACTGGTAAAAAAAGCATTAATCTTAGTGCCGGCATCATTACTTACTCAGTGGGTTGATGAACTGAACGCAAAATTTTTTATTCCTGCCATTGGTTGTCGAAAAAAGAATGTTCCCTTCGAACAATATGATTTTGTTGTCATGAGTATGGATATGGCTAAACGGAGTCCATATCGGGAAAAGATTTACGAACAGAACTATGACATGATTATTATTGATGAAGCTCACAAATTAAAAAACAATAAAACGCAATCATATCAATTTGTACAAGGATTAAAGAAGAAATTTTGTTTATTGCTAACTGCTACACCAATTCAAAATAACATTTTTGAAATTTTTTATCTCGTGTCCTTATTAAAACCTGGTCACTTAGGAAATGTAGAAAGTTTCCAATCATATTTCAAAAAAGGGAAAAATGGCTTACAGGAAGATGAATACTTAAAAGAATTAGTGAATCAAGTGATGATTCGAAATCGTAGGCAAGATACGGGCATTGAGTGGGTTGGTAGACATGTTGAAACAATTCCAATTCAATTTACTGATGAAGAAAAAGAAGTTTACGAAATGATTCAACAATTAAAGGAACGCACAAGTGTATTTGCCAATTCTTTTGCTATGACAACACTATTAAAAGAAATGTGCTCGAGTAAAGAAGCAGCATATTTAACATTAGTGAAAATGAAAGAGAAGATGCAAAGTAGAGATGAAATAGATTATATAGAAGAAATTATAGAGAAAATGTCCAATTTAGAAATCAATTCAAAAGCAGAAAAAACTTATGAAATTATTCAAAAGGCAAAAGATAAAGTCATTATCTTTACCGAATATAGAGCAACACAACACTATTTACAATGGTATTTATATCAAAAAGGAATTAAAAGTGTGTTGTTTAACGGAAAGTTTAGTAAAAATAAGCGAGATTGGATGAGGCAATTATTCAAAGATTACGCTGACGTATTAATAGCAACAGAATCAGGTGGCGAGGGGATTAACCTTCAATTTTGCCATCATGTTGTAAATTTTGATTTACCTTGGAATCCCATGAAAATTGAGCAACGAATTGGCCGGGTACACCGTTTTGGTCAACAATCAGATGTATATATTTACAATTTAGCTATTCAAAATACAATTGAAGATCGCATCATCGACTTATTAACAAATAAAATCGATGTCTTTGAAAAAGTTGTGGGAGAAATAGATGATATCTTATCAAACAAAGTGGAAGAGCCAATATACAATTCTCCAAGTTTTGTGCCAAATTTCCATTTTGAAGATTTCGGGTTAGAAGATCAGTTAGGCTTCACATAAATTTTCCAATGCAAACTTCTCGAATTGGGAGGAGCAAAAGAATGATAGCTGAACAAATCCATCATTATTTACGAACATTTTTTATAGAGACAAATTGTAAAATTGAAGAGGAAACATCCGATTATTTAACTGTTCAATTAACAGCTGATATTGATAAACGTATAATGAATCGTCCTTTTTATTGGCAATTTATTGAAAGTACAAAAGGAGAGCCAAACCCATTAAAAGTAACCTTTATTACGAAACAAAAAGAGAATTTAAACATTCGTGGTGAATATATTCATTATGGGTCGATGCGAATGCATCAAATTTTTCAAGCCACGAAAGACTTAGGCTGTTTTGTTCAAATGTATGAGAATATTGAGGGAGCAAGTTTATTTCCATGGATTGGTGCAAATTTTAAAGTTTCTTATCATACAGACCAAACAAAGGAATTGCTCTTTTCTTTAGGAATTAACTTAATTCATGGCAGCGTCAAAAGTGACTTCCAAGATATATTATGTGCGTTGCAGTTAACGGATGAATTGCCAAAAAACGCATATTGCCTACCTTATATTGTTTCTCCAATGAGGGCGATTGAACGTTTGGAAACAGCAATTGAAAATTATATTGCAAATGATGATTTATCTTGGGCGGATGAGGCAAAAAAACGATGGAAAAGGGAACAAGAAATATTAGATCATTTTTATGAAGATGTAGAAAACAAACCAGAAATTTATGAAATAGAGAAAAAAGCGTTAGAAGAGCGATTTCAACCTCGAATTAAAATTGAAATCGTTAGCGGGGGACTGTTTTACTTAAAATAAATGAAATCATTCTAATTTTCGTAGTACTAACCAAAGCTATGGTAAGTACTACTATTTTTTTGCGGCTTGGACTCTCCGCTCCCCACTCATGCAAGTATGTATTTTTAATCAAGCTCTATTAAGTTTATAAACAAGGGAATGGTGCTATATAGCATGACCGAAGTATAAATCAATCATCTATTTGGTTAAGTTAAATAAAAAATGGAAAAATGGGTGGGGAATATTGATGAAGTTAAACTATTATATTGTGATTTTTTTGCTATCATTGTGCCTTGGTGTAGTTGGTTATCTATCTTATCAAAAATCAACTATTGAACAATCGCCTGGAGAAAATGACTATACATTCAAAAAAGTTTCTTATACTAATGAAGAACAAAAGACTTCAAATGAATTGGAAGTTCATGCTTGTGAAAAAGGAACAATGCAATCACCTATACAAATTGAATACAAGAATGTACTTCTTAAAGATGCCCCAAGAATCAACATACATTATGAAAAGGAGCCTGTTGTACTAATAAAACAAAAAAATCAGTTTAAAGTAAATTCGAAATCGAATACAAGTTTTATTTCGGTTGATAATGAACAATACAAATTTCATTCCTTCCATTTCCATTTACCAAGTGAACATCAAATCGAAAATCAAAACTATGATATGGAATTACATCTCGTACACGAAAATGAAAAAGGCGACCATGCTGTAATAGCGGTATTTATAAAATCTGGAGAAGAAAACGAAGCAATTAAAGAAATATGGAACTTTATACAAGATGAAAATATGAATGAAAAAGAAATGGATTCATTCAATTTATTACAATTAATTCCTGAAGTAAGGGAAGGGTATTACTATTCCGGTTCTTTGACGACACCTCCTTGTACAGAAGGGGTTGACTGGATTGTATTTGAAGAGCCAATCGAATTTTCAATTGAACAAATTACAATGTTTAGAGTTGTTTTCGGTCATACGAATCGACCTATACAACCAACGAATGACAGGAAAATTTTTAAAATAACCATCAATTAAATATTCTAAATATAATCCCTCATATCATATGAATGATTGACATTGAAATGCACTTTATAAATATGTTGAATATTTTATGGTTCAATACAGCAAAGTTGTAGAACAATTTGTTTCTCATCTACTTTCTGAGCATTCATGTTTTAATCAGCTGTAGTAATAAAGTGAGGGAGTGATTCTACAGGTTGATTATTTTGAATTTTTTAAATGGTTAAAGAATAAGGGGCGGTATCGCTCCTTTTTGTGTTAATTAAGCACATAAATCGTTTTATGATTACTGTTTTAAAAATGCCTCACGTTATTGAATATTTTTGTTATTAAAGGAAAAAAATAACTAAAAAAGTGGTAATTTCCTTCATCCAGTTGCATAGTGAGGTGAATTGAATGATTATTAATATGTTAACTGTAATATTTGTCTTGATTTGTTGTATTGTAAGTTTTCTCCTTATGGTTTTCACAAAAAAAACTTTGTTGTTTCGATATATTCCAATAGTTATCATCACAGTTAGCTTCATCTTTATAACGATTAAATACTTCTTCTATTCATATTACTTGATAGTCACAAAATTATTTGATGGTGTAATCCTTGTTCTTTTCCTTACATTATGGTTCTTCATTATGATTGAACATGTCATTCTTGATCTCATTGAAGATTATTCAAACATCCGCTCATTTTTTCGTATCATGTATAATCGAATTAAGCGATTGAAGTTTCGTTATGTTCGTTTACATTTCATAAAAAAAATTAAAAACCAAAGCCTACATTAATGCACATATCGATTTGTTGAAGGAAACAGGAACAGGGAGGTTCTATTCATGAAAATAACCATTGAATGGACGTATCATCATAAAGGATTGGAAACAACTTTTCGATCAGATGAAATGCCGCCAGTTCAAGCCCTATTGATTGCAGAAGAATTAAAGAAAACCGGAAAAGTAAAACATATGACCTTTATTGATCAATATGACAGTACATGGTCTGTTAAAGAAATAAAAAAATATTTAAAGGAAATCGAAACTGAGCCATCCAATGTGACAGTGTATTTTGATGGTGGTTATGATTTAGAAAGTCAAAAAGCCGGTTTAGGATTTGCCATATATTTTGAACAAAACGGAAAATCTTATCGAACTAGAAAAAATTTAATGCAACTTGGCTTAAGATCTAATAATGAAGCGGAATATGCGGCATTATACGGAAGTATTCTAGAGTTAGAAGTGATAGGCGTTCATCATCAAACTGTTCGATTCATTGGTGATTCACAGGTTGTTATTAATCAAATGAGTGGAGAATGGCCTATTTATGAAAAAGAATTAACAAATTGGGCGAATAAAATTGATGAAAAATTAAATCAACTAGGAATCAAATCTGAATTTAAATTAGTTTCGCGAAAAGGGAATGAAGAAGTCGATCGATTAGCAACTCAAGCATTGAATAATACCATAATTGAAGGAAAAATAGAGTTAGATTAATCGAGAAAAACTTGTGACATTCAATCTAGAATTTAAGTGATTTAGCTGTTTTATCTAGCAATCTTTTTAAATTCTATTAAATTATTTGAAAAAATAAAATGAAAATGTGTTATAATTTTCATAACAACTAAAAAATTATTAAATTTTGCAGGGGTGGCCTAAGTGCCTGAGAAGGTGATATCACCTAACCCTTAGAACCTGATGCAGCTAGTACTGCCGTAGGGAGCAAAATACCTTATCGTATGAATGATGATTATGTGTATTGTTGCTCTCCAAACTTGGAGAGTTTTTTTATTTCATATGATAATTGCAGGGGTGGCCTAAGTGCCTGAGAAGGTGATATCACCTAACCCTTAGAACCTGATGCAGTTAGCACTGTCGTAGGGAGCAATGAAAGATTGTGTTCTATTTTCAAAGCTCTTTTGCGCCGTGCAAAGGAGCTTTTTCTTTACATAAATTTTTACAATTATAGGAGGATATATATGAGCTTAATCAAAATAAGAAAAAAAAATCCATTAATTCATTGTATTACAAATACCGTTGTAACGAATTTTACTGCAAATGGTTTGCTTGCAATTGGAGCTTCACCAGTTATGTCAGATGAGCCATTGGATGTAGAAGACATGGTCGCTATTGCAAACGGATTATTAATTAATATTGGAACATTAAATAAAAATTCCGTAGAAGCAATGATATTAGCTGGGAAAAAAGCAAATGAACTAAATATTCCTGTCGTACTTGATCCTGTCGGAGCGGGGGCTACAACATATCGTAAAGAAACTGCAAAAAATTTATTAAAAGAGATTAAATTTGATTTAATCCGATGTAATGCTGGTGAATTAGCAGCAATTGCAGGAATTAATTGGCAAGCAAAAGGAGTTGATAGCGGACAAGGAGAAATGGATATTACCAATGTTGCTAAGGAAACTGCTCAAAAGTATGGTGCAATTATTGCTGTTTCTGGAAAAGAAGATTTCGTGACTGACGGAATAGAACACTATCAAGTTAGTGGTGGCCATGAGTTAATGACTCAAGTAACAGGAACAGGTTGTTTATTAAGTGCTATTTGTGCTGCAGCATTAACGTTGGATGGAGGAAAACTTGAAAATATTCGAAATGTATTAGCTGACTATAAAAAAGTCGCTGAAAATGCGTCGAAAGAAAAATACCTTGGTTCCTTCCAAGTTGAAATAATAAATGGATTACATCAAATTTCAAGAGGTGAATAACTATGAATATTGTCTTGACAATTGCTGGTTCAGATAGCGGCGGGGGAGCTGGCATTCAAGCGGATTTAAAAACATTTCAGGAGCTAAATGTTTTTGGTACATCTGTTATTACCGCATTGACTGCTCAAAATACATTAGGCGTAGAAGGTATTTATCCTGCAACGGCTGAATTTGTGGAACAACAATTGAATACGGTTTTACAAGATTTTGAAGTGAAAGCATTAAAAACAGGTATGTTATTTTCTGCAGATATTATTAAAACGATTGCAAAAAATTTAATAGATAAAAATATTCAAATAGTCGTTGATCCAGTGATGATTGCAAAAGGTGGGCAAGCGTTATTGCAAGAAGAGGCCGTACAAGCGATGAAAAATGAATTATTGCCAATAGCAACCGTATTAACGCCTAATATTCCAGAAGCTGAGACAATCACAGGTATGAAAATTGAAACAGCAGATGACATTCAACAAGCAGCAGCAAAGATTTTGCAACTTGGTGTTAATTGTGTAGTAATGAAAGGCGGACATTTTGAAGGTCCATCTGCTGTTGATACGGTCTTTTTTCAAGACGGCTCTTCCTTCCAATTAAAATCAAAACGAATTAACACGAAACATACCCATGGAACAGGGTGTACTTTTTCTGCAGCTATTACAGCAAATTTAGGTAAGGGGCTTTCGTTAAAAGAGTCCGTTATCGAAGCGAAAAAATTTGTTCAAATGGCAATTGAAAATCCACTAAATATCGGACGTGGACATGGTCCAACAAATCACTTTGCTCACCGTTTTGGTGCTAAAGTAGAGGTGGAAATTGTTGAATAGAATGGATTTAGCTGTTTACTTCATAATGGGTAACGAGAATTGTAATAATGAGTCCCCGCTATCAGTGCTAGAAGATGCCTTAAAAGCAGGTATTACGATTTTTCAACTGAGGGAAAAAGGTAAAGAACCGTTAATGGGGAAAGAATTAGAACAATTTGCAAGATCATGTCAATCCCTTTGTAAACAATATGGAGTTCCTTTTATTGTGAATGATGATGTGGAGCTTGCATTAAAAATCGACGCAGATGGCATTCACGTTGGTCAAGATGATACACCGATAGAAGCAATTCGCGAAAAGTTTAAAAACAAAATAATAGGTGTTTCCGTTCATAATAAAGAAGAAATGGTGAAAGCTGTCGAAGGAGGGGCAGATTATGTAGGGATTGGTCCAATTTTTGAAACGAAATCGAAGCCTGATGCAAAAAAGCCAGCTGGGGTTAATTTTTTAAAGAAAGCAAGGGAGATGTATCCGAATTTCCCTATTGTTGGAATTGGTGGGATTACTCCATTCAATGCACAAATGGTGTTAGAAGCAGGAGCTGATGGCATAGCAGTGATTTCTGCTATATGTAATAGCAATAATCGTACACAGACAGTCCAGCAATTTAAGGGAAAGTAACATCATAACAATAAGTAATTCTATCGTAACCTTTCTCAAAATAGAATAACAAAATTTAAAAATAAACTGAAAAAAAGGAATTTACATAATAATATAATTCGATTATAATAGTTAACGTATTTGAATATGGAGCAAAACATGGTGGAGTCTGTCAACAAGGCTACCACCATGTCTTTTTTTTGCATCCATCTATTATGACAACAAGGGGGTAACTATTGTGGATGTATTTGAATTTATTTTACAAATCGTACTCGTGTTGCTCGTTGCAAAAATTGCTGGTCAAATCAGCATTCGCCTAGGACAACCATCCGTATTAGGCAAAATCATTGCAGGTATCGTTCTTGGGCCGGCTGTTCTTGGATGGATAGAACAAACGGAATTAATTCATGTGTTCAGTGAAATCGGAGTATTATTATTAATGTTCCTAGCTGGACTTGAAACAGACTTGGAAAGTTTAAATAAAAATGTAAAAGCGGCAACACTTGTAGCAATTTTAGGAGTAGTAATGCCAATTTTAATGGGGTGGGGCGCTTCACCACTATTTGGTATTCCTACATCTGAAGGAATATTTTTAGGATTATTACTTGCTGCAACGAGCGTAAGTATTTCCGTTCAAACATTGCGGGAAATTGGGTGGTTAAATAGTAGAGAAGGTGCTACATTACTTGGAGCAGCTGTTCTTGATGATGTAATTGTAGTAATTCTCATCGCTGTTGCAATTGGATTTTTTGTGGGCTCGGATACAAATATTGCATGGGTTATTGCACAGCAAATTATCTTCTTTATTGTCATTTACTTTGTTGGAAAATATCTTGTGCCGAAGTTTATGCATCTTTTTGAAGGATTTAAAGTTACTGAACCGATTGTTACTGCGGGATTAATATTATTATTTGCCTTTGCATATTTCGCTGATTTCCTTGGGGTATCAGGAATTATCGGTACATATTTCATGGGGGTAGCTATTAGTAGAACAAAATATGCAAAAGAAGTTGAACATGGTGTTTCACCAATTGCATATGGCATCTTTGTACCGTTCTTCTTTATTAACATCGGTTTACCAATGAGCTTTGATGGTATTGGAGATCAAATTGTGTTTATTATCGTCTTTTCTATTATTGCCTTGCTTTCAAAATTTATCGGTTGCGGTCTTGGAGCAAAAGTTTGCGGCTTTGGTTGGAGATCCTCGGCAGGCATTGGGGCAGGCATGATATCCCGAGGAGAAGTTGCATTAATCTTAGCTTCCATTGGACTAACTGGCGGCATATTATCTCAAGAGTTTTATGGCGCAATCATTGTAGTCATCATTATTACGACTTTAGTAACACCACCATTATTGAAGCTAATTTTCGGTAAACGGGAAGAAGCGCAACAAGCATAATAAATAATTAAAATAAAAAGGGGGCATATCAAAGTCATTTTGAGACGCCTCCTTTGCGGCTGTCGCTATCGCTTTCGCCGCAGATAAATTGCGGCTGTCGCACACGCTTAGCCGCAGATAAATTGCGGCTGTCGCACACGCTTAGCCGCAGATAAATTGCGGCTGTCGCACATGCTTAGCCGCAGATAAATTGCGGCTGTCGCACACGCTTAGCCGCAGATAAATTGCGACGAGGAGGCGCGTTTGATGTGACCACCGTAGGAGCAAAGTTTTTAAGAGAATATTACTATAAGAAGTAAGGCTGTTCAGAAAGTGTTCGACTCTGAACAGCCCCTTTTATTATTATATTTTAAATCTGCTTACAGTTTTTGATAATTCTTTGCTTAATTCGTTTAGTTCTTCTGAAGCTTCAGCAACAGAATGTATTGCTCTTAATTGCTCATCGCTAGCAGCACTTACTTCCTCACAAGCTGCTGCAGTTGATTGTGCTGTCATGGACATTTCCTCAATGGTTTCCACAACTCGATCTTTATATTTTATGATACTATCGATTTCTTCCGTAACAGTTTTAAAAGTATGTTCCATATTTAAAATTAACGATGATAGATTTTGGAATAGTATACTTGTATTTTCAACAACTGTTCCTTGTTCTTTGAATGTATCTTGCATTTCATTCATTTGTTTAACGACGGAAATTGCTTCTTGCTGCAATTCATGGATTGTTGATTTGACATGTTCCGTTGCTTTAGCCGATTGTTCGGCAAGTTTACGTACTTCTTCTGCTACAACAGCAAATCCTTTACCATGTTCGCCTGCACGAGCTGCTTCAATACTTGCGTTTAAAGCGAGTAAATTCGTTTGTTGCGAAATTTCAGAGATTGTATCCATCACAGATTCAATCGCATGAATTTTTTCTTCCAGTGAAGACACAGAGATAGACATATTGTGTAATTCTGATTTCGAATTTTCAAAGGAATTTAATAAATTGTCCATTTTCTCTTGTCCTTCATTATTCAATTCATTCGCTTCATTTGTAATTCCTTTGAGCGCTTTCGATTGCTCTGTCATTTGATTGATTTTGTCTCCTAATTTCCCTGATGAAACAGTTACTTGCTCTGCGTTTTCACTTGATTGTGTGGCGCCTATTGCAATTTCTCGCACAGCATTTGTTACTTCTACACTGGAAGCATTCGTTTCTTCAGCAAGGGCGCTTAAGTGATGAGAACGATCTTCCACTTGTCTTGAAGATGATTGAACAACTCCAATGATTTTTTTCATTTCTTCAAGCATGTTATTGAAATGTTTTGCTAATTCACCAATTTCATCATGTCTCTTTGTATCGATATGTACAGTTAAATCGCCATGTGCAACTTTTTCCATAGAAGTACATAAGGAATAAATGGGTTTGATAATTTTTGAAATGCTGAAATACAGTACGAAAAAGATTGCGATTAAGATGATGAATGTAAATAAAATAATCATATTTTGAATGCTATTTGCTGTACTATGTAATTGTTTTACATTGTAAACAGCACCAACTGTCCATCCTAAAGTCGGAATTTTTTCATAAACAATCACATTTTCTTGATTATCAATTGTCGTTCTTAAAATATTTTTTTGATTTTCGTCATTTAAAATCTTTTCAACAAATTCTAGATTGCTTAAATTCTCCCCCGTTAGTGTCGGGTGAACAATAGCAACTCCCGAAGAATCGAAAATAATTGGATATCCTTCAAAGCCTAAATCGATTTTCGAGATTTCCTCTGTCAAACTTGATAGTAAAATATCTACTCCTAATACACCTAGAACTTTATTTCCTTCCACTACTGCTTTTGAACCTGCAATTGCGTATTCCCCGGTTGAAGCATCTACATACGGAGGGGACCATAACACTTCATTTGGGTTTGCAATTGCTTCAGTATACCATGAACGGGTATTTACATCTAAATCAAAAATTTCATCGAAATGTGGTTCAGTGATAATTTTATTTGCATCTGTAAAGTAAATGGACGAAGCAGAGTTGTAAATGGTTAAATATTTTTTTAATTGTTCCCGAAAAGCTTGATCCGCTTCATCATTAAACGTTGTTGAGTGATTATAATAATCTAATACACCTTGGTCTGAAGCCATTTTTAAAATGCTTTTTTCATAACCATCAATAAAAGTTGAAATGGAATTCGTTAATTCTTTAACTAGTACATCACTTTGATCGATGACTGCATTTTCGGTTTTAGATGATATTAAGATGGAACTTGCTGTTGATAGGGAACCTAGACCAATTACAATGACGAGAAATACTATCCCAATAATTTTCCATCGAATGGAAATTTTCATTTTTCAACCTCCAATTTACATATTATGACAAACTTTGGATGAAAGATTGTCGAATCTAGTAGTATTTACCGATTATATGAAACCATAAATTAATAAAAAATAATATACTACTTTATTCATATATTTTTTAATAAATTTTGGATATTTTGAAATTTCCCATCATATAATTGATAAAACTATCTTTTTGTTGCAAACATTTCAAAATTTTTACATAGAATTGAAAGGGTTGAATTTTGAGAATGTTTAGGAGAATGCTATCAGAATTGTCCAAGAATTTTTAACTATTAAATGATGAAAAAAGTTTTCAAATGTATAACTTTTTAACATTACCTCCGCAAAATTTTTATATAGTAATTGTATTTATTGCTTTAATTTGGTACATTATATTAGAAATAAATATTCGTTTTTCAAATAAAATCCGTTAATATAGCATTCGCTGAGAGCTATATCACCACCTAATGTCTTTAAAAGGAGAAGACGTTTATTGGTTTCATTGAATATCTGAAACGACAAAATATGTCGAATGTTGGTGGGAACTACTATTCAGCGTAAAGGCGTCCTCAATCGGGCATCTTTACGCTATTTTGTTGTAAGGAGGATGACTATGTCGCAACAAACAAACGATTTTACAAAATGGTATATCGACACAATACAAAAAGCAGATTTAATGGATTATACGCCGGTTCGTGGGTGTATCGCATTTAAACCGGATGGCTATGAACTTTGGGAACATATCCAGTCTGAAATGGATAAACGTTTTAAAGAAACGGGTCATCGTAATGCATATTTTCCAATGTTAATACCTGAATCTTTCTTCCAAAAAGAAAAAGATCATATTGAAGGTTTCTCTCCAGAACTACCATGGGTGACAGAAGCTGCCGGTGAAAAGCTAGAAGAACGTTTAGCACTTAGACCAACTTCAGAAACGATGATTGGTCATTTATATTCCAATTGGATTAAATCCTATCGTGATTTGCCAGTACTGATTAACCAATGGGCTAACGTTTTCCGTTGGGAAAAGAAGACTCTTCCATTTATTCGTACTTCTGAGTTTTTATGGCAGGAAGGTCATACAGCTCATGAAGATGAAGAAGATGCCCGCAAAGAAACAATGCAAATGCTTAATATTTATAAAGATGTTGTAGAAAATGTATTGGCCATCCCTGTGTATGATGGACAAAAAACACCGTCTGAACGTTTTGCAGGTGCTGTTGATACGTACTCCATCGAAGCAATGATGAAAGATGGTAAAGCCGTACAAGCAGGTACTAGTCACTATTTGGGAACAAAATTTGCTGAAGCGTTCAACATTAAATACTTAAACCGAGAAAATAAACACGTACACGTCCATACAACATCTTGGGGAACATCTACTCGTTTAATCGGTTCTGTTATCATGGTTCATGGTGATGAAAAAGGATTAGTTTTACCGCCAAAAATTGCACCAACACAAGTAATTTTAATTCCTGTTGGACCATGGAAGAAAAATCCTGCAATCATTGAAAAATTAGATGAAATCTTTAAGGCTCTAAAAGATAAAGGGATTCGAGTACGATTAGATGATACTGATCAATCACCAGGATTTAAATTCAATGAGTGGGAGTTAAAAGGAGTACCTGTTCGCATCGAGCTAGGACCACGTGATTTAGAAAACAATCAAGCAATCTTAAAAGCTAGAGATGAAGACGAAAAAATCACAATTTCTCTCGATTCTGTTGTAGAAGCAGTAGAGAAAGAATTACAAACAATGCAAAAACGTCTATACGATAAAGCAAAAGCTTTCCGAGATGCAAATTCTCATTTGCATATTGATACGTTAGATCAATTAAAAGAACATATTGAAAATAGCGAGAAAAACGGAACAATTCCAGGATGGGTACTTGCAGGTTGGTGTGGTGATGATGCATGTGAAGCTAAAGTAAAAGAAGAAACAAAATTTACTTCACGCAATATTCCATTCAACCCACCAACAACGAAACACACTTGCATTCATTGTGGAAAAGAAGCAAAACATACAGTATGGTTCGGAAGAGCATATTAATTGCTTACGTAAGTAAAACGAGGCTGTTGAAAATTTACAGCCTCGTTTTTTAGTGGTGCGCCCGGCATGTACATGAACTATAGGGTGTAAGTCCCGAACCCCGAAGACAGAAGTAGAGGTTAGCCAAGAGCAAGGGTGTCCGTGGTGACGCGGAATCTGAAGGAAGCTGGAGGCAAAACACCGGTCCGAGGAACACGAACCTCATATAAGGCTAGGTATGATTGAGTGAGTTTGCCAAACAAAACAAAGCTCTTTCTGTCGAAGGTCATATCGAGTAGATGAGGCGGATAGATGGTGTGAAAGTGCATGTACTTACCCGGGGAGGTCTGGCGGATAGGTGAAGTACGCTTCATAACCTACTTAGTGATAAGTAGCTGAACCGTCAGAAGTCAGCAGAGGTCATAGTATTAGTTGGTCTAGAACAACTAAGAAGGACCGAACAATTAAGAGAGAATAGCCCTTGGCATTCAGTGAGTCATGATGAACACAGAAAACGTAGTACCTCACTTGAGGAAGGAAGCGGTGAATCCCGTGGGAGACCTCTTGGAGGGTGGAGTGACCACTGGCATAAGAAGACAAGCTATTCACGGAAGTTATGAAAACTTGCGTCAATTATCTTAATTGAACCGCCGTATACGGAACCGTACGTACGGTGGTGTGAGAGGACGGGAGCTAATCACTCCCTCCTACTCGATCGCCTGGCATGGGTGTAATCTATAGGGTGTTGAAGGCAGAAGTAACAGTTAGCTTAACGCAAGGGTGTCCGTGGTGACGCGGAATCTGAAGGAAGCTGGAGGCAAAACGCCGATTATTTTCTATTTAAACCTGGTTCTAAATAATCCATTGATAATATAACTAATCCTCGCACCAAAAAAACAGAACACCTCAAATTAAAACACGTACTTCCTATAAAGGGTTGATAATATTTACCTGACTTATTTATTTAAAAATTTAGAATAGGAGAAGTAAAATAAGTATATAAAAAAGCGAATTGAGAAACCGATGTGTTTTCCAATTCGCTTTTTATAATTAATTATTTATTGATGCTTCTTTTGGAATTCGTACATGAAATCGCGTAAAGCTATGCAAGCTTCTATTGGTACGGCATTATATGTAGATGCTCGACAACCACCAACAGAGCGGTGGCCGTTTAACCCGACAAAACCAGCAGCTTTTGCTTCAGCTAAAAATTGCTTTTCTAATTCCTCATCAGCTAATCGGAACGTAATATTCATGAGAGAACGGCTATTTGGTTCCGCATGTCCTTTATAAAATCCATTGCTTTCATCAATAACATCATAGATATATTTTGCTTTTTCTTCGTTGCGTTTCTGAATTGTCTCAAGTCCGCCTTGATTTTCAACCCAGTTTAAAACTTCTCCTAACATGTAAATACCAAATGTTGGAGGAGTATTATATAAAGAATTTTTATCCGCATGTGTTTTATATTTTAACATAGTCGGTATTTCTGAATTTGCTTGTTCAATTAAATCTTTGCGAATGATGACTACCGTCACACCAGAAGGTCCTAAATTCTTTTGAGCACCTGCATAAATAATGCCAAACTGATTCACATCGATCGGGCGAGATAAAATGTCGCTTGACATATCTGCAATTAATGGAACATCTCCTGTATTCAGGAATTCTTTCCATTGTGTTCCATAAATTGTATTGTTGGATGTAAGGTGAACATATGCATCGCTTGCATTAAATTGAATATCTTCAATACTTGGAATATTTCGATATTCATTGTCTTTCGTACTAGACGCTACCACTGCATTTCCGAATAGTGTTGCCTCTTTCAAAGCTTTTTCTGACCAAGATCCTGTTAAAATATAGCTAGCTGTTTTGTCTTTTGTTAAGAAGTTCATTGGAATCATCGAGAATTGAAGACTTGCTCCACCTTGTAAAAAGAGAATTTCGTAATTATCAGGTATGGAAAGGAGCTTTTTCAAACGGTTGATTGCATTGTTATGAACTTCATCGTAATCTTTACTTCGATGGCTCATTTCCATAATGGACATGCCAGACCCGTTATAGTTTACTAGTTCTTGTTGTGCTTTTTCTAATACTTCTAGGGGTAATGCTGAAGGTCCTGCATTAAAATTGTATGCACGTTTGTTTGTACTCACGATAAACACTCCTTGAAATTGCAATATAGTTTGATTATATACTCTTTTCCATAAAATCGAACAATATTTTTATAAGAAATAGTGAAATATTCCGATAATCATAAAATTTATGTTAAATTGATAAAAATTCTGCAATTTCGAACTTCATTTTCTGCTATGTTTTTTTTACGAATATAAAGGAGCAATTTACATGACTAGTTATTATGAAAAAAATAAAAATCATTACATGAAGAAATTAAAAGAATTTGCGCCCGAACAGTTTAAAGCCTTTTCTAGATTTGATGGAACGGTTTTTAAACCAGGGGCATTATCGAAAAAAGAAAAGGAAATCATTGCAGTCGCCATTGCCCATGTCACAAAATGTCCCTATTGTATAGATGTTCATACAAAAAAAGCAAAGATTGCAGGAGCATGTCAAGAAGAACTTATAGAGGCAATATTTGTTGTAATGGCAGTTGAAGCAGAGACAACCTTAAATCAACATGAACATGCTTTGATTGATACAACAGAGTCATTCAAAGCGAAACTTCAACCATACTTTAATTTTTCTCAAGTTGTCATGGGAAAAGGTTTTTTAACTGATGGATTTAAAGAACTGCTTGCTATCGCAGTTGCTCATGCAATCCACTGTACACATAGCATCAATTCCCACACAAATAATGCAATGAAACTAGGGGTGTCAGAGGAACAAATTGCTGAAGCAATATTAGTTACAGCGGCTTTAAAAGCAGGAAGTGCATATGCACATTTACTGCATATTTACGAAAGTTATAACGATTTATAAAGTAGGGAAGAGGCATCGCAATATACTTTGGAAGATGATGGGTATAATATGTTAACAAACATTTAGAGTGCTTTATAACGTGATAAGAAATTGATATGAGACTCAACACATTTTTCTAATGTAGAGTCTCTTTTTGTAGATTATTGCAAGTTCATAAAAAATTTAAAATTTTTGTATTAGAAATGTAGCATGTGAAATTTATCTTATAAATAATGATAAAAATTCTATTGTTTTATTTCATGACCTATGAAAGAAATCAAAGGAAAGTAGGGGGGATTGCTGTGACTATTATTGTATCTATACTCTTTTATGTTATTCCTGCATTATTAATCATTTGGTTTATGGTGAGTGTGGTTTCTGCATTAAGGCATAAAAATAAAATATTAGAAGCAATTTTAGAAGAAATAAAAAAGAAGAACTAATCAATTTTAATTTATAGTAAAATTATAGCTCATGAATGATAAACTATTTTTATAAATAAAATGTTAAAGGGTTGGGAGCATGTGTTTAATACATTTTCATTATCAAGAACATCCTATTTACAAATTAATTGTTGTAGCAAATCGGGATGAGTTTTATGATCGCCCGGCAAAACCTGCACATTTTTGGGAAGACGAACCAGATATTTTGGCGGGTAGAGATCTACTTCAAATGGGTACATGGCTCGGAGTATCTAGAAATGGTCGTTTTGCAGCTATTACGAATTATCGTGATCCGAGTTTACCTGCAAAGCCTCGTTCACGCGGAGAAATTGTACGAAATTTTTTGAAGGATGCGAGACATCCAAAAGATTTTGTAGATGAATTAGTAACAACTAAAGATTATTACGGTGGATATAATGTCATTGTTTGGCATGAGGATCATTTATTGCACTATAATAATATCTTTAATGAAATAAATGAAATACAACCTGGGACGCATAGCATCAGTAATCATACATTAAATACTCCGTGGCCAAAAGTTGTTAAAGGAAGGGCACGCTTAGCAGAATATATACAAAATAATACTGGAAAATTAAATATCGATGAATTATTTGAAATTGTCATGGACCGTGAAATCGCTCCAGATGAGCAGTTACCAAATACAGGTGTTGGGTTAGAGATGGAAAGAAATTTATCCTCTGCATTTATTCAATTACCCCATTATGGCACTCGTTGTTCAACCGTCTTATTAATAGATGAGGATGGGAATATAACTTTTGTGGAACGAACATTTGATAAAGGTAATTTTCTTTTCGAAAAAAATTTTCATATTAAAATAGAAAAAATTTAAATATTAATCTATGCACTTGTACCTATCCCATTCATCGTTTCCACATAAACTGGAGTATCGAATGATGAGGGAGGGATATCCATGGGCTATTACGGAGGATGCTATGGTGGCCATTATGGAAATAACTTTGCTTTATTAGTAGTATTATTTATCCTACTTATTATTGTTGGTACACATTTCAAACGTTGGTGTTAATTTTGTAAGAAAGACTGATTCTAAAGAATTTTCACTTTAGAATCAGTTTTTTTATTTCTAAGGAACTTTTAATCAATTAAGGTTAAGAATAAATAGAAAATATTCATTTGATTATTTTGAAATTTCAATAAAGTATCTATTTACATACCTTGTTCTTATTTTGCAAAATAGAAGTAAAGGAGAGTGAACAATGGAACTTAATTTACAAGGTAAAGTTGCCGTCGTCACAGGAGCAAGTAAAGGAATTGGTCTACATACTGCACTTCAATTAGTTAAAGAAGGAGCGAATGTTGCCATATGCGCTCGAAACAAATCTTCATTGGAAGAAGCAAAAACAATGATAAAAAAGGAAACGGGAAAAGAAGTGCTTGCCATTGTTGCGGACGTTACTAAAGAAGAGGATTGTAAACGCTTAATTGAAGAAACTGTTAAGCAATTTGGCAAATTAAATATTTTGGTGAATAATGCTGGTACTTCTGCTGCCTATTCTTTTGAAGAAGTAGACACTGAACTTTGGGTTGCTGACTTAAATTTAAAATTGTTTGGTGCAATTCATTGTTCAAAATATGCACTTCCATATTTAAAGGAATATGGTGGCTCAATCGTAAACGTTACTGCGTCAATCGCAAAAACTCCAAGTGAAAATAGCCTTCCAACTACTGTTAGTCGTTCAGCAGGGTTTGCATTGACAAAAGCAATGAGTAAAGATTTAGGAAAATATAATATTCGAGTTAACACAGTATGTATCGGGCTTATTCGAAGTAGGCAAATTGAAGAAAAATGGAAAAGAGAAATGCCAAATTCTTCATGGGAGGAATATTCTAAAGAAATTGGAAAATCGATTCCTCTTGGTAGAATTGGCGAAACAGATGAAGCAGCAAATGTTATTACATTTCTTGTTTCTGATGCAGCTTCTTATGTAACGGGCACTTCCATAAATATTGACGGTGGTTCAGGAGGAACATTATAAACCTTGTTCTAGAGGCAATCACTAGTAGAAAAGTGGGGAGAAATATGGGAATGTATGATGAACAATTATCTTATTTAGAAAAGCCAAAATTAGAAGAAATACCACCAGAATTACAAGAATATTTTGAAGAGAACATCAAAAAGCAAGAAGAAAAATTAGGAGTAGTAAACAACTTATTTAAAGTTTTGCCGTTAAATGCGATTCAATTTAAAGCCTTTTTAGATTTTAAATATTCGTTGTTTAATACGAAAAATACGTATTTAGATTTAATTGATAAAGAAATGATAGGTCTTGTTGTATCATCGGTGAACTGTTGCAACTATTGCTTGACAACTCATAGCGATACGTTACGAAGACTAACAAACGATCCAGTTTGGGTAGACACGTTAACGTATAATTACCGCAGTGCAAAATTAACAGAAAAACAAAGAGCATTATGTGACTACGCTTTCCGTGCAACGAAATATCCAGACGAAATCACAACAAAAGAAGTAGATTTGTTGAGAGAAGTAGGGTTTAACGACCATGAGATTTTAGAAGCGGCTTTTGTGGTAGGTTTCTTTAATTACACCAATCGTTGGGTAAGTACAATTGGCGCAATTCCAAATCCTAAACATAATCAAAACAATCGTTAATCTTTCGTAAACCACGTTCAATCAAGAACGTGGTTTTTTGAGCGCATCTTGTCCAATTAACAATTATATTCCTTTGGTTAACGAAATGAAACTTTCGTAATTCTTTAATCGTATGATTACTGTAGAAGTTAGTGTAAACTGTAAATGAAAGAGTAACATACATACATTGAAGAACGGAGGAAAGCCATGTCAGAAATGAAAAACCCTTTATTTGAAGATTTAGATGCAAAATTGAAACAAGAAAACCATGAAATTGTTGAAGCTCCTCCTCAGCTTGTAACAGAAGAAGAAAAGTCACAATTGCGTAAAAGACAGATTGAGTTAAAAAAAGATCCAGCCGTTCGTACTCTTGCTGAAAAAATAGACTGGAAAAATCAAATAGCGGTTTTAGAATTCGGGAAGGAAACCGCCAATGCCATTTCTAAGTTTTCCGATCGGATGCTTGCTTCCATCAAACAAAGTAAATTAGAAAAATCTAGTGAGCTCATCAATCATTTAAATAAAATCATGTCTCGTTTTGATCCGGAAGATTTCAAAGAAGAGAAGAAAGGTTTTCTATCTCGTCTGTTTGGAAAGGGAAAAGAGCAACTTCAAAAAATATTATCGAAATACGATACAATGAATAAAGAAATTGATGTCATTTATCAAGAAATTACGAAATACGAACAGGAATTAAAAAAAAATACGCTCGAACTTGAACAAATGTACGAACAAAACCTTGAATATTTTAAAAGTTTAAGCGAACATATCGCAGCGATTGAAGTAAAACTGGAAGATTTAAAACCGGAACTTTCAAAATTAGAAATGCGAGCAAATGAAGGGGATCAAGAAGCAATTATGGATCTCGAATCCTTACAGCGAGCTATCGAATTGTTAGAACAGCGGCGCTATGATTTAGAGATGGCACAACAAGTTTCTTTCCAAGCAGCTCCGCAAATCCGATTAATGCAACAAGGCAATAATCATTTGATTGCAAAAATTAATTCCGCATTTGTAACAACAATCCCAATTTTTAAACAAGGTTTAATCCATGCAGTAACCATTCAACGTCAAAAATTAGTTTCTGACTCTATGCAAGAGCTAGATAAACGTACAAATGAAATGTTGTTGAGAAATGCGGAAAACATTCGTCGTAACAGTGTGGAAATTGCTAGAACTGCAAGCCAACCAAGTATTAAAATTGAAACGATAGAAAATACATGGAAAACAATTTTGGCTGGAATTGAAGAAACGAAACAAATTCAAGCGGAAACAATTCAAAGTCGCGAAGAAGGTAGAAAACGAATTGAACAGCTTCAACTTGAATATGAAAAGTTAAAGAAGATGTAATGAAATAAAAAAACTGCACCTCTTTGCAAGCTTTATGCTGCTTTAATAGGGGTGCAGTCATTTATTAGGATTTAATATCCAAATCTTCTTTGTAGAGGGAAGCACCTTGGTTCAGGGCTACCACATTGCTGAGATGTTTGATAATATTCATTCACTTCTGAATACGTTCTTGGATAATAGTGTTGATGATGATAGATATGTCGATTTACTGTTGTTGTGTGCACTGGATGGAAATGAGGAACTATTGTATTAAATACATTCGTTTTCACAACTTCTTGAGTTGGTGAAACTTGAGCAGGTGCAATTTGTGTTGGCATTACATTTGGTGGACAACAAATAGGTTGCG
Source organism: Ureibacillus sp. FSL K6-2830 (assembly GCF_038004145.1). Classification (NCBI taxonomy): domain Bacteria; kingdom Bacillati; phylum Bacillota; class Bacilli; order Caryophanales; family Caryophanaceae; genus Ureibacillus; species Ureibacillus sp. FSL K6-2830. The sequence continues at coordinate 34,552 of NZ_JBBOQR010000001.1, read as the reverse complement.
GTCTCATATGATGATGTTGATGTCTTCGATTAAACATTTATTTTCACCTCCTTAATAGTTATTTATTCATCCATAACATATGGAAGATTTAAAAAATAAACTAGATTAATACCTATGATGAACAAATAAAATTTTGAAATGAAAATTATATTTATTATTAGAGAGCTAGATTGAAAGGGTTTTAAAATTTTCTTCTTTGCTAATTTTGATGGATAGTAGTCATTATTGTGACATAGTGCAGCATACTCCAACTATTTATGTTGATTGAATTAGAATTTCATTGTACAATCAAATCACAGTAATCAAATAAGAATTATAAGAAAAAAGGGGTTGATCCTCTACTACAAGGTTCTACAATTCATGCTCAAGTAGTATTATATCCTGTAACAGATTTGACGTTCAGCACTGCATCCTATGAAGAATTTGCAGTTGGATATGATCTTTTAAAAGAAGATATGGCGTGGTTTAAACAACATTATTTAAACAATGAAGATGAAACATATCACCAATATGTCTCTCCATTACTAGCTAAAGACTTGACGAACTTGCCCTCCGCTTTTATTATCGTTGCTGAAAATGATGTATTGAGGGATGAAGGGATTGCCTATGAAAAGAAATTGGAGGATTCAGGGGGAAAAGTCAAACTAAGAATCGCTCGGGGACTTGTGCATAGTTATTTCTCAAAAAATGAATATTTCCAAAGGCAAATAAAAGCTTTTCATTTCATCACTTACTTCACCAAATGAATAAACACTTCACGATGACTAACTGAATCAAGTTAGTCATTTTTCACTTTTTAAATTTATCAACTCTACCGAAACGTTATTAATAAGCTATTCCCTCTAGATAACGAATTGTATTCGTTTGATATTACATTTACTTCATTATTTTACATCGCTATAATTTGTATGTAAGTTAATTCATATCATTGAAAGGTTGATTATCAATATGTCTGAAGAAAGAAAAGGCATGATCAGTGCCATGGCAGCGTATATCATTTGGGGATTCTTTCCTGTTTATTGGAAGTTATTAGAACACGTCAATAGCATTGAAATATTATTAAATCGCATTATTTGGTCGTTTATTTTTACAACTATTTTTATATTCATTATTGGTCAAAAAAGTAAACTTATTGAAGATTTGAAATGGCTATGGCAAGAAAAAAAGACATTTTTCTTACTTTTACTAGCATCCTTTGTCATTTCATGTAACTGGTTCCTATATATTTGGGCAGTAACAAATGAGCATGTAGTCGAAACAAGCTTAGGATATTATATAAATCCATTAATCACCGTATTGTTTGGCCTATTCCTTTTTAAAGAACAATTGTCTAAAGCTCAAATCACAGCTGTTTTTATAGCATTTATCGGAGTGGCATTGATGACAATTCGTTACGGGAAAATCCCTTGGGTTGCATTGGGGATTGCTTGTTCATTTGCCGTTTACGGTGCATTAAAGAAAAAAATTCAGCTCGATGCAACAAGGGGATTAGCAATTGAAACATTGTTTATTTTGCCTTTCGCACTAGTTTATTACGGTTTTCTTATGTTTACTAACAATACGTCATTTTTGCAATTCGATTGGAAAACAGATGTGTTTCTTATGTTAGGGGGATTGGTAACCGCTTACCCGTTGATTTTATTTGCAAAAGGGGCTCAAGCTTTACCACAATCTATATTAGGCTTCATCCAGTACTTTTCTCCAACTATTATTTTAATTTTGGGAACCGTTGTTTATAAAGAACCCTTTACAAACATAGAGTTGATTTCTTTTAGTTTTATATGGCTAGCTATATTACTCTTTAGTTTATCTACGGTTATGGAAAATCGAAAAAAACGTAAATTAGCCTAAAAGGATTTATTTATTTTTTATCGAATTACCATAATGAAGCTTAGATTGGGAATATTTCGATTTTTTTGTTTTTTAGCTATTTGGAGGGGATTGGTTCATGTTCATAAAAGTTGGGGATCGAGAATATCCTTTTCATCGCATTCGAATTGAACTGATTGAAACCGGCATTCAGGAACAATTTCGTTTGTTTGACAAAAAAACAATTCGTGAACTACTTCAACATAGACGATACGAACATTTAAAAGAAAAGGTTATCAAGGAATATACTGAACTTTTAGATGTTCCGGCTGGAATCGCTATTTATCAGATGAAAAAAAATCATGACCCCTTTTACAAAGAATTTTTAAATAAATATGGAGATTTAACTTATTGTCAATTTATTGTTAAAGGCAACGATTCTTTGCTAAGTAAAAAAGGTGTTTATTTAGTGATTAAGAATGATGAACTAGTTTTTGCAGGGATTTGTAACAATACATTTAAATTAAGATTTAATCAACATATTGGAAATATCTCTCCTAAATCGTGCTTTCGAGATGGCACCGCAACTCATTGTCATATTAATGCCAATATTGCTGAACATATAAGAGATTCTACTATTTATTTTCAAATATGTTCGTTAACTGATTTAAATGAAATGAAGCGATTGAAAAATTGGATCATCGATCGTTTTGAACCCCAATGGAATTTAAGATTTGGAAGCGATGTTAATTATTCTTATAATAATAAATAAACAAAATTTTTTCAGCATATATTATTTATAATCATCATTAACGATGCATCAACATCATGTGTTATTATTTGTTAATAATTTTTCAATTTTTAAATTAGTACTTTTTAAGCAACATTTGATATGATAGAAACATCAATTGCTAAGGAGAGATAAAGATGGCAACAAATATTAATATATTATTTGCCTTTGGTGCAGGATTTTTAAGCTTCATATCTCCATGCACATTGCCGTTATATCCCGCATTTTTATCGTACATAACAGGTATGAGTTATGATGAAATTAAAAATGATAAAGGCATGTTGCAAAAAAGAGCAATTCTTCATACGCTCTTTTTCTTACTAGGATTTTCAATTATTTTCGTCGTTCTAGGTTTTGGTGCAAGATTATTATCAATTGAAAACTTTTTTATTAATTATCAAGATTTAATACGCCAAATTGGTGCTATATTAATTGTTCTTTTCGGACTAATGATCGTTGGATGGCTAAATATCGACTTTTTAATGAAAGATCGAAAAATACAATTTAAAATTAGACCTTCAGGCTACTTAGGTTCATCATTGATTGGCCTTGCCTTTGCTGCAGGATGGACACCATGTACAGGACCGATTTTGGCAGCAATTTTTGCTCTTGCTATGACAAATCCAAATTCGGCAATGGGGTATATGATTGCTTATGTTTTAGGTTTTTCAATTCCGTTTTTTATTCTATCATTCTTCATTTCAAGAATTGGTTGGCTACAAAAATATAGCAATAAAATTGTAAAAATCGGTGGCTACGTAATGATCGCTGTTGGAATATTATTATTTTTCGATGGCATGAATATCATTATTAGAATTTTATTGCCTATATTTGACGGTTTCACTGGTTTCTAGAATGCTGATGAAATAAAGGAGATTTGTCAATGCCTTCTGTATTAATTGTGGATGACGCATTATTTATGAGAACAACAGTAAGAAAACTATTTGTTGAATGGGGTTTTGATGTAGTAGGAGAGGCCACTAACGGTGAAGAAGCCGTAAAACTATTTCACCTCCATCAACCGGACTTAGTGACAATGGATGTGACGATGCCCATCATGTCTGGTATTGAAGCATCTAGAGAAATTCTAAGTAACTTTCCAAACGCTAATATTATTATGGTTACCGCATTAGGACAACAACGCTTGATTGTTGAAGCCCTTGAAATAGGGGTAAAAGATTTTATTACCAAACCATTCGATGCAGCACAATTAAAAATGATTGTTAATAAAGTCTTAGATACATATGAATTATAATAATGTGGTATTATTATGAAGGTACTGCCTGTTAACAGGCAGTTTTTTTAAGCAAATGTGTTGAAGTTGTAATTTCTTCGAGGAGGGATTATATGTTAGAAGCAATACCTTCTCGCTATATTATTATTGCGAGTACGTTAATGGCAATATTTATGGGGACTTTCATCATGATGATGAGATTGCGTTCGCAAAAGAAACCGGTTAATGCAAAAAAAATCCTTATACCGCCCATTGCTATGTCTACGGGTGCATTAATGTTTATATTCGAGGAGTTCCGTGTACCACCTCTTCAAATATTGGAAGCTGTTATAGTAGGAATTATTTTTTCTATTGTTTTAATTTCAACTTCCAAATTTGAAATTCGTAACAATGAAATTTATATGAAACGCTCCAAAGCATTTTTTATCATTTTGGTAAGCTTGTTATTGATACGAATTGCTGGAAAAATTGTATTAACCGATTCTTTTGATCCTGGAGAATTAGCGGGCATGTTTTGGATACTTGCCTTTGCCATGCTCTGGCCATGGCGCATTGCCATGTTCATTCAGTATAAGAAAATTGAAAAATCAAACATAGTAAATTAAGTAATAGGAAAGGGACCCTGTAAACTAGAAGGCTGAAAAGGGGCTGTTCAGAAAGTCGAATCTTTCTGAACAGCCTTACTTCTTATAGTAATATTCTCTTGAAAACTTTGCTTCTGCGGTGGCCACATCAAACGCGCCTCCTCGTCGCAATTCATCTGCGGCGAAAGCGTGTGCTGCAGCCGCAATTCATCTGCGGCGAAAGCGATAGCGACAGCCGCAATTTATCTGCGGCTAAGCGTGTGCGACAGCCGCAAAGGAGGCGTCTCAAAATGACTTTGATACGCCCCCTTTTTTAGTTGCAGGCACATTTTTTTACTTCATTATTTGTTCAAAGTTTAATGATGGCTTGTACCTATGATAAAGGTATTAAATATCCATCATTTTTTGCTTTCCGCAAAATATTTTTCATAAGGCGTTACATCAATATTCATTTCAGCTAATTTTTTTCGCAAAAACTTGTGATCTCTTTTCGGAGTTGCAATAATATAGCCTCGAATAATTAATTCTTGCGTAATGGTTTTGGCATGCTCTTTTAATGCAAGTTCGCCAATTTTTCCAGCAATCGACTCCTTAGCTTGCTGTCTAAATAATTCGGGAACTGGACTAACAAGTTCATTTAACAATTGCTTTGATTCGTCATTCCATAAATGCAGAGTCTTCTTGATATAGTAATCTTGCCAATCTAAATCTGATTTTCCATCCTTTTTTGGCAAAGATTTCAAAAACTTTCGGAACATAAAAAACCCGCCAATGGCCATTAATACAACCATTACAAAACTCCAAAAAACGAGAAACCACATTAACCAACCTTCCAATTTGTTCACCTCTTTTTCCTCTCTAAAACATTATAACAAGGTAAAAAATTTTTTCATTAAGGTTGTCTCTATTTTTTTTTGAATTCGATATATGGATAAGTGAAAGGGGGGATAAGTAATGGCAAACTTAACGTTTGAAAATGCAACATTAAAAATCGTTTATGAGACGGGGATTGATGAATATGGTGATGTTGTCTACTCTTCTAGATCTTACAAAAATGTGCGCTCGAATGTGACAGCAGAACAATTAGCAGCTGTTGTACAATCATTCATTCAACTATCCAATTATCCAGTCGTTCATGCAACTTTGTCTACAACAGAAAAAATCGATTTATAATGAAGGAGGTAACATGTCATGACAACAGTGCTTGAAATGAAATTTGAGGCAGCTAACGGAAAGATTTTAACCCTCTCATTGAACGATCCAAAACCAAATTTAACTTCAATAGATGTATCCAATGCTATGCAAATGATAATTAATCAAGATGTTTTTCATTTGGATGGCGCACCACTTGCGGGCGTTAAACAAGCACGACTGATTGATAAAACGATTACAGAAATTCTTTAATTTTCATGAAAATCGGCAAAGTCCTTACTGGATTTTGTCGATTTTTCTAATCAACATATTAGAAAAGGGGATTATATAGATGGAACAATGGATCACATTAATTCAAGAACTTGGTTTTCCTATTATCATTTCTTTTTATTTGTTACATCGAATCGAAGCTAAGCTTGAAGCCATTTATTCTGTTCTCGTATCATTGAAAAACATCAATGGGGAAAAAGTATTTGAACGATAGAAAAGTGAAAAATATTTCACAAATTTGTTAAAAACCTTTCAAGCGGAAAAGCTTTTACTATTATACTACTTTCCTATATGATAAACATAGTATTCCAAGGGAGTTGAGGCTTTGTGAAAATTATAAAAAAAAGGAATTTTATTATTATTTCTATCATGTTGTTTGTTAGTATAGTGTTAAGTGCTTGTAGCAATTATAATTTTAAACCAACAATCGAGTACCAAATTGAAGATTTTAAGATGATTGACCATCGAGGAGAAACAGTTACATTAGACAGCTTAAAGGGGCAACCTTGGATTGCTATGTTTATTTTTACAAATTGTAACACGATTTGTCAGCCAATGACGTTAAATATGTCAATCGTACAAGAAAAATTAAAAGAAAAAGGATTAGAGGACTATAAAATCGTTGGGTTTTCAGTAGATCCAGCAAGAGACACTCCTGAAGTGCTTTCGAAGTATTTAAAATTCTTTACTGTACCCGATGAATCAAAATGGCATTTACTAACTGGTTATGATCAAAAATTCATCGAGCAATTTGCATTAAAATCGTTTAAAACTCTAGTAAAAATGCCTGAAGACGGCGATCAAGTAATCCATGGTTCCTCTTTTTATTTGGTTGACGAAAATGGTGTAGCTGTAAAATTATATACGGGTTATTCAGAAGAGGAAAATTCCGGTCAAGCTGTCCCATATGATGAAATAGCAATCGACATGGAGACACTAATTAACAACATGAAAAAGAACTAATTAAAATTAAACGATTAAAAAGCTCTTGAAAAATTATTCTTACTCACAAATCAGATAATAGAAAACCGAACTATTTCGCATCATTTTTTTCAAGAATTGAATAGTTCGGTTTTTTGTTGAGTAAAAATTTATTGTTCTTCTCTTAATTGATTAAATACTTGTTTTAAATCTGCAATAATATCTTCTGCATTTTCTAAACCTACTGAAAAACGTAGCAAACAATCATCAACTCCTCGAGCAACACGCTCTTCATAAGGAATGTCCGCATGTGTTTGAGTAGCGGGATAAGTAATAAAGCTTTCTGGACCGCCTAAACTCTCAGCAAAAGTAATCAGCTTCATTTTTTTTAAAAAAGGATTTACTAAATCCGCATTTTGTAATTTAAATGAAAGCATTCCGCCTTTACCTGTATATAACACATCCGTTACTAAAGGTTCTTCTTTCAAATATTTAACGACTCTTTTTGCGTTTTCATCATGTTGTTTCATTCGTAGATGCAGTGTTTTTAATCCACGTATTACTAACCAACTATCAAAAGGAGAAAGTACAAGACCCATACTATTTTGATTATATGCTAATTTTTCGCTTAACTCTTTTCCTTTTGAAACAACAAGACCAGCTAATGTATCATTATGTCCAGCAATATATTTTGTACCACTATGCATTACTATATCGGCACCATGTTCTATTGGGCGTTGAAAATAAGGCGAGTAGAACGTATTATCAACAATAAACATTAAATTATGTTTTTTACAAATTTGATTGAAGTAATCTAAATCAAATTCAATCATTAGTGGATTTGTAGGAGTTTCAAGGAAAATGGCTTTTGTTTTTTCATTAATCAACTCTTCTACTTGTTCCGCATTAGAAAAATAAACAGGTCGAATATTATACAACTCGTTATATGATTTCAATAAACGATAAGTGCCTCCATACACATCTTCCGGCAAAATAATTTCATCACCAGGTTTAAATATTGAAAGAATTAATTGGATAGCGGCCATTCCGGAACTACAGGCAAATCCTGCATCTCCACCTTCCAATTCTGCAATTCCATTTTCCAAAATTTCCCGAGTTGGATTTTTTGTGCGAATATAATCATAACCTGTTGATTCTCCAATCCCGGTGTGTTTGTATGCTGTAGATAGATAGATTGGGGGATTTACAGCTCCAGTTCTAGGGTCGCTTTGATTTCCTAATTGAACTAATTTTGTTTCGATTGAATTTTTCGTCATGTCTGTCACTCTTTCCTTGAAAATACTAAATAATTTTAGTTATCTAACAATTTAACATGGTCTAATTTTAAAAACAATAGTTTCAGAAATTAACATGATTTTTCTTAGTTATTTAATAGAATTAATTAAATATTTATAAATTTGTTTTCTAACTTTCATCAAACTTTAATGGTTTTTTAAAATTAATTTTTATTATATTTTTAGGATATAATCATTATTTAGGGGAGAAAAAACAACATTATGATTTAGGGGGAAATTATGTCGAAAAAGAAGAAAAAGAAAAGATCATTAATAAGCCCCGGAATGAAGCTATTCCTCATTATATTACTCATTCCTGCATCTATAATCATATATTCCATTGCATATTTAGCTTGGGAAGATTTAAAATCACTATCTTTATTTAATTCTAATGAAACAACTGAAATTGAAAAAATACAAGAGGACTTTGATTTAAAAATTCCAGCAGAATATATACCAATTTATATGAAAGCTGGTGAACAATATAATGTTCCTTGGACATTACTTGCTGCACATCATCGAGTTGAAACGAGATTTTCAACAATGAACACATTAATTTCACCCGTAGGAGCAGAAGGCCATATGCAATTTATGCCATGTACATTTGTAGGATGGAGTCATCCAACTTGTGATGGACTTGGGAAGGGAAATATTCCGGAATCAGAAAAAACCGATCCGAAAGTCATAGAAAAATATGGCGGCTATGGAGTTGATGCAAACGGGGATGGGGTGGCAGATCCATTTGATATTGAAGATGCAATATTTAGTGCTGCCAATTTTTTATCTCAAGCCGGGGTAAGGGAAGGGAAAATGGAAAAAGCGATTTATCATTATAACCATAGCAATGATTATGTGAAGAAAATTTTATATTATTATGAGCAATATGAGCGTGTTAGTCCTCTTTTAGAAAAAGAAGTGATAACAGCCACAAATAGTAATTCAAGCTAAAAAAGTGGTCCATAGTAAAATGATCATCCCTGTATTGGATGATCATTTTACAAGTGAATCAGTATTTTAATCCGTCGCTTTTCTAAACCCTTTCATGATTAGACTTACAATAAATACTAATACAACGGATCCAATCAAAGCTGGAAATACATAAAAGTTTGAAACTTCCCAGCCCCAGTTTCCTAAAAATGCACTACCGATCCATGATCCAACAATGCCGGCTACAATATTTCCGATAATACCACCAGGGATATCTTTGCCGACAATAACCCCAGCTAGCCATCCAATTACTCCACCAATAACTAAATACCAAATAAAATTCATGAATAATTCCACTCCTTTTATGATGCATCTTCATTATGTTAGTGTGCTCAAATGCTTTTGAGATATGCAAACAAACTAGTCTAAATGAAATAACGAAAAATAAATTTTTCTAAATATTTTGCAAAATGATGAAAAATGTCATATAATTTTCACAAAGAAGACAAAATTAACGGGGATGGGGGAGATCTATATGAATATGACAAGAAATTTAGATCGACAGGGGATTATGTTTGCAATCATTCACACAATCATATTTTTCAATTTAGCAATCGATTTTGCGATTGTTCCAATAGGTTAATAGAAAAGGAAGTAGTCTGAAAAGTCATTTTGAGGCAGCTCCCTTTCGGCTGTTGCTAACGCTTTCATGATGAGGGATAGTTGGATGTGACGACCACAGGAGCAAAAACATTAAAATATTGATTTTGATTATTTGAACCTGACCAATAAGTTAACTTATTGGTCGGGTCTTTTTGTTTTCATTGAGAAAGTTCTATTTACAACGCTTTTTCACGAATTTCTCAAAATGAAATCGTTTATTATTCCAATAATAATAGTTGAATCTGAAAAAAATTTATTTTTATTAAATTCAGAAAAAAATTGAAAGTATAAGAATAATTCCAACAAAACGTAGAAAGAAAACGTTTGCAATAAAATTGAATTTTTAAAATTTTATAAAAAATTTAAAAAATACGGTTGACGAAAGGGTCATTTATGTACTATTATGACAACAATTTCACCGACACTTTTTCAAAAGAACTTGAAAAAATATTATAACCATCAGTCGGAGAAATTATTATTACCCGTTATCGCTACATTGGAAATATTAGTATTTGTGAGGGGCGTTTGAAAGTATGAGAAGTGATATGATTAAAGTAGGAGTTGATCGTGCTCCTCACCGTAGCTTGCTTTATGCTACGGGAAAAGTAAAACCAAAAGACTTAGGTAAACCATTTATCGGTGTTTGTAACTCTTACATCGATATTATACCTGGTCACGTACACTTACGAGAATTTGCTGAAGAAGTTAAAGAAGCAATCATTGAAGCAGGAGGAATTCCATTTGAATTCAACACAATCGGTGTTGATGATGGAATTGCGATGGGTCACATCGGAATGCGTTACTCTTTGCCAAGCCGTGAACTCATTGCTGATTCTGCTGAAACAGTGATAAATGCTCACTGGTTTGATGGCGTCTTTTTCATTCCAAACTGTGACAAAATCACGCCTGGAATGTTAATGGCTGCAGTACGCACAAACGTTCCTTCAATATTTGTTTCCGGTGGACCAATGGAAGCGGGAAGAAGTTCTACAGGAAAACAACTGTCATTATCTTCAGTATTTGAAGGAGTAGGTGCGTATAAGTCAGGTCAAATGACTGAAGAAGAATTTAAAGATATTGAAATGAATGCTTGCCCAACTTGCGGATCTTGTTCAGGAATGTTTACGGCAAATTCTATGAACTGTTTAATGGAAATGCTCGGAGTTACTCTTCCAGGCAACGGTACAATCGTTGCTACGAGTGAACAAAGAAAAGAACTAATTCGTGAAGCAGCAAGACATTTAATTCGCATGATTGAAGAAGATATTCGTCCTCGCGACATCATTACAAAAGAAGCAATTGACGATGCTTTTGCTTTAGACATGGCTATGGGCGGTTCTACAAATACGGTATTACATACGTTAGCCATCGCTAATGAAGCGGGAATTGATTATAACTTAGAAGACATTAATAAAATTGCTGAACGTGTTCCATATATTGCAAAAATCATGCCAGCATCTGATATTTCGATGGATGACATTAATAAGGCTGGTGGAGTAAGTGCCATCATAAACGAATTAACAAAAATCCCTGGATGCATTCATCCAGATCGTCCTACAGTTGCAGGTAAAACAATAGGTGAACTTGTTCAAGGCTATGAAATTACAAATACCGATGTAATTCGAACGAAAGATAACCCATATAGTCCAGTTGGCGGTTTATCAATTCTTTATGGAAACCTTGCACCTGAAGGTTCTGTCATTAAAGTAGGTGCTGTTGATCCATCTATAAAAGTGTTTACTGGCGAAGCGATTGTTTTCGATTCTCAAGAAGAAGCTTTAGCTGCAATTGATGAAGGAAAGGTAAGGGAAGGACACGTAGTAGTGATTCGCTATGAAGGACCGAAAGGTGGTCCTGGTATGCCTGAGATGCTTGCCCCAACTTCTGCTATAGTCGGTAGAGGGCTTGGAACGAAGGTTGCTCTCATTACAGATGGACGATTTAGTGGTGCATCACGTGGCATCTCCATTGGGCATATTTCACCTGAAGCAGCTGAAGATGGCCCTATTGCTTTAGTTAAAAATGGTGATATAATCGAAATCGATTTACCAAACCGCACAATCAACTTAAAAGTTTCAGATGAAGAATTAGAAAATCGTCGCAATCAACTAAAACCATTCGAACCAAAAATCAAAACCGGATGGTTAGCAAGATATTCAAAACTTGTGACAAACGCTTCTAAAGGCGGCATTATGAAAATATAATTTTCTTAAAATTAAGATGAATAGGAACATTAAAAATATGCAAATAACTGTTTAACTCAATGATGAGGTTAAAGGATATAGAGCATTGTATCTACCAGAGAGTCGGTGTTGGTGGAAGCCGATGATACAACTATATCCGACATCCCCTCGGAGTGAGCTATTAAACGCGTAATGCAATTAGATAGCTCCGGGCACTATTTCGTGCACCGTTACCAATGAATAGCTTTCCCATCTAAGTTGCCGTTGAAGATTTATTTCTTCAATGAGATGGGATGTTACAGCTATTCGCAGAGGTAGCGATTTCGCTACGAAAAAGGGTGGTACCATGAAAAGTCTTTTTCATCCCTTCGCAAAAGGTCTTCTTTTGCGTTGGAGAAAAAGGCTTTTTTATTTTAGAGATTTAGAAGGAGGATGTATAAACAATGACTGCGAATGCGTCAACAAACGCAAAAATTGATGCCACACCAGCAGAAATGCAAAAAATTGAGAACAAACCCAAAAATGGTGCAGAAATTTTAATTCAAGCATTGCAAGAGCAAGGTGTTGATATCGTCTTTGGCTATCCAGGTGGTGCAGTTTTACATTTATATGATGCAATGTATAAAAATCCGATACGACACATTTTAACTCGTCATGAACAAGGAGCAATCCACGCAGCAGAAGGATATGCGCGTGTTTTAAATAAACCAGGGGTTGTCATCGCAACAAGCGGTCCAGGTGCAACGAATTTAGTAACAGGAATCACTGATGCGATGATTGATTCCATTCCATTAGTCATTTTTACAGGGCAAGTGGCAACAAATGTAATTGGTTCTGATGCATTCCAAGAAGCTGATATTATTGGAATTACAACACCAATTACAAAACATAATTATCAAGTCCAAGATGTAAACGACATTCCACGAATTGTAAAAGAAGCTTTTCATATTGCAAATACAGGTAGAAAAGGGCCAGTGCTCATCGACTTGCCAAAAAATATTTCAAACGCAATTTTTGATGAATCAAAAGCGAATGTACCAGATGAAGTTTACTTGCCAGGCTATCAGCCAACTTATAAACCGAATTATTTGCAAATTCAGAAAGCTATTCAAGCAATCAGTGAAGCAAAAAAACCGGTTGTTCTTGTTGGAGCTGGGGTACTATTTGCGAACGCTAGTGAAGAACTCGTAGAATTTGTCGAAAAATACAAACTTCCAGTGGTTACTACGTTACTTGGATTAGGAAGTATTCCGGGCAATCATGAGCTAAATTATGGTATGGGTGGAATGCACGGTGCAGTCGTAGCTAACAATGCTATCACGGAGTCAGATTTAATTATTAATATCGGTGCTCGATTTGATGATCGATTAACAGGTGATACATCACGATTTGCTCCGAAAGCAAAAATCATTCATATCGATATCGATCCAGCTGAAATTGGCAAAAACATTCGTACAGACATTCCAATTGTTGCTGATGCTAAAGAAGCATTGAAATCTTTATTGAAAAATGATTTTAAAGCGCCAGATACGGCAGGTTGGATTGATTATTTAAACAATATGAGAACAGAGTATCCATATTGGTATGTGGAAGATGAAAAAGAAATGTTACCACAGCAAGTAATCGAGATGATTCACGCCATCACTAACGGTGATGCTATTGTTACAACTGATGTAGGGCAACACCAAATGTGGGCTGCTCAATACTATCTTCAAAATCATAGTCATCAATGGGTGACATCTGGTGGCCTAGGAACGATGGGATTCGGTTTCCCAGCCGCAATCGGAGCCCAATTTGCCAAACCGGATAAAAAAGTAATCTCCATCGTTGGAGATGCCGGTTTCCAAATGACAGCCCAAGAACTTGCACTATTAAAAGAATTCAACCTACCAGTAAAGGTAATCATCATTAACAATGCAGCGCTCGGCATGGTGCGTCAATGGCAAGAATTATTCTATGAAAGCCGCTACTCGCAAAGTTTAATGCCAGTTCAACCAGATTTTGTAAAACTAGCTGAAGCCTATGGACTAAAAGGATATTGCATTAGAAATATGGATGAAGCTGAAAAAATCTTAACTGAAGCGATAAATTCCGATGAACCGGTGGTTGTTGATTGCCGAGTAAAGCAATTAGAAAATGTATATCCAATGGTGCCATCGGGTAAGGCGCTTCATGAAATGGTAGGGGTGAAAAGAATTTGAAACGAGTAATTACTGTAAATGTTATTAATCAAAGCGGCGTATTGAACCGCGTAACAGGATTATTAATGAAAAGACAATTCAATATTGAATCCATTACAGTTGGTCATACAGAACAGCCAAATATCTCAAAAATGACGCTAGTAGTTAATATTGAAGATGATGTCAAACTGGAACAGCTCATTAAACAATTATCTAAACAAATCGATGTTTTAAAGGTGAATGACATTACTGACAAAGCGATCGTTCTACGCGAACTGGCACTTATAAAAGTTGTTTCACCGCCGAATTTAAGGCTGGAAATGAATGCAATTGTTGAGCCATTTCGACCTCAAATTGTGGATACCTCTAAAAATGTAGTCACATATCAAGTGATTGGACATCCGGATAAAATCGATGCTTTTATCGAACTTGTTCGACCATATGGCATCAAAGAATTAACTCGAACAGGTGTTACTGCTACAGTACGAGAAGTACAACAAAACTTCTATGATCAACCAACCCTTTCACTTTTAAAATAAAGCGAATAAAGTGGTCTTAACGTCACAATGCAAAGTTAGTTTTCAGAACTATCTTTGACATTGAAATAATATAAATCTTTTGAAAATTAACAATTATTAGGGGGAAATTAAAATGACAAAAATGTACTATCATAACGAAATCGATGAAACAGTATTAAAAGAGAAAAAAATCGCAGTAATCGGATACGGTTCTCAAGGGCATGCACACGCTCAAAACTTAAAAGAATCTGGTTTTGATGTACGCGTAGGTATTCGCCCAGGTAAATCTGCAGAACAAGCAAAAGAAGATGGCTTAGCAGTAAAAACTGTTGCTGAGGCTTCAAAAGAAGCGGATGTCATCATGATTTTGCTTCCAGATGAAGTTCAAAAAGCAGTGTATGAAGCAGAAATTGCTCCAAACTTAGAGCCAGGAAATGCACTAGTATTTGCTCATGGATTTAATATTCACTACCAACAAATCGTACCTCCAGCTGATGTGGACGTATTCTTAGTGGCACCAAAAGGACCTGGTCACTTAGTTCGCCGTACTTACACTGAAGGTGCGGGTGTACCAGCATTAATTGGTGTATATCAAGATGCTACTGGCAATGCGAAAAATCTTGCTCTTGCTTGGGCAAAAGGAATTGGTTCTGCTCGTGCAGGCGTTCTTGAAACAACGTTCAAAGAAGAAACGGAAACTGACTTATTCGGTGAGCAAGCAGTACTTTGCGGTGGGGTAACTCACTTAATTAAAGCTGGTTTTGAGACATTAGTTGAAGCTGGATACCAACCAGAAAGTGCATATTTCGAATGTTTACATGAAATGAAACTAATCGTTGACTTGATTTACGAAGGTGGATTCTCTAACATGCGTTACTCAATTTCAGATACAGCTGAATGGGGTGACTATGTATCAGGTCCACGTGTAATTACCGAAGATGTAAAAGCTAACATGAAAAAAATACTTGAAGATATTCAAAGTGGTAAATTTGCAAAAGAATGGTTAGAAGAAAATGCAAATGGTCGTCCACAATACAACGAATACAAACAAAAAGAGAAAGAGCATCAAATTGAAAAAGTGGGCGCTGAGTTGCGTCAAATGATGCCTTTCATTAACGCTGGAAATCGAAAGGTAGTGATTAAATAGTGAGAAAGATTGATATTTTTGATACAACTTTACGCGATGGTGAACAATCACCTGGCATTAACTTAAATACCGCAGAAAAAATTGAAATTGCAAAACAATTAGAACGCCTTGGGGTAACGATTATAGAAGCAGGTTTTCCTGCTTCTAGCCCCGGTGACTTTGATGCAGTGAACAAAATCGCAAGCACTGTAAAAAACTCAATCGTCACAGGTTTAGCTCGCTGTGTACAACATGATATCGATCGTGCTTGGGAAGCATTGAAAGTTGCTGAACAGCCACATGTACACGTATTCTTAGCAACAAGTCCAATCCATATGGAATACAAATTGAAAAAAACACCTGATCAAGTCGTGGAACAGGCGGTAGAGGCAGTAAAATATGCGAAAAAATTCTTCCCACTTGTAGAATGGTCAGCAGAAGATGGTTTTCGCTCTGATCGTGAATTTTTAGTTCGCATTATCGAAAAAGTTATTGAAGCTGGCGCCACAACAATTAACATTCCCGATACAGTTGGCTATGCTACACCTCAAGAATATGGTGAATTATTCAGATATTTAAAAGAAAATGTACGAGGTTCAGAGAAAGTAAAATTCTCAGCCCATTGTCATGATGACTTAGGAATGGCTGTTGCCAATTCATTAGCAGCAATGCAAAATGGTGCAGATCAAATCGAATGTACAATTAACGGAATTGGTGAACGTGCAGGAAATGCTTCTTTAGAAGAAATTGCAGTAGCCCTTCATATTCGAAATGATTATTATCAAGCTGAAACGGGCATCAATTTAAAAGAAATAAAAAGAACATCTCAATTAGTTAGCCGTTTAACAGGATTCTTAGTGCCCCCAAATAAAGCGGTTGTTGGTAAAAACGCCTTTGCCCATGAATCTGGGATCCATCAAGATGGCGTGTTAAAACATAAAGAAACGTATGAAATTATATCTCCTGAATTAGTTGGTGAAGGAGAAGTTCCACTTGTACTCGGTAAACACTCTGGTCGCGCTGCATTCCGCGATCGAGCTGAAAAAATGGGCTTTGAATTATCGGATGAAAAATTAAATAAAGCTTTCGAAGAATTCAAAAAGCTTGCAGACCGCAAGAAAGAGATTACGGAAGAAGATTTAATTACATTATTAACCGAACAATCTGTTTCAATTGAAAATATCGCAAAATTTGAATTAAATAGCGTTCAAGTATCTTATGGTACAGATAATATTCCAACGGCAACTGCTTCTGTCACTACTCCAGAAGGGGAAACTAAGACGCTTGCAGCAACAGGAGCCGGATCAGTTGAAGCGATATTTAATACGCTTGAACAATTAGTTGATACAAAAGTAAATGTATTGGATTTCCAAGTAAAATCTGTTAGCAAAGGACGAGATGCTTTAGCAGATGCCGTTGTTAAAATTCGTTATAATGACGTCACTACAACAGGTCGCGACTCAGCTCAAGACGTTCTTGAAGCAACTGCTAATGCATTTATTGACGCAATTAACAGACATATCATTCACGAAAACTTCGTAAAGAAACATGTAGCTCAAATATAAAATTATTAAATCTAGTAATGTATTAACATACATTTCGTACGCCATCAAATAACCAAAAATTTGATGGCGTTTGTTAAACATTGGGTTTTCCTTTACTCTTTAAATCTCTATAGAAAGGTGTTTTATAACATGGAAAAGAAAATTACGGTTCTTCCTGGTGATGGTATTGGTCCTGAAGTCGTTGCAGCAGCTGTTCGGGTACTTCAAGCTATCGGGAAAAGATATAAACATGACTTTCAATTAGCTTATGCATCAATCGGAGGATCTGCGATTGATCAATTTAACACTCCACTTCCAGAAGATACGATTGAACTTTGTAAACAGAGCGATGCTATTTTACTTGGTGCTGTAGGTGGTCCGAAATGGGATAACAATCCTCCTGAATTAAGACCAGAAAAAGGATTATTGCAAATTCGCAAAACCTTTGACTTATTTGCAAATTTGCGACCTGTAAAAGCTTTTCCAAGTTTACTTGATTCATCTCCTTTGAAAAGAGAAGTTGCAGATAATGTTGATTTATTGATTGTCCGTGAATTAACTGGGGGAATATACTTCGGAGAGAAGAAACGTACAGAATCAGAAGCAAGTGACTTAAGTATATATACTCGTAAAGAAATTGAACGAATTGTAGATAATGCATTTGAACTTGCAAAATTAAGACGAGGTAAACTTTGCTCGGTAGATAAAGCAAATGTTCTTGAAACATCACGTTTATGGCGTGAAGTGGTTGAGGAGAAAAAGCATCAATATCCAGAAGTTGAAGTGGAACATAACTTAGTAGACTCCGTTGCCATGAAGCTTATCACAAATCCAAGCCATTATGATGTCGTTGTTACGGATAATATGTTTGGAGATATTTTAAGCGATGAGGCATCTGTTATTACCGGATCATTAGGGGTGCTACCATCTGCATCCATCCGGGGAGATTCTTTTGGTCTATACGAGCCGGTTCACGGATCCGCTCCTGAAATCGCAGGTTTAGGTATTGCAAATCCAGCAGCAGCGATTCTTTCAGTGGCAATGATGCTTCAATATTCCTTTGGTTTAAAAGAAGAAGCTGCAGAGATTGAACGTGCAGTAAATGCTGTATTCGAAGATGGTTACTTCACAATGGATTTAGCGAAGGATAAAGAACATGCTTTAACAACTGATGAATGGACTGACAAAGTCATCGCTGAAATCGATACAAGTTTTGTAGCTGATAGCATCATGGAATCATATATTTAAAGGTTGGTGGTTAAGATGGCGAAAAATATTATTGAAAAAGTTTGGGAATCACATGTTGTACATCGAGAAGAAGGGAAACCAGATTTATTATATATCGATCTTCACTTAATACATGAAGTAACTTCTCCACAAGCCTTTGAAGGATTAAGACTTGCTGGTCGAAAAGTTCGTCGTCCAGATTTATGTTTTGCAACGATGGATCACAATGTCCCTACGAAAGATATTTATACAATCAATGACCCAATTGCGAAAAAACAAATTAACACATTAGCAAAAAACTGTGAAGAATTTGGAATTCAACTCGCTGATATCGGCCATCCAGATCAAGGAATTGTTCATGTAATCGGACCTGAACTAGGTTTGACACAACCAGGGAAAACAATCGTTTGCGGCGACTCCCATACTTCCACACATGGTGCGTTTGGCGCATTAGCATTTGGTATCGGTACTTCAGAAGTAGAACACGTTCTTTCAACTCAAACATTATGGCAAAATAAACCTAAAACATTGGAAATTCGCGTAAATGGGAAACTAGGTTTTGGTGTCACTGCAAAAGATATCATATTAGCCATTATTGCAAAATGGGGAGTTGGCTTAGGCACAGGTCATATTATTGAATTTACAGGGGAAGCCATCCGTAATCTTTCGATGGAAGAGCGCATGACAATCTGTAATATGTCCATCGAAGCTGGAGCAAAAGCAGGATTAATCTCACCTGACGAAAAAACAATTGAATATTTACGTGGTCGTCGTTTTGCACCGAAAGAAGAATTTGAAAAAGCAGCTGAATACTGGCTAAGTTTAGCATCTGACCCAGGATGCACCTATGACAAAGTTCTTGAAATTGATGCAAGTGAAATCGAACCGGTTGTAACTTGGGGTACAAATCCATCGATGGGGACAGGTGTAACAAAAAATGTACCGACTGCAGATGATTACGAATCCGAAACAGATAAGCAAGCTTTAAGAAAAGCGCTAGAATATATGGGATTAGAAGAAGGGCAACCAATTACATCCATTGAAATTCAGCACGTCTTTATCGGTTCTTGTACAAATTCCCGTTTATCAGATTTGCGCACAGCAGCAAGTATTGTAAAAGGGAAGAAAGTGGCACCGGGCGTTCGAGCAATCGTTGTTCCAGGTTCTCACTCAGTGAAAAAAGCTGCTGAAGAAGAAGGCTTAGATAAAATCTTTATTGAAGCTGGTTTTGAATGGCGCAATTCCGGATGTTCCGCTTGTCTTGGCATGAACGAAGACATCATTCCATCAGGAGAACGTTGTGCATCCACTTCCAACCGAAACTTTGAAGGGCGTCAAGGAGCTGGTGCACGTACGCACTTAGTCAGTCCAGCAATGGCAGCAGCTGCTGCAATCGAAGGTCGTTTCGTCGATGTCCGAGAATATTTGAAACAAAAACAAGAAGCATAATTGAAAGGCGGGTTAAAAATGGAGCCAATTAATATCATCAAAAGTGTCATAGCACCATTGGATCGAAAAAATGTCGATACAGATCAAATCATTTCAAAGGAATTTTTAAAACGTATTGAACGTACTGGATTTGGTAAATATTTGTTTTACCATTGGCGTTACGACGAAAATGGAAATGAAATTTCAGACTTCGTATTAAATAAACCCGAATATAAAGAAGCAAAAATTCTAGTAGCACAAGATAACTTTGGTTGTGGCTCGTCCCGGGAACACGCACCATGGGCGATATTGGATTACGGATTTAGAGTGATTATCGCTCCAAGCTTTGCAGATATTTTCCATAACAACTGCTTCAAAAATGGAATTTTGCCTGTTAAATTAAAAGAAGTAGAAGTGGACGAAATATTGGAGAAAGGACTCCAAAAACCTTATATAGTGGAAGTAAATCTATCTGAACAAACTGTCACAGGGGAAGATGGAGCAGTTTACCACTTTAACATCGACCCATACTACAAAGAAATGTTGTTAAATGGTTGGGATGAAATTGCTTTAACATTTAAATATGAAGATAAAATTAAAGAATATGAAGAAAAACGAATTGTATTTAAATAAATTTATTAAAAAAGGGCGTCATTTCGGACGCTCTTTTTAATGTAATAAAATACGGTTGAGAATTGTTCTTAAAAAGCTCTAATAAATACACTATATATTCTCGTTTAAACCGTTTATATATTGTCATCAGTCTTTAATGCAGGAGTTTTATCTCGAAAATTTTTCTAATTAATTATATTGATTAATAAGGAAGTGGAAAGTTTTGTTGGCATCCAAAAAACTTCACTATTGGTGTAATTTAAAAAAATGATGCGGCTCCAAAAAAGAGACCGCATAAAACTTCATCTTATGAATTTTGGTCTCAAATGAGAAAATTCATGAAAGTGCTACAATCGCTACAATATTACCAATGCATGGGAACCTAACTGTTTATAAGTACGGAAAAATGTTTTTTCATCAATTTTCTCGATACCTGTTAATGGATTCATAATCGTCACTTTTCCATTTTGATAACCAGTCAACACGACTGCATGTAAATTCTTATAAACCCCATGCTTTTGATTTGTTCCTTCAATTACCCAATGACTAAATTTGCGTGGTTCTTTCCAATCGATTGTTACCCATGTTAATACAGGAACACCAGATTTAACATAGTCAATTAGTTCTTGTTTCGTGGCATTCGTTAAATCTAATGCTCGGAATTCCAAATTGTTTTCTGCTAATACTTTATTTGCAACATCTACCAATGGTGGAGCATATACATAATAACCGCCATCTTTTTCTTTCGGATCCCCAGCATATGCTTTATTTGGATCTGGTCCATATGTGACGCCATTTTTTTTATATACTTTTGATTTAGGTAAATATTCATTCATTTGAAGCTTATCCATTTTGATGCCATAGTAATTTAAAATGGCAGTCAATGATGTAATTTCACAACCGTTTGGTAATTCAGGATTTTGCAGTACCACTGGCACCTTTAAACTGTCTTTAGGTGAAACATTGAACGTTTCAATTTGTATAATTGGTTTTGAAGGATTAAATACAATACTTTCTCGAGATTGCTCCATCCATTCTCCATGATCCGTAATGCGATAAATAACAATATCATAAAGTACTTCGGGAAATACTTGCTCAAAATGAACCATTCCGTTTTGGTCAACAATTCCTCGCTCAATCTCTTGCTTTGTTTCAAAATCAAATAATGCAACCCCTAATTTGGCCACGCTTTCTTTGCTAGAAAATTCCACCGTTTGAACCGTCAACACTTCTTGTGATTCCATAGAAAGCTGCATTGGGCTATATTGTTGATTGCTCGATAACTTTAATTCTTCGCTCTCAATCATACTTCCACAACCAGTTAGTAATGCGATGGACATACCGAATAAAATTGCTGATTGATTTTTTATCTTCATGATGCCACCTCTAATGTATTTCTCAAAAAACGTTATCGCTTTTTTACTATTAATTCCTAAGCGTATTTTCCTACAAAACTTTATATTATTTTTACATTTATCAAAAAAAAAATACTCACATTTCTGTTTTTCCAAAAAACGAATAAGTTCAAATGACTAATTTGTAAAAAAAACGGAGAGCATCTTTTCTTATTTTCACTTTAGATACAACTTCCAATAAAAGAAACCATATATAATTATACTATATAAAAGGATAAAGGATTGATTCGATGATTGGAAAAAATAGTTTTTTAACAAAATCCAATAACGGATTCACTGAGAAATTAAAAACACTTTCTTCAAAAGTAGAAAAAAATGCGTATTTAAAATATACTTCCAATAAATTAAAACAACTGATTGAAGATGCTGAATCTCCATATATCGTATTATTTATTAGTAAGGAAAAAGTAGGGAAAACTTCACTAATTAATGCACTCATTGGTAGAAATATACTACCTGAAGGAAACAGAACGCATGTAAATACTTTGATTCGGTACGGAAAAAAAGAAAGAATAAAGGCAATATTTGTAGATGGAACAATTGTTCATTTCGATACGAAACATTTACATCTATTCATTGATACAAATACGCTTGTTGGGGATATACTCCGAAAATATTTGAGTTATATAGAGATTTATATTGACTGTGAAATACTAAAAAACGTCATATTTATTGATTCGGCAACGTTGGAAGCAGGGCAAAAAGGGGATCTATATATATCTGAAACACTTATACAGCGAGCAGACGATGTGTTTTGGGTATTGAATCATGACACAATGTTATTACAAGAAGAATTAGATCAATTAAAGAAGATTCATCAAATGGGGAAAAAGCCATTTTTTATTTTGAACACTAGCAAATATGAAGACAAAATTATAGAAGATTTTATCGCATCTGAAAAAAAACGCTACGGTGATTTCGTTGAAGAATTTATTGGTGTTTCCATCCAACAAGCGATGGAGGCAAAAAAATCCCATAATATGCAGCTTTATATTGATAGCCACATTAACGTCTTGCATACTAAAATAAACCATTTATCGAAGGAAAACATAAAAAGGGCTAAAAACATTGCCTTTCGATTTAAACAGTGGATTGAATTATTCGAAAGGGAAGTAAAGTTAATACCGGAACGCGAACCTTATTTGTCCGCTGCAAATTATATGAAAAATCTTGCAGCATTCAATAATACGATAGAACGTTCAAGCTATGAAAGAGATTTAAAAATCTTATCTGAATATGAAAAAGAATATGCTCATATTAGCCAAATATTTAAAAATATTCAAACGCTATACCAGTTACTACAAGTTCTTGAATTTGAAAAATATTTAAAAGACGACAGAGTTGATCTATTTGTTACACTTGCAATAAAGTATCATGAAAAAGTGCGAGAATATCGAAAACTTCATAGTGAATATATGCTGGAATATCAATATTTTGAAAAACAAGAAAAGAAGCTTTTACGTAAAAAGTTTGTAAAACCATTAATTCAAGACAATTCTAATGAAATCAATTTATTATTAAAAAAGGCAGAACATCTGAATCAATTACAGTGTAAGTGTAAAGATGCATATAATTCTATTAAAAGACTTGAACTTGATTTACTTAACGATTTATATAATACCCAAGATCATATTAATGATTTAACTCAACAACAACTTGAAAAAATAATGAATAAAGCTCATTTATTAAATAGCAACAGAAAAAAACAGCAGAGGAATATAGAAAAATATGTAAATAAATTAAATGAGTTTCAATGTATACGTGAAATACAAGAATTTCTTCAGCAAGAAATGAAACCATTATTAGAAAATGAATCTTTGCCATATTCACAAGAAGAACTTCATCATGTTTTATCAACAATCGATCATATTTCAAATGTTGATTTTTCAACCGAAGCATTATTATCTAATATTACGATTGACTCAATAGAACAGAATCTCACTATATCTGTAGATTTTGAAGAAAAATATTCATTTTATCCTTTAAATTTAACAGAATCAGATATAGTATCCGAAATTCCTCCAATTCCGATGGCAATCGATTTTCAACAGATTTTGAATTTCGATCATTAACCACAAAATTGTCGGCTGAAAAAGACGGTCCCTTTGTAACTGTGGCGCAACTTTAGTCGAATTTATTTGCGATGTATTAGAAACTTGTTTCGACTACCGCAGAAGCAAAGATTTATGTTCATAAGTAAAATGGTGTCTAGAAAGCTTTCGACTTTCTAGACACCATTTTTATTTCTTAGCTGAACCACTTTCAAATGTTACATTAGGATAATACATGTTTTTCACAAGCACATTAGGGCCTAAACATTTCACAGCTGGACAATGGCAATTTAATGATTTTGCTAAAGGTGTATCCAACCACTTATCAAAGATTTCTACTAATGAATCTGATTGAATATTTCCAAGAGGAGGAGTGTCACCAAAATCAGTGACAATAACGTCTCCTGTAAAGATATTGACGTTTAAACGAGAACGGCCATCCGGATCATTGCGCAACGTCACATTTTTTGCTTCTTTTAATCGTTTTAACAATGCTAAATCTTCTTCTTTCTTACTGCAATGATAAAACGGAAGTGTACCAAATAGCATCCACGTATTTTCATCTCGAATGTCGAGTAAATGGTGAATGGCATCGCGTGTTTCATCCAATGTAAGACTTGTTAATGACGAAGCGAAATCGGATGGGTACATTGGGTGTATTTCGTGCCTTTTACACTTCATTTCATGAACTACTTGATGATGAATCTGTTCAATGTATGGAACCGTTTTTTTGTTCAACATCGTTTCCGCCGAAACCATGACACCTTGTTCACTTAAAGCTCGAGCATTTTCAATCATACGTTCAAACAATTTCGCTCTCTGTTCATAAGTTGGTTTTCTGTCCATCATTGCAAAGCCCGTTTCAACGAATTCATCAATCGTACTCCAATTGTGAGAAATATGGAGCACATCAATATAAGGCGCAATTTCCAAATATCTTTCTAAATCAAGGGTTAAATTCGAATTAATTTGCGTACGAATTCCTCGTTCATGAGCATATTGTAAAATTGGTTTTACATAATGTTGAATTGATTTTTTGCTAAGCATTGGCTCTCCGCCAGTTATACTCAAAGACCTTAAAGTTGGAATTTCGTCCAATCGTTTTAACAGTAATTCAAGAGGTAGTGCATCTGGATCTTTTGTTTGTAAAGTGTATCCAACCGCACAATGAGCACAGCGCATATTGCATAAATAAGTTGTTGTAAACTCAATATTTGACAATACAAGTTTTCCATATTGCATAACATCTAAATAACTTTCCCACGGATCATAATTTGGAGTAATTTTTTCTAAAGTAGTCATATCTTTCGAATCTCTTCCTTTCCAACTAACTATTTTCTCATAGTTTGCTAGTTTCGAAAACTAAAATTGCAGCAAATAGAACATTTTTCATAATATATCAGTAAACATTAAGCTAAACTACAACAAAAAATTCCATCAATAATCGGAATTATTGATGGAACTATTATTTTCGCTATAGTACACATCACCGTATTTATTTTCAACGATGGTTTTGACGATTTCAATTTTTGAATTGTTTAATGCTTGAACATTATAGCGATATTTGTCATTGCGAATAATGCTATTTTCTACATAGATTTTTGATTGATTTTGCGCATGTAAATCTGAATGCGCTCCATCTGTTAATTGCACACTCATGAGCTCTAATATGGATTCGTAATCAATCCAAATTTGAGCTTGCAAATGTTTCGAAATAAAACTTTCTTGAATATACACTTCACTGTGGTTTTGAATAAATAAAGCATTTCGTTTCCCTTGATAAATCTCAGAATTATTCAATATAACGGAACTATCATTGACAACAATTTGAGCTAAATCATGTTGGAAGATTTGACTATGATAGAAAAAGAAGTTTGAATCTTTCAAAACCTTTACTCCATAGGATTTTCCATTATATATTTGGCAATGTTCGAATTTTGCAGTGGAATGATCATTGATTTCAATTTGTACATTCATACTATTACGAAACTTCGTGTGAATTGCGTAAATCTCACAACGATGTAACAGAAATATACTTTTACCACGTTGAAAATCCGAATTGCTTAAATAAATTTTTACCTTTGATTTACATGCAATATGGGGCATTTGGTTGTAATAAAAGTTGCACCCGTCTACTTCCACCAATGAATTTGTCACGGCCAATATTCCGTTTCCGTTATTTTCTGAAATTTCACAGCGGTATACTCTCATGATTCCACGATCAACATTAATAGCGGAATTGTTGTTTTGCGTAATTTGACATTGGAGGAGCATACACTCCGATTTTTTTTCTACATATATTCCAACGTGTCGGCCATTTACGATTAAACAATCTTTCATAGAACAAAACGACTTTTCGGTGATTGCCACTTGAGCGGATAAATGATCTTTAATAACCGTTTCATTACAATTGACTATAGATTCTTTACTTATTAATAATCCATTTTCATGTCCTGAATGAATTTCACAACGCTCAATTTGCATTTTAGATTTTTTTCTCGCTTGAACATTGATATTATGATGATTTGAAATCTCACAATGGGATAGTGTTCCATCACTATTTTGCAAGATGACACCGCATTCATTTCCATGTTGAATTGTGCATTGCTTTCCATTCAATACACTATTGTCAACAAAGAGTTGAGTAGCATTATGGGAGTAAAGAATGGTTGAATGTAAAAAAACATCTGAAGCTTCTTCGACTACAATTCCAAATCCTTCACCACGTTCAATTGAACTATTAAAATCCATGTATGTCGATCTTTCCACTGAAATTTGTCTTTCTGCGTGATGGTGCAAATGGCATTTCTTTGTTTGCATAAAGGATTGATCTGTGATCCAAAATCCTTTCAAAGCATTTGAACATTCACATGATTCTAAAAAAGCTTTTGAGTTTTTTGCAAAAAGCTGCATTTTTCCATTATGATGAAACTTGCAGTTGATAAATACACCATTACTATTATTTAGGAGTGCGATTCCTACTTCTTTTGCTTTTCTAAAATTGCTATTAACACCTTTTAAATATCCTCCGTTTACTGTAATGAGTACATCCGCATTTCCTTCGATGATGCAGTGTTCAAAAATCGCTTCACCCTCAACATATAATTGGGCAGTCGGTGAAACTTTCATTTTTTTAAACGTAATACGAACGTTCTTGGGAATGATAAACATTCCTTCAATAACGGTTTGACCATTCCCATCACCAATGAGTGTCATATCTTTTTCAAATTGAATTGATTCTTTATATTTTTTAGGTAACAGCTGTACTGCTTCACCGTTACTCGCTTTAGCTAATGCACCTTTTAGTGTTTTATATTTTGAAAACATCAAATTGTAAAACAAACGAATTACCATTTAACCCCTCCTAAAAACTTACATATAACTATTCTCACTAAAAAATTGGAATTCTAATCCTTTTTTAATGAAACTAAGTAAAAAAATGATGTCGTTATAAGGGGTCTTCGTTAAAATGGTATAAGGATTAAATTCCTTCTTCAGTAAGGACAGAGGAGTAAAGTGGTCACTTCCTTGAATAAGTGTATAAAAGCCATTTGGGGTTGTGGTGAGAAGTATTGAAATTTAAGCCAGAATGGTGAGTACGCTTCATTTTATGAAATGTTAAATTTTTATATTAAGGTTTTCTCAAATAAGGACGCCATGAAAATTAAAGAAGGGAAGAAAATACATGAGAAGCAGGTTTACAAGGACGGTATTATTTGCAGCATTAATCATCATGCTGGCCTTTTTGTTCCAACAGATTACAATTCAATTTTCAGGTGAAGGGTTTGACACGCCGCAAGAAGCATTGCCAAAAGATGCAGAGTATGAGTGGATTGAAGGGCCGAAAACAGAAAAAGAACATCGATATTTCTTTTTGTCCAATGGAAACTATTTTGGTACGGGTGTAGTAAAGAAAAATTTGAAAGGATGGTCAAGCGGTAACGGTGCATACGCAAAGCTGCCAAAGCGTTTAAATGAAAATGAAATCACTTCCGCTCATTCTGATGGAAAAATTCTATATGGATTAATAAATAAAGAAGGACAAGTAGAAGTGATCGTAAATGGTGAAAAAGCTACATTGCTCAATCTTTCAACTTTACCAAAAGAAACAATTGATTTATATAAGGTAAATGATTATTTCATTTGGTATGTTGATTTGGAAAAACTCCAAGATTCCGAACATTTTCATATAGTAATCAAAAATGATAAAGATGAAATCCTGAGTGAATTATCAATATAATAACTGACTAGAAAAAGGGAATAATTAATAGAAAATCTCTCTTTAATTTTTTTATTGTTAAGTATAAACTATAATTAGCATTATCCAAAATATTCATAGAATTCATGAATGTAGCATTTTTATACACATCGTTGAATTCTTGAATCTTTTGGAATAAAATTTAATTGCCCAAATGGGTCATAAAAATCTCTAATGACAAAACATAATTTTAATGTAATTTACTTATGAAGATAAGTGAGTTATGATTGGTCATGGAGAAAAGAACTAGCAAGCCTTTTCAAAATTTATATAGGGGGATTACATATGACAA
The DNA here is from genome assembly GCF_038004145.1 of Ureibacillus sp. FSL K6-2830. Lineage (NCBI taxonomy): Bacteria > Bacillati > Bacillota > Bacilli > Caryophanales > Caryophanaceae > Ureibacillus > Ureibacillus sp. FSL K6-2830. Next base: position 6,073 of record NZ_JBBOQR010000001.1, on the reverse strand, counting down.
AGAGCAACTTACACAACAGTCGTGCTTCTTTTGAGTTAAATGGTAAAACGTATTATTATTACCGTTTAGCTGCTTTAGAAGAAGCAGGCATTGCAAAAGTTTCACGCCTACCTTATTCAATCAAAGTATTATTAGAATCTGTTCTACGTCAATATGATGACTATGTAATCAAAGAAGAACACGTTAATAATCTTGCAAAATGGGCAGAAGGTGCAGATCCAGAAGGAGAAGTGCCATTCAAACCTTCTCGCGTTGTTTTACAAGACTTCACTGGTGTACCAGTAGTAGTAGACTTAGCTTCTTTACGTTCTGCTATGAAAGAATTAGGTGGAGACCCATCAAAAATCAATCCAGAAATTCCGGTTGACCTTGTAATTGACCACTCTGTACAAGTTGACAAATACGGTTCTCCAACTGCTTTACAAGCAAACATGGATTTAGAATTTGAACGCAACGCTGAACGTTACAAATTCTTAAAATGGGCTCAAACTGCATTCGATAACTTCCGTGCTGTACCACCTGCAACTGGTATCGTACACCAAGTAAACTTAGAGTATTTAGCACCGGTTATTCACGTTAAAGAAAATGAAGATGGCACATTCGAAGCATTCCCAGATTCAGTAGTTGGTACTGACTCCCACACTACAATGATCAACGGTCTTGGAGTTCTTGGTTGGGGTGTTGGTGGTATCGAAGCTGAAGCTGGTATGCTTGGACAACCATCTTACTTCACAATCCCAGAAGTTATCGGTGTTAAATTGACTGGTAAACTTCCAAACGGTGCTACTGCAACGGACTTAGCATTAAAAGTAACTCAAGTATTACGTAAACGCGGCGTAGTAGGTAAATTCGTTGAGTTCTTCGGTCCTGGTGTAGCTACATTGCCACTTGCAGACCGTGCAACAATTTCCAACATGGCTCCAGAATATGGTGCAACTTGCGGTTTCTTCGCAATTGACAATGAATCACTTAACTACATGCGTTTAACTGGCCGCGATGAAGAACACGTTCAAGTAGTTGAAAAATACTTAAAAGAAAACGATATGTTCTTCGATCCAAACTTCGAACCAGTTTACACAGACGTATTAGAAATCAAATTAGACGAAATCGAACCAAACCTTTCTGGTCCAAAACGTCCACAAGACTTAATTCCGCTTTCTGAAATGAAAAAACGTTATCGTGAAGCGGTTGTAGCTCCAATGGGCGTACAAGGTTTCGGCTTAACAGAAGATGAATTTGCTAAAACTTCAACAATTAAATTTGAAGATGGCGAAGAATTAGAAATGCCTACAGGTGCTGTAGCAATCGCTGCTATCACATCTTGTACAAACACATCCAACCCTTACGTATTAATCGCTGCAGGTCTTGTTGCGAAAAAAGCGGTTGAACTTGGTATTAAACCACCAAGATGGGTAAAAACATCTTTAGCACCTGGTTCTAAAGTTGTAACAGGTTACTTAAAAGATTCTGGTTTACAAGATTACCTTGACCAAATCGGATTCAACACTGTAGGTTACGGATGTACAACATGTATCGGTAACTCTGGTCCATTACTTCCAGAAATCGAAGAAGCAATTAAATCAAAAGACTTATTTGTAACATCTGTTCTTTCTGGTAACCGTAACTTCGAAGGTCGTGTTCATCCATTAGTAAAAGCTAACTACTTAGCATCTCCACCACTTGTTGTTGCTTATGCTTTAGCTGGTACTGTAGATATCGACCTACAAAAAGATCCAATTGCGAAAGACAAAGATGGTAAAGATGTATACTTCAACGACATCTGGCCATCATCTGAAGAAGTATACGGCATCTTAAATAAAGTCGTTACACCTGAATTATTCAAGAAAGAATACGAAACAGTATTCACTGCAAACGAAAAATGGAATGCAATTGAAACATCAACTGAGTCTCTATACACATTTGATGAAAATTCAACTTACATCCAAAACCCACCATTCTTCCAAGGTTTATCTAAAGAACCAGCTCCAATTCAAGAGCTTAAAGGCTTGCGCGTAATTGCGAAGTTTGGTGATTCTATTACAACTGACCACATTTCACCAGCTGGTGCAATTGGTAAAGATACTCCTGCAGGTAAATACCTACAAGAAAAAGGTGTTGCAATCCGCGACTTCAACTCTTACGGTTCTCGCCGTGGTAACCATGAAGTCATGATGCGTGGTACATTTGCAAACATCCGTATCCGCAACCAAATTGCTCCTGGTACAGAAGGTGGATTCACAACTTACTGGCCAACAGGCGAAGTAGAATACATCTATGACGCTTGCATGAAATACCAAGAACAAGGTACTGGCTTAGTAGTTCTTGCTGGTAACGACTATGGTATGGGATCTAGCCGTGACTGGGCTGCAAAAGGTACTTACTTATTAGGTATTAAAACAGTTATCGCACAAAGCTATGAACGTATCCACCGTTCTAACCTAGTAATGATGGGTGTATTACCACTTCAATTCATGCCTGGTGAAAACGCAGAAACTTTAGGATTAAAAGGAGATGAAACAATCTCTGTTAACTTAACAGACGATGTAAAACCTCGCGATATCTTAACAGTAACTGCAGTTTCTCCAGACGGCAAAGTAACTGAGTTCAAAGCATTAGCTCGTTTCGACTCAGAAGTAGAAGTAGATTACTACCGTCATGGCGGTATCCTACAAATGGTATTAAGAAACAAATTAGCTGGAAAGTAATTTCTAGCAATATGAAAGCAGGTTGACTTGTTCAACCTGCTTTTTTTGAATAGTTGGAGGAAAGCGCCTCAAGAAGTTGGGGAGAAGGGGAAAAGGGATTTTCCGGTCAAAAAAGCCAACCATAATAAAACGGCTTCGCTCTATTATTTTCGAGCTGAAGCCGTTTCGTTCAATTAGCTTTTATAAAAGTTCTTTTCTTAAATCTTCTGGAGATTTAGGAGATAGTAAGCCAAATGGAATATCAAACACTGTTTTAGCACCTTTATCTCCATTTTGACTTAATCGATATGCAGCACGTGCATAAGCTACCAGAGCGCTAGAAGTAAACATCGGATTGCTTTCAAGATTCAAGCTAAATTCAATAATTTGTTTATGACCTTCGTCGCTTTTACCACTTCGAATAACAAATCCACCATGAGGCATTCCGCTATGATTCTGCTTTAATTCTTCTTCAGAAATAAAGTGTACAGTTGTATCATATTCATCAAAATAATTTGGCATTGTTTTGATTTCATGCTCTACTTTTGCAGGATCTGCTCCTTCTTCTAATACGACAAAACATTCTCGAGCATGTTTTTCACGTGTTGAAAGTTCAGGATTTTCACCACTGCGCACACGATTTACCGCTTCATCAATAGGAATTGTATATTGTACAGCATTTTTTACACCTTGAATTCGACGGATTGCATCAGAATGCCCTTGGCTTACACCTTTTCCCCAGAACGTGTATGTATTTCCTACAGGTAATACAACTTCACCGAGAAGGCGATTTAAAGAGAATAATCCTGGGTCCCAACCAACTGAAATAATTGCAACTTTTCCGGATTGTTCAGCTGCAGCGTTGACACCATCAAAATATTCAGGAATACGTGCGTGTGTGTCAAAACTATCAATTGTATTAAAATATTGAGCAAAATATGGTCCCTGTTCTGGCAAATCTGTTGCAGAACCACCACATAATATCATCACATCGATTTCATCTTTAAAAGATTGTGCATCGTCCACATGAAGAACTTTCACATTTGATTTAACAGCCACTGTTTTTGGATCTCGGCGCGTAAACACCGCCACTAATTCCATATCTGGATTTTGTTGAATCGCCGCTTCTACACCCCGACCTAAATTTCCGTAACCAACAATCCCAATTCTAATTTTACTCATAACTTCTCCTACCTCCTAAAACAACAAAAAATATATTTTTTATATTACCTCTTTGAACATCATTGTACAATAAATTTTTATACAATTCTTTGCATGAATAATAATCTTATCATTATTGTAATAAAATTATTAAAAAATAATTATTAGGTTTATATAATTATATTATGTATACTAAAATGTAATTATAAAATTAAAATATGTATTTAGTTTGTTCACAATCATGATTTTGATATACTGGTAGTGTATGACATCAAAAGATGTAAATAGGAGGATTTAAAATGAAAAAACTTTCAGCCATTGTACTTGCATTTGCATTAGTTTTCTCAAATGTTGGTGCAGTTGTATTTCACGATGGTGGGGACTTCACTGTTGAAGCCAAATCTTACAAATCAGGCAAAAAAGGTTTTAGCGGCAATAATGGTGCAACAAAAAACCGCATGACAAATGATGATGCTAGTACAAATGGTAGCGTTAACAAAGCAACAACAAATAAAAACGACAATAATACATCTACTTCCACGAAAAAGGGAGGTTTTTCTTCCGGTGGATTAATGAAAGGTCTTATGATCGGTGGACTTGCTGGATTATTGTTTGGAAGCCTATTTGCTGACATGGGATTACTAGGAAATCTCTTAGGCTTAGTTATTAATCTCGGTGCCATTTTATTGATTGCATATTTAATCATTAAAATTTATTTCATGATAAAACGAAAAAGCGAAAAAGAGGTTACGGAAAATTGGAGAAGATAACGTTATCTGAACAAGAGATCATTGATGCCGTTTGTCTATTCCACGCTAAATTTAAACATGTCAATCCAGAAGATGTGGAAGTAGAGTTGATGTACGATGATGCTAGTGGTTTTACAGCTGAAGCGTATGTAAACGGCGAAATGGAACCTTATAACACTGTTAATTTCATTACAGCAATTCGACTTTACATTGAGGAACAATTGCATCGAGATGCAATGTCAGCTCGAATTGTTTTAGAACTTCACGATGAAGAAGGAATCATTGCAAATATTGAATGGTAACGGAGAAGGCGTCTCGAGAGATTTTTCAAGACGCCTTCTTTTCATAAGTCGCTTTTTCCTTTGCTCCAAATATATGGGAATGCAAATTGACTTATAAGCAGTAAGCCTGTCCAAAAGTACAATTGTTGGACAGGCCCTTTCAATTTCATGTCGACAACTAAAAATCCGTATTTTATTAATTTTCATAAAAATCAACTATTTTGTTTTCATTTGTTTTATGTTATGTTCAAAAAGAGATTTGAAATGAAAGTGGGATTCATATGACAATGGATGCTAGAAAAGTGTATAACGGAATTGTTTTACTAACAGGATATCTTCAACGATTATATGTATTTGAAAATATTCACCATCAATTAAACCTTCCTCATGATTCAGAACGAATTCAAAAGGTGAAGGAATTATTTGATGATACCCTTGCAATGTTACCTATTTTTGAACAAGCAAAAGAACTCGCTCCAACCCAAGTTAATAAGTTAAAATCTGTAACTAATGAAGTAGAGAGTTTAATGGCAAGTTATTTTAAAGATGAACCTGTCTCATTTCAAGAAAAGTTGGCTTATGTTGGGTCAAGCCTTTATGCTGAACAACATGTAAATTTAGGAATCATCCGCCTTGGTAAAGTATTTCAGATGGAAGTGAATAGAGATTTCGAAATGCGTACGAAGTTTTATGAAGAGCGAACTAAATTCATTGATACGATTGTTTCTTTAATTAAGAAAAATCAACAAATTGAAGATAAAGCGATGGAAATCATTGAATCTTGGTATACAAATGTCAAAAACAATAAAGAAAATATTCTCAATGATCTCAAAACGATCAGTACATTAATTGGTTTTTAACACAAAAACTGATGGAATGATATAGTCCATTCACATCAGTTTTTTCATTTTAATATAATATTTAATTATCCAGAGGCTGCCAATATATCGCATTAGAATCTTTATATTCATCGTATCTCACTATCCAATTTTTGTAGAGTAGGCAATTCGTATAAGTATAAGTATTATTCCCAATAAACTCCTCAAATATAGATGGAAAAAAATGATATATCTCGCCTCTCTCATTTGCACGATTATTTCATTGAGGTATACTGTTTTAGAGGTGATACAAAATGTTTGTCAGCGAAAAAGAAGTAGAAATCCGCTATGCGGACACCGATCAAATGGGGGTTGTCTAC